>NZ_CP144204.1:785000-3672500 GCF_051125555.1 Aeromonas sp. NJAU223 | reverse complement strand
GACCAAGGGTTCCTGTCCAACGTTAATCGGGGCAGGGTGAGTCGACCCCTAAGGTGAGGCCGAAAGGCGTAATCGATGGGAAGCAGGTTAATATTCCTGCACGACTTGTAATTGCGATGGGGGGACGGAGAAGGCTAGGTGGGCCAGGCGACGGTTGTCCTGGTGAAAGTGCGTAGGTGGTGTTTCTAGGCAAATCCGGAGACACAACACTGAGACACGAGACGAACGCACTACGGTGCGGAAGCCATTGATGCCCTGCTTCCAGGAAAAGCCTCTAAGCTTCAGATTACAAGTCATCGTACCCCAAACCGACACAGGTGGTCGGGTAGAGAATACCAAGGCGCTTGAGAGAACTCGGGTGAAGGAACTAGGCAAAATAGAACCGTAACTTCGGGAGAAGGTTCGCTCTTGATGGTGAAGTCCCTTGCGGATGGAGCTGTCGGGAGTCGCAGTGACCAGATGGCTGGGACTGTTTATCAAAAACACAGCACTCTGCAAACACGAAAGTGGACGTATAGGGTGTGACACCTGCCCGGTGCCGGAAGGTTAATTGATGGGGTTAGCGCAAGCGAAGCTCTTGATCGAAGCCCCGGTAAACGGCGGCCGTAACTATAACGGTCCTAAGGTAGCGAAATTCCTTGTCGGGTAAGTTCCGACCTGCACGAATGGTGTAACCATGGCCATGCTGTCTCCACCCGAGACTCAGTGAAATCGAATTCGCCGTGAAGATGCGGTGTACCCGCGGCTAGACGGAAAGACCCCGTGAACCTTTACTACAGCTTGGCACTGAACATTGAACCTACATGTGTAGGATAGGTGGGAGGCTTTGAAGCGATGACGCCAGTTGTCGTGGAGCCGTCCTTGAAATACCACCCTTGTATGTTTGATGTTCTAACGCAGGGCCCTGAATCGGGCTCGCGGACAGTGCCTGGTGGGTAGTTTGACTGGGGCGGTCTCCTCCCAAAGAGTAACGGAGGAGCACGAAGGTTGGCTAATCCTGGTCGGACATCAGGAGGTTAGTGCAATGGCATAAGCCAGCTTAACTGCGAGACGGACAGGTCGAGCAGGTACGAAAGTAGGTCATAGTGATCCGGTGGTTCTGAATGGAAGGGCCATCGCTCAACGGATAAAAGGTACTCCGGGGATAACAGGCTGATACCGCCCAAGAGTTCATATCGACGGCGGTGTTTGGCACCTCGATGTCGGCTCATCACATCCTGGGGCTGAAGTCGGTCCCAAGGGTATGGCTGTTCGCCATTTAAAGTGGTACGCGAGCTGGGTTCAGAACGTCGTGAGACAGTTCGGTCCCTATCTGCCGTGGGCGTTGGATGATTGAAGGGAGTTGCTCCTAGTACGAGAGGACCGGAGTGAACGAACCTCTGGTGTTCGGGTTGTCACGCCAGTGGCACTGCCCGGTAGCTAAGTTCGGAATCGATAACCGCTGAAAGCATCTAAGCGGGAAGCGAGCCCTGAGATGAGTCATCCCTGACCCCTTGAGGGTCCTAAAGGGCCGTTGGAGACCACAACGTTGATAGGTGGGGTGTGTAAGCGCGGCGACGTGTTGAGCTAACCCATACTAATTACCCGTGAGGCTTAACCATACAACACCCAAGAAGTGTTTCTGGCCTTGTAGCAAGTGCATGAACTACTCAAATTCAGTGATAGCGACGAGCCAAGAGCGACATCGTTATTCACGTCAGCTTTCTAGATTAAGAATTTGCCTGGCGGCCATAGCGCCGTGGAACCACCTGATCCCATGCCGAACTCAGAAGTGAAACGCGGTAGCGCCGATGGTAGTGTGGCATTCGCCATGCGAGAGTAGGACACTGCCAGGCACCTAATTTGAAGAAGCCCGCTCATCTGAGCGGGCTTTTTTATTGGCTGACATTTGGGGATTGGCAGATGTTTTGTCCAATCATGGCCTGTTTATCAGGCAACTACATCGTAAAGCCCTATCAACTTAGTCAAACAAACTGCCTTCTACGCCTCCGATTACCTGTCTCCTGCCTGTTTTTAGCGCCACACTACCGGACTACCGGACTACCGGACTACCGGACTACCGGACTACCGGACTACCGGACTTCTTTTCTCCGCATCTTCCCTCCACCTCCAACTGCAACGGCAAGGCGACTATGCCCTGCATTGATAATCACTATCGCGAGAGACGGGAGTGACAAGCGCGACGGGATCCATAGACTAGGTGTTTCATGCACAAGGAGCTGTCTATGTTGGGGATCCACGATCTGGCGTTGTTTATCGTATCGGGCTTGTTGCTGAACATGATGCCGGGACCGGACTCCCTGCTCATCATGCTGCGCAGCGGCTCTCAGGGCTGGCGAGCCGGCTCGGTGGCGGCGTTGGGGATAGGGACAGGCACCATGGTACACGTGCTGGCAGCGGCGCTGGGGCTGTCAGCCCTGCTCAGTGCCTCGGCCGAGCTGTTTGCCGTCATCAAGCTGACAGGGGCGCTCTACCTGGTCTATCTGGGGATTTCACTGCTCAGGCAAAAGGCGAGTACCGCAGTGGCAGGAGAGGGGTCAGTGGCGCTGCCCAGGCTCTCCTATGGGCGTATCTACCGGCAGGGGCTGCTGACCAATGTGCTCAACCCCAAGGTCGCGCTGTTTTTCCTCGCTTTCGTCCCCCAGTTCATCGATCCCGCCGCGCCGCAGAAGGCGCTGGCCTTCATCGTGCTGGGCTGCATCTTCAACCTCAACGGTATGATCTGGTGCCATCTGCTGGCCTTCTCTACCGCCTTTGCGAGCAGCAAGCTGCGCCTGCCAGCCCGGGTCGGGACCTGGCTCAACCGCGTAATGGGGGGCCTGTTTGTGGGTCTGGGGATCAAGCTGGCCGCCGAATGATGGCCATAGAAAAAGGCGTATCCCATCGCTGGGATACGCCTTCGTCTGCAACTGCAGCAGGAGACTGAAATCAGTTCATGCCGTAGCGCTTGAGTTTCTTGCGCAGGGTACCACGGTTGATGCCCATCATCACGGCGGCGCGAGTCTGGTTGCCACGGGTGTACTGCATGATCACGTCCAGCATGGGGGCTTCGACTTCGGAGAGAACCATATCGTACAGATCAATCACTTCCTGACCGTTCAACTGGGCCAGGTAGTTACGCAGGGCCTGTTGCACAGAGTCACGCAGGGGGCGCTGGGTTGGCTCGGCGGCGTGATTGTGAGTAGTTGTTACCAATGCATCAGAAGTCAGGGTTTGTTCGAACATATTCGGTCGGCTCTTTAGTTATGCGTTAACCTAATCCATCGAAATACACTTCAAGTGCCGTCAGCTGTGCATCAGCACAATCCAGGGCATTGAAATGTTTACGGAATTCTCGGCCCGTCTCTTCTTCATCCAGATACCAGCCCACGTGTTTACGGGCAATGCGCGCTCCCAGATATGCACCGTAAAACTGGTGCAGGTTGGTAACATGCTCGTTCATCAGGGTGCGAACCTCTTCCCTGTCGGGAGGTGGCAGCTTGGTGCCCGTCTCAAGAAAATGACGGATTTCCCGGAAAATCCAGGGTCGTCCTTGCGCTGCACGGCCGATCATCACGGCGTCGACGCCGGTATAGTCGAGGACATACCGGGCCTTCTCCGGGCTGTCTATGTCGCCATTGGCGACAACAGGAATCGATACGGCCTGCTTAATCGCCCTGATAGTGTCGTACTCCGCTTCCCCCTTGTAGAGGCAGGCGCGGGTACGACCATGCACGGCAAGGGCCGCGATACCGCAATCTTCGGCGATTCGGGCGATCTCCTCGCCATTGCGGTTATCCGGATCCCATCCTGTGCGGATCTTCAAGGTGACAGGCACGTCCACTGCATCCACCACGGCCCGGCAGATGGTTCTGACCAGATCGGGTTGGCGCAGCAGGGCGGAACCTGCCAACTTCTTATTCACTTTTTTTGCCGGGCATCCCATGTTGATGTCGACGATCTGAGCGCCCTGCTCCACGTTGTAGCGGGCAGCAAACGCCATCATCTCGGGGTCAGCCCCGGCAATCTGGACCGATCGCAAGCCGCCTTCTGCAGAGTGACCCATTCTCATCCTGGTTTTCTGGGTATCCCAGACATCCGGGTTGGCCAGCAGCATCTCGGAAACGGCCATGCCGGCACCCAATCGCAAACAAAGTTCACGAAATGGTCGGTCTGTTACACCGGCCATGGGGGCCACGATCAGGGGAGTTTCAAGCGTGTGGGGACCTATCTGCATTACACGGTTACCATCGGCTTAGGGCGGCGTATATTACGCATTTTTTAGTCAGGAGAAAAGGTTAGTATTTGAGCGTCAGCCATTTTTTTCTGAAAAAAACGTCGCGCCAAGGCTTGCAAATTCAGGAGTGCTTGAAAATCAGACATATTGTCTGGGACGATAGGTGGGGTCAAATGAGTGAGGGGTGTCACGATTTGTGAGTCTCCCTCCACCATGGGTTTACGTTATGATAGCGAGCCTGAATCGAGCAAAGGCTCCACACAATTTCATTACAAATAGAATTTGGGGATGTATGACGTCAAGGTTCATCAAATTGCTCAGTCCGTGCCTGCTGGGTGCCATGCTGGGCTCGGCTCAGGCCCAGACCGTCAGCTTCACCGAGGCCTGGAGCCGGGTCATCCAGCAGGATGATGGTCTGGCGGCGGAACAGGCGGGCGTGGAGCGGGCCGAGCAGCTGCGCGAGGCGGCCAAGGCCATGTATCTGCCCAAGGTGGATGTGGGGGCCAGCTATACCCACCTCGATCAGCCGATGGAACTGGACATGCTGGATCTCAATCCCATCGCCAACCATCCGGAGTTTGGCAAGGTGCTGGGGCCTGTGATGCAGGCGCTGAACCTCAGTCCGAGCGACTTCGTTACTCCCTTGACCAAACAGAATGTGGTCACCAGCTCGGTCAAGATGCTGTGGCCACTGTTCACCGGCGGGCGCATCGATGCGGCCCAGGACATTCGCCAGGCTCAGGTGAGCGAGGCGCAGCAGCTGCTGGTGCTCAAGCAGCAGTCCACCTTCGAGAGCCTCTCCCAGACCTATTTCGGCGTGGTGCTGGCGGCGCAGGTGGTGCAGACCAAGCAGGAGATAGAACAGGGGCTGGCCCATCATCTGGATCATGCCCAGAAGCTGGAGGCCCAGGGCCAGATCGCCAAGGTCGAGCGACTCTCCGCCCAGTCTGCCTATGACAGGGCGCGTATCGATACCCAGAAGGCGCGGCGCAGCCTGGAGATCGCTCAGCTGGCCCTCGGCCATATGCTCAAACTCAAGCAGGCGGAGCCCAATACTCGCCTGTTCATCAACTCAGGCATGCCGCAACTCGACCCCTTCGTGCAGGAGACGCTGGCGGTACACCCCGGTCTCAAGTTGCTGGCGGCCAAGAAGGAGCAGGCCCAGGGCATGATCAAGCTGGAGAAGGGCAAATATGCCCCCGAGCTGTTCCTGTTCGGTAATTACAACCTCTACGAGGATGACTCCATCGTCTCCAAGACCACGCCGGACTGGCTGGTCGGGGTGGGGGTCAGCATGCCGCTGGTGAGCCGTGACGGCCGCTCGGAGACGGTGCAGGCGGCCAAGAGCGCCGAGCTGCAGGTCAATCTGCTGCAGGCCAAGACCCGCCAGGATCTGGAGTTGCTGGTCGAGAAGACCTGGCGCGAGGCGGCTCAGGGGCTGGAGGAGTATCAGTCCCTCGCCTCCACCCAGGCGCTGGCGCAGGAGAACGTGCGGCTGCGGGACAAGGCGTTCGGCCAGGGGCTCTCCACCTCGCTGGACGTGGTGGATGCCCGGAATCAGCTGGCGGGGGTCAAGACCCAGCGCGCGGCCGCCGCCTATCAATACGTCATCTCCCTGGCCCGATTGCTGGCGCTCTCCGGTCAGATGAACAGTTTCAATCAATATCAGCATGGTCAGGCCATCGAGGTGAATTCATGAGCCCTGCGCTGTTGATCCCACATTGTGTTTCGACCGCCAAGGGTCGCCCGTTTGCCGAGGTGAATGCATGAGTCACTCCCCCATAAAGAAGAAGATGAGCCGAGGCAAGCCGCTGTGGCTGGCCCTGCCGCTGGTGTTGCTGGTCATCTGGCTGGGCTGGCGCTTCTGGCTCGCCTATCAGCCGGAGCCGGTACGGCTGCAAGGGCAGATAGAGGCGCAGCAATACTCCGTCTCCTCCAAGGTGGCGGGGCGCATCGATGAGGTGCTGGTGAAGAAGGGGGATCAGCTGAGCAAGGGGCAGCTCGCCTTCACCCTGGCGAGCCCGGAGATCGAGGCCAAGCTGAGTCAGGCCAAGGCGGGTCAGGCGGCGGCTGGCGCCCTGGCGCAAGAGGCCGAGAAGGGGGCGCGGGCCCAGCAGATCGCGGCGGCAAAAGATCAGTGGCAACAGGCCAAGGCGGCGGCCCTGCTCCATGGCAAGACCTATGCCCGCATCGCCAACCTGCACCGTGACGGCGTCATGCCCCTGCAGAAGCGAGACGAGGCCTGGACCGCCTGGCAGGCGGCCAAGTACAGCGAAGGCATGGCCTGGCAGCAATATCAGATGACCCTTGAAGGGGCGCGGGAGGAGACCAAGGTGGCGGCCCGGGAGCAGGCCAAGATGGCGGCAGGCTCAGTGGCCGAGGTGGAGGCTTATCTCGCCGATACCCGCATTGTCACTCCGCACGCCGGTGAAGTGGCTCAGGTGCTGCTGCGCAGTGGCGAACTGGCTCCCCAGGGCTTCCCCGTGGTGACCCTGCTCGACATGGAGGATGCCTGGGCCCAGTTCCACATCCGTGAGGATCTGTTGCCCCGCTTCCCGGTGGGCACCGAGTTCGACGCCCGCATTCCCGGCCTTGGGGATCAGCTGATCCGCTTCAAGGTAAGCCATGTCGCGGCCATGGGCGACTTTGCCACCTGGCGCGCCACCGATACCCGTCAGGGCTTCGACATGAAGAGCTTCCAGGTGGAGGCCCGTCCCCTGCAAGCGGTTGAGGGGCTGCGGGTCGGCATGAGCGTACTGGTCGAGCTTTGATGAACAGCGAGTGGCGACGACTGTGGCAGGATCCCTTCGGGCGGGCGCTGGCGAGCTGGCTCCCGCTGCTGCTGATCGGGATCCTGTGCTGGATCTTCTCGGCGGGGCTTGCACGGGATCTCAAGATAGGTCTGGTGGATCTGGACAGGAGTGCGCTCTCCCGCCAGCTGGCGTTCTCGCTGGATGGTTCGAGCGGGCTTAAGGTCAGCGACCAGTTCGACTCCATCGACGAGGGAGCCAGAGCGCTGCGAGGGGGGAGTATCTACGCCCTGGTGGTGATCCCCGCCCATCTGGAGCGGGACGCTCGGGAAGGCAGCCAACCTCAGGTCACCGTGCTCAACAACGGCCAGTTCATCCTCATCGCCAAGCTGGTGAGCTCGGCCCTGGCCCAGGTGGTCGGCACCCTCAACGGTCAGGTCGGCGTATTGGCGGCCATGGCGGATGGCAAGGCGCTGCCCGGCGCGCTGGGACAGTCTCTGCCCATCACCAGCCAGATCACGGCGCTCTACAACCTCAACTCCAGCTACGCCCAGTTCCTGCTGAGTGCTCTGCTGCCCGCGGTGTGGCAGATCCTGGTGGTGCTCTACGGTTTGAATGCACTGGCACGGCTAGACCGGCTCGGCCTGAACTGGGCCCGTGAAGGGGTCTGGAAGGGCCTGTGGCGCATTTTGTTGCCTCACGTGCTCATCGGCTGGGCTTGGGGGCTGGGGTGGAGTCTGCTGCTGTTTATGGCGTTTGGCTATCCCATGCAGGGTAGTTGGCTGATCCTGACGCTTGGGCTTGGGTTGGCATCGGCCGCCTGCGTCAGCATGGGGGCCTTCTTCTACGCCCTGTTGCGGGATCCGGCGCGGGCGCTGTCGATAGCGGGGGCTTACACCGCACCGGGCTTTGCCTTCATGGGAGTCACCTTCCCGGTCAGTGCCATGGGGGATCTTGCCCAGTTCTGGCGCAGCCTGTTGCCGATCTCCCATTACGTCGAACTACAGATAGGGCAGACCAACTACGGTCTGCCGCTCGGGGCGACCCTGCCCCAGTTCGGCGCCCTGTTGCTGTTCCTGCTGCCCCTGCTCGTGGTGGTGCGCCGTTATCGACCGCAGACGACCCTGGGCCCCGGGGCCGGGGAGGCCAAATCATGATGGGCTTCTGGGATCTGCTGCGCCTCGAGCTGCGCAGTCTGCTGACGGACAGGGCCATCATGCTGACCCTGTTTGGTGGCGTCTTTTTCTACTCCTTCCTCTATCCCCAGCCTTACCTGAATCAATTGCCGCGGGAAGAGGCGGTGGTGGTGGTCAATGACGATGGCAGCCAGCTCTCCCGCCAGCTGGAGTTCATGGCCGATGCCACGCCCCAGGTCAGACTGGTGGCGCGGGTCGCCAGCCTGGACGAGGCTCGCCACTGGCTGCTGACCGGCAAGGCGAGCGGCATCTTGCACATCCCCCGCCACTTCTATCGGAACCTGATGCTGGGCCGTAGTGTGACCTTGAGCTATGCGGGGGACGCCTCCTACTTCCTGGTGTACGGCACCATCGCCGAGGGGTTGGCCCAGGCGGGCGGCACCCTGGCCGCTCAGGTGAAGGTGGCGCGCCTGCTGAGCCACGGGGAGGCGCTGCCCCAGGCGGCCGTGGGCTGGAATGCGGTGGGCCTCAACGTGCTGCCGGTGTTCAACCCCTCCATGGGGTATGTGAACTACGTGGTGCCTGCGGTGTTCGTGCTGATCCTGCATCAGGTGCTGCTGATGGGGGCCGGCATCCTGGGGGCGACCCAGAACCAGCTCAGCCGCCGTGGCGAACGTGGCTATTGGCAGCAGGCGCCCGTCTGGGCCTTGCTGCTGGCCAGAACCCTGGTGCTGGGGGGGATCTTCGTGCTGCCCGTGACCTACTTCTTCGGCTTCTGCTTCGATTACTACGGCATAGCGCGCAGCGCCGAGCCGGGAGCGCTCTGGCTGTTCACCCTGCCGTTCCTGCTGGCGACCACCTGGCTCGGCATCGTACTGGGGGCGCTGTTTACCCGCCGGGATCTGCCAACCCAGGTGGTGCTGGTCTCCTCCCTGCCGCTGGTGTTCCTTGCCGGTTTTATCTGGCCTCTCGAGCTCATCCCTGCGCCGCTCAACTGGCTGTCCCAGTGGGTGCCGAGTACCCCGGCCATCGAGGGTTTCCTGCGCCTGAACCAGATGGGGGCCGCGTTCTCCCAGGTCTCTGGCTACTGGTGGCAGCTGTGGGGGCTGGCCCTGTTCAACGGTCTGCTCGCCATCCTCTTGCTGGCCTGGCGCCAGCGTCAGGGCACCGAACCCGATATGAAAACGGTCAGCGAAAGCTGACCGTTTTTCAAAGATCCGGCACCCGAATGGCGGCTTAACTGCGTTGCAGACCGGGCTCCCCGATGGCGTAGATCTGGCCGAGGGCTAGCTGGTCGGTGAGCAGTTGCAAACCCTGCAGCGCCACGTCCTGGCGCCTGACCAGACCGTGCACCTCCTGCCCCTGGCTGAGCACTGCCTTGCCGGTCGCGTCCCCATCCTGCAGGCCGGCTGGCCGCAATATGGTCCATTCGAGTTCGCTTGTCTGCAGCCAGCTCTCCGCCAGACTCTTCAGCCGCACCTCGTGACCGAAGGCCTCCCGCGCCCGCTCGGGCAAGTATTGCCAGCTGTCGCCGCAGCCGAGGGACGTGACCAGCAGCAGGCGCTTGAGTCCGGCCTGCTCCATGGCGTCGATCACCTGGCGGTTGCCCTGATAATCCACGGGTTGCTGCTGACGGAAGCTGCCCAGGGTGGAGACCACCCGGGCCTCGCTGCCAGCCAGTTGGCAGGCTGCGGCCACGGCGGCCGAGTCCAGGGCATCCCCCTGCACCGTCTCGGCCC
This sequence comes from Aeromonas sp. NJAU223, assembly GCF_051125555.1. Taxonomy (NCBI): domain Bacteria; kingdom Pseudomonadati; phylum Pseudomonadota; class Gammaproteobacteria; order Aeromonadales; family Aeromonadaceae; genus Aeromonas; species Aeromonas sp. NJAU223. Next base: position 3,662,659 of record NZ_CP144204.1, on the reverse strand, counting down.
CCAGGGATTGCAGCTCGGCGGCCATGTCGGGGCTGCGTACCAGGGCGACGACCCTGTGGCCTTGGCGCAATGCCTGCTCGGTGAAGGCGCGGCCCAGCCCGCGGCTGGCTCCGAAGATGAGAATGGTCGGCATGAGAGAGTCCCCTTGAAGAAAAGGGGTAGCCTAGGGCCTGGAAGAGGGGATGTAAATGAGAGTTGTTTTTATCTGTGAAGGGAAAGCAGAAAAGCAACGGGCCGACGTCGGTGACGTCGGCCCGCAGGGTCAGCCGTTGTAGTGGCCGATGCTGGGGCGGCGACTGGGGCCACTCAGGTGGATATCCACCGGGTTGAAGGCCTTGATCGCCTCGAAGCTGAAGTCCCCGATGGCCTGATGCAGGCTCTGGGGGCTGTGGTTGGTGATGATGATGACGCTCTTTGACAGGTTGCGACGGCGGCGCAACAGGTGGCCGAGGAAGCTGGACTGGCTCTCCGCCATCTTGGCGCGGTTGGCGGCCACTTCGTCGATGATCAGCAAATCAACCTCTTCCAGGGCGCGGCGGTACTGGTTGCGCTCCTCCTGATCCTGGATGACGTTGAAGAACAACCGATCCACGATGGAGGCCCACTGCTGGAAGATCACCGATTTCTGGTGACGTTCGATCAACTCGTGAGCGACGGCTCCCGCCAGGGTCGACTTGCCGGTGCCGTAGTCCCCGTAGATGAGCATGCAGCCGCCGCCGCTCTTCTCCCAGTGCTCGAAGCCGCTGATGAAGTAGCGGGCGGTCTCGATGGGGTATTGCAGCGCCGGATCGGTGGCATCCATCTTGTCGAAGATCCAGTCAGGGTTGAGATCGGCCTGGGCGATCAGCTTCAGGATCCGCTCCTGGCGCGCCGCCTTCTGCAGCTCGCGTACTTCCTCGTTCGCCTTGGCGTCGTACTCCTTGCGCAGGGTCTCGTAATCGTACTGGCTGCCGCCGGTCTGGGCCTGCAGGCGGCGGATGCGCTCCAGCAGGCCACCCACATGCTGGCTCAACTCGGGATCGTGCACGCGCTGATCCTGTTTGGCTCTGGCTATCTTCTTGCGTCTGGCCTCGATCTCTTCCAGCTCCTGGCGCAGGGGATCTTGCGGGTCTGTCATGAATGGCTCCTTCTGCGAGGGAAAGGGTAAAGGGCGGACAAGGGTGTGACCGATGGTGCGGCCAATAGTGCCTGCTGCCGATGCTTGGGATCAATCATTATCCGGCTCCTGGGCCAGGCGCTTGGCGGTTTCTATCATCTCCTGTGCCCGTCTGCTCGGGCCGGATTCCACCGGGGGCGGGCTGACCTGCTGATAGCCCTTGATCTCCATCGGCTGGCGGCGGGCGTAACGGCGGCTCTTCAGGGTACGGATGAATTTGAGCATCCACTGGTGCTGGGAGTCGAACACCTCGGGGCGGCCCAGCCAGTAGGCGATGAACTCCCCGAGATCTTCCTCGCTGTAGCTGGCGTCGATCACGCCGCACAGCCGGGCGAGGGCGGGCAGCTCCTCATCCGGGCGCCACTGCAGGTGCATCTGGAACGGCCGCTCCGGCAGCGGGCTGCGCACGCGCTGACTCAGCAGGGGCAGCAGGAAGGGGCACTGATGATAGTGCTCACTGTCGCCATGGGCCTCGACTTGCAACAATTCTGCTTCCATCAGTTCATCCAGCAGCTCAGTCAGCTGTCTGGCATTGACCTGATAGCAGAAACCGCTGGGATCGCCCGGATCGACCACCGCCAGCGCGCGCCCGAGCTCCGGGTAGTTGAGCCGGGTCTGCCGGTTTTCCAGCACCAGCCGACGCAGTTGCAGGGTATAGAGGCTGCGGGCCGGATGGGACAACCTGGGATGGGCGAGGGCGCTGTATTCGGCTGGGGTCATGGTCTGCTTCACAATCGGGAATGAGAGCATTATCCCTCATGGTGTGGCTGCATACAATTCGTGGTGCCAGGGCTGGCAATACCTCTGGGCACCAAAAAATATTGATGAAATAGTCAGTCTATTTCAACCAGTTGGGCCGGGCATCGGCAGATTCATGACGCGCAATTGCATCCTTGGGTGGCGATATAGACCCCACATGATCTAGGCTTAATATCCAACTAACACGCTGACTAATAAGAGCTTTGTCAAGATGTCAAAAGCCGGACTACGGATCTTGGTGGTAGAGGATGAGGCGGTTTTTCGCCACTCCTTGGTCACTTATCTCGAGCATGAGGGGGCCTGTGTCTTTCAGGCCGAAGATGGCATTGAAGGGCTCTCCGCCGCCGCCCTTTATCACCCCGACATCGTGCTCTGCGATCTCAACATGCCCAATATGGATGGCCACGAAGTGATAGCCTGCCTCGCCGCTCGCTATCCCGAGGTGCCCGTCATCGTCATCTCCGGTCAGGACAAGATGGCCGCCATCGAGCGGGCGCTGCGGGCCGGGGCGAAGGATTTCTTCATCAAGCCGGTCTCCGACTATGACCAGATCCGGCGCAGCATCGACCAGTGTCTGGCGGGCGTCGGGCATCAGAGCCAGCAGCTCGAGCTGATGGAGCACATGGACTTCTTCCGTGCCCACGACAGAGCCTCCAGCCGTCTGCTGGCCTGGCTGGCCCCCCCAGGTCTGCAGGAGTGGGGCCCCTGGCAGGTGACCTTCGCCGGCATGGGCAACCTCTTCATCCCCGATACCTTCAAGCTGGATGACAAGCTGCTGGTGCTGGTGATGGAGCTGCCCCTCCTTGGCATGGATGCGGCCTTCTGCAGCGCACTGGTGCGCTCCCTGATGAACGGGCCCTACCGCCAATACCAGCAGCAGGAGAGTCTGCTGCTGACCCAGCCCCATCGCCTGCTGGATTACCTCAATCTGCAACTGCTGGAGTCGGGGTTGCGCCACTCCTTCTCCATGGCCGCCCTGCTGTTTGATCAGGAGGATGGTCTGGTGTTTGCCAATGCCGGTCTCACCTCGCCGCGCTGGTTGATGCGCTCGGGGGGCTTGCCCCTGGGGCTGATGCGCAGCAGCCGGTACAGCCTGCACAAACGCAGCTGGCACGAGCCATTCGAACTGCAGTTTCGCAGTGACAGCGGCAGCGCGTTGAAGATGCAGGTGCGTCATCACTGAGATCGCGAGCAATAAGCCGGAAAGCAAAGAGGGCGCCCAATGGGCGCCCTCTTTGTTGCTGCATCCTGACCGATCAGACGGTGGCGGATTGCAGTTTCTTGTCGCTGTCGTCGGCGGCTTTGGCCGGGCCTTCGGCACCGTGCATCCAGTAGACCAGGCGATTGGCCATGGTCAGCAGGATCAGGGCGCTGATCACCGCGGCCAGTGCGATACCACCGAAGATGGCCATGGCGCCGGACTCGCCTACGAAGGAGCCGATGAAGCCGGCGGCATAGTTGGCCAGGGCCACGAAGCCGAACCAGGCACCCATCATCAGGGAGGCCAGGCGCAGCGGAGCCAGCTTGGTCACCATGGAGAGCCCGATGGGGGAGAGGCAGAGCTCGCCCAGGGTGTGGAACAGGTAGGCACCGACCAGCCAGAACATGGAGGTCTTGACGGCCTGATCACCACCTTGCTCCAGCACGGCACCGATCATGAACAGGAAGCCGACGGCCAGGAACAGCAGACCCATGGCGAATTTCACCGGGGAGTTCGGCTCTTTCTTGCCGAGCTTGATCCAGATGGCCGCCACGATCGGGGCGAGGGTGATGATGAAGAAGGGGTTCAGGGACTGGAACCAGGCGGTCGGCACTTCGAAGCTGCCGATCATGCGGTCGGTATATTCCTGTGCGTACAGGTTCATCAGGCCACCAGCCTGCTCGAAACCGGCCCAGAAGATGATGGTGAACAGACCCAGCACCAGGATGACCTTGATGCGATCCACTTCCTGCTTGGTCAGCGGAGCCTTCTGCTCCTTGGAACGTTGCTCGGCGGCGCGCTGGGCGGCCGGTACACGGCCGATGTCACCCAGGAAACGCTGGGCCATGGTGGCTTGCACCACCAGGGAGAGCAGCATGCCGATACCGGCGCTGACGAAGGCTGCTTGCCAGCCGTAGGCGGTGGCGGCAGCGCCACAGATCACGCCAGCCAGCAGGGAGCCGAGGTTGATGCCCATGTAGAAGATGGTGAAGGCACCGTCGCGGCGATGATCCCCTTCCTTGTATAGGTCACCCACCATGGTGGAGATGTTCGGCTTGAACAGACCGTTACCCAGGATCAGCAGACCGAGGCCCGCGTAGAAGACGGTGTTGACCATGTCCGGGAACATGGTGTGGGGCAGGGCCAGGGTGAACTGGCCGGCCGCCATCAGTATGGCGCCAAACAGGATGGCGCGACGTTGACCGAGGAAGGTATCCGCCAGCCAGCCGCCGATGATGGGGGTGATGTAGACCAGGCCGGTGTAGATGCCGTACAGCTTGAGCGCATCGGCTTGTGTCCAGCCCATGCCGCCATTGGTAGTCATGTCGGTCAGATAGAGGACGAGCACGGCACGCATGCCGTAATAGGAGAATCTCTCCCACAGTTCGGTACTAAAGAGCAAAAAAAGCCCTTTAGGGTGACCTAAAAAGGTCCCTTTGGACGGGTTATTCATTGGAACTTCCACCTGTGTCTTATATTTTTTTAGAAATTTTATGCAAGGGCTAGGAACAAGCCATCTTTCTTATAAAACAAGCGGAATCGAATTACAACGAGCGTTTTTGACGTTATTTTATCTATCGATGGTTGATTTTTTGTTTAAAAAATGAAAAAAGGGCATCGAATGATGCCCAGTTTTTTATTCTGTATATTGTGCAAATATTCAGCGATTACAACTCTTTGGCAAATTGTTTCAGCCAGCTGGTGAACTCCTTGCCGAGCTCCTTGTGGCGGCTGGCATATTCCACATTGGCCTTCATATAACCAAACTTGCTGCCGCAATCGTGGCTGCGGCCCTTCATGAAGTAGGCGTTGACCTGCTCCTTCTCCATCAGCATGGCGATGGCGTCGGTCAGCTGGATCTCGTCCCCGGCGCCGGCCGGCGTTTTCTCCAGCAGGGGCCAGATGTTGGCAGACAGCACGTAGCGGCCGACCACGGCGAGGTTGGAGGGAGCCTCGTCACGGGGGGGCTTCTCGACGATGGCCTGCATCGGCAGTGACATGCCGGCGGTCAGTGCCTCGCCCTTGATGTCGGCGATGCCGTATTTGTCCACATCCTGCTCGGGCACGGCTTCCACCATGATCTGGCTGATCTGATCGTCTTCGAACAGATGCACCATCTCGGCCAGGTTGTCCTGCTTGAGATCGCTGGCCACCTCGTCGATCAGTACGTCCGGCAGCAGCACCGCAAAGGGTTGATCGCCGATCAGCGGGCGGGCGCAGAGCACCGCATGGCCCAGACCCTTGGCCTCACCCTGGCGCACGTGCATGATGGTCACGTCTTTGGGGCAGATATGTTGCACCTCTTCCAGCAGCTGACGCTTGACCCGCTTCTCCAGAGTCGCCTCCAGTTCGAAACTCTTGTCGAAGTGGTTCTCGATGGAGTTCTTGCTGGAGTGGGTCACCAGGATGATCTCCTTGATGCCGGCGGCGATGGCCTCACGCACCACGTACTGGATCAGTGGCTTGTCGACCACCGGCAGCATCTCCTTGGGAATGGCCTTGGTAGCGGGCAGCATGCGAGTGCCCAGACCGGCGACGGGGAGAACGGCCTTGCGAACAACGAGAGGGGTCTTTTTCATGGAAGTGAGTCCGAAGATACTAAGTGGGCTCATGATACCCGAAGAAAAATAGGGCAGCCACTGGCTGCCCACAGGAGAAACAGGGTCTTGACTCGCTACTTGACGATGATCATGTCCCGGTTTGCATCCAGGGTTGCAGGTCCGATGCCGCTCACCTCCTCCAGCTGCTCCACCGAGGTAAACTTGCCCTGCTTCTCTCGGTAATCGACGATGGCCTGGGCCTTCTTCTCGCCAATGCCCTTCAGGGATGCAAGCTCATCGGCGCTGGCGGTATTGAGGTTGACCTTGCCGTTCTCCTTGGCTTGGTTGACGGTTGCGGCGGGCTGGGTAGCGGGCTTGTCGGCAGCGATCAGGGGTTGGCTAAAGAGCGGCAGGGCGCCCAGCAGCAGGGCTGCAATCAGGGTCTTTCTGTTCATGATGTCACATCCTTGTTAGGTGCCGATTGGCTATAGAAAGCTAGCCGAGCTGCGCCATTTTTCGTCTGTCAGAATTAGCAGGGAATAACTCAGGTGAATCGGCTATAAGCCGGGTGCCGTCTCCTCGGTTACACTGGCTAACCATTTGAACAGGATGCCTTTTCCATGTCCCAACCCGCCATTTCCGATCTGGAGCCCATCGCCCGCGCCGCAGGTCGTGCCATCCTGGCCATCTACCATCAACCCTTCGAGGTGGAATACAAGCAGGACGAGAGCCCGCTGACTGCGGCCGACAAGGGGGCTCACGAGGTCATCGTGCAGGCGTTGGCAGCATTGACGCCAGGGATCCCCGTGCTGTCGGAGGAGTCGGATGCGGGTGTCATGCAGGAGCGGCTTGGCTGGTCACGTTACTGGCTGGTGGACCCTCTGGATGGCACCAAGGAGTTTGTCTCTCGCAACGGGGAGTTCACGGTGAACATCGCGCTCATCGAGGCGGGCAAGCCCATTTGGGGACTGGTTTATGCTCCCGTGCTGGACAAGCTCTGGTATGGCGGCAAGGGAGTCGGGGCCTGGCGGACAGATGCGAGTGGCACAGCTCCTATCCAGACCCGCCCCCATGCCGAGGGACAGGTCTGGAAGGTGGTGGGCAGTCGCAATCACCTCTCTCAGGCCACTCTGGATTATCTGGCCCGTTTCGGCGACATGGCGAAGGGGGAGATTGAGCTGATCGCCATGGGCAGCTCATTGAAGTTTTGCATCATCGCCGAGGGCGGGGCCGAACTCTATCCCAGGTTGGCACCGACCTGCGAATGGGACACGGCGGCGGCCCAGGCGGTGCTGGAGGGGGCCGGGGGCAGCGTGACCCAGCTCGATGGGTCTCCCCTTGCCTACAACAAGCCGGATATCCTCAACCCCTGGTTTGTGGCCAAGGCCTGAGCCACCCCGCCGTTCTCGCGAGCCAAATAGAAAGGCCGGACATTGTCCGGCCTTTCGCATGTTTGAACACAGCCAGGGGAGCGGCTGACTCAGAACACCTTCTTGTAAGGCTTGATGGTGACCTTGGCGTAGACGCCAGCCGCCACATAAGGATCGCCGTCGGCCCAGGCCTTGGCCTCTTCCTGGCTGCCAAACTCGGCGATGACGGTGCTGCCGGTGAAACCCGCATCGGCAGGATCCTCGGCGTCGATGGCCGGGTTGGGGCCGGCGGTCAGCAGCCGCCCCTCATCCTGCAGTGCCTGCAGACGGGCGAGGTGGGCGGGGCGAGCCAGCTTGCGCTGGGGCAGGCTGCCCGCGACGTCTTCGGAGTAGATCAGATACCACATGGAACAATCCCTTTCTGGTTGCGGTTATTTGTCCTGTTCGGCTTTTTGCTCCGCCGGCAGGTGGCGATAGAGATAGACGCCGCTCAGCAGAGTGAAGACCAGGGTCAGGCCGAGCAGGCCGAACACCTTGAAGTTGACCCACACCTCTTGGGACAGGTTGAAGGCCACATAGAGGTTGAGCAGGCCGCAGAGGGCGAAGAAGCCGACCCAGCCGAGGTTGACATGATCCCAGATACGATCCGGCGCCTGCAGCTCCTTGGCCAGCATCTGCTTGATGAGGTTCTTGCCAAAGCCGTAGCGGCTGATGAGCAGGGCGAGGGCAAACAGCACGTTGATCACAGTCACCTTCCACTTGATGAAGGTGTCGTCGTGGAAGAAGACGGTGAGGCCGCCGAAGAAGCCGACCAGCAGGAAGGTGAACAGCTGCATCTTCTCTACTTTGCGATAGCGGATCCAGCTGTAGGCGAGCTGCAGGCCGGTGACCACCACCAGGGCACCGGTGGCCATGTAGATGTCATAAAACTTGTAGACCGCGAAGAAGACGATCAGGGGAATGAATTCAATAAACTGCTTCATGCTGGGTCCGTTAACCTCAAAATTTCACTCAGTGTACCTGCCTGCCAGACAACGGCAAATGAATAAGACCGCGTCACCGTGTCAGCCGTTCCCGCGCTGTCGGATCTTGGCTGCGTTATCCGGCCGATGATGTTCCGGCATCAGGCCTGCGGGGCCTTTGCCCCAAATAGCTCGTGGGCGATCACCTTGCCAAGGCGCTCCTGATCCGCCAGCAAGTCCTGGATGTGGTGTTGCTCGATCAGCGGGTTGAGCAGCACGGCCCGCAGCAGGGTGAGGGGTTGCTCGCCGTATCGGCCGACCGCCCGCTGGGTACGGGAGACGAAGCTGTGACCCTCGGCCCGCTGCGCCTTCTGTAGCGCCACGTTGAAGTCATTGATCTGCCTGTTGGCAGCATCATCCAGTGCCTTGTTCTGTAAATGTGGCGGAATGCAGCGGTAAGAGAGCAGGTTCATCACGGGGGCAGAGATTAATTCGAAGGCCGGGTTCTCTTCGATGAGCCTGGCCATCAGCCTGGCCCTGTCGTAATTCGCCTCGATAAGTCCGGCATAGCCTTGCTGGCCCAGCAGCTGGAAGGCGGCGTCCAGATAGAGTGCATTGGCGGGACGGGTTCCCTCCAGGGTGAAACGCCCCTGGTCGAAGGAGGTCGCCCGAATGGCGTAGGGGGCTTCCCGCTTGACCGTCATCATCAGGTCCGGCTGGCGGCAGAGCAGCATGCCGGTACCGAGCGGCACCAGAAGTTGTTTGTGGCCATCCAGCGTCACCGTGTCGGCCTGCTCGATCCCGGCCAGCAACTCCTGATAGCGGGGGGAGTAGAGGGTGGGACCGCCCCAGGCGGCATCCACATGGAAGTGGATCCCCTCCCGTCTGGCGATGGCGGCGAGTTCGGGCAGGGGATCGATGGAGCCAAAATCCGTGCTGCCGGCGACGCCGACCAGGGCCAGCACCTTGAGTTTTTGCGCCTTGCAGTGAGTCAGTGCGGATTCGAGCGCCGCCAAGTTGAGGCGATTGTCATCATGGGTATCGAGCCGCCACACGCTGGCCGCGCCGAGACCCAGCAGATCCATACCCTTGTCGAAGGAGTAGTGCATCAGCCGCGACCCCAGGATCACGGCGCCGCGATAGCCCTGTTCATAGAGGGAAAACAGGTTGTCACCACAGGCCTGGTTGCGGGCCAGCCAGAGGGCGGTGACGTTGGCGATGGTACCGCCGCTGGTCATGACGCCGAGGGCCGCATCCTTGGCGTGCATCTGGCTGGCATAGAAATCGTCGCTCTGGCGGTAGATCAAGCGATGCAGCTTGGCCAGCACTTCCCGCTCGAGGAAGCTGAGCAGGCGGGAAGACTCCATCTTCATCGGGTTCTGGTTCAGCATCACCAGCAGACGGGAGAGCTCGGCGGTAAAGGTCGGCAGTGGCGCCGTCATGTGTCCCATGTAGCGGGGGGAGGTGAGGTGCGAGGCGCCGGGAACCAGGGTCGCCAGCCGGGCCAGGTACTCCTGTGTGCTCATACCAGCAGCGGGCATGCGGGATTGATCGAACTGGTGGATGAACTGATCCCGTAGATAGGGCGCCTGACTGTCGTCCGAACGATGGAAGGTCTCCAGCAGGGCCGTCATGGCCTGGCCGAAGTCCGGATCCGGTTGTGTGAAGAGATCAGTCAGTGTCATCGGGTCCTCCAGACCTGCGTGGGGGCAGACTACGCCAGTTTGGGCCTTGCCCGGGGTGTGGCGCCGGCCGCAGAGCATACACCAAAGGGGCAGGGGGAACAGCCATCTCCTGCGCATCGCACCGCGCTCCGTGACGGCACTTTTATTTTGAGCTAACACTTGTAGCCTGAAATGAGGGCCGCTAGAGTGAGGCGAGTTTTGGCAGGAGGCAGTGATGAGTAATGTGACCGGTTATTCCCCGCGGGAAGAGTGGGCCAATCGCCTCAGCCATGGGCTGGGGTTGCTGCTCGGGATCCTGGGGCTGGCCCTGCTGCTGCATAAAGGCTGGGATGAGGGCCCCCAGGTATTGCTGAGCTACGGCCTCTATGGCATCAGCCTGGTGCTGCTCTATCTCGCTTCGACCCTCTATCACAGCGTGACGTCGGCAACGGCACGGCGCTGGTGCAAGCTGTTTGATCACTGCGCCATCTATCTGCTGATCGCGGGGACCTATACCCCCTTCTTGCTGGTCGCCCTGGACACGCCTTTAGCTCAGGGATTGATGGTGGTGATCTGGGTGCTGGCCCTGGCAGGGGTCGCATTCAAGCTGGTCTTTATCAACAGATTCAAGCGATTGTCTCTGTTTACCTACCTGTTGCTGGGTTGGCTATCGCTGGTGGTGGTGTATCAACTCTACCTTCATCTGGCGGGGGAGGGACTGCTGCTGCTCGGGATAGGGGGTCTCATCTACAGTCTGGGGGTGATCTTCTACGCATCCAAACGTATCCCTTATAACCATGCCATTTGGCACTTGTTCGTGCTGGGAGGCAGCGCCTGCCACTTTGCGGCCATTTACGGTTACGTCGGCTAACCCTTAATTGGTATTTTGGTGCCAATGAAAGCCTGAATTCGTGCGGCATCCCACAGTTGCCTCCTGCATTTGCTGACAAGCTAACGACAGTCTGGTTTGGAAAGGATGCATGCAATGAGTGAGATCGCGCTTTCCATCAGCATATTGTCGCTGGTGGCAGTGCTGGGGCTCTGGCTGGGAAACTGGCGAGTCTATGGCGTTGGTTTGGGGATCGGGGGGGTGCTGTTTGGCGGCATCATAGTGGGCCACTTCGCCGGCCTCTCCGGTTTGCAATTGAACGAACAAACACTTCATTTCATTCAGGAATTTGGCCTCATCCTGTTTGTCTATACCATCGGCATCCAGGTCGGCCCCGGCTTCTTCTCTTCCCTGCGCAGCTCCGGGCTCAAGCTCAATGGCTTTGCTGCCCTGCTGGTGCTGCTCGGCGCTCTGGTGGCTGTCGGGCTGCATCAGCTGTTTGACGTGCCGCTGCCTGCCATCCTCGGGATCTTCTCCGGTGCGGTGACCAATACCCCTTCCCTCGGGGCGGGTCAGCAGATCCTGGGAGAGCTGGGGGCCGCTCCCGACATGATGAGTACCATGGGGATGGGGTATGCCGTGGCTTACCCATTCGGGATCTGCGGGATCCTGCTCACCATGTGGTTCATCCGGGTGTTCTTCCACATCAAGATCGATGAAGAGGCGGCGGCGTTCGAGCAGCAGGCCAACAAGGGCAAGGAGAGCCTGCAGACCATCAACATCGCGGTGCGCAACCCGAATATGCACGGTCTGATGCTGCGGGAAATCCCGAGTCTGGATGAAGCGGACGTCATCTGCTCCCGCCTCAAGCGTGGTGAGGTGCTGATGGTACCGAGGCCGGAGTCCCGCATCGAACTCGGCGATCTGTTGCATCTGGTCGGCGAGCAGCACGCCCTGCACAAGGTGCTGCTGGTGCTGGGGGAGGAGGTGGATACTTCGCTCTCAACCCGAGGCACGGATCTGCGGGTCGAGCGGGTGGTGGTCACCAACGAGCAGGTGCTCGGCAAACGGATCCGCGATCTCGACATCAAGCAAAAATACGATGTGGTCATCTCCCGTCTCAACCGGGCGGGGATTGAACTGGTGCCGACTAGTCAGACCAGTCTGCAGTTTGGCGACATTCTCAACCTGGTGGGACGCCTAGATGCCATCGAGGCGGTGACCAGTGTAGTGGGCAACGTGCAGCAGAAGCTGCAGCAAGTACAAATGCTGCCGGTCTTCATCGGTGTCGGGCTGGGGGTCTTGCTCGGCTCTATTCCTTTCTATCTGCCTGGTTTCCCTGCGGCCCTCAAACTGGGGCTGGCGGGTGGACCGCTGGTGGTTGCTCTTGTCCTCTCGCGTATCGGCAGTATCGGCAAGCTCTACTGGTTCATGCCGCCGAGTGCAAACCTGGCGTTGCGTGAGCTCGGTATCGTGTTGTTCCTGGCGGTGGTGGGATTCAAGTCAGGGGCTGGCTTCATCGATACCCTGATCAACGGCGACGGCCCTGCCTGGGTGATGTACGGGGTGGCGATCACTCTGATCCCCTTGGTGGTGGTCGGGCTGCTGGCTCGTCACTACGGCAAGCTCAACTACCTCACGCTCTGCGGGTTGCTGGCGGGCTCCATGACGGATCCGCCCGCTCTGGCGTTTGCCAATGCCATGCACCCTACCAGCGGAGCCAGCGCACTCTCGTACGCAACGGTTTACCCCTTGGTGATGTTCCTTCGGATTATCTCGCCTCAACTGCTGGCCATCCTGCTCTGGGCCGGAGCTTGAGAGCCCTAGGCAGGAGCCAGTATCTGGTTCCTGCCTTTGTTTGTTATATGAAATGCTATTGATTTAATTGGCATTATCACGCTATCCCACAGTTCTGATCCGTCGTTCAATCCAGTCCCGAATTAGTCTGTTCGTTCGAATTTTCTAACTGGTTTCTGGGCTCAGGGACGGGCACAGTAGAGGCTGGAAAAGTATGCCCATAGATATTCAGGAGAGACTGATGAGCAGCCACAATATCGTTTTGGAACAGGATGTCGTCATTACCCAGTTGAAAGGCAAAGTCTATCTGGTTGCAGCAGATGGAAGCCAAATCCCGCTGGCCGAAGGCGATGTCTTGCCCAAGGATGCTGTTGTGCTTGCTCCGGACGGTGCCAGCTTCCAGGGGGGGGAGACGACCTTTACCCTGAGCCCGACCAAGGAGCCCATTCCTGCCGCGGAAGATATCCTGTTGGCACAGAATAATGCAGCGCAGACACCGGATGACATCGCCGCCTTGCAGCAAGCCATCCTCGAAGGGGTTGACCCCACCAAGGCCTTTGAAGCTTCTGCCGCGGGCGGAGCTCCTGCCGCCGGCAATGCAGGTGGCGTTGCGGGCGCCAGTGGCAACGGTGGTTTCGTCTCCATCGATAGAACCGGTGATGCCACCATAGCCGCCGCCGGTTTCGACACGGCCAATCCAGACGCGCCGGGTATTGTTGCCGAAGCGCGGGATGGCGAGGACGATATTGGCGATGTCGATACGGCTCTCATCGCCGGCGATGATGCCGGTGGGGTGACCGAGGATGCGACTAACCCGATCCTGACTGACAGCGGTGTACTTACCGTGAGCGATGCGGATGCGGGTCAATCAGTGTTTGTTGCGGGCAACGGCACCCCGAGCGCGGGTGCACTGGGCAGCCTGACCATTGATGCCGATGGTGCCTGGACTTACAACGTGGCGAATGGCGACGTGCAGTACCTGGGCGACGGTGAAACCAAGGTCGAGACCTTTGTGGTCAAGAGCCTGGATGGCACCGAGCACACCGTCACTATCACCATCACCGGCGTGAACGATGCGGCTGTCATTACTGGCAGCGACACCGGTGGCGTGACTGAAGACGAAACCAAGCCGACCCTGACCGAGACTGGCACGCTGAGCGTGACTGACGTGGACGGGGCGGACGAAGCCAAGTTTGTGGCGGGCAACGGTGTGGCCAGCAAGGACGCACTGGGCAGTCTCTCCATCACTGAAGGCGGTGCCTGGACCTACAACGTCGACAACAGCAAGGTGCAGTACCTGGGCGACGGTGAAACCAAGGTCGAGACCTTTGTGGTCAAGAGCCTGGATGGCACCGAACACACCGTCACCATCACCATCACTGGCGTCAACGATGGCGCCGTGATCGGCGGCACTGACCGCGGTGCGGTCACCGAAGACGAAACCAAGCCGACCCTGACCGAGACCGGTACCCTCACCGTGACTGACGTGGACGGGGCGGACGAGGCCAAGTTTGTGGCGGGCAACGGTGTGGCCAGCCCGGACGCACTGGGCAGTCTCTCCATCACCGAAGGCGGTGCCTGGACCTACAACGTCGACAACAGCCTGGTGCAGTACCTGGGCCAGGGCGAGACCAAGGTCGAGACCTTTGTGGTCAAGAGCCTGGATGGCACCGAGCACACCGTCACCATCACCATCACTGGCGTGAACGATGCGGCTGTCATTACTGGCAGCGACACCGGTGGCGTGACCGAAGACGAAACCAAGCCGACCCTGACCGAGACCGGTACCCTCACCGTGACTGACGTGGACGGGGCGGATGAAGCCAAGTTCATTGTTGGCAATGGCACCCCGAGCGCGGGTGCACTGGGCAGCCTGACCATTGATGCCGATGGTGCCTGGACTTACAACGTGGCGAATGGCGACGTGCAGTACCTGGGCGAAGGTGAAACCAAGGTCGAGACCTTTGTGGTCAAGAGCCTGGATGGCACCGAACACACCGTCACCATCACCATCACTGGCGTCAACGATGCGGCTGTCATTACTGGCAGTGACACCGGTGGCGTGACCGAAGACGAAACCAAGCCGACCCTGACCGAGACCGGTACCCTCACCGTGACTGACGTGGACGGGGCGGACGAGGCCAAGTTTGTGGCGGGCAACGGTGTGGCCAGCCCGGACGCACTGGGCAGTCTCTCCATCACCGAAGGCGGTGCCTGGACCTACAACGTCGACAACAGCCTGGTGCAGTACCTGGGCCAGGGCGAGACCAAGGTCGAGACCTTTGTGGTCAAGAGCCTGGATGGCACCGAACACACCGTCACCATTACCATCACTGGCGTCAACGATGGCGCCGTGATCGGCGGCACTGACCGCGGTGCGGTCACCGAAGACGAAACCAAGCCGACCCTGACCGAGACCGGTACCCTCACCGTGACTGACGTGGACGGGGCGGACGAGGCCAAGTTTGTGGCGGGCAACGGTGTGGCCAGCAAGGACGCACTGGGCAGTCTCTCCATCACTGAAGGCGGTGCCTGGACCTACAACGTTGATAACAACCTGGTGCAGTACCTGGGCCAGGGCGAGACCAAGGTCGAGACCTTTGTGGTCAAGAGCCTGGATGGCACCGAGCACACCGTCACCATCACCATCACTGGCGTGAACGATGCGGCTGTCATTACTGGCAGCGACACCGGTGGCGTGACCGAAGACGACACCAAGCCGACCCTGACCGAGACCGGTACCCTCACCGTGACTGACGTGGACGGGGCGGACGAGGCCAAGTTTGTGGCGGGCAACGGTGTGGCCAGCAAGGACGCACTGGGCAGTCTCTCCATCACCGAAGGCGGTGCCTGGACCTACAACGTCGACAACAGCCTGGTGCAGTACCTGGGCCAGGGCGAGACCAAGGTCGAGACCTTTGTGGTCAAGAGCCTGGATGGCACCGAACACACCGTCACCATCACCATCACTGGCGTCAACGATGGCGCCGTGATCGGCGGCACTGACCGTGGTGCGGTCACCGAAGACGACACCAAGCCGACCCTGACCGAGACCGGTACCCTCACCGTGACTGACGTGGACGGGGCGGATGAAGCCAAGTTCATTGTTGGCAATGGCACCCCGAGCGCGGGTGCACTGGGCAGCCTGACCATTGATGCCGATGGTGCCTGGACTTACAACGTGGCGAATGGCGACGTGCAGTACCTGGGCGAAGGTGAAACCAAGGTCGAGACCTTTGTGGTCAAGAGCCTGGATGGCACCGAACACACCGTCACCATCACCATCACTGGCGTCAACGATGCGGCTGTCATTACTGGCAGTGACACCGGTGGCGTGACCGAAGACGACACCAAGCCGACCCTGACCGAGACCGGTACCCTCACCGTGACTGACGTGGACGGGGCGGACGAGGCCAAGTTTGTGGCGGGCAACGGTGTGGCCAGCCCGGACGCACTGGGTAGCCTCTCCATCACCGAAGGCGGTGCCTGGACCTACAACGTCGACAACAGCCTGGTGCAGTACCTGGGCCAGGGCGAGACCAAGGTCGAGACCTTTGTGGTCAAGAGCCTGGATGGCACCGAGCACACCGTCACCATCACCATCACTGGCGTGAACGATGCGGCTGTCATTACTGGCAGCGACACCGGTGGCGTGACCGAAGACGACACCAAGCCGACCCTGACCGAGACCGGTACCCTCACCGTGACTGACGTGGACGGGGCGGACGAGGCCAAGTTTGTGGCGGGCAACGGTGTGGCCAGCAAGGACGCACTGGGCAGTCTCTCCATCACCGAAGGCGGTGCCTGGACCTACAACGTCGACAACAGCCTGGTGCAGTACCTGGGCCAGGGCGAGACCAAGGTCGAGACCTTTGTGGTCAAGAGCCTGGATGGCACCGAGCACACCGTCACCATCACCATCACTGGCGTCAACGATGGCGCGGTGATCGGCGGCACTGACCGCGGCGGCGTCACCGAAGACGAAACCAACCCGACCCTGACCGAGACCGGCACCCTGACCGTGACCGACGTGGACGGGGCGGACGAGGCCAAGTTTGTGGCGGGCAGCGGCACTCCGAGCGCGGGTGCGCTGGGCAGCCTCTCGATCACCGACGGTGGTGCCTGGACCTACAACGTCGACAACAGCAAGGTGCAGTACCTGGGGCTGGGCGAGACGCGTATTGAAAGCTTCACCGTGAAGTCGGTGGATGGCACCACCCACACCGTCACCATCACCATCACTGGCGTCAACGATGGCGCGGTGATCGGCAGCACTGACCGCGGCGGCGTCACCGAAGACGAAACCAAGCCGACCCTGACCGAGACCGGCACCCTGAGCGTGAGCGACGTGGACGGGGCGGACGAAGCCAAATTTGTGGCGGGCAACGGTGTGGCCAGCAAGGACGCACTGGGCAGTCTCTCGATCACCGAAGGCGGTGCCTGGACCTACAACGTCGACAACAGCCTGGTGCAGTACCTGGGCCAGGGCGAGACCAAGGTCGAGACCTTTGTGGTCAAGAGCCTGGATGGCACCGAACACACCGTCACCATCACCATCACTGGCGTCAACGATGGCGCCGTGATCGGCGGCACTGACCGTGGTGCGGTCACCGAAGACGAAACCAAGCCGACCCTGACCGAGACCGGTACCCTGACCGTGACTGACGTGGACGGGGCGGACGAAGCCAAGTTTGTGGCGGGCAACGGTGTGGCCAGCAAGGACGCACTGGGCAGTCTCTCCATCACCGAAGGCGGTGCCTGGACCTACAACGTCGACAACAGCCTGGTGCAGTACCTGGGCCAGGGCGAGACCAAGGTCGAGACCTTTGTGGTCAAGAGCCTGGATGGCACCGAGCACACCGTCACCATCACCATCACTGGCGTCAACGATGGCGCGGTGATCGGCGGCACTGACCGCGGCGGCGTCACCGAAGACGAAACCAACCCGACCCTGACCGAGACCGGCACCCTGACCGTGACCGACGTGGACGGGGCGGACGAGGCCAAGTTTGTGGCGGGCAGCGGCACTCCGAGCGCGGGTGCGCTGGGCAGCCTCTCGATCACCGACGGTGGTGCCTGGACCTACAACGTCGACAACAGCAAGGTGCAGTACCTGGGGCTGGGCGAGACGCGTATTGAAAGCTTCACCGTGAAGTCGGTGGATGGCACCACCCACACCGTCACCATCACCATCACTGGCGTCAACGATGGCGCGGTGATCGGCAGCACTGACCGCGGCGGCGTCACCGAAGACGAAACCAAGCCGACCCTGACCGAGACCGGCACCCTGAGCGTGAGCGACGTGGACGGGGCGGACGAAGCCAAATTTGTGGCGGGCAACGGTGTGGCCAGCAAGGACGCACTGGGCAGTCTCTCGATCACCGAAGGCGGTGCCTGGACCTACAACGTCGACAACAGCCTGGTGCAGTACCTGGGCCAGGGCGAGACCAAGGTCGAGACCTTTGTGGTCAAGAGCCTGGATGGCACCGAACACACCGTCACCATCACCATCACTGGCGTCAACGATGGCGCCGTGATCGGCGGCACTGACCGTGGTGCGGTCACCGAAGACGAAACCAAGCCGACCCTGACCGAGACCGGTACCCTGACCGTGACTGACGTGGACGGGGCGGACGAAGCCAAGTTTGTGGCGGGCAACGGTGTGGCCAGCAAGGACGCACTGGGCAGTCTCTCCATCACCGAAGGCGGTGCCTGGACCTACAACGTCGACAACAGCCTGGTGCAGTACCTGGGCCAGGGCGAGACCAAGGTCGAGACCTTTGTGGTCAAGAGCCTGGATGGCACCGAGCACACCGTCACCATCACCATCACTGGCGTCAACGATGGCGCGGTGATCGGCGGCACTGACCGCGGCGGCGTCACCGAAGACGAAACCAACCCGACCCTGACCGAGACCGGCACCCTGACCGTGACCGACGTGGACGGGGCGGACGAGGCCAAGTTTGTGGCGGGCAGCGGCACTCCGAGCGCGGGTGCGCTGGGCAGCCTCTCGATCACCGACGGTGGTGCCTGGACCTACAACGTCGACAACAGCAAGGTGCAGTACCTGGGGCTGGGCGAGACGCGTATTGAAAGCTTCACCGTGAAGTCGGTGGATGGCACCACCCACACCGTCACCATCACCATCACTGGCGTCAACGATGGCGCGGTGATCGGCAGCACTGACCGCGGCGGCGTCACCGAAGACGAAACCAAGCCGACCCTGACCGAGACCGGCACCCTGAGCGTGAGCGACGTGGACGGGGCGGACGAAGCCAAATTTGTGGCGGGCAACGGTGTGGCCAGCAAGGACGCACTGGGCAGTCTCTCGATCACCGAAGGCGGTGCCTGGACCTACAACGTCGACAACAGCCTGGTGCAGTACCTGGGCCAGGGCGAGACCAAGGTCGAGACCTTTGTGGTCAAGAGCCTGGATGGCACCGAACACACCGTCACCATCACCATCACTGGCGTCAACGATGGCGCCGTGATCGGCGGCACTGACCGTGGTGCGGTCACCGAAGACGAAACCAAGCCGACCCTGACCGAGACCGGTACCCTGACCGTGACTGACGTGGACGGGGCGGACGAAGCCAAGTTTGTGGCGGGCAACGGTGTGGCCAGCCCGGACGCACTGGGTAGCCTGACCATTGATGCCGATGGTGCCTGGACCTACAACGTCGACAACAGCCTGGTGCAGTACCTGGGCGACGGTGAAACCAAGGTCGAGACCTTTGTGGTCAAGAGCCTGGATGGCACCGAACACACCGTCACCATCACCATCACTGGCGTCAACGATGGCGCCGTGATCGGCGGCACTGACCGCGGTGCGGTCACCGAAGACGAAACCAAGCCGACCCTGACCGAGACCGGTACCCTCACCGTGACTGACGTGGACGGGGCGGACGAGGCCAAGTTTGTGGCGGGCAACGGTGTGGCCAGCCCGGACGCACTGGGCAGTCTCTCCATCACCGAAGGCGGTGCCTGGACCTACAACGTCGACAACAGCCTGGTGCAGTACCTGGGCCAGGGCGAGACCAAGGTCGAGACCTTTGTGGTCAAGAGCCTGGATGGCACCGAGCACACCGTCACCATCACCATCACTGGCGTGAACGATGCGGCTGTCATTACTGGCAGCGACACCGGTGGCGTGACCGAAGATGAGAGCAACCCGACCCTGACCGAGACCGGCACCCTGACCGTGACCGACGTGGACGGGGCGGACGAGGCCAAGTTTGTGGCGGGCAGCGGCACTCCGAGCGCGGGTGCGCTGGGCAGCCTCTCGATCACCGACGGTGGTGCCTGGACCTACAACGTCGACAACAGCAAGGTGCAGTACCTGGGCCAGGGTGAGACCAAGGTCGAGACCTTCACCGTGAAGTCCGTGGATGGCACCGAGCACACCGTCACCATCACCATCACTGGCGTCAACGACTCTGCCGTGATCGGTGGCACTGACCGCGGTGCGGTCACCGAAGACGAAACCAACCCGACCCTGACCGAGACCGGCACCCTGAGCGTGAGCGACGTGGATGGGGCGGACGAAGCCAAATTTGTGGCCGGCAACGGTGTGGCCAGCAAGGACGCACTGGGCAGCCTGACCATCACCGAAGGCGGTGCCTGGACCTACAACGTCGATAACAGCAAGGTGCAGTACCTGGGCCAGGGCGAGACCAAGGTCGAGAGCTTCACCGTGAAGTCGGTGGATGGCACCGAGCATACCGTCACCATCACCATCACCGGCGTGAACGATGGTGCTGTGGTCGCGGGGGATGACCTGGGGACGGTGACCGAAGATCTGAACGTGACCGGCGGCAAGCTGAGCGACAGCGGTGTGCTGACCATCAGCGATGCAGATCTGGGGCAGGCCAAATTCGTGGCGGGCAGCGGCACCCCGAGCGCGGGTGCGCTGGGCAGCCTCTCCATCACCGAAGGCGGTGCCTGGAACTACAACGTCGACAACAGCAAGGTGCAGTACCTGGGGCTGGGCGAGACGCGTATTGAAAGCTTCACCGTGAAGTCGGTGGATGGCACCACCCACACCGTCACCATCACCATCACTGGCGTCAACGATGGCGCGGTGATCGGCGGCACTGACAGCGGCGGCGTCACCGAAGACGAAACCAACCCGACCCTGACCGAGACCGGCACCCTGACCGTGACCGACGTGGACGGGGCGGACGAGGCCAAGTTTGTGGCGGGCAGCGGCACTCCGAGCGCGGGTGCGCTGGGCAGCCTCTCGATCACCGACGGTGGTGCCTGGACCTACAACGTCGACAACAGCAAGGTGCAGTACCTGGGCCAGGGTGAGACCAAGGTCGAGACCTTCACCGTGAAGTCCGTGGATGGCACCGAGCACACCGTCACCATCACCATCACTGGCGTCAACGACTCTGCCGTGATCGGTGGCACTGACCGCGGTGCGGTCACCGAAGACGAAACCAACCCGACCCTGACCGAGACCGGCACCCTGAGCGTGAGCGACGTGGATGGGGCGGACGAAGCCAAATTTGTGGCCGGCAACGGTGTGGCCAGCAAGGACGCACTGGGCAGTCTCTCCATCACCGAAGGCGGTGCCTGGACCTACAACGTCGATAACAGCAAGGTGCAGTACCTGGGCCAGGGTGAGACCAAGGTCGAGAGCTTCACCGTGAAGTCGGTGGATGGCACCGAGCATACCGTCACCATCACCATCACCGGCGTGAACGATGGTGCTGTGGTCGCGGGGGATGACCTGGGGACGGTGACCGAAGATCTGAACGTGACCGGCGGCAAGCTGAGCGACAGCGGTGTGCTGACCATCAGCGATGCAGATCTGGGGCAGGCCAAATTCGTGGCGGGCAGCGGCACCCCGAGCGCGGGTGCGCTGGGCAGCCTCTCCATCACCGAAGGCGGTGCCTGGAACTACAACGTCGATAACAGCAAGGTGCAGTACCTGGGCCAGGGTGAGACCAAGGTCGAGAGCTTCACCGTGAAGTCGGTGGATGGCACCGAGCATACCGTCACCATCACCATCACCGGCGTGAACGATGGTGCTGTGGTCGCGGGGGATGACCTGGGGACGGTGACCGAAGATCTGAACGTGACCGGCGGCAAGCTGAGCGACAGCGGTGTGCTGACCATCAGCGATGCAGATCTGGGGCAGGCCAAATTCGTGGCGGGCAGCGGCACCCCGAGCGCGGGTGCGCTGGGCAGCCTCTCCATCACCGAAGGCGGTGCCTGGAACTACAACGTCGACAACAGCAAGGTGCAGTACCTGGGGCTGGGCGAGACGCGTATTGAAAGCTTCACCGTGAAGTCGGTGGATGGCACCACCCACACCGTCACCATCACCATCACTGGCGTCAACGATGGCGCGGTGATCGGCGGCACTGACCGCGGCGGCGTCACCGAAGACGAAACCAACCCGACCCTGACCGAGACCGGCACCCTGACCGTGAGCGACGTGGACGGGGCGGACGAAGCCAAATTTGTGGCCGGCAACGGTGTGGCCAGCAAGGACGCACTGGGCAGTCTCTCCATCACCGAAGGCGGTGCCTGGACCTACAACGTCGATAACAGCAAGGTGCAGTACCTGGGCCAGGGCGAGACCAAGGTCGAGAGCTTCACCGTGAAGTCGGTGGATGGCACCGAGCATACCGTCACCATCACCATCACCGGCGTGAACGATGGTGCTGTGGTCGCGGGGGATGACCTGGGGACGGTGACCGAAGATCTGAACGTGACCGGCGGCAAGCTGAGCGACAGCGGTGTGCTGACCATCAGCGATGCAGATCTGGGGCAGGCCAAATTCGTGGCGGGCAGCGGCACCCCGAGCGCGGGTGCGCTGGGCAGCCTCTCCATCACCGAAGGCGGTGCCTGGAACTACAACGTCGACAACAGCAAGGTGCAGTACCTGGGGCTGGGCGAGACGCGTATTGAAAGCTTCACCGTGAAGTCGGTGGATGGCACCACCCACACAGTCACCATCACCATCACTGGCGTCAACGATGGCGCGGTGATCGGCGGCACTGACAGCGGCGGCGTCACCGAAGACGAAACCAACCCGACCCTGACCGAGACCGGCACCCTGACCGTGACCGACGTGGACGGGGCGGACGAGGCCAAGTTTGTGGCGGGCAGCGGCACTCCGAGCGCGGGTGCGCTGGGCAGCCTCTCGATCACCGACGGTGGTGCCTGGAACTACAACGTCGACAACAGCAAGGTGCAGTACCTGGGCCAGGGTGAGACCAAGGTCGAGACCTTCACCGTGAAGTCCGTGGATGGCACCGAGCACACCGTCACCATCACCATCACTGGCGTCAACGACTCTGCCGTGATCGGTGGCACTGACCGCGGTGCGGTCACCGAAGACGAAACCAACCCGACCCTGACCGAGACCGGCACCCTGACCGTGAGCGACGTGGATGGGGCGGACGAAGCCAAATTTGTGGCCGGCAACGGTGTGGCCAGCAAGGACGCACTGGGCAGTCTCTCCATCACCGAAGGCGGTGCCTGGACCTACAACGTCGATAACAGCAAGGTGCAGTACCTGGGCCAGGGTGAGACCAAGGTCGAGAGCTTCACCGTGAAGTCGGTGGATGGCACCGAGCATACCGTCACCATCACCATCACCGGCGTGAACGATGGTGCTGTGGTCGCGGGGGATGACCTGGGGACGGTGACCGAAGATCTGAACGTGACCGGCGGCAAGCTGAGCGACAGCGGTGTGCTGACCATCAGCGATGCAGATCTGGGGCAGGCCAAATTCGTGGCGGGCAGCGGCACCCCGAGCGCGGGTGCGCTGGGCAGCCTCTCCATCACCGAAGGCGGTGCCTGGAACTACAACGTCGACAACAGCAAGGTGCAGTACCTGGGGCTGGGCGAGACGCGTATTGAAAGCTTCACCGTGAAGTCGGTGGATGGCACCACCCACACCGTCACCATCACCATCACTGGCGTCAACGATGGCGCGGTGATCGGCGGCACTGACAGCGGCGGCGTCACCGAAGACGAAACCAACCCGACCCTGACCGAGACCGGCACCCTGACCGTGACCGACGTGGACGGGGCGGACGAGGCCAAGTTTGTGGCGGGCAGCGGCACCCCGAGCGCGGGTGCGCTGGGCAGCCTCTCGATCACCGACGGTGGTGCCTGGACCTACAACGTCGACAACAGCAAGGTGCAGTACCTGGGCCAGGGTGAGACCAAGGTCGAGACCTTCACCGTGAAGTCCGTGGATGGCACCGAGCACACCGTCACCATCACCATCACTGGCGTCAACGACTCTGCCGTGATCGGTGGCACTGACCGCGGTGCGGTCACCGAAGACGAAACCAACCCGACCCTGACCGAGACCGGCACCCTGAGCGTGAGCGACGTGGATGGGGCGGACGAAGCCAAATTTGTGGCCGGCAACGGTGTGGCCAGCAAGGACGCACTGGGCAGCCTGACCATCACCGAAGGCGGTGCCTGGACCTACAACGTCGATAACAGCAAGGTGCAGTACCTGGGCCAGGGTGAGACCAAGGTCGAGAGCTTCACCGTGAAGTCGGTGGATGGCACCGAGCATACCGTCACCATCACCATCACCGGCGTGAACGATGGTGCTGTGGTCGCGGGGGATGACCTGGGGACGGTGACCGAAGATCTGAACGTGACCGGCGGCAAGCTGAGCGACAGCGGTGTGCTGACCATCAGCGATGCAGATCTGGGGCAGGCCAAATTCGTGGCGGGCAGCGGCACCCCGAGCGCGGGTGCGCTGGGCAGCCTCTCCATCACCGAAGGCGGTGCCTGGAACTACAACGTCGACAACAGCAAGGTGCAGTACCTGGGGCTGGGCGAGACGCGTATTGAAAGCTTCACCGTGAAGTCGGTGGATGGCACCACCCACACCGTCACCATCACCATCACTGGCGTCAACGATGGCGCGGTGATCGGCGGCACTGACCGCGGCGGCGTCACCGAAGACGAAACCAACCCGACCCTGACCGAGACCGGCACCCTGACCGTGACCGACGTGGACGGGGCGGACGAGGCCAAGTTTGTGGCGGGCAGCGGCACCCCGAGCGCGGGTGCGCTGGGCAGCCTCTCGATCACCGACGGTGGTGCCTGGACCTACAACGTCGACAACAGCAAGGTGCAGTACCTGGGCCAGGGTGAGACCAAGGTCGAGACCTTCACCGTGAAGTCCGTGGATGGCACCGAGCACACCGTCACCATCACCATCACTGGCGTCAACGACTCTGCCGTGATCGGTGGCACTGACCGCGGTGCGGTCACCGAAGACGAAACCAACCCGACCCTGACCGAGACCGGCACCCTGAGCGTGAGCGACGTGGATGGGGCGGACGAAGCCAAATTTGTGGCCGGCAACGGTGTGGCCAGCAAGGACGCACTGGGCAGCCTGACCATCACCGAAGGCGGTGCCTGGACCTACAACGTCGATAACAGCAAGGTGCAGTACCTGGGCCAGGGTGAGACCAAGGTCGAGAGCTTCACCGTGAAGTCGGTGGATGGCACCGAGCATACCGTCACCATCACCATCACCGGCGTGAACGATGGTGCTGTGGTCGCGGGGGATGACCTGGGGACGGTGACCGAAGATCTGAACGTGACCGGCGGCAAGCTGAGCGACAGCGGTGTGCTGACCATCAGCGATGCAGATCTGGGGCAGGCCAAATTCGTGGCGGGCAGCGGCACCCCGAGCGCGGGTGTGCTGGGCAGCCTCTCGATCACCGACGGTGGTGCCTGGACCTACAACGTCGACAACAGCAAGGTGCAGTACCTGGGGCTGGGCGAGACGCGTATTGAAAGCTTCACCGTGAAGTCGGTGGATGGCACCACCCACACCGTCACCATCACCATCACCGGCGTGAACGATGGTGCTGTGGTCGCGGGGGATGATCTGGGGGCGGTGACCGAGGATCTGAACGTGAGCGGCGGCAAGCTGAGCGACAGCGGTGTGCTGACCATCAGCGATGCAGATCTGGGGCAGGCCAAATTCGTGGCGGGCAGCGGCACCCCGAGCGCGGGTGCGCTGGGCAGTCTCTCCATCACCGAAGGCGGGACCTGGAGCTACAACGTCGACAACAGCAAGGTGCAGTACCTGGGTCAGGGTGAGACGAAGGTCGAGACCTTCACCGTTAAGAGTACTGATGGCACCAGCCATATCGTCTCGGTCACCATCACCGGCACCAACGATGCGCCGACATTGAGCATCGACCAGGGAGCCGTAGTATCCGAAGAAGGCCTTGCCGGCGGTATTGCTGATACGGCGGGTAGCAGCGATACCACCAACAGTGTGGCTGCGAGCGGCAAGATCACCGTTGGCGATGTCGACAGTCAGGACGTACTGACCGTCAGCCTGAATGGGCCGACCGGCCTGACATCCGGCGGTGCTGCGGTGCAGTGGAGCTGGAATGCCGCAACCAAGGTACTGACCGGGTATACCGGCACAGTGGGCGGTGCTGACTACAAGGCGATCATCGACGTCAAGCTGACGGCGCCGACCGGTGGCAGCAAGGGTGATTGGAGCTATGACGTAACCCTCAAGGCACCGCTTGATCACCCGGTCAAGGGCAGTGAGGATGTGCTCAACTTCCAGGTCGGTGTGACGGTGTCGGATGGCAAGGCGACCACTACGGGGAACCTGCCCATCTCGATAGAGGATGACTCGCCGATAGCGGGGGATGCTGCTGCGGTGTCCGTCACCAAGACGGATATCCCGGCCGCCCTGACGGGTGTGTTCGATCTGACCAAATACAGCGGCAATCAGAACTCTGTGGGGATGACGGGCTTTACCATCACGGCTCTGGGCTTCAAGTCGGCGACCGACTCGACCCTGGTTGCCGCGAATGTCAATGGTTCCAGTGCAGGCTTGGGGGTTTCCAGTGTGGCGGCCCCCTATCACAACATCGCCAACGAGATCGATTTCCGTCACTTCGCCAATGGCACTTCGGCTTCCGAGCAACTGATCATCAAGCTGGATGCGGGCAAGGTCGCCTACGGCGCCAATATTCAATTCAGCCAGATGTTCGGTGGCGAGCTGGAGAGCGGCGTGGTGGAGTTCTACCGCGGTGGCGTGCTGATCGGCACTCAGACCTTCAGCTCCAATGTCTCTGGCGGCGACTATGCCGGCAACTTCCAGGTGCAACAGGGCGGCTTCGACACCATGGTGATCAAGGCCACCAACAACGGCAATACCAACACTTCGGACAACAGTGACTTCACCGTCAAGAGCATCGAGTTCCTCGGTGCCAGTTCGGCTCAGGCCATCGCCTACGGCTCGGGTAGCGTCACACCCCAGTGGGGAGCCGATGGCAAGGGCGCGATGCAGCTGGTCGGCACAACCGAAACCGGGTTGACCACGGCCACCGGCAAGGCAATCACCACGACGCTGGAATCGGCCAATACCCTGGTTGGCAAGACCAGTGATGGCACCCTGGTGTTCCGTCTGGAGTTCACTCCGGCGACCGGCAAGTGGGAGTTCTTCCAGTACCAGAATATGTCCAAGCCGCTGGGCGATGGGGATATCGACTTCCAGTTCAAGGCAGTGGATGGGGATGGCGATGGCAGCATAGGGTCGTTTGCCACCAAGCCGCTGTTCACTCCCATAGTGCAGTCGGTCTCCAGCGAGAACGTGACCGAAGGCAGCAACCTGAGTCACCGGGTGATCCTGTCTGATGCAACCCAGGAGGCGACTCAGTATGACTTCGCCATCCAGGGCAGTGGTGCCAACCCGGCCTCCAGCCTCGACTGGGGAACGGCGCAGTTCAGCAATGGGGTGACCTACAACAGCGCGACCGGCAAGATCACTGTTCCTGCCGGCGTATCCGGCTTCACGGTGACCATTCCGACTCTGGACGATCGTCTGGTCGAGGCAAACGAGACCCTGTCGGTCACCATAGGTGGACAGACGGGCACGGGCACCATCACAGACAATGATCGCGCGCCGACCGCAGCAGGTGGTTACAGCTCAGGGCTGGAAGATCAGCCTCAGGTGCTGAAGTGGGCCCAGTTTGGTGCCAGCGACGATCAGGCGAACAGCGATCTGAGCGTGAAGATAGGCACTCTGCCCCTCAACGGTAAGCTGGAATACCTCAACGCCGCGGGTCAGTGGGTCGCCGTGAAAGCGGGGGATCTGATCTCCTACAGCGACATCGATACCGGCCATCTGCGCTTCGTGCCCGGGCTCAATGAATCGAGCACGATTGCGGCCAATGGCAACGGCACCTCGACCGGCAACAAGCAGGGGGATTACGCCAGCTTCAGCTATCAGGTCAGCGATGGCGCCAACCTCAGCAACAGTGGCAAGCTGGTGATCGATGTGGCGGCCGTGGCGGACAAGCCGACGGTCAACCTGACCCTGACCGGTAACGGCATACCGCTTTACAACCTGAGCTTCCCGAGTGCGAGTATCACGACGGAGCAATTCCAGTCCGGCAACTTCAACAAGACGGCCTTTGGCATCACCAACTCGCTGACCGATAGCAGCAGTGGTCAGGAACAGGTACTTGGCAACAGTGGCAACGACTATATCGTCAGCACTCACGGTGGTGGCGACCTGCTCTATGGTCAGGGGGGCAATGACATTCTGGTCGGCGGTAACGCAGCCCAGGGGGATTCCCTCTATGGTGGCGATGGCAACGATGTGCTGGTGTCCGGCCTTGGCAACGATGGTCTCTATGGTGGTGCCGGTACTGATATCGCCGTCCTGACGGGTAACCGTGCGGATTACGCCATCAAGAAGGGCAGTGGCTTCTCGACCAATGATCGCTGGTTCGATTTCTCGGTGACGGAGAAGGGGGGCGGGGTCACCAAGGCGCTGCACGACATCGAGTATGTCCAGTTCGCTGACGGCATCTACCAGATCAACCAGGATACGGGGGCGCTGACGCTGGTGCAGCCGAGCGTGGTCGACTATCCGGTGGAGCTGACGGCCTCTTTGAGTGACAGAGATGGCAGCGAAGTGTTCGACAGCCTGGTGCTGACCGGCATGCCACAGGGGACACAGCTCTATAACGGCGCCCAACTGCTGGGTACCGCAGGCGCTGATGGCAAGATCACCCTGATCGCCGGCAATGGCCTGTGGAGCGCCAGTGCACTGGATGTGAAGCTGACCGGGCTGACTCTGCGCGTCCCCGGTGCCAGTGCCGGCCAGGTTGATCTCAAGGTCGAGGCCATCGCCAAGGAAGTGGGGACCGATCAGACCAGCTCGGCCACCGACGATGACAGCATCCGTTTGAGCTACTTCAACGCCACCGAAGGGGAGCCGGGCGACCAGAACCGGACCTTTGGCAGCGAGCACAATATCGTGGTGGGGGATCTGGATGGCAGCGTGGTGCTGTCGGGCCAGAACTACAATATCGCCTTCATGGTCGACAGCTCCGGCAGTATCGGCACCGATGCCATGAACACCATCAAGAACCAGCTGGCCCAGGTCTTCGCCAGCCTGAAGAACAGTGCCGGCACGGAAGGGGCGGGCAAGGTCAATATCTTCCTGGTGGACTTCGATACCCTGGCCAACAAGTCGGTCAGCGTGAACCTCAAGGATGCCAATGCCCTGAGCCAGCTGCAGACCATCCTTGACAGCATGGATGGCAGCAGCAACAACGGCGGTGGCACCAACTACGAGGATGTGTTCAAAACCACGGCCAACTGGTTCAACAGCTCGACCGTACAGAGCAACACCAATGCCAAGAACCTGACCTACTTCATTACCGATGGCAAGCCGACCTATTACCTGGATAGTGAAGGCAGCAACCCTCGTGTATTGAATTACTCGGGGAGCAGCAATGACGTTTATCTGAATACGGTTCTCGGTGGTAATTATGTTGTTGGGAAGGTTTATACCGCCAATGGCTATACCATCATCGATAGCAATGGGCGGGTATATGCCGCTGGTTCTGCGATTGGCTATATGCGTGCAGACGGCAAGGGTGGCTATACCTACTCGACCCTTGGCGGTAACGGGCAGGATTCGACCACTACCACCATCAACAACTCGGTAGCGGGCTTCGGGCTACTGACCGGGATGGGAGTGACCGTCGAGGCCATCGGGCTGGGGGCAAACATCTCCACCAATGACCTGAAGTCTTACGACTCAGACGGCGTGCTCAAGACCGGGGTCAACGCCTCGGATCTGGCCAACGCCATCCTCGGCACCTCGGTGAACAATCTGCCGGGAGCCGACCGCTTCGATGGCGGGGCCGGCGATGACATCCTGTTTGGCGATGCGGTGCACTTTGCCGGCATCAACGGGGAAGGCTATGCCGCCATCAAGAGCTATGTGGCGGCGCAGCTGGGCCGCAGCGATGTGCTGGATGCCGACGTACATCGCTATATTCAGGAGCATGCCAGCGACTTTGACCAGTCTTCGGCCAATGACAAGGCGGATGTGCTGCTGGGTGGGGATGGCAACGACATCCTGTTCGGTCAGGGTGGCAATGACTTCCTGTACGGCGGGGCCGGTAATGACATCCTGTTTGGCGGTAGCGGTGACGACAACCTGTTCGGCGAGAGTGGCAACGACACCCTCTATGGCGGGAGCGGCAACGACAACCTCGACGGTGGCGCTGGCAATGATCTGCTGAGCGGCGGTCTGGGCAATGACATCCTGCGTGGGGGGCTTGGCAACGACATCCTGACCGGGGATGCCGGCGCCGATACCTTCGTCTGGCAGAAGGGTGACACGACCCCTGGCATTGTGACCAAGGACTATGTCACCGATTTCTCCAAGGCCGAAGGGGACAAGCTGGATCTCAGCGATCTGCTGGATAGCGATGGCAGCAAGAACGAAAGTTCGCTCAAGAGCCTGCTCTCGGTGTTCCAGGACAGCGAAGGGGTGCATCTGCAGGTCAAGGAGAACAGCACTGCACCGGTGACGCAGGAGATAGTGCTGACGAACCACACCTTCGATACCCTGACCGGTGGCTCCGGCACCACGGCCAACCAGGTCATCGACTTCATGTTGCAAAACAATATGTTGGATATCGACAAGTAACCTTCTCGGGTGGAACAAAAAGCGGCAGAGCAATCTGCCGCTTTTTTTATGGGCTGGCTTGATGAGGGGAGCAGTCAACGGCGGTCATGGTTGCAATCCCGACCTTATCCGAAGATGCAGGGGAGGTTGACGGTGAGCGCGGATGAGTGTTGGTACCCCTGGGGTGCTCAGCGATGGACGAGCGGATAACAACAGGGGGCCGGGTGGTATAAACCGGCCCCCTGCTCATATCGATATGATGACGTGTTTGTCTTGCGGGCCTAGGCGCTGATGCTGGCGAGGCGGGAGCCGCGCTGGAAGCAGCTGACCAGCAGCAGGAAGGTGATGATGCCGACGGTGCCCAGCACCAGCCAGGGCAGCCAGGGTTGGCCCTGGGCATTGGCGTAGTCGTGCAGGGCGCCGCCGCTGACATAGCCGGTCATGCCGCCGAGCGCCAGTCCCAGCCGGCTGAAGCCCATGTAGCTGCCACGGGCCCCCGGCTGAGCAAGCTTGGTCATGAGGGTCTCCCGTGCCGGCTCGGCGATGACGATGCCGAGATAGAAACAGGCCAGCAGCATGAAGACGGCGGGCAGGGTGGTGGCGAAGGCCACCAGTCCGATGCCGGCGGTCATCAGCAGTACCCCGGCCATCAAGCGATTCTCCAGCTTGAAATGGCGCTCCCCATAGCGGGCAAGGGGATAGAGCAGGGTCAGGGAGATGGCGGTCTCCAGGGTGTACATCCAGCCCACCGCCGTGGTGGTGCCCGCCATCTGCTTGACCAGGATGGGGAAGATCAGCATCACCTGCACCCAGAGCGCGTAGTAGCCGCTCAGAACCAGCACCACTCGGCAGAAGGCCTTGTCCGCCAGTACCTGGCCGAGACCTGCCCGGATCGGGGTGGGCCGCAGTGAGAGCTTGTAGGCGGGCAGGATCAGCAGGTTGCAGAGGGCCGCGCAGACGAAAAGCCCGGCTCCCAGCAGACAGACGTACTCGAAATCGAAGTTGAGCAGCCAACTGCCGAGCAGGGCCCCGGCCACGGCGCCGGCACTCTCCAGCATCATCAGCAATGAGATGTAGCGGCCCCGCTCCCGGGGACGGGTGAACTTGATCACCAGGGCCGCGCGGGGGGGATCGAACAGGCAGCCGCCGAGCCCGGAGATGACGCAGGAGAGGATCAGATCCAGCCCTGTCTGGGCATAGGCCAGGCTGGCAAAGCCGGCTGCGCGCAGCAGCATGCCGCAGACGATGAGGGGGCGGGCGCCGAACTTGTCGGCAAGGGAGCCACCAAAGACCCCCAGCCCCTGCTGAGTCAGCTGACGCAACCCCAGCGCCAGTCCGACCACGCCGGCTGCCCAGCCGAGTTGATCCACGAAGCGCAGGCTGATCATGGGCATGACCACGAAGAACCCCAGGATCACCAAGAGGGAATCCAATGCCAAGAACCACCGCCCCAACCGCCTTGCCCGCTCAACCATGACCCTTAGAACCTCTACTGCATCGAATATTGTATTTATGGTGTGTGTTGCCTGAATGGCGCCGTCACCAAACAGAGCCAAGGACGAAGATAAGTCCCTGGCTCGGCGGCGCTGTGGCCATTTCATGACATTTGATACTGCTATTCTGGAAGGGGGCCAGATATAGTGGTAGCCGACAACTGGCTATATTTCATATTGGATTTTGTTATGGCTATGACCCTCGATGATCTGCAATTGCTGCTGGATGTGGCCAACCGTGGCAGCTTCAGCAAGGTCGCCGCCATTCGCGGCTGGTCCCAACCCATGGTCAGCCAGCGGATCGCCGTGCTGGAACAGGCGCTGGGACAGCCCCTGTTCTTCCGTCATCGCCGGGGCGCGGCCCCGACCCCGGCCTGCGAGCAGTTCCTGCCCGCCGCGAGCGCGGCCCTCAGCGCCCTGGAGGGAGGGCGGCTGGCAATGCAGGGGGCGCCCGCCCTGCCACGCATCAAGTTGTCCTGTCTGCCGTCCCTCACCACCGTGGTTTTCGGGCCACTGCTGCTGGCCCTGGTGGACGAGGCGTTCGAGATCCGCTGCAACACGGATCACTCCGGCGTCATCATGCAGGAGCTGCTGACCGGTGAGACCGATGTGGGCTTCATCTTGAAATGCCCCGCCATCGCCGGCATCCAGCTCGAGCTGCTCTATCGCTCCCCCATCATCGCCGTGGCCAGCGCCGGTCACCCGCTGGCAGGCAAGCAGGGATTGACCCTGCAGGACATTGCCAACGAGCGGCTGGCCCCCCAGCAATGGGGCACAGGTTGCGACGAGCTGATCCTGCAGCTGCGGCTGCTGCGCCAGGTGGCGAGCCCGCTGCATGCCATCCAGCCCGCCAGCGCGGCGCGGGAGCTGGCACTGGAGCACGGTTTCATCACCCTGATGCCGGCGCTCGCCATCAGCCGGGATCTGGAGTTCGGCCGCCTGGTGCAGCTCGATGTGGTGGATTTGCCGCCGGATCACTGGGACGTGATGATGGCCTGGCGCAGCGGCAAGCGACCGAACCGGGAGAAGGAGCGGGTACTGGAGGCTGCCCGCACCCTGGCCAGGCGCTGGGCGGGGCGCTGAGCACCAGCTGAGAGCCAAAAGAAAAGCGCCGGACAAGTCCGGCGCCTGAGTGAGTCAATCCCTTGGGACGGGATCAGTGGCTGGCTTTCAGGGTTACCCCGGAGAAGGCGCTGTAGGCGCTGAGCTGCACGTGCCAGGTGCCCGCCTTGGGGGCGTTCAGGGTGCAGGTCTCGGCGTTGCCGCTCTTGTAGGGACGGCAGTCATAGCTGGTACTGGTCGGGGCCGAACCAAACTTCACATAGAGATCCGCATCCCCGCTGCCGCCGCTGCTGGCGATCACCAGCTGGCTCTTGCCGGCGGGCACGTCGATGGTGTAGCTCACCTTGCCCCCCTTGGCGGCGGCCAGACCGGTCACCGGTACACCGTTTTGCAGCACGCTGCCGGGTTGTGGCGTGGTGCCGCCACAGGTGGCGTTGACCCCGACCGTGGTGAAGGCCGCCGCCACATCGGTCAGGCTGTAGCCCAGATCCGTGGCTGCCTTGGTCACGCCGCAGGCGCCCTGATCGTAGGTGGTGTTGGCGCCCCAGTAGAGGCGGTTGGCCAGCACGAACACCTCGAATGCCTTGCGGGTATTCCAGCCGCTGGTGTTGGCCAGCAGGTAGAAGGCACGGTTGTAGACCCCCGAGCTGTGGTGCACGTCGATGCCATCATAGTAATCGCTGGCATGGCCGATGGACTTGCCATCCCGGGTCGGATCCTCGAAGTAGCGCAGTGAGCCGTTGCCCTTGAAGATCTGGGCTCCCACCAGCCAGTCGTTGCTGCCCTTCATGTAGTTTTCGGCCGCTTCCCCCGCCATGTCGGAGAAGGCCTCGTTGATGCCGCCTGACTGGCCGGAGTAGACCAGCCCCGAGTTCTGCTCGGTGAAGCCGTGGCTCACCTCGTGGGCGGCCACGTCCAGGCTCACCAGCGGGTAGAAGGTGGTGGCACCGTCGCCGAAGGTCATCTGGCTGCCGTCCCAGAAGGCGTTCTCGTAGTTGCGGCTGTAGTGCACCCGCATCTTGAGCTTGAAGCTCAGCGGCGCCGTGTTGTACCAGTTGCGGTACATGTCGAACACCACGTTGCCGAAGTAGTGGGCATCGTTGAGGGGGGAGTAGGCGCCGTTGATCTCCTTGACCGTGTTTTCCGGGCAGGTGAACTGGTGCACGGCACCGCCCGAGGTGGCGTGGTTCAGGTTGATGGTATCCACGTTCGCGCTGCTCATGCGGCAGCTGTCATCCACCTGCAACGGGCCGTAGTCGGCGCCGTAGAAGTACTTGCCGGTCTTGGTGTTGCCACCGGGGCCGGTGGCGTCCTTGTGGTTGATCCCTTCCCAGCGCTTGAGCTCGCTGCCGCTCTGGGCATCGATCACCACGAAGGGGCGACTGGGCTCGTCGCTCGCCGCGAGCCAGGAGACCAGGTAGACCAGGCGGGCCTGACCGGCCTCATCCTGCATTACGAACAGCTTGACCCGCTCGTTGCTGCCCTTGGCGCCGGCGCGGGCCTTGCTCGCGGCATCGGCGGGGGTGAGGGTGGCAGCGGGGCTCGCCAAATCGGCGTCTATCTGGCGCAGGATCTGGCCGGACACCTGACTGACCTGGCCACCGAGAGACTGCTCGGCGACCAGCACCTGGCCCCAGACCGGGATGCCGCGCCAGGTCTGCTCATAGCGCACCCGTTGCTGGCCGTTGGGCAGCTTGACGACCCGCACCTGGCGGTACTCCCCCTCTCCGGCCAGGGCACCGACACCGGCGGCCCCGCTTGGTGCCCCCTGGATGCCGGCAACCTGATTCACTTCCACCTGTTCTGCCGCCATGGCGGCGCTTCCCCAGCAGGCCAGTACCACGGCCAAATAAACTTTGTTCATCTCGTCTTTCCTTAAGTCGATGAAGAGTGCATTCCGGGTCTCTTGCCCGGCATTCCTACACTAGTGGGCCGGTTTGAAATTGCGCCCTGTTAGTTGTGACAGGGCAGCATAAACAGGTAGTGGAAGTGACTGTTGCCATCCACTACGCCTGCCATATGCCAAATTGTTGGTTTTTTGTTCCAAAAAAGAGGGGCAGTGATCTGGGCGTCGAATCCTGGCCCGGATGGGGGTGTCCATATGGGGGTTGCCGGCCGGGATCTCGTACTGAAAGTCCTTGGCAGACAATGGCTTGATTGACTACATTGGCCCTCATGACGGCTCATGGGGAGCCACAAGGGAGGAGAAAACGGATGTTTTCATGGCAACTGGATGATGAGCTGTCGCTGCTGTTTCTGCAGCCCGATATGGCCAGCGAGCTGTTCGGCCTCTGCCAGCGCAACCGTGACTACCTGACCCAATGGCTGCCCTGGGTGCCCTATATCCAGCAACCGGCCGACACGGCCACCTTCATTCGCCACGCCATCGAGAAGTTCGCCCGCGGCGAGGGGCTCACTACCGCCATCGAGTATCAGGGGGAGGTGGTGGGGATCATCGGCTACAACCAGATCGATGCCGCCCTCGGCAAGGTCACCATCGGCTACTGGCTGGCGGAGCGCTGGCAGGGCAACGGCATCATCACCCGGGCCTGCCAGGCGATGATCCATCACGCCTTCGAGGAGATGGGGATGGAGAAGGTGGAGATCAGCGCCGCCACCGAGAACGACGCCAGCCGGGCGGTATGCGAGCGGCTTGGCATGGAGCAGGAGGGGATCATCCGCCGTGCCGAGCGGTTGGCCGACAGGGTGGTGGATCACGTCCACTATGGCCTCTTGCGGGACGACTGGCTGCGCCAGCGGGAGCATCCATGAGTCTGCCCGTCATCCAGACCGCCCGCACCCGGCTGACCGTGCTGACCCCGGAGCGGGCCGATCTGATGCTGGATTTCTATCTGCGCAATCGCACCCATCTGCAGGCCTGGGAGCCCGCGCGGGACGAGAGTTTCTATACCCTGGATCACTGGCGCCTGCGGCTGCGGGACGGCTACAGCCAGTTCTTCGATGGCAGAGCTCTGCAACTGGTGGCGCTCGACCCCAAGGGGGAGCGGGTGCTCGCCACCTGCAACTTCACCCACATCGTGATGGGCATGTTCAAAGCCTGCCATCTCGGCTATGCGGTGGACAAGGCCCACGAAGGGCAGGGGTTGATGCAGGAGGTGGTGGCCGCCGCTATCGAGCATCTGTTTCGCGAGCTCGGCCTGCACCGCGTCATGGCGAGCTACATGCCAGCGAATGAGCGCAGTGGCGCCCTGCTCGCGCGCCTCGGCTTCGAGCGGGAAGGCTATGCCCGGGATTACCTGATGATCAACGGCCGCTGGGAGGATCACGTCCTCACGGCGCTGATCAATCCCGCGGTTTAAGCCCGAAAACGGGGCCTGATCCTGGCTTTTTCGGGATCGGTCGCACTATCTGTGCGCTGCTCATACCCCTGACCCCAAAAGCGTGTAAAATTGCGCCCTGAATTTTTGCCCGGCCAGCTGCTGCTGGCCGCGATCCCATACTTGCAAGGCTGACATTGTGACTGACGTAGACAGATTCGCGGACATTCGCCCCTATCGCGATGACGAAGTGCCGGCAGCCATCGAGCGACTGATCCAGGATGATGAGTTTATCGGTGCCATCGCCAAATACCGTTTCGGCTCCCTGATGAGCTGGCTGGGCTGGGCCATTCGCCCGCTGATCCGCCAGTTCCTGCGCCACAAGTGGGCCAAGGTGACCACGGTGCGCCAGGTGCAGCTGGGGGTGACCCGCTACATGAGCCGCATGATAGCGACCTCCACCCAGGGGGTGACCTTCTCCGGCCTCGAGCACCTGAAGAAGGAGCAGGGCTACCTGTTCGTCTCCAATCACAGGGATATCGCCATGGACCCCGCCTTCGTCAACTGGGGGCTGCACACCCACGGCTTCGATACCGTGCGCATCGCCATCGGTGACAACCTGCTGCGCAAACCCTGTGCCACCGAGCTGATGAAGCTGAACAAGAGCTTCATCGTCAAACGCTCCGCCAAGGGGCCGCGGGAGATGATGAAGATGCTCGGGGAGCTGTCGGCCTACATCGGCCAGTCGGTGCACGAGGGGCACTCCATCTGGATCGCCCAGAAAGAGGGCCGCGCCAAGGACGGGGACGACAAGACGGATCCCGCCATCCTCAAGATGTTCTACGTGGACGGCAAGAAGCAGAAGATCGAGTTTGTCGACTACATGCGCAGCCTCAACATAGTGCCGGTCAGCATCAGCTACGAGCTGGATCCCACCGACAAGGCCAAGGCGCGGGAGCTGTACGAGAAGTCCGTCAACGGCAGCTACGAGAAAGGGGAGTTCGAGGACATCGAGAGCATCGTCGCCGGCATCGTCGGCCAGAAGGGGCGGGTTCATGTCTCCTTCGGCGCCCCCATCACCGAGGGCTTCAGCGATCCGGACGAACTCGCCGCCCTGATCGACAAGGCCATCTGGGGCAGCTATCGACTCTTCCCCGGCAACTATCTGGCGGCGGATGTGCCTGGCAAGGCCAGCACCATCGAGCAGACCGCCTTCCTGACTCGCCAGTCAGAGGTGCCAGAAGAGTACAAGCACATCTGGCGTCAGATGTATGCGAAACCGGTCGAGAATGCCAAAAAGGCTTGAATGAGGCTGGTTGGACAGAAAAAATGGGAGCTGATGCTCCCGTTTTTGCGTCTGGTCAAAGTCGGGGGCAATTCGCTAGTGAATAATATTGTTTCAGCTGGTACGATCATCTGGCGAGTGAGCGGTTATTTCTTGGCAAACGTCGAAAAACTGTGCAACAGTGATCCGGCGCCCATTTGATGAACATGCTCCTTCTGGTCTGCACGGATAGCAGACGGCGCTGGACAAGGACCTTTGACGGGTCCTTTTTTATTGGCAGACGAAGATAGACGGCGAATACACCTAAGGAAGCACAGCGATGATCACCGGCAGTCTGGATACCTTGCAACGCACTCCCTTGCCCGCTCCCCTGGCCCGCATCATGGCGGACGTGGTGAAGAGCGTCCCGCACTGGCTGGATGCTCCCCTCGGCAAGACCGAGGTCGATGGCATGCGGCTGTTCTGCCTGGTGAGCGAGGAGCTGACCGAGCCAGTCGCAGCGCGCCGTGGCGAGTTTCACGAGCAGTATCTGGACATCCAGCTGCTGCTGCGCGGTGAAGAGTGGATCGGAGTAGGCCCTCATGCCTATGCATGTGAAGGGGCGGATCATCCCCATCCCGATCTCTGGTTCGTCGACGACGAACAGACCAGTTATCTGGCGTTGCAGCCCGGCCACTTCGCCATCTTCTGGCCGGGAGAACTGCATCGCCCTCTTGGTACCCTGACCACCCCGGGTTTGGTGAAAAAATTGGTGGTCAAGGTTCACAAGGATCTGCTGGCAGGCCTGTAGCCGCCAGTCGCGGGTGCCGAGGTGCCCGCCCGGGACGAGGCCGCCGTCAGTGGCTCGCCCAGCCCCTCATGAGTGCAGCGCGCCTGCGGCCTGCACCGAGCGAATTGAAAAATTGGACGCACTTTCCTGCGACCATAAGCCCCCGGCAGGGGAATCCCATCCTTGTTTGGATGACACGACACTGTCGGCATCAAGCCGAAGCACAGGAAGATGTAGAACATGAGCAAGTTGGTATTGATCCTTAACTGCGGTAGCTCTTCCCTGAAATTTGCCGTAATGGACGCCGAAACAGGCGAGGACATGCTGTCCGGCCTGGCCGAATGTTTCAACCTGGATGATGCACGCATCAAGTGGAAACTCCACGGGGTCAAGGGCGAAGCCATGCTGGGAGCGGGTGCCGCTCACCAGGAAGCCCTCGACCACATCGTGGGTCAGATCCTGCCCCAGGACCCTGCCCTGGCCGAACAACTGGTGGCCATCGGTCACCGCATCGTGCATGGCGGCGAGCAGTTCTCCCGCTCCGTGCGCATCGATGACGGCGTGATCGCCGGTATCGAAGCCGCCATCCCGTTCGCCCCCCTGCACAACCCGGCTCACCTCATTGGCATCCGTGCCGCCCTGAAGGTGTTCCCGGCCCTGGCCGAGAAGAACGTGGCCGTATTCGACACCGCCTTCCACCAGACCCTGCCGCAAGAGGCCTACCTCTACGCGCTGCCCTACAAGCTGTATGAAGAGCACGGCATCCGTCGCTACGGCGCCCACGGTACCTCCCACCGCTTCATTGCCGAAGAGACCGCCAAGGCGCTGGGCAAGCCGCTGTCCGAGCTCAACATGATCAACTGCCACCTGGGCAACGGCGCCTCCGTCTGCGCCATCCGTGGCGGCGAGTCGGTCGATACCTCCATGGGGCTGACCCCGCTGGAAGGGCTGGCCATGGGCACCCGCAGCGGTGACATCGATCCGGCCATCGTGTTCTTCATGCACGACAACCTGGGTTACAGCGTGGATCAGATCAACCACTGCCTGACCCGCGAATCCGGCCTGCTGGGCATGACGGAGGCGAGCAGCGACTGCCGCTATGTCACCACCAACTACGCCACCGATGACGGGGCCAAGCGTGCGCTGGACGTGTTTACCTACCGGGTGGCCAAGTACGTCGGCGCCTATGCTGCCGCCATGGACGGTCGTCTGGATGCCCTGGTGTTCACCGGCGGCATCGGCGAGAACGCCGCCATGGTGCGCGAGATGGTGCTGGCCCGTCTGGCCCTGTTCGGCTTCAAGGTGGACAAGGAGGCGAACAACGCCGCCGTGCTGGGTGGGGAGGGTCGCATCACCACCGCAGACAGCCCGCTGGCACTGGTGATGCCCACCAACGAAGAGCTGGTGATCGCCCGCGATGCCCTGAGCCTGGTTGGCTGATGCCATCTTGCTGAATCACAACGCCCGGCCTGTGCCGGGCGTTGTCGTTTTGGGCTCGGCCTGAGCGTTTTGTCATTTGACATGACGGGCGAGATAAGTACCCTGACAGGCTGTTTCATGAGTGGAGGTTGGGATGAAAGACGCGTTTTTTCACTGGTTGGGTAGCATGGGGATCGAAGTCAGCAATCTGATGGCCCTGGTGATTGCCCTGAGTTTCATTCTCCTGACCTCG
The DNA here is from genome assembly GCF_051125555.1 of Aeromonas sp. NJAU223. Lineage (NCBI taxonomy): Bacteria > Pseudomonadati > Pseudomonadota > Gammaproteobacteria > Aeromonadales > Aeromonadaceae > Aeromonas > Aeromonas sp. NJAU223. The sequence goes on along the minus strand of NZ_CP144204.1, from coordinate 3,622,860 downwards.
CTGGTGCTGCACCTGGTGCTGCACCGGGTGCTGCTGGTGCGCCTGGTGGCGCTGCTCGGCAAGACCAAGCAGATGTGGTTGCCACCCCAGTTGCGGCAGCGCCTGTTCCACCGTCTCGCCTTCGTGCTGCAGGGGGCCGTGATGTTCGGTCAGGCGGAGATCTGGTTGCCACGGGCCTCCGATAGCCTGATGCTGATCGAGACCGTGACCCAGCTCTGGATCCTGCTGTTCCTGCTGCTCTCCCTGTTTGCCCTGCTCGACTGCATGCTCTCCCTCAGTCGCAACACCCGGATAGGGCGGGATCTGCCCCTGCGCGGCATCTTCCAGGGGGTGAAACTGGTGGGCAGCATCCTGGTGGGCATCCTGATGATTGCCCTGTTGCTGGGCAAGTCACCGGTGATCCTGTTCAGCGGTCTGGGTGCCATGACCGCGGTATTGATGTTGGTGTTCAAGGATCCCATCCTGGGTCTGGTCGCCGGCATCCAGCTCTCCGCCAACCGCATGCTCAGCGTCGGCGACTGGCTGCAGATGGACAAATACGGGGCGGATGGCGAGGTGATCGACATCGGTCTCACCACGGTCAAGGTGTCAAACTGGGACAAGACCATCACCACCATTCCCACCTACGCCCTCATCTCGGATTCGTTCAAGAACTGGCAGGGGATGACGGAGTCCGGCGGGCGTCGCATCAAGCGCAGCGTCAACATCGACATGACCAGTGTGCGCTTCCTGACGCCGGACGAGCAGGTGGCCTTGAAGCAGGCCAAGCTGCTGGCCCCCTATCTCAGTCGCAAGGAGCAGGAGCTGAGCAGCTACAACCAGCAGCTCAGCGAGGCGATCAACTACCCCATCAACGGCCGTCACCTCACCAACCTGGGGACCCTGCGGGCCTATCTGGATGCCTATCTGCGGGCTCATCCCAACATCCGCAAGGACATGACCCTGATGGTGCGCCAGCTGGCCCCGACCAGCGAGGGGATCCCGCTGGAGATCTACTGCTTCACGGCGACCACCGCCTGGGCCGAGTACGAAGGGATACAGGCCGATATTTTCGACCACCTATTTGCCATTATCGGGCAGTTTCATCTGCGGTTGCACCAATCGCCAACAGGTTATGATATGCGCCTCTGGCAACGGGAGATGGCTGGCAACGACTAGGGGGCGGGGTTATGGGTCAGCGCTTAATATCCGCGCATTTGCCGGTTGAATTTTTACCCGCATGGGAGAAAAATGGCGGCCTTCTCCGGGCCCCTGGAGCGCCCTGTCGCGCCCAATCGGGCCGGAGCACTGACTCACCTTATCCATGACGGGAATCCTATGAAGCTTCTTCACGCCACTGCCGCCACGCTCTGCTGCAGTTTCATCCTGGCTGCGGCACCCGCCCTGGCCGTCGAGTATGTCCTGCCTGCGGCCAACAGCCGCCTGGTGGGCGAGAACACGGAGTACGTGGTGCCCGCCGAGGAAGGCGGCCAGCCCCTGGAGACGGTGGCGGCCAAATTCCAGCTGGGGCTGACCAACATGCTGGAAGCCAACCCCAAGGCGGATCCCCTGTTGGTGCAGGCCGGTGACAAGCTCGTCGTGCCGCACCAGCTGATCCTGCCGGATGCGCCGCGGGAGGGGATCGTCATCAACGTGGCGGAGATGCGCCTCTATTACTACCCCAAGGGCAAGAAGGTGGTGGAAGTGCTGCCCATCGGCATCGGCCAGCTCGGCACCGATACCCCGGAGAACTGGGTGACCAGCGTGCAGCGCAAGAAAGAGGGCCCGACCTGGACCCCGACTGCCAAGATGCATGCCGAATACGCCGCCCGTGGCGAGACCCTGCCCGCGGTCTGGCCGGCGGGCCCGGACAACCCCATGGGGCTGTTCGCGCTCTACATCGGCAAGATGTACGCCATCCACGGCACCAACGCCCAGTTCGGCATCGGCCTGCGGGTGAGCCATGGCTGCGTGCGGCTGCGTAACGATGACATCGAGTACCTGTTCAAGCAGGTGCCGGTCGGTACGCGCGTGCAGTTCATCAACCAGCCGATGAAGGCATCCCTCGAACCCGATGGTCACCGCTATCTGGAAGTGCACCAGCCCCTCTCCCGGGATGAGGCCGAGTTCAACTCCAGCATGCCGGCCCCCCTGCCCATGACGCCTGAAGTGACTCGTTTCATCGCCCACGCCGACAGCGATTCCCAGCTGGTGAAACAGGCGCTGGAACAGCGCAGTGGCATGCCTATCGCCATCAACCGCTGATCCCCGCGGTGCAACAAAAAAGCCCCGGCCTCTGGCCTGGGCTTTTTTATGTCCATCCAGCCTGGGTGCTGGGATAAGTCATTGTGACAGTGGCATAATATCTGGCTAATTCATCCATGAGTGGTTAATTAGTTAGCAGTAAAACGTTTTTATTGTGTTTTTTATTTGTTAAAAACAGTTGAGCTTATGGGATCTGCTGATTACTCTAGGCCGGTTTTTAAGGAAGAACCCGTCGTCAGAACGGGTACAAAGTCACATAACGGAGTTTTGAATGACAGCTAGCACCCCAATGCTTATCACCTTCCTGGTGTACATCCTCGGGATGGTGCTGATCGGCTTCATCGCCTATCGCGCCACCCGCAACTTCGACGATTACATTCTCGGCGGACGCCGCATGGGGAGCTGGGTCACCGCCCTCTCCGCCGGTGCGTCCGACATGAGTGGCTGGTTGTTGATGGGCCTGCCGGGCGCCGTCTTCATCGGCGGCATCTCCGAGAGCTGGATCGCCATCGGCCTGGTCATCGGCGCCTACTTCAACTGGCGCTGGGTCGCCGGTCGGCTGCGGGTTCACACCGAGAAGAACCGCAACGCCCTGACCCTGCCGGACTACTTCACCTACCGCTTCGAAGACAAGAGCCGGGTGCTGCGCATCCTCTCCGCCCTGGTGATCCTGCTGTTCTTCACCATCTACTGCGCCTCCGGCGTGGTGGCCGGTGCTCGCCTGTTCGAGAGCACCTTCGGCATGGATTACAACACCGCCCTCTGGGTCGGTGCCGCGGCCACCATCACCTACACCTTCTTCGGCGGCTTCCTCGCGGTGAGCTGGACCGATACGGTGCAGGCCACCCTGATGATCTTCGCCCTGATCCTGACCCCGGTGTTCGTCATCATCGCCGTCGGCGGCATCGACACCGCCATGGTGCAGGTGGCGGCGCAGAACGCCAGCAACCTCGACATGTTCAAGAACCTGGACTTCATCGCCATCATCTCCCTGATGGCTTGGGGCCTCGGGTACTTCGGCCAGCCCCACATCCTGGCGCGCTTCATGGCGGCGGATTCCCACCACTCCATGGCCAGCGCCCGTCGCATCAGCATGACCTGGATGGTGCTGTGCCTCGGCGGCGCCGTGGCCATCGGCTTCTTCGGTCTCTCCTACTTCAGCACCTTCACCGAGCAGGCGGCCGGCGTCACCGGCAACCCGGAGCGGGTCTTCATCGAGCTCTCCAAGATCCTGTTCAACCCCTGGATTGCGGGCGTGCTGCTCTCCGCCATCCTGGCGGCGGTGATGAGTACTCTCAGCTGTCAATTACTGGTCTGCTCCAGCGCCATCACGGAAGACCTCTACAAGCCCTTCCTGCGCAAGAACGCCTCCCAGAAGGAGCTGGTCTGGGTCGGTCGCCTGATGGTGCTGCTGATCGCCGTGATCGCCATCGCCGTGGCCGTGAACCCGGAGAACCGGGTACTGGGTCTGGTGAGCTATGCCTGGGCCGGCTTCGGTGCCGCCTTCGGTCCCGTGGTGCTGCTCTCCGTGCTCTGGTCGCGCATGACCCGCAACGGTGCCCTGGCGGGCATGCTGGTCGGTGCCCTGACCGTCATCGTCTGGAAGCAGTTCGGCTGGCTGGGTCTGTATGAGATCATCCCGGGCTTCCTCTTCTCCGCCCTGGCCATCGTGGTGTTCAGCCTGCTGGACAAGGCTCCGTCCAAGGCCATGCTGGATCGCTTCGACGAAGCCGAGCGCGAGTTCAACACGCCAGCCCTCGAGCCGGTCGCGGTGAAATAACCCCGCTTGCCAAGGTCAATGTCGATAACAAAAAGCCCCGCATTGCGGGGCTTTTTCATGATGGTGATGGCGTTGTCTATTCGTCGCTGCCCTTGCCCAATTCCTGGCAGGAGAGCTTGGGCTCGCCATAGCGTTCGAGCATGGCCTCCTTGCCCTTGGTCCAGAAGCTGAGGTTCTGTCCCTCGTAGTGGGCACCGCTGCCGCTGGGCACCTGATAGGCCAGTACCTGCTGCTCCGGCCCCAGGTTGATGACGGAGACGGGCAACTTGGTGTCGTTGTAGAAGTAGGCGGTCACGGTCAGATCCTTGCCGCATTGGTAGAGGATGGGGGCGGGCACCGTCTGCTGGCCTCCCTTTATCTGCAGCTCGGTGATACGGGTCTGGTAGCTCGCTTCGATGCACTTGCCGGGGGCCGTATCCTTCCAGCATTCGTTGCGTCCCTTGATCCAGCCGCGCTGCAGCGCCTTCTCCGTCTTTACCTGTTCGGGGGAGAAGTTGGCGATGGCCTTGGGATAGAGGGCCGCGAGTTCATTGTCCAGGGTGGCCAGACCGGCATCCTGGCAGATGAGCTGCTCGGCGCTGCCGTGAGCCTTGGTGCAGTCGAAGGAGGGGGTGGCGGCCTGGGTGAGCGGCGACATCAGCAAGAGGGTGCCAAGCAATAACTTGTTCATGAGAAAAGGCTCCAACGTGAGGGACGACCCGCATACTAGAGCACAATCTGGCGGGGCCGCCGAGGCTTTTCTTGCCCCAGGCGGCCCTTGCTGCGAAAGGGGAGGATCAGGCCAGGGCGGGTTGCTGGCGGGCGCGCCACAGCCGCTCGTGGAAGAAGAACACCACGGTATTGACGGTGGGTTCCAGCATGGCCATGACACCGCCGGTGAGCAGTTCGCCACTCAGCAGGTAGGCGACCCCGAAGGCCACCGAGAAGTGGACGACGGCGAAGCTGCTGGTCTTGGCCTGCAGGCTGTGATTGGGCTTGAACTTGTGCCAGCCCAGATCGTGGAAGTAGAAGGCGACCGTGTTGACGGCGGGCTCGACGAGGGCGATCAGGCTGGCGGTCAGCAGCTCACCGGTCAGCAGGTAAGCCAAAGTGAAGGCGACGGTGAAGTGCAGGCAGGCGAAGCTGATGGTCTTGAGCATGATGATGACTCCCTCTGGTGATGAGAAGAGTATGCCTCGGAAATTAGTTAAATGAAAATAATTCTCATTTATTGTTGTGATAGGGAAAAACTATCGGTCTGGTGGTGGCTGCCAGATGGGGGCTTGCCGGGGGGGCGCTGATTGTTACACTGGTTTTTTCCATGAAAAAAGGAGTTTTCATGAATATCAGTTCTACCTTGGCTGCATATTTCATTCTGCTGCTGATGGTGATCGTCGGCTTTATCGCCTATCGGCTGGCGCGCCGCAAGAGCGAGCATCCCAAGCTCATCACCATTCTGTGCGTCATCCTCTGCCTGTTTCCGCCCATGGCGCTGCTGGCGCTGGTGATCCTGGCCCTGTGGCGGGACAAGCCGGTGCTTCAATCGTCAGGACTGCAATGAGGCTGAGCCAAGAAACCCAGGCCAATAAAAAAGCCCCGCGAGGGGCTTTTTGACGTGCAGGCGAGGCGTTATTCCTCGATTTTGTTGAGCCACTCCACCCGGTACTGGGCGCCGGCGCCCTGGGCCAGCTTGGCGCACAGGGGCTTCAAGAAAGCCTCGATCTGTTCGGCCAGCATCCAGGGGGGGCTGATGATCAACATGCCGGAGCCGTTCATGCCCCAATCTGCGGTCTGACCCGCCACTTCCAGCTCGGCCACCAGCACATTGCCGAAGTTCTCCCGCTTGATGGCTTTGAGCATGTCGCGGGACTTGTCCGCCTCCTGCCCCAGGATGGGATACCAGAGCGCATAGATGCCGGTCGCCCAGCGTTTCTGTGCCTTTTTGAGGGTATCGACCACGGCGAAGTAGTCTTCCTTGAGCTCATAGGGCGGATCGATCAGCACCAGACCGCGGCGCGGAGTCGGCGGCAGCAGGGCCACCAGTCCCTCGAAGCCGTCACGGTGGTGCACGGCGACGCGGGGGTCATAACCCATGTTGGCGCGCAGGTCCTCCACCTCGTTGTTGTGCAGCTCCATCAGCGCCAGCTTGTCCTGCTCGCGCAGCAGACGGCGGGAGAGCTCGGGGGAACCGGGATAGGTGTGCAGCTCACCGCTCTGGTTCATCTCCCCGATGACGCCCAGATAGGGGGCCATGGCGGCCCATTGGCTCCGCTCGTCCCACAGCCGGCCTATGCCGTCGACATATTCGGCCTTCTTCTGGGACCAGTCGCCGCGCAGATCGTAGAGACCGCCGCCGGCATGGGTGTCCAGCACGATGAAGGGCTTCTCCTTCTTCTTGAGGGACTCGATGATCAGGGCCTGGACGGCGTGTTTGAGGACGTCGGCATGGTTGCCGGCGTGAAAGGCGTGGCGATAGCTCAGCATATTAGGTCTCTGAGGGGACCCTGCTGGGCCCCCAATATCGTTAGATAGTTCAACAGGTTGTGGCTCTCTCCCCGATACAGGGGCAGGGCGCGCAGGGCTTGCAGCAAGACGCCCTGTTGCAGTCGCTCCAGCTCCAGCTCGTGGGCCAGCATGGTCTGGTACTCGCTCTCATCGAGCCGGGACTTGGCATTTTGGCGCAGGGTGCGCCAGGGGGTCAGCACCGCCTCCGTCTGGATCAGGGCCGGCTGCAGGGCCCCCAGATCCACCACTATGTCGTCCAGATCCAGTCGGTGCAGCAGCAGGGCCAGATTGACGTTGCCGCCGAGTGTCTGCACCTGCAACCAGTCCTGACTGCGCTGGCCGTAATGCTTGCCGCTCCAGTTCCAGAAGTCGAGCGGGCTCGGCAGCGCGTGGCAGGGGACCCGCTCGTCCGTCATGGTCGCCGTGTCACGCAAAGAAGGCTTGCTCCTGGCTCTCCAGATCTTCCGAGAGGCTCATCCACTCGAGTTCCACCCCTTCCAGCTCCTCCTTGAGAGGCCCCTGGGATTTGAGCAGCTCGGAGAGCCTGGGCTTGGCGCTCTCCTCGTAGATGGCGGGATCCGCCAGCTGGCTCTCGATATCGGCGAGCCTGGCTTGCAGCTTCTCCATGCTGGCCTCGAGCTTCTCGAGCTTCTGGCGAAGGGGCCGCGTCGCTTGCCGGAATTCCGCCTCGCGCCGTTTCTGATCCTTGCGCGCCACCGCCGAGTTGGCAGAGGCGGGGGCGTCCCCTTGTCGGGTGCTGGACTCTTTGTCCTGCTCGCCCAGCCACTTGTGGTAGTCGTCCAGATCCCCATCGAAGGGCTCGACCCGGCCGCCGTGCACCAGATAGAAGTCATCGGTGGTGGTGCGCAGCAGGTGGCGATCGTGGGAGACCACCACCATGGCCCCTTCGAAGCCTTGCAGCGCCATAGTCAGGGCGTGGCGCATCTCCAGATCCAGGTGGTTGGTCGGTTCATCCAGGAGCAGCAGGTTCGGTTTCTGCCAGGTGATGAGGGCCAGTACCAGCCGCGCCTTCTCGCCGCCGGAGAAGGGGGCTACCTTGTCCAGTGCCTTGTCGCCGTGGAAGCCGAAGCTGCCGAGGTAGTTGCGCAGCTCCTGCTCGGTCTTGTCCGGGGCGAGGCGGGCCAGGTGATCGAGCGGCGTGTCATCGAGGCGCAGGGTCTCCAGCTGATGCTGGGCGAAGTAGCCGATGCTGACCCCGGCGCTCACCTCCAGCTTGCCCGACAGGGGCGGGTTGCTGCCGGACAGCATCTTGATGAAGGTGGACTTGCCCGCGCCGTTGCGCCCCAAGAGGCCAATGCGCGAACCCGGCACCAGGTTGAGTTTGATCTTCTCCAGGATCACCTTGTCACCGTAACCGGCGCTGAGGTTCTCCATGGCGATGAGGGGGGTCGGCAGGGCCGAGGGCTCACGAAACTCGAAGCTGAACTCGGAGTCGGCGTGGGCGGGCAGGATCTTCTCCATCCGCTCCATGGCTTTCAACCGGCTCTGGGCCTGACGGGCCTTGGAGGCCTTGTAGCGGAAGCGGTCCACATAGGCCTGCATGTGGGACATCTCCCGCTGCTGCTTCTCGTACATGGACTGCTGCTGGGCGAGGTGTTCGGCCCGCTGCAGTTCGAAGTCGGAGTAACCGCCGCTGTATTCGTTCAGCTTGCCGTTTTCGATGTGGATGATGCGATTCACCACGGAGTCGAGGAAGTCGCGGTCGTGGGAGATCAGCACCAGGGTGCCCTGATAGCCCTTGAGCCACTTCTCCAGCCAGATGACGGCGTCGAGATCCAGGTGGTTGGTGGGTTCATCCAAGAGCAGCAGATCGGAGCGGCACAGCAGGGCCTGGGCCAGGTTCAGGCGCATGCGCCAGCCACCGGAGAAACTCTTCACCGGTGAGGCGAGCTGATCGCCCCCAAAGCCGAGGCCGTGCAACAGCTCGGCGGCGCGGGCGCGGATGCTGTAGGCACCGATGGTGTCGAGTTTGCCGTGCAGTTCTGCCACCGCCAGGCCATCGTCATCTTTCTCTGCCTGGGCGAGGCGGGCTTCCAGGGCGCGAAACTCCCTGTCGCCGTCGATCACGTATTCGAGAGCCGAGCAGTCCAGAGCCGGGGTCTCCTGGGCCACCCCCGCAATCTGCCAGCCGGCGGGCAGGCTGAAGCTGCCGTTGTCGATGGCCAGCTCACCCCGCACCAGCGCAAAGAAGGTGGACTTGCCACAGCCGTTCTTGCCCACCAGACCCACCTTGTGGCCGGGATGTATGGTGGCGGAGGCGTTGTCCAGCAGCGTGCGGCCGCCGCGGATCAGTTCGATTTGACTGGCAACTATCATGGGTTGGATCTGCTTGATTCGAATGAAAGGGAGAAACTGGCGCGGATTTTACGTGAAATGGCACCAATATGCACTGGAGGCGGGGGGCGCCGACTGGTTGCGGACAGAAAAACGTGCCATAACAGAGACATCAGTCAGGTAGCAGGAGGCAGGCATGCTGGTGAGAGAGATCATGACGACCCGGATCGCAACGGTTTCCATGGATGACAGGCTCAACGTCATCAAAGAGATCTTCGATGCGGCCCACTTTCGCCACCTGCTGGTGCTGGAGGAGGACGTGCTGGTCGGGGTCATTTCGGACAGAGACATGCTGCGGGCCATCAGCCCCTATCTGGATACCGATGCGGAGATGACCCGCGATACCGAAACCCTCAATCGTCGCGCCCACCAGATCATGAGCCGCCACCCCGTCACCATCTCCCCGGACAAGACCCTGCAGGCCGCCGCCAGGCTGATGCTGGAGAAACATGTCTCCTGTCTGCCGGTGTTGGAAGAGGGTGCCCTGGTGGGGATCGTCAGCTGGAAAGATCTGCTCGGCGTCATGCAGGCATGGGAGCCTATCTGATTGGCGAGGGGGCATCATAAAGGAGATGCTTTTCTCACCATGGGGATGCTATGGTTGTCGATATAAACGACTGCCATCCCCTTTCTTGATTGTTCATTTGCTTCGATTAAATTCATTTTTTTAGATTTAAATGTCGACACATGTCAATGGTGGCGACACTTTGTGTCGGGAAAAATAGCCTTCTCGTGGTGTTTTCGAATTAATCATCCGTCGCTTCAGTTCCAGTCAAGGTTTCCGGATCTACCCTAGGTCATCGGAACATAAACCCGATCAAACGACCGAGCACAGGTCTGATAGAGAGTGTTTACACCAGAGGAACTAATAATGAAAAAGACAGCATTGACCATGGCCATCTCCAGCCTGCTGCTGGCTGGCGGCGCACAAGCTGCCACTGTTTACGATCAGGATGGCTCCAAGCTGGACATCGGCGGCCGTGTCAACGGCATGTACTACGGTACCGATGACAACGACGCCGAAGGCGATGCCAGCTACCTGCGTCTGCACATTGCCGGCGAGACCAAGATTGACGACGAGCTGACCGCATTCGGCTTCGCCGAGTACAACCTGCCGGTGTCCGGTTCTGACAACGACGAGCTGCGTTATGGCTATGCCGGTATCAAGCACGATCGCTTCGGTGCCTTCAGCTACGGTCGCCAGGACGGTCTGTTCACCAAAGCGGTGAACAACTACACCGACGTGCTGCCTGAGTGGGGTGGTGACGGCCTGGGCAAGGACACCGACGTGTTCGGTACCGGTCGTAACAACGCCCTGGCTCAGTACATCTACAACTGGCAGGGCCTGACTCTGGGCGCCCAGTTCACCGGCAACAACGATCCGCAGAACGAAAGCCGCAGCGAACGTGTTGGCCCGAACGGCACCTGGAACCCGAAAGGCTCTTCCGAAGGTTACGCCCTGTCTGCCAACTATGACTTCGACATGGGCCTGAGCCTGGGTGCCGCCTACAACCAGGCTGGCAAGACCGACGAGCAGTCCGAGAACGTGAGCTTCGGCGGCAACGACGATGCCAAGTTGTTCGGTGTGGGCGCCAAGTACTCTGCCGGCAACCTCTACATGGCGGCCACCTACTCCCACGGTGAAGACCACATGTTCGTCGATACCGGCGCCATGCGCGGTTACGCCGAGAAGATGGATGGTTACGAAGCCGTCGTGCAGTACAACATCACGCCGAAGTTCAAGCCGTCCCTGGCTTACCTGCGTACTGACGTGAAAGACGATGCCCACGGTATCGATGACACCTCCACCGAGTACGTCTCCGTGGGTGCCTGGTACAACTTCACCGACAACTTCAACGCCTACGTTGATTACAAGATCAACCTGCTGGACGAAGTCGGCTCCACCGGCAAGAACAGCCTGGGCAAGTCTACCGACGACATCGTAGCGGTAGCACTGCAGTACAACTTCTAAGTCATTCCCTGACTGCCTACTGTATTTTTGAACCGGCCGCCTCGCGGCCGGTTTTTTTATGGGCGCGCGGCAGACAGGTACCGGGTTTGAAAATCCCCGGTTCAGTATTGCGCCACTCTGGTCGATAACCCTGGATAGCGGGAACTGGGGCCTGCTTGTTCAACGCCATGCCGGCGATGGGGTGAAGATCACGCCCCTGGCGCAAGTCCCTATCTTTCCCCGACCTTTTTCATTATTTCTATCTGGAACCGTGTTGCCCCGGCAGGGGAGAATGCGGATCCTATTGGTATCTTGGCGTCCCGAGACGGGGCGGCACTCGGGCAACGGACCTAAGGGCTTTATATGGCGAGCATATTGGATTCAGTGGATCAACGTACCCAGCTGGTGGGAGAGAACCGTCTGGAGTTGCTGATGTTCCGCCTGGGATCCCAGCAGTTGTTTGCAATCAACGTGTTCAAGGTGCGGGAGGTGGTCAAACTGCCCCACCTCAACAAGATGCCGGGGGCCCACCACAACATCAGCGGGGTGGCGAACATTCGCGGGGCCTCCATCCCGGTGATCAACCTGCGCGGCGCCATCGGCATGCGCCCCATGCCCATCGACAGTGAATCCAACCTCATCATCACCGAGTACAACCGCACCATTCAGGGCTTTCTGGTGGGGCAGGTGGCCCACATCGTCAACATGACCTGGAAGGACATACTGCCGCCGCCGCGCTCCGCCGGTCGCTCCAACTACCTGACCGCCATCACCCGCATCCCCGAGGGGGACGTCGATCAGATCGTCGAGATCATCGATGTGGAGAAGGTGCTGGCGGAGATCATCACCTACGACATCCGCATCTCGAACGAGGTGCTCGACCGCAATATCCTGCCCCAGATGCAGGGGCGCCGGGTGCTCATCGTCGATGACTCCAGCACGGCTCGCAACCAGGTGCGCGAGACCCTGGCCCAGCTTGGACTCGAGGTGATCGAGTGCCAGGACGGTCTGCAGGCCCTCAAGCTGCTCAAGGGCTGGTGTGACGCGGGCAAGAAGGTGACCGACGAGATCATGCTGATGATCACCGATGCGGAGATGCCGGAGATGGACGGTTATCGCCTCACCCACGAGGTGCGCAGCGATCCGCGCATGGCCGATCTCTTCATCACCCTCAACACCTCGCTGAGCGGCAACTTCAACGAGGCCATGGTGAAGAAGGTGGGGTGCGATCGCTTCATCTCCAAGTTCCAACCGGACCTGCTGGTGGGGGTGGCCCAGGAGCGGCTGCGCCAGATCCTGGGGGCCTGACCCCGCGCTCGCGCCCAGGTTGCAACATAGAGTTGCGACATGAAAAAGCCCCCGCCTTGGCGGGGGCTTTTTGCTGTCCGTGACGACGAGCGGGTTAGCCTTTTGCGGGTGACTGGGCCAGCAGGGGCTCGATGAAACTCGCGACCCGATCGCGGATCTGCGGCTGGGCTTCTGCGGTGGGATGCAGTCCATCATTCATCATGAGTTCAGGGCGCAGCGCAATATCATCCAGAAAGAAGGGCATCAGAGGCAGCGCATTGGCCTTGGCGAGATCCGGGAAGATCTGCTCGAACTGTTGCAGGTAGCGAGCCCCGTAGTTGCGGGGCAGCTGGATCTGGGTCAGCACGGTCTGGGCCTGGCTGGCCTTGGTCAGCGCCAGCATCTTGCTCAGGTTGGCCCGGGTGATGGCCGGGGCGAAGCCGCGCAGGCCGTCGTTGGCCCCCAGTTCGATCAGCACCCAATCCGGTTTGTGCTCCTCGAGCAGGGTAGGCAGGCGGGCCAGACCGCCCTGGGTCGTCTCGCCGCTGATGCTGGCGTTGATGAGCCTGTGCTTGCCCCCTTGCTGCTGCCACTTCTCATTGAGCAGGGCAGGCCAGCTCTGCTCGGCCTGCATCTGATAGCCGGCACTCAGACTGTCCCCCAGTACCAGCAGGGTCTGGGCCTGCACCGAGGACACCCAGCAGTACAGGCAACTCAAAGCCAGCAGAAAACGCGCCATGGATTCAACTCCCATCATGTCATGCAAGGCCCGATTCATCAGGCGCTATGGATTATCGGCAAGGGGCAGGATGACGGCCACCCTGCCATGGCGTCGACACGTCCGTGACCAGGTCATGATGGCCCTGCCGTTTCGCCGGTATGGATTTTCAGCAAGGGTCCGAGTAAACAGGAATAATGCCATGAATTCAACGCTCATCATTCACCGCCATTCAGGGCCCAAGCACACAGGAAACGCAACATGAGTTCAACCCCCATCATCACAGTCAACGGGCTGGGCAAGACGGTTAGCCTCGGCCAGGAGAGCCTCTGCATCCTCGAGGGGATCAATCTGCAGGTCAACACGGGGGAGACCCTGGCGCTGGTCGGTGCCTCCGGCTCCGGCAAATCCACCCTGCTCGGGCTCCTGGCCGGGCTGGATCTGCCGAGCAGCGGCGACATCGAGATCCTCGGCCAGTCACTCACCCAGCTCGATGAGGAGGGGCGCGCCAGGCTGCGGGCCGAGCAGGTGGGCTTCATCTTCCAGTCCTTCCTGCTGTTGCCGACCCTGAGCGCCCTGGAGAATGTCATGCTGCCGGCCGAGCTGCGCGGGGAGGTGGACTGCGAGCCCAGGGCCCGCGAGCTCCTGGCCGAGGTGGGGCTCTCCGAGCGGCTGCATCATCTGCCGCCCCGGCTCTCCGGCGGTGAGCAGCAGCGGGTGGCCATCGCCCGGGCCTTCATGACCCGTCCCCAATTGCTGTTGGCGGATGAGCCCACCGGCAACCTCGACAGCAAGACGGGGGAGAAGGTGATCGAACTGCTGTTTCGCCTGAACAGAGAACATAACACTACCCTGGTGGTGGTGACCCACGATCATGAGCTGGCCCAGCGCTGCCAGCGGCAGCTGGTGATGGCGGCGGGACGGCTGGAGGCCGAGGTCATGTCGCAAGTGGCCCGCGTCAGGGAGTCGTCATGAGCAGGTGGAGACTGGGTTTGAAACTGCTGCGCCGGGAAGGTTTCAGCGGTGAACTGCGCTGGTTTGTACTGGCCCTGGCCCTGAGCGTGGCCTGCGTGCTGAGTGTGGCGCTGGTGGCCGATAGGCTGGATGCGGGGCTCAAGGCCTCGGGGCGGGACTTCATCGGTGCCGACCGGGTGCTGCGTACGGCCACCCCGGCGCAGGGGGAGTGGCTCGAACAGGCCGCCCGGAACGGTCTGGCGGTGCAGACCACGGTCAGTTTCAACAGCATGCTGTTTCACGGTGACAACCTGCAGCTGGCCTCCATCCGGGCCGTGCCGGCGGAGTTTCCCTTCTACGGCAAGCTGGAACTCAGCCCGCAACGGGCCCCGGCCCCCGGCGAAATCTGGCTCTCCGATCGGGTGATGAAACTGCTCGGTGCCAGGCTCGGGGATGAGCTCGAGGTGGGCAACACGACCCTCAGGGTCGCCGGTGAACTCGGCCAGGAGCCGGATCAGGGCTTCAGCCCCTTCCAGATGGCGCCGCGGGCGCTGATCCACAGTGCCGACATCGAGGCGACCGGCGCCCTCTTGCCGGGCAGCCGCCAGCAGTGGCGTTATCTCATCAAGGGGCCGCGAGAAGCTATCGCGAGCTATGAGGCCTGGCTCACTCCCAAGCTGAGCGCTGGGCAGAAGCTGATCAAACCGGACGATCAGGGCTCCCAGGTGGGCAAGTCCCTGGCCAATGCGGAGCGCTTCTTCCGCCTCGCCTCACTGGCGGGCGTGCTGCTCGGGGCCCTGGCCATGGGCATAGCGGTGCGCCACTTCGCCGAGCGCCAGACCAATATGGTGGCCCTGCTGAAGACCCTCGGCGCCTCCAGAGGCACCCTCTGGCAACTGATGGGGACCCTGCTGTTCTCCCTGACGCTGATCGGGGCCCTCATCGGGCTGGTGGCGGGCAGTGCCATGCAGTGGCTGACCCTGCAACTGCTCGGGGATCTATTGCCTTCTGATCTGCCGCCTCCCTCCTGGCGTCCCTTTGCCCTGGGGTTGGCGGTGGCCTTCTTCATCACCCTGCTGCTGGCCTTCATCCCCTTCCTGCGTCTGCTCAAGGTGCCCCCGCTGCGGGTGCTGCGCCGTGAGCTGGAGGCGGGGATCCCCCCCTGGCTGACGGTGCCGGTGGGGCTGCTCGGCCTGTTTGGACTGGTGTGGGGCTTCACCGCCGATGCCAGGCTCTCCCTCGGCCTCATCGGCGGCATGGGAGTCTTGATGCTGCTGCTGGCGCTGCTCGCCTCCGGCCTGCTGCGCCTCGGCCGCCGGGTCAAGGGGCCCCATGCCTTGCGCCTCGCCATCAACCATCTCTCCCGGGAGCGGGGCAGTGGTCTGTTCCAGCTGGCGGGCTTCGCGCTGGCGCTCATGCTGTTCGGCCTGCTGTGGGCGGCCCGGGTCGATTTGCTCGACGACTTCTCCGCCCGCTTGCCGGCGGATGCCCCCAACCGCTTCCTGGTCAATGTGGCCGATGAGGAGCGGGAGGGGATAGTGACGGATCTGCACCGGGCCGGTGCCGTTACCTCGGACTTCTATCCCATGGTGCGCGGGCGCCTGACCCAGATCGCCGGCCAGGCGGTGGGGGAGGACGCGGCGCGGGAGGGGGTGAACCGGGAGCTCAACTTCACCACCACGGCGGGGCTCCCCCCCGATAATCAGGTGACCGCGGGTCAGTGGCTCGGCGGCAAGGGTGAGGTCTCCGTGGACGAGGTGCTGGCGGGCCAGCTCGGCATCGCTCTCGGGGATATCCTCGGCTTCTCCATCGAGGGGCGCGACTTCGAGGCCAGGGTCACCAGCCTGAGATCCATCAAGTGGGACAACATGAGGCCGAATTTCTACATGATCTTCTCCGCCGACGTGCTGGCCCCCTTTTCCCAGACCTGGCTCGGCAGCTATCGCCTGCCCGCGGAGGGGAAGAGTGCCGAAGTGGAGCTGATCCGGCGCCATCCTACCGTCAGCCTCATCGATGTGGAGGATCTGATCGCGCGGCTCACCGTGGTCTCGGATCAGGTGAGCCGGGCCCTCGGCCTGATGTTGGGGCTGGTGACGGTGGCGGCCCTGCTGGTGCTCCTGACCCAGACCCAGGCCAGCATGGCCCACAGGCGCCGGGAACTCCTGTTGATGCGCACCCTGGGAGCCGGCAGCAAACTGCTCGAGAAGATGCTGCGCTGGGAGCTGGTGGCCAGCGGCCTGCTGGCGGGGCTCTGCGCCGCCATGGTGGTGGAGCTCTGCTCCTTCGGCCTGCAGTGGTGGTGGTTCGATGGCCAGTGGCAGTTCCACTGGGCCATCTGGGCCGGCCTGCCCCTGCTGGGGGCCCTGTTGGTGACCCTGGCCGGTCAGGGCATGCGGCGCCAGCTGCTGGCGGGTACCCTGAGCGATCGGCTCAGGGGACTGGGGCAGGGGCTGCTCTAGCGAAGCCCGTGCGGATGGCCTGGGCGGCCATCCGCTACCGGGCTCAGGTGCTGTCTATTCACCGATGTTCGTCACACAAAAAAATCCCGGCATGCGCCGGGATTTTTTTGTCTGTTCAGCGCGGGGTGCGCAGCAGATTCTCCAGCGCCTGGGGGAGGGCCGGGTAGGTGAAATGGAACCCCGCCTGTTGCAGGCGGGCGGGGAGCACATGCTGGCCGGTGAGCAGCAGATCCGCCGCCTCCCCCATCAGCAGGCGCAGGGCGGCGGCCGGCACTCGCAGCAGGTGCGGGCGGCGCAGGGTCTGGGCCAGACGCAGGCTGAAGCTGTTGTTGTCGACGGGGCCGGGGGCCGTACCGTTGAAGATGCCCTCGCACTCGTCGTGCTCCAGCAGAAACAGCATGGCGCGCACCAGATCCTGCACGTGGATCCAGCTCATCATCTGCTTGCCAGAGCCCATGGGGCCGCCGAGGCCGAGACGATAGGGGGGCAGCAACTTGGGCAGGGCGCCGCCATCCTGGCCGAGCACCAGGCCGATACGCACGATGCAGACCCGGGTCCTGGGGCTGTTGGCCCGCAGGGCGAGCTGCTCCCAGCGCTGGCAGAGCTGGTGGGTGAACTCGTCATGGGGCTGCTGGCAGCTCTCATCCAGCGCAGTGCCATCCTGGCGGCCATACCAGCCGATGGCGGAGGCATTGAGCAGCAGCCGGGGTGGCCGGTTGGAGAGCTTGATGAGATCGACCAGCTGCTCGGTCAGCAGCCAGCGGCTGTTGCACAGCAGCTGCTTGCGCTGCTCGCTCCAGCGGCCCGCGGCTATGGGCTCCCCCGCCAGGTTGATGACGATGTCCACGTCGTTGAGATCGTCCAGCCGGTCCAGGTTGTCCAGCAGTTTGACGTCGTGGCCGAGCAGCTCATAGGCACGGTTGCCCTGGCGGGTCAGCACCCATACCTCGTGGGCGACCTTGAGGTGTGCCACCAGACGGCGGCCGATAAACCCTGTCCCCCCCGTGATCAGTATCTTCATGCCGAGCCTCCCGATGTCGTTGACTCTACTCTAGAGGGCCGGGGCCCGATGAACAAGCGGCTGTTTTTGCTGACGTTATCTTTTTCCCGCTGGAGAGAGTCCGTCGGATGACGCCCTTCCTCCTGACGCGGAAAAGACGTATACAGGGGGCGGGTTCGCAGAGAGAATGCAGACAGGGCAGGGCGCCTTTTGCAGCCGGGGTGACTTGCCAAGTCGGCGACAAGCTGTAAAATCGCCCGCTTTTTCACCGCCTTGATAGTGGGGAATTATGCCATTTCGTCGTCTGATAGTGCGCCAATACTACGTCCGGCTGGCCTGGGGCCTGCTGGCAGGCCTGCTGCCCATGGTGCTCGGGATCTCCATCTCCATCTGGCAGACCATGAGCGGCGTGACGCAGGATGCACAGCAGCGTTTGCTGCATGCCCAGTACATGTTCGATCGCACCCTGGACAACGCCGAGCTGGCCGCCTCGGCGGTGATGGGGAGCGCGGGCAAACCTTGTCTCGAGGTCATGCAGGGACTGAGGGATCAGGTGGCGACGGTGCCGGATGTGCGCAGCGTCAACCTGACCGAGGGGGAGACCATCTACTGCACCTCCCTCTATGGCCCGGTGAAGGGGGAGATAGATCTCGACGACTATGTGGAGGGCAGGCTCGATCTGATGCGGGGCAACCCGGTGACGCCGAAGCGGCCGCTCATCGTCTACCGCCAGGAGGCGGGAAAGCACAGCGTGCTGGTGGGGGTGGATGGCTACTATCTGCTCAACATCCTGGACATGATGAGCCGCAACTCCCCCATCGGGCTGGTGGTCGGCCCTCAGATGCTGCTGCGAGACAGCCAGCTCACCGATCAACTGCTCACCCCCGGCACCGACGGCTATCTGGAGCAGGTCTCCAGCAAGTATCCCTTCAAGGTGGTGACCGCCCTCTCGAACCGCGACTATGTCGCCCACCTGTGGGATTACTCCAAGGTCAGCCTCATCCTCTACCCCTTGCTGAGCCTGCTGTTTGGCTGCTGGGTCTTCTGGCTGACGGGGCGCGCCGCCTCGCCGGCACAGGAGTTGAAACGGGCACTGGCTCACCAGGAGTTCATACCCTATCTGCAGCCCGTGGTCACCGGTGAGGATGCCCACTGGAGCGGCTGCGAGGTGCTGATGCGCTGGCAACACCCGCGCCAGGGCATGATCTCGCCGGATCGCTTCATTCCCATGGCGGAGGAGTGCGGCCTCATCGTCCCCATGACCCGCTCCCTGATGAAGCAGGTGCGCGAGCAGTTCGCCGGCCGGGTGCATATCCTGCCCAAGGGGTTCCACTTCGGCTTCAACATCAGCGCCAGCCACTGCAAGGACTTGAGCCTGGTGGAGGATTGCCGTGACTTCATCGATGCCTTCAAGGCCAACCCCATCAAACTGGTGCTGGAGCTGACCGAACGGGAGCTGATCGTGGCGGACGAGACCACGGATCGGCTGTTCGCCGAGTTGCACGCCCTCGGGGTCTTCATCGCCATCGACGATTTCGGCACCGGCCACTCCAGCCTGGCCTATCTGCAGGCCTTCCAGGTCGACTTCCTCAAGATCGACCAGAGCTTCGTCGGCATGATTGGCTCGGATGCCCTCTCCAGCCACATCGTGGAGAACGTCGTCGATCTGGCGACCCGGCTCGAGCTGCAACTGGTGGCGGAAGGGGTGGAAAACGAGCAGCAGGCCGCCTACCTGCAGGCCCACAAGGTCACCTTCCAGCAGGGTTACTTCTATGGCAGACCCATGCCGATGACGGATTTCATCAGCCAGCTGACCCCTCGATAAACTGATAACGGGGGTATGGGCCCCGGCTGCCGGCCCGGGTGCCCATAAAAAAAGCCAGCGATCAGGTCGCTGGCTTTTTGCATTCGAGGCGTGCTTAGAGCATGCGGGCGAGGGCGCGGGCCAACCGCTTGATGCCCTCTTCCGTAGTGGCTTCATCTACGCAGGAGAAGCTCAGGCGCAGGGTGTTCTGAATTTCGGGGCGAACGTAGAAGGGGGCACCGGGTACGAAGGCGACCTTCTCCTTGATGGCCTCGTCGAACAGGGCCATGGCACTGACGCTTTTGGGCAGGGTCAGCCAGAGGAACATGCCCCCTTCCGGCCGGGTGTAGCTGACCCCAGGCGGGCAGTGACGGCCGAGGGCGGCCTCCATGGCGGCGCGCTGGCGACCGTAGACCTCCTTGATCTTCTCGAGGTGGGCATCGAGGGAATTGTCGGTCAGGAAGCGGTGCAGCACCTGCTGGCTGAAGGCGTTGCTGTGCAAATCGGTGGCCTGCTTGGCGATGGTGACTTTCTTGCGCAGCCAGTCCGGCACCAGCATCCAGCCGAGACGAAACGCCGGCACCACTGTCTTGGAGAAGGAGCCGAGCAGCACGGTATTGTTCGGTGCCAGCTTGGCGATGGGGGGCAGGTGTTCCCCCTCGAAACGCAGCTCGCCGTAAGGATCATCTTCCACCATCAGCAGCTCGTGACGCACCAGTCGCTCGGCCAGGGCCTCGCGGTTGGCGCGGCTGTAGGAAACGCCGCTCGGGTTCTGGAAGTTCGGCACGCCGTACAGCAGCTTGGCGTTCGAGCCCTGCTCCAGCAGTGCATCCAGCGCGGCCAGATCCAGTCCCTCTTCGCCCAGGGTGATGGGTTTGAAGTGCGGCTGGTAGACGGAAAACGCCTGGATGGCGCCGAGGTAGCCCGGCTCCTCGATGATGAGATCCTGCCCCTCGTTCACCAGTACCTTGCCCAGCAGGTCCAGCGCCTGCTGGGAGCCGCTGGTGATGAGGATGTTGTCCGGATTGACTTCCATGCCGTGGCGGCTCAGGTAACGGTCGGCGATGTACTGGCGCAGGGGGGCGAAGCCTTCCGTGGTGGCGTATTGCAGGGCCGCAGCACCCTGCTCGCGCAACACGTCCTGGCAGGCCTGATCGATGGCCTTGACCGGGAACAGATGGGGATTGGGCAGGCCGCCGGCGAAGGAGATGATCTCCGGATTGGCGGCAACTTTCAGGATTTCACGGATGAAGGAGGGTTCGACTTTCTCGAAGCGCTGGGCGAAAAACGGCTGCATAAGGTTCTCTCTGACTAGGGGGCGGTCATTCCATTCAACCGCCACGTTATCCGTTTGTATCAGATTTGAGAAATGAGGCAATGGCTGTCACAAAAATCCATAAAAAAGGGCAGGTTTGGCACCTGCCCATATTTTATGGCTTCCCCCGGCCCAAAGAACGTCAATCCCTCTGCCGGGGGGCTTGCTCAAGCGATGGGCGTTCACCGCTCAGCCCTCGCTGGCAGGCGGGGGCGGATCATCGCCCAGCGTTCAGAGCCCGGGCTCCTTGAGGAAGCGGATCATCAGATCCGTGTTGGCGCCGAGCTGCTGCTCAACCCGGCCCGGGAACAGTTCGGCCATCTTGTCGAGGCGGTCGTGCTCGGTGTGCCAGATCTTGCCCCATTGGGTCTCGCTGTCCCGATCGCAGGCGCTCTTGGTTGCCTCGTCGTAGCAGTCCCACAGCGCCGGATGGGTGCTCTGGGAGTAGCCGTCGTAGCCATCTTCCCCGTCGATGGTGAAGTTGGTGGCCTCCACGTAGGCGATGGGCACCCCGAGGCAGGCGAAGGGGGCATGATCCGACCAGCTGCCGGTCTCCCCTTCCGGATAGCCGGGGTAGCTCGGGTGGATGGCGAAGGGGGTCGCCGTGCTCTTGGAGAGCGCCAGCAGGCGATCCCGCACCTTGGGATCGAAGCTGTAGCGGCTCGGATCGGCGCAACTGTACTCGGCCACGTCCGAGTGGGCTGAGTGGACGTAGACGATGTCGCCGCCGGCGATGGTGTCATAGTTCACCATGGCGAGCAGCCGGGCGGTAGCGGCCGCGTCCAGGCTGGCGGCATAGGCCTTGGAGCCGTTGAGGCCGTTCTCTTCCGCCCCGAAGAAGGCAAAGCGGACCGTGTAGGGCAGGGTCTGGCCCTTGAGGGCCTCGGCCACCGCCAGGAGGGCCGCCACCCCGGCGCCGTTGTCGGTGGCCCCTTCAGAACCCTTCTTCTCACCGGTGCTGTCATAGTGGGCGCCGATGAGGATCACCTTGTCGCTCTGACCCTTGAGTTCGGCAACGATGTTCTGGGACTGCTTGCTGGCGCCGCTTCGGGTGTAGGTGAAGGGCTGGTTTTGCACCTCGTAGCCCCAGCCGGTCAGGAGATCCTGGATCCAGGCGGCGGCGCGGGTCTCCGCCTCGGTGCCCGTGGGACGGGCACCGATGCCCTCGGCGCCGGAGCTCAGCTGCACCAGATACTCATGGGCCTGATGGGCGGGCGCCGGAGGTTGTGAGTCGTTGTCCGAGGGGTTGCACCCGGCCAGCAGGGTCGCGATGGCCAGGGTCAGCAGGGTTTTCTTCATACTGCAATCCTTTGTTGTGTATGGCTTTATTATCAGCAGTCAGGATGCACCCGACCCCCGGCAGATTCTGTGAGTGGGGCGGCATTTGTCAATCAGGAGGGCGGAAATGGTCGATGACGGGGGATTTGTTGCGCGAAACACTTGCGCCTTGGGCCTATCTTGGGATAATTCGCTCCCCGGTTTTTGCGCGCTGATGCAATAACGAGCAATCCATTAATGTCGCCTGGGATCCAGCGCGATGAGATAACGAGCTATTTACTATGTCTGTGACCCAAGATGTGTTTAACGAAGACGGCAAGTTCATGCGCAAGGTTCGCAGCTTCGTCCGTCGCGAAGGCCGCCTGACCAAGGGGCAGGAGAAGGCCCTGGAAGAACTCTGGCCGGTCATGGGCATCGATTTCGCACCGGCGCCGCTGGACATGGTGGCGCTGTTTGGCCGCGAGGCACCCGTGGTGCTGGAGATTGGCTTTGGCATGGGCGCCTCCCTGGTGGAGATGGCCAAGAATGCCCCCGAGAAGAACTTCATCGGCATCGAGGTGCACTCCCCGGGCGTAGGTGCCTGCTTGGGTACCGCCCAGGAGGCCGGCGTCACCAACCTGCGCGTCATCTGCCACGATGCGGTGGAAGTGCTTGAGCACATGATCCCGAACGGTTCGCTCGCCTGCCTGCAGCTCTTCTTCCCGGATCCCTGGCACAAGAGCCGCCACCACAAGCGCCGCATCGTGCAACCCGCCTTCGCTCAGGATATTCGCCAGAAGCTGGCCATCGGTGGCGTCTTCCACATGGCCACCGACTGGGAAAACTATGCCGAGCATATGCTGGAAGTGATGAGTGCCGCCGAAGGCTACGAGAACACGGCCGAGAGCGGCAACTGGGTGCCCCGTCCCGAGTGGCGTCCCCTGACCAAATTCGAACAACGTGGCCATCGTCTGGGGCACGGGGTTTGGGATCTGATTTTCAAGCGCGTTAGCTAATCACCCGTCAACTAACCTAAGGAGCTGTCATGGCCAATCGTAGTCGCCGTCTGCGTAAGAAACTGCGCGTCGATGAATTCCAGGAAATGGGGTTCGACATCAGTTTCAACTTCCCGGTCGGTACCGCCGAAGAGACCATCGATAACGTGGTCGATACCTTCATCGACGAGGTCATCGAGCCCCGCAAGCTGGCCTTTGCCGGCTCCGGCCATCTGGCCTGGGAAGGCATGATCTGCACCCAGCAACTCGGCAAATGCACCGAGGAAGACCGCGCCGCCGTCCAGTCCTGGCTGGCTGGCAAGGGGTTGGAAGCCGTGGTGGTCACCGAATTGTTTGACCTCTGGTACGGCGAGCCGGCCTGAGTCAAACCGCCCGCAGGGCAACAGGAAAATCCCGCCACCGGCGGGATTTTTGTCGGTGGGCGCAGGCTCACCGGTTTTTGTCATGGAATCGTCGATGGTGTTGTCATCCGAATTACTGGCCAGCATTCTTGAGCAGGTTCGCCCCTTGCTGGGGCAAGGCAAGGTGGCCGATTACATTCCCGCACTGGCCCAGGTGCCGGCCGACAGGCTGGGCATTGCGGTCTGCACCGTGGAGGGAGAGCTGTTCACCGCCGGTGACGCCTTCGAGCCTTTCTCCATTCAGAGTATCTCCAAGGCCCTGAGCCTCACCCTGGCCCTGACCCTCTATCAGGAGGAGGAGATCTGGCGCCGGGTCGGCAAGGAGCCCTCCGGCCAGCCGTTCAACTCCCTGGTGCAGCTCGAGTTCGAGCAGGGCATACCGCGCAATCCCTTCATCAACGCCGGCGCCCTGGTGGTGAGCGATCTGCTGGAGACCCGGCTCACCGCCCCGCGTCAGCGCACCCTGGAGCTGGTTCGTCGCCTCAGTGGCAACCCGGCCATCATCGCGGATCAGGTGGTGGCGCGCTCCGAGTATCAGCACGCCGCCCGCAATGCCGCCATCGCCTATTTGATGAAGGCCTATGGCAACTTCGAAAACGAAGTGGACAAGGTGCTGCAAAGCTACTTCAATGCTTGCGCCATCCGAATGAGCTGCGCCGATCTTGCCCGTACTTTCATCTATCTGGCCAACCGCGGGGTGCCGCTCGGTGAGAGTACGCCGTTGTTGCCGGCCCGCACCGCCAAACAGGTCAATGCCCTGCTGGCCACCTGCGGTCTTTACGACGAGGCGGGGGATTTTGCCTATCGCGTGGGCATGCCGGGCAAATCCGGGGTCGGCGGCGGCATCATGGCGCTCATCCCCGGCGAATTGTGTGTCTGTGTCTGGTCACCCGAGCTCAACAAGGCTGGCAACTCCCTGGCGGGCACGGCTGCCCTCGAGCTGCTGGCCGAGCGGCTCGGACGCTCCATTTTTTGATGTTTGATTGTTCACTTTGAAGACGAGAATCACCATGAAACGAGTAATGACGCTGTTGCGGGCTGCTCTGGCCACCCTGTCGCTGTGGAGTGCTTTGCCGGCGCTGGCCGCTGAATTGCCCCTTCTCTCCGTGGCCGATGCCACGGCCAAGGGGACGGTTATCCTGGATACCCGTCCGAGCTATCTCTATCAGGGCTGGCCGATGGCGGATGAGCAGCAGGGTGGTCATGTGGCGGGGGCGGAAAACCTCTCCGCCGAATGGAAATACAGTGACGAGGAGTGGGTGAAGGCGCTCAAGGACAAGGGGTTGTCGGCGGACAAGCCGGTGGCGCTCTACGGGGAATCCCGCGGTGTGGCCGAGGTGGCCCGCCTGCTGCGCCAGCAGGGCATCAAGCAGCTGTTCGAGCTGCAGGACTGGAAGAGCGCCCCGCGTGAGCACCTGGCCCGCTGGCAGCAGCTGGTCCATCCCCTCTGGCTGGCGGACCTGCAAGCCGGCAAACCGGTGGTGGCTGCACCCAAGGGAGACTGGAAGCTGTTCGAAGTGGCGTGGGGCGCCCCCAAGGCCTATCTGCTGAGCCATATCCCGGGGGCGGGTTACATCGACACCAATAGCCTCGAAGAGGAGCCGCTCTGGAACAAGGTCTCTGACGAGGCGCTCAAGAAGCTGCTGCTGGAGAACGGCATCCGCCACGACACCACCGTCATCCTCTATGGTCGCAACACCATGGCGGCGGCCCGTGCCGCCCACCTGATGATGTATGCGGGGGTGGAGGACGTGCGCCTGCTGGATGGCGGCCTCGACGCCTGGTTCATGCAGCACCTGCGCACCGAAACCGGTCTGGCCAACACCTTCAAGCCGGCCAAGGATTTCGGCGTGACCATACCGGCTCACCCGGAATACCTCACCTCCCTGGACCAGGCCAAGGCGCTGCTCAAGCAGCCGGATGGCGCCTTGGTCAGCGTACGCACCTGGGACGAGTTCGTCGGCAAGACATCCGGCTATAGCTACATCAAGCCCAAGGGTGACATTCCCGGCGCCAAGTGGGGTCGGGGTGGCGTGGATGCCAACAGCATGAGCGACTTCCACAACCCGGATGGCACCATGAAGCCCGCCCGCGAGATCCTCGCCATGTGGGATGAGTGGGACATCGAACCGACCCAGCAGGCCGCCTTCTATTGCGGTACCGGCTGGCGCGCCTCCGAGGCCTTCTTCTACGCCTGGCTGATGGACTGGAAGCGGATCAGCGTCTACGACGGCGGCTGGTACGAGTGGAGCATGGATCCCAAGAATCCCACCATCACCGGCGAGCGTCAGCCCAACAGCTGACGACCCCCGTTGCCCGAGTGAAAAGGCTGGACGGATGTCCGGCCTTTTTTGTTTTTACGTGTCTTTTGTGCTGTTTTTAAGATGCTGAACAGTGAAGTAAACAGGTATTTCCGATGAACATGGTGAGCTTATTCGGGAGGGCATGACTGAGCTAGGCTTCAAGCAGCATCCTCGTTCCGAGGATGGCGAGGGAGAAGAGGCGAAGATGAAACGACTGATGACGATCCTGGTGTGCACGCTGGCCCTGGCGGGGTGCAGCTCCCAATACATCATGAGCACCAAGGACGGACGCATGATAGCCACCGACAGCAAACCCAAGCTGGATGACAGCACCGGCATGTACCGCTACTACGACGAAGAGGGCCGGGAGATGCTGATCAAGAAAGACGACGTGACGCAAATCATGGAGCGCTGAGGGAACTGGAGCGAAGAAAGGGGAGATAAATCGAACGACATATGTATAAACCGGAAATAAAAAAAGCACCTTCAATGAAGGTGCTTTTTATCCGAAGGACAGTACCTATTTAGATCAGAATGAGGCCACGCTGGTCTGGTCGTAGAGGCCGAACTTCCTCGACAACATCTGGCCGCCGTCCCGGGTCAGGGGAACCCAGCTGATGTTGGCGCTGTCGATGGTGGACTTGAACATCATCAGGTCGAATGGGATGGTGATGTAGAGGCCCTTGGTAAAGCTACCTTCGCCGTACTCCTCTGCCGACACATTGGTGAAGGTGGCAAAGAAACCGGCGCTGACCCCTGAATCAAATGTTTTGGCGAAGTTGAAAGTAGCGCCATAGTCCCCCGCGAGGTAGCGACCCACCGAGATCTGGGCGGTTACCTTGTCCAGAAACTCTGGTTGCCAATAGGTGGTAACATGGCCCGTAGCCACTTGGTAATCTGCAAGCTGGAGGGTGTTTTCCCAATCCCGTTGCCTCACCAGATTGACGTCCGCCCCTATGGCCCAAGACTGGTTGAAGGGACGATACAAGGCTTCTCCACCCACCCCGGCGTACATCATCTCCAGATAACCGCCATAAGCCTGGGCGTACCAAGCCTCACCATACTTGTCCATGTGGGTGAGCTGCAGGTTGTTGAGCAGCACATCCGACGATGTGACGTACTCCCGCACCCAGGTTCGGACCCGGGGAAGGGCCTCTCCATCGGGCGGCGGCTCGGTGTAATTGAACTTGTCATAGTTGTTGACGAGGTTTAAGAATACTGTGCTGCTCACCCAGTCGTGCTCGGTCATGTGCCAGTCGGTGTTGGCATTCAACCCGAGCTGGTACATGTAGAAACTTTCGGCTCCCCCGATGGACTGACTCAGCTTGGGCACAATCTTGAAATCCCATGAGCGGGGTTCGGCCCCATGGCGCCGAGTTCCTTCGACGGGGGCCGGTGGCTGGCGGCTGACCTCGATCTCTTGTGTCTGGCCTAGAGGGAGATCGCTGTTGGCACGACGCACGGAGTCGAGATCGACTCGGCTCTCCTGCAGGGGCATTCCCTGCTTCTGCTCGATGATGCGCAGCTCTTTCACCGTGGAAGGCAGGGCATTGACGGCCAGCAGGGTGGCTCGCTGCTCGCTCTGGGCCTGATCCCTGTATCGGGTCTGCTCTGCTTCCAGCGTCAGGGTCTCCTTATCACTGTAGAGTGAGGCCTGTTGCCAGCCCCCATTGCTGGCTAGCTGGGAAGAGAGCGTCGACCAGTCGACCTGCTCCAGGGAGTCGACCTGGCTGGTCTGATAGGCAGGAACGGGGGGATCCATGACCTTGGGCAGCGACAGAGAGGAATCGTTGAAGTTGGTATGCCATGTCACCCCCCACATCAGGGTATTGCCGCGCTGATAGCTGAGGTGCATGTCGAACACATCGTAGGGCTGGTAGACGATGCCCGCATTGATGGGGGTGCTCTGAACGATGGCCCCCGCCGACTCGTGACTGTAGTCGTTGCCCTCGTATTCGAGCTTGAGCCTGAGGGGCTGCCAGGGGGTCTGGTACTCTATCCCTCCATAGAGGGCCGCCGGGCCATGGAACAGGCTGCCGAATTCAAACTTGCCGCCGCTGCCCGAGAAGCCGTCATCACGCTGACACCAGCCTTCACGGACTTCACAGAAGGGATTCTTGATGTTGCCGCTCTGACCCATGTTTCCCCACGCCATTCCCAGGGTGAAATCAAGGTTCTTGTAGCGTTTGCTGGCGACGATGTATTCGCTGTCAAAGAGCCCGGTCCCCATCACATCGCGCAGTCCCACAGAGACCTGTGGGCGCCAGGTGGACTCATCCCATAGCCTGGCTTTGACATCCAGTCCCTTGTCCTTGTAGGTCTGATCCCCGCTGAAATTCTCGTCATTGCTATAGAGCCGGGTGCGAATGTCGGTGTATCTCAGGGTGGCCTCCAGCCAGGCGAATGGCTGCATGGAGATGGACCAGCGCCGGTATTCCTGGTCATCCATGTAGTTGAATGAAAACTCGCCTTCGGGCGCCATGCGTGCCGTCGGCATCTGGAGCAGACCTACGCCACCAAAATCACTCTGGGTGGGGAAAGTTGGCGAGAAGCTGTCCGTGTTGGCAAACGCGAAGGGTGAGACAAGCAGCGAGAGAGTGGCGATTCTGGTCAGCATTACTCGGGTATCCGATTAGCAATCATGTCGGCAATACGGAGATTGATGTTTTTGAATTTGGCAGGAAGCAGCTCAGGGTCGAAGCCGGCAAATAATGTTGCACCCGGCATGGGCTCGATATGGTATTCGTTCCACACCGCGACGGGGGACAACTGGACGCGGCCATCCGGCTGAATGAGATAGACCTCTCCAGGGTTGGCGCCGGGTAGCAGACTGTGGCCCTGCCAATATTCAGCCAGCCCCTTGGCTGGTTCATGGGGCATGGACCTGCGACTGTTGATCAATCCCAGCAGGTAGAGGCTGGATGGCCTGCGAGAGAGATAGAGAGAATAGTCGCCAGACAGACGAGGGTCGTTTGCAGGCTCCACTCTGCTGAGATCCGGATCCAGCTTGATGTCAATCCGGCCGGCCACATCGAGCTGATCCAGCTCGCGCAGCAGTTGCTGGGTGGCCTGAACCAGACCTCCCTGATGCGCTCTCATCCAGAGAACCTGGAGGGCTTTCAGATCGCTGAGCAGCTGTTCTTTGGCTTGCTGTGCAGACTTATCTTGGGCGGGGGAGGAGATGATGGCGGCAGGCCAGTAGGTGTCACCGGGCAAGCCGGGCGCATTCAACAGTTGTTCCAGGCGCTGGCTATCGGAGAGGGAAATGGTGGTTTTGCTGGCATTGCCGATGATCACCCGGGTGACGCTGTCGGCATAAAGCCATGGCGTATAGCCAATCAAGAGTGAAAATATGATTTTTTTCATGGCAAATAGGGCTTGGTAAAGACCATTTCGATGGTGTTATTGTCAGGGCCTAACTTCTGAATAGTTTTTCTGACCACACCGGATGTTTTGTCCAACCAGTAATAATTAGTCCACACTTGGTCATCTTTTATTGATTGCACAGTTTCTTCATAGTGAGAGGTTAGAATTATATTTCCATTTATATCCAGATTTTCATCGGCCAGCTGTTTTAAGGTGGTGTTGAGGTTTCTTCCGCTGTGGCGAAGTTGCACCCATTCGGCCAGATAACTGAATTGGGCATCGCCGGGAATGACGGCCTGACTCAAGGGATCCGGCATGGTGGCGGCGAAGTAGCGAAGATCATTATCCAGCTTGAGCGTTTTGGTAATTCGACCATGCTCGGTCACTATCAAGCCTCTGTCGCTGCTGATCCAGGAGAGGCGATCCCCCTCGGCAAAGGCGAGCACGAGCAATACAGTTGGTCTGTCGTCAACGGTGAGCAATGCACTGGCATAGGGCAGCTTTTCGATGGCTTCCGGGGTAATTGTTATCTCATCATCTGCAGTGAAGATATATTTGAGCTGTTGATAGCTATCAACGTTGCTGTCTGCACAGCCAAACAACAACATTGATAGCAATAAAAGAATGCACTTGATTAGCATGAAAACATCACTGAATAAATAGAAGAATAATAAAGACTGCCCTGAGGCAGTCTTTATTTCATTATATCAACGAGCTGTGCTGGTCACAGTCGAGGGGTTGTCGTTGTCGTTGTTGCTGCTGGCAACGGCAACGGCAACACCGATGGCAGCAGCAGTGGCTACGCCAACGGCCAGGGCACCAGCGGTGATGCCACCGACAGCAGCAGCGCTAGCAGCACCGGCACCGGCAGCAGCGCCACCAGTGCTGGCGCCAGCGCCAGCTGCGACTGCTTCTGCAGCCATGGCCGGGCTGGACAGGGCCAGCAGTGCAGTCATAATCAAAACACTCTTTTGCATATATTTCCCTTATAAAATAAGAATAATAGACAATTGTCTTACTCTATCATGATGGCAAGCCATCATCTTCTGGTAAATTTGCATCCATTATTTTTTGTCATGACGAAATGCAAATCTAACCAAAATTATCATCACCCCCAGCATGCCCCCCAAGAGGGCACCCAATACGACGATGAGTGCACGTTTTGGCTTTATTTTCTCTTCAGCGACAACGGCAGGGTCAAGCACTTTAAAAACATATTCCTGATTGACTTCGGCGAGCATCAAGGTCTTGGTCTGTTCTTCTATCAGTTGATAAAATACTTTCTGCATATCGGCAACGGAAGTCTTGGAGAGTTGTTCGGTCAAATAGGCGATATTGCGTTTTGACTCCTCCTGATCCCGCTGTTTCATGGTGCTGTTGAGATCGTCGATCAACCAGTCCACCCACTGTTTTGCCAGTTGTGGGGAATAGAAGTCGACACTGACGGTCAGTAGCCCGGTTTTGGGATCGCTGTTGAGATTGACCAAACTCCTGAAAGCTTTGATGAGTTCCCAGTCTGTCGGCTCGGGAGACCTGCCGGGCGGCATCTCGCGGACCCACTTTTGGGCCTGGGTGTCGTAGACCTCGGGGTCGATGAGCAGCTCCCCCGTGGTTTTATCCATGCCGGTGACTGCTATCAGGGGGACAGCCAGCTGGTGACGGCGAATGAAATCACCAAGAAATAACCTTGATTTGCCTACTTCGATTGCTATAGATGCTTTATCTCCACCTTTATCGCCAAGATCGACACCTGCCAGGCTAGCCAGACCACCGAAGCGGGAGGCCAGCGCAGAGAGTCCGCCACCTTGTTGCTCAAGAGAGGGCGTCAGGAGCGCTTCGGCACGATAGATGTTGGGGCTCCACAGTGCGAATGCTACAGCTAGGCAGCTGGCAATCAGGGTTGTGGCAAAGAGCCACCACTTGCCGTGCCACAAAGCTATAACCAGTTCACGCAGATCGATTTCATCGCTTACCGGAGCAAGATCCCTCGGCAAGGGAATGACGTTCGCTTTTTGTGCTTCCATGATGATTTGATGAGTCCTATGGAATATGACAGGACGCGTCCAGCGCGTTATTTGATGGCGGACCAGGCGACGCCCAATTGATACATGATCTGGGTCGCCGAAGACATGATGCTCAGGTTGTCCAGATAGTCGGAATCCACCGGCACAATGATGGTGTCCCCCGGCTCCAGACTCTTGCGCCCGCCAAACCAGCTGTCATTGGGCAGCATCACACTGCCGTTGGCCTTGATGACATAGACGCGATCGGTATCGGCTTGCTTCTTGGTACCACCGGCCAGGCTGATGTACTCGTTGATGCTGGTTTCTTCTTTGTAGATATGGGAAGAGGGGAACTGCACCATGCCCGCGATGGAAACCACATTCTGCATGGTCGGGATATAGAGCTTGTCGCCATCTTCCAGCAAGATGTCCGACTGTTTCTCTCCAGCCAGTAGGGCCGGCATGTCGATGGTCATGCGTCCGATGGCCTTGCTGTTCTCCAGTTGGTTGACCACAGTCATGGCTTCGGCTGGAGAGCTGCTGTAGTTGGCAATGGTGCTTTGTCTGCGCAACGTCATGGTCGAGATCTCTTGACGAAGTTCATCACGCAGCATCACCAGCCGCTCTTCTTCCTGCTTGCGCAAAGCCTTGCGGGCGAAGATGGCTCCGTTGGGATTGGCGTAGGTCGTGATGCCTCCCACGCGCTCAATCAGATCGTGCAGGCTCTCCCCTCGGCGTACAGTGTAAGTACCCGGGAATTTCACTTCACCGAAGACCTGGACGGTTGCTTCTTCTCGCCATTGGGGGTGGGGCAGGACGTTGATGTTGTCCTTGGACTGCAGCAGCGGTGAACCATACGGGCTATTGGCTGTGTCTAGAGATAATCGTTCGTTTTGTACCAGGATACTGTCGCCTCGTTCATTGACGCGGGACAGTTCGACAACGTTGGCTTGCTCATTAAAACCACCGGCAGCAAGGATTGCGTCGGACATACGGCTATTATCGGTCAGTGGATAGAGGCCCGGGTATTTCACTTCGCCACGTATTTCCATGATCTTCACCGGCTGGCCCAGGGTGGACTGCGCCTTCAAGCGCTCTATAACGGGAGCCAGAAGTGTTTGGCGCGAATCCGCCACCACAGCATCTGTGGCCGTCTTGTCGGACAGGGAGGAAAGCTTGAGTTGGTTGTCGCCGTTGAGTTCGTCATTTTTGACATCGGCCCCGGTGGATACATCGGTCCTCATCATGGCGGCATTGTTCAGCTCTCGTGATTTAGCCTTGAGATCCGTCACTCTCGTCGAGGTCGCAGCCACCTCTCTGAGGCGGTCAGTGGCATCATTACGGAACACGAGTACCTGATCCCTGGCCTGGAGTACCACATCGTCCTTACTGCCTGGATGCTGCAATGCATTACCCAGGTTGAACTGAAGCACATTGATATTGCGCTGGGAGTCTACTTCCCGAACGACCAGGGCATAACTCAGATCTGTTGCGGAGATAAGGTCCCGCTGAATACTTTTGAGTATGTTGCTGATGCGGGTACCTGGGGTGTAACTGTAGACGCCATCACGGACCACAGCCCCTTTGACGACGATAGCTTGACTGTATTCGGTGCTACTCGGTTTGACCGAAATCTTGTCGCCGTCCCGGATGCTGAACAGACGGTCATGGGCATTGGCCAGCGTCAGGTTGAATACCTTCAGGCCGGTGTCTGTATGACGTTCTACCGAAATCTCCTGCAAGGCGGAGGCCTTTACGCCACCGGCTAAGGTGAGCACGTCTGCAAGCGGCGCCGAATTTCTCAATTCGTAGATGGCGGGGCGCTTGACCAGCCCGCTGATGGACACTTCACTGCCTTTGGCAGGGACGAAGACGGTATCCCCCGCCTGCAGACGAATATCCTGGCTGGTATCTCCCCAGACCAGCATCTTGTACAGATCCACATCGATGACTTTTTGCCCGGCCCGCTTGACCTGGAGCTTGCGCAGGGAGCCGACGGTATCGATACCACCCGCCGCCTGCAAGACCTGGGTGACGGTCGCCATGCCACTGACGTTGTAAGCACCGGGACGATAAGCATCCCCCATCACAAATACCTGCATGGTACGCATGGAACCAAAGCTGATGAAGGAATTGACGCCTATCATCTGCTCCTTGATCCGGACTTCAAGGTCGCTTCTGAATTGTTGGAAAGTCAATCCACTGGCTGAAATAGGACCCAGGCTGGGAAAGTCGATATATCCTTCACGACCGATGCTCAAATCATAAACTGCATTCTCCTTGCCATAAAGCTGCACGTGGATTTCATCACCTGGTCCAAGGACATAGTCATCAGAAACGGGCATGTCGGTCACAGGAGCATCGAGGATGGGTTCTCCAGCGAACACATTGTAACCAAATGGTTGGAGTTCCCCTGGCTGGGCCACCCCTGCAATCAGCGGGCGTTGGGATACCTGGCTATAGTCAACTTCCCGTGGCGCCGCCACCGGTGTTGACGGGGTGACAAGAGTCATGGCGCTGGCATTCTGGAACTGGTCGACAGAAATACCGTATTTCTTTGCCAGAGCTTGCTGCTGATCCGCGGGCAGTCGCTTGAACTGTTCCATCATTTGCGGGCTGATATCTGGTGCAGCGATAGCGCTCAGCGTCACTGCTGAGATCATCCA
This sequence comes from Aeromonas sp. NJAU223, assembly GCF_051125555.1. NCBI lineage: Bacteria > Pseudomonadati > Pseudomonadota > Gammaproteobacteria > Aeromonadales > Aeromonadaceae > Aeromonas > Aeromonas sp. NJAU223. Next base: position 3,589,497 of record NZ_CP144204.1, on the reverse strand, counting down.
GGGGATTAGTATAAATTTCATTTAAAGAAAGCCTTGATAAATGTTTTATAGCGATAAAAGTTAAAGTTATTCAGTCTTATTTGGATTTGTTATATAAAATAGTGCGGTTTTAATATGTTGGAAGACATTCCAATGGTGCCATTATGAATGTCAGTTGTGCTGATAGTTTTTATATAGAATTCATGCAGCTAAAAACTGCTATCATAAAAACACTAACGACTCATTAGTTCTATTTAAAACAGACAATGATTGCTGTTTCACCAAGCCTACTTTCAGTCTACCGGTTTAGCTTTGCATGGCACCAGCGTCAATGCCGCTGCTGTGTTAGTGGAAGAATATGGCTGCGCCACGAGTTGCGCTCCAAGCTCGGCCAATTCATTGCGTTTTTAGAAAGTCCATTAGAAGCAGACGAATGAGATAAATGATCCATTTGAATGTTTCAGCACGGAATTAAGAGAGCGTTAGATAGCTAGCGACTACAGTGATGACTGGTAGCGATTGATGTTCTTCGTGAGGCGTTCAGGCTCAAAGGGCTATGTATCGATAACCAAAACAGAACTGTAGACGCACCATGCTAAAGAACGGAACCGCACGAACAAGTTACTGACCTTCTCAATTCATGTACCTAATAAACCGAACAGCGGTATTACAGCCATTCAATGCTTAAGAGTTGCAGGGCTATAGATTCTATTGGAGATTTCACCTGCAAACTCTGCACTCCTCTGAACAGGCCATCACCTATACGAACTGTTCCAACATCTGAAAGGAATAGTGCCTTGTTAGCTGAAAAAACGCTCCTAATGGAAGGTTACCTAGTATGAATTGGTGGATTGGATCGCCACGTGGAACACAACAATCAAATCCAACGGGTACATCTGGGGCATCATTGAATCATCGAGGGAGTCATTCTGACAGCATGTTCAAGAAGGGACGGGAAAAAATATTGAGAAAGCCATCAATTAAAGTGGTGTAAAATAGACAGAGGTCTGAGCAGGAAGCAGCATCAATTGATAATTATCTCTATAAATTCATAGCTACCGCACCCTGGATGATTTTCACAAGGGATGTAACGAGAGTACGCATCTTGCGACGCCAAGTGTCGCAGTTTACTTCATTCTCTCACAAGTTTACTGATGTTTTTAGCAATTGCGTTGTCATTTGAATTCAGGAACGGAATCTATCAAAAGTGTATTTTTTTGCAACAAAAATCACATTCGGGTGATCCTTAGGCATTTTGTTTATAAAAGTAAGATTTCTTCTACAAAAAACAATTGAAAAACAAATTATCTTGATTGTTGTTTCTCAGTTGTATTCCAAATGTTTCCTTTTTGTGTATTTTTTTTGATTTTTTTGGGGTGTTGACTTTCTTGTGATCTAGGTTCTCATGCTGTGGGTTTGATTGGGTCCACATTGCGTTTGGTTTGGAAGCTGAGAATTTTTTGACAGTATTTAAATATGAATATTGAATGTATATATACTGTATGTGATTGCAACATCTAGAGATGTAAATCTTATAGCAAAAATATCATTCCCATAAAGATATATGTTGTTTTTTGTCATTATAAAATGATCTGGATGATAAATAATGAAGTGAAGATGAATATGACAAGGTATTGGATTTCTTGCTCTCCATATTTATTTTTACAATTTGTGACAATATGGCTAATTTTATTTAATAGTGTAATAGAAACATATTTTTAGCTTCTTCAGCATTGAAGCCTTGTCTGTACAGATCTAGTTATCACCTGACACCGGCCTCAAACCGGTGTCTTGTTTACGCTACTTTAGTGCGCACTTCCTTCGGTATCAATTTCAGACCCTTTTTGAACATGCTGTAGGGGGTTTGACCCTCCATCATCCTGCCCTGATGTGGCCGCTGGGTGTTGTAGTGCTCCAGGTAGCTGTCCAGGTCTGTCTGCATCTGCTCTACCGACTCATACCAGGTTGTCCTCCCCTTGATACGGAAGTGTTCATCCAGCAGGGTACGATGTAGCCGCTCGATAAAGCCGTTGCTCTGCGGTCTGCGTACCTTGGTGGTCCGGTGCTCAATCCCCTCCAGTTGCAGGAACAGCTCGTAGGGATGATGGTCAGGGCGCCCACAGAACTCGCGCCCGTTGTCCGACAAGATGGTATAGACCCGCGCCTCGTGAGCCTCGAAGAACGGCAGGACCGTTTCGTTGAGCACATGAACCGAGGTCACCGGCAGCTTGCTGGTGTAGAGCCGTCCCCAGGCGTGGCGGCTGTAGCAGTCCAGCACGGTTTGCAGATACACCTTGCCTACCCCCTTGAGTGCGCCGACGAAGAAGGTGTCGACCGCCACCAGTTCCCCGGTGTAGTGAACCTCAATTTGGCGTTCGCGAAACTCGGGGCTGAAGCGCTCGAGCAGGCGGATCTGCTCGTCATTGAGCTCAATCGTCTGTTCCCTATGGGTTTTCTCGAGGCGCAACAAGCGGTCATGCTTGGAGAGCAAGTCGTGACGTTGCCACACGCCGCGCACACCGCCCGCACTGACGTTGATGCCTTGCAGAGCCAGTTCTTGCGCGACCCGCAGCGGGCCATGGGTTGGTCTGGTGAGAGAGTAATCGAGGATGGCTTGCTCAATCTCGGGAGCGACCCGGTTGGGATGAGCGCCTTTACAGCCGGGGAGTTTGTCGAGCAAGCCCTCGGCGCCATAGGTCTGGTAGTTACGGCGAATCTCGTAGAACTGCTGGCGGCTGTAGCCGATGAGCTTGCAGGCTTTGCTGACGTTATTGAGCTCTTTGGCGAGCTCTAGCAGGCTGAGTTTACGACGTGCTACTTTCTCGTTGGTGGTCATACGGTGACTCCGGATAACACGGTAGGGGTACCGTTTTGTTATCCGGTTTGAAGCCGTATGACCACTCCCTTTTGTGGGCAACTGTCAGGTGAATACAATCTCCATACACCTTGTCCTTGAGGGGCGGAGGCCAATCATTTAGGACACGACACTGGGAAATGCAAAAAGGGCAGCCCGCGGGCTGCCTTTTTTGCATGGTGATGGGAGTTAGATGTCTATCTGCGCCACCTGGCGATTAACCTGGCCGGCGAACAGCTGGTGGAAGCGGGAGCCCGGGTTTGCGAGCAGGCTGACCGGCGCCCCCTGTTCCACCACTGTCCCCGCCTCCATCACCACCACCTTGTCGACCGACAGCAGGGGTTCCAGGTGGTGAGCGATGACCAGATAGCTCGCCTCCGGCCGGTAGCGATAGAGCAGCTCCGCCATCTTGCGCATGCCGATGTGATCGAGATCCGAGGTGGCCTCGTCCAGCACGATGAGCGGGCGGCGGGACAGCAGGATGCGGGCGATGACCAGCAGCTGGGTCTCGCCGGCGGAGAGCTGCAACTTGTCGAGATCCTCGTCCAGCCGATCGGCGCAGCGCTCGGCGAGGCCCACCCGGGTCAGCGCCTGCTTCAGGGCCTCGTCGTCCTGCTCGGTCAGCGGCGCCAGGTTGGCACGCAAGGTGCCGAAGAAGGTGAGGGGGATCTGGGAGACGGTGTCGTAAAGATCTCGCACCGCCTCGGGGGCCAGCGCCGAGAGCGGCTGATCGCCGTAATAGATCTCTCCCTGGGCGTTGGGGTACATGGCCTGCATGACCCCGAGCAGCGAGCTCTTGCCGGCGCCGGTGCGCCCGCACACCCCGACCTTCTCGCCGGGGGCCAGTACGAAACTGACCTTGTGCAGGGCCCACTGACTGGCACCGGGATAGCGCAGCCCCAGGTTGTCGAAGCGCACGGCCGGATGGGAGGTGGCGAGAGTCTCCCCTGTCTGGCGCTCGCTCTCTATCTCGCTGTATTCCCGCACCCGCTCCACCGCGTTCATCACCTGCTCCACCTCGGCGAAGTTGCGGATGAGGGAGTTGAGCATGGCGGAGGCGGTGAAGGCGTAGGTAATGGCCACGGCTCCCAGCAGGGAGCTGCTGCTGAAGGCCACCATCAGTGCCACGGCCCCCACCAGGGCGGCGGAAAGCAGGGTCTGGTACATGCCGAGCCAGCGGTTGATGGAGGTGGTGGTGTACCAGCTGCGCAGGTTGTTGTCATAGTGCAGCAGCACCTGATTCAGGGCGAAGCGCTCGGCCCCGGCCAGGCGCAGGGCGGGGGCGCCGCGAATGGTCTCGCTGATGCTGATGTAGAGCGGGGAGCGCAGTACCGATGACTGGCGCCGCAGCTTGAGCTGTACCGCCCGGTAGCGGCGTTGCAGCACATAGAGCGCCCAGCCCACCAGGGGGGCGATGAGCAGCAGCAGGGGCATGTTGATGCCAATGACCACCACCTGCAACAGCACCGAGATCAACATGGCGAACAGCCCCATCAGCATGGAGAGCAGTACCTCCTGGGCTTCCCCCAGATCCCGGTCGAAGCGGTTGAGGATGCGCCCCTGGGGCACCTTGTCGAAGAAGGCCATGGGGGCGCGGCTGATGCGCCCCAGCATGCCGTCGAACAGGGTCCAGGCCAGCTTGAGACCGAGTTTGTAGTTGATGACCCGGACCACCATGATGAAGACGAGGGAGCCGGCCCCCAAGAGCACATAGATGCCGAGCAGTGAGCCGACGTCGCTCACTTCGGATTTGCCACCGAGCCAGAGATCCGAGGCGATGCGCAGCCCCTCCTGGCCCAGGGTGAGCAGCAGGGCGATCAGGATGGCGCCGGGGGCGGCCAGACGCTGCCACATGAAGCCGAACAGCCCCCAGTCCACCTTGCCCTCCACCACTTTTTCTTCGCTGAACAGCTCAGCCTCTTGCGGGGCCAGCGTCGGGGTGGGTGGCGGGTGCACGGCGAGATCCGCCAGCTGGTGGGCATCGAGCTCCACCAACTGCCCCTGCTCGATGCGGATCACCCGATCGCAGCGGGCCAGCACGTCGGGGTCGTGGCTCACCAGCAGCCGGGTCGGCCCCGGTTTGAAGGCCAGCCCCTGCTCCAGCACCTGGGCCGAGACGATGGGATCCAATGCCGACAGCGGGTTGTCCAGCAGCAGGATGTCGGCCTTGGCATAGAGGGCGCGGGCCAGGGCGACCCGCTGCTGCTGGCCGCCGGAGAGACGGGTGCCGAGTTCCCCCACCAGGGTCTGATCCCCGTGGCTGAGCAGCCCCAGATCGGCGCCGAGGGCACAGGCCCCGAGCACCCACTGGTAGCGTTCCTCATCCCATTGCTGGCCGAACAGGATGTTGTTGCGAATGCTGTCGTTCATCAGCCAGGGCTTGTGGCCCAGATGGGCGACCCGGCCGTGGCGGCGGATGCTGCCCGCAAAGTCGTTGTCAAAACCGGCGACCAGGTGCAGCAGGCAGCTCTTGCCGGCGCCGGTGGCGCCCGTGATCCCCACCAGTTCCCCAGGTGCTATGGCGAGGCTGATGTCTTGCAGCACGGTTTTTTGTTGATGCTGGGCGGTGACCTTGTATAACTGCAGGCTGCCGAGCGGCAGGCTGGGGTCAGTGAGATCCCGGTGCTGCTCCGGGCTGTTCAGAAACTCGCACAGGCGGTTGAAACCGGTGTTGAAGTTGATCAGGGTGCGGATGAGATAGGGCAGACGCATCATGGGGATGCGCAGCACTGCGAACAGGGCGATGGTGGTGAAGACCTGGGGCAGGGTCAGACTCTGGCCCGAGGCGAGATAGGTGGTGAAGGTGGCCAGCGTCACCAGGAGCGGGGTGCTCATCATCAGGAAGCTGTTGATGGCATCGAGCTTGAGCACCCGGCCGAGTACGCCGAGCTCCTGCTGGCGCTTGTCGTTGGCGGCCCGGGTGAAGAAGGCCCCGAGGCCGTTCTGGCGCACCAGCCGCAACTTCTTGATGTACTCCGCCAGGATGCCGTTGCGCTCGTCCTGCCTGCGCTTGAGCTGCTGCTCCTGCTGGTTCATGCGGCGCACCACCCGGGTGGAGACCAGCAGCAGCAGGGCCAGCACGGCGAAGCCCACCAGGCCCGCGCTGCCTACCTGCCACACCAGCAGGGCGATGGTGCCCCCCAGTTGCAGGGCCATGGTGAGCGGCATGGCGGGGTCTGCCAGGATCCAGGTGATGTCCCACACGTCCCGGTTGATGAGGTTTTGCACCCGGCCACCGGCCCTGTCGTCAAAGCTCTTGCCGCCGAGCTTCATCACCTTGGCGAGCAGGGACTCCGCCAGCAGCCGCCGGATGGGCACGTGCATCTTGAGGGCCAGTTGCAGCGAATGCTCCGCCAGCATGCCGGATGCCAGCACCGAGGCGAACAAGGCCAGGGCCAATAGCAGCTTGTGACTCGTATCGGCGCCTGCACCGAGCTGGGTCATGCTGTGGTTGAGCAGCCAGGGGCTGGCCAGGGTCGCCAGCATGCCGAGCAGTTGCAACAGGGTGAGCAGACCGATGCGTCCGCGATAGTGGCGCCAGATGAAGGCGGTGATGGGCCAGGGGCGCACCGGGGCCTTGGCGGTGAGGGCGAGGAAGGCATCGGCCCGCTGGTCGCGCCTGTCTTCCGGCAGCAGGGGATAGAGATCGTCGAGGCTGACCTGAGGCTGGCTCAGCCCCTTGCGCAGCAGGGGACCGGTCCAGTGATAAAAGAGACGGCTTAGCCAGCCGGCCGATATTTCCGGATGTTCCAATGGATGTTCCTTATTATTTTGTGCTGCTTCCAGGGGATGGGGCGGCTTATTGTCCGCCCTCTATCGTTATTGTTGGCAGTGGTTGCCTGCCGGGGCTCAGCGATCCCGATTCAGCCGGATGAGCCTGTCCAGGATCTGCTCGCCGTCGACCCTCAGACCGTTGTGCTCGTACTCGTTGGTGATCCAGGCGCGGCTGTTGCCAAGGCCCTTGAGGGTCTCGCGGCAATAGTCGAACTCCACGTACATGTCCTCGGCGTAGACGGCGCAGGCCACCGGCACGGGGTTGCGGGCAAGCTGCGCCGGGTCGTAGAGGGGACCCCAGTCCGCTTTCTGGGCCAGCAGATGGGCGGCCTCTTTCAAAGGGATGAGCTCGCGGAACTGTTCGAACATCCAGGGGAAGATCATCTCGCCGGTGAAGGCGAAATCCTGGCCGGGGGCCCAGTCGAGGGCCGGGAATTCGCGTCTTACCCGCTCGGCCGCCCAGTCGCTGGCGGCGCCTTTGCAGTAGATGGCCTCGTGCAAAATGGCGAATACCGGGTTGGTGTTGAACGGCTGCATGGCTTGCAGCTGATAGAGGAAGGCGGGGTTGAGCCGCTCGCCGATGAAGGCGTCCTCCAGCAGGTAATAGAGCTCCTCGAAGGCGCCGCTGGCCCCGAGATCCAGTCCCTGTTGCTGCAATTGCGCCACCGTCAGCCGTTGGCCGTTAGGCAGGCGCACGTCGTGGTTGTGCAGGTGCTTCGCCAGCCGGTTCGCCATGGCCTGGGCGTGGGGGAAGCGGGCGAAGAAGGCGCGGTTCTTGTCCGCGACCCGTTGATAGGTGGCGCGATAGACTTCGTCCGCACTGCGGCCGATGGGGGCCACGCCGCCGGTGAGGTAGACCTCGTGCAGGCTCTGGGGGAACAGGGAGAGGTAGGTGAGGCTGCAAAAACCGCCGAAGCTCTGGCCGAGCAGGCTCCAGGGACGGTCCGGGCTGAGCTGCTCGCGGATGAGCTCGGCGTCCCGCACTATGCTGTCGGCGCGAAAATGGCTGAGGTAGTCGGCTTGCTGGCGAGGGTTGAGGTGAGTCAGCCACTCGGCGTGGATGGGGCTGGAGTGGCCCGTGCCACGCTGATCGAGCAGCAGTACCCGAAACTCCTGCAGGGCCCGCTTGATCCAGCCGCCGCTGGCACTGGGGCGCGGTGCGCCAAAGCCCGGGCCCCCTTGCAGGTAGAGCAGCCAGGGCAGGTCATCGTCCAGCCTGTCCTTGCGACAGAGGGTGCGACCAAAGAGAGTGAGGCTCGCCTCGTCATCGGGCTGCTGGTGGTCGAGGGGCACGGTGAAGAAGTGTGGCTCGCAATGGATGCCATCCAGCACGTAATGCAAGGGGCTGCTCATCTGGGATCTCTCTGGGATGAAAACGTCGGCCTCATCATAGCCCTGGCTCGCGATCGGGTCACGCCGGTTTTCTGGATTGTTAACGCATTGCTGATAAGGGGTTAGCATCCATTGGTTTCATCCGGCTCATAGCTGAAAATTTATCCGCCAGGGGCCATTGACGAAGGACCCTGGCCGGTCAAAGATGAGCCGCCTGCCGAGGAGGGCAGGGGATGCGCACCCTGGTGCACCAAAGGATGAGGTGGGCTCGATGAAGCCTAGATGGATAAGGTTCAGGAAGAGAAAGAAACCGACGGATCCCGAAGGGGTGTTGCAGGCTGGATTGCTGATGTTCAGCGCCACCTGTGGGGCCACCTTGCTGCTGGCGGCCTGTAACGGCGGCTAGCCATGAATGTAAAAGGCCCGCTCTCCTGAGCGGGCCTTTTACATGGGCCGCACCTCGCTCGTCATCGCCGGACTAGCCTGAAACCCTTTGTCGGCGCGGGTTTGCGGGATGGGAAGGGGGACTGCTATGGTCAAGAGACGGCTCAGTTCATCGAGGGAGGCGATCATGAATAGTCGTGAAAAAGTATTGGCTCATTTGGCCACCGATCACCGGGTGGCAGGATTGACTGCCGGGGAGGCGCTTGCCGGCATCAGCCACTCGATGAGCTCGCTCCTGCTACAGCAGGATCAGCACTTCTTTCGCAGTCATGCGGATGACCCCTGCCACGAGGTGGCGCGGGCCTGCTCCGCCGGACATGTCTGGCACGGGGACGAGAACCGCTATTAGGGAGGCACGACGAGGATGACGAAATGCGAAAAGGCCCGCTCAGATGAGCGGGCCTTTCAAATTTGGCTCCTCCTACTGGACTTGAACCAGTGACATACGGATTAACAGTCCGCCGTTCTACCGACTGAACTAAGGAGGAATTGTTGGTGCCCAGAGACGGAATCGAACCGCCGACACGGGGATTTTCAATCCCCTGCTCTACCGACTGAGCTATCTGGGCAACGGCGCGCATTAAACCTCTTCTGGACTGAGGTGTCAACCACGGGGTGCAGATTGTGGTGCCGTTCGCTCGATAACCGAACAATCCAGCCTCTTGTGGGGGATTTTTACCCTGGCAGAGAGCCAGAGTGCACGACTTTTCAGCCACTTGTCATGAAAAAGGGGGCCATTGGCCCCCATCGTCTCGATCTGTCTCAGTGGCGGCTGACGATGATGCGACCCGTGCTCATGTCCCTGGCCTGACCGGTGACGCTGATCTTGAGGCCATATTCGGGCAGCAGCCGACCTGCGTCCGGGATCGCCTCGCTCTGATAGCTGCGCGAGTCCTTGAAGACCCGGTTCGGCGTCACCCAGAAGTCTCGCAGCAGGGCACCGCTCGGATGGGTGAGATCGAGAGGACGCTGGAACCCTAAGCTGAAGGTGGCATCGTGGATCTGGTAGCGGGTGCCGGCGACGGCGCCATCGCTCCAGTGCAGGGTGCGCTGATCCCCGTCCACCACCCCGAGGAAACCCTCACCCGGATGCTGGCCGACCCAGTTGTTGCTCTGGCTGTTGTCCACGTACCAGAGCAGCAGGCCCGGCTCGTAGCGCATCAGCTGATCCGCCACGTTGATGTGGGCCAGCCCCTTGTCGACCCCGGCGTGGTTGCGCCACTCGGCGAGATAGTAGTGATCCTTGGCTTCCTTGCCGTTGCTCTGCACGAAACCGGCGAGGGTGAAGGCGCTGCTTCCCTCGGCGCCGTCGCTGAGCAGGGTCTCCCCATCGGCGATGACCTGCAGCTCATCCACGAACAGGCCGTTCTCGGCCACACCCGCATCGCTTTGGTATTGCAGGCTGAGGGTGATGCGCTGGCCGGCCCAGGGGCTCAAGTCAAAGTCGGCATCGGCCCAGCCGCCGGAATCCCCCGTGATGCCGACCCCGAAGCCGACGCCGTTCGGATCGTCGGTGCGGGTCAGGTTGCCCGGGATGGGCTCGCCGTTGACCAGTACCCTGGCGTAGTCGAAGCCCTCCTCAATCTGGTACCAGGCCTTGAAGCTGAGGCTGGCGCTCTGCCTGCCGCTGAGATCCAGCGCGAGGTTCATGCGGTTGTCCAGGTTGTTGCCCTTGCCGCCGTGGTACTGGTACTGGCCGGCGTAGGGGGGATTGAGGGGGATCTGCTTGGGAGGCAGGTTGATGCGCACCACATCGTCGTTGCGCCCCTTGTCGTTGGCCTGATCCAGCATGTAGACGTTGCCGCGACCGTTCAGCTCGTCGACGTGCACGTTGCTGCCGTGCAGCCAGTTGCCGCCGAGGGAGGCCTGCAGATACTCCTTGGCCCAGGCGGAGAAACCGGTGGGCTCGGTGCCGCCGATCACCCCGGCCCAGGAGCCGGATGACATGATGGACCAGGTCGCCACCGGCTCCCCCTTGCCGCTGTACTTGGTGTCGTACTCGTCCGGCAGTCCCAGATCGTGGCCATATTCATGGGCGCAGACTCCTGCCGCCGCGTCGATGGGCTGGATGGTGTAGTCATAGGCAGCATACTGGCCGCCGAAGTTGCCGTTCGGGCTGCTGGTGCCGGGGATGGGGTAGGGGGCGCCGAGATTCCAGCGATGTGCCCAGATGGCATCCTCGCCGAGATCGCCGCCACCCGCCTCTTCCCCCACGCTGGAGTGGAAGATCATCAGGTGGTCGATGAGGCCGTCCGGCTCGTTGCGATTGCCGTTGCCGTTGAGATCGTAACGATCCTCCTGATCAAACTCGGACAGGTCGATGGCCGGATCCCCGGCCACCTGGATCAGAGCCTCCTTCACCAGCTCCCGCACAGCGGTCTCATCCTTGTTGCTGCCGTAGTAGGTGGCGCTCTTCTCGGCGGTATACCAGCCCGCCACCTGGCCGCGCACGCTGTAGCTCTGGCCGGACTGCTGCTCGTAGAACTGGCGCATGGAGATGAACCGCTCGCCGTTAGGGCCCGCATAGCCCTTGGCGGAGAACAGCAGATCGTTGTAGTGGGCCGGGTTGTAGTCCGGGTAGTACATCTTGGTGAGCTCGGGGCTCAGGCTGTTCTTCGGGTAGTCGGGGAAGTCCACCAGGATGGCGAGGATCTTGTCCTTGCGCATCTTGCCTCTGTAGGTCTCCTGCTCGATGGACTTGAGCTGCAGGGTGGGCACCCGATCCCCGGGGCGCGCCGTGCCGTTCAGCCGGATCTTCTTGAGGATGGTCTCCCGCACCTTGCCCTCCTTCTGGGCCAGGCTGCCGCTGCTGCCTGGGTAGGTGCGAGCCTTCTCGCGGTAGTAGCGGGCCAGGGCGGCCTGCTCCTGCTCCGGCGAGGCCAGGGTCGGGATGCGGCCGCTCTTCTTGAGCATCTCCAGTACCTTCACCTCGTCGGCAAGGGGGGCATCAAAGGGGCCGTGGGCCGGGGCGGCCAGGGCGTGGTTTCCAATCATAAGGGTCGAGCTGACAAGCAGGCTCATTATTGTTTTTTTAGGCATTACTATGTGCTCCTTCACATGATCAAAAAGGGAGCCCACGGGGCTCCGCTTTCCTGGCGGGTAGTGATTCACCCGCGTCCCTTGATACCTGCGTGGGGGCGGTTTGTCACTCCGGCGTCGGTGGTTAAAGAGACTGCTTTTTTTACGATCCACTGGGTCCGTGCACCATTGATGGTGTTCATGGTGGCTGGATCTGTTGACGGGGTTTTCAGCGCTGGTTTATTGCGCTGTTTGCGCCTTTTTCCGGCCACCACCATTTGGGAGGGAGGGGGCCCGGCACTTATCTTGGGTTGCCGCATTGAGCCGGCCGGGCTCTACGAGTATGCTTGGCCGCAACTGTGCCCTGGCGGGCGAGTCGCACCCACTGGCGCGGCGCAGCGGCCAGGTGTCGACATCCATCCAAGAGCGTCAGGGGTTTATATGAGTATCAATATGCAGGAGTGGCGCGAAGAGACTACCGCCATCGTCAACGAGCTGCTGGCCGACGGCAGCAATCCGGATGTGGACTACGAGATCGAGCACCACTTCGCCTGCCAGGATTTCGATCTGCTGGAGAAGGCGGCGGTCGACCTGTTCAAGGCTGGCTTCGAGGTGACCGATGCCGAAGAGATGGAGCTGGATGACGGCGCCACCATCTTCTGCTTCGATGCCACCGTCGAACGCAAGCTGGAGATTGAACCCATCCTGGCCGACATCGAGAAGATGCTGCCCATCCTTGAGAAATACGGAGTGGATTACGACGGCTGGGGCACCTACTTCCAGGAGTAAGGCGCGCATCCCAACCTTGTCGGGAAGAGGCTGCCCACTTGCTTGCAAAAGACGGGGCGGATGACGACGGTTGGGGCACCGGCTTGCAGGAGTCAGCGTGTCACTGTCGCCCTCTGCCAACACAACAAGGCCACCCTCGGGTGGCCTTGTTGCTGTGAGCGTCAGCGCTGGGGCAGCTGATAGCTGAGGGCAAACTCGTCGGGGGGCAAGGGGCGGCTGAACAGGTAGCCCTGCAGGCGGTCGCAACCGGCCTGGGCCAGCCAGGACTGCTGCTCCGGCGTCTCCACCCCTTCGGCGGTGATCTTGATGCCGAGCTCATGGGCCAGCCCGATGACGGAGCGCACGATGGCGGTGGTGGCCTGGTTGGTGGCCAAGCCCTGGGTGAAGCTCTTGTCCAGCTTGAGGGTCGCGACCTGGAGCCTCGGCAAGTAGGCCAGTGAACAGTAGCCGGTGCCGAAGTCATCGATGGCGAGGTGAAAGCCCGCCTCGATCAGACTGGCGAGGTTGCTCTCAATCTCGTCGGCATTCTCCATCAACACCCCTTCGGTGATCTCCAGCTCCAGCTGCCAGGGGGCGAGGCCGTGGCGCTCGATGCAGGCGAAGATCTGTTGGCAGAGCTCGGGATCGCGAAATTGCAGCGGCGACAGATTGACGGAGAGCACCAGATCCGGCGCCACCTGTTGCCAATGGGCCAGCTGGGCGCAGCCCTGCTCCAGCATCAACTGGCCGAGTTGACCGATGAGGCCGAGCTCTTCGGCCAGGGGGATGAACTCATCGGGAGAGATCATCCCCAACTCGGCGTGGGGCCAGCGGCAGAGCAGCTCGGCACCGTGCAACTTGTCGTTGTGGGTGCAGATGATGGGCTGGTAGACGGCGGTCAGCTGGGCCGACTTGATGGCAAGGGGCAACTGGGCGGCAATGAGCTGGCGGCGCCTGAGTTTGGCATCGAGTTCGGGGTCGAACAGCGTCCAGTGCTGCTGCTGGCGTTTGCCCTGGGCGAGGGCCGCCTCGGCGTGGCTCAGCAGACGCTCGGCATCCTTGGCCTTGCCGTGGGCGATACCGAGGAAGACCGGGATCTGGATCCTGTGCTCCTCCACCTGATAGGGGATCATCAGCTCCTGCTGCAGGTTGCGGCCCCAGTCGCTCAAGGGGATGGGGAGCTCCGGCAGCAGCAGGGCGAAGTCATCGGCGGCGACCCGGCAGAGCAGGGAGTTGGGAGGCGCCAGCCGTTGCAGGCGGCGAGCCACCTGGCTCAGCAGGCGATCGGCGACGCGGATGCCGAAGCGATCGTTGATCTCGCGAAAATGTTGCAAGTCCAGCAGCAGCAGGCTGGCCTTGCGAGCGCCCAGATGACGGCTGGTCTGCAGGAAGTGGGAGAGTTTGAGCAGGCCGGTGAGGCTGTCGTAATGCTGCTCCTGCTGCAACTGGGCCTGGGTGGTGCGCAGCCCCGTGATGTCACGGCCCAGGGTGAGGATGCCGAGGGCGTTGCCCTCTTCGTCCGGCACCTCGATGCGGGTGATCTCCAGATGGCGGCCCTGACCCTCCGCATCCATCAGGCAGTACTCGCCCTGTCCCATGGTCTGTTTCACCGGCAGGTGCGGCGTGACGCGATGGCCGATGGCCTCGCTCGCCGTCAGCCCCATGAAATCGAGGAAGGCCTGATTGCAGTCGATGAGCACCCCCTGATGGTCCTCCAGCCGGATGAGATCCGGGATGGCATCCAGCAGGCGGCGTTGCAGCAGTTGTTGCTGGCGGAAGGTCTGCTCCAGCTCCTTGCGCTGATCGATGGCGCTGACCATGCCAAACAGGGCGAGGGGATTGCCCTGCTCGTCATAGAGGGGCACCTTGTGGATCTCCATCCAGCTGGTGTGTTCGCCGCTATGACAGTGCAGCTGCTGGTGGAGCAAGGGGTGGCCCTCGGCCAGCAGACGTTGATCCTCCTCCCTGAACAGATCTCCCCACGGCATCTCGGCATCCGTCTTGCCGATGAGCTCGCTGGGGTGCTGCAGTCCGGCCTCTTGCGCGAATATCTGGTTGGCGAACAGGTAGCGTCCGCTGGCATCCCGGCAAAAGATATTCATGGGCAACTGGTCGATGATCTGCTGGAGCAGAGCCAGGTTGAGCGAGGAAGGCACGTGGGCGTCCACCGGGGAGATTTCGAGCAAATCTATGATAACAAGCCAATTTTGTAAAGCTTGGGTTAATGGCGATCATTTGTGCCGATCCCTGCTGACAGCCTGTCGCGCCGGCCTCATAATAGCCGCCGATTGGCCTGTGGTGGCCTTATGGACGAGAGAAGCAGCATGAAGAAGATAATGGGGGGCGCCCTGGCCCTGTTGATGGTCGGTTGTGCCAGTGACAACAACGGTGGCGAGCAATATCGCTATACCCCGCCGGTTGCCAAGGCGACCAACAATACCCAGGAGATGCAGATCCCGGTGGATCTGGTGTGGGCCCGGGCCGAGAAGTGGTTTGGGGATCACGGCCTCAACATCGAGAACAGCCAGCGTGGTTCCGGCCTGATGACCGCCAACGTTGAGAACTCGGCCGACGGCCTGGAGTGGCTGGATTGTGGCACCATGGGCTCCAAAGTGGCGCTGGGCAACCCCAATCTGCAGATCAACCTGATCATCACCCAGAGCGGCAACAACAGCGTCGCCACCGTCAACGTCAAGGGCAACACCCAGCTCTATTTCGTCGAAGGCTCGGGTGAACGGGTACTGGCTCCCTCCATCACGCCGGTCTGCGTCTCCCGCGGCAGCCTGGAACAGAGCCTGTTCGCAACCCTCAGCAACTGATCCCGCTCACCGGACAGCCTGACGATCACAGACCCCGCTGCGTGCAGCGGGGTCTTTTTTTGCCCGTCACTCCCCGAAGGCCTGCCCCTGCTGGCGAAACTTGCCAGGGGCGAGCCCGGTGGATTGCTTGAAGGCCTTGGCGAAAGCCGCCTCGGACTGATAACCCACCCGCTGGGCCACCTCGCCGATGGGCAGGTGATCCGGCTGGCGCAGCAGCTCCGCCGCCCGCACCATGCGTACCCGCACCATGAACTCCCAGACGCTGCACCCCAGGCGCTGGCGGAAATGGCGAAAATAGGTGGCACGCGACATGGCGGCCAGGGTCGCCAGTTCGTCCACGCTCCAGGGATGGGCGGGATTGGCCAGCATGGCTTGCAGGGAGCGACCCAGCCGCGCATCCTGCAGGGCGCCGATGAGGCCAAGCGCCCCGCCGGGATCGCTGGCGTGGGCGCGCAGCCCCATGGCCAGCAACACCTGGCTCAGGGCCGTCAGCACGGCGCTCGATCCTTGCTGTTCACGGGTCAGCTCCTGGCGGATCAGGGCCAGCACCAGGGCCAGCGCCTCGCGGGACTCGCTGGCCAGCAGGGGGATGCACAGCGGGCTTGGCAGGGCGTCCAGCAGCAGGGGGCGCAGGGGGCCCTGGTAATGAAACTCGCCGCACAGAAACTCCACTTCATCCCCTCCGTCGCCACGAACGGGCAACAGGCCTGCGTCATCTTCGATGTCCGCCAGGGGGTCGCCGCCCCGCCAGATGGTATGGGGCTCTCCCCCCGGCAGCAGCAGCAGCTCACCCGGTTGCAGGGTCACCTCCTGACCCTGTTGGGTACTGACCCGGATCTCCCCCTTCATCAGCAGATGAAAGGGCATGACCCCGCTCGGGCTCTGCGGGTGGGGGAGGGCGAAGCCGCCGCGATAGAGGCAGCGCACATCGAAGGAGCCGCGGATCCCGGCCTGGCCGATCAACTGATCTATGTCAATCATGATTCGATATGGTGTTTATTTGCGTCTTTTAAGTATTAATTGAATCACTCCTCGATGCAATACTGGCTCCATCGAACGGGCAGGTGCCCGTTCACCCCAGAGGAGAGTCAAGATGCAAGATTGGGCACAATACCGTAAAGAACTGACCGGCCGCGTGATGGAGCTGGGCACCCTGAGCCCGGATACCCTCAAGGGTTATCAGCTGCTCTCATCCGCCGGCAGCAAGGAGGGTGTCCTGGATGGCAAGACCCGCGAGCTGATCTCCCTGGCGGTGGCGGTCACCACCCGCTGCGATGGCTGCATCGCGGTGCATGCCGAATCCGCCCTCAAACAGGGCGCCAGCCGGGCGGAGATCGCCGATGCCCTCGGCGTCGCCATCGCCATGAACACCGGGGCCGCCATGGTCTATTCCGCCCGGGTATTGGACGCCATAGATCGCTGAGGTGTCCCGGCAGCCTCGACGTAGCCAGCGTCTTGAGGCCGCTGATCAGCGTTGATTGAGTAATCCAGCCTGTTGTTTGCCACACCCTTTCGGGTGTGGCTTTTTTATGAGGCGCCCAATAAAAAGCCCCGGCAGGAGCCGGGGCTTGGATAGGTGCTGTGGCGCTCAGGGCTGCAAGCCGCTGTCACCGTGGAACAGCGCCTGTTCACCGGATTTGAGCACATAACCCTTCCAGGGGAAGAGCTGGTAGCGACCGCCCTGCCAGGAGTGGTTGCCCTCTTCCCCCTGACGCACCAGCCGGACCTGCTCGCCATCAGGCAGGGTCAGCTCGGCCTGGCTCTGATCGCCGTTGAACAGCACGAAGGCGCTGCCGGTCTCGCCGGATGCGAGGGGTTGCAGGCGGATGGCCTGCTCGAACAGCCGTACGCACTGGTTGGTCAATGCCGACCACTGGTAACCGGCACTGGCACGGCAACCGTGGTCATCCTGATCGTTGCCCACCGGGGGCTGGGTCGGGGTGCTGCAGGCCGCCAGCAGCAGGGAGGCGGCCATCAGGGTCAGGGTACGCATGCTTACTCCTTGAGATCCCGTTCGATGACGATGTTGGAGAAACCCAGTTCCCTGAAGTAGTTCTCCTGATAATCCTTCACGCTCTTCTTGTCACGGCGGCACACCTGGGCCAGCTGGGCTTCCATGGCGTGGAAGCTGGCAAGGTTGATCCCCTCGGCATGGGCGATGGCGTCGTAGATGCTGTTGAACTTGTCGTTGGCATAGCCAATTTCTTTGGCCTGCTTCTTGTAGGTGTAAGTGATCTTAAAGGCCATCTGGGGCTTCCTTCTGTTTCGCCTGCTTGCGCTGGACGTAGAGATAGAGGCTCTCTACCTTTTCCCGGGCCCAGGGGGTCTTGCGCAGGAACTTGAGGCTGGATTTGATGCTGGGATCCTGGGTGAAGCAGCGGATCGCGATCTCCTGGCCCAGTTTTTCCCAGCCGTAATGGGCCACCAGGGCGGTGACTATCGCCTCGAGGGTCAGCCCATGCAGTGGATTCTTTGGCTGGGCGGCACTTTTCTGGTCACTCATTCTGCAGATGCCAGCTTGGCGAAGGGTTGTCCCATGCGGGTCGTCACGCCGTTGGCCAGATGAGGCTCGAAGCCTGCCAGCATGCCGGGGCCAAACAGGCAGACGACGGTGCTGCCGAGCTTGAACAGGCCCATCTCGGCGCCTTTTTGCAAGGTGATGGCCTCATCCCCCTTGTAGTCCCAGCGCACCACTTCCTTCTGCTTGGTCGGCGCTATGTTGCCAGCCCAGATGGTTTCGATGCTGGCGACGATGGTGGCGCCGACCAGCACCAGGGCCATGGGGCCGTGAGGGGTGCGGAAGGTGGCGACCACCCGCTCGTTGCGGGCGAACAGGTTCGGCACGTTTTCGGCGGTGAGCGGGTTGACGGAGAAGAGATCCCCCGGCACGAACACCATGCTCTCCAGCACGCCGTCCAGCGGCATGTGGATGCGGTGATAATCCTTGGGGGCCAGATAGATGGTGGCAAAATCCCCATCCTTGAACGGCGCCACCAGATCCTCATAACCCCCCAGCAGCTCGCGGGCACTGTAGTCGTGGCCCTTGGCCTGGATGATGCGACCCTGATGGATGGGGCCGAGCTGGCTGACGGTGCCGTCCACCGGCAGGGCCAGGGTCATGGCATCGTCCACCACGGGGCGAATACCGGGCTTGAGCTCACGGGTGAAGAAGGCGTTGAAGCTGGCATAGTGTGCCGGATCTTCGTGCAGGGCCTCGCTCATGTTGACCTGGTACTGCTTGATAAAGGCCTCGATCACCTTGGTGGTGAGGTTGCCGGCTTCGGCGGCCGCGAGCTTGCCCACCAGGCGGGAGAGGGCGTGTTTCGGCAGGCAGTATTGACCGGCAATTTTCAGGTTGTCAGTGATGCTCATGATCTTCATCTAAGGAATGAGTTGAATGGGTCACAGCCGGGCTTGTTGCCGACCGTGGCGGGCTTCCTGCATGGTTTCCAGGATGCGGTGATAGTTGTGGAAGCGATCGGCGCTGATGTCGCCGCGCTCGACCGCCGTGCGCAGGGCGCAGCCGGGGTCATCCTTGTGGGTACAGTCGCGGAACTTGCAACCACCCAGGTAGTCGCGAAACTCGACGAAGCACCAGGTGATGCGATCCGCCTCCAGATGCCAGAGCGCGAACTCGCGGATCCCCGGGGAGTCGATGAGATCGCCACCGCTCGGGAAGTGGTAGAGCCGCGCCGTGGTGGTGGTGTGCTGGCCGAGGCCGGAGTTTTCCGAGATCTCGCCGGTGAGCACGTCCAGCCCCGGCATCAGGGCGTTGGTGAGGGACGACTTGCCGACCCCGGACTGGCCGACGAAGATGCTGATCTTGTCGGTCAGGGCCGCCTTGAGCTCTTCGAGCCCCTCACCACTCTCGCAGCTCACCAGCAGCACCGGATAGCCGAGCTTGCGATAGGTGGTGAGTTGCTCCTCGATGCGCTCGCGAGCGGCGGTATCGAGCATGTCCACCTTGTTCAGCACGATGAGGGGAGCGATCTCCACGTCTTCCGCCGCCACCAGGTAGCGGTCGACGATGTTGGTGGAGAACTCCGGCATCACCGCCGAGACGATGATGATCTGGTCGATGTTGGCGGCGATGGGTTTGACCCCGTCGTAGAAGTCCGGCCGGGTCAACACCGAGTGGCGCGGATGCACCGCCTCGATGACGCCGGCGGTGGCGGCATTGAGGCCGGGACGCCAGACCACCTTGTCGCCGCACACCAGGCTGCTGATGCTGCTGCGGCGGAGGTTGCTGCGGTGAATGGCGCCATCGCTCGCTTCCACGTCTGCGTGCTGGCCGAAACGACTGATCACCACCCCTTCGATGGCGGGGCCGAACAGGGTGTCATCCACCACAGTGCTGTGCTCTTTTTGCAGTCGCCGCTCGCGGTTGGCCTGGACGCGCCTTTGTTGACCCAGATTGAGTTTTGCTTTCTTTGCCACGGGGTTTGCCGGTTTATGAACAGATCCAAAGCCAGTATGATACATGCAAATTGGCAAAATTCCGCCATTCCTCCCAATAGAGAGAGCAATCATGACAGTCAGCGCGCAGAACCTGGTATGGATCGACATGGAGATGACGGGCCTGGACCCCGAACAGAACGTGGTACTGGAGATCGCCACCATCGTCACCGACAAGGACCTGAACGTGCTGGCGCAAGGGCCGGTCATCGCCATCCACCAGAGTGATGAAGAGCTCGGCAAGATGGATGACTGGAACGTCAACACCCATACCAAGAGCGGTCTGGTGGCCCGGGTCAAGGACAGCGAATATGACGAGGCGAAAGCCGTGGCCGAGACCCTCGACTTCATCCGCCAGTGGGTGCCCGAGCGTACCAGCCCCCTGTGCGGCAACAGCATCGGCCAGGATCGCCGCTTCATGGTCAAGCACATGGCGGATCTGGAAGCCTTCTTCCACTACCGCAACGTGGATGTCAGCACCATCAAGGAGCTGGTGCGTCGCTGGCAGCCTGAACTGCTGGATCAATTCAAGAAAAGTGGCTCCCATCAGGCCCTCGATGACATCCGCGAATCCATCGCCGAGCTGCAGTTCTACCGCGCTCACGTCTTCAAAATCTGAGCCGGCAGCAAGGGCTTGCCATCGCCCGGTTGCTAAAATCGGCAGTTCGGCCAGCTTTTGAGCGAACGGCCGCAGGGTGACAAAAAAGCCCTTGCAATTGGAATGACTGCTCTTATAATTCGGCTCCCGTACAGTAGCGCAAGCAACCAAATGCTGTACGGCCGTTTTAAGGTAATTGCGGGAATAGCTCAGTTGGTAGAGCACGACCTTGCCAAGGTCGGGGTCGCGAGTTCGAGTCTCGTTTCCCGCTCCAAAAATTTGCCGATGATGTTCCGATGCGGGAATAGCTCAGTTGGTAGAGCACGACCTTGCCAAGGTCGGGGTCGCGAGTTCGAGTCTCGTTTCCCGCTCCAATCATCAGCAAACACCTCAAGACAACCTGTGTAGCGGGAATAGCTCAGTTGGTAGAGCACGACCTTGCCAAGGTCGGGGTCGCGAGTTCGAGTCTCGTTTCCCGCTCCAAGCTTATTGTTGAAGTACTGCAGATGATATTCCGATGCGGGAATAGCTCAGTTGGTAGAGCACGACCTTGCCAAGGTCGGGGTCGCGAGTTCGAGTCTCGTTTCCCGCTCCAAGCTTATTGTTGAAGTACTGCAGATGATATTCCGATGCGGGAATAGCTCAGTTGGTAGAGCACGACCTTGCCAAGGTCGGGGTCGCGAGTTCGAGTCTCGTTTCCCGCTCCAATCATGTGCAGAAGACATCCTGTTGCGGGAATAGCTCAGTTGGTAGAGCACGACCTTGCCAAGGTCGGGGTCGCGAGTTCGAGTCTCGTTTCCCGCTCCAAACTTGTCTTATCGAAGTGCTGCAAATGATATTCCGTTGCGGGAATAGCTCAGTTGGTAGAGCACGACCTTGCCAAGGTCGGGGTCGCGAGTTCGAGTCTCGTTTCCCGCTCCAATCATGTGCAGACGACATCCTGTTGCGGGAATAGCTCAGTTGGTAGAGCACGACCTTGCCAAGGTCGGGGTCGCGAGTTCGAGTCTCGTTTCCCGCTCCAATCTCTCTTTGAATTCTTCGAATTCAATCTCTCCTCGAAGTCCTCATCCTCCATTTGCATTAGCAATGACATCGCGGCGCGATGATTTGTCGTTTCCAGCGTTCGGTGAGCGCTGCCCTTATCTCTGTCTATAAGACGATCTGCGTGGTGGATGGGGCACTGGCTCGTGCTGGCAGGGAAACGGCGGGCAAAAAAATAGGAGGGGCCAAGGCTCCTCCTACGGGTTCACGGACGCGGCTTAGAGCAGGGTGACGTTCTCAGCCTGGGGGCCTTTCTTGCCCTGGGTCACGGTGAACTGGACTTTTTGACCTTCAGCCAGGGTCTTGAAACCTGTGCTCTGGATGGAGGAGAAGTGAACGAATACGTCCGGTCCCTGGGATTGCTCGATGAAGCCAAAACCCTTGGTTTCGTTGAACCATTTTACTTGGCCGGTGCGAATGTCAGACATGTGCTAAGTCCTATCTATAACAAAATGAAACTAACGCCTTGTTGGGCAGCATTTGCTTAGGAAAGCAGGGGCCTACCCATGACTGACTACGTCGATGTGTTCCAGCCGGATGTAGTTCTTCCCTGTTTAAAGCACAAACGATTGTACGTAAGGTCGATCCCTTGTCAATTTGGCACTTTTCATTTTTTGAGCAAGCTAAAAGTATTGACGCATCAACGAGGTATTTCGGGCGGCGGGATGAAAAACGGGAGGCATGGCGCCTCCCGTTTGCATTGATAAAGTCAGGCCGGGCCTCACTCCTTGAGCGCGAACCCTTCCCCTTGCCGATCGTAGCGGTAGTTCACCTGCCCGAAGGAGCGAACCTCGACCCGCTGGATGCGGCGGCCGGCATCAACCAGCACGAACACCGACTTGCCGGACTGCAATCGGGTCAGCGGCCTGTCCGGCCCCTCGATGGCGATCAGGCGGCTAAGCTCGGCCCCCGGCAGTTCGAACTTGCGGAAGATGGAGTAGAGCGTCTCACCGGCCTGCACGTCGTGCTGCAGCCAGGTGCCGTCAACCTTCTCTTCCACCGGTTTGGCGGCTACCGGTGCGCTGCCCGTGCTGCCATTGCCGACGGTCAGGGCCTGGGTCGGCACCGCCAGCGGCACCGCGAGGGAGCCTGACGGGGCGGCGGTCGGGGCCGCAGGGGCAGGCTCCCAGGCGAGCACCAGCAGCCAGAGCGGGATCAGCACCAGCAGGCCTATGGTGTGCTTGCGAGGCAGCGGGCTCGCCAGCTTGAAGGACTTGGTGCTGGGTTCCTTGCTGGATTTTAGGCCGCTCAGGCCCTGACCGAGGCGCTGGCGCAGGGGCAGGGTAGCGGCATTGATACGATGGAGCAGGTTTCCTTGTGATTCGTCTTGGCGACGCTGCTGGGCTCGTCTGTTATGGCCACGTGGGCGACGGTCCGGGGTGGGCACGGCATTTACCTCTCACTACATTGCCTGCCATCAGGCAAATATGCCGCCTATGGTAAACGGACTCGCCCCCGAGGGGGAGAGTCCAGAGTAGGAAAATTATCAACTGAGACGGAATTGTCCGAGCAATTGCTGTAAACGTTCGGCCGCCTGGCGCAAGGCCTGGCTTGCCTGGGCGGTGTTGGTCGCATCCTGGGCGATGTCGTTGGCCAGTGCGTTGGTTTTTGACAGATTGCCGGAGACGGTCTCGGAAACCGAGCTCTGCTCCTCGGCGGCGGAGGCGATCTGGTAGGTCATGTCGTTGATGGTGGCGATGGCCTGGAAGATGCTGTCGAGCGCGGCTTCCGCCAGATCCGCCTCGTTCACCGCCTGATGGGTCAACTGTTGGCTCTGCTGGATGGCGCTCACCGCATTGGTGGAACTGTGGCGGATCTTCTCGATCAGCTCCTGGGTGTTCTGCACCGCCTGCTGGGTGTTGCCCGCCAGCTTGCGCACCTCGTCGGCCACCACGGCGAAGCCGCGGCCCTGCTCGCCCGCCCTGGCCGCCTCGATGGCGGCGTTGAGCGCCAGCAGGTTGGTCTGATCGGCGATGCCCTGAATGACGGTGAGGATGCTGGTGATCTGCTCGCTGTCATGGGCCAGCCCCTCGACCACCTCGGCGCCCTTGCCCGATTCGGCGGCGACCCTGTGCATGGACTGGATCACCTGCTGGAAGCGCACCTTGCCCTGATCCGCCGCCCCCTGGGCCTGCTTGGCCGAGTCGGCGGTGTTGTTGGCGTGGGTGGCCACCTCCTGGCTCACGTAAGACATCTCCTGCACCGCGGTCAGCATCTGTTCCATCTCCGCCTGGTGATGCTGCAGGTTGGTGTCGGTCTGGCCGGCGATGCGATCGGTGTCACCGGCGTAGCGGTGTACCTCGGTCGCGGTCTTCTGCACATCCCCGAGCAGGTGCTGCAACTTGTCGATGAAACGGTTGATGCCGCGGGCCAAGGCCCCCAGCTCGTCCCGGGACTGGGTATTGAGACGCTTGGTGAGATCCCCCTCGCCGTCGGCGATGTCATCCACCAGGCTGACCATCTGGCGGATGGGGCCCGTGATGCTGCGGGCGATCACCACCATGGTGGCGAGGCCAAGCACCAGCACCAGCAGGGCGCCGATGAGTTGCTGGGTCATGGCGGCGCGGTTCATGTCGGCGAGCTTGGCCGCCAGCTCATCGGCCCCCGCCAGCACCACCTTGTAGGGCAGGGTGACGATGATGGCCCAGTTGCGGCTCATGCCCGGCACCATGATGGGCACCGAGATGCGAAACGCATCGGTGAGCTCCTGGCGCTGCACCTCGGGCTTGAGGTACTGCTGCCAGCCATCCCCGAGCAGCTTGTCGGCACGGCTGCCGAGCAGGCTGGCGTCACCGCTGGTGCCGGTGATGACGCCGGCGGCACTGACGATCAGGGTCTCCCCCTTGCCGTCATAAATGTTGCTGTTGAGGGACTGGGCCTGACGGCTGATGGAGTCCACCGCCAGATCCAGCGCCGCTATCCCCTTGAACTGGCCGTCCAGCAGGATGGGGGTGGTGATGGTGCTCACCAGCACCTGCTGGCCGTTGATGTCCACCTTGAAGGGATCGATGAGGCAGGAGCGCCCCTCCCGTTTCGGGCAGGCGTAGTAGTCGTTGGCCGGGTTGCCGAACTCGTCCGCGTCGCTCTTCTCGATGGAGAGCAGCAGATCGGTGCCTATGCCGTCCTTGTCACGGTAGAAATAGGGGACGAAGCGGCCGGTGCTGTCACTGCCAAGGGCGGTCTGGCCGGCGAAGAGCGCATCCTGGCCGTCGAAGCCGCCCGGCTCGAAACCGGCGAAGGCGCCGTACAGCTGGGGTTCCAGGGCGAGCTGGGCCTTGAGCAGATCCGTGGCCTGCTGGCGATCGAGCGGCAGCTTGCCCCCTTGCTGCTGGGCGAAGACGCTGGCCATCTGCTGGGTATAGGAGAGCCCCTTCTGCAGCAGCTGGGTGATGGTGGCAGCCTCGGCGCGGGCGTTGGCGCTCACCTTTTGCCAGGCTTCCTGTTGCAGGGCGGCGCGGCTGGAGGCGATGGTCAGTTGCTGGGTCTGCTTGCCCGAGTATTGGTTGAGCAGGATCAGGATGACCAAAGCCGTGGTCATGGCGATCCCCGCCATCACCAGGATGCGATTCTGAATAGAACGAAACTGCATCTTGCGTTCCTTGTAGGGTCTGAGTTGTTGGAATTATCGGCAGGACAGAGGATTTCTCCAGCGTTCCTCGCTAGCTAAGCGGAAAAAGAGGTCGGCTTCTGAGATCCCACTCATAAATAGTGGTCTTTGTGCTGCAGGGCCCTATTTTCCCCCTGGTTGTGCCATGGTTTTCCCATCCGGGTTTCTCGGTGCTAAAATGCGGCGGTTTTTTAATGAATTGGCCCAAGGCCCTCCACACAAGGCTTAAAGATGAAAGTCAAAACCCGTTTTGCTCCCAGCCCGACCGGCTTCTTGCATGTCGGCGGTGCCCGTACCGCACTCTATTCCTGGTTGTTTGCAAAGAGCCAGGGCGGTGAGTTCGTGCTGCGTATCGAGGATACCGATCTGGAACGTTCCACCCAGGAGGCGATCGACGCCATCATGGAAGGCATGGAATGGCTGGAGCTGAACTGGGATGAGGGCCCCTACTATCAGACCAAGCGTTTCGATCGCTACAACGGTCTCATCGACGAGATGCTGACGGACGGTCGTGCCTACAAGTGCTTCTGCTCCAAGGAGCGGCTGGAAACCCTGCGTGAAGGCCAGATGGCCAATGGCGAGAAGCCCCGCTACGACGGCAAGTGCCGTGACCACTCCCATGATCACCCGGCCGATGCGCCCCACGTCATTCGCTTCCGCAACCCGACCGAAGGCTCTGTGGTGTTCGATGACCACGTGCGCGGCCGCATCGAGTTTGCTAACACCGAGCTCGACGATCTCATCATCCGTCGTACCGACGGCGCTCCTACCTACAACTTCTGCGTGGTGGTGGACGACTGGGACATGGAGATCACCCACGTGGTGCGTGGCGAAGACCACATCAACAACACCCCGCGCCAGATCAACATCTACAAGGCCCTGAACGCCCCCGTGCCGGAGTTTGCCCACGTCTCCATGATCCTGGGTGACGACGGTGCCAAGCTCTCCAAGCGCCACGGCGCCGTCTCCGTCATGCAGTACCGTGACGACGGCTACCTGCCGGAAGCCCTGCTGAACTATCTGGTACGTCTGGGCTGGTCCCACGGCGATCAGGAGATCTTCAGCCTGGACGAGATGATCAAGCTGTTCAGCCTGGACGCCATCTCCAAGTCGGCTTCTGCCTTCAACACCGACAAGCTGCTGTGGCTGAACAACCACTACATGCGTACTCAGGATCCGGCCCATGTCGCCAAGTATCTGGAGTGGCACATGGCCGCCCAGAACATCGACACCCGCAATGGCCCCGCCTTGCCACAAGTGGTGACCCTGCTGGCGGAGCGCTGCAACACCCTGGTAGAGATGGCCGCCCAGAGCCGCTACCTGTTCGAGGAGTACGAGGCCCTCGATGAAGCCGCCGCCAAGAAGCACCTGCGCGGTGTGGCGGCAGAGCCGCTGACCCTGGCCAAGAGCAAGCTGGCCGCCCTGGAAACCTGGACCACCGAAGCGCTGCACGAGCTGATCGAAGCCACCGCCGCCGAACTGGGGCAGGGCATGGGCAAGGTCGGCATGCCGCTGCGGGTCGCCGTCACCGGTCTGGGTCAATCCCCGGCTATCGACGCCGTGATGGCGCTGGTGGGCAAGGAGCGTGTCCTGGCCCGTATCGATCGGGCGCTTGCGTATATCGAAGCGCGTATGGCTGCCGAGTAATACCGGTCTGGGCCAATCCCCCTGTCATTGCCGACGCCGTGATGGCGCTGGTGGGCAAGGAGCGTGTCCTGGCCCGTATCGATCGCGCCTTGGCGTATATCGAAGCGCGCATGGCTGCCGAGTGATCTCGTAGTCAGTCTGGCTTTCAAGGCGGATGAACAGACCGCAGTGAATGACGCAAAAGGGCTCCCGAATGGGGGCCCTTCTTGTTTGGGTCTATCGTGGATTTGTGACGTAAAACAGAGAGATAGCGACGAGGTTGCTGGTAAAAACAGCGAACTGCCTGAATTTTGACTAAACGCTCCGGCCGGTGGTATTTTAGGGTTGACAGCAAAGCGGGTGATGCCTATCATGCGCCTCCGTTGCCAGAGATAACTTTGGTAGCGCCGAGGTGAGTTGGGGTTATAGCTCAGCTGGGAGAGCGCTTGCATGGCATGCAAGAGGTCCGCGGTTCGATCCCGCGTAGCTCCACCAAATTCTCCTCGAACAATCTGGAATCCAAGGGGTTATAGCTCAGCTGGGAGAGCGCTTGCATGGCATGCAAGAGGTCCGCGGTTCGATCCCGCGTAGCTCCACCAGGTTCCAAATTGACAATGCAGTACCCAGGGCAGTGCGGTGTGTATCACCCAGGCCGATCTTTGTGGGGTTATAGCTCAGCTGGGAGAGCGCTTGCATGGCATGCAAGAGGTCCGCGGTTCGATCCCGCGTAGCTCCACCATTATTGAAAGACAGACGGCATCCAGAACCGTTTGTTGAATGACGAAGTTTCGGGGTTATAGCTCAGCTGGGAGAGCGCTTGCATGGCATGCAAGAGGTCCGCGGTTCGATCCCGCGTAGCTCCACCATTATTGAAAGACAGACGGCATCCAGAACCGTTTGCTGAATGACGAAGTTTCGGGGTTATAGCTCAGCTGGGAGAGCGCTTGCATGGCATGCAAGAGGTCCGCGGTTCGATCCCGCGTAGCTCCACCAAACACTCAAGGCCACCGTTATCGCGGTGGCCTTTTTGTTTTCTCAGTCATTTATTATTTTCATGATTGCCGTCTCTTCATTTACAAATCAAATGACCCACATGAGAAAGCCCGCGACTGTCGCGGGCTTTTTTCGTTACGCAGCGTACATCATGAGCTGTGTCGGCGGCGCCAGGCCAGGGGCAACAGGGCCAGTAGCAGGGCGCCCATGGCACCACCACCGCCGTCCTTGCTCGGCTCCTGCAGCTTGAGATCGACGATGATGGGATCGTGATCCGAGGCGCTGAACGGGTTGTCGGACTTGACCATGTCGCCGGTGAAGCCACGGCCGTATTCGAACAGGTTGCTCTCGTAGGAGTTGATGTGCCAGTCGGCGACGGCTACGACCTTCTTGGCCAGGGCCGGGTTGGCGAGGGCGTAGTCCAGGGTGCCGAGCTCCGCCTCATAGCTGTAGGAGATCGCTTTCTCCTGGTTGAACTTGACGTTCAAGTCCACCAGACCGTAGCTCTTGGCCACCTCCTGGCCGATCTGCTCGTAGGCTTGCTCACCGAGGAAGGTGTGGGAGGCGGAGCGGATCTTGCGATCGCTGCTGGCCGGCGCATAGTCGGTCAGCACCCGGATCGGGTCTTCCTTGGCGTAGGAGTTGAAGTCCCCCACCAGCAGTACCTGGCCCGGCAGCTTGCTCACCGCCTCGCCCAGCACCTTGGCGGCACTGACCCGGAACTCGGTGCACTTGCCCTGCAGGTCGGCGGGCTCGGTCTTGCCATCCCCGTTCTCGTAGCAGCCCGATCCCTTGGATTTCAGATGGTTGACCACCAGGGTCAGGGGATCCTTGCTGCCCGCCACGGTGAAGCTCTGTACCAGGGAGTCGCGCTGACCGGCGGTCTTGGCGACGCCACCGACGGTGTAACGCTGCTCCGGCAGCGGGATCACGCCGGCGTCCCCGCTCGGGGTCAGCTTGGCCGGGCGATAGAGCATGGCCACCATGATGGCGTCGCCGCCGAAGTAGCGCTCCTGGCCGAGCTGGGCCTTGGGCAGGCTGACGAAAGCGTAGTGCTGGCTCGCGTCTTTCTGCTGGGCGTTGAGGCTCTTGACCAGGTCGCTGATGGCGGAGTGCTCGTCGAAGCCGTTGTTCTCCATTTCCATCAGGCCGAGCAGATCTGCGTCCATCTCGGTGATGGCGTTGACTATCTTGGTGCGCTGTTGCTGGAAGTCTTCCAGGTTCTTGGCGCCGCGGTTGCAACCCTTGGCGCTGTCCGCATCCGCCTGATCCTTGCACAGCACGTTGAGGGCACCGCCCACGCTGGAGTGGCTGGTGAAGTAGTTGAGCACGTTGAAGCTGCCGACCCGCAGATCCGTACCGGCGGTGCGGGCAGGGGCGCGCTGGCGATCGTTCTCGTCGGTGCGCAGCAGATCCCCGACCGTGATGGTCTGATCCTTAGGCACGATCAGCCGGTATTCGTTGTAGCTGTAGCCGACCAGGGCCTCCAGGTTGACCGGGGCATCGCCGACCCGCAGGTAGCCCTGCTCCGGCTCCCAGGCGGGCAGCCAGGGCAGCTTGCCATCGGCGGCCTTGAAGTCCGATTCGAGGAACACCCGGTTGCCCCCATTGGCCTCGGCCAATGCCTTGGCCTGGTCGCTACCCGCCACGTGCAACTGGGTCGGTTTCATCAGGGGTGCCAGGTGGGAGAGCACCAGGTTGTTGCGACGGGCGGCATAGTCGTAGCTGAAGTTGCGGCTGATTTTGAGCTCGCTGCCCGCATCGAGGCGCACCCGCATCCCCTCGTGGCGCTCCAGCGCCCGGGCCAGGGTTTCCCCCTCCAGCACCCGCAGCGCCGTGGCGGTGGGGACTGCACCCTGAGCCAGCACCTGCAGGCGGGGCGTGCTACCGTCGAAGACGGGCTTGAGCTGGGTATGGTTGTAATACTCTTCGACCTTGGCCTCCAGACAGACTTCGGCCCCCGGCTTGATGCCCGGGTACTTGGTCGCGAAGTTCTTGTCGTTGAGGTAGACGAAGATGCCATCCGAAGTCTGGGGATCCCCATCCCCTTGCACGTCTTGCAGGTAGAAGCCCTTGTTCAGACTCTCGCCGAGGGCGCTGACCACGGCTTTCACCGAGACGCTCTGGTTGCTTTCAAACTGGCCGTCCGGGATGAGGGGGCTCTTGTCGCCACTGCCCTGGATGGCGGGGATGGGGGTGAGGGCGCTGTCGGCCGGGCAACTGAAGCCGGCGGCCTGGAGTGACGGGGACGCGAGCGCGAGCCCCACGGCCAGTGACAGCAGGGTAGGGGTACCTTTCATTGTGTTTCCTTTTTTATTTTTGCCAGTGATTCCATAGCCTTGGTGCCTGAACCAAGGGCGCGCATTGTCACACTTCTGGCTGCTCATACCAGTGAACCAGCGCACAGAATGGGGAAGCAAAAGAGGCTGTTTCAATTTTTTTGACACAGCTAACGTTATGAAAATAATGATAAAGATGTCATTTCATCACGGATGAAATAGTGTGAGCCCGCCAGCGTTTACATATTTCTCATCGAGAATGAAGATTGAGTGTTTGTCACTTGCTTCCTATACTCGGGCTGTTCCTCACGGAACCCAGGTAAAGAGCAAACCGACAGTGATGTCGGGGCGCAAAGCCTCCGGTCTGCCAGCGATGACAGATAGCGGGGCTCCCCCGGGTGACATGAGGGTATGTGGCCCGTCCATGGCCTGTTGTCGACCCCTTTTCGCCTGTTGCTGTTGCCCTTTGCCCGGTCATTAAAAGCCAAGACCAACAAGGAAGATAACAAGATGCAACAGACCCTCAGGCCCAGCAGGCTCGCCATGCTGGTTGCCCTTGCGACCATGCCCGGCTGGGCGCAGGCCGCCTATCCCGCCTATCAGGCCGGTACCGCCTACAAGGCTGGCGATATCGTCAGCAACGTCGGCAACCTCTATGAATGCAAGGAATTCCCCTACTCCGGCTGGTGCGGCGCTTCGTCCTACCACTATGCCCCCGGGGTGGGCACCGTCTGGGCGGATGCCTGGAAGCCGTTCACCGACGGCAGCACGACGCCGGGTCTGACGCTGGCCATTGGCTCGCCCGCCGCTGGTAGCGCTTTCAATGAAGGTGCCCCGGTCGCCCTGGCGGTGACCCTTGGCGGCAACAGCAGCGCCCTGGTCAAGGTCGAATATCTGATCGATGGCACCCAGGTCGCGGTGAGCAGCGCAGCCCCCTGGTCGGCGAGCTGGACTGCCAGCGGTGTCGGTGCCCATCAACTGAAATCCCGGGCGCTTGACAAGGATGGCAAGGTGCTCGGCGAGGCGGATGTCAGCTTCAACGTCGCCGCCGTGGTGGCACCCGAGGCGCCGAAGGTGAGCATCGCGAGCCCGGCTGCCGGTGCCAAGGTGACGCTGGGTCGCAGCACGGCGGTGAGTGGCAATGTCACCGATGCCAACAACGACGTGGCCAAGGTCGAGCTGTTCGTGAACGGCCAGAAGGTGGGCGAGGATACCAGCGCGCCCTGGCAGGTGAGCTGGACACCCCAGGCCAAGGGGCTGACCGGCCTCAAGCTGGTCGCCACCGACAAGGGTAATCTGGTGGGCGAGTCCGCCCAGGTGGATGTGCAGGTGGAAGAGGCGGCGTTGCCGCCCACCGGTGGCAACCTCTCCTGCGATGTGCGCCAGATCTACCGCGCCGATGGCAGCGAGTGCATGGGGGATGACCATGCTCGCCGGGTCATCGGCTACTTCACCTCCTGGCGTACCGGCAAGAACGGCCTGCCCGCCTACCTGGTCAACGACATTCCCTGGGACAAGATCACCCACATCAACTACGCCTTCGCGGCTGTGGACGAGCAGAGCCACACCATCAAGGTGGATGACGCCGCCACCAAGATGACCTGGAGCGGCGTGCCGGGTGCCGAGATGGATCCCGAGTTCGCCTATCAGGGCCACTTCAACCTGCTCTCCAAGTACAAGAAGCAGTATCCGGACGTGAAGACCCTGATCTCGGTCGGGGGCTGGGCCGATACCCGCGGCTTCTACACCGCCACCACCAAGGGTGATTGCACGGTCAACACCGCTGGCATCAACGCCTTCGCCGATTCTGCGGTGAGCTTCATCCGTCAGTACGGCTTCGACGGGGTGGATGTGGACTATGAATACCCCACCTCCATGAAGGATGCGGGCAACCCCAACGACTTCCCCCTCTCCAACCAGTGCCGGGCCAAGCTGTTTGCCAACTACGAAGTGTTGATGAAGACACTGCGTACCCGGCTGGACAACGCCGGCACCGAGGATGGGCGCAAGTACATGCTGACCATCGCCTCGCCGGCCTCGGCCTACCTGTTGCGCGGCATGGAGAACTTCCAGGTCACCCAGTACCTCGATTACGTCAACCTGATGACCTATGACTTCCACGGTGCCTGGAACAACTTCGTGGCTCACAACGCCGCCCTGTTCGACAACAAGGCGGATCCCGAGCTGGCTCAATGGGGTGTCTACAGCCAGGCCCAGTACGGCGCCATCGGCTACCTGAACTCCGCCTGGGCGGCCCACTACTTCCGTGGCGCCCTGGCGGCCGGCAAGATCAACATCGGGGTGCCTTATTACACCCGTGGCTGGCAAGGGGTGACCGGCGGGACCCATGGTCTCAATGGCAAGGCGGCCCTGCCGAGTCAGAGCAACTGTCAGCCGGGCACCGGTGGCAGCACCATTCCTTGCGGCAACGGTGCGGTCGGGATCGACAACATCTGGCATGATCTGGACAAGAACGGCAAAGAGATCGGCGCCGGTGCCGTGCCCATGTGGCACGCCAAGAACCTGGAGCATGCGGCCAGTCTCGGCATCACCACGCTGCCGAGCTATGGTACCGCCTGGGGTCTGGATCCCAATGATCCTGCCGAC
The DNA here is from genome assembly GCF_051125555.1 of Aeromonas sp. NJAU223. Classification (NCBI taxonomy): domain Bacteria; kingdom Pseudomonadati; phylum Pseudomonadota; class Gammaproteobacteria; order Aeromonadales; family Aeromonadaceae; genus Aeromonas; species Aeromonas sp. NJAU223. Next base: position 3,557,303 of record NZ_CP144204.1, on the reverse strand, counting down.
GTGATCCAGGGCCAGTATGTGCGCTACTTCGACGACAAGGCGCAGGTACCCTGGCTGTGGAACGAGCAGAAGAAGGTGTTCCTCTCCACCGAAGATGAAGAGTCCATGGGCAAGAAGCTGGACTACATCGTCAAGCGGGGTCTGGGGGGCGTCATGTTCTGGGAGATGGCGGGGGACTATGACTTCGATCCGGCCAAGAACGAGTATGTGATGGGCAGCACCCTGACCAGCCTCGCCTATGACAAGTTCAAGGCGGCCACACCGCCCAACCTGAAGCAGAACGATCTGCCTGCCCCGGCAGCCCAGCTCGACATCGGCGTCAGCCTCTCCGGTTTCAAGGAAGGAGATTCCAACTACCCGATCAACCCCACCCTGAAACTGACGAACAAGTCGACCCAGACCATTCCGGGTGGCACGCGTATCGAGTTCCTGGTACCCACCTCCACCTCTGACACCATCACGGATCAGAGTGGCATGGGCCTGAAGGTGGTGGAGAGCGGTGGCAACCAGAACTCCGATGGCATCGCGGGCGAGAAGGACTTCCACAAGGTGGCCATGACGCTGCCGACCTGGAAGGCCTGGGCACCGGGTTCCGACGTGGAAGTGGCCATGACCTACTACCTGCCGGCGGCCGGTGTACCCAGCGGCGTGCGCCTGATTGTCGGCAGCCAGACCATAGGTCTCAAGGCTGACTTCCCGACACTGGCCGAGGCCGTGGTGGGCACGGGCGGCGGTGATGGCGGCAGCGGCGGCACGGCCTGCAGCAGCCAGAGCGTCAACCCGGCGAGCTATCCGGCCTATCCGAGCTGGCCGCAGGGGGATCACGCCAATGCCAACGATCGCGTGACCAATGGCAAGGCGGTCTGGCAGGCCAACTGGTGGACCAGCAGCGAACCCAAGGCCGGTGACGGCAGCTGGAAGCTGGTGTGCAACTACTGATGTGATGAAGCGGCATCTTTCCGATGCCTCATCGATGCAAAAAATCCGGAGCCTGGCTCCGGATTTTTTTATGGGGAGTCAGCGTGATAAACGGCCATAAAAAAGACCGCTCCGAAGAGCGGCCAATGTGCCACCAAGGCAACTGGTGGGGCAGGGCCCCTTGTGTCGTGGAGGCATGGCGAAGCCAATGCTTCGCCTGGCATGTCACTGGGTGACGGCGCCCCCTTGTTGTTCCTTCAGGAAGTTGATCCAGGGAGAGGCGCGGCCGCTGACGCTGCCGTTTTGAGCCGCCTGACTGAAGGCGGAGAGTGCCTCCTTCGGTTTCTGCTGCTCAAAATAAGCCACCCCGGTCAGGAACTTCAGATCCGCCCGCTGTTCCCCGTTGGCATTGGCCGCTGGCTTGGCGGCGAAGGCCACCAGATCCTGGTAGCGTTTGCTCTGGATCATCATGCGCGCCATCTTCAACTGCAGTTCGGCGTTGGGGGCCAGCTTGTAGGACTTGGCTAGGGTATCGATGGCCGGATCCAGCTCCTTGGCCTGATGCCAGTAGTTGGCCAGCGTCTTGTAGTTGGCCGCACTGCCCTCGATGATCCCGTCCTTCATGGCCTTCTCCATCACCCTGGCGGCGCGATGGGGAATGCCGGTAAAGGCCAGGTAGTTGGCGAGGCGCTGCAACTCGTTGGCTTCGGTCAGCATGCCGAGGTTATAAGCCCCCTCCAGCGCCGCCAGTGCCTTGGCGTCGTTGCCCGCCTGCATGTGCATGGCGGAGAGCTGGGTCCAGTACTTCTTCTTCTCCGGATACCGGTCGATGAGGGCGGTCAGCACCTCGGTGGCCGGTTTGTACTGTTTCAGCTCATAGTGCGCCGCCATCTTGAGCAGATACCAAGACTCGGGCGCCTTGCCCCCCGACAGCTTGATGGCCTGATCCACCGCCGGTATGGCTTCCCGGTACTGCTTGAGCTGCACATGGGCGTTGGCCAGGGTGATGTAGGCGTGGGGGGTGGGCTTCTCGTCCTTGCCAAGGCTCGCGAACCACTGGTTCATGGTGCTGATGGAGGCCTTGAAGTTTCCCTCCGCCATGTAGAGCTGGGCCAGGTTGTAACGCACCTGCTGGGCCACCGGCTGCGGCAGGCCGCCGGTGGCGATGGCATCGGCGAAGTACTTGGTCGCCTGGCCGTATTTTTCCTGTTGCGCGGCCACGAAGCCCAGGGTCTGCAGGATCACGCCCTTGTCGTAGACCCGCTCGCCTGCGCCGGACAGCGCATCCTGCAGCTTGGCATTGGCCTCGCCGTATTTCTTCTCGGTGATCAATTCCTGCGCCTTGTTGACCGCGCGATAGGCGCGATCGGAGAGGGCGGGTTGCTCGGCGGCCCAACTGGCGGTGCTGAGCAGCACCGCCATGGCGACCGGGGCGAGGATCAGGGTATGTAACTTTTTCATCGCCACCTTCCTTAGTTGACCGCGAACTCGATCTCTTGCTGCATACGGGAAGCCTGCGGCTTGCCATCGACCATGGCCGGTTTGAACGTCCATTTGGCGATGGTCTTGCGGGCCTCCTTGCCGAGGTCATAGCTGCGTGGCTCTTCCTTGACGATCCGCACGTTGCTGACGGTGCCGCGCTCGGTGACGGTGAATTCCACCAGCACCTTGCCGCTCGCCAGTCCCGCCAGGGCCGCCTTGCGGGGCATCATGGGCTCGAAGGTCGCCATGGGAATGGCGCCGTTGTTGCCACCGATGCCACCACCGCCGCCACCCGTGCTGTAGGCACCGAGGGCGTTGCCGCCACCAATGTTGACCGGGATGTCGAGTTTGGGCATGTCCATGGGGGAACTCTCCATCTGCGGCCGGTCCGTGCTGGCCACTTCCATCTCAGGAGGGGGAGGGGGCCGGTTCGGGGGCGGGGGCTTGGGCAGTTCCCGTTGTTTCTCTTGCAGAGTCTCCTGGGGCTTGAGGCGAATGAAGTCCGTCATGGTGACGTCTTCACGCTCCGTCAGCTCCCGGTGATCCGGCGTGATGAGCTTGTTCATTCCCAGAAACAGGAAGAACACCACCACGCAGGAGACCGCTATCGATATCAGGTATCTCATGGTGCTCGCTCCGGCGTCAGCTGCTCTTGCTTGCCGCGATGGAGATGTTCTGGACACCGGCCATGCGGATCTGATCCATGACCTGGACCACCAGACCGGAACGGGATTCGGTATCGGCCTGGATCACCACGGCACTCTCCGGGTTTTCGGCACGCAGGCGCTCGATGTTGGCACGCACGGCACCCACTTCGACGACCCGCTTGTCGACCCAGACCTGACCATTCTCGCGAACCGCAACCATGATGTTCCCCTTCTTCACCGTCTCCGCCGTGCTGGCGCTCGGACGGTTGATCTCCACCCCGGACTCCTTGACGAATGAGGTGGTGACGATGAAGAAGATCAGCATGATGAACACGATGTCCAGCATGGGGGTCAAATCGATGGCCGCCTCATCAGCACCGCTGTCGCTGTGACGTTTTCTCATAGCAAAAACTCCTTGCTTAACTGATGGCCGGGCGGCGTGCCGCCTGGCCAGTGCATCCTGCATTAACCGTGTTTCAGGTTGTCTTCCAGCTTCTCGACCGCCAGCCTGGCTTTATGATCGAGCTGATTGACAAAAAACAGGCCGGAAAGGGCGGCAATCATGCCTGCCATGGTCGGAACCGTCGCCTTGGAGATGCCCGAGGCCATCGCTCTGGGGGAACCGGTGCCGGTGATGGCCAGGGTGTCGAACACCTGCACCATGCCCACCACGGTTCCCAGCAGCCCCATCAGCGGGCAGAGGGCGATCAGCACCTTGATGATCGGCATCCCCTTGTCCACCGCCATGGCGACCCGGGAGACCAACTCGCGCCGGATCTGCTTGGCCGACCAGGAGAGATGGTCGCTGCGGGCCAGCCAGGTTGCCTTGGTCTGCTTCACCTGCTTGGGATAGACGGTCATGAAGTAGAACCAGCGCTCCAGCAGCAGTGCCCACATCATCAGGGTCAGGATGAACAGGGCGACCAGTACGTCGCCCCCCAATCCCAGAAATCGGCGGACCGACTCGACTTCTTCAATCAACCAGAACCACATGGTGACTCCTTAGGCTGCAGCCTTGGCGGCGTACAGGCTCTCCTGGTAGCGGGCCACAAAGCCTGCGCTCTGCTCTTCCAGCACCTGGATGAGACGGCGGCTCTGGGTCTGCACAATGGTGTAGAGGAACAGCATGGGCACCGCGACCACCAGACCTTGCATGGTGGTGACCAGGGCCTCGGAGATGCCGCCTGCCATCAGCTTGGGATCGCCGGTACCGAACAGGGTGATGGCCTGGAAGGTGGCGATCATGCCGACCACGGTACCCAGCAGACCCAGCAGCGGGGCCACGGAGGCGATCAGCTTGATGATGCTGATGCCCTTCTCGAACTTGGGCACGTTGCGCAGGATGATCTCGTCGAGCTTGGATTCCAGATCCTCGATGTTGTCACCGCGATGGCCCTGGTAAGCTTCCAGCATCTCGCCGATGGGGTTGCCCTTGATGATCTGCTCGGATTTGAGCTGCTTGCGCATGGAGCCGCCGATCAGCGACAGACGGGCACCACAGAACAGGGCCAGCAGGGTACCGAGCACGCCGAGTACCATGATGACGTAGCCCACTTCACCCCCTTGATCGATGCGCTCCTTCAGGGTCGGAGACTGCACCAGCAGGGAGAGGATCACGCCGCGGGACGGATCGACGAAGATGGGCTCGACGGCGCCGCCGCCCTGCTCAAACTTGGCGACCGGCTCCAGCACGCTGCTGTCCGGCTGACGGGGCAGCTGTTCGAACTTGCCGGTTTCCGGCACGAAGGTCAGGTACTTGCCATCGGAGACGGTGTTGAACTCGCCGATCTGGGTGACCGTCTTCTCGGCCTGGTTGCCCTCGCCGTAGACCACGGTGGCCGGGATCTGGCTTACCTTGCCACCATCGACCATGCGGCCAAGGGTGACGGTCCAGAAGGCGGTCAGATCGTCGCTGGAGGGCAGCTCTTTACTCTCGGCGAGGCGAGTCAGCAGCGCCGCCTGCTCCGGATGCTCGACCCGGCGGGCGGAGGCGTTGAAGATCCCCTTGAACTCGCCGGCGAACTGACGCAGTACGCCGAACATCTCTCCCATGTTGCCGGAACGCTGGCGCAGGGTTTCGGTCAGCTCGGTCAACTGCTTGTCGTTGGCGTCGAAGGTCGCTTTGAGCTGCTCGCCCTTGGCGGTCTCGGCGGCAAGCTCGGCCTTGGCTTTGGCCAGCAGGGCCCCTTGCTCGTTCTTGTCCGCGAGGAAGCGGGCTTCCCGCTCCTTGTTGAGCTGGGATTCGCTGGTGCTGGCGGCTTTGACCTGGCTCAGCAGGGCATTGAGATCCACCGGTTTCTCGGCGGCGGTCACCGGCAGGGTGATCAGGGTGGCTCCCGCAATCAGGGAGGCAATGGCCAGTTTGATTCCTTTCATGATGCTTTCTCCGCAGTTTGAACCGGCAGCTTGATGAGGGCGGGTGGCGCCTGTTTCTTGGCAATACGCAAGCCCTGTTCTACTGCACTGCGATACTCCTGGGGCAACTCTTCCCATTGGCGGGTCTTCTTGTTCCACATGCCGGTCTCGTTACCATCCGGGGACTGGTAGAGCAGGGCGATGCGCCCGACCCGCAGGAACTCATAGGTCTTCTCGCTGCCATCCTTGTCCAGGCTCGCCTTGTAGGATTCGATGGTGCGGCTGAAGCCCTCTTCGATCTGGTAGGCCTCGAGGATCTTGCGGTACTTCTCGGAGATGGTGACGTCGGCCCGGTTCATGAGATCGGTCAGGGCGGCCACGCGGTCCTCGCGCTCCACCTTCTGGAACGGCAGATCCAGGGAGACGAACTGATCGAGGGAGTCGATCATCTTGAGCATCAGGGGCACCACTTCGGTGCTGGTCTGATCGATCTGGTCTATCTGGCGCTGCATGGAGGCCAGCTCGCTGCTCTGGGACTCGACCATCTTGCCGACCTGCTCGTTGTAGGTTCGCAGGCTGTCGACCTGACGCAGGGCGGCCTTGTACTGCGCCAGGGCCGTTTCGGCAGACTCGGCGTAGTTGTCGATCTTCTGTTGGGAAACTTTGGATGCATTGTCGGTGGCGGCTTGAGTGTCCACGGCCTGGTTGGCAGAGGCGGCACTCAGATTGAAGCTGGTCAGCAAGGCAGCGGAAACCAGGCTGCCGAGGAGCGCTTTCTTCATTGTAATAGTCCTTGTTTTCATAGGATTACCCTATCTCCATTACTTCCTTGGAATGTTGGGCAAAGCCGACCCCAGTGGGGCCGGCTTGTCTCTTGCTTGGTGGATTAGAACTTCTGGGCGTAGTCGATGTAGTAGATGCGACCGTCGATGCTGTAGAGCTCTTCGTCATAGGTGAAGCCATCGCTCTCGAGGGACGGGCCCGCGTTGAACATGTTCTTCACCCCGACCTGGATCTTGCCATCCCACGGCGCTTCCACGCCGACGTTCAGGTTCCAGGTGGTCTGGGACGCGATGTGACCGACTTCCTGACCGGTATCGGCGATGTAGTCCTGGCTCTGGGAGTCGATGTAGTTCGCGCTCAGGTAGGTATCCATGTTCCACCATTGGGGAACGTTGACGCCGACACCGGTGCTGAAGCGGAACTGGGGCAGACCGTTCTGGCCAATCTTGTCGATGACCGGGCCGCCGGCGTACAGACCTTCCTTGTACTCCAGGATGTAGGTACCGCCGAGGTCATAACGGACGGTGGCGTAGTTCAGGTCGTACTTGTAGTCCACCTTGAGATCGAGGCCCGAGGTATCCAGGGTACCCAGGTTGACCATGGAGGCGATGGCGCCATTGATCCGGCCCTGGCTGTTACGGGTGACGTTGCTGGAGCTTCCGGTGTTCAGTTCGTCATAGATGACGGACTGCAGGGAGTTCAGCTGGATCACGTCATCGATGCTGATGGTGTAGTAGTCCAGGGAGAGGTTCAGGTCATCGAGCGGGCTGTAAGCCACCCCGAAGTTCCAGGTATCCGCGGTCTCTTCCTTCAGCTGCTCGTTGGAGGTACGGGTAGTGTCGTACTGACGGTTCGGGCAGTTGGCTGCCGAGATGCCATTGGCCTCGCAGTAGACATAGTCCTTGGCCCAGTCGGCCGAGTAGGAGTCCGCCGCGTAGAGATCGCTCAGGCTGGGGGCACGGAAGGAGCGGGACCAGGAGGTGCGCAGCATCAGATTGTCCAGCGGCTGGTAGCGCAGGCTCGCCTTGGGAGAGAAGGCGCTGCCAAAGTCGCTGTAGTCATCGAAACGACCGGCCACGTTCAGCTCGATCTGCTCGGTGATGGGCACCAGGGTCTCGATGTAGGCGGCGGTCACGTCGCGCACACCGCCGGAGGAGTTGCCGGAGGAGCCGATGATGTTGCCGGCTTCGGACTGGGCATCGTACTTGTCGGTGTAGACCCAGTCGTTGTACTCGGCGCCGGCGTACCAGCTGACCGGACCGGCGGGCAGTTCACCCATGTCCCACTGCACCCCTGCGTACCACTGGTAGAAGTCCATGGTGGAGCGGCGGCTGGTGTCGGCGGCCATGGCCTTGGTGCTGTCGGCGCTGAACTCGCCACCCACGAACTTGCCATCGGCGATCGCCTGCTGGGCGGCGGAGGCCAGCACGTAACCGGTACCGTTCTCCTTGTTGTCGGTCTTGGAATACATGTAACCGGCGTTCCACTGCATGTCACCCACGGATTCGGTGGCGATGGTGCCTTCGAAGCCGAGGTTCAGGCTGCCGGTCAGGTCGGTGACCAGGTTGTCACGGGGACCGACGTTGCTGAAGCGGTAGTAGGCATAGGCGGCTTCACCCAGACCCTGGGTAGCGGCGGCATCCAGGCCGTTGTCGGTGAAGAAGCTGGCGTTGTTCGGGTTGGCCGGATCGATGGTGAAGGCCCCGGCAGCGGGGGCGAAGCGACCGAAACTCTCGACCCGGGAGCCGATGATCTGGGGCACGAAGTCCACGTTGTCATTGATGTGATAACGGCCGTTCACATACAGGGTGTCGCGGCTGCGGGAGGCCGTGGTGGCGGCAATCTTGCCGTAGTTGTAGTTACAGCCGTCTTCGAAACCGATGAAGGGCTCTTTACAGCTGCCATCGGCGTTGGTGGCGCCCGCCAGGGGGCCATATTTCCAGACCGGATCGCCATTGGCATCCAGACCGGTCACCCCTTCCACGTTGCGGCCATAGGCGCTGGGGGCTTCGTTGCCCTGCTTGGAGAGATAATCGCGATCACGGGCGTAGATGACGTCTTTCTTGTCATGCTCGTAGACCGCCATCAGGGAGCCTTTCTCGCCATTGACGCCGGCAACGATGGAGCCGCTTGCTTCGTCACCCCCGTCTTCGCTCGGGGAGCCCAGGCGACCCTGGAAGGTCAGGCCTTCATAGCCTTCCTTGAGTACCACGTTGATGACACCGCCGATGGCATCGGAACCGTAGATGGCGGAGCCGCCGTCCAGGTTGACTTCAACCCGCTCGACGGCGGCCATGGGGATGGTGTTCAGGTTGATGGAGGTGCCGCCCATGGTGGGGGAACCCGCGACCCGCTTGCCATTCAGCAGAACCAGGGTGCGCTCAGACCCCAGGCCGCGCAGGCCGACGGTGGCCTGGGACTGGAAGGAGCTGCCGGAGGCGGGGGAGACCCCCCCGAAGGAGTTGTAAGAGGCTTGCTTGAGGTAGTCGGCGACGGTCTGTTGGCCAGATTCTTCAATCTTGGCCTTGCTGACGGAGACGACAGGGGTGGAACCTTCCACGTCGACCCGGGAGATCCGGGAGCCTGTGACCTTGATTTTTTGCAGTTTTTCTACGTTCTGGCCCTCTTCGGCCAGGACAGGGGTGGCCACAACTGCCGCGCTCGCCAAGGCAAACGCTACGGCAGCAGAGAGTCTGCTTTTCCTAAGCATCGCTAGTATCCTTCCTGATTGTTTTTTGTTTGCTTCCTGTACCGCCCTCGTTGGAGCAGTGCGTAAGGCTTATCAAGGTTTGAGGTTTAACGTCAAATGAGGCGGGGTGAATGGGGAGGCAGGTGGGAATTAGATGACTATTTTTTATATGGGCGTTTTTTTCGGGATTTTATACTGTTCATCTTGCATTCAGCGATGTGAAAACGATGTTAAATGTACCCGTTTCGATTTTATTGATTATTTTTGAACTTATCGATAATGCACATGTCCCGATGAGTGATATATCGCCAATATCTACTTTGGTAGCATTTAAATCTGTCTTTGTTCATGTTCTCGCTCGGAGCCTTGTCCTGCCCATCGAAAAATCCCTCTTCTTCTATAGGTAAAATCAACATCGCCACTGATTTAGTGTAAGTGATTGTTAAATATGGATTTTGGTGCCGATTTCGTGTTTTGTTTAATTAAATTTTATTAAATAAAAATAATTTAAATATGATGGCGTAGCAGTTTTTTATCTTGAAGTTGGGTTTTCGAAAAAAAAATTCCGGTTTTTTCTACTGCACCGCCCCCTCCTGTTTCATGTGCCTCGTTTTACTTGATTTTTGTTGCAGAGCTTTTACAGTGACCGAGCGGTATTGTCTGCCAATGACAGGCAATTCAGTGAGTAATGCCAGGAAGGACAGGCTGTTCATCGGATTTGAATGGCCATACAAGAACAACAAGGATGAGGTTTAACCCACCATGCTGTCGTATTTCTTACGTCGGATGCTTTTGATCATCCCGACGTTTCTCGGGATCACCCTGCTCGTCTTCACCATCACCCGCTTCGTGCCGGGCGGTCCGGTCGAACGCATGCTGATGCAGGCGCAGGTATCGCAGAATGAAAGCGGGCGCTCCAGTGGCAGCAAGGGAGCCCAGGCCCTCTCCGACGAGCAGATCGAGGAGCTCAAGGCGTTCTACGGCCTGGACAAGCCCATGCTGATCGCTTACTGGGAGTGGCTGCAAAAACTCGCGGTGCTGGATCTGGGGGAGTCGACCCGTTACTACGAGCCGGTGTGGGACCTCATCAAGGATCGCTTGCCGGTCACCGCCTTCTTCGGGCTGGCGACCTTCCTGCTGAGCTATGCGGTCTCCATCCCGCTCGGGGTGGCCAAGGCGCTCAGGCATAACAGCCGCTTCGACTCCCTGAGCTCCATGCTCATCTACATGGCCTATGCGCTGCCCGCCTACGTGGTGGGGATCTTCCTCATCACTGTCTTTGCCTTCCATCTGGAGTGGCTGCCCATGGGGGGCTTCCCGGGGGACGACTTCGAGTACATGGAGAGCAGCTGGGACCAGATCCGCACCGTCTTCGCCCACGCTCTGCTGCCCCTCATCGCCTATGCCATCGGCGATTTTGCCATCCTCACCATGACCATGAAGAACAGCCTGATGGAAAACCTGTCGGCGGATTACGTGCGCACCGCCGTGGCCAAGGGGCTGCCGTTTCGCAAGGCGGTCACCGGCCATGCCATGCGCAACAGCCTGATCCCCATCGCCAGCCATCTGGGGTCCGTGCTCACCGTCTTCTTCGGGGGCTCCTTCCTCATCGAGACCATCTTCAACATCGACGGCATAGGCCTGCTCGGCTACGAGGCCATCGTCGAGCGGGATTACCCCACCGTCATGGGGATCCTGGCGATCACCTCCATGCTGATGCTGGTGGGGAATATCGTCTCCGACATCTGTGTGGCGCTGGTCGATCCTCGCGTGCGGTTTGGAGACTGACCATGAACCTGAATCTCAACCCGGTCACACTGAAAAAACTCAAGCGTTTCAAGTCGATAAAGCGGGGTTACTACTCCTTTATCATCTTCTCCGTGCTGGTTGTCATCTCCCTTCTGGCGGAACTCCTGGTCAACAGCCGGGCCCTGGTGGTGAGCTATCAGGGGGAGCTCTACTTCCCGACTTATGGAAACGTTATCTCTGGCCAGCAGTTCGGGCTGGATTACGAATACGAGACCAATTACCGCCAGTTGCAGGCCCGCTTCGCAGAGGCGGGAAAAGGGGATTGGGTGCTGCTGCCCTTGGTGCCCTGGAACCCCTATGAGCAGGACTTCAAGCAGGACGCCTATCCCCCCTATGCGCCTAGCCTGGCCGAGCGCCACTTCCTCGGCACCGACACCAGCGGCCGCGATGTGCTGGCGCGTCTGGTATACGGCTTTCGCATCGCCATCGGTTTTGCCTTCATCACCCTGGTGGCGAGCTACGTCATCGGGGTCAGCATCGGCTGCATGATGGGCTTTCTCGGCGGGCGCTTTGATCTGGTGCTGCAGCGCTTCATCGAGATCTGGTCCCAGGTGCCCTTCCTCTACGTCATCATGATCCTGGTGTCGCTGGCCAAGCCGAACTTCGGCTTGTTCGTCGGCATCAACGTGCTGTTTGGCTGGATGGGGATCACCTGGTACATGCGCACCCTCACCTACAAGGAGCGGGCGCGGGACTATGTGATGGCGGCGCGGGCCCAGGGGGCCAGCACGGGGCGGATCATCTTCAACCACATACTGCCCAATACCCTGATGATGATCGTCACCCTGGCCCCCTTCGCCGTGGTGGGCAATATCTCCACCCTGACGGCGCTGGATTACCTGGGCTTCGGCCTGGCGCCGCCCACCCCGAGCTGGGGGGAGCTGCTCTCCCAGGGCATCAACAACCTGGGTGCCATCTGGATCGTGAGCTCGGTGGTGGCGGCGGTGAGCCTGGTGCTCATCATGGTCTCCTTCATTGGCGAGGCCATCCGGGAGGCGTTCGATCCGCGCAAGTTCACCCGCTACCAGTGATGGCGTGGTGCAAGATATCGGTTGTGTGTGAAGTGACATGATTTAACCCTTAATCAAGAAGCCCCCGCAGCAGGGGTCATGACCAGGAAGTCAGATATGAAGAATAAAATAAAATGGATAGGTGCACTTTTCCTGCTGGTGAATGGATCCTGGGTCTGGGCCGCCAGCCTGCCCGCGGATCTCAAGTGGGAAACCAATGACACGGACCCGGTGTTTGCCTCCCCCAAGGCGCTGCCAGGCGGCTCTCTGACCATGTTCATCGACAGCTTCCCGCTGACGTTTCGCACCGTGGGGCCCGACTCCAACGGTGCGTTCCGCTCCTTCATCCAGGACAACCAGCTGAGGCTCATCAGCTTCCACCCCAATACCGGCAACCCCATCCCGTCGCTGGCGACCCAGTGGGCCATCGCGCCGGATAACCAGACCGTCTATTTCAAACTGGATCCGCGCGCCAAGTGGTCTGACGGCAAGCCGGTCACCGCCGACGACTACACCTTCGGCTACGAGATGATGCGTTCCAAGGAGATCCGGGCACCCTGGTACAACAACTACTACACCACCGAGATCGTGGCGGTGGAGAAGATTGACGACCACACCATCTTGGTCAAGTCGGGCAATCGTAAGGCCAAGCTGGACTTGCTCAACACCACGGAGCTCTGGCCCCAGCCCAAGCATTACTACAAGCTGACCCCCAACTGGGTAAAGCAGTACAACTGGTCCGTGGTGCCCACGACGGGTCCCTATGTCATGACCGAGGTGAAGAAGGGCAAATCCATCACCTTCAGCAAGCAGCCAGACTGGTGGGCCCAGCAGGATCGCTACAACCAGCGCAGGTTCAACATCGACACCATCAAGGTGCAGGTGATCCGCGACCACAACATCGCGTTTCGCCACTTCCTGAAAGGGGAGATAGACACCTTCGAGATGCTGCTGCCGAACTGGTGGCACGAGAAGGCGGTGACGCCGGAGTACAAGCAGGGTTATGTGCAGAAGGTGATGGCCGTGACCGACACCAAGCAGGGCGGGCAGGGGGTTCACCTCAACATCGCCAATCCCAGGTTGGCGGATATCAATGTGCGCCTCGGCATCCAGCACGCCATGAACCTCGACAAGATGATCGCCACCGTGCTGCGCGGCGACTATGACCGCGCCACCACCTTCGGCTCGGGCTTTGGCGACTTTACCGACATGCAGCTGGCCGAGCGGGCCTATGACGTGGCCAAGGCGCGGGAGTTCTTCGCCAAGGGAGGCTACGCCAAGCCGGGGCCGGACGGCATCTTGCAAAACGACAAGGGCGAGCGCCTCAGTCTGGCGGTCACCTACACCACCCAGGAGCACACCAAGCGGCTGACCGTGCTCAGGGAAGAGGCCAAGAAGGCGGGCCTGGATCTGGAGCTCAACCTGGTGGATGGTGCCACCGGTTTCAAGGTGATGCTGGAGAAGAAACACGAGGCGGCCTGGCTTGGCTGGGGCGGTGGCGGTCTCTATCCGCAGTATTGGGAGTCGTTCCACTCGGATAACGCCAACAAGCCACAGACCAACAACCTGTTCAACGTGGCAGACAAGCAACTCGACACCCTGATCGACGCCTACGACGTGGAGTTCGATACCGCCAAGCGGGCCGATCTCTCCCGCCAGATCCAGCAGCGTATCTATGATCTCGCCATCTTCGTGCCCGGTGTACAGCTCAACTATGTGCGGGCCAGCAGCTGGCGCTATGTGATGCTGCCCGAGGTGCCTGCCACCAAGAACACCCCGGATCAGCTCTACTGGCCCATGGATGGCTACCCCCACAGCAGCGGCGGTCTGCTCTGGATCGATCCCAAGGTGAAGGCCGAGACCCTAAAAGCCAAGGATGCGGGCGAGGCGCTGGCCCCCATCAATCTGCTCGACAAGACCTATGCGCACCATTGAGTCCAGGATTGAGCCCATAGACAAGGGAGGGGCGGCCATGGCCAAGCGAGAGGCCCCCATCCTCGAGGTCCGGGATCTCGAGGTGGAGTTCGCCGTCGATGACGGCAAGATCAAGGTGCTTGACGGGGTGAGCTTCGCCGTGGCGCCGGGGCAGACCCTCGGCATCGTCGGCGAGTCCGGTTGCGGCAAGAGCGTCACGTCCCTCGCCATCATGGGGCTGTTGCCCAAGCCCCATGGTCAGGTCGTCGCGGGCTCCATCCGCTTCCAAGGGGAGGAGCTCTTGTCACTGCCGCCGGATCAGATGTACCGGGTGCGGGGCAACCGCATCTCCATGATCTTCCAGGAGCCGATGACGGCCCTGAACCCGGTGCAGACCGTGGGGGATCAGTTGATGGAGGTGTTCAGCCTGCACCGGCCGGAGTACAGCAAGCACGACCGCAAGGCGGCCGCCATCGCCATGCTGCACAAGGTGGGGATCCCGGAGCCGGAGCGGCGCTTCGGGGTCTATCCCCACAACCTCTCCGGCGGCATGCGCCAGCGGGTGATGATCGCCATGGCGCTGGCGTGCGAGCCGGCCCTGCTCATCTGCGACGAGCCGACCACGGCGCTGGATGTGACCATTCAGGCCCAGATCCTGGATCTGATGAAGGAGCTGCAAGCCCAGACCGGCATGGCCATCATCTTCATCACCCACGACCTCGGGGTGGTGGCGGAGCTGTGCGACGAAGTGGTGGTGATGTATGCGGGTCGGGCGGTGGAGCGGGCCGATATCTACGAGCTGTTTGACCGGCCGCGTCATCCCTATACTCATGGTCTGATGGCCTCGATCCCGCGCCTCGAAGATGTGCCAAAGAGCCTGCTCAAGACCATCAAGGGCCAGGTGCCTGCCCTGCACGAGATGCCGACGGGGTGCCGTTTCTCCAACCGCTGCCCCCACGCCACCGAGATCTGCGTGGGCACCAATCCGGTGGCGGAATCCCTGGGAGAGCGGCACACAGTGTCCTGCCATCACTGGAAGGAGTTGAGCGTATGAGCATCTTGTGGTCGATGCGGGACTTGAAGCAGCACTTCAGCACGAGGGAGAGGGGGGATCTGATGCCGCCTCTTCCCCTGGATAACAAGGAGCAACAGCCATGAGCATCTTGTTGTCGGTCAGGGACTTGAAGCAGCACTTCAAGATGGGTGGCGGTTTTTTGCGCAAGCACTACACCGTCTATGCGGTAGATGGCATCAGCTTCGAGTTGAAACAGGGGGAGACCCTGGGACTGGTGGGGGAGTCCGGCTGTGGCAAGTCCACCCTGGGGCGCTCCCTGCTCAAGCTGTTCGAGCCCACCGCGGGGCAGATCACCTTCGAGGGGCGGGACATCACCCAGCTGTCGCCAAAAGAGATGCGTTCCCTGCGTCAGGAGATGCAGATCGTGTTTCAGGATCCTGCAGAATCCCTCAATGGCCGCCATACGGTGGGGCAGATCCTGGAGGAGCCCTTCATTATCCACGGCAAGGGCACGACGACACAGCGGCGGGAGTGGGTCTTGGAGCTGCTGGACAAGGTCGGCTTGCCGCGCAGTGCGGCGGATCGCTATCCCCACGAGTTTTCCGGCGGCCAGCGCCAGCGTATCGGCATCGCCCGGGCCATCGCCCTCAAGCCCAAGCTGCTGGTGTGTGACGAGGCGGTGTCGGCGCTCGATGTGTCGGTGCAGTCCCAGATAGTCAATCTGCTGCTCACCCTGCAGCAGGAGATGAACCTCGCCATCATCTTCATCGCCCACGACTTGTCGGTGGTCAAACACATCTCGGACCGGATCGCCGTCATGTATCTGGGGCGGATTGTCGAATTGGCGGATGCTCAGCAGCTTTACCTGAGCCCGCGTCACCCCTATACCCAGGCGCTCATCTCGGCCATTCCGGTGCCGGATCCCCGTCGCCGCAATCAGCGGATCCTGCTGACCGGCGACGTGCCATCCCCCATTTCACCGCCGAGCGGCTGCCACTTCCACCAGCGCTGCCCCTATGCCACGGATCTGTGCCGCAGCGCCTCGCCCGCACTGACGGTGTGCGACGGGCTGGCTCATCAGGTGGCCTGCCACTTCCCCCTGGCTGCGGTGGAGGCGGTGCCGCTGGGAAAGGCGATGTGATGCCGGCGGCCGAGCCACGGCCTCCGGCATCCGCACCGGACGGTCAGCAAGACGAGCAATAAAAAAATGGGGCCTGTGGGCCCCATCTTCATGGTTGGAGTTCAGGTTTGGCCGTGGAATATCTGGCCCGGGCAGGACAGCTTCCCGTGGGGATAGCTGCAGTGTGGATTGTTGTATATTTTGTAATTTTACTACTTATTGCCTTTCGGATGGCCCACTCAGGCGCCATAGCGGAAGTAGTAGTTGCGGGTCGCCGGTGCATAGGTCACTTTCTCGTCGACGCCTTTCTTGCTGGATGCACCCTTGAGGTGGAACAGCACTGCCAGATTCTCGAACATAGTTTTACCTCATCGCTCTGTTAATCGTTGTTGTATGTGACCTTGGTCACAATTTGATGCTAGGGAATTTTGTGATCCCGATCAACTTATTGTGTTGTAAATTTACATAAATCATGGAAAAGGTTTTCGTATAAAAGTTTTCTTATGGATACGTTTTCAAGAGAATGAGGATGTTTTGAGGCAGGGGAGCCACGAAGAGGGTGCGGGTTGGCGGAAGAGGATGGCCATAAAAATGCCCCGCACGAAGCGGGGCATCATGACACCTGGCAATAAAACCGGCCTTACTTGGCGGGGATCTGTTCCAGCACGTGGACCAGCAGCTGCCAGAAACGCTCGACCGCGGGGATGTGCACCTTCTCGTCAGGGGAGTGAGCACCACGGATGGTCGGACCGAAGGAGACCATGTCCCAGTCCGGGTAGGCGCTCTTGAACAGGCCGCACTCCAGGCCTGCGTGGATCACCATGACGTTAGGCATCTCGCCGAACAGGGTCTGGTAGCTGTTGCGCACCAGCGCCATCACTGGTGAGTCGACGTTCGGGGCCCAGCCCGGGTAGGCGCCGGTGAACTCGCAGCTGGCGCCGGCCAGGTTGAACAGGGAACGGGTCATCTGCTCGACACTCTCGCGACCGGAGTCGATGAGGGAGCGGATGAGGCACTGTACATAGATCTCGCCTTCAAGGGTCTTGATGACGCCGAGGTTGGTAGAGGTCTCGGTGACACCCGGGATGGCATCGCTCATGCGGATGACACCGTTCGGGCAGGCCATCAGGGAGTCCAGCAGGCGGGCCTGCAAGGATTCGCTCAACAGCTTGGCCGGTTTCTCCTTGCTGCTGAGCAGCACGGTCAGGTTTGCCTCGGTGGCGGCCAGTTCGCTCTGGTAGATGCCGGCATAGCGATCCACCAGGGCCTTGAGTTCATTCACGCTGGCGGCAGGCACCAGCAGGGTGGCACGGGCCTCGCGGGGGATGGCATTGCGCAGGGTGCCGCCGCTGATCTCGGCCAGTCGCACACCCAGCGGCTCGGCGGCCTTGAGCAGGCGTACCAGCAGCTTGTTGGCATTGCCACGGCCGCGGTGGATATCGACCCCGGAGTGACCGCCACGCAGCCCCTTGACCTGCAGCTCGAAGCCTTCGCCCTCGGTGGCGGCAACCAGCTCCAGCGGGAAGCGGATATTGGCATCCACCCCGCCGGCGCAGCCCATGTAGACCTCGCCATCCTCTTCGGAGTCGGTGTTGAGCAGGATCTCGCCTTCCAGCCAGCCCGCTTCCAGACCGAAGGCGCCGGTCATGCCGGTCTCTTCGTCCGTGGTCAGCAGCACTTCCAGCGGGCCGTGCTTAATGGTCTTGTCCGCCAGCACGGCCAGGCAGCCGGCCATGCCCATGCCGTTGTCGGCGCCCAGGGTGGTGCCGCGGGCGGTGACCCATTCACCGTCGATGTAGGCATCGATGGGATCCTTGGTGAAGTCGTGCTGGGTGTCGGCATTGGCTTGGGGCACCATGTCGATGTGGGCCTGCAGCACGACGGCCTTGCGATTTTCCATCCCCGGTGTGGCCGGTTTCTTGATGATGATGTTGCCGACGGCATCCTGCTTGACTGCCAGCCCTTCCCCTTGTGCCCACTGGACAATCCAGGCGCTCAGCTGGGCTTCGTGCTTGGAAGGATGGGGGATGGAGCAGATCTGCTCGAAGAATTGCCAAATCAGTTTGGGAGAGAGGGAACTCAGCTGTGCCACGTCGGGACTCCTTACCTGCACGGGATGATAGCGGGCCCCAGCGGTGGCTGGGGAAGTGGGTAACGATAATACAGTCAATCACACAAAAATGTGAGCAGTCAGCGCAAATTGCAGTCCGCTTGTGCTGATAAAGAGGGCGTGAATGGTGAAGCTGGCTACCAGGCGGGGTTCATGCAGCACAACATCAATAATGTGATGCACCTCACAAAAATATTGTCTTTTTCGCCGGCGATGGTAAATTAGCCGCCGTGGGTCATCCCACTTGTCAGGATGACAATCAATGCCTCCAGGGAACCGAAGCAAAGCAAGTGCGCCTCCACGGAACCGAGTGTTCGTTCAAGGATCTGAGCCCGCATTAAGGTACGTAACTTGTTAAGCAATCAGGAGTATTAATATGTCAGGCAGCAATTCAACCTATTGGTTTGCCCAGTCTCTCTATACCCAGGGTTTCAACTATCCGAACCCCTACGCCAACCGTCGTTAAGGCGGGTTGTCAGCCAGACTGACGACCGAATCGACAGACAGCAGGTGTGCGAGGCCTCGAACCTCCCCCTGCTATTTTTTTACCTGAAATCTGGCAAGACGCGGGGCAAGGCCGGCGCAATGCCGTGTCAGACGGTTCTCATCATGAAGCCATGAACGATTTTTCCCGCTTTTCGCATACGTTTGTCAGGCAATCTGCTGGCAAAGAGTGCTATCATGCTGGCCCAACAGCCGGTCTGGATTCTCGCCCTCTCGTGTGACTAGGCCGCCAGCTATACCCATCCTGCTTCCATTGCATCAGCGTTTGCTGCCGAGGGTCTTCTCCCGAGGCGGCCCAAGTGCAAGCCGAATTTGGCGGCAGGGGGCCAGAATTGACAGTGGTCGAGCCGCTTGGGGTTCGGGACTGGTTTTTAAGTGATTGTTTTATATAACTCTTCGAGATCGATATTATGCCGAAAAAGTTTTATGCTCTTTAGCATTGGGTTTTTAACGCGCAAAAATCAATTTAAAAACAATCGCTTAGTTTTAATTTAGCTAGTTGGTTAAGCGGTTGTGGCGGCAAAGTGGCGGCAGCGAATTTGATGATCGATTTCTGTTGGTGGTAGTGATTTAACAGAATTTCGCATTATGCGCTGTCAGGCTTGTAGATAGAACAAAGGGGCCAGAGGCCCCCCCAAACAGAATCAAGCTGGTTTGTTAGCCAAAAGAAGCCATGTCAGGTTCATCAGGTTCAACAACCCAAACCGGGATGCCAGCGATCATCTGATCAACTTCCCAGCCTGTCTTCGCTAAGAGTTCATCGGATGTTCCCTCTGGAACAACGAACCAGTAAGAGTAAGTCATCTCGCCACTATGGCCGGTATTTGCTTGGAGTTCTGCGTCCATCTCATCCCATTCATCATCTGTAATACCTAGGTACTGAGCAAGAGCGCTATCCGGCGCTTTCACAAGAGTCGTGGTAAATGTGCCTGTCGTTCGTTCTTGCCGCACAATTTTTTTGCAATGAGGGCAGTCGATAGGCTCTTGGCAAGCACCACAAATCCCACCTCCTCCGATACAGGAGACAGTAAAAAGAGCGCCACAATGGCTGCATGTTTCAACCATGGTCAACCTCGCACTTCCGGTAGCTAAGTTATTCCGATAACTAGCTTTATCGGCATCAATCTTCGTCGTCTTCCGGGTAACGACGGAACACCCCAGGCACCGGTAAGCCAACCCCACCAACCCCACAACTGATCTCTGGTCGTCTAGCTTTTCGCTCAGCTAACTCGGTGTCGTATAGATCTTTGAATCTGTAAAAGTCATCGCTGGGGATCTCTATCTTCCATGCAACACGCGACCCCTCAGGCTCATAAGATATGAAGTGAGGCTGATAAGGAGGATTTCCACCAATTTTCAAGTAATTAGATAGCAATGGCGCAGAACAAGTAAAGTTTATATTCGGACAAGAAATCACAAGCTCTTTTTCACCAAATTTAGCAGTCAAAGTAAAATTACTGTGCAGGTTGGCGTCGTTTGACAGGATGTA
The DNA here is from genome assembly GCF_051125555.1 of Aeromonas sp. NJAU223. Taxonomy (NCBI): domain Bacteria; kingdom Pseudomonadati; phylum Pseudomonadota; class Gammaproteobacteria; order Aeromonadales; family Aeromonadaceae; genus Aeromonas; species Aeromonas sp. NJAU223. Next base: position 3,537,458 of record NZ_CP144204.1, on the reverse strand, counting down.
TAAGCTCATTTAGAACGTTCCTTAGTTAACTGTGCCTCAAGTGAACGCTAAACCCATACTTAAAAAAAGAAAAGCGATAACGAAGGGGTTATGAATAAATCACCCATCCATCCAGATAAGAGATAATAGCCCTGCGGGCTGGGTTACGTGCCCAGGGTTGAGCATCGGTGGAAGATCTCCCCCGTATTACTATTCGGCTTTGCGACTGCAATTTTCATTCTGGCAGCTCGTCGAGCTTCACTTCGAGCTGCAGGCGGTTGGTGAAGCCTTGGTTGGTGAGGTCGTGCACCACCTGGGTGAGCTGCCAGTCGGCCTCGTCAATCTGGGGCTTGAACCCTCTGACGGTGGTGGGTTGCTCCGGGTAGAGTTCAGGGCGCCCCAGCGCCAGGGTGATCTGGAAGTCGGCCACGCCGCGTTGCAGCTTCTCCCATTCAGCCCGGGCGGCCCGCATGGCATTTGCCTGGCTGGCATAGACATGCCGCAGCTCTTTGACGTTCTCGCTGCTACCGACCAGCAGTTCGTTCTCTTGCTTGTTGACCATTACCCCCGGGGGCAAGGGCCGTTCCTGCTTCGGCTTGGTCTTCTTCTTGCGCTTCACCTCGACTTTCTTCTTTTCCGCCTCCTTGTTGTCTTGCCAGTAGGCGGTCACGCCGGTGTAGGCATCCCGGTCAGCCACTGAGAAGCGGTGTTGATCGCCATCCCGACGGGTGATGGTGATGGCCGGCAGAGGCTGACCGCTGGCGGTGGTGCCCTGGCCAGCTTTGATAAACAGCAGGCGGCCATTCTTGACGGTGGCGATGCCATCGCACTGACCAGCCAGGCGGGTGAGGAAGGCGAGATCGCTCTCGTTGGCCTGGTCGATGTGGTCGATCAGCTGGCCCTTGAGTGAGTCACCCACGCAGGGCGTGAGCTGGTAGCGGGCGGCGACCTGATCGACGATGTCGCTGACTGTGGTCTGGTGCCAACTTTGCTCACGCAGTTTGTTCATGCCGCCGCGCAGGTCGGCTGACTTGCCCCGTATGGTGAGCACATCCGGGGCCCCGCCGTGCTCCACCTCGTCGATCTTGTAGGTGCCCTTGTCGACCAGGGCCTGGCCTTGCCAACCAATGAGGGCGCGCAGAGTGGCGCCCCGGCGTGGCATATCTAGCTGACCGTCGCTGTCATCGAGGGTGAGCTCGATGGTGTCGGCGGTGAAGCCCCGGTTGTCGGTGATGGTCATCGACATCAGGCGCGGCCTGATGGTGGCCGAGATGTCTTTGCCATCGACCAGCACCTGGTAAGCCGGTACCGGGTGGCCTTGGCGCAAGGCGTCGAGCGGATTGGTCAGCCCCAAATTCTCTGCCAATCGCGTGCCGAACTGGTCGAATGCCCCCATCAGAGAAGCCCCCCGAGCTTGTTGCCGATACTGCCGACCAGCTTGCCCAGACCCAGGCGGCCGAAGAGGTTGCCCGCGGTGCGTCCCAGCAGGGTCTGGCCAAGGGATCTGTCGTTGTCATCTACCCGCTTGAGCTTGATGGTGAACTCGATTTTGCGGGCGGTGCCATCGCTGAAAAACTCGCTGCGGGTGGTGCTGATACCCTCTATCACGAATGACCCACGCATGACGCCATCGCCCTGGATCAAGGGGAAGGCTTGGCCGCTGTCGCCCATCTGGTTGAGCATGTCGAGGGAGACAGGGCCGCCAGTCACCTCGGGCAGCAGCACCCCGCTCAGGGTGCTGGTTTCGTCATCCGGGCCGACGAACTGGTAAGCCGGGCGAGCACCAATCCGGTTATTGCCCGGATGGCGCCATGCACGTTCGTCTTGTTGTGAGAGGGGGGCCACGGTCGAGCGCATAAACACGAACCAGCCCAAGGTCATCATCATGGTGGTTGCTCCTTAATTGCGGTCGGTCAGGGAGGCGCGGCCATTGGCAGCGGCCTGCCGTTCGCGTCTGTCCAGTTCGCGGCGAACCTCTTGCGCCACATCCGCGCCGGATTGCCCGGGTTGCTGGACGATGTGGATCGGTGCGCTGATCTGGGTGGTGGTGTTGCCTCTGGCGACCGGGCGCGGCGGCGTCACGATGCGTGGACCGTAACCGGATCCCCCGGCCATGGCCGGGGTGTTGTAGTTTCCGGTGAGGTAGCCTGACGGGTTGACGTTGGCCGTGACCGAACCACCCCCTTTCATCCAGTCCGGCAGCAGGTCGGTGAGGGCCTTTATCTTGGCTTTCAGGCTCTCCCACTTCGCAGTGATGCCACCAATCAGGCCGTCGATGATGGCCTTGCCCTTGTTGGCCGCCCCGGCTGGCAGGGTATCGAAGAAGGCCCAAATCTCGCCCCAGTGCATGATGAGCAGGCCGATAGGCGTCCATGAGAAGAGCTCTTTCAGGAGCTCCCAGAAGGCGAGCGCAGGGGCCTGGCACTGCGCCCACAATCCGCTGAACCATGCGGCGACACCGTCCCAGTTTTTGTAGAGCAGGTAAGCCCCGGCGGCGATGGCCACAATACCCATGATGAACCAGCCTATGGGGTTGGTGAGCATGGCAATGCCGAGTCTGACCATGCCCATGGTCAGCGCCTTGATGAAGGTCAGCAGGGGGCTCCCGTAGACCAGCAGCATCGACATCCCCATCTTGATAGCCGCCAGCGGCCCCAGCAGGCCAGCCACGACCAGCAGCAGTGAACCGCCGGCGGCCGCCGCCACGGCTGTCACGGCCGCGATGCGGGTCAGGGTGGAGGTGAGTTCAGGGTTGGCCCGCATCCAGTTACCGGTGACCTGGATAATCTCGGTGACACGCTGGATGATCCCGCGCATCGGGCCGTTCTCGGTCTCCATCATCTGGATGCCCACGTCATCCCACGCGGAGGTGAGGTTATCCAGGTCACCAATGGCGTTATCAGCCATGACCTTGGCGACCTTGCCCGCCTCGCCCTGGGATTGCTTCAAGGTGGCGATGAGCTCCTGCAGCTTGCCGGATCCCGCCTGTTCGGTCAGTACGGCCAGGGCGGCGAAGGCTTCCTCACCGGCGATGGCCTTGAAGTAGCCCGAGCGGGTGGTGTCCCCCATCTTGCTGGTCTTCTTGTAGAGCTCGTCGAGAATATCGGGCAGGGCGCGCAGGTTACCGGCCGCATCGGCGGTCTTCACGTTCAGGGCGGCGAGCGCGTCGTGTGCGGCCTTGGGAGGCGCAGCCAGGCGGCCGAGAATGGCCCGCATGGCGGTACCGCCCATGCTGCCCTGGATACCTGCATCCCCCAGCTTGCCCGCCATGGCGGAGGCTGTTTCAAGATCGACGCCGAGGCCGGCCGCTACCGGGCCCACGTACTTCATGGTTTCACCCAGCATCTGCAAGTCGACGTTGGCACGGGTGAAGGTGCCGACCATTACATCCCCGAGCCGGTTCATCTGGTTTGCTGGCAGCTTGAAGCCGGTCAGGATGTTGGATCCGATATCCGCAGCTGCGGCAATCTCGACACCGCCCGCCTTGGCGATGTCGAGCACCCCAGGCATGGCGTCACGGATCGCCTTGGGGGTAAAGCCAGCCATGGCGAGGAAGCCCTGGCCCTGCGCCGCTTCGCCCGCCGTGAAGGCGGTATTGGCGCCCAGCTCCCGCGCCTGAGCCCGCAAGGCGGCCAGTTCGCCGCTGCCTTTGTTCAGCCGGGTGATCGCCTGCACCTTGGACATATCGACATCAAAGCCCATGGCCTTGCTGGCGATGTTGGTGCCCTTGTAGATAGCCGCGGCACCGGTTGCCATGCCTGCGGCACCATAGCCCGCCATGGTGCCGCGCATGGACATGGTCTTGTCATAGCTGGCCTTGACCTGGTTGAGGCGCTTTTGCTGGTCGGCCAGTTGGCCCAGCTTGGCGCGCTGCTGGTCGAGCTGGGTATTGGCGGAAGCCAGATCGGTCTTGAGGCGGCGCTGGTGTTCGCCGAGCTGCTTGGTGTTGATGCCTGCCTCGCCCAGGGCCCGTTTCAGGCTGCCGTGACGGGCGACCATTTCCCGCTCTTGTTGGGAGAGGTCGCGCACCTTCTGCTTGGCCTGCTCCATGGCGCGGGTCATGGCCTTGGTCGGCTGCTCGACCTTGGCAAACTGCTGGGCCATCTGCTGGGCATCGCGCTGGGCTGCTGTGAGTTGGGCGCGGGTGGCGCCAATCTGTTGGCCCAGGGTGCGATAGCCGTCAATCTGGCCGCTCTGGGTTTCCAGCTCCTTGATGCGTTTTTTCGTCTCGACCAGGTCTTTGGCGGTGATGCGGCTCTGGCCGCTGGCTGCCTTGAGGGGGGCGGTCAACTTGTCGACCGCCCCGAGCAGGATTTGAAGTTTGAGAGGGTTCATTGCTCTGTTGCCCCGTTGATGCGGTTGTGGGTCTCAACGAGGTTTTGGTGCCAGCCCATCAGCTCGCTGATCTCCATGGCCGCCATCTCGGACGGCGGCCAGTGGGCGATGATGGCCAGATCGGCCATCACCTCGTCTACGCAATGAGGTAGGCCATTCTCTTCGGTACCAAAAAAGCGCTTACCTCGCTGCCCAGTTGCATCAGGTCGGCCGGATCCATGTTGCCGATCTCGACCTCGGTCAACATGGGGGTTGTGATGCGGGGCAGCAGTTTGGTGAGGGCGTTGACGTCCATCTGCACCACATCGGTCATATTGAGGCCGCGCATTTCGCCCGCCTTGGGCTTGCGCAGTTGAACCTCGGTGATGGTGGTATCGCCGCGCTGGATGACTTGGTCGAGGGTAACGCTCTTGTTTTCCATGGTATTGGTTCCTAGATATGTGGTGAGGGCGGCTGTGGGCCGCCCGTTGGGTTGTTGGGTGGGTTAGAGGCCGATGGCCTTGCGGTGTTCGGCCATGCGGTCGACGCCATCGGGGCCGATTTCGATCATGTTGATGAGGTCAATCTCATGGATCACCTGACCGTTGACGGTCTCTTTGTAGTAGGTGTTGACCATGCTGACCTTGGCCTGGGTGTTGTCACCGGCCTTGAGGGTGCCGCGATCGAGCTCTTTGAAGCGGCCACGGCAGACGATTTCGACGGCCATCACTTCGCCGGTGTCATCACGCTGGGTTGATCCGGCAAAGCGCAGGCTGGTGCCATCGGCTTTTGGCTCACCCATGCAACTCAGCAGGGGTTCGCCGTAGCCACCGAAGGTGAACGAGACATCGAGGGCGCTGTCATCCAGCCCCATGTCGATGTTGACGGCACCGCCCATCCCGCCGCCGCGATAGGCTTCAAACTTGCGTGACAGTTTGGCCGGGGTGAAATCTTCCGCTTCACCGACCCAGTTATCGCCATTGAGGAAGACGTTCAGGCGTTTAAGTTTGCGAGGCAGTGCCATGGTGGCTCCTTATGCGGCGGCCGCGACGCGGGCGCCGAAGTCGATGAGGTAGGTATCGGTGATGCGCTGGATGAAGCCGAGGTCTTCGAGCGGTGGCACCGGGGTGTAGTTGTAATCGATGCGCAGCTTGCCGGCCTTGAGGGTGTCTTTGTCGTTGAGCTCCTCGTTGTACCAGCAGTCAAAACCGAGCAGGTAACCGCCTGCCACCAGTTCGCGGCCTTTGGCCTTGATGCCCTCGATGATGTCTTTCACCAGGGTGGGGGTGAGCGGCTTGTCGTTGGCCCACATGTGTGCCTCGGCCATGGTGTCGGCCAGGATCTGGGCGGTGCGGGTGTAGTTCTCGAAGGCGAACAGGGGATCATCGGAACAGGTGCGGTTGCCCCAGTAGCGGAAGCCGTCCGCCCGGATGAGGGCAGTGATTTCGTTGGCGTTGAGCAGGCCGACCTCGGTATCGGGGTCTTGCAGATCCCAGAACAGGGCCTTGGTCATGCCGTCGACCCCGGTCACGCCGACGTTCGACAGGGTCTTGTGCCAGCCAATTTCTTTGTCGATGAATGCCCGCATGGCGGCAGCCTTGAGGCAGGCATCCAGTTTGATACTGGCATTGGCGGTAGTGTCCCAGGCGGTCCAGTCGCCGTGGATCGGCATCAGTTCGCGGCTGGAGAAGTTCTCGCGGTAGGCGAGCGCCGCCTCGACGGTGTCGGCAATGGTTGGCACATAGGCGAAGGCGCGCAGCTTCTTGGCTGCGCCCGCCAGGGCGGTGGCGATGGGCAGGGTGCAGTTGTCCGGCACGCAGAGGATGCGGGGCTTGACGCCGGTGATCGGGGCGGCCCGCTCCAGCGCCTTGAGGCCGGTATAGCTGCCATCCGGCAGTATGGTGCCGATGATGTTGCTGGTCAGCTCGGCGGCGTCGGCGCCATCGGCCACGCGCACGGCGATGACGATGGTGTTGACGGTGTCATAGATGGTTTGCAGCGAGCGCTTGAGGTTGCCGGTGCTGCCCGCCTTGGCGATGGCCGCCGGCAGGTTGGCAATCAGCACGGGTTTGTTGAGGGGGAAGTAAGCGGCATCCGCATCGCTGCCGGTGCAGATGATGCCGATCACCGCCGTGGCGACGGTGCGGATGGTGCGCGTGCCCTCGTTGACTTCCACGACGCGCACGCCGTGGTGAAATTGGTCCAGTGCCATAGGTTCTCCTGTTGTCCGGACGGAGCATTCTGTGCGTAGGTAATGCCTGTGATGCGAGCAGAGTCAGGATGCAGGGGCAGGGGATGACAGGCGAGCGGAGGCCAGTGTGTGAGGGCCGTACACACTGGCGAAGCGGTGACAAGGTGACGGATGACGGCAGTAACGAAACACCCCGCACAGGGCGGGGTGTGGGCTGGTTCAGAGGGTTAATAGTTTGCTGATGGCCAGCCAGTATCGATGTCGTAGGTGTCCAGCTCATCTTGAGTCCGCAATGAGTTAATTATCTCGTTATGAGCATTCTCCCTGGAGAAGCAATCTCGGATGTGTTTGGCAACTGCCTGCGCTAATTTTTCCATTTCTATCAATGTAATTTGCGTAAACGTACCATTTACATCCTTCCATTTTGTATCATTGATATGGCCAAGTTTTAACGATATATAAGCACTGTTCAGTCTAGCTTGTGAATCAATGTCAGTGGCGACTGGCATCCCATCAACCACTATCCCACCGGTTTCTACATGCCATCGTTTTGCCGCTACTTCGGCCCGCAGTACATCCTTTGTTCGCACTTGGCTAGGTGGTTCTATGGCTATCGGGTAGCCTTCATCGTTGCTTATAATCACCATGCCAAGCCCCTGTGCTTGTAATAGTTCTGTATGATACTTCGCTGTTATTTCAACCACAGAGTCTGGGATCTCTCCACAGTTAATTGCAGTGTTGTAAAATCCACCTGTTAACTTTGAATATAACAACATTTTTCGTCTCCTTAATATCCGATTGCTACCCAGCGATATTCTTGTGCTGTATTAGACTTACCATTTACATATGCAGTGAATTGGCTGTTATTCGTTGGGATAAAACCGTGTTCTGCAAATTGGGTTGGACTGCTTGTAAACGGCTCAAGCATCACAGCCCGTTGTGAAGTAGGGAATGTCATGGGAAGTGTCACCACTTGAGCAATCACCTGTGGTGCCGTAGTGAAATTCACAATAAACCCACCCCATTGAATAATTACTCCCCCCATCCAGGTCGGAAAAGCGATGTAGCCATTAGCAGCTAGAGATACTGCAAACCCGGCGCGCAGCTTCTTGGGGGTGACTACCACATCATCGGCCGCGCCAGCGTTAGTTTGCGCCTGCGTTGCCACCTTCAGCATGCCGAGCACGGACTCCCCGGCTTGCTTGACCCAGTTCATCAGCTTCAATGCCGTCACAAACTTGCTGTCATCGATCCCCGCGTCTACCTCGGCCTGGGTGGCGATTTGCGCTTTGCCTAGAGCCGCTTCTGTTGCGGAGGGGATCACCACGACCCCGGTCTGGCCATCTACCGACTGCACTGCGTCAGTGGGGGTGAGCAGCTCTTGCCAGTTGGCCAGGGTCGAGGCGCCCGCCACCCGCAGGATGAAGCTCTTGTTCAGGTCGGTGCGCACCGCGACATCGCCGATTTCTGCGGTCAGGGCCAGCATGGCGGCCTGGGTACCGACGACAAAGGTGTCGGTGATGGCGGTGGCCGGGATCTGAGCGACGGGCACCTTGCCGCCACTGTCCAGGGTCGCCACCCCGTTGGCGGCGCCCTTCTGGCTGCTGGGCACGGCATCGGTGATGCCATAGCCCGACAGGGTGGTGGGGTTGCTGCCGGCGGTGACGTTGCCCTTGGCATCGACGGTGACGGAGCGATAGGTCCCCGCCACCACCCCGGAGTTTTTATAGGTGGCGGTGATGGAGATGTTGCCGCTGCCATCGAACGAGGCCTGGCCGGTCACATCCCCGGCCACGGCGATGGTACGCGCCGTGGTGAGCTTGTTGGCCTTGCCCGCAGCGGTGGTGCCACCTTCCAGGTCATCCATGTGCTTTTTCAGGTAGGCGGTGCGGTTCGCCAGCGCCTGAGCCTGTTTGTTGGAGATACCCCCCGGGCCGCCGAGCACCGGGTCGCTGGTTTCGAGCTGATAGACGCCAGCGTCCCAGCTCACCACCTCTTGTAAATTCGCCATATCAGGAGGCTCCGTGGTTGTAGTTGCCGTTGTAGGTTGCGGCGCCGTTGTAGGTGATGGGCGCCTGGGTGTAATCGAGGGCCGCCAGATGGCAGCGGGTCGGGGCCATCTCTGCCAGCAGGCGCCGGATGCGGTTCGCCTGCACGGTGGTGACCGGGCGGGCGAGGATGACGCGATAGACGGCCCACTGGGACGGATCCCCGTGGGGTTCGTTGCCGTTGTAAGCGAGGGTGCCGTCATAGCGGCGGCCCGTGGCGCGTTCGATGATGGTGCTGTCGCCAAACCCCAGCACGGCCAGCGCCTCCTTGATGGCCCAGGGGGTGCCTTTGCGCTGATGCAGGCGGAACGAGGCGCTGATGAGGGCTCGCTGCTGGTCTTCTGACTCGGCCAGCTCCCACCAATCCACCGACCTGGCCCAGGCGAGCCAGGGCAACAGCGGGGCCGGGCAGGTGTCAGCAAAGCGGGTGGTGGTGATCACCTCCGGCGTCACTGTGCTGGCCAGGGTGGCAGCAGCGAGGTGCTCCAGCCGGGTGGCAGAGGGCGGCAGCAGATCCCGGGTGGTCGGCAATGGCAGGGGCAGGCGATGCACCTTGGCCGCGCCGAAGGTGCAGCCATCAAAGCCCCGTGTGGTCAGGCGGGTGGTGCTGGCAACCGGCGAGAGTGCCGAAGTCAGCAGCGGGGCCGGGACCAGTTCGGCGGTGATGGCGGGCAGACCAGGGAGGGGGACCGCCGGGGCCAGCGGATAGAGGATCCGTGCGTACTTGGCGACGGGGCTCCCCACTGCGCCAGTGAAGGGGGTCGCGGCCTGCGCCAGCCGGGTATTGAGCCGGTGGGCGCCGCTCTGGCCGTCAGACAGGGCGCCGACTATCTGGCGCACTCGTGCCCGGTGGCTGCCCAGGGCGCCAAGATCGAAGCAGGCAGGAGCGAGACGCTGCCCAATGGTCGGCGCCTCGATGGCATCAGGCTGCATGCCGCCTGCCCCGAGTCTGGCCCTGACCGTGGTCACCCCCAGTGCGCCCGCACTGAGTCCCGCCAAGTTGATCTGGGTGGACATCTCGGGGGCTCCCATGGCGAGCAGGTCGCCCAGGGTCGCCACGCTGGCCCTGGCGGTGGTATCCGGGGTGCCATAGGCACCCGCCTCGATGGCGCCGGGTGCGGTGCGGTGGGTCAGCTTGCCCGTGCCTGCTGCGAACTGACTGACCCCGGTTGGTCTGGCGCGCTGTAATGCCGCCATGCCACCGATTTGCCCTGCTGCTATCCCGCCCGTTGACAGGCCGATACTGACCCCGGCAATGGAGATCGGCGCGGGGTCATCGTCACCCGGCAGGGTGCCCCGGTAGATCGCCGCCCCGTCGAATGACAGGGTGCCGTCGTGATAGGTCAGTGACCCGCGCCAGACGGGATAGAGGGTTGCCATCAGAGTTTGAAGATCTTATTGGCGCCGGGGTCCCAGGCGATGATGATGTCGCCGCCATTGGTGCTGACCGGCAGGCCCGCCGCCGTGTCGAACAGGGCGATCAGCGGGCTGGTCGCGGCGCTGCCGGTGTCTTTGTAGATGGCGCAATACTTCACCGCCGCCGTGGGTACGGCGCTGAAAGTGACGTCGGCGGCGTCCAGCACCCCGCCGGTGACCGTCTTGCTGGTCAGGGTCTGAGGGGTGCCGACCACGTGGGACGAGAGCGTGCTGAAAAACTCGTCGCTGCCCAGGGTAGGGGCGTAGGTGTCTTTGATCAGCGCGCACTTGAGGGTGTCGGCACTGGCGTTGATGGCGCCGGTGAGAAACTTTTCGCGGCCTTTGTCATAGAGGGCGTTTGCCATGGTCTGGTCCTTAATCGAGGTGGAGGGTGGTGAGTTTGGCGGCCTGCTGCGCCGTGCAGGTGACATCTGCCAGCGGTGCGCGCAGGGTGACGCTGTCGATCCCCGGCTGGTGCAGGGCGGCATAGATGGCCGAGAGCGGGACAGTGGCCCCGACCCGGTAATAAGCGGCAGCGGTCTGGTTCATGGCAGCGGTGGCCGCTGCAATGGCCTGCTCCTTGCCAAGGCCGGTGGCGTTGAGGGTGGCATCGACGGCATAGGGCTTGATCTGGGCGGGCTCGACGGCCACCAGATCGCACAGTGGGCGCACATCATCGGCCGAGAGCGCCTGGCTGACCCGATTGAGGGTGTCGGCACTGGGTTGGCCGGCAGGGGAGAGCAAGGTCACCCGCACGGTACCCGGCGAGGGGCTGTCGACGGCCACATCCGCCACCTCGGCACTGGCCGACAGGGCGTGAAACTTGTAGGCATTGACCGGCCCGGCGGTGGTCAGCCCCTCAAAGGCCATCTGGCCGCGCAGGCGCAGGCGGTCATCTGATTCATAGACCGGATCGACAGGCGGATTGGCCGCCGGATCCCCCGGGGTGACCAGCAGGCGGGCGATGTTGTATTCACCAACCACGTGGTCGAGGGTGGTGCCGCTGGCAAAGGCGAGCAGCGTTTGCTTGGCGGCATCGTTGATGCGGGCCCGCAGCACCACCTCCCGATAGGCGTTCTCTTGCAGCAGCTTGTTGAGCGGCTCGGATTCGAGCTCCAGGGTGGCGGCGATGGCGGCTTGCTGGTCTGCCGGGTAGTAGCTCACCAGGGTGGCCTTGCGCTCGGCCAGGATGGTCTCGAAATCGAGGGGCTCCACCACCGAGGGCGGCGGGAGCTGGGTCAAATCCACGTTGCTCAATTGGCGGCTCCTGTGGGGATGGCGATAGACGCAGACTCCAGCGCGCCGCCGTCCTTGCGCTGCCAGGTGAGCTCGACGGTGAGGGCACCATCCATGCCGCCGCCCAGCACATCGACCCGGGTGATGGTGATGCGGGGTTCCCAGTTGATGAGGGCCTGCACGGTGGCGGCCATCAGGCGCAGGCGAGTGGCCTGATGCTGTGGCTGGTCGATGAGGTAAAACAGCTCGCTGCCGTAGTCGCGGCGCATGACCCGGGATCCCACCGGGGTGATGAGGATGTCGCGCACCGACTGGATGATGTGGTCGGTGGCGCTGATGGCGCGGCCAGAGGCTGCATTCATGCCGAGCCAGTTCATTGCGGGCCCCCGGAGGTACCGCTGCCGGTACTGACGTTGCCGTGCTTGTGGGTGGTCACCTCGATGCCGCCAATCTTGGCGCTGGGGGCGGTGATCTTGCCGCCCGCCTCGATGCTCGAACCGACCTTGAGTGCCTGGGTGCATTCCACCAGGGGGGTGATGAGCTTGACGGTGACGGAGGCCGAGAGGGTGGCGCGCTTGATGCCGCTCGCATTGAGCACCCCGGTGGCCGGGTTGTATTCGATGACGGCGCCATCAGCGTATTCGGTGCGGTCGAGGTCCGGGTTGTCATCGTCCGCCAAGGGCTCTGGGAAGGCAGCGCAATTGATGGGGCCGACGATGTAGGCATTGCGCGGGTCGCCGCTGACCGAGAGCATCAGCACCTGTTCGCCAATGGAGAGGCGATGGCGGGTGCGGTTCTTCCCGGCCCGCGCTGCTGCGTAGGGCCGCCAGTTGGTGATGAGGTCGCCGGTTTTGACGCGACATTCCCCTGATCGCACGGCGGTCACGGTGCCGATGCGGATCAGGTTGTCGATCAGGCGTTGGAGTTCGGTCGGGGTCGGTTGCATGGGGCCATTGTTTTGGGCAATGGCCGGGAAGGCGAGGGGAGGCCAGTGTGTACGGCGCTGGCACACTGGCGGCGATGGTTACAGTCCTTTGGTGAGCTGGGCGAGCAGCAGGTCTTCGACCTTATCGATGTCTTTGTCATCCATGCCCAGTAACCGCCGTTCCGGGTACCGAATGTCTTGCCCCTTGCTGCCTTTGTCTTTCAGACCGTAGTGGTGGATATGGGCGATTTTCTCGGCCGTGCTGGCGAATGTGACCTCGGCCCTGTCGCTATAGCCCTTGGCCTTGAGCCATGTCGACTTGATGAGGCGGGAGAACATCTTGCGCTTGAGCCGACTTTTGTTGACGGTGTCGCCCTTGCTGGCATCGACCTTGATGAAGCGCTTGATGCGTGATCGTTTGAAGGTCCGGATGCCGCCCCGCATGATATCGAAGCCGATGATGTAGCTGCGAGTGCCGCGCCAGCTTTTCAGATGGCGCACTTCTTTGTCACTGGTGGTGTAGATGAACTTTATCTCGCGGTTGCCGCGCTGCGGCTTGCGCGGGTCCATCTTGCCCCCTTCCGGGGTGACGTTGTCTTTGATGCGCTTGGCGTTGCTGTCGCGCATCTCTTTGGCCATCTGGTCAGCAAATTTGGCCAGCTCCCGCTGCGACAGGTTGGCCCGGATCAACTCTACCCTGGCGGCGAAGTCGTTCAGACGGTCGATGTCGGCTGCCACGGCTGATACTCCCCGTTGATGAACAGTTCCCAGGTGATGCCGTCGTAGGGGTCTTCTGGCGGTTCGGGCAGGTGTTCGAAGTGCAGGCCCTGGTCATCCTTCCAGACCTTGACCCGCTCGGTCAGCGGCAATTTGATTTCGATGTCGCAGGTTTCGTTGTTCTGGATCTCGACTTCGAACCGCATGGCGTTTTCGCGCTTGTCGCTGTTCATCATCAGTTCTGGCTGGTACTGCCTGATCCATGCCAGCAGCGGCACCATGACGGTGTTCACGTTCTGGGCAAAGTCGGCCACGATGATGGTCAGTTCGTACTGGTATTCAAACGACAGGCTGGCGGCGCCAGTGGCAACCAGCTTGCCCTTGTCGACGAATATCATCATGTGATCCGGGTTCTGGCGCAGCAGCGGGATGCACTGCTGCAACACCTCACGGATCTGTTTTGGCTTTTCCATTTTCCCTCCTGTACTGGTGGCGTTGCTGGCAGGCGATAAGGCTGTCGACCTGGGCGGCGCAGGTGGCCCATGCCGCCTCGGTCTGGGTCAGTTGGTCGAGCAGATCACCGTTATTGACCGGGCTGGCTGCCGGCAGTTGGCAGGGCGCCGGGGCTGGACAGGTGAGCCTGATAATCTGCGGCGCCGGTGAGGGCGGGGCGCTGGAGCAGCCTGACAACAGGATCAGGCAGAGGGCGATCAGCCCACTCCTTGAGTTCAGCATTTTCACGTTTGAGCCTCTTGATGGTGTCGGCCCGGGTGGCGGCCGTGATGGTCAGATCGCCAAGCTGGCGTTGCAGCGTGGCGGCGGCGTTTGCCTGGGCGTCCAGCTCGCCGGTGAGGGTATCAATGGCCCCGTCTTTGAGCTTTTCCCGCTGCTCGGCCTCTTTGGCCTTGTCGTTGGCCGCGTTGAGGTCGCTTTGCAGGGTGGAGACTTGGCCCTCAGCCTTGGCGGCGGAGCGGGCCGACCAGCCCCAGCCTGCCAAGGCGACGGTCAGGGCCAGCAGCAACCAGGTGAGGGGGGAGCGCAGCAGGCTACGCCACATCCGCCACCTCCTTCACCGGATAGACCTTGGCAAAATGGTCGTATGCCTTGGCCAGCTTGGTGTCGTAGTCATTGTCCTTGTAGGCCGGGCCGTTGTAGCGGCGGGCAAAGTCAGCCCACTTGCGACCCTGCAGGGCCTTGTGCATGGCGGGATCTTGCTGGATGAAGCGGCACAGGGCGGTGAGGTGTTCGACCTCGCTGCGCTGCATGGCGGCCTGCCAGTCGCTGGCCGAGGCAAAGCCCAGCGCCTGCCAGTGGAAGCCCATGATCTGGAACATCCCCCAACTGGCCGACTCGATGGCGGCATCCCGGTGCAGGCTGATGGCGAGTTGCAGCCGCTCCCACTCGGCCGCCCCGCCCGCATAGCCGCCGCGCTTGGGGTTGACCAGGTTGGGGTAATGGGCGGCCATCTGGTCGGCAGTGCCCTTGCCCAGGTGCTGGGTGATCTGCTTGTAGAACACATGCCGCTCGAACAGCACCACCGGACGCATGTCGGTGGTGAACCCCTCGCCGATGCTCTCGACCTGGGCGACGGTTGCCATGGTGGCCAGCGGCAGGCCCAGCAGGTCAGCGCCAGCCTGCATGTCGCCGATGCGCAACTGGTTGCCCCGCTCGCTGCCGAGCAGGGCGGCCATTGTGCGGGGTCCAGCCTGGCCGATGGCGGTGATCATGTAGTCCCGCTGAAAGGCGAGCAGGGCGCGCTCGGTGGCATCGCCAAACCAGCCATCCGGATCGAGCGGATAACCTGCTTTGGCCAGCCGACGCTGCAGGTCGGCGACGGCGGCGCCGGTATCCCCTTTTTTCAGGCTCATGGTTGAAACCTCCCGTTCAGATGGCTGGCGGTAGTCGGTTGCTGGCGCCGCCGTGGCAGTAGGCGCATGACGGATCCGCGGGAACCGATCAGGGCGGTGAGTACGACAGAAGCCAGCAGGACGGCGGCTGGGTCAGGAGCGGGCAGTGCCCCGATCAGGGCACGCAGGGGCACGGAACCGGCGGCGACGGTGATGGCCCAGGCCAGCACGGCAGGGAGGGGGCGATAGTCGCCCCCGTTGCGGTTGAAGGTGGCGATACGCAGCGCGATGGCTGCGCAGATCATGGCGTAGAGGATGGTTAGCATGTCAGCCCCCGTTGAGGGCTTGGCGCTTGCGCCACGCCCATTTAATGGTGGTGATGATTGCCAGCAGCAGCCCCAGCAGGGCGGTGGCAGCAGCCACATTTACTGATGTCGCAACAAGGCACAGTGGTTTTTGGCTGACAAACTCCACGGTCATCAATCCCAGGCAGGCAAAAACAATCATCAGACCTGTTTTGATGGATTCCTTGATGAGTTTTTCAACCAACCCGACCAGATAACTCGCGTGTTCTTGCAGTTGGTTCATGTCAGCCCCCTTTGCGGAGTTTGAGTAGGTCTTCCGGCGTTTTGCGCAGGATCCACTGCAACAGGTGGACGGCCAGCGCCGAGGCGAGCATTGCGCCGACGGCCCTGGGGACCTCGACGCTGAGTGGCAGTACGCTGGCCAGCATGGCGGCAACCAGCGGCGCCGCCAGCGCGCCCGCCACGAAGGCGGCAACGAACAGGCCCGCTTTGCGCAGGTTGCCCAGCTCGGCGGTGGTGGCGATGAACACCAGCGCCCCGGCGAATGCACCGAGCAGGACGCCTGGGTCTACGCCCGGGAAGAGGGACAGCAACGCCAAGGCGCTCAGGGTGCTGGTTGCTGCACTGGATGAAATGGGTTCTGGCATCGTGCTCTCCTATCGTTTGCCGCCGTAGTGGCGAGCGGTTTGAAATTCGTAGATGGTCTGGCACTCGGCGCAGCGTTCGCAGCCCCGGATCGCTTCACGGCGCGCCTGCGGGATGGTGTTGTCGCAGTCGATGCAGTAGTGCGGGCCAGTGCCACTGATGCGGGCGGCGTGGATGCGGGCAGCGAGTTGCTGCTCGCTGATGTCGGCCAGTCGTTCGAGTTCGTCGTCGAGGCGGCTCATGGTCATTCCCATAGCTGGATCAGCGGCTGCTCGGCCTGGGTGGGGGCCGCTGGCATTGTGATGAGGGTTCCGGTCGGGAGGATGGGGCCGAGCGCGGCCAAACCGGGGTTGAGTGCGAGCACCTGCTCGGTGATGCCTGCGGTGTAGCCGTAGTGCCGGAACAGGATGAGGTCGAGGGTGTCACCCTGTTGGCTGCGCAGCTCCATCAGATGAGCGCCACGGTGATGTGGGTGGTACCGAGGATGTCGCGAATGGCAAAGCGGGCGTCGCGGTAGAGGTCGTCAGAGCTGATGATTTTGGCATCGGCCCCTTTGACGCCATCACCGGTGGCGCTGTAGTCGGTGTAACGCTCTAGCAGGTTGGCGCGGGTCATGGCATAGACGGCGCGCCGGTAGCTGTGCAGGTGCGCCGATTCGCCATTGATGACCTCGCCCGGTACGGCGGCTAGGGTGGTTACCCCCTCTGCCTCACGGGCGCGGCGCCAGTCAGCCAGATCCCGGTTGACGCTGGTGATGGCGTCGATGACGGCATGCTTGAGGCGGGCCGTGGTGACGGTGCCATCGAGCCGGACGGTGTCGCGCAGGTCAGGCAGCGAGATCGCCGGCCAGAAGGGGCTGGAGTCTATCTCCCCTTCGGCTGGCGACGTGGTGGCATTGGCAATGAATCCGGTGCTCATGGTGTTCCTTTTCCGCTTGTTGGGCGGTGGTCGGGCCGTCTGGTATGCGAAACGCATTCGTCAGGCCCGAGCCGCCCAGGGTGCGGGGTTCGCTCGGTTAGCTGCCGCCGCCGGTGGCGTCGGGCTGCTGTTCTTTTTTCAGTTCACGCTCGAGCACTTCGAGCTCTTTCTTGATGCCCACCTTGTCGTGCAGTTCGATGGCGCGGCGGTAGCGCTGGGCGGCCTCTTCCTTGAACCCTTCGGCCAGTGCTGCGCGGCCCACGGCCTTGTGCAGCTTGGCGCGCACCTGGTCGAAGATGTCGCAGTGGGTCAGCAGCTCGAGGTAAGCGCACAGCAGGCCATAACTGGGGCCCGCGCCTGCCTCTTGCAGCTTGATGCCGGTGTCGGCGACCTCTTCGGCGATCAGGGTGGCGGCGGTGCGCTCGTAGCGATCCGGGGTGCTGAGACCGTGGCGGATCACGTAATCGGCCATGTTGAAGGCACCTTCGAGATCGCCGGTGTCGAGAGTCCAGAGCATGACAGTGACGAGGACGTCATCTTGTCCGCCCCGGTCGGCGGCCAGCAGGCCATCAATCCACGGCTTGTAGACGCCCAGCATGGTGCGCTTGGCGTCGATCTTGCGCTCGATGCTCTGGATGCCTTTGAGGGTGCGGCGGTGTTCGGCCAGCTGCATCAGCTGCAGCTCGTAGGCGTTGGCGCGCATCTGGTCGAACTGGGGATTGGCCGCCCCTTGCAGGGCGGCCAGTTTGCGTTCGCGGTTGCGACGGGCAGGTGATGTCATGTCGCCCCCTTAACCGCCAGCGGCCGGTTTCGGCCCGATGACGATGTTTTCAATCAGGGCGACGCAGTCGTAATCCTCGACCACATAGGCGTCGTTGGAGCTTTCGTAGTTGACGATGCGGTCACGCTGCGGTTCTTCCTGGATATGACGGCGGCGGGCGCCTTCCTGCCAGTAGATGGACAGATTTTCCAGCGAAGTTATGAGCATGGAGTCTTCGGGGAAGAAGGGGACCCGCACGGCCTTGAGCCCGCCGATCTGTTTCTGGCTGACCAGCACCTGGCCAGCCAGCTTTTCCTGGTTGTTGTCGGCGTTGTTGATGATGGGGAAGTATTTGTCGGCCAGCAGCTTGCGACCGCAGATGACAACCAGTTCGGTGTCATCCTGATGCCAGGGGGCAATAGACTCGCTTACGGCATCGAACACCAGGGCGTCGAGGTTGTGGTAGTCGCCTTCTTTGGCGTCGTCCTCCCCCTTCGGCTGGTAGATGTAGATATGGCCGGAACCTTCTTCCCCTTCATCCATCACTTTGGCCGGGGCATCCTCACGGATGTGTTGCAGCCAGCCCTTGTTCACATCTTGCAGCAGCGGGTTGGCGGTGCGGTTGGTGCTCGGCGCCACGCTGGTACCGTGCCAGCCGATCATGATCCGGTCCAGCCCTTGGCGTTTGAGGATGGCGTCGCGAATGCGAGTCTGGAAGTCGGGGAATTTGGCCCAGATGTCCAGCTTGTTGTAACCCAGACTGGTGTCGTAGTTGGTCTTTGCGCACTCGTAGTCTTGCGGATAGAGGGCGCTCGGGTCGTTAGGTTCTCGGGCATTGCTGCTGGTATCGGTGCGGCCTGCGATGGTGTTGCCGATACCGATACCCACTTTCTGCCCCTTCATCTCAGGTACCGGGATGACTTGGATCATTTCCAAGAACTTCACCGACTCCTGCATCTTGGTTTCCAGGGTCTGCTGGACGCTCGGCTGCACGTTGAACTGCACCATGGCGTTGGAGATGGCGTTGAGTTTGGCCACCTGGCCGGTGAACTCGTTGAACTTCTGGCGGGTTTCGTTACGCATGTATGGGGTCCTTAGCAGTCAGTTTGAATGGAGGTGCCATCGCTACCGGTGGCCGGCTGGCGCTTGTGGCTGAAATCTTCCTGGTCCTCCAGCTTGGCGGTGAGGTCGGCCAGCGCCTTGGCGGTGGCATCCTGCTTGCTGGTCAGCTCGGTGATGGTCTGGGCCTGGTCGGTGAACTTCTTCTGCATGTCGGCATCGAGGCTGGTCACTTCTTTCGCAACGGTCTCGACGGCCTGGTGCACATCGCTTAAATCGGCGGTGGATTGCTTCTTGTGGGTGGAGAACAGCGCGGTGACCCGTTCCAGCAGACCTGGGCCTTTTTCACCTTCATCCTCGAGTTCGATGACAGTTTCCAAGGCTTCGGTGAACAGGCATTCCGGATGGTATTTGCGGTAGGCCAGCGGATTGACCGTGGCCTTGCTGCAGAACTGCAGCATCTCAGTGCCGAGGCTGGCCGGGCTGTCGGTGACGGCCAGCCCCATCATGTAGGCACCCTTTTCGTTCAGGTTGGGGTGGATCTCGACCGAGGTGTACACCTTCTGGCGCTTCTTGTTCAGTTCGATCAACTCCGGGGTCGGGTCAATCTGCACGAACAGGGCCAGGCGTTTCTCGCCCTCGATGGTGACCTCTTCTGTCTTGGCGGCGGTGATGTCGCCGTACATCTTGAACAGGCCGTTGGGGTCAATCCCCCGGATGTGCTCCATATTGACCCGGGCGCCGTAGGTCGACTGGTTGTAGCGCTGGGCCATCTGCTCAAGCCATTCGCGGGTGATGGCGCGGCCATCGGTTGTGCCCCCTTCTACGGCAACACGGAAAAATTTGGACTTTGCCATGGGTTGGGATCCCTTTGGTGATTGGGTGGTGATGTCGCGGTTATGGTCTGGGTGACAGGCGGGATCGTGCAATCGGCGGCCAGTGTGTACGGCGCTGGCACACTGGCGCGGGGGCGTTTTGGGCGGTAGCGACTGGGTAGACTGGCGCCATGACAGCACCCTTACTCTTCCCCCATATCGAACCCAGACGGCAGGCCATGCACCTGTTCTTCCAGGGCTATCCGCTCCGCGCCATTGCTGAATTGCTGCAGACGCCGGAGGGGACTATCTCGACCTGGAAGAAGCGCGACGGCTGGGATGACATCAAACCCATTGACCGGGTCGACTTCGCCATCGAGGCGCGGATGTGCCAGCTGATCGCCAAGGACGTGAAAACCGGCGGCGACCTCAAGGAGATTGACCTGCTGGGCAGGCAGTTGGAGCGGATCGCCCGGGTCAACAAATACAGCAACGGAGGCAATGAGGCCGACCTCAACCCCAAGGTGGCGAACCGCAACAAGGGGCCGAAGAAGGCGCCGGTTCGCAACAATTTTGATGAGGCTCAGCTCGAGAAGCTGGGCGAGCTGTTCCACGGCAATATGTTTGGCTATCAGAAGGTCTGGTATCAGGCTGGTTTGCAGCACACGGAGCGCAACCTGCTCAAGAGCCGCCAGATCGGCGCCACGTTCTACTTTGCACGGGAGGCGTTGATTGATGCGCTGACCACTGGTCGCAATCAGATTTTCTTGTCAGCCAGTAAGGCGCAGGCCCATCAGTTCAAGCAGTACATTCTGGCTTTTGCTCAGGAGGTCGGGGTTGAGCTCAAGGGGGATCCCATTACGCTCGGCAACGGCGCCATTCTCTATTTCCTCGGGACCAACTCCCGCACCGCCCAGAGTTATCACGGCAATCTCTACATCGATGAATACTTTTGGATCCCCAAGTTTCAGGAGCTCTACAAGGTTTCCAGCGGCATGGCGATGCAAAAGTTTTGGCGGCTGACCTACTTCTCGACGCCTTCAAGCCTTTCGCACGATGCCTACCCGTTCTGGTCTGGTGCGATGTTCAACAAGGGACGGCCGAAGAACGAGCACATAAAGTTCGACGTTGACCATGCGGCTTTGCATGGTGGGCGGCTGTGCGGTGATGGCCAGTGGCGGCAGATCGTTACGGTTGAGGATGCCGTGCGTGGTGGCTGCGACCTGTTCGACCTTGACCGGCTGCGGCGGCGTTACTCCCCTGATGACTATAACCAGCTGTTGATGTGTCAGTTCGCTGATGACACTGACAGCGTATTCCCGCTCGCCATGCTGCAGCGCTGCATGGTCGATAGCTGGGAGGTGTGGGAGGACTACAAGCCTCACGCAATGCGCCCGCTCGGTCATCGGCCTGTATGGATCGGCTATGACCCGGCCAAGGGCGGGCAGGGTGATAGCGCGGGTTGCGCCGTGCTGGCTCCGCCGGCGGTACCGGGCGGCAAGTTCCGAGTGCTGGAGCGCCACCGCTGGAGCGGTATGGACTTCGACGCCCAAGCGCGGGCCATCAAGGCCATGTGCGAGCGTTACAACGTCGGGTACATCGGCATTGACACCACCGGGATCGGGGAGGGTGTTTACCAGTTGGTGAAGCAGTTCTACCCAGCGGTGACTCCCATCCAGTACAACCCGAGTGTGAAAATCCAGATGGTGATGAAGGCCCAGGATGTGATGAACAAGGGGCGGCTGGAATTTGACTGCGGGATGACCGATCTGGCCCAGGCCTTCATGAGCATCCGCCGCTCTGTGACTGCTGGCGGCAAGATGCCGACCTTTGAGGCCAGCCGGTCAGAGGAAACCAGCCACGCCGACATTGCCTGGGCCACGATGCAGGCCCTGTTACATGAACCGCTGGCAGGTGCCACCGGTGCCAATACCAGCATGATGGAGATTTTCGCATGAGAAAGCGCCGCCCACAGCGCCATACCTCGCCGATGACGGCGACCCAGAAACCCGGCGCGGCCATCGAGGCGTTCAGCTTTGGCGAGCCGGTGCCCGTCTTATCGCAACGGGAGGTGTTCGACTACCTGGAGGCCATGCACAATGGCCGCTGGTACGAGCCGCCCCTCTCCCTCAATGGGCTGTCTCGGGTCTATCGGGCCGGGGTGCATCACGCCTCGGCCATCCAGGTGAAGCGCAATATCCTGCGCTCCTGTTTCATCCCGCATCCGAAACTGAGTTTGGCCGCCTTCACCGGGTTGGCGCTGGACTATCTGATCTTCGGCAACGGCTATCTGCAGGCGGTGCAGAACCGGCTCGGCGGGGTGCTGCGCTATGACCACCTGCGGGCTAAATACACCCGGCGGGCTCTGGACTTGGACACCTATTGGTGGATTGCCCAGCCCGGGCAGGAGCAGGCGCTGCCGTCCGGGCGGGTGGGCCATGTGATGGAGAGCGACATCAACCAGGAGATTTACGGCATCCCCGACTATGTCGGCGGGCTCAATTCCACCCTGCTCAACGAGTCGGCTACCCTGTTTCGCCGCAAGTATTACGAGAACGGCTCCCACGCCGGGTTCATCATGCACATCACCGACGCAGTGCAGAACGAGGGCGACATTGCGGCCTTGCGTGAGGCGCTGCGCCAGAGCCGGGGGCCCGGCAACTTCCGCAACCTCTTGCTCTACACCCCTAACGGCAGCAAGGACGGGGTGAGGCTGATCCCGGTTGCCGAGGTGGCGGCCAAGGATGATTTTCTCTCCATCAAGAACGTCAGCCGCGACGACCAGTTGGCCACCCACCGGGTACCGCCCCAGCTGATGGGTGTGATGCCGAACAGCACCGGCGGGTTCGGCGATGTGACCAAGGCCGCCCAGGTGTTCGACATCAACGAGATCGACAGCATCAAGGCCAGTCTGCTGGCGCTCAATGACTGGGCAGGTGAGGAGGTGATCCGGTTCAACCCCTACAAGCTGGCCGCCGGCATCGAGCAGGCCAGCCAAGGCGACATGCTGCGCTGACCCGGCCTGTGCATCCCGACCACCCCGCCACCTGGCGGGGTTTTCTTTTGCCCCTCACATAGCCGCATCAGCGGCCCGCTGCTGCATCACCGATGCTGGCTATCCTTGCACCCTCGCAGATCCTTTCACGCGCATCCTGAGCGGCTGGCGCAGCCTGCCGCCCCTCTGCCAGCACCGCTGGCGCGCAATCGGGACCCCGCCTCGCCTGCCCGCTTTATGTGTGGAAAATCATGCAGGTGAACGACAGGGGGCGGGGAATGGCTCCCCGCGCCAGCGCTGGCCGCGCGGGTGATAACGGATCCTTTTTGCGATCCTTCACTTTCCGTCAGATCCTTTCACTCAATCGCTATTGTGGGCTGTGTGAAAAAATACGGTAGCTCGGGAGCCAAACGCCGAACGGTGATCGGATTTTGGCACCTTGCTACACTGGTTATCCATACAGTGTTTTGTGAGATTGCCCACATGTTTGCTCAGCCCACTCCCGATGCTCCCTTGTTGGAGTTACCTCTGTTTCTCTCCCCGGTGGCCTGCGGCTTTCCGTCGCCGGCGCAGGACTACACCGAGCAGACCATCGATCTCAACCAGCTGTGTGTGGCGCACCCGGCGGCCACCTACTTCGTGCGGGCGGCCGGTGACAGTATGGTGGACCACGGGATCCGCGATGGCGACTTGCTGGTCGTCGACCGCAGCCGCAAGGCCAGGCACGGTAGCGTGGTGGTCGCCGCGGTGGATGGCGAGTTCACGGTGAAGAAACTGCAGCTTGAGCCTACAGTCGCCTTGCTCCCTGGCAATCGGGCCTATCGCCCCATCCATTTCAACGATGGGCAGGAGCTGGAAATCTTCGGGGTGGTGGCCTTTGTCGTGCACCAGGTGGATAGCCCATGAACAAGCGCTGCGCCGTCGCCCTGGTCGATGTGAACAACTTCTACGCCAGTTGCGAGCGACTGTTTCGCCCAGACCTCAAGGGGCGGCCCATCGTGGTGCTCTCCAACAACGATGGCTGTGTGGTGGCCCGTTCGGCAGAGGCCAAGGCCCTCGGCATCAAGATGGGGGTGCCGTACTTCCAGATCCGCCAATTCTTCGAGGCCATGGGCGGGGTCTGGTTCTCCAGCAACTATGCCCTCTATGGCGACATGTCGAACCGGGTGATGACCATTCTGGAGGGGATGGCCCCGGCGGTGGAGGTCTACAGCATCGACGAGGCCTTCATCGAACTGAGCGAGTCATGGGCGGGCGACCTGGTGGCCTATGGCCGCCAGATTCGCGAGCGGGTGCAGCAGTGGACGGGGCTGACCGTGGGGGTCGGCATCGGCCCCACCAAAACCCTCGCCAAGCTCGCCAACTACGCCGCCAAGAAGTGGCCCGCCACCGGCGGCGTGGTGGATCTGCGGGATGAAGCGCGGCGCGCCCGGCTGATGGCGATCACCCCGGTGGACGAGATATGGGGCATTGGCAGGCGGCTCACCGCCAAGCTGGAGGCCCAGGGCATCAAGACCGTGGCCGACCTGGTCGCCGCTGATCCCAAGGCACTGCGGCGCCGCTATGGCGTGGTGGTCGAGCGCACGGTGCAGGAGCTGCGGGGGATCCCCTGCGCCGAGCTGGAACAAGAGGCCCAGGCCAAGCAGCAGATCATCTGCTCGCGCTCGTTTGGGGAGCGCATCACCCAGATCGGCCCCATGCACCAGGCGCTGGCCGGCTACATGGAGCGGGCCGCCGAGAAGATGCGGGGGGAGGGGATGTGCTGCCGGCACGTGACCCTGTTCATTCGCACCAGCCCGTTCAGCGACCGGGAGCCCTATTACGGCAACCAGGTGAGCACCAAGCTGGCCATGCCCACCCATGACACCCGGGCGCTGCTGGCCCTGATCTCTGAACTCCTCCCCCGTATCTGGCGCGATGAGCAACGATACCAGAAAGGGGGTGTCATGCTGGCCGACTTCACCCCCGCCAACATGCAGCAGGGCGACCTGTTCGCCGCACAGCAGCAATCCACGCGCAGCGATGCGCTGATGCAGGTCATCGACAAGATCAACCAGGGGCGGCTGGGGAAGGTCTACTTCGCGGCTCGCGGTCGGGACACCCGGGAGTGGATGATGAAGCGGGAGCAGTTAAGCCCCCGCTATACCACTGCGCTCGGCGAACTGCCGGTGGTGAAGGCATAGCCAGCATTACTCAGTGGATGGTGTAGGACTTGCGCTGGGCGTCCAGAGCCTTCATGGCCAGCACCACCAGGTGGCGTATGCTTGACTCGACTCGTCCAAGCGGCATAGGGCGATGATCGTCAGTGATTTTACCGGCGATAAAATACAGGTCTTCCAAAATAGCTTCGATGGATGGCTCTTGCATGCATGTACTCCCAACAGAGGTGTGTTAATAATCGCTGACCACTGGATAGTGACCATCGAAAGAATTTTCACGCAGATAAAACGATGCCACCCTCAGCGAAGGGAGCGCGGTTTCTTGTTTGCTTGGGCCGAATCTTATGCGCCAGAAATATTACTGGTCAATGGTCTCAGTGAAATAAAATATTAAATAATCCCTAGGGTCATCTAAACATCGTCGCCATAGGCAAACCACAGTCACGTCTCAGTGTCCTAGCTGGACAATATCCTTGCTGGACAACATCCTAACAAGTCAGTGAAACCGCTCTTCTCGTGTACGTTCGCCCCAGATGAGAGGGGGGTGGAGGCTTGGATTTTAACAACCCATCCAATGGCGTGATGGGCAATGTTTAAATGGGGGCATGCAAGCAATTCACCATCACCAAAATGATATTATTTTAATATTAAAGGGATATGCATTTCATATTAAAAGCATATCTTTTGTATATGTGTTTCATACGTATTTCATATGTTTCCCCCCAGTTATATACCTATTGTGTACCTCCTATGTACATAATAGGTACACAACATCGAATATATTAAAAAGCCCCCTGCATGAGGGGGCTTTTAAACTGATTGGCAGATGGTGTTATGGTCTGGTCCGGTACTTTGCCAATGCCTTGGTGAAGACCTCAAGCTGATGGCCGGTGAAGGCTGAACTGTCCAGCTCCGCCGTGGCCAGCTTGCCGTTGCGTTCCTTCCACACCGCATAGGCAGCCGCTTTGTCGACCTCGATCAGGGCCTTTTCCTCCCGGGGGAGGTCACATAGGTTAAAACTCACTTGGCACCTCTCTTCGTTGGACAGTTATGGTAATCGTTGAAACGTGTCCGGTCACGATTTTGGTTTTAAGAGGTGCCCACCAAGGATTTTAAGACCGGTCACATTGGTGCCTTTCTTAAAACCCGTTGGCTACAGTGCAAGGGTTTTATCTCCCGCTGTCTTCCAGCATGCGCTTTCCCCTTTAAACGCCCCATTGCACCCGACAGGTAAAGGGTGGTTGCAATGCTTACATACCTGCATTTTCAGATTGTCCGCCTGCGACACCCACCGTTCCCAGTCCCGCCGGATCAGGGTACTGATGTACTCGTCGGCAGAATAAGGCTGACCGCTGCCAGCCCGAACAATGCGTAGGTGGTTGAGTTGTTGGCGCTCCCGTTCTGACATCCTAACCTCAACGCGAGTGATGCCTAGGGCTGACTGTCTCGCACGCTGGGCCTGCTTTCGCTCCTTCGCCTCCTTTGGTTTGCTCATACAGCCCTCCTTCTGGCAAACGCCCCCTGTCGCGCCCTGGTGGCCTTCCATACCTGCTGGGGAGCTGGGCCGACAGGCAGCACCCGCTTTGCCTTCTTGGGTGGGGTGATGGTGTCCAGCTCGCCCTGGTAGAAGGGGAACCAGGCATCCTCGAACCGGATGACCCGCTCCATGCGGTCGAGCAGCAGATCGCAGAGATGGCGGTCAGTGGCCGGCATGCTGTCGAGCGTGCTGGTGATAGCGGCACGACCCGCCGATCCCGGCGGGTGTTGCTGGAGGATGGGCCAGAGCTGCTGACAGAGCGGCAGCAGGCGCTCGACGTCGGCGCGGTTGATGATGTCAGTCATACCGCATACTCCTTCATCCCGAACACCACATAGCCCGGCTGTTGGGCATAGTCGGTGACGAAGGTGATCTGGCGTTTGGCACTGCGGCCGGTGTAGCGTTCGCCGTCCCACTCGTTGAGGGTGACGGTGTCACCCTCTTGAAAGCCGCGGTCAGAGTTGTCGCGGATCTCGAACGGCTTGGCGCCGTCCAGTACCGGCTGGAAGTAGCGCGGCAGGATTTTCAGTTCGTGGTGCATGCCTCACCTTCCATCCCTTTCTGCTGTTCGATAGCGACAAGCCCCAACTGCCGCAGCTTCTGTTCTCCCAGGCACTCGAGTCTCAACCAGTCAGCCAAGAAGATGACTTTCTGCTGAGGGAAGAGCTGTTTCATCGTACCCCCCATACCTTTCAATGTGGCCTCCCCGGCTTTCATCAGATCTTCATTCACGGTGGCAAGGACATAGTCCCCAGGAGCCGCCGCCAGCTTTTGCAGGTTCAAGGTATTCATGGCCTCGGCGAGCTGCAGACGCTTGATGATGTCTGCCACCACGGCGGGGTTTGCTGCGGCGATATACTCTGCATCTCGTTGTTTTGCCCCATCAAACAGGATGTTGCCCGGCTTCCCTACCTGAACCCCGAAATACGTTTCGGGTTCAACCATTGGGAACCCCTGGCAGCGCCACGGCCCCGGCGTAGCTTTCTCTGCCAGCGTCAGCAGCTCATTCAGATCAATGCTCATCCCCTTCTCCTCATTCCACGCCCAGGCGCGCCCGCGCCTTGGCAATCTCCGCCTGATGGCGGTCGTTGTCGGCTTGCATGCTCGCGACGCGGGCCTGCTCCTGTTCGGTGGGTTGGTAACTGGCCCGGTCCTCTTCGTCATCCAGCAGGCGAGTGAAGATGGTGATCGCCTCTTCGGCCTGCGCCAGCGGCAGGGCGGCCAGCCATTCGGTGATGTTGCCGCCGGAGTGCATCAGCTCGCGGGCCTGCTGTTTCAGCGTGTTGCTGCTGGCGGCCCGGTTGCTGGCCTGCTCTGCCTCGACCTCGGCGGTCAGCTGGTCGGTCACGGCATCGCCAGCACCCGGCCAGTTGCGGGTCACAATCAGTCGATCGCCGACCAGTCGCACATATTGGCCGTCGGCGTGGATGATGCTGCCGTGCAGCAGCAGGGCGGCGTTGCTTTCATCAAGACCCATTCGGCCCAGCTCTTTAGCCAGAGCGGATCCTTTCACCCCCGATTTGGATCCTTTCGTACAGTTATTGACAGAACTCCGAGGGGGGCGGCTGCCGCCGCCTGACTGCAACTCGCTGCGCTCGCCCACTACAGGCTCGCTCTGCTCGCCCACTACAGGCTCGCTCTGCTCGCCCAAACCCGACCCGGTGACGCCCTTGCGCACTATCTGCCAGCCCTCGGTGCGGGTGATGGCGGTGGTCTGGCCGATGTCGGTGATCACCCCCATCAGGCGCAGCACATCCTCGCCATACTTGTTGGCGGCTTCATCGAGGCGCTTGGAGAGCTTGATCAGATGGTCTTTACGCGGGGTCTCAATGCCGCCCATGACCTCGATAAAGCGGCCCCACATTTTGTTGTCCGCTGCATAGCGGGCTGCTTCCAGGATGCAATCCCACTCGATCACCTCGTCACCCAGTCGGCGCAGCTCGCGCCACACGCTCACAGCAGGGCCGCCTATCTGCTGAAACTGGCGGATACGCCAGCAGCTCGCCCAGGCCGCGACCGCGATGGTGGTGTGGTCGACCGGGGCCTCTGCCTCGTAGTCCATCCCGACCTTGTGGCCGTCGATGTTCTTGGCGATGTACTTGGCGATGTAGCCGGTGGCGCTGCCCTTGGTTGGGTCGATCTCCTTCCAATTCACCCGTGGGTTGATCGCCTTGACCACCGCCGGGCTGCTCACATCGAGCAGCCACTTGATGCGCGGCATCTTGTTGCGGATTTTCATCTCGGCCAGCGCATCGAGCTGGTCGCCGTTGGGCATCTTGAGCTCGGCCCGTTCGGTGGCGGTGAAGTGGTAGGCAAGCAGGGTCAGAAAGTCGCGTTGATGCTCGGGGTTGATAAACAGCAGGCAATGCCAGTGCGGGGTGCCATCGTGGTGCGGTTCCACAACCCGAAAACCGAAGGCCATGATCCCCTCGCGGGCCAGTGCCGCCCGAAAGCGCGCCCACTGCTTGCACAGCAAGCGGTTAGTCTCGGTCGGGCAGGCGCCGTTGAACTTCTCGTTCTGGTAGGTCTTCGCCTTGTCTTTGCTGCCCTGGCGCCAGGCGTGATAGCTGGAGGGGGCGGTCAGTGTGAGGAACAGGCCCAGTTTGCCCTGCTCCTGTGCCATGTCTTCAAAGCCCCGCATGCGCACCATCAGCTCATGACGGCGGATCTCGGGGTTGGCGACCGAGCCCATCACCGCATCGACCAGGTCAATCTCTTGCCCCAGCTCTTCGTTGACGGCGCTCATGCCAGCCATCCAGGCTTGCTGGGCTGCTTTACGCTGGGTGAACTCACGCACGGCGTGCGCACTGGCGTAGGGGCTGACCCCCTTGCGCACCTGGCCGGTGAGGATGGCAATCAGCTCGCAGTAGATAGCCCAGGCGCGGTTGATCTTGCGCAGCCACCACGACTCGTCGAGCAGGCGCACCAGCAGGCTGGCGGCGGCCCCTTCGAACTTGTCCACCTCGTCGGCCAGATCGTCCCGCTCGGCCTGGCTCAGAGGGCGGCCCAGCAGGCGCTCCACCTTGGTGCGCGGGTGAATGGGGAGGGGCGGGCAGAAGTGCCACGCCTTGGCCTGGGCCCCGATATCGGCCAGCAGCTCCGTGGCGGTGCGCTCATGGCCCGCCGCCGCCAGCAGTTGCTGGCAGCGACGGGCCCACTCGGCGGCAACCAACTCGCGGCGCACATCGTTGCGAAGATCAATCACCGGTACCGGAAACCGGCTCTGTGCGGCGGCGCAGGCGTCGACCATGCGGCGCAGCCAGATGTTGGCGGTCTTGGGGTTGGCCGGGTAGCGGCGCAGGAAGGTCGCGGCCAGCGGCTTGGCAACGTGCCACTCAATGCGGGCGAGTTGTTCGGCCGCCCCGGCCATGTTGATGGCATGGTGCCCGACCAGATAGTGCTGGGGCAGCTGTATCCCGTGCAGGTTGGTGATGGAGTCCATCATTGGCACACCCCGCACTTTTCGTTCACATACTCGTTGGGTTGCAGGTACCGGCCGCAGTCGCTGCAGGTCGGTACCATGTCCAGGGTGGCGAGCCGATCAGACCAGCAGGTGGCCTCGCAGAAAAACAGGCTGGTGAGCCGGTTACCGCCCAGGATGACCGGGCGCACATGGCCGAACTCGCCGCAGCAACTGCAGCGCATCGAGGGGCGGGCGTTGGCCGGGACGGTCTTCACCACGGTTTCACTGGCGGCGCGGGCCAGTGGCCAGCAGGTTTCGACGCAGTAGGGGTAAGAGCGGCGACCGTGTCGGCCCGCTACCGGCAGGCAAACCGCCATCTGGCGGCACTTGGTGCAGGGCTCCAGCGTCACGATATTGCTGTTTGCAGGGCGCACGACGCCCAAAGCCGGGGCAAGCCCGGCTGGTTTTTGGTGAGTCATTAGATGGCGCCTCCGATGTATGACTGGCGCAGACGGGCGGCAGATTGGTGCTCACAGCGGCGGGCCGCGCGCACCATGACCAGCAGGGCTTTGATATATCGATGGGGGCGGCAGGGGCGGCGACGGGCATCCAGTAACTCGAGTTGGTATTCCCGGCGGCGCGCTGCGTCGCTCAACATGGCATCGAGCCAGAAGTCGTGGATCATTTGATGGTCTCCCCCAATCCGTGGAGTGGCTCGCACTCGGCCCACCACTCGGCGATCTCTTTGGCCAACGTGACTTCACCGCCACCCAGCGCCAGCCAATACACGGCGCGGATGGCGCCCAGGGCCAGCAACTCCTGGGCGATGTTGCGGTTTCGGCGGGCATCACTGCCCGAGGTGCTGAACTCCTCCTGCGCTGCTTCCCAGTGCTTGGTCAGTGAGCTGACCGGTGCGGGCGGCTGCATATGGGCGGGCCCAGATTCGGCGCCACCCAGCTCGTCGACCGGCGGCTCCAGTTCGAACATGTCGTCAGTCACAGGGAACCTCCGTTGCAACGGCAGATGCCGAACATTTCATAGGTCAGCGGACCCGGCGCGCCCTGCATGGTGATGCCGGTGCGCGCGACTTGAACCCTGTCACCACCCCGAACCCGGATTGTCACAGTGGCGACACCTTCCTCGACGATGACGCCATCGACAGCTTTGAGCTGGGTGGTTCTGGCGCGCTGGATCACCCACTTGAAGGTCACCTTGTCTCCGCAGCGAAAGGCGGCCGGATCCGGCAGGCGGTAGCGCCCGCACTGTTCACATCTCATGTTGCTCATGCGGCGACTCCTTCCAGTACACAGGCGCGGCCGGAGGCCAGGGTTTCGATACGGGCGGCGTGACGCTGGCCTCTGAGCCAGTGACCGCGCACTTTGATGTAGCCATGGCGCACCAGGTAGGCGACGGCATCGGCGGGAGAGGGGGCGATGTGCTTGGCGGTGATGGCGATCATTGGGCACCGCCTTGTTGCTCGCTGGCAAAGAGGGGTTGGAACCATGTTTTCGACGCTTTCTCAAAAGCGCGGCGCCCATCAGCTCGGCCTTGCTCATACATGCCCTGTTCGATGCCAGGGAACTGTTTGATGGGATGGACGGCCGCCTCAGTCCAGCCACGATTAAACCCTTGCGTGTAGGCTGACCCATTTTGGTTTTCGTGGTGGCCTGCGAGCAGGTGCGGTTTGGTTGCAGCCATATCCAACACCGGCGGCCGCTGGCCACCCTGCAGGATCTCGAGGCGCTTGGTCAGCTCGGCGTAGATGTCGAGCAGGGCCAACTCGTCGGCCAGTTCGGCCAGCGCCTCAAGGCTCGCCTCGATGGCGAGGCTGTGACATGCCCCGAGCTGGGGGCGATGGGTATTAATGAGGCTGTTCGCGACTTTGCGGGTCGCCTGTTCTGCTGTAAGATTGTTCATGAGGTTTTCCTCGCTGATTGATTGAAAGCCCCGCTGGTGCGCCAACACCGATAGCGGGGTTTTTTATTGGCCGCTTCCGGCCACCTTCTGCAAAACCGCTCTGCGGCTTTCCAATATGCCGGCCTGCTCGTTAAGCTCGGCCCGGCGCTTGTTCTCGTGTTCTGCCTGTTCCTGCTCGCTGCGGGTTGGCCCCTCAATGCGGCGTGTGGTGCGGTGCCACTCGCGGCGGTGCAGCACGCCGCCATCAAACTCATGCAGGGTTGCCATCAGCGCACCCAGGGCGAGGCGGATCGCCTCTTGCTGGTCAAAGTCGAACTGGTCCAGCTCGCGCCCGGCTTGGGTGGTCGACACTCCGGCGGCGTAGCAGATGACGGCGCGGGCCCGGGTCGGCAGGCGTGACCAGCGGCTGGCCGCCCCATTGCGGCCGAACTGGGCGCGCATCTCTGCCAGCGCCACCTCTGCGGCGCTGGGCTGTTGAACGAGCTCGAAGATCTTTGCGGTGTTCATGGGGCGGCCCTCCGGTTATGCCTGCAGCAGCTTGGTCAGCCAGTGCGGGCGAGGTTGATGGCACGGCTGGAAGCGCAGCGCGCCACGGCGGCCCTGGCTGTCTTCCAGATAACTGCCGTCGAAACGGGTGGTGTTGCGCATCACCGGCTCGTCACCGCTGGTGACGACGGTGGCGCGGTTGAACAGCAAAAACGGCAGCGGGATCAGCCCCGGCTGCTCGGCGCGCAGTTTCATGCTGACTCCTTGAGCGGGACGCTCTTCGACATGGTTTTGTGGTTTTTGCCCACGCCTTTGCAGAACGGCAGCACGATGGCCGGATTGGGCATGGCGGATGGGCTGATGGTGCCGACGATTTCAAACGCCGCCTTGAAGGTGTGGCCGCAGTCGACATTGCTGCAGGCGTAATAGGCATGGCCTGTCAGCGGGCTCATTTTGGTGGAGGTGCGGGTATTCGCGTGGTAACCGCAGTGGGGGCAAATCAATCTCATGGTCTGGTCTCCTATGCGCCGATGGCGGCGCGGGCCATATCAGCAGCGCACGCGAGGCTGGGGATGGCGTGAAAGCGGTCCTCGACCTCGGTAGCCAGCAGCACAAGGTGCTCGATGCCTGCCCAGATGCCGGTGACGACGGTGTTTCGGTGTGATTTGGTGACGCGGTCACCGGCGAGAAGGGTGGTGGCCTGGGCCGTGACGCCCAGGATCTGGGCCCCCGCATTGAGGGCCTGCTGGGCGCGGGCCTCTGGGGCAACCTGGGCTGCATCGGGCAGACGAACAGCGGTCAGGCCGCAGTCAAACAGCAGGCCATCAAACAGGGTGTCGTCGCCGGTGGCGTGGTAGAGGGCGATGAGATCGTGCGCAGTCAGGTTGTGCCGCTCACACGCCGGGTTGAATTTGTTGTGCAGCACGTGGTGTGACATGCCGATGGTTTCAGCCAATTGGCTGATGTTGTGCGCCTGCTTGAACAGGTCGCAGGCCCCTGCAAAGTGGCTGTGTGAACGAGTGCGCTGGTTTGACACTTTATCCCCCTGTGCTCAATCGCTACCGTTAGGTCAAGCAGCAGCGCGCTGGCGCGACTTGCTGGTCGAATCCTTGGCCACACGACGACGGGAGTTCTCATGAACGAACTTGAAGTAGTGTTCCGGCTCCTTGGTCATCTCGCGCCAGCGGTGCAGATTGACCCACGGCTTGTCGCCAGCACGCAGTTTGGGAACGATGGGCAGGCGCCCGTCGCTGATCATGTCCTGGGCGGTGCGCAGTGGCAGGTCGAACTTGAGTTCGTCCCGCAGCATGGTGAGGAAGGCATCCAGCGGAATGGCCGGCAGCATGGTGAGCGCAAGGCTCTGTTTGATGGTTTCCAACTGGCGCAGCACTTCTGCCAGTGCGTCAACTGGAGGTTGAACGGCGTCACCTATCGGTGAGGCATGCGCCCCTAAAGGCTGTCTTTCGGTGTCACGTTGCGTCATACTGCGCCCCTATCCCTATTTTATTTGCCTTTCAATGCGTTGAACCCCCTAGTTTGCGACCTATGGGTTACAACGAGACTTGTAGGGTGAGAGTATACGGTCGCGCGGCATCGCGCAACCGAAAGATCTCAAAACAACCTGAGGCTTTCAATTTATGGAGATTGTTAACGGCAGCACATTCGACATGAAGGGTTTCGCAAAGCGAATGGAAGCTCTGATAGGCAGAGAGAGCTATAAGTCGTTTTCGAGGCGGGTAGGTGTGAGCGATGCAGTACTGCGCAAGTACGTGACTGGCGAAACAATGCCCTCTGTGGGACAAGTTTCCCAGATCTGTGGTCATGAGCCTCGGTTGTTCTTATGGCTATGTCTTGGCTTAGGAGATATGCCTGAAGAGGTTGCCGTTCTTCCTGAGGTGCCACGCAATGCCCTGGCGGGTCATAGTAAAGAGCCAGTAGCGCTCGAAGAGTCCGGAGCTTCCTACCACCAGATGCAGGATTACACCCTGGTCGACTGCTACCAGGTGTTTGCGTCGGCCGGGTTCGGCGCCACTGTTTCCGACGAGCTGAAAACCGAGCCCATGGCGTTTCGCACCGACTGGCTCAAGAAAGAGGGGTTGGCACCGGAACGGCTGGCGGTTATCCGCGCCAAGGGCGACAGCATGGAGCCCACCATCAGCAATAACGACATCATCCTGGTGAACCTGTGCAACGGCGATGCCCTACGCGATGGCCTCTATGTGCTGCGCATTGGCGACAGCCTGCTGGTGAAGCGGCTGCAATTCGATGTGCTCGGCGGGATCAAGGTCATCTCTGACAATCCTGGCTATGAAACCCAGGTGGTGACCAAGGACCAACGGGCCGATGTGCATATCGTCGGCCGCGTGGCATGGGCAGGGAAGAAGTTTTAATGCATCATGGCGATAGCTGCTTTAGCGGCAGCATATCGTAGGTTGTGTGAAGACAATCAGAATATCAAGGCGACATTTATGTCAAAAAAGATGCCAGAAGCACTTAAAATTCGATTTGAAAAGATAACACCTAGGGTTATCGCTAAGTACTTCTCTGAGAAGGGATTCAAACCGAAATGTTCGCAATGTGGAGCAACGAATTATGTTGCAACAACTTATGAGTCCTCAGACACTGGAAGCGACGGCAAAAACTATAGAGTACTTGAAGTTTTTGAATTGAGCGGGGTAAACGTAGAACCTCCTACCCAGCTCAAGGTCTATCCATTGCTTTGCCGTAATTGCGGTACAATTTGGAACATAGATGCCCTCCGCATTCTGGAATGGAAGGAGATCTCTGATCGGATTGAAGCGGATTCCAATGAGAGTCATGTTCTAGATGAGGATGAAGAAGAGCATGAGTAATCAAGAAGCAATCCCTATTAGCAACGGCCGCAACAGACCAGTAATGAGAGTCGTTGATGACATCCCGAGTAACGGTAATGGTGGTGGAGGAGGAGGAGTGCTAGAAGCTCGTGTTGCTCGCCTCGAATCTGGGGTCGAGCACATCCTGAGGGATGTGGCCGATGTCAAAGACTCGGCGAAAGTACTGATGGCCGATACAACCGATATCAAAATTCGGCTGGAAAAGATGGGGGGGCGGCAAGACCTTTTTGAGTTAAAGCTCGACGCGGTGGACAAAAAAATCGATAGCAAGTTCGAGTCCATGGACAAGAAGATCGATACCAAGTTCGAAGCCAATGACAAGAAGGTCGATACAAAGTTTGACACTGTAGATAAAAAGTTCGACGGGCTAGACAAGAAATTTGCCACCAAAGAAGACCTTCAAGCTGCGCTGCACAGTCAGACCAAATGGCTAATTGTAACCATGTTTGCCTTGGTGACTGGTGTACTCGCTTTTCTTAAGTTTGTTGGGGTGTAACCTCTCATACAAAAGGCGCTTGGCGCCTTTTTCATTTCATCTCCCCGTTAAGCACTATGACAGTTCGCAAACTTGATGACGGCAAGCCGCGGCTCTGGCTTGCCGAAGTTTACCCCCAAGGCCGTGAGGGCCCCCGCAAGCGCAAGCGCTTCGCCACCAAGGGCGAGGCGCTGGCCTGGGAAAAGTGGTTGCTGGAAGAGAGCAACAGCAACCCCTGGCTCACCGCCAACAAGGTGACCGAAGACAAGCGGCGCTTGTCCGACGTCATCGACCTCTGGTTCCGTTTGCATGGGCAGACTCTGGTCTCTGGCGAACAGGTCAAGCGCAAACTCGACTTGATGGCCGAGGCGATGGGCAACCCCTATGCGGTCGATCTCAACAAGGGGCATTTCGCCACGTACCGGGAAGGGCGGCTCACTGGAGCCATCATCTTCCCTGGCCGCTGCCGTGACCGGGCCGCCGGTCCCAAAACGGTGAACGACGAACAGCGCTTGCTGAATGCGGTGTTTGGGGAGCTGATCCGATTGGGGGAGTGGGTGAACCCCCACCCATTGACTGGCTTGCGCCAGGTCAAAACCCATGAATCGGAGATGACCTACCTCACGGCAGCGCAAATCGACATGCTGCTGGCCAGTTGCGCGACCTCCCGGGTGCCGGCGTTGACTACGGTGGTCAAACTCTGTCTGGCCACCGGGGCGCGTTGGTCTGAGGTGCAGGGGCTGACCAGCGCCCAGGTGAGCAAGTATCGGCTGACGTTCACCCAGACCAAGAGCAAGCGCAATCGCTCGGTCCCCATCTCGCCAGAGCTCTATGAACTGATCCCCAAACGCGGCATCCATGAAGGCAGGTTGTTCCCTCCCTGCTATGACGCATTTGAGTATGCCGCGCAAAAATCCGGGGTGAACCTGCCAGAGGGACAACTTTCTCATGTGCTCAGACATACGTTTGCCAGCCATTTTATGATGAATGGTGGTAATATCCTTGTCCTACAGCGAATCCTCGGTCACAGCACCATCACCATGACCATGAGGTACGCCCATTTTGCCCCCGAACATTTGGATGACGCGGTCAGATTAAACCCTCTGATCAGCCCTCACTCATAGGTGAAAAATGGCGGCAAAGTGGCGGCAGAGCTCCGCATGGAATGCGTGATACCGCGTGATGTTGCGCGCTAACCCTTTGTTTTAACTGTAAGTCGTTGAGCCAATTACTATGCCTAAGAAATTTTATGTGTCCTGGGACAACCTGCAACGTGAAGCCCGCCGTCTGGCCCGTCGCCAGTTGC
This sequence comes from Aeromonas sp. NJAU223, assembly GCF_051125555.1. Taxonomy (NCBI): domain Bacteria; kingdom Pseudomonadati; phylum Pseudomonadota; class Gammaproteobacteria; order Aeromonadales; family Aeromonadaceae; genus Aeromonas; species Aeromonas sp. NJAU223. The sequence continues at coordinate 3,501,132 of NZ_CP144204.1, read as the reverse complement.
CTGTCAGCCAATGGAAAGGGATCATCGCGGTCAGCCGCGGCGGCCTGGTACCGGCCGCGCTGATGGCCCGTGAACTTGGCATTCGCAATGTCGAAACCCTCTGCATCTCCAGCTATGACCACAACAGCCAGCGTGAGCTGGTGGTAGTGAAGGCCGCGACCACGGCCGGCGATGGCGAAGGCTGGCTGGTGGTGGACGATCTGGTGGACACCGGCGGTACCGCCAAGGCGATCCGTGAGCTCTACCCCAAGGCCAAGTTCATCACCATCTTTGCCAAGCCCATGGGCGAGCCGCTGGTGGACGACTTCGAAGTCGCCATCCCGCAGGATACCTGGATTGAGCAACCCTGGGACATGGCGCTGGAATTCGCCAACCCCATCTGCGACGAAGAGTAAGTCCATCGCTGGCGCCACGCGGCGACGACAAGTCGATGGCACCGTCAGCATGACGGCGTCAGAAAGGTCTCAAAGGGCCCCACTTAGGGGCCCTGTTTTTTTATGCTATGGCTGCCGGGCGTGAAAAGTGGTTAAGATGACCCATAGCCTGAGACAGAAGAGCGACGATTTTGGAACCAAACAACGATACCAACCTGACGGAAAAGCTGTTCACCCGGGTCAAAAAGGTATTGGAGACCTCCGAGATATCCAACTCCAGCCCGGTCGAAGAGCACGACAGCGCCCTGGCCGAGAGCTTCATCGACGGTGCCCTTTCGCCCCATTGGTATAGGCTGCTGCGCCGACCGACCTGGGCCTGGCAGGGCGCGGATCCGGTGGAGGTGGAGCAGACGCTCGCCCACATCGCCATGGGGCAGGGGGAGCGCAGCCATGAGCGGTTCCTCGATACCATCAAGGGCTATGTGCCTGGCAACTGGGTGTACGAGTGGAGTCAGCTGGGTGGTCGTTACTTCAATCAGGGGCGTGAACAGGCGAGTCAGGGGGAGCGGGAAGTCGCCCTGAAGAATCTGCTCAAGGCGGTGCGTTACTACTCCATCGCCAGTTATCCCCATCTCAAGCACGACGAACTGGCGGATCAGGCGCAGCTGCTCGGCAACATGGCGTACCGCGAGGCGGGGCGCCTGTTCAAGGTCCCTCTCAAGGAGTTGCAGGTACCGTTTCGGGGCAAGACCATCCAGGGGTATCTGCACCTGCCGACCACAGAGAAACCCGTGCCCCTGGTCATCGTCAGCGGCGGCATCGACTCGTTGCAGGTGGATTTTCTCAGCTTCTACTTCAAATGCCTCGAACCCCACGGTATCGGCATGCTCTCCCTGGACATGCCGGGCACCGGCTATGCCGAACACTGGCCCCTGGTGCAGGACACCAGCCGGTTGCATCAGGCGGTGCTGCACCATCTGGCTGAGGTGGCCTGGGTGGATCATCAGCGGATCGCCATGGTGGGATTCCGGCTGGCGGGCAATGTGGCGGCACGCCTTGCCTATATAGAGCCGTTCAAGCTGCGGACCGTGGTCTGCATCGGCGCAGGCATCAATCAGGTGTTCACCAACCAGGAGATGTTTGCCCGTTGCCCGCGCATGATGCGCGACGGTCTGGCGAACCGGCTGGGGGCCGACGCGGCCCAGTGGGATCTGCTGCGCACCAAGTGTCAGGTCTTCTCCCTCAAGACGCAGGGTCTGCTGGGGAGTCGCACCTCTGTGCCGATATTGAGTATCGGGCACAAGCGAGATTTTATTTGTCCCGAGCAGGATGTCCGGGCATTGGCCTCTGCCAGCCGCAATGGCAAGGCGGTGGTGTTTGACAAACAACCTCTGCTAGAGGTGTATGACGAGGCGCTGAAAGAGACGGTTGATTGGCTCAAGAAGCACCTATGTACATGATGCAAAACTAAAAGTGTCACATCACCATGTGATGGTATGGCTTGTTCAACAGGGAGGTTAGCATGTCAGAGAGAGTGACCTACAAGCGCTTGCTGCGGCAATTCGCCGCCATTGGCCCCTATCTGCGCGAAGATCTGTGCGAAGAGGGGCGTTACCGCTTCGACTGTCTGTCGGTCTGCGTCAGCGCCAAACCGGCGCCGGACAAACGGGAGTTCTGGGGCTGGTGGCTGGTGCTGGAGCAGGACGATCACCACTTCAGCTATCACTACCAGGTCGGTTTCTACAACGCGGACGGGGAGTGGATAGACAAGCCGCTGCCCAAGAAGCATCAGGCGGAGGTGGAGCGTACCCTCAACCACTTCTACAAGCTCATCAGTGGCAAACTTGCCACCCTGGAGTGCAAGCTCTCGCCTGCCGAGCAGGTGACCAATGAGCTGAGTGTCACCGCCGCCTGACTCATGCCGGCCCCGTCACCACGGGGCCGTTTTCCCATGCTCTCTGCCTTCCCGTGACGTCAAATGCGCGCTTGGCGTACAGTTTCGCCATCATGACCGCGACTCGGCGTAATTGCCTTGCAGGGCAGGGGGGCCGTGGGTATAAAGGGATTCCTTACTTTTTAGCCTCTTAGTTCCCATGGAAAACAGAACCATAGTCGTCAAACTGGGCACCAGCGTGCTCACCGGGGGATCTGCCCGCCTCAACCGTGCCCACATGGTCGAGTTGGTCAGACAGTGTGCCGCGTTGCACCGTGATGGCCATCGCGTCGTCATGGTCACCTCCGGGGCCATCGCCGCCGGTCGTGAACACCTTGGCCACCCTCCCTTGGCGCCGACCCTGCCCAACAAGCAGATGCTGGCGGCCGTTGGCCAGACCCAGCTCATCCGGGTGTGGCAAGACTTGTTCAATCTCTATGGGCTGCATATCGGCCAGATGCTGCTGACCCGCGCCGATCTGGAAGACAGGGAGCGCTATCTCAATGCCCGCGATACCCTGCGCACCCTGCTCGATCACCGCATCATCCCCGTCATCAACGAGAACGACGCTGTGGCCACCGCCGAGATCAAGGTGGGGGACAACGACAACCTCTCCGCCCGCGCCGCCATTTTGGCGGATGCGGACTTGCTGATCCTGCTCACGGATCAGAAAGGACTCTTCACCGCCGATCCCCGCAGCAATCCGGATGCCCAGCTCATCGAAGAGGTGCAGACCATAGACGACACCCTGCGCAAGCTGGCCGGTGACAGCGTCAGCGGCCTGGGAACGGGTGGCATGGCCACCAAGCTGCAGGCGGCCGACGTGGCGCGCCGGGCCGGGGTCAACGTGGTGATCGCTACCGGCCAGATCCCGGAAGTGGTTGGCCGTCTGGCCAAGGGGGAGCGGGTCGGCACCCTGTTTCCGGCCCTGGCATCCCCGCTGGAGGGGCGCAAGAGCTGGATCCTGGCAGGCCCGCCCCCCCATGGCGAGGTACAGGTGGATCAGGGGGCCGTCGCCGCCATGCAGGAGAAAGGATCCAGCTTGCTGCCCAAGGGCATCATAGCGGTGAAAGGAGACTTCGCCCGGGGCGAGGTGGTACGCATTCTCGACCCCAAAGGGAGCGAGCTGGCACGGGGTATCTGCCGTTATGATCACATCGAGCTGGACAAGTTGCGCGGCGTGCATTCGGATCAGATAGAACAGGTATTGGGTTACGGCTATGGCGCCGTGGCCATTCACCGCGACGATATGGTACTGCTGTAAGGCGGTACGCTTGGGCCCAGCCAGGGATAGGTTCATGACCATGGGCCGTTCGCACAGATGATATGGCACCGCGCCAACGCGGTGCCTCAGGTTGAAAGAGGACATGTTATGAGTCTGGAGAAAATGGGGCAGGCCGCCCGCGAAGTCGCCTACCAGCTGGCCACCATCAGCACGGCGCAGAAGAACCGGGCGCTGGCCGCCATCGCCGATGAACTGGAAGCGCGCAGCCCCCAGATCCTGGCCGCCAACGAGAAAGACATCGCGGCGGGCCGGGAGGCGGGTCTCTCCGAGGCCATGCTGGATCGGCTGCTGCTCAACCCGACACGCCTCGCCGGCATAGTCGCGGATGTGCGCAAGGTGATAACGCTGGATGATCCAGTCGGTGCCGAAATAGACCACCGGGTGCTGGAGAACGGCCTGCGCCTCTCTCGTCGCCGGGTGCCGATCGGTGTCATCGGCGTCATCTACGAGGCGCGCCCCAATGTCACCATCGACATCGCCAGCCTCTGCCTCAAGACCGGCAACGCCAGCATACTGCGCGGCGGTCGGGAAACGTTCCACTCCAACCTGGAGCTGGTGCGGGTGATCCAGTCCGCGCTGACGGCCTCCGGCCTGCCCGGTGACGCGGTGCAGTACATCGACAATCCGGATCGTGCCCTGGTGGGTGAGCTGCTGCGCCTCGATCGCTACGTGGACATGATCATCCCCCGCGGCGGCGCCGGCCTGCACAAGATGTGCAAGGAGAACAGCTCCATCCCCGTCATCATCGGTGGCTTCGGCATCAGCCATATCTTCGTGGACGAGAGCGCGGATCTGACCCGGGCCCTCGCGGTCATCGACAACGCCAAGGTGCAGCGCCCCTCCGCCTGCAACGCCCTCGATACCCTGCTGGTCCATGAGAAGGTGGCGGCTGAGTTGTTGCCACGACTAGCCGGGCTGATGAACGAGCGCAAGGTGACCTTGGTGGCGACCCCGGAATCCTTGCCGCTGCTGGTGGAGGCCGACAACCTGAGCGCCGCGGCCGCAGAGGATTTCGATACCGAGTGGCTGGGGCTGACCCTGGGCGTCAAGCTGGTGGCGGATGTGAACGAGGCGCTTGCCCACATGCGCGAGCACAATGCCGGCCACTCCGACGCCATCCTGACCAACGATCTGGCGAACGCCGAGCGTTTCGTCAACGGGGCGGGGTCGGCGGCGGTCTATGTCAATGCGTCCACCCGTTTCACCGATGGCGGCCAGTTTGGTCTCGGCGCCGAGGTGGCGGTCTCGACCCAGATGCTGCACGCCCGTGGCCCCATGGGGCTGACCGAACTCACCAGCTACAAATGGGTAGGGGTGGCGGATTACCTGAGCCGCGCCTGAGTCAATTCTTGTTGCCCTCATCGGAAATGCCGACGTCTGTCGGCATTTTTATGCTTTTTTATTGCGCCCCATCAGGGGCTTGCATATAACTATCCAGCAAGCCGTGGCGAGATTTTGCTCACTAGGCTACCAGCAAAAACGGGAGCAATTTCAAGGATGAAACAGACAAGCTGGATGACACGGCTGGGCTGGCTCTGGATGAGCCTGCCGTTGCTGCTGGGGGCACTCTGCTTCAGTGGTGCCAGTCAGGCGAGCTGGGATCAGGATCTCTATCGTCAACTGGGTCTGGCGGGCAAGCTCGACAAACAGGTGTTTCGCAAGGCACTCAGCGGCTATCAAAGCGTGCGTCACAAGCGAAAGCCCATTCTCACCATCATCGATTACAGCAAACCCTCGAATCAGCGCCGGCTGTTCGTTATCGACGTCAAGCGCCACAAGCTGCTCTACCACACCTGGGTCAGTCATGGCCGCAACTCCGGCGAGCTGGCGGCGCGCCAGTTCTCCAATCAGCTCAACTCAAGGCAGAGCTCCCTCGGGGTCTATCGCACGGCGGAGACCTACCAGGGCAAGCACGGTTACTCCCTGCGTCTCGATGGCCTGAGCCCCGGCAAAAACAGCAATGCCCGCAAGCGTGCCATCGTGGTGCACGGGGCGGATTACGCGAGTCCGCGGCACCTGCAAAAATATGACAAGCTGGGCCGCAGCTGGGGTTGCCCCGCCCTGCCGAGGGAGCAGTCCAGGGCCATCATCGACATCATCAAGGGGGTGAGCGTCATCTACGCTCACGGCTGAGCAGAAAACACAAGGCCAGCACTGGGCTGGCCTTGTCATCCAAGCAGGGCGTACGGGTTAACGCACCACCAGCACCGGACAGGGGGCGTGGCGTACCACGGATTCGGCGACACTGCCTACCAGCAGGTGGCTGATGCCGGAGCGTCCGTGGCTGCCCATGATCACCATATTCACCTTGTCCTCCTTCGCCTGCTGCACTATCTCGTCGGCGGCACGGCCGAAGCGCACTTCGAAGGTGGCGGGAATGGGCAGGGTGGCAACCAGCTCCTTGAGTTGGCTCTTGGCCTGGCGCTCCATCTCGTGGGTGATCTCGATGGCGGTCATGTGCAGGATCTTGTAGCTGTCGAAACCGTGCAGTTGGTCCACCACGTGGATCAGCTTGAGCTCGGCCTGATGGGTCTGGGCCATGAAGACCGCATAGTCGAGCACGGCCTTGGACATCTCGGAGAAGTCGACGGGGCAGAGTAGCGATTTGATGGATGGCATGATGTGGCTCCTCTTCTGGTTGGGTCACTAATGAATCTTGTGATCCATACTACCTCTTTAGGTGGTAATAACTCACGACTCGCTCGCAAAACCGGGAAAAGATGGGAGCCGACGCGAGAACTTCCTATGCTGTGTTAAGGCGTGAACAGACGGCCAACAGTGTCATCTCCAAGGAAAAACAGGTACATGCTCCGTGCTATCTTGTTGTGCAGCCTACTGCTTATCTGGCCCGTCCGGGCCGACACCATACATGTCTATTGCGATGACTGGCCCGGTTTCTGTCAGGCGGATGGTCACGGCGTCTATCTGGACATAGTGCGCGCCATCTATAAACCCGCTGGCTACGGCATTCATCCGCACATTGTGCCCTACAAGCGGGCGCTGGCGGTGGTGGCGCAGAAGGGAGGGGACATGGCGATGGGGGTCTACCAGGAGGAGGTGGACGGAGTGCATCAACCCCGCTTCCCGGCTTCGGCGGATGACGTGACCGTGCTGATGAAAACGAAATGGCTGCCTGGCTGGGAAGGGGAGCAGAGTCTTCGGGATCAGGATGTGCTCTGGCTGCGAGGCTGGGCGTTTGACAAGTTCATCTCCGAGCCCATGCGCTGGTATGAGATAGACAGCCATGCCATGGCGCTGCAACTGCTGGCCAAGGGGCGCTATCGCTACTACCTGACCGCCGGGGTGCTCTATCCAAAGGCAGACATTCCCCCCGACATGACCCGGGTGTTTCTGCGCTGGGTGCCGACTTACCCCATCTTTGCCGACAACGAGAAAGGGCGGCAACTGGCACAACTATGGGATCCCGGCATGCAATCCTTGATCAAGACCGGCGCCTTGGTGGATATCTACAGGCGCAACCAGCTCTATGAATACTACCGGGAGTTTTTGAAGGCACAGACGCAGAGCCTGAACAAATGACGGCCTGTGCCTGGTTGCCCGGCCGCCGTTTTCATCACCGATGAGCTGTCTGTCATTGGGTAATTCTTCAGATTTTTTCTCTATCTGTTAGGTGCGTACAGATAATCTATTTGTTAATGCATTGAATTCTGGTTTCTTGTGCTGTCACGTCAGGGCTGTTTCAGGCTTCCCGTTTCGCTCTCAGCTCCTTGGCCAGCCGATCATAGAGGATGACGTTGACCGAGGCGGCCAGGTTCATGCAGCCATGGGTCGGCACATAGATGACCTCCTTCACCGCCGCGAAGCGCTCGGGCTCCAGCGTGCCATCCTCCGGGCCGAAGATGTAGAAGGCCCGCTCGGGATGCACATAATCCGGTAGCGAGGTCGCCCCCTCGATGAGATCCACCAGCACCGGGGTGCAGCCAGCGGGAACGAACTCCAGCAGATTGTCGACCCCGAGCAGGGGGATCTTCTCCACCATCTGTTTGGTGTCGGTGGCAAAGCGGCGTGCCAGCTCGAAACGACTGCCGGTGTAGTAGACCTCCTGTGCCCCGTAGCAACCCGCCGCCCGCATCACGGCCCCCACGTTCTCCGGTGACTTGGGATTGACCAGACCAATGGCGCAGCGGATGGCTGCCGCGGGTTCCTGCGAAAGAGGCGCCGCCTGCGCCTTGTTGTTCTGATCGATGTTGTTCATCTGATACACCTCTGTGATTGCAGGGGCGCATTATACCCCTGCTCCGGCATTTGCCCATCGGTGGCCATGTCCGTGCTCCGGGGCCCCATTCGGGGGCAACTGCACCTTGCCGGATCGTGAACGGGCGCCTTTATCCCCCGGCAGCGGGCGGATCGCGTCATGGATCCTGGCGCGAGCCTTGCAATGGACTGACAAGATGAATGAGACCATGCCGGACAAAGGCGTCCGTCCCCCTTGGGGGGCGGGCGCCTTTTTCATTTGGCACGGTGAGGCGGCAGCCGGGCAGCCCGGTGACAAGGAGCAAGGGAATGAAAACCACCTGTGCCTACTGTGGAGTGGGATGCGGCATCCGGTTGAACCGGGAGGGAGAAGGATGGCAATTGACGGGGGACGAGCAGCACCCCGCCAATGGCGGTGCCCTGTGCGTCAAGGGGGCCAGCCTCTTGGAGAGTCTGGATTTTCCTGACCGCCTGCTCTACCCGCGCTGGCAGGGCAAGCGGGTCAGCTGGGACGAGGCGCTCGATACCCTCGCCGAGCGTCTGACCCGGATCCTCGCGGAATCCGGGCCAGATGCCATCGGCATCTATCTGTCGGGTCAGCTCACCACGGAGGATTACTACGTCGCCAACAAGTTGATGAAGGGGTTTATCGGCAGCGCCCATGTGGACACCAACTCCCGGCTCTGCATGTCATCCGCGGTGGTGGCCCACCAGCGGGCCTTCGGCGAGGATCTGGTGCCCGCCTGTTATGAGGATCTGGAGTTGGCGGATCTGGTGATCCTCACCGGGGCCAATACCGCCTGGACCCATCCCGTGCTGTTTCGCCGCCTGCAACAGGCCAGGGTGCGGCGACCAGAACTCAAGCTGGTGGTGCTGGATCCGCGCCGCACCATGACGGCGGAGCAGGGAGATCTGCACCTGCCGCTCAAACCCGGCAGCGATGTGGCGCTCTGGAACGGGCTCTGTCGTTACCTGCTAGACCACGATGGCTGGGACAAGGAGTACGTGGCGCGTCACGTCAGCGGCTTTGCAGAATTGGCGGCCGAACTGGACTCCCCCGAGTGGCAGCTGGAGGCGGTCGCCAGGAGTTGCGATCTCTCCCTCGGCGATCTGCTCGGTTTCTATCGCCTGTTTGCACGCACCCCGCGCACCGTCACCCTGTTTTGCCAGGGGATCAATCAGTCCAATCAGGGGGTGGACAAGGCCAATGCCATCATCAATGCACACCTGCTGTGCGGGCGCATCGGCAAACCGGGGGCGGCGCCCTTCTCCATGACGGGCCAACCCAATGCCATGGGCGGGCGCGAGGTGGGGGGATTGGCGACCCAGCTGGCGGCCCACATGGGATTCACAGAAGTCGAGTGCGATCGGGTGCAACGCTTCTGGCAGAGTCCGACCATAGTGCGGGGGCCGGGTTACAAGGCGGTCGAGTTGCTCGAGGCCGTACACAGGGGGGAGATCCGCGCGCTCTGGGTGCTCGGCACCAACCCGGCCGTCTCTCTGCCCGACGGCAACCGGGTGCGGGAGGCCCTGGCCAGCTGCGAGCTGCTGGTGGTCTCCGAGGTGACGGCCAACACCGACACGGCGCGGCTGGCCCATCTGCTGCTCCCTGCCGCCGCCTGGGGGGAGAAGGGCGGCACCGTCACCAATTCCGAACGTACCATCAGCCGCCAGCGCGCCTTCCTGCCCATGCCGGGTGAGGCGAGGCAGGACTGGTGGGCGCTGACCCAGCTCGCCCGCCGCCTCGGCTTCGGTGCGGCGTTTGCCTACGACCATGAACACGCGATCTTCTGTGAGCATGCGGCGCTCTCCGGCTTCGAGAACGGGGGGGAGCGTCAATTCGACATCTCCGGGTTGGCGCAGTTGTCACGGGCCGAGTTTGAGGCGCTGACCCCCCTTCGCTGGCCCATCAACGAGCGCTGGCCGCAGGGGCGTGCCCGCCTGTTCGAGGATGGCCGCTTCGCCACGGCGGATGGGCGGGCCAGATTGTTGCCACTGCACCAGCAGTTCCCCTCATCCGTGGCCCTGACGGCCTTGCCGCAAGGGGGGGCACTCTCTTTGCTGCTCAACTCGGGGCGGCTGCGGGATCAGTGGCACACCATGACCCGTACCGGCCACGTGCCCCGCCTGCAGGAGGCCGAGCCCTGGCCCAGGGTGAGGATGGGGGCGGCCAGCCTGCTGGCGCTGGGACTCAAGGAGGGGGATCTGGTGCGGCTGCACAACGCATCGGGAGAGGCGCGGCTGCGAGTCGGGCTGGATGAGGGGCTGCGGGAGGGGGAAGCCTTCCTGCCCATGCACTGGACCGACAGCCAGTGCAGCCAGGGGGCGGTCAACCGCCTCCTCCCCGCCGTGGTGGATCCGCTCTCTGGCCAGCCCATGTTCAAACAGGGGCGGGTATGGGTGGAGCCCCAGCCGACCCGTTGGCAGGGGCTCTGGATTGGTTCGCAGCCATGGCGTGAACCGATGGACTGGTGGGCCAGTCGCCCCCTGCCAGAGGGGCATTGCACCCTGCTGGCCTCCTGGTCTGAGCCCCAGGAGGCACTCTGGCAACGGCTGGCCCAGGCTGGCCACTGGCTGAGGTTACCCCTGGCCCAGGGCTGGTGCGCGGTGGCGCTCCAGCAGGGGCGCATCGTTGGCTTGTTGGTGGTGGGGGAGAAGTACCCGGATCTGAAAACCGAACTGCTGGCCAGTCTGCTGGGGACCCCCCTGCAAGGGGGGGCGCTGAGTCAGACCCTGAGCACGGCCCTGCTGGGGGAGAGCCGACTGGTCTGCTCCTGCCTGCGGGTGTCGGAGCAACGCATCGTCGATGCCATCACCCGGCAGGGGGTGAGCGAGCTGGCGGGGCTGCAAGCCCTGCTTGGCTGTGGCAGCAACTGCGGCACCTGCCTGCCTGAAATCGACAAGCTGCTGATCAAACACGTTTACATCGCCTCCGCCTGAGGGCGGCTATCAACACGAGGAGAGTGAGATGAGCCATATCAGCCTGGTGGGGGCCGGCCCCGGCCCTGTGGAGCTGCTGACCTTGCGCGCCTTGCGGCGCATCGAGGCCGCCGAGGTGGTGGTCTACGACCGCCTGGTGGGCGAAGAGATCCTGGCCTGCATTCCCAAGGGGGCCGCCCGTTTCGACGTGGGCAAGCGCTGTGGTGAGCCGAGCCCGAGCCAGAGTCAGATCAATGCCCTGCTGTTGGCGCTGGCCCGTACCGGCAAGCGGGTGGTGCGACTCAAGGGGGGGGATCCCCTGGTGTTTGGTCGTGGCGGAGAAGAAGCGCTGCACCTGGCCCGTCACGGCATCCAAGCCGAACTGGTGCCCGGCATCACGGCCGCCCTGGGCTGCGCCGCCAGTGCCGCCATTCCCTTGACCCACAGGGGGGTGGCCCGTTCGCTGACCCTGATCACCGGCCACCTGATGGAGGAGGAAGACTATCAGGGCTGGCAGGCGCTGGCACGCAGCGGCCATACCCTGGTGTTCTACATGGGACTGGAGCGGGCGGACAGGATCCGCCGGGGATTGCTGGCGGCCGGCGCCCTCCCTGATCTGCCGGTGGCCCTGGTGGTGGCCGGGTGCAGCCCCCGGCAGCAAGTGGTGGAGACCCGGCTGGACGCCCTGGCGCAGGCGGCTGAGTCTCTGCTCGGCCAGAGCCCGGTGCTCATCATGATGGGGGAGGTGGTACGCCTGCGGTCCGAGCTGGACAGTCTGCTGGGACAGGCCATGGAACGGGTCGCCTGAGCGGCCGGCAGGCCCTCTACCTCCACTACCTCTGGAGGAATAAAAAAGGGGTAGATTCAAACAGTTGGCTCTCATGTTGCGTCTTTTTGGCGAAACGGAATGCAATCGCCATTGGCAAGGAGCGCCATGACCACAATGTCCACGGGGAGCCGCACCGGCCCCCCTTCCTGCCTGCTGATCCACGCCGATGATCCGGGCCAGGCCAATCGCCTGGCCCTGCTGGTCAGCCACTATGGCCATCAGCCCAGGATCCTCGACACTCGCCAGTTGCTGAGCCCGGATGTAGAGGGGGATGCTCTGCTCATCAGCAGTCGTCGTTTCGAGGCCGAAGTGAGGCTCGGCCTCTCCCTTCGGATCGGGCTGCCCCGGCTGCTGTTTTGCGAGCGGATCGGGAGCGAGCAACAGATGTCGCTGCTGCAGCAAGGGGTGCTGCTGGTACCCCACGGCTGCGGCGAACGCGAGCCGGTGGAGCAGTGGCTGCGCCTAGCTCGCAGCCAGCTGGCCGTGGTGCAGGCGCTGGCCCGGACCGAGAGTGAACTGCGCCAGAAGCTGGTGGAGCGGCGCCTGATCGAGCAGGCCAAGGGACGGCTGATGCGTCATCAGGGGCTGGACGAGGAGCAGGCTTATCGACTGATGCGCAGCACCGCCATGAGCCGCCATCTGAGCCTGGGGGAGCTGGCCCGGCAACTGCTGCTGGCGTTGCCCGGTTGAATGGGGGCAGCAAACGCCACTTTGGTGCAAGCTTGCCTCAACAAGGCGCAAATAGGGGAGGAGAGGCGCCATCATAACGAGAAACCCCGTGCCCGCTGGGCATCAAGCAGATTGGCATGAAAAATGAATCACTGAGACTGTGAACAAACAAGCGGGGGATGGGTCAGTTCCCCTCCTCCGCAGCAGGGCAAAGAAGCCTCACCGATCCCGGATCGGTGGGGCTTTTTTTTGGTCGCCGTGCGGCAACGAGGCCCCATTGCGATCGCCCGGAACAGTGAACCGAGCGAGGGAATCGAATGAACAAGAGACAAGGATGCGCGGGCCTGTTGTTGGCGATGCTGTCGCTGCCGGTGCTGGCGAAGGTGGGGGCACCCGAGCAGGAGGAGATCCGGCTCGGCTTCATCAAGCTGACCGACATGGCGCCGCTCGCGGTGGCCTATGAGCGCGGCTACTTCGAGGACGAGGGGCTCTACGTCACCCTGGAGGCTCAGGCGAACTGGAAGATCCTGCTGGACAGGGTGATCGATGGCGAGCTGGACGGCGCCCAGATGCTGGCGGGCCAGCCCCTAGCGGCTCACATCGGCATCGGCACCAAGGCCGAGCTGGTGACGGCCTTTGCCATGGATCTCAACGGCAATGCCATCACGGTCGCCAATCCGGTGTGGGCCGCCATGGCCACCCAGCTGCCCAAAGCGGTGGCGGGCCAGGTGCCGGCGCCGGTCAGTGCCGCCACCCTCAAGCCCGTGGTGGAGCAATATCGGCAGGCGGGCAAGCCGTTCAACATGGGGATGGTGTTTCCCGTCTCCCCCCACAACTACGAACTCAGATACTGGCTGGCAGCCGGTGGGCTGAACCCCGGCTTCTATGCCCCCTTGCAGGGGGACAACTCGGGCCAGCGTCAGGCCGATGTGCTGCTGTCGGTCACCCCGCCGCCCCAGATGCCCGCGACCCTGGAGGCGGGCACCATCGCCGGTTACAGCGTGGGAGAGCCCTGGAACCAGCAGGCGGTGGCCAAGGGGATAGGGGTGCCCGTCATCACCGATCTCGAGATCTGGCGCAACAATCCGGAGAAGGTGTTTGGGGTCACCCGTCAGTGGGCGGAACATCATCCCAACAGCCATATCCGCTTGGTGAAGGCGTTGCTGCGGGCGGCCTGGTGGCTGGATGCCGAACAGAATGCCAACCGGCGCGAAGCGGCCAAACTGCTGGCGAAACCGGAATACGTGGGGGCGGATGAGGGGGTGATCGCCAACTCCATGACCGGCACCTTCGAATATGGCAAGGGGGATGTGCGCCAGCTGCCGGATTTCAACGTCTTCTTTCGTCATCACGCCACCTATCCCTACTACTCGGACGCCATCTGGTATCTGACCCAGATGCGGCGCTGGGGCCAGATCCCCGAGGCGCAGCCTGATACCTGGTTCGAGCAGGTGGCGAAGGCCGTCTATCGCCCGGAGATCTACCGTCAGGCGGCCGAAGAACTGATCGCCGAGGGCAAGTTCAAGGCGCAGGATTTCCCCGATTTTGCCAGCGAGCAGGGTTATCGGGGTCCCCAGGATGGCTTCATCGATGGCCTCATCTACGACGGCCGTCACCCGAATGCCTATCTGCAACAGTTCGCCATCGGCCTCAAGGGCGATGAGCGGGTGCAATGAGCAAGGAGCCCATGATGCAAGGATACAGATGGCAACAGATATTGACTCCCCTGGTGCAGCCCCTGCTCGGTGTGCTGCTGTTTCTCGGCCTCTGGCAGTGGGGGGCAAGCCAGGTACAGACCAGTCTGGGAGCCCTGCCGGGGCCGCTTGCGACCGCCAGCCAATTCTGGGCCCTGGGGCAGGATCACCTGGCGGAACGGGAGAAGGCGGATGCCTTCCTCGAGCGCCAGAAGGTGCGCAATGCCGAGCTGCTGGCCGAGGATCCGGCGGCGAAGGTGACGCTGCGTCCCTATACCGGGCGTCCCACCTTCTTCGACCAGATCGCCACCAGCCTGCTCACCGTGCTGTGCGGTTTCGGGCTCGCGACCCTGATCGCCATCCCGTGCGGGGTGCTGCTCGGCATGAATCAGGGGCTCTATCGCGCCGCCAACCCGGTCATTCAGCTGCTCAAGCCGGTATCGCCTCTGGCCTGGCTGCCCCTCATCACCCTGGTGGTGAGCGCGCTCTACGCCAGCCCGACGCCCTGGCTTGCGAAGTCATTTCTCACCTCGGCGCTGACGGTCACCCTCTGCTCCCTCTGGCCGACCCTGATCAACACCGCCGTCGGGGTGGCGGGGCTGGACAGGGATCTGCACAACGTCAGCCGGGTGCTGCAACTGTCGTTTGTGACCCATGTGCGCCGCATCGTGCTGCCCGGCGCCCTTCCCATGATCTTCACCGGTCTGCGGCTCTCCCTCGGGGTGGCCTGGATGGTGCTGATCGCGGCGGAGATGCTGGCCCAGAACCCGGGGCTAGGCAAGTTCGTCTGGGACGAGTTCCAGAGCGGAGGCGCCTCGTCGTTGGCCCGCATCATGGTGGCGGTGATCACCATAGGGCTCATCGGCTGCGCCCTGGACAGGGGCATGCTGGCCCTGCAGCAGTGGCTCTCCTGGGACAAGCGCCAGGTATTGCGCTAAGCGAGCCCGTCACCCCCGCGGCATCGCAACGCGATGCCGGTAGAGGGTGAGGTGGCGTTGGAACGGGACACACATTCAGGCAGGAGAAGTGCCAATGAAGAGTTATCTGCAAATTAGCGATGTGGGCATGTGGTTCGACACCGACAAGGGGCGCTTCGATGCCCTCAGCCGGGTCAACCTGCGTATCGAGCGGGGGGAGTTTGTCTCCCTCATCGGCCACTCGGGCTGCGGCAAGAGTACGGTGCTCAACCTGGTGGCCGGGCTCCTGGAGCCGACCACGGGGGGCATCATTCTGGACGGGCGCGAAGTGGTGGGGCCGGGGCCGGAGCGGGCCATGGTATTCCAGAACCATGCCCTGCTGCCCTGGCTCAGCGTGCAGCAGAACGTGGCGCTGGCCGCCAGTCAGGTGGAGCCGGATAAACGGGCCGTGGCGGACAGGGTCGACTACTACCTCTCCCTGGTGCAGATGGATCACGCCAGCCACAAGATGCCCCACGAATTGTCCGGGGGGATGAAGCAGCGGGTCGGCATCGCCCGCGCCCTGTCGCTCTCCCCCAAGGTATTGCTGATGGACGAGCCGTTCGGTGCCCTCGATGCCCTGACCCGGGCCCATCTGCAGGACGCGCTCATGGTCATCCAGGCGGAGCTCAACAACACCGTCATCATGATCACCCATGACGTGGACGAGGCGGTGTTGCTGTCGGATCGCATCGTCATGATGACCAATGGCCCGGCCGCCACCGTCGGAGAGATCCTGGCGGTGGATCTGCCAAGGCCCAGGGACAGGGTCGCCCTGGCGGATGACGCGCATTACCACAGACTGCGCCAGCAGGTGCTGCGCTTCCTCTACGAGAAGCAGCGCAAGGTGACGCCCCTCAAGGCCGTCGATCAGCCAGTGCGCGGCAAGCAGCGTGCCTGAGCCCCTATCGGATTCAAGGAAGAGAGAGATGGATAACAAACAGAGCATGTCGGTGGGCAATGATCCGGATCTGAGGGGCGGCGACGTTTCCGGATCCCCCGAGACGATTGGCAAGCAAAAGTCGCTGGTGACTGGTAATGGCATGAATGATGAGATGGATCATCACTTCGTAACATCGCCCGAGAAGGTTGAAAAACAGCGGTTGCTGGTGATTGGCAATGGCATGGTTGGCCATCATTTCGTCGAGCAGCTGGTGGCGGCCGGTGGACTGAAGCAGTTTGACGTGATTGTGCTCGGCGCCGAGCCGGATCCCGCCTATGACAGGGTGCACCTGTCGGAGGTATTCGGTGGCAAGGCGCCCGAGGCGCTGCGCATGGCCGATCCCGTCTGGTATGAAGAGCAGGGCATCGCGCTGCGGCTGGGGGCCGAGGTGGAGGTGCTGGACAGGGATGCCCGCATTCTCACTCTCGCCAGCGGCGAGCGATTGGGCTACGACCGTCTGGTGCTGGCGACCGGCTCCGTCCCCTTCGTACCGCCCATCCCCGGCCATGGGCGGGAGGGGTGTTTCGTCTACCGCACCCTGGGCGATCTTGCTGCCATCCGGGATGCCTGCGCCGGGGCCAGGAGCGGCGTGGTCATCGGGGGCGGCCTGCTCGGGCTGGAGGCGGCCAATGCCTTGCGCCTGCTCGGCCTCGATACCCAGGTGGTGGAGTTCGCCCCGCGCCTGATGCCGGTACAGCTCGACGAGAGCGGCGGCGCCGTGCTGCGGGACAAGATCCGGGCCCTCGGGGTCGAGGTGCTGGTGGAGAAGGCCACCGAGTGCATTGAAGACGGGGAGCAGGCTCGCCATCGCCTCTGCTTCAAGGATGGATCTCATCTGGAGACCGACGTGCTGCTCTTCTCCGCCGGCATTCGTCCCGCCGACAGCCTGGCTCGCCAGGCCGGGCTGAGCATTGGCGAGCGTGGCGGTATCTGCATCGATGACGGCTGCCACAGCTCGGATCCTGCCATCCTGGCCATCGGCGAGTGCGCGCTCTGGCAGGGGCGCATCTTCGGGCTGGTGGCCCCGGGCTACCAGATGGCGCGCGCCGCCGTGGCCAGCCTGTGCGGTGGCGAGACCCGCTTCGCGGGGGCCGACATGTCCACCAAGCTCAAGTTGATGGGGGTGGACGTAGGCTCCATCGGCGATGCCCACGCCAGCACCCCAGGCGCCCAGGAGCTGCTGCTGCTGGACAGGGTCAACGGCATCTACAAGAAGCTGGTGACCGATGGGGAAGGGGAGAAACTGCTCGGTGCCATCCTGGTGGGGGAGGGGGCGGACTATGAGCGGCTGCTGCAGTACTACCAGAATGGCATGGCGCTGCCCCAGCCACCCCTCTCCCTGCTGGTGGGGGAGAGTGGCGGTACGCCGGCCCCCATGGTGCTGCCGGACAGCGCCATCCTCTGCTCCTGCCACAACGTCAGCAAGGGGGCCGTGGTGGCGGCGGTCAAGGCGGGCAATCACGAGTTGAGCGCAGTGAAGAGCTGCACCAAGGCGGGCACGGGCTGCGGCGGTTGCAGCAACCTGCTCAAGCAGGTGGTGGAGCAGACTCTGGCCGAAATCGGGGTCGAGGCGGACAAGGGATTGTGCGAACACTTTGCCCACAGCCGCCAGGAGCTCTACCACCTGGCCCGGGTCGGCGAGCTGAAGAGCTTCGAGGCGCTGCGCGACAAACACGGCCAGGGGCTGGGGTGCGACATCTGCCGGCCGACAGTGGCCTCCATTCTGGCGTCGCTGTGGAACGAGCACGTGCTGGAGAAGCCCCATCGCGCCTTGCAAGATACCAATGATGCCTTCCTCGCCAACCTGCAAAAGGATGGTACCTACTCGGTGGTGCCGCGCATCCCGGGGGGAGAGATCACCCCCCAGGGGCTCATCACCATCGGCGAGGTGGCACGCAAGTACGGCCTCTATACCAAGATCACCGGTGGCCAGCGCATCGATCTGTTCGGTGCCCGGGTCGATCAGTTACCTGCCATCTGGGGCGAGCTGGTGGCGGCGGGGTTTGAGACCGGTCAGGCCTACGGCAAGTCGGTGCGTACCGTGAAGTCCTGTGTGGGGTCGACCTGGTGCCGCTATGGGGTGCAGGACTCCATGACCCTGACCCAGACCCTGGAGAATCGTTACAAGGGGCTGCGGGCTCCCCACAAGCTGAAGTTCGCCGTCTCCGGCTGCACCCGGGAGTGTGCCGAGGCTCAGAGCAAGGACATCGGCGTCATCGCCACCGAACGGGGCTGGAACCTCTATGTGTGCGGCAATGGCGGCATGCGGCCCCGCCACGCCGACCTCTTCGCCACCGATCTCGACGAGCCGACCCTGATCCGCTACATCGACCGGCTGCTGATGTTCTATGTGCGCACCGGTGATCGCCTGCAACGCACCTCGGTCTGGATGGAGGGAATGGAAGGGGGGCTCGACTACCTGAAGTCGGTCATCATCGAGGACAAACTCGGCATCGGGGCCGAATTGGAGGCGATGATGACGGAGATCGTCGGCAGCTGGCAGTGCGAGTGGAAGAGCACCCTGGCGGATCCGGACAAGCTGAAGCTGTTCGAGGCCTTCGTCAACCGGCCCGAGGACGAGACCCCTCCTCGCAGGCAGGAGCGGGGGCAGTGGGTGCCGGACATCGGCATCAAGGAGGTGATATGAGCCAAGAGCCCGGATTCGAATCCGTCATCCACAGGGAGGAGAGGCGATGAATGCATTCAAGGAAAACATGCTGTCTTGCGAGCACGGTGAATGGTTGCGGGTGTGCGCCCTCTCGGCCCTGCCGGTGCAGGCGGGGCGCAGCGCCTGGTTGAAGGGGCGGGCGTTGGCCCTGTTCCGGCTCGGGGAGCGAGTCTATGCGCTGGATGCCGTGGATCCCCGGGCCGGGGTGGCGGTGCTGGGCCGCGGGTTGGTGGGAGATTGCGGCGGTGAGCCCGTGGTTGCCTCCCCTCTCTACAAACAGCGCTACGCCCTGGTCGATGGTCGCTGTCTGGATGATCCCGCCCTGAGCGTGACGACCTGGCCCGTGATGCTGGCCGATGAGGCGGTATGGGTACTGCTCGATTAACCAGAACCAAATGAAAATCTTTTTTCGATCGCCGGGCCCATGCCCGGCGATTTTCTGTGGCGCAGGCGACATTTTTTGCACAAAACCCTGGCAGGAAAACCTTTGCGGAGAATAATAGACAAACGTTTGCAATTGGATGTTTGTCTATGACGGAGCGTGAACAAGAGATCCTCGCCCTGCTGCGCCAGGATCCCATGATTGCCCAGCAGGATCTGGCGGACAGGCTCGGCATCAGCCGCTCGGCGCTGGCGAGTCATATCTCCAGCCTGATGCGCCAGGGCTATGTGCAGGGGCGCGGCTATGTGCTGCGCGAGGGACCCTACGCCGTGGTGATCGGCGGAGCCAACATGGATATCTGCGGCAGCAGCCACGACAACTTGCGCATCGGGGATTCCAACCCGGGTCGGGTGAGTACCTCCGCCGGCGGGGTGGGACGCAACATCGCCGAGAACCTGGCGCGGCTTGGCACCGATACCCGCCTGCTGACCGCGGTGGGCAACGATCAGTACGGCCACCACCTGCTGGAGGTGAGCCAGCGCGCCGGTGTCGACGTGCGCCAGGTGCTGGTGCTGGAGGGTCAGTCGACCTCCTGCTACCTCAGCCTGCACGATGGCAGCGGCGAGATGAGCTGCGCCGTCAACGACATGGGGATCATCGACGAGCTGACACCCGCAAGACTGGCCCCCCTCGGCGGCTTCCTGGGAGCAGCCCGGCTCTGGGTGCTCGACACCAACCTTGCGACTCACACCCTGGACTGGCTGTTCGAGCGTCAGGGGGAGCACATCATCTTCGTCGACACCGTCTCCGTGGCCAAGGTGGAGAAGATCCGCCCCTGGCTGCATCGCATCCACACCCTCAAACCCAACCGCAGCGAGGCCGAACAGCTGTGCGGTTTCACCATCGCCGGGCCCGACACCTGGCCCATGGCGGCGGCCTGGTTCCACCGCGCCGGGGTGCAGCGACTGTTCCTGAGTCTGGGTGATCAGGGGATCTTCTATAGCGACGGGGAGAGTCAGGGCCATCTGCCCGTGCTCGGCAGCCCCGTCGTCAACGTGACCGGCGGTGGCGATGCCTTCATGGCAGGGCTGGCCCACGCCTGGTTGCAGGAGCAGACCATGGCTGAAACGACTCGCTTCGCCCTCGGTTGCGCCGCCCTCACCGTCAATTGTCCCGATACCGTCTTTTCCGGCCTCTCCAAGGCCGCCGTTGAACGCTTGCTGGAGGAGTACCCATGTTGAACGCTTACCTCGATATCCAACCTGAAGTCGCCGCCGCCCTGGCCGCTGGCAAACCCGTAGTGGCCCTGGAGTCCACCATCATCTCCCATGGCATGCCCTATCCGCAGAACGTGGAGACGGCGCGCCAGGTGGAGCAGGTGGTGCGCGACAACGGCGCCGTGCCGGCCACCATCGCCATCCTGCATGGCCGCCTCAAGGTGGGTCTGGATGAGGGGGCGCTGGAGGCGCTGGGCAAGGCAGGCCATGCCGTGACCAAGTGCAGCCGCCGCGACATTCCTTTCGTGCTGGCGAGCAAGGGGATGGGGGCGACCACGGTGGCGTCCACCATGATCATCGCCGCCATGGCCGGCATTCGTGTCTTCGCCACCGGTGGCATCGGCGGCGTCCACCGCGGCGCCCAGGAGACCTTCGACATCTCCGCTGACTTGCAGGAATTTGCCCAGACCCCGGTGGCCGTGGTGTGCGCCGGTGCCAAGTCCATCCTCGACATCGGTCTGACCCTGGAGTATCTGGAGACCCAGGGGGTGCCGGTCATCGGCTATCAAACCGAGGAGTTGCCCGCCTTCTACACCCGCGAGAGCGGCTTCAAGGTGGATTACCGTCTCGATACCCCGGCGGCCATTGCCGAGGCCCTGCGCCTCAAGTGGGAGCTGGGGCTGGCTGGTGGCGCCGTGGTGACCAATCCCATCCCGGCCCAGTTTGCCATGCCCAAGGCCGACATCGATGCCGCCATCGCACAAGCCCTGCGTGAGGCGGATGAACAGGGGGTCAAGGGCAAGGAGTCCACTCCCTTCCTGCTGGCCAGGGTGTGTGAGCTGACCGGCGGCAACTCCCTGGCTTCCAACATCCAGCTGGTGCTGAACAACGCCGCTCTGGGGGCGCGCATCGCCGCCAGCCTGTGATAGGTGCCAACGTCAGATAACGAGAGGGGGCCACAGGCCCCTTTTTCATGAATACAGGGAAGAGGCGCCCGGCAGGGGGGAAATAGATCGTCAATATCATCGATCGTTATTTAACGGTGTATGTTAAATGCATGAAATAATGACGAGAGATGATCTGCATATTTAATAATCGCTTTATTCAATGACCTCAATCTAATCAATTGGCTGTTATTTCGGCAGCGGCTGTTGATAATCGATGCATCAGAATTCAGTCAAATTTTCTTCGAAAGACCCCGCCCTCATTCCGTCCAAAAAACACAAAGTCATTGTTTTTAATGTGGTTTTAGTGTTTTTCCCTTGATCTTGAACAAATAACACTCAGTCCTACTCCTGCAGGCTGGGAATGCGATGACTCGCAAACTCAAGGGAGAGAGAATAATGAATAAATATAATTTGCTGCTGGTGTTGGCACTGCCCGTGACGGGGTGGGCGAGCGAACCGGTGCAACCGGTGGAAGCGGTCAAGGTGGGTGATCCGGCCAAGGTCGAATTGGGCAAGATGTTGTTCTTCGAGCCGAGGCTCTCCAGATCCAACGCCATCTCGTGCAACTCCTGCCACAACCTGGCGACGGGGGGAGTGGACAATCAGGTCAGCTCCCTCGGTCACAAGTGGAAGGAGGGGCCGATCAACTCGCCGACCGTGCTCAACTCCAGCCTCAATTTCGTGCAGTTCTGGGACGGCCGTGCCAAGGATCTGAAGGAGCAGGCGGCGGGCCCCATCGCCAACCCGCTGGAGATGGCCTTCACCCACAAGCTGGCGGTGGAGACCCTCCACACCCTGCCCGAGTATCGTGACCGTTTCGATGCCGTCTACGGCAAGGCGCAGTTCGGCATCGATGAGGTGACCGACGCCATCGCCGCCTTCGAGGAGACCCTGGTCACCCCCAATGCCCCCTTCGATCGCTGGCTCAAGGGAGATGGCAAGGCGTTGACGGCGCAGCAGCTGACGGGCTACCAGTTGTTCAAGGACAAGGGCTGTACCGCCTGTCACAACGGCGTTGCCATCGGCGGCAACTCCTATCAGAAGATGGGGCTGGTCAAACACTACCAGACCAGCAACCCGGCCCAGGGGCGCGGGGCGGTGACCGGTGAGAAGCAGTTCATCGGCTGGTTCAAGGTGCCCACCCTGCGCAACATAGAACTGACCTACCCCTACTTCCACGACGGCGCAGTCTGGGATCTGAAGGAAGCGGTGCAGATCATGGCGGATATCCAGCTCGGCCAGCGGCTGAGCGAGCAGGAGGCCGAGGACATGACGGCCTTCCTCAAGAGCCTGACCGGTGAGCAGCCCCAGATAGTGCTGCCCATGTTGCCGCCGTCCCAACCCGATACCCCGAGGCCGCAAGTCAAGAGCTGACCATTCGGCGCACAGGGAAGCGGAGCAAGTCTCCGCTTCTTCTCCTGCCTATCTGCTTGATTGCAGAGATAAAGTACCCTCTCCACCACAATGACGGGCCGATGACAATCCCCCAGCTGTCCGCCGCTTTTTGGTCAAATTGCCGCCCCCTTCACATTTACGAGATGCTCGTAAAATAGCCGATTGCCTGACTCATCAGACCTGGTGTCAAATCACTCCGCCTAACACAAGGAGTGGCATAATAATGAATAATATTAATAAGTTAGTCCTGGCTATCGGATTTTCTCTCAGCGCTTTCCCGACCCTGGCGGCGGGATTCCAATGCAAGGATCACGTGACCCTGGGGGTTCCGGGTCAATCCAGTCAGCTGCTCTGCCGGGAAGGTTATGCGGCGGGCTACAACTACGACACCAAGGTGTCTGACTGGGTCTCTTACCGGATGACGGCGGCCAGCGCCCAGGGGCAGGTGCCGCGCAAGGATGCCTTCGCCGAGGACAAGGAGGTGCCGGTGCAGTTCCGCGCCACCCTGGCGGACTACAAGGGCTCCGGTTACGACAGGGGACATCAGGCACCGGCAGCCGACATGCGCACCAGCGCGACCACCATGAAGCAGAGTTTCCTGCTGACCAACATGACGCCGCAATTGCCGGCGCTCAATCAGGGAGCCTGGCGCATCCTCGAGGAGAAGACCCGCCAGTGGGCCATCACCTATGAGAATGTCCAGGTGATCACCGGCCCCATCTTCACCAACTCGGACGCCTCCATCGGCAACGGTGTGACCGTGCCCCATGCCTACTATCGGGTGGTGATGGACGTGGCCAATCAGGAGGCCATCGCCTTCATTCTGCCGCAGCAGAATATCCCGTCCAGCAAGCTGGCAGACTACATAGTGACTGTGGATGCGGTGGAAGCGCAGACGGGACTCGATTTTTTCGCCAGTCTGCCGGATGAACAGGAAGAGGCCATGGAATCCCAGCTGATGGCGATGTGGTGAACAGGGGAAGGAAACCACAGATAGCACAACAGGGGCCGAGGCCCCTGTTGTCATTTACTGATCTCGTCACCCACTTTATTGACGGTATCCCTGGTGCCATGGCCAATCTCCCGGGTCACATCCCGGGTGGTATGGCCAATCTCGCGGGTCACGTCCCGGGTGGTGTGTCCCACCGTCCGGCCCGCTTCCTTGATGTGGGTGCAAGCCGAGCTACCCAGCACCAGAGCCAGTGTCAGCAGAACCTTGCCGTTACGCATCATGGGCCGCTCCTTTTGCATGCCATCCATGTGGATGGGCCATTATGGCCGTTCGGGCAAAGGTTGGGCAACCAGCAGGGTATGGCCAGGACCCGGGATCTCGTGCTCGGCCTCTACATGGAAACCGGCCTGACGCAGGCACTGATACATCTGCTTGGAGTGATAGAAGCGGCTGTTGCCATTGGCGATGGCGGTGAAGTAGAGGGAGGTGGCGTTGAGACTGAAGCTCGCCGCCTCGAAGCTCTGCCGGTCCCAGAACAGCTCCAGGATGCAGACTCTGGCCCCCGGTTTCATGTGCCGACGAATGCGCTTGAGGATGGCGACGATCTGCTCGTGACTGAAACAGTCTAGGAACTGGCTCATCCACCAGATGTCCGCTTCCCCCGGCAGATGGCCGTCGGCTTCCAGCATGTTGACCCCGTGACCACGAACTCGCTCCGTCAGTTTGGCTGCGTCAATTCTGGGCTGTGCCAGGGCGATTTGCTCGGGCAGATCCAGGATGGTGACTTGCAGCGCGGGATCCCGGGTCGCACAGGATATGGCCCATTTGCCGGTGTTGCCACCCACATCATATAGGCTGCGAGGCTCATAACTCAGCACATGATCCTGCGCCTGCTGGAAAGCCCAGTCGGAGTAGAAGTGATCGAAGGCGAACCAGCTGGCGCGGGCGGGCTCCGGCAGCTTGTCCAGGTGAGGGTAGATGGTCTCCCAGTCCGGGTTGAAGACCTTGAGCCCCTCCGGCTTGCCCTCGCGAATGGCATCGAGCAGGTGAGCCAGCGGCTGGTAACAGACGTGCTGGGTAAAATCCATGTTGACCCGGGTCATGGGGTCGTTTTGCAGATAGGCGCCAACCTTGCCGAGTACATAGCGCTCCCCGGCCAGATGGCAGACGCCGCCACCGAGTCCCATGTCCAGCAGCACCGACACCGCGTACTCGCTGAGCTCGCAATGTTGGGCTATCTCGGCCGTGGTGGCGCCGCTCTTGCCCCGGCTCTCCAGGTAGGCGAGCACGCCGGTCTCACGCAGACACCAGCTTGCCTGGAACAACATGGGGGCGAAGGCGATACGCTGGGCCTGACTGATGGCCTCCAGGGCGTTATATGGCTCGCTCTGATAGTGTTTCAATGACGGCTCCGTCTCTGATCAATGGGTGCTGGTATTGGTGCGAGCCAGTTCAATCTGGATGGCCTGATTCAACCCGAGGATCCAGCGATTATAGCTGCGATGGATGGCGCCTTTGCCGTCGTCATCCAGATTCACACTGCTGACATAATTGATGGAATAATCATGGGTGCTATATGGAATATTGATCACGGCCTGATGTTGGCGCACATTCAGTTGACCACGAATAAGCCCTGGCTGCTCTTTCTTCATGACCCAGCCCTTGCTGATACCGCCGTTGACGATGGCATTGGCAACTTGCTCCTCGCTGAGATTGAACGTTACCTGATTGGCAGGAAGATTTTGTATTGGTTTGCTGGTGGAGCAGGCGGCAAGCAGGAGTGCACCGAGAACCAGGCCCGATTTTGTGATCAAATTCATTATTATTTCCCCGATATATTTTTATGAAACAGCGCAATGAGACACCATTGCTTGGTTATTTTCAAT
This sequence comes from Aeromonas sp. NJAU223, assembly GCF_051125555.1. Lineage (NCBI taxonomy): Bacteria > Pseudomonadati > Pseudomonadota > Gammaproteobacteria > Aeromonadales > Aeromonadaceae > Aeromonas > Aeromonas sp. NJAU223. Next base: position 3,475,868 of record NZ_CP144204.1, on the reverse strand, counting down.
AGAATATGAGTTGTCCTCACCAGAGCGATGTTTGGCTGTCTATTATTTCTGATAAATAATGATATGATGTCGCAATAAATAATAACCCCGATGGGTTGGTTATTAATTGATCGCGTTTTGCTCATTCCTGTATTGAGAAAAACAATTATTATTCTTGTCACCCCTCGCACCGCAAAGGATTGAACGCCGCCATCATGCTCTCATTCTCACTCCTTGATGCGCAGGCGCTCTCCCCTGGACTGGAGCACGCCACTGGCTGGCAACAGTGGGCCACGCAGGCAGAGTGGCCCGCGGCGCCGCAATCCGTGCCAGCGACCCCCCTGATCCCCATGATGATGGCGCGCCGCCTCAGCATCGGCGCCCGGCTCGCGGTGCAACTGGGTCTGGACATGCTGGCCCGCCACCCCGTCGACAGCGCCATCTTCGTCAGCCGCCACGGTGAGCTGGCACGCTCCATGACGCTGTTGCAGGGGTTGGCCGCCGCCAAACCGCTCTCTCCCACGGATTTTTCCATGTCGGTGCACAACACGGCGGCCGGGCTCTGCTCCATTCAGGGCAAGGCGGCGCTGCCCATCAGCTCCATCTCTGCCGGAGAAGGGAGCCTGATGGCGGGGCTGGCCGAGGCCGCCGCCAACCTCCATGCGGGGTATCGGCGGGTGTTGCTGGTGCTGTTCGAAGGGGAGATCCCGCAGTTTCATCAATCCTGGCTCCCCCAGACCCCGCCCTACGGGGTGGCGCTGCTGCTGGGCCCGGCGCAGGAGGCTGCCGGCGAGCGCTGGGACTGCGAAGGACAGTGCGACGCCAGTCAGCCCCCCGCGCTGGCCCAACCCCTGGCATTCTGGCGCGCGCATCTGCTGGGACAGCAGACATGCGTGCTCGGTGACGGACGCAGGGAGTGGTCATGGCGGCGGGGCTGAACCGGCTCTGGCGGCTGCTTGGCACCGCGCTTGGCTTCACCCTGTTTGGGCTGGGGGGGCTGCTGCTCAGCCTCTGCTGGTTTCCGCTGCTGGCGCTCTGCCTGCGGGGAGAGCGGCGTCGGATCCTGGCACAGGCCAGCATCAAGCAGAGTTTTCGGTTGTTCATGGCCCTGCTCAAGGGGCTGGGGGTGCTGGATTATCGCGTCATCGGCATGCCGAGGGATCTGCGCAGTGCCCTCATCGTCGCCAATCACCCCAGCCTGCTCGACTATGTGATCCTGGCGGCCGAACTGCCGGTGTGCGACTGCATCGTCAAGCGAGCTTTGTGGCATAATATTTTTCTCGGTGGCGTGGTGCGTGCCGCCGACTACATTCCCAACGGGGAGGCGGAACAGCTGCTACCGCGTTGCATCGAACGGGTGCGTCGGGGTGGTCTATTGCTGATCTTTCCGGAAGGCACCCGCACCACGCCGGGGGAGCCTATCCGCCTGCAGCGAGGTGCCGCCCAGCTTGCCTTGCGTGGTCAGGTGACTCTGCAGCCCGTACGCATTCATTGCAGCGAGCGCTTTCTCACCAAGCAGGACAAATGGTTCCAGACCCCGAAACGCAAGCCTGTTTTCACGCTGGAGTTCTTGCCGCAGATAGAGACCCGTGAAGGGGTCGCTGACGCGCAGCACAGCGGCCTGGCCGCCCGCCAGTTAACCCGGTTACTTACCCGGGTCCTGCAACCCGGGACCCCATGACAGCCTATGGAAGAGCAATGCAAGATCTGCAACAAGAGATAAAACAACTCATCATCGACAGCCTCAACCTGGAAGGGCTGACCCCGGACGATATCGATGCCCAGGCGCCGCTGTTTGGTGACGGTCTGGGGCTGGACTCCATCGATGCGCTGGAGCTGGGGCTGGCCATCAAGGGACGCTATGGCATCGTCCTCTCCGCCGATGACGAGAATACCCGTCGTCACTTCGCCAGCGTCGAGGCCCTGGTGGCCCTGATCCAGTCCCAGGCTTGAGCCACCTTCTTTGGAGATATCCCGATGAACAGAGACGAGATTTTTGCCAAGGTGAAGGCAACCCTGGTGGAGTTGTTTGAAGTGGATGAAGCGGCCGTCACGCCAGAGGCTCAGCTCTATCAGGATCTGGAACTCGACAGCATCGACGCCATCGATCTGGTGGTTCACCTGCAAAAACTGACCGGCAAGAAGATCAAGCCCGAAGAGTTCAAGTCGGTGCGCAGCGTCGCCGATGTGGTCGAGGCGGTCGAACGCCTGATGAACCCTGCCTGATAGCTTGTTGCCATGATGCGCCTGCTCTCCTTGCTGGCAGGGACCCTGCTGCTGGCTTATCCCCTTGCCGTCTATCGGGGGCTGACCCATTGGGGCAGTTCCGCCCTGCTCGGCATCCTGCTGGTGACCTTCGCCCTGCGACTGCTGCCCGGGCTCTCCCCCGTGCGGGAGTGGCTGCTGCTTGGTCGCCTGCTGGCCTGTGTCGGTCTGGTACTGACGGCCTTGAGTGCCTTCTTCTCGGCCCAGCACTGGCTGCTCTACTATCCCATCGCGGTCTCGCTGGCCCTGCTCGGCCTGTTTGGCTGGAGCCTGACCCAGCCCATGAGTCTGGTGGAGCGGCTCGCCCGATTGCAGGATCCCGATCTGCCGCCAGCCGGGGTGCGCTACACCCGCACCGTGACCAAGGTGTGGTGCGGCTTCTTCGTGCTCAACGGCTCTCTGGCTGCCGCCACCGTCTGGTACGGGGATCTCGCCATCTGGAGCCTCTATAACGGCCTCGTCAGCTATCTGCTGATGGGGCTGCTGATGGGGGGGGAGTATCTGGTGCGCCTGCGGGTCAAGCGGAGCTTCGCCTCATGACCGGTCAGGAGAGCCTGCTCGCCGCCATCTGGGGACGAGGGGATGACGAACCGGTGGCCTTCGGGCCACAGGGAGAGGTGCGCTTTGGCGAGCTGCGCCAGGGAACCGAAGCGCTGGCCCGGCGGCTCGCCGCTCTGCCAGCCCGGCGCTGGGCACTCTGCTTCGAAGACAGCCTGCTGTTTGCCCAGGCGCTGCTCGCCTGTGCCCTGACCGGGCGAGAGGCCATACTGCCCGGCCATCAGCGCCCGGCGGCCCTGGCGGAGCTGGGTCACGGCTTCGATGCTGTGTTGACCGACAGCCAGACGCTGGGGGAGGGCAGCAGCATACCCTGGTTGCAATTGCCCCTCTCACGGGAGGATGAGCAACCCGCAGCCCCCTGGCCCGCCCCCCTGGCCTTGCAACTGACCCTGTTCACTTCGGGCTCCACCGGCGAACCCAAGGCGATCCCCAAGGCGTGGCACCAGTTGGACGCCGAACTGCGGGTGCTGATCGCGCTCTGGAGCGAACCACTGCGCGGGGCGCGCCTGCTGGCGAGCGTCTCCCACCAGCACATCTATGGCCTGCTGTTTCGCATTCTGTTGCCCCTGGTCCTGCGCATTCCCTTCGCCCGCACCCTGACCCTCTACCCGGAGCAGCTGAACAACCAGCGAGACCGCTGGGCGCTGATCGCGTCCCCGGCCTTTCTGAGTCGCCTCGATCCCGCCCTGCCGGCCGTTGGCTGCGCTCTGGTGGTCTCCTCCGGCGGGCCGCTGGCGCTGGCGGATGCAACCCGCACGCAAGCGCTGCTGGGACAACTGCCCGTGGAAGTCTTTGGCAGCAGCGAGACCGGCGGCATCGCCTGGCGTCAGAGCGCACAGCCAGAGACTCCCTGGCAACCCATGCCGGGCATTCGCGTGGCGCCCGGAGCCGGGGATTGCCTGCTGCTTCACTCCCCCTATCTGCCGGACGATGAGCCGCTGCTTTGCGCCGATCGCATCCGATTGTGCGAGTCCGGCTTTCACCTGCTGGGGCGCGGGGACCGGGTGGTCAAAATTGAAGAAAAACGGGTCTCCCTCGACGAGGTGGAGGCGCGCCTGCAGGCCCAGCCCTGGGTGCAGCAGGCGGCGGTGTTGCCGTTGATGCAGGCGGGCCGGCAGCAGCTCGGCGCCGTGCTGGTATTGACGGAGCAAGGGCTGGAGCAGTGGCAGACGCTGGGGCCCGGCCGCTTCCTCATTGCCCTGCGGGAGCGGCTCAGACCCTGGCTCGAACCGGTCGCCCTGCCGCGCCGGCTGCGTCTGCTGCCGGACTTGCCCCTCAACAGTCAGGGGAAACGCCCCTGGGGGCAGTTGAAAGCGCTATTTGATAAAGATTTTGTTGATGTTCATGCCGAAAAATCTGGTCCTGAGCAGATGAATCACTCACTCAGGGGATCCAAACCATGCCAATGACGGGGTTGCCCAGCCTCATCGAGCAGCGATGGCAGGACGATGTCCTGGTGCTGCGCCTGTCCCTCGACCCCGATCTGCCCTGGTTTCGTGGCCACTTCCCGGGGGCGCCCCTGCTGCCCGGCGTGGTGCAGGTGCACTGGGCCATGCACTATGGTCGTCAGTTGCCCGGCCTGGTCGGCGAGTTCGGTGGCATGAGTCAGTTGAAGTTCCAGCGCCCGCTGCGCCCCGGCCAGGAGTGCGAGCTGCATCTCTGCTGGCTGGCGGACAAGGGCCAGCTGGTGTTCAGCTACCGGCTCGGGGATGAGGTCGCCAGCAGCGGCCGGGTGAAGCTATGTCCTTGAATCCCTGCCTCATCATCCCCTGCTACAACCATTCGACCCCCCTGGCCGGCGTGCTGACGGGGCTCAAATCCCTGGGGCTGCCCTGCCTGCTTGTCGACGATGGCAGCGAGCCCGCCGCTGCCGCCGCGCTGGATGCCCTGGCCGCCACTCACGGTGACTGGGTCAGTCTGCTGCGCCATGACCGGAATCAGGGCAAGGGCGTCGCCGTGACCACAGGGCTCATGGCTGCGAGGGCGCGGGGCTTCAGTCATGGCGTGCAGATAGATGCCGACGGCCAGCACGATCTGTCTGATGTGCCGCGCCTGCTGGCCGAAGCCGCCCGCCAGCCCGATGCCCTCGTCTCGGGACGCCCCATCTATGACGACTCCGTCCCCAAGGGGCGCCTCTATGGCCGTTACATCACCCATGTCTGGGTCTGGATAGAGACCCTCTCGTTCACCATCGCGGACAGCATGTGCGGCTTTCGGGTCTATCCCTTGGCGACCAGTTGCGCCCTGCTCGATGAGGTGCGCCTCGGCCGGCGCATGGATTTCGACACCGAGGTGATGGTGCGTCTCTACTGGCGCGGGGTGCCCATGCGCTTCGTGCCGACCCGGGTCATTTATCCGGCGGACGGCAGTTCCCACTTTCGGCTCTGGCGGGACAATCTCGACATCTCCTGGATGCACACCCGACTGGTGTGCCGCCTGCTCTGGGATGGGTTGTGCAAGCTGCCAGGCCTCCCGGCCCGGCTCTGGCAACAGGGCAGGCGGCACTGGTCGCGCACCCCGGAGCGGGGCTCGCTGCTGGGCCTTCAGATCATGCTGGCCAGCTATCGGCTGCTGGGTCGACGGGGCTTCCAGGCGCTGCTCTACCCCGTCATCGGCTATTTCTGGCTGACCGGCCGCCGCCAGCGGGCGGCCTCCGAGCAATATCTGGCTCGGCTCGAGGCTTTCGCCGCCGGGCAGGGAGTGAGCCTGCCCTCCGAGCCTAGGTCCAGCTTTCGCCACTTCCTGCGTTTTGGGGGGGCGGCGCTGGACAAGCTGGCGGGCTGGCGCGGCGATATTCCCCGTGAGGAGATCGAACTGGTGGGGCGCGAGCACCACGAGGCGGCGCTCGCCAGCGGACGCGGCCTGCTGTTGCTCGGCTCCCACCTCGGGGATCTGGAGCTGTGCCGGGCGCTCGGCACCCAGGGGGGGCAAGTGCCCATCAATGCCCTGGTGTTCACCCGCCATGCGGCCCGCTTCAACGCTCTGCTCAAGCAGGTCAATCCGGACTCCGGCATCAACCTCATCCAGGTGCAGGAGATGGGGGCCGACACCGCCATCCTGCTCAAGGAGAAGATAGAGGCGGGGGAGTGGGTGGTGATCGTCGGGGACCGCACCTCGGTGACCCGGGAGAAGCGGGTGGTCTGGGCCGATTTTCTCGGGGCTCCCGCCCCATTCCCGCTGGGGCCCTTCGCCCTGGCAAGCGTCCTGGCCTGCCCCGTCTACCTGATGTTCGGGCTCAAGGAGCAGGGGCGCTTTCGCGTCCATTTCGAGCCCTTCGCCGAGCGGCTGTCGCTACCCCGCGCCACGCGGGAGGCGGCACTGCGCCGCTGGGTGCAGGCCTATGCCGACCGCCTGCAGCACCATTGCCTGCATGCGCCGCTGGACTGGTTCAACTTCTTCGATTTTTGGCAGCTAACCCATGATGAACAGTGATACTCCATCTCCCCAGGTCACCTTCGGCGCAGACAGGCTCACCATAGAACAGGTGGTGGCCCTGGCCGAGGGGCGTGCCCGTCCCGTTCTCAACCCGGATCCCGCCTTCATGGCCCGGGTGCAGCGCGGCGCCGACTTCCTCGATCGCCTGCTGGCGGAAGAGGGGGTCATCTACGGGGTGACCACGGGCTATGGCGACTCCGTGACCCGGGCCGTGCCGCCCGCCCTGGTGGCCGAGCTGCCCCTGCATCTGACCCGTTTCCACGGCTGTGGCCTCGGCAACGATCTGAGTCTTGAGGCGGGCCGTGCCGTGCTGGCCACGCGCCTCTGCTCCCTGGCGCAGGGGGTCTCCGGGGTCAGTCCGGCCCTCCTGGAGCGGCTCTGCTGGCTGCTGGAGCAGGATCTCATCCCGCGCATTCCGGAGGAGGGGTCGGTCGGTGCCAGCGGCGATCTCACCCCGCTCTCCTATGTGGCCGCCGTGCTGGTGGGGGAGCGGGAGCTCTATCGGGACGGCCAGCTCGCCAGTACCGCCGACGTCTATGACGCGCTCGGCGTGCCCCCCCTGCGATTGCGCCCGAAAGAGGGGCTGGCCCTGATGAACGGTACCTCGGTCATGACGGCGCTGGCCTGCCTCGCCTACGCCCGTACCGAATACCTGATGAAGCTGGCGACCCGGATCACCGCCCTGGTGAGCGTCGCCATGGAGGGCAATGCCTTCCACTTCGACGAGCGGCTGTTCGCGGCCAAGCCCCATCCCGGCATGCAGGAGGTCGCCGCCTGGCTGCGCGCCGATCTGCAAAGCGGTGAGCTGCCGCGCCACAGCGACCGCTTGCAAGACCGCTACTCCCTGCGCTGCGCCCCCCACGTCATCGGCGTGGTGGCCGACAGCCTGCCCTGGTGGCGTCAGCTCATCGAAAACGAACTCAACAGCGCCAACGACAATCCCCTCATCGATGGCGACTTCGAGCACGTGATGCACGGCGGTCACTTCTACGGCGGCCACATCGCCATGGCCATGGACAGCATGAAGACGGCGGTGGCGAACCTCGCCGATCTGCTCGACCGCCAGCTGGCCCAGCTGGTGGATACCAAGTTCAACGGCGGCCTGCCGAGCAACCTCTCCGGTGCCAGCGGCGAGCGGCGCATGATCAACCACGGCTTCAAGGCGGTGCAGATCGGCGTCTCCGCCTGGACCGCAGAGGCTCTCAAATTAACCATGCCCGCCAGCGTCTTCTCCCGCTCCACCGAGTGTCACAACCAGGACAAGGTGAGCATGGGCACCATAGCGGCGCGGGATGCGTTGCGGGTGCTGACCCTGACCGAGCAGGTGGGGGCCGCCTGCCTGCTGGCGGTGGTGCAAGGGGTGGAGCTGCGCCTCGGCTTGCAGCGGTGCGCCCTGGATACCCTGAGCCCGTCCCTGAGAGAGATGGTGCTGGCGGTGCGGGAAGATCACCCGGCCCTGGTGGAAGACAGGCCGCTGGAGCAGGAGCTCAGGGCCCTGATAGCCCGGCTGCAGGCCCGTCATTACGATCTCTACAAGGAGACCTCGGATGCAGAGTGAACCCTGGATGATCAGCCACAGCATAGAGGTGGAGATCCCGTTCCACGACGTGGACATGATGAGGGTGGCCTGGCATGGCCACTATGTACGCTATATCGAGCTGGCCCGCTGCGCCCTGCTCGAGCAGATCGACTACAACTACCCGCAGATGGAGGCGTCCGGTTATCACTGGCCCATCATCGATCTGCGCCTCAAGTACATGGCCCCCCTGCGCTTTGGCCAGAAGGTGCGGGTCGAGGCGCGGCTGTGCGAATACCAGAACCGCCTCAAGATCGAGTACCAGCTGTTCGATGTGGCAAGCGGCGCGCGCACCAGCAAGGGCTACAGCATCCAGGTGGCGGTGAACAAGGAGAGCGGCGAGATGTGCCTCGCCTCCCCGCGGGTCCTGCTGGACAAGCTGGGGGTGGCGGAGTGAGGGCTCGCTGGATGCAGGGGGTGCGAGGCGGGCTCTGGGCCTGTCTGCTGCTGTTGACGGGGATGGCGCAGGCCGCTTCCATGACCCAGACCCATGTCATGACCCAGACAGAGGTGCGTGAGCTGCTGAGTGCGGAGCCTGCCCAGCGCGCGCATTTCGCGCAGGAGAAACAGGTGGCCGGGCTGGCCCAGCCCCTGAAATCCAGCGGTAAGCTGCTGCTGGTACGGGGGCAGGGGCTCTGGTGGCATCAGCAGCAGCCCTTCGAACTGGCACTGAGCCTGACTGACCAACGCATGAGCCAGCAGGTCGGTCAGGGACCGGTCCAGGTGATCGACAATCCCCAGTTGCTCGAATTCAGCGGCATGATGCTGGCCTTGTTCGGCTCGGATGAGCAGGGGCTCGCCCGCTATTTCTCCCTCGATTTCCAGTCTGATGAACAGGGCTGGACCCTGGTGCTGACCCCCTTGTCCTCCCCTCTCGACAAGGTCTTTGCCAGTCTCACCCTGAGCGGTGGCCAGCAGCTGGACCGCCTGGTGATCGCCGATCGGCAGGGGGACGAGACCCGTATTCATTTCTCAGACTGGCAGCGGGTGACGCTGCCCCTGTCTGCCGAGGAGCACGCCCATTTTGCCCCCTGAGCCGCAAGCCGATGCCCGCACGGGGCCTGTGACGGGCTGGCGCGAATCGACCTGGCGCAGGCTCTCCCATGGCTGGCTGCTGCTCAGCCTGCTGGCGCTGGGGCTGCTCGGCTGGCAGCTCTCCCACAGTCGCATCAACACCAGCCTGATGGATCTGCTGCCCCACGAGGAGCGCTCCACGCTGGATCCGGCCCTGCGCGGGGGCTTGCTGCGCCAGCTCGACAAGCAACTGGTCTGGATGCTGAGCCTGCCGGCGGGGCAGGAGGGGCGCGCCGCGGCGCAGGAGTGGGTCCAGGCTCTGGCCGCCCTGCCCGAACTCGGCGCGGTGCGTGGCGCTCAACCCGAGCTGGCCCCGGCCTGGCAACATTTCACCTACGACTATGCCTGGCAGCGCCTCGATGAGCAGAGCCGGGCCCGCCTGGCGGCGGGGCCCGACGGCTGGAGCCAGTGGGTGCTCGGCCAGATCTACAGCCCCTTCGGGGGAGTCTCCCGTACCGAGTGGCAGGCCGACCCCCTGTTGTTGACCCGCGCCGGTGTGCAGGGGCAGGGGGGGAGCGCCATGCGCCTCGATCACGACTGGCTGATGAGCCAGGGTGAGGACGGGCGGCAGTGGTTCATGGTGCGAGCCGAGCTGGATCTGTCGGCCTTCGATCTCTCCCGCAACGCCGACCTGCTCGCCCGCCTCGGGGCGGCGGAGCAGAGCCTCAAGGCCCGTTATCCCGGGCTGGAGTTGCTGCGTCGCGGCACCCTCTTCTATAGCCAGCACGCCAGCCAGCTAGCCCAGGCGGACATCTCCACCATAGGGATAGGTTCCATGGTCGGGGTCGTGCTGCTGATGTGGCTGGCGTTTCGCTCCCTGCGGGCGATCGCCCTCTCCTTGCTGCCCATCGTCATCGGCCTCGGCTGGGGGGTGCTGGCCGTGCTGCTCTGGTTTGGGGAGGTGCACCTCTTCACCCTGGTCATCAGCACCAGCCTCATCGGCATCGCCATCGACTACGGCATCCACTTCCTGACCGAGCGACGCCTGCACGGAGGCAGCGAGCGTCCCCACCAGACCCGTGCCAAGCTGCTGCCGAGCCTCTGGATGGCCCTGCTGACCACGCTGGTCGGATACGGGCTGCTCTGGCTGGCCCCCTTCCCGGGGTTGCAGCAGATGGCGCTATGCGCCCTCGCGGGCCTCCTGGCGGCCCTCATCACAGTGCTCTGCCTGTTCCCGCTCTGGCTGGGGGAGCTGCCTGCGCGTGAGCCCCGCAGCCTGGCGCTGATGGGTCGCTGGCTCGACGGGTGGCGTGAGCGCCCCTGCCTGCGCTGGGGTCTGCCGCTGCTCGTGCTGGTGCTGGTCGTGGCGGGGCTCGGCCGGTTGCAGATCGATGACGATATTGCCCGTTTGCAACCCCTGCCCGTCGAGTTGCAGGGGCAGGAGCGGGCGATCCAGCGTCTCACCGGTCAGCAGGGCGGCATGTCGGGTTTTCTGGTGACGGCGGCAGACGGGGAGACGGCATTGCAGCGGCTGGAGGCCCTGACCGGGCAACTGACACAGGCCAAGGCAGAGGGGAAGCTGACGGGGTTCGTCTCCCTGGCGCAGTGGTTGCCCTCTCTGGCGCAGCAGCGGGCGGATCATGCCGCCCTCACCGCCTTGCAGCCCCAGGTGGTGGCGCGGCTCAATCAGGCCGGGGTACCGGTCAAGGCCGAGCCTCGCCCCTGGCATCCCCTGACCCCGGAGTTCTGGCTGGCCAGCCCGGTCAGCGAGGGCAGCCGGTTGCTGTGGCACACCCTGCCGGATGGCCGGGTAGCGCTCTGGCTGCCGGTGCACGGGGTGACGGATAGCGCCGCCGTGGCGGGGCTGGCCAGCACTGAGAACGGTGTCTTCTGGCAGGATCAGCGCAGCCAGTGGAGCCAGCTGTTCGCCCACTATCGCATCAAGCTGGCCGAGCTGCTGTTTGCGGCCATCGCCCTGGTGGGGTTGCTGCTCTGGTGGCGGCTCGGCTGGCGCAAGAGCGCCCGGATCCTGCTGGTCAACGCACTGGCCCTGGGGGCCGGACTGGCGCTGCTCGCCGCCTGCGGCCAGCCCCTGACCCTGTTCGGGGTGCTGGCGCTCAGCCTCATCTTCGGGATCGGCATCGACTACGGGCTGTTTTTCGCCCACAGCGGCGAAGAGCCAGGCCGTCAGCGCTCGACCCTGTTTGCCATCCTGCTCGCCAATCTGACCACCCAGCTCTCGTTCGGTCTGCTGGCCCTGAGCCACACCCCGGCCATCGCTGGCTTCGGTCTGGTGCTGAGCGGCGGCATCTTCACCGCCTTCCTGCTCTCACCCCTGGTGCTGGAGCGCCGATGAGTCCCCCTTTACAACCCATGGGAGCCACGATGAAGACGTTTCTGCCCCTGCTGTTTGCTCTCCTGCTCGGTGCCTGCGCCAGCACCCCTGTGCCCGAGAATCGCGCCTACCTGACTCCGGACACCAGCCTGGTGCTGCCGGCGCCACAGCGCGACCAGCCCCTCTATCGCCAGCAACTGCTGAGCACCCATGGCAAGGGCGGGGAACACCAGCTGCTGACCGTGCTGGAGGCGGATGGCCACAGGCTCACCCTGGTGGGGCTGACCCCGAGCGGGATCCGGCTGTTTCGACTGAGTTATGATGGCAAGACCATCCACACCGAGCAGCTCTCCAGCCTGCTCGGTGGCGCCGCCCTGCCGCCGGTGGCCCAGGTGCTCGCCGACGTGATGATGAGTTATTGGCCCGTCGCCGCCTGGCACGCGCAACTGCCCAGGGGGTGGCAACTGGCGGATGAGGGCATGGTGCGGCGTCTGACGGATCCCGGTGGCCGGCTGGTGAGCGAAATCCACTATCGCCTGATGGCGGGGGAGCGGGAACCGGTGCAGCTCATCCAGTACGCCTTCGATTATCAATTGCAGATGCAGAGGCTGACACCATGAGTCCGAACGCGAACCCCGCACCGTCGGCCGCCCCCTGTCATATCCAGGCCTATGGCCTTGTCTGCGCCCTGGGGGAGGGGAAGGCCGAGGTCGGTGCGGCGCTGGCCGCCTGGCAGCACGCCGGCCTCACCCCGCTGGATGACGAGCGGTGTGCCCTCAGCGATGGCCGGCTCACGCCCGTCGGTCGGGTCGGGGCCACGCTGCCCGCCATCTCCCAGGCGCTATCGGCCTATGATTCTCGCAACAACCGTCTGCTGCTGGCGGCCCTTGCACAGATCCGGCCTGCCCTCGATGCACTGAGGGCCGGACTGGCGCCGGATCGCATCGCCATCGTGCTCGGCACCAGCACCTCGGGGATCGCCGAGGCGCAGGAGGCGGTAGCCGCCCATCAGGCCGCCGAGCCCCTGCCGGGGGCGTTCGATTACCGCCAGCAGGAATTGGGCTCGCCGAGCGAATTCCTGGCTCGCCATCTGGCCATCACGGGGCCTGCCTACACCCTCTCCACCGCCTGCTCATCGAGCGCCCGCGCCTTCATCAGCGGGCAGCGCCTGCTGGCCGCGGGGCTCGCGGACATGGTCATCGTCGGCGGGGCGGACAGCCTGTGCGGCCTGACCCTGAACGGTTTCGACAGTCTGGAATCCCTGAGCCTCGAGCGTTGCCGCCCCTTTGGGGCAGAGCGGCGGGGCATCAACATCGGGGAGGGTGCCGCCCTCTTCCTGCTGACCCGGGAGCGGGCCGGGCTCGCCCTGCTCGGGGCCGGCGAATCTTCCGATGCCTGGCACATCTCGGCGCCCCACCCGGAGGGAACGGGGGCCGAGGCCGCGATGCGGATGGCCCTGCAGCAGGGGGGGATGGCGCCCCGGGCGCTCGATTACGTCAACCTGCACGGCACCGCGACCCGTCTCAATGACGAGATGGAGAGCAAGGCGCTGGCCCGCTTGTTCGGGGAGGAGGAAACTGTCCTCTGCAGCTCCACCAAGATGCTGATCGGCCACACCCTGGGGGCGGCGGGGGCCATCGAGGCGGCGCTCTGCTGCCTGTTGATGGAGCAGGGGCTGCCGGCGCCCCGGCAGGGGGAGGCGCAGGATCCGGCCCTGACGCCGATCCGGCTGGCGCAGGGGGATCCTGCGTCCAGGCCGCTCACCCGGGTGCTGTCCAACTCCTTTGCCTTCGGCGGCAACAACGTCAGCCTGCTGCTGGGCCTTATCGAACCACACGAAGGGAGTCCATCATGAGTGACATCACCCTGGCAGCACTGCTGCCCCATCAGGCCCCCATGTTGTTGCTGGATCGACTGCTCGAGTATCAGGGCAACCGGGTACGCTGCGAGACCCGGGTCGGTGAGCGTCAGGCACTGCTGCTCGACGAACAGGGCAATCTGCCCGCCTGGGTCGGCCTGGAGCTGATGGCCCAGACCATCGCCGCCTGGGCGGGAATGCGGGGGCGGGAGCGCGGGGAGCCGGTGCGCATCGGCATGTTGCTCGGCAGTCGTCAGTATCAGTGCCAGCTGGCCCGTTTTGCCGCCGGTGAATGCCTCGTCATCGAGGCGGAGTGCCTGCTGGAAGATAACGGCATGGCCAGTTTCGAGTGCCGGATCGGAAATGGGGAGCAACGCTACGCCGAGGCGAGGCTCAGCACCTATCTGCCGAGTGAGGCGGAGCTGAAGGCGCTGCTTGGTTGATGTTTCTCTGATCGCTTTCGCTGTAGAGATAGGCAAAGGCAGTCGGAATCTCTGTTTTTTAAAGAAGGATTGAACATGAATTCCACCGTATTGGTGACCGGGGCCAGCAAGGGCATAGGTCGCGCCATCGCCCTGAAGCTGGCCGCCGATGGTTTTCACATCGTGGTGCACTATCACGGGGATCGGGGCGGCGCCGAGCAGACCCTGGCCGAGATCCTGGCGGCGGGGGGGCAGGGGCGGCTCATCCAGTTCGATATCTCGGACAGGGAGCAGTGCCGCAGCCGCCTCGAGTCCGACATCGAGGCGCACGGCGCCTACTACGGGGTGGTCTCCAACGCCGGGGTGATCCGGGATGGGGCCTTCCCGGCCCTGACCGACGACGATTGGGACGGCGTGCTGCACACCAATCTCGATGGCTTCTACAACCTGCTCAAACCCTGCATCATGCCGATGATAGGGCTGCGCCGGGGTGGTCGCATCGTCACCCTGTCGTCGGTCTCCGGCATCATGGGCAACCGGGGACAGGTCAATTACAGCGCCGCCAAGGCGGGTATCATCGGGGCCAGCAAGGCCCTGGCCCTGGAGCTGGCCAAACGCAAGATCACCGTCAACTGCGTGGCCCCCGGCCTCATCGATACCGGCATGGTCAACGCCGAGGTGGAGGCCGAGGCTTTGAAGATGATCCCGCTCAAACGGATGGGGCAGGCCGACGAAGTCGCGGGCCTGGTCTCCTACCTGATGTCGGACATCGCAGGCTATGTCACCCGCCAGGTCATCTCGATCAACGGTGGCCTGATATGAGTGGAAACATCAACACCGTGGATCATCGGAAACAGCAGGAAGGGAGAGCAGTATGAAGCGTGTCGTCGTCACCGGCATGGCCGGGGTGACCGCCTTTGGCAACGATTGGCAAAGCGTAGGGCCTCGCCTCAAGGATGAGCGCAACGCCGTGCGGGAGATGCCCGAGTGGGGCGTCTATGAGGGGCTCAATACCCGGCTGGCAGCCCCGATCCCGGACTTCTCCCTGCCGACCCACTACCCGCGCAAGAAGACCCGGGCCATGGGGCGGGTCTCCGAGCTCGCGACCGTGGCCACCGAGCTGGCCCTGACGCGGGCCGGTCTCATCGATCATCCGGTGCTGGCCGACGGGCGTACCGGCATCGCCTATGGCTCCTCCATCGGCAGCACGGCCCCTATCAGCGCCTTTGGCGCCATGCTCAATGACAAGACCACCGCCAACATCACGGCCACCACCTATGTGCAGATGATGCCTCACACGGCGGCGGTGAACACCGGCCTCTTCTTCGGCCTGCGGGGCCGGGTCATCCCCACCTCCAGCGCCTGCACCTCGGGCAGCCAGGGCATCGGCTATGCCTATGAGGCGATCAAGCACGGCTATCAGGACGTGATGGTGGCGGGGGGGGCCGAGGAGCTCTGCCCGTCCGAGGCCGTGGTGTTCGATACCCTGTTCGCCACCAGCCTGATGAACGACAGCCCTTCCCTGAGTCCCAAGCCCTTTGACAAGGACAGGGATGGATTGGTGATCGGGGAAGGGGCGGGGACCCTTGTCCTGGAGGAGCTGGAGCACGCCAGGGCGCGCGGGGCCCACATCATCGCCGAGCTGGTGGGCTTTGCCACCAACTGTGACGCGGCCCATGTGACCCAGCCCCAGCAGGAGACCATGCAGCTCTGCATGGCGCTGGCGCTGGCGGATGCGGGTCTCGAGCCCAAAGACATCGGCTACATCAGCGCTCACGGCACCGCCACCGAGCGGGGCGACATCGCCGAGAGCCATGCCACATCGGCCCTGTTTGGCGATAGCACCCCCATCTCTTCTCTCAAGAGCTACTTCGGCCATACGCTCGGGGCCTGCGGCGCCATCGAGGCCTGGTTGTCGCTGGAGATGATGGCGGAGGGCTGGTTCGCCCCGACCCTCAACCTGAACGAGCCGGACCCCGCCTGCGCCCCGCTGGATCACGTTCGCAGCGGCGGCCGGGTGCTGGATGTGGAGTATCTGATGTCCAACAACTTCGCCTTTGGCGGCATCAATACCTCCCTCATCTTCAAGCGCTGGGCCTGACCGAGAGAGCGGTGATGAGTTCATGAAAAAGGCGCCTCGAGGCGCCTTGTTCATATGGAGTGAGGGTCTTTATTTCTTGGGTCTAAATGGCTTGATGATGCTCTCGTCGCATTCGAGATAGGGGCCGTCCATCAGATCGATGCAGTAGGGGATGGCGGGGAAGACCGCATCCAGACACTCGCGGATGGACTTGGGTTTGCCCGGCAGATTGACGATGAGGGTGTTGCCGCGCAGGCCGGCGGTCTGGCGGGAGAGAATGGCGGTCGGCACGAATTTGAGGGATTCCGCCCGCATCAGCTCGCCAAAGCCCGGCATCATGCGATCGCACACCGCCTCCGTGGCTTCCGGGGTCACATCCCGCTTGGCCGGGCCAGTGCCCCCCGTGGTGACGATGAGGCAGCAGGACTCCTCGTCGGCCAGCTGGCTCAGGGTCGCCTCTATCTCTGGCTGTTCGTCCGGGATGAGGCGATAGACAGGCTCCCACTCCGAGGTCAGATAGGCACCCAGGGTCTCGATGATGGCCTTGCCGGAGAGATCTTCATATATGCCTGCGCTGGCGCGATCGCTGACGGTGACGATGCCTATGCGTGCCTTGCTCATGGTCTGCCCTTCGTGCTGTGTAAAGTGGTAAATAAAATAACATAATCAGTGGGATATGTTAAATCCTCCCGGATGTGGCCACGCGAGGGCACAGGCCGATTCGAATGAAAACAGTGTCTCTCGTACCGGCCATTCAGTAATAAGCCGGCAGACAAACGGGCGCAAAATTTCTAAAAAAAAGCAATTTAGTCAGGTATGAGTAATTGCCTGAATCCTAACGAATAAATGAATTCCCTTCCCCTCATCTGCGGATTTTTATCCGCAATCGGACTCCTGTGACTCGGTGCAAACTGAACCAGGATCCCGCCGCTCTTATATAACCTTTCTTACGGACAGTGAATTTATGTGCTGAGCGTAGTTTGGATGTGTCACACATGAGGCCTCTGGCCAGGAGAGCATATGGAGCTGCCAGATTTCGATACCCTGAAACACTGGGCCCTCGTGGAGCCGGAGCGGCTCGATGCCCTGCTGCACCAGCAGATAGACACCCTGATCGAACAGGTAGGGCCCGATCGGCAGCGGCGGTTGCGGGGTCTGCAATTTCGCATCGATTGCCAGCGCAAGCTGGCGAAGAACAATCTGGACAGCTGCATCCGGATTGCCAACATGATGCATGAATCCTTCTATGCCATGCGCAGCCAGATCAATCATCTGCAGGAAGAGTCATTATTGACCGGTGAATATGAAAAACCGGCGAATAATGTCATCCGGCTCGCCGAATATCGCCGGGATAAATAACACATCGATATTTTCATTATTCATCTCATTTTATTTAATCCCGCAAGCCATCACATGTTAATCAAGGTGATGGCTTGTTTGTTATTTGCTGCAAACAGGCTGCGCCGTTGAAATAAATAAGCCGATAACGGTTTCGCGGGTGGATATATATGGATGAAACAAGTCGCTGGAGTAAGATGAGGGTTCGGTTAATTTTTTACGACTCAAGGGAATGATGAGAAGTATTACACCAAGACGGGTGTTGTCGCCGGAACAGCAGACAGAGATCACCCGCATTATCGTCAAGGTGGGCCAGTTGATGGGCCAGCATGGTGCCGAGGCGCGGCTCATCGAGCAGACCACGGTGCGACTCGGCCTGGCACTGGGGCTCGAGAGCGTGGAGATGGCGCTCTCCGCCGGTGCCATCGTCCTGACCAGCCTCTATCAGGGGCACTGTGTCACCACCACCCGCCGGGTGCTGGATCGGGGCATCAACATGCAGGTGGTGTGCGAAGTGCAGCGCCTGTGCATCCTGGCGGAGAAGGAGTTGATCGGTGCGCGGGAAGTGCGCCAGCGGCTCGATGCCATCAAGCCGTTCCACTATCACCCCTGGCTGGTGGTCCCCATGGTGGGGCTCTCCTGCGGGGCCTTCAGCCTGCTGTTCGGGGGAGACTGGCCCATCTTCCTGGTGACCTTCCTTGCCTCCGCGGTGGCGATGCGGGTACGCCAGCTGATGGCCCATCACCATCACAGCCCCCTCATCAACTTTGCCGTGACCGGCTTCGTCGCCACCCTGCTCGCCTCCAGCGCCACCTACTTCGGCTGGGGGGATCAACCCTACCTCGCCATGGCGGCCAGCGTGCTGCTGCTGGTGCCGGGTTTCCCCTTGATCAACGCCGTCTCCGACATGGTGAAAGGCTACTTCAACATGGGGCTGGCCCGTTGGGGCATGGCGACCCTGCTCACCGTCAGCGCCGTGATCGGCATAGTGCTGGCCATGTCGGTGACCGGTATCTGGGGCTGGAAGCTGTGGTGGGATTCCATATGACATCTCACCAGAACAGACCTGCCCGTGTCGTCGTTCAGTCGGCTCAGAGGGGGGAGACATCATGATGGATCTGTTGTTGCTGCTGTTGCAGGATGCATTCTGGTCGGCCATCCCGGCGGTGGGCTTTGCCATGATGTTCAACGTGCCACCGCGGATGCTGAAATACTGCGCCATGGGGGGAGCGCTAGCCCACAGCCTGCGCACCCTGCTCATCCACCACGGCATGCCCATCGAGTGGGCCACCCTGGCAGCCTCCACCACGGTGGGCTTTGTCTGCGTCTATTGGTCGAAGCGCCTGCTGGCACCCCGGCCGGTGTTCAGCGTCGCCTCCATCATCCCCATGATCCCGGGAACCTATGCGTTCAAGACCATGATCGCCGTGGTGGAGCTCAATATCTCCGGGGTGACCACCGAGCTTATCCACCATGCGGTGACGAACGGCCTCAAGGTGCTGTTTATCGTGGGGGCCCTCAGTTTCGGTTTGGCGATCCCTTCTCTGGTCGTGTACCGTAACCGGCCCATCGTCTGAGACAGGTTGCGAGGAACCAACCCATGAAGATTTCCATGATTGCCGCCATGGCCCGGGACCAGGTGATCGGCAAGGACAACCAGATGCCCTGGCACATGCCCGCCGACCTGGCCCACTTCAAGCGGGTGACCCTCGGCAAGCCGGTGCTGATGGGGCGCAAGACCTTCGAGTCCATCGGCCGCCCCCTGCCAGGGCGCCGCAACCTGGTGATCAGCCGCAATCCCGACTATCGCGCCGACGGGGTGGAGATGGTGGATTCGGTGGAGGCGGCCCTGAGTCGTCTTCAGGAAGAGGGAATCGAGGAGCTGATGGTCATCGGGGGAGGCTATCTCTATGGCCAGCTGCTGCCCAGGGCGGATCGCCTCTACCTGACCCGCATCGATCTGGCCGTGGAGGGGGACACCTGTTTCCCGACCTTCTCGGATGCCGACTGGGTGAAACTGGAGAGCGAGCCTCATGATCCCGATGAGAAGAATCCCCATCCCTATTGCTTCGAGACCTGGCAGCGCCGCTAGCCCGCGTCGAACCTGATCAGCCCCTCCCCGTGCGAGGGGCTTTTTTTCGCCTGTCACCCCGCGCCAGAGCGCCTCTCATCGGGCCCGGTCCTGAACTTGGTGCAGCCTTTCACTCCAGGCGTATTTGTCACCACAAATACATGCTCATTGCTGTCAAAAAATGATTCGTTATGTAACTAATTTTGTCGACGGCAACCAGCCTGACGGCATTCCCCTGTGCTTGCTCGATTTTCAAGAAAACACTGGAATTTCCCCCATTTTTATCAGTGTTATAATTGATTTCATTGTCAGTTAATCGTTTCTATACCCAAGGCAGCTCCTATCTGTTGAATTTTTGTTTCATAAAATAATCGTTTTAAATCAATTGCTTGTGCTCGCGCCTTTTTGTTGAGACTCTTATGGTTCTTTTTTGTTTCTCGATTTTTGTTTAGTGTTGAAAGTAATTAATTCCCGTCCGGCTGCAGGAACAGCAAGCGGTCGGCCATAAAAAAAGGACAGTATGACAGTCAAGCTTGAGGTCAAATCACTCTATAAAATCTTTGGTGAACACCCGGAAAAGGTATTCAAGTTGCTGGCGAAAGGGCACGACCGCGCCAGCATTTTACAAAAGACCGGCCAGACCCTGGGGGTGCAGGATGTCAATCTTGCCATCCAGGAGGGGGAGATCTTCGTGGTGATGGGTCTGTCCGGCTCGGGCAAGTCCACTCTGGTAAGGCTCTTCAACCGGTTGATCGAACCGACCCGCGGCCAGGTACTCATCGACGGTGAAGACATCGCCGCCATTTCGGATGCGGATCTGCGCCAGGTGCGGCGCAAGAAGATCAGCATGGTATTCCAGTCCTTCGCCCTGATGCCCCACCTGAGCGTGCTGGAAAATACCGCCTTCGGGCTGGAGCTGGCCGGGGTGCCGCTGGCCGAGCGCCAGCAGAGCGCCCGTCAGGCGCTTCATCAGGTCGGGCTGGGGCAGTGGATTGATGCCTATCCCGACGCCCTCTCCGGCGGCATGAAACAGCGGGTCGGGTTGGCCAGAGCCCTGGCGAACGATCCGGATATATTGCTGATGGATGAGGCTTTCTCCGCGCTGGATCCATTGATCCGCACGGAAATGCAGGATGAACTGCTGAAACTGCAGGGAAGTCAGCAAAGAACCATCGTCTTCATCTCCCACGATCTGGACGAAGCGATGCGCATCGGCGATCGCATCGCCATCATGCAGGACGGTCAGGTGGTGCAGGTCGGCACCCCGGACGAGATCCTGAACCAGCCCGCCAACGACTATGTTCGCGCCTTCTTTCGCGGGGTGGATCTGGCCAATGTGTTCAGCGCCCGGGACGTGGCGAGCCGCAAGCAGGTACCCCTCATCAAGAAGCACACCACGGACGGGCCGGGCAATGCCCTGCGACAGCTCAAGGAGCTGGAGCGGGAGTTTGGCTATGTGGTGGATCGCAGCCGCCACTTCCTCGGCGTCGTTTCGGTGGAATCCTTAAGTCAGGCGGTCAGCAGCAAGGGCAGCCTGGAGCAAGCCCTGCTGGCGGACATCCAGCCCATCCTGGCCGATACCCCCCTCAATGAACTCATCAGCCAGGTGGCCGCCGCTCCCTGCCAGGTGCCCGTGGTCGAATCGGATGGCCGCTATCTGGGGCTCATCTCCAAGGCCAATCTGCTCAACACCCTGGACAGGAGTACCCCGGCATGAATCTCATCCCTTCCCGCCATCTGCTGGCCGCCTTGCTGGCCCTGCTGTGTCTGGCAAGTACCCCGGCCCTGGCCGATGAAGCCGCAACCGATCCCTGGGGGACCACCGAGGTGACCACGGAGGCCGCGAGCGATCCCTGGGGCGATACCGCCACCGAGGCGGCCGATTGGCAAACCCAGATCGCCAGCCCGCAGGCCGAGGCGTCCATCGACTGGCTGGATCCTTTCCAGCAGGCCCTGGTACCACTGGATACCTGGGTCGAGGGGGCCATCGGCTGGCTGGTGGCCAACCTGCGTCCTCTGTTCCAGCTCATTCGCGCCCCGGTGGAGCTGACGCTCAATGGCATGACGCATCTGCTGCAATCCGTGCCCTCGGCCCTGATGATCGGTTTGCTGACCCTGGTGGCCTGGCAACTGGTCAACGGACGCATGGCGCTGGGCACGCTGATCTCGCTGATCGGGATAGGTCTCATCGGTGCCTGGTCTGACGCCATGGTGACCCTCTCCCTGGTGCTGACCTCGCTCTTCTTCTGCATTCTGATAGGCTTGCCGGTCGGCATTCTGCTGGCGCGCAGCGAACGGCTGTCGAGCTGGACCCGGCCCCTGCTGGATGCCATGCAGACCACCCCGGCGTTTGTCTATCTCATCCCCATCGTCATGCTGTTTGGCATCGGCAACGTGCCCGGGGTGGTGGTGACCGTCATCTTCGCCCTGCCGCCGATGATCCGGTTGACCATGCTGGGCATTCGCCAGGTGCCTGCGGATCTGGTGGAGGCAGCCCACTCCTTCGGGGCCAGCCCCTCCCAGCTGCTGTTCAAGGTACAACTGCCGCTGGCCATGCCTACCATCATGGCCGGGGTCAACCAGACCCTGATGCTGGCCCTCTCCATGGTGGTCATCGCCTCCATGATCGCGGTCGGCGGTCTCGGTCAGATGGTGTTGCGGGGCATAGGCCGCCTCGACATGGGGCTCGCCTCCATCGGCGGCCTCGGCATCGTGTTGCTGGCCATCGTGCTGGATCGTCTGACCCAGGCCATGGGGCAGCCGGATCGCGGCCGGAGTGGCCGCTGGTATCAACGGGGCCCGGTGGCCCTGCTGCTGCGACTGTGCGGTCGCAGCCCATCCATTCATCGTAAAGGAGTTACCTCATGAGACCCATCACCACCAGTCTGACCCTGGGTGCCCTGCTACTGAGTTCGGTCGCCGTGGCCAGTCCCGAGATGCCGGGGGAGGGGGTCAAGGTGCAACCCTTGCAAAGCTCCCTGCCGGAAGAGGCGTTCCAAAGCGTGCTGGTCAGCAAGCTGATGGAACGGCTCGGCTATGATGTCCAGCCGGCGCAAGAGGTGGATTACAACGTGGCCTATGCCTCGGTCGCCCAGGGGGATGGCACCTTCCTCGCCTTCAACTGGGTGCCGCTGCAGGATGGCAAGTATGAGCAGGTCGGGGGAGACAAGGTGTTCTTCCGTCAGGGCACCTATGTGAGCGGTGCGGCCCAGGGTTATCTCATCGACAAGAAGACGGCGACCCAGTACGGCATCACCAACCTGGGTCAGCTCAAGGATCCCAAGCTGGCGGCGCTGTTTGACAGCGACGGGGACGGCAAGGCCGACCTCATCGGTTGCAACCCGGGCTGGGGTTGTGAAGAGGCGATCAATCATCATCTCGACGAGTTCGGGTTGACCCCGACCATCACCCACAAGCAGGGCAATTATGCGGCCCTGATTGCCGACACTCTGGCCCGCTACCAGAGCGGCAAGCCGGTGCTCTACTACACCTGGACGCCGTACTGGCTCAGCAGCGAGCTGGTGCCGGGGCGGGATGTGGTCTGGCTGGAGACGCCCGCCGATGCCAAGGATGCGGCCAAGACCCGGCTGCCAAACGGCAAGAACTACGGCTTTGCCGTCAACAGCATGCACATAGTGGCGAACAAGGCCTTTGCCGAGGCGAACCCGGCGGCGGCCAAGCTGTTCTCCATCGTCAAGCTGCCGCTCAATGACATCAACATCCAGAATGGCCTGATGAACAAGGGACAGAACAAGCCGGTGGATGTGGAGCGTCATGCGGACGCCTGGCTCAAGGGGCATGAGGCCGAGGTCAACGGCTGGCTGGCCGAGGCGCGCGCCGCCGCAAAATAAGCGGGTGGGCAGGCTGACACCTGCCCATTCATGACAAGCAAAACGCCCGGCGATGCCGGGCGTTTTTTTATGGACGCAGATTGGTGGGATCAGATCCCGGAGCCGTCGTTCTCGCCGTTTTCCTCGTGCAGGCCGCACTCGCGCTTGAGGCCGAAGAAGCGGGTCTGCTCCTCGCTCATGCCCGGCTCCCACTTGGTGGTGGTGTGCACATCGCCGACGGAGAGGTAGCCCTGATCCCAGAGGGGGTGATAGGGCAGGTCGAACTCCTTGAAGTAGTAGAAGACGTCCTTGTTGCTCCAGTCGATGACCGGCAGGAACTTGAAGCGGCCGCGCTGGATACCGAGCACCGGCAGCTTGCCACGGCTGCCGGACTGCTCCCGGCGAAGGCCGGAGAACCAGGTCTGGGCGCCGAGCTCCTGCAGGGCGCGGTCCATGGGTTCGACCTTGTTGAGCTGGTTGTAGCGGGTGATCCCCTCCACCCCCTGCTCCCACAAGAGGCCGAAGCGTGCCTCCTGCCAGGCCGGTGAGAGGGCGGCCCGGTAGATCTTGAGGTTGAGGGCGAGGCGCTCGGTCAGCTCGTCGATGAAGCGGTAGGTCTCCGGGAAGAGATAACCTGTGTCGGTGAGCACCACAGGCACATCGCCTCGCGCCTGGCTCACCAGGTGCAGCATCAGTGCCGCCTGAATGCCGAAGCTCGATGACAGCACGTGTTCCCCAGGCAGGTTGGCTAGGGCCCAGCGCACCCGCTCGGGGGCGCTCATGGCGTCCAGCGCCCGGTTCAGGGGGGCCAGCGCCTCGGCCTGCTCTTCTCGGCCGAGGGCCAGCAGGGCTTGCAGATCGAGCCGCCCGTCGGCGGTGCGCGTCGGCAGCACGTTATCGGTGATATCAGGCTGCATAGAAGTCCCTCGCGGAATCGATGACGGGGGCGATGACTCCCACCCGGATCACGAAGTCGCCGAAGCACTCGTTCTGGTTGCGCTCGGCGGCCCAGCGGCCGATCAGGCTGTCGAGCTCCGCCAGGATCTGCGGCTCGGTGATGTTCTCAAGGTGCAGGCGCGGGATCCGCGTCCCTTCCAGGTTGCCGCCCAGGTGCAGGTTGTAGCGACCCGGCGCCTTGCCCACCAGACCCACCTCCGCCAGCATGGCGCGGCCACAGCCGTTGGGGCAGCCGGTGACCCGGAAGATGATGGCGTCATCCGCCAGTCCATGCTTGGTCAGCAGCCCTTCGATGTCGGTGACGAAGGCCGGCAGCATGCGCTCGGCCTCGGCCATGGCCAGCGGGCAGGTGGGCAGGGCCACGCAGGCCATGGACTGCTTGCGCTGCTCGCTCACGCCGTCATCCAGCAGGCCGTACTGGCGGGCCAGCTTCTCGATGCGGGCCTTCTCCTTGGCAGGCACGCCGGCGATGATGAGGTTCTGGTTGGCGGTCAGGCGGAAGTCCCCCTGATGGACCTTGGCGATCTCCAGCATGCCGGTCTTGAGCGGCTTGCCCGGGAAGTCCAGCAGGCGGCCATTCTCGATGAACAGGGTCAGGTGGTGCTTGCCGTCGATCCCTTCCACCCAGCCGAAGCGGTCGCCACGGCTGGTGAACTCATAGGGACGGCTCGGGGCGAAGGCGATGCCGGCGCGGCTCTCCACCTCGGCCTTGAAGGCCTCGACCCCGACGCGTTCGAGGGTGTACTTGGTCTTGGCGTTCTTGCGGTTGACCCGGTTGCCCCAGTCACGCTGGGTGCTGACCACGGCGGCCGCCACCTCCAGCACGTGAGAGAGGGGGATGAAGCCAAAGTCGCTCGCCTTGCGCGGGTAGGTGCTGGTGTCGCCGTGGGTCATGGCGAGTCCGCCGCCGACCAGCACGTTGAAGCCCACCAGCTTGCCGCCGTCGGCGATGGCAACGAAGTTCAGATCGTTGGCGTGCACGTCGATGTCGTTGTGGGGCGGGATCACCACGGTCGTCTTGAATTTGCGCGGCAGGTAGTTGGAGCCGAGGATCGGCTCCTCATCGCCGTCCAGCTTCTCGCCGTCCAGCCAGATCTCCACGTAGGCGCGGGTCTTGGGCAGCAGGTGTTCGGAGATCTGCTTGGCCCACTCGTAGGCCTCCTGATGCAGCTCGGACTCCACCGGGTTGCTGGTGCAGAGCACGTTGCGGTTCACATCCCCGGCGGTGGCGATGGAGTCGATGCCGGTGCCGTTGAGGGTCTGGTGCATCAGTTTGATGTCGCGCTTCAATACCCCGTGGAACTGGAAGGTCTGGCGAGTGGTGAGGCGGATGCTGCCGTAGAGGCTGTGCTCTTCGGCAAACTTGTCGATCACCTGCCACTGGGCCGGAGTGATGATGCCGCCAGGCAAGCGGGCCCGCAGCATGACGTTGTGCAGGGGTTCGAGCTTCTGGGCGGCGCGCTCCGGGCGGATGTCGCGGTCATCCTGTTGATACATGCCGTGGAAACGGATCAGCTGGAAGTTGTCGCCGTTGAAGCCGCCGGTGAGGGGATCCTGCAGATCCTGCTCTATGGTGCCGCGCAGGAAGTTGCTCTCGCGCTTGAGGCGTTCGTTGTCGGAAAGCGGTCCTTCTACCGGTCCCGGAATAGCTTGTTTGCTCATCAATAGACATCCCTTTGATAACGTTTGGCACGACGCAATTCGCTCAAATACTCTTCTGCTTCCTCACGACTCTTGTGGCCGTGTTCGGCAATCACATCCAGCAGCGCTTGCTGCACATCCTTGGCCATGTGGTTGGCGTCGCCACACACATAGAAGTGGGCGCCGGCCTCGAGCCACTGGTAAAGCTCAAGGCCCGCTTCGCGGAGTCTGTCCTGCACATAGATCTTGTGAGCCTGATCCCGGCTGAATGCCAGGGAAATCTTCGACAGCAGGCCGGATTTCACATAGCGCTGCCACTCCACCTGATAGAGGAAGTCCTGGGTGAAGTGCGGGTTGCCGAAGAAGAGCCAGTTCTTGCCCTCTGCACCCTGGGCTTCCCGCTCCTGCATGAAGGCGCGGAAGGGGGCGATGCCGGTGCCCGGGCCCACCATGATGACGGGGGTGTCCGGGTTGTGCGGCAGGCGGAAGTTGTCGTTGTGCTCCACGAACACCCGTACCTCGGCCTCTTCCGCCAATCTGTCTGCCAGATAGGAGGAGGCGCCGCCGGAGCGCACAGTGCCATCTTCTTGCGGGTAGCGCACCACGCCGACGGTCAGATGCACCTCCTCTTCCACCTCGCTCTGGGCGGAGGCGATGGAGTAGAGGCGGGGGGTGAGGGGGCGCAACAGGCCGGTGAGCTGATCGGCGCCGAGCTTGGCCGGGAAGCGTTTCAGCACATCCACCACCTGAGCGGAGGCGACCAGGGCGTTGACCTGGGCCTTGTCGCCGGCCAGATCTTTGAGCGCCGCGTTGTCGGTCAGCTCGGCAAGACCCGTGATAAAGCCGCCGTGCAGCCGGGTCAGCTCGAAGTGGCGAGTCAACGCCTCTCGCAGGCTGCCATGGGGGCTGGGTTCGTCGCCGGAGAGGCCGGTCAGGGCCAGCACTTCGGCGACCAGGGCGGCATCGTTGTCGAACCAGATGCCGAGGGCATCCCCGGGCTGATAGGTGAGGCCGGACTCTTCCAAGTTGATCTCGATATGGCGGATATCCTTGGTGGAATCGCGGCCGGTGACCTTCTGGTTGACCGAGAGCCGGGCCGGGAAGGGGTTCTCCTTGTGGTACTGGCTGTGGCCGACGGCCGACTGCACGGCCCCCGCCACTGTGGTGGCTCCGGCAGATCCGCCAGCAGAGAGCGTGGCGGCGACGGCATTGACCGCCTGCTCGCCCCAGGCCTTGGCGGCCTCCTGGTAATCCACGTCAAGGCTGGCGAGTTCATGAATGCGCTCGGCCCCCGCTTTTGACAGGAAGCCGTCGAAGTCCTTGCCGGTCTGGCAGAAGAACTCGTAGGAGCTGTCACCCAGACCCAGCACCGCGAACTTGAGCCCCTCCAGTTTGCCAATCTTGCCCTTCTTGAGCTGCTCGAACAGATCGACCGCCGCTTCCGGCGGTTCACCCTCCCCGTAAGTGCTCACTACCACCAGCAGGTGGCTCTCTTTCTTGAGCTGCTTGGGTTTGTAGTCCGCCATGGAGATGAGAGTCACCGGCAGGCCCAGCGCCTGCGCCTGTTTCTGGATGGCCGCCGCCGCGCCCTTGGCGTTGCCGGTCTGGGAACCATAGAGAATGGTCAGGCTGCCACCCGGGGCTGCGCCGGCGGCAACGGTGGCCACCGGTTGCTGGCCGGATTGGGAGAGGCCGTAGAGATAGCCGCTCACCCAGGCCAGTTGCTGGGTGTTGAGGGTGGTGAGAACCTGGTTCAGCTGTCGCTGTTGCTCGTCAGAGAGGGGGCTGATGTTGGGTATGGGGGCTGTCAATTGCATCACACACGTCTTCCATGGTCTGATTTTTGGTCAGGGTAAGGGCTGTGGTGAATAACAACAAAGAATAAAAATATCTTCTTTATGCGATTTGTGAATTTATAAAGTCGGGATCCGGCGCTGGGGCCCCTTGACCCGTGGTATAAAGGCCCTCGACCATGCCTTCTTGCTGCCTCACGGGGATATTCATGACCAGATTGTTTCACGTCAACGCCTTCAGTGCTCGCCCCTTCGGCGGCAACCCGGCCGTGGTGGTGCTGGGGGACGCGCACCCCGATGCCGAGCTGCAAACCATGGCCGCCGAGTTCAATCTCTCGGAGACCGCCTTCCTCACCCCGTTAGGAAACGCTCACTACCGGCTGCGCTGGTTTACTCCCAAAGTGGAGGTGGATCTCTGCGGTCACGGTACCCTGGCGGCGGCCCACGTGCTCTGGGAGGCCGGGTTGGCACAGCCTGACGAGGCGCTGCGTTTCGAGACCAGCAGCGGTGTCCTGACCGCGGCGCGGGAAGGGAACTGGATCTGGCTCGACTTCCCGCGCATCCCGCTCTCGCCTCTTGCGCTTGATCCCGCCTATGCCGCCGCCCTCGGCTGCCAGCCGCTGCAGACCCTGGCCGCCGGGGCCAAGTTCCTGCTGGAGCTGGGCTGCGAGGAGGAGGTGCGGGCGCTCAAACCGGACTTCCACGCCCTGCGCGCCTTGCCGGGGCGCGGCCTGATGGTCACGGCGCCTTCCAGCAGTGGGGAGGATGACTTCGTCTCCCGCTACTTCGCCCCCTGGGTCGGGGTAGACGAGGATCCGGTCACCGGCTCCAACCACTGTGCCCTGGTGCCGTTCTGGGCCGAGCGGCTCGGCAAGACGGAGCTCAAGGCCCGCCAGATCTCGGCGCGGGGCGGCGAGCTTCGCCTCTCCCTGCAGGGGGACAGGGTGCGGATGGCGGGTCAGGGACTGACTCTGTGGCTAGGGGAGTGGTTGCTGCCTTCGCACGCATAGGCGCTCGCTTGCACCAGCCTTTTTTCGAGACGTATTTGCCAATACAAAACACCATAAAAAAACGCCCCGCAGTAGCGGGGCGTTTTGATATCGCTGCAAGGCAGTCAAGGCTGCAGTTGCATGTGCCTTTTGGCAGCGTTTACTTCTGCGGACGCAGGGCCGGGAACAGGATGACGTCGCGAATGGTGTGGCTGTTGGTGAACAGCATGACCAGACGGTCGATACCGATGCCCTGACCGGCAGTGGGCGGCAGACCGTGTTCCAGCGCGGTGACGAAGTCAGCGTCGTAGAACATGGCTTCGTCGTCACCAGCGGCTTTCTGATCCACCTGATCCTGGAAGCGCTTGGCCTGATCTTCCGCATCGTTCAGCTCGGAGAAGCCGTTGGCCAGCTCGCGGCCGCCGATGAAGAATTCGAAGCGGTCGGTCACGTCCGGGTTCACGTCGTTGCGGCGGGCCAGCGGGGAGACGGCAGCCGGGTACTCGGTGATGAAGGTCGGTTGCAGCAGCATGTGCTCCACGGTCTCTTCGAAGATGGCGGTGATCACGTGACCCAGCTCCCAGCCCTTCATCAGCTCGATGTGCAGGCGCTTGGCGACGGCCTTGGCGCTCTCCAGGGTGGCCAGATCATCCAGGGTCACATCCGGGTTGAACTTCAGGATGGACTCGACCATGGTGAGGCGCTGGAACGGCTGACCGAAATCGATGGTCAGGCCCTCTTCGCCCTCTTTGGCGTAACGGATCTTGGTGTCACCCAGGATGTCCTGGGCCAGGGTGCGCAGCAGCTCCTCGGTGAGATCCATCAGATCGATGTAATCGGCATAGGCCATATAGAACTCGATCATGGTGAACTCGGGGTTGTGACGCACCGAGATGCCTTCGTTACGGAAGTTGCGGTTGATCTCGTACACGCGCTCGAAACCACCGACCACCAGACGCTTCAGATAGAGCTCGGGGGCGATACGCAGGTACATGTCGATGTCCAGCGCATTGTGGTGAGTGACGAACGGACGCGCTGAGGCACCACCCGGGATGACCTGCATCATGGGGGTTTCCACTTCCATGAAGCGCTTCTCGTTGAAGAACTTGCGGATGCCGGCGACCACCTGGGTGCGGATCATGAAGGTCTTGCGGGACTCTTCGTTGGCGATGAGATCCAGGTAGCGCTGACGGCAGCGGGCTTCCTGATCGGTCAGACCCTTGTGCTTCTCGGGCAGCGGACGCAGTGCCTTGGTCAGCAGACGGATGTCGGAAACATGAACGGAGAGCTCACCGGTGTTGGTGCGGAACAGGGTTCCTTCCACGCCGACGATGTCACCCAGATCCCATTTCTTGAACTGCTCGTTGTAGAAGCCTTCCGGCAGGTCGTCACGGGTGACGTAGACCTGGATCTTGCCAGCCATGTCCTGCAGGGTCGCGAAGGATGCCTTGCCCATGATCCGGCGGGTCATGATGCGACCGGCAATCTTCACCCGTTTACCCAGGGCCGCCAGCTCGTCGGCGCTCTTGTCGCCAAACTCGGCATGCAGATCGCCGGACAGGCTGTCACGACGGAAGTCGTTGGGGAAGGGATTGCCCTGGGCGCGCAGGGCGGCCAGCTTGGAACGACGCTCAAGCATCTCGTTGTTGAGGTCGAGAGTCTGGTCGATTTCCGGAGTGGTGGTTTGTTCAGACATGGTGATTCCTGCTGCTTTATTTACAGGCCTGATTTCAGGCTGGCTTCAATAAACTTGTCCAAGTCGCCGTCAAGCACCGATTGGGTGTTGCGGGTCTCGACGCCGGTACGCAGATCCTTGATACGGGAATCATCCAGTACATAGGAGCGGATCTGGCTACCCCAGCCGATATCTGACTTGGTCTCTTCGAGCGCTTGCTTCTCGGCATTCTGCTTCTGAATTTCCAGCTCATAGAGCTTGGCCTTCAGCTGCTTCATACACTGATCTTTGTTCTTGTGCTGGGAACGGTCGTTCTGGCACTGCACCACGACGCCGGTCGGGACGTGGGTGATACGCACCGCGGACTCGGTCCGGTTGACGTGCTGACCACCGGCACCGGAGGCGCGGTAAACGTCGATGCGAAGATCCGCCGGGTTGATGTCGATCTCGATGTCATCATCGATCTCGGGATAGACGAACACGGAGCAGAACGAGGTGTGGCGGCGGCCACCGGAGTCGAAGGGCGACTTGCGAACCAGACGATGCACGCCAGTCTCGGTGCGCAGCCAGCCGAATGCGTATTCGCCGGTGAATTTGACGGTGGCGGACTTGATGCCGGCCACGTCCCCTTCGGAACATTCGATGAGCTCGGGCTTGTAGCCGTGGGCATCGCCCCAGCGCAGGTACATGCGCAGCACCATGTTGGCCCAGTCCTGGGCCTCGGTACCGCCGGAACCGGACTGGATGTCGATGTAGCAGTCGGAACCGTCGTGCTGACCGGAGAACATGCGGCGGAATTCCAGCTCGACCAGCTTGGCTTCCAGCTCGTCGGCCTCGACGATGGCTTCGTTGAAGGTCTCTTCGTCCTCCCCCTCGACCGCCAGGCTCACCAGCATCTCAACGTCATCGACGCCCTGGGTCAGGGTATCGATGGTGCCGACCACGTTTTCCAGCGCCACGCGCTCTTTGCCGAGCGCCTGTGCGCGCTCCGGCTCGTTCCAGACGTCCGGCTGTTCCAGCTCGGCGTTGACCTCTTCTAGACGCTCTTTCTTGGCGTCATAGTCAAAGGTACCCCCTAAGCAGCTCGGTCCTCTCAGACAGCTCCTTAAGCTTGTTTAATACAGGATTGACTTCAAACATCGTGAAAACTCTCGAGGTCGATGTGATTTAAAAACGGGACATTCTAGCCAATTGTGGAAGGAATAGACAGGGTTGGCTGCCCCGGCGCGCCATCCCGTCGCGATTTCTGATGCTATCGGCAAGGTTTCAGGGGAAAATATCGCCGGCGACGGCATTTGTCGCTTCAGTTTTGAGCCCACTGGCCGCTATTGATCGGCATGCAAGAGGGCCATGCCCACGCCGAGCAATCCTGTTCCCGACCAACAAGAAGAAGCACGATGAAGAACCTCTCACTCAAACAGAAGATACTGTTGTCTGTGGTCATCGCCCTGTCGCTGGTGATCCTGCTGCTCTCCTGGCAGAGCTATACCAGTCAGAAGTCCCTGCTGCTGCAAGGCAGTCAGGAGCAGGTGCAGCGCCTCGGCAGCCAGCAGGCGGAACGGATCAGCGACTGGCTCGCCGCCCGCCGTGACGTCATTCAGGCGCTCGGCAACAAGGCCGGCCCCGAGCCCCTCAACGCCCTGCAACAGGCCCAGGTCTCCGGCCGTTTCCAGCTCACCTATTTCGGTGAGGGCAGCGGCAAGATGCACGACTCCGATCCTTCCATCAATCGTGATGGCTATGATCCCCGCTCCCGCGGCTGGTATCAGGAAGCCATGGGCAAGGGGGGCATGGTGGTGACCAAGCCGTACCTGGACGTGGCCTACAACGTCATGGTGGTGACCCTGGCCCAGCCGGCTCAAGGTGGCGTGGTCGGCGGTGACCTCTCCATCGCATCCCTGGTGGAGGATGTCACCAAGATGGCCCTGCCGGCAGACGGCTTCGCCATCCTGATGCACAAGGACGGCACCGTCATCGCCTATAAAGACGCCGCCAAGGCGATGAAGCCGGCGAGCGAGATAGACAACGACCTGACCAATGCCCTGATCGAGCAGAGCAAGAGCAGCAACCAGCTGGAGCCTGCCTACTTCGATACCGAGGGCCGTGACAAGCTGCTGTGGGCGGTGGACATTCCGAACACCGACTGGGAGCTGGTGCTGGTGCTGGACAAGGCCACTCTGGAGGCGCCGCTCTCCTCCCTGCTGCTGACCCAGCTCGGCCTGGCCCTGCTGGTGCTGGTGGGCAGCATCCTCGCTATCTCCTGGCTGGTCAGCCTGCTGCTCGGGCCGCTCGGCAAGGTCTCCCAGGCCCTGGCCCGCATTGCCGACGGTAACGGCGATCTGACCCAGCGCATCAAGATCGACGCCAACGACGAGGTGGGGCAGCTGGCGGGCAGCTTCAACCGCTTCGTCGGCAGCCAGCATCAGCTGATCGGCAACATCCGCCAGCTGGCCAACGAGCTGAACGCCGATGCCGAACGCAGTCTGGTGACCAACCAGGCCGCGGTGGAAGAGCTGCAGCGCCAGCAGCAGGAGGTGACCATGGTCGCCACCGCCGTCACCGAGATGGCGAGCGCCACCATGGAGATCGCCGGCAACGCCGAGAACACCGCCGCCGCCGCCCAGCAATCCGCCCAGAGCAGTGAGCAGGGCAAGACGCTGGTGAACCAGACCCGTGCCTCCATCAACAACCTGGCGGAAGAGGTGGGTCAGGCCACCGGTGTCATCGGCGAGCTGAGCCGCCATGCCCAGGCCATCTCCGGCATTCTCTCCACCATCCAGGGCATCGCCGAGCAGACCAACCTGCTGGCGCTGAACGCGGCCATCGAAGCGGCCCGGGCCGGTGAACAGGGTCGCGGCTTCGCCGTGGTGGCGGACGAGGTGCGGGTGCTGTCGCGCCGCACCCAGGACTCCACCCAGGAGATCCAGGCCACCATCGAGACCCTGCAACAGACCACGGCCCGGGCGGTGAGCCTGATGCAGACCAGCCAGGGGCTGGCGGACAACAGCGTGAAGGATGCCGATGCCGCCGCTGCCGCGCTTGAAGAGATCACCCAGGCGGTATCGCTGATTTCCGACATGGCGGGCCAGATCGCCACCGCCGCCGAGGAGCAGACCCAGGTGACCGGGGAGATCACCCAGAACACCACCGCCATCAAGGACGTGAGCGACGAGATCACCGCCGCCGCCATGCGCGACCTGGATCAGGCCCAGGGCCTCAAGGGTCGTGCCACCAACCTGAACCAGCAGGTGGCGACCTTTATCCTCTAAGGACCAAGTGACGGTCATATCGACAGCCACACAACACCAAAGCCCTGCACTCTTGTGCGGGGCTTTTTATTGGCCGGTCGCGGGAGCCCACCGTGTGTGTTTCATCAGGGGAGAGGGTATAAGGCGTTTTGCAGCGCGAGATAAGCCGATTGCACATCCACCGGGTCCCGCCCTTGGCGACAGCCAGAAAGCAAAGAGCCCACCATCAGGTGGGCTCTTCGTCTTGTCGTCTGGCGTCTTCGTCTTACAGGAAGGGCAGGGCGAGGAACAGCTTGATCACCATGGCGTTGATGATGTCGATGAAGAAGGCACCGACCATGGGTACCACCAGGAAGGCCAGGTGGGAGGGGCCAAAACGCTGGGTGATGGCCTGCATGTTGGCGATGGCGGTCGGGGTGGCACCGAGGCCGAAGCCGCAGTGTCCCGCCGCCAGCACGGCCGCGTCATAGTTGCTGCCCATGACCCGGAAGGTGACGAAGATGGCGTAGAGCGCCATCGCCACCGTCTGGGCGGCCAGCAGCAGGAAGATGGGCAGGGCCAGGCTAGCCAGATCCCACAGCTTGAGGCTCATCAGCGCCATGGCGAGGAACAGGGAGAGGCTGACGTTGCCGAGCAGGGAGACCTCCCGATCGCTCACTTCGTGCCAGTTGAACAGGGTCAGCAGGTTGCGCAGCAGCACGCCGACGAACAGCACGCAGACGAACACCGGCAGCTCGAGGGCGCTGCCCTTGAGATAGAGAGAAAACATCTCCCCCCCCTTGAGGCTGATGGCGATGAGGGCCAGGGTCTCGATCACGCTGAAGGGGGTGAGGGGGCGCTCCATGTCCGGCATCTCGAAGCCCTGGGGGGCGTCGTCGCGGTTGTGCTCTTCACCGGGCACCTGCACCTTCTTCACCAGGTAGCGGGCGACCGGGCCGCCGATGAGGCCACCCAGCACCAGGCCGAAGGTGGCACAGGCGATGGCGAGCTCGGCGGCGGACTGTACGCCGTATTTCTCGGTGAAGATGGAACCCCAGGCCGCGCCGGTACCGTGGCCGCCGGAGAGGGTGATGGAGCCGGCCAGCAGCCCCATGTGGGGATCCAGACCGAGCAGGGTGGCGAGGCCGACCCCCAGGGTGTTCTGCACCAGCAGCAGGCCGGTGACCACCAACAGGAAGGTGATCACCGCCTTGCCGCCGCGTTTGAGGCTGCCCAGATCGGCGGAGAGGCCGATGGAGGCGAAGAAGGTCAGCATCAGCGGCGTCTGCAGGGTGGTGTCAAATTGCAGCTCCATCCCCATGCCGGCGCGCAGCAGCAGCAGGACCAGCGCGACCACCAGACCGCCTGCGACCGGTTTGGGAATGTTGAAGGTTCGCAGGAAGCTTACCCGGTTCACCAGCAGGCGACCGAGCAGCAACACCAGGGTGGCAGCGACCAGAGTGGTGTAGGAATCAAATTGTATCATTCGGTTCTCCCATGTTGATTGGCCGTGTCTTTGGCGAGAAAGACGCACAGATTCAGCCGGGATAAAGACAGTGTGGCTCAGGGGCCAGTTCAAGAGGGGGCCAGGGCTCCCATCCCACGTAAAAATGGGGTCTGTGGTCACCTGTTTAGTTCAGGTATCCAGGTGAGATTTAGGAAAAATCCGGCGGATAGTAGCAAAAAGCACCACTTATATCCATGTTCATCAGATTAATGGTGGTTTATGTATGTTTTTTCGACATTTAAAACTATCGCCGAATGTCTCATTTCGACCAGGAATCGTGATGTCGCGGCTGTCATTTGGGCGCCCAGTCTTTATAATTCGCCGGCCTCCCATCCGCAGGACATGGCGGAGTGCGGGAGACTGTGATTCAGGATTTGCCGGTTTTCGGTCAACGAGAGGAGAGGGTGTGAAGAAGTCTATCTACATCGCCTACACAGGCGGCACCATAGGGATGCAGCGTTCCGATCACGGCTATGTGCCGATGGCGGGCTTTATGGAAGACTGTCTGGCACGGATGCCCGAGTTTCATCGACCCGAGATGCCGTCCTACCACATTCACGAATACGATCCCCTCATCGACTCCTCCGACATGACGCCGGCGGACTGGCAGCGCATCGCCGAAGATATCCGCGACAACTACGACAAGTACGATGGCTTCGTGATCCTGCACGGTACCGACACCATGTCGTTCACCGCCTCGGCGCTCTCCTTCATGCTGGAAGACTTGCACAAGCCGGTGATCATCACGGGCTCCCAGATCCCGCTGGCCGAGCTGCGCTCGGATGGCCAGCAGAATCTGCTCAACGCCCTCTATATCGCGGCCAACTACCCGATCCACGAGGTGACGCTGTTTTTCAACAACCAGCTCTATCGCGGCAACCGCAGCAAGAAGGTACACGCGGACGGCTTCCACGCCTTCGACTCGCCGAACTACCCGCCGTTGCTCAATGCCGGTATCGCCATCTCCCTGGAGGCGGGGGAGCTGGGTGTGCCGTCCGAGCGGTCCTTGGTGCTGCATGACATCACCCCCCAGCCCATCGGCGTGGTGACCCTCTACCCCGGTATCTCGGCTGAGGTGATCGCCAATATCCTGCAGCAGCCGGTGCGGGCGCTGATCCTGCTCTCCTTCGGGGTGGGCAATGCGCCGCAGAACCCGGCCATGCTGGCGCTGCTCTCCGAAGCGTCGGCCCGCGGCGTCATCATCGTCAACCTGAGCCAGTGTCTGCACGGCAAGGTCAACATGGGGGGTTATGCCACCGGCAATGCACTCTCCCGCGCCGGGGTCATCTCGGGCTTTGACATGACCGCCGAGGCGGCCCTCACCAAGCTGCACTTCCTGCTGAGCCAGGACTTGCCGGCCCCGCGCATCCGCGAGCTGATGCAGCAGTCTCTGCGTGGTGAGCTGACTCCCTGAGGAGTGCCCTCCCCCTGGCCCTCTCCCAGGGGGAGAGGGGATAGAGCGAGTGGCTGTTGGCAGCCAGGCTCGTCATGGCGAGCGCTGGCAGGGTGTCAATGCACTCAGCGCAGGCAGCCGCTCTGCTCCCTTCTCCCCTTGCGGGAGAAGGGGTGGGGATGAGGGGAATAACCTCACCTTGCGGATAGAGAGGAAAAAAGAGGGGAGCCGCGATGGCTCCCCTCTTTGCGATGGCGTGCGAGCCTGAGCGCGCACCTGCGCTCAACGCATCAGTGATGAGGATTGATACGGACTATCTCTTCCTCATCACGATACTGACGCTTGAGCTCGCTCTTGCTCTTCATCACGATCTCGCCGTCCGCCCCTATGTTCATGTGCTCGGGGTTTGCAAGGTGCATCGCCTGCCAGGCCATCACCGCCTGCAGCGAGGTGGCCTTCTGCTCCTCGGTGAGGGGCTGGCCATCGGGCCATTTGCCGAGCTCGACCGCGGTCTTGAGCCGCTCGTACACTTCCCTGGGCATCTGCCCTATCACCTGTTGAAACGACATCCGGCTTCTCCTTGAAAACGTTGAGCCATGAGGGGATCTGGCGGGCAGATCCTGGCGGACTGTACGGATAAGTCCTGACGGACTACGCCGGTAAGTCCTGACGGACTACGCCGGCCATCTGTTCCATCACCCGCACTACCTGACAACTGTACCCGAACTCGTTGTCATACCATACGTACAGCACGCAGTGATCTTCCTCGGCGATGGTGGCCTGGGAGTCCACTATGCCCGCAAAGCGGGAGCCGACCATGTCGGAGGAGACCAGCTCGGTGCTGGCGCTGAAGTCTATCTGGCGATGCAGGGCCGAGCTCAGGGCCATCTGTTGCAGATAGGCGTTGAGGCTCTCCCGGTCAGTGGTTTGTTCCAGCGACAGGTTGATGATGGCCAGGGACACATTGGGGGTCGGTACCCGGATGGCGTTGCCGGTCAGCTTGCCCTTGAGTTCGGGCAGCGCCTTGGCCACCGCCTTGGCGGCACCGGTGCTGGTCATCACCATGTTGAGGGCGGCGCTGCGACCGCGCCGCTCCCCCTTGTGATAGTTGTCGATCAGGTTCTGATCGTTGGTGTAGGAGTGCACCGTCTCCACGTGGCCGTGGCGAATGCCGTACTTGTCCTGCATCACCTTGAGCACCGGGGTGATGGCGTTGGTGGTGCAGGAGGCGGCGGAGACTATCTTGTCATCCGGGCCGATGACCTCGTGGTTGACCCCGAACACCACGTTCTTCATCTCCCCCTTACCGGGAGCGGTCAGCAGTACCCGGGCGGCACCACGGGCCTTGAGGTGTTCGCTCAGACCCGCTTCGTCACGCCAGACGCCGGTGTTGTCGACGATGAGGGCGTTCTGGATGCCATGAGCGGTGTAGTCGATGTCCGCCGGGCTGTTTGCGTAGATCACCTGGATGAAGGTGCCGTTGGCGATGATGGCGCTGCGCTCCAGATCCACCTCGATGGATCCGTTGAAGGGGCCGTGGACGGAATCGCGGCGTAGCAGGCTGGCGCGCTTTTCCAGATCCCCCTCCCGCCCGCCGCGCACGACGATGGCGCGCAGACGCAGGGAGTTGGCGGCGCCGGTGCGCTCGATGAGCAATCGGGCCAGCAGGCGGCCGATGCGGCCAAAGCCGTAGAGCACCACATCGGTGGGAGCGGGCACGGCGCCCTGGCTCAGAGCCGGTGCCAGCTTGGCACGCAGGTAATCCTCGATGCCGGACTCATCCTCATGATCCTGCCAGTAACCCACCGCCAGCTTGCCGAGATCCACTTCGGCCGCGACGGGATTGAGTGCGACGATGGCGCACAACAGGGGGAAGCTTTGCTGGATGGGGAGCGGGGCGCCCTGATGGCGGCGAACGACCCGATGGGCCTTGAGGATGTCGATGGTGGAGGCGTTTTGCAGGGGGCGTCCAAAGATGGTGATCTCTATCCCCTGTTGGCGGTAGAGGCGACCGATCAAGGGTTGCATGGCTTCGGCGAGCTCCTGGCTCTCCTGCCACGCCTGCAAGTAGTGCTCGTGGGTCATTAACCAGATCCTTTATTTCACGTTGTTGAAGCAAATTGCCGGGGCAAAATGAAATCCGTCGAATGCAGATCAGTGTAGGGCTGATGGTTTCGTTATATTATTCTGCAGTCGCGGCCTTATAAGGCGCGCGCATTGTAATGGATATGTAGCTCGTTTGCTAGTTGGCGGTGTCCGACGCGAGTGCTGATTGTTACCGACTTGATGGGAACCATGACCATTTCTCCACTGCGCCCCTCCCTGCTTGCCCTCTCCTGTGTCCTGACGCTGGCGGCCTGTGACGACGACAAGATCCACAACATCTGCGCCAATCATCCCCAGCTGTGTGCGGATCTGGTGGACGATGGTTGGTGCCGCTATGAGCGCAGCGACGTGATCCGGGCACGTTACTACCTGCAGGGGGAGCAGACCGACAGGCGCAAGTACGCCCTGATGCGAAGCCTCGAAGGGTATCTGCAGTGCGCCGAG
Source organism: Aeromonas sp. NJAU223 (assembly GCF_051125555.1). Classification (NCBI taxonomy): domain Bacteria; kingdom Pseudomonadati; phylum Pseudomonadota; class Gammaproteobacteria; order Aeromonadales; family Aeromonadaceae; genus Aeromonas; species Aeromonas sp. NJAU223. The sequence continues at coordinate 3,437,375 of NZ_CP144204.1, read as the reverse complement.
CACTCCACCAACCTTGAATACAAGCGGGCCAAAGAGCAGAAGAGCCCACGGGTGGAGGGCATGCTGGCCGCCGGCAGCCAGTTGGAACAGCTGGACAGGCAGACCCTGGCTTCCCGGGATCCCTACCTGCTGCTCTGGCACTGGACTAACAATACCAATCCGGCCGCCCGTGCCAGCTTCCTCACGCTGGAAGGGACGCCTGAGCTGGAGGAGCCCGAGCTGCAACTGGCCCTCGGAGGGGTCTATGCCAGGCGTGAACCGCACAAAGCCATCGCCCTGATGCACCACGCCCTCTCTCTCTACGGTGAGGGGGACGAGATCAACAGCCGCATCCTCACCTCTCTCAGTACCCTCTACATGGGCCAGAAGGAGTTCGGTCTGGCTTATCAGTGGGGCAAGGTGAGCGAGGCGTTCCAGCAGGAAAACGAGGTCTCCGCCAGCCGCCTCGCCCTCTACCACAACATCAGCAAGGGGGAGCAGGAGTCCTGGGACAAGGCGGCAGCCGCCATCGTCCAGCAACTCAGGCTCGGGGAGTATCGGCCATGATGGATCCCCTGATCCCCCCGCCGCCTCACTGGGGCGAGCCCTTCGACATCCGTCTGCTGCATGGCCAGGCCCGAAGTGACGGCCGGGTACTGGAGCGCACCACGGTGCGGGCCGTGGTGCTGCGGGGCGACGAGTTATTGATGGTGCACTCCCGGGTCAATGGCGATCTCATGTTCCCGGGTGGGGGCATAGAGGCGGGGGAGTGCCATCAGAAGGCGCTGGCCCGGGAGCTGAGGGAGGAGTGCGGCGCCGAGCTCGGGACTGTGGGGGCCCTGCTTGGACAGACCCGGGAGTACCGTCCGGCCCGCGAGGCGGAGTATGACGCCTACTGCATTCACTCCTTTTACTACCTCTGCCAGCTGGGGGATGCCTGGAGCGAGCCCCGCCCCCAGCCCTACGAGGTGCGCCTCGGTTTCACCCCCGGCTGGTTCGCCCTGGATGAGGCGCTGCAGACCAACAAGACCCAGCTGGCGGGTCCCTGTCCCCAGTGGACGGTGCGCGAAACCCGGGTGCTGGCTCAGCTGCAACAGTGGTTCGACGCCGGCCTGCTGGATTGAAGGTGATGTCCTTGCCATGAAAAAACCGCCCTCGGGCGGTTTTTTGTTTTGCGGCTGCATGTACGCCGGGCGGGTTTAATGACCCTAGAGCGTGCAGACCGGACAGAAGGCATAGGTGCCCTGGGGGTCGTTGAAGCGAACCAGGGGGTCGAGGCTCTTGTTCACCTCGACCAGCACCTTGCCAACACCGGCGGGCAGCCAGCTCTGCATCTTGCTCTGTGCATAGGGGGTCAACACCTGGGCGCTGCTGTCGAACAGCTCTCGTAGGAACTTGTCCCGAGCGGACTCTTCCTGCTCGATGGGGGTCACCTGCCAGCTCTTGAGATTGGCGAGACTGGCGGCCGCCTTGAGGGCGTCATCCAGGTTGCCAAACTCGTCCACCAGCCCCAGATCCTTGGCATCCTGACCGGTCCAGACCCGACCTTCGGCCGCCTTCTCGGCCTCTTCCGGGCTCAGGCCACGGCCCTTGCTGACCAAGCCGACGAAGCGCTGGTAGGTATCTTCCACCCCGAGCTGGATGGCCTGACCGACGTGCTCCGGCAGGGCCCGGGTCAGGCCGACACCGACGAAATCGGTGGTGCCGACGCCATCGGTATGGACTCCGTACTGGGAGAGCGCCTTGTCGATGGTGGCAAACATGCCGAACACCCCGATGGAGCCGGTGAGGGTGGTGGGGGAGGCGAAGATCTTGTCCGCATCGGCGGAGATCCAGTAACCACCGGAGGCGGCGTAGCTGCCCATGGAGATGACCACCGGCTTGCCGGCCTGTTTCAGGGCCAGCAGCTCGGCGCGGATCTGCTCGGCGGCGAAGGCGCTGCCCCCCGGGCTGTCGACCCGCAAGACCACGGCCTTCACCTTGTCGTCGCGGCGGGCATCGGCCAGCAGATCGGAGAGGCTGTCGCCCCCTATGGTGCCGGCGGGCTGAACGCCGTCCATGATGGCGCCGCTGGCGGTGATGAGGCCCACCTCATCCTTGCCGCTCTGGGGATATTGCTCGGGAATGGCGGCCAGATACTCTTTCAGGCCCACGCCCTTCCAGCCGTGATCCTCGGCTTCCCCCACCTCCTTGATGACCGCCTGGGTCATCTCGTCACGGGTGGCGAGCTGATCCACCAGGCCGTTCTCGAGGGCATAGTTGGCGGCATTGCCGCCGGATGCGCGCAGCAGGCTGAGGAACTGATCCTTGCCCGGGGCGACGGCATCGGGTTCGATCTCCCGCTCGGCAGCCACGTCATTCACGTAGGAGAGCCACAGCTGATCCAGCCAGCGCTGGTTCGCCATCTTGCTCTCGGGGGACATCTCGTCCCGGGTGTAGGGCTCGACGAAGGACTTGTAGGTGCCGACCTTGAACACGTGCGGCGTGACGTTAAGTTTTTCCAGGGCTGACTTGAAGTAGGTCTGATAGACCCCGAGCCCCTCGATCAGCACGGCGCCGCTCTGGTTGAGCAGCACGTGATCGGCGTGGGCGGCCAGCAGGTAGGGGCCCTGATTGTAGTAATCCGCCATGGCGATGACCGGCTTGCCGCTCTCCTTGAATTCGTCGATGGCGTCGGTCACCTCCTGCAGCTTGGAGAAGTTGGCCCCCTGCAGCCCCTGGGGCTTGATCACCAGCGCCTTGATGCGATCGTCATCCTTGGCGCTCCTGATGGCCCACAGCAGATCCGACAGCACTATCTCGCTCGGCTGATCGTCGCTGCTGTCCACTTGGCGCAGCAACTGTACCGTGGGGTCGGTCTGGGTGCGCTGTTCCACCAGCACGCCGGAGAGATTGAGGGTGAGCGCCCCTTCGATGGGGGGAGTGGGCGCCTCTTTCTGGCTAAAGGCGAAGACGATGGCCAGCACGACGATGATGAAGACGAGGTTGACCAGCATCAGCCGGGTGAAATTGAGCAGACGCCAGAGGCTGCGAAACAGCCATCCCAGACCCTTGAAAATAGACATAGTCCCGTTATCGCCCTGTTGATCGGAAGAGAGAGGCCATTATTAACCACTTGTCCCGCCAATTGCCATTTCCGCTTGGGGGGCACTCCTGCCCTGGCCCTTCGCAACACGCCTGTTCGCCGAAAAAATGTCCAAACATTTGTTTGAAAAAGGATATTCGATTCTTTACTCTAGCCTCAATTTGATAACAAAAAATTAACTGGAGGCTTTGTGAGCCGCTATCCGACCCTGCTGACCCCCCTTGACCTCGGGTTTACCCAGCTTCGCAACAGAGTGCTGATGGGCTCCATGCACACCGGCCTCGAGGAGGAGAAGGGGGGCTTTGACAAGTTGGCCGCCTTCTATGCCGAACGGGCACGGGGGGGCGTCGGCCTCATCGTCACCGGTGGCATCGCCCCCAACCTGCGGGGCAGGCTGGTGCCTCACGGCTCCCAGCTCAGCTTCCCCTGGCAGGTGGCCAAGCACAAGAAGGTGACCGCTGCCGTCCATCAGGAGGGGGGCAAGATAGCGCTGCAGATCCTCCATGCGGGCCGCTACGCCTACCACCCTTTCAGCCTGGCGCCGAGCGCCCTCAAGGCCCCCATCTCTCCGTTCAAGCCTCGCCCCATGAGCGAGCGCCAGATCCGGGGCACCATCCGCGACTTCGCCGCCACCGCCGCCCTGGCCAGGGCCGCCGGTTACGACGGGGTGGAAGTGATGGGTTCGGAGGGGTATCTCATCAACCAGTTCATCTGTGAGCGCACCAACCAGCGCACCGATGAGTGGGGCGGCAGTGCCGAGAAGCGCATGCGCTTCCCGCTGGCCATCGTGCGGGCCATTCGCGAGCGAGTGGGCACCGATTTCATCATCATCTTCCGTCTCTCCATGCTGGATCTGGTGGAGAAGGGGTCCTCCCTGGAGGAGGTGATCGCCTTGGGCCAGGCGCTGGAGCAGGCGGGGGTGACCCTCATCAACACCGGCATCGGCTGGCACGAGGCGCGCATCCCCACCATCGCCACCAGTGTGCCGCGGGGTGCCTTCAGCTGGGTCACCGCCGAGCTGAAAAAGCATCTCAAGGTACCCCTCATCACCACCAACCGCATCAACACCCCGGAGGTGGCGGAGCGCATCCTGGCAGCAGGGGAGGCCGACATGGTCTCCATGGCGCGCCCCTTCCTGGCGGATCCCGAGTTCGTCATCAAGGCGGCGGAGGACAGGGCGGACGAGATCAACACTTGCATCGCCTGCAACCAGGCTTGCCTCGACCATGTGTTCAAGCAAAAGCGCGCCTCCTGCCTGGTGAACCCCAGGGCCTGTTTCGAGACCGAACTCACCTTCGGCCGGGTGCCTCAGCCCAAGAAGCTCGCCGTGGTGGGGGCAGGCCCTGCCGGGCTCGCGTTTGCCTGCTACGCTGCCGAGCGCGGTCATCAGGTGAGCCTGTTCGATCAGGCGCAGACCATCGGCGGCCAGTTCAACTTCGCCAAGCAGATCCCGGGCAAGGAGGAGTTCCACGAGACCCTGCGCTACTTCGCCAGGCGGCTGGAGAAGTGCGGCGTCGAGCTCTATCTCGGTCAGCGCCAGAGCGCCGAGAGCCTGCTTGGCGGCGGGTTTGACGAGGTGATCCTCGCCACCGGCATTCGTCCGCGTACGCCCAATATCCCGGGGATCGAACATCCCAAGGTGCTGAGCTATCTCGACGTGCTGCGCGACGGCAAGCCGGTGGGCCAGAAGGTGGCGGTGATCGGTGCCGGTGGCATCGGTTTTGACGTGGCGGAATTCCTGGTGGAAAAACGGGCGGATCAACAGTCGACCGCGGATGCGGATCGTCACCGCGACCACTGGCTCAAGGAGTGGGGCATCGACAAGGGGCTCGGCGAGCGCGGCGGCCTGATGAAACCCGAGATAGACGCCCCCGAGCGCCAGATCTGGCTGCTCCAGCGCAAGGAGAGCAAGGTGGGGGATGGCCTCGGCAAGACCACCGGCTGGATCCACAGAACCGTGCTCAAGAACCGCAAGGTGCAGATGCTGAGTGGGGTGCAGTACCAGCGTATCGACGACGAGGGGCTTCACATCGAGGTGGGCGGGCAGCCGCAGTGCCTGCCGGTGGATCAGGTGATCATCTGCGCCGGGCAGGAGCCTTTGCGGGAGCTGCAGGCGGGCCTGCAGGCGGCGGGCAAGCCGGTGCACATCATCGGCGGGGCCGATGTGGCCGCCGAGCTGGACGCCAAGCGCGCCATCCGTCAGGGGGCAGAGCTTGCTGCTGTCATTTAATCCAAAATGCAATGGATATAGTGATAAACCCCTGCTTGTCAGGGGTTTATGCTATTGGATCCGGGCCAAAGACGGCATGTCGGCTCTCTTTGCGCTGCCAGCCCGCTGTGCTAGGGTAGCGCCATCATGACCTTGTGTTTTTGTGACCCTTTCGCAGAACTTTTCGCAGAACAATGGAGTTGCCCATGGATGCCCTCAACCTGTTACTGAACCGTCACTCCTGCGGTCGTTTGACCGAACCCGCCCCGAGCGGCGAGGTGCTCGACAACATTCTCAAGGCGGGATTGCGGGCTCCGGATCACGGTACCCTGACCCCCTGGCAGTTCATTCTGTTCGAAGGGGAAGGGCGGGAGCGGTTGGGCAGTTTGCTGGCACAGGCGGCCCGTGCCCGTGGTGAGGATGAGGAGAGCATCGAGAAGAGCCGCGCCGCGCCGCTGCGTGCGCCCCTGCTGGTGGCGGTGGCGACCCGTTATCAGGCTCATCCCAAGGTGCCCAGGCTGGAGCAGGAGCTCTCTGCCGGTTGCGCCCTGATGGCGATGCAGATGGCGGCGCAGGCCCAGGGCTTCAACGGCATCTGGCGCTCGGGCTGGTTCATCTTCGACGAACAGATCAACGCAGGGCTCGGGCTGGCGGAGGGGGATCAGCTGGTGGGCTTCCTCTACCTGGGCACTCCCATGCTGGAGGCTCGCAAGCTGCGCGAGCTGCCCATTGACGACTTCGTACGCCACTTCTAACGACCTGTTTTTGATAAAAAGCCCTGATACATCAGGGCTTTTTTATTTGGTGACAGTTTTGTCAGGCTGTACTGATAAATGCGGGTTTGCCAAGAGGGCGAAAGGGGTTGGCCGGAAATTTTTCAAATAGTGAGAGGTTGTTCTCAATCCTGGTCGATTACGCTACGTAAAACGTTTGCGCCCCGTTATTATCCCTCCTGCCAGTTTAGAAGGTAACCCCTTCTAATATTCTGCGATGAGAGTCGCAATTCCGTAGCACCTTTTTACAGCCCAACGTCTTGATGACATTGGGCTTCATTTTTTATTTGGGGCTGCGGCGTCGCGGTGGCCCTGCTTTACATCCCTGACTCTCCGTCATCGCCTCGCTGCTGAACCCGTACTCAAGGGGTGGGTTGTGTTTTCTTCCCGGGTAATATTCTGGCCGGATTGCCCACCACCCGGGCACCGGCCGGCACGTCTTTGGTCACGACCGAACCCGCCCCGACGATGGCTTCCCGCCCAATGGTGACGCCGGGCAGGAGGATGGCGCCGCCCCCTATCCAGACCCTGTCCTCGACCGTGACCGGCAGCGCCGTCTCCACTCCCTTGAGGCGCTCATCGGCCTCCAGGGCATGGGCGGCGGTATAGATCTGCACGTTCGGCCCAATCATGACCCCGGCCCCGATACGCACCGGGGCATTGTCCAGTATCGTGGCTCCCATGTTGATGAAGGAGCCTTTGCCCAGGGTGATATGGCGGCCATAGGTGCAGTAGAACGGCGGGCAGATGAAGGCCCCCTCCGCCAGCTCGCCCACCAGTGCTTTCAGCAGGATCTGCTGTTCGTCCTCCTCATCGGCCCGGTTGAAGCGGCGATAGAGCCGGGCCGTCTCCCGGCGCAGGGCATCGAGCTCCGCCGCCATGCAGTCATAGGGCTGGCTGGCGATCATCTTCTGGTAGTCACTCATGGGTCATCTCTTGTTGTCGTGTCGCGGCGGTTGATGCTGGGCACAAGCCATGCGCCCGTTTGGGGGCATGGCTTGTGCAAAGCGTGCCATCTTACTGCCTTCGTCATCCAGGAAGCGTGAGCCCGGGCTCAGGGCCGGCATTTCAGCTGGAAATGGCTGGGCCGCAAGGCACGTAGAAACCACAAGGGCACCCGAAGGTGCCCTTGTGTGCGCGGCCATGTATGACTTAGCCGTGCTTGCGACCGGAGAGGCGGCACCACTCCTCTTTCACGGCGGTCGGGTCCATGTCGAACCACTGGCCGTAGATGGTCTCCAGCTCAGGCGCCTGGCTCTCGAGCACGCCGGACAGGGCCATCAGGCTGCCGGGCTTGCCGTGGCCTGCGATGAGCGGCGCGAGCTCGCGCAGGGGGCCGGCCAGGATGTTGGCCACCACCACGTCCGCTTCCACCCCTTGCGGCTGATCCGCCGGCAGGTAGAGCTCAATCTGGCCGGCAACGCCATTGCGCTCGGCGTTGTCATGGCTGGCCTGGATGGCCTGGGGATCGATGTCGATGCCGATGACCCGGGCGGCGCCCAGTTTCAGGGCGGCGATGCCGAGGATGCCGGAGCCGCAACCGAAGTCGACCACGGTTTTACCGGCCAGATCCAGTCCGTCCAGCCACTGCAGGCAGAGGGCCGTGGTGGGGTGGGTGCCGGTACCGAACGCCAGGCCGGGATCCAGCATGACGTTGACCGCCTCGGGATGGGGCACGTCGCGCCAGCTCGGGCAGATCCAGAGCCGTTTGCCGAACTGCATGGGGTGGAAGTGATCCATCCATTCCCGCACCCAGTCCTTGTCTTCCAGCTGCTCGACCTTGTAGCCGACATCTTCACCGAAGATCTGCTGGAAGAAGGCGATGGTGGGGGCAGGATCGGTTTCGGCGTCGAACAGCCCCATCACCTCGGTCTCGCCCCAGAGCGGAGTCTCGCCTGGCATGGGTTCGTAGACGGGCACATCCTTGGCATCCATAAAGGTCACCGCCTGGGCTCCACGCCCCAGCAGCATGTTGCTCACCTTGTCCGCCGTCTTGGCGGTGGCGTTGATTCGAATTTGTATCCAGGGCATGGGGTCGACTCTTCATAAATGTGAAACCGCGGGATTCTATCATCATGGGTCTGTGCTGTCGTGGTTTGCCCATGGTGCAGGCCGGAGGAACACCACTCTGCCAAGTTGGCACGGTTAATGTATTCCTCCTTGGGTGACGGGAAGCAACTTGTTCCCGCTGAATGCTTTGCTCTATGAAAGTTCCGTCATCTTTTTCAGCCACCTTCGGGTGGCTTTTTTTTGAATGGACGAAAATGGCGGGGAAAACAGTGAATTTTGCAGGGAAATGGCGACTTGGCATGCTAGCTGCAAAGGTTACTCTGTCCTGCAGAAGGACGTGTGTGTGATTGTTACCCCCAACGTTCAGGTATTTAGGGCCATCCCGACGGGATGGCCCCTTTTTTATGTTTTTTTGGGGTGAAGCTGCGTGATGATCGTTGGCTGTGCGGGGAGCGCTGTGCACTGATGGGGCTTGTCACTGGTGAAGTCACCCCATCATGGTGCAGTTTTTTACCTATAAGGGATTAGTTGCCGAACTGGCTCATATCGATCACCAGCTTGCCCACCATGCGGCCCGCCTCCACCTCGGCGTGGGCGTTTGCCAGGTTGGTCGGCGTCAGCGCGGGCAGGGTCTTGCTGAGGGTGGTCTTGATCACTCCTTCATCTACCAGCGCCGCAACCCGGCCCAGCAGCTTGTGTTGCTCGATCATGTCCGGGGTATGGAACAGGGAGCGGGTGAACATGAACTCCTGGCTGAAGGTGACGCTCTTGGACTTGAGCAGACCGAGGTCCCAGGGTTCGCTTGATTCGGCGATGGTGCAGATGTGGCCAAAGGGGCGAATGAGGCTTGCCATGGCATTCCAGTGTTGTTCGGTGGCGTTGGTGCAGAAGATGGCGTCGAGCTGGCTGATGCCGAGCGCCGCAAGATCCCCTTGCAGGTTGTGGTGGCTGACCACCTGATGGGCACCCAGCGCGAGGCACCACGCCCGGGTCTCTGGCCGGGAGGCGGTGGCGATCACCTCCATATTGGTGAGCTGGCGGGCGAGCTGGATGGCGATGGAGCCTACCCCGCCGGCGCCGCCGATGATGAGCAGGCGCCCTTCGCTTTCACGATGCAGGCCAATACGCTCGAACAGGGCTTCCCAGGCGGTGATGGCGGTGAGGGGGAGGGCGGCGGCCTCCAGATCGGTCAACGAGGCCGGGGCCAGGGCGACGATGCGCTCATCCACCAGTTGCAGGGCGCTGTTGCTGCCCGGGCGGCTGATGTCACCGGCGTACCAGACTCTGTCGCCGGCCTTGAACAGGGTCACTTCGCTGCCGACGGCCACCACTTCCCCGACCGCATCCCAGCCGAGCACGCGGGGGCTGGACTCCACCTTGGCCTTGGGGGCGCGGACCTTGGTGTCGACCGGGTTGATGGAGGTGGCGTTCACCTTGACCAGCAGATCCCGCGGGCCCGGCGTCGGGGTGGGGAGTTCGGCCTCGATGAAGCAGTGGGGGTGATCGCTTGGCAGGTAGTGGGTCAGGGCGATGGCTTTCATGGCTATTCCTTTCAATTCGGCATGAGTGGGATTGCCAAGCAGTCTAGCTCGGTGGATTATCCAGATTAAGACGAGTAATTTGGAAAGACTGTTTGTATATATGAACAATGTCGAACTGGAATTGATGGGCTTGTTTGCGACCGTGGTCGAGCAGGGGAGTTTCACCCGGGCGGCGGAGTTGCTCGACATGCCCAAGTCATCGGTGAGCCAGAAGATCTCGCGCCTTGAGTCCCAACTCGGGGTCCGGCTGCTGCAGCGCACCACCCGCAGACTCAGCCTGACGCCGCAAGGGGAGCTCTATGTGGAGCATTGCAAGGGGTTGCTGGTGCTGGCCCGCAGCGCCAATCTGGCGATGGCGAGGCTGCGCAGTGCCCCCGCTGGCCGGGTGCGCATCACAGCCCCGGAAGCGACCGGCACCCTGCTGCTCGGCAAGATCCTGGCGGAGTTTCGTGCCCTCTATCCGGATGTGGTGCTGGAGCTGACCCTGAGTGACGAGCAACTGGATCTGGTGGGGGAGGGGTACGATCTGGCACTGCGGGCGGCGCCTCTCAAGGATTCCAGCCTCATCTGCCGGCGCATCGGTCAGGTGGCACGCCATCTGGTGGCGGCGCCGGCCTATCTGGGTGAACGGGGGGCGCCGCAGCAGCTCTCTGAACTGGGGTTACATGCCTGTCTGGTGCACACGGCGCTACCGATATGGCCACTGCAGGAAGGGGGATGGCGCGTGCGGGGGGCCTGCATCAGCAACAGCCTGCTGGCACTGCGGGAGCTGGCCCTCCATGGCGGGGGCATCGCTCTCTTGCCTGACCATGTCTGCCGGGGGGATCTGGCGGCCGGGCGACTGCAGAAGGTTCTGCCGGACTTGGCCATTCCCCCCAACCCCTTCTATCTCATCTACCCGAGCCGGGAACACCTGGCACCGGCCCTGCGCACCCTGATGGACTTTGTGGCCGATCGCCTGCCCTTCGCCTGAAAGCTGGCGCCAGCAGGACTAGGGCTGGGCCTTGCCCGGCTCGAGGCCGAGGGGGACGGACTGGCGCTCTGCCAGCATGCGGATCTGCCCCTCGATGAGCCCCGCGTTGGGACCCAGCACCAGCACCAGCTGATGGTCGTTGAGCACTATCCACGACAGGCTGCCAAGGGCGGTGAGGCGACTCTGATCCACCAGGGTCATGTCGCCGACTCTCAGGCTCAGGCGGGTCAGACAGACACTCATGGCCTGCAGGTTGTCCATGCCTCCCAGCACCTTGAGAAACTGGATGGCCAGCATCTGGGGATCGGTGGGGGTCACATTGGCGAGCTGGGGCAGATCCTCGGCCAGGGTACGGCTTGGCAGGCTGAGTGGGGAGCGCTCCAGCAGCAGGGAGAAGAGCAGGGCATAGGCGACGAAGAAGAGGATGCCGAGGGGAATGAGCCAGAAGCTGTGCTCCCCGGCGGCGTAGCTCAACACCAGATCCAGCAGCCCGGCGGAGAAGTAACTGCCCACCTTGATGCCAAGGCCGCTGCAGACCGCGAAGGAGATCCCGGTCAGCAGGGTGTGGGCCAGGAACAGCCAGGGGGCGGTGAAGGCAAACAGAAACTCGATGGGCTCGGTGATCCCCACCAGCGCCGAGGTGAGGGCCAGGGTGAGCAGCATGCCCCCCTGTGGCAGGCGTTGCAGGCGTTTGCGATGGACCCAGATGGCGAAACAGGCCCCCGGCAGGCCGAACATGATGACAGGGTAGAGACCGGCGAAGTAGCCCTCGTGCAGGGGCTGGGCGCTGGCCAGTGCCTGCAGGTTGCTCTCACCCAGTCCCACCAGACTGCCCAGCACCTGGTGCAGACCGAGGGGGATCAGCAGCCGGTTCAGCACGCCGTAGCAGAAGGCGCCAAAAGGGGTAGTGAGCAGGTGGGTGTCAACCTGGCTTATGCCCGCTTCCAGCATGGGCCAGAACAGAAACAGCGGGATCACCAGCAGCAGGCAGGCGAGGGCCGAGATCAGCAGGCCGGGGAGATCTTCCTGCAGCGGGCGCAGCCAGCCAGGCAGGCGCAGGGTGCGGGACCAGGAGAAGATGAGTGCCGTGGTGAGCCCGGCGAGGATGCCGCAGATCATGTCCGCATGCAGGCCGGGAGAGAGGGTGTTGAATGCCGAACTCAGCAGCAGGAAGTTGATCGCCCCCGCCAGCGCCTGGATCCCCTGCCCCTGCCTGCTCAGGCCAAAGGCGATGGCCACTGCATAGATGAGGGGCATCTGGCCGAACAGGGCCTGACCGGCGAGGGAGAGCACGGCGAGATCCAGCACATCCGGCTGGCCGAGCCGATGCAGCAAGGCGGCCAGGGGCAGGATGGAGACCGGCAACAGCAGGGCATAGCCGAGCCGTTGCAGGGCCTGGGTCAGGGTTTGTCTGGCTGTCGGTGCAGGCATGTGAACTGGCTGTTTTGTGACGTGGCGCACAGTTTACCCGCCTTGCACCCATTTGGGGATAGAAAATGTGCTCTTTATTGCGCGCTTTGTTATTTCTGATCAAATAAGCGCCGCACGCTTTGATCCGGGGGGGCCGTCAACAGGCTGACCAGAATGAAGGCGATGAGCCCGAGGGTCAGGCTGGGGACGATGGCGTGCAGACCGGCCAGCTTGATCCCCCACTGACTCAGGACCCCGTAGCAGAGAATGCCGCTCACCATGCTAGCCAGGGCGCCGGGGCCGTTAGCCCTGGACCAGTAGAGGCCGAGCACCAGGGGCCAGAGGAAGACCGCTTGCAGGCCGCCAAAGGCGAGCAGATTGAGCCAGATGATCATCTCGGGGGGCTGCAGGGCCGCCACCAGCACCAGGGTGCCGAGGATCAGGGTGCAGAGCAGGGAGAGGCGCGGCACCCGTACTTCCAGTTTCTCCTGCCGTTCATTTTTAGGACTGAGATAGTTGAGGTAGAGATCCTTGACCAGGGTTGCCGAGGCCTGGATGAGCTGGGAGTCGATGGTGGACATGATGGCCGCCATGGGGGCCGCCAGGAAGACCCCGGCGAGCCAGGGGGGCAGCACCTCCATCATCAGGGAGGGCATGATCTTGTCCGGGCTGTCCATGCCGGGCAGGATGGCACGACCGAGCGCCCCAGCCAGGTGCATGCCGAACATCAGCAGGGCGCTGACGACGGTGCCGATGAGGATGCCACGGTGCAGCGCCTTGCTGTCCCGGTAGCCGAAGCAGCGCAGGGCGGAGTGGGGCAACCCCACCACCCCGATGCAGACCAGCACCCAGAAGCTCAGCATGAAGGGCTGGGTCAGCATGTCGCCAGCCCCTTGCGGGCTCACCAGCTTGGGGTCGATCTCCTTGAGCTGATGGATGAGGTTTGGCAGGCCGTCACCGGCCACCAGGATCCCCGCCAGCAGGGCGCCGGTGCCGATCAGCATGATGATCCCCTGCAGGGCATCCGTCATGACCACGGCCCTGAACCCGCCTATGACGGTATAAAGTAGCACGCAGCTGGCAAAAAGTAGCAGACCCTGCTGATAACTGAGGCCTGTCGCGGTCTCCAGCAGGCGTGCCCCGCCGATGAACTGCACCACCATGGTGGCGATAAAGGCCAGGATGATGGTGACCGAGCCCAGCACCACCACCCATTTGCTGCGATAACGGGCCCACAGCATGTCGTTGATGGTCACCGCATTGACCCGGCGGGCGATGATGGCGAACTTCTTGCCAAGCACCCCCAGGGTGAGCCAGACGGTGGGCAGCTGGATCATCGCCAGCAACACCCAGCCGAGGCCAATCTTGTAGGCGGCGCCCGGCCCGCCGATAAAGGACGATGCGGACGTATAGGTCGCCACCAGCGTCATGGCCAGCACCAGGCCGCCCATGCTGCGATTGCCGATGAAGTACTCCTGCACGAAGTCGCCGCCGACGCGATGGCGGCTGGCCCAGTAGCCGACCCCCAGTACCAGGACCAGGTAGACGATGAGCGGCAGCATCAACTCAAGATTCATGGCGGCGGGGCTCCTTGCTGTCGGATGAGGACTCGTGGGGTGTCTGGCCCATGGCTGGACCCTGAGTGCCGGTACCTTGCTGGGGGGAATCGACCGGCTCTTCGGTATCCAGGGGGATGTCGACGAAGAGGTGATCCACCATGAGGGCGCACAGGCCGATGAACAGCAACGGCATCAGGATGCAGCTGAGTACAAACCAGAGTGGCATGTCCCAGAGTTCCATATCCTCGGGGATGAAATAGGCAGAGCCGTACCAGGCGGCAAAATAGAGCAGGGTGAGCAGCAGACAGAGGGCTGCTTCCCGACGGGCGAGTGCGAAACGGTTCACCTTGGCCTCCGACGAGTGAGCGGGGCGCAAGAATAACAAAAAAGGGCCATGTCGCCATGGCCCTTTTTGCGTTGCCGATCCCGGGGGACCAAGCAATCCCTGTATAACGTGTCGGTTACAGACCCAACTTCTTGTGCAGGTAGTGGATGTTGGTGCCACCGTGCTGGAAGTTCTCGTCCTTCATGATCTCTTTTTGCAGGGCGATGTTGGTCTTGATCCCTTCCACCACCAGCTCGTCGAGGGCGTGACGCATGCGGGCGATGGCGACGTCACGGTTTTCACCGTAACAGATCAGCTTGCCGATCATGGAGTCGTAGTAGGGGGGCACCTTGTAGCCCGCATAGATGTGGGACTCCCAGCGCACACCCAGACCACCCGGCGCATGGAAGCGCTGGATGAGGCCCGGAGACGGCATGAAGGTCGCGGGATCTTCGGCATTGATCCGGCACTCGATGGCGTGGCCACGCAGGCGGATGTCCTGCTGGGTGATGGACAGGGGCTGGCCGGCGGCGATGCGCAGCTGCTCCTTGATGAGATCCACACCGGTGACCATCTCGGTGACCGGGTGCTCGACCTGGATCCGGGTGTTCATCTCGATGAAGTAGAACTCGCCATTCTCGTACAGGAACTCGAAGGTGCCCGCACCGCGGTAGCCGATCTCCAGACAGGCGCGAACGCAGCGCTCGCCGATGAACTTGCGCATCTCTTCGGTGATGCCGGGGGCCGGCGCTTCTTCCACGACCTTCTGGTGGCGACGCTGCATGGAGCAGTCCCGCTCGCCCAGATAGAGGGCGGTACCCTGGCCATCTGCCAACACCTGGATCTCGATGTGGCGCGGGTTCTCCAGGTACTTCTCCATGTAGACCATGTCGTTCTTGAAGAACTGGCCCGCCTCGGACTTGGTCAGGGCGATGGCACCGGCCAGTTCGGCCTCGTTGCGCACCACCCGCATGCCACGACCACCACCGCCACCGGCGGCCTTGATGATCACGGGGTAACCGATCCGCTTGGCGATGGTGGCGTTGCGCTTGGCATCGTTGTCCACCGGGCCGTCGGAGCCGGGTACGCAGGGGACGCCTGCCTTCTTCATCGCCTCGATGGCGGAAACCTTGTCACCCATCAGGCGAATGGTCTCGGCGCGCGGGCCGATGAAGATGAAGCCGGATTTCTCGACCACTTCGGCAAAATCGGCGTTCTCGGAGAGGAAGCCGTAGCCCGGGTGGATGGCGACGGCACCGGTCACCTCGGCGGCGGCGATGATGGCCGGCACGTTGAGGTAGGATTCGCCGCTGGCAGGCTTGCCGATGCAGATGGTTTCATCGGCCAGGAGCACATGCTTGAGCTCCCGGTCGGCGGTGGAGTGAACGGCCACTGTCTTGATCCCGAGCTCTTTGCAGGCGCGCAGGATCCGCAGGGCAATTTCACCTCGGTTGGCGATGACTACTTTGTCCAACATGGGTGGCGTTTTCCCTTATTCGATGATGAACAGCGGCTCGTCGAATTCGACGGCCTGACCATTTTCAACCAGGATCGCTTTGATCACACCGGCCTTGTCAGACTCGATTTGGTTCATCATTTTCATGGCTTCGACGATGCACAGGGTATCGCCGACATTGACGTGCTGACCCACTTCCACAAACGGCTTGGCTTCCGGGCTGGAGGAGCGGTAGAAGGAGCCCACCATGGGGGAGCGCATCAGATGACCGCTCGGGGCGGCATCGGCGGCAGGGGCTGCGGTCGGGGCAACGGCGGCAACCGGGGCGGCCACTTGCTGAGCCGGAGCCGGCATCATCATCTGCGGGGCAACGCTAACCTGGCCGGAGAAATTGCGGCTGATGCGAACGGACTCTTCCCCTTCGGAGATTTCCAGCTCGGCGATGCCGGACTCTTCAACCAGTTCAATCAGCTTCTTGATTTTGCGGATATCCATTAGCATTCTCTTTCTTCTTTATCTGATCAGTGATTATCAAGCCGCGCGCAACTGGTGCACGGCCGCGGTTAAAGCGAATTGGTAGCCATCGGCACCCAGCCCACAGATCACGCCCTTGGCCACATCGGACAGATAGGAGTGATGACGGAAAGGCTCCCTGGCATGAACATTTGACAGGTGAACCTCGATGAAGGGGATGGCGACACCCAGCAGGGCATCGCGCAGGGCGACGCTGGTGTGGGTGAAGGCGGCCGGGTTGATGATGATGTAGTCCACCTGGCCCATGGCCTGATGGATACGGCCTATCAACTCATGTTCGGCGTTGGATTGCAGATGTTCCAGCGTGACACCGAGTTCGCCGGCGCTCTGCTGCAGATCGGCGACGATCTCATCGAGCGTCTTGCTGCCGTAGATACCCGGCTCCCGCTTGCCCAACAGATTCAGGTTGGGACCATTGAGCAGGAGAATTCGGTGATGTTGCGACATATTGTGTACATCCTCGATGATAATGCTGCCATCTGTCGGCTATCTGTGGACTATCAGAAATCTAGCCATTTTCTGCGCAATTCGATGTGCCCTGGCACACAGATTTCGCAATTATATTGATTTCGTGAAAAATCGCAGCATTTTACTGGTCTAATCTCTACATCTGTTCGTTTTTTGTTCTATCTGGGCCCTATTGCTAAAGCCGGACGACAGAGACGACAAAGCCGGCGCGAGGCCGGCTTTGTGGGACGTCAGGAGTGGACTCAAGCCGCCTCTGACTTCTCGCGGATAAGCTTGTCCACGACTCCCGGATCCGCCAGGGTGGAGATATCCCCCAGGCTGTCGGTCTCACCGGTGGCTATCTTGCGCAAGATGCGGCGCATGATCTTGCCGGAGCGGGTCTTGGGCAGCCCCTCGGCCCAGTGGATCACGTCCGGCGTGGCGATGGCGCCGATCTCCTTGCGCACCCACTCCTTCACCTCTTTATGCAGCTCGCGGCTCGGCTCTTCCCCGGCGATCAGGGTGACATAGGCATAGATGCCCTGGCCCTTGATCTCGTGGGGCACTCCCACCACGGCGGCTTCGGCAATTTTCGGATGGGCCACCAGGGCAGATTCGATCTCGGCGGTGCCCATGCGGTGGCCGGAGACGTTCAGTACATCATCCACCCGACCGGTGATCCAGTAGTAGCCATCGTTGTCGCGACGGGCACCGTCGCCGGTGAAGTAGCGACCGGGGAAGGTGGAGAAGTAGGTCTGCTCGAAGCGCTCGTGATCGCCAAACACGGTGCGCATCTGGCCGGGCCAGGAGTCGGTGATCACCAGGTTGCCCTCGGTGGCACCGTCCAGCGGCTCGCCCAGGTTGTCCACCAGGGCCGGCTGCACTCCGAAGAAGGGGCGAGTGGCGGAGCCGGGTTTCAGATCGGTGACGCCGGGCAGGGGGCTGATGAGGATGCCGCCGGTCTCGGTCTGCCACCAAGTATCGACGATGGGGCAACGCTCGTCCCCTATGGTGCGGTAGTACCACTCCCAGGCTTCCGGGTTGATGGGCTCACCCACGGATCCCATGATGCGCAGGCTGGAACGGGAGGTGCCTTCCACCGCTTCTTTACCCTTGGCCATCAGGGCGCGAATGGCGGTCGGCGCCGTGTAGAGGATGCTGACGTTATGTTTGTCCACCACCTGACTCATGCGGTTGGTGGCCGGGTAGTTCGGCACCCCTTCGAACATGAGGGTGGTGGCGCCGTTGGCAAGCGGCCCGTAAACCAGATAGGAGTGGCCGGTGACCCAACCCACGTCGGCGGTACACCAGTAGATGTCCTCCTCGTGGTAGTCGAACACGTACTTGAAGGTGAGGCTGGCGTAGACCAGGTAGCCGCCCGTGGTGTGCAGCACCCCCTTGGGCTTGCCGGTGGAACCCGAGGTGTAGAGCACGAACAGCGGATCCTCTGCGCCCATGGCTTCGGGAGGGCAATCCGTACTGACGCTCGCGACGGCGTCGTGCCACCAGAGATCGCGATGGCTGTGCCAGGCGACCTGGCCGCCGGTGCGCTTGAGGACGATGACCTTGTTGACCCGGGTCTCGGGGTTGGTGAGGGCTTCATCCACGTTCTTCTTGAGGGGGATGGGGCGACCGCCACGCAAGCCCTCATCGGCGGTGATGACGATGGAGGAGCCGGAGTCGATGATGCGACCGGCCAAAGCCTCTGGCGAGAAGCCACCGAAGACGATGCTGTGAACGGCGCCGATGCGGGTACAGGCCAGCATGGCGATGGCGGCTTCCGGCACCATGGGCATGTAGAGGCAGACCATGTCACCGCGTCTGACCCCCTGGGCCTTGAGCACGTTGGCAAACTTGCACACCTCGGTGTGCAGCTCGCGATAGGTCAGCTTGCGATCCTCGGCCGGGTTGTCCCCTTCCCAGATGATGGCGACCTTGTCGCCGCGCTCGGCCAGATGGCGATCAAGGCAGTTGGCAGAGACGTTGAGCAGGCCATCTTCATACCACTTGATGGAGACATGGCCCGGATCGTAGGAGGTATTCTTGACCCGGGTGTAGGGCTTCATCCAGTCGATGATTTTGCCCTGCTCACCCCAGAAGGCCTCGGGATCCTGCACCGATGCCTGATACATGGCCTCATAGCCTGCCTTGTCCAGCAGGGCGTTCTTACCGATGTGGGCCTTGACCGGGTAGACCTTGCTCTCGCTCATCTGTCACTCCTTTTAATACATTCTTGTAATGTTTGAGTAACAACTTATACCTTTGGTGCCCGAGGGCAATTAGACTTTTGGATAGCGATGAACTGCGGCTTCTGCCGGCAGGGAAGGAAGGCATCTGGAACGAGAAAGGGAGCCGATGGCTCCCTTTCTCTATGGAACAGGCGGGCTCAGTACCAGGCCCCGTGCCGGGGGACGAGTTTGCTGGCCAGATGGGATTTGGAGAGGGGGTGGCTGAACAGATAGCCCTGCCCCTCCTCGCAGCGCAGGGACTGCAAAAACCGGCGCTGGGGCTGGGTCTCTATCCCCTCGGCGGTGACGGCCATGCCGAGACTCTCCGCCAGATGGACTATGGTGCGGCACAGTTCCCGGCTGTGCTTGTCGTCGGGCAGGGCCTGCACGAAGGATCTGTCTATCTTGATGCGATCGATGGGCAGGGTCTTGAGCAGGCCGAGGGAGGAGAAGCCGGTACCAAAGTCATCGATGGCGATCTGGACTCCCAGCGCCTTGAGGCGGGTGAACAGGCGCAGGCTCTGATCCACGCTCTGGATGATGCTCTCGGTGACCTCGATTTCCAGCCGCTCTGCCGGGAACCCCGTCTCCGACAAGATGGCCGCTACTTTCTCCACGTAATCGGGGGCGCACATCTCCCTGACCGACACGTTGACGGAGAGCCTGGGCACGTCCAGCCCCTGCGTCAGCCAGCGCTGTCCCTGCTGGCAGGCGGTGCGCATGACCCACTCCCCTATCTGTTCGATGAGGCCGCATCGCTCGGCCACCGGAATGAAGCGGGCGGGGGAGATCACCCCCTCGCGCGGGTGCTGCCAGCGCAGCAGGGCCTCCAGCCCGCTCAGCCGGTTGCTGGTGAGATCGGCCATGGGTTGGTAGAGGACGCGAAACTGCTGCTGCGCCACCGCCTCGATCAGTCCCTGCTCCAGCAGCATGCGTTCCCGCGTCTGCTCGGCCATGTCGGGGGCATAGAGCAGATGGCCATTGCGGCCGAGTCGCTTGGCCGCCAGCATGGCGCTGTTGGCCGCACTGATGAGACTGTCCGGGGTCTGACCGTGCTCCGGATAGAGGGCGACACCTATGCTGGCGGAGAGGGTGACCCGCTCCTGTCCAAGCTCGGCTGGCTCGTGCAATGCCTGCAGCAGTTGCGCGATACGCTCGGCCAGCGATTGTGATTGAAGAAGGCCCGGGATCAGCACCAAAAACTCGTCGGCACCGAGCCGGGCGGCGAGATCCCGGGGGCGAAGATGGTGGCGAATGCGCCCGGCCAGCAGCTTGAGCAGGAGATCGCCGCTCTCGTGGCCCAGGGTGTCGTTGATCAATTTGAAGCCGTCGAGATCGATGAACAGCAGGGCAAAGCCATCATCATGGTGGCAGGAGTGCGCGATTTCCTGCAGGAGTCGCTCCTGCAGCAGGGCGCGATTGCCGAGATCCGTGAGGGGGTCGTGGTAGGCGAGGTGGTGAAGTCGCGCCTCCGCCAGTTGCAGTCGATCGGCCTGATGATGGGATAGGTGTTCTTCAGCGATGTCTCGCACGATAAGCAAGAGACCATCCGGCGCGCCGCTGGCGTCCAGAATGGGGCTGCAGATTGCCTGCCAGTGTCTGGGTTGCGCAGGATGGCCGGTGATGAAATGGCCAAGGTCCCATTTTGTCTGGGGGATCCCGCGATGGATCAGTGTACCGAGCAGCGGGGTCAGCAGGGGAAGCTCGGTTTCATCCAGTTCAAGCAGGCTTTGACCAAGGGCGAGGGGAACGCCACAGATCTCGGCGAAGGGGCCATTGACGCTGCGACACCGGAACTCCCGATCGAATACTCCTATGCCGAAGGGCGTCATGTCGAACAGGCGTAGCAGTTGCTGGGGAGGCAGGGGGCTGGACAACAGGGGGGCCTTGACCGATCCGGGTAGCGCTTTTGTCATGGGCAGATCCTGAATTGATTTGTTTATCAATTTGGCGTGTTTGTCAGTATGGCAGGAAGTCGTCGGAGGGAAAGGTGTCGGGAATGGAGGGGCGGCTCAGCCCTTCTGGCGGCCGAAGGCTTGCAGGCCGCGCACCAGTACCAGCATGGCCAAGGCGAGGAAGGGGAGGGCGAAGGCCATCAGCGGCAGCCAGTGTGCCTGGCTGTTGCTGCTGTGGATGAAGTCTATCCAGGCTACCAGCAGGGCCAGCATGCCGGCTATCTGGAAGCGGCGGCGCAGCACCACCTCTACTCCCAGGTTCGCGAGGTAGAGGGTGAGCAGTATGCCGGCGAAGCCGGTGAGCTGGGCGCCCCCGTACAGGGCCCTGTCCGGATTGAACAACAGGGCCGCCAGCGGGAGCAGGCCCTGCTCGGTCGGAATGAAGGTGAGCAGCCAGCAGGCGATCAGCAGCAGGGCCGTCTTCATGCCGCCAGCCGCCGGCAGAATATGAGCAGCAGGGCCGTCTTCATGGGATCAGTCGGCGGCTTGTGCCGGTTTGACCAGATTCAGGTAGTTGGCGTCCATGTGGAGGAAGACCCCCAGCAGGCGGGCGCTGGCACCGTAGAAGCCGAACTTGTCGGCCTTGCGGCAGGCCTGTTCGAAATCGGCGAACCAGCCAAGCAGGTGGTGGTGCAACAGCTCTTCCTGCTCCTTGAGCCACTGTTCCCGCTCGCTGGCGGTGGTCGCTTCGGCGGCGCGAATGATGAGATTGCCCATCAGATCCAGCTCGATGGCCAGGTGATCGGCAGGCTCCTTGTATTTGTCGCTGACATCGATGCCGAGGCGTGCGAGGCGCGCCTGCATCTCGGCCATGGGGGCCTGCATCAGCAGTTTGGCCTCCCCGCGATAGAGGGATTCGTAGGGCAGGGCGCCCTGCTTGGGATCCACCAGGAACAGACCGGCGAAGTCGGCGGCCAGTTCCAGCTGGCGATCCGGGCGCACCAGCAGGCGGGTGATGGCGTCATTGAGTTCGCCCACCGCGTCACGCATGGGATCCAGCGTGGAGAGACTCTTCAGGAAGCTGCGCACGTCATAGCTGTCGTACTCGGCGATCTGGGCGTCGCTGAGTTCGGCGGCAAACAGGGTGGAAAACCACCAGTAAAGTTCGGCCCGGCGTTCGCTGGTAGCCATAAATTCCTGCATTTTTCCTCCGTGGATGACAATCGGGAGCCTTGATGGCCCCCGATTCTAACGACTTTAAAAATAAAGGAAACTCAAGGGGCGGTTTTGGCCGCCCCGCTCACAGTGCCGGGAACATGGGGTCGATGCCGGCCGCGGATTCCGGTGCGCCAAAGGCGGTGACCGCAGGCGCCTGGCCCTGGAATTTCTCGATCTCCACTAGCGTGGTGTGGGCCGTGGTGGCCTGGGCCAGGCTGGAGGAGCCGATGTCGGCGGTCAACACGTTGGGGTCCCCATAGGTACAGAGTGTGCCCACCTTGCCCCCTTCCAGCGGACCGTACCAGGCCCCCTCCTGAATGCGTACCACACCGGAGGCGTAGTCATCGGAGACCACCAATCCTGCCAGTACCTGACCGCGGCCGTTGAACACCCGTACCAGATCTCCGTCCTTGAGGCCCCGCGCCTTGGCGTCCTGCGGGCTCATGTAGACGGGCTCACGGCCCTGCACCGTGTAGGTGGCGCGGTAGGCGTCCGAGGAGCAGAGCTGGCTGTGCAGCCGCTTGTCCGGGTGGCAGGATTGCAGGTGCAGCGGATACTGCTGGCTGCCCGGGCCGCCGTGGGAGCGCTCGAACGGCTCAATCCAGACCGGATGGCCGGGGCAATCCGCATAGCCGTAGTTGGCGATGGTCTGGGAGAAGATCTCGATGAGACCGGATGGGGTACCGAGCGGCTCCAGATCCGGCTCCTGACGGAACGACTCGTGGCGCACCCAGGGCTGGCCGGCGGGGAAGGTGACGAAGCCTTCACCTTGCCAGAACTGGCTGAAGCGGGGCAGACGGATGCCGATCCCCCGGCCCTGCAGGCGGGCGTCGTCATAGATGCTCTGGATCCACTCCAGCTTGCTCTTGCCACCGGTGAACTCGGCCTCGCGACCGAAGCGGCGGCAGAGATCGGCGAAGATGTCGTAGTCGTCGCGGGCCTCGAACAGCGGTTCCACTATCTTGCGCATGGCCAGGATGCCGGCGTTGGAGTGGGAGCCCCACTGCTCGATGTCATCCCGCTCGTAGGTGGTGGTGGCGGGCAGCACGATGTCGGCGAAGCGGCAGCTCGCGGTCCACTGGTGATCCACGCTCACCACGGTTTCCAGCTTGCGCCAGGCCGCCACCATCTTGTTGCGATCCTGCTGGTGGTGGAAGGGGTTGTTGCCGCAGAACACCGCCATCTTCATCTCTGGATAGGTGATGGTCTGGCCGTTGAAGGCGATCTTCTTGCCCGGGTTCAGGATGCAATCCACGAAGCGCGCCACTGGGATGAACTTGGAGTAGCCCTTCCAGTCACCGTTGTGAATGGGCTTGACCCCGGGGATGACGGAGCTGAAACCGGACATGATGGGGCCCGTGCTGGTGAGGGTACCGGCGCCATTGTAGTGCCAGCCAAAGCCATAACCGCCCCCCGGCAGGCCGATCTGCCCCAGCATGGAGGCCACGACCACCAGCATCCAGGCGTACTGCTCGCCGTGGTGCATGCGCTGCACACACCAGCCGCCGATGAGCTGGGTGCGGCCGCCGGCCATGGTGCGGGCCAGCTCGCGGATGCGGTCGGCGGGCACGCCACACAGCTTGGCCGCCCACTCGGCATCCTTCACCTGACCATCGCTCGTGCCGAGCAGATAGGGCAGGAACTTGTCAAATCCGGTGGTGTAGTTCTTCAGGAATTTCTCGTCGTGCAGCTTCTCGCTGTAGAGGGTATGGGCAATACCCAGCATCAGGGGCAGATCGGTCTGAGGATTCAGCGCTACCTGCTCGCAGCCCAGGTATTTTTGGGTCTTGGACTTGACCGGATCGACGCTGATGACCCGGATCTCCCCCCTGGCCACCTTCTCCTTGAGCTGTGCCCAGTAGTCGTAGACGCTGTGATCCGGCACCAGCCAGCCCACCTGCAGGTTCTTGATGGGATCGGATCCCCAGATGACGATGGTCTTGCTGTGCTCCAGCAGCAGGGGCCAGGAGGTCTGCTGCTCATACACCTCCATGGCGCCCGCCACGTGGGGCAGGATCACCTGGGCGGCGCCGGTGGAGTAGTCACCGGCCTTGGCCAGATAAGTGCCGTGCAGGTTCATGGCACGGCCCAGCATGGCACCGGCGGAGTGCAGCTTGCCCACCGACTGCCAGCCGGAGTGACCGGCGTAGAGGGCGCTCGGGCCGTGGGTTTTCTGCACCCGTTCCAGCTCGTGATAGAAGAAGTCCAGCGCCTGGGACCAGGTCACCCGCACGAAGCGGTTCTGGCCGCGCTCGCGGGTGTCGGACTGATAGCCCTTGCGTAGCCAGTCCAGGCGCACCATGGGATAGCGGATGCGGGAGGGGTTGTAGACCACCTCGCTGAGCCCCTTGAGCATGTCGGTCGGGTGCTTGTCGTGCTCGAACGGCAGGGTCTCGACCCAGCGGCCGTCCACCACCCGGGCGCGGAAGGCACCCCAGTGGGAGCCCGATTGCACCAGCTTGTCGCCGGACTCGGCGGCCATGACGGCGCGGCCGAGCAGGGAGGGGCCGATCAGGGCGCTGGCACCGCTGGCCAGCAGGCCACCCAGGAAACCACGGCGGGAAATGTTGATCATGATGTTATTCCTCTTTCGAATCCTTAGTGGCTACCCTGACCGCCGGTATCGGCGGCGTGGTTCTGCAGGTATTTGAGCAGGGTGCGCTCCTCTTCCTTGCTCAGGCGGTAGTAGGCGGACATCGCCTTGAGCCCCGAGATCCAGCCGTTGGCGGTGAAGTGAGCAGGATCCGGCGCCGCGTGGCAGGAGTTGCAGGTGGACTTGTACATCTCGCCGGCGTAGTCCCAGATGGGCTGCAGCGAGGGCTCGAGCCCCTTGCCATCGACCCAGGCCTGAACCCGGACCTGCTCCCAGGGGATCTGGGTGGCTTCGTCCATCTCCTGTTTGAGCACTTGCTCACCGGCCTTGAGTTCGTCGCGCAAGGTGGCGACGAAGACCCGCTTGCCCATGTATTCGCTCAGTACCCGGCCCTTGCCGTCACGCTCGCGCCAGCCTTCGACCGACACCTGGAGACGATCGCCGCTGCGGGCCAGCACCTCGATGCGCGAGGCAGGCAGCAGCTTGCCGACGGCTTCTGTGCCCTGCTCGCTGGCATAGAGATCTTTCTCGGCCAGGGTGTAGAGGGTCTCGGCGGCCGGGGCTTCCTGGGCTGCCGCCTTGAGGTTGGCGAAGGTGGCGCGGAAGCCGCCAGCCATGTTCGGCAGCTCGTGGGCGATGCCCTTGTGACACTCGATGCAGTTCATGTTCTTGGCGGCGGCGTCCTTCATGGCCAGGGCGGCGGCGGGGGACTGCTTGGCGTGATCCATGTTGTCGTAGCTGTGGCAGGACTTGCAGGTCTTGGAGTTCTGGCTGCTCATGCGGGCCCAGACCTTCTCGGCCAGGTGCAAGCGCCTGTCCTCAAACTTCTCCTGGGTGTCGATGCTGTGGCCTATGTACTCCTGATAGAGGTCGTTGGCGGCCTCCATCTTGCGGGCCACCTTGCCGACAAAGTCCTTGGGCTGGTGGCAGTCGGTACAGACCGCCTGCACCCCGGAGGCGTTCTTGAAGTGAACGGACTCTTTGTACTCCGGGTAGACGGTGCTCTCCATGGAGTGACAGGAGATGCAGAACTCCAGGGAGCTGGTCTTCTCGAAGCCATAGTGCAGGCCGACGGTACCGGCCAGGGTCACGCCGACCCCGACCAGGATCAGCGCCAGCACCGACCAGCGGCGGCTGGGTGTGCGCAGGAAGTGCCACAGTTTTTTCATGGAAGGTCTCTCACATCGCTTTTTTGATGGGAGCCATGATAGGGAGCTGCTGTGAACAGGGTTGCCGGTAAAAATTAATGAAATAGGGGTATTTATGAAAAAATATGAATAGAATGTTCCCCCCTGTCCCTGCTGCGAGCCCTGCCATGCGCCACCACATTCTGGTCGTCGAAGATGATGTCGTGACCCGCGAGAAGCTGACCGGCTATTTCGAACGGGAGGGCTATGCCGTGACCGCGGAGGAAGACGGGCAGGGGATGCGTACCACCCTAGCGGAGCAGGATATCGACCTGGTGATGCTGGACATCAACCTGCCGGGGGAAGATGGCCTGCTGCTGACCCGGGAGCTCAGAGCCCGCAGCACGGTGGGCATTATCCTGGTGACCGGGCGCAGCGATGCGGTGGACCGGATCGTGGGGCTCGAGATGGGGGCCGATGATTATGTCACCAAGCCGTTCGAGCTCAGGGAACTGCTGGTGCGGGTCAAGAACCTGCTGTGGCGCATCTCGCTGGCGGCCCCGGCTGCGCAGGCGCGCGAGCCCGATGATGATGCGGTCTGCTTCGGCCCCTGGCGCTTCGATATTCCCCGCCGTCAGCTCACCAAGGACGGGGTGCCGGTGCGCCTCACCAAGGCCGAGTACGAGGTGCTGGTGGTGTTCGTCGCCCACGCGGGTCGGGTGCTGAGCCGGGAGCGGATCCTGGCGCTCACCAGCCATCGCGGGGACGGGCCGAGCGATCGCACCATAGACGTGCTGATCCGCCGGCTGCGGGGAAAGATGGAAGAGGATCCGCGGGATCCCCGGCTGTTTGTCACCGTCCATGGCGAGGGGTATCTGTTTGCCGGTCAGATAGCCCCCTAGGCAGTGAATTAAGCTGTTTTAAATGAAATTTGTGAGTTATTTAATAATTATTTTCTTTATAAGTAGATATTTATTCTGTCATTAGGCTGGTGGTTGGGTCTCAAATTGCGGGCAGTCGTCCCCTATCTGGTGCCAGGGGGCCTTGGAGCCGACGAAGATGTGAAAGCCCGGCTGCTGGCTCGGCGCCTCGTCCAATACCCCGAGCCGCAGGTTGATCTTGCCGCTGCTGCGCTTCTGGCTGAACAGGCTGGCGCCGCAGTGGCGGCAGAAGGCGAGGCTGGTCTCTTCTGATTTCTGGAAGCGGGCGATGGCATCGCCGCCCTTCACTATTTCCACCTTGTCCCCATCCAGCCCGCCCACGGAGGCGTAATCCGAGCCGGAGAATTTGCGGCACTCGCCGCAGTGGCAGTTGCCCATGTAATCGAAGCTGTCCGGCAGGCGCAGCTTGACGGCGCCGCACAGGCAGCTCGCATCTAGCATTCTCATCCCTTTCCCTCGTCTCTCAGGCCAGCTGGTCATCCTCGGCGCGAAACAGCACCTGCTTGCATCTGGCACAGGCCCACTCGCGCCTGAAGTCGGCAAGGTGCACCAGCCCGACTTCCAGCTGCTTGTGATGGCCGCAATGGTGGCAAAACAGGATCTCCCCGTCCACCGCCTCCGGGTGGGCGCTCAGGTACTGGGCCCGGGTCGGGACCTCTTCCCACTGGGTGGTGGGGACACGCTTGCGCTGGTGGCTGTAGTAGACCCAGTAGAACAGAAAGAACACGGTCAGGATGATAAAAGTCAGCAGATGATCCATCACAATTCCCCCTTTGCCGTCGTGGTCTTAGGATAAAAAATGATTCGAATGAATATCTTATAAGAACCGGCAGGGGGGAATTGTGATCCGCTTCGGGTTTTGGACCGGGGTCAGGGGGTCAGCCCGACCCGGTAGACGGGGCGAAAATCCCCATCCGACAGGGAGTGCTCCGGCGCGCTCAGGGGGGCGGTCAGAGTCAGGATGGGCGGACCCATGACGCGCGGACATCGGGTTTCACTGGCATCTGGCTGGCGGAGCAGGCAGAGAGCCTGGGCCACCGCGAGGCGACCCTGTTCGCGCATCTGATCGCTGTTGGCGGCGAGGATCTTGCCCCGCAGCAGGGCGCGCTGAACCCCATGGCTGAAGTAGATGGAGAGCACTTTGGGATGGTCGGCATGGTGCTGGGCCAGCTCGTTGACCGCCACCTCGGCGGCGATGGCGCCGCCGACCAGGTAGTCGAGGTCGGGATGGTGGACCAGCGTCTGCTGCACCAGGGTACGCTGGATCTCGCGGCTGTTGTCGCCGTGCGCCGTGGTCACCAGCCGGATGGCGCTGCCGCGGATGGCGTCGATGAAGCCGGATTCGATGAAGGAGGTGCCGCCCCTCGAATCCGGGCCCGGGAAGAGGGCGACGGTGACGGGAGTGCTATCTGCCGGGTGGCGCTCTGCCAGCCAGTGGCCGATGCGCCAGCCCATCTGGTACCAGGGCACGCCGACCTGGGCGATGGCGAGGCCGGGGGCGAGATCGTTGACCAGCCCGAACACCGGCAGCGGGGTCTGCTTGATGGCATTGGCAAGGCCGTCGTAACTGACCGCGCCGAGCAAGATGGCATCGCTCCCCTCATCCACGCACTGTTGCAACTGTTTGCGCTGCTCGGCCAGGGCGCCGTAGCCGCCCGCCTCGTGGATCCGCAGCCGGGCGCCGAGCCGCTTGGCTTCCTCCACCATGCCCTGGTTGACCGACAGCCAGTAGGCATCTCGCAGATGGGGGTAGAGGGCGCACAGGGTCAAGGGCTTGGCCAGCGGAGCTGGCGCCGGCCAGCTCAGTCTGGTCGGCTGGCCGGTGAAGGCGCCATCCGGCCAGTGATCCACCTCGAAGGCGACGGCGGGGCGAACCAGCAGGACTAGCAGAATGCACAGAGAGAGGCTTCGCATGGCAGAGGGTTTTGTTAAAGTGTGAGGCCGTATTATCCGGACAAAATCGACCATAACCAAGGGATCCCCCGTGAGAATGTTTTCCGGCCTGGGTGGCAAACTGCTGCTGGCCTTCTCCCTGATGGCCATGTTGACCCTGAGTGCCTCCCTGCTCGGCTGGGTTGGCCTCAATCGTCTGCGCCAGCTGGAGCAGGGGGTGCAGCAGACCCTGGCGGGCCAGGAGAGCGCCCGCACTCTGGCGCGCCTTGGCGGCGAGATCCAGAACGCCTCCCACCTGCTGGCCATGGCGGGCAGCGAAGCCGAGCGGGAACATCAGGGACGCCTGCTGACCCTGCTGGGTCAACAAATGCAGCAGGGACTGGAGCAACTCGGCACCGAGGGGGAGCTGGCGCAGTTGCACCGCCTCAGCCAGACCATCATCGGCAATCTCGGCCAGCAGGGCTGGCTGGTGGGGGAGCGGCTCACGCTCATGGCCGAAGGCGGGGCGCTGCGTACCCGGTTGGTGGAGGCCGCAGGGGAGGCGGCGGAGCTCGCCCGCAGCCAGATGGAGAACGCCGAAACCGTGATGGTGGCGGGCATGGGCTCCCTCTATCGGTTGCAGGGCAAACAGGCGGATGCCGCGCTGGATCGGCTGCTGGAACAGGATCTCGACTGGCTGGAGCAGATGACGGAGCTGCGTCACCGCACCCTGATGCAGCAGCAGCGCATCGAGGAGATCTGGCGCAGCGAACAGCAACCCGCCTTGCAGGAGCTGCAACAGGAGAGCCGCAAGGCCCTGGCCATCTTGCAACTGCGGGCGGGCGCGGTGACGGATCCCGGCCGCCGGGCCTCGGTGGAGCAGGCGCTGGCTTTGCTGGCACAGAGCGACAAGCTGGTGCAACTGCGCAGCGACTGGATAGGCAAAGGGGAGGCGCTGCGAGTGCTGGCCTCGGCCAACGAGGTGATGATGGGCAGCCTCAACCGCCAGGTCGACAGCCTGGTGGCGGGAACCCGGGAGGCCCTCAGCCAGAGTCAGCAAGTGCTGCGCGAGCAGTTGCAACTGCTGGCCAGCGCCCTGGTACTGATCGGCCTGCTCACCCTGGGCCTGCTGATCCTGCTGATGTGGCGCATGGTCTACGGCCGCATCGTCTGGCCATTGCAACACGCGGTGGAGGGGATGAGCCGGCTGGCGCACGGTGATCTGACCCCCCAGGCAACCGGCATGCACCAGGGCCAGGACGAGCTGGCCGAACTCGGCCGGGCCTTGCAGGTGTTTCGCGACAACGCCATCGAGCTAGGCCGCTATCAACGGGAGCTGGAGTCCCGGGTCGAGGAGCGCACCGGCCAGCTCAGCCATGCCAACCAGCGCCTCAACGAGGAGGTGGAGAAGCAGCGCCAGGCCAGGGATGAGGCGGAGCAGGCCAACCGGGCCAAGTCCGTCTTCCTCGCCACCATGAGCCACGAGATCCGCACTCCCATGAACGGCATCCTGGGGGGGCTCAGCCTGCTGGAAGATACCCGCTTAAACCCGGAACAGCAGCGCTATCTGGCCGCCATCGGCCACAGCGGCGAATCTTTGCTGGAGATCCTCAACGACATCCTCGATTACTCCAAGATTGAGGCGGGGCACGTGGAGGCGCGCCGGGAGCCCTTCCCGCTGCGGCAACTGGCGGAGGATCTCTGCACCCTGTTTCGGCCTAAGGCCGAGGCCAAGGGGCTGTGCCTCGAACTGAATTACGGTGACACCCTGCCTGCCGTGGTGGAGGGGGACATGGGCAAACTGCGCCAGGTGATCGGGAACCTGCTGGGCAACGGGGTCAAATTCACCCGCACGGGGCGCATCACCCTGTCCGTGATGCCGCTGGGGTGCGCCGGTCCCTGTGCCGAGCCCTGCATCGAGTTCGTGGTCGAGGATACCGGCCCCGGTATCCCGGCAGAGGAGCAGCAGGCGGTGTTCGAGGCGTTCCGCCAGCGCAAGCGGGATCTCGGCCATCAGGGGGGCACGGGGCTGGGTCTTGCCATCAGCCGACGGCTGGTGAGCGCCATGGGAGGGGAATTGCAGCTGAGCAGCCAGCCGGGGGAAGGTTGCCGGTTCAGCTTCAGCCTGCCGCTGCAACGCTCGGCGGCCCTGCTGCCCGCCGAGCCCCAGCCCGTCATGCTGAGTCAGCCCCGGCAGATCCTGCTGGTGGAGGACAACGAGATCAATCGCCTGGTGGCCCAGGGCATGCTGGCGCGCCTCGGCCACAGGGTCACCCTGGCGGAGGATGGACGCACGGCGCTGGCCTGGATCAGTGAGCGCCCCTTCGATCTGGCCCTGCTCGACATCAACCTGCCGGACATGGACGGCATCAGTCTGCGGGAGGATCTCGATGCCATCAGCGAGGAGGTCCATGGACGCCCCCTGCCTGCCATCGCGGTCTCGGCCCAGATGTATCCCGAAGATATTCGTCACTGCCTGGCTGCCGGCTTCGCCGACTTCGTGGGCAAGCCCATGCGGTTGGCAACCCTGGCCAGCGCCATCGCCCGTCAATGCAAGACAGGATCCGGCGAGTCAGCAAGGGAGACAGACCCCGCTTCGGACAATGGGGTGCTGGAGGCGGATCTGCCGGTGCTGGGTCTGCCGCGCATTCGCCAACTGGTCGCCCTGTTCGAGTCGCAAGGCGCCGAACTGGTGGCCGAACTGGCCATGAGCGAACCCGGTGAGGTGCATCGCCAGTTGGCCCACAAGCTCAAGGGCAGCGCCCTGGCGCTGGGATTGACCGAGTTTGCGGAGCGCTGCGCCGAGCTGGAAGCGGAGGAGGGGGATCCGCGCTCCCTGACCCCGGCATTCGAGGCGGCGATCCATGGATTGCGGCGCTGGCTGATGGCGAAAGCGGGGGCCACCGAGGGATGAAATTCGCCTTTAGTAACATGGATTCAACATTTTTTTAGGTGGTTGGACTGTCTCTTTGATCCCGCTCACGTTACAATGCCGCGGCCCACTTCACCTATCGCGCAAACGATTTTCAGGAGATATACGGATGTTGAAACGTGACATGACCATCGCCGGCTATGATCCAGAGCTGTGGCAGGCCATCACAGACGAGACCCGTCGTCAGGAAGAGCATATCGAGCTTATCGCGTCTGAGAACTACACCAGCCCCCGCGTCATGGAAGCCCAGGGCTCCCAGCTGACCAACAAGTACGCCGAAGGCTATCCGGCCAAGCGTTACTACGGTGGTTGCGAGTATGTGGACGTGGTCGAGACCCTGGCCATCGAGCGCGCCAAGGAACTGTTCGGCGCCACCTATGCCAACGTGCAGCCGCACTCCGGCTCCCAGGCCAACAGCGCCGTCTACATGGCCCTGCTGCAACCGGGCGACACCGTGCTCGGCATGAACCTGGCCCACGGCGGTCACCTGACCCACGGCGCCCCGGTGAACTTCTCCGGCAAGCTGTACAACATCATTCCCTACGGCATCGATGAGTCCGGCAAGATCGACTACGTCGAGATGGAGCGTCTGGCGGTTGAACACAAGCCGAAGATGATGATCGGCGGCTTCTCCGCTTATTCCGGCGTGGTTGACTGGGCCAAGATGCGCGAGATCGCCGACAAGGTCGGTGCTTATCTGTTCGTCGACATGGCTCACGTGGCCGGTCTCATCGCCGCTGGCGTCTACCCGAACCCCGTGCCCCATGCCCACGTGGTCACCTCCACCACCCACAAGACCCTGGCCGGTCCCCGTGGTGGCCTGATCCTCTCCGCCGCCGACGACGAAGATCTGTACAAGAAGCTGAACTCCGCCGTCTTCCCGGGTGGTCAGGGCGGCCCGCTGATGCACGTCATCGCCGGCAAGGCCGTGGCCTTCAAGGAAGCCCTCGAGCCCGAGTTCAAGACCTACCAGGCCCAGGTGGTGAAGAACGCCAAGGCGATGGCCGCCACCTTCATCGAGCGTGGCTACAAGATCGTCTCCGGCGGCACCGACAACCATCTGATGCTGGTGGATCTGATCGGTCGTGAGCTGACCGGCAAAGAGGCCGATGCGGCCCTCGGCAAAGCCAACATCACCGTCAACAAGAACGCGGTACCGAACGATCCACGCTCCCCCTTCGTGACCTCGGGTGTGCGTATCGGTACCCCGGCCATCACCCGTCGCGGTTTCAAGGAAGCCGAGTCCATCCAGCTGACCCATTGGATCTGCGATGTACTGGACAACCACGACAACGACGAAGTACTGGCCAACGTGCGCGAGCAGGTGCTGGATATCTGCCGTCGTCTGCCGGTCTATGCCTGATAAGCCAGTGTTTCTGGTATAAAACAATGCCACCCTCGGGTGGCATTGTTGTTGATAGGGGGGCGTCACCTGGGCGCCGTGCCCAGCCAGCCAAGAGAATCAGCCTATGCCCAATCAGACCTCGCTTAGCGATGACGACCTTGTCTCGTCCGTCCGCGCCCAGTATCACTTTCGCCCAAGCCCGGAGGGGCTGCTGGCCTGGGATGTGCGCCGGCTGATCAGGCTCGGCCGCGGGTTGCCGGTGCGAGCCCTGCCGCTGGCTCAGATAACGGAGCTGGACAAGGAGCACTGGTACGGTCACGGCAGCGAGGCGCCCACGGTGCGCAGCATCGCCCTGCATTGTCAGTTGATGCTGGCCGCCGATCTCGCCTATCCCATCATTCTCGACAGCGCGGGCCGGGTCATGGATGGCATGCATCGGGTCGGCAAGGCGCTGATGTTGGGGAACACGCACATCCACGCGGTGCAGTTTGCGCAGGATCCGGCGCCCGATTATGTGGATTGTGATCCCGACAGCCTGCCCTATGACGACTGAGTGCCTCGAACATGCCAATGCCACCCTCGGGTGGCATTGTTTTTTCTGGGCTTTTACCGGTTTTGGGTGGCCGTGTTACACTGGCAGGCCAAGATCCTGACCCGAGTGGCAGGTGTCCCTTAGTTTCCTGGAGTGTGCGCCGGAGGTCTGATGCATTGCCCGTTCTGTAGTGCCGTTGATACCAAGGTGATCGATTCCCGTCTGGTGGCGGAAGGCCATCAGGTGCGCCGCCGCCGCGAGTGTCTGCTCTGTCACGAGCGCTTCACTACCTTCGAGATGGCCGAACTGGTGATGCCCCGCATCATCAAGTCAAACGGCTCCCGCGAGCCCTTCAACGAGGAGAAGCTCAGGGGCGGCATTCTGCGGGCGCTGGAGAAGCGACCCGTGAGCATGGAGGCGATCGAGAAGGGGGTGAATCACATCAAGTCCCGCCTGCGCGCCACCGGCGAGCGGGAAGTGGCCTCCCAGCTGCTCGGCAACCTGGTGATGGACGAGCTCAAGAGCCTCGACAAGGTGGCCTATATCCGTTTCGCCTCCGTCTATCGCAGCTTCGAAGATATCCGCGAATTTGGTGAAGAGATTGCCAAGCTGGAGAAGTAAGCCAGCCACCCACCCACCCACAGAATGCGTTAGAACCCCTATTTTCTCGCGTTGAACGGGAGCCCAGATGTTTAGTCAAGACGATTATCAATGGATGAACCGGGCCCTCGAGCTGGCCCGCCGCGGTCGCTATACCACGGCCCCCAACCCCTGCGTCGGCGCCGTGCTGGTCAAGGCGGGCGTGGTGGTGGGAGAGGGCTGGCACCAGCGTGCCGGTGAACCCCACGCCGAGGTCTATGCCCTGCACGCCGCCGGGGAAGAGGCCCGTGGCGCTACCGCCTACGTGACCCTGGAGCCCTGCTCCCATCACGGCCGCACCCCGCCCTGCGCCGAGGCGCTGATCAAGGCCGGGGTGACCCGGGTGGTCGCCGCCATGGTGGATCCCAATCCCCAGGTGGGCGGGCGCGGCCTGCGCATGCTCTCCGAGGCGGGCATCAAGGCGGACTTCGGCCTGCTGAGCGCCGAGGCCGAGGCCCTGAATCCCGGCTTCTTCAAGCGGATGCGCACCGCCTTCCCTCAGGTGACGGTGAAGCTGGGTGCGAGCCTCGATGGTCGCACCGCCATGGCGAGCGGCGAGAGCCAGTGGATAACCGGCCCCCTGGCCCGCGCCGATGTGCAGCGCCTGCGTGCCCGCCACGACGCCGTCTTGTCGAGTGCCGAGACGGTGCTGACCGATGGTGCCTCGCTCAACGTGCGCTGGGACGAGCTGCCCCCCTCGGTGAAGGCGGTCTACCCGAAGGAAACCCTGCGCCAGCCGCTGCGGGTGGTTATCGACTCCCAGAACCGGCTGACCCCGGACTTGCCTCTGTTCAAGACCACGGGGCCCGTGCTGCTGGCTCGTCACAAGGTGGATGGGGACTGGCCCGAGTGGGTGCAGCAGCTGGAGCTGCCGCTGCTCGACGGCAAGCTGGATCTGGTGAGCCTGTTCATGCTGCTGGCCAAGCGCAACATCAACTCCGTGCTGGTGGAGGCGGGGCCGCGCCTGTGCGGTGCCCTGCTCGGCAAGGGGCTGGTGGACGAACTGGTGCTCTATCAGGCGCCCAAGCTCCTGGGCGATGAGGGACGTGGTCTGTTCCACTTGCCCGAGTTGACCCGGCTGTTCCAGGCACCCAAGCTCAACCTCAAGGATGTGCGGCTGGTGGGGCAGGATATCCGCATCACGGCCAAAATTGCTTAACCAGCCGCCTGGCGCCGGCTCAAAAAGGTGCGGCGGGTGGCCGATTGAACCAGGCAATCCGCATCACGGGCAAGATTGCCTAGCCACGCGCTTCAAGGCTGGGTGGCCGTGTGAGGGCTATATCCTCACCACGACCACCTAGACCTGCGAGGCGCACTTTCCACATTTTCAGAGACGGGGTCAGGCCCCGTCATCAAGGTGATCTGCATGTTTACCGGAATTATCGAAGCCATGGGAACCCTGGCTGCCCTGCGTCGTCAGGGGGAGGACATGGCCCTCACCGTGCATGCCCCGACCCTGGACTTCAGTGACGTCAAGCTGGGCGACTCCATCGCCACCAACGGTGTCTGCCTGACCGTGGTGGCCCTCGGCGACAAGAGCTATACCGCCGACGTGTCGCTGGAAACCCTGTCCCGCACCGGTTTTGCCGAGGCCAAGGTGGGGGATGCGGTCAATCTGGAAAAAGCCCTGATGCCGACCTCCCGCCTCGGCGGCCATCTGGTCTCGGGCCACGTGGATGGCATCGGCGAGGTGAAGAGCAAGTCCGGCAGCGGCCGCGCCATCGAGTACTGGATTGCGGCACCGACCGATCTTGCCCGCTACATCGCCGAGAAGGGCTCCATCGCGGTGGATGGCATCAGCCTCACGGTCAACGCCGTAGAGGGCAATCTGTTCCGCCTCACCATAGTGCCCCACACCGCCCAGGAGACCACGATCGCGAACTGGAAGCCGGGCCATAAGGTGAACCTCGAGGTGGATCAGATAGCCCGCTATCTGGAGCGGCTGATGCAGGGCAGGGCCCAGGAACAGAGCGGCTCGACCCTGACCCTGGAAAAACTGGCCCAATCCGGCTTCTTGTAGGCAGTGCAAGTCTCTGTCTGGTTGAAAATGACAGTTGTACTTTGCTATGGATTCTCTGTTTTGCAGTTGAAGTTGCTGCTTGATGGCGGCGATTCAGTGGGGCTGGAGGGCCTTGGCAGGGAGCCCGGCCGCTCATGCACCGGCACACCTTGCTGATTGATGGGTCAAAACGGTTTTCTGTGATCCCGCTCAGGTTGAAACGGGGGCCGGTGCCCCCATCTAGAGCAGCATTACCCGAATCAAATCGAGCCCGCAGGCTCAATCCCGAAGCATGTTGATGGAGTAGCCCATGGCGCTGAGCACAACCCAGGAAATCATTGCCGATATCAAGGCTGGCAAGATGGTGATCCTGATGGATGACGAAGACAGGGAGAATGAAGGGGACCTCATCATGGCCGCCTCCTGTGTCCGCCCCGAGGATATCAACTTCATGGCCCGCTACGGCCGTGGCCTCATCTGCCTGACCCTGACCCGGGATCGCTGCAAGCAGCTGGCGCTGCCGCTGATGGTGGACCGCAACAATGCCCAGTTCTCCACCGCCTTCACCGTGACCATCGAAGCGGCCGAAGGGGTGACCACCGGCATCTCCGCCGCCGATCGCGCGGTGACCGTGCAGGCGGCAGTGGCGCCCGATGCCAAGGCCGCCGATCTGGTGCAGCCTGGCCACATCTTCCCGCTGATGGCGCAAGATGGCGGCGTGCTGACCCGGGCCGGCCACACCGAGGCGGGCTGCGATCTGGCGCGTCTTGCCGGTTACGAGGCGGCCTCCGTCATCGTCGAGATCCTCAACGAAGACGGCACCATGGCCCGTCGCCCGGATCTGGAAGTGTTTGCCGAACAGCACGGCATCAAGCTCGGCACCATCGCGGATCTCATCGAGTATCGCAACCAGCACGAGACCACGGTGGAGAAGGTGGCCGAGTGCAAGCTGCCCACCGAACATGGCGAGTTTGACCTCATCACCTTCCGCGACACCATCGACAACCAGGTCCATTTCGCCCTGAAGAAGGGGGAGATCCAGGCCGATGAGCCGACCCTGGTACGGGTGCACCTGCACGACGTGCTGAGCGATCTGCTGCTGACCGATCGCCACAGCGCCCGCAGCTGGCCGCTGGCGAAATCCATGGCCCGCATCGCCGACGAGGGCGGTGTGCTGGTTATCCTGGGGGCGGAGGCCGATGGCAACGAGCTGCTGACCCGGGTCAAGGCGTTCGAAGCCGCCGACAAGGGACTGGCACCGGAAGGGGCCAGGTGGCAGGGCACCTCGCGCCGGGTCGGCGTGGGTTCCCAGATCTTGAAGACCCTCGGCGTCGGCAAGATGCGCCTGCTGAGCTCACCGAAGAAGTATCACGCCCTCGGTGGCTTCGGCCTGGAAGTGGTGGAATACGTCGGCGAATAAGCGCGTTGGCGATTCGCCGATGCCAGCCCCGTGCCGAACGTCAGCCGGAAGGGGCGGGATGGGGCGGTGAATCCCCGGATGAGCGCCGCGAACGGATAAAACCTTCAATGCCTGCCCGCCTTGTGCGGGCATGGTTTTTTGTCGCGGGTCTGTTGTGCTAGAATGTGCGCACTTTTGGCCGCGGCCCCATTGACGGCCCCATTGATTGCACAGAGACAGGATTTCCAATGAAGATTATCGAAGGAAATATCGCCGCTCCCGAGGCGCGTGTTGCTATTGTCGTTGCCCGTTTCAACAGCTTCATCAATGACAGCCTGGTGAATGGCGCGCTGGACGTGCTCAAACGTCAAGGCCAGGTCCAGGAGAGCAATCTGACCCTGGTGCGCGTACCGGGTGCCGTTGAGATCCCCCTGGCGGCCAAGAAGCTGGCCAAGAGTGGTCAATATGACGCCATCGTCGCCCTCGGCACCGTCATCCGTGGCGGCACCTACCACTTCGAACTGGTGGCGAGCGAGAACGGCAAGGGCCTGGCCCAGGTGATGATGGAGTATGACATTCCCGTCGCCTTCGGCGTGCTGACCACAGAAAACATCGAACAAGCCATCGAGCGTGCCGGTACCAAGGCGGGTAACAAGGGTGCAGAGGCTGCGCTGAGCGCGCTCGAAATGATCAACGTCCTGAAACAGCTTTAAGGAATAAAACATTGAAACCGTCCGAGCGCCGTAAGGCCCGTCATTGCGCCACCCAGGCCATCTACCAGTGGCAGATGACCCAGGCCAACGTGGGCGACATCGAAGAGCAGTTCAAGATCGATCAGGACACCAAGGGTGTGGACCTGAACTATTTCCGCGATCTGCTGTTCGGGGTAGCCCTCCACTGCAACGAGCTGGACAAGGTGTTTGCACCTTTCCTCTCCCGTCCGCTGGAAGAAGTGGACATGGTGGACAAGGCGATCCTGCGTCTGGCGACCTACGAGCTGACCCGTCGCGATGATGTGCCGCCGCGCGTGGTGATCAACGAAGCGATCGAGCTGGCCAAAGCCTTCGCCGCCGATGACAGCCACAAGTTTGTCAACGGTGTTCTGGACAAGGTGATCAAGACGCTGCCAAAGCGTTGATCCGCTGTCCATCAGCCTTAAGAGAGGAGCCAGCCTAACCGCTGGCTTTTTACTGTATGGGTGAATTTGAGCTGATTGAGAAGTACTTCAAGGTCCCCCACGCCCGCAAGGATGTGGTGCTGGGCCCGGGAGATGATTGCGCCCTGCTGACCCTGCCTGCGGATACCCAGCTGGCGGTGAGCACGGATACCTTGGTGAGCGGCGTCCACTTTTTCCCCGACATGGATCCGGTGGATCTCGGCTACAAGGCGCTGGCGGTCAACCTGTCCGATCTCGCTGCCATGGGCGCCGAGCCGCGCTGGGTCTCCATGGCCCTGACCCTGCCCGCCATCAACGAGGCCTGGGTCGCCGGTTTTGCCGAGGGATTCCTGGAACTCGCCGAGTACTACAACGTGGCCCTGGTGGGGGGAGACATGACCCGCGGGCCCCTCTCTATCACCGTCTCGGTGAAGGGATCCGTGCCCACCGGCCGCGCCCTGCTGCGCAGCGGCGCCAAGGCGGGGGACGGCATCTATGTGACCGGCACCCTGGGGGATGCGGCCCTCGCCCTTTCCCATCTGCTCGGCAAGCGGGTATTGAACGAGAACCAGCTGGCGGCCGTGCTGCCCAGGCTCGATCATCCCCATCCCCGCATCCTGGCGGGTCAGGCCCTGCGCGGGCTGGCAAACAGCGCGCTGGATCTCTCCGACGGCCTGGCCTCGGATCTCGGCCACATCCTCAAGGCCTCCGGCGTGCGGGCCCAGATCGATCTCAACCTGTTGCCCCTCTCACCGGTGTTGCAGGATGCGGTCTCCGCCGAGGCGGCCTGGCAACTGGCGCTGGCGGGTGGCGATGACTACGAGCTCTGCTTCACCGTGCCCCAGGAGCATCACGGTGCCCTGGACACGGCGCTGGCCAACTGCGGGGTCAAGTTTACCCGCATCGGCCGCATCCTGGCCGGGGAGCCTGGCATCGACTATCTGCTGGACGATCAACCGGTGGCGCTGGAGCTCAAGGGATGGGATCACTTCGCATGATGGCGTGGAACTGGGGCCGCCAGCTGGCGCCGACTGACTGGAATCGACAAGGATGATGATAAAACCCGAACTGAAACGGCTGAACCTGAGAAACCCGCGCCATCTGCTGGCGGTGGGCTTTGGCGCCGGGCTCTCTCCCTGGGCACCGGGCACCATGGGGACGCTGGTGGCAGTCCCGCTCTATTGGCTGGTGAGCGGGCTCTCCACCCCCTGGTTCATCGCCCTGCTGGCGGTGGGCTTCCTGGTGGGGATCTGGCTCTGTCAGGGAGCCACCGACGCCATCGGCATGCCGGATCACGGCGCCATCGTCTGGGACGAGGTGATTGGCTTTGGCGTCACAATGATAGCGGCCCCGGCCGGCTGGGCCTGGATACTGGCCGGTTT
Source organism: Aeromonas sp. NJAU223 (assembly GCF_051125555.1). Taxonomy (NCBI): domain Bacteria; kingdom Pseudomonadati; phylum Pseudomonadota; class Gammaproteobacteria; order Aeromonadales; family Aeromonadaceae; genus Aeromonas; species Aeromonas sp. NJAU223. Next base: position 3,397,816 of record NZ_CP144204.1, on the reverse strand, counting down.
CGTGCTGTTTCGGCTGTTCGACGTGATCAAGCCCTGGCCCATCTCCTGGTTCGATCGCCGCATCCACGGCGGTCTTGGCATCATGCTGGACGATCTCATCGCCGGCCTGTTCGCCCTGTGCTGCATGCAGCTGTTGGCGTACTGGGTGCACTGACGGCCAAGGGGTGAATGCCTCAGCTCAAGGTCGCCTCGAGGGGGTAGACCGGCGAGCCCCTCGCTAGCGACGCAGGTCCGGCCATTGCCGGGCCTGCGTCGTTTTGTATGCAATCCCCTCGTTGACCCTTCGCCGAGCCTTTCCGGGGGCGGTGGAAGATGCTGCCTTCTCCCTATTTATCTCTGCTTATTTTTCCTTCATCCATATATGCTGCCGCCAAAAAATCATTTCACATAAATATTCACTACTCATTCGAGACTTGAATACTTGGGTGGCGTAGTGGATATGATTGGTTGTTATGATTTTGTTGACATTAAAATGATGCATTTTATGGCATTACCATCACAACATCTGGTAGTGTGATGTTTGTCGCTATTTTATACCTATGATGAAAGCGTTATCTGCGCAAAGTATTGCGAAATTGTATAACGGGATCATTTACACCCGCGGGCAAACCGACTAACTTACTCGCGGGTTATTCCAAAAAAATGCAAAAAACCCGCCCGGATCGCTGGTTTGACTGCCTCATGGATTGAGCGTTTTTCATGCAACACGAACACTCAAGATAACTGTCAAGGCACCACCAGCATCTGCGCTGATTTACGGACGAATTATTTGGGACGGATGTCCCCCGCAGAGGTAAACATGTCCTTGCTCGAAGTGAAAAACTTGCGGATCGAGTACCCCTCCCGCTACGGGGTGCTGGCCGCGGTGAAGGATCTCTCTTTTTCTGTCGAAAAGGGGGAGGTCGTCGGAGTGGTCGGTGAGTCAGGTGCCGGCAAATCCACCATCGGCAATGCCGTCATCGATCTGTTGAGCCCGCCCGGTCGCATCGCCCGTGGCGATATCTATCTCAACGGCGAACTCATCTCTGGCAAGAGCCAGAACGAGATGCGAGCCATCCGCGGCTCTCGCATCGGCTTCATCTTCCAGGATCCCATGACGTCCCTCAACCCGCTGTTCACCGTCGAACATCAGCTGGTTGAAACCATCCTGGCCAATACCGAACTCTCTCGCGAGGCCGCCCTTGCCAAGGCCCTCGAGTTGATGGCTGCGGTCGGGATCCCGCAACCGGAAGTACGCATCAAGCAGTACCCTCACCAGTTCTCCGGCGGCATGCGTCAGCGGGTGGTCATCGCCATCGCCCTCTCCGGCGATCCCGAGCTCATCATCGCCGATGAGCCGACCACGGCGCTGGACGTCTCCATTCAGGATCAGATCCTCCAGCTCATCCGCACCCTGTGCAAGGAGCGTCAGGTGGGTTGCATGCTGGTGACCCACGACATGGGCGTGGTCTCCAACGTCACTGACAAGGTGGCGGTCATGTATCGCGGGGATCTGGTGGAGTTCGGCACCACAGAACAGGTACTGGGGGCCCCGAACCATCCCTATACCCGCAGCCTCATCTCGGCGGTGCCCCGCTCCGATGTGAAGCTGGTGCGCTTCCCCCTGGTCTCCTACATCGAAGAGGCGGGTGCGGCGGATACCAGCATCGATCTCAAGACCCACTGGCTCGGCCAGAGTCAGGATGAGCGCGCCTATGAAGGGGCGCTGCTGCGGGTGGAGAACGTGGATCTGAGGTTCGTCACCAAGAACTCCATCTTCCCGAGCCGTCGCCAGTTCGTGCACGCCTGCAACAACATCAATTTCGAGATCTTCGAGGGCGAGACCTTCGGTCTGGTGGGGGAGTCCGGTTCCGGCAAGTCCACCATCGCCCGCGCCATCACCGGTCTCTATCCGCCTGATAGCGGCAACATCGTGTTCGAGGGCATCGATCTCACCGCCCTGAAAAGCGAGCATGCCCGTCGTCCGCTGCGCCGCCAGATGCAGATGGTGTTCCAGAACCCTTACTCGTCCATGAACCCGCGCATGAAGGTGCGTGACATCATCGCCGAGCCCATCCGCTTCCATAAGCTGGCGAGCAGCGAGAGCCAGATCGAGGGCATCGTCAGCGATCTGCTGGATCACGTGGGGCTGGGCCGCGGTGCCGGGGTCAAGTATCCCCACGAGTTCTCCGGTGGCCAGCGTCAGCGCATCTCCATTGCCCGTGCCTTGGCGACCCGCCCGCGCTTCCTCATCTGCGACGAGCCCACCTCGGCGCTGGACGTCTCGGTGCAGGCCCAGATCCTCAACCTGCTCAAAGACTTGCAGCAGGAACTCGGGCTCACCATGCTGTTCATCAGTCACGATTTGCCGGTCATCCGCCAGATGTGCGATCGCATCGGGGTGATGCGTCACGGTCATCTGGTGGAAGTGGCCGAGACCGAGAAACTCTTTACCAATGCCGAGCATGAGTACAGCCGCAAGCTGATTTCCCTCATGCCGGAATTTAAGGGAATGTCCCGCGAGGGGCTGGAGATCGCAAGCTAGGAAAGCCGAGTCAGGAAAAAGGCTTCGCCGATCTGTTTGTCAAAAAAAGTGTCAATAAAAAGCCAAAAGCATGGAGAAAGACATGAAGAAAGGATTATCCAAGATCGCCATGGCGCTGTTCGCCGCTGGCCTCGCGTTCAACGTCTCTGCCGCTGACATCAAGGTAGCCGTCGCCTCCGACGCCACCTCGCTGGATCCGCAGGAGCAGCTCTCCGGTCAGACCCTGGAGATGTCTCACCTGGTGTTCGATCCCCTGATGCGTTACACCCAGGATCTGCAATTCGAGCCGCGTCTGGCCGAAAAGTATGAGCGTATCGACGACAAGACCGTACGTTTCCACCTGCGCAAGGGCGTCAAGTTCCACTCCGGCAACGACTTCACCGCCGATGACGTGGTGTGGACCGTCAACCGTCTGAAGGCCTCCCCGGACTTCAAGGCCATCTTCGACCCCATCGCCGAAGTGAAGAAGGTGGATGATTTCACCGTGGATCTCATCACCGCCAAGCCGTTCCCGCTGGTGCTGCAGACCGTCACCTACATCTTCCCGATGGACTCCAAGTTCTACACCGGCAAGGATGAAGCCGGCAAAGACAAGGCCGAGATCGTCAAGAACGGCGACTCCTACGCCTCCACCCACGTCTCCGGTACCGGCCCGTTCAGCGTCAAGTTCCGTGAGCAGGGCGTGAAGCTGGAATACGTGCGCAACGCCAACTACTGGGACAAGGCCTCCAAGGGCAACGTCCAGAACCTGACCGTGGTGCCGATCAAGGAAGACGCGACCCGCGTAGCCGCCCTGCTGGGTGGTGACGTTGACATGATCTACCCGGTTGCCCCGAACGATCTGGAGCGTGTGAAGAACGGCAAGGATTCCCAGCTGGTGACCCTGTCCGGTACCCGCGCCATCATCATCGAGCTGAACCAGAACACCAACCCGGCGCTGAAAGACAAGCGCGTGCGTCAGGCGATCAACTACGCCATCAACCAGGTGGGTATCGTCGACAAGATCAACAAAGGCTTCGGCACCCCGGCCGGCCAGCTGAGCCCGAAAGGCTATGCCGGCTACAACGAGGCGCTCAAGCCCCAGTATGATCTGGCCAAGGCCAAGGAGCTGATGAAGGAAGCCGGTTACGAGAAAGGCTTCAAGGTGAGCTTCATCTCCCCGGCCGCCCGCTACGTCAACGACGTCAAGATCGCCCAGGCTGTCTCCGCCATGCTGTCCAAGATCAACATCAAGGTGGATCTGAAGACCATGCCGGTGGCCCAGTACTGGCCGGAGTTTGACAAGTGCGCCTCCGACATGCAGCTGATCGGCTGGCACGCGGATACCGAAGATACTGCGAACTTCTTCGAGTTCCTGACCTTCACCAAGGATGCCAAGACCGGCATGGGTCAGTACAACTGCGGCGGTTATGCCAACGCAGAAGCTGACAAGATGGTGATGGATGCGAACACCGAGACCGATCCGGCCAAGCGCGCCGCCATCCTGCAGAAGGTGGAAGCCATGCTGATCGACGACGCCGCCTATGTGCCGCTGCACTGGGAAGATCTGGCCTACGGTGCCAAGAAGAACGTCGATATCAAGCCGGTGGTCAACGTGATGAACTTCCCTTACCTGGGTGACCTGGTGGTCAACAAGTAAGCGAAGCGCTAAGGAAGGACCTGGCGGGGGTGGTCATTGCTGGCGCCCCCGCCATTAACAGAAGCCTGTGCCACGACACAGGCCACGTAGAAGGACAAGCATGTTTACATTCCTGCTGAAACGGTTCTATCAGGCCGTGATAGTGATGTTCGTCATCAGCCTGGTCGCCTTCTCCATCCAGGACAACCTGGGGGATCCGCTGCGCGAGCTGGTGGGACAATCCGTCTCCGAGTCCGTGCGCCAGGAGCTGCGCGACAAGATGGGCCTCAACGATCCCTTTTTGGTGAAATACAGCCGCTTCTTGCAGAACGCGGTGCAGGGGGATCTGGGCACTTCCTACTTCTTCAAGCGACCGGCTCTCGAGGTGATCCTCGACAAGCTGGTGGCTACCCTTGAGCTGGTGTTTGCCGCCGCCATCATCATCGTCGTTGTCTCCATTCCGCTGGGGGTATATTCGGCGATCAGGCCACGCAGCGTGCTCACCAAGCTCATCATGGCGGTCAGCAGCATCGGTATCTCGATCCCGGTCTTCCTGACGGCCATCATGTTGATGTATCTCTTCTCCATCCAGCTGGGCTGGCTGCCGGCCTATGGCCGTGGCGAGACCTACAACCTGCTGGGCTGGGAGTCGGGCTTCTTCACCTGGGACGGGATCTTGCACCTGATCCTGCCCGCGGTGTCGCTCTCCTCCATCATGCTGCCGCTGTTCATCCGGCTGGTGCGCTCAGAGATGCTGGAGCAACTCTCCTCCGAGTACGTCAAGTTTGCCCGCGCCAAGGGGCTGGACAACAACAAGGTCTACTATCAGCACGCCCTGAAGAACACCATGCTGCCGGTCATCACCGTCGGCGGCGTGCAGATCGGTACCATGGTGGCCTACACCATTCTGACCGAGAGCGTATTCCAGTGGCCGGGGACCGGCTTCCTGTTCCTCGAGGCAATCCACCGGGTCGATACGCCGCTCATCACCGCCTACGTCATCTTCGTGGGTCTCATCTTCGTGGTGACCAATACCCTGGTCGACCTGCTTTACGGGTTCATCAACCCGACCGTTAACTTGACCGCCAAGGGGTAAGCATCATGAGTAAGGCTATGACTGCAAGCCCAAGCCGTTGGGCACGTTTCAAGAACTCTGACATCGTCTACTACTTCCTGCGGGACAAGGTAGCCATGTTCAGCTTCGCGGTGTTTGTGGTGTTCGTGCTGGGGGCCCTGCTGGCGCCCTGGCTGGCCCCCCATAACGTCTACGATCTGACCAGCTTCGATCTGATGGATGCGGAACTGCCACCCTCCTGGCTGGAAGGGGGCGAGGAGCGCTTCTGGCTCGGCACCGACAACCAGGGCCGCGATATCTGGAGCACAATTCTGTACGGTGCCCGCATCTCCCTGACCATCGGCCTGTTCGCGGTGGCACTGCAGTTGCTGCTCGGCATCGTCATCGGCCTGCTGGCGGGCTATTTCGGTGGCCGTATCGACAACCTGCTGATGCGTTTTGCCGATGTGCAGCTCTCTTTCTCCACCATGATGGTGGCCATCATCATCTCCGCCATCTTCCAGGCGACCTTTGGCTCGGAGTTTTACTCCAAGTTCGCCATCCTGATGCTGGTGGTGATCATCGGTATCGCCGAATGGCCGCAATATGCCCGGACGGTGCGCGCCTCGGTGCTGGCCGAGAAGAAGAAGGAGTATGTGGAAGCGGCCCAGGTGATGGGGTTCCGTGCCCCGCGCATCATGTTCCGCCACATTCTGCCGAACTGCCTGTCGCCCATCCTGGTCATCTCCACCGTGCAGGTGGCGAACGCCATCATGAGTGAGGCCGCGCTCTCCTTCCTGGGGCTCGGCATGCCGGTGGATCAGCCGTCTCTGGGGTCCCTCATCAGTGTGGGCTTCAACTACATCTTCTCCGGCTCCTGGTGGATCACCGCCTTCCCGGGGATCTGCCTGGTGGTGCTGGTGCTGGTGATCAACCTGCTCGGTGACTGGCTGCGGGATGTGTTCAACCCCAAGATCTACAAAGGCTAAGACCCGAGTCGATAATTGAAGCAATCAAAAAGGGCGCCATGATGGCGCCCTTTTTCGTGACTGGATGGTCATCAGGCCTGTTGCCAGGCCTCGATGCTGGCGAGGATACCAGTGCCATCGAGCCCCAGCAGGGTGTAGATCTCCTCCTGGGTGCCTTGCTCGATAAAGCGGTCTGGCAGCCCGAGATTCAGTACCGGTTTGCACTGTTTGCTGCGCATCAGCAGCTCGTTCACCGCGGAGCCGGCGCCGCCCATGATGGCGTTGTCTTCCAGGGTGACGAATTGGTCGTGGGTCGCGGCAAGGGAGAGCACCAGCGCCTCGTCCATGGGTTTGACGAAGCGCATGTCCACCAGGGTGGCATCCAGCGCCTCGGCGGCGGCCTTGGCCTGGTGCAGCAGGGTACCGAATGCCAGGATGGCGATGCCCTTGCCGTCACGGACAATGCGCCCCTTGCCTATCTCCAGCGCCGTCATCTCATTCTGGACCTCGATGCCGCAGCCGCTGCCACGGGGGTAGCGCACCGCCGCAGGCAGGTTGCACCGGTAGCCGGTGTAGAGCATCTGGCGGCACTCGTTCTCATCGGACGGGGTCATCACCACCATGTTCGGCACGGTGCGCAGGAAGCTGATGTCGAAGGCCCCCTGATGGGTGGGGCCATCGGCGCCCACCAGACCGGCCCGGTCGATGGCAAACAGCACCGGCAGCTTCTGCAGTGCCACGTCGTGGATCAACTGGTCATAGGCCCGCTGCAGGAAGCTCGAGTAAATAGCCACCACGGGTTTCTGATCCGCGATGGCGAGCCCGGCGGCGAAGGTGACCGCATGCTGCTCGGCGATGGCCACGTCGAAATAGCGATCCGGATACTGCTGGCTGAATTTGACCAGCCCCGAGCCCTCGCGCATGGCGGGGGTGATGCCGACCAGCTTCTCGTCCTTCGCGGCCATGTCGCACAGCCACTGGCCGAAGATGGCGGAGAAGGTCGGCTTGCCGCCGCTGCTTTTGGGCAGGGTGCAGTCGTCCGGATTGAACTTGGGCACGGCGTGATAACCGATGGGATCCTTCTCGGCGGGCTCGTAACCCTTGCCCTTCTTGGTCTTGACGTGCAGCAGCTGGGGACCCTTGAGGTTGCGCATGTTGCGCAGGGTCTCGACCAGGGCGCCGATGTCATGGCCGTCGATGGGGCCGATATAGTTGAAGCCGAACTCCTCGAACAGGGTGCCGGGCACCACCATGCCTTTCAGATGTTCTTCTGCCCGCTTGGCCAGCTCCTTGACCGGGGGAACCCCCGCCAGCACCTTCTTGCCACCCTCGCGGATGGTGGTGTAGAGCTTGCCGGACATCAGCCGGGCCAGGTGGTTGTTCAGCGCCCCGACATTCTCGGAAATGGACATCTCGTTGTCATTGAGCACCACCAGCATGTCCTTGTGGACGTCGCCCGCGTGGTTGAGGGCCTCGAACGCCATGCCGGCGGTGATGGCCCCGTCGCCGATGACGGCGACCACCTTGCGTCCCAGCCCTTCGTGCTCGGCGGCAACGGCCATGCCGAGCGCGGCACCGATGGAGGTGCTGGAGTGGCCGACACTGAGGACGTCATACTCGCTCTCGTCGCGCCAGGGGAAGGGGTGGAGACCATCCTTCTGGCGGATGGTGTGAATGCGATCGCGCCGACCGGTCAGGATCTTGTGGGGATAGGCCTGATGGCCCACGTCCCAGACCAGCCGATCGAAGGGGGTGTTGTAGACATAGTGCAGGGCGACCGTCAGCTCGACGGTGCCAAGACCGGAGGCAAAGTGACCGCTGGAGCGGCTCACCGAGCGCAGCAGGTATTCGCGCAGCTCGTTGCACAGCACGGGCAGGCGCTCGAAGGGCAGGGATCGCAATTCGACCGGCGTGTCCGCGAGGGCCAGGTTGGGGTATTCGCTTATATCAACGCTCATCTTGTTACTGTTATCCAGCGTTTAGTGGGTTCGCTCGATGATGTAATCGGCAAACGCTTCCAGAATGTCGGTATTGTAGGGCAAGGATTGCAGGGCTGTTAAGGCCTTGTCATGCAGTTCGCGAGCCAGCTCACGGGCATTGTCGAGTCCGAGCAGGGCCGGATAGGTACTCTTTTCCAGCGCCAGATCCGAGCCTTGCGGCTTGCCCAGGGTCGCGGTATCGCCGGTGATGTCGAGGATGTCATCCTGCACCTGGAAGGCGAGACCGATGGCGGCCGCATAGGATTGCAGGGCGGCCAGGGTCTGTGGCGCGACATCTTCCTTGCACAGGGCACCCAGGGTGACGGCGCATTCGATGAGGGCGCCGGTCTTGTGACGATGCACCTGTTCGAGTTCGGCGAGGCTGACCCGGCGGCTCTCGGCTTCCAGATCCAGTGCCTGACCACCGCACATGCCGAGGTAGCCGGAAGCACGGGCCAGGGTGCTCAGCATCCGTACCCGGTTGGCCAGCAGCGTCTCGGGAAGGGGGTGGTCGGCCAGGATGGAAAACGCCAGGGTCTGCAGGGCATCTCCCGCCAGGATGGCGGTGCCTTCATCAAAAGCCTTGTGTACCGTCGGTTGGCCGCGACGCAGATCGTCGTCATCCATGGCGGGCAGGTCGTCGTGCAGCAGGGAGTAGGCGTGGATGCACTCCACCGCGGCGGCGGGGCCGTCGAGTCGCTCACTCGGAACGCCCAGCATCTCGCCCACGGCATAGACCAGGAAGGGACGCACCCGTTTGCCACCGAGCAGCAGCCCGTATTTCATGGCATCCCGCAGACGGGGGGCCATGGGGGGAAGGGCGTCAAGCTGCGCCGAGAGACAGTCGTCGATGCGCTGGCGGTGCAGGCGGGTGAAGTCGTCCAGGGTCACTCACTCCTCTCCTTGCTCAGGGGCGAAGGGAACCGCCTGTTCGCTGCCGTCGGCCTGGGTCAGCAGGATCTGGATTTTCTGTTCGGCCTGCTCCAGCTTCTGCTGGCCAGCCCGTACCAGGTGAATGCCTTGTTCAAACTGCTTGAGTGCCTCCTCGAGGGGGAGTGAGCCTTGTTCGAGCTGATGCACTATGGTTTCCAGCTCTTCCAGGGTGGCGTCAAAACTCAGGCGGTCGATTTTTTTACTGGCCATGTCCATCCTCGGGGATTGAAAAAACGGCTCATCTTAACATCGACCGGGCAGCGGGGGGAGGCAGAAAAGCGCAGAGTGCTCAAACTATCGCGCGGTTGGCCGATAAGCTGGGACTGGCATCCAGTGATTGCCTGATGGTTATTGCCTTGTATCGGGCTTGCTGCTCGCGGCGCAATAGCAGAAAATTCAACGCAGTATAAAAAATGGCAACTTAGATGACAGGAGTAGGGACGTGGATTTAGGCAGTCTGATAGGCATAGTGCTGGGCTTTGGCGTCGTCATCTATGGCATGTTGTTGGGCGGTCCGGTGACCATGTATGTGGATATGCCGTCGGTCTATATCACCATATTGGGCTCCCTGTTCATCTGCATGATGAAGTTCAACCTCAACCAGTTTTTCATGGCCTTCAAGGTGGCGGGCAAAGCCTTCATGTATAAGGGGGACAAGCTTGATGACCTCATCGCCAAGGCTGTCGAACTGGCCGATGCCGCGCGCAAGGGCGGTTTCCTGGCCCTGGAGGCGGCGGAGATCCCCAATGCCTTCATGAAGAAGGGCATCGACATGCTGGTGGATGGTCACGACGCCGATGTGGTGCGGGCCGTGATGGAAAAGGACATCGACCTGACCTCTGAACGTCATGTCACCGCCATCAAGGTGTTTCGCTCCCTCGGGGATCTGGGGCCGGCCATGGGCATGATAGGTACCCTGGTGGGGCTGGTGGCCATGCTGGCCAACATGAGCGATCCCAAGTCCATCGGTCCGGCCATGGCGGTGGCCTTGCTGACCACCCTCTATGGCGCCATCGAGGCCAACATGATCGCCATTCCCATCGCCGACAAGCTGGAACTGCGCAGCGGCGAGGAGCGGCTGAGCCGTACCCTGATCCTGGACGCCATCATGGGGATCCAGGACGGTCAGAATCCGCGGGTGATCCAGGCCATGCTGCAAAACTACCTGCACCAGTCCAAGCGCAATAACGGGATCGAGTAGGAGCCGTCATGTCAAAGTGCAAGTGTCCGCCTCCCGGTCTGCCCGGCTACATGGGCACCTTCGCCGATCTGATGTCGCTGCTGATGTGCTTCTTCGTGCTCTTGCTCTCCTTTGCCGAGATGGATGTGCAGAAGTTCAAGCAGATAGCGGGATCCATGGAGAAGGCGTTTGGGGTGCAGAACATCCTGGAGGTGAAGGACATCCCCAAGGGCACCTCCGTCATCGCGCAGGAGTTCAGGCCTGGGCGGCCCGAGCCGACCCCTATCGATACCATCATGCAGCAGACCATCGATCTGACCCAGACCGAGCTGGAATTCCAGCCCGGCGACTCGGATCAGGCCGGCGGCAAGGACAAGACGGACGGCAACCTGACGGGGGGCGACAGCGCCCATCAGGCCCAGAAGGCGCAGGAGCAGTCCAACGCCCTGGCGAAATCCCTGGCCGAGCAGATGCAGGCCCAGATCCAGGACGGCGCCATCGAGATAGAGGCGTTGGGGCAGCAGATCATCATTCGCATACGTGAAAAGGCGGCATTTCCTGCTGGCTCTGCCTTCCTTCAGCCCCAGTTCTGGCCGGTGATCCGCAAGGTGGCTGCGCTGCTCAAGGATGTGCCGGGGGAGATCACCGTCTCCGGTCATACCGATGATGTGGCCACCCAGGACGAACTGTTCCAGTCCAACTGGGAGTTGTCTTCCCAGCGCGCAGTGGCGGTGGCCCACCAGATGATCAAGGTGCCGGGGTTTGATTCCAACCGACTGGTGGTGCAGGGCATGGCGGATTCCCAGCCGCTGGTGCCCAACAACAGCCCGGAGAACAGGCGCATGAACCGACGGGTGGAGATCTCCATCATGCAGGGCAAGCCGACCGTCTCGGCTCCCATCGGCGTGTCGGAAGGCGGGCCGGTTTCCCCCTAAAGCGCGATCCCGCTCTCAGGGGCTTCCATGGATTTTGTGGCAGCTTCATATTAAGATGCCCCATCCGAACCGATAGCTGCGGCTCTCTTTGATTGCCGCAGCTTCTCTTTATAAAGCAACCCAGGTTTCGACTATGAATCATACTCCGATGACTGTTCGCGGCGCCGAGAAGCTGCGCCAAGAGCTCGACTATCTGAAGAGCGAGCTGCGTCCCCAGATTATCGAAGCGATCGCTGAGGCCCGTGAGCATGGTGATCTGAAAGAAAACGCCGAATACCATGCCGCTCGTGAACAACAGGGTTTCTGTGAAGGCCGCATTCAGGAGATTGAAGGCAAGCTCTCCAATGCCCAGGTGATCGACATCACCAAGATCGCCAACAATGGCCGCGTCATTTTTGGTGCGACCGTGACCTTGCTGAAAAGCGAGACGGAAGAGGAAGTGGTGTACCGCATCGTGGGTGATGACGAGGCGGACATCAAACAGAACATGATCTCCGTGAACTCTCCCATCGCCCGTGCCCTGATCGGCAAGGAAGTGGACGACGTGGCCATCGTCAAGACCCCTGCGGGTGACGTGGAGTACGAGATCCTGGCAGTCGAATATCTCTAAACTAAGGGATGTGACTGACGAAACAGGGGAGCCCGGCTCCCCTGTTTGCATTCACTCCGCCTGATATTCCCGGGTGAAGGCATCCTGGTGGCGCAGGAAGATCCAGTCCCGCAGTCGCTCCCTGTCTACCTGACCTAGTTGGTACTGCAGCGCCCAATCCTGTCCCGGTCGATGGGACCTGATGGGTCTTATCAGGGTGGCGGTGATTGGCAGAGGGAGAAGGCTTTCGATCAGCAGGATCCCGTCGAACGTATTGCCCCTGCCAAGGGTTGGGGGCAATCCCGTTGCGATGAGGCCACCCACCGAGAGGCTGGGAACTTCATAGGTTCCATCCGCCGTCTGCAAGCTGGCGCTGACATCGAGGCGCCAGGGGCGCAGATGAGCATGGCCCAGCTCGGAAATGGCCGGGGCTGCGATGCGCAGTTCGCCGTGGCCCTCCTCCTGCTCGGTGTTGTAGAGAGGGAAGCGCAACTGATGGCCGGCGATGCGGGCTTCGAGCACCAGGGCGTCGGCACGTTGCAGCAGGCTTTGCAGGGGAGGGTTCAGGTAACCCCGCAGGAACTGGCCGGTGGCCATCTCCTCGGCGTTTCCCAGCTCCCGCAGCATGGTCAGCTCCTCATCGGTGAGGATTGGTTGCTTGTCCATAGAGGTATCCGCAAGTATTCATCGCAGGTTAAGGGCCTGATGACTATTTTGGCAAGCGACTTGGGAAGAAGGGAAAGAAATGAAGGAAAGAGCGAATGCTCTTTCCTGTTACTTGCGCGGTAATTGGATCTTGGGTTCGGTGGCCTGACGGTAGATGGTCAGCACGTGGCCCATGCTCTGTACCTTGGTGGCGCCGGTCTCACGGACGATGGCGTCCATCACCAGCTGTTTCATCTCACGATCTTCAGACGCAACCTTAACCTTGATCAGTTCGTGGTGGGCCAGGGCCAGATCGATCTCGGCCAGCACCCCTTCGGTCAGACCGTGTTGTCCCAGCAGGACGACCGGCTTCAGGCTGTGGGCGAGGCCCTTGAGGTACTGTCTCTGTTTATTGTTGAGAATCATGGCAATTTCTTCATAAGTCAGGGTTGAAAGGGGCGTATTCTACCCCCACTTAGCCCTTAATACTAATAGCCCTTGTGGTTTTTTAAAGTCGACAATCATGACCCAGAAAAAGCATTCCCCGAGTTCAACCCGCTGGTTAAAAGAGCATTTTGACGATCAATACGTCAAAAAAGCCCAGAAATTGGGACTGCGTTCCCGCGCCGTGTTCAAGATTGACGAGATCCAGGGCAAGGACAGGCTGCTCAAGTCGGGTATGACGGTGGTGGATCTCGGGGCGGCCCCCGGTGGCTGGTCCCAGTTCGCCATCGATCAGGTGGGTGACAACGGACGAGTGATCGCTTGTGACATTCTGCCGATGGATTCCATCGCCGGTGTCGATTTCCTGCAAGGGGACTTTCGGGAGGAAACTGTACTCGGCGCCTTGCTGGAACGTGTAGGCCCGAACAAGGTGGATGTGGTGATGTCCGATATGGCTCCCAACATGAGTGGCACCCAGCAGGTCGACCAGGCCCGTTCCATGTATCTGGTCGAACTGGCGCTGGACATGTGCAACCAGGTGCTGCGCACCAACGGCAGTTTCGTGGTCAAGGTGTTCCAGGGAGAGGGATTTGATGCCTATCTCAATGAAATCCGTAAACTTTTTACTGCCGTCAAGATTCGAAAACCCGACTCGTCCCGTGCCCGTTCACGAGAAGTCTACATTGTGGCTACCGGTTTTAAACTGTAGTACCCTAACCCTCATCGTTAACTGTCAGTCTGCGAGGTCATTGATTTGAGTGACATGGCGAAAAACCTAATCCTGTGGCTGGTCATCGCCGTCGTGTTGATGTCGGTGTTCAATAGCTTCAGCCCCAGCGATACCAACAGTCGCCAGCTGGACTATTCCAGCTTCGTTAAAGAAGTGACCCAAGAGCAGATCCGTGAAGTGCGGATGGATGGCAAGGTCATTAATGGCGTCAAGCGCACCGGTGAACGTTTCACGACCATCATCCCGGCGCCGGATCCCCAATTGCTCAACGATATGCTCAACCACAACGTCAAAGTCGTGGGTGAGAAGCCGGAAGAGCCGTCTCTGATCACGTCCATTCTCATCTCCTGGTTCCCGATGCTGTTGCTGATCGGTGTCTGGGTCTTCTTCATGCGTCAGATGCAGGGTGGCGGTGGCAAGGGTGCCATGTCGTTCGGCAAGAGCAAGGCTCGCCTGATGAGCGAAGATCAGATCAAGACCACCTTCGTCGACGTCGCCGGTTGTGACGAAGCCAAGGAAGAGGTGAAGGAGCTGGTCGACTATCTTCGTGATCCGACCAAATTCCAGAAGCTGGGTGGCAAGATCCCCACCGGCGTGCTGCTGGTCGGCCCGCCCGGTACCGGTAAGACCCTGCTGGCCAAGGCCATAGCGGGTGAAGCCAAGGTGCCTTTCTTCACCATCTCCGGCTCCGATTTCGTCGAGATGTTCGTGGGTGTGGGTGCTTCCCGGGTGCGCGACATGTTCGAGCAGGCCAAGAAATCCTCTCCCTGCATCATCTTCATCGATGAGATCGATGCGGTCGGTCGCCAGCGTGGCGCCGGTCTCGGCGGTGGTCACGATGAGCGTGAGCAGACCCTGAACCAGATGCTGGTCGAGATGGATGGCTTCGAAGGCAACGAAGGCGTCATCGTTATCGCCGCGACCAACCGTCCCGATGTACTGGACCCTGCACTGCTGCGTCCGGGCCGTTTCGACCGTCAGGTCGTGGTCGGTCTGCCGGATGTCCGTGGTCGTGAGCAGATCCTGAAGGTGCATATGCGCAAGGTTCCCTTGGCGGATGACGTCAATGCGGCCCTGATCGCTCGCGGTACCCCGGGCTTCTCTGGCGCTGATCTGGCCAACCTGGTCAACGAAGCCGCCCTGTTCTCTGCCCGTGAGAGCCGTCGTGTCGTCTCCATGAGCGAGTTCGAGAAGGCCAAGGACAAGATCATGATGGGGGCGGAACGTCGCTCCATGGTGATGAAGGAGTCCGAGAAGGAGATGACGGCTTACCACGAGGCGGGTCACGCCATCATTGGTCGCGTCGTCCCGGATCACGATCCCGTCTACAAGGTCTCCATCATCCCGCGTGGTCGTGCGCTGGGTGTGACCATGTACCTGCCCGAGCAGGATCGCTGGAGCCACTCCAAGCAGCATCTGGAGTCCATGATCTCCAGCCTGTACGGCGGCCGTCTGGCGGAAGAGTTGATCTACGGTGCCGAGAAGGTATCGACCGGCGCGTCCAACGACATCGAACGTGCCACCGACATCGCTCGCAAGATGGTCACCCAGTGGGGCATGTCCGAGCGTCTGGGGCCCATGCTCTATGCGGAAGAGGACGGTGAAGTCTTCCTCGGTCGCAGCATGGCCAAGGCCAAGCACATGTCCGACGACACCGCTCGCATCATCGATGCGGAGGTCAAGCAGGTCATCGATCGCAACTACGACCGTGCCAAGCAGATCCTGCTGGACAACATGGACGTACTGCACACCATGAAAGATGCGCTGATGAAGTACGAGACCATCGATGCCAAGCAGATCGACGATCTGATGGCCCGTCGCGAGGTCCGTGCTCCCAGCAACTGGCACGATGAACACGGTGATACCCCGCAAGGTGGCGCCAGCGTGAGCAGCGAGCCGGAAGCGAAAGCTCAGGCCGATGACAGCAGCGCTCCGCTGACTGACATCGACAAGGCGAACGACGTGCCAGCCAAATAAGTCGTGATCATCCAAACCCCGGGCTTGCCCGGGGTTTTTCTTTATACGGACATGCGTGATTTTCTCAGCAGATGGAAGTGAAGATGCAATTGAGCAGCAAAGGGTGCAGTCTTTCCCTCGAGCGTCCCCATGTGATGGGGATCCTCAACGTGACACCGGATTCCTTCTCCGATGGTGGTCGTTTCAATCAGGTGGAGCTGGCCCTGAGCCGTGTGCGCCAGATGATGGCGGAGGGGGCGACCATCATCGATATCGGCGGTGAATCGACTCGCCCAGGCGCACCCGATGTGACTGACCAGGAGGAGCTGGACCGGGTGATCCCCGTGGTCGAGCGGATAGTGCAAGAGCTGGAGGTGATGATCTCCCTTGATACCTCCAAGGCCGTGGTGATGAGAGAGGGCTGCGCCGCAGGGGCACACCTCATCAATGACGTACGAGCCTTGCTGGAGCCGGGAGCCCTGGTTGCGGCAGCGGAGGCTGATGTGCCCGTCTGTCTCATGCATATGCAGGGGCAGCCGCGCACCATGCAGGCCGAACCTCACTATGATGATCTGCTGGGGGAGGTGAGGGCTTTTTTTGACGAGCGCATCGCCGCCTGTCTGTCGGCGGGGATCAGACGCGAGCATCTGCTGCTGGACCCTGGTTACGGTTTTGGCAAGACGCTGGCCCACAACTATCAACTGCTGGCGGATCAGCACAAGTTGCTCGATTACAATCTGCCGCTCTTGGTGGGTATGTCGCGAAAGTCTATGATAGGCAATCTGCTCGG
Source organism: Aeromonas sp. NJAU223 (assembly GCF_051125555.1). Classification (NCBI taxonomy): domain Bacteria; kingdom Pseudomonadati; phylum Pseudomonadota; class Gammaproteobacteria; order Aeromonadales; family Aeromonadaceae; genus Aeromonas; species Aeromonas sp. NJAU223. The sequence continues at coordinate 3,381,471 of NZ_CP144204.1, read as the reverse complement.
CTGCCCGGTCGATGAACGGCTGGCGGGCAGTTTGGCCTGTGCCCTTATCGGGTTGCAACAGGGTGCCAGGATCATCCGGGTACACGACGTACGCGCCACCATGGACGCGCTGCGCGTGGGCTGGATGACCATGACGGGACAAGATTTCGTATCCAAATAAGAAAAAGAGAACAGACAATGACCAGAAAGTACTTCGGCACCGATGGCGTGCGCGGCAAGGTGGGTGAATACCCCATTACCCCGGATTTCGTGATGAAGCTGGGTTGGGCTGCCGGCAAGGTGCTCTCCAAGAAGGGCACCAAGAAGGTGCTGATCGGTAAGGACACCCGCATCTCCGGTTACATGCTGGAATCGGCGCTGGAGGCTGGACTCTCCGCCGCCGGTCTCAAGGCGATCTTGATGGGGCCCATGCCCACTCCGGCGGTAGCCTATCTGACTCGTACCTTCCGTGCCGAGGCCGGTATCGTCATCAGCGCCTCCCATAATCCCTATTACGACAACGGCATCAAGTTCTTCTCCGCCGACGGCACCAAGCTGCCCGATGACGTCGAGCTTGCCATCGAGGCCGAGCTGGATCACGAACTCAAGTGCGTGGAGTCGGCCGAGCTCGGCAAGGCCCAGCGCATCGACGATGCCGCCGGTCGCTACATCGAGTTCTGCAAGAGCACCTTCCCCAGCCACCTGAGCCTGGAAGGGTTGAAGATGGTGGTGGATTGCGGCCATGGTGCCACCTATCACATCGCTCCCTCCGTGTTTCGTGAGCTGGGGGCCGAGGTGATCGCCATCGGTTGCAGCCCGGATGGTCTGAATATCAATAACGGTGTCGGCTCCACCGCTCCCGAGGCGTTGGCTGCCAAGGTGCTGGAATGCAAGGCCGATCTCGGCGTCGCCTTCGACGGTGACGGTGACCGCCTGGTGATGGTGGACAACACCGGCTACATCATCGACGGGGACGAGATCCTCTACATCATCGCTCGCGATGCCCTGCGCAACGGCCGCCTCAAGGGCGGCGTAGTTGGTACCCTGATGGCCAACATGGGGTTGGAGCTGGCACTGCAAACCCTCGGCATCCCCTTCGCCCGTGCCAAGGTGGGCGACCGCTACGTGCTGGAGATGATGAACGAGAAGGGCTGGCGGATTGGCGGCGAAAACTCCGGTCACATCATCTGCCTGGATCAGACCACCACCGGCGACGGTATCGTCGCGGCACTGCAGGTACTCACTGCGATCTGCACCGCCGAAATGCCGCTGGCCAAGTTGCGCTCCGGCATGAGCAAGTTCCCGCAGGTGCTGGTCAATGTACGTTTTGCCGAAGGCAAGGATCCGCTGACGGCCGACGCCGTGCAGCAGGAAGTGGCCAAGGTGGAACAGGAACTGGCTGGTCGTGGTCGTGTCTTGCTGCGTAAATCCGGCACCGAGCCCCTGATCCGGGTGATGGTGGAAGGTGAGCACGAGCAGCAGGTTCTGGATATGGCGAATCGCATCGCCAAACAGGTCGAATCGGCGTTTTAATGAGCATTAAGGGCGGCTTTTTAGTCGCCCTGTTCGTATCTTGTTCAAACGATTCGAAAATTTGAAAATAGCACTTGTCAGCTGAGCATCCTCTGGATATTATCAGCCCCGCTTTCGCAAGGGAGTTGCCGATGGGACATCGCAAGCCGTTTGTAGCAGCCAATTGGAAGTTGCACGGTAGTAGGTCGCAGTTAGAGCAGTTTACGAGTCAGTGCCTTCAAGGCATGGATGAAGAAGTAGACGTGGTCTTGTGTCCATCCCATGTGCATCTCGACTTCACAGCTGCACTGCTCAATGAGCAGAAGGTAATGAGGTTGGGGGCTCAGAATGTGAGTCAGCACCAGTGGGGCGCTTATACGGGTGAAGTCTCGTGTGAGATGTTGATTGAGGCAGGATGTCGCTACGCATTGGTAGGGCATTCCGAGCGCAGGCGTCTCTTTGGTGAGACCAGTTTTATCGTCGCGGAGAAGTTTGCGGCAGCCAGAGCAGCAGGCTTGATCCCCATCCTCTGTTTGGGGGAGTCGGGTGCGGCGAGGCAGGCGAGAAGAACCTTCGAGGTGATCGCCGAAGAGCTGGATATCGTCATAGAGAAAAATGGCGCGATGGCTTTCGATAATGCTATCATCGCCTACGAGCCGATTTGGGCTGTAGGTACAGGTAAATGCGCCACACCCGAGCAGGCACAAGAGGTTCATTCCTTTATACGCGGTCGCTTGGCGGAGGATACTCCGGTAATAGGTGAGAAAGTCAGAATCATCTATGGTGGGAGCGTGACACCGGCCAATGCACGAGATTTGTTTGCCCAGACTGATATAGACGGTGGTCTGATCGGCGGAGCGAGTCTCGATGACAAGGCGTTTTTAGGAATCGTTGAAGCGGCAAAGGGTGCAAGTTAAATGTACGAAATTCTTTTAGTCGTTTATCTGCTGGTATCGCTGGCCCTGATTGGCCTGGTGATGATTCAGCAAGGTAAAGGGGCTGATATGGGCGCCTCCTTCGGCGCAGGGGCATCGAATACAGTATTCGGCTCCGGTGGTTCAGGCAGTTTCCTGACCCGCACAACTGCAATTTTGGCGACTCTGTTCTTTTTGATTAGCCTGGTGCTCGGATCCATGTCCAGCAACAAGGTAAAACAGGGTAGCGAGTGGGAAAATCTGCAACAGACTCAACAAGTTGAGCAGACCAAAGCGCCAGTGAAGAAAGATACTGACGTTCCTGAATAAAGAGTTTTTGCCGTGGTGGTGGAATTGGTAGACACGCTATCTTGAGGGGGTAGTGCTCTAGGGTGTGCGGGTTCGAGTCCCGCCCACGGCACCAATTAAGCAGTGAACCCGGGTAACCGGGGTGTTATAGCCAGTCAGTCTTGTGTGACGAGAATGAAGTGGCTATAATCTCGCACGATTTCGGACGCGGGGTGGAGCAGCATGGTAGCTCGTCGGGCTCATAACCCGAAGGTCGTCGGTTCAAATCCGGCCCCCGCAACCAAATTTCACGCATTTCCTACGCTCAGGAAGGCGGTCGCTGCGAGGCGACAATCAGGGTAACGCGCCAAGCCCCGATTTGACATCGGGGCTTTTTGTTATGTGCAATTTACTCTGAATCGATCTCTATCTGGGCTATATGCCCTTTTTTTGTTTTTCGGAGGGTGACTTTGGCTACGTTGGAACAACGTTTGACCGATCTGCTCGAGGCTCCTGTCGTTGCCTTGGGTTTCGAATTGTGGGGTGTCGAGTTTATCCGTGCGGGTAAACACTCGACCCTGCGCGTTTTCATCGACAGCGAACAAGGCGTGACGGTTGAAAACTGTGCCGAGGTGAGCCACCAGGTAGGTGCCATCATGGACGTTGAAGATCCCATCACCGAGGAGTACTACCTTGAGGTTTCTTCTCCCGGTCTGGATCGCCCGCTGTTCAAGGTCACCCAGTTCGAAAAATACGTTGGCCAAGAGGCGGCGGTTTCGCTTCGGATGGCAACAAACAACCGCCGCAAGTTCAAAGGCGTAATCAAAGCTGTGCAGGGGGACATGATCACCCTGACGGTAGATGGTAAGGACGAGGTGTTGGCTTTCACCAATATCCAAAAAGCGAACATAGTGCCGAACTTTGGTTAACGAGGCTATCGGATATGAATAAAGAGATTTTGCTGGTCGTTGACGCTGTGTCCAACGAGAAAGCGGTTCCCCGTGAGAAGATTTTCCAGGCTCTGGAGACGGCGCTGGCGACTGCGACCAAGAAAAAGTACGAAGGCGAGATTGAAGTTCGCGTCGAGATCGATCGCAAGACCGGTGACTACGACACCTATCGCCGTTGGGTCGTCATCGCCGATCAGGCCGCGATGGAGAACCCCTACGCCGAGATCACCCTGGAAGCCGCTCAGATTGAGCAGCCGGAAATCCAGATCGGCGAGTACGTAGAAGACCAGATTGACTCTGTCACCTTCGACCGTATCACCACCCAGACCGCCAAGCAGGTCATCGTGCAGAAAGTGCGCGAAGCCGAGCGCTCCCAAGTCGTTGACCAGTTCAAGGACAAGGAAGGCACCATCATCAGCGGTGTGGTCAAGAAGAGCAACCGTGACAACGTGATCCTGGACTTGGGCAGCAATGCCGAGGCGGTGATCTTCCGTGACGACATGCTGCCGCGCGAGACTTTCCGTCCGGGCGACCGCATCCGTGGTCTGCTCTATGCCGTCCGCCCGGAGGCCCGTGGCTCCCAGCTGTTCGTCAGCCGTTCCAGCCCGGACTTCCTCAAAGAGCTGTTCCGCATCGAAGTGCCGGAGATCGGTGAAGAGATGATCGAAATCATGGGCGCCGCCCGTGACCCGGGTTCCCGCGCCAAGATCGCGGTCAAGACCAACGATCGTCGCATCGACCCGATCGGCGCCTGCATCGGCATGCGCGGTGCCCGCGTGCAAGCCGTCTCTGCCGAGCTGAGCGGTGAGCGTGCCGACATCGTGCTGTACGATGACAACCCCGCTCAATACGTGATCAATGCCATGGCGCCTGCCGATGTGGCCTCCATCATCGTCGATGAAGACAACCACACCATGGACATCGCCGTGGAAGCCGCGAACCTGGCCCAGGCCATCGGTCGCAACGGTCAGAACGTGCGTCTGGCCTCCCAGCTGACCGGTTGGGAGCTGAACGTCATGACCGTCGAGGACATGCGTGCCAAGCACCAGGCCGAGAACGATCGCATCCTGACCCTGTTCACCAGCGCTCTCGACATCGACGACGATTTCGCCAGCCTGCTGATGGAAGAAGGTTTCTCCACTCTGGAAGAGATCGCCTTCGTCCCGGTCAACGAGCTGCTGGCCATCGACGGTCTGGATGAAGACATGGTCGAAGAGCTGCGCAAGCGTGCCAAGGATGTGTTGACCACCAAGGCCCTGGCCAAAGAAGAGTCCTTCGAAGGCGTCGAGCCGTCCGAAGACCTGCTCAATCTGGCCGGCCTGAGCCGTGATCTGGCCTATGCCCTGGCGGCTCGCGGTGTGGGTACCCTGGAAGATTTGGCAGAGCAAGGTATTGATGACCTTGCCGACATTGAAGAGCTGACCGCCGAGAAGGCAGGTGAGTTGATTATGGCTGCTCGCAATATCTGTTGGTTCGGAGAAGAGCAGTCTAGTTAAGATCAAACGGAGGAAAATGAATGGCAGAAGTATCAGTCAAACAACTTGCCAGTGACATCGACACGCCGGTTGATCGTCTTCTCCAGCAGTTCGCCGATGCCGGTATCGTTAAGAGCAAGGCCGACGACATGATCAGCGAGTCTGAGAAACAGACTCTGCTGGCTCATCTGAAGAAACAGCATGGAGGTGACGAGATCACCGCGCCTGCCCGCATGACCTTGCAGCGCAAGACCAAGAGCACCCTGAGTGTTCAGGGGACTGGCGGCAAGAACAAAGAAGTGCAGGTAGAAGTACGCAAGACTCGCACCTATGTAAAACGCTCGGCGCTGGAAGATGAACAGCGTCAGGCGGAAGCCGAGGAAAAAGCGCGTTTGGAAGCAGAAGAAAAAGCTCGCCACGAGGCCGAAGAGAAGGCTCGTCGCGAGGCTGAGGAGAAGGCTCGCCGTGAGGCTGAGCAGGCTCGTCGTGAAGCTGAGGAAAAGGCGCGGATCGAGGCACAACAGAAGGCCGGACGGGCTCAACAGCCCGTCAAAGCAGCCGTTAGCACAGCTCAGCAAGAGGCAGAAAAGATGGCCAAGCGCGAAGCAGAAGAACTGAAGCGCCAGCAAGAACAGGCAGCCTTGACCAAGGCTGAAGAACTCGCCGCCAAGAAAGCCGAAGAGGCTCGCATCATGGCGGAACAGAATGCCGGCCGTTGGGCCGAGGAAGAAGCCGCTCGTGCCAAAGAGAGCAGCGACTACCATCTGACCACCAACAAGCACGCGCAAGCGGCTGAGGATGAGTTGGATCGCAAAGAAGAGACCAGCCGTCGTACCGCCGCCGCCGCCAAGGGACCGAAGAAAGTCGGTCGCCGTGACGACGATCGTAACGATCGCAACTCCCGTGACCCGCGCGCTCGCAAGGGCAAGCGTGGCAAGGTTGCCATGCCCAACGCCATGAAGCACGGCTTCAACAAGCCGGCTGCCGTGGTGAACCGCGACGTGGTGATCGGTGAAACCATCACTGTGGCCGAGCTGGCCAACAAGATGGCCGTCAAGGGCGTCGAAGTCATCAAGGTGATGATGAAGATGGGTGCCATGGCCACCATCAACCAGGTCATCGACCAGGAAACCGCTCAGCTGGTTGCCGAGGAGATGGGCCACAAGGTGGTGCTGCGCCGTGAGAACGAGCTGGAAGAGGCGGTACTGTCCGATCGTGACGAGACCTCCGAAGCCAAGCCGCGCGCGCCGGTCGTGACCATCATGGGTCACGTTGACCACGGCAAGACCTCGCTGCTGGATTACATCCGCAAAGCCAAGGTCGCCGCAGGGGAAGCCGGTGGCATTACCCAGCATATCGGTGCTTATCACGTCGAAACCGAAAGCGGCATGATCACCTTCCTGGATACTCCGGGTCACGCAGCCTTTACCTCCATGCGTGCTCGTGGTGCCCAGGCGACCGATATCGTGGTACTGGTCGTGGCAGCCGATGACGGCGTCATGCCGCAGACCATCGAAGCCATCCAGCACGCCAAGGCGGCCGGTGTGCCCCTGGTGGTCGCGGTCAACAAGATCGACAAGCCGGAAGCAGATCCGGATCGCGTCAAGACCGAGCTGGCCCGTTACAACGTCATGTCTGAAGACTGGGGTGGCGATTGCCAGTTCGTCCATGTCTCCGCCAAGTCTGGCGAGGGCATCGATGAGCTGCTGGAAGCCATCCTGATCCAGGCCGAAGTTCTGGAGCTGAAAGCGGTGTTCGATGGCATGGCCAACGGCGTCGTTATCGAGTCCTTCCTGGACAAGGGTCGTGGTCCGGTTGCCACCGTACTGGTACAAGAAGGTACCCTGCGCCAGGGCGACATCGTCTTGTGCGGTCTGGAATACGGTCGTGTCCGCGCCATGCGTGACGAACTGGGTCGCGAGATCAAGGAAGCGGGTCCGTCCCTGCCGGTGGAAATCCTCGGCCTGTCCGGCGTTCCCTCTGCCGGTGACGAAGCCACCGTCGTGCGTGACGAGAAGAAAGCCCGTGAAGTGGCGCTCTATCGTCAGGGCAAGTTCCGCGAAGTCAAGCTGGCTCGCCAGCAGAAGGCCAAGCTGGAGAACATGTTCGCCAACATGACCGAGGGCGAAGTGTCCGAAGTGAACGTGGTGATCAAGGCCGACGTGCAGGGTTCCGTGGAAGCGATCTGCGATGCGCTGGTCAAGCTCTCCACCGACGAGGTCAAGGTCAAGATCGTGGGCTCCGGCGTGGGTGGTATCACCGAAACCGACGCGACCCTGGCTGCCGCTTCCAGCGCCATCCTGGTGGGCTTCAACGTTCGTGCCGACGCCTCCGCGCGCAAGGTCATCGATGCCGAGAGCCTGGATCTGCGTTACTACTCCGTCATCTATGACCTGATCGACGAAGTGAAGCAGGCCATGAGCGGCATGCTGGCCCCTGAGTATCGTCAGGAGATCATCGGTCTGGCTGAAGTGCGTAGCGTCTTTAAGTCACCGAAGTTCGGCGCCGTTGCCGGCTGTATGGTCACCGAGGGTGTGGTCAAGCGTTCCAACCGTATTCGCGTTCTGCGTGACAACGTGGTTATCTATGAAGGCGAGCTGGAATCCCTGCGTCGCTTCAAGGATGACGTCAACGAGGTCCGCAACGGTTACGAGTGTGGTATCGCGGTCAAGAACTACAACGACGTACGCGAAGGCGACCAGATCGAAGTTTACGAGACCGTTGAAATCCAGCGGACTCTGTAAGCCGAGCGTGAATCAAAATAGGGGGCCACGGCCCCCTTTTATCGCAGGATAGAATATGGCCAGAGAATTCAGCCGGACCCGTCGGGTCGGGCAGCAGATCCAGCGTGAAATCGCGCTGATCCTGCAGCGCGAGGTGAAAGACCCGCGTATCGGCATGGTGACCGTTTCCGATGTGGAAGTGTCCAAGGACCTGAACTATGCCAAGATTTACGTCACCTTCCTGCAGCTGGAGAATGACGCCGAGCGCATCGCGGAAGGGCTCAAGGGCCTGACCGAAGCCGCCGGCTACATCCGCAGCCTGCTGGGCAGCGCCATGCGTCTGCGGGTGGTGCCGGAGCTGCGTTTCTACTACGACCAGACCCTGGTCGAGGGGATGCGCCTCTCCAACCTGGTGACCAACACTGTGCGTGAAGACAAGCGTCGCATGACCGAAGCCGGCCGTGACGAAGACGAAGCCGCACCGGATGATACTACTGAGGACAAAGCCTGAGATGTCTCGAAGACGTCGTTTCAAGGGCCGTGACGTACACGGTATCCTGCTGCTGGACAAACCCACCGGCCTGACCTCCAACGATGTGTTGCAGAAGGTCAAGCGCATCTACAATGCCGCCAAGGCCGGCCACACCGGTGCCCTGGACCCCCTGGCGACCGGCATGCTGCCGATCTGCCTGGGTGAGGCGACCAAGTTCTCCCAGTATCTGCTGGAGGCGGACAAGCGCTATGAGGTGACTGCCAAGCTCGGCGAGCGCACCAACACCAGCGACTCCGACGGCGAAGTGGTCTCCACTCGTCCGGTGAACGTGGCCGTGGGTACCCTGATCGAGGCGCTGGACCAGTTCCGCGGCCCCATCATGCAGGTGCCGTCCATGTATTCCGCGCTCAAGCACAACGGTCGTCCGCTCTACGAGTACGCCCGTGAAGGCATCGAGATCGAGCGCGAAGCCCGCCCCATCACCGTCTTCGAGCTCAAGTTGCTGAGCTTCGAAGGGGATGAGGTGCGCCTCGAGGTGCATTGCAGCAAGGGGACCTACATCCGCTCCCTGGTGGATGACCTTGGCGAGGTGCTGGGTTGTGGCGCGCACGTCACCCAGTTGCGCCGTACCCAGGTTGCAACCTATCCCTATGATCGGATGCTGACCCTGGATCAGCTCGAGTGCATCTTCGAGCAGGCCAAGACCGAGAGCATTCCTCCGCGTGAACAGCTCGATCCCCTGCTGCTGCCGATGGATACCGCCGTGGCGTCCCTGCCCGAGGTGAACATGCTGGCCGCGGTTGCCGCCTATGTGAACCAGGGCCAGGCCGTGCAGGTCGCAGGCGCGCCGCAGAGCGGTCAGGTCCGCATGACGGTGGGTCCGGAGCGCGAGTTCATCGGAGTGGGTGAAATCGACGACGACGGTCGCGTGGCGCCCAAGCGTCTGGTGCGCTACCACGACGAAGAGTGATTCTTGACCCTCAACACCGGTTCAGGGTCTGACGACAGGCCGTGAACCGGGTTCAGGCGGTATCGGCGGCTGGCAGGCATCCATCTTGCTGCTTGCCGCGCTTTCTCGTTGCGAAAGCGAGCGGGTGCGATTATGATACCGCCCTCATTTCATGGCTGAATTAGAGATCGGCTGTGAACCTTTAAACTCTCTACTGGAGTAATACCATGTCTCTAAATGCTGAGATCAAAGCTTCCATCGTTGCTGACAACGCCCGCGCTGCCAACGACACTGGCTCCCCCGAAGTGCAGGTTGCCCTGCTGACTGCCCAGATCAACCATCTGCAAGGTCACTTCAAGGAGCACGCGAAGGATCACCACGGTCGTCGCGGTCTGCTGCGCATGGTTTCCCAGCGTCGTAAGCTGCTGGACTACCTGAAGCGTAAAGACGTTCAGCGTTACGCTGCTCTGATCGCCAAGCTGGGTCTGCGTCGTTAATCGACCATCAGATTTCGCGAAAAAGGGGAACCTCAGGGTTCCCCTTTTTTCTTGCCTGATTTTCAGGTGCCGCAAGCCGTTGCCTGCCTCACAGAATTTGTCTCTCCGCTTACCTTTTGATTCGAATCAAGTATACTTGCACGCGAATTTAAAGCGCCAAATTGTAAAAAGGAAATTCACGTGAATCCTATTGTAAAGTCATTCCAGTACGGTCAACACACCGTTACCCTGGAAACCGGTGTGATGGCCCGTCAAGCCACTGCGGCCGTCATGGTCAGCATGGACGATACCTGCGTATTTGTGACCGTTGTCGGCAAGAAAGAGGCCGACCACGGCCGTGATTTCTTCCCGCTGACCGTCAACTATCAGGAGCGTACCTATGCTGCTGGTCGTATCCCGGGTGGTTTCTTCCGTCGTGAAGGTCGTCCGAGTGAAGGCGAGACCCTGATCTCCCGTCTGATCGACCGTCCTATTCGCCCGCTGTTCCCGGAAGGCTTCCTCAATGAGGTTCAGGTGGTTGCCACCGTCATGTCCGTGAATCCGCTGGTTTCCCCGGACATCGTCGCCATGATCGGTGCCTCCGCGGCCCTGGCCATCTCCGGCATCCCGTTCGGCGGTCCCATCGGCGCAGCCCGCGTGGGTTACATGAACGGTCAGTATGTGCTGAACCCGACCACCAAGGAACTGCCAGAGAGCGATCTGGATCTGGTGGTTGCCGGTACCGCCAATGCGGTGCTGATGGTGGAATCCGAAGCGGCCATCCTGTCTGAAGAGACCATGCTGGGCGCCGTTGTCTACGGTCACGATCAGATGCAGACCGTCATCAACGCCATCAACGAATTCGCCGCCGAAGTCGGCACCAAGCCCTGGGCCTGGACTGCGCCTGCCGTCAACGAAGCCCTGAAAGCCAAGGTGGCCGAACTGGCCTCTGCCGAGCTGGGCGAAGCCTACCGCATCACCGAGAAGGCCGTGCGCTACGAAGCCATCGGTGCCATCAAGGCCCGTGTGGTCGAGCAAGTCATCGCCTCCGGCGTGGAAGAAGATGCCAAGAAGATCGGCGAAGAGTTCCACAGCCTGGAAAGCCGCATCGTCCGTGGCCGTGTGGTCCGTGGCGAGCCGCGCATCGATGGCCGCGATCCGGAGATGATCCGCGCCCTGTCCGTTGGTACCGGCATCCTGCCGCGCGCCCACGGTTCCGCCCTGTTCACCCGTGGTGAGACTCAGGCCATCGTGGTTGCGACCCTGGGTACCGAGCGTGACGCCCAGAACATCGACGAGCTGTCCGGCCACCGTGCCGACCGCTTCATGCTGCACTACAACTTCCCGCCGTACTGTGTCGGTGAGACCGGCATGATGGGCAGCCCCAAGCGTCGCGAAATCGGTCACGGCCGTCTGGCCAAGCGCGGCGTTGCTGCCGTAATGCCGAGCGCCGCCGAGTTCCCGTACGTGGTGCGTGTGGTTTCTGAAATCACCGAATCCAACGGTTCCTCCTCCATGGCTTCTGTCTGTGGTTCCTCCCTGGCGCTGATGGATGCCGGTGTGCCGATCAAGGCCTCCGTCGCCGGTATCGCCATGGGTCTGGTGAAGGAAGAAGAGGGCTTCGTCGTGCTGTCCGACATCCTGGGTGACGAAGACCACCTGGGTGACATGGACTTCAAGGTTGCCGGTACCACCGAGGGTGTGACCGCCCTGCAGATGGATATCAAGATCGAAGGCATCACCAAAGAGATCATGGAGATTGCCCTCAAGCAAGCCCGTGGCGCTCGCCTGCACATCCTGAAGGTGATGGACGAAGCCATCCAGGCGCCGCGTGCCGAGATCTCCGATTTCGCCCCGCGCATCCACACCATCAAGATCAATCCTGAGAAGATCAAGGACGTGATCGGCAAGGGTGGTTCCGTGATCCGCGCCCTGACCGAAGAGACCGGCACCAACATCGAGCTGGATGATGACGGTACCGTCCGCATCTCCGCCGTTGACAACGATGCCGCCAAGGAAGCAATCCGTCGCATCGAGGCCATCACCGCCGAGATCGAAGTGAACCGCATCTACGAAGGCAAGGTCGTGCGTCTAGCCGACTTCGGCGCCTTCGTCAACATCCTGCCGGGTAAAGACGGTCTGGTACACATCTCCCAGATCACCGATGCCCGCGTGCAGAACGTGGCCGACTTCCTGAAGATCGGTGACGTGGTGAAGGTGAAGGTACTGGAAGTGGATCGTCAGGGTCGCGTGCGTCTCTCCATCAAGGAAGCGAACGCACCGACCGAAGCCGCCGCACCGGCTGTCGAAGCCGTCGAGGCACCTGCCGCCGAATAAGGCCTATGCAGAGTGAAAAAGCCGACCCCAGGGTCGGCTTTTTTATGCGTCATGGCATCGCAGTGGTGTTCCGCCGACAAAGGGCATTGTTCCTTTCGGCACCACTTGTTATAAGGGACGATTCCCCGCCTCGCTGTCAAAAGGAATTGCAGTATGTCATGGGCCTATCTCAGGCAATTTACTCCCCTGGTCTGGATCGTCATCCTGGGCACCTTCATGGTGCGTACCACCTTCTTCATGGTCTGGCCCTTCCTCTCCATCTTGCTCTACCGTGATTACGGTCTGTCGGCGACCCTGATAGGCCTCATCCTGGGGGCGACGGCGGCGCTCTCCACCCTGGTCAGCTTCTATGGCGGCTGGCTGTCGGACAAATGGGGACGGCGCAACATCCTGCTGTTCGGCTGTCTGGTCTCCGCCCTGAGCGTCGCGCTGCTCGGGCTCTCCCATCAGGTATTCTGGCTGGCGTTCGGGGTGATCGGCAGCGGTCTCTCCTATGGTCTCATCGACTCGCCGGGCAAGGCCTTGATGGCCGATAGCCTGGCCGAGCCCAAGGCGCGGGAACTGGCGCTGCATCTGCGCTATTTCTTGCTGAACCTGGGGGCGGCCATCGGCCCCTTGCTCGGGGTCAGCTATGGCCTGAGTGCGCGCCAGGAGACCTTCCTGTTGCTCAGCGCCAGCTATCTGCTGCTCGGTCTCATCTTCATCATCGGTTTCCGGTTGGCGGGTTGTCAGGCGAGCCGGGCGGCCGGCCCCGACATGCGTGCCGTACTGCGGGTGCTCTGGCTGGATCGGGGCTTTCTGTTGCTGACCCTGGCCAACCTGCTGCTGATGCTGGTCTATGCCCAGTTCGAGTCACCCCTTATCCAGTACCTGACGCGGGCGGGAGCCCCGGAGGTGGAACACCTCATCGGCTACTTGGTAGCGATCAACGCGCTGACCATAGTGATACTGCAATTCCCCCTGCTGCACCTGACGGCCAACTGGTCCACCAAGCGGCGGTTGCAGCTCGGGGTGGCCTTCTTCCTCGGTGCCCAGCTGCAATTCGCGCTCGGGGATACCGCCATCTGGTGGCACTGGATGGTGGCGGTGATCCTGCTCAGCATCGGCGAGTGCATTCTCTTCCCGCTGCTCAACGTGCTGGTCGATCAGATGGCACCGGAGCACCTCAAGGGCAGTTACTTCGGGGCGGCCTCCATGTCCGGACTCGGGATCGCCATCGGGGCCCTGCTGGGGGGCTGGATCCTGACCCACTGGGGAGGCAGCTTGCTTTACGGTGTGATGGCCCTGCTTTGTCTGGCCATCCTGCAACTCTATGGATGGGGCACCAGGGCACCGCGAGCGGCCCGGATCCGGGCCGAGACCTAGAAGTTAGAAGGTCAGCACCTTGTCGGCTGCCAGGGTCCACTGGGCCAGCAGGGGCAGAGTGCCTATCTCGATGCCCTCGATGAGGGGGAGGGGGCTGATGCCGCGGGCATCGGTGCAGGTCTTGCACAGCCGGATGAGGGTGCCCTGTGCCAGCAGGATCTCCAGCATCTGGCGCAGGTTGTAACCTTCGGCCGGTGCCTGGCCTGCCAGCGCCGCGCTGACGGCATCGGACATCAGGAACAGCTTCAGCACGACACCGCCCTGCTCGTTGAGGGCTATCCCCAGGCGCAGGGCGTTGAACAGGGATTCGCTGCCGTAGGGGGCGCCGTTGGCGATGATGACGACTTGCTGCTTCATGGGTCTCTCCACAGGGAAAAGCCTCATTGTAGCGTCAGACGGATTCGCTCAGCATGACCTGGTGCAAAACTCTGTCGTAACCCAGAGGGGGTTGACTTGACCTGACGGCATGAGTGAGGTCTCATGGGCGGCCATCCAGTATGAAAGCACTATGAGGTTGTTATGTTGAAAGTTGCCGGGATTGGCATATTACTGTTGGCTGGACAGGCCTATGGCAGTGAAAACATCGGTTGCAAGGCCAAGCATCAGGCGGTGTCGGAGCAACTCGTGATCGCCAAGGCCCACAACAATGCCGATCAGGTGGCCGGGCTTGAGCAGGCCCTGCGCAATATTGAGGCCCACTGCACCGATGCCAAGCTTGTCGAGGAGCAGCAGCGGAAGGTCGCGGATCAGAAAGAAGAAGTGGAAGAGCGGCTGGCGGATCTGCAGAGTGCGCGGGTATCTGGCAAGCCGGACAAGATCGCCAAGAAGCAGGTCAAGCTGGAAGAATCCCAGGCTGAGCTGCTGGAAGGCCAGCGTGAGCTCGAGGCGTTGCAGAAATTGATCAAGCCCTGAGGGCGAGCAGCGCAATAGAAAAAGCCGGGCATGCCCGGCTTTTTCTATGGTGACACTGCAGATCCTGGTGAGGAGTACCAGAACATCCTGTCTCGGATGCCCGGCAGCGGATCTGCCGCCTCGTTACTGCCTGTGCATCCGGACGAACTTGTCCAGCAACTGATCTTCCGTCTCCACATGGGCGGGATCCCAGATGATGCAGTCGATGGGGCAGACGCTGATACAGGTCGGCTTCTCATAGTGACCGACGCATTCGGTGCAGCGATCCGGATCTATCTCGTAGATCTTGGCTCCCAGGGTGATGGCCTGGTTCGGGCACTCGGGATCGCACATGTCACAGTTGATGCATTTGCTGGTGATGAGCAGGGCCATCTCAGGCAGCCGAGTGGGGCTGACGGGTGTCCTGGCGCTCGCCGAGGTTGCGCAGCAGGATGCCGTAGTTGATGTCGACCTCTTTGGGCACCGGTACATAGACCACGTGACCGTTGCCCGGCGCGGTGTCGATGAGCTCGCCCTTGCGGTTCTGCATCTGTTCCAGGTTGAAGCTGAGGTTGCCCTGCGGGGTCATCAGCTCCAGGCTGTTGCCCACCAGGAACTTGTTCTTCACCTCCACTTCCACCATGTCACCGTTGCGACCGGTGATCTCGCCGACAAACTGCTGGGTGTCGGAGACGGAGTAGCCGTAGTCGTAGTTCTGGTACTCGCTGTGGTTGTGGCGACGCAGGAAGCCCTCGGTGTAGCCGCGGTGGGCCAGGTTCTCGAGGGTGCCCATCAGGGTCGGATCGAACGGACGACCGGCGACGGCATCATCGATGGCCTTGCGATAGACCTGGGCGGTGCGGGCGCAGTAGTAGAAAGATTTGGTACGGCCTTCGATCTTGAGCGAATGCACCCCCATCTTGGTCAGGCGCTCCACGTGCTCGACGGCGCGCAGGTCCTTGGAGTTCATGATGTAGGTGCCGTGTTCGTCCTCGAACGCGGTCATGAACTCACCGGGGCGGTTGGACTCCTCCAGCAGCACCAGGGCGTCGGTGGGCTTGCCGGCCCCCAGGGTCGGGTCGACCTTCTGTACGGCAATAGGCTCCTGACGGTGAACGATCTGGCCCACTTCGTCCTCTTTGCCCTCGTGCACCTTGTACTCCCAGCGGCAGGAGTTGGTGCAGGTGCCCTGGTTGGGGTCGCGCTTGTTGATGTAGCCGGAGAGCAGGCAGCGACCGGAGTAGGCCATGCACAGGGCGCCGTGGACGAAGACTTCCAGCTCCATCTCCGGCACCTGCATGCGGATCTCTTCGATCTCGTCCAGGGAGAGCTCGCGGGAGAGGATGGCGCGGGTCAGCCCCATCTGATGCCAGAATTTCACCGTGGCCCAGTTGACCGCGTTGGCCTGCACCGACAGGTGGATGGGCATGTCCGGGAAGGCTTCGCGCATCATCATGATGAGACCGGGGTCGGACATGATCAGCGCATCCGGCTTCATGTCCACCACGGGGCGCATGTCGCGGATGAAGGTCTTCAACTTGGAGTTGTGGGGCTGGATGTTGGCCACCACGTAGAACTGCTTGCCGAGGGCGTGGGCCTCGTTGATGCCAAGCTGCAGGTTTTCGTGATCGAATTCGTTGTTGCGCACCCGCAGGCTGTAGCGCGGCTGGCCCGCGTAGACGGCGTCGGCACCATAGGCGTAGGCGTAACGCATATTCTTGAGGGTCCCGGCGGGGGAGAGCAATTCTGGTTTGAACATGTTGGACTCTTCGTATCTGATTGCAAATCAGGACGGCGCCACCTGATGGCGTCGTATAGGTTCATCGGCACTGCGCGACCAGACTCGACGCACAGCCTCCGATGACGGTTCACCCGGAGCACGAAATGGTTCGATACTCCCGATATAAAGGGTGCGAGATTGTACTCGTCACCGGCCCATCATGCAATTTCAGCGGGTATTTCAAGGTGGCATTGCTGTTCATTTTACGCTCAGACTGGCGATGTTAGGGTATCGAAGGCACTGCGTAACCGAGAGTTGACTGGAGAATGGATCTTTTCCGTGAAAAAGCCACCGCTTCAAGTTGAAATTTTGGCCGACTCGGGAAAGAATGCGCGCTCGGTGATTGGTCTCGAGCGCAGGCAACGCGCAGCCAGGCCCACCGAGGACAACATGGTCTCAGGCCCACAGGTACAGGAACTACACAGGAATTTTATGAATCCCCTTCGCATTGCCGCTTCGGCCCTTTTTTGTACTCTGACCCTGGTCAGCCAGCAGGCCGCCGCCGTTGAATACGTGCTGCCCGCCGCCAACAGCCGCCTGATCGGAGAAAACCAGGAGTACGTGGTGCCTGCGGACAACCGTCCGCTGGAGCAGATCGCCTCCGACTTCCAGCTGGGCCTGACCAACATCATGGAAGCCAACCCGGGCGTGGATCCCTATCTGCCGACCCCGGGCAGCAAGCTGATCATCCCCCATCAGCTGATCCTGCCGAATGCGCCCCGCGAAGGGATCGTCATCAACGTGGCCGAGATGCGTCTCTACTACTACCCGAAAGGTCAGAACGTGGTGCAGGTGCTGCCCATCGGTATCGGCCAGCTGGGGGTGAATACCCCGGAGAACTGGATCACCAAGGTGGAGCGCAAGCGCGCCAACCCGACCTGGACCCCGACCGAGAACATCCGTCGCCGTTACGCCGCCCAGGGCAAGACCCTGCCCGCGGTCTGGCCGGCCGGCCCGGACAACCCCATGGGTCTGCACGCCCTCTACATCGGCAACCTGTACGCCATCCACGGCACCAATGCCACCTTCGGCATCGGTCTGCGGGTGAGCAGCGGCTGCGTGCGTCTGCGCGCCGATGACATCAAGTACCTGTTCGACAAGGTACCGGTCGGTACCCGTGTCCAGTTCGTGAACCAGCCGGTCAAATCCACCGTCGAGCCGGATGGCGGTCGTTACATGGAAGTGCATGAGCCCCTGTCCCGTACCGAGGCGGAGTTCAACTCCACCGCCTCCGTGCCGCTCCCCATGACCCCGGCCATCACCCGCTTTATCGCTCACGCCGACAGCGACTCCAACCTGGTCAAACAGGTACTGGAACAGCGTAGTGGCTTGCCGACCCGCCTCAATCCCGAGGCCTGATCCGGCAAGGCAGTTAAAACAACAACGGCGACCCCAGGGTCGCCGTTGTTGTTTTCAGCCATGGCTGACGGTCGTTTAGTTGTGGTTGAGGGTGATGATGGCTCTGGTGTGTTGTGGGGCAATCCATTGGTGGATGAGTTGCACCCGGGTCAGGTCGCGGGAGGGCTCCTGCGCCAGGTGTGTCAGGTTGACCGACTGTGTGCCCGAATCGCAGGTGACTTGCATGCTCTCTCTTTGCTGACTCGCGTCGCAGCTTGCTGCCACGATGGCGCCCCTGATCGTCAGCTGACCACCGTTGGCCGCCGAGGCCGACAGTGTTGGCAAGCACCCCAATGCGACAAGGGTGAGGGTCATGGTGGTGGCTTTCATGGTGATCTCCCGATCTCTTGCCTGTTTGCAGGACGCTGCGCATTGCAGTGTCATCAAGGTCGTTATCGACCACAAAGGGGGATGACAAGAGCACAATTTTTCTGGATGGCTTTCGGGTTGCCAATGCCGAGGGTCGCCTGGCGTCAGTCGCCTGAGCAGAGGAAATAAAGGGGGGAGGGTTCATGATGCCGACATTGCAATACGCAAGGGGGCCGGGCTGCGTGCTATGGGCAGAAAATTGTTCATGAAAAGCGGCGCCTGATGGCGCCGCATGCATATCGGGGAGGGGCTGCGATGCGAAGGTCGCCCAGGCGGGCCGATAGCGACGCGCAGCAACAAGCTATTTCCCCAGGTCATTTGCCTGCGATGCTGAGGCCGCCGAAGCGGATCAGGGGAGCATAGAAGCCCTTGCCATCATCGTGATGGAGCACATCGCCGACCGCCTCCAGCTCGCCCAGCAGGCGGTAGAAGTTGCCCGCCACCGTGATGCCCCGCACTGGCTGTATCCGCTCACCGTCCCGGCACAGGAAGCCTGAGGCGCCAAACGAGAAGTCGCCGCTCACCGCATCGGCGCCGGAGTGCAGACCATCCAGCTTGACCAGTTCCAGGTATTCGCCTGCCTTGACCTCGGCCTGCGTGTGGGGGCCGAGACCGAATACCAGGTGGCGAGGGGCCACATCCAGTGCGCCGCGAGCACTGCGGGCCGCCGCGCCATTGCTGACTACGCCGAAGTGATGGGCGCTGGCGCTGTTGTGCAGCAGGGTCTTGAGTTCCCCTTCACCGATGAGCAGCACGTCCTGGGTCGGCGTGCCTTCTCCGTCGAAGCCCTTGATCCGCATGCCTCCCGGCATATGGATCCGGCTCTCCAGGGTGAGCCAGCGGGAGGCCACGCTCTGGCCGAGCTTGCCGCGCCAGGGGTTGATCCCCTGCTGGGCCCACTTGCCCGAGAGCGCCGCCTGGAAGCAGCCAAACAGGCTGGCCAGGCAGTCGAGCGTGAAGATCGCGCTGTAGCGACCGCTCGGCACGGCTTCACCGGGCAGCAGGTCATCGGCCATGGCATGGATCTGGGTGACGAGGGCACCCGGGTTCAGCTCATCGAAGCGGCGGGCCTGCTGCCCCTGATAGTGCATAGAATGGCGACCATCGCGCTCGATCAGGGCCGAGCTATAGCAGCCGACGCTGAACTCCTTGTGCTGGCAGAGGGTGCCCAGGCTGTTGGCGAGGCAGAGCTGGCTCTCCCCTTCATAGACGCTGTTGTAGGGGGCGCCGGTCACATCCGGCAGGGCCAGGATGTCTGACTCGAGGCGCAGGGCCAGGGCAATCTTCTCTTCCACCGGGGTGTTGTCTGGTTGATAAATCTCGGGACAATCCGTGCTAAGACGGCTTCCCTGCACCGAGATGCGCTGATCCGGATCCACCTTGGCGAAACGGCAGGCATCGAGGGCATCCTGCAGCATGGTATCCAGCGCCGACTCATCCAGAGATTCGGAGTAGGCGAGGCCGACCCGACCATCCTTGATGAGACGAATGCCGAGTTGCTGGCTGCTGGTGACCTTGTATTCGCTGAGCTCACCTTTGTCCGCCTTGAGGGAGAAGGCCTTGTCCTGATTGGCGATGATGTCCGCCTCGGCGCCAAGGTCTGCGACCTTGTCCAGCAGGCGGTGGAGCAGTGGTGTCATGTCGATGGTGCTCATCAGGCGTTACCTCCCACCAGAATGTTGTCGACCTTGAGCGGCGGCTGGCCGACGGAAGCGGGGATGGAGCCCGAGACGGAACCGCACATGCCGGCCGAAATGGCCAGATCCCGGCCCACCATGGAGATCTCCTGCAGAACTTGCGGGCCCGTCCCGATCAGGGTCGCCGACTTGAGGGGGCGGGTGATCTTGCCCTTCTCGATGAGATAGGCCTCCTGCACGTTGAAGTTGAACTCGCCGGTGCCCGGTTGCACCGAACCGCCTCCCATGCGTCTGGCATAGATGCCGTGCTCCACGCTCGCCAGCATCTCATCCAGGCTGTGGTGGCCCGCCTCTATGTAGGTGTTGCGCATGCGCGACGCCGGGGCGAAGCGGTAGGACTCGCGCCGCCCTGAGCCGGTGCGGGCATAGCCGGTCTTGAGCGCCCCCATTCTGTCCACCAGAAAACCGGTGAGCACGCCGTCCTTGATGAGCTGGGTATGCTGAACCGCCATCCCCTCGTCATCGACGTTGATGGAGCCCCAGGCGTTGCCCTGCAGCCCTTCATCCACCGCGTTGACCACGGGGTTGGCGATGAGCTGGCCCATCTTGTCGTGGAATACAGAGGCCTTCTTGGCCACCGAGGTGGTCTCCAGCAGGTGACCGCACGCTTCATGGAAGATGACGCCGCCAAAGCCGCTCTCCAGAATGACCGGCAGGTTGCCGCTCGGGCAGGGCGCCGCGCCAAGTTTCACCAGCGCCTGGCGGGTGGAAGAGAGGGCCAGTTCCCGGGGATCGATGAGGGCGGCATGCTCCCAGCCCATCATGGCGCCAGGGGCTTCATAGCCCACGCTCTGCTCACCGCCATCCAGGGCGATGGTCTGGGCGGTGATGCGGTTGTAGTGGCGACGATCGCTCACCTGCAAGCCTTCGCTGTTGAAGATCTCCACCTCCTGCTCCCAGCCAAGGGTGCTGCCGGAGAACTGGCTCACCTTGGCACTCTCGGCGCGGGCGGCGGCATCCATGGCATGGAGGTAGGCTATCTTCTGCTCCAGCTGCTTGTCGGCCGACAGCGGCAGGGCAACCGGATTGCGATCATTCAGACGGATGAAATCAAAGGCGGTGGCGGTCACCACGGGATCCCGCCTGTCCTTGGCCGCCAGGAGGCTGACGATGCGCAGCAGCTCGTTGCGATCGGCCAGGTTGGTGTAGCCATAGAGCACCTTGTGGCCGTAACACAGGCGCACCCCTATACCGAAATCGAGGCCACCGCTGATGGCTTCGATCTGGCTGGAGAGCAGGCTGAGCTGGCTGCGGCGCTTGCGCTCCACGAACAGCTCGGCGAAGTCGGCACCCAGCGCCAGGGCGTGATCGAGCACGTCGCGGGCGATGGCGGGGGCCAACAGGGAGAATGGCGTCATAGAATATCCTTTTCTGGTCTGTTTCCTGTTTGCTTCCGACGCTCTGGTTGGGATTGTTATGGAGCGTCGCCTGCATTGTTGCAGACCAGCATGAAATTGTCGCTACTCGGCAGGCGATGAGCCCGATTGAAAAAACAGGTGTGCCATATACGTCCGAGCCGCCAGCGGGCCGCTCGGAACGGGGGAATTCTGGGATCAGGCAGGGGACGAGGTGACGCTCACTGCCGGGCGCTGCGCTGGATTACAGCAGCTCGTGGATCTCGCCCAGGATCTGGTCGACCCACTGCTCGATGCGGGAATCCGTCAGGTCGTACTGATTGGCATCGTCGAGGGCGAGGCCGACGAAGTGACGGCCATCGTCGATCAGTGCCTTGGAGGCGTCGAACTCGTAGCCTTCATTGGGCCAGTAGCCCACCAGCTTGACCCCCTTGGGCAACAACTGATCGTGCAGCATGCCGAGGGCATCCTGATACCACTCCCCATAGCCGAGCTGATCCCCCATGCCGAACAGGGCGATGATGCGCCCCTCCAGTTCGAGGTCCTGGATGTCTTCCCAGCGGGATTCCCAGTCTTCCTGCAGCTCGCCGAAATCCCAGGTGGAGATACCGAGGATCAGGATGTCGTACTCCTGCATGCGGGCCAGCGGCACATCCTTGATGTTATGGAGATCGACCAGCTCCGGGCCGATGAGGGCACGGATCTTCTCGGCAGCCATCTCGGTGTAGCAGGTGGTGGAGCCGTAAAACAAACCTATCTTCATCGTACTTCTCTTGAACGCTGTAGGCCGCCGGTGGGGCTGCCGGTGCCGGGACCCAGAGGGTGGCCCGGGGGAAGAGCGCCAGTCTAGCAGATTGCCGGCCGCCCTTCATCGGGCAAGAGGCGTCTGTCACGACCTGTGCCTAGGGCGGCGGGTCGCGCTACAATGGCCCCTCGTTTGCCAAAGACGGTAGCCCCATGACCAAGCCAGTCCCCGCCCAGCACGATCACCCCCTGATAGAGCCCTTCCTCGACGCCCTCTGGCTGGAGCGCGGACTGTCGGACAACACGGTCAGCTCCTATCGCACCGATCTGGAGAAGTTTGCGCTCTGGCTCGACAAGGCGGGCAGCTCCCTGCTGCTGGCGAACATCGACGATATCCAGCACTACCTCGCCTGGCGGGTGGACCAGCAGTTTGCCCCGAGCTCTACGGCCCGTTTCTTGTCGGCTCTGCGCCGTTTTTATCAGTACCTCAATCGGGAGAAACTGAGAACCGACGATCCCACCGTGCTGCTGGAGGGGCCAAAACTCCCCAAGAAGCTGCCCGCCGACTTGAGCGAGGCGGAGGTGGAGGCGCTGCTCACTGCACCTCTGGTGGATGACCCGCTGGAGCTGCGGGACAGGGCCATGCTGGAGCTGCTCTACGCCACCGGCTTGCGGGTCTCTGAGCTGGTGGGGCTCACCGCCGAACATGTCAGCCTGCGCCAGGGGCTGGTGCGCGTCGTCGGCAAGGGCAACAAGGAGCGCTTGGTGCCCATGGGGGAGGAGGCCATTCACTGGCTCGAGCGCTACTTCAGGGAGGGGCGGACCCTGCTGCTCGGCGGCACCAGCTCGGATGTGGTCTTCCCCTCCAAGCAGGCGAGGATGATGACCCGCCAGACCTTCTGGCATCGCATCAAGATCTATGCCCAGCGCGCCGGGATCCGGGGTGAGCTCTCCCCCCATACCCTGCGTCACGCCTTCGCCACTCACCTGCTCAATCACGGCGCCGACCTGCGGGTGGTGCAGATGCTGCTGGGGCACGCGGATCTCTCCACCACCCAGATCTACACCCATGTGGCCAATGAGCGGCTCAAGGCATTGCACGGGGAGCACCATCCCAGGGCCTGAGCGCCAGGATTATGCCCATAAAAAAACCGCCATCAGGCGGTTTTTTTAATGCACGACAGGAGGTGGGCTTATTTGCCCTGCTGGGATTTGAGCAGATCCCGGATCTCGGTCAGCAGCTCCTGATCCTTGGTGGGACCGACGGGGGCCGCGGCCTCTTCCTGTTTCTTCTTCAGGGTATTGATGGCTTTGAGCCCCATGAAGATGGCGAAGGAGATGATCAGGAAGTCGATGATGGTCTGGATGAACTTGCCGTAGGCGATCACCACGGCGGGCACATCCCCTTCGGCGGCTTTCAGGGTCACGGCGAGATCGCTGAAATCCACCCCGCCCAGGATGAGGCCGATGGGGGGCATGATGACGTCTCCCACGAAGGAGGAGACTATCTTGCCGAAGGCGGCACCAATGATGATACCGACCGCCATATCGATGACGTTGCCTCTGGCCGCAAAGGCCTTGAACTCTTGAATCAGACTCATGTTCCCCTCCAAAAATGGGATGTGGGCGGCCGCTACCGCCCCTCGATTTGAATAATAAAGCATCAGGAAAACAGAGGGATGACCATCGTGTTTCCTGTCGTCCCGATAAGCTTGCGGGGCCTCGGTCCAATTGGCAACCTTCCTGAATAGGAATTTTTAACATCCGGCATTATTAACTCATTGCTGATTAACCATTTGCACACAGTTCGCCTGTCGGGGGAATGGGTCACCGCAGAGGAGATTGTTGGTCCCTGTCGGGTTGCACTGTGGCGGCCGATGATGCGATCCTCTCTCTCCTATGTGTCGGCCCGAGCCAGGGCTCGGCCTCAAGGCAGGCTCGGGGAGGTCTTCCCCTCATGCTGCCCTGAACCACTGCTCACGCTACTGGATGTTATCGATGCCCCTGCAAATTCGTCGTCGTCCCCGGGTGGATGACTCCCACCTTCCCGCCAATCTGCATCCGTTGCTGCGCCAGATCTTTGCGAGTCGCGGGGTCGTGGATCCCGCTCTGCTGGAACGCAGTGCCAGCCATCTGCTGCCCCCCCAGCGCCTGTTTGGCATGGCGCAGGCGGTGCCCTTGCTGGCGGCGGCGCTGACGGCCCAAAAGCGGATCCTGATCGTCGGCGATTTCGACTGTGACGGCGCCACCAGCTCGGCCCTCTGCGTATTGGCGCTGCGGGCCATGGGGGCGGAACATGTCGACTTTCTGGTCCCCAACCGCTTTGAATTCGGTTATGGCCTCACGCCGGAGATAGTTGAACTGGCAATAGCTCGCCGGGCAGAGTTTCTTGTTACGGTGGACAACGGTATCTCCAGCATCGCCGGGGTCGCGGCGGCCAAGGCCGCCGGCATGCAGGTTCTGGTCACCGATCATCACCTGCCGGGTCAGGATCTGCCGGATGCCGACGCCATCGTGAACCCCAACCAGCGTGGCTGCGACTTCCCCTCGAAATCCCTGGCCGGGGTCGGGGTCGCCTTCTACCTGATGGCGGCCCTCAACACCCACCTGCGGCAGAGCGGCTGGTACGAGCGTCTGGGCATTCGCCCTCCCAATGTGGCGGACTACCTGGATCTGGTGGCCCTTGGCACCGTGGCCGACGTGGTGGCACTGGATGGCAACAACCGCATCTTGGTGCATCAGGGTCTGCAGCGGATCCGGGCCGGTCGCTGTCGCCCCGGCATCCAGGCGCTGGTGGACGTGTCGGGCCGGGATGGCCGGCGCCTCTGCGCCGCCGATCTCGGTTTTGCGCTCGGGCCGCGCCTCAACGCGGTGGGTCGCCTCGATGACATGTCCCTCGGGGTCGCCTGTTTGCTGTGCGATGACATCAATCTGGCGCGTCAGCTTGCCGCCGAGATGGACAGTCTCAACCAGGAGCGCAAGGAGATAGAGCAGGGCATGCAGCAGGAGGCCCTTGCCACCCTGGAGCAGATCCGTTTCCGGGATGGCGAGGTGCCAAACGGCATAGTGCTGCACCGGGACGAGTGGCATCAGGGGGTGGTGGGGCTGGTGGCGTCCAAGATCAAGGAGAAGTACTACAGACCGGTGATCGCCTTCGCCGAGAGCAGCGATAGCGAGCTCAAGGGCTCGGGGCGCTCCATCCCGGGCGTGCACCTGCGGGACGCGCTGGAGCTGCTCGATACTCGCCATCCCGGCCTCATGGGCAAGTTCGGCGGCCACGCCATGGCGGCGGGGCTGACCCTGCCCAAGGCCAATGTCGAGGCCTTTGGCCGCGCCTTCGAGGCCATCATCGGCGAGCTGGTAACCCCGGAGCTGCTGACCGGGGTGCTGCTCACCGATGGCGAACTGCTCTCCGACGAGTTGAGTCTGGAGCTGGCCGAGCTCATCCGTGCCTCCGGCCCCTGGGGGCAGGCCTTCCCGGAGCCGCTGTTCGACGGTGAATTCGTGCTGGTGCAGCAGCGGCTGGTGGGGGAGAAGCACCTCAAGATGATGCTGACCACGGACTCCGGCCACGCGGTGGATGCCATCGCCTTCGGGGTCGATCTCAAACGCTGGCCCGATGCGTCGGTGAAGCGGGTGCGACTGGTCTATCGCCTCGATGTGAACGAGTGGCGGGGCAATCGCAGCGTGCAACTGCTAGTGGAGCATCTGGAAGCCGCCGGCAGCTAGTCGTCGTCACTTCAACGCACTTCTCGTAAAACGGTCACCCCTGGGTGGCCGTTTTGTTATGGGAAATGGCTAGACCGGGCTGACCTGTCTATCCGTGGCGGGGCTGATGTCGCTGGGCTTCACGTCTTTGACTGGGTCTCGCTGTGAGCGTCGGCTCACCATGACATGACGAAAGAGAGTGGATGGCGGGGGCCATCAACTCAGAGTCTTGGCCATGTTGTAACCCGTGATGTGAAAGCCAATCTCCTGGTAGAGCGCCCTGGCTCTGGGGTTGTCATAAGCAACCCTCAGCTTGATCTGGCTGACGCCAAGGCGCTTCAACTCGGCCTCCAGTGCCGCCATGGCGGCCTTGCCATACCCCAGTTTGCGATGAGTTGGCTGTATGTAGAAGTCATAGATAAAGGTGGTGTGAGCGGCGGTGTCGATGCGGTGCCAGAGATAGCCGGCGATGGTCGCTGTCGGTGCGATAGCGCTCTCGACACTGTCACTCACTGGAATGATGCAGAGCAGGCTCTCGCCCGGCGTGGCGGCACCTTGCGGCAGGTACTGTTGCAAAGCGTCCCCGGCCTGCTGATGGGCTTCTGCGAGGGACAACCTGTGATTGCTGGCGAGATCCTTGGCGTAGTCGTCGATGAAGTAGTCGCGATAGGCGGGGAAATCCGCCTCACTCATGGGGATCAGATGAACGATAGGGATGGGCATCCTGTGCCTCGCTCAAAGAAAAGGAGTCGCTACCTTAACCCCGGAGCCTGGCACCCGCCAAGGGACGGGGGTGCCAAGTCCGAAGTCCTCAATGAAAAAGAGCGCCATAAGGCGCTCTTTTTCATCATGAGGAATGCTCCCCTGGCGTGAGAGGTTATTTGACCTCTTCGCCCTTGGCTTGCAGATCCGCGTGGTAGGAGGAGCGCACGAAGGGGCCACAGGCGGCGTGGGAGAAGCCCAGCCCCATGGCGACCTCTTTGAGCTCGTCGAACTCTGCGGGCGGCACGTAGCGCTTGACCGGCAGGTGGTGGCGGCTCGGCTGCAGATACTGGCCCAGGGTCAGCATGTTGACGCCGTGCTCGCGCAGGTCGGTCAGCACCTGCACGATCTCCTCGTTGGTTTCGCCCAGACCCATCATGACGCCGGACTTGGTCGGCACATGGGGGTGCATCTCCTTGATCCGGCGCAGCAGCTCGAGGGACCACTTGTAGTCGGCGCCCGGGCGGGCGACCCGGTACATGCGCGGTGCGGTTTCCAGGTTGTGGTTGAACACGTCCGGCGGGGTCTCGCGGAATACCTCCAGCGCCTGCTCCATCCGGCCACGGAAGTCCGGGGTCAGGATCTCGATGCGGGTCTGGGGACTGTGCTCGCGGATCTGCTTGATGCAGTCGGCGAAGTGCTGGGCACCGCCGTCACGCAAGTCATCACGGTCCACCGAGGTGATCACCACGTACTTGAGGCCCATCTCCTTGATGGTCAGTGCCAGCTTCTTCGGCTCATCGGGATCCAGCGCCAGCGGGCGACCGTGGGCGACGTCGCAGAAGGGGCAGCGACGGGTACATATGGCGCCCATGATCATGAAGGTGGCGGTGCCGTGGTTGAAGCACTCCGCCAGGTTGGGGCAGGAGGCCTCTTCACACACCGAGTGCAGCTTGTTCTTGCGCAGGGTGCTCTTGATGTGCTCGATTTTCTGGCTGGACGGCGGCAGCTTGATCCGCATCCAGTCCGGCTTGCGCAGCACTTCTTCGTCGGGATCCGGCATGAATTTCACCGGGATCAGGGCCATCTTGTCGCCATCGCGCAGCTTGACGCCCGGCTCCATACGAACGGGTTTGCTCATGATTCACTCTCGGTGTTTGTTATTGTCTGATTGATGGTCATCGGGCCCAGGCCCTCATGACCGCGCAGCATGGGTCTGTTCATGCCGCCGCTTCGGTATTGGTGATCGTCTGGTAGCCGATCAGCCTGGCCAGCTCCACCACCAGCAGGGATTGTGCTTCGGCCACGCTCTTCGGGCCGCCGAGGGCACTGGTCTGGGTCATGCTCATGCCCGCATAGCCGCACGGGTTGATGCGCAGGAAGGGGGTCATGTCCATGTCAACGTTCAGTGCCAGCCCGTGGAAGGAGCAGCCCTTGCGAATACGCAGCCCCAGGGAGGCCAGCTTGGCTTCCATCCCCTGTGCATTCTTCACATAGACACCCGGCGCATCCGGTTTGGCATAGGCCGAAATATCGCTCTTGGCCAGGGTATTGATGATGGCGGTCTCGAGGCAGGTGACCAGCTCGCGTACCGTCAGCTTGCTGCGACGCACGTCCACCAGCACGTAGAGCACCAGCTGGCCCGGGCCGTGATAGGTCACCTGGCCCCCGCGATCGCTCTGCACCACGGGAATGTCACCGGGGGCGAGCAGATGCTCGGCCTTGCCGGCCTGCCCCTGGGTGTAGACGGGATCGTGCTCCACCACCCAGAACTCGTCCGGGGTATCGGGGGTGCGACTGTCGGTGAAAGCCTTCATGGCATCCCACACCGGCTGGTAGGGGCGGCGACCAAGCTGTCTGACGAGCAGCGCTGGCTGAGCAGGCGTTTGAAGTGACATCTTTCCTCACTGACGGGCGCTTTAACCGGAAAACCGGACACGCGATAATCACTCACCCCTGGGCGGGGCGAGAGAGGCGATTTACAGGACGTAGCGAACCAGCTCAATCTTGCCAAGGGCGGCGTACATGGTCTCGATGTGTTCCTTGCTCTGGGCGGTAACGGTCACCCGGACCGAGTGATAGTTGCCCTTGGAGCTGGGTTGAACGGTCGGGCTGTAGGTGCCGGGAGCGTGCTGCTGCAGCACTTCGACCACCATGTCTGGCAGGGCAGGGTCGGCCACGCCGAGCACCTTGAACGGGAACTTGCAGGGGAACTCCAGCAGTTCATCAAACTTGGTATTCATTTGCTCACCTTTTTCGTCGTCCACGAGGCGACGTTATCTTTGATCTTGCATGGCCCCTTGGGGCCGCCAGTTCCTGTCAATATGGGCACGGCCCACGCCGGGATCAAGGCCCGGGGGAGGTGACAAGTCGTGGAAGTGCTGCTTTTTACCACAAATCCCTTGTCGGCGGAACCTGCAGTTTGCAGGGTTATTGACTGGTTGGACAGGCCAAAGGCAGCAGCGGCGCCTGTTGGCGCCGCTGTTTGGTCAATATTGTGCGTGGATCACTTGAACCAGCTGGAAACCAGCAACACCACGTAATCCCACAGGCGACTCATCAGGCCACCTTCCTGTACCTCTTCCAGGGCGACCAGGGGAACCTGCTTGATCTCCTTGTCACCCTGCTTGAGGAAGACGGTACCGACGCGTTGACCCTTGGCCAGCGGTGCCTTCAGCTCGCTCTCGAGCTGGAAGTCGGCCTTGAGGTTGTTGCCCTGACCACGGGTCACCAGTACGGAGACGTCCTGATCCACACCGAGTTTCACCTCGGACTTGTCACCCATCCAGATCTTCTGGGTCACCAGCTCGGTGCCGGCCTTGTACGGGGTCAGGCTCTGGAAGAAGCGGAAACCGTAGGTGAGCAGCTTCTTGCTCTCGGCGGCGCGGGTGGCTTCGCTGCCGGCGCCCAGCACCACGGCGATCAGGCGCATGCCTTCATTGTTGGTGGCGGAGGAGACCAGGTTGTAGCCGACCTGGCTGACGTGACCGGTCTTGATGCCATCCACCTGCAGGGATTGATCCCACAGCAGACGGTTGCGGTTGTGCTGGGTGATGCCATTGAAGACGAAGGACTTCTGGGCGTAGATCTTGTACTCCTCCGGCAGATCGCGGATGAGGGCCTGACCCAGGCGCGCCATGTCGTGAGCGGTACTGTAGTGCCCTTCGGCATCCAGGCCGTGGGGGTTCATGAAGTGGCTGTCGTTCATGCCGAGCTTGGCGGCCCAGCTGTTCATCAGGCTGGCGAAGGAGTCAGTGCTGCCTGCCAGGTATTCGGCCATGGCGACGCAGGCGTCGTTGCCGGACTGGATGATGATGCCCTTGTTGAGATCATCGACGGAGACCTGCTTGCCCACCTCGATGAACATCTTGGAGGAGTCGGAGTAGTTCTTGGACCAGGCGTTCTGGCTGATGGTCACCATGTCGGTACGCTTGATGTTCCCCTTGGCCAGCTCCTGGCCAATGATGTAGGAGGTCATCATCTTGGTCAGACTGGCGGGCGGCAGACGCTCTTCGGCGTTCTGCTCGGCCAGTACCTGACCGGAGTAGTAGTCGATCAGGATATGAGCCTTGGCGGCGATTTCCGGCGCGGCAGGCACGACCATGGGGGCGGCGTTCAGGGTCGGGACCGGCTGGGCAGACGGCAGAGCTGAATCCGGTGTCGGCACTGGCTGATTGGCCTGGGCGGTGGCGCTTAACAGGGAGGCCAGAATGACGGAGCGGGCAAATTTGGACATCTTGAAATTCCTGGTGCCTGGATGGGGTAGACCCAATGTTAAAAAAAGCGGGCTTCACTATACCAGATGTGCCCGTCGGTCATAGCCCGACATGCGATCTGGCCGGGATTTTCTGGCCCGATGGGCGGCATCACGCCGGGATACGACGTGATGCCGCGCTCATCAGGGAACGATAAAGGCCTGCTCCAGCCCACCCTGGCGGATCTGCTCAAGCAGGGCGGCTTGCTGGTCGCTGGCAACCGGCCCCAGCAAGACCCGGAAGATGGCGTCATGGGCCACCACCTGATAGGGCACCCCGTAGCGCTGGGTCATCACCTTGCCCATGGCCTCGGCTCTGGGCTGGGATCCGCTCGCCAGCACCTGGATAAGCTTGCCCTGACCGCTGGTGGCCTGGGTTGAGGTGGTCGCCGTGGCGACCGGCTTGATGGTCGCGGCAGGCACGGCCTTGGGGGCGGGCGCCGGTGCGGCAGGTGTGGGTTCCAAGAGTGCATTGTCGGCCTGCGCGGCCGGTTGCATGGGCTGCATCGGCGTCATGGGCACCATCTCCACCATCTGATCCGGGGTGTCGCTGATGAGCTCAAGTCGCACCCGGGCCTCTCCCCCTTCCACCATGTCGAGCTGCTTGGCGGCGGCGTGGGAGAGGTCGATGAGGCGATCGCTGCCGAAGGGGCCGCGATCGTTGATGCGCACGATCGTCTCCAGCCCGTTGCCGAGGTTGGTGACCCGCACATAGCTCGGCAGCGGCAGGTTGCGATGGGCGGCGCTGAACAGTTTGCTGTCTTGCAGATCGCCGTTGGCGGTCTTCTGGCCATCCAGATCCTGTGAGAGCCAGCTGGCTGTCCCCTCTTCCTGATAGTGCTTGATGTCGCGCCACACCTCGTACTTCTGCTTGCCGATCCAGTAGTCACGGTTGCCGCTGGCACTCAGGGGCTCGGGGCGCGGGATGGCGCCGGTGGCCTGGGGGATCTCGATGACTTGCGGCTTTTCCTGCTGGACGGGCGCTTCGGGAAGGGGCTGTGGCTCTGGCTGGCTGCTACAGGCGGCCAGCAACAAGGTCAGGCTGAGGGGAAGAAGTCTGTGGCTGTAATGCATAAGCGTCCTGGATTGCTTGGCTGAGTTGATGCACCGCCATCGCATAGAGAGGGCTGCGGTTATAGCGGGTGATCACATAAAAATTGTGGCGCGCGACCCAGTATTCGGGCCCGTCCGCCTGCTCCAATGCCAGCAGCTTGACTGGCGTGTCCGGGGCCGGTGGGGCGGCGAGTTCGATGCCGGCGGCGGCAAGCTCCTGCCACTGCTGGCTGAACTCGGGGCCGAGTGTCAGCAGAGTACTCACAGGAGCCAGCCCGATCAAGGCGGGTTCGACCACGGGTTCTCCCCAGCGCCATTTATGTTCGGCAAAGTAGTTGGCCACGCTGCCGATGGCGTCAGCCGGATTGGCAAACAGGTCTCGCTTGCCATCCCCGTCAAAATCGACGGCGTAGTGGCGATAGCTGGAGGGCATGAACTGCCCCATGCCCATGGCCCCGGCGTAGGAGCCCTTCAATGAGGTGAGCGGCCACTTCTCTTCCCGCGCTAGCAAAACCAGCTGGGCAAACTCCTTGGCAAAGAAATCGCTGCGCTCCGGGTAGTGAAAACCCAGGGTATAGAGGCTGTCGAGCACCGAGTGGCGGCCCATCTGGCGGCCATAGAAGGTCTCGATGCCGATGATGGCGACGATGACCGATGCCGGTACCCTGTAAGCCTGCTCCGCCTGGGTCAGCAGGGCGGCGTGGCGCTGCCAGAACGCGAGTCCGTCCCGGATCCGTTCGGGGGTGACGAACAGCGGCCGGTAGCGATGCCAGGGCTTGGCCTCCCAGGGGCGGGCTATGGTATCGAGGATCTCCTGACGCAGCTGGGCCTTGGCGGTGGCATCCTGCAGTGCCGCGAGGGGGACCTGCTGCTGGCTGGCAAGCTCGGCCAGCCGTTCGGGAGAGACGCTCGCCCCTGCCGTGAGCGAAAAGAGGCAGAGCGCCAGCCAGCAGATCTTCATCAGGCGAGCAATCGTCTGTGGGTCTGGATGGACATCAGGATGCCGAAGCCCGCCATCAGGGTCACCATGGAGGTGCCGCCGTAGCTGACCAGAGGCAGAGGCACCCCCACCACTGGCAGGATGCCGCTCACCATGCCCATGTTGACGAACACATAGACGAAGAAGGTGAGGGTCAGGGCGCCGCCGAGCAGGCGCTCGAAGCTGTTCTGGGCCTGCATGGAGATGAACAGGCAACGGCTGATGATGTAGAGGTAGATCACCAGCAGCAGGGCGACCCCCACCAGGCCGAACTCCTCGCTGAATACCGCGAAGATAAAGTCGGTGTGACGCTCAGGCAGAAATTCCAGCTGGGACTGGGTGCCCTGCAGCCAGCCCTTGCCGAATACGCCGCCGGAGCCGATGGCTATCTTGGACTGGATGATGTGATAGCCGCGGCCGAGGGGGTCTTTCTCCGGGTCCAGCAGCATCAGCACCCGCTGGCGCTGGTAGTCGTGCATCAGGAAGAACCAGAGTACCGGCATGAAAGCGGCGATGAGCACGGCCGCCAGTCCGATGAGCCACCAGCTGATCCCCGCCAGGAAGATGACGAAGAAGCCGGAAGCGGCCACCAGGATGGAGGTGCCGAGATCGGGCTGGGCCGCGATGAGCAGAGTGGGCAGCAACACCATCACCAGGGCGATCAGCACGTGGCTGAATTTGGGAGGCAGGGAGTGACGACTGAGCCAGGCGGCTACCATGATGGGCATGGAGAGCTTCATCACCTCGGAGGGCTGGAACTTCATGAAGCCGAGATCCAGCCAGCGCTGCGCCCCCTTGCCGATGTGGCCGAATACGTCCACCGCGATGAGCAGCACCACCACCACGGCGAACAGCGGCACGGACCAGCGCGCATAGAGGGACGGCGGCAGCTGGGCCAGGCCTATCATCAGGGCGAACGCCAGGCCGCCACGCACCAGCTGGCGCACGATGGAATCAAAATCCTGACCCGAGGCGGAGTAGAGCACCACCATGGAGAGGGTCATCAGGGCCAGCAGTCCGAGCAGCAGCGGCAGGTCGATATGCAGCCGGTACCAGATGCTCTGCTGGCGGGCGGAGTTACTCATGGGAGGAGACCTCGTTCTGCATCAATGAGGGGGTGAGAAGAGCCAGTGGCAGGCTGATCTGCCACTGGGGGTCAAGGCGCTGTCCCTGCATTGTCTTACTCACTGGGGGTTGATCCACTGGGGGCCGTATCAGGAGCTGACGGCTGGGGAGCCGGTGGCAACTGGGGCTCGGGCGGTAGCAGGTAGGCGTCCAGCATGTGGCGGGCGACCGGCGCCCCCATGGCGCTGCCGCCCCCGGCGTTCTCCAACACCAGGGCGACCACGGCCTTGGGGGCGTCGAAGGGGGCGAAGGCGACGAACAGGGCGTTGTCACGGTGCTCCACCTTGGTGGTGGCCGCGTTGTAGACCTGATTCTCTTTCAGGCCCACGACCTGGGCGGTGCCTGACTTGCCCGCTGCCACATAGGGGGTGTTGGCAAAGGCACGCCGACCCGTCCCCTCGTGGCCGTTGATGACGCGCCACATACCGTCCTTGGCCACCTGCCAGTAGGTGTCGCTCTTGGCCTTGATCGCGATGTTCGGATTGATGGGGGCATTGATCACGCCCTCTGCCGAGGCGGTGCTCTTGAGCAGGTGCGGTGTCACGTCGTGGCCGTTCTGGGTCAATATGCTGATCGCCTTGGCCAGCTGGATCGGGGTCGAGCTCCAGTAGCCCTGACCAATGCCGATGGAGATGGTGTCCCCCTGATACCAGGGTTGACGCCAGCGTGCCATCTTCCAGTCACGGGATGGCATGACCCCCTTGGTCTCTTCGTAGAGATCGACACCGCTGTATTGACCGAAGCCGAACTTGGTCATGTAGCTGTTGATCTTGTCGATGCCGACCCGGTAGGCGAGATCGTAGAAGTAAGTGTCCGCTGACACCTCGATGGCGCGATAGACATCGAGCCAGCCGTGACCCCAGCGGCGCCAGTCCCGGAACTTCTTGGTGGTGCCCGGGATGGAGAAACTGGGTCCGCCGAAGTAGCGGTAGTTCGGGGTGATGGCCCCTTCGTTGAGCCCCATTACCGCCATCATGGGTTTGACGGTGGAGGCAGGGGCGTAGATCCCCTGAGTGGTGCGGTTCACCAGTGGACGAGCGGGGTCATTGAGCAGCGCCGAGTAGTTGGTGCTGGAGATGCCGGTCACGAACAGGTTGGGGTCATAGCTCGGGCTCGACTCCATGGCCAGGATGGCGCCGGTGTTCGGCTCCATCATGACGATGGCGCCACGGCGACCGGCCAAGAGCTCCTGGGCCTTCAACTGCAGGCGGATATCGATGTTGAGGTAGATGTCCTTGCCGGGCTCGGGAGGCTGGAACTTGAGGGTGCGCACCACCCGGCCGCGGTTGTTGACTTCGACTTCCTGATAACCCGCCACGCCGTGCAGCTGATCCTCGTAGAATTTCTCCACCCCCTGCTTGCCGATGTCCTTGGTGGCGGCATAGTTGGCGAGCTTGTCCTCCTTCTCGAGGCGCTCCACGTCGCGGGTGTTGATCTTGGCCACATAACCTAGGGCGTGGGTGAGGGTATCCCCGAACGGATAGTAACGCTTGAGGTAGGCCTCGATGCTGGCTCCCGGATAGTTGTGCTGATTGACCGAGAAGAGGGCGACCTGATACTCGGTCAGCTTCTCGAACAGGGGCACTGGCTTGAAGCGGCGCTGGCGCTTGACCTCGGCCAGGAACTTCTCCTTGGTCCCTTCCGGCAGCTTCAGCAGCTCGATGAGGGCGTCGGCAGTCTTCTCCAGATCGTCGGTCTCTTCCGGCACTATTTCCAGGCTGTAGACGGGGCGGTTCTCCGCCAGCAGCACGCCGTTGGCGTCATAGATGAGGCCCCGGGGCGGCGCCACGGGCACGACCCGGATCCGGTTGTCGTTGGAACGGGTCTGATAGGTGTCGTAAGACTCTACTTGCAGGTAGTAGAGGTTGCCGAGCAGCACCAGCATGAGTACCACCATGCCGATGTAGGCGACCAGGGTGCGCCGGAAGAACAGCCGTCCTTCGGCGCTGTGATCGCGCATCTCGATGCGATTCTTCATCTTCAGCATGCCGCTACCTTATGAGCGATGGCACCAGACCGGAGTCTGGTGCCATGAATACGACGGGAGAGGCGGTGCAGGGGAAACATGCTTCACGCTCTGTGATATGGATGACATGGTAGGGTGATGCGCCAGCTGTGCATGCTTCATTCCCTGTGATACGGATGGTTGGTGGTGATGCTCCAGGCGCGATAGAGACTCTCGGCCACCAGCACCCGCACCAGCGGGTGGGGCAGGGTGAGCGGCGACAGGGACCAGCTCTGCTCGGCAGCGGCCTTGCATTCGGGCGAAAGCCCCTCGGGGCCTCCCACCAGCAAGGCCACATCGCGACCATCCAGTTTCCAGGCCTCCAGTTGCACGGCCAGCTGCTCCGTGGTCCAGGGCTTGCCGGGAATGTCCAGGGTTACTATGCGGGAGCGGCCTGCGGCGACCAGCATGGCTTCCCCTTCCTTTTGCAGGATACGGGGAATGTCGGCATTCTTGCCCCGTTTGCCCGCGCCTATTTCGACGAGTTCAAACGGCATGTCTTTGGGGAAACGGCGGCGATACTCTTCGAAGCCATGCTCTACCCAGGCGGGCATCTTGGTGCCCACCGCAATCAACTGGATCTTCATCGTTCTTTACACTTGCACCCTTATTGCACCTGTACTTGGGCGCCGCCCCAGAGCTTTTCCAGTTGGTAGAAATCGCGAAATTCATCCTGCATCACGTGCACGATGACGGATCCCATGTCCACCAGTACCCATTCACCGGTGAGCTCTCCTTCCACACTGAGCAGATCCAGCCCGGCGTGGCGTGCTTCGCTTGCCAGGTTGTGGGCGATGGCGGTGACGTGGCGATTGGAGTTGCCGGAGCAGATGATCATGGTGTCCGTGATGCTGGACTTGCCGCGCACATCCAGGGTGATGATGTCGCGACCCTTCATGTCATCGATCTTGTCGACGATAAAGGCGAGTAATTCTTGGCCTTGCAATGTCTTCTCCTACTCTGTCCGGCGCGCTGCGTAACTGCAGGGCGGCGGATTATATCATGGTCATTCCCGTTTCCCAGTCCGGCAAAGGGGATGACATCCTGGGCTGCCTCAAGGGAGGCGGGCCCTGTTGATCACTATAGTGCGCAACCTGCGTGGGCAATAGTCGCCCAGGCTCTCGCTGCGCCTCAGGGTGTCGGCTGATAGAGTCCGTGCTTGGCGATATGGCTCGCAACCGAGGCCGGCAGCAGATACCTGGGATCCCGCCCTTCTGCCAGCAAGGTCCGCAGCCGAGTGGCTGAAAGCTCGATGGGCAGGTTGTCGCAAAGCCAGACTCGGCCATGGCGATGGCGATGGAAATCCTGTTTGTCCCGGCTTTGGTGGTGGCGGAGCAGATCCTCTATTTCGGCCGGGTAATCCGGCTGCCAGCCCGGACGGACGCTGACCACCAGATGGGCGTAAGCGAGCAGCTCCTGCCAGCGATGCCAGCTCGGCAGGCCGAGCAGGGAATCCATGCCCATCAGGAAGCAGAGCGGGGTGTCAGGCAGTTCCTTTCGCAGCGCGATGAGGGTGTCGATGGTGTAAGAAGGCTTGTCTCGTCCAAGCTCCCGCTCATCCACCACGAATCCCGGCGTCTCTGCCGCCGCCAGCCTGACCATGGCGAGGCGTTGTTCGCTCGAGCAGAGAGGGCTGGCCCTGTGGGGCGGAATATGATTCGGCAGCAGGCGCACTTCGGCCAGATCCAGTGCCTCGCGGGCCTCGATGGCCGGGCGCAGATGACCGATATGGATGGGATCGAAGGTGCCTCCCAACAGGCCGATGGGGGGGGTCAGCACGATTGCGGCTCCAGCATCGGGAGCGGTGCGCCATCGCGAAAACCCAGTGCCAGGGTTTGCAGCATCAGCCAGGCCTGTTCGGTGTCGAAACGGCGCTGGGCGTCGTCGAGCCGGGCCATCAGTTGCCACAGCTGCTGTATCTTGGCGAAGGGCAACCGGGTCAGGGCCTGTTGAATGAGCTGCTGGCGACTCTGCCAGATGCGCAGGCGGGAGAAGTGCTCCACCAGGGGCTGACCCGCCCGCGCGGCCAGCGCCAGCTCGGTCAGCTGTTCCAGCTCGCGGCACAGGGTCCAGGCCAGCATGCCGGGTTCGGTGCCCTCGGCCCGCAGGGCCAGCAGGATGCGCTGGGCCCGGTTCACCTTGCCCTCCAGCAGGCAGTCGATGAGCTGGAAAGGAGTGAAGTGGGCATGACGGATGATGGTCTCCTGCAGATAGGCGACGCTGATGGGTTGGGGCGGGGAGAGCAGAGTCAGCTTCTCGATCTCCTGGCTCGCGGCCAGCAGGTTGCCTTCGTAGGCGTGGCACATGAAGTTGATCGCATCCGGCAGGGCCTTGAGGCCGAAGCGCTGGAAGCGGGCGCTCATCCAGCGCGGAAAGAAGCGGGGCTCGGGGTGATTGACCGGTACATAGGTGCCGAGCTGGCTCAGCTTGTCAAACCAGGCGGCTTTCATCTGGGTCTGGTTGAGGCGGTTGCCCGAGAGCACCAGCAGGAGATCGGGGTGCAACTGTTTGCCAATCTCGGTGATGCGGGCGGCGAGATCCTTGTCGACCTTGGCAGGCAGCTCAAGCTCGATGATCTGGCGGGCCGAGAAGAGGCTCATGGCCTGGCAGGCGTCGTAGACCTGATTCCAGTCCAGACCGGCCTCGACCACGAAGCTGTGGCGCTCATCGAAGCCCTGCTTGACGGCCACCTGACGAATGGCGTCAACGGCTTCCAGCTTGAGCAGTGGCTCGTCACCAAAAACGAGATAGCAGGGCTTTAGCCCTGCTT
This sequence comes from Aeromonas sp. NJAU223, assembly GCF_051125555.1. NCBI lineage: Bacteria > Pseudomonadati > Pseudomonadota > Gammaproteobacteria > Aeromonadales > Aeromonadaceae > Aeromonas > Aeromonas sp. NJAU223. The sequence goes on along the minus strand of NZ_CP144204.1, from coordinate 3,343,680 downwards.
TGAGATGGTCTGCAAACTGCTCCGGATAGACTCTCATCAGGATGCTCGCATCAGAACTTGACCTGGCTTAGCTGGCGGATCACCAGATTTGCGGCCTGTTCCTGCATCTCCTTGCCGAGCTGCTCCTGCTCGCGAGAAGAGGCGAGTGCGGCATCCGGCTTGTTCAGGAAGCTGCGGTTGAAGGTGATGGGGAAGACCTGGGTTGGCTTGCCCGGCACGGTCACGCTGAACTGGGTGCTGTAACCCAGCAGATATTCCCGATCCTGACCGATGGCGTCGACGGAGGCGACCTGACTGCTGCTGCGCACGCCTGCCAGGGTCAGCACCGGAATGCCCTCCTTGTCAGCCAGTTCGACTCCGGCCGCCTTGAGACGAGTGGTCACCAGACGATAGAAGTCGCTCTTGTTGTCACCGACCACCTTCATGGTCATCAGCTCGGGGGGGATGGCGGTGCTGCGCATCTGAAAACCGCAGGCCTGCAGCAGCAGCCCCGCCAAGATGATGGCAATCCAGCGAGTAAAGGGCATGCCCATGAAAAATCCTCTTTGAAATCTTTGAACAACGGCGGGCGTCAGCCCGCCGTCATCATTCATGGATGTGCAGTGACCGAGGTTCGGTCCGCAATCATCAGTTTGCGACTATGTTGAGCAGCTTGCCCGGTACGTAGATCACCTTGCGCACGGTCAGGCCTTCGGTGAATTTCTGCACCGAGGCATCTGCCATGGCCAGCTTCTCGATGTCGGCCTGGTTGATCTCGGCCGGTACGGTCAGCTCACCACGCTTCTTGCCGTTGATCTGTACCACCACCAGCTTCTCGGTCTCGACCATGGCCGCTTCATCGGCCACCGGCCAACCGGTCACGTCGATGTCCCCTTCCTGGCCCAGCATCTTCCACAGCTCGAAGCCGATGTGCGGGGTGATGGGGTAGAGCATGACCACCACGGCCTCCAGCGCTTCCTGCATCAGGGCGCGGTCCTGCTCGTCGTTGCCGAGTCTGGCCAGGTTGTTCATCAGCTCCATGATGGCGGCGATGGCGGTGTTGAAGGTCTGACGGCGACCTACATCATCGCTCACCTTGGCGATGGTCTTGTGCAGCTCGCGGCGCACCGCCTTCTGCTCGGCGTTCAGCGCGGCCACACTCAGGACAGGGGCGGCGCCAGCGCTGACGTGTTCGAAGGTGATGCGCCACAGGCGACGCAGGAAGCGCTGGGCGCCCTCCACGCCGGAGTCGGACCACTCCAGGGTCATGTCGGCCGGGGAGGCGAACATCATGAACAGACGCACGGTATCGGCGCCGTAACGCTCCACCATCAGCTGGGGATCGATGCCGTTGTTCTTGGACTTGGACATCTTGGTCATGCCGGAGTGGATCACTTCGCGGCCTTCCAGATCGACGGCCTTGGTGATGCGGCCCTTGTCGTCACGCTCGATCTTTACGTCGAGGGGACTGACCCAGACGTTGCCGCCCTTCTCGTCCTTGTAGTAGAAGGCATCCGCCAGCACCATGCCCTGGCAGAGCAGACGCTTGAACGGCTCGTCGCTGTTCACGAGACCCGCGTCGCGCAGCAGCTTGTGGAAGAAGCGGGCGTAGAGTAGGTGCATACAGGCGTGCTCGATGCCGCCGATGTACTGATCCACCGGCAGCCAGTGGTTGGCGGCCGCCGGATCCAGCATGCCCTTGTCGTAGTCCGGGGAGCAGTAGCGGGCGTAATACCAGGAGGACTCCATGAAGGTGTCGAAGGTATCGGTTTCGCGGAACGCTTCCTGGCCGTTGTAAGTGGTCTTGGCCCACTCGAGGTCGGCCTTGATGGGGCTCTGGATGCCGTCCATCACCACGTCTTCCGGCAGCAGCACCGGCAGTTGATCTTCCGGGGTCGGCACCACGCTGCCGTCAGCCAGGGTCAGCATCGGGATGGGGGCGCCCCAGTAGCGCTGACGGGAGACACCCCAGTCGCGCAGGCGGTAGTTGACGGTGCGCTTGCCACAACCCAGGCTCTCCAGCTTGGTGGCGATGGCATCGAAGGCAGCCTGGAACTCGAGGCCGTCGAACTCGCCGGAGTTGAACAGCACACCCTTGTCGGTGTAGGCGGCGGCGATGACGTCCGGGACGTCTCCCTCGACGGGCTTGATGACGGGCTTGATCTCGAGGCTGTATTTGGTGGCGAACTCGTGGTCACGCAAGTCGTGGCCGGGTACCGCCATCACGGCGCCGGTGCCGTAGTTCATCAGCACGAAGTTGGCGACCCAGACCGGTACCTTGCGACCATCCAGGGGGTGAATGGCATAGAGGCCGGTGGCCATGCCCTTCTTCTCCATGGTCGCCATGTCCGCTTCGGCCACCTTGGTGTGCTTGCACTCTTCGATGAAGGCGGCAAGCGCCGGGTTGCCTTCGGCCGCCAGGGCTGCCAGAGGATGACCGGCGGCGATACCCACATAGGTCACGCCCATGAAGGTGTCGGGACGAGTGGTGTAAACCTCCAGGCTGTCAGCCTGACCGTCGACCTTGAAGCTGATGTTGACCCCTTCGGAGCGGCCAATCCAGTTGCGCTGCATGGTCTTGACCATCTCTGGCCAGCCATCCAGGTTGTCGATATCGCTGAGCAACTCTTCGGCGTAGTCGGTGATCTTGATGAACCACTGGGGGATCTCTTTTTGCTCAACCGGGGTATCACAACGCCAGCAGCAGTTGTCGATCACTTGCTCGTTGGCCAGCACCGTCATGTCGTTCGGGCACCAGTTGACGGAGGAGGTCTTCTTGTAGACCAGACCCTTCTCGTAGAGCTTGGTGAAGAACCACTGCTCCCAGCGGTAGTAATCCGGCTTGCAGGTGGCCAGTTCCCGATCCCAGTCATAGCCCAGACCCAGCATTTTCAGCTGGTTCTTCATGTATTCGATGTTTTCGTAGGTCCATGGCGCCGGCGCGGTGTTGTTCTTGATGGCGGCGTTCTCGGCCGGCAGACCGAAGGCATCCCAGCCGATGGGTTGCAGCACGTTCTTGCCATTGAGGCGTTGATAACGGGAGATCACATCACCTATGGTGTAGTTGCGCACGTGCCCCATGTGTAGACGACCAGACGGATAGGGGAACATGGAGAGGCAGTAGAACTTCTCTTTGTCTACTTTTTCCACGGCCTTGAAGGTTTTCTTGGCATCCCAGTGCTGCTGCACTGCTGGTTCTATGGATTGGGGAACGTATTGCTCTTGCATTGGTGACATCCGGATCTGTGAAATGAATAGATAAATCAGCTGGGAAATCCCGATAGAATACCCATATCCTGCGGCGGCAACAACCGCCAGCATCCGCCGGATCTCGGGCCGGCCATGATCAGCGTGCAGCAGAGGAGTAACGGCCATGGACAAACAGCAAAAAGGGTATGAAGCCTTCATCGCCCAGCTCAAGAAGCAGTGGGAGGAGACGGAGGAGTTTCAGGGGGAGCGCCTGAACCGGATGATCGCCAAGGTGCAGGCCTATCTGGAAGCGGCCAGCGATCTGACCCAGGATGAGTTGGCGCTGATCGCCGAGTACGTGAAGCGCGATCTCGGCAACTATGACGAAGGCCGGGCCGAGGCCCCTGAGTCTGCCTTCATGCTGGCGCTCAAGGACACCGCCTGGTCCTGGCTCGCGGATGTGACCGACCGTGCCCAGGTGGAGTGGCGCGAGCTCGCCGACGAGCTGGAGCACAAGGGCATCTACCGGGCCGGTGACTGGGTCGGGCTCGGCGTGCTGGTGTGCGATCACTGCGAGTGGCGCCACACCGTGCTGCACCCCGAGCGACTCGGCACCTGTCCGGAGTGCGGGGCCAACGAGTATCACCGTGAGCCGCTCTCACCCTGAGTCATATTGGCTGAGCCGATAGAAAAGAGGCGCCCATTGGGCGCCTCTTTTTATGGCTGGCTATCGGCCGGTTGGCACTCAGTCCTTGCGGGCCCAGGGGTGGGCGCGGGGGCGCAGGGCCAGGCCAAGGCCCAGCAGCAGGGCGGCGATGCCATACATGGGCCAGCTGCCAAAGCGCAGATAAGGAGTCTGGCCATGGGCCGGGCGCACCTCGGCGCGCAATACCCCGGCCTCGAACTGCGGGATCTGGGCGATGATGCTGCCGTCGATTTCGGTGACGATGGTGATGCCGGTGTTGGTGTCGCGCAGCAGCGGGCGGGCCAGCTCCAGGGCGCGCATGCGGGCGATCTCCATGTGCTGCCAGGGGCCGATGCTGGTGCCGAACCAGGCGTCGTTGGAGACGGTCAGCAGGAAGTCGGTGTCCGGCTGCACGTTGCGGCGCACCTCGTCCGGGAAGATGATCTCGTAGCAGATGGCGGCGGCGAACTTGAGCCCCTTGGCGATGAGGTTCGGCTGCACCTCGTCACCCCGGCTGAAGGAGGACATGGGCAGGTTGAAGAAGGGGGCGATGGGGCGCAGCAGATCTTCAAACGGCACGAACTCGCCGATGGGCAGCAGGTGGTACTTGTAGTAGCGGTTCTTGTGCTCGTAGTGGTAGGACTCCTTGCCTTCTGCATCCTGTACCCCCATGCCGAGCACGGTGTTGTAGAAACGCTGCTGCTGCAGATCGTAGTGGATGATCCCCGCCAGCAGGCCGGTGTCATTGACCTTCATCGCCTTGTCCAGGCTCTCCAGATAGGTGCCCATCTCCTTCTCGATGGCAGGGATGGCGGACTCCGGCCAGACGATGATGTCGGCATCCTGATTCTCGCGGCTGAGATCCTGATAGGTGCGCACCGTGGGGATCAGCGCCTCCGGATCCCACTTGAGAGATTGGGCGATGTTGCCCTGCACCAGGGCCACCTTGACCGGCTCGCCCCGGGTTACCCAGTTCAGTTGCATCAGGGCGTGAGCGGTACCCACCAGGGCGACGGGGAGCAGCAGCCAGGCCGGTTTGCGGCTCTGCCATACCAGCCAGAGGGCGGAGGTGCACAGCAGCAGGGCCAGGGTGATGCCCTGCACCCCCAGGATGGGGGCGAAGCCCTTGAGGGGGCCGTCGATCTGGGTGTAGCCGAACCAGAGCCAGGGATAGCCGGTCATCACCCAGCCCCGCAGCCAGTCGGCCCCGAGCCAGAGCGCCGGAAAGGCGAGCAGCCAGCGACTCCAGTGACGACCGCTGAAAAACCGCGCAAACAACCAGCAGGCCAGGGTCGGGTAGAGAGAAAGATAGGCGCAAAGCCCGGCAAGCAGCACAAACGCCGCCGGCAGCGGGATACCGCCGAATTCCGTCATGCTGACGTGGATCCACCATTGGCCCGGCAGGAAGAGGCCCATGGCATAGCCGAAACCGCACCAGGCCGCCTGGCGGGGGGTCGCCTTGTCCAGCAGGGCATAGAGGCCGAGCAGCGAGAGGATCACCAGGGGCCAGTAGCCGAACGGGGAGAAGGCCAGGACGGCGATGGCACCGGAGGCCAGGGCGAAGAGGCTGGTCAGAAATTTGGATTTCACTGGGCTAGGGGCTCGAATTGGACTGAAAAAAGTTAAGTGGCCGACATCTTAACCGCAAACGCTGCCAACGGCGAGCCTCCCGGCGAGCGGAGTATCACAGGCAAGTGACAGGGAGATGATGAGAGAAAAGGGCGCAGGTCAGAATGACAAACGCCCCTTGGCAGGGGCGTTGAACATGCGATGCGCGGAGGGTGAATCAGGACTCCGGCTGGGCAGCCGCGTGATTCTCCGGGATCTTCACCTGCAGCTGCTGCAGGCGACGTCTGTCCGCGTGCATCACCTTGAACAGGTAGCCGTCGAGTTCGATCTCCTCGCCCTTCTTCGGCAGGTGGCTGAAGGCGTGCATCACCAGACCGCCCACGGTATCGACCTCTTCGTCGCTGAACTGGGTGCCGAAGAAGTCGTTGAAGTCTTCGATTTCGGTGAGGGCACTGACGGAGAAGACCCGCTTGCTGATGCGGCGGATCTCTTCCGGCTCGTCCTCGATGTCATCGAACTCGTCGTCAATCTCGCCGACGATGAGTTCGAGGATGTCCTCGATGGTCACCAGACCGGAGACACCGCCAAACTCGTCCACCACGATGGCCATGTGGTAGCGCTCTTCCCGGAACTCCTTGAGCAGGCGATCGACCCGCTTGCTCTCCGGCACGATCACGGTGGGGCGCAGGATTTTCTCGAGCTGCAGGGGCTCGCTGGCATGCTGGCCGCCGAAACCGAACGGCAACAGGTCCTTGGCGAGCAGTATGCCCTCCACATGATCCTTGTCTTCGTTGATCACCGGGAAGCGGGAGTGACCGGATTCGATGATGACCGGCAGGAACTCGTCCACCGGTTGGGACTTCTCGATGGTCACCATCTGGGAGCGGGGGATCATGATGTCGCGTACGCGCAGCTCGGCAATTTCGAGCACGCCCTCGATCATGTCCTTGGTGTCTTGATCGATGAGGTCTCGCTCTTCGGCATCGGCGATGACTTCCACCAGATCGTTGCGGTCTTTTGGCTCGCCCTGGAAGAGTTGGCTGAGCTTGTCGAGCCAGGTTTTCTTCGGCGAGCCGGTACTAGGGTGATCGTCGGTCATTTTCTCTCTTGGTTACTCGTGTGAACACAGGATCGTTGTCTTGGCACTATATGAGGATAGTAACAGCCTGTTTCAATCAGGTGACCATCCCCATGGCCTTACTCTTCGTCGTCGAGGTAGGGATCGGGGATGCCCATCTCCTGCAGGATGTCGCGCTCGAGCTGCTCCATCTCCTCGGCCTCCTCGTCCTCGATATGGTCATAACCTAGCAGATGCAGACTGCCGTGCACAACCATATGGGCCCAGTGTGACATGAGGGGTTTGTTCTGCTCGATCGCCTCGGCTTCCACCACCTGGCGACAGATCACCAGATCCCCGAGCAGGGGCAGTTCCAGGCCGGGAGGGGCCTCGAACGGGAAGGAGAGCACGTTGGTGGGCTTGTCCTTGCCGCGATAGGTGTGGTTGAGCTCACGGCTCTCCGTCTCGTCCACCAGCCGCACCGTCACCTCGGCCTCGTCCTGGAAACCCAGAATGGTGCTCTCGAGCCAGCCTTGCAGCTGGGCTTCGGTGGGCAATCCTTCGGCGTTGGCACAGGCCAGTTGCAGATCCAGGGTCAGGCTCATTGGGCATTCTCTTGCTTGATGTTGGTGGCGGCCTTGTCGGCTGCCTGTTGGGCGTCGAACGCCTCGTAGGCCTGCACGATGCGGGCCACTACGGGGTGACGCACCACGTCTTTGGATTCGAAGAAGTTGAAGGAGAGGCCATCGACCCCCTGCAGCACTTCCAGGGCGTGGCGCAGACCGGACTTGGTGCTGCGGGGCAGATCCACCTGGGTGATGTCGCCGGTGACCACCGCCTTGGAGTTGAAGCCGATGCGGGTCAGGAACATCTTCATCTGCTCCGTGGTGGTGTTCTGGGCCTCATCCAGGATGATGAAGGCATCGTTCAGGGTGCGCCCGCGCATATAGGCAAGCGGCGCCACCTCGATGATGTTGCGCTCCATCAGCTTCTCCACCCGCTCGAAGCCCAGCATCTCGAACAGGGCGTCGTAGAGGGGGCGCAGGTAAGGATCCACCTTCTGGGAGAGATCGCCCGGCAGGAAGCCGAGCTTCTCGCCCGCTTCCACCGCCGGACGGGTCAGCAGAATGCGGCGGATCTCCTGGCGCTCCAGGGCGTCCACCGCGGCGGCCACCGCCAGATAGGTCTTGCCGGTACCGGCCGGGCCGATGCCGAAGCTGATGTCGTGGCGCACTATGTTGGCGATGTACTGGGCCTGGTTCGGGCTCCTCGGCTTGATGAGGCCGCGCTTGGTCTTGACGGTGACCTCCTTGCCATAAGGCAGGCTGGGGGCCTCTTCCTCGTCCTGCTCCAATACCCGGGATTCCTGCACCGCCAGGTGCACCATCTCCGGGGTGATGTCGGTCACCTTGCCGCCCTTGAGGGGCTGGGTTTCCACATAAAGATGCTTGAGGATGACGGCGGCGGCGTCGATCTGCGCCTGCTTGCCGAGCAGCTGGAAGTGGTTGTCACGGTAGCTGATCTCGACGCCGAGGCGACGCTCCAGCTGCTTGAGATTGTCGTCGAAGGGTCCGCACAGGCTGGCCAGCCGCTGGTTGTCGGCGGGCTCAAGGTGCAGGTTCAGGGTCGCGATATGTCGGCTCAAATTGACCTCGTCTCAAGGCGCTTCCCCCGCAGGGGAAGGGCGATTAATGGGGAGTGAAGGCCGCAACGCCCAGGGGATCGGGGACGTTGTCGGGGCGACGGGCCAGGATCTCGCTCGGCGCCGTGGCGATGCGCAGGTTCATCTCGTCCTCGCCGCGGATGAAACGGCCGCGCAGGGAGAAGGGGCGCACGTCGGTGATCTCCACGTCGGCGAAGCCGCCGATGAGGCGGTGGGAGCCCTCGAAGTTGACCACCCGGTTGTTCTCGGTGCGGCCAGAGAGCTGCATGGGATCCATCTTGGAGGGCCCCTCCACCAGGATGCGCTGCACCGAACCCAGCATGGCGCGGCCGATGAGCATGGACTGGTGGTTGATCTGGTTCTGCAGCCGGGTGAGACGAGCCTTCTTCACCTCCATGTCCACATCGTCCGGCAGGTCCGCGGCCGGAGTGCCGGGGCGCGGGCTGTAGATGAAGCTGAAGCTCATGTCGAAGTTGATCTCTTCGATCAGCTTCATGGTGGCCTCGAAGTCCTCGTCGGTCTCGTTCGGGAAGCCGACGATGAAGTCCGAGCTCATGGTGATGTCGGGGCGCACGCGACGCAGGCGACGGATCTTGGACTTGTACTCCAGCACGGTGTGGGGACGCTTCATCATGGTCAGGATGCGATCCGAGCCGCTTTGCACCGGCAGGTGCAGGAAGCTGACCACCTCGGGGGTATCCCGATAGACCTCGATGATGTCGTCGGTGAACTCGATGGGGTGGCTGGTGGTGTAGCGAATGCGGTCGATGCCGTCGATGGCGGCCACCAGTCTGAGCAGCTCGGCGAAGGTGCAGTCATCCCCCTCGAAGGTCGGGCCGCGATAGGCGTTGACGTTCTGGCCGAGCAGGTTGACCTCGCGCACCCCCTGCTGGGCGAGCTGGGCGATTTCGTAGAGCACGTCGTCCAGCGGCCGGCTCACCTCTTCACCGCGGGTGTAAGGCACCACGCAGAAGGAGCAGTACTTGGAGCAGCCCTCCATGATGGAGACGAAGGCGGTGGCCCCCTCGGCGCGCGGTTCCGGCAGGTTGTCGAACTTCTCTATCTCGGGGAAGGCGATGTCCACCTGGGCGCCATGGCCCTCCTGCACCTGTTTGATCATGGCGGGCAGGCGATGGAGAGTCTGGGGGCCGAACACGATGTCCACGTAGGGGGCGCGTTTTCTCAGGTTGTCCCCTTCCTGGGAGGCGACGCAGCCGCCCACCCCGATCACCAGACCCGGCTTCTTGGCCTTGAGCTTCTTCCAGCGACCGAGCAGGTGGAACACCTTCTCCTGGGCCTTCTCGCGGATGGAACAGGTGTTCAGCAGCAGGACGTCCGCCTCTGCGGGCTCCTCGGTCAGCTGATAACCATGGCTGGCGTCCAACAGGTCCGCCATCTTGGACGAGTCGTACTCGTTCATCTGGCAGCCCCAGGTCTTGATATGAAGTTTCTTGCTCATCGCTACTCTTGACTGTTTTTGCTATCGACGGGGTCAAAGGACCGGGCATTTTACTCCGCAATGGCGGGGCTGACTAGTTAATATCCGGCAGGCCCATGGGCTGGCTGGCCGCGCCAACAGTGGCTTTGTCTCTGATTGGGCACGGCAATTCGCCGCCTCTCTCACTGTTTATCCCCCCTCCTTGCGCTATCATGCCTCCATTCGGTTTAGCCCCGCCGTGGGTTTGCGGGGCGCCCATTTCAGGAAGTACGTCATGGAACATTGCGATATCGCCATCGTCGGCGCGGGCATGGTGGGGGCCGCCACCGCCTGCCTGCTGGCGGCAGAGGGGCTCTCCGTTCGGGTCATCGAGACCCGGTTGCCCGAGCCCTATGCCCCCGAGCAGCCGCTGGATCTGCGGGTCTGCGCCATCAGCCAGGCCTCGGTGGGCCTGCTGGCCCAGGCGGGGGCCTGGCAGGCACTGCAGCAGATGCGGCTGTGCCCCTATCGCCGGCTGGAGACCTGGGAGCTGGACGGCTTTGCCACCCGCTTCGATGCCGCCACCCTGGGGCTGCCCCAGCTTGGTTACATCATCGAGAATCGACTGGTGCAGCTCGCCCTGCTCAACAGAATGGACGATTTCCCCAACATCCAGACCCATACCCCGGCGGCGGTGCAGCGCCTCACCCAGGATAGCGAACACGCGACCCTGCTGCTGGACGATGGCACCGAGTTGCGGGCGCGCTGGGTGCTGGCTTGTGACGGTGCCGAATCCCACACCCGTCGGCTCGCCGGCATCGGGGTGTCACGCTTCGAGTACCGCCAGCACTGCATGCTGATCAATATCGACACCGACTTTGCGCAAGAAGACATCACTTGGCAGCAGTTCACCCCGAGCGGCCCGCGCGCCTTCCTGCCGCTGCCGGGCCAGCATGGTTCCCTGGTGTGGTACGACAGTCCGGCCCGGATCCGTGCCCTCTCGGCCATGAGCAACGAGGCATTGACCGCCGAGGTGCGTCGCCACTTCCCGGCCCGGCTCGGTGGCTTCGCCGTCACCGGCAAAGGCAGTTTTCCCCTGGTGCGCCGCCACGCCAACGACTATCACGCCGGCCGGGTGGTGCTGCTCGGGGATGCGGCCCACACCATCAATCCCCTGGCGGGGCAGGGGGTCAACCTCGGTTTCAAGGATGTGGCCTGCTGGGTGGAACTGCTCGCCAGGGCGGGAAGCGACTGGCATGAGATGGCGCTGGCCGAACGCTACGCGCGTCGCCGTCGTCCGGACAACCTGCTGATGCAGTCGGGGATGGATCTCTTCTACGGGGTCTTCAGCAACGAGATTGGGCCGCTGCGCTTTGCTCGCAACCTGGCGCTCAGTCTGGCGGACAAGGCGGGCCCCCTCAAGGAGATGGCGCTGCGCTATGCGCTGGGGCTGGTCTAGATGGCAGTGAGTTCCACTGTTTTATTTGCATTTGGTGAATTATAAGTCTTAAGGATTGATGGATTTAGTGTTTTATATGGCTGCAGGCCGCGCCGCTGATGATGTCAGCAGACGCGAGGGCTGAACGATATCTCACCATACGGGAGCACATCATGAACAAGGCACTGCTGGTCATCGACTTTATCAACGACATCGCGCACCCGGACGGGCGCATCGCCGCCTCGGCGGCCCATGTGGTGGAGCAGGATGCCATCGCTCACGCCAATCAGGCGCTGGCCCATGCTCGGGCCCAGGGCTGGCTGGTGATCCTCATCAAGGTGGGCTTCGACGCCGGTTACCAGTTGCAGCCGAAGGACTCCCCCATGTTCGGGCGGGCCAAGCAGTTTGGCGCCCTGTCGCTGGCGGGCAGCGGCACCGACTTTCACCCCGAGCTGGATGTGCAGCCCGGCGATCTGGTGCTGACCAAGCCGAGGGTCAGCCCCTTCTACGGCACGGCGCTGGAGCCTGCCCTGCGGGCCAACCGGATCGATCACCTCTATCTGTGCGGGGTCAGCACCAGCTGGGCCATCCAGGCCGCCACCCGGGATGGACACGACAGGGATTACGCCATCACCATTCTGGAGGACGCCTGCGCCGCCGCCGATGCCATGGATCATCACGGCTCCTTGCGCCAGCTTGGGCGCATCGCCGAGATCATCAAGGTGGATCAGCTGGGCTGAGGCCGCCCCTGTCCCGCCCTGTTGGTCTGAAACGGCACGGCGGCTATTGATACCGCGCGCATTTCGGGCAACATGGTGACACACCGCTGACCACAAGGATGAGGACATGCGTTATCAGGGCAGGATAGTGAGTTGGAACGCGTCGCGGGGCTTTGGCTTTATCAAGCCGGAGTCGGGGGCCCAGGGGGTGGGCAGCGAGGCGCAAGGGACGCCGGATCTCTTCGTGCACGCCTCGGCGATCAACCATGATGGCGGGCCCCCCAAGGTGGGGGAGCGAGTCTCTTATCTGCTCGGGACCGGCAAGGACGGCAAGCCCTGCGCCCAGCAGGTGTTCTTCCCCGAGCGGCCCCTGTCCCTTGCCGATGGCTTCACCCCCGCCCCAGAACGATCGGCGCCGCGGCGCAACGAGTCGGTCAGGGTCACTGCACCAGCGACGGCGCGGCCCCGTCCCACCTACAGGCGCAAGAGCAACTGGCGGGGCAAGCTGATCCCCCTGCTGGTGCTGGCGGGCCTGTTTTCCCTCTATTCCCGCTTCTCGGTCGAGTCACCCTCCCCCCTGCCGGCTTCCTCGCCCATGAGTGCTGAGGTCAATGCTTTCGATAGCGCCCCGTCGGCTCCCACCTTTATCAAACAATGCGACGGCAGGCAGTACTGCTCCCAGATGACCTCGTGCGAGGAGGCCACCTGGTTTTTGCAAAATTGCCCCAATACCAAGATGGATGGCCACGGCAGAGGCAACGGCATTCCCTGCGAAAGCCAGTGGTGTGGCCACTGAGCGACCCAGGCTCGCGGGAGAAACGGTCAGCCGACCTGGGCTGACTGACCTGTTTGATTGACGAGAGTGGCCGCAATGGCAGAGTCCTCATGCCTCATGCCTCATGCCTCATGCCTCATGCCTCATGCCTCATGCCTCAGGTGGCAGATCTGATCTGCGGGTGGGCCGCCTTGACCAGCGCCAGAAACTGATCCCGGATGGGATCGGCGAAGGTCGAATTCCACACCAGGCTGATTTCCCACTGTGAATAGGGGCCGAAGAGGGGGTAGAGGGTGACGTCAGGCCCGGCGATAAAGCTGACGCTGCGGGGCAGGATGGCGTTGCCGATCCCGGCGGCGACCAGGGCCACCAGGGTCTGGATGTCCTCCGCCTCCTGGATGACGCCGGTCAGCCGGTTGGCGCCGAGGTAGTTGGCGATCTGCTGGGTGAGGCCGGGACAACGATGGCCCACCATCTGCAGCAGGGGCTGTTCTACCAGCGCCTTCTCCACCTCGAAGGCGGCGGGATCCGGCCCTATCAGCTGGGTGGGGACCGCCAGCACCAGGCTGTCCGTCAGCAACCTGTGTTCGTGCAGCTGTGGCGCCTGTGGCCTTCGCATGAAACCGACCTGCAACTGGCCGGAGAGCAGCATCTCGTGCTGGATGGCGGAGGGCATGTCCTGCAGATGCACCATCACCTCGGGGATCTGCTGCTTGAAGCGGGCCACCAGGGAGGGTGCCAGCACGAAGCTCGACAGGCCGAATCCCATCTTGAGCCGCCCGGCGAGGCCGCTCGCCAGCGCCAGGGCATGGCGTTCGAACTCCCTGCCATGATCGACCAGGGCGCGGGCCTGGCTGAGCAACTGCACGCCGATGGCGGTCAGCTCGGCGCCGTGGCGACCCCGGTTGAACAAGGTGCTGCCAAGGGCCAGCTCCAGCCCCTGGATCTGCTTGGTGAGCGCCGGCTGGGTGATGAACAGCCGGTTGGCGGCCTCCCGGTAGTTGGCCGTCTCCGCCAGGGTCACGAATGCCTGCAACTGCCTCAGATCGAATTTCATTCCGCTTGGTTATCCATTCCGCTTGGTTATCCATTCCGTTTGATTATCAAATGTGGCGATTTAGTGATTATAAATTATCTATTTGCCTTGTTCTAATGGTGTCGCAGCGGGCCGGAGGTCGGCCTGAACGGGGAACGAGGAGTCACACCATGCAAAGCGAACGCTATCTGTTTTTAATCAAGGGCAGCCTCATCATGGCCCAGCCGCTGGCGGCGGCCGAGACGGGGGAGCTGTTGACCAGCCTGTTGTCGCAAGGCTTCGTGGTCGCTCCCCTGCTGGTGTGGGCGAGCGACACCGAGCAGGCCCTGGCCTGTTACGAGGGGAGGGCCCAGCGTCAGGCTCTCGTCACTTCGCTGTCCGGTGTCGAACCCGTGCTGGCGGGGGCGACGACATGAGTGCCATCGTGCTGCGGGCCAAGGCTCTGCTGCTGGACATGGATGGCACCCTGATCAAGTCGACCGCAGGCGTGGAGACCGTATGGCGCCAGTGGTGCCTGCACCACGGGCTGGCGCCCGGGCCCGTGCTCGCCATGTGTCACGGCGTGCGGGCCAGGGAGATCATCGAGGCGCTGGCCCCCTGGCTGGACATGGCGCAGGAGATGGCGCGGCTGGATGAGCTGGAGTTGCTACATGGGGGCGTGGCCGAGCCTATTGAGGGGGCTCATCCCTTGCTCCATGGCCTGCCCGCCGCTCGCTGGGCCCTGGTCACCTCCGCCAGCAAGCGGGTGGCTCGGGGTCGACTGACCGATGCCGGCCTGCCGCAGCCGGGGTTGATGGTGGGTGGGGATGACGTGGTGCGGGGCAAACCGGATCCCGAGCCCTATCTGCTGGCAGCCACCCGCCTTGGTCTGGATCCCGCCGATTGCCTGGTGTTCGAGGACGCACCGGCGGGCATCGCCAGCGCTTTGCAGGCCGGTTGCCGGGTGGTGCAGGTCGGGGGAACTCGCCTGCACCATGAGCGGGCGAGCGGCTGGATCCCTGACTGGCGGCGAGTGCAGGTAACGGATGAGGTCGAGGGCCTGCGGCTGATGCTGCCTGAGCAGTGTGAACCGCTGCCTGGTTGAATTTCGGTAGATGATACTGTGGCAAAGGAGGCCATCAACCGAATGGATCAGAGGCTGAGTGGCCGGGTAGGCACGGGATTATCCTGCTCGTCATCGGGATGTTGCTCCACCCGGTTGCGACCGTTGCGCTTGGCCTGATAAAGCGCCTTGTCCGCCCCTGAGAGCAGCCTGTCAAGGCTATAGGGGCCGCCCTGCTGGCAGATGATGCCGATGCTGACGGTGGCGCTGACCCCCTGCTGGGCCTCGTCCCTGACGCTCAGTGCGGCCACCTGCTCACGCAGCCGCTCGACCACCTCCAGCGCCTGGGGCCGGGTGGTCGCCGGCAGCAGCACCACAAACTCCTCCCCCCCGAGGCGGGCGAACAGATCTCCCTTGCGCAAGTGCTGGCGAACGGTATCGCTGAAGGCCTTGAGCAGGGTGTCACCCGCTTCGTGGCCATGGTTGTCGTTGATGCGCTTGAAGTTGTCCAGATCCAGCATGCAGACCGCGACGGACTGCTGCCGCAGCGCCTGGTGCGCCAGCATGGTCTGGGCCTGGGGCCAGAAGCCGGTGCGGTTGAGGGCGCCGGTCAGGTGATCGTGATGGGCCAGATATTCCATCTTGTTCAGCAGGGCGTTGCGGGCGGCCATGATGCTGGCGGCGGTGAGGGGGGTGAGGGCGATCAGCATGAGGCCGATGCGGACCGAAAACATCCAGTACTGGGTCTGGGCGTCGTGATTGATGGTCAGGTAGCCGCTGGAGAGCGCGATCAGGGTCAGGGTGCTGAAGCACAGGGAGAGCAGGGTGGTGCTGAACAGCGAATAGCTGACGGCGCACCAGAGCAGGGCGGGCACCGGGAAGACGATGGATCCGGGCCCCTCGATCAGCAGGGCCAGCAGCAGGGTGGCCAAGAAGCTCAGCAGCGGCAGCAGCTTGGCCCACGAGATGTCTGGCCGGTAGAAGTCGGTGCGCCACCGGGTCATGACGGCGAGCGAGGGCAGGGCCAGGATGACCGGCAAGATGGCCATGTAGTTGACCAGCTCGCTGGCAAACCAGAAGCCGAGTCCGTAGAGGATGTCACCGCTGAACAGCACTGGGTTGATGAAGGCGCCGACCAGGCCGGCGGCGAGGGAGGCGGCAATGGTGATCAGCAGCAGATAGACGATGGAGGTCGGGCGTCTGAGGCGGATATCTTCGTGATCAAGGCGACGAAACAGCAGATAACCGACGCCGACCCCCGCCAGGTTGCCCAGGGTCAGCAGGGTCGTCTTGATGGCACTGTCATCGGTGAAGAGGGCGGCGATGAGGTAGCCGGCGATCCCGCCGAGCCAGCCTGCCGGTGAGGCCAGTCGCGGGTAGCGCAACATGATGCCGAGCAGAACCGCATTGGCGGGCCAGAAGGCGGCCAGCAGCTCGGGGGGGCGGGTGAAGATGCCGATGAGGGAAAACAGGCAGACAAGGGCGGTGACCCAGAGCAGGGCGTAGAGTGGGAAGAGTCTGGATGGCGCACTCTGTGGGCGGGCCTCTTTCATGAGACTCTCCTCATCTTGGTCGGGTGTCATGAGTATGGGGGCAAGTCAGAGGCGACGGGGGGAAATCAGTGGAAAGCCTCCCCCGAGGGGGAGGCTTGAGTCAATCAACCGAATACGCGGAAGCGAACGTCGTCACCGATGAAGGTCTTGTCACCGGCGGCCTGCTTGATGCTGCCAAAGGGCATCTGGGCGCGCAGGCGCCAGCTGGCGGGCAGGTCCCACTGCTTGCGCACGGCCTCGTCGATCAGCGGGTTGTAGTGCTGCAGGGTGGCGCCAATCCCTTCCTGGGCCAGGGCGGTCCAGACGGAGAACTGGGCGATGCCGGTGGAGTGTTCGGACCAGACCGGGAAGTTGTCGGCATAGAGCGCAAACTGCTCTTGCAGTCCCTTGACGACATCGGTGTCTTCAAAGAAGAGCACGGTACCAAAGCCGGCGCGGAAGCAGCCGTCGACCTTGCCTTCACTCTGGGCATAGGCTTCGGGCGGCACAATCTTTTTCAGCTCGGCTTTGACGAGATCCCACACCTTGTGGTGCTGCTCGCCAAACAGGATGACGGCGCGTGAGCTTTGGGAGTTGAAGGCGGAAGGGCTCTGCTTGATGGCCTCCTGGATCAGGGCGGTCAGCTGGGTCGGGGTTTGAGAAACCTGGTCACCCAGGGCATAGATGGAACGACGTACCTTGATCTGTTCGATAAATGGACTGCTCATAACATCTCCTTTGTTTGATAAACCATCAAACCAGTGGCGGCCAAAGAGGCCGTCTGGCTCCGATTTCTCGAGTGATCGACTATAACACCTTCCGCACGATAAGCCGTCAACGCTGGGTAATGACTGTTTCTACTTTTTATGAATATTCACATGACAAAACCGGAAATCGTGGCCGGGATAAACAATGTCGCTTTTATCAATAAACGGAGGTGTTAATGATTTCAATCAATTAATTTGAAGCATATTTCACCATAGAATCGAGGCGGTATCATATTTTATAGAGGGCGGCATGGCTGGCGGGATCATCAAAAAACGTTACTACATACTGACCCCGCTCTCCTTCTTCCTCGGTGCTCTGGTGCTCATCTCCACCTTGCTGCTGGCCATGGCCAGCTACCTGCGCAGCATCGACAAGACGGTGGCTGGCTATGAGCAGATGCTCGCCTCCATCGATGCCACCCTGATCCAGGAGATGGTGCTGGACAACCAGCGTCAGCTCGCCGTGCTGGAGGCGTCGCTGGACAAACAGGCCATCGCTAGGGGCGAGTCGGCCGTTAATCCTATCTGGGCCATCGCCCACCAGTTCAAGCACGACGCTCACTATCTCTACTTCTACAACGCCCGCTTTGACGAGATCAGCAGCTACCCCGCCAGGGCCTTGCCCATGTATTACGATCCGCGACAACGACCCTGGTACCAAGCCATGAACAGCGATAGCGGCGAGCTGCTCTGGTTTGGCCCTTATCAGGACTTCAACTCCGACAATCAGAGTCTTACTCTGATCAAGCGAGTCGAAGGGGATGGCAAGCTACTGGGCCTGCTGATGGTGGACCTATCGTTTGACAGCTTGCAAAAAGCGCTGCACCGGGCCATGGGGGATGAGCAGGTCGCCATCTACCTCACGGCGCGCAAGACTGGCCAGGTCATAGTGGGGGACAACTTGGGTTTGATTCCGGCAGTGCAGGACGAAAACGCGGAGCCGGGGGCCCTCGGGCTGAACGTTATCCGACATGGCCGTCACCTCAAGACCGAGCTGGCCGATGTGGGCTGGGATCTCAATATCTACCTGCCACCGGCCCAGTTTCACGATAGCTTGCGGGAGACATTGCTGATGGTGGTGCTGCCCCTGCTGGCACTGCTCGCTCTCTGGCTCTGCAGCCTGATCTTCCTGGTGCGGATATTCCGCCAGGAGCAGGCGCTGGTGGAAGGCTCGCTGCAAGGCATCATGCAAAACACGGCCATGGCGAACACTCCTGGCCGGCCCAGAACCTGGTTCGTGCACGATAGCCTGGGCGGCCTCGATGAGGTCAGAACCAGCTTGCTGCAAGGGCAGGATGCCCTGTTGCACGATCCTCTCACCGGCATCATGAACCGGCGCGCCTTCGATGAGTACAGGTGCAAGCTCGAGCAGGCGGGCACGCCCTACTGGCTGGTGTTGATCGACGTGGATCGCTTCAAGCGGATCAATGACAACTGGGGACATGGCGTCGGGGATGCTGTGCTTTACCGCATCGCTACCATATTGGCCCGGACTCTTGGGGATGAGCAGGTATACCGTATCGGCGGTGATGAGTTTGCCGCTATTTTGCTCTGGGATCGCCACGAGGTTGAATCCCGGCTGACCCACCTCCTCGCTAGGGTGCGAGGGCTGAAGTGGCGCGAGTTCAAGGAGTCCATCACCCTGAGCGCGGGAGGGGCGCACTACCCGGACACAGAGGGTTGCCTGTTTGAACGGGCCGACGAGTATCTGTATCGGAGCAAGCATCAGGGAAGAGACTGCTGGCACCTGCCTGCCGCGCGGGATCAGCCCCTCGAGGGAGGGGTCGTGACAGTATCTGTCCGAGCGTGATGAAGCAAAAATAGTCAGTGGTAAATGGAAAGTGGGTCACAGGGGGGATAATTTCCACTGTGACCTTTTTTTTTAATGAATTTTCAAATGGTTAACCTGTTTAATTTAACAGCGTCGCAGAGCAGAGACAGTCTGTTGGCCGATGGCATGCTGCTTGTCCCAGTAGCGGAGCGTCCGGCGCTTTGTATAGTGCAGGAAAATAATCAATCAGGTTTGACAGGAGTACTCCATGGACGCGAAAAAACACGGCATGGGCGCGATGGCGCTGTTGGGAGCACTGATGCTGGCCAGCGGTGCGGCGCAGGCTTCGGAAACCCTCAATACCATACTCGGCGGCGGGGCCGGCGGGGTGGCGGGCACCATGATAGGCAAGCAGCTCGGTGGTGACACCGGTGCCCTGGTGGGGGCCGCCCTCGGTGGTGCGGCTGGTGGCGCGGCGACCGCCGACAGAGGCAACAAGAACGAGGCCGCCCTTGGCGGTGCGGTCGGTGCCCTGGGTGGCGCCGCCATCGGCAAGAGCGTGGGGGGGGATACCGGCCGCCTGATCGGGGCCGGCATCGGCGGTGCCGGTGGCTCCGCCATCGGTGCCCGTACCGGTGACGGTCACGAGAGCAAGAACGATCGCTATTACGACGACAGGCGCTATCACAAGCACCACAAGAAGTACAAGAAACACCGCAAGCACAGATGGCATGACGATGACTGATTGCATCTGCACATGAAAAAAGGGGCCCTTGGCCCCTTTTTTGATCCCGGCCCTCAGACCAGGCGGTGCTGACGGCGCCCCAGAGAGAAGGCGTTGATATTGTCGATCAGCTGATCCGCGAGGCGCTGCATCGACTCATCGCTGGCCCAGGCCACGTGGGGGGTCAGGATGAAGTTCGGGTATTGCAGGGCCCGCATCAGGGGATGATCCGGCGGGGGCGGCTCCTGACTCACCACATCGAAGCCGGCGCCACCGAGCCGACCGTTGGCCAGCGCCATCAGCAATGCCTGTTCATCCACCAGGCCACCGCGCCCCACGTTGATGAGCAGGGCGCCCGGTTTCATCATGGCCAGCTCCCGCTCACCGATGAGGTGACGGGTATAGGGGGTCAGCGGACAGTGCAGGCTGATGACATCCGAACTCTGCAGCAGGGTCTCAAGGGGCAGGCGGTCATCATCTCCGGGCGCCCCGACCTGGCTCTGGGCGTAGAAGACCTCCATGCCGATGGCGCTGGCCCGTTGACCCAGGGCCTGCCCCAGGGTGCCCTTGCCGATGATGCCGAGACGCTTGCCGTGAAGATCCGAGATGGGGTGATCGAAGAAGCAGAACTGACCGCTCTGCTGCCAGCGGCCTTCCAGCAGGGACTGGCGCCAGGCGAACAGATTGCGCGACAGGGCCAGCATCAGCGCCATGGCGTGTTCGGGCACCGAGGGGCCCGAGTAGTTGCGAATGTTGCACACGGCGACCTGAGCCGCGCGACAGGCGTCCAGATCCAGGTTGTCGCTGCCGGTGGCCGCCAGGGCGATCAACTTGAGATCCGGCAGTCTGGCCAGCTCGGCGGCGCCGATGCGCACCTTGTTGATGATGGCGATGCTGGCGCACTGGAGCCGCTCCACCACCTGATCCGGCGCAGTGCGGGGGTAGCTTTGCCAGTGATGGGGAAAATCGGGGCGACCCAGCTTGATGCCGGCGTCCAGGGTGTCGCTGTCGAGAAACACGATTTGCTGCATGAAGCCTCCTGCCATTGATGAGGCCATGATGCCAAAAAGGGGGGCTGGCTGACCAGTGCAGCCTGTGGCCGTTGTCGCTGGATGTCTCAGATCCAGCCGAGATGGGTCAACCAGCCCTGGATGCGACCAGGGGTCTCGTCGAGCGCCATCAGGGCGTAGGGGCGGTAGTTGAGTTTGTGGCTGCGCCGACTCTCGCTGCGCCTGGCCTCGGCCGCCAGCAGAGGCCAGCGGGCCCCCTCCTCCTGATAGAGATCCAGGGTCGGGATGCTGACCTGGGCCACCTGCTTGGCCAGGGTCTGATTGCTCTGCGGGTTGGGGAAGAAACCATCCAGCAGCACCAGGGCGTCAGGGGCGGGCAGTTGCTCGCTGGTGATGAGGTTGGCGGCCCAGGCCGCGCTGGTGCCCTGGGCCAACAACAGCTTGAAGCCCCCCTCCTGCAACTTGGCGTCGCTGAGCTTGACGATCCGCTCGGCAAATTGCTGGCGGAAGCTGTCGATGGATGCCTGTTTCTTCTCGGCCGCCGGATCCAGTTCGAACTGCTGGGGGGAGGGGAGCAGCAAGAGGGTATCGAAGCCGAGCCGGCCCAGATCCCGGGTCAGCTGCCAGAGCTGGCCGCTGCGTTGCCAGTCCGGCAACAGGATGGCGAGCCCCAGGTAGTTGTCGCTGCTGTGTCTGGCGAACAAGACCCGCTGCTTGTCCACCTGGGTGCTGTCCGGCAGACCCTGCCAGTCCCCCGATTGCCAGTGATCGAGGGGGGCTGGGGGCGTGATCTCGCTGGCCGGCACGGTGGTGCTTGCCAGCAGGCTCAACAACAGCAGTAAGGATGATTTGACCATAGGCGCTCCCCGGTTCACTGGGTTAGCGGCGGCGGGCCCGTTTTCTGAAGGGAAACGTGCGATGACGCGACAGGATCGTGCTGACAGGGGAAGGGCCATCCCTTCCCCTCAGCCCTCAGCAAGTGAGTCTGGCGAGCTGCCTGTCGTGCAGGGGAGTCAGGAGCAGCAGGGCGCTGATGGCGCCAACGAGGGCACAGAACATGTCGGACTGGGTGTCCCAGGGATCCCCCTGGGTGCCGAGGAACTCGTCGGCTCCCTGACCGAGCGCGAGGGCCGCTCCCCACTCGATCAGCTCATAACTGGCACTGATGGCCAGCACCACGCAGATGACGAGGAACGCCAGCATGCGCTTGCCCTGCACATGGTGACCTCGCAGCAGTATCTCCCGGCAGGCGAGGGCGGGGACGAAACCCTGGAAGAAGTGGCCAATCTTGTCATAGGGGTTGCGGCTGAGTTCAAACCACTGTTGCAGGTCGAAACCCAGCGGCACCCTGGCATAGGTATAGGTCCCCCCCAGCATCAGCACGGCGGCGTGCACGGTGATCCCGAGATAGAGCAGGGTGGTGAGGGGGAAGTGCTTGTGGGTGAGGATCAGCAGCGGCATGACGATGAGTACGGGGACGATTTCCAGCAGCCAGGTCAGCCGGTCATAGGGTTGCCAGCCGGAGAGCGCCAGCAGGATCAGGGTGAGCAACAGCAGCAGGATTTTTTGAGAAGATGTCATAGGGCGCCTGTGATGAAGAAGAAACCTGATGTCATGATGTAGCCGCAATTGTGGCCAATGAAAAGGGGCAATGGCATTTTCTCTGATCCTGGGCCTAGGGTCATTGACCGGGGCTGAACCAGCCGCGAACCTAGGGCAGATAAAGAAAAAGCGAGCCTTGGGCTCGCTTTTTGTCCGAACTGGCTTCGCAGTCAACTTAGTTGACGCGACGCTTGAACTCGCCGGTACGGGTATCGATTTCGATCTTGTCGCCGATCTCTACGAAGGCGGCAACGGCCAGCTCGTAGGTGGTGCCCTTCAGGCGGGCCGGCTTGGTCACTTTACCGGAGGTGTCGCCACGGGCGGCCGGCTCGGTGTACTCAACTTCGCGAACGATGGTGGTCGGCAGTTCTACGGAGATGGCTTTCTCGTTGTAGAAAGTCACTTCACACAGATCTTCCATGCCGTCTACCAGGTAGTTCAGCGCGTCACCCAGGTTGTCTTTCTCGACGTCGTACTGGTTGTACTCGGTATCCATGAAGACATACAGGGGGTCGGAGAAGTAGGAGTAGGTGCACTCTTTACGCTCCAGTTGAACGACTTCCAGCTTGTCGTCAGCCTTGAATACGGTCTCGGTGGCGCTGCCGTTCAGCAGGCCTTTCAGCTTCATCTTGACCACGGCGGAGTTACGGCCGGATTTGTTGAATTCGGCTTTCTGGACCACCATCGGCTCGGTACCGATCATGACGACGTTACCAGCGCGGATTTCCTGTGCGGTTTTCATGTAAAAATTCCTGTTCGTATACGGGCAGATAAAAACTGCCAGATTATATACGGCTTTCTAAAAATTTCACCAGCCGAGTGACGAGATCCCCGTCGACGAGCAGCTTCTGTGACCAGGCTCGCGCATGTTGTTGCCAAACTGTGGCGTATTGTGGCCATTGTGCCCAGAGTTCGCCGACATCGTGCCCGTGATTGAGGGCGTGGCTGACATCGCGCAGCCACTGGACCGCATCTGCGGGCAACGCCGCCAGATAGTGCGTGAGGAAGTCGTCCAGCTTGGCGATGTGGGCCTCATCGTCTTGGGGATAGATGTGCCACAGGAAGGGGTGGGCGGCCCACTGGGCCCGTATGAAGGAGTCCTCCCCGCGTACCAGGTTGAGATCGCAGCTCCAGAGCAGTCGATCGTAACCGGCCTGATCCGTCATCGGCAGCAGCTTGATACAAAGGTTACCCGCTTGCAGCCGATCTCCCGCGCTGGCTGTCGTGATGGCCTCCTCCAGCCCGGCGCCGGTGAGTACGTCATTGAGGGAGCGCCCGAGCGGCAGCAGCAGGGTGACCGGAGTAGTGCTCTGGCACCAGCTTTGCACCAGGCTTCCAAGTGCCGCGCTCTCGTAGGTAAAGAGGCTTATTCTCAGCTCATCTTGTGCCTTGGGGGCTAATCCCAGGCTGGCCCAGTAGGCATCGAGCCCCGCCTCATCTTGTTGCCACTGCTCTCGCGCCGCAATCAGCCCCTGTTCGCACAAGAGCCCCCCGGTCCTGGCGGTGAAGCCCGGGAAGAAGAAGTATTTGTCGAGACTCTGATTGCCGACCCGCTGGGGGGAGGCGAGGGCGTGGCACTCCTCGACCCAGGACTCGGCCGACAGGTACTCCAGGTTGATCCAGCAGGGCGGGGGGCTCTGCTGGGCCATGCGCTCGATGAAGGGGGTGGGCAGCGTGCAGGCAAAGGCCTCTATCACCACCCTGGCAGGTATGGCATCGGCGGGCAGGACATCGTGCCAGTGCTGGACATGGATGCCCTCCACCCATTGGCTGTCCTGGGCCGGATCCAGTCCGGGGCAGATGCGGGCGAAGCTCGCCAGATCGTCCACCCAGAGCCTGACGAGGCCATGATTCTCCTGCTGCAACTGACGGGCGAGCCGCCAGGTGACGCCGATGTCGCCGAAATTATCCACGACGGTGCAGAAGATATCCCAGTCAAACGGGGGGAGGGAGGGGGTCATGTCAGGGCATCCAGATGCAAAAAACCGGTGCGCAGGGTAGCACACCGGTGGCTTGGCTTCTAACGGTCGACGGCGGGGTCTAAGCGGGCGTTACTCCTTGCCGTAGACGTTGTTTTCCTGCTCACGCACCCGAATGAAGGTAGTTCGCTTGGTCAGCTCTTTCAGCTGGCTGGCACCGACATAGGTACAGGTGGAGCGCACACCGCCGAGGATATCGCGCACGGTATTTTCCACCGGGCCGCGGTAGGGCAGCAGTACCGTCTTGCCCTCGGAGGAGCGATAGTCGGCGACGCCACCTGCGTGCTTGTCCATGGCGCTGGACGAGCTCATGCCGTAGAACTTCATGAAGGGGGATCCATCGACCTCCACCAGTTCGCCGCCGCACTCCTCGTGGGCCGCCAGCATGCCGCCCAGCATCACGAAGTCAGCACCGCCGCCAAAGGCCTTGGCCACATCCCCCGGGCAGGTGCAGCCGCCGTCACCGACGATCTGGCCGCCAAGGCCGTGGGCCGCATCGGCGCACTCGATGATGGCGGAAAGCTGGGGGTAGCCGACCCCGGTCTTGACGCGGGTGGTGCAGACCGAGCCCGGGCCTATGCCCACCTTGACGATGTCGGCACCGGAGAGGATCAGCTCCTCCACCATCTCGCCGGTGACCACGTTGCCTGCCAGGATGACGTGGTTCGGGCAGGCTTCGCGAATTTTGCGCAGGAACTCGACGAAGTGCTGGGAGTAGCCATTGGCGACATCCACGCAGATGAAGCGCAAGGCGTCGGACATGGCCAGGATCTGGCGGGTCTTGGTGAAGTCCTCCTCCGAGGTGCCGGTGGAGACCATCACATGGCCGAGCAGGGCCGGGTCGGTGCCGTTCACGAAGGCTTGCCACTGCGCGAGGCTGTAGTGCTTGTGCACCGCCGTCATCATCTCGAAGCTGGCCAGAGTTTTTGCCATGGCGAAACTGCCCACGGTATCCATGTTGGCGGCGATGACGGGTACCCCCTGCCACTGGGTCTGGGTGTGCTTGAAGGTGAATTGACGGGTCAGGCTGACTTGGGAACGGCTCTTGAGAGTAGAGCGCTTGGGGCGGAACAGTACATCCTTGAAACCGAGCTTCAAGTCTTCTTCGATACGCATTGAGAATTCCTTTTTGAGCCTTGTTGGTGCGTCACTTTGCAGTGGCAAATTATCGGCAGGCACAAAAAAACCGCAGGTTTTCAAGGCCTCCGGTTTACAACAGTCTAGGCAAAAATCCCGTCAGAACAAGACTGATAATTTGCAAATCCTTGTGGTAGCCTTTGGCGTCACAACCTGAGCTCAGCGACGGGTGTCATCCAGCGCCACGTCAGGGACTCATCTCATCTCCTCGTTGCCCATTTTTTCTCCCCGGAGTCAGCCGCTGTCGCGGGACTTGGCCAAACCCTCGCCCATTGCTCACCCCTGACTGCTGCGGGGATCTTGCCAGTTGACACTCCCCTTGCGTCTGCTCACTCTGACAGGGCGAGCCACCAGAGGCCGAGCCCGATGAGGAAAAGATCATGCCCGGATCACACAAGGCCAGTTGGCTGTTATTGACCCTGCTTTGCCTGCCTGTGGCAGCCCAGGCCGCCCCCACCGTCTACGGCTGGGTCGAGAAGGGGTTGATCATGCCGGATACCCGTGCGAACAAGGGGGTGGCGGTGAAAATGAAGCTCGACACCGGCGCTCTCACCTCCTCGATGGATGCGCGCTCGCTGCAACACTTCAAACGCGATGGCAAGCCCTGGGTACGCTTCTCTCTGGTGCTGACCGATGCCAATACCGACAAGGAGGTGCGCCAGACGCTGGAGCGACCGGTTGAGCGCACCGTCACCGTGCGCGGCGCAGGGGGTATGGAGGAGCGGCCCACGGTGACCATATCCATCTGTCTCGGTTACAAGGTCTACAAGGAGTGGTTCACCCTGCGGGATCGCAGCGACATGAACTATCCGGTATTGCTGGGGCGGCGCCTGCTGGCCGAGTTGGGACCGGTGGACTCCAGCCGCACCTTCACCGTGCAGCCGAGCTGCGACTGATCCCTTCGCTTTTTGTGAATGAAAACGGCCCCGCGGGGCCGTTTTCTATTGGGGCTGACGGGCTGGGGCGGTGGCAGCGTGGGGGATGGGAAGCCAGATACTGACCTCCAGACCGCCGTGGGGGCGGTTGTGCACGTCCAGATCCGCGCCATGGAGCTCGGCGATGCGCGAGACGATGGCCATGCCGAGGCCCACCCCGTCCCCTTGCTGGGGATTGACCCGGAAGAAGCGTTCGCACAGGCGGGAGAGGGCGGCGGCCGGGATGCCGGGGCCGCTGTCCCTGACGTCGACTCTGACCCGGTTCCCCTCAGCTGTGACCACGACCGCTATCTCGCCATCGGCCGGCGTATAGCGCAGGGCGTTGTCGATGAGGTTGCTGAACATCAGGTCCATCAACACGCTCTGGCCCATGACCTGCAGGTGCTCTTCCCCCTCAAGGGATAGCTGCTGCCCCTTCTTGAGCGCCAGGGGGGCGAGGGCGGCGAGGGCCCCCTGCAGCAGGGTGCTGAGATCGAGGGGGGTGAGGGCCAGGGACTGCTGATTGTCGATGCGGGCCTGGGTCAGCAACTGGCGGATCAGCCGATCGCTGCGATCCAACGCCAGCAGCATCTTGTGCAGGGCCTGGTCGCGTTCCTGCTGATCCTCGGCGGCCATCAGGTTCTCACTGTGAATGCGCAGTACCGCGAGCGGCGTGCGCAGCTCATGGGCCGCCTCGTTGGTGAACTGCTTCTCCCGCGCTATGGTGTCCGCCAGGGTGTGCATCAGGCGGTTTATCTCGTTGACGATGGGCGTCAGCTCCCTGGCCTTGATGGTCAAGTTGAGGGGGCTCAGATTGGCGGGGTGACGCTCGCTGATGGCCTGGGCCACCTGGCGCAGCGGAGAGAGACCGGTGGAGATGAGCCACCAGAGCAGGCCGAGCAGGAAGGGCAGGGTGATGAACAGGGGCAGCATGGTCAGGGTGGCCATGGTACTGGCCAGTTCGCCACGCTCGTCATCCCGCTCGGCGGCGATGAGCCAAGTGCCTTCCTCCTCGTTGTAGAGGGTGAAGGTACGCCATTCGTGATGATCCTTGGTCTCGCTGTTGAAACCGCGCTCCAGGGTGGTCAATGGTTGGGTCGGCGCGCTGGGGGAGCGCACCAGGATCTCCCCCTGCTCGTTGAGCAACTGGAAATAGAGATTGCGCTCAAACTCATGGCCATAGGGGGTGAACTCCCGATCCCGCGCCAGCAGATTGAGGCTGGTGTCCTTCTGGTAGGGCTCGGGGGCGTTCTGTTCCCACTCCTGATAGATGGCGCCGCCCTCGGGCAAGCGGCTGTGCTGGGCCATGTAGCCCTTGAGCAGCTGGTTGGTGATGCGGGCAGACTGGGCGAGACGGGCATCAAACAGCTCTTCCATCTCGTGGTTGGCCTCCAGATAACCGATGAAACCGCTGACGGCGAGACTGACGCTGACCAGGGCCAGAATGCCCGAGAGCAGGAAGCGGCGGATGGAGCGGACCCGGGTCATGACTGGGCGCCCGTTACTGGATTATCCAGGGGCGGCACTATGTAGCCGACGCCACGAATGTTGCGGATAAGCTCGGGGTAGAATTTCTTGCGCAGGTGATGGATGTGCACCTCCACCGCATTGCTCTCGGCCCCCTCGTCCCAGCCATAGAGGCTCTGCTGCAACTGCTCCTTGCTCAGCACCCGGCCAGAATGGCTTACCAGTTCCAGCAGGATCTTGTATTCATGGGGGGTGAGCCTGACGATCTCGCCCCGGTAGCTGGCCTGCTGGGCGTCCGGCTGGATCAGGATCTCGCCGTAGCTGATCATGGCCTGGGCCTGTCCCTTGCTGCGGCGCACCAGGGCCCGCAGGCGGGCATTGAGCTCCTGCAGGGCGAAGGGTTTGACCATGTAGTCATCGGAACCGGCGTCCAGCCCGATCACCCTGTCGTCCAGGGCATCGCGGGCGGTGAGGATCAACACCGGCAACTGATGGCCTTCCCGGCGCAGTTTGCGCAGCAGGCTGAGGCCGTCGATGTCCGGCAGGTTGAGATCCAGGATCATGGCGGCAAACTCATCGCTCTTGAGGGCCGCCAGGGTCGGCAACCCCAGTTGCAGCCAGTCCACCGTATAGCCGCTGTGGCGCAGGGCATCCTGCATGCCATCCCCCAGCATTACATCATCCTCCACCAGCAGGATCCGCATCGTCGTTTTTCTCCATAGGTCGGGCCGCCACAGCGGTGGGCGGCCTCAGTTTACATCATAAGGGGTGACAGGTGGCGACCCTTACCTGGCGTTGTGCTCCGTATCGCCAGCGGGCCCATGGCGGGCATAACGCTCGATGAGTGGTGCCTTGCGGGCCATCTGCCAGTCGATGAGCCAGGGGCAGAGGGCATTGAGGCGAACCATCAGTCCCTCTGGCCAGCCCAGCCAGCGGCGACGAGTCTCGCTGCACAGGGCGATGATGGCCTGCTCGGCCACGTCATAGGGGCTGTCGATGGGGGTGTCGATGGCCAGGTGCATGGCGTAGGCGGCCTCGGAGTCCAGCCGGGTACGGGTGGTGCGCGGGGCGAAATGGAGCACTCGGATGCCGGCCCCCGCCAGCTCACGGCCCAGGGCTTCGCTGAATCCGCGCAGGGCAAACTTGCTGGCGCAGTAGACGCTGTACCCCGGATAACCGACGCCACCGAGATTGGCCCCGATGTTCATGATGATGGCGGGCTTGCGCAGCCGGGGCAGCAGGGCGCGGGTTAGCTGGATGGGGGCCTCCACGTTGAGACGCAACTGGCGCTCCACCTGCTCCATGCTCTGATCTTCCAGCCAGGCAAACTGGAGGGTGGCGGCATTGTTGATGAGCACGTCCAGCCCCTCGTCCAGCGCCGGATGTTGCAACAGCTGGGACCGTTCGCCGGGCAGGGCGAGGTTGGCGATTGCTATCTGATGGCGCTCAGGATGGGGGAGCTCCCGGCGCAGGCGCTCCAGCGCGCTACCCTTGCGCCCTTGCAGCAACAGGTTTGCTCCTTGCGCTGCCAGCTCCTGGGCCAGCGCCTCCCCTATGCCGCCACTGGCGCCGGTGAGCAGCACGGTTTTTCCTTGCAGGTTCATGGTGAGGTGTCCATCGATAAGCCAGCCGAAGGGGCGAGTAGGCAGGGGCGATCATCGGGGGATCGCTGCCTTGCCCATGATGCCCAAGGTTAACGGGCGAGACTTAAGAGAGGATTAAGGGCTTGATAAGAGAGGAGCTTGGTTCTTCCGGGGAAGACTCTGGGTAAAAAACCTTGTCAGCGCCGCCCGGGGCAGGCAACCTGCGGGCCATCAACACCGAGCTCACCCACAGCGAGAACCCACGATGTCTGCCTCCCCCTCCTGCCCGCTCTGCGAGCATCCCCACAGCTACCCCTTGCCCGTGGCGGGCAAGCGTTACCATCGCTGCCAGGGCTGCGAACTGGTCTGGCTGGAGGCGGCGGATCATCTGGATGCCGGGGCGGAGAAGGCGGTCTATGACGGTCACGACAACCGGGTGGACGATCCCGGCTATCGCGGGTTTCTGATGCGCGCCTTCGGGGAGGTGCTGTCCCGGGTATCGCCCCCTGCCAGCGGCCTGGACTTTGGCTGTGGCCCAGGGCCTGCCCTCATCGCCATGGGGCGGGAAGCGGGTTACCAGATGGCGGGTTACGACAAGTTCTATGCCGACGAACCCGAGTTGCTCAACCGCCAGTATGATTTCATCACCAGCACCGAGGTGATCGAGCACCTGGCCGACCCCAGGGCCGTGCTGGACGGGCTCTGGCACTGCCTGAAATCCGGCGGCGTGCTGGTACTGCAGACCCAGCGGGTGCTGGGGGACGATCGCTTCAAAACCTGGCGCTATCGCCACGATCCCACCCACATCACCTTCTTCGCCGAGGCGTCGTTTCACACCCTGGGGAGCCGTTGGCAGGCCGGGGTCGCGTTCCCCCATTCGGATGTGGTGGTCTTCACCAAACCCTGAGGCCGCCGTTTCCATTTGCCGCCGAGTTGGGCATGCTGATGACCTGCTACCAAGGAGCCGGTTTCGCCATGTCCATCCCCCATCTCTCGCTGCAAGATGCCCGCCACCTGCAACTCGCCGCTCAAGGCTTGTTGACGCCCCCCAGACGCAAGGCAACCTCGGCCGATGTACTGGCCTGCATCCGCCGCATGGCGCTGCTGCAGATAGACACCATCCAGGTGGTAGCTCGCAGCCCCTATCTGGTGCTGTTCAGCCGTCTCGGTCACTACGAGCCGAGCTGGCTGGACAGCCTGCTGGCGCGAGGGGAGATCTTCGAATACTGGGCCCATGAGGCCTGCTTCGTACCCCGTGAGGACTATCGGCTGCTGCGCCACCGCATGCTGGATCCCGCCGCCATGGGCTGGAAGTTCTCCGCCCAGTGGCTCGAGACCCACCAAGACGAGATAACGCAGATCCTCGAGCGGGTGCGTGCGAGCGGGCCGGTGCGGGCCAGCGACTTCGAGCGCAAGGCGGGCAAGGGCAATGGCTGGTGGGACTGGAAACCCGAGAAGCGCCACCTGGAGGTGCTGTTCACCGCCGGCCAGCTGATGGTAAAGGAGCGCCACAACTTCCAGCGCATCTACGATCTCGCCGAGCGGGTGCGCCCGGACTGGGACGACGGCCGGGACTTGCCGAGCAAGGAGCGCGTGCAGCGAGACATGGTGCGCGCCAGTTGCCGGGCACTGGGGCTGGTCAAGACCGGCTGGGTGGCGGACTACTATCGACTGCGCCGGGGCAAGTACGATGAGCTGCTCCATCGACTGGCGGACGAGGGGGAGCTGTCGCCGGTGCGGGTGGAAGGCTGGCAGCACGGCGCCTTCGTGCACGCCGCATTGGCAGACGAGCTGGCGCGGGCGCAGGCAGGGACCCTCAAGGCGACCCACAGCGCCGTGCTGTCGCCCTTTGATCCCCTGGTGTGGGATCGCAAGCGGGCCAGCGAGCTGTTCGGGTTCGACTATCGCATCGAGTGCTACACCCCGGCCCCCAAGCGCCAGTACGGCTACTTCGTATTGCCCCTGCTGCGTCGCGGCAAGCTGGTGGGCAGGATGGACGCCAAGGCCCATCGCAAGGAAGGTGTGTTCGAGGTCAAGAGCCTCTATCTGGAGGACGGGGTCAAGGTGAGCCAGAGTCTGGCCCAGGATCTCCTCAACGCTATCCAGAAGCTGGCGGACTGGCACCAGACCCCGAGCCTGCGCCTTGGCGCCATTCCGGCACCCCTGCTGGCCCTGTGGCAGGCGTAGACCTCACCTCGTCTCAATGACAAAAGCCAGCCGTTATCCGCGGCTGGCTTTTTTGTTGGGCGGGGGCGCGTCAGAGGATCAGGTTCATCACCAGCATGGCGCCGAAGGCGTTGAGCACCGAGATGGCGATCATGATGGGGATGTAGCGTCCCTCGGTACCGATGCAGCCGAGGATGCGGCCCACGTACTGCACCTGGGAGCCCATCAGGTAGATGGCGGGGGCTAGGATGGCGATGTGGGTGCCGGTCAGTATGCCCTGGTCGAACAGGGTGATGACCACGCCGACGGCACCGCCCATGGACATCCAGGCGCCGATCAGCACGGCGGCCGCCTCGCCGGGCAGGCCGAAGACGGCCATGATGGGGGCGAAAATCGTGACCATGGCGCCGAGGGCACCGGTGATCTGCAGCGCCTTGATGATGACGAAGGCCATCAGCACGTTGGGCACGGTGGAGGTGGTGGCGATGACCCAGCCCTTCTTGGCCCCTTCCACGAAGATGTCGGTGACGATGGGTTTCTTGACGTTGGCCTGGCTCATTTGGCTTGCTCCTGGGCTGAAGTGGGGGCGTTCTCGCTGGACTTACCCTCGGTCAGGTTGAGGTAGAAGCGGAACAGATTGGCGCCGACGAACTTGAAGGCGAACATCACGATCACCGCGAGGCCGATGGAGGAGGCCACCGCCGGGGTGCCGTCCGCCAGGGTCAGGGTGAAGAGCACGGCGCCGGAGGAGAAGAAGTTCACTATGGTGGCGCCGGCGGAGAACTGGAACATGGTGAAGACGTCGGTCTCGCGCTGGGTGATGAGCTTTTCATCCTTAAGCTGACGGGTCATGGCGGCGCCGGCGTCCGTGCTCTGCAGGGAGGCGATGAGGGCGAGGCCGGTATTGCCCGGTACTCCCATCAAGGGGCGCAGCAACGGGGTCAGCAGCTTGCGGGCAGCCTCTAGGGTGCCGTAGTGCTCCAGCACGTTGATCATGCCGAGGGCGAACATCACGGTGGGGATCAGGGTCAGGGCGAACAGGAAGCCGTCCCGGGCGCCGTTGCCCCCCTTGCCCCGCATGTCGGTCATGGCGGTCTTGATGCCGTCACCACTGTCGCTGACGCTGTGCACCATGGTGCCGAACGATCCGTTGAGGGTGGTGAAATCGAACACCCCGTACCACTGATTGGACTGCAATAGCCCCGAGAAGAAGACGATGGCGAAGGCCAGTGCCAGGTAACTGCCCAGGGTCACCGAGCGTTTCTTGTTAGTCATGATTTGGCTCCATATGGAAAGAGTTTGGCTCGGGGTTGATTATGTTGGAGCTATTGACTGCCATGTTGATAATTATCAATTCACATCACTGCAAATGATGTATTTATCAGTGTTTTGTGGTGTGGATCTTTTGTTATTTGGAATATTGATTTGCAGGAGGTTGTCAGGGAGGGGCGAGTCCGGATGGCGGGAGCGTTGGGCATAAAAAAACCGGGCTCTGGGCCCGGTTTTTCAAGTGGTCAGCATCGGTTTACTGGAATACCAGCACCATCAGCAGACCGACGGTGATGGCGGACACCAGGAAAGCGAAGCCATAGAACACATAGTGGTGCAGCTTGGTGGTGTGGATCCCCAGATCGTGCAGACCGTGGTAGATCCGGTGCATGCCGTGCCAGATGGGCAGGGCGATGACCACCAGCAGGATGCAGGCACCCCACCAGGAGCTGGCGAAGGCGAGCACGCGCTCGTAGCTCATGGTCTCCACGTCCATGATGCCCATGGGCACCAGCAGACCTGTGATGAGGACCAGCACCGGCAGCAGCATGGCAACGACCATGCCACCGGCACCAAACAGACCCCAGTAGATGGGTTCGTCAGAACGTCTCATGATTTTCTCCTCAGGCCACGATGATCAGAACAAGCAGGGATACCACCGCCAGTGCCAGGTACTGGGCGATGACGATCGGCTTCTCCGGCACCAGGTCTTCACCACGGAAGATGCGCATGGCCTTGGGGGCCAGGGCGAACCAGGTCTTGGCGTGGAACAGGCAGGCTGCCAGCGCGATGACGTGGAACAGGATGGCGATCGGGCTTTGCAGGGATTCCAGCCAGCCGTTGAACGCTTCCTGACCCTGAACCAGTCGCATCAGACCCCACATCAGCACCACGGCGTAGATGGAGACGAAGATACTGGTGCCTTCGCGGATCATGTAACCGGTGTAGAAAGCGTTCTTCAGCCACCAGTCTTTCTTCATTTCGCGCACGTAGGGCTTACGTTTGCTCTGGGTGTTGTTCATGGTCTCACTCCTCAATCCGGCTTGAACATGGCGATCATGTAGTCCTTGGCGCTCTCGACCTTGCCAAGCTGGATGGCGGCGGCCGGATCCACACCCTTCGGACAGACATCAGAGCAGTAACCCACGAAGGTACAGCCCCAGACGCCCTCGTCCTGGCTCAGGATCTTCATCCGTTCCTTGGACGCGCTGTCGCGGTTGTCGGCGTTGTAGCGATAGGCCAGTGCCAGTGCCGCCGGACCGGTGAACTTCTTGTTGATGCCGTACTGCGGGCAGGCTGCGTAGCACAGACCGCAGTTGATGCACATGGAGAACTGGTGATACTTCGCCATGTCTGCCGGGGTCTGGGTGTACTCGCCGTCGCACAGGCTGCGCGGTTCGCTCGGGATGATGTAGGGCTTGATGCTCTCCAGCTTCTCGATGAAGTCGGACATGTCCACCACCAGATCGCGCTCGATGGGGAAGTTGTTGAGCGGCTCTATGGTCATCTTGCCCGGCAGGTAGTCCCGCAGGAAGGTCTTGCAGCCGAGTTTGGGAATGCCGTTGACCATCATGCCGCAGGAGCCGCAGATCGCCATCCGGCAGGACCAGCGGAAGCTCAAGGTGGAGTCCAGCTGATCCTTGATGTACTGCAGGGCGTCCAGCAGGGACATCTCTTTCAGGTAGGGCACCTGGAAGGTCTGCATCCAGGGCTCGTTGTCCTGCTCCGGTCGGTAGCGCAGGATCTCAATTTCGATCATCTCAGCCATTCTTCTTAGCCTCGTCTTGTTTCTCACCCTCGGAACCGTACACACGTTTTGCCGGTTGGGATTTAGTGATCTTCACATCGGAGTAATCGATGGTCGGGGCCCCTTCATCGTTGTAGAAGGAGAGAGTGTGCTTGAGGAAGTTCACGTCATCGCGCTCCTCATAACCGTCCAGACGCTGGTGGGAACCACGGGACTCTTTACGGTTGATGGCGGAGTGAGCCATGGCTTCGGCCACGTCCAGCATGTAGCCCAGTTCGATGGCGTACAGCAGGTCGGTGTTGAAGACAGAGGACTTGTCGTTGATCTTGATCTTCTTGTAGCGGGCCTTGAGCTCGTTGATCTTGTCGATGGTGCCCTGCATCAGCTCTTCGGTACGGTAGATACCGACCCCGGCTTCCATGGACATGCCAAGCTCGTTGCGGATATCGGCCGGGTTCTCGGTGCCGTCGATGTCCAGCAGGGCGAGATGCTGCTTGATGAGCGCTTCTGCCTTGGCGGCCAGAGCCTGGGTGTTGCCGTGATCCTGGGTCTTGGCGAATTCAGCGGCGTGCTCACCGGCCACCTTGCCGAACACCACGATCTCGGACAGGGAGTTGGAACCCAGACGGTTCGCGCCGTGCAGACCGACGGAGGCACACTCGCCCAGGGCATACAGACCCGGCATGCGGGTCGCGCACTGACCGTTGGTCTCGATGCCACCCATGGTGTAGTGGGCGGTCGGGCGTACCGGGATCGGCTCTTTCACCGGATCCACACCCACGTAGGCCTTGGCCAGCTCGCAGATGAAGGGCAGACGCTCTTTGAGGTACTTCTCGCCGAGGTGACGCAGGTCCAGGTGAACCACATCCCCCATGGGGCCCTGGATCACGCGGCCTTTTTGCTGCTCTTGCCAGAATGCCTGGGAGAGGCGATCGCGCGGACCCAGTTCCATGTGCTTGTTCTTCGGCTGGCCGACCGGCGTTTCCGGGCCCAGACCGTAGTCTTGCAGGTAGCGGTAGCCATCCTTGTTGACCAGGATGCCACCCTCACCACGACAACCTTCGGTCATCAGGATGCCGGTACCGGGCAGGCCGGTCGGGTGATACTGCACGAATTCCATGTCGCGCAGGGGCACGCCGTGGCGGTAGGCCAGCGCCATGCCGTCACCGGTGACGATGCCGCCGTTGGTGTTGTAGCGATAGACACGGCCGGCGCCGCCGGTGGCCAGAATGACGGATTTGGCCTGGATGAAGCGGGTGATGCCGTTCTGGATGTCGAAGGTCAGGACACCTTGCACGCGGCCATCTTCCACGATCAAGTCCATGCAGAAGTGCTCGTCGAAGCGCTTGATGCTCGGATACTTGATAGAGGTCTGGAACAGGGTGTGCAGGATGTGGAAACCGGATTTGTCGGCGGCAAACCAGGTGCGGGGGATCTTCATCCCGCCGAAGCGGCGCACGTTCGCCTTGCCGTCCGGCTTGCGGCTCCAGGGGCAGCCCCAGTGCTCCAGCTGGATCATCTCGTTGGTGGCGTTGTGGACGAAGTAATCGACCACGTCCTGCTCACACAACCAGTCGCCACCGGATACGGTGTCGTTGAAGTGGTTCTCGAGGGAGTCATCGTCACGGACGACACCGGCGGCGCCGCCTTCTGCGGCCACTGTGTGGCTGCGCATCGGGTAAACCTTGGAAATCAGGGCGATATCCAGTTCCGGGTGAGCTTCCGCGATGGCGATAGCGGCACGCAGGCCACCACCACCGGCACCGATGATGGCGACATCGGTCTTGATAATATCCACATCTGCCTCCTTAGGGATAGATTTGCTAGGCACGATTTTGCTCTATGAAAAAAATTCAGGCTTGATGCAAGTCAAACTGCTTTGTTTTAGTGCGTGGCAATGGTGGTTTTCGTTGAAACCACCCCATTCCTTGGAGAAAAATGCCGTCGTTATCGCCATCCATCGCTGTTCCGGATCGGCCGCAGCCATTGCCTTCATTGCTTTAACCCCAAGATTGTACGTATTTTTCTTTCAGTAAAATGAGAAATACCTCTCTTTTTAGGTATTACCCATAAAGTTTTTAAGTTTTTTATCAAGAAAATTTAATAATAATTATTCACATCTTGTTTGTGGCCAAAAGGCTTCGAAAAAGTAATGCGAATATAGCCGCGATGGGATTCTAATGCGTCATCTCATTGGCCGAAGGGGGAGGCAGATCACAGCATAGCGGTGGTGAAGGACAATTATAACCATTGAAATGAAAAGGGTTTTACTAAAAAAGAGGGCCCATCAGGCCCTCTCTGTCATCTTGTCGGAATGAGATCAAATCCGGAACATGCCCACCTGATTGTTCAGCTCGCCTGAGATATTTTTGAGCTGGGCCGACAGGTTGCGGGAGCTGTCCGCATCCACCGCCAGCTCGTCCGAGACATCCTTGACCGCCTGGATATTGCGGCTGACCTCGTCGGTGACCGCCCGCTGCTCCTCGGCGGCGCTGGAGATCTGGGTCGCCATGTCGGAGATCTGGTTGATGGAGGTGGTGATCTGCTCCAGCGCCTGGGTGGCATCGTTCGCATCTTCCACGCTGTTCTGAGCCAGCAACTGGCCTTCGTGCATGGTGCTGACCGCCCCCTGAGTGTTGCGCTGCAGGGTCTCTATCATGCTGCGGATCTCGACGGTGGAGCTGTGGGTGCGCTGGGACAGCACCCGCACCTCGTCGGCCACCACGGCGAAGCCACGGCCCTGTTCGCCGGCCCGGGCCGCCTCGATGGCGGCGTTCAGCGCCAACAGGTTGGTCTGTTCGGCGATGCCCTGGATGGTGGAGAGGATGGTGTTGATCTCCTGCGCATTTTTCTCCAGCTCCTGGATGATGCCGGAGGCCTGCTTGACCTGGGTCGCCAGATCCGTGATGGAGCGCTGGTTGCGGGCGATCACCTGCTTGCCGTGTTCACAGCTGCTGGAGCTGCTGCGGGCGGCCTCGGCGGTCTGCTCGGCGTTGCTGGCCACCTCCACCGCGGTGGCGGACATCTCGTGTACCGCGGTCGCAATCTGGGAGATCTCGTTCTGCTGGCGCGCCAACCCCTGATTGGACTTCTCCGCCATGTCGTGGGAGGACCTGGCCTGCTGGTTCAACTGACCGGAGGAGTTGGAAATGTCCTGCACCATCATGTGGATGCGTTCGATGAAGGTGTTGACGTGGCTGGCGACGGCGCCCACCTCGTCCTGGCGCTCGATCTTGATGCGGCGGGTCAGATCGCCGTTGCCACGGGAGAGATCCGCGATGGCCTCGCCCAGGGTTTTCAGCGGCGCCAGGGAGCCGTTGATGGCGACGTAGGAGAAGCCCGCCACGATGAGGATGGTGAACAGCCCCTGCAGCAAGGCCGAGGTCACCATGCGGGAGACGGACTGATAGGCGACCGCCTCATCTACGACGATACCGAAATACCAGTTGGTGTTGGGGATCTCGGTCAAGTCGAACACGCTCGCCTTGCCGCTGATCTCCATCTCGGAGATGGTGTTGTCGTGGGCCAGTTCGTTGACCTTGGCGGGGGTCAGGTCCGGGGAGAGGGCGGTGGCCTGTTTCAGGGTCAGCGAGGTGTCCGGGTGGGCGATGATGGTGCCGTTGCTGTCCAGCAGGATGGCGTAGGTGCCCTCCGAGTTTGTGGCCAGCACGTCTTTCACCAGACCGTCGATGGAGACGTCACCGGCGATCACCCCCTGGGTGTTGCCGCGAGTGAAGGGCTCGGCGATGGTGATGATGAGGTTGCCCGAGGCGGCGTCGGCGTAGGGGGCCGTGATGGCGAGCTTGCCGGCCGCGGTGGCGTCCTTGTACCAGGGGCGCTGGCGCGGATCATAGCCGGCGGGCAGGTCGGTGGGCTTGCTCTGGATCATGCGGCCATCCTGGGTGCCCGCATAGACCAGATCGAAGTTGCCCGCGTGCATGGACTGGGCCAGGTGGCTGATGGGCTCATCCTCCTTGGCAAACGCCTCCTTGGTGGAGGTCACCATGCTGATGCGGGCGTCGAGCCAGCGGGAGATCCCCTTGACGTTGGCGGCGGAGCTGTCGTCGATAAAGCTCCAGATCAGGCGCTGGGTCTCGCTGCGCAGTTGGGTGGTGTTGTACCAGACCTGCAGGCCGGTGATGAGCAAAATGATGATCCCGATGGCCAGGACCAGCTTGTTCTTGATCGATAGATTCATGGTTACATCCTTGTGAGCGTCAGTCTGAGATCTGCGGTGCTTTTATTGTTATTGGCCAAATTTGTATCGGCCTGCCGTGCATTTTATGTATCCCGATGCGCACTTATTTTCAGTTTTTTTCACCTCCCATGGCCCGCCAGGGCGCGTAAATACTCACTTGAATCGATCTGGTCGGTTGGTAAAGATGCCATCGACACCCATGGCTGCGAGTGTGTCTCTGTCACTCACCTCATCGACCGTATAGACCAGGACCTTTAGCCCTCGTTGGTGGGCGTCCGCCACCAGCTCCGCATCCACGAAGTCCACGTCGCAGTTGAGGGACCAGGCCCCGAGTCGCTCGGCGAACTCGGCCAGCTGGAGCGGCAGGTTGGCGGTCAGGGCGCCGATCCTGAGTTCGGGCCGCACAGCCTTGAAGAGGGCGAGCTCCGGATGGTGGAAGGAGGAGATGACCCAGTGGGCCGGGGTGAAGCCGAGCTCCGCCTCGGCGCGCTGGGTCAGGGCGGCCACCGCCTCTGCGGTGTGGGCTCCCTTGAGCTCGATATGCAGCTCGCAGCGCCCCGCAATCAGGGTCATCACCTGCCACAGGGTCGGGATCGATTCCCCCTGACCCGCATCCAGGTTCATCAGATAGGCGGTCGACTGTTCGGTGAGCACCCCGTGACCATCGGTGCAGCGCTCCAACCGCCGGTCATGGAACACCCAGAGCTCGCCATCTGCCCACTGTACGTCCAGCTCGATGGCCCCGGCGCCAAGCTCGATGGCGACTGCCATAGCCTTGAGGGTATTCTCCGGCGCCAGTCCGCTGGCACCTCTATGGGCAATGATCTGCATGGATGTCACTCCTCTCTCTGGGTCGGGCCCACTGTTATCCCCGGCTCATCCTGATATCGATCTGCTGGTGAGGCAGATGCATGCCGAGCCGGGTCAGCTTGTCCAGGATCAACGAGTGGACCTCGTGAGTGATCGGCATGCGGTGATCCATGTTGTTGACGTAGAGCCGGATCTCGTAGATGAGGGCCGAGTCGGTGAACTCGATGAGGAACACCTCCGGGGTCGGGGTATCCAGCACCAGGGTGGACTCCTGCACGCACTGCTCCAGCAACTGTTGCACCCGCTTGGGATCCTGGGTCAGACCGATGCGGATGCGCAGCTTGACCCGGGTGATGGCGTCAGACAGGGACCAGTTGATGAACTGCTCGGTGATGAAGGCCTTGTTGGGAACGATGATCTCCTTTCGGTCCCAATCCACGATAGTGGTGGCGCGGGTCTTGATCTTGGTGACGGTGCCGGTCAGGTCGCGGATGGTGACGGTGTCGCCGAGGCGGATCGGTTTCTCGAACAGGATGATGAGGCCGGAGACGAAGTTCGCGAAGATCTCCTGCAGGCCGAAGCCCAGGCCCACCGAGAGGGCCGCCACCAGCCACTGGGTCTTGGACCAGTCGATGCCCAGCATGGAGAAGCCGGTGAGGGCACCAATCAGGATCACCAGATACTTGCTGACCGTAGTGAGGGCGAAGCCGGTGCCCGGGGAGAGGCTCAAGTGCTGGAGCAGGGTGAGCTCCATCAGCCCCGGCAGATTGCGGGCGGTGACCACGGTCAGGATGAAGACGAAGGCGGTCAGCATCAGATCCTGCAAGGTGATGGCGGAGAGCTGTTCGATGCCCGCCACCTTGCTGCTCACCTGCCACACCTCGATGCTGCTGAGGAAACTGAACGCCGAATTGAGATCCGCCCACTGCACCACCAGCAGCATGGTGAAGCCCAGCATCAGCAGGGTACGGACCAGGCCGAGGGACTGGGCGCTGATGGTGTCCAGGTCCAGCTCGGGCTCGTCGATCACGTCAGGGATCTCCGAGCTCAAGTCATCCTCATCCCGCCCCCGTTGGGCCAGGATCTCCGCCCGCTTCTGCTTGGCGCGGTCGAAGGCGAGCCGACGACGCTGGATCAGCATCCAGCGATGGGCCAGATAGTAGAAGAGCAGGCAGCCGAGTCCGGTGAGCAGGCTCAGCTCCAGTTGGCGCAGCAGGGTGCGGGAGGTGTAGAAGTAGCCGAACAGGGAACCCAGCACCGCCAGCAGCGGAGCCAGCATCAGGCTGTTCCAGACGAAGTGGTGCAGCAGGTGCGGTTTGCTCATGTCGGCCTGGCCCCAGGTGAGCGGCAACCGCTCCCGGTTGAGGCGGGCGAAGAACAGCAACAGCCAGAGCGCCCCGATGATGAAGGAGAGGCGACCGAGGGAGTCGTAGAAGGCGTGCTCCTGATAGCTGCTGGCCATGCCCTGCACGAAGAAGCAGGGGATCAGTACCAGCAGCAGGGTGCGGAACTGGCCCCAGACCCGCTGTACCCGCTCTTTCTGCCAGCGGAAATGGAGGATCAGTATCCCCTTGTCCAGGGTGAGGTGGCGGGCCACCAGCAGCGCCAGCAGCAGGAACCAGATCTCGCCGAGGCCCCGGGCCACCGCGACGGCAAACGGATACTGCCAGGCGCCATCCAGCAGACCGTGGAGCATCAGCACCATGGCAGGCAGGGGCAGGGCCGCCAGCAGGGAGCGGATCAGCAGCCGGTTGGTGAGGCTGAACTTGTCCTGGGTCACCTTGCCGATGCGGGGGGCTATGTACTGGCAATACTCCGTCAGGTGGCGTGCGAGCTTCACCCAGCACCAGAGCAGGCCCAGCAGGCCGAGACCCGCCAGGGTCAGGCTCATGGGGCTGTTGTCGGCGATGGCTTTGGGCAGTTGCAGCCAGTTGACCGGATCCAGCGCCAGCCCCAGGGCTGCGGGCACGCCGAGCAGCACGGCGGGGCTCAGGGGACGTACGTCCGGCATCCAGAACAGGTGGCTGGCACTGAGTTCGCGCACCTCGTCGATCTTGCTGTTCTGGCGGCTGTAGATGAGCTTGAGGCGAGTCTGCTCCTGAATGAGGGTATCGGAGGCATCGTTGAGACGGGTCAGCAGCTGCCGCCTGGCCTTGAGCAGATTGTCCAGCACCGATCGCTGGGCCCGGTCCAAGCTCACGCCGTCCAGCAACTGGTTGCGCACCAGGGCGGGATCCTTGAGGGCATCCTGCTCCGTCTCATATTGGTACTTGGCCATGCGGGCCTTGACGATGGCGGACTCCAGCTTGTCCAGCGGGAAGTAGGCGGGCAGATCGGCGAGCTTGCTGCGCAGGTTCTCCCCATAGGCGTTGCTGATCTGCAGCCATTCCAGCTGTTCGCGCACCGAATTGACCAGGTCGTTCAGGCCGGAGAGGGACTTGTCGACCCCGCGCTGCTCATCCTGCACCCGCTCAATCTGATCCTCCAGAGCACCAAGCTGGATGGAGAGCGCCTGGTTCTGTTGCTGCTGCTCCTGCAACAGGGGCAGATCCGAGGTGAGCTGCCTGCGCAGGCGCTCGCTCTCGGCCAGCGCCAGTTCCGTCTTCTCCCGCCGCAGCAGGTTCTGCTGGGCGAGCAGGCTGGCCTGCCACTCATCCTCGTCGGTGATGGCGAGGTTGAGTTCTTGGAGCTTCAGCTTGCCGAGATCGTTGCGCTGCTGGGCGGAGAGTTGCTCCAGTTCCAGCATCTGGATCCGGTCGGAGAGGCTCTGCTCCTTGAGCCGGGTCGCCAGTTGCTGGGCCTCCTGCAACCGATCCGAGCCATTGCTAAAGCTCAGCCGGTCGAGCTGGGCGCGGGTCTGCTGCAACTGTTTGCGCAGTTCGTCGACCCGCTGGTGATACTCCTGGCCCGTGCTTTCCAGCTGGTTGAGGGCATCGGTCACCCCCTGGCGTTCCTTGCGCAGGTTGAGCTGCCGGTTGCTGCTGAGGCTGATGGCCTGGCGCAGGGCATCTTCCTTGAGGGAGGAGAGGGACGGGCGAGACTGGGGCTGGTAGTTGTGCAGACTCTCCTTGAGGCGAGCGGACTCCTTGGGGTAGTCGATGAGGATCTGCTGATAAGCCTTGCCCTGTTCCCGGTAGCGCTCGGCATCACGGGCGTATTGCAGCGCCTGCTGGTAGCTCTCCCTCAGTTGCTGGTTTTCCGGGCTATCGGTCTTGGGAACGTTTTGCAACAGCTCCTCTACCTGGGTGATGGCATCGTCGGCCTTGGCGAAAAAGGGGAGCAGGCTGAGACAAAGCATCAGACAGAGCAGGCGTTGCAACATGGCGCACGTTTCCGTTCATGAGAGTTGGCCCTAGCCTAAAGCAGGGGAGGGGGTGGGTAAAGTTTTCCATATTAATGATTCCCAACATAAATAACGGGTGAAAAGGGTTTTGTTTGGCTATTATCCTGCGCGTTTCCCCCTGTTGCTGAGCATCTGAATGTCCA
The DNA here is from genome assembly GCF_051125555.1 of Aeromonas sp. NJAU223. Classification (NCBI taxonomy): domain Bacteria; kingdom Pseudomonadati; phylum Pseudomonadota; class Gammaproteobacteria; order Aeromonadales; family Aeromonadaceae; genus Aeromonas; species Aeromonas sp. NJAU223. The sequence continues at coordinate 3,300,949 of NZ_CP144204.1, read as the reverse complement.
CCCTTGATCTGGGCACGGCGCCCCTTTCCCGTCTTTTCCTTCGCTACGTCACGCCGACGGTGGCGGCCATGCTGGTCACCGGCATCTATGTCACCATAGATGGCATCTTCATCGGTCATATCCTGGGGCAGGATGGCCTGGCGGGCATGATGCTGGCCTACCCCATCTGCGCCGTGCTCTATGCGGTGGGAGCGCTGATTGGCATGGGCTCTTCCTCCCTGGCCTCCTTCTATCTGGGCAAGGGGGAGCAAGCCAGGGCTCGCCATATCGTAGGCAATGCGCTGGTGATGGTGCTCATCGCCTCGGCTCTGCTCACCTTTGTCGGCATTCGCTATGGCGGCGCCATGCTGGCCTGGATGGGGGCTGAGGGGGTCATCTTCGAGGCCGGCCTCGCCTATCTGAAGTGGTACGCCTGGCTCGGGGTCTTCGCCGTGCTCTCCATGGCGTTCAGTGCCTTGCTGCGCAACGACGGTCGCCCCGGACTCACCACCTGGATCCTGGTGGGGGGCGGCGTGCTCAACGTGCTGCTCGACTACCTGTTGATGGCGGTGATCCCCTGGGGGCTGGCGGGGGCAGCCATCGCCACCATGCTCTCTCAGGCGGTCACCGGCGGCCTCTGTCTGTGGCACTTCTTCACCCCTCGCAGCCAACTGCGCATCCGCTGGGACACGCTGATACCGGATTGGCGGCTGATGGGGGAAACCCTGCGACTCGGGGTGTCGAGCTTCCTGATGTATCTCTATCTCTCCGTGGTGCTGGCACTGCACAACAAGGCGTTGCTGGCGGTGGGCAGCTCGCTGCACGTGGCGGCGTACGGGGTGCTCAGCTACAGCGAGGCCTTCTTCTATCTCATCTTCGAGGGGATCGCCATGGGCATCCAGCCCATCGCCAGCTTCAATGCGGGGGCCGGCCACTGGCAGCGGGTGCTGCGGGTACGCAATCTGGCACTGGGAGTGACTGTGGTGGTAGCACTCTGTGGCATGATCCCGCTGTATATCTGGCCTGAGGCAGTGGTTTATCTGTTTGCGGGAGACAATGCGGCCCTGTTGCCGGTGGCCACCCTCGGCATCTGGCTCTACTTCTGGGGATTGCCCATGGAGGGCTTGTTGCTGGTGGGGGCCGTCTACTTCCAGGCCATCAACCGGGCCAGGATCGCCTCCCTGCTCACCGGCGGCAAGCTGGTGTTGATCGGCGGCTTCTTGTGGGGCTTCTCCTCGCTGTGGGGAGTTGCCGGAGTCTGGCTGGCGTTGCCGACCTGCAGCACAGTGCTGGCCTTGCTGATGTGGCGGGCCATGAACAAGGAGGCGGCTCTGCATGCGGGCCTGCCCAGAGGGGAGTGATCGGAGCGAGCGAGTCTATCGCCAGAACAGAAGAGGCAGCCTGGGGCTGCCTCTTCTGTTTTTGATGGCCCTCAGGGCTTGAAGGCGCCGATGAAGATGGCGGGATCGACGCGAGTGTCGTTCAGGCTGACGTTCCAGTGCATGTGAGGCCCGGTGGCGCGGCCGGTGGCCCCGACCCGGCCGACGATGCCGCCCCGGGGTAGGCTCTGCCCCAGCTTCACGTCCACCTTGGACATGTGGCAGAACATGCTGATGAGCCCCTGGCCATGATCGACGAACACTGTCTTGCCGTTGAAGAAGTAGTCGCCAATCAGGATCACCCGGCCTGCCGCCGGAGACTTGATGGGGGTACCGGCGCCGACGGCGAAGTCGAGGCCCGAGTGAGGGTTGCGTTCCTCACCATTGAAGAAACGGCGCAGGCCGAAGGGGCTGGAGAGGGGGCCGTTGACCGGTTTGTCGAACATCAGGTTGCTGGGCTGGACCGGGCTGAAGGTCTGATAGGCCTTGGTCTGTTCCGCCAGTTCCCGGTTGATGCGCGCCATGTCTTCGGCCAGCGGGTTGACCTGGCGCGTGTTCTTCAGCTTGATGTGCTGTTCCCGGTAGTGCTTGGTACCCACCGTGAAGCCGAGCGTGCGGCCATCACTCAGGGTCAATTGCTGGGCACCGGTGGCACCCTTGAGAGGGATGCCGACGATGGCTATCCAGCGGCGCCCCTCTTCTCGCACCACCAGCACGGGTTTGTCCTGATAGCGGACGCCGGGCGCCTTTTCTCCCTCACCCAGCGGCACCACGGCCACGCCACCAGGAACGGGATGGTTGAGCAGGCGAGTGATGAAGCCGGGCTCGGCATAGAGCTGGGTGCTGCCGAGCAGCAGGACAAGGAACAAGAGGCGGCGCATGAGGGCTCCATGGAAAAGACGGATGAAATCGGAGGGGAAAATGATGCCACATTCCCGCCGGGCTGTCCGTCGCTCTGGACAATGACGCCGGATAAAGATGTGGCCTTGCTTCGGGCAGGCTGTGGAATCTTGTGCTATTTACTAATGAGTCACTAATGATTGGTGTTTGAATGACACCCATGATGACATGGAAAACCGCACTGGCAGGGGAAACGGCAGTCGCCAGCGACATCCAGATGAATGGAGGTTGTGATGAAGACTAACGCTCGCTTTACGATACTTGCACTCGCCGTGGGCGGGCTGCTCTCCCTGCCCGCTGACGCCTTCAATGGCACCATTACCATCAACGGCGAAGTGACCGCTGGCACCTGCGCCATCGCCGTCAATGGCGGCAACGCATCGGCCATTGTGACCCTGCCCACGGTGAGTACCAACGCCCTGACCAGCATTGGCCAGACCGCCGGGGCGACGGGCTTCAATCTGGCGCTTACCGGCTGCCCGGTGACGGGATCGGTGCGGGCCTACTTCGAGAATGTCGGTGTGGCCCAGGCCACGGGCAATCTGACCAACAAAGCCGTGGCCGCCGGTGGCAAGAACCCGGCCCAGAATGTGGAGGTACAGATCCTCTCTGCCAACAGCAGTCCCATCGATCTTCGCACCAACACCAACAACTCGCTGGTCAATTTCAGCGGCACCGGCACGGCAACCCTCTATTACAGCGCCCAGTATGTGGCGACCGGCGCCGTGGTTGCCGGTCTGGTCTCATCGGATCTCATCTACTCCCTCGACTATCACTGAGACTCGTCCCATGAGGCTGCCTGATTGGGTGAAACATGCGGCCTTGCTAGGGGGGCTGCTGCTGCCCTGGCAAGCCTGGGGCTATGTCCAGATCTCCGGTTCCCGGGTCATCTATCCGGCCGCCGCTCGGGAAGTGACGCTGGAGCTGCTCAACAAGGGCAACTTGCCATCACTGGTGCAAGTCTGGATCGATGCAGGCGATCGTTCTATCCGCCCTGGTGCCGATGCGGTTCCCTTCCTTGTTACCCCACCCATCACCCGTATCGAGGCCTTACGTGGCCAATCCCTGCGCCTTGCGTATGTCGGGCAGGGGTTGCCGAAGGACAGGGAGTCGGTGTTCTGGCTGAATGTGCTGGAGGTGCCTCCCAGCGCCAAGTCTACCGGGGCTGACAATAATCAGGTCAAACTCGCCTTTCGCTCGCGCATCAAACTGTTCTACCGACCGGAGGGACTGGCTGGCAATGTGGAACGTTCCGCCCAGCAGTTGACCTGGCGCCTCGTCAAGCTGGGGCAGGGTTATGCCCTGCGCGCCAGCAATCCCAGTCTCTACCATGTCAGCATCAGCAACCTGGATCTGCAGACGGCCGAGGCCAGACAGTACAGCAATCAGAGCGGTGGCATGGTGGCGCCAGGGGGGTATTTCGATTTCCCCGTGGACAGGCTGCCAAACCAGGCTCATGCCAAGGCGGTGACCTTCTATTGGCTCAATGACTATGGTGCCCGGGAGGTGGGTCAATTCGTCTTCAACTGATCCCTAATCATGATGGGAACGCAACCGGGTGGCTCCTTCCCGTCTGGAACTTCTGTCGGTGATGAGGGGGGAGCGTCATGATTGCCAGTATACCCCCAGACTCCACCGTCTTGAGCAAGCGACCCGTTGTGAAGGGACTGAAAGTCGCCATGGGATGCTGGTGGCTGCCATGTTTCTGGGGATCCGTTGTCATGGCGCAAACGGCGGTTCCCCTGACTGATACCCAGGCCACAGCGCCTGCCTATGACGTGGAGTTCGACAGCCGTCTGCTCGATAGTCTGGGGGTCAACATCGATCTCGCCCGCTTCACACGCGCCGACTTCATTCCTCCTGGTCTTTATCAGCTCGACATCACCCTCAATGGCAAGGTCTCCCTGAGCCAGCAGGTAGAGGTGCGGGCAGGGCCGGATCCCAAGATCCCCCTGTTTTGCTTCAAGCAGGATCAGCTCAAGCAGTGGGGGCTGCTGGTGGACAAGCTGCCAAACCAGGCTTCGGTGAAGCAGCAGTTGCAAAGTGACTGCATCAGGGCGGAACAACTGGTGCCGGGGGCCAGCTTCAGTTTCGAACTGGCGAGTTTGAGCGGGACGCTCAGCCTGCCCCAGGCGTACCTTGGTCGAGTCAGGCGTGATTATGTCGGGCCGGAGCAGTGGGTTCAGGGGATCAACGCGGCGTTTATCGGCTACAACGCCAACGTTTACTACAGCGAGCAGGCGGGGGGGGACGAGGGATTCAGCAACAGCGTCAATCTCAATGCTGGCATCAACCTGGGGTCATGGCGACTGCGTCACAACGGTTCCTGGCAAGGCAGTGACGGGGGGAGTTATCAGGTGCTCAACAGCTATGCCCAGCGGGATGTCACCGCCCAAACCGCCCAGCTCACGCTGGGGGAGTATTTTACCCCTGGGGACAGCTTTGACAGCGTGCCTTTTACCGGTGTGCAACTGGCCAGCGATGACGCCATGCTGCCGGATTTCGAACGGGGCTTTGCCCCCGTGGTGCGCGGGGTGGCCCAGAGCAATGCCAGGGTCAGCATCCGCCAGGGCAGTACCCTCATCTATGAGACCCAGGTTGCCCCCGGAGCTTTCGCCATCGACGATCTCTATGCCACCAGCTTCGCCGGGGATCTGGACGTCACCATCACGGAGGCGGATGGCAGTTCACGCAGCTTCACCTTGCCGTTCTCCTCCGTGGTGCAGATGCTGCGTGACGACAGCTCCCGTTTCAGTCTGACACTCGGGCGCTATCGCAACGATGCCGGCCCTGACGGTCCGAATTTCCTGCAAGGCACCTACAGGCGCGGCTTCTCCAATACCCTGACCCTGTATGGCGGTACCATCGGGGCCGAAGACTATGGCGCCCTGCTGGGAGGGGCGGCGATGGGAACAGATTATGGTGCCCTGGCGCTCGATGTCACCGGCTCCTGGGCGCGGAGTCTGCCTGCCGACTCGGGGCTGCCCTCCTCCCTCACCGGCCAGAGTTATCGGCTCACCTACAGCAAGCAGATGGACATCACCCAGACCTACTTCACCCTGGCGGCCTACCGTTTCTCCAGCGAAGGGTATCTGGATCTGGCCGATGTGGCGGCGGCCCAGTCACAGACCTTCGATCAGTTGCAGCGGGAGCGCAACCGCTTCCAGCTCAACATCAATCAGCCGATTGGAGACTGGGGGGATATCTACTTCAATGGCATCCGCCGTGACTATTGGGGAGGCCAGACCGAGAGCAGCAGTTTTCAGCTCGGGTATAGCCGGGGATTTGACTGGGGCAACCTGACGCTTTCTGCCAGCCACTCTCTGGACGACGGAGTAGGGGATCAATACATGCTGAGTCTCAGCGTCCCCATCGGCAACAGGCTGGGTTCACCCCGTTTGAGCAGTACCTTGTCCTATCAGGAGGGGCAGGGCTACAGCGCCAGGCTGGATCTCAACGGGGGCACTCAGGATGGCCGCCTCTACTACGGTGTCTACGGCAGCCAGGGTCAGGGCAACGGGGCCGGCAATCAGGGCTATGGTGCGAATCTGCAATATCAGGCGGCGGCGACCCAGCTCGGCCTCAGCACCAGTCAGGGAGAGGGGTATTCCCAGTATGTGGCCTCGGCCAAGGGAACCCTGCTGGTGCATGAGAATGGCTGGGTGCTGGGACAGAGCCAGGGGGAGACGATGGCACTGGTGGAAGCCAAAGGGGCTCAGGGTGCCAAGATAAGCCAGGGCATGGGCAGTGAGATCGATGGGGATGGCTACGCCGTGCTGGCGGGGCTTAACCCCTATCGTACCAATGTGATCAGCCTGGATCCGAGCGGCTTGCCGCTGGACGTAGAGATAGAGGGCAGCGCCCAGATGGTGGCGCCTCGCCGCGGAGCCATCGTCAAGCTGGCCTATGAGACCCACCTCGGTCAGCCGTTGCTGCTCAAGGTGCGGCTGCAGGATGGCACCAGTCCCCCCTTCGGTGCCGAGGTGGTCGATGGTGATGGCGGTTCGGTGGCCGTGGTGGGGCAGGGGGGGCTCGTCTTCGTGCGCGGGGAGCAGGGGGTGCTTTATGTCCAATGGGGAGGGGAGTCGAGCCAGCAGTGCAAGCTGGACTACCGGATGCCAAAGCCGGATCCGGCTGTGCCCTACCAGCAGGTGGCGGCGCGCTGCATCGGCTCGGGGGGCGGCTCATGACCCTCTGCTTGCGTGGAGCACTCTGTCTGGTGGCCCTGCTATGGGGACACGCGGGGGAGGCGACACTCAATCTGACCCGCACCCGGCTTATCTATCAGGGGGGAGAGGTCAACCTGCTGGTGCGCAACGACGGGACCGAGCCCAGCCTGTTGCAGGCCTGGGTCGATGGGGGAGATGAACAGCAGGGGCCGGCCGAGGTTTCGACTCCTTTTTTGGTCGCCCCCCCCATGATGCGGCTGGGGCCGCAGAAGGGGCAGAGCCTGCGCATTCTGGGGGCCGATGAGCTGACGCACTTGCCCCAGGACAGGGAATCTCTGTTCTGGCTCAATGTGCTGGGGCTGCCGCCCAAGGCGAGCCTCTCGGAGGCCAGTATTCAGCTCGCCTATCGTACCCGGATCAAGTTGTTCTACCGCCCCCCCGGTGTGCAAGGGGCGCTGGCGGATGCCGTTGCCCGACTCGACTGGCGGATGCAGGCCGATGGACTGAGTGTTCGCAACGGAAGCCCTTTCTATATCAGCCTGAGCGAGGTGTGGCTCGAGGCTGGGTCGCGCAGGCAGAGTTGGCAGCAGGCCGGCCTCATCTCGCCATACGATACGCTGGTAATCCCGATTAACATGGTGGGAAACACTGCCATCAAGGGGCGTGTCCGCTGGATTGACGACGATGGCACCTATCATGAGCAAGGATTTGTGCCAGGCAAGGGGGGCATCCATGACTAAACAGAGAAAACATGGCCTGAGGCCCATCATCTGGGGGGGCTGGCTGCTGTCTGGCTTGTTATGGCAATCCGGGGCCCAGGCCGTCAACGGTCAATGCACCAGCCCCTTTGTGGCAACCGGCCCCATCACTGCCAATACCCTCTATCAACCCGGCGATACAGGCAGCGCCACCAATTTTTCAACGACCACTACGGCCGCCTGCAATTGCACCGGGATCTCGCTGGGATTATTGGTGACGGTCAATTATCAGGCTACCACTGGCCTGCCCACCATCTCGGATCCTCTGGGAACCCTCATCAAGCTCAATGATTATTTTGGCCTCAAGGTGGAGTTCAACGCAGCGGGTAGCTACCGGACTCTGCCCTTCAGTGCGACCTCCAGCAGCCTGCTCACCGTGTGCGTGCTCAATGTGCTCGATCTGGCGCTGGGGGGGATCCAGGTCAGCGGAGGGCGCTATACCCTCAAGCTGCTTAAAGGGGTCACGGGGACCCAGACCTTCAATGGCACCGTCGCTTATCTGTTTGTGCGGCGCTCCAATCCACCGGATACCAGTCCGGCCAATGCCTTCAGCACCCTGGCGATGAATATCAGCGTTACCTCGACCCCGACCTGCCAATTCCCGGCGGGCACCAATATTCCCATCGATCTCGGTGCCGTGGCCCAGAGCGCCTTCGTCGAGGGGGAGGTGCCGAGGGGCTATGCCCCCCGAACCGTCAATGTGAGTGTCACCTGCAGCCAGATCCCGAGCGATTACGTGGTGCCGCTCAACTACAGCTTTGGTGGGGCACTCACCAGCCAGAACCGCTTCATTACCACCAGTCTGGCAGGGGTCGGTGTCGGCATGCTGGCGCAGAGCAGCCAGACGCCTATTCCATTCGCCACCGCTATCCCTGTACCCTATTCGGCAGCCACCCATAACACCGATTACAAGGTGAGGCTCTACCCGACCCGGTTGCCGGGTCAGGTGGTACGTACCGGTGCCTATACCGGTACCATCATGGTCACGGTGACAATGCCCTGATGGACTTTCCGTTGTTTCTTCTGCGAGGTCGATGATGAACAGTGAACCCAGCCTGCGACGCGAACCCAAGCGCTACCCCATAGGGCGGGGCTGGATCTGGATCCGCACCGGCTTTGATATCTTCAACCGGGGCATGGGGGCCAGCGTGGCCATGATAGTGCTCTGGTTCGTGGTGGGGATGGTACTGGAGCAGCTCCCTGCGGGTGGCCTCATCTCGCAGCTGCTCTACATGGTGTGGGGAGCTGGTTGGGTCGCCGTGGCCCGGCGCGGCTTTGCGGGGCACCCTCTCCAGTTTGGGGACTTCTTCACCGGTTTTCGCCATCGCTTGACTCCCTTGGTGCTGGGGGGGCTGCTGGTACTTGCCATGCTCGGCCTGATCCTGCTCATCTGCTTTGCGCTGTTGCACCTCTGGGATCTGACCGGATTGCTGGCTCAGGATCCGGAAACGCTGACCCTGACCCCGGGGCAGGCGCAAGGCTTCCTGCTTTGTCTACTGCTGGGGATGGCCCTGGTGATCCCCATGTTGATGGCCATCACCTTCGCCCCGGCTCTTATTCTCTTCCACGGCGTCGGGGTCCTGCAGGCGGCCAGGCTCAGCTTCAAGGGCTGTCTGCGCAACCTATGGCCCTTCCTTTGGTGGGGGTTGATCGGCGCCCTGTTGCTTCTGCTTGGCGCGGCGCTCTTCCTGGTCGGTCTGCTGGTGGTGCTGCCCGCCATCAACTACTCCATCTACGCGGCCTATCGGGACATCTATCTGGAGGAGCAGGCCGTCCCCGAAGAGGAGCCCATTACCCGGGAGTTTGGCTTCGAGGCATAAGCGTGTAGCCGATGAGAGGATGCATGAAAACGGGGCCCGCAGGCCCCGTTTTGCTGCTCATGATCCGGCTTGCCAGAGGGGATCCTGTGCCATGCGATCGATCAGAAAATCGAGAAAGCTGCGCAGCAGGGGAGACATCTGCTTGCGGGTGCCATAGATGCCATAGACACCGAGCCGCTTGGGTTGCCACTGGGTGAGCAGAGGCACCAGGGCGCCGCTTGCCAGTGCGGCTTGCACCGAGTAGTGGGGCTGCAGGCTGATGCCGGCCCCCTCCAGGGTCGCCTGCAGCAACAGGTTGGAGATGTTGGCGCTGAGGTTGCCGCTCACCGGCACCGAGGCCGGGCCATCTTCCCCCTCGAACTCCCACAGACTCTTGCCGAAATAGGTATAGGTGAGGCAATTGTGCAGGGCGAGATCCTGCAGCCGCTGCGGCGTCCCGTGACGAGCCAGATAAGCCGGGCTGGCGCAGACCACGGAGTGACAGGTGCCGAGGCGGCGCGCCACCAGATTGGGATCCAGATCGTTGGTGATGCGCACGGCGAGATCGATGCGCTCCTCCACCAGGTTGACGGTTCTGTCCAGCAACAGGATGTCGATGGCCGTGCCGGGGTAGCGGGCCAGGTAGTCGTTGGCGGCCCGCACCAGCAGGGCATCCGAGATGGAGTAGCTGCTGGTGATGCGCAGCTGTCCCTTGGGGGCCTCGTCGCTGCGCACGGCCAGCTGCTCCATCTCCTCCCCCAGCGCCAGCATGGCTCTGGCACGATTCAGAGCCTCTTCCCCCGGCCCGGTGAGGCTGAGGCGGCGGGTGGTTCGGTGCAGTAAACGCGCCCCCATCCACTGCTCCAGCTCCGCCAGATAGCGCGAGACCATGGCGCGGGACATCTCCAGCCGCTCACCCGCGCCGCTCAGGCTGCCCTGTTCCACCACGCAGACAAAGACCCGCAACGCGGTCAGTCGATCCATTCCTGCCTCTATATGTTCGATTCATGCAACAGTGATGCGCTCATTATGCGGTATTTGCTCGGATAAGGTTTAAATAAACTACAGCTACTCGATGAACAAACACCCAATGAGGCATTTTGATGAACACAGTACTGCGCACCTTGACCCTGGCTACCACCTTGCTCAGCGGCGCCGCCCTGGCAGGCCCCCTGACCGTGACCGTTTACAATCCGGGCGAGAAGGCCATCTTCCCCGTCTCCTCCGAGCTGGTGAGCGGCGACAAGGAGGCCATCCTCATCGATGCCCAATTCGGGATCAACGATGGCAAGGCGCTGGTGGATCTCATCAAGCAGAGCGGCAAGAAGCTGACCACCGTCTACATCAGCGGCGGGGATCCGGACTACTACTTCGGGCTCGAAGCCATCAAGGCGGCTTTCCCCGAGGTGAAGATCCTCGCCAGCCAGCACGTGGTGGATCACATCAACAAGACCAAGGATGCCAAGCTGGCCTACTGGGGGCCCATCATGGCCGAGCAGGCGCCCAAGCAGCTGATCGTGCCCGAGGTACTGACCTCCTCCCAACTGACCCTGGAAGGCAAGACGATTGAGATCAAGGCCATGAATACCCCGAGCGCCTACCTGTGGGTGCCCTCCATCAAGACGGTACTGGGCGGTGTGCCCGTCTATGCCGGGACGCACGTGTGGATGGCCGACAGCCAGACCAAGGCGGCGCGGGCCCAGTGGGTGCAGACTCTGAACGAGATGCTGGCACTCAAACCCGAGCGCGTCGTGCCCGGTCATTACCTCGGAGCCGAGCCGGCGGGCGTCGATGCCGTGACCTTTACCCGCGACTATGTGCAGCGCTTCGAGCAGGCACTGGTCAAGGCAAAAGGGTCGGCCGAGCTGGTGGCCGAGTTGAAGCAGGCCTACCCCGAATTGCCTATGGATGACGGGGTGGAGATTGGGGCCAAGGTCGCGACCGGCGAGATGACGTGGTAATTGCCTGAGTCTGTTCCCTGTGTTTTTTGCCGGGTAGTGACTGCCCGGTTTTTTGATTTTATGGAGTGAGCCCATGAACGAGATGACCCTGCATTATGTCTACGATCCCCTCTGTGGCTGGTGTTATGGCGCCGCCCCCCTGCTCGAGGCTGCGGCCCGGATCCCGGGTCTGCAGATTGCCCTCCATGCCGGTGGTCTCTGGCTCGGCGAGCGCCGCCAGCCCATGGGGACGGCGCTGCGCGACTATGTGCGGCCCCACGACGAGCGCATTGAGGCCCTGACCGGTCAGCCGTTTGGGCAGCGCTATTTCGATGAACTGTTGCTGAGCGAGGGCTTGTTGCTCGACTCCGAGCCCCCCATTCGCGCCATCCTGGCGGTGAGTGCCCTGGGGAGGGATGGTTTGGTAATGCTGCATCGCATCCAGCAGTCCCACTATCGCGACGGTCAATGGGTGGGTTCCCTTGCTCATCTGGCGGCACTCGCGAAGGAGCAGGGGATCACGGCTGCGGCGTTCGAGCAGGCCTATCAGAACGTGAACCTGAGCGAACACCTGACCGAGAGCCAGGGCTGGCTGCGTCGCCTCGGCGGCCAGGGCTACCCGACTCTGGGGCTGGAGCACGCAGATAAGCTGCGGGCTCTGGAGATATCCTCCTGGCTCGGGGATACGGAGGGATTCATCACCCGACTTCGACACCTGCTGGGGTAGTGTTATCTGCTGCCATCCGTCAGATGGGTAGTTAAAATGAAATGCTTTTTTACTTTTAATTGATTCATGTCTCCGATCAAGGCAAAAACGACCGCCAATTGTAAAGTTACTCAACTATTGAGGATTTTCTCTGCGTGGAGTCGTAGAGCAGTTCATGTTTGCCAGGGGACATTAATGCCGAAAAAGATAACAATCAGTCAAAAAGTAAGCGGTGAATTTGCCATGTTGGCGGTGCTTGTCATCGGCGTCGGGTGGTCTTCCATCAACAATCTGTCGGGGCTCTTTCTCGATAGCACGCTGGTGACAGGCAATCTGATCCCGAGTCTGCAGGCGGCCAACCAGATGGAGACCGCCTTGCTCAATGCCAGACGGGCAGAATTGAACATGATAGTCGCCAATGGATCGCCGCAGGAGCAGGTGTCCCATCAGCAGGGGTATCAGGCCGCCCGGCAGGAATTTGAGCGAAGTGCCGAAGCATACGAGTCTATGCCTTTCACCTCCAGCGAGGAGAAGGCGGAATTCATGGCGCTCAAAGAGGCGGCCGCCCAGTACTTCATCTCCCATGACAAGCTGGCTGCCGCGCTCAATGACGGGCACAGGGAAGAGGTGATGGCCCTGCTCAAGGGAGAGACCATGACGCTGCTGGAGCGTGTCAGCCACAAGGCGCTGTTGCTGCGGGATATCAACAGCAAGACGGCTCAGCAGATGACCGATTCCATCGCCGACGTGTATGCGTCCTCCAAGCTTTTGAACCTGCTGGTGGTGATCTTCACCGTCTGTTATGTCTCCATCATGGCCCTCTGGTTGACCCGCCAGATCCGCAATCCCGTACTGCAGTTGCTGGCCCAGACCAGGCGGGTGTCCGGTGGCGATCTGGCCAGCCGGCTTGCCCTTGGCAGCTTCAACCAGGATGAGCTGGGGCAGCTGGCGCGGGGGTTTGACGACATGCAGGTCCAGTTGCACCAGTTGGTGAGCGAAGTCTCGGGCTCTGTCGTGCAACTGAGCGCCGCCACCGAAGAAATTGACAGGGTGGCCCAGGCATCGGCGGCCAACATGAGTCAGCAGCAGAGCGAGCTGGATCAGCTGGCGACCGCCATGCACGAGATGCAGGCCACGGTGCAGGAGGTCTCTCGCAATACCAGCGATGCCGCCGATGCGGCGACGCAGACAAGCAACATGGCGGATCAGGGGGCCAACACGGTCAATGACGCCATCGAGCAGGTCGATCAGGTGGCTACGGCCATAGAGGAGACGGCCTTGGTCATCACCCAGCTGGGGGAAGACAGCCACAATATCGGCATGGTGCTGGAGGTGATCCGCAGCATTGCCGATCAGACCAACTTGCTGGCCCTGAATGCCGCCATCGAAGCCGCCAGGGCCGGTGAGCAGGGGCGTGGGTTTGCGGTGGTGGCGGATGAAGTCCGCACCCTGGCCATGCGGACCCAGGAATCGACCGAGCAGATCCACGCCATCATCTCCGAGTTGCAGCAACGGGCAGCGCAGGCGGGGGCGACTATGCTCCAGAGCCAGTCCTTGATGGCCTCGACCGTGGACAGCGCCCGCGGCGCCGGTGTGGTGATCGCGGATATCAGCAACTCGGTGGAGAGCATTTCGCACATGAACATCCAGATCGCCACCGCCACCGAAGAGCAGGGGGCCGTCGGCGAGGAGCTCAATCGCAACGTGGTCAACATCAGCTCGGCCTCGGAAGTGGTGGTGTCCGGCGCCGCCCGGATAGCCAGTACCAGCAACGACATCCATCAGCTGACCGATCAGCTGCACGGCATGGTACGGCGCTTCAAGGTCTGATCCTCGCAATCTCTCTCTCCCTGCCAAACGGGGAGTCCGGGTAAGGCCTGGACTCCCCGCCGTGTTCTCTCCCTTGTCCCATCACCCGTTCTTGGGCATGCTAGCGGACTCATTGATTTGGCCGGATGCAGTTGTATGAACCTTCGCGATCTCGAATACCTGGTAGCGCTGGAAGAGGAAAAGCACTTTCGCAAGGCGGCGGAGCGCTGCTTCGTCAGCCAGCCGACTCTGAGCGGTCAGCTGCGCAAGCTGGAAGACGAGCTGGGGGTCATCCTCATCGAACGCACCTCCCGCAAGGTGCTGTTCACCCCGGCCGGTGACGCCATGGCCCAGCAGGCCCGCAAGGTGCTCAAGGAGGTGCGCGAGCTGAAAAGCATCGGCCAGCACTTCGCCGAGCCCATGTCCGGCGAGATCCACATCGGCTTCATTCCGACCGTCGGTCCCTACCTGCTGCCCCACATCATCCAGGATCTGCGGGAGCACTTCCCCAAGCTGGAGTTCTACCTCTATGAGGAGCAGACCCAGGTGCTACTGAAGCGGCTGGAGGAGGGGGAGCTCGACTGCGTGGTATTGGCAGAACTGGATGGCATGGATGGCTTTGGTGCCATCCCGCTCTATCAGGAACCCATGTGGCTGGCGGTGCCCCAGCAGCACCCCGAGGCCCAGGCCAGGGCAGTGCCGCTGCACAACCTCAAGGGCAAGAAGCTGCTGATGCTGGCAGATGGTCACTGCCTGCGGGATCAGGCCATGGGATTCTGTTTTGCCGCCGGTATTGGAGAAGATCAGCGCTTCAAGGGGACCAGCCTCGAGACCCTGCGCAACATGGTGGCGGCGGGCAGCGGCCTGACCCTGATCCCCCGTCTCGCTGTGCCGGCCAACCGGGAGGAAGGGGGCGTCAGCTACCGACCGGTGATCGACCCCATTCCTGGGAGAACGGTCTCACTGCTCTATCGCCATTATTCGGTGAGAAGACCTTGTTTCAATGAGCTGGCGTCGCGTATCTCTCTGCTCATGAAATCATTGTTGGCATGATGTGCTGATGGGGAAATAAAAAAACCGGCGCCAAGGCGCCGGTTTTTGCATGTCTGCGAACCTAGAAGATGTCGTCGGTGGAGACGGGGCCATCGCTGCCCGTGTCATCGCCGCCGTAGACCTGGTTGCCATCGGAGATCTGGCTCGCGTAGCGGGTCGGTTCAGTCCCCTCCTTGAAGAACTCGGTCATGGTGCTGCCATCGGTGCGGTTGGTCAGCAGACCGGTCTCGCGATCGATGCGTACCTGCATCACCCCTTCCGGCACGGACATCTTGCGCTCAGGCACCTGCTGCAGGGCCGTCTTCATGAAGTCGATCCAGATGGGCTGGGCGGCACCACCACCGAACTCGGCACGACCGAGGCCACGCTGGTGGTTGTCAAATCCGATCCAGGAGGTAGCCACCAGGTTGGGGGTATAGCCGGAGAACCAGGCATCCCGTGATTCGTTGGTGGTCCCGGTCTTGCCCGAGATGTCGTGACGCTTGAGGTCACGAGCCGCCCGCCAGCCGGTACCGCGCCAACCGTTGCCACCCCAGATGGCGGTGGTCAGGGTATCGGTGATGAGGAAGGCACTCTGGGCACTGATGGTCTGGGGCGCCATGTTGTTGGGCACCACGGGGTCGATCGGGCACTGGGCCTTCCAGTCCGGCTCGGTATTGAGGTAGGCATCGGCACTGTCGAGGCCGGCGGCGGCCAGCACGCCACAGTCGCGGCAGGCGGCGGCCGGATTGGCCTGATACAGGGGCTGGCCGAAGCTGTCGGTCACCTCGGTGATGAAGTAGGGACTGACCTGGAAGCCGCCGTTGGCCAGCACGGAGTAGCCGCGCACCACTTCCAGCGGCGTGAACTCGGCAGCGCCGAGCGCCAGGGATTCGTTGGCGGAGATGTGATCCCGGGCGAAGCCGAAGCGGGTCAGGCCGTCGATATAGGTATCGAGACCAATGGCGCGCATCAGCCGCACCGACATCACGTTCTTGGACTTGGCGAGGCCGAGACGCAGGGTGGTGGGGCCTTCATAGATGGCCGGGGAGTTCTTGGGCTGCCACATGGGGCCCTTGGCCGGATCCCACTGGTTGATAGGGGCGTCGTTGATGAGAGAGGCCAGGGTGTAGCCCTGCTCCAGCGCGGTGGCATAGAGGAAGGGCTTGATGTTGGAGCCGACCTGGCGACGGGCCTGCTCCACCCGGTTGAACTTGGATATCTCGAAGCTGAAGCCACCGACCAGGGCCTCGATGCCCCCATCCTGCGGATTCATGGCTACCAGCGCGGCGTTGACCTCGGGGACTTGGGAGAGCTGCAGCTCCTCACCCTTCTCTCGCACCCAGATCTGGGCACCGACCTTGAGTACATCCCGCGCCGATTTCGGGGAGAAGCCCTGACGGTCATCGGTGATGAAGGCCCGTGCCCATTTGATGCCATTCCAGCCGAGTTCGGCCTGCTTGCCATTCTTGAGCACCAGAGTCGCGCTCTTGTCACCGAGCTTGGTGACCACGGCCGGCATCAGCGGCTGGTAGGTCGGCTGCTTGACGAGATGAGCCACAATCTGCTCGTAGTCCCAGGCCGGTTCGCCGGCCTTCCACAGCAGGGCGGTCGGGCCGCGATAGCCGTGGCGGGTGTCGTAGTCGAAGACGCCGTCCAGCAGGGCGCGATGGGCGGCACGCTGACGCTTGGCGGTGACGGTTGTGTAGACGTGCAGGCCCATGGTGTAGGCATCTTCACCGAACTGCTCCACCATCTTCTGGCGCACCATCTCGCTCAGGTAAGGGGCATTGAGCGTCGTTTCGGCGCCGTGATAGCGGGCCTTGACCGGCATCTTGGACGCCTCGTCAAACTGGGCCTGGGTGATCTTGCCGGTCTCCAGCATGCGGCCGAGCACCACGTTGCGACGGGCGTAGGCACGTTCGGGGGAGCGGATGGGGTTGAGCATGGAGGGCGCCTTGGGCAGGCCCGCGATGATGGCGATCTCGTCCAGGGTCAGATCCTTCACATCCTTGCCGAAGTAAACCTGGGCGGCGGCGCCGACCCCGAATGCCCGGTAGCCGAGGGGGATCTTGTTGAGATAGAGAGTGAGGATCTCGTCCTTGGTGAGGTTCTGTTCGATGCGCCAAGCCAGGAAGACTTCTTTGATCTTGCGCACCAAGGTCTTCTCGTTGCTCAGGAAGAAGTTGCGCGCCACCTGCTGGGTGATGGTACTGGCGCCTTGACGGGCCTGACCCGAAACGGCCCAGACGGTGGCCGCCCGGATGATGCCGATGGGATCAATGCCTGGGTGCTCGTAGAAGCGGGCATCCTCGGTGGCGAGCACGGCGTCGATCATGGACTGGGGGATCTCGTCCAGACGCAGCGGGATGCGACGGATCTCGCCAAATTGGGAGATCAACTCACCGTCCCGGCTGTAGACCTTCATGGGCGTAGCCAGTTTGACATCGCGCAGTGCGCTCACATCCGGCAACTGGGGCTTGATGTAGAAGTAGACGCCGATGAGGCTGGCAACACCCAGCACAGCACCCAGCATCATCACAATAAAGAGGCGAACGAGCCATTTCAGCATGGAAGAACTACCAATCGTCTTAAAATTAGCCAACGGGCGCAGAGTATAGCCTTTTTAGCCCTGCAGATTCGAGGTTTTCCTGTCCGAAGAGCCGGACCCCGAGAAGAGGCGCGAGGGTAGCACTTCATGGCGCAATTACCAAGGCGAGGGGGAGAAGTGGAGGAGAGGGTTCACGCGTCATTTTTTGACAGAAACTTTATGACGTTGATAGATCTAGCATTATATTGAGTTGAGTCATCACCTCGTGATGAGCTGTCCTACAATAAGTCCTAAAACCCAATAACGCATGGATGTGTATATGTTTGGGCTATTAAGCAAAGGATCCCTCCTCTCCTTGGCGGGCATTGATTTTGGTAGTCAAACCATCAAGGCCGTCACTCTCAGCGGGCGTCCCGGCAAGGTGCATCTCGAATCGGTCGCCGAGATTGCCATGCCCAAGGGCACCCTGGTCGATTATCAACTGCAGGATATTGAACGGGTCAGTCAGTCCCTCAAGTCCCTCAAGCGGCTCATTCAGGGCGATTGTCAGCAGGTGGCTACCGCAGTCACCGGCTCCAATGTCATCACCAAGGTCATTCAGGTCGATGCGCGGATCAACGACAACGAACTGGAGAGCCAGGTGCAGCTGGAGGCCGAGCAGCTCATCCCCTTCCCCTTGGATGAAGTCAGCCTGGATTTCGAGATCCTGGGAATGACGGCCGATGAGAGCCGCCAGGAGGTGCTGCTGAGCGCAGCCCGCACCGAAAGTGTCAGCGGCCGGGTCAGTGCCTTGGCAGAAGCCGGCATGAATACCAAGGTGGTCGATGTCGGCGCCCATGCCCTCGGCCGTGCCGTGCTGGCCTGTTTACCGGAGCTGCAGACATGGGAAAAGCCGGTCGGGATCGTCGACATCGGAGCCAGTGCCATGACCTTTGCCGCCTTAATCAAGGGGCAAGTGATTTACTCCCGCCTGCAAAACTTCGGTGGTGACCAATACAGCCAGGCGCTGGCCTCTTTTTACAGCATGAGTCTGGACGAGGCCGAACTTGCCAAGACACAGGGCACTTTGCCTGCCGACCATGAGAGCGAGGTACTGCAGCCTCACCTCAATACCCTGGCGCTGCAGGTGAGGCGCAATGTACAGCTGTTTTGCAGCTCATCGGGCAACAAGGAGCTTTCCCGGTTGGTGCTGACAGGGGGGGGGAGCTTGCTGCCCGGCCTTGTCAAACAGATCGGCAGCGAACTGGGCTGTGAGGTGTCTCACCCTGATCCCTTTGCGCTCTTTGGCAAACCCAAGGGAGAGGGGGGGCTCGTTCATGGGGCCAAATACATGGCTGCCCTGGGATTGGCGCTGCGGAGCTTCACACCATGTCAAATATAAACTTGCTGCCTTGGCGTGTCGCCAGGGCACAACGCCAGAAGAAGCAGTTTGGTGTCTTGCTGGGGGTGTTTCTGGCGGCGACAGCGTCGCTGGCTTTCATGATCGATTGGTTGGTGGTCCAGCAGATCTCCCATCAGCAGCAGCGCAACCAGCGGTTAGTGCAGGAGATGACACTGCTCGATGCCCAGCTCGGCGAGATCCGTCTGCTCAAGGAGCGGCGCAAGGAGCTGATCGACCGAATGGAACTCATCGAGAAACTGCAGATGAGGCGCAACATCCCGGTTCGCCTGTTCAACCAGCTACCCGTGCTGGTGCCCAACGGGGTGTATCTCAATACCCTTGCACTGCAGAACGATCGCATCGACGTCAATGGCAAGGCCGAAGCCTATGGCCGGGTAGCCAGCATGATGCGGCGCATAGACGGCTCTGACTGGTTGGGAGAATCCCAGATCAGCACCATCTTTACCGCCGAGGTGGCCCCCATTGCATTGAGTCAGTTCTCCATGATGTTCCAGATTGCCAGCACAAGCCTGAATAAGGCTAAGGGGCAGCCATGAACCTGCAGCAGCTCAACGAACTCGATCTCAATGACATTGCCCGTTGGCCCAAGGTGGCCAAGGGGATCTTCATCGCTATCTGCTGTGCCTTGCTGGGAGGGGGCATCTATTACTACGTGATCGCGAGTTCCCTGACGGCACTGCGACAGGAGGCCGCCAAAGAGGTGGAGTTGAAAGGGCAGTTTGAGACCAAGGCTATGCTGGCGGCCAATCTGGGGGCATACAAGCAACAGATGGTGCAGCTGGAGCATCTGGTCGATAACCAGCTCAAACAGTTGCCTAATACCCATGAGGTCGCGGGGTTGCTCGATGACATCAGCTTCATTGCGACGGACAACGGCCTCAAGCTCAATCGCATCAACTGGGAACCCGAGGTCCAGCGCGAGTTTTCCACCGAGCTGCCTATGCGCATCGAGGTGGTCGGGACCTATCACGAGCTTGGCAAGTTTGCGGCTGACATGGCGGCCTTGCCGCGGATCGTGATCCTGGAGTCTTTCACCCTGAACCAGGGCAAGGATAGGAGCGACATGATCGGCATGTCGATGCTGGCCAAGACCTACAAGTACAACGGCAAGACAGTGGAGCAGAAACCATGAAGCTGAACGCGTTCTGCCTCCTGTTATCCGCTTTGCTGCTCACTGCCTGTGGGGGGCAGGAAGACATGGATGAATATGTGCAGCAGACCAAGGCGAGGCCCCCCGTTCCCATCGAACCTCTACCGGAGATCAAGCCATTCTCCCCCATGGCCTATCAACGCAACGATCAGCGCAGCCCCTTCATCGAGCCTCAGCCGGAGAACAGCTCCAGAGTGGATGCCAAGGTCAAGCCGGATTGTGCCCAGATAGTGGCCAACCGTGAGAAAGAAGTACTGGAGCGCTATTCACTGGCCAGTCTGAGCATGAAGGGTTCCATCGGCAAGCAGGGACAGCTATGGGCCTTGATCAATACGCCCGATGGACAGGCTGTACGGGTTGGATTGAATCAACATATGGGGCTGGATCAGGGAAGAGTCATCAAGATAACGAACACCCATGTTGACTTGATGGAGACGGTACCGGATGGCAAAGGATGCTGGGTCACCAGAGAAACCCAGTTGGCCATGGCCAATCTCGACGCAAAACTATGATCAGGGATGAGCAGAGATGAGAACAACAATAAGCAGGATGACCGGCGTGGCGCTGCTGTGGTTTGGGGCCTGCCATCAAGCATGGGCAGTGCCGACGCTGCAAGAGGTCAAGGTGAACCCCTTGTTGGCAGACCAGCTGTTGCTGGAGCTGAGCTTCAGTGAGCCGGTGAGTGGCTTTAGCGACAGATTGTCCTATGAACCCAATCAGTTGCTGCTCCATGTGCCCGGAGCCGTTGGTGCGCTAACGGCCAATCCGCTGCCCATCAAGCAACAGGGGGTGGACAATCTCAAGGTGGAAGGCAAGGGGGAGGGGCTAGACATCAAGATAGCCCTCGACCAGCTGACCCCTTATCAGGTGCATCAACAGGGCAACAAGTTGCTGGTGTCATTGGGGGAAAAGGTGGGCCAAACGACGGCAGCGGCGCCTGCAGTCACCCAGTCGGCGCTGGTCAGGAGTCAGCCAGTCACTCAGTCAGCGCTGATCGATACCCAGCGGGTTGCTCAAAATCAATCCATGCCCGTCCCCCAGCCAGTATCGGCTCCCACTCCTGCCGCGGCCTACAAACCTGTGTTGCCCACCCAGCAGGCCAGCAGTGGGGCCTATTTCAACTCGGTCAAAGGGGCGGACTTCAGGCGTGGCAAGGAGGGGCAGGGGGAGTTTCTGGTGACCCTGGACAACAGTTCGGCGGCGGTGGATGTCAGCAGCCGCGGTCAGAAGGTATTGGCCAAGTTCCATGGCACACGGATCCCGGATGATCAGCTCAACCTCATCAACGTGCAGGACTTCGCGACCCCGGTTTCTCAGGTGGAAGTTTTCCGCCAAGGCAATGACACCCTGTTTGAACTGTCAGTCAACGGCCAATTCGACTATCGCTACGATCAGGCCGACAAGATGTTCATCATAGAGGTGAAGAAGCGCGTCACCACCACGGCGGCCAAGCAGTATCAGGGCAAGCCAATCTCCTTGAACTTCCAGGATATTCCTGTGCGGACCGTGCTGCAGATCATCGCCGACTTCAACAATCTGAACCTGGTCACCACGGACTCCGTCGCCGGCAATATCACCCTGCGCCTCGATGGCGTGCCCTGGGAGCAGGCACTGGACATCATCCTCAAAGTCAGGGGGCTGGATAAACGCCTGGACAACAACATCTTGCTGGTGGCGCCGGCAGAAGAGATTGCCGCTCGTGAGAAGCAGCAGATGGAGAGTCGCAACCAGGTGGCGGACCTGGCGCCGCTTTATACCGAGTACATGCAGATCAACTATGCCAAGGCGGCGGAGGTGGCGGCATTGCTCTCCTCGGAGAGTACCAAGCTGCTCTCCCCCAGGGGGGCAGTGAGCGTGGATGAGCGTACCAACGTGCTGGTGGTCAAGGACACGGCGGATGTCATCAGTAGCGTCAAACGGATGCTGGATATCCTCGACATCCCGGTCAAGCAGGTGGTGATTGAGGCTCGCATGGTGACCATTGACGATGGCTTCGACGAAGCGCTAGGGGTGCGCTGGGGGGTGACCAAGACGGATGGGCACGGCAACGGAACCTCGGGGACCATAGAAGGCAATGATGGTTCGGGCAACAATGATGGATCCTCAGCCATTACTCGTCCCAACGTCGAGGACAGACTCAACGTCAACCTGCCAGTGACCAATGCAGCAGGGACCCTCGCCTTCCAGGTGGCCCGTCTCGCCAATGGCACCCTGCTGGATCTGGAACTGTCGGCGCTGGAGAAGGAAAGCAAGGCCGAAATCATCGCGAGCCCCCGGGTGACGACGGCGAACCAGAAGCCGGCGTTGATTGAGCAGGGTACCGAAATTCCTTATGTGGAGTCCTCTTCCAGCGGGGCGACTTCGGTTACCTTCAAGAAGGCGGTACTGAGTCTCAAGGTCACTCCCCAGATCACTCCGGACAACCGGGTGATCCTGGACTTGACCGTGACTCAGGACACCAAGGGGGAGACGGTACCGACCGGTACCGGGGATGCGGTCTCCATCAACGCCCAGTCCATCACCACCCAGGTGCTGGTGAACAACGGCGAGACCCTGGTGCTCGGCGGCATCTATCAGCAGACCATCAAGAGTGATGTCAGCAAGGTGCCCCTGCTCGGGGATATCCCGGGTCTTGGCTATCTGTTCAAGAAAACCACCAGCGAGAACAAGAAGCGGGAATTGCTGATCTTCGTCACCCCGCGGATCGTGACCGACGCCCTCTGAATGCTTTACATGTGAGGGTAAAACACATATAACCTTACGCCCCAATGAGGCTGGGGCGTAAGGGCTGCGGTTGCCAGTCCCGATTTCTATTGAGATAATCCCCCTCCTGATCCATCGCAAGATAAGGTTCATAGGTACCCCGGTCGAGAGTTTACCGGGGCCATACAGTTTGTAATTACTAACGAAAAGACATGGCTGAGAAACGCAATATTTTCCTGATAGGTCCCATGGGT
This sequence comes from Aeromonas sp. NJAU223, assembly GCF_051125555.1. Taxonomy (NCBI): domain Bacteria; kingdom Pseudomonadati; phylum Pseudomonadota; class Gammaproteobacteria; order Aeromonadales; family Aeromonadaceae; genus Aeromonas; species Aeromonas sp. NJAU223. The sequence continues at coordinate 3,278,418 of NZ_CP144204.1, read as the reverse complement.
GCGGGCAAGAGCACCATAGGTAGACATCTGGCAGAACAACTGCACATGGAGTTTTTCGACTCGGATCATGAGATTGAGCGCCGCAGTGGTGCCGATATCGGCTGGGTGTTCGATGTTGAAGGCGAAGAGGGTTTCCGGATCCGCGAAGAGAAAGTGATCGGCGAACTCGCCGAGCAGCAGGGCATCGTGCTGGCAACGGGTGGCGGTGCCATCAAGAGCCGCGAGACTCGCAACAAGCTTTCCGCCCGTGGCATCGTTGTCTACCTCGAAACCACCATTGAGAAGCAGCTGGCGCGAACCCAGAGAGACAAGCGTCGTCCCCTGTTGCAAACCGAGGAGCCGCCCCGTGAAGTACTGGAGCGTCTGGCTCTGGAGCGCAACGCCCTGTATGAAGAAGTCGCCGACTTTGTCATCCACACCGATGAGCAAAGTGCAAAAGTTGTTGCCAATCAAATCGTCAAGTTGATCGGCATGTAATCGATAGAGGACGTCCATGGAAAGGTTGAAGGTCGAACTGGGTGAGCGCAGCTACCCGATTGAGATAGCTGCGGGTCTGTTGCAACGCCCTGAGGTGTTGGCTAAGACGATCAAGGGCAAGCGGGTCATGATAGTGACCAACACCGTGGTCGCCCCCTTGTATCTTGAGCAGGTCATTCAGTTGCTTTCCGGTTTTCAGGTTGAACACCTGATCCTGCCGGATGGCGAGGCCTACAAGACCCTGGCGACCTTCGAGCAGATCATGTCTGCTCTGCTTGAGACCAACCATGGTCGTGACACTACCCTCATCGCCCTGGGGGGCGGCGTGATAGGTGACGTTGTCGGCTTCGCTGCGGCAAGCTATCAACGTGGCATTCCGTTCATCCAAGTGCCTACCACGCTGCTCTCCCAGGTTGACTCTTCCGTTGGCGGCAAGACCGCCGTCAATCATCCGCTCGGCAAGAACATGGTGGGTGCCTTCTACCAGCCCAAACATGTGATCATCGATACCGATTGCCTCAAGACTCTGCCAGCGCGCGAATTTGCCGCCGGCATGGCCGAGGTGATCAAGTACGGCATCATCTGGGATGCCGAGTTTTTCTCCTGGCTCGAAACGAATATGGAGCGCCTGCAGAGCCTCGACACCGACGCGCTCTCCTATGCCATTCGCCGTTGCTGCGAGATCAAGGCCGAAGTGGTGGCCGAAGATGAGACCGAACACGGGGTGCGCGCCTTGCTGAACCTGGGGCATACCTTCGGTCATGCCATCGAGGCTGAAAAAGGCTATGGCAACTGGCTGCACGGGGAGGCTGTTGCGGCCGGCATCATGCTGGCGGCGGATACGGCCCTGGCTCGCGGCGATCTGACCGGGCAGGAGGTTGCGCGGATCCGTGCCCTGCTGCTGGCCGCGGATCTGCCGGTGAAATCGCCTCCCGAGATGGATTTCGATGCCTTCATTCGCCATATGCGTCGCGACAAGAAGGTGCTGCAAGGCAAGCTGCGGCTGGTACTGCCGGTCGGGATCGGGCGTGCCCAGGTCGTCGGTGATGTGACCGATGCCCAATTGATGGCGGTAATCGAGTCTGGTCGTGACTAACAGCAAACTGCTAAAACTTCCCTCCCAGCGGCAGCTGGTCGACCGGCTGCTGCATCTGATTGAATTCAATCATCCTTTCATCTTTCTCTCCGGCAAACCCGGTAGCGGTCGCGGCACTCTGTGTGAGAGCTTGTTAAACGGCCTGCCCGATACGGTGCGGGTGGTGAGCCTGATCGGCAGCGCCGCCATGAAGATGGCGGATGTGCGCCAGCTCTTGCTCCAGCAGGTGGTGGCGAGACCGCTGTTCAATCCGCAGGATGCCCTGGCTGACAGCTTCTTCCGGATGCTGGATGGCAAGCCCGCGAATCTGCTGCTGCTCATCGAGCGGACCGACGAATTGCCTGCGGATCTGGTGGGGGAGCTGTGGGCACTCTGCCGTCACAACGATACGCTGGCCAGCCCCCACAAGCTGGCGATCATAGTCTGTGGCAATGACGTCTGGTGTCGCAGCCAGAAGGAGGCGCTCAAGGGGCGTGCCATGCCCGCGCTCGAGCTGGAGGTTGCGCCACTGAGCCCGCCGGAGCAACGTATCTTCTTGTATGAGAAGGCCAAAGAGCTCAAGATCCCGACTGCCCTCTTGCCCAAGCCCAAGGTAGAAGAGATCCTGAATGGCGCAAACGGACATCCGTCCGCCATCATGCAGTCACTGGAGGATATCATGACCGACAGAAGGCCCAAGAAACGTCAGGCCGAGTTGCCCGTGAAGAAGATTGCGATAGTGCTGGCCCTGGTTGTGGCTGGCCTGCTGGGCTTGAGCTATCTGCCCCTATTCGATGGCATGGGCAAGGAAGAGACCAGGGAGCAGCCACAAGAGGGAGCCCTGCCGGCACCGATTGGCAGTGATGCTCTTGAAACAAACGCGGCGAGCGGCGCGCAAGCCAGCGGCTCGGCGGTGAATGGCGATCAGGTGGCACGAGACTGGCAATCCGATGCCAAGACGTTGCCCAAGAAGGTCGAGAGCGAAACCGTCACCACGGAGTCGACCAACTATGAGGGGCGCCGGGTGGTCATCTCCGACGAGGTGGTCGAGAAGCTGATGACGCAGCCCAATGTCAGCGGTGCACTGCCCACCGAGGTGGTGAACGAGCTGACTGGCGTGAGCTCTGCGGGAGCCACCCAGAAGAGCGCTCCTGCTACCCCGTCTGCGGCGCAGCATGCCCAGCCGAGTGCGCCGACAGCCCAGGCTGCGCCCAAAGCGGCGGTGCCGGTTGCCGTGGCGGCGCCCAAGGTGGCATTGACGCCGGTTTCGACCCTGAACAAAAAACCGAAGAATCACTACAGCATTCAGTTGATGGGCGCCAGCAATACCCAGGCGGTCGACAGCTTTGTGGCCGAGCATGCCCTGGCGGGCAAGGTGTGGGTCTACAAGACCCGCTTCCGCGGCAGCCCCTGGTATGTGGTCGTGCAGGGTGACTATGCCAGCAGCGCCCAGGCCAAGACGGCCATTCGCAAGCTCTCTCCGGCTCTGCTCAAGGGACAACCCTGGCCCAAGTCATTTGCCCAGATACAAAAAGAGTTGAAGCAATAGCCATGCTGCCCGTGAAGGGGGTAGAATCTCCCCCCTTTTTTGGGCGTTGCCTTCTTAACACCGGATTTCCATGAAAAAAACACGCGCGTTTTTAAAATGGGCCGGGGGAAAATACTCCCTGGTCGAAGAGATTGCCGAGCGGTTGCCGGCCGGGCGTGTGTTGCTGGAGCCCTTCGTCGGGGCGGGCTCGGTCTTTCTCAACACCGATTACGATGCCTATGTGCTCAATGACATCAATCCGGATCTGATCGGTCTTTACAATCATCTCAAGCAGCGGCCGGACAACTTCATCAGCGAGGCGCGCAAACTGTTTGTGGCCGAGCACAACCACAAGACTGCCTATTACCGCCTGCGCAGCCAGTTCAACCAGACCGAGGCCGGTTTTGAGCGGGCCCAGCTGTTCCTGTTCCTGAATCGCCATGGCTTCAACGGCCTGTGCCGTTACAACAAGAAAGGGGGCTTCAACGTTCCCTTCGGTTCCTACAAGAAGCCCTATTTCCCGGAGAAAGAGCTGTGGGCCTTCGCCGAGAAGGCGCAGAAGGCGACCTTCATCTGCGAGAGCTATGCCGACGCTATGGCGAGGGCGCAGTCCGACTGGGTCATCTACTGTGATCCACCCTATGCGCCACTTTCCACCACGGCGAGCTTCACCACTTACTCGGCCGGTGGCTTCACTCTGGACGATCAGGCGCTGCTGGCGCGTCTTGCGCGGCACACCGCCGCGCACAAGCGGGTGCCCGTGCTCATCAGCAATCACGATATCGAGCTGACCCGCGAGTTGTATCGGGGCGCCCGTCTGGACGAGATCCTGGTCAAGCGCACCATCAGCCGCAACGGCGGGGGACGCAACAAGGTGGCCGAGCTGCTGGCGCTCTACCCACCGGGCATAGAGCCCGAGCAGGGCTATTACCCCAGCGACGCCGTACTGGCCGAGCTCGGCTAGTCTGCTGGCGGCACCTTCGGGTGCCGCCGTCATTTCAGGCTGGCGATACTGGCCAGGTCTTCTTCCCCTTGTCCTGATCACCGGCAGGCCGTTCCCAGCGGAACACGGCGATAAAGCGAACCTCTGGGTCTACTCCGCTTGCGGGTCGTTTTCGGCTGACATTTGCGGTAAAATCACGCCGTTTTTTCCGCCTAGCTGCCAATGGATGACGCTGATGAAAGATTTTCTGATTGCTCCCTCTATCCTCTCCGCCGACTTCGCCCGTCTGGGTGAGGATGTTGCCAAGGTGCTGGCCGCCGGGGCCGACGTGGTGCACTTCGACGTGATGGACAACCATTATGTCCCGAACCTGACCATAGGCCCCATGGTCTGTCAGGCGCTGCGTGATTACGGCATCAAGGCGCTCATCGACGTGCACCTCATGGTCAAGCCGGTGGATCGCATCGTGCCCGACTTCGCCAAGGCGGGCGCCAATCTGATCACCTTCCACCCGGAAGCCTCCGACCATGTGGATCGCACCCTGGGACTCATCAAGGAGCAGGGCTGCCAGGCTGGTCTGGTGCTGAATCCGGCCACACCGCTCTCCTGCCTCGAATACGTGATGGACAAGCTGGATGTGATCCTGCTGATGTCGGTCAACCCTGGCTTCGGTGGCCAGAGCTTCATCCCCGGTACCCTGGCCAAGCTGCGCCAGGTGCGTCGCCTGATCGACGAGAGCGGTCGTGACATTCGTCTCGAGATCGACGGTGGCGTCAAGGTGGACAACATCCGCGAGATCGCCGAGGCCGGTGCCGACATGTTCGTGGCCGGTTCTGCCATCTTCGGCAAGCCGGACTACAAGGCGGTGATCGACCAGATGCGTGCGGAGTTGGCTCATGTCCGTTGAACGTCCCTTCGATCTGGTGCTGTTTGACCTGGACGGCACCCTAATTGACAGCGCCTCACAGCTGGCTCTGGCGGTCAACCGCACGCTCGTCGAGCTGGGCCTGGCCGAGGCCGACGAGTCCGTGGTCCGGACCTGGGTTGGCAATGGTGCCGACAAGCTGATCCAGCGTGCACTGGATTACTGCGGCGCGCCGGATCTCTTTGCCAAGGCGCGGCCCCTGTTCGACGGTCACTATCGTGCCTGTCTGCTGGAAGGGCTGACCATGTATGACGGGGTGGAGCAGAGTCTGCGCCGCCTGCAGCGCCTCGGCTACCAGCAGGCCGTAGTAACCAATAAGCCGAGCCACTTCGTGCAACCCATCCTGGATGCCCTCGGCATCGGTGATTGCTTCGCGCTCTGGCTCGGCGGCAACTGCGTGCCCGAGAAGAAACCGAGCCCTGCCCCCCTGCTGCACGCCTGCCACGAGCTCGGCATAGACCCGTCCCGTACCCTGATGGTGGGGGATTCCGAGAATGACGTGCTGGCCGCCCAGGCCGCCGGCATGAAGGTGGCAGGCCTGACCTACGGCTACAACTATGGCCGTCCCATCGCAGACTCCCATCCGGATTGGGTCTGCGAGCAGTTTGCCGAACTCGATGCCCTGCTGGCTTAACAACAAGGACTCACACTTCATGACCAAACCAATCGTACTGAGCGGTGCCCAACCCTCTGGCCAGCTGACCATAGGCAACTACATGGGCGCCCTGCGTCAGTGGGTCAACATGCAGGATGACTTCGATTGCCTCTACTGCATCGTCGATCTGCATGCCATCACCACCCGCCAGGATCCGGCCGCCCTGCGCAAGGCTTGCCTCGATGCCGCCGCCCTCTATCTGGCGGTGGGGATCGATCCCGCCAAGAGCACCGTCTTTATCCAGTCCCATGTACCGCAGCACGCGGAGCTTGGCTGGATCCTGAACTGCTACACCCAGATGGGCGAGCTGTCACGCATGACCCAGTTCAAGGACAAGTCCGCCCGCTTCGAGAACAACGTCAACGTTGGTCTGTTCGGCTATCCGGTGCTGATGGCGGCCGACATTCTGCTCTATCAAGCCAACCAGGTGCCGGTCGGCAATGATCAAAAGCAGCATCTGGAGCTGACCCGTGACATCTGCACCCGTTTCAACAACCTGCATGGCGAGGTGTTCACCCTGCCTGAGCCCTTCATTCCTACCGAGGGTGCCCGGGTGATGAGCCTGCAGGATCCGACCAAGAAGATGTCCAAGTCGGATGACAACGAGGCCAACTTCATCGGCCTGCTGGAAGATCCCAAGCAGATCGTCAAGAAGATCAAGCGGGCGATGACCGACTCCGACGAGCCGGCCGTGGTGCGCTTCGATCCGGAGAACAAGCCGGGGGTCTCCAACTTGCTGACCCTGATGTCCGGGGTAACCGGTCGCTCCATTGCAGAACTCGAGCAGCATTTCGAGGGTAAAATGTACGGCCACCTCAAGGGTGAGACCGCCGATGCCGTGGTCGCCCTGCTGGAGCCCATCCAGGCGCGTTTCCGCGAGCTGCGTCAGGATGAGACTCATCTACAGGCCGTTTTGGCCGCCGGTGCACAAAAAGCGCGGGAAAGGGCTGAAAAAACACTGGCCAGCGTTTATGATGTAGTCGGCTTCGTTCCTCGAGCCTGACATACTGGGAAGGTGTAGTTGAAGAGAGCTGGGTATCTGCCTGGCTTTCTTTGTTTTACCAGCCTGGTATTCGAGCATTCACCTTCCCGTTGCCAATGCGGGTTTTTACCCCAAGAGAAAGCATGTCCGTCGAATCACATTCCGTCATTGAAGAACTGAGTGACAAGGGTCACTGGCTGCGCAAGTTTCGCAAGGCCAAGAATCTCAATACCCTGCAGCTGATGGTCTCCAACGCCATCGACAAGCATTACAAGACGCCCGCCATCGCGGCAGCCATCTATCTGGCCGAGTGCCAGCGTGAGCGTGAGCTGGAGCAAGGTCGTCTGCTGGATCGCTGATCCCCCTTCGCCGCTGTGGCGGCGCCTGCCAGTTGGCGTTGCTGTTTCCATCTCTTTTCTCTATCAACTCTCCGTAAGGCTTGCGCAAGTCGCCCGGCGGGGTTTTCGTCTGTCCGCTCTTCTATTGCACATTCCCCATAAGAAAGCCCCGGATGATCCGATCATCCGGGGCTGATGCCTGACTTGTCTTTGGCAAGTCGATACTGCTGCTTTCCTATGCCGGGATCAGTTGACCAGTCCCATGGCTTGCGGCAGGGCCATGGAGATGGCCGGTACATAGGTGACCAGCATCAGGACCAGGGCGATGACGGCGAAGAAGGGCAGCAGCGGCTTGATGACTCCCTCTATCTTTATCTCCCCGATCTTGCAGCCGGTGAACAGTATGGGACCCACGGGCGGCGTGATGGTGCCGAGGGAGAGGTTGAAGATCATCATGATGCCGAACTGCACCGGATCCATGCCGAACTGGGTGCAGATGGGCAGGAAGATGGGAGTGAAGATCAGCACCGCCGGGGTGGGATCCATGAAGGTGCCCACCAGCAGCAGCACCAGGTTCATGATCAGCAGGATGAGCAGGAAGCTGTCGGTGAAGGAGAGCAGACCCGAGGCGATCAGGGCCGGGATCTTGGTGAAGGCCATCACCCAGGACATGATGGAGGAGGCGGCCAGCATCAGGATCACGATGGCGGTCATCTTGGCGGTGGCCAGGAAGATGGCAGGCAGATCGATGGCCTTGATGTTCCGGTAGCAGACGCCGAGCACCAGGGAGTAGACCACGGCGATGGCCGAGGCTTCGGTGGCGGTAAAGATGCCGCCGAGGATGCCGCCTATCACCACCACTATCATCATCAGGCTGGGGATGGCATCGAGCAGCAGCTTGAGGTGCTGACCCTTGAGAGAGCCCTTGTCGGCCACATAACCACGGCGCTTGGCGATGAAGCCGGCCACCAGCATGACACCCAGACCCCAGAGGATGCCGGGAAGGTAGCCGCCCATGAACAGGGCCGTGATGGATACGCTGCCGGCCACGGTGGCATAGACGATCAGGGAGTTGCTCGGCGGGATCAGCATGCCGGTCGGGGCCGAGGCGATGTTGACCGCGGCGCTGAAGGCGGGATCGTATTTGTCCTTCTTCTGGATGGGGGACATGATGCCGCCGATGGCGGCGGCCGAGGCGACACCAGAGCCGCTGATGGAACCAAACAGCATGTTGGCTACCACGTTGGTCTGGGCCAGGGGGCCTGGCAGGAAGTTACTGATGATCTTGGCGCAGTTGATCAGACGGATGGCGATGCCACCGTTGTTCATCAGGTTGCCGGCCAGGATGAAGAAAGGGATGGCCAGCAGGGCAAAGGAGTCCAGTCCGACGAAAACCCGCTGGGCCGAGGTCAGAATGGCCCCGTCGAAGGGCAGGATGAGCGCCATGGCCAGGAAGGACGAAAGCCCGATGCTGATACTGATGGGGGTGCCGATAAACAGCAGGAAAAAGGCACCGATGAACATCACCAGCGCGACAACAACCGCAATATCCATGGTTATACCTTTTGCTTGAAGGAGAGTTGTCTGGCCAACCCGTATTGGTTGTACAGGCAATAGAAGACGGTCAGCACGCCACACAGCGGAATGGCGGCATAGATGACACCGATGGGGATCTGCAGCGCAGAGTCGAGCTGTCCCATCTGGCGACTCATGCCAATGTAACCCCCCACGCTCAGGACCAGCAGGGCGAAGGCGGTGGTCGCCAGTTCACCGAGCATCTCCATCACAATGCGTACATTGTGGGACATGCGATCGCGCATGAAGGTGATCGCCATGTGTTCGCGCAGGCCGAAGACATAGGCGCTGCCGATGAGCACCAGCCAGATGAAGAGGTAGCGGGAGAGCACCTCGCTCACGGCGCTCGGGCTGTTGAACAGGTACCGGGTCGCCACCTGATAGGTCACCAGCACGGTCATGGTGGCCACGATGGCGATGCAGAGATAGGAAACAACCAAATCCACTCGTTGTTTGAACCCGGTCAGTGCGGCATAGAAGCCGTGCTGAACGGGTGGCTCGGGTGGGGCTGAGAAGGTTGCGGCTTGTTGAGTGGATTTCATAGAAGAGCCTCATGAGAGGGGCTGCGATGGCAGCCCCTGGCGGCAGCGGCGATCAGTTGGCCAGCGCGCGGATCTTGGTGAAGATGTCTTTCTGCTCCGGGGTGGTCAGCAGTGTCTCTTGCAGTGGCTTGCAGCGGGCCTGGAAGGGGGCGATATCCACTTCGGTGAAGGTGGCTCCCTGGCTGGTGGCGGTCTGCTTGGCGGCTTCCAGCGCCTGGGCAAAGAGGTCGAACTCGGTCTCCGTGCTCTCTTTTGCCAGTTTGCGGAAGGTCGCCTGATCGGCGGCATCCATCTTCGCCAGGAACGACTCGCTGGCAACCAGCAGGTCGGCCACCATCACATGGCGGGTGTAGGAGAAGTGAGGCGCCACTTCGTACTGCTTGAGATCCGCATAGGTGATTTCGTTGTTCTCGGCTCCATCAAGCACCCCTTGCTGGATGGCGGAGTAGACCTCCCCCTGGCCCATGGGCACGCCGGTGCCGCCCATGCAGGTCAGCATCTTGACCATGGTGTCGGACTGCATGACCCGGATCTTCTTCCCTTTCATGTCTTCCGGCGTCTTGATGGGGGCCCCTTTGACATACATGCTGCGGGCGCCAGCGGTATAGGCGGTCAGCACCTCAAAGCCATTGCCCTTGCTGGAGGCGAACAGGGCGTCCAGGGTGTCGCCGGTGAACACTTTGCGCTGGTGCTCCGGGTTGTCGTAGATGTACGGCATGGCCAGCACGGAGAAGTTCTTGTTGAAGTTTTCGACCAGGGGGTTGGCGACGACCGCCAGCTGGATGGCGCCGGATTGGACCAATTCCAGGGCAGCCCGTTGATCACCGAGCAGCTCATTGGGGTGGATTTCCAGCTTGTATTTGCCACCGGTGGCCGCTTCCAGCTTCTGGCTGAAATCTTCGAGAGCCTTGAACTGGGGATTGTGTTCGGACTGGTTGAAGGCGGTCTTCAGGATGATGGGGCCAGCAGCCTTGCTGTCTTCACCACATCCAGCCAACAACAGACTTGCGGCGACAACTGTTCCAATCAGAGACAGCTTGGGCAGAGCATTCATTGTACGCATGTGTAACCCCTCATGGGTCTGGTTATTTTGATGGTGTTCATGCTACGCGAATCCGGCGCTATTTCAGTGATCAAACTCAAGGTAATGAAATGGCGTTCCGAATTTGCGGGAATCAAAAGTCAAATTTTGTGACGGCGGTTAAATGCATTCTGCTGATGGTGCCGCGTCTGGCTCCATCGGGTGTTTCGCGGGGCAAAAGGGGGAGCCTGAGCTCCCAAAAGGGCCACGAGAAGAGAGCGTGAAGAGGGGATGTCGGACCGGTTTATCGATCCTGGCCTTGCTGAAGGCGAGAGCGCCGGGCTGGCGTGCAGCCTCGCGCAAGGATGAAGAGGGCGCCAGGGGAAGCGGCTGGGGAGGGCTGGCTTGTCAGGAAAGGGTCGGGCGCGGATCGCTGGTAGAGGAGTGAGGGCCCGGGAGACGGGCCCTGCTGACTCAGAGTGCGATCATGGCTTCCTTGGCGAGCGCGCCAATCTTGCTCCAGTCGCGGTTGTCGATGAGGTTGGCGGGCACCATCCAGGTGCCCCCGCAGGCGAAGACGCTCGGCAGGGCCAGGTAATCCTTCACATTGCTCGGGCTGATGCCGCCGGTTGGCATGAAGGAGACCGGGTAGACGGCGCTCATGGCCTTGAGCATGCCGAGGCCGCCGGAAGGCTCTGCGGGGAAGAACTTGAGGGTGGTCAGCCCGAGCTCCATGGCCTGTTCGACCAGGCTGGGGTTGTTCACGCCGGGGATGATGGGCACGCCGCGAGCCTGGCAGTACTGCACGATGCGCGGATTGAGGCCCGGGCTCACGATGAAGTCCACGCCCGCCTCGATGGCCTGATCGACCTGGGCCGTGGTCAGCACGGTACCGGCGCCGATGATCATCTGGGGGAAGGACTGGCGCAGCCGGCGAATGGCCTCCGCCGCTGCCGGGGTGCGGAAGGTGATCTCGGCGCTGGGCATGCCGTTCTCCATCAGGGTTCGGCCGAGGGCGACGGCGTCGTCAGCATCCTTGATGGCGATGACCGGGATGATCTTCAGCAGGGCGAGTTGTTCAAGCAGTGTGGACATGGGAAACCTCGTTGGAGTGATGAGCGGTGTTGATGGGGCTCGGCATCGCCGTCAGGGGGATGATGGCACCACGGTGTTGAATGACGGTGCTGGCGAGCAGATGGGCGTAGTGAGCCGATCCGGCCACGGTGCCACCGGCCAGCCGGCTGGCGAGATAGCCCGCGCTGAAGGAGTCGCCGGCGGCCGTGGTGTCGACGATGCGCTCGCCAGGCAGGCTGACCGCCGGCACTTCAGTGTGACTGCTCGGCTGCACGATGAGGCAGGGCTCGGCGCCACGCTTGACCACGATTTCGTTCACGCCGAGGGTGTGGGTGCGGGCCAGACATTGGGTCTCGTCACTGTCATCCCAGAGCGCCAGTTCGTCATCCAGGGTCAGGAAGGCGAGATCGGTCAGCGCCAGCATGGCGGCATAGGCTTGTCTGGCGGCGTCTTTGCTCTCCCACAGGCGGGGGCGGTAGTTGTTGTCAAAGGCGATTTTTGCTCCGGCGGCGCGGCAATCCCCCAGCACCTGCAGCAGGGTGAGGCGGTCGGCCGGGGAGAGGATGGCGAGGCTGATCCCGCTCAGATAGATATAGTCAAAACCCTTGAGCTGTTGACATATTTCACTGGCTTGCTGGGTTTGCAGCCAGTAACGGGCTGCCGCATCGCTGCGCCAATAGTGGAAGGTTCGCTCCCCCCGTTCGTCGGTCTCGATGAGGTAGAGTCCGGGCAACTTGTGGCCAAGGCGCTGCACCAGATCCGTGTTCACCCCCTCCTGTTGCCACAGCGCCAGCATGGCGCCGCTCATGGGATCCGTGCCGAGAGCACTCACATAGTGCACGGCGACGTCCGGGTTTGCCCGCGTCAGGTAGACGGCGGTGTTGAGGGTATCCCCTCCAAAATGACGCACTATGTTCGTCTTGTTTTCGGACAATTCGATCATGCACTCGCCGATGACGGCTACCTTGACTGACATTATGCCTCCCGCGTTTGCCGCGTTGCTGATGGCGCTATTCTATTTAATTCGCGAGATACAAAAAACAATTGAAACGTGATTTCATTAAAGTTGTGACGTTGGTCTTGTGTTGATGGTGGTGTGACACCTACCTTGGCTCTGTCGTGGTCAGGCGAGGGATGCGGGGCTGGGCGTGAAAGCGGGCCGGTCAGATAGATGAAGAGGCTGGTCAGTGCCAGCGTGAGCGGCACCACATTATCCATCTATTAGTGGATGATTTGACTGGATAATCGTCTCGTCCACTATGACGGCCAATTCATTTCAAATACAATGAAACAATCAGTCATTTTTTTTGGAAGTAGAACATGTCGATGATAGACAACTCACCCGAATCGGTCTCTTCTGTCCTCAAGGTGTTTGGCATATTGCAGGCCCTGGGGGAGCAGAAGGAGATCGGGGTGACCGAGCTGTCCCAGCGGATCATGATGTCCAAGAGTACCGTCTACCGTTTCCTGCAGACCATGAAGACCCTGGGTTATGTCTCCCAGGAAGGGGAAACCGACAAGTACGCCCTCAGCCTCAAGCTGTTTGAACTGGGCGCCAAGGCCCTGGAGCATCAGGATCTGATCCAGATTGCCGACGAGCAGATGTACCGGCTCGGCAAGCAGACCAAGGAGACCCTGCACCTCGGGATGCTGGATGAAGACAGCATCGTCTACCTGCACAAGATAGATTCCGAATACAACCTGCGGATGTACTCCCGCATCGGCCGCCGCCGCCCGCTCTACAGCACCGGCCTTGGCAAGGTGATGATGGCCTGGCTGCCGGAAACGGAAGTGCGTGCCATGCTGGCTGGCGTGACGTTCGAGCGATTCACCGAGCATACCCTTGCCGATGTGGATGCCCTGCTGGCGGAACTGGCCCAGGTGCGCGAACAAGGCTATGCGGAAGACAGAGAAGAGATGGAGCACGGCCTGCGCTGCTTTGCGGTACCCATCTACAGCCGCATGGGGCGGATCATCGCGGGGCTCTCCCTGTCGCTGCCGCTGGTGCGTTTCCACCCGGAGGACCAGGCGAACCTGGTGGCCCAATTGCACGAGGCGGCAGCCAATATCTCCGCCGGGCTGGGGTTCCACGATTACCCCTTCGGCACGCGCAGCTAGGCAAGACGCCTCGCTCATCCCATAAAAAAAGCAGGCCTTGCCTGCTTTTTTTATGGGCGGCTTCTTCGACTAGAGCGGCTGGGGGTCGGCGCGGTAGAGCTTGAAGATGGTGTGGCTGTTGATGACGAAGAAAATGCTCTCCTGCAAGATACCCCCAATGGATCCAGCCCAGATATTGTGAGTCAGCCAGCAGATCGTACTGCTCAGCATGCACAGTCTCAGCGCAATGCCGTTGAGTCTGAACAGGGCATAGGTGCTGAGGGTGGTGCCCACCAGGGTCAGGATCTGCACCGGATGGGAGAGCTGGGGGATGACCAGGGCCCAGGCCAGGGCGAGGAAGGTCAGCATGACGCCGAGCCCGCGGTAGTAACCGGAGACCCAGTTGCGCACGGCACACAGCAGGCAGTTGATGGCGGCGACGGAGGAGCCCAGCAGCAGGAAGTGCAGGCCCATCAGGGTGCCGTTGAGGGTGAGGTGAAGCCGGAGTTTTTGATCCTGGCGCTGCATGAAGGCCGTGGCCCCGACGAGGCAGGCCAGCAGACCGACGGATTGGGCAAACCAGAGATTATCGAGCAGCATGGGGCCTTCCTGTCTGGGGACAACGACAAAAGGCGCCTTGCGGCGCCTTGTCAAACTGGGCGGGATTAGCGGGCCAGCCAGCCGCCATCGACGGCGATGGTGTAGCCATTGATGTAGTCGGAGGCAGAGGACGCCAGGAATACCACCGGGCCCATCATGTCATCCGGTACACCCCAGCGACCGGCCGGGATCCGCTCCAGGATGGCGGCGTTGCGGTCATCGTCGGCACGCAGGGCTGCGGTGTTGTTGGTGGCCATGTAACCCGGGGCGATGGCGTTGACGTTGATGCCCTTGCTCGCCCATTCGTTGGCCAGCAGGCGGGTGATGCCCATGACGCCGCTCTTGGAGGCGGTGTAGGAGGGCACGCGGATGCCACCCTGATAGGAGAGCATGGAGGCGATGTTGACGATCTTGCCGCCTTCCCCCTGGGCGATGAACTGCTTGGCCACCGCCTGGGACATGAAGAAGACACTCTTGATGTTGATGTTCATCACATCGTCCCAGTCCTTCTCGCTGAACTTGATGGCGTCTTCCCGGCGGATGATGCCGGCATTGTTCACCAGCACGTCGACGCGGCCGAAGTGGGAGACGGCCTGATCCACCAGGGCCGGCAGGGTATCGACCTTGCTGACATCCGCCTTCAGGCTCAGGAAACGACGACCGATGGCTTCGACCTTGGCAATGGTATCCGTGGGTTCGACGATGTTGATGCCGACGATGTCACAGCCCGCCTCGGCGAGACCCAGTGCCATGCCCTGGCCCAGACCGGTGTCACAACCGGTGACGATGGCGACCTTACCTTTCAGATCGAATGCATTAAGAATCATGTTGTTACCTCTAAGCCACGGGAAGGTGTGGAATTAAGTGTCTGCAGGAGCCGCCGCGCTGGCGGCTCGCAACGGGAAGTTGATTAGCGCATGTCCTTGACGGCCACATGGTCCATGTCGCCGAACACCTGGTTCTCGCCGACCATGCCCCAGATGAAGGTGTAGGCCTGGGTGCCGACGCCGGAGTGGATGGACCAGCTCGGGGAGATGACGGCCTGCTCGTTGTGGACCAGCAGGTGACGGGTCTCGTCCGGCTTGCCCATCATGTGGAAGACGGCGGCGTCATCCTTCATGTTGAAGTAGAAGTAGACCTCCATGCGGCGCTCGTGGGTGTGGCAAGGCATGGTGTTCCACAGGCTGCCTTCTTCGAGCTGGGTCATGCCCATGACGAGCTGGCAGGTCGGCAGTACGTCCGGCACCAGATACTTGTAGATGGTGCGACGGTTGCTGGTGGAGGCATCCCCCAGGGTGGTCGGCGAGGCCTGGGCCTGGGTGACGACGCGGGTCGGGTAGCTGGTGTGAGCCGGCGCGCTGTTGTAGTAGAACTTGGCAGGCTGGGCGGCACTGACGCTGGCAAAGCTCAGCTCGCGGGCACCCTGGCCGACGTAGAGGGCCTCGGCCTTGCCCACTTCATAGGTCTTGCCATCCACGACCACCACACCCGGACCACCGATGTTGATGAGGCCGAGCTCGCGGCGCTCGAGGAAATAGGTGACCCCGAAGGCCTTGCCCAGTTCATCGGAGAAAGTGAGCGGCGCGTCCACCGGCATGATGCCACCGAACACGATGCGATCGATGTGGCTGTAAGTCATGGTGAGCTGGTTTTGGGTGAAGACTTCCTCTACCAGGAACTCACGGCGCAGGCCCTGGGTGTCGAGCTGCTTGGCATGATCGCTGTGGATACTTTGACGAGTTTGCATAGTGAACCTCAATTCCGGGCCGCACGCGGCATCAATGACAATGTGTCGGTAAATCCTGTCGTTGAAGCTACGATAGCAAAATGAAAAACTGCGATCAATTTAATATGAAACTTCGTTTTGAAATTTGCGATTCAGTTTGCATTTTTGGTGTCTGACGGGGGCGGGCAAGCCCATCCCTCGCCATATCGTGGTGAGGGCGTGCGGGCCTAACCCGGCAGCGGAGGCGCCAGTGGACGTGGTTGTCGCGGGGGACGAAGGCCGGGCGAGTGGAGATGGCGGAGTCTGGATTGCCCTATATAAGGCATATGAAGACGCTGGCTGACCCCAGGCGCCGCTGGGCTGCCAGGAGGCGTGCTCCCGGGCGTTGGGTGAGGATGGTTGCGATGATGGGGCGGGGCCCGCTCGCCGGATGCGGTCGGCCGGCGTTTATTAACCGGGGCAGACGTGCCAGAATGCCCGTCGCCGCGGCCTGCCAACGGGCGGGCCATCCTCTTTTCGCGTTCAATACCCGGGTTTTTGCATGCTGCTACTCATCGACAATTACGACTCCTTCACCTGGAACCTGGTGCAATACTTCGGCGCCCTGGGGCAGGAGGTGCGGGTGAAGCGCAACGATGAGCTGACGCTGGAGGAGATAGCCCGCCTCGCCCCCAGCCATCTGGTGATCTCCCCCGGCCCCTGCACGCCGAACGAGGCGGGCATCTCCCTGGCGGCCATCCGCCATTTCGCGGGCCGACTGCCCATCCTTGGCGTCTGCCTCGGTCATCAATCCCTGGCCCAGGCCTTCGGCGGCCAGGTGGTGCGCGCCCGCCAGGTCATGCACGGCAAGACCTCCCTCATCCGCCACAATGGGCAGGGGGTATTCGCAGGATTGCAGGATCCGCTGCGGGTCACCCGTTATCACTCCCTCATCGTGGATCGCGGTTCCCTGCCGGACTGCTTCGAGGTCACCGCCTGGAGCGAGCGCGCCGACGGCGCCGTCGACGAGATCATGGGGCTGCGGCATAAAACACTGGCACTGGAGGGGGTACAGTTCCACCCGGAGAGCATTCTGAGCGAGCAGGGCCATCAGTTGCTGGCCAATTTTTTGGCCTTTTCCTGAAAAAATCGTGAGCCTGGTCTCAGAATCGACATGAGGCCAAAAATAATCTCCCTGAGACTTTATTCACCTCTCCGCCAGCCCAAATTATCTCTTGCCAACACCCCCTGAGCCGTTATGCAATGCGGTTGCCTAAAATCTCACGGGCAATCGAATAATGTTCCTCATAGGCCGGGATGTTGCAGACTTTTTGCTTTTTTTTTGTGATAATTCCGCCACGTTTACACGGATTTAACTTTTGAGTGGTGGATTATTCTGCCGCCAATCAGCAGGAGAGCAAGATGTCAGAGTTGTTGGCAGTGACACGTGAAGTGTTTGATGAAGTGATGGTGCCGAACTATGCCCCCGCCAAGATCATTCCGGTGCGCGGTGAAGGTTCACGTGTCTGGGATCAGGCGGGTCGCGAGTATGTCGACTTCGCCGGCGGGATCGCGGTCAATGGCCTGGGTCATTGCCATCCCAAGCTGGTCGAGGCCCTGAAAACCCAGGGCGAGAAGTTGTGGCACCTCTCCAACGTCATGACCAACGAGCCGGCCCTGCGCCTGGCCAAGAAGCTGGTGGACGCCACCTTCGCCGAGAAGGTCTACTTCTGCAACTCGGGCGCCGAAGCGAACGAAGCCGCCCTGAAGCTGGCCCGCCGCTATGCCATCGACAAGTTTGGCGCCCACAAGACCCAGATCATCGCCTTCCATCAGGGCTTCCACGGCCGCACCTTCTTCACCGTCAGCGTCGGTGGCCAGGCGGCCTACTCCGATGGTTTCGGTCCGAAACCTGCCGATATCACCCATGTGACCTACAACGACCTGGCCGAGCTGGCTGCGGCCATCTCCGACAACACCTGCGCCGTGGTGATGGAGCCGCTGCAAGGAGAGGGCGGCATCATTCGTCCCACCGACGAGTTTGCCAAGGGCGTGCGCGAGCTGTGCGACAAGCACAATGCCCTGCTCATCTATGACGAGGTGCAATCCGGCGTGGGCCGTACCGGCGAGCTGTACGCCTACATGGGGCTGGGCGTCACCCCGGACATCCTCACCAGCGCCAAGGCGCTCGGCGGCGGCTTCCCCATCGGGGCCATGCTGACCACCAGCGAGATCGCGGCTCACCTGAAAGTGGGTACTCACGGTTCCACCTACGGCGGCAACCCGCTGGCCTGCGCCGTGGCCGAGGCCGTGCTGGATGTGGTCAACACCCCGGAAGTGCTCAATGGCATCAAGCAGCGTGAGCAGCTGTTCCGCGACGGCCTTGAGGCCATCAACGCCAAGTATCACTGCTTCAGCGAAGTGCGTGGTCAGGGTCTGCTGCTCGGCGCCGTGCTGAACGATGACTTCAAGGGCCGCTCCCGCGACTTCCTGCTGGCCTCCATCGATCAGGGGCTGATGGCCCTGGTGGCCGGTACCAACGTGGTGCGTTTCGCCCCCTCGCTGGTGATCCCGGAAGCGGATATCAAGGAAGGTCTGGCCCGGTTCGAAAAAGCGGTCGCTCAGGTCATCAACGCCTGATCCGCAATTGAGGTGGGGAGCCCTCCCGGCAGGAGCCGGGACCCCACCTGTCGTCAATGAAAGGGAGTTGTCATTATGTTGGTTATCCGTCCTATCGAGCAGCGCGACTTCGCCGGCCTCAAAACCTGTGCCATCGAATCCGGCACCGGCATGACTTCATTGCCGGTCAACGACGAGTTGCTGCAACGCAAGATCGATGCATCCACCCAGACCTTCCTGGACAAGCCCGCCGGCAAGGGAGACTGCCTCTATTTCTTCGTGGCCGAGGACATGGAGACCGGCGAGATGGTCGGCACCTGCGCCATCGACGCCGCCGTCGGCCTGTCCCAACCGTTTTACAACTATCACATCGGCAAGGTGGTGCACTCTTCCCCCAAGCTCGGCATCTACAACGTGGTGGAGACGCTGACCCTCTCCAACGACTACACCGGCAACTCCGAGCTGTGCACCCTGTTTCTGCGCGAATGCGCCCGGGAAGGGCTCAACGGCCGGCTGCTCTCCAAGCACCGTTTCCTGTTTATGGCCGAACATCCGGAATTGTTTGACGAGACCGTCTTTGCCGAGATGCGCGGCGTCTCCGATGGCAACGGTCACAGCCCGTTCTATGAGTGGCTGCAAAAGCACTTCTTCTCGATGGATTTTCCCACCGTCGACTATCTCACCGGCATCGGCAAGAAGCGCTTCATCGCCGAGCTGATGCCCAAGTACCCCATCTACGTCAACCTGCTGAGCAACGAGGCGCGCGCCGTCATCGGCCAGACCCACGAGAAGACCCGTCCGGCCATCAAGATGCTGCAGGACGAGGGGTTCGTGAATCGCGGTTACGTGGACATCTTCGATGCGGGCCCCACCGTCGAGTGCGACGTGAAGCACATCCGCAGCGTGCGCCGCAGCCAGAAGCTGGCGGTGCTGGTGGGGGAGCCCATCGGCGGCCACACCTATCTCATCTGCAACACCCGTTTCGAGCAGTACCGCGCCTGTTACGGCAACATCCGGGTCGATCTGGACAAGCACGAAGCCATCATCCCCCCCAAGATGGCGGCCGCCCTCAAGGTGGAAAATGGCGACATGGTGCGCGTCGTCGATCTGGAATAAGCGGCCCGATACCACAGCACATGCAGCAGGCAGCCTCGGCTGCCTGTGAACCACAGGGAGTGAATCTGTTATGTCTTTAGTTCAGCTTATCGATGGTCAGTGGCTTGCCGGTGAAGGCAAGGCATTCGCGTCAAAAGACCCGGCCAAGAATGAAGTGATCTGGCAAGGGGGGGCAGCCAGCGCCGCCCAGGTGGAGGCCGCCGTCAAGGCTGCCCGTCGCGCCTTCTATCACTGGTCCGATGCCAGCCTTGAGGATCGCCTCGCCATCGTGCGCCGCTACGCCGACCTGCTGGGTGAACACAAGGAAGCCCTGGCGCTCACCATCGCCCGGGAGACCGGCAAGCCGCTGTGGGAGACCCGTACCGAGGTCGCCGCCATGCAGGGCAAGATTGCCATCTCCATCCGCGCCCATGAGGAGCGCACCGGCACGGTGGAAAACCCCATGCCGGGCGCCAAGGCGTTCGTGCGCCACAAGCCCCACGGCGTGGTCGCCGTGTTCGGCCCCTACAACTTCCCGGGCCATCTGCCCAACGGTCACATAGTGCCCGCGCTGATTGCCGGCAATACCGTGGTGTTCAAGCCCTCCGAGCTGACCCCCATGGTGGCCGAAGCCATGCTCAAGATCTGGATCGATGCCGGCCTGCCCAAGGGGGTGCTGAACCTGGTGCAGGGCGAGGTGGAGACCGGCAAGGCGCTGGCCGGCAACCCGGACATCGACGGCCTCTTCTTCACCGGATCGTCGCGCACCGGTCACTT
Source organism: Aeromonas sp. NJAU223 (assembly GCF_051125555.1). Classification (NCBI taxonomy): domain Bacteria; kingdom Pseudomonadati; phylum Pseudomonadota; class Gammaproteobacteria; order Aeromonadales; family Aeromonadaceae; genus Aeromonas; species Aeromonas sp. NJAU223. The sequence continues at coordinate 3,258,390 of NZ_CP144204.1, read as the reverse complement.
CCTGCACCAGCAGTTCGCCGGTCAGCCAGGCAAGATCCTGGCCCTGGAGATGGGGGGCAACAACCCGCTGATCGTCAAGGACGTGAGCGACATCGACGGCGCCGTCCACGCGATAGTGCAATCCGCCTTTATCACCTCGGGTCAGCGCTGCACCTGCTCGCGCCGCCTGTTCGTGGAGCGCGGTGCCCAGGGGGATGCCCTGATCAAGCGCCTGGTTGACGTGGTCGGCCAGATCCGGGTCGGCCTGTACGATGACGCGGCTCAGCCCTTCATGGGGGCCATGATCAGCGAGAAGGCGGCTCTCGGCATGGTGGAGGCGCAGGCCAACCTGCAGCGCCTCGGCGGGATGAGTCTGCTTGCCCTCAAGCACCTGGAAGCGGGCACCGGCTTCGTCTCCCCGGGCATCATAGATGTAACCGCCGTGAGTGACCTGCCGGATGAGGAGTACTTCGGTCCCCTGTTGCAGCTCATCCGCTACGACGACTTCGATGCCGCCATCGAGCAGGCGAATGCCACCAGCTTCGGCCTGTCGGCCGGCCTGCTCGGCGACAGCGAGGCGGACTGGAATCACTTCTTCAAGCGGATCCGCGCCGGTATCGTCAACTGGAACAAGCCCATCACCGGTGCCTCCAGCGCCGCACCCTTCGGTGGCATCGGCGCCTCCGGCAACCACAGGGCAAGCGCCTACTACGCCGCCGACTACTGTGCGTACCCCGTCGCCTCGGTGGAAGACAGCAAGGCGAGTATGCCGGATCAGCTGTCGCCGGGTTTGACCTTCTAATCACAAAGGGGCACTGAACCGGTGCCCTTGTCTGTACCCGCAATCAAAGGAAAGAGAGATGCAAAAGGATATCGAGACCCTGTTTGACCATCTGTGGGACAACTACATTCAAGTCACCCCCAGTGCTCACAAGGTTCATCAGCTGCTGGGGGGCGGTGCCCCTATCATCAACGATCACGTCGCGTTTCGAACCTACAACCTGCCGGGTCTCGGGCTGGAGAGGCTGGCGGCCCACTTCCGTGCCCTGGGGTACGAGGAGAAGGGTGAGTATGTGTTCAAGGCGAAGAAGCTCTACGCCAAGCACTTCGAACATGCCGATCCGGACGCCCCCAAGGTGTTCATCAGCGAGTTGAAGGTGGAGGAGCTCTCCGAGCCTGTCCAGGCCATCATCCACAGGCTGGTGGCCCAGGTGCCGACGCACCTGACCGATACCCAGGCCTTCCTCTATGCGGGTGCTCCCTGGCAGGTCTCCTGGGCCGATTACCAGACCCTGCTGGCCGAGAGCGAGTATGCGGCCTGGATGGCGGCCTGGGGTTACCGTGCCAACCACTTCACGGTCAATATCAACCGCCTGGCGGACTTCGATACCATCTTGCAGGTGAACGCTGCGCTCAAAGCCGCCGGTTTCGTGCTGAACGGCGTGGGCGGCGAGGTGAAGGGGGACGCCGCCGTGATGCTGGAGCAATCCTCCACCATGGCGGACAAGGCCGATGTCGCCTTCAGCGATGGTGTACGTCCCATCCCGAGCTGCTTCTACGAATTTGCCCTGCGCTACCCCCAGGCGGACGGCGTGCTCTACCCGGGCTTCGTGGAAGCCTCGGCGGACAAGATTTTCGAATCCACCAACGCCATGTAGCAGTCATTGATGCTAAAAAAACGCCCCGATGGGGCGTTTTTTTATGGCAAAAACCGGGATCAGGCGGGTTGTAGCTCCCCCTCGGTGGCCAGCATGGTGCTCATGCCACCGGCCTTGCCCGCCTGGATGCCGATCAGGGTGTCCTCGAACACCAGACAGTGGGCGGGATCGGCCCCCAGCTGCTCGGCCACTTTCAGGAAGGTGTCGGGATGGGGCTTGTGATTGACCACGTCGTCCGCGCTCACCACCACCGAGATATAGGCGTCGAGACCGGTGCTCTTGAGGATGCGATCGGCCTGATTGCGCGGCGACCCCGTGCCGATGCCCATGGGGATCTTGCCGTGGTGGCGCTTGACCAGATCCCACATGGCCGGGAAGACGCTGACCTGGTCAATGTGTTCCAGATAGAGCGCAATCTTGCGGCGGGCGAAGGCCTCGACGTCGATCTCCAGCCCATGCTGTTTGGCCAGGATAGCCACTATCTTGCGGGTGGGGATGCCGCCATAGGCGTTGAGAGTCGTTCTGTCGAACGGCAGGCCGAACTCGGCGCTGGTGATCTGCCAGGCATCCAGGTGCTGGGGCATGGAGTCCACCAGGGTGCCATCCATGTCGAAGATGAGGGCGTCGTATTGCTCGAAGTGGTGCTGCTCAGTCATGGGCCTGATTCCTCTTGGGCGAAAATCCCACCCTACCAGATCTGGCGGCCAGATGCCGTCTTTGTGGCCAAAGCGGCCATTTCTTCACACATCTCAGGCCTCTTTACGCCCCGTCTGGGCCTCCAGCTCCTTGCCGAGGAAGTAGTTCAGGAAGGTGCGGATCACCGCGATGATGGCGAGGCGGATCAGCTCCTCCTTGCTCGGCGCCACCGTGGTAGCCAAGATGTCAGCGGCGAGCTGGAACTCCAGCGCCAGGATGAGCCAGCTGCCGAAGCAGAGCCGGATGCGCGGGAAGCCGGGTTCTTGATCCCGCACCCGTGCCGCCAGCCAGAGGGTCTTGCCAAGGCCGATGACCACGCAGGCGATGGAGATGAGCTCCAGCAGCAATTGGAACAACTCGACCCCGTGCATCATGACTTCCCGCAGGCTGGTTATCTCAAGCACGTTCGGCTCCTTATCGATTCAAAAGAGACACTTTTAGCACAATGGCCGGAGGGGGCCAACTCAGAGATGCCGCAGCAAGGTGGCCACCTGGTCGATGGCTTGCCGTGCCGCCGGGCTGATGCCCGCCAGCTGGAAGAAGCCGTGAATGACGCCGAGCTGACGCTGGCAGCTCGCCTCCACGCCGGCCGCGAGCAGGGCGCGGTAGAGTGCCTCCCCCTCATCGCGCAGGGGATCGTACTCGGCGGTGAGGATATGGGTCGGCGGGAGTCGGGCCAGCTCCGGGTGGTGCAGAGGGCTCGCCTCTGGGTGGGCGATGGACAGATCCCCCAGATAGGCGCGATAGCCGCTTTGCAGCATGTCGGCGGTGATGAGGTAATCCTCGCCAAAGCGCCGATAGCTCTCGCTCGTCCCGGCGGCGTCGAGCATGGGGTAGATGAGGCAGAGCGCCGCGGGCAGGGGGGCCTGTATGGCCTTGAGGCGCAGCGCCGTGACCAGGGCGAGATGACCGCCGGCACTGTCACCGGCCAGCATCAGGCGGCTGCCTTGTCCGCCCCATTCGGGCAGGCGATCCATGATGGCGAGGGTGGCTGCCAGGGCATCGTCGTGGGCGGCGGGATAGACATGTTCCGGGGCGAGGCGGGTGTGCACTGCAAATACCAGGGCCTGGGCCCGGTTGCACAGCATGCGCAGTTGGCGATCGTGAGTCTCGAACTCCCCGCTCACGAAACAGCCGCCGTGGAAATAGAGGAGGGCGGGGAGAGGGGTGGAGATGTGTTGCTGCGGCCGATAGAGGCGCACGGCATACCCCTCCTGCTGCCACTCCTCCAGGCTGCCGACCGCCTCCCGTTCGCCCCCGAGCGGCGCCGAGGCGAGATAGCCTTCCCGCCTGGCCTGCCAGCTCAGTTCACTGGCCTTGGGGCGTCCGGCGGCGATGAAGCCATCGACTATCTCGGCGATGGCGGGTTCGAGAGCGGTGTGCATGGGGTCTCCATAATGGCTGTATATAAATACAGTTATTATGTGCCACCCACCGAGGATGGCAAGAGGGGCGCCGTGAGGAGGCTCACAGCGCGGTGATTAAATCAGCTTGAATTCAATTACATAGAGGGGTGGCAGGGCGGGGTAGATGTCCCGGATCACCTGCCTGAGTTCGGTGAGTGTCATGTTCTCCTGACGGGCATGCTCGTCATTTAGCGCCTCGAAGGAGACAGGGCTGACCGAGATGACTTCGATGGCGCCGAAAGGGTTGTGTTCCGGGTTGGTGAAGAGGGTGAGCCGCTGGCCCGGTTGCCAGTGGGCCTCGCTCTCGTCGCGGATGGTGATGGTCTTGCGGCCCGTCTGAATGTCATCCACGAAGCGGCTGAAGAAGGTGAACTCGGGGTAGGGGGCTGTGTGAGCAGGCATGGGATCTCCGGTGAGAGTGAAAAGAGCGGGTCCGCGAGGGCAGACCCGTCAGCAGCACGCATGATACCGCAACCTTATGCCGCAGCCCCGGTTGGCGAGCGTCTGGCGGCCAGCATCCAGAGGCGGGTGCCGTTGGCGGCGACGAACAGCAGGATCAGGTATTCGAGGGACATGGCATAGACCCCCTGGGCGGCGTAGACGCCGATGCTGATGAGGTTGATGGCCACCCAGAGGATCCAGTTCTCCACGTATTTGCGGGTCATCAGGATCTGGGCCACCACGGAGAGCACCGTCATGCAGGCATCCCAGAACGGGAAGGCATCGGGGGAGGGCTCGGGGAGGGCGAGGTCTGCGCCAAACAGGTTGAGCAGGGCGACCGCGGTACGGGCCAGGGCGGCGAACACGGGGTCGATATAGTGGGTGAGCAGGGCGATGGCGATGACGCTCACCAGTACCGTCAGCAGCAGCTTGGGTCTGCTCAGCCAGCGGATCTGCAGGCTCTCCCCCTGGGCGTTGGCAGGGTGGCTCCAGGCGTACCAGCCATAGAGGTTGGCGCAGAAGAAGAACAGCTGCAGCAGCAACAGGCCGTAGAGCTGGATCTGGAAGAAGATGATGGCAAACAGGCTGACATTGATGAGGCCGAACAGGTAGTTGATGGTCTTCTCCTGACTGGCGAGCCAGATGCAGGCCAAGCCGAACAGGGTGCCGATGGCCTCGATCCAGGACATGGCGTAACCCTCGCCAAGGGGGATGGTCACGAGCGTGTGCTGTATGCTGAACCACTCGAATGGGTGCATGGTCATTTCCTTTGCATGGGGGAAGGGCGAAGCCGGCCTATTTTAGTGGGCAAATGCGGGATGCCGCAGGGTTTTTGGCTGTCAATCCCCGCCTGGTATGGTGGCGTGGCAGCCAAGGGGCTGTGCGGGCAGTATTTTTTGCGGTCGCACACGAGCCCTGATATGCGATGATGGGCCCCCCTTTATTGACATGTAACAAATCGGGGGCAGACAAGCTGTGGTCTGATGGGATCGCCCCGGCCAGGCCTGGGTGGAGCTGAACATAAGGAGCGAGTGTGAATTCCGAGCTGATCTGGGTCCTCTGCATGTTGGTGGGCGCCATCTATCTGTTTATTACCAACAAGGTGCGCATGGACGTGGTGGCCCTCTCCATCATCATCCTGTTCGTGCTGAGCGGCACCCTGAGCCTGCCGGAGGCGCTGGCGGGCTTCAGCGATCCCAACGTCATCCTGATCGCCGCCCTGTTCGTGGTGGGGGAGGGGCTGGTGCGCACCGGCATCGCCTACCAGGTGGGGGATGCGCTGGTGAAGGTGGCGGGCAACAGCGAGACCCGGTTGCTGGTGCTCCTGATGGTGGCGGTCGCGACCCTGGGGGCGGTGATGAGCAGCACCGGCGTGGTGGCCATCTTCATCCCCGTGGTGCTGAGCGTGGCAAACCGCATGGGGATCCCGGCCGGACGGCTGATGATGCCGCTGGGGTTTGCCGGCCTCATCAGCGGCATGATGACGCTGGTGGCGACCCCGCCCAACATGGTGGTGAACAGCGAGCTGATGCGCCACGGCATCCAGGGTTTCGGCTTCTTCGGCTTCACCCCCATGGGGGTGCTGGTCCTGGGGCTCGGGGTGCTCTACATGCTGCTGATGCGCAACCGCCTGGTGCGGGGCGGGGAAGAGGGCAAGGGCAAACCGGCGGGGCGCAGCACATTGCGTGACCTCATTCGTGACTACCGGCTGGCCGGGCGAGCCCGCCGCCTGGCGATCCGCCCCGACTCCCCCCTCATCGGTCAGACCCTGGACGAGCTGCAACTGCGGGCCCGCTACGGCGCCAACGTCATCGGACTGGAGCGCTGGCGCAAGTTTCGGCGGGTGATGGTGACCGTCTCCGGCGTCACCGAGTTCCAGGCGAAAGACGTGCTGCTCATCGACATGTCCGATCCCGAGGTGGATATCCGCGAGTTCTGCAGCGAGGCACGGCTCGAGCCCATGATATTGCGGGGGGAATATTTCTCCGATCAGGCGCGGGAGGTGGGCATGGCCGAGGTCTCCCTCATCCCCGAATCCCGCCTGCTCGGCAAGAGCATCCGCGAGGTGGCGTTTCGTACCCATTATGGTTTGAGTGTGGTGGGGATCCGCCGCGGTGGCGAGGCTCTCGCCGGCAAGCTGGTGGACGAGGAGTTGCAGATGGGGGACAGCCTGCTGGTGGTGGGCAACTGGAGTCTGATCCGCCAGTTGCAGGCCAAGGTACGGGACTTTCTGCTACTGGGCTTGCCTGCCGAAGTGGATGAGATGGCGCCCGCCCGCAGTCAGGCGATCCATGCCCTGATCTGCCTCGGCGTCATGATTGCCCTGATGGTGACGGATCCGGTGCCCAACGTCATCGCGGCGCTCATCGCCTGCCTGTTGATGGGCAAGTTCCGCTGCATCGATCTGGAGAGCGCCTACAAGTCCATTCACTGGCCCACCCTGATCCTCATCGTCGGCATGTTGCCCTTTGCCCTGGCGCTGCAAAAGACCGGCGGGGTGGATCTCATCGTCGGCGCCCTCATCAGCGCCGTGGGAGAGATGGGACCAAGGGTGATGCTGGCGAGCCTGTTCGTGCTGTGCGCCGTCATCGGGCTCTTTATCTCCAACACCGCCACCGCCGTGCTGATGGCCCCCATTGCCCTTGGTACGGCGCAGCAGATGGGGGTTTCTCCCTATCCCTTCGCCATGACCATCGCCATCGCCGCATCCGCCGCCTTCATGACGCCGGTCTCGTCACCGGTCAACACCCTGGTGCTGGGCCCTGGCAACTACAAGTTCGTGGATTTCATCCGCATCGGGGTGCCCTTTACCCTGCTGGTGATGGTGGTGAGCGTCATCGCCATCCCCTGGTTCTTCCCGTTCTGACGGTTGAGGGATAAGAGGCGGCCTGCGGGCCGCTTTTTTTATGGCCGGATGGGAGATGGCGGGAGTGGAGGCGCCGCCGATCAGTCGTTGGCGGGCATGGGTTGAGCGCGGGGGCATGAAGCGGGTTGCCGAAAGACGGGCACAAAAAAACCAGCCTGAGCTGGTCTGTTTGGTACTGCTATCAATGGTGCGGAAGGAGAGACTCGAACTCTCACGCCTAAGCGCCAGAACCTAAATCTGGTGCGTCTACCAATTTCGCCACTTCCGCAAAATTAATGGTGGCTATGACGGGATTCGAACCTGTGACCCCCGCATTATGAGTGCGATGCTCTAACCAACTGAGCTACATAGCCGTTGTCATCGACCACCGGAGTGGAAGAGAACAGAAAAATGGCTGGGGTACTAGGATTCGAACCTAGGGATGGCGAGATCAAAACCCGCTGCCTTACCGCTTGGCGATACCCCAACAACGCTCTTCAACCATCACGAATGACAGACAAAGAACTTTAAAAATGGCTGGGGTACTAGGATTCGAACCTAGGGATGGCGAGATCAAAACCCGCTGCCTTACCGCTTGGCGATACCCCAACAGAATAATGGTGGCTATGACGGGATTCGAACCTGTGACCCCCGCATTATGAGTGCGATGCTCTAACCAACTGAGCTACATAGCCGTTGTCATCGACCACCGGAGTGGAAGAGAACAGAAAAATGGCTGGGGTACTAGGATTCGAACCTAGGGATGGCGAGATCAAAACCCGCTGCCTTACCGCTTGGCGATACCCCAACAGCGATGCCCGACAGAGACTGTCCAACATCTTAAAAAATGGCTGGGGTACTAGGATTCGAACCTAGGGATGGCGAGATCAAAACCCGCTGCCTTACCGCTTGGCGATACCCCAACTGAGATGGTGGCTATGACGGGATTCGAACCTGTGACCCCCGCATTATGAGTGCGATGCTCTAACCAACTGAGCTACATAGCCAACCTTGCGTCCAGTGAGTCGTTGCCTCATCACTGTGCGGCCGGAATTATGCGTATCTGGCTCTGGGGCGTCAACCCTTTTTTCCCCTGAAAAACGCAAAAGCAGTGTGTTTGGCGACTTCTTCGCCCGTATTGAACAAAACCCCAACAATTCGCGGATCTTGGCGACCGGCAAGGTGCGCAAAGAGGGGAAATCAGGGGGCGGTCTGGCCCGTTTCGCGAAGGCCTGGTCCGCGTCACAAAGGTGATAACCTGCGCAGTCTGGCGACTAAATATCATCTAAAATCAGCTTGTTGCTTTATTCGACAATCATTTTTGGCCCTTCATCCTCTGTCGCTTGGTACGGCCTCGCCGTTTCGCAGGCAAGCCCCGACGGATGATGAGAAGGCGTCCGGCTCGGCGGAGCCAAACCCCCATAAGAAGAGGTATTCGCTTGTACGACTGCGCCCCTGGATTGAAGAGGTCTGACTCTCTGCTGCCTGCGAAGGGTCGTGCTTTGCGGCCGGGATATGGCGTCACTCTTCTGTGCGTGAGCCTCCTGTGCGCCAGCCTGCTGATGCTGCTGGCGCCAGGGTCATCTCTGGCCGCCGGGCGTGTGCCCGAGCCCCGGGCCGTGGACGACGCGGGCAAGGAGCCGACAGCGGAACAGAAGGAGGCGGGAGCGGAGACGGCCAGTGCCGATGCGCCGTCGCTGATCCGTGGCGACGATGGCAAGCTGGATGTGAGCCGCTTCATCGATCAGGCCTATGGCTTCATGCCGGTGGTGATCCCCATCACCGAACCGGCCCTGGGGCTGGGGGCGGTGGGGGCCCTGGCCTTCATCGACAAACCCGCCCCGGGCAGCGGCTTCAATCGCCCGAATATCACCCTGGTCGGGGGGCTGGGCACCGATCAGGGAACCCGCGGCTATTTCGGCGGCGACCTGCGCTACTGGCTGGACAATCGCCTGAATACCCACGTGGGCGCCATCAAGACCAGCCTGAACCTCGACTACTACGGGGGTGGGCGAGGAGACAGGACGCCCAGATCCTACGCCTATACCCTGGATCTCACCGGCGGCATGGTGCGGGGGCGCTATCGACTGGGGGAGAGCGACAACTGGCTGGGGATGAATTACCTGTTCGCCAATACCCGGGCCACCTTCGACTCACCCATGGCGTGGTTGCAAAACGATCGTGAGCAGCGCATCAGCGGCCTCGGGGCCAGTTTCACCCACGACAGCCGGGACAACATGTTCACCCCGAGAGCGGGCAGCTATCTGGAGGCCAGCGCCACCCGCTTCGCCCCCGGCCTTGGCAGTGACATCGACTTTACCCGCTATGGCCTGACCGCCATTCAATACCTCCCTCTGGCGCACAACGCCAGTCTCGGGATCAATGGCTCCCTGAGTGGCAATGCCGGTGATACCCCCTTCTATATGTCCCCTTATGTCTCCCTGCGCGGGGTGCCGGCCATGCGCTATCAGGGGCAGCGGGTGGCACAGGTGGAAGCCGAGCTGCTGTGGCCCATCTGGGATCGCTACAGCCTGGTGGGCTTTGGCGGGGTGGGGAAGGGGTTTGGCGACTCAGGCAGCGCCCTGTTCGACGAGCGCAGCGTGGCGGCGGGGGGCGTCGGCGTGCGCTACGAGATTGCGCGAAAATATGGTCTGCACATGGGGCTGGATCTGGCCTGGAGCCGGGAGGGGGGCGCCGTCTACGTGCAATTTGGCAGCGCCTGGATGCGACCTTGAGGGCGGGAGGATGAACGCCCTGTCATTTTTTCAGCATATTGAACTGCTATTGTGCTATTTTTATTTTCAATCATGTTGAAAAAATTCAGATTACATCATTTCAAAGCGTATGAATGGCCAATGTGGCAGCGTTTTATCCTGCCATAAAAAAAGCCCGTCCAGAGATGGACGGGCTTTTTGCCGCTCGAAGGGGCAGGCCAGCCTGGCGATGCCCCTTGGGATGGCGCTGTCGTCAGACGTTGAACAGGAAGTTCATGATGTCGCCATCCTTGACGATGTAGTCCTTCCCTTCGGCGCGCATCTTGCCCGCTTCCTTGGCGCCTTGCTCACCCTTGTAGGTGATGAAGTCGTCGAAGGCGATGGTCTGGGCACGGATGAAGCCCTTCTCGAAGTCGGTGTGGATCTTGCCGGCGGCCTGGGGGGCGGTGGCACCGACCGGAATGGTCCAGGCGCGCACTTCCTTCACCCCGGCGGTGAAGTAGGTCTGCAGGTTCAGCAGCTCGTAACCGGAGCGGATCACCCGGTTCAGACCCGGCTCTTCGATGCCCAGATCCGCCATGAATTCGGCGCGGTCGGCATCGTCCAGCTCGGCGATATCCGCCTCGATGGCGCAGCAGACCACGACCACCACGGCGTTCTCGGCGGCGGCGATTTCACGCACCTTGTCCAGGAAGGGGTTGTTCTCGAAGCCGTCTTCCGCCACGTTGGCGATGTACATGGTGGGCTTCAAGGTCAGGAAGTTGAGGTGGGCAACGGCGGCCAGCTCTTCCTTGTCCAGCTTCATGCCGCGGATCATCTGGCCGTTTTCCAGGGCCATCTTGATCTTTTCAAGGGTTTCCACTTCCAGCTTGGCATCCTTGTCGCCGCCCTTGGCACGCTTGGACTGACGGTGGATGGCGCGCTCGCAGGCGTCCAGGTCGGACAGGGCCAGCTCGGTATTGATCACCTCGATGTCATCGGCCGGGGAGACCTTGCCCGCGACGTGGATGATGTTCTCGTCTTCGAAGCAGCGCACCACGTGGCCGATGGCCTCGGTTTCGCGGATGTTGGCCAGGAACTGGTTGCCCAGACCCTCACCCTTGGAGGCGCCCGCCACCAGGCCGGCGATGTCCACGAATTCCATGGTGGTCGGCACCACGCGCTGGGGGTTGATGATGGCCGCCAGGGCGTCGAGACGGGGATCCGGCATGGGGACCACACCCGTGTTCGGTTCAATGGTGCAGAACGGGAAGTTGGCGGCTTCGATGCCGGCCTTGGTCAGCGCATTGAACAGGGTGGATTTGCCTACATTGGGCAGGCCCACGATACCGCATTTAAAACCCATGGATTGTTACCTTACGTGATGGATGCTGTGTGAGGGCCGCAGAACCTGCTCACGCTCTTACTGCGAGGCCGTGATCAAGGCTCATGTGCTGCTCGGAATCCTCACGTATATCTATACGCTCCGGTTCCTGTGCTGCGCTTCACCTTGCTGACAACCTCTCGTTACAGAGAGTGAACAGATTCTTAGGCAGCCCTGTCATATTGTGTGACCCTGGCACTTGCCTGGTGTCCGTATTCAGACTTTCTCGGCCTTGAAGCTGTGCAAGCGGTTCATGGCCTTGGTCATGTCTTGTTTGAACAGGATGTCGGTGGCACGCAGGGACTCGTCCAGTGCGGCCTCGATCAGGTTCTGTTCACTGCTGGGGGCCTTGGTCAGCACGAAGCCGGCCACCAGCTCCTTGGCGCCGGGATGACCTATCCCCAGACGCAGGCGGAAGAAATTATTGTTGTTGCCCATCCTGGCGATGATGTCCTTGAGGCCATTGTGGCCGCCATGACCGCCCCCTTGCTTGAACTTGGCGATGCCCGGGGGCAGGTCCAGTTCATCGTGGGCCACCAGGATCTCCTCCGGGGCTATCTGGTAGAAGCGCGCCAGCGCCGCCACGGCCTTGCCGGAGAGGTTCATGTAGGTGTTCGGGATGAGCAGGCGCACATCCTGCCCTTCCACCAGGATGCGGGCGGTGTGGCCGAAGAACTTGGGCTCTTCACGCAGGCTGACGTTGTGCCAGCGGGCCAGCTGCTCCACATACCAGGCCCCCGCATTGTGGCGGGTCTTGGCGTATTCGGGGCCGGGGTTACCCAGCCCGACAATCAGTTTGATTTGATGCGTCACGCTTGATGTCTTCACTCGCTGGTTGCACTGCTGGTCACCATCAACCGATGGCCCAGGGCAATGGGACGCAATATTCTAGCCGCCGAGTGGCGATCACTCAACCAAAGTGCGGACTTGCGGGGGATTTAGGACGAAGCTGCTGGCAAACGGGCCCTGCCGGGCCCGTGTCGCTTGGCGCCTTTGAGACATCACCGGGCTCGCAGCAGGGTGACCGTCTCCTCGCCGAGCGCCGTCAGGGTCGGCCGCTGCGCCTTCACGTATTGCACGAAGGAGGCCGCATCCGTGCCGCAATCCACGTTGCTGGCCTTGCAATCCAAATCCTGCCCCTCGCCGTAGCGGGCACTGAGCTGGGAGCCCGTTTGCTCCACGCGCTGCACGGGGAAGGCGGTGAGCTTGCCATCGACCCAGGCAATGTCCACCCGCTCGGCCTGCTGCGCCTGGGCGCGAGCCAGGGCCTGCCAGCCGTCGTTGCCATTGGCGCTGTAGGCATTGGTCACCACCTTGTAGCGCTGGCTATCCACGACATCCTGCCACTGGCCATCGACGCCCTGCCATTGCAGCTGGGTCAGATTGCCTTGTTTGCCCGCCACCGTTTCGGTGAAGGTGTAGCGCAGGTGCCCGCCATAGGGGAACTTGCCGGCGTGGGCGCTGGGGGCCAGGGTGGCGGTGATGGTCTCGGTCAAGAGGGCCCGCACGTCGGCGCCAGAGAGGGTCAGCACACTGAGGGGGTTCTTGAACGGCAGCAGGGTGAGGGCGGGATCCCCTTGCCGCAGCTCACCGGCGGGCAGGTCGGCGCGCACGCCCCCCACCGCCAGCAGGGCGAAATCCACCGGGCCGCCGGTCAGGGCCTGCACCGCCGGGGTGTTGGCCCAATAGTATTGCCCCTCGGCCACCAGGGAGGCGACGTCCGAGCCGTGGCGATCGCTGCCGTTGTCACCGGGGCGACGGGCATTTTGCAGCGCCGCCGGCAGGGTGGCGATGACGGGGCCAAACGCCTTGTCCAGGGCCGGTTTGAAGTGGCTGTCGATGAGGCCGCGCAGGCGCGGATCCTCGTCCACCGCCACCAGGTTGGGCTGGGCGTCGATAAACTTGCTCGCCTGCTGGCCGCGCTTCTTGTCGAGTGGCTGTTGGCGAGCGGGATCTGCGAAGAAGTCGCGACTCGCCAGCAGCTGGTTCTGACCCTGGCAGCCGATCACCCGGCCCTGACCGTCGAAGCTGATGCGGGCCAGACCGATGGCCTGGGCGTAGGAGCCTGCCTGCACCACGCAGGTGAGGCCGACCCCGTCCGGGTTGGTGACCAGGGCCGCGTATTCCCCGGTGTTGCCCCAGCCGATGTTGGTGAAGTCGCCGAGCAGACTGTGGGAGTGGCCGCCGACGATGGCGTCCAACCCGTTCACCTCGGCGGCGAGCGCCAGATCCCGGGCATTGCCGATGTGGGTCAGGGCGACGATCTGGTGGATCCCCCTGGCTTGCAGCAGATCCACCGTGGCCTGAGCCGCCTCGACCTCCTTGCGAAAATGGAGATTGCCGACGTTGGGGGAGATGTTGGCCATGTCTTCCAGTACCAGCCCCATGACGGCGACCAGCTGCTTGCCCTGGGGCAGGTGGTCGAGATCCGGGACCGGGCTCTTCTGATGGCCTTCAAAGGCATAGACCACGAAGGGCTTGAGGTTGTCGGCCCGGGCGAGATCCTCGTCATCGCTGGCATCCAGGTTGGCGGCCAGCACCGGGAAGTTGACCCCCTGAATGAAGCGGGCCAGCTTCTGGTTGTCGAGATCGAACTCGTGGTTGCCAAGGGCCATGGCATCGAGGCCGAACTGGCTCAGCAGCTCGGCGTTCGCCATCCCCTCGTTGAGTTTGAAGTAGCCGCTGCCCTGCCAGGCGTCGCCGCCGTGCAGCAGCAACAGGGGTTCATTCTTGGCCAGTGCCTCGGCCTGGTAGGCCTTGGCCATGGTGAGCAGGCGCGGGTAGCCGCCGATGCGGGTATAGAGGGTGGCCTCCTCGGCTGACTTGCCGAAGATGGCCCCCTTGAACTCGGCATTGACCGGATCGAACTGGGAGTGGGTGTCGTTCATGTGCGCCAGGGTGAGAGAGAAGAGCGTGCTCTCCTTGTCGGACAGGCAGGCGGAGAGCAGGGCGCAGAGCGGGAAAACGAACAGGAGACGGGGGCACTTCATGGACAATCCTTAACCTGCGGGGCAGGGCAATACCGGGGAGCTAAAAAGACAAAAACCGCCAGTTGGCGGTTTTTGTCACAACGGGGTCTATCAATGCTCAAACATGGCAGAGATGGACTCCTCGTTGCTGATACGGCGAATGGCTTCGGCCAGCACGGTGGACAGGGTCAGTTGCTTGACCTTGCCGACGGCTTTCATCTCGGCGGTGAGCGGGATGGAGTCGGTGATGATCAGCTCATCGATGACCGAATTCTTGATGTTTTCCACGGCGGAGCCGGAGAAGACCGGGTGGGTCGCATAGGCGAACACACGCTTGGCGCCACGCTCTTTCAGCGCTTCGGCCGCCTTGCACAGGGTGCCACCGGTATCGATCATGTCATCGACGATGATGCAGTCGCGACCGGCCACGTCACCGATCAGGTGCATGACCTGGGAGACGTTCGGGCGGGGACGACGCTTGTCGATGATGGCGATGTCGGTGTCATCCAGCAGCTTGGCGATGGCACGGGCACGCACCACGCCGCCGATGTCCGGCGATACAACCACGGGGGATTCGAGATTCTTGGACATCATGTCTTCGAGCAGCACGGGGCTGCCGAACACGTTGTCTACCGGGACATCGAAGAAGCCCTGGATCTGCTCGGCATGCAGGTCAACGGTCAGCACACGGTCCACACCCACGCTGGAGAGGAAGTCGGCGACAACCTTGGCGGTGATGGGTACACGGGCGGAACGGACGCGGCGGTCCTGACGGGCATAACCAAAGTAGGGGATAACGGCAGTGATACGGCCAGCTGAAGCACGACGCAGTGCATCCACCATGACGATCAATTCCATCAGATTGTCATTGGTCGGGGCACAGGTGGATTGAATGATGAAGATATCGCCACCACGTACATTCTCGTTGATCTGTACGCTGATCTCACCGTCGCTAAAGCGACCTACGGCAGCGTTGCCGAGTTTGATAAACAGGCGATCTGCGATCTTCTGGGCTAGTTCCGGCGTTGCGTTACCAGCAAACAGCTTCATGTCAGGCACGGTTTGAAACCTCGGGGTTGCATCCAGTTTGTGGAGGGTCTGTTTGGACCCATATCGTTCTTTGGCAAACGATTCATAGCGATGACGGGCGAGGTCACCACAGGTTGTCAGCGGTCGGGATTGCAGTCAGCTATCGGTGATGGGAGGTCATCGAGGCGAAAACGGGGCGTTTGACGAGAATGCACTCTTCACACTTCCCGGACCGTCATCGATTGCCTGTCTCATTCACCAAGAGAATGGCTGGGGTACTAGGATTCGAACCTAGGGATGGCGAGATCAAAACCCGCTGCCTTACCGCTTGGCGATACCCCAATCACTGACTTGTTGCAAAGTGGCGAAGAGTGGTGATATGTTCTCGCCCTTGGCGACAAACCCATCCCAGCCTTCCGGCACCTTTGCCAACACCTTCCGAGCAGCCTTTTCGTCTTCAAATTGAGCAAAGACGCAGGCTCCAGTGCCCGTCATTCTTGACGGCGCGTATTCTAGCAACCAGCCGAGCGCATTGGCAACCTCGGGGTGGCGCTTTTTCACCAGTGACTCGCAATCGTTTTTCCACTCCCCGTCCAGCAGGTTGTGCAATGCCATCTTGGGGGTATTTCTCGGCAGGTCCGGATCCTGGAACACGGCGGCCGTCGCCACATGGCAATCGGGTTTGAGCACCAGATACCAGGCGCTCGGCACCTCGACCGGTTGCAGTCGCTCACCCACCCCCTCCGCGAAGGCCGCTCGTCCACGCACGAACACCGGTACGTCGGCACCGAGCTGCACGCCAAGCTCCGCCAGTTCATCTTCGCTCAAACCAGCCTGCCAGAGATGATTCAGGGCCGCCAGGGTGGTGGCCGCATCCGACGAGCCGCCGCCGATGCCGCCCCCCATGGGCAGCACCTTCTCCAGCCGGATATGGGCCCCTTGCGGACTTTGCAACCGCGCCTGCAGCAGGCGGGCGGCACGGATGATGAGGTTCTGCTCATCGGGCACCCCCGGGATGGCGGGGCTCAGGGTGAGCAGACTGGTGCCCTCGAGGGGCTCGAACGTAAGCCAGTCGCCGTGACTGAGGAAGATAAACAGGGTCTGCAGCTCGTGATAACCGTCAGCGCGGCGACCATTGACGTGCAGGAAGAGATTCAGCTTGGCGGGAGCGGGCCAGCGGATGGCCTGGTGTCGGGATGGTTGCTCCATCATGGCACCAGATTCCATTGGTTGATCTGCAGCTTGAGGCGGCTGCCCTGACCGGTCATGGTCAGCAGGTGGGGCAGGCGATAGCCGGCCTGATCCCGATAGTCGCCGTAGACGATCTGCCACTGGCCGTCCCGCACCGAGGCCAGGCTGGCGTCGGGGTTGAGTTCAAACTCGGCCTGACCGGGCAGCCCCTTGATCCATTCGGGCAGCCCTTTCACCGGGATGTTCCAGCCGGTGAGCTGGTAGACAAGCGCCTCGGCATCCTCGCTGCGATGAGTCTTGCCGTCGTTGTCGATGAGGGTCACCTCGCCCCGGGTGCGGGAGAGCTCCAGGATATGGGTGCCGATAATGCTGCTGAGATTGAGGCGATAGTCGTCCCCATTCTGCTGCCAGTTGAGGCGGGCGCTGCCTTTCTGCTGGGGGGTGATGATGGCCATCTTGCCAGACAGCTGCCAGTGATCGAGGCGCTCGAGGCGGGCCCGCTCCTGCTGCCAGTTGACCTGATCCCGCTGGGGGGAGGTGGTGGTACAGCCAGCCAGCACCAGCAGGCAGGCGAGAGAGAAGATGCGCAAGAACAAGGTCAGGCTCCGGACAAGGAATTTGCCACAGTATAAGGGGCGGCCGTATCGCTTTTAAAGACTTACCCTTTCTCGTACAATTGACGGCCTTTACACCCTGTGCACGAAATGATCGCCACCCACTCATGAGTCTGCTTGCCCTCGGAATCAACCACAACACCGCCAGTGTCGCCTTGCGGGAGCGGGTCGCCTTTGGCCCGGACTGCATCGATCGCGCCCTGCGTGAGCTGGTGGATCAACCCGGCGTCAGCGAGGCGGTGATCGTCTCCACCTGCAATCGCACCGAGCTCTATTGCAGCCTGGAGCAGGGAGAGGGGGAGCAGGTGCTGCACTGGTTGCAGCGCTTCCACCAGCTGGATGCGGCCGAGGTAGTCTCCGCCATCTACCGCCACCAGGATGAGGAGGCGGTACGTCACCTGATGCGGGTCGCCTGCGGCCTCGACTCCCTGGTGCTGGGGGAACCCCAGATCCTGGGGCAGATCAAGCAGTCCTACGCCCATGCCCAGCAAGCCGAGGCGGTTAAAGGTTCGCTGGAGCGACTGTTCCAGAAATCCTTCTCCGTGGCCAAACGGGTACGCACCGATACCGAGATCGGCGCCAGCGCCGTGTCGGTGGCCTTCGCCGCCGTGAGTCTGGGACGGCGCATCTTCTCCGATCTTTCCCAGACCAAGGTGCTGCTGGTGGGGGCGGGGGAGACCATTGAACTGGTGGCCCGCCATCTGCGCGAGCAGAACGTCACCCAGATGATGGTGGCGAACCGCACCCTGCAGCGGGCCCAGCTGCTGGCTGAGGAGTTCGGTGCCCAGGTGATGACCCTGGAGGAGATCCCGGACTACCTGCACGAGGCGGACATCGTCATCAGCTCCACTGCCAGCCCCTTGCCCATCATCGGCAAGGGCATGGTGGAGCGGGCCCTCAAGGCGCGCCGCTTCAAGCCCATGTTCCTGGTGGATATCGCCGTGCCGCGGGATATCGAGGCGGAAGTGGACGAGCTGCCGGATGCCTATCTCTACACGGTGGACGACCTGCAGGGGATCATCGAGCAGAACCTCGAGACCCGCAAACGGGCCGCCGCCGAGGCCGAGCTCATCGTGCAGGAAGAGCGTGACGACTTCATGGGCTGGTATCGCAGCCTGCACTCGGTGGATCTCATCCGCGATTATCGCCACCAGTCCCAACAGGTGGCCGACGAGGAGCTGCAACGGGCCCTGCTGGCGCTGCAGCAAGGTGAAAATGCCGAGCAGGCCCTCAAGGCCATGGCGCACCGCCTCACCAACAAGTTGATCCACGCCCCGACCCAGGCCCTGCGCCAGGCAGCCGCCCAGGGGGATGTCCACAAGCTGTCCCAGCTGCGTCAGGTGCTGGGATTGTCACAAGAGTCATAGTTGCGGGCTGGCCAGCCGGCCGTCCCGTCCTCCATCGAGAAACCGAGATTTATGAATCCGTCATTGATCAGAAAGCTGGAAGGCCTCATCGAGCGCCACGAAGAAGTACAGGCCCTGCTCGGCGAACCCGGCGTGGCCTCGGATCAGGACAGATACCGTGCCCTGACCCGGGAATATGCCCAGCTCGAAGACATCGTTCACGCCTTCCAGCGCTTCCGCCAGGCCGAAGAGGATCTGGAGACCACCAAGCTGATGCTGGAGGAGGATGACGCCGATCTGCGGGAGATGGCCCAGGAGGAGCTGCCGCTCGCCAAGGCCGCCTTCGAGGAGCAGGAGCAGGCACTGCAGGTGATGCTGTTGCCCAAGGATCCCAAGGATGACAACAACTGTTATCTGGAGATCCGGGCCGGCGCCGGTGGCGACGAGGCGGCCATCTTCGCGGGGGACTTGTTCCGCATGTATTCCCGCTACGCCGAACGCCAGGGCTGGCGCGTCTCCATCGTCAGCTGCAACGACGGCGAGCACGGCGGCTACAAGGAGGTGATCGCCAAGGTGGATGGCGAGCGCGTCTACGGTCGCCTCAAGTTCGAGTCCGGCGGTCACCGGGTGCAGCGGGTGCCGGAAACCGAATCCCAGGGCCGGGTGCACACCTCCGCCTGTACTGTCGCCGTGCTGCCGGAAGTGCCGGAAGCCGAGCAGATCGAAATCAATCCGTCCGAGCTGAAGATCGACACCTTCCGCGCCTCCGGGGCCGGTGGCCAGCACGTCAACAAGACCGACTCCGCCATCCGCATCACCCACCTGCCCACCGGGCTGGTGGTGGAGTGCCAGGACGAGCGCTCCCAGCACAAGAACCGCGCCAAGGCGATGTCGGTGCTCTCTGCCCGTCTGCAGGCGGCCGAGGATGAGCGCCACCGCGCCGCCGAGCAGAGCACCCGTCGCAACCTGGTGGGCTCCGGCGATCGCTCCGAGCGCATCCGTACCTACAACTACCCCCAGGGACGTCTCTCCGAACACCGCATCAATCTGACCTTGTACCGGCTTGGGGAGATCCTGGAGGGGGATCTGGATTGTGTCATCACCCCACTGGTGCAGGAATACCAAGCGGATCAGCTTGCCTCTCTGGCAGACAACAGCTGATGCAAATTCAGCAGGCGAGAACCCACATCATGACGGTATTGGCCGGGGGCGAATCCCCCCGCGCCGATGCCGATGCGCTGCTCTGCCACCTGCTGGGGTGCCGGCGCAGCTACCTGATGACCTGGCCGGAGCGTGAGCTTGATGCCGATCAGCAGGCAACCCTGCAAGGCTGGCTGGAACGGCGCCTGGCCGGGGAACCCATCGCCCATCTCGTCGGCGAGCGGGAGTTCTGGTCCCTGCCGCTGAAAGTGAGCCCGGCGACCCTGATCCCGCGCCCGGACACCGAGGTGCTGGTGGAGCAGGCGCTGGCCCGCCTGCCGGCAGGCCCCTGCGCCGTGCTGGATCTCGGCACCGGCACCGGCGCCATCGCCCTGGCGCTCAAGTCAGAGCGGCCCGATGCCGATGTCTGGGCGGTGGACAGGATGCCGGAGGCGGCGGCCCTGGCCCGCCACAACAGCGCGGCCCTGGGGCTGCCTATCCAGGTGCGGGACGGCAGCTGGTTCGAGCCGCTGCAAGAGGCGCCGCACTTTGCCATGATCGTCTCCAACCCCCCCTATATCGATGGGGCAGATCCCCATCTCGATGAAGGGGACGTACGCTTCGAACCCCGCTCCGCCCTGGTGGCGGACGAGCAGGGGTTGGCGGATATTCGCCTCATCGTGGCGCAGGCAAGGGCCCATCTGCTGCCCGCTGGCTGGCTCTTGCTGGAGCACGGCTGGGAGCAGGGGAACGCGGTGCGTCAACTCCTGCTGCAACAGGGCTACCAGCAGGTAGCCACGGTGCGGGATTACGGGGATAACGACAGGGTGAGCCTGGGGCAGTGGCCCGGTGAAGGGGCACCCGACTCACACATTGGTAAGGAAAAGTGATGTATTTTGCGCTCAAACATCTGCATCTGGTGCTGATCGCGGCGGCGGTGCTGATGTTTATACTGCGGTTTTACTGGGTGCAGACCGGCTCTGGCCGTGCCTACAGCGGTCAGGTCATGAAGCTTGCGGGCTGGTTGAACGGCCTGGTGGTGCTCTCTGGCGTGCTGTTGTGCATGGTGCTGGATCTCAATCCCCTCAACAATGGTACCCCCTGGCTCAGCGAGAAGCTGACCTCAGTCCTGGTGGTGGCGTTCCTGGCCATGATGGCGCTGCGTCTGGCACGCAGCAACGCCATCCGCTGGTTCGCCTTTCTGGGGGCCCTGGGGTGGATCTTCTTTATCGCCAAGCTCGCTGTCCTGAAACAGGCCAGCCTGTTCGGCTAGGAATGACGAAGATGATGCGTGTGGATGAATGGACCGACTTCGAGGCTCATGATCTGGCCGAGCTGGCGCTGTGCGTCAGCGACGAGATCCAGGGCGGCCGTCGGGACGGTGAGGCACAGCTGGCCTGGCTCGACGCCTGGCTCGACGAGGCGATAGCCCCGGGGGACTGCGACGAGGTGCGCCGCCAGCTGCTGGCCGGTTTTTACCAGACCCTGGGCTTTCAGGGGGATTGGCAGGACTATTTCTCGAGCGAAAACTGCGATCTCGCCAAGGTGCTGGCGCGGCGCAAGGGCATCCCGGTGAGCCTGGGCATCCTCATCATCCAGCTGGGCCGCAAGATTGGTCTGGATGTGGAGGGGATCTGCTTCCCCGGCCACTTCCTGGTGAGTTTCGCCGGCAGCGAGGGGGAGGTCTATGTGGACCCCTTCAATGGCGATGAGCTGAGCCTGCATCGCATCGAGCTGCTGCTGCGCGGCGCCCTCGGCAACCTCGCGACCCTGAGCGACGATCTGCTGCAACCCTCCGGCCAGTGGGAGATCATCGAGCGGTTGCTCAACGTCAGCAAGGGGGCCTTGCTGCGGGAGGAGCGGATGACGGAGGCGCTGCGCTGCAGCGAGCTGTTGCTGCGCATGAAGCCGGGTGATCCGCTGGAGACGCGGGATCGGGGCTTCATCTACGAGCAGCTCGACTGCCCCCGTTTCGCCGCCGACGATTTCGAATACTTTATTGAACAATGCCCGGACGATCCCGTGGCCGACGTGTTGAAGACACAGCTGGCCGCCCTGGATCTGAGCCCCAAGCCCCTCCATTGAGCGCGCTTGGCAACTGAAACAGAAGCACTCATACACCATGCCTCTTCACCTAAGGAAGCCTGAGATGGAACAGAAAAATATCAAGGTCAACGACATCGACGTGGCCAATGACAAGCCGTTCGTGCTGTTTGGCGGCATGAATGTGCTGGAGTCCCGCGACATGGCGATGGCCGTGTGCGAGAAGTATGTCGAGGTGACCACCAAGCTGGGCATTCCCTTCGTGTTCAAGGCGAGCTGGGACAAGGCGAACCGCTCCTCCATCCACTCCTACCGCGGCCCGGGTCTGGAGGAGGGGATGAAGATCTTCCAGGAGCTGAAAGCCACCTTCGGCATGCCGGTCATCTCGGATCTGCACGAAGTGCATCAGGCCAAGCCGGTCGCCGAGGTGGTGGACGTTATCCAGCTGCCCGCCTTCCTGGCGCGCCAGACCGATCTGGTGGAGGCCATGGCCCGCACCGGCAACGTCATCAACATCAAGAAGCCGCAGTTCCTGAGCCCGAGCCAGATGAAGAACATCACCGACAAGTTCGAGGAGTGCGGCAACGATCGCCTGATCCTGTGCGAGCGCGGCGCCAACTTCGGCTACGACAACCTTGTGGTGGACATGCTGGGCCTCGGGGTGATGAAGAAGACCACGGGTGGCTACCCCGTCATCTTCGATGTGACCCACTCCCTGCAGTGCCGGGATCCGCTGGGTGCCGCTTCCGGTGGCCGTCGTGATCAGGTGACCGAGCTGGCCCGTGCCGGCATGGCAGTCGGCCTGGCTGGCCTGTTCATCGAATCCCACCCGGATCCGAAAACCGCCCGCTGCGATGGCCCGAGCGCCCTGCCGCTGGACAAGCTGGAAGGCTTCCTCAAGCAGATGAAGGCCATCGACGATCTGGTCAAGGGTTTCGAGTCGCTGGATACCTCAGCCTGACGCTCATACCTTGCCGACCAATGCCCCGCCATGCGGGGCATTTTTATATCCGCGTCACATCAAAACATCCTCATTAAGGTCTTAAATAAATCATTGACCAGACACTTGGGTGTTTCTGTGGTGTTAATGATGTTAAATATATTGTGTGATTGATGTCCCGAAACTGCTTCTTATAACGTGTGAAAGTGCCGCCGTTGGAATGGCGAAATGGCATGAAACGGGCGAGAGGTATTATTACCTCGCCCCGGATCCTTGCACGCGTTTTTTGCCATCGCCCGTGTCAATTAATTAACAGGACGTTGAGCATGCACAAGAAAATATTAAGCAGCCTCTACTTTCAGGTGATATTGGCCATCACCGTCGGAGTATTGCTGGGACACTTCTACCCGAGCCTGGGCGCCGATATGAAACCCCTTGGCGATGGCTTCGTAAAATTAATCAAGATGATCATCGCCCCGGTGATTTTCTGCACCGTGGTGACCGGGATCGCCGGCATGGAGAGCATGAAGGCGGTAGGCAAGACCGGGGCCATCGCCCTGGTCTACTTCGAGGTGGTGAGCACCCTGGCGCTGGTCATCGGCCTGTGCGTGGTGAATCTGCTGCAGCCCGGGGCCGGCATGAACGTGGATCCGACGTCCTTGGATGCCAGCGCCATCTCGGCCTATGCGGAGCAGGCGAAGTCGCAGGGCATCATTCCCTTCCTGCTGGATGTGATCCCCGCCAGCGTGATCGGTGCCTTCGCCAGCGGCAATATCCTGCAGGTGCTGTTATTTGCGGTGCTGTTTGGCTTCTCTTTGCACCATATCGGCGAGAAGGGAAAACTGATTTTCAATATGGTGGATAGTTTCTCCCAGGTTATTTTCGGGATCATCAACATGATCATGAAATTGGCACCGGTGGGAGCATTTGGCGCCATGGCATTTACCATAGGGAAATATGGCATCGGCTCTCTGGTTCAATTGGGACAATTGATAGCGAGTTTCTATCTAACCTGTTTGCTGTTTATTTTCCTGGTGCTCGGCAGTATTGCCAAAGCCAATGGTTTCAGCATCTTGCGTTTTATCACCTATATCCGGGAAGAGTTGCTGATCGTGCTCGGCACCTCCTCGTCGGAATCCGTGCTGCCACGCATGCTGGTGAAGATGGAGGCGCTTGGCTGCAAGAAGTCGGTGGTGGGCCTGGTGATCCCGACCGGTTACTCCTTCAACCTGGACGGCACCTCCATCTACCTGACCATGGCGGCGGTGTTCATCGCCCAGGCGACCAATACCCCGCTGGATCTGTTCCACCAGATCACCCTGCTGGTGGTGCTGCTCATCTCCTCCAAGGGGGCGGCCGGGGTCACCGGCAGCGGCTTCATCGTGCTGGCGGCGACCATCTCGGCGGTGGGGCATCTGCCGCTGGCCGGGCTGGCGCTGATCCTCGGGATAGATCGCTTCATGTCGGAGGCGCGGGCCCTGACCAACCTCATCGGCAACGGGGTGGCGACCCTGGTGGTGGCTCGCTATTGCGATCAGCTGGACGAGGGGCAGATGCAGGCGGCGCTGGCCAACCCTGCTGCCGTATCGGCCGCTGCCCCAACGCTCGATCGGCAAGCCTAGGGGCGACGAGGGGCGTCATCGAAACGGGTGTGGATCGCCCATAAAAAAAACGGCCCTGATGGGCCGTTTTTCATGGTCACTTGACCGCAGAGGCTATCACAGGCTCTGGGTGAAGGTACGGGTGACCACGTCACGCTGCTGTTCCGGGGTCAGGGCGTTGAAGCGCACTGCATAGCCGGAGACGCGGATGGTCAGCTGCGGGTATTTTTCCGGGTTGGCGATGGCATCTTCCAGGGTCTCGCGGCGCAGCACGTTGACGTTCAGGTGCTGGCCACCTTCCACCACGGGTTCGGTCTGCACCGGCAGTTCACGGTATTCGAATTGACCCAGGTCAGACAGGGACACTTCCTGGTCGGCGGTGAAGCTGTCGCCCTTGGCGCAGATGCAACGGGCTTGTTGCTTCTCTTCGTCCAGCAGCCAGAAAGAGTTCAGCAGAGCGGCGTTGGCGGACTGGGTGATTTGGATGCCCTTGATCATGGTATGACTCCTCATAGGAAGGGGTTTCAATGGTAAGGAGATACCCCTGATGTTTTTAAACCACCTCGGCAGCGGGATGATTTAAAGGGGGCTTGCCTTACACCTTTACTTCGTTGGGGTCATGTATACCACGGAGGTAATAATACGAAAATTGATCTAAATCAAAAAATACGTGAATAGCGCCGTGTGAATGATATTAAATAATTGAGTTTAATCAAAAATCTATCATTTTTATGATTTCGTAAGATATATGGATTATGCATTTTATATTTCTCAAATATAGTAATTTAACTACATCTTTTCGGGTTTTTTGTTGCCGGGATGGCGCCCCATCGGGCAAACACGTGGCCAAGGTGGTCAGGGCGCAGGGATGACAGGGCCTATTCGGGCCAAAATCTATCGATATAAAAGATGGTATCTCTTCTTGTCTATCGTTTAATTGGATGGATTCTGGGAGGAATAGAGAGGCGGATCCCTGTCTGGGCGGGGCCTGTGTTGTCCGGCCACGGTTGCGTCCGCACTCCTTGCCCCCTATTCTGGGCCCCTCGTTTGCGTCCGGGGCCTGCGTGTGTGCACGGGGCGCCCTGGACCGGGTATTTGGGGTATTGAAGAGGAGAATGGCGTGCAGACCTGGACTGATGTGATTGGATCCGAGAAGGAGCAGGACTATTTCAAGGCGACCCTGGCGAGCGTCAGGAGTGAGCGGGAGGCGGGCAAGGTGATCTATCCCCCCGCCACCGAGGTATTCAACGCCTTCAAGCTGACCGAGCTGGACCAGGTCAAGGTGGTGATTTTGGGTCAGGATCCCTATCACGGTCCGAACCAGGCCCACGGCCTCTGCTTCTCCGTGCTGCCCGGGGTGCGCACGCCCCCCTCTCTGGTCAACATCTACAAGGAGATGCAGCGGGATCTGCCAGGATTTGTCACGCCCAACCACGGCTTCCTGGAGTCCTGGGCCACACAGGGCGTCCTGCTGCTCAACACCGTGCTGACGGTGCAGGCCGGCATGGCCCACTCCCATGCACATCTGGGCTGGGAGACCTTCACCGACAGAGTCATCGAGCAGGTCAACGCCAGCTGCCAGGGGGTGGTCTTCCTGCTGTGGGGAGCCCATGCCCAGAAGAAGGGGCGTTTCATCGACAGGCAGCGCCACCACGTGCTGAGTGCGCCGCACCCGAGCCCGCTCTCCGCCCATCGCGGTTTCATCGGCTGCGGCCACTTCTCCGAGACCAACCGCCTGCTGGATGCGCAGGGCAAGGCGCCCATCGACTGGCTCTCGGTCTGCTCGGCGCCCAGCGCCGGTTGAGGATGGCCACGGGTCTGTGACGATGGCCGGCGGCTTGGCTGACTGGGTGGCTAGATGCCTGGTGTGAGGTCGGGTCAACGAGGGGAATTGTCTGCGCCAGATTTGATTGAGTGCAAAGTTGGCGCAATAAATGACCGTATACTCGAGCAAGAACCTTCATCTACCGAGCGCAAGGAGTGCCCATGTTATCCAGTTTGCACAAGGATCACCTCAACATCGCCAAGCTGCTGCAGCTGCTCAAGTACAAGCTTGTCGCCATTCGCGGCGAGCAGCCCGTCAGCTACTTCCTGATCCGGGATGTGGTGGACTATCTGCGAGAGGTGTCTGACAAGGTCCATCACCCCAAGGAGGACATGATTTACGACTACTACCTGAAGTACAGGGTGGTGGAGGGGGAGGTGGCGAACCGCCTGCATGAGGAGCACGCCAGGCTGATGGAGGCGGGCACCGAGCTAAAAGAGATGGTGGAGATGATCCTGATGGATGCGGTCATCCCGCTGGATCAGTTTACTACCCGCCTGGAGCAGTTCATCGATCAGCAGGAGGCGCACATGAACTATGAGGAGGGGGTTATCTTCCCTCACCTGCGCAGCTCCCTGACCGAGGATGACTGGCGCCACCTGGAGCAGCTTTGGCACAACAAAGCGGACCATGACCCCCTGTTCGGGGCCGAAGTGAGCCAGCACTTCCAGGCCCTGGCCAAGCAGCTCTCCCAGCCGCTCTCATCCTGAGCCCCGACAGAAACGACAACGCCCCGACTGTTGCGGGGCGTTTTGTTATGGGGTCTCGCTGGCTGCGCGTGGCTCAGAGCTCCAGATCGTCCGAACCTTCATAGGCGATATCGATGGACTGCAACTCCTTTTGCAGGCGGTGCTTGTCTTTGAGCGCCTCGATCTCGCGCCATTTGCGTTTTTTTCCCGATGTCCCGCGGCTACGTGAACCCAGCTCAACGACCTCGTCAAAATCGAAGTTGAACATGTCCATGGCTCCCTCCTTGGTTTTATGGTTGTCACCATCCGTATAACACGGTGACATTGAAAATAAAACGTTTTTGTGACGACCTTGTGACAACTGAATAAGGCCCATAAAAAAACCGGGCAGCCCTTGCGGGAGCCCGGTTTTTTTCGGGGGGATGCGGCGTCAGTCGTCGAGGGGATCGCTCCTGTTTTTCGGTGTGAAAACAGCGACCTGGCGACGAGCGGGGGACGCGCTCCTCCTTACAGACGACCGGCCAGCATGGTTTCCAGCTTGCCCTGATCGACGGCGAACATGCGGATGCCTTCACCCAGCTTCTCGACCGCCATGGCGTCCTGGTTCAGCTCCCAGCGGAATTCGGCTTCGGTCATGGGGGTCGGTTTGGCCTTGCGCTCACCGGTGTAGTTCAGCTTGCGAACCACGGTGCCTTCGGCCTTGCTCAGCTCTTCCAGCAGGGCCGGGCCAATGGTCAGGCGATCGCAACCAGCCAGCTCTAGGATCTCGCCGGTGTTGCGGAAGCTCGCACCCATCACCACGGTCGGGTAGTCGTGCTGTTTGTAGTAGTCGTAGATGGCGGTGACGGAAACCACGCCCGGATCTTCGCTCGCGGTGTAGTCACGGTTGTGCTTGGCCTTGTACCAGTCGAGGATGCGACCGACGAAGGGGGAGATCAGGAAGGCGCCGGCTTCGGCACAGGCACGGGCCTGGGCGAAGGAGAACAGCAGGGTCAGGTTGCATTGGATGCCTTCCTTCTCCAGCACCTCGGCGGCGCGGATCCCTTCCCAGGTGGAGGCCAGCTTGATCAGGATGCGATCATTGCTGATGCCGGCTTCGTTGTAGAGGCGGATCAGCTTGCGGGCCTTGGCGATGCTGGCCTGGGTATCGAAGGAGAGACGGGCATCCACTTCGGTGGAGATGCGACCCGGTACGATTTTTAGCACTTCCAGACCGATGTTGACCGCCAGCTTGTCGCCCGCGTCGATGATTTGCTGTGCCTTGTCCTGGCTCTGGGATTTGGCCCAGCTGATGGCGTCGTCGATCAGTGCCGCATACTCGGGGATCTCGGATGCCTTCAACACCAGGGAGGGGTTGGTGGTGGCATCGATGGGCTGGTAGCGCTTGATGGCTTCGATGTCGCCGGTGTCGGCAACTACCGTGGTCAGGGCTTTCAGCTGGGTCAATTTATCGGCCATAGCAAATATCATCTCTTTATGCGGGAGCGATCCCGGGGTGGCGGGCGTGAGACGGCAGCTCTGAAATTAAATTACAGGATATCGACGGCTCAGGCTCAGAAAAGCACGATGGACAGGGCCCATCGCCATTGCCTGCCTAATTAATACGGATGTGGCGCATCCTGCAATAGGGGGGGGTGTATGCTTCTCGCGCAGTTGTGGCAAGCGAGGTCGAAGATGAGTGCTAACCATCTGATTAATGGTGGTTTTAACGAATTTCATCCTGGCGGGTTGCAGGCTGAATAAATACAAATTTTTTGGTTGATTATCAAATCTGTTAAGTCGGTCACATAAATACTTTCATCAACCACTTGAAATTTTATTACGTGTAAAACGTTTTGCGTTACAGCCGGTTTGGCCCGCCTCCCTGCAGGTAAACGCTTGTCTCCCGCCCACCGCAGCTCAGCTCAGTGCGTCTCTCCCCAAGGGGGAATTGCGACAGGTATCCTTTTGGCGCTAACTTGTCGATGGATGAATTGCACACCAAAATTTGTTGAAAATTTGCGTGCTAAATGAAGCTTTATTGGGTCAAATCGTTCGTTTTTTGTCTTTGTAGTGAACTGAATCACTATTCCGAACCGTCTCCCTATGCTAGATTCCGCCCCTTTAGCGAAAAGCTAATTCCAACATAGACAGAGAGCGGTCAGCGCAGACTGACCATGGATGTG
Organism: Aeromonas sp. NJAU223; assembly: GCF_051125555.1. Lineage (NCBI taxonomy): Bacteria > Pseudomonadati > Pseudomonadota > Gammaproteobacteria > Aeromonadales > Aeromonadaceae > Aeromonas > Aeromonas sp. NJAU223. The sequence continues at coordinate 3,229,736 of NZ_CP144204.1, read as the reverse complement.
ATAACAACAACGAGAGAATTATGGACACCTTGATCGCAATGATTAACGACCTGATGTGGGGAGCCGTGCTCATCTACCTGCTCATCGGGGTCGGGATCTTTTTCACTTTCCGCCTGGGGTTTATCCAGGTTCGCCACTTCGGCCACATGTTCTCGGTACTGCGCAACAGCCGTAAATCCGACAAGGCCGGCATCTCCTCCTTCCAAGCCCTGTGCACCAGCCTGGCGGCACGGGTCGGCACCGGCAACCTGGCCGGTGTGGCCGTCGCCATCTATCTGGGTGGCCCTGGCGCCATCTTCTGGATGTGGCTGATCGCCTTCATCGGCATGGCAACGGCCTTTGTCGAGAGCACCCTGGCCCAGCTCTACAAGGTCAAGGATGAGGACGGCAACTACCGTGGCGGCCCGGCTTACTACATGGAGCGCGGCCTTGGCATGCGCTGGATGGGGGTGGTCTTCTCCCTCTGTCTGTTGCTGGCGTTCGGTCTGGTGTTCAACGCAGTGCAGGCCAATTCCATCAGCCTGGCCATGAACGTGGCCTTCGGCATTCCCGACTGGGTGAGCGGTCTGACCCTGGTGGTCCTCTCCGGTCTCATCATCTTCGGCGGCATTCGCGGCATCGCCCGCTTCGCCGAGCTGGTGGTGCCCTTCATGGCGATGGCCTACATCCTGATGGCGCTGTTCGTGGTGGTGATGAACATCACCGAGCTGCCCCATGTGTTCGCCCTCATCATCAAGTCGGCATTTGGCATCGAGCAGGCGGGGTCTGGCGCCATGGGGTATGCGATCTCCCAGGCGATGATCAACGGCATCAAGCGCGGTCTCTTCTCTAACGAGGCGGGCATGGGCTCGGCGCCGAACGCTGCCGCTACCGCCACTCCCTATCCGCCGCACCCGGCCTCCCAGGGCTATGTGCAGATGCTGGGGGTCTTCCTCGATACCATCGTCATCTGTACCTGTACCGCAGCCATCATCCTGATGTCCGGCCAGTTTGAACCGGGCTCCGGGGTGACCGGGGTCGAGCTGACCCAGCGTGCGCTCTCCTCCCAGATCGGGGGCGGTGGCAACATCTTCATCGCCGCGGCCATCTTCTTCTTCGCCTTCACCTCCATCGTCGCGAACTACTCCTACGCCGAGACCAATCTGGTGTTCCTCGAGCACAACCACAAGGGCGGCCTGATGCTGTTCCGCATGTTCGTGCTGGGCATGGTGATGTTCGGTTCCGTGGGCGAGCTGCCGACCGTGTGGGCGCTGGCGGACGTTTCCATGGGGATGATGGCCATCGTCAACCTGGTGGCCATACTGCTGCTCTCCGGGGTCGCCATCAAGCTGGCCAAGGATTACAACGATCAGCTCAAGCTGGGCCGGTTGCCGACCTTCGATGCCAACAAGTACCCCGAGCTGCGCAGCCAGCTGGAAGAGGGGATCTGGGACAATCCTCCCAAGAACAAGCAGGCCTGAGTGCCGCGCCGTTCAAAGGCAGAATGAACAAGGGGAGCATTGGCTCCCCTTTTTTTACGCTGGCTGGCCGATGGCGGCCCCGATCATCAGGTTCCCCAGACTTCACAGTGAGCACACGCAACCGGTTTAGGATGGTGTCACTGCCTGCCGTCGAGGCGGCAATCCAAACCGATAGAGAGGAGAAGCGCATGGAACAACGACTGGGGATGAACTGGCTGGCCCTGACCAGCTTGCTGTGGGCCGGTCTGGCTCAGGCTGGTACCGGGCAGGAGGCACTCAAGGCCTCGGTGGACGAGGCCATAGCGCCGGTGCTTTCACAGTATCGGATCCCGGGGATGGCGGTAGCCCTGCTCAAGGACGGTCAAACCCATCTCTTCCACTATGGCCTCGCCAACAAGGAGGCGGGTATTCCGGTCGATGAGCAGACCCTGTTCGAGATAGGATCGGTCAGCAAGACGCTCACCGCGACGCTGGGGGCCTATGGGGTCGTCGGTGGCCATTTTGGACTGAATGACCCGGTGAGCACGCTCGATCCTGCCCTCAAGGGCAGCGCCTTTGATCGGGTGACCATGGGGCAGCTTGCCACCTACAGCGCCGGCGGTCTGCCCTTGCAATTCCCGGATGAGGTGAACTCAGATGCCAGCATGCAGGCTTACTATCGACAGTGGTCGCCCGCCTATCCGGCCGGTACCCATCGCCAATATTCCAATCCCAGCATCGGCCTGTTCGGCCATCTGGCGGCTCGCAGCCAGGGGAGCGCCTTCGAGCAACTGATGGAGCAGACCCTGTTGCCCCAGCTTGGTCTCAGCCACACCTATCTCAGGGTACCCGAGGCGGCCATGGCGCACTATGCCTTCGGCTATGACAAGGCTGACAAGGCCATCCGGGTCAATCCCGGCATGCTGGCCGCCGAGGCTTACGGCATCAAGACCTCGGCGCGGGATCTGCTCCGCTTCGTCGAGGCGAATATGGCCGAGGAAAGCAGGGCCGGGACGAACGAGGCCGGGCAGCCGGGCGAGCGGTTGCAGGCCGCCATTTCCCTGACTCACACCGGCCTCTATTCGGTGGGGCCCATGACCCAGGGGCTGGGCTGGGAGATGTATGACTACCCGCTGAGCCTGGAGACCCTGCTGGCTGGCAACAGCAACGACATGGTGTTAAAGCCCCAGCCGGTGACCCCTGTGCTCAAGCCCGCTCCGGCGAAGGCGAGTACCCTCTTCAACAAGACGGGTTCCACCAACGGCTTCGGTGCCTACGTGGCCTTCGTGCCTGCCAGGGGGATAGGCATCGTCATGCTGGCCAATCGTAACTACCCCAACGAGGTGCGCATCCAGACCGCTTACCGGATACTGCAACAGCTGGACAAGTAGAACGCGCAGACAGGTCCCCTTGGGCGAGCGAAGTGAACACGCTGGCGCCCACGGCAAGGTCCCGCGTGTCAACGGGGCACCTCGAGCCCGTGACCGCCGTGCGGGTCGTGGCGCCGGCATCGCAAAGGGGGAGCCACCGGCTCCCCCTTTGTTTTTCAGCTTCAATTGCGTTGCTGCGTTGTGGTTCAGGTCGGACTGGCCGACGTTGTGCCTATGTGAGAGGCCTGACGGCTGAGGCCGGTTGCCGTGACCTCGGGGCGTTGTGGCCTGGCCCCCAGGTATTGCATGATGCCGGCGGCGGCCTGGCGCCCCTCGGCCATGGCGGTCACCACCAGGTCGGCACCCCGGACGGCGTCGCCCCCGGCGAAGATCTGCGGGTTGCTGGTCTGGAAGGCGAAGGGGGCTGCCTGGGAGGTGGCGATCCTGCCCCAGCGATCGAGACGCACCCTCTGGGCTTCGAGCCAGGGCAATGGATGAGGGTTGAAGCCAAAGGCGATCAGCACCGCATCGGCTGGCATCAGGAACTCTGAGCCCTCGATCACCACGGGACGGCGGCGGCCGGCAGCATCGGGGTCTCCCATGCGGGTGCGCTGCATGCGGATACCACAGACGGCACCCTGTTCATCGGTTTCAATGGCAACAGGCTGCACATTGAACTCGAATTCGGCCCCCTCTTCCCTGGCGTTTTTCACCTCCTTGCGCGAACCCGGCATGTTGGCTTCATCCCGGCGATAGGCGCAGGTGACGCGGGTCGCCCCCTGACGCAGCGCCGTGCGCACGCAATCCATGGCGGTGTCGCCGCCTCCCAGTACCACCACCTGTTGGCCTGCGAGATCGAGATAGGGTTCGTCTTGGGGCTGGGGCAACTGCATCAGATGACGGGTGCTGGCCATCAGGTAGGGCAGGGCGGCATGGACGCCCGGCGCCTCTTCGTTGGGAAGGTTGCCTTTCATGGCGCTGTAGGTGCCCACGCCGACGAAGACCGCATCGAATTCGCGCAGCAACCGGGCGAGGTGATCGTGACCCACCTCGACGCCCAGCCGAAACTCGACTCCCATCTCCGTCAGTAGCTTGCGGCGGCGGCTCAGCACCTCCTTGTCGAGTTTGAACGCCGGGATGCCGAAGGTGAGCAGGCCGCCTATCTCCGGATGGCGATCAAACACCACGGGCGAGATGCCGTTGCGCACCAGGATGTCGGCGCACCCCAGCCCGGCAGGCCCAGCCCCTATGATGGCCACCCGCTTGCCGGTCGGTTGCAGATAGGAGAGATCCGGTCGCCAGCCGAGCGCCAGCGCCTGTTCGGTGATGTAGCGCTCGAGCGCCCCGACCGTCATGGATCCCGACTCCTCCTTGAGGGTGCAGGCCCCTTCGCACAGGCGATCCTGGGGGCAGATGCGGCCGGTGATCTCGGGCAGGCTGTTGGTCTGGTGGGAGAGCTCCACTGCCTCCAGGATGCGCCCCTCGCGAGCCAGCTCAATCCAGTGGGGGATCCGGTTGTGCAGGGGACAACGCCATTCGCAGATGCTGTGGTCGCCGCAGCCGAGGCAGCGCTGCCCCTGCTGGCTGGCCTGCTCGGCCGTGTAGGTGGGATAGAGCTCGGTGAAGGTGGTTTTACGTAGATTGAGGGGGATCTTGGCGGGATCGCAGCGAGGGGCGGTACGCGCCAGCTGGTCGCGCTTGTGGTTAAAGGGGGGGGGTCTTTCCCCAGTGGCGCTGCATTGCTGACGTTGCCGACGCAGCCGTGCGAGCGCCGCGTCGTCCATCAGTTGCAGGGCCTCGCTCGGGCAGGCCGCCACGCAGGCCGGACCCTGTTCACGCCCCTCGCACAGGTCGCATTTGTGGGCCACATGGCGTTGGCTGCCAGCCTGGGGGGCCATTCGCATGGCGCCAAACGGGCAGGCGAGCACACAGCTCTTGCAGCCGATGCAGCGCTCGAGGAGCACTTGGACGCCCCCGTTGCGTTGAATGATGGCCCCGCTGGGGCAAGAGGCGGCGCAGGGAGCCTCGTCACAGTGACGGCAGAGGGCGGCGGTGCGCAGCGCCTGATGGCGGATCACCTGAAGGCGAGGGTGAAAGTCGGCGGCAGCGGCGACGTGCTGCTCCCCATTGTGCGCCATCACGCAGGCCACTTCACAGGCGTGGCAGCCGATGCAGCGGCTGGCATCGGCCAGGACAAATTGGTTCATATCTGGATAGGCCTATAAATTAGAAACGCTGTTTTATAGTTTATCCATGATAAAGGAAGGGGAAATGCCAAACCGGGATACGGGCGACAGAATCGTACATGGCGGGAGGAGTGCGACAGGATGTAACACCGGGAGCCTTGGCTCCCGGTGTGGTCAGTATTGTTCTTCCATCCAGGCTTCCAGGATGAGCTGGGCGGAGACCCCGTCCACGCTGCCCTTGTCCAGCGCCTTGTAGCCGCCGCGCTCGAACAGGCGAGCACGGGCGTCGGTGGTGGTGAGGCGCTCGTCCTTGAACTCCACCGGCTTGCCGAAGCGGCCGTGCAGGCGATTGCCGAATTTGCGGGCGCGCACCGTGATCTCCTGCTCGGTTCCATCCATGTTGAGCGGCAGACCCACCACCAGCAGGTCTGGCTGCCACTCCTTGAGCAGCTTCTCGATGTCATCCCAGTTGGGGATGCCGTCGTTGGCCTTGAGGGAACGAAGGGGCTGCGCGGTGCCGGTCAGCTCCTGACCGATGGCGACACCGATACTCTTGGTGCCGTAGTCAAAGCCCATGATGCTGCGTGATGACATGAGAGTCCTCGAAACTGGGGTACATGAATAGGCGTTCTGACTTCCCTGAAAGCAGAGGGAAGTCAGGACGGCCCGGGGGCTTAGCTGTGTCCCACCTGGCTGGAGAGGTGCAACGGATTGATGCCGATGCTGGCGGCGGCTTGTTGCCAGCGCTGGTGGATGGGGGTGTTGAACACCAGATCCGCGTTGGGGGGGATCACCAGCCAGGCGCCATCCACCAGCTCCTGTTCGAGCTGACCTGCGCTCCAGCCGGCGTAACCCAGGGCTACCAGCCAGTGGCTGGGGGCCTCGTCGGTACCGAGCGTCTCCAGGATGTCCTTGGAGGTGGTGACCATCATCTCGTCGCTCACCTGCAGGGTGGAGCTGAAACCGGGGCGGAAGCTGTGCAGCACGAAGCCTCGATCCGCGTGAACCGGCCCCCCCTGCAGCACCGGCTGCTTCATCTGGGTGGTGTCGGGGGGATTGAGCTTGAGCTTGGTCAGCATGGTATCCAGGGACATGTCGACCGGAATATTGACCACCAGCCCCATGGCCCCCTCGCTGCTGTGCTCGCACAGGTAGACGAGAGAACGTTCGAAGTAGGCATCCGTCAGGCTCGGCATGGCGAGCAGGTAGTGATTTTGCAGTGTTTGCATAGATATCAAATAGTGCAAAGGTATTTGGGGTGATTATGGCAGTTAGGGGCGGTGGGCAAAACCGCTTTTTCACGGCAAGGGCCAGCGTGGCCGAAAGCCTGTGTCCTGGCGCAATGAACACAGGGGCCGCGCGGGCCCCTGTTAGGCGGGAGATCCCTTACTTGCCGAGGCGACGCTCGATGGCGTCCATCAGCATGCCGGTGATGGAGACGTCGAAGGCCGCCTCAATTTCGCGGATGCAGGTCGGGCTGGTGACGTTAATCTCGGTCAGCCGATCGCCGATGATATCCAGACCGACGAAGATGAGGCCCTTCTCTTTCAGGGTGGGCCCGACGGCGCGGGCGATGGCCCAGTCCGCTTCGCTCAAGGGGCGCGCCTCGCCGCGACCACCGGCCGCCAGGTTGCCACGGGTCTCCCCTTGCGCCGGGATACGGGCCAGGCAATAGGGCACGGGTTCCCCGTCCACCACCAGCACCCGCTTGTCGCCGTCCTTGATGGCGGGCAGATAGGTCTGGGCCATGCAGTACTGGCTGCCGTGCTCGGTGAGCGTTTCGATGATGACGCCGACGTTGGCATCATCTTCCTTCATGCGGAAGATGGAGGCGCCGCCCATGCCGTCAAGGGGCTTCAAGATCACGTCCTTGTGCTTCGCGTGGAAGGCACGCAGCTTGTCGGCGCGACGGGTCACGAGGGTGGTGGGGGTGTGCTCGGCAAACCAGGCGGTGTAGAGCTTCTCGTTGGCGTCACGCAGGCTCTGGGGCTTGTTGACGATGAGGGTACCCTCGTCCTCGGCCCGCTCCAGCATATAGGTGGCGTAGATGAACTCGGTGTCGAACGGCGGATCCTTGCGCATCAGGATCACATCCAGGGTGGAGAGGGGCTGATCCACCACCTCGCCCAGTTCGAACCAGTTGGCGTAGTCGTACTGCACCTTGAGGGGACGCATGGTGCCGAAGGCGCGGCCCGCCTCCATGTAGAGATCCGACATCTCCAGATAGAAGAGCTCGTAGCCGCGTTTTTGTGCCTCTTCGAGCATGGCGAAGCTGGAGTCTTTCTTGATGTTGATGGCCGAGATGGGGTCCATCACGATGCCGAGTTTGATGCTCATCCGAAATTCCTTCTGTGGCTCGATTGGGTTGTAGGGGCGATTAGCGAAGCGTAATCGGCCGTTTGAGGCTGCAAGCGTTCGATGATGCCGCCACGCGGCTTATCGACGCTGCCCGATGGCATTAGGCGAGATCGCCAAAGCGGCACTGCAGCGCCGTGATGGCGGTCAGGGCGGCTGTTTCGGTGCGCAGCACCCGTGGCCCCAGCAACATCTCCTTGAACTCTTCCTGCACGGTACGGGCGATCTCATCGCTAGACAAGCCCCCTTCCGGGCCGATCAGCAGGCGCACGCCATGTTCGGGTACCGGCAAGGTGTTGATGCTGTATTCGGCGCGCGGGTGCAGGTTGAGCTTGAGCTCTTTCGTCTCTTCCGCCAGCCAGGCGTCCAGCTCCATGGGCATGCGCACCTCGGGCACGGTATTGCGGCCGCACTGCTCGCAGGCGCTGATCACCACCTTCTGCCACTGCTCGCGCTTCTTCTCCAGCCGATCCGCCGGCAGCTTGACGCCGCAGCGCTCGGAGAAGAGCGGGGTGATGCAGGTGACGCCGAGCTCCACGGATTTCTGGATGGTGAAGTCCATCTTGTCGCCACGGCTGATGACCTGGCCCAGATGAATGGCGAGGGGCGACTCCACCGACTGGGCCTCGCAACTGTCGATGTGGACTTCCACCGATTTCTTGCCGACGCTGGCGATGGTGGCGGGGTATTGGTGGCCGTCACCATTGAACAGCTCGAGGGGCTGGCCCGGCTGCATGCGCAGCACCCGGCCGATGTGGTTGGCGCCGTCTTCCGACAGGGCCAGGGTCTGACCGACCTGCAGGGAGGCCGGCTCATAGATACGTGGAATGCGCATGCTGTCTATTTGTCTCTTGGCTGACGCTTGAATGGTTCAGTCTGCTGTCAAACAGCCATTTCATGGTTCAGGTGAATCGAAAAATCATCATCCGGCAGCATGAAACAGGGTTGTAGATGGCGCCGTGAGCCCGCTGGCAGCCGGTCGCGCCCGGAGGGCACCACGGCTGACGAGGGAGGGCCCGGCCCTCCCCGCTAGATGGGGTCATTGGCACTGCTTTTCAATAAAGGGATTGGTATTGCCCTGCAGCTTGCCGATGCGGCGGTTGCGCTCGCACTCCCAGCGATCCGCCGGATATTGTCTGTCCCAGGCTTCGAACAGTTTACGCTGCTGCGCCGCCAGACGCAGCCCGTACTGCTCCCCCATGTAGAGGTAGGCGCGAGCGATCTGGCCGCGCACCGGCCCCTTGGGCGGCTGCACCTGGCGGGTCTTGAAGTCCACCAGCATCTGGCACTTGCCGTACTGGTTCGGCTTGCCGTTCCAGTCGGAGAAGCCGTAGTTGGCTCTGTCGCCGTTCACCTCGCCGATGGCGGGGAAGAGGTTGTGCATGTCGCCCTCCATCCTGTTGAACTCATCGCTCTTGCCGCAGTTCTTGCGCCCGCCGTCCTGCCAGCACTGCAACTGATGACCGAACTCCCAGGCGGGCACCACGTGCTCCCACTCGATGCGGGCGGCGCGATTGGCCTGCTTGCGGGGCAGGTAGCCACAGCTCTCCCAGTCCGGCGCCATCTTCTTGCCGTTGAACTTGATGTTGCAACCGCAATAGAAGGTGCTGGGATGGCTCTGGTAGAGCTTGACGAGATCCTGCTTGGCGGCGCGGAAGGTCTGGGCTTCCTGGGCCTGGAGCGGAGCGCTGATCAGCAGGGTGAGGCCGAGGGAGAGCAGGGGCAGATGAAAAGCAAACTGGGGGCGAGACATGGGGATCCTTGAAAATGAAACGATGAAGCGACGCCGGGCACCCTATCACAGAGATGCGCCACGGGTTGACTCAATCCGTACCCGGTTGATGCATCAGCGGCTGGCGACAGCGGCGGCAGTGGTAACGGGCCTCCCCGCGCATCACCTTGTTGTGACGGCGAATGGAGAGCTGATGCTGCTGGCAGGCGCAGGCATAGGGCTGGGTATTCTGGTTCAGCACCGTGAGATCGAAGCTGTGGGTGGTTCTGGGTTCGAGGTTAAACACCTCCCGCATCACCGACTGCCACTGGCGGCCGTGGGGCAGCACCCGGCTCTTGCCGCGCCCTTCTCCCCAGAGGGCATAGACCAGCAGGTGCGCCACCTCGTGGGGCACCACCTCGTCCATGAAGGCCTGCTGGTTGGCCTGATAGAGGGCAGGGTTGAAGCGCAACTCCCAGGTCTGCAGCCGTGCCGACCCCGCCGCCCGGCCCCGCATATTGCAGTGGATGCGCGGGCGTGGGAAGGCACGGCCGAGGCGTGCCTCGGCCTGCGTGAAGCAGGCGTCGACCCGCTCGGCGAGCAGGGCTGTGGGGGAGGGGAGGGCCGTCATGGGCAATCCTGTCGGTCGGCGGATAAGCAAAAGGGGAGCCAGGCTCCCCTTTTATCACAGGCTCATGCCTTGGGACATTACAGACCGGCGACGTCGCGCAGCAGGGCGGCCTTGTCGGTCTTCTCCCAGGGGAACTCGTCGCGGCCGAAGTGACCATAGGCGGCGGTTGCCTGGTAGATGGGACGCTTGAGATCCAGCATCTCGATGAGGCCGTAGGGGCGCAGCTCGAAGTGCTCGCGTACCAGCTTCACCAGCAGCTCCTCGGCGACCTTGCCGGTGCCGAAGGTTTCGACGCTGATGGAGGTCGGCTCGGCCACGCCGATGGCGTAGGAGACCTGCACTTCGCAGCGATCCGCGAGGCCGGCGGCGACGATGTTCTTGGCCACGTAGCGGGCAGCGTAGGCGGCAGAGCGGTCAACCTTGGAGGGGTCTTTGCCGGAGAAGGCGCCACCACCGTGACGGGCCATGCCGCCGTAGGTGTCGACGATGATCTTGCGACCGGTCAGACCGCAGTCACCCATGGGGCCGCCGATGACGAAGCGGCCGGTCGGGTTGATGAAGAACTTGGTGTCCTTGGTGATCCACTCGGTCGGCAGCACCGGCTTGATGATCTCTTCGCGCACCGCTTCCACCAGATCGGTGTGGCTGATGGAGTCGCAATGCTGGGTGGAGAGTACCACCGCATCCACACCCAGGATCTTGCCTGCGTCGTCGTAGGCGAAGGTCAGCTGGCTCTTGGCATCCGGACGCAGCCACGGCAGGGTGCCGTTCTTGCGTACTTCGGCCTGGCGCTTGACCAGCAGGTGGGAGTAGGTGATGGGGGCGGGCATCAGCACGTCGGTTTCGTTGGTGGCGTAACCGAACATCAGGCCCTGGTCACCGGCGCCCTGCTCGTACGGATCGGTACGGTCAACCCCCTGGTTGATGTCCGGAGACTGCTTGCCGATGGCGTTCAGCACGGCGCAGGAGTCGGCGTCGAAGCCCATGTCGGAGTGGGTGTAACCAATCTCGCGCACGGTGTCGCGCACGATCTGCTCGATGTCGACCCAGGCAGAGGTGGTCACTTCACCGGCCACCATCACCATGCCGGTCTTGACCAGGGTCTCACAGGCGACGCGCGCCTTGGTGTCCTGTACCAGGATGGCGTCCAGGACCGCATCGGAGATCTGGTCGGCGATTTTATCGGGATGGCCTTCGGAGACCGACTCGGAAGTAAACAGCTTTGCCATGTTTGGTTCTCAATCGTATGGGGTTATCGCCGCGGCCATAACCGGAAAATGACAGGTAATCTGTAGAGGTATCTACATCTGGACGTCTATTTTAATTAGCCCCATGGGTGATTGCCAGCACTATTTTGGTTTGGCGCCGCCCGAGTCGGCATCTACCCCATTCGGGGGGAGGGGAGTGTCGGATTGAATCGTTTGCCTGGCCAAGAAAAGCGATTGTGCTCCCAAAGCGGCTTTATTCGCCCAGATAACATTTGCACGCCGCGCGCCCTGCTGGGACAATAACGCGCCTTATTCTTGGCCATCAAATGAAGCAATCGCAGGAGATACAGATGCCTTCTCGTAAAGAGCTTGCCAATGCCATTCGTGCATTGAGTATGGATGCCGTTCAAAAAGCCAACTCCGGTCACCCGGGCGCCCCCATGGGAATGGCAGACATCGCCGAAGTGCTGTGGCGCGGCCACCTCAAGCACAACCCGAACAACCCCAAGTGGGCCGATCGCGACCGTTTCATTCTCTCCAACGGCCACGGTTCCATGCTGCTGTACTCCCTGCTGCACCTCTCCGGTTACGATCTCTCCATCGATGACCTGAAGAACTTCCGTCAACTGCACTCTCGCACCCCGGGTCACCCGGAGTACGGTTATGCGCCTGGCATTGAAACCACCACTGGCCCGCTGGGTCAGGGCATCACCAATGCCGTGGGCATGGCGATCGCCGAGAAGGCCATGGCCGAGCAGTTCAACCAGCCGGGTCACGACATCGTCGACCACTACACCTACGCCTTCATGGGCGACGGCTGCCTGATGGAAGGCATCTCCCACGAGGCATGCTCCCTGGCCGGCACCCTGCAGCTCGGCAAGCTCATCGCCTTCTGGGATGACAACGGCATCTCCATCGACGGTCACGTCGAAGGCTGGTTCACCGATGACACCCCCAAGCGCTTCGAAGCCTACGGCTGGCATGTCATCCCGGCCGTTGACGGTCACAGCCCGGAAGCCATCAATGCTGCCATCGAAGCCGCCAAGGCCGAGACCGGCAAGCCGACCCTGATCTGCTGCCGCACCATCATCGGTTACGGTTCCCCGAACAAGTCCGGCTCCCACGATTGCCACGGTTCACCGCTCGGCAACGACGAGATCGCCGCCGCCCGTGCCTTCCTGAAGTGGGATCACGCGCCGTTCGTCATCCCGTCTGACATCGCCGCCGAGTGGAACGCTCAGGAGAAGGGCACCAAGCTGGAAGCCGACTGGGCTGCCAAGTTTGCCGCCTATGAAGCCGCGCACCCGACCCTGGCTGCCGAGTTCAAGCGTCGCACCACTGGCGAGCTGCCGGCCAACTGGGCTGCAGAATCCGCCAAGATCATCGAAGCCCTGCAAGCCAACCCGGCCAAGATCGCCACCCGTAAGGCCTCCCAGAATGCCCTGGAAGCCTTCGGCAAGCTGCTGCCCGAGTTCATGGGTGGTTCCGCGGATCTGGCGCCGTCCAACCTGACCATGTGGTCCGGTTCCAAGTCCCTGACCAATGACGACGCCTCCGGCAACTACATCCACTACGGTGTGCGCGAGTTCGGCATGTCCGCCATCATGAACGGCATCGCCCTGCACGGTGGCTTCATTCCTTACGGCGCGACCTTCCTGATGTTCATGGAATACGCCCGCAACGCCCTGCGCATGGCCGCCCTGATGAAGCAGCGCGCCATCTTCGTTTACACCCACGACTCCATCGGTCTGGGTGAAGATGGCCCGACTCACCAGCCGGTCGAGCAGATCGCCTCCCTGCGTCTGACCCCGAACATGAGCACCTGGCGTCCGTGCGATCAGGTGGAATCCGCCATCGCCTGGAAGCACGCCATCGAGCGCACCGACGGCCCGACTTCCCTGATCTTCTCCCGTCAGAACCTGGCCCAGATGGACCGTACTGCCCAGCAGCTGGCCGACGTCGCCAAGGGTGGTTATGTGCTGAAGGATTGTGCCGGTACCCCGGAGATCATCCTGATCGCCACCGGTTCCGAAGTGGAGCTGGCCGTGGCCGCCTACGTTGAGCTGACCGCCAAGGGCCGTGCCGTGCGCGTGGTCTCCCTGCCGGCCACCGACGTGTTCGACGCCCAATCCGCCGAGTACAAGGAATCCGTGCTACCGTCCTCCGTGACCAAGCGCGTCGCCATCGAAGCGGGCATCGCCGACTACTGGTACAAGTACGTGGGCCTGAACGGCAAGATCATCGGCATGCACACCTTCGGTGAGTCCGCACCGGCCGAGCTGCTGTTCAAGGAATTCGGCTTTACCGTGGAAAACGTGGTTGCGACAGCTGAATCCCTGTAATCGCTGATTGCTTTGTATTGAGCTGAAAAGCGCCTCCCTCGGGAGGCGCTTTCTTTATGCAGCTCATACTGTATAAATTCATAGTATTTCTGCGTTTGTATGATGATAAAGATCTCAAAATTAGCTAAAAAGGCTTCATGAAGTACTCCTTTGGTGGTATTTGGTTTGAAGGCGATATTTTTGTCACAGCCATCAGAGTGTTAATAGCCTCTGACTTTTCAAAACCAGAGATAAGGAGTATTTAGATGCCTTGCCAATGTTGTGGTCAGCGCTTAAATGTTGGAGTTTTGCATAAATATGATGAAGCGGGCCGTGAGTACAAATCATGCCCTCGTTGCTCTGCTACGAATGGTCATGAGCATGTATTTCATCGTCATCCGGAAGCTTTCGGCCAAACACCCGCTCGTGTAACACCTGGAAATCCTCAGGGAGACCAGAGTTACTGTGTTGATTGTCGAACATTAGAACCTGGTGAACCATCAACGGTACACTTGAATGGTAAACTTTGTAGTTATTTTTAAGTAGGGAAAATGAATCTATTTTGTAATGATGCCGTAAGTTGGTTGTCAACGCTTGCAGATGCAAGCGTTGACCTTGTTATAACTGATCCTCCATATGAATCCCTTGAAAAACACCGTAAAATTGGGACGACAACACGACTTAAAGTAAGTGATGGTTCAAATAATCAATGGTTTGATATTTTCCCCAATGAACGTTTCGAAAGCTTATTCCTAGAGCTTTATCGAGTATTAAAAAAAAATTCACATTTCTATTTGTTTTGTGATCAAGAAACAATGTTTTATGTGAAGCCTATTGCAGAGAAAGTGGGTTTTAAGTTTTGGAAGCCTATTGTCTGGAATAAAATGGCAATTGGGATGGGCTATCATTATAGAGCTAAGTATGAATTCATCCTTTTCTTTGAGAAAGGAAAGAAAAAATTAAATGATCTAGGTATACCTGATGTTTTGGAGTGTAAGCGTGTTCATCGTGGCTATCCCACTGAAAAACCCGTTCCATTATTAGAGGTTCTTATATCACAGAGTTCTAGCCATGGCGACTTGATCGTAGATCCATTTTTTGGTTCTGGTTCAACTTTGGTTGCAGCTAAAAATCTTGGTAGAAGAGCAATGGGGTGTGATATTTCAAAATCAGCGCACGATCATTTTTATACGCGCATGGTAAATGATATAAAGTGTGACTTGGTGGTATAGTTATTACATCTTTAATGTTGAGTTTTTACGAAGATAAAGTATTCGCCTATTTTAGACATATTTTATGTTTCAGTAAAAATACACCGGCCTAAGCCGGTGTATTTTTATCGTTAAAGCAAAGTCTTACACCTGCGGCGGGGTGCTTTCCGCATTGGACATCACGGCATCCATCTGCACCAGGGCGCCAGCGGGCAGCTCGCTTACGCCGATCACGGTACGGGCGGGATGGTAGCTCGGGAAGTACTGGCTATAGATGGCGTTGACCGCCTCCAGATCCTCGATGTGCTTCAGCTGGATATTGACCTTGACGATATCGTCCATCACGTGGCCGATGCTCTCCACAATCGCCTTGATATGGCCGAGACACTGGGCGGTCTGCTCACGGACGCAGCCGGTCAGCACCTTGCCGGTGGTCATGTCGAGTGGCAGCTGGCCCGCGATATGGTTGTAGTGGGAGAAGGCGACGGTCTGAGTGTGCAGCGGGCTGCGCGGCGCCTTGTCGCTGTTGCGGGCGCGGATCACCAGGTTGTGTCTGTCTTCCACCAGCTGTGGCGGGGTGCCGTCACCGTGGGAGATGACCGCATCCATCTGCACCAGGGCGCCCATGGGCAGGGCGGAGGCGGCGATCACGCTGCGGGCCGGCAGGTAGGCGACGGCGCGGGCGATGGCGGAGTCCGGGAAGAAGGTGCGGTAGACCTCGTCGACGGCGTCGAGATCCGCGAGGCTCTGCAGGTAGACGGTGACCTTGACGATGTCGTCGAACGGCACATCGATGCCTTCAAGCACGGCCTTGATATGGGCCAGGCACTGGGCCGCCTGCGCCATGATGCCACCCTCGACCAGCTTGCCCGATGCCATGTCGATGGGCAGCTGGGCGCCGATGTTGTTGTAGTGGGAGAAGGCCACGGTCTGGGTGGAGAGGGCACACTGCGGTGCCTTGTCGCTGTTGCGGGCGAGTTTGACCAGGGGGCAGGGATCTTGCGGGAAGGTGCCTTCGCCGTTGGAGATGATGGCGTCCATCTGCACCAGGGCATTCATCGGCAGGGCGGCCACGGCGAGCACGGTGCGGGTCGGTACATAGCCTGGGAAGAATTCGCGATAGACGCCGTTCACCGCGTCCAGAGCCGTCATGTCTTTGAGGAAGAGGGTGACTTTCACCGTGTCGTCCATCACATGGCCGATGCTCTCGACGATGGCCTTGATATTGGTGAGGCACTGTCTGGCCTGATCCTTGATATCGCCACCGATCATCTTGCCGGTTTGGGGATCGACGGGCAGTTGCGCCGAAATATTGTTGTAGTGGGAGAAGGCCACGGTCTGGGTGTAGGGGCCCAGTTGCTGGGGAGCGTGTTCGGTATTTCTTGCCGCCTTGATAATGATGCCACTCATAGGATGTTCCTCTTCTAAATATTCATTATTGAGATAGGTAGGATCCTGACCAGGGATTGCCGGGCGGCGGCCATCCTGGGTCGCCCAATATATCGGCGAGCCCGTTTCGATGAACAACCATCAACGACAACCTTTCCTCGGTTATTGCGGCAATCCACCAGGCAGAGGGATTGGATAAGAGAGGGTTGGTTTGGATTATTTCAGACGGGGGGATTCTAGGAGTGCGTCTGGCCGCGATGCAAACCGGGATCTCAATTCTATGAGATGGCTCAACGCTCTGAAATATCGCCAGATTGCGCATTGATGCACGATAAAAGAGGGTGAAACTCGCTTCAATTAGCATGTTCGACGATGCGGGCCAGTATGGACTGGGGTTTCATGCTGTCTTGGCGGCCGGTTTCTGTGAATAACAGGTTAAAAATATTCATGTCCTTGCAGATAATAGAATATATGGTGCATGACTATGCATTTTACACATCTGATGGGGGCTATCTCGGCGAGGCGAAATATGCTAGCCAGTCACGGCGCCGCCGTTATCACGCCATGCCCTGAAATAGGATTCACCGCTTCTGCATGAGATATTGATGGATGGTGCGCCAATGCCCGATATTCATCGCCCAATATGGAATATATTTTCCGGCCCGCTGGCCGGATATGACCACGAGATACGAATGCCGACGATACATGTCCGGGGTTGTCACTTTTTGGCAAGAGGGCAACTGGATCTGGCGTCTGCCATGGCGTATCAATAGAGGCTGCTCCGGTGAGGCTGACATCGGCCACCCGAGTGTTTGCCATCCCCTTATCAAGGAGTTCATTTCATGGAAATCGTCATCGACAGGCTCGACGGTCCCGAGATAGCCGCTTTTTTGCAGGCCCATCTGGATGACATGCGCGCCGTCTCGCCGCCAGAGAGCAAGCATGCGCTGGATCTCGACGGGCTCAGGGCGCCGGCCATCACCTTCTGGTCCGCCTATGACGAGCAGACCCTGGTAGGCTGCGGCGCCATCAAGGAGCTTGACGCCGACGGCGGGGAGATCAAATCCATGCGGGTGCACGGCGCAGCCAGGGGCAGGGGAGTGGGTTCGGCCATCTTGCAGCACCTGATTGCCATCGCGCGGGGCAGGGGCTATCGCACGCTGAAGCTGGAAACCGGCTCCATGGCCTTCTTCACCCCGGCCCATGGCCTCTATCGCAAGCACGGCTTTGTGGACTGCGAGCCCTTCGGGGATTACCAGCCAGATCCCAACAGCCTGTTTATGGCATTAACCATCGAACAGTGACGGTGATGCACGCCATGTCGTCTGCCATGGTGATAAAAGGCAGTGTTTATCGCGGATGGGGTTCAAAAAATTGATATGAATCGCTCCCTCCTCTATGGCCTCGTCTGGTGGTCGGTGTTGTTGCCCACCGCCCTGATGAGCCCCATTTTTCTGCTGATGGGTTTGGCGGCCCTGCTTGGCATGGGCCGCGAGGGGGGTACCATTTCCCTGCTGCTGGGCGCCGCCTTGCTGCTCGGTTGCCTTGGTTTGTTGACGCTCTCCCGTCTTGACCGTCACTTTCGGCTGGGAGCCCCCCTCGGCCATCTCCGCGGGGCGCTGGCAGGGCTGTTGGCCGGCACGATAGCCTCGCTATCCCTGCTGTGGCTGCTGCCGGGGCAGTGGCTCTCCCTCTGGCCCCTGCTCGTGGTGGCCTATTTCCTCGCTCGCCTGCTGAGGCGCTGACGCTCATCCAGGGTGGCATCCGGACGAAGATCCCTAGCCCGTGGGGTGTCAACGGATCCGCTGCCGGGACGCGCTCGACAGGCCATCCAGCTCACACTTTTTGACTAAAAAGTTAATAAGTGACTCAAATGGGAGGGGGGTCGCTTTTTGAACTTGTTATTAATCATAATATTAGCTGTGCCGCTAGCACCCCCGACGAGGCGACTGGACGCACAGGTAGAGACTCTCCAGCAGCGGCGCCCGTGATCATCATGAGCTGACTGTGGAGGATTTATGCTGGGTTATATATTGGGTGATATGTACTGTCGAACCTGTACCCTCAGGCCGCCCCCCCGTCTTGGCAAACATTTCCCCCTGGCGCCGGATTACCAGCTGCGTGGCCGTGCCGGTGCCGCCATCATGACCATGGAGACCCTGCTCGATACCCCCTATCCCCAGAAGAAGTACAGATCCCTGGTCTATGGCGCCTTTATCGAGCGTCAGCGCCGTCTGTTTGCCGAACATGTGGTCATCGCCCAGATGGAGGGCAGCCAGGATCTGGAGGTCGCCATCGATCTCTCCTTCATCAGCACGGCGGTGCCCATCGGCCTGCTCGCCATCTCGGAGGAGATTGCCCTGCTGACGACCCCGCGTCCCACCAAAACCCACCCTCACCACGATGTGCTGTGCCAGGTGCTCGACTGCACCGCCATGCTGATGTTCTATGCCAAGGTCATTCGCCAGCGCAACGCCGTGCTGGAGAACATCGGCCACCAGTTTGGCTTTGGACCCGAGCCCGAGCTGGTGGCCCGGGTCGGCAACGGGGGGGAAGAGGACTACGTGGATTTCATGGTCAACATCATGACCTGCATCGCCCACTCGGGCTCCCTCAAAGACGCGCTGGAGAACGGCATCAAGATGGGGCTGCGCGAGCCCGCCTTCTTCTGCATCGTCGGCGCCCTGGCCAGCACCCTCTGGGGGGTGCCCAAGCCCTGGGCCTATCAGGTGTCCCTGTTTATCCAGCGCCATCATCCCCATTATCTGCAGATCCTGCAGCGGGGTGAGGCCAGGGTCGGCCGCACCGAGATCAACCTGGTGCCCCCGAAGCCCCCGCTCTGCGCGCCGGTCAAGCGCCAGGTGAGCCGCTTCCTGAGGTGGGCCTTCTAGGGGAGGCCCTCATACGGAGAGTGGCTGTTCTGGGCCATATAGGGGGGACTCTATGAGGTGCTTGCTCCCTGCGGTTGCAACGCCGGGGCCGCTCGCTTGTCCAGCAGGCTGGAGATGATGGCGAGCACCAAGGCTCCCATCGACAGGGCCCCCCCCGCCCAGTTGGGCGCAGTGAAGCCAAGACCGAATGCGATCACCATGCCACCCAGCCAGGCTCCCAGTGCATTGCCCAGGTTGAACAATCCGATATTGACGGCAGAAGCCAGGGTCGGGGCGCCTGCGGCCTTGGCCTTGTCCATCACCAGCTTTTGGATAGGAGAGACGGTGGCAAAGCCAAAGGCCGCCATCAGGAAGATACAGATGATGGATGCGATCTGACTGGTTGCAACAAAATGGAAAACGAAGAGCACGATGGCCTGGGCCAGCAAGGTGGCATAGAGCATCGGCATCAGCGCACGATCGGCATATCGTCCACCCAACCAGTTGCCCACGAAGAGACCAAAGCCAAATACCATCAGCAGCCAGGTCAGGGCCTCTTCCGAGAAACCGGCAGTCTCGGTCATCATCGGCGCTATATAGGTGATCGAGGTGAAGAAGGCGGCAGGTCCGAGAATGGTGATACCCATGGCCAGCAAGACCTTGGCGTTGCCAAAGGCGGCGAATTCATGAGTGATGCTCCGGGCTTCTGGCTTGGGTGTACCAGGGATCAGTGCCAGAACGGCGATGAAGGTTATCACCCCGATTGCGGTGATGGTGTAGAAGGTTACCTGCCATGAGAACAGTTGACTAAGCCAGGTGCCTGCAGGAACCCCTACCAGATTCGCGACCGTCAAGCCCGAGAACATGAAGGCTATTGCCCTTACGCGTTTTTCTTTCGGCACCATTTCTGAGGCAAGCACCGAACCTATCCCGAAGAATGCCCCATGGGTCAAGGAGGTAATGAGGCGCCCGATGATGGCGACCTGAAAGGTGGGGGCTATGGCCGTGACCAGGTTGCCAATGACGAAGAGCAGGGCCAGGAAGGCCAGCATGTTCTTCTTTGACGTTCTTCTCCCGGCGATAATGAGCAAGGGGGCCCCAACAAAGACCCCCAGGGCGTAGCTGGTCGCCAGATTGGCGGCAACAGGAATGGTGACGTCAAAGTCGACCGCGATGGCGGGCAGCAAACCGGCAATGACGAATTCAGTGGTACCAATACCGAAGGCTCCGACGACGAGGGCCCAAAGTGCGAGAGGCATAAACTTTCCTATGGCTAAAAATGTCTGAGTGGCGCATGTTATGGTTAATTTAATTAGGAAATAAATCTGAAATGCCTAACAAAAATGAAGAAACGAACGCCATTAAGCAGATAAGGCACTTGCCTGCGAAATTGGATGAGGTGGACCGAAAGTTATTAGGCCTGCTGTCGGTGGACAGCGCTCGCAGTTATGTCGATCTGGGTGAAGAGCTGCATTTGTCTGCGCCGGCCGTCCATGACAGGGTCAAGCGTCTGAAACGGGATGGCGTCATCAAAGCAACAGTAGCGAAGATCGACGGATGCAAGGTTGGGCGAACCCTCCTGGCCTTTGTGCTGGTCAACACCAAGAACGTGGTCAGTACCAAGCGGCTGCTGAGCCTGGGGAGCCTGCCCGAAATTGAAGAGATGCACACGGTCGCTGGCGATAGTGGAGTGATGCTCAAGGTGCGGGTGCGTGAAACCGAGGGGCTGGAAGAACTGCTGGGCAAGATCCAGGACATCGAGGGTGTTGATGGCACCCGAAGCTACATCGTCTTGTCCACCTTTGTGGAGCGTGGCCCGGACGCCTCCCTGTAGTGCTCTGGTCCAGTTTGCTGAGCTCAGGCCGCGATGCGGCCTCTATGGAGGCCCCCACCCGCAGTGTCACTGGCATGAATGGGTCTGCTCCATCTGGCGCCAGGCATACAAACAAGCCCGATCAGGTGCACCTGATCGGGCTTGCTCTATTCGAAGAGATGGGATTCGGTGACTCGTCTCAGGCGGGATAGAGGGCGCCCAATACAGTGGGACGGCTGGCGCCGGTGACCGCGGGCAGATTGCCCGGCTCGCGGTGAATGAAGCGCTTTGCCAGCCAGGCGAAGGCGGCTCCTTCCACCCAGTCGGGGGCGAGCCCGAGCGTTGTCGTGCTGGCAATGCGCCACTGGGGCAGGAGCGCGGCGAGTTCGGCCAGCAGCGGGTCGTTGTGGGCGCCGCCGCCGCAGACGAAGAGCTCGGCCTGACCATGTGCCTTGTCCAGCGCAGGCAACTGGTGAGCGACGCTGTGGCTGGTCAATGCCTGCAGGGTGCGCTGCACATCGGCAGGGGCATGGTTCTGACCCGCCAGCGTGCCGTCCAGCCACTCGAGGGTGAACATCTCCCGCCCCGTGCTCTTGGGCCAGGGGGCGGCGAAGTAGGGGTGGCTCAGCAACTGCGCGAGCAAGGTCGGGAGCAGGGTACCGCTGGCGCCCCATTGGCCGCCTGCGTCGTAGTCGCCACCTTGGGGGTGATGGCGGCGATACCAACCATCGAGCAGGGTGTTGGCGGGGCCGGTATCGAAGCCGTAGACCCCAGCGCCGTCAGCTGCGCCCGGCAGTACCGAGATATTGGCGATGCCGCCGAGGTTCAGCACCACCCGCTGGGCCCCCGGACTGGCGAAGAGCGCCTGATGGAAGGCGGGCACCAGGGGCGCGCCCTGGCCGCCGAGGGCCATGTCGGCGGTGCGAAAATCACTGATGACGTCGATGTCGGTGAGGGCCGCCAACAGGGCCGCGTTGCCGATTTGCAGGGTAAAGCCGAGCTGGGGGCGATGGCGGATGGTCTGGCCGTGGGAGCCGATGGCGCGAATGTCGGCGGGGCTGAGCCCGGCCTTGGTGAGCAGCGCCTGGGTGGCAGCGGCAAACTCCCGCGCCACCAGGTTGTCCGCCACTCCCATGCGATCGATCTCCTGCTCACCCGGAGTACAGAGGGCATGCAGCTCGCGGGCGGTGTCGGCGGGCCAGGGGTGGCAGAGGGCCGACTCGACTCGCAGCCTGTCGCCATTCGCTTCGATCAGCACCGCATCGATGCCATCCAGGCTGGTGCCCGACATCAATCCGATATAACGCTCACTCATTCCACGCTCCTTGGCCCGCCATCAGGGCTAGATGTCGTCATTGTCCTGCTTGTGCTGCGCCAGCTGCAGCTCGCCACCGTCGAGTTTGGCGAGCTGGGGCCGACTCTCGGCCTTGAAGTTGGCCAGTGCCCGGCCGCTGAGGGTCTCTGCCTGAGGCAGGGTCAGGGTACGGGGATTCTTGTGCACGCCCCCCACCACGAATTCATAGTGCAGGTGCGGGCCCGTGACCCGACCGGTGCCGCCCAGAAGACCGATGGTCTGTCCCTGCTTGACCCGCTGGCCCTTGTTCACCGTGCGCTTGGAGAGGTGCAGGTACTTGGTCACATAGTTGCCGGCGTGCTTGATGAAGACATAGTTGCCGTTGAACTGGTTGTAACCGGCCGCCACCACGCTGCCGCTGCCCGCCGCCATGATGGGGGTGCCCACCGGCGCCACATAGTCGATGCCATTGTGGGGGCGTACCTTGCCGGTGACCGGATGCAGGCGACGCGGATTGAAGTTGGAGCTGATGTATTTGAAGTTGACCGGCGCGCGCAGGAAGCTCTTGCGCATCGCCTTGCCTTCCGGGGTGTAGTAGTTGCCATCCTCGTTCAAGATGGCGCGGTAGATGGCCCCCTGGTTGATGAACTCGGCGGCCAGGATATCACCGGAGGCGACCCGCTCGTCATCTTGATACTTGTCCTGATAGACCACCCGAAAGCTGTCCCCCGGCTGCAAGTCCTGGGCGAAGTCGATGTCCCAGCCGAAGATGGCGGCGAGATCCATGATCTGATCCTCGGTCATGCCGGCTTCGGCGGCGGCGCCCCAGAAGCTGGAGCGGATTTCGCCGCTGGCTATCTGCTCGCGGGTGTCGAGTTCGAGTTTGACCGGCCTTGCCACGAAACCTTCGGCCTTGCGGCTCACCTTGAGGGCTTGCTCCAGGCTGTGGGGGTAATAGAGGCTGTGCAGCTCGCCGCTGCGGGTGAGCTTGAAGGTGAGTTCCTGACCCGGTTGCAGCATGCGCAGGGTGTTGGCCTCATCGAGCTGATCGATGAGATGCAGATCCGTGGTGCTCAGGCCGAGGCGCTGGAAGATCACCCCCATGTTGTCACCCCGGCGCACCTTGACCTGGCGGGTGACATAGCTCGGCTTGGGGGGCTGCAGTGCCAATGCCTGGGGCTGGGCTTCCCCCTCGCTGAGGGCTGCGGTGTCGAGGGCGGGCGCCTCATCGACCCGGGTCGCCACCGCCTGTTCGCTTGGCCAGGCTGCCAGCATCATCACCATGATGCTCAGGATCAGCACCATCTTGCGGTGCCAGGTAGGAAGAGAGTTGAAGGCGTTCCAAATAATCATCGAGGCAGCAGGTCGAGAGGAGAAAGAGTGGCAGATTTTACAGCCTTTCCAATTGGCCCGCCATTCCAGTAATATGTCTGGCCCTGTGGAATCGTGATTGGAGAGTCAAAAAATGTCCCAGCTCGAGGTGGCGCTAGCCGAGATCAAGCGCGGAGCGGAAGAAATTCTGGTGGAAGAAGAACTGGTCGCCAAGTTGAAGGAAGGGCGTCCGCTGCGCATCAAGCTGGGGATGGATCCGACGGCTCCCGACATTCACCTCGGCCACACCGTGATCCTCAACAAGTTGAAGACCTTCCAGGATCTGGGGCACGAGATCATCCTGCTGATCGGCGACTTCACCGCCATGGTGGGGGACCCTTCTGGCAAGAACGCCACCCGTCCGCCGCTCTCCGAAGAGGCCATCAAGCATAACGCCCTCACCTATGCGGAGCAGGCGTTCAAGATCCTGGATCCCGCCAAGACCCGCATCGAGTACAACTCCACCTGGCTGAGCGAGCTCGGCGCGACCGGCATGATCAAGCTGGCGGCCAAGCAGACCGTGGCCCGCATGATGGAGCGCGACGACTTCAAGAAGCGCTATTCCGGCGGCCAGTCCATCGCCATTCACGAATTCCTCTACCCGCTGCTGCAAGGCTATGACTCGGTCGCGCTGAAAGCGGACGTGGAGCTCGGCGGTACCGATCAGAAGTTCAACCTGCTGATGGGCCGCGAGCTGCAAAAAGACGCCGGCATGGCCACCCAGTGCGTGCTGATGATGCCGCTGCTGGTGGGCCTGGACGGCGTCAAGAAGATGTCCAAGTCCGCCGCCAACTACATCGGCGTGCACGATGCCCCGGGTGAGATGTTCGGCAAGATCATGTCCATCACCGACGATCTGATGTGGAACTACTACGAGCTGCTCTCCTTCCGCCCCCTCACCGAGATCGACGGTTTCAAAGCCGGCATTGCCGCCGGTACCCTGAACCCGCGCGACGTGAAGATCTGGCTGGCCAAGGAGATCATCACCCGCTATCACGACGCCGCGGCGGCCGAAGCGGCCCACGAAGACTTCACCCAGCGCTTCTCCAAGAACGCTATCCCGGACGAGATGCCGGAGGTCGAGCTGGCCCTGGAAGGGGAAGGCCTGCCCATCGCCAACCTGCTCAAAGAGGCCGGTCTGGTGGAGACCACCTCGGAGGCGCTGCGCATGATCAAGCAGGGCGCGGTTAAAGTTGACGGCGACAAGCTGGACGATGGCAAGGCGCTGATCGGTGCTGGCACCGCCGTCTATCAGGTCGGCAAGCGCAAGTTTGCCCGAGTCACCGTCAAGTAAGAGCGACCCTGCTGATAAAAAAGGCCTCCATCCGGAGGCCTTTTTGTTGGCTGATGATCGCTTGGGATCAGCCCTCTTTTTTCAGGAAGTTGCGATAGAGCATGTAGAGGTGGGCCGAGCTCCAGCTGAAGTTGCTGGCACCCTGCATGGCGCCGGTTTCCGGGTTGTAGTTCTCGCGGATGGGGCCGCTGCCCGCCAGCCCCTCGGCATTGGCAAACAGCTTGTTGACCAGCGCCTGGGCATCGCTGCGATAGCCGTAGTTCTCCAGCCCCTTCACCCCGAAGTAGAACTGATCCAGCCAGACCCGGCCACGCCAGTAGATGTTGGGGTCATAGGCCGGGTTGGTCAGCGCCGCCGTGCCGAGCGGCACCTTGGTGTTGAACTCGCCGCTGCTCAGCATCACTTCGCGCACCCGCGTCGCTTTTTCTTTATCCGCCACCTCGGCCCAGAGCGGGCTCCAGCCTTCCGGGCCACGGCCGCGGGCAGTCAGCAGCTTGCCGACGCAGCCGTTGGCGTCCGCCACGTCCCCTTGATGGATCTGGCGATCGTAATAGAAGCCGGAGGCCTCATCGAACAGGCAGGTATTGATGTAACCGGCGAGCTGGGTGGCGCCTTCGCGGTAGCGGCTCGCCTCGTCCGGCTTGCCGAGCAGGTCCGCCATGTCCGCCAGGATGCGCTTCTCCTTGGCGAGGAAGGCGTTGAGCTCCACCGACTCCTGATCGATGGAGAAGCCGATGAGGCTGCCGTCATCCTCGTGGTTCTCGAAAAAGGCGACGTTCCAGTCCTGGCGAGCCTTGGCCAGATCCCCGCCATAGGTCTTGTCGGCGTAGCGCTGCAACTGATCTTGCTCGATGAAGCCGAAGCGGGCAGCGTTGTCCATGCCGGATTCCCAGCCGGCCCCGTGCTGGGCGCCGATGTCCATGTCGCTGTAACCGCCGACGCTCAATACCTGCTGGTAGAGCGGCATGCCGGCGCAGGCGTACCAGCCATCTCCCTCGGCAGTGCAGCTCGACAGGTCAATCCCGGCTGGCACGCTGGTGTACTGCACCTTGAAGGTGATATTGCCGAACTCGTCGTTGTGCTCGACGTGGCGGGTGGCGCCGTATTCGATGATGCCGTTGTGGTTGTTGTCCCGCGCCCGATACCACCAGTCGTGGTAGGCCTGGATCTTCGGGTACATCTCGGCGATGAAGGCCTTGTCCTGGGTCGCGCTGTAAACCTCCCAGATGGCCCAGGCGGAGAGGGGCGGCTTGGTGTCCCGCTCGTTCCAGTTGCCGCCGTCACCGCCCCGATCGGCGAGCTTGTTGTAGAAGACGGCGTCGATCACCATGCCGGCGTCCTGGGGACGTACCGGATCATCGGGCTGAATTTGGTAGTCATACATAGCCCGCACGTTGTTCTTGGCCACCTCAGGGTTGAAGTGGGCCATGGCGTAGACCTGTTTCCAGCTGTCCCAGGCCCAGATGCCGTCAAACCAGCGGGCGGTGTTGGACGGCGTCACCCCGTCGTGCAGGATGGCCCCGGCCGAGGAGCGCCAGTTGCCGTTGAGGGTCTCCATCGCCTTGACCGCGATGCGACGCTCGGACTCACTGATCCCCTGATTGGAGAGGCCGCGCGCCAGATACCCTTCCCAGCGGTGGATGGAGTCGTCGAAATAGCGGGTGGGGTTGGCTAGCAGGGCCTGGCGGCTCTGCTCGAAGCGGCTTGCCTCATCGCTCGAGTGCACATAGCTCTGCAGGGTGAAGAGATCCTGCTGGCCCTTGGCGGCCAGGGTGAGGCTGGCCTCGCTCACATAGCCAAGTGCCTTCTCATCCAGGGTGGTGCGGGTCGGCAGGGTGCGATCGATGCGATAACGGGCGCTGCCGCTTTGCATCATGTTCCAGGTGCTGCGCAGCTCGCCGAACTGGAACTCGACCCCCTGTTCGTTCTGGCTGATGGTGCGAGTCCAGTCCGGGTACTGCTCGGCCACCGTTTTCTTGGCATCCCACTGCTGGAGCAGTTCACCCTGCCAGCTGAGGTTGAGGGTCAGCGGCGCGTCCTGGTTGTTGATGAGGCGGGTGCGAACCAGCGCCGTGCGGGCATCGCCGTAGCGCAGCTCCAGCTCCAGGGTGAAGGGTTCGAACTCGAAGCGCTGGATGAGTGCTCCCGGGATGGCGTGGATGTCGTGCTTGCTGGCGGCGGTGAGCGGATATTGGCGGCCGTCCTCATCGCTCAAGGTCAGCTTGTCCAATTCGCTTGCGAAGAACAGGCTGTACTCCTCGGCGATCACCATGGGGCCGGTGAAGCCGCCCCATTCGTTTTCGCTAGCGGGCAGCAGGAAGCCGTGCCAGGCCCCCAGATCCAGCAGCGGGTTGTACTTGAGATTGGCGTAGCTGTCGAAGTCGCGGAACTGGAGCGGGGTGCCGCTGCGGTCGATCACATCCTGATACTGGCTGGCCAGGGTCGGGGTGGCTGTGGTCGGGGCACTGGAATCATTGCCGTTGCAGGCGGTGAGGCCAAACAGGGCGACGCCGAGGGCGATGGAAAGTAAACTTTTACGAAACATCGAAGCACTCCAATTACGTTTTTGTAGGTTAAAGAAGGTGTTTTTTTATCTTATTTTTAGTGAAATCGTTTGCGTTGGTCATTTTAGGGCAAAGAGTCGGGAAGTTTTGGCGCTGCGTCACACTTCTCAAGCGGGACTGTGTGAGGTGGATCACCTGGTTACATGCTGTTACAGAATAGTTATTTTAGTAACTGTTTTACTCTCGGCGTGTAGCCAAGAGAGGATGAGCAGGCCGACATGGGTAGGGAGAGGGGCAAAACGGCAGGGTGAAGCGGGGGTGAGGGGAAAGCGGAAAACGTCCCGGAGAGGGACTGAAGCCATAAAAAAAACCGGCCTCGAGGAGGCCGGCTTTGATATCTTGCTGCGAGACGATCGTGCTGCTTAGCGCAGGATCATCTGATCGCGACCCGGGCCTACGGAGACCATGGGCACAGGAACACCCAGCAGAGCTTCGATACGCAGCACATAGTGCTGGGCTGCCTTGGGCAGGTCTTCGAACTTGCGGATGTGGGAGATGTCTTCGCTCCAGGCTTCCATGGACTCGTACACCGGCTTGAGACCGGCAGTCTGTGGCCAGATCGGGTTCTCGGTGTGGGCACCTTCGTAGGCGACGCAGATCTTCAGATCCGGCATGCCGGAGAGGCAGTCCAGCTTGGTCAGGGCGATCTCGTTGGCCGCCTGGATCTCCAGACCCTGCTTGGTGGCGACCGCATCGAAGTAGCCGATGTCACGGGGACGGCCGGTGGTGGCGCCGAACTCGTTGGCAAACTTGCGGAACTCTTCCTGATTCTCCATGGCGGTGATCAGGGTGCCGGTACCGACCGAGGTGCTGAACGCCTTGGCCACGGCGATGACGCGCTCGGGGCGCAGGGCCGGCAGACCGCCACCGATACCGGCGTAGGCGCCGGAAACGTGGGAGGAGGTCACCCAGGGGTATTCGCCGTAGATGAGGTCACGGCCGGCGCCCAGCTGGGCTTCGAACAGCAGGGTGCCGTTCTGGGCCTGGATCGCCTTGAGCGGCTCGCTGACGTTGCAGATGGCATCGCGCCAGGAGGCGGACACTTCCAGCAGCCAGTCGGCCATCTCCTGGGCGGTCTGCTTGAACTCGAAGCTCGGGTAGAGGGCTTTGAGCTGCGGCAGTTTCCAGTCGAGGAAGAACTGGATGCGCTCGACCAGTACGTCCGGCTGTTTCAGCCAGCCGACCAGAATCGCCTTTTTCATGACCCGATCACCGTAAGCCGGGGCAATGCCCTGACGGGTGGAGCCATAGGCACCGTCACCCAGACGTACTTCTTCCAAAGTGTCTTCCAGGGCGTGGATCGGCAGGCAGAAGGTGGCTCTGTCGGAGATGGCGAGCTTGGGAGTCACGCCGGCGGCCTTCACTTCGGCCAGTTCCTTGGTGAGGGGCTCGGGGCTGATGACCATGCCAGGGCCGAGGACAACCAGGCAATCCGGGTTGAAGACGCCGCTCGGCAGCTGGTGCAGCTTGAAGGTGCCGAGATCGTTGACCACGGTGTGGCCGGCGTTGTTGCCGCCCTGGAAGCGGATGCTGGCGGCGGATTCACCGGCCAGATAATCGACGATGCGGCCCTTGCCTTCATCACCCCAGTTAGCACCTACGACTACGATAGACGACATGACTCATTCTCCTAAGACGTTAGGCGTTCATCCTAGGAGGCCGGGGTGGATTAGAAAAATTAATTATCTTTATAGTTCCAATAAGGAAGGCATATAATCCAGGTCACTTTATCGGCAATGCCCGTCAGGACGCACCTCGTGCGTCAACGGCAAACGAGAGCGACCCATGCTGGATATCCACTGGTTGAATACCTTCGTCACCCTGGCCCGTCTGCAGCACTTCGGCCAGACCGCCACCGAATTGCACATGACCCAGCCCAATGTCAGCCTGCACCTCAAGAACCTGGAGCAGGCGACCCGGGTCAAGCTCATCGAGCGCAGCCCCTTTCGCCTCACCCAGGCGGGGGAGCGATTGCTGCAAAGCGCCGAGCGCGCCATCAACGAGTTGCAGCTCTGCCAGTCCGATCTCAATGCCCTGAACCAGCACAGCCAGGGCACCCTGGCCATCGCCGCCAGCGACATTCTGTCACGGCTCTTGCTGATCCAGCCGTTCCAGCGCTTCAAGCAGACCTTCCCGGGCATCGATCTCACCCTGTTCAACACCACCTCGGATCAGGCTGCCGAGCTGGTCAAGACGGGGCGGGCGGATCTTGGCTTCGTGATGGCGCAAAAGCGCAGCGAGCCGCTGTCCTATACCGAGCTGCAACAGGTGACCTGGTGCGCCCTGGGGGACGGGTTGGCACGCTGGCAGGCCCGTAGCCAGGCCGGTGAGAGCGATCCGCAGGACGAACCCACCCTCATCTTGCTGGGCCACGACACCCGTACCCGGGCGCTGATCGACCCTTCCCTGCCCCTGCTGGGGCTGCCGAGTTGCCGCATCATGGAGGTGGGCAGCGTGGATGCCCAGCTCGACTGGGCGGAGGCGGGCTTCGGGGTGGCCATAGTGCCGGACTTCTCCCTCCACCCGCGCCTCAAGCTGAGCGCCCCCGTCACCCGGCTGACCGACTTCCCCGGCACCAGCCTGGGGTATGTGGTGCGCCAGAATCAGGTGCTCTCCCGGGCCATCAAGCAACTGTTGCACTGGGTCGAAGAGGCAATTCAGGGACCAGCGCTGGGGCCGTCTCCCCGGGAGTGAGACCGGGAGGGCAGGGCGTCGTCATGAAAAAGGCCACCTGAGGGTGGCCTTCGCGTCTTATTTGTCTGCTCACTGGGCGGGGGTTGCCGGCGCCGGGCTGGTGGTGACGGCGCCACTGGCAGGGGCGTCAAGTGCGGGGGGCTGAGCCGGGGAGGCGGGCTCGGCAGATGAGGGAGCCGGCGCGGTTGCTTGCTCTGTCCCCTCGGTCGCAGGGGGAGCAGTCAGGCCACCATCGGCCAGGGGGGCACCCTGGCTCACGGCGGCCCCTTCCAGCACCTTGGCGGCATCCGGATCTGTGCCTGTCGCCCCCGATACCGTGGGCAGGGTGGCACCACCGGCTTGCTCATGGGCGATGGCGGGCGACCCTTCCGGTGAGGGAGTCTGGGCTTCACCAGTGGTCGCCGTGTCCGATGGGGCCAGGGACTCGGGAGCCAGGGTCGGGGTCGACGGGGCATCCTGCATGCCCGGGTGGAGCGGGATGATGGCCCCCGCCTGCATGGATTCCGGCGTCAGGGTGGTCAGGGCCGGGTGCAAGCGGGTGAACTGCTGCAATTGATTGCTGAGCACGTCTCGTACCGTGCGCACCGTCTCGTCGGGGAGGCTGGCCTCGGCCACCAGTTCGGCGGTCACGGTGAAGGTGCTGACGCTGCCCATCTGCCCCGGATAGAGGTTGGCACCGATGCGGCCACGCTGGTAATAGGGATGCTGCTTGAGCAGGTTGTCTATCTGTTCCCCTTCGATGGGAATGAGGCGAGCCTTGCAGCGCCCGGTCAGATCCCCTATCCCCTGATTGGGGTGGCCGGCGACCAGCAGGGCGGCATCCAGGGTGCCGTTGCACAGCCCTTCCAGCCTGTTGCCCGGCGCGGCGGCGGGGGGCGGCGCGAAGCTGCTCTCCTGCCAGCCCATGGCTTCCAGCAGTGCCTGGCTGGTGACCC
Organism: Aeromonas sp. NJAU223; assembly: GCF_051125555.1. Classification (NCBI taxonomy): domain Bacteria; kingdom Pseudomonadati; phylum Pseudomonadota; class Gammaproteobacteria; order Aeromonadales; family Aeromonadaceae; genus Aeromonas; species Aeromonas sp. NJAU223. Next base: position 3,199,080 of record NZ_CP144204.1, on the reverse strand, counting down.
TGTCCCCGGAGTCGGGGGCCCCCAGATCGACCCGTTTGCCCTCGATATCGGCCAGGGTGTTGATGTTGCTGGTGGCACTGGCCAGCAGGGTCAGGGGCTCCTGATGCAGCCGGAACAGGCTGCGCAGGGTCTCGTCAGGTGCCTTGCCCGCGAAGGGGCCTGTGCTGTGCACCGCGTGATAGAGCACATCCGACTGCACCAGCGCGAGCTGGACCTCTCCCTTGGCCAGGGCGGCCAGATTGGCCAGGGAGCCCGAGGTGCTCTGCACGCTGCAATGGACCCCGTGGGTGGCGCTGTCGGCATTGAGCAGGCGACAGATGGCACCTCCCGTGGGGTAGTAGACCCCATTGAGCGTCCCTGTGCCTATGGTGAGATAGGCGGGGGAGGCGGCGAGCGGCAATGCCAGCATGGCCGCCAGCCAGGGCAGGGCGAGTCGGGGCAGTGTCAGGAGTCGGCGCGGGAGTCGTGGGTGCATAGGAAACCGGATCAATGGCGGATAACAAGGGATGAGCCCAGCCCATCCCGTCATGAGTCACACCTTATCTATACCAGATATGGGGAAAAATGGCTTTCGCCATGGAGGTCGGGCGCCGGTATCGGCGCCTGTCCCATCAGCGGTTGTGTCGGAGTATGGCTTTTTCCATGCGGGCCAGCGCCTCGACGAGGGTCGCCCGGGTGCAACCAAAGTTGAGGCGCACGAAATGACTGTCCCCGAACTGGGTACCCGGTGAGAGGCCGACACCTGCCTGCTCGAAGAAGGCGATGGGATCATCCAGACCGAGGCCGCTCACGTCGAGCCAGGCGAGGTAGGTCGCCTGATGGCGAGCCAAGGTGACGCCGGGCCAGCGGGCCACAGCCTCTTCTATCAACGCCAGATTGGCCCTCAGATAGTCGAGTTGTTCCACGAGCCAGGGCTCTCCCCCCTCGTAGGCCGCCTCCGCCGCCACGAATCCCAGCAAGTTGACGTCGGCACTGATGCCGCGCATGGCCTGTTGCAGCTTGAGCCGCAGCCTGGCATTCGGGATCACCGCGAAGGAGCAGCAGAGCCCGGCGATATTGAAGGTCTTGCTCGGCGCCATCATGACGGCACTGCGTTCGGCAGCCTGCGGGCTGAGGGCGCCATAGGGAATGTGGCGAGCACTCTTGTCCAGCAGCAGATCGCAGTGGATCTCGTCCGAACAGATCACCAGGCTGTGGCGTTCGGCGATGACATCGATGGCCAGCAGCTCCTCACGGGTGAAGACGGTTCCCCCCGGATTGTGGGGGTTGCAGAGCAGCAGCAGGTCTGCGCTCGGGGCCTGGCGCTCCAGTTCCTCCAGATCCAGCACCCAGCGGCCGGCCTCTTCCACCATGGGGACGGTGAGCAGGGGGCGATCGTTGAAGCCGGGGGCCTGCAGGAAGGGGTAATAGACGGGCTTGGGGGTGATGATGCCACGGCCGTGCTGGCTCCAGGCCTTGCAGGCCAGGTTCAGGCCCGGCACCACGCCCGGCAGGAAGACGATCCATTCGGACTCGATGGTCCAATCATAGCGAGTCTGCAGTCGATCCTGGATGAGTTCAATCAGACGGGGAGAGGGCCGAGAGTAGCCGAAGATACCGTGCGCAACCCGCTGGGTGAGTGCCTCGATGACGGCGGGGGGAGAGGCGAAGTCGGTATCGGCCACCCACATGGGCAAGACATCCTGGGTTTTGTATTTGTCCCATTTCGCGCTCATGGTGTGGCGGCGATCTATCTCCCGATCAAAATCAAACATGTGAAATCCTTGTGCTGGCCAATGGGCTTTCAATGTACGGGCTCGGGCCCGGCCTCGCAAGCCTTGAGATGCCTGTTGATAATGGCATAAGATAGCTGCCGTTATTCTATGCTCCCGCCGTTCTCTGGCGACGTTTTCTCTTCCATATCAATGGTATCTCTCATGCGTTTGCTGACAGCTGTCCGCCAGAGGCCGGATCCCGTCTCCCTCTCTTTCCTGGCGGTAACCTTCATAACCGGGGTCGCGGTGGCCCTGCAGGTGCCCACTTTGAGTCTGTTTCTCGCCGAGGAGGTGCAGGTACGCCCCTTCCTGGTGGGGCTCTTCTATACGATCAACGCCGTCATCGGCATTCTCATCAGCCAGTGGCTCGGTCATCGATCCGACAACAAGGGAGATCGCAAGCAGCTGATCCTGCGTTGCTGCTTCGCTGGCATCGTGCTCTCCCTGTTGTTCGCCTGGAACCGGCAATACTGGCTGCTGGTGAGCCTGGGGGTAGTGCTGGCGAGCCTGACGGCCACCGCCAGCCCGCAGCTGTTCGCCCTGGCGCGGGAGTATGCGGACAGCCGCAACAAGCGGGCCGACATGTTCAGCTCCGTGCTGCGAGCCCAGTTCTCCCTGGCCTGGGTCATCGGCCCGCCGGCGGCCTTCGCGCTGGCCATCGGTTATGGCTTCGAGGTGATGTACCTGGCCTCTGCCTTTGCCTACCTGCTCTGCGCCTTCGTGGTCTGGCGCTGGCTGCCCTCCCTGCCGCTCCCCAAGCCGGGAGGAGAGCAGGAGCGAGTCAGCAGCTGGCGAATGCCTTCGGTGAGGGCGCTCTTCATCGCCTCCACCCTGATGTGGACCTGCAACAGCATGTATCTCATCAACATGCCCCTCTACATCACCCGCGAACTGGGGCTGGAGGAGAAACTGGCGGGCATCCTGATGGGGACGGCAGCGGCGCTGGAGATCCCCTTCATGCTGCTGGCGGGCTACTACACCCGCCGTTTTGGCAAGCGCCCCATGATGCTGGTGGCGGTGTTGGCGGGGGTGGGCTTCTACGTGGGGCTGGTGACGTTGTCGAGCCAGACGGCGCTGATCGCCCTGCAACTGCTCAACGCCATCTTCATCGGCATCGTGGCCGGGATCGGCATGTCCTATTTCCAGGATCTGATGCCGGGCCGGGCCGGGGTGGCGACCACCCTGTTTGCCAACAGCATCCGCACCGGATCCATCATGGCGGGAGCCATCGCCGGGACTGTGGCGGAGATCTGGAGTTTCCACGGGGTCTTCATGGTGGCCACGGCCCTGGCACTGGCGGCGCTGGCCGCCTGCTGGCGGGTGCCGAACGTCTAAGGCTTACTTGCCGCGCTCGCCTTGCTGATATTCGTTGCGCAGGCAGCGCAGCAGCAATTCGGCCGCCGGCCCCAGCGCGTCCACCGAGGGGGTGAGCAGGTAGGTATAAAGGTAGCGCTCGCTGCCATCTTCCAGATTGAGCTGGACCAGGCTGCCGTCGGCGAGTTCACCGCGCACCAGGTGGCGCGGCACCCAGGCGTAACCAAGACCGAGGCGCAGCATGCTGAGCACCTCGTGGTAGTGGGTCGCCTTCCAGCCGGTGTCGTCCGCATCGTTCCAGTCCACCGAGCGGTGGATCGGCGGGTGCAGGCTGATCTGGTGGTGGTTGCCGAGCTGTTCGGCGGTGACGGGCACCTCATGGCTGGCGAGGGGATGGCCGGCCGCGCACAGGGGCAGCAGGCAAACCTCGTCCAGGGGCAAGCCGGTGCGATCCTGAGGCAGATGCTCGGAGAGCATCAGATCCCCGACCTGCAAGGCGTTGAAATGGCAGTGGATGCGCTCGTGAAGGTTGATGCGGCAACCGCGGCTGCGGGGTGAGAAGCTGGCCAGAGCGCGGTAGAGGCGCTCTCTGGGCTGCAGGGCCGAGACATAGAGGTTGATCTGCGGCTCCCATTGCCGCTCCAGGTTGTTGGCCAGATTTTCCAGCTCTTCCACCTGCTGGCTGAGCTGACGGGCCCGCTTGAGGAAGATCTCCCCGGACGGCGTCAGGACGGCCTTGCGCCCCCGCACTTCCAGCAGGGCCACCCCCAGACTCTGCTGCAGCTTGGCCACCGCATGATTGAGGGATGATTGGCTCTTGTTCAGTGCCTCGGCGGCCTGAGCATAACCGCCGCAGTCCACCACGGCCTGAAAAATCCGCCATTGCTCAAACGTGCTCTTGGGACGAAACATAGTTCAACCTGTCAGGGGAAGATGGGGGCAACAGAGTCCGTTGTTGCCCTCATTGACTGTAACCCCATTTGCCTAGTTTGTTGATTTATTTGGGTTGGGCCACAAAGGTCTGCCCGGTCTTGCCCCGGCTGTCGCTGCCCATCAGATAGAGATAGAGCGGCATCAGATCGGCCGGCGTCTTCAGCACCTGGGGATCTTCTGCCGGGAAGGCGCTGGCCCGCATCTTGGTGCGGGTACCGCCCGGGTTCAGGGTGTTGACCCGTACCGCAGTATTTTCCAGCTCGTCCGCCAGCACCTCCATCATCCCCTCGATGGCAAACTTGGAGATGGCATAGGTGCCCCAGTAGGCACGACCCTTGCGACCCACGCTGGACGAGGTGTAGACGATGGAGGCATCGCCGTGCGTCTTCGCGGTCTGGCGAATGAGGGGCAGCAGGGCCTGGGTCAGCAGGAACTCGGACTTGACGTTGACCTGCATCACCTCGTCCCACTCCTGCTCGGGGATCTGCTCGAAGGGCGACAAGGTGCCGAGCAAGCCGGCGTTGAACAGCACGCCGTCGAGACGGCCGAATTGCTGGGCGAAGGTCTCGGCCATACCGAGGTAGTGGCTCTTGGTGGCGCCTTTGAGATCCACCGGCACGATGGCGGGCAGGGGGTGGCCGGCCGCTTCAATCTGGTCGTAGACGGCCTCCAGCTTGGCGCTGGTGCGCCCGAGCAGGATCACGGTGGCGCCGTGGGCCGCGTAGGTGAGGGCCGCTTCCCGGCCGATGCCGTCACCGGCACCCGTCACCAGAATGACCTTGTCCTTGAGCAGTGCCCGGGGGGCCTGATAGTCGAGCATGTGGACTCCTGTTAACAATGTGGGCGGCCTCATGGCGGCAATGGAGGGCAGTGTACTGATCCGGCCCCGCCCTTGACCAGTGCGAGAGGGGAAAAAATGTGAAACGAGCCGCGGGATTGTGTCGATTTATCAGCAAATTGGCGAGTGCACGCAGAGTTTTTGCACCCCGTAGCCAAACTCCTTACTATGTGAAAAAACCGAACATAGAGCGGAGTATCGAGTGACATTTTTGACCGAATACGGCCTGTTTCTGGCCAAGACTCTCACCTTGCTGCTGGCCATTGCTGCCGTCATCCTGATGGTGGTGAGCAGCCGCCAGCCCAAGGCGCGCAAGGGGGAGCTGGTGGTGACCGATCTCTCCAGTGAACTGGAACAGGGTCGCTACCAGTTGCAGTCGGCCCTGGCCGACAAGGGGCAGCGCAAGCAGCTGGAGAAGGCGCGCAAGGCCGAACAGAAGGCGCGCGCCAAGGCCGACGATGAGCGCAGCCGGCTGTTCGTCATCGATTTTCACGGCAGCATGGATGCCAAGGAGGTCGCCTCCCTGCGGGAAGAGGTGAGCGCCGTGATAGGCGTCGCCAAGCCCGGTGACGAGGTGCTGCTGCGCCTCGAGTCCGGTGGTGGCGTGGTGCACGGCTATGGCCTCGCGGCCTCCCAGTTGCAACGCCTGCGGGACAGAGACATCAAGCTCACGGTGGCCATCGACAAGGTGGCGGCGAGCGGAGGCTACATGATGGCCTGCGTGGCGGACAAGATCCTGGCGGCGCCGTTTGCCATCGTCGGCTCCATCGGGGTGATTGCCCAGATGCCGAACTTCAACAAGCTGCTCAAAAAGCACGACATCGAGTTCGAGATGCACACCGCAGGTCAGTACAAGCGCACCATCACCATGTTTGGCGAGAATGACGATCTGGGGAGGGAGAAGTTTCGCGAGGAGCTGGGCGCCATCCATGAGCGTTTCAAGGCGTTCGTGGCCGAGCACAGACCGGCCCTCGATATCGATGCGGTGACCACGGGAGAACACTGGCTGGCGAGCGAGGCCAAGCAGCTCGGGCTGGTGGATGCGCTCAGTACCAGTGATGACTACCTGCTGGCCCAGGCCAGCCATCACAAGGTGATCGGCATCAGTTATCGCAAGCCCAAGAGCCTGACCCAGAAGCTGGGCCAGCAGGGCGCCCAGGCGCTGGAGGGGGCGATCGGTCGCCTGTGGCAACAGAGCCCCTGGCGCTGAGTCGTGGCAACGTAGCACCAAATGAAAAAGCCGGGCATTTGCCCGGCTTTTTGTTGTCTTCGCCTCAGCGCTGGAAGGGGTAGACGGATCCCAGTTTCAGGATCTGGGTCAGCTCGTCCAGGGCGGTGCGGCTCTCCAGCACCAGGGCCGGATCCCGCAAGTCGTCCAGGGCCAGGCTGTCGCGGTAGTGGCGCTCCACCCAGTTATCCAGACGGGTGAACTGGTTGTCGTCGATGAGACAGGCCGGGTTCACCGCCGCGAGCTCGGTGTCGTTCATGGCGACTCGCAGCCGCAGGCAGGCGGGGCCACCGCCGTTTCGCATGCTCTGCTTCACATCCATGAAGTGCACCCCCTTGATCGGGGTACCCAGCGTCACCAGCTTGGCCAGATAGGCGGACACGGCCGGGTTGCCCTGGCATTCAGTCGGGGCGATGATCGCCATCTCGCCGGACGGCAGGGTCAGGATCTGGGTATTGAACAGGTAGGATTTCACCGCATCCTGCACCGACACCTCGTTGGTGGGCACCTCGATGAAGTGCAGATCGCCGTCACCGAACTTGGCGCGTACCTCGGCCAGGGCCGAGGCGGTATTGAGGAAGGCCTGCTGGTGGTAGAACAGCACGTTCTGGTTGCCCACCGCGATCACGTCGTTGTGAAACACCCCCTGATCGATGACGTCCGGGTTCTGCTGGATGAAGACGGCGCTTTCCTCGCCAAGGCCGTGCAGGCGGGCGATGGCCTGGCTCGCCTCCAGGGTCTGGCGGGCCGGGTAGCGTTTGGGGGCGGGCTGGGAGACGTCGAAGGCGCTGCGGCCATAGACGAACAGCTCGACCCCGGCCTCGCCATAGGCGCGGCACAGTCGGGTGTGGTTGGCGGCCCCTTCGTCACCGAAGTGATCGTTCTCCGGCAGATGGGCGTGGTGATAGAAGTGGCGATCGTTGTTGAACACGGCGCGCAGGATGCGCCCCGTCACCTCGGGTTCGAGGGAGCGGTGGAACTTGTTGGTCAGGTTGGCAGGGGTGAAGTGGATGCGGCCGTCCTGGGTATCGGCACTCGGCGAGACGGTGGCAGCGTTGGCGGTCCACATGCTGGAGGCGGAATAGCAGGCGGCCAGCACGGCGGGGGCCTGTTTCGCCGCCTGGGCCAAGACGCTGGCATCTGATCCGGTGAAGCCGAGGCGACGCAGGGTGGCGAGATCGGGTCGCTCCTGGGGAGCCAATACCCCCTGCACCATGCCGAGCTCGGTCAGCGCCTTCATCTTGTGCAATCCCTGCTTGGCGGCCTCCTTCGGATTGGATGCCGCCGATGCATTGCTCTGGGAGGCCACGTTGCCATAGGAGAGGCCGGCATAGTTGTGGGTGGGGCCGACCAGGCCGTCGAAGTTGACCTCGAAGTGCTTCATGATGACATCCTTTCGATTTTTATATGGGTTGCGAGTCCTTCCGCGCACAAAGCTGCGGCGAGTGGCCATTATAAAGAGATTTCATCCTTTGTAACAAGCTGATAACTCTAGTGGTTTTTTATGTAACAAGGACGGCTGGATATGTCATTTCCAATCTAAAAAAGGGGGGTATATGGCATAAAAACAAAAAAGCGGTTGATTCCCTCGCGTCGGCTTCGCATTAATAAATAAAGAGTCGGTAGGGGGCGTATGGGTCAAGCAAATTTGTCGCCAAGATTGCTTTTTCCCGTCAAATCTCTTATACAGCCCCACAAAACCGCACGCCAACCCCGTCGGGTGCAATGAGGATAATAGTTACAGCATGGGCAAATCACTGGTCATCGTGGAGTCTCCGGCCAAGGCCAAGACCATCAACAAATATTTGGGCAAGGACTACGTGGTCAAATCCAGCGTAGGCCATGTGCGCGATCTGCCGACCAGCGGCAGCGCCAGCACCGAACCCAAAAAACCTGTCATTCGCGGCATCAAGCTCAGCGAATCCGAGAAGGCGGCCAAGGATCGCAACGCCCTGTTCGCACGGATGGGGATCAATCCGACCGCAGGCTGGCAGGCCAACTACCAGATTTTGCCCGGCAAGGAAAAAGTGGTCAGCGAGTTGCAAAGTCTGGCCGCCAAGGCTGACACCATCTACCTCGCAACCGACTTGGATAGAGAAGGGGAAGCGATCGCCTGGCACCTGCGGGAGATCATCGGCGGTGACGACAACCGCTACAAGCGGGTGGTGTTCAACGAGATCACCAAGACCGCCATCCAGGAAGCGTTCGCCCAGCCGTCCGAGCTGAACATCCATCGCGTCAACGCCCAGCAGGCCCGTCGTTTCCTCGACCGGGTGGTGGGTTATATGGTTTCCCCGCTGCTCTGGAAGAAGCTGGCTCGCGGTCTCTCCGCCGGCCGGGTACAGTCCGTCGCGGTGCGCCTCATCGTGGATAAAGAGCGCGAGATCAAGGCCTTCGTGCCGGTGGAGTTCTGGGATCTCAACGCGGATCTGCTGACCGGCGACAAGAGCGCCCTTCGCATGGAAGTGGTCAGCCGCAACGGTACCGACTTCAAGCCGGTCACCCAGGCCGAGACCTTCGCCGCTGTCGCCGCCCTGGAAGGGGTCGACTACAAGGTGGTGAACCGGGAAGACAAACCGACCGGCTCCAAGCCTTCCGCCCCCTTCATCACCTCCACCCTGCAGCAGGCGGCCTCCACCCGTCTGAGCTTCGGGGTGAAGAAGACTATGATGATGGCCCAGCGCCTCTATGAAGCGGGTTACATCACCTATATGCGTACCGACTCCACCAACCTCAGCAAAGAGGCGGTGGAGGCGGTGCGGGAATACATCGGCGAGCAGTATGGCACGGCCTATCTGCCGAGCGAGCCGAACCTCTACGGCGCCAAGGCCAACGCCCAGGAAGCGCACGAAGCCATTCGTCCCTCCAGTGTGCAGGTGACCGCCGAGATGCTCGAAGGCATGGAGCCGGATGCGATGCGGCTCTATGACCTCATCTGGCGTCAGTTTGTCGCCTGCCAGATGACCCCGGCGCAGTACGACTCCTCCACCCTGACCGTCAAGGCCGGTGAATTCGAGCTCAAGGCCCGTGGCCGTACCCTGCGTTTCGCCGGTTGGACCAAGGCCCTGCCGCCCATGGGGCGCAAGGGAGAAGACAGCCAGCTGCCGGCGGTCACCGTCGGCGAGATCCTCAAACTGGTCAAGCTGGATCCTCGTCAGCACTTCACCAAGCCGCCCGCCCGCTTCACCGAAGCGGCCCTGGTGCGCGAGCTGGAGAAGCGCGGCATCGGTCGTCCTTCCACCTATGCCTCCATCATCTCCACCATCGTCGATCGCGGCTATGTGCGGGTCGAGAGCCGCCGCTTCTTTGCCGAGAAGATGGGGGAGATCGTCACCGACCGTCTGGTGGAGAACTTCGTCGAGCTGATGAACTACGAGTTCACCGCCAAGATGGAAGACAAGCTCGATGGCATCGCCGAGGGGAGTCTGGAGTGGAAGAAGGTGCTCGACGCCTTCTACGCCGAGTTCACCCAGGAGCTGGAGCAGGCCGACAAGCCCCACGAGGAAGGCGGCATGCGCGCCAACCAGATGGTGCTGACCGACATCGACTGCCCGGACTGCGGCCGCAAGATGGGGATCCGCACCGCCACCACCGGCGTCTTCCTCGGCTGTTCCGGCTATGCGCTGCCCCCCAAGGAGCGCTGCAAGAAGACCATCAACCTGGTCAGTGCCGACGAGTTCGTCTCCGCCACCGACGACGGTGACGAGGCAGAGACCGAAGCGCTGCGGGCCAAGCATCGCTGCAACCTCTGTGGTACCGCCATGGATGCCTACATCATCGATGACAGCCGCAAGCTGCACGTCTGCGGCCGCAACCCGGATTGCGACGGCTACGAGATTGAGCAGGGTCAGTTCAAGCTCAAGGGCTACGAAGGGCCGAGCATCGAGTGTGACCGCTGCGGAGCCGAGATGCAGCTCAAGAACGGCCGTTTCGGCAAGTACATGGGCTGCACCAACGAGAGCTGCAAGAACACCCGCAAGATCCTGAAAAACGGTGACATCGCGCCGCCGAAGGAAGATCCGGTGCCGCTGCCCGAGCTGAAATGCACCCAGTCCGACGCACACTTCGTGCTGCGGGACGGCGCCGCCGGCCTGTTCCTCGCCGCCAGCAACTTCCCGAAATCCCGTGAGACTCGTGCGCCTCTGGTTGAGGAGCTCAAGCGCTTCCGTGACCGCCTCTCGCCCAAGCACCAGTACCTGGCGGATGCGCCGGCGTCAGATCCTGACGGTAACGCCTCCGTGGTGCGCTTCAGCCGCAAGAGCAAGGAGCAGTACGTGATGACCGAGGTCAACGGCAAGGCGACGGGCTGGACGGCCCATTACGACAACGGTAAATGGCAGGAGAGCCTGGCAAAGGCGAAGAAATCCTGACCGCCGAGGTTCACACATTGATGAAAGAGGCCCCTTGCAGGGGCCTTTTTATTGGGAGAAGGGGATATACTGAATTGGCTGCATGGATGGCAGCGCAAGACACGGAGGTTGTCATGGAGATACATGAAATCCGGCCGGGCATGACCTGCCTGACCCGTGAAGGAACGGCCTACGTGCTGGAAGTGGACAGACAGAGTCTGCTGGTGCTGCTGCAGCGGGAAGATGAAACCATCCCGGTGCAGGTGCGCAGCGACGAGATCCTGGGCCCCCTCACCAGTGAATGAACGGGATCCCTAGAAGGGGATGAGAAAGAGCAGCTCGGCCAGGTCGGGCTGCCACTGCCACTCCCGCATCCTGACCCGCCCCCCGACGACCACTACCCCCTCCTCCTGCAATCGCCCCGTCTGTTCATCGAATCCCGCCGACCCCTTCGGCAGCGAGATGGTTCCTCCTGCCCCCAGCACCCGGTGCCAGGGCAAGGTCTTGTCGGTCTCTCTCAGCACCTTGCCCACCAGGCGGGCGCGTCCCGGCAGCCCGGCGAGATCGGCTACCTGTCCATAGCTCACCACGCGACCGGCAGGGATCAGGGCCAGGATCGCCTCGATACGGGCGACCTTGCCAAGGGAGGGGCTGGGGGGATCCATCATGGAGTTGTCATCGCTTGAAAGAGGGGAGGCGCCATTGTGGCGCCTCCTTTGTTTGCAGGGCAAGGGCTAGCCGAAGGTTTGGCTCAATCCCCGCAGTTCGCGGGCGCGCTGGAGCAGCGCCTGGCTGGAGTCATCCACCGCCTGCATCTTCTGGCTGTTGGCGCGGGAATACTGGGAGATCTGGTGAATGTTGCGGCTGATCTCCTCCACCACCGCCTGCTGCTGTTCTGCCGCCGCCGCAATCTGGGTGGAGAACTCGGTGACCTGTTCAATCTCTCCCAGCACCAGGTGCAGGTTGCCTGAGCCCTGGCGGGTCATCTCGGCGCACTCCCGGGTATGGGCCAGGTTGTCCTGCATCATGCCCTGCCAGCGTCCCAGGGTCTGCTGGATCTGATGGATGCTACCTTGGATCTGCTCGGTGGCCTTGTGGGTGCGGGTGGAGAGGGTGCGTACCTCGTCCGCTACCACGGCGAAGCCGCGGCCCTGTTCGCCGGCGCGAGCGGCCTCGATGGCGGCGTTGAGGGCCAGCAGGTTGGTCTGCTCGGCGATGCCCTGAATTTCCCCCATGACGCTGCCAATTCGCTCGGATTCGCTGGCGAGTTCCACCGCCGAGTGGAAGGCCTGCTCCGCCTGATGGGCCAGTTGTTCCATCTGCCGCTCGGTCTGATCCAACTGCCTCACCGTGTGCTCGCAACTGCTGCGGGCATCGGTCACCTGGCTGTTGGTGTCCTGGATGTTGCGGGCAATTTCGTTGGCGGTGCTGGCCATCTGGGTCATGGCCGCCGCCATCTGCTGGGTCTGGGCATCCTGCTCGTTGATGTCGAGGAAGGCCTGATGGGAGGAATCCTTGAGGTCGGTGGCCAGGGTCTGCAGCGGGTGAGTGGCGTCGTTGACCCGTCCCAGCACGGTACGGATGCGGGCCTGCAGCATCTTCAGGTGGAAGTCGGCGATGGCCCCCGGGGCATCGCCGGAGTAGACCAGCCGGGTCAGGCTGTCATATTGCTGGCCGAGCTGTTTGAGGTAGCGCGGCAGCGCGATGATCTCGCGCCAGTAAGTGGCGGTGACGAGGAGCAGGGGCAGCAGCATCAACAGCGCCGTCATCATGCCCTGGGTCGAACCAGCCCAGCCCAGCAACCCCAGCAGCAGCCCGGCGAGCAGCATGGGCCTGAAACGGCGCAGGGAGGGCAGGGGGAGGCTCTCTCCCCGCTCGGCCTTGAGCAGAGCCTGATAGGCCTGGCTTGCCACCTGCTTGAGCTGAGGCTCGGGTTTGCAGCGCACGGATTGGTAGCCGCTGATCTGGCCCTGTTCGTAGATGGGGGTGACATAGGCGTCGACCCAGTAGTAGCGGCCATCCTTGCAGCGGTTCTTGACCACCCCGCGCCAGGGGTTGCCCTCCTTGAGGCGATCCCAGAGATCGGCGAAGGCCACCTTGGGCATGTCGGGGTGGCGCACCAGGTTGTGGTTCTGGCCGACGAGTTCATCGACCTGATAGCCGGCGATACGGCAGAAGGCGGGATTGGCGTAGGTGATGACGCCGCGCAAGTCAGTGGTGGAGACGAGTTGTACGTCGGCAGGAAACTCCACTTCGCTGTCTACTATTGGAACCTCAGTGCGAGCCATGCAATAAACTCCGATTTTTGTGCTTAGTTATTATCAGTAGGCCGGACGTTTGGCTGCGAAACAGGCGTCGTCGCCAGGCTTCATCGGGGGCATATTCTGCCTATAAAGGAGGATAAAAAGTAGGGCTTAGTTGTAATTTTGTTAGCCAGGTAAAAAAACGGCGACCAAAAGGTCGCCGAAAAGAGAAAGATAACACTACCTCTGTGGCACCCGGTAACGCACCTGCAACTGACTAAGGATTTGCAACTGGCCGGGCAGACGGGCGACGAAGTGCTCCCATGACTTGTGGGCAGGGGCACTCCAGGCCACCTCGGCCGTGGCCAGCAGGCGTGGGAACAACATATAGTCGAGCCGATCCCGCGAGATGATCTGCTCGGACCATAAGGGGCTCAGCACCCCGAGGATGTTATCGTTGGCATGGAAATCGATGGGGGCCGGGTCGCAGGCGTAGACCTGCTCCAGGCTGACGGGGCCGGCCCAGTAGAGGCCTGGCTCCTGATAATCATGGTTATAGGCCTGATCCAGATAGAGCTGCTGGGCGGGGGCCATCACCACGGGGTAGCCCTGGCTGGCGGCATCCAGCCCCGCCTGGAAGCTGGTCCAGGCGAAGACGGTGGCATCCCGGCTTACTTTGTCCCCGTGCAATATCTCCTCCCACCCCAGCATCTTCTTGCCCCTGGCGGCCAGGTATTGCTGGCAGTGGCGCAGCACATGGCCCTGCAGTTCACGACAATCCTGATACCCCTCTTGCTGCATCAGCTGCCGACAGGCCGGGCTGTCGGTCCAGACGCCGTGGGGCACCTCGTCTCCCCCCATGTGGATCTGCTCTCCGGGGAAGAGGGCACAGACCTCTTCCATCACCTTGTCGAGGAACTCGTAGGTACCGGGCAGGGCGGGGTTGAGCACGTTGTCATCGAAGAACTGCACCGACAGGTAGCGGGAGCTGTCCGCCTCTTCCCGCAGCAGCGCGGGCAGGGCCTTGATGGCGGCGTGGCAGTGACCGGGAATGTCTATCTCCGGGATGATGGTGATGCCAAGCCCGGTGGCATAGGCCACCAGTTCGCGCACCTCGCTCTGGGTGTAGTAGCCGCCGTAAGGATCCGGCCCGCCGCTCAGCTGGGGAGCCACCGCCAGGCCGTGACCACGCCAGGCCGCCACTTCGGTCAGTTGCGGGAAGGCCTTGATCTCGAGGCGCCAGCCCTCGTCATCGGTCAGGTGCCAGTGGAAGCGGTTGAACTTGAAGAGGCTCATCTGCTTGAGCAGCCGCTTGATGGTGGCAATGGAGTGGAAGTGGCGGGAGCAGTCGAGGAAGATGCCGCGAAAACCGAAGCGGGGCTCATCGCGAAGCTCGAGGCAGGGCAGGCTCTCCCCGTGCTGCAGCGCCCACTGGGCAAGACTGACCAGCCCGTGGCGCCAGCCCGCTTCTCCCGCCGCCTGGATCACCACCTCACGGGGGCTGATGGAGAGCTGGTAGGCCTCCGGGGCGAGGGGGGCCTCGACGAGGTGGATCTCGGCATCGTGATCCTGGCTGAGGGCCAGCCCGGTCAGCTCGTTGAAATGGGCAAGCAGGGGGCCAAGGGGCAGGGGGCCGCTGACATGGGCCCGCTCCGCCAGCCGGAAGTTGCCCTCGGGCAGCCGCAGGTGGGCGGGTTGGGGCACGATGCCGTTGGCGGCTTCCACCTCGGGCAGCTCGGGGGCGGTGGCAGGCAGGGGCGGCAGGCCGAGGGCCTGGCTTGCCAGGGTCACCGGCAGCAGCTGGGGGCCGGATCCCGTGTCGCCGAGGCTCAGGAAGAAGCCCTGAGGCAGATCGGAATTACGCTTGATGGGGGTGCTGCGACAGCAAAAACGCAGTTCGCTGCCGCCATCCTGGGGGACGAGCACCTTGTAGCTGCCGCTCTGGCGCTCCAGGGTGCCTCCTTCGACGGAGCTGGCGTCGATCTGCCGCGGCAGGCAGAAGTGCAGCTTCCAGGGGCTGTCCGGCAACTGGCTCAGGGTGAAATGGAACCAGACATCATCACCGTCACGTCGGTCAACTTGGGTATGGATCAGGGGTGCAGACATGGGTATTCCTCTGATTGAGCGAACAAGATGGCACCCTCAAGGGCATCGGCCATGGGGGGAACCAGGTTGAGATGGGCAAGACGGGGAGCCAGACGCGTGCCGACGCCACCGAGCAGGGCAATCCGGTGGGCCCCGAGCTGCTGCATGCCCTCCAGCAGGCTCTGCAACTGGGCGCAGGTTTCATCCAGCAGCTGACAGGCGAGGGCATCGCCGTCGCTGGCGGCATCGAACACCCAGGGGGTGAAGCGGCCATAGTCCGCCGGGATGGCGCGACTCGCCCAGCGCACCACCTCGGCCTGATCCTGCTTGAAGTGAGCCAGCAGACGCTCGGCGAGCAGGCTGGGGGGCTGGATGCCGTCATGGCAGAGCAGGGCCTGTTGCAGGGCGCGCAGCCCGAGCCAGGCACCGCTGCCGAGATCCGAGATGGGGAAGCCCCGCCCCGAACAGGTGCGCAGTCGCCCCTCCCGGTAGATGAGCCCGGCAGAGCCGGTGCCGGCGATGAGGATGGCCCCTTCCCGGCCACCGAAGGCGCCGAGGCAGGCCCCGAAGGCATCGGAGGTGAGCCGCACGCTGGCATAGGGGAAGGGCATGGCCAGGAGGGCGTGGTAGCAATCCGCCAGCTCGGCGGAGGCGAGCGCCAGCCCGACGCTCATCTGCGGTTCCGCCCCCTTGCCAAGACCCGCCTCGGTGCGGGCCAGATCGATGGCGGTCAATACATGGCGGTGGGCCAAGGGAATGCCGAGCTCCAGATTGGAGCCCGCGGCTCGCCCTTCACCCAGCAGCTTCCCCGCTCTGTCGCGGATGCGGGCCCGGGTATGGGTGCCGCCGCCATCCACGCCGACCCAGTATTCAGTCATGGGTACCTCCCAGGGCATCCTGCCAGCTGATGGCCAGGGCAAACCAGGCTGCGTGGGGGATCCACTGCTCCCCCCAGCGCCAGTTCTGATCCAGCCGCTCCTTGTAGGCATCCGGGATGAAGGCGATGTCCGCCTCGTCATCGAAACCGGCGGTGATGCCGTTGCAGATCCCGCCCGGCGCATTGGGGTAGCCGGCGGTGTAGCTCGGGTTGTTGATGCCGTGCCCCGCCAGCATGCAGGCGTTGAAGGGGTTTTGCCCCAGGATCCAGTCGAGCTGGCGCTGGCCGAAGGCCTGTAGTGGTTTGCGCTGCTGTGGCAGCACAGATGCAGCGGAAAATGTCATGGCGGCGAGGGAGGCCAGTCTGGCGTTCTCTCCCTGCCACCAGTAACCGGATTCGTTGTGGTGGGGCATGAAGAAGCTAATGCGGGGCTCCTCGCCCACTCCCTTCACATACTGGCGGGCGAGGGCGAAGGGGTTGCCCGCCTGGGCAACCAGCGCCAGCTCGGCCGCCAGCGCCTGTTGCACCACGGCCTGCACCTTGAGTTTGCGTGCTGGATCCGGCTCCAGGGCCAGGTATTCCAGCAGGGCCAGCACCGGCAGGCCCGCCTCGGCGGCGTGATAGTAGGGGCGTGTCCCGTCGTCATCGGCGGCCCAGTAATGGCCGAGCTCCGGATGGGGATGCTGACGGGCACAGAGCCGGGCAGCCCTGTCTCTGGCCTCGCCGAGCCACTCCTGGCCCAGGGTGCGGGTCAGCTCCACGGCGGCGAGCAAGGCGCAGTAGTCGTCGATGATGTTTTCGCGACCGTCGTCCAGATAGGCGAGGTTGTGCTCACGCAGGTGCAGATAGCCGCGGCGGGCGGCTTCGGCGTAGTGGCTGGCATCGAAATCACCGACCGCGGACTCCCGCGCGGCACGGGCCAGGGCGGCGATGGCCATGCCCCCCCCTTGCCGGAATCCCGCCTGCCAGTCGGCGGACTTGAGCCCCTGCTGGGTGGCGTAGGTGCACAGCTCCCGCTGCTCGGGATCCTTGCTCCACTTGTCGAACAGGGTCATGTAGAAGAAACCGCTCTCGTCCTGCATCCGGCAGAGGAAGTCCGCCCCGTGCAGGGCCTCGTCGGCGAGCCGTTTGCACAGGTTCAGGCCGTCGATGTCGGTGCGTGTGCCGAGCAGATCCCGGCACTTGAGCAGGGCCCAGACCACCAGGGGGGTCTGCTGGGGATTGAGGTAGTTGGCGTACGAGAGGTGGCTCAAGTACTTGCTCATGTCGCCGCTGGCATCGAACCAGCCGCCGCGCACATCCCGGCGCTGATCGGTGCCAAACTGGCGGGCCTGGCGATCGGCCCGATCGAAGGCTCCGCTCGCGCGTTGCCCCTTGAAATAGTGAATGACATCGGACAGGCAGGTGCGACTCAGCAAGCCAGGGCCGATGGCAAAGCGGGGGGAGCGGGTGACGGAGGGGGTCGCCTCTCCCTCACGCTGGGTGACGGCTTCCAGCCGATAGTGGCCGGGCTCTTTAAAGGCGCTGAAGTCGGCGCGCCAGAAGTGGCGACCCTGCCAGCCGGGAACCTGACCGGCGGCCTGCAGCTCGGTGTCGAACAGGATCTGGCCATCGTCCAGACGCAGCAGCCGCACCCGGCCACTGAGGGGCTGTTCAAAGGTGCCTTGCAGCAGGGCCACCTTGTGGCCATCGCAGTCGTAACCCACCTGATTGATCAAGAGTTCCATCGAAGAGTGACTCCCCTGGCCTGCCGCAGCAGGCGAGGCGGTTGGCGGGCCCGCAGGCCCGCAGTGAAGCGAGAGGCTGGCTCAGTCGTACAGGTAGCAGCGCACGAAGTGGTTGTCGGCGAGCTTGGTCACCGGCGGCAGGCTCTCCTTGCAGCGGGCCATGGCCTGGTGGCAGCGACCGGCGAAGGGGCAACCACGAGAGTGCGGGGTCCAGAGCGGGATCTCTCCCTTGCGGCCCCCCTCCAGCTCGGTGTGGATGCTCTTCTCCGGATCCGGCACCGCCGAGATGAGCAGCTGGGTATAGGGGTGCTGGGGGTGGTGCAGGATCTCGTCCACCTCGCCCCACTCCACCATGTGACCCACGTACATCACCGCGAGATCTTCGGCCACATAGCGGGCGGTGGCGATGTCGTGGGTGATGTAGAGCATGGAGACGCCGAGTTCGTTCTTCATCTGCTCCATCAGGTTGAGGATGCCGATGCGAATGGAGACGTCGAGCATGGAGGTGGGCTCGTCCGCCAGCACCACTTCCGCCTCCACCGCCAGGTTGCGGGCGATGTTGACCCGCTGGCGCTGGCCGCCGGAGAGCTGGTGCGGATACTTGGCGGCGGTGGCCTTGGCCGGGGTCAGTCCCACCTTCTCCAGCAGGGCGTAGACCATGTCCGGCAGATCTTTCTTGTCGAGCACCTTGCTGTGCAGCAGCAGGGGGCGGGCGATGTGGTGGTAGATGGTGTGGGTCGGGTTCAGCGAACCGAACGGGTCTTGCCATACCATCTGCACGCTCTGGCGGTAGTCGAGCAGGGCGGTGCCCTTGTCGAACTCCTCCAGATCCCGGCCGCGGTAGAGGATGCGGCCGCTGGAGAGCTTGTACATCTTGGCGATGATCTTGGCGATGGTGCTCTTGCCGGAGCCGGATTCACCCACCACCGCCAGGGCGCGGCCCCGGTGCAGGTTGAAGGTGATGTCGGACAGGGCCCGCATCTTGCCACTCTTGATGGCGTTGGAGTTGACGGGGAAGTCCTTGTAGAGGTGCTGGACTTCGATGATGGGGGCGTCGGTTTTGGCGATTTGCATGACAGACATCCTTAACAGCCAGCGGCCTTGTCCAGGTAGATCGGAAGATCCGGTTGTTGCTCCGCCACGCCGTAGAGGTGGCAGGCGGTCTGTTGTCCCGGCCGGATCTCGGCCAGCTTGGTGTATTCCTGACGGCAGCGATCATGTACCCGGCTGCAGCGGGCCTGGAAGCGGCAGCCGACCGGCACCTCCAGCAGATTGAGCGGGGTGCCTGGGATCCCCTCCAGCACGGTTTTCGGGCCGTGCAGGGGCGGGAAGGAGTTGCCGAGCCCCTTGGTATAGGGGTGCAGCGGCGCGGTCAGGATCGCCTTGGAGGGGGCAATCTCGATGAGCTCGCCGGCGTACATGATGCCGATGCGATCGCAGAACTCGACCATGAGGGAGAGGTCATGGGTGATGAACAGGATGGAGAAGTTGAATTTCTCCTTGAGCGCATAGACCTTCTGCAGGATCTCCCGCTGCACCACCACGTCCAGCGCCGTGGTGGGTTCATCCATGATCAGCAGCTCGGGGTTCAGCGCCATGGCGATGGCGATCACCAGCCGCTGGCGCATGCCGCCGGAGAACTGGTGCGGGTAGTCCTTGAGCCGACTCGGGTGGATGTCGACGATCTCCAGCAGCTCCTTGGCGCGCTTGATCGCCTCATAGCGGGTCAGGCCGGGATTGTGGGCCAGCAGCACGTCACAGAACTGCTCTTCCATGCGCAGCACGGGGTTGAGCGCGTTCATGGCGGACTGGAACACCACGCTGGCCTGGCGCCAGCGGTAGCTGCGCAGCCGCTCGTCGTCGAAGTGGAGGATGTTCTCTCCCTTGAACAGGATCTCGCCGCCGCTGATGTAGGCGGGTGGCTTGTGCAGCCTGGCCACCGAGAAGGCGACCGTGGACTTGCCGCAACCGGATTCACCGGCGAGGCCGAATACCTCTCCCGGCATGATGTCAAAGCTGACCGAGTTGACGGCGCGCACGTCGCCGTTCTCGGTGATGTAGTCGACGCAGAGCTGGCGCACCGACAGCAGGGGTTGTTGCGAGGTCATGCTGTCTTCTCCTGTGCGGCCATAGCGGTGACTGGGGCGGGGGCGGCGAGTTTCTTCCAGCGATTCAGACCCTTGTGGGAACGCAGCTGGGGGTTGGCTATCTCGTCGATGGCGAAGTTGAGCATGGCAAGGCCGGCGCCCAGGGTCGCGATGGCGAAGCAGGGGGCCAGGATCTCCCACCAGGCGCCCACCAGGATGGCGCTCGAGGTCTGGGCGTTGTAGAGCATGATGCCCCAGCTCACCACGGTCGGGTCGCCAAGACCCAGGAACTCCAGAGTTGCCTCGGTGACGATGGCGTAGATGATGGAGCCGATGAAGCTCACCCCGATGATGGAGATAAGGTTCGGCAGTATCTCCACCAGGATGATGCGCCAGGCCGGTTCACCCAGCACCTCGGCGGCGATGACGAACTCCTTCTCCCGCAGGGCCAGGGTCTGGGCGCGGATGACCCGGGCGCCATAGGCCCAGGAGGTAAAGCCTATGATGAGGGCAATCACCGTCGGTGACGCCTCTCCGATGAAGCTAGCGAGCACTAGCAAGAGAGGAAGGTTCGGGATCACCAGCACCACGTTCATCAGGAAGGTGAGGCACTCGTCCACGATACCGCCGAAGTAGCCGGCGGTGATGCCCACCGTGATGGCGAGGGCGCAGACCAGGAGACCCGCCCCGAAGCCCACCAGCAGGGAGATACGGGCGCCATGGGTGAACTGGGACCAGAGATCATGCCCCATGCGGTTGGAGCCCATCACCAGCTCCACGCTGGGAGGCTGGTGCGGGCGGGCGACCCGCTTGGTGGGCTCGTTGCTGGTCAGGAGCGGGGCAAACAGCGCCATCAGCACGAAGGTGACGACGATGGCGAGGCCGAAGGCCGCCTTCTTGTTGCCCAGCAGGATCTTGAGAATGGTCGGCATACGCATCTTATTTGCCTCCTGTACGCAGACGGGGATCCAGGAAGACATAGAGCACGTCCGCCAGGAAGTTGAAGCTGAGCATGGTGATGGTCATGATGAGCAGTTGGCCCTGAATGAGCGGGTAGTCACGGGCGAGGATGCCCTGATACAGGGTCAGGCCCAGGCCCGGGTAGTTGAAGATGACTTCGGTGATGAGGGAGCCGCCGATGACGAAACCCAGCGCCATGGAGAGGGCGGTGACGCTCGGCAGCACGGCATTGCGGGCGCCGTAGTTGAAGATCACCCGGTTGCTGGAGAGCCCCTTGGCCTTGGCCATGGTGATGTAGTCCTCACCCAGCAGGTTGATCATGTTGTTGCGCATGGTGATGAGGAAGCCCCCCACCTGCACCATGGCCAGGGTGCCCACCGGCATGATGGCGTGCAGCATGATGCTCTTGATGTGTTCCCAGCCGAAATCGGCCTTGATCTCCGGGCTGTAGGCGTAGCCAATCGGAAGCCAGTTGAGGCTTACCCCGAACAGGAAGAGGGCGAGCAGGGAGACCACCACCGGCGGGATGGCCTGCATCACCAGGGTGAGCGGGGAGAGGATGCTGTCCATGCGCCCCCCCCGGTACCAGGCGGCGAAGATGCCGACGATGGAGCCGATGGAGAAGCTCAGGATGGTGGAGGTGCCCACCAGGAACAGGGTCCAGCCGATGGCGCGGCCGAGCACGTCGGCGACCGGCTGCGGGTAGTAACGCACCGAAGTGCCGAGATCCCAGGTGAAGACGCTCTTCACATAGGTGAGGAATTGGGTGCCGATAGGACCGTCAACGAAGCCGAAGGTGGCTTTGAGGGCTTCCAGGGCGGCGGGCTCCATCATGGCGCCGGCCCGGGCGAACATGACGGAGACGGGATCCCCTGGCATGGCTCTGGGTAACAGGAAGTTGATGGTGGCGGCCACCAGAAAAGCGACCAGATAGAAGGAGAAACGTCTGAGTATAAATCCCATGGTGATACCTTTTACTGCAAGCCTGCCCCGCGCCGGGCAAAGCTACCCCAACCCCGTGAGATCCGGGGGATGAAGTGAGGGCGGGGAAGAAGGCCCCCCGCAGGGGGCCGAGGTGATTAGCTGTTTGGCTTGAGTGACAACACGTGCAGCAGACGCTCCGGGGTATCCGGGTGAACCTGCGGCTTGGCGACCGGGTTGTCGGCACTGAACCAGCCATTGAAGCGCTTGGTGCTGTACTCGTACCAGGTCGGGTTGTTGAACACCGGGATGATGGTCTGGTTGGCCCCGACACGCTCCTGGATGGCAAACATGATCTCTTTCTGCTTGGCCGCGTCGGCGGTCTGAGTGAAGTCATCGATCAGTTTGTCGAGCGCCGGATCCTTGTAACGGGGCGCCGCGAAGCGGTTGCCACGTTCACCCATGTTGCGGGAGTGGAAGGCGGTCTCGAAGTACTTGTGCGGGTTGGCACCGGCGAAGTAACCCTGCAGGGCGACGTCGAAGTCACCGGTGATCAGGTTCTCGGTCCAGACGGTGGCTTCCGGGGTGGAGGTCTTGGCGTTCAGACCCAGGGCCTGCAGGCCTTCGACCCCGATCTGGACGGTGTTGACCCAGTCGGTCCAGCCGTTCGGTACCAGTACCTTGAACTCGATCTTCTTGCAGCTCGGGGTGTCCAAGAACTTGTCGCCGTCACAATCCTTGTAGCCCGCCTGTTTCAGCAGCGCCTTGGCGCCTTCCAGGTCGAACTTGTTGTATTTGCCGTATTTCTTCTCGACTTCCGGGTTGTCCCATGAGGCGAATGCCTTGCCAAGACCGGACGGATACTCGTTGACGGTCGGGTAGCCGTAGCCCGCGATGTCCACCATGGACTGGCGGTCCATGGCCATGGAGAAGGCGCGGCGGAAGTTGATGTCGTTGAAGGCTTCGTGGTTGCCCGGGTTCTTGCTCTGGAAGTTGACGTTGAACGCCACTGTGCCGGAGGCGGGGAACCAGTACTTGTTGTTCTTCGGATCGTTGCCGACGTAGAGACGCTCGATATCCGGCACGAAGGAGCCGAACCAGTCCACGTCACCCTTCATCACGGCGGCCAGTACCTGGTCGTTGGTGGCCATCTGCGGCATGCGCAGGCAGTCGATGGAGAGGCTGGCGTTATCCCAGTAGTGTGGGTTGCGGCACTGGGTATAGAGCTGGGCGGAGAAGTTGTCCACTTCGGTGAAGGGACCGGTACCGACCGGCTTGTCGTTGGTGAAGGCAACCGGATCCTTGACGGACTTCCACTGGTGCTCGGGCACGATGGGCACCAGCACCAGGTCGTTCACCACGTTGGTGTTCACCTCGGCCAGGTCGAACTTGACCTTGTGATCCCCCAGCTTCTCGACACCCTTGATCTGAGTCCAGATGGAGCGCTCGTCCAGCGCCTTGTTGGCCTTGACCAGGTTGAAGGAGAAGAGGATGTCGTCGGCGGTGAAGGCTTCACCATCGGACCACTTGACCCCTTCGCGCAGATCGAAGGTGACGGACTTCAGGTCATCGCTGAAGGCGTAGTGGGTCGCCAGACGATAGACGGGTTTGCCACCCTGCATATCGTTGAAGATCACCAGCGGCTCATAGATGAAGTGACGGGTGGTGTGCAGCAGACCTGCCTGCAGGAAGGGGTTGAAGTTTTTCACCCATGCGGTTTCCTGCTGGGCAACCAGGGTCAGCACCGTCTTGTTCTCGGCGGCCATGGCAGTGCCGGTCATACCGGCGAGCAGGGTCCCCAGCATGACTGAGGTAGCGATTTTGGATACTTTGGCAAGCATATTTTTTCCTTTCTTATTGGTCTTCCATGGTTTTGGAATGGAGCACCGACATCGCATGCTTGGACACCGGCCCTCTCTGTTGGTCAGGTTTTGCACCCTTGTAGTTGTGTCGTCCAACGCCCTTAGAAAAGCAGAGTTAACAGGAAAACAACAACTCTTCATTTCGTCGATATCGTAAAAACCCAATGACGCTCGTCAATCTCGTCAAAGTCTATTTTAAATCCTTTATTATTAGACTTTTATGTTAATTATCACAGAGCATCAAGTCACCCTTTGACGTCGGTGAAAAGTGATTATGTGAACTGGATCGTGCTGGTTTTTACGTTCGCCATCTGTCTTTTTTTGAGCATGAAGCAAGCGGTCGGGAAAGCGGCCCGGGTTTGTGCGCTGGGTCACGAAGAGAAATGAAAGCGTTTTCTTTTCCGCAGGCAGAGATCTGGAGAGCCGCAACAGCGTGGTGTGCCGAAATGGATGAAGGAGGGCCGGTACGATTTCGATGGGCGTATGGTGGCTGGCTGACGGCGGGCAATAAAAAAGCCAGTCAGCAGGGCTGACTGGCTTTCGGGCTAAGCGGCGGGTTTAGTTCACCAGACTGGCCCAGAGGTCGTATTCGTCCGCCTCGTCGATGCGTACTTTGACCATGTCGCCGGGCTTGAGGCCGGTCTCGCCGTTCAGGTAGACCAGGCCGTCGATCTCGGGGGCATCGGCGGCGGAGCGGCCGGTGGCGCCCTCTTCGTCCACTTCGTCGATGAGAATGGTCATCTCCTGACCCACCTTGCGGGCCAGCTTGCGGATGGAGACCTGCTGTTGCAGCTCCATGAAGCGCTGGAAGCGCTCTTCCTGCACCTCGGCCGGCACCGGATCCGGCAGCTCGTTGGCCTTGGCACCCTCGACCGGGCTGTATTTGAAGCAACCGACCCGATCCAGTTCCGCCTTGTCGATGAAGTCCAGCAGCATCTGGAACTCTTCTTCGGTCTCGCCGGGGAAGCCGACGATGAAGGTGGAGCGCAGGGTGATCTCGGGGCAGATCTCGCGCCACTTCTGGATGCGCTCCAGGGTGCGCTCGACGGTGCCGGGACGCTTCATCAGCTTGAGGATGCGCGGGCTGGCGTGTTGCAGCGGGATATCGAGATAGGGCAGCACCTTGCCGTCGCGCATCAGCGGGATGACGTCATCCACGTGCGGATACGGGTAGACATAATGCAGGCGTACCCACATGCCGAGTTTGGCGAGTTCTTCGCACAGGGCCACCATGCTGGTCTTGACCGGCATGCCGTCGTAGAAGCCGGTACGGTGCTTGACGTCCACGCCATAGGCGGAGGTGTCCTGGGAGATCACCAGGATCTCCTTCACGCCCGCCTCTTTCAGGCGCTTGGCCTCGGCCAGCACCTCGCCGATGGGGCGGCTCACCAGATCCCCGCGCATGGAGGGGATGATGCAGAAGGTGCAGCGGTGGTTGCAGCCTTCGGAAATCTTCAGGTAGGCGTAGTGACGGGGGGTCAGCTTGACCCCATGGGCCGGTACCAGGCTGGTAAAGGGGTTGTGGGTGGGCTTTTCCACGTACTTGTGGACGTGGCCCAGCACCTCTTCATAGGCGTGGGGGCCGGTGATTTCGAGCACCTTGGGGTGGATCTCGCGGATCTGGTTCTCTTTGGCGCCAAGACAGCCGGTGACGATCACCTTGCCGTTTTCGGACAGGGCCTCACCGATGGCTTCCAGCGACTCTTGTACTGCGCTGTCGATGAAGCCGCAGGTGTTGACCACCACCAGCTCCGCATCGTCATAGCTGGGCACCACATCGTACCCTTCGGTACGCAGCTGGGTCAGGATGCGTTCGGAATCGACCAGGTTTTTGGGGCAACCCAAGGAGACGAATCCTACTTTGGGGGCCTGTTTTGTGTTGGACATCGCTCAATCACTCTTAGGTGGCTCTATTATAAGGGCGCGGATTTTACCGGAATGGCTAACCAAAAACTATACAACCGGGGGGGGCTGGCCGAACAATATTTACGGGTTCATCCCCTTTGCATCGGCAAGGGCGAGGGGGATGGGCGCCTCTGCGGGTGACAGTTATCGTCCGACCACGGCAGCCTCGCTTCCTCAAGCAGAGTGCGGCAGGAAACGCCTTGCTCACCCGGCGATATGGGCGAAAGAGTGACGCAGGTGGTTGAGTCGCAAGGCATAGTCGTGAACGGGACTGTTATTGGCGTACGATTAAATCTGATAGGGTAGTGATCCGCTGACGAGCAGAAGAAGGAGCAGACCATGAAGAGCAAACCCTGGCTGATTGCCGCCGCCCTGTTGCTGGCATCCACTCCCAGCCATGCCGACTGGGCCAAGCTGAAAGAGGCCGCCTCCGATCTCGGCACCGCGGTGAGCGACACCAGCAAAGAAGCATGGAAGGGGATCACCGATTTCTCCAAGGAGACCTGGGAGTCCGTCTCTACCTGGGGAGCCGATGCCTATAACAAGGCCGGTGCCTGGACCGAAGAGAGTGCGGCCACCGGCAAGGAGTGGCTGGATGCGGCGGACAAGAAGCTCGACACCATGTTGGAGCCCAAGACCCCGGAAGAGGCGCGCACGGCCCTTGATACCATGGCCGACACCGCCCTGGTGCGGCTGTTCAACGATCAGCCCTCCGCCAAGCTGCTGTTTGACCAGGCCTATGGCTACGCGGTGTTCGATTCGCGCAAGTTCTCCCTGATGATCCATACCAACCAGGGGTCGGGGGTTGCGGTCAATCGCAAAAACGGCAAGCACACCTATATGAAGATGTTCGGGGCGGGCCTCGCGGCCGGGCTCGGCGGCAAGTTCTATCAGCAGGTGATCCTGTTTGAAGACCAGACCCACTTCGATGCCTTCGTCAACAAGGGCTGGGAAGCCACCTCCGAGGTGGGGGCCGTGGCGGGCAAGGAGAGTGCCGAGCTGACCGCCAAGTACAACGGTGGCATGGCCATCTACCAGATTGGCGAGAAAGGGCTGCTGCTGGATGCCAATATTTCCGGCTCCAAGTACTGGCTTGACGATGATTTGAACAAGTGACACATCCCTCTCGGTCCGACAAGTTCTTTTTCTTCTATCAGATTGAAATACAGTCTGTTTAATTGACGAGACTTGCAGTAAAAAGAGGGCCTTCGGCCCTCTTTTTCATGGGCGCGGATTGAGAGTCGTGGGACAAGGAGAGGGATATGGCGCATGAGCCCGGGCAAGATGTGATGGCGGCCCAGAGCCGGGAGTGGGAAAAACAGAGCATCTATCTGCGGTTGCAGGAAGGGATCCCCACGGCGTTCTGGGTCTGGGGGGATCTGGTGGCACCGCTGGAACCAGTCTTGCCGACAGAAGCCTATGCGGGCCAGTTTGGTTGGGGAGAGGCCGATGAGGCCTGCCTGGCCCTCTCCCACTCCATCATCGCCAAGCTGGTGGCCGTGGGCTTGGTGACCCCTGAGCAGGCAAGCGTCAAGGCGCACTACCTGCGTGATGAGGTGCTGGCCAAGCTGCCCGCCGACGAACACTACGATCTGCACCTGAGTTACCTGCGGTTGCTGCTGGGCAAACAGCCCTGGCCCGCGATCTGAATCCGTGACGGCCGGTGGCACCGGCCTGATCACGCCCCTCTTTCACTTCTGATCTTCTCTATTCGCTCTGGTTGGCACCCTTATTGCTTTATGCCTGTCAGCGTCAATGATTTGTCTGGGGATGAAAGATGGAAATAAGTGCAAGCAGCCTGATGCAAGAGATGCAGGCACTCAAGGTCGAAGCGGGAGCCACCCCGCTGGCCCAGCCTGGTCGCCCGGTCAGCTCGGATTTCGGTCAGATGCTCAAGCTGGCTCTCGACAATGTCAACGAGCTGCAGGGCAGTGCCAACGATCTGCGCACCCGCTTCGATCTGGGCGACAAGTCGGTGGATCTCTCCGAGGTGATGATCGCCGGCCAGAAATCCTCCATCGCCTTCGAGGCGACCGTCCAGGTGCGCAACAAGATGGTCGATGCCTACAAGACCATCATGAACATGCCGGTATAAGCACATCCATGGCGACTGAGCATCATGAACATGTCAGCAACAAGGACATAAACCGTGGCTAACGATCAAAACGGCGATCTGCTGATGAACAACGAAGGGGCGGCGACCCTGGACGAGCAGGAGCAGAAGAGCTCGGCGCTGGGCTTTCTCTCCAACACGGATGTGCTGCGCCAGATCACCCTGATCCTGGGGCTGACCATCTGTCTGGCCATCGCCGTCTTCATCCTGCTGTGGGGCAAGGAGCCGGAGATGCGTCCCCTCGGCACCTTCAATACCCAGGAGCTGGTCTCCACCCTCGACTACCTCGATCAGCAGAAGATCCCCTATCAGGTGGACGGCAAGAGCGTGCTGGTCAGCGCCGAAAACTATGCCGATATCCGTCTGCGCCTTACCCGCGCCGGCCTTGCCAGCAGCAGCGACGTGAGCAATGACGGCGAGTCCATCCTGCTCAAGGACTCCAGCTTCGGCGTCAGCCAGCGCATGGAGGGAGAGCGTCTCAAGCTCAGCCGCGAGCGCCAGCTGGCGAGCGCCATCGAGCAGTTCCAGAACGTGGCCAAGGCCCAGGTGCTGCTGGCCATCCCCAAGGACAACGTGTTCGCCCGTAACGAACGCAAGCCGAGTGCCACCGTGGTGCTGAGCCTGCGGGGCAGCGCCCTCGGCCAGGGGGAAGTGGACTCCATCGTCGACATGGTGGCCTCCGCCGTCCACGGCCTGGAGCCGACCCGGGTCACGGTCACCGACCAGAACGGCCGCCTGCTCAACTCCGGCTCCCAGGATCCTCTCTCCGCCCAGACTCGCAAAGAGTTTGCGATGCAGCAGAAACAGGAGCTGGAGTACAAACAAAAAATTGACGCCATCCTGATCCCGGTGCTCGGGGCGGACAACTACACCGCCGAGGTGGATCTCTCCCTCGACTTCTCCCAGCAGGAGCAGACCCGCAAGACCTTCAATCCGGATTTGCCCGCCGTGCGCTCCGAAATGACGGTGGAAGAGAACAGCTCGGGTGGCAGCAACGGCGGCGTGCCCGGCGCGCTCTCCAACCAACCCCCTGCCGCCTCCAGTATTCCCCAGGAAGCCACGGCCGCCGAGGGTGGCAATGCGGCCAGCGGCCGCTCCCGCAAGGAGGCGACCCGCAACTTCGAACTGGACAGCACCATCAGCCATATCCGGCGCCAGCAGGGCGGCATTCGCCGCATGACGGTGTCGGTGGCGGTGGATTACAAGGCGACGCCTGGCGCCGAGGGCGCCATCACCCGCGAGCCCCGCACCCAGGCCGAGCTCGACACCCTGCGTCGGTTGCTGAGCGGCGGCCTCGGCTTTGACGTGACCCGGGGGGATACCCTGGAAGTGGTCGCCATCCCGTTCAACCGTCCCGAACTCGAGGCCGTGGCGGACATCCCGCTCTACGAGCAGCCCTGGTTCTGGCGCGCGGTGCGCATTGCCGCCTCCGTGCTGGTCATCATAGTGCTCATCGTCACCGTGGTGCGGCCCATGCTCAAACGCCTGCTCTACCCGGATGCGAGACCGGAAGGGGAGCTGGATCTGGACAACAGCATAGTGCTGGGCGGGGATGACGAGCTCAGCCTGCTGGCGGCCCAGGCGGAAGCCGAGCCCATCTTCGGGGTGCGCGATGGTCACCTGAAACTGCCGGATCTGCACAAGGATGAAGACTTGCTCAAGGCGGTGCGTGCGCTGGTGGCGAATGAACCGGATCTGGCCGCTCAGGTCATTAAAGAATGGGTAACGAACCGAGATGCCTGAAGAGAACAAGAACCAAATCACCGGTAACGAGATTACCGACAGCCAGCGCCTGCTTCTGGATCAGATGAGCGGGATGGAGATGGCGGCCGTGCTGATGCTGAGCCTCAACGAAGAGGACGCCGCCCAGATCTTCCGTCACCTCGAACCCAAGCAGGTACAGCGCCTCGGCATGTCCATGGCCTCCATGTCGGACTTCAGTCACGATCGGGTGGCGGCGGTGCATCGTCAATTTATCGACGACATCCAGAAATACACCAATATCGGTATCGGCAGCGAAGACTTCGTGCGCAAAGCCCTGGTGGCGGCGCTCGGGGAGGACAAGGCCAGCAACCTGGTGGATCAGATCATCCTGGGATCAGGGGCCCGCGGCCTCGACTCTCTCAAGTGGATGGACGCGCGCCAGGTGGCCAGCATCATCCAGAACGAACACCCGCAGATCCAGACCATAGTGCTTTCTTATCTGGAGCCGGAGCAGTCGGCGGAGATCCTGAGCCAGTTCCCGGAGCAGGTACGCCTGGATCTGGTAATGCGTATCGCCAACCTGGAAGAGGTGCAACCGGCGGCGCTGCAAGAGCTCAACGACATCATGGAGAAGCAGTTCGCGGGTGCGGCCGGGGCTCAGGCCGCCAAGATGGGTGGCCTCAAGGCTGCCGCCAACATCATGAACTACCTCGACACCAACATCGAAGGCCAGCTGATGGACTCCATTCGCGACTCGGACGAGGAGATGAGCCAGCAGATCCAGGATCTGATGTTCGTGTTCGAGAACCTCATCGACGTGGACGATCGCGGCATCCAGACCCTGCTGCGGGAAGTTCCGGGGGATCTGCTGCAACGGGCCCTCAAGGGCTCGGACGATCAGATGCGGGAGAAGGTGTTCAAGAACATGTCCAAGCGGGCCGCCGAGATGCTGGCGGACGATCTGGAGGCCATGGGGCCGATCCGGGTCTCCGAAGTGGAGGCCGCCCAGAAGGAGATCCTCTCCATCGCACGCCGTCTGGCGGATGCGGGCGAGATCATGCTGGGGGCCGGTGGTGGCGAAGAGTTCCTCTAACATGTTGGCCTTTCACCATGGTGTTGTATTGTCATGCCACCCGTTTCTGGTGAGGAGTGCTACTAGAGCATGAACAGCAAGAATAACAAGCTGCGCGGTTACGTCCGGCCCGAGCCGGACGAGTTGCCGGCGCAGGCCTGGGGCTGGCCCGAGATGGAAGTCGAGTCCGAGATCCAGAGCAATGCTCTGGGGCTCAGCCCGGACTGGTACCGGCAGGAGCAGGAGGTCGAAACCCCTGATCCCGAGCCGGAGGAGGAGCCCGCTCCCAGCATCACCGCCGAGGAGCTGGAAGCCATTCGCCAGGCCGCCTGGGAAGAGGGGATGAGCGAGGGGCGTGAAGCGGGCTTTGCCAAGGGATTGGAGGAGGGCAAGCTGGAAGGCTTGCAACAGGGCCATCAGGCGGGTCTGGAGCAGGGCAGGGAAGAGGGGCTCGCCATGGGCCGCGAACAGGTGGAGCAACAGATTGCCCACTGGCAGGGGCTTGCCGATCGCCTCGCCAACCCCCTGAGCGAACTGGACGCCGCGGTGGAGCAGCAGCTCATCAGCCTGGTGCAGCAGCTCGCCCGCGCCCTCATCCGCCATGAGGCGCAAACCTCGCCTCGGCTGCTGCTGGAGGCGCTCAAACAGGGGCTCTCCCTGCTGCCGGCCGCCGAGCACGGGGTCACCCTGATGCTGCATCCTGATGATCTAGCCCGGGTCGAGGAGGCCTTCGGCGCCGAGGAGTGCGCCAGACGCCACTGGCGGTTGCAGGCCGAACCCACCTTCTCCCCGGGGGATCTGCAGCTCGCCACCGAGCTCTCCAGCATCGATCTGACCCTGGCGGGGCGCATCGAACAACTGCTGCGCAGCTTCCTGCGGGACAACGCGGACTGATGGTGCTGCATCGCCCTGCACCCTCTGGCGCCGCCGTATTCAACATCAGGGCCGGGATGGCGCCCTGTTCGCCCCGGCCCGCACTTTTCACCCCTTCGGAGGCCTCATGACCGCGTCCTTGCTCAATCGGCTGCACGCTTACCGCGTGCGCGAGAGCGGCCCCACGCCGCCGGTGGCAGGCAAGCTGACCCGGGTGGTGGGGCTGACCCTGGAGGCCATCGGTTGTCGCGCCGCCATCGGCGCCCTGTGCCGCATCGATACCCAGGAGGGGGCGCTGGAGGCCGAGGTGGTGGGCTTCTCCGGGGATCGCCTGTTCCTGATGCCGAGCGAGCAGCTCAAGGGGGTCATCCCCGGAGCCCGGGTAGTGCCCATCACCGAGGAGCACGGCATTCCGGTGGGGATGAACCTGCTCGGCCGGGTCATCGACGGCATCGGTCAGCCCCTGGACGGGCTCGGTCCCATCCTCGCCTCCCAGACGGTGCAGTTTGCCCAGCACCGCATCAATCCGCTCGCCCGTCGCCCCATCCATCAGCCGATGGACGTGGGGGTGCGTGCCATCAACGCCGTGCTCACCGTGGGCCAGGGCCAGCGGATGGGGCTGTTCGCCGGCTCCGGCGTCGGTAAATCCGTGCTGCTCGGCATGATGACCCGCGGCTCGGTGGCGGACGTGGTGGTGGTGGGGCTCATCGGTGAGCGGGGCCGGGAGGTCAAAGAGTTCATCGAGGAGATCCTCGGGGCCGAGGGGCGCGAGCGGGCCGTGGTGGTGGCGGCGCCTGCCGACGCCTCGCCGCTGATGCGTCTCAAGGGGTGCGAGACGGCGCTGGCCATCGCCGAGTATTTCCGGGATCAGGGGCTCAACGTGCTGCTCTTGATGGACTCCCTCACCCGCTACGCCCAGGCCCAGCGGGAAATCGCCCTGGCGGTGGGGGAACCGCCCGCCACCAAGGGCTACCCGCCTTCGGTGTTTGCCAAATTGCCGGCGCTGGTGGAGCGGGCCGGCAACGGCAGCGACGGCCAGGGCTCCATCACGGCCTTCTT
Source organism: Aeromonas sp. NJAU223 (assembly GCF_051125555.1). Taxonomy (NCBI): domain Bacteria; kingdom Pseudomonadati; phylum Pseudomonadota; class Gammaproteobacteria; order Aeromonadales; family Aeromonadaceae; genus Aeromonas; species Aeromonas sp. NJAU223. Next base: position 3,167,176 of record NZ_CP144204.1, on the reverse strand, counting down.
CACCGTGCTGACGGAGGGGGACGATCTGCAGGATCCCATCGCCGACGCGGCGCGGGCCATTCTCGACGGTCACATCGTGCTGGCGCGGGAGCTGGCGGATGCGGGCCACTACCCGGCCATCGACATCGAGAAGTCCATCAGCCGGGTCATGCCCATGGTCACCTCGCCGGAGCACATGGAGCTGGCGCGCACCTTCAAGCAGTTTTACTCCCTCTATCAGCAGAACCGGGATCTCATCACCATCGGCGCCTACAGCCAGGGCTCGGATCCCCGCATCGACCGGGCCATCATCCAGAAACCCTATCTGGATCAGTTCTTGCAACAGAAGATGCGCGAGGTCATTCCCTATGACGAAGGCCTGCAATCCCTGCACATGGTCGCCATGCCATTGATGCGTTGAGCCGATAACCCCGCTGGAGTGCCGTGATGAGTAAAGGATTGGAGCTGTTGGCGACCCGATTGGTGGAGGCCGAAAATCAGGCGGCCATGGCGCTGGCCAAGGCCCAGCAGGACCTGAAGCTGTTCATGGATCAGCAGAATGCGTTGAACCAGTACCGCCAGATCTATCACCAGCAGTGGACGGATCGCGGCCTGCAGGGGATCAGCCCCCAACAGAACAGCCAGTATCACGCCTTCATCAACAAGCTGGAGAATGCGGCGACCCAGCAATACGAGGGGGTGCTGCAGGTGCGCGAGGCGTTGGCCCAGTGCCGCACCCAGTGGCTGGAAGCGCAGCAGCGGCGCAAGGCCGTCGAGCTGTTGCTGGAGAAGCAGGCAGACAAATTGCGCCTGAAGGCCCAGCGCCAGGAGCAGAAGATGCTGGATGATTACGCCATCCAGCGACGCTATCACCACTCTGGCCTGTAATTTGCTTCTCTTCGGTCAATCACTCGATTCATCGACCGCCCCAGCCCCAGGCCGCGCGGTCATCACCGGATTGTCGTCAGGGATCCCAGCATGATACAGACCCAGTTGATTACAGCCTCTGCCCAGGCCAAGTCGGTCGATGGTGCCGCCACCCCGGCGTTGCCTGCGCTGGGTGGCGAGGGGGATCTGCCACTGCCGGGAGAGGGCAAGGCCCTCTTCGCCGATGCCATGGCCCGCCAGCTCGGGCAACAGGATCCCGCCCGTCAGGGGGATGGCGCACTCAAGTCTCCGCTGGATGCCAAATCTTTGGCGGCGAGCGAGACGAGCCAGAATGCACCTCATCAAGTAGAGAAGGCCGACGAGGCCGAGCTTCCCCCCGACGATTTCCTGCAGCAGCTGCAAGCCTCGCTGCGCCAGGACACCACCCTGGTGGCGCAGGTGGCGACCCCTCCCCAGGCTCCGCTCCCTGCCGCCCATCCGGACGGCAATGACTTGCCGCCCGAGTCGCCCTCCATCGCCGGAGTCCCTGGCAAGGACGCCGTGGCCGGTGCCGGGCAGCAAGGGACTTTGCCCCAAAACGACCTGGCCCAGCGCACGGAGCTAGCAGCGGCCTTGGCGCCATCCGGCAAGGGGACGGGTGATGCCGCGAACAGTGCGGCGGAAAAAAGTGCGGCACATGGCGCGGCGTCCCCGGATGCCCTGGGCCGCGTGGCCGGCGCCGATGCCGCCCTGCCGGGCAAACAGGCTGCATCCCCGGTGGAGGACGGGGTTGACAGCCGCGAGACTGGCGCAGACCTGAACGCATCAGAGAGGCCTGTGGCCGACAAGGGTATAGCTGCCAAAGAGGGTGGATCCAAGCCGGAATCCCAACCCCTCTCTGGCCCCGAGCGAGCAGCCCAGCTGGCCAAGGTGGTGACGGGAGAGACCGATGGCGCGAACAGGGAAAACCTGTCCGCCGCGCAGACCGCCAATGACAAGCAGGCCGGTGTGGCCAGGGTCTTTGGAGAAGGGGTGGCCAGTGCCACTATGGTCTCTGCCGATCAGCCCGCAGCCAGTGCCGAGGGCAAGGCTGACGGGCGCTCACCAAGGGGGGCGGATGCCAGCGCACAGGGCGCAGGTGGCGTGACGGTCAACACCGATGATGCATCAGGTCAGGCCCGCGCAGGGGGCAGGGCGCAAGAGAGCGGCACTGCCCAGGCTTCCGTCGCCAAGGCCGAGGGGGCCGTGAGCAGTCAGACTCCAGTGGTGACTCCTGCCGGGACGGCTCAGGTGAGCGATCCCCAGACTCCGGCGCTGGCGGCGCCGCAGCAGGTGTTGGCTCGTCACGAATCCCAGGGGCCACAAGCCTCACTGGCGGCCCTGTCCGCCGGCATCCAGCAGATGGAGAGTGCCCCGACCGTGGTGGTCAAGGCCAATAGCGAGCTCAGAAAAACCGAATTGAAGGGGTCCCTGGACGAGGTCGGCAAGAGTGCGGGGCTGGAGGCCAAGCCCGCCCAGCAGGCCGAGGCGGGTGCCACCACCCAGCAGCTGGCCGCCCAGGGGAATGGCGAGCAAAAATCCGTTGCCGAAACCGGCGCCAGACGGGATGCCCAGAACCTGCCGCACCTCAAGCTGGCGACGCCAGAAACCCCGACTCAGTTGCACCAGAAAGTGAATCTGATGTTGACGGACAAGCTGCAGCAGGCGGAGATCCAGCTCGATCCCCTGGGGCTTGGCAAGATGAAGATCCAGATCCAGATGGGGGCGGACAGTCAGGCCAGCGTCAACTTCGTGGTCCAGCATGGCCAGACCCGGGAGATGCTGGAGCAGGCCATGCCGCGCCTGCGGGACATGCTGGCGGGGCAGGGGATCCAGCTTGGGCAGACCCAGGTGCAACAACAGCCTCAGTCGCAACAACAAGCACAGCAGCACTCCCAGCTGGCGCAGCAGCAATCCCAGGGGCAGGCGAGCTCCGGGGGCGAGGGCCGGCAGGGGAACGGTGGCGCCGGTGGCCGCGGTCAGGGAGAGAGCGAGGGTACGGCCCATACTCTCAGCCTGCTGGTGGAATCGGCAAACGATGCCGGAATTGATTTCTATGCTTGATGCATTCTTAAGTAAGTTTATGATACCGAACAAGTTTGAGACTAGGGTGGACGAGGGATGGCAGACGATAACGAACTGACGCTGAAGGATCCGGCGGCAGCCAAGAAAAAGAAGCTGATCATGATTATCGCCCTGGCCGTTGTCCTGCTCGGGGGCGGGGGGGCCGGTGCCTGGTTCATGCTCTCCGGCGGTGACAAGCCGGCGGCCGATGCCGCCGAGGCCAAGCCCGCCGACAATGCGCCCCAGCCTTCGCTTTATGTGGGCATGCCACGTCCCTTCGTGTTCAACGTGGCGGGTGGCCAGCGGGATCGACTGGTGCAGATCAAGATCCAGTTGATGGTGCGGGGCGCTGCCGACGAGACCCTGGCCAAGCAGAACATCCCCCTGATCGAGGGGACCCTGCTGCGGGTCTTCAGCGCCGCCACTGCCGAGCAGCTGATGACCTTCGAGGGCAAGGAGAAGCTGCGCAAGGATTCACTGGAGGAGTGTCGCCGGGTGCTCAACGATCTGGTCGCTACCCCCGTCATAGAACAAGTGTTGTTTACCGGCTTCGTGATGCAGTAACGAGCCGACCAGTCATGGATAAAGGTGAAGCGTGAGCGATCTGTTAAGTCAGGACGAAATTGATGCCCTGTTGCACGGTGTCGATGATGTCGAAGAGGAAGAGTTAGGGGCGGCCGGGGATCCCGGGATCGCCCAGTTTGACTTCTCCTCCCAGGACCGCATCGTCCGTGGCCGCATGCCGACCCTGGAGCTGGTGAACGAGCGTTTCGCCCGTCACATGCGCATCAGCCTGTTCAACATGATGAGACGCACCGCCGAGGTCTCCATCAACGGCGTGCAGATGCTGAAATTCGGGGAGTACGTGCACACCCTGTTCGTGCCTACCAGCCTGAACATGGTGCGCTTCCGTCCCCTCAAGGGAACGGCTCTCATCACCATGGAGGCGCGCCTCGTCTTCATCCTGGTGGAGAACTTCTTCGGCGGTGACGGTCGCTACCACGCCAAGATCGAGGGGCGCGAATTTACCCCCACGGAGCGGCGCATCATCCAGATGCTGCTCAAGCTGGTGTTCGAGGATTACAAGGATGCCTGGGCCCCGGTGATGGATGTGGGCTTCGAGTACCTCGACTCCGAGGTGAACCCGGCCATGGCGAACATCGTCAGCCCCACCGAGGTGATCGTGGTGAGCTCCTTCCACATCGAACTGGACGGCGGTGGCGGTGACTTCCACGTGGCCATGCCCTACTCCATGCTCGAACCCATTCGTGAGCTGCTGGATGCGGGGGTGCAGAGTGACAAGGGGGACACGGACGTGCGCTGGAGCAAAGCCCTGCGCGACGAGATCATGGACGTCAAGGTGGAGCTCAAGGCCAAGCTGCTGGAGACCGAACTGACCCTGCGGGATCTGATGGAGCTCAAACCCGGCGACATCATCCCGGTGGAGATGCCGGAGAACCTGCTGGTCTATGTGGAGGACTTGCCGACCTTCCATGCCAAGATGGGGCGCACCAAGGAGAACGTTGCGCTCAAGATCACCGACAAAATCAAGCGCCCTGACGGGGTCAAGACAGAGATGCATCTGGTGACCCGGGGGGGCGTGCGTATCGATGGCGAAGCCGAGCTGGAAGAGCTCGAGCGCAGCATCGCCGACAAACACCCCTGATTGACGGCCCGTCATCACGGGCATGAACAGAAGCATTTAGCAGCATAAGGAATTCGAGATGAGCGGAACCGATGACGAGCAGGATCTGATGGCTGACGCCTGGGCTGCCGCGCTGGAAGAGCAGGTGACGGCCGAGGCCAAGCCGGCCCCTCTGGAAGAGCTCAAGGATGACGCCCCCATCAGTGCCGAGGAGCGTCGCAAGCTGGACACCATTCTGGACATCCCGGTGACCATCGCCATGGAGGTGGGTCGCAGCCAGATCAGCATCCGCAACTTGCTGCAACTGAACCAGGGCTCGGTGGTGGAACTGGATCGGGTGGCCGGCGAGCCCCTGGACGTGCTGGTCAACGGCACCCTGATCGCCCACGGCGAGGTGGTGGTGGTGAACGACAAGTTCGGCATCCGCCTGACCGATGTCATCAGCCAGATTGAACGGATCAAGAAACTCAAATGATCCGCGCTCTCGCCCTGATACTGTTCGCCTCTCCGGCGCTGGCGGAGGGGGTCAACCCTCCCAGCATCACCTCCTGGCTGCTCTCCAGCCTGATGGTCATCGGCCTCATCCTGGTGCTGGGCTTTTTGCTCAAGAAGAGCAAGCTCACCAGCGTCATGGGGGGAGGCCAGATGAAGGTGATCGCCACCCTGCCGCTCGGTTACAAGGAGAAGCTGATGGTGGTCAAGGTGGGGGAGCAGCAACTGCTGATCGGGGTGACCCCGCAGCAGGTCAACTTCCTCTACCGGCTGGAGGAGCCGCTGGACGAGAGCCAGCCCCAGGCTTTCTCCCAGCAGCTCGGCAAACTGATGGGCAAGCATGAAAAAAGCTAACTGGATCTGGCTGTTCCTCAGCCTGTTTGCCCCCCTGGCCCTGGCCCAGGACGGCATGTCGGCCCTCACCGTCAAGACCATGGCGGATGGCTCCCAGGAGTACAGTCTGACCCTGCAGGTGCTGGCGCTGATGACCGCGCTCTCCTTCCTGCCGGCCATGGTCATCATGATGACCTCCTTCACCCGCATCATCGTGGTGCTCGGCATCTTGCGCCAAGCCATCGGTCTGCAGCAGAGCCCCTCCAACCAGGTGCTGATCGGCATCGCCCTCTTCATGTCGTTCTTCATCATGTCCCCGGTGCTGGATCGCATCAACGAGGAGGCGCTGCAGCCCTATCTGGCGGAGACCATAGGGCCCAAGGAGGCGCTGGAGAAGGCTGAACTGCCCATTCACCAGTTCATGCTGGCCCAGACCCGGGTCAAGGATCTCAACACCTTCATGGAGATAGCCAACGTGCAGGTGGACAAGCCGGCGGACGTGCCCCTGCGGGTGCTGATCCCGGCCTTCGTCACCAGCGAGCTCAAGACCGCATTCCAGATAGGCTTCATGCTGTTCCTGCCCTTCCTGGTCATCGATCTGGTGGTGGCGAGCATCCTGATGGCCATGGGGATGATGATGCTGTCACCCATGCTGGTGTCGCTGCCCTTCAAGCTGATGTTGTTCGTCATGGTGGATGGCTGGAACCTGATCCTGGGGTCCCTTGCCAACAGCTTCGGGCTGGGCGCGGGTTAGCCGGTCAATCGAAAGGATCCGACACATGAGTCCTGAAACCTTTGTCGACGTGTTTCGCGAGGCGCTCTGGCTGGTGACCATCATGGTGTGCGCCGTGATCCTGCCGAGCCTGATGGTGGGCCTCATCGTTGCCATCTTCCAGGCGGCGACCTCCATCAACGAACAGACCCTGAGCTTCCTGCCCCGTCTGGTAGTGACCCTGCTGGCCCTGGGGCTCGGCGCCCACTGGGGCTTGCAGAGCCTGATCGACTTCTTCCAGCTGATGGTCAGCCAGATCCCCGAGGTGGTGGGGTAATGCCTGTGGGCGCAGGCGACTGGCCACCGTGCCCGCCCGTTGCAGGGACGCGGTCATGACCTACACCACGGCGGTGATCATGGAGTGGCTGGCCTCCATCGTCTGGCCCCTTGCCCGCATCAGCAGCCTGCTGATGGTGATGGCCGTGTTCGGCAGCCGCCTGGCCCCCGCCCGGGTGCGCATGGGGCTGGCGCTTGCCATCACCTTCATCATCGCCCCCCTGTTGCCCCCCATGCCCAAGGTGGAGCTTTTCTCCGTCGGCAGTTTCCTGGTGCTGGGACAGCAACTGCTCATCGGTGTGGCGCTCGGTCTGATGACCCAGTTCCTGCTGGAGACCTTCGTGATGGCGGGCCAGGTGATCGCCATGCAGACCAGTCTGGGCTTCGCCACCCTGGTGGACCCCATGAACGGCCAGTCCGCCCCAGTGGTGGGCCAGTTCTACCTGATGCTGGCGACCCTGGTGTTTCTGGCGGTGGACGGGCATCTTTTGATGATCAAGATGGTGGTGCTGAGCTTCGAGACCCTGCCGGTATCGGATCAGGGGCTCTCCCTGCCCGCTATCCGCAGCCTGGTGAGCTTCCTCGGGGTCATGTATCAGGCCTCCCTGGTGATGGCGTTGTCGGCCATTGTCGCGCTGCTGCTCATCAACTTCGCATTCGGGGTCATGACCCGGGCCGCCCCCCAGCTCAACATCTTCAGCATCGGCTTTGCGGTCAGCATGATGTCCGGTCTCTTCATCCTCTGGCTCACCATCGGCGGCTTCATGGGGCACTTCGAGGCCATCTGGGAGCGGGTGCAGGAGACCAGCTGCGAATTGATCGATGTGCGCTGCTTCGGGGGCCAGAATGGCTGAGCGTACCGAGGTGATATCCTTCGCCCTGATGGTTGGTCTGGGCGGCATGCCGCCAGGAACGACCTGCCTCGGAGGTCAGCATGGCTGATACCGATCAGGAACGCACAGAACAACCCACGGGCAAACGACTGCAACAGGCCCGGGAAAAAGGGCAGATTGCACGTTCCAAGGAGCTGGGTACCGCCAGCGTCCTGCTGGCCACCGTCTTCGGTCTGCTGATGATCAAGGAGAGCCTGGCGGGGGCCATGATCAAGGTGCTCACCATGGGCTTCACCCTGGAGCGGGAGCAGGCCTTCGATCCCAATGCCATGGGGGTCATGCTGCCGACCCTGCTATGGGAGCTGGTGCAGCCGCTGGGCATGCTGTTCCTGCTGGTGGCCATCGCTGCCTTTGTCGGCAATACCCTGCTCGGCGGGATGAACTTCTCCTCCGAGGCGATGTTACCCAAATGGAGCAAGCTCAGTCCCTTGAATGGCCTGAAACGGATGTTCGGGGTGCAATCCCTGGTGGAACTGCTCAAATCCATCGCAAAAGTGCTGTTCATTAGTCTGTTCGCCTGGTGGATGCTCTCCAGTCAGTTCAATCATCTGTTGAATCTCTCCCTCGAGGGCTTCCCCGGCGGCATCATCGATGCCCTGGATCTGCTGCTCTGGATGCTCATCATCCTCTGTTGCGCCCTCATCCCCATCGTCGCCATCGATGTGCCCTTCCAGACCTGGAACCACACCCGCCAGTTGAAGATGACCAAGCAGGAGATAAAAGACGAGTTCAAAGACAGCGAGGGCAAGCCCGAGGTCAAGGGCAAGATCCGCCAGTTGCAGATGCAGATGGCGATGCGCCGCATGATGGGGGATGTGCCCAAGGCCGACGTGGTGATCACCAACCCGACCCACTACTCGGTGGCGCTCAAATACGACGCCAGCAAGCCCGGGGCGGCCCCCAAGGTGCTGGCCAAGGGGGCGGACGAGGTGGCGATGAAGATACGGGAGATCGCCCGCGAGTACGACATCCCCATCATGGCCTCGCCGCCGCTCACCCGTGCCATCTTCCATGCCACCGAGATAGGGCAGGAGATCCCGGAGGGGCTGTTTGCCGCCGTGGCCCAGGTGCTGGCCTATGTCTATCAGCTCAAGAAGTTCCGCCGTGGCCGTGGTCGCCGACCGACCCCCATCGCCACTGAGTTGCCGATCCCGCCGGAGTTTCGCAAGTAGCCTTGCCACCATGGGCTAAGTGCTAGCCTACGTCTCTCCGCTCAAGACGTTCCGCCGTGGTCGCCGACCGACCCCATCACCATGGAGCTGCCGATCCCGTTTGCGTTATGTCGGTGATGAAAGATTCACCAACGTCGAACTTCTGACAGCGTCAAAATAAAATCCTTTCATATCAACAGTTTGAATTGTTGGCTTGATGTTTGCTTTAATCCGGAAACTGGCAGTCGATAACTGAGAACAGCGATGGGATTCAAGGCAGGATTGGGCCGTTTAAAAGAGTACAGGTGGATGCTTGGCAAGGGGGTAGGGACCCCGCTGCTGGTGCTCGCCTCTCTCGGCATGGTGGTGTTGCCCATTCCGCCCCTGATGCTGGATATCCTGTTCTCCTTCAACATCGCCCTCTCCATCGTGGTACTGCTGGTGGCCGTCTACACCCGCCGTCCGCTGGAATTTGCCGCTTTCCCCACCGTCTTGCTGATAGCGACCCTCTTGCGACTTGCCCTCAACGTGGCCTCCACCCGGGTGGTGCTGCTGGAAGGTCATAACGGCACCGCAGCCGCCGGCCACGTGATCGAGGCCTTCGGCAACGTGGTGATCGGTGGCAACTACGCGGTCGGTATCATCGTCTTCATGATCCTGGTGATCATCAACTTTGTGGTAGTCACCAAGGGTGCGGGCCGGATCTCCGAGGTGAGCGCCCGCTTCACCCTGGATGCCATGCCCGGCAAGCAGATGGCCATCGATGCGGATCTCAACGCCGGCCTCATCAATCAGGAAGAGGCCAAGAAGCGCCGTCAGGATGTGACCCAGGAGGCCGACTTCTACGGTTCCATGGACGGTGCCTCCAAATTCGTGAAGGGGGATGCCATCGCCGGCATCATGATCCTCTTCATCAACATCATCGGTGGTTTCATCATCGGCATGATGCAGCACCAGCTCACCTTCGGCGAGGCGGCTCAGGTCTATACCCTGCTCGCCATCGGTGATGGTCTGGTGGCGCAGATCCCCTCGCTGCTGCTCTCCATCGCTGCCGCCATCATCGTGACCCGCCAGAACACGGATCAGGACATGGGCACGGCAGTGCTCGGTCAGCTGTTCGACAACCCCAAGGCGCTGGTGATCTCCGCCGGTATCCTGCTGTTGATGGGCATAGTGCCCGGCATGCCGCACCTGGCGTTCCTGAGCCTCGGTGCCATCGCCGCGGTCGGTGCCTGGTGGCTGCTGCGCCGTGACAAGCTGCGGGCCGCCAAGGCGGCCAGTGGCGAGTTGTTGCCGCAGGCGGCCGATCAGCCTCATGAGCAGAAGGATCTGAGCTGGGATGACGTCATGCCGGTGGATGTCATCGGTCTCGAGGTGGGTTACCAGCTTATTCCGCTGGTGGACAAGAGCCAGGGCGGAGAACTGCTCAATCGGATCAAGGGGGTGCGCAAGAAGCTCTCCCAGGAGTTCGGCTTCCTGGTGCCTGCCGTGCATATCCGGGACAACCTGGATCTCGCGCCAAACCAGTATCGTATCACCCTGATGGGGGTGAGCACGGGGGAGGCCACCGTCTATCACGATAAGGAGATGGCCATCAATCCGGGTCAGGTGTTTGGCCAGATCCAGGGTATCGCCACCCAGGATCCCGCCTTCGGGCTGGAGGCGGTATGGGTCGCCAAGGAGCAGGTCTCCCAGGCCCAGACCCTGGGCTATACGGTGGTGGATGCCGCCACCGTGGTCGCCACCCACATGAGCCAGATCCTCTCCAACCATGCGGCGCTGCTGCTGGGTCATGACGAAGTGCAACAACTGCTGGATATGATAGGGAAGCACCAGAGCAAGCTGGTGGAAGGTCTGGTTCCCGAGGTGATCAGCATGGGCAACTTGGTCAAGGTGCTGCAAAATCTCCTCAATGAAGGCGTGCCAATTCGCGATATGCGCACTATCCTGCAGACCCTCGTGGAATATGCGCCCCGCAGCCCGGATCCGGAAGTGCTGACAGCCGCCTGTCGTATCGCCCTGCGCAGACTCATCGTGCAGGAGATCGCAGGCCCCGAACCGGAGCTGCCGGTGATCACCCTGTCGCCAGAATTGGAACGTATATTGCATCAATCCCTGCAAGCAGGTGGGGGAGATGGCGCCGGCATAGAGCCGGGACTGGCGGAGCGGATGCAGCGCTCCCTGGTGGAAGCCACTCAACGACAAGAACTGGAAGGCCAACCGGCCGTGCTTCTGACATCGGGGATACTGCGCAATACCCTGGCGAAGTTTGTCAAGAATGCCATTCCTGGATTACGCGTGCTGTCCTATCAGGAAGTGCCTGACGACAAGCAGATCCGCATCGTCAGTGCGGTAGGACAAGGCTAGTTAGCGGAGATGACGGGTGAAGATTAAGCGGTTTTTTGCCAAAGACATGCGTACTGCGCTGGCCGAGGTCAAGGAGACTCTCGGGCCGGATGCTGTCATCATGTCCAACAAGAAGGTCACCGGTGGGGTGGAGATAGTCGCAGCCGTCGACTACCAGTCCCAGGTGCCCGGACCCAAGGATGCGCCGGTTCGCCGTCAGTTGAACGATGAGAGCGTCAATATCTCGTCTGCGGGCAAGCAGATGACGCGCCAGGCTCCCAAGGAGCAGAACGAATATTATGCCGATACCCTGGCCGCCCTGCTGGCGCGCCAGCAGAAGCTCAACCCCGCCAATCCGGCAGGGGAGAGGGGCAACAGTAATCAGTCTGCCGGTCTGGTGTCGGCCACTGCCGCCCCCAAGACCCTGGCGGAACAGGGCCAGTGGGGGGCAGCCCCCGAGCCTGCCAAGCCCAGGCCCCGTCCCACTTCCCCGTCCCGCCCGGCTCAGGCTCCCCAGCGGGATCAGGAGATGGAAGGGATGCGCAAGGAGATGGCCAGCATCCGCAAGCTGCTGGAGCACCAGATCTCCGGTCTGATGTGGCAGGAGGTGGAGCGCCGCGAGCCGATGCGGGCCCTGCTCATCAAGGAGCTCAAGAAGATGGGCTTCGATGACGCCTTCTCCGATCAGCTGGCGGGTCTGATTCCGGAAGACATGCCCATCCATCAGGCCATGGCCCAGCTGGCCGAGGTACTGACGGCCCAGCTCAAGATCAGCGAAGATGACATCTTGCGCCAGGGCGGCGCGGTGGCTCTGCTCGGCCCGACCGGGGTCGGCAAGACCACCACCATCGCCAAGCTGGCGGCCCGCTTCGCCATGAAGTACGGTGCCGAGCAGGTGGCGCTCATCACCACGGACAATTATCGGATCGGGGCCCACGAGCAGTTGCAGACCTATGGTCGCATCATGGGCTGCCCGGTGCGCCAGGTGCGGGATGCCGAAGAGCTGGCCAATGCGCTCTACCAGTTCCGCAACCGCCGGCTGGTGCTTATCGATACCGCCGGGGTGGGGCAGCGGGATGTCCGTCTGACCGAGCAGCTCGATACCCTGGTCAAGAATGCCAAGATGCGCATTCGCAGCTATCTGGTCATGTCGGCCACCTCCCAGCGCCGGGTGATGCAGGAGGCGGTGGATCACTTCCGGCGCATTCCCCTGTCCGGCTGCATCCTGACCAAGCTCGACGAGAGCCTGAATCTGGGGGAAGTGATCAACGTCTGCATTCAAAATGCCCTGCCCATCAGCTACATCACCGATGGACAACGGGTGCCGGAAGACATTCAAGTTGCCAATGCGGCGCTGCTGGTCGGCGCCGCCATGGGTTCGCTGGAGCGAGAAGCGGAAGACCCCTATTTCTGGGGGGCGGGCTTTGGCGAGACCGAGGATTCGGAGTTTTATGAGTAACATGTATATGGATCAGGCGAGTGGTCTGCGCAAAATGCGTCAAAACAATAGAGTGAAAGTGATCGCCGTGTCCGGAGGCAAGGGGGGCGTGGGCAAGACCAACGTCACCCTGAACGTGGCGGGAGCCATGGCCGCCCAGGGCAAGCGGGTGATGGTGCTGGATGCCGACCTGGGTCTGGCCAACGTCGACGTCATGTTGGGGCTGCGGGTGCATCGCAACCTCTCCCACGTGCTGGCCGGCGAGTGCACCATCGACGACATCATCGTCGAGGGGCCCTACGGCATGATGATAGTGCCGGCGACCTCGGGTACCCAGTCCATGGTGGAGCTCTCCCCGGTACAGCACGCCGAACTCATCCGCGCCTTCGGGGAGATGAAGACCCAGGTGGATGTGCTGCTGGTGGACACGGCGGCGGGGATCTCCGACATGGTGCTGAGCTTCACCCGCGCCGCCCAGGACATCATGGTGGTGGTGTGCGACGAGCCCACTTCCATCACCGATGCCTATGCGCTCATCAAGATCCTCTCCAAGGATCACGGGGTGTTCCGCTTCAAGGTGGTGGCGAACATGGTGCGTTCCTTGCGCGAAGGGCAGGAACTCTACGCCAAGCTGACCCGGGTCACCGATCGCTTCCTCGATACCTCTCTGGAGCTGGTGGCCTGCGTGCCTTACGACACCAACCTGCGCGCCGCCGTGCGCAAGCAGAAGCTGATCGTCGAGGCCTTCCCCAAGTCGCCGGCAGCCCTGGCGTTTCGCGCCCTGGCCAACAAGGCGGCGAGCTGGCCCATTCCGAACCAGCCGGGTGGTCACCTCGAGTTTTTCCTCGAGAATTTGTTGCAAAAGCCGGTCATAGCACAGGAAGAGTCCCGTGAATAAAGCCCAAGCATACTTGCGTCATCAGGATTCCTACGTGCTGGTGGAGCGTCACGCTCCACTGGTGAAACGGATTGCCCAGCATCTATTGGCTCGCCTGCCAAGCAGTGTCTTGCTGGATGACCTGATCCAGGCAGGTATGATTGGGCTGCTCGAAGCTTCCCGAAACTTTGACGGCAGCAAGGGCGCCAGCTTTGAGACCTACGCCGGCATCCGCATCCGCGGTGCCATGCTCGACGAGATCCGCCGTGGCGACTGGGTGCCCCGTTCGGTGCATCGAAACAGCCGCGCCATCGCCGAGGCCATCGAAAACGTGGAACAGGCACACGGCCGTGATGCCAGGGATACAGAAGTGGCCTCCCAGATGGGGGTCTCCCTCGGTGATTACCACGCCATGCTGCAGGATGTCTCCTGTGGCAAGATCATCGGCATCGAGGATCTGGGGGTCAGCGAGGATGTGATAGGCCATCCCGATGACATCAGCCACGGTGGTTACGACGATCTGGCGGCCGAGCGCTTCCAGGGTGCCCTGGCAGAACACATCGCCCGCTTGCCCGAGCGGGAAGCCCTGGTGCTTTCGCTGTATTACGACGAAGAATTGAACTTGCGTGAGATCGGTGAAGTATTGAGCGTGAGCGAGTCTCGCGTGAGCCAGATCCACAGTCAGGCCATGCACAGATTGCGGGCGCGCCTGCGAGATTGGAATTTATAAGTGGTTGTACTGGCTACACTGAGACCCAACTCTAAGGCATAATCCGCACCATTAACGCTACGTTCAGCATCATGTAAGTGAGCCGTCCTGACGGCTATTTAGGAGGGAATTTTGGACAAGAACATGAAAATCCTCATCGTCGATGATTTTTCAACGATGCGCCGGATTATCAAGAACTTGCTGCGTGACCTGGGATACAACAATACCCACGAAGCAGACGACGGCAACACGGCGCTGCCGATGCTCAAGAATGGCGACTACCAGTTTGTAGTCACCGATTGGAACATGCCGGGCATGCAGGGCATCGACCTGCTCAAGGCCATTCGCCTGGATGACAAACTCAAGCACCTGCCGGTCCTGATGGTCACTGCCGAAGCGAAGCGCGAGCAGATCATCGAAGCCGCTCAGGCCGGGGTCAATGGCTACATCGTCAAGCCGTTCACTGCCGCCACCCTCAAAGAGAAGCTCGACAAAATCTTCGAACGAATCGGCTAAGGAGTGGCAGGGATGAAGGCCAAAACGAGTGCCATGATCTCGCTCGAGCAGGCAAGGATGCTGGTTGCCCATCTGGAGCGTGAGGAGTTTGAACAGGCCGATACCATTCTCGCCGATGTGTGTGCCCCCAATGCGGCGACCCTGTTTGACAAGGTAGGGCAGCTGACCCGCCAGTTGCACAACTCTTTGCAGGACTTTCGCTTGGATCCCCGGATCCCGGATCTCGCCACCCACGAGATCCCCGATGCCCGGGAGCGCCTGAGCTATGTCATCGACATGACGGACAAGGCGGCCAACCGCACCATGGATGCGGTGGAGGCCAGTCTGCCGATCGCCGATCGTCTCAACGACAACATCCAGTTGGTGATGCCCAATTGGAATGCCTTGATGAGCCGGGAATTGGAACTGGGTCAATTCAAGGCGCTCTGCCATCAACTGAATGATTTCATTAAGGCTTCGGAGTCCGATGCCGATAAGTTACGTCAACTGCTGACGGAAATTCTGATGGCACAGGATTTCCAGGACTTGACCGGCCAGATGATCCGCAAGGTCATCAAGCTGGTGCAGGAAGTGGAAACAAAATTGATAGAGATGCTGACCATGTTTGGTGAGGCCGCCGGTGAACAGGTCACCCGCAGCCAGCCCGTGAGTGGCATCGAGGCAGAAGGCCCCATCATGAACCCCCAGACGCGGTCCGATGTGGTCAACGGTCAAGATGATGTGGACGATCTGCTGTCTAGCCTGGGATTTTAATGGAGTGACGCATGGCCTTCGAAGTTGATGAAGACATACTGCAAGACTTTTTGGTCGAAGCATCAGAAATATTGGAACAGTTGTCTGAACAACTGGTCGACCTGGAAAAGCGACCCGATGACAAGAATCTGTTGAATGCCATTTTCCGCGGCTTCCATACCGTCAAAGGCGGGGCCGGTTTCCTCTCCCTGACCGAACTGGTGGACGTCTGCCACGGCGCCGAGAACATCTTCGATATCCTGCGCAATGGCAAGCGAAGCGTCACCGCCGAGCTGATGGATGTGATCCTGCAGGCGCTGGATGCCATCAACGTCATGTTCGCCCAGGTACAAAACCGGGAGCCCACCAGCCCGGCCTCCGCCGAACTGCTGCACGACTTGCACGAGTTGTGCAAACCCGAAGGCCAGGAGCAATTGCTGACCGCCCGCGCTGCCGCCGTGCCACAACCCGAACCTGAGCCCGAGCCCGAACCGGAACCCGTCATGGCAGCCCCTGAGGCCCCGACCGCCGTCAATGGCGGCGGCTCCATCGACGAGATCTCCGCCGATGAGTTCGAGCGCCTGCTGGACGAACTGCACGGTGTCGGCAAGGCGCCGACCATCTCCGCGTCTCCGGTGTTGAGTGACACTGGTGATATCACCGACGACGAATTCGAAGCCCTGCTCGACCAGCTGCACGGCCAGGGTCAGCACGGCGGCAAGCCGGATCTCGCCCCGCTGCAATCGGTTCAGCAGGAGGTGGACGACCTCATCGGTGACGACGAGTTCGAGCGCCTGCTCGATGAGTTGCACGGCCGTGGCCAGAGTCCGCAACATAGCATGGCTGCTCCGGCTGCTCCGGCTGCTCCGGCTGCTCCGGCTGCTCCGGCTGCTCCGGCTGCTCCGGCTGCTCCTGCAGCGACAACCCCACAGCCCGCCGCGGCTCCCGCCCAGGCAGCCAAACCGGCTCCCGCCGCCAAGCCTGCGCCAGCGCCGGTGGCCAAAGCTCCCCAAGCCTCTGCTGCAGCCAAGCCCGCCGCACCTGCCGAGAACAGTGCGGTACAGAGCGATACCACGGTGCGGGTGGATACCAAGACCCTGGACGTCATCATGAACATGGTGGGTGAGCTGGTGCTGGTGCGTAACCGCCTGGTGAGCCTCGGCATCGCCAGCAATGACGAAGAGATGTCCAAGGCGGTAGCGAACCTGGATGTGGTGACGGCTGACCTGCAAGGGGCGGTCATGAAGACCCGCATGCAGCCCATCAAGAAGGTGTTCGGTCGCTTCCCGCGGGTGGTGCGCGACCTGGCCCGGACCCTCAAGAAAGATATTGAACTCATCATGGTCGGTGAGGACACGGATCTCGACAAGAACTTGGTGGAGGCCCTGGCCGATCCCCTGGTTCACCTGGTGCGCAACTCCTGCGATCACGGTGTCGAGATGCCGGATGTGCGGGAGAAGGCGGGCAAGCCCCGTCAGGGGACCATCACCCTGAGCGCTTCCCAGCAGGGAGATCACATCCTGCTCTGCATCGAGGACGATGGCGCCGGCATGGATCCGGAGAAGCTGAAATCCATCGCCATCAGTCGTGGCGTGCTGGACGCCGACAGTGCGGCGCGCATGAGTGATAATGACGCCTACAACCTGATTTTTGCACCCGGTTTCTCTACAAAATCGGAGATTTCCGATATTTCCGGCCGTGGTGTCGGCATGGACGTGGTGAAAACCAGCATCGTCAGCCTGAACGGTTCCGTGCATATCGACTCCACCTGGGGCAAGGGCACCCGCCTCGAGATCAAGGTGCCCCTCACCCTGGCCATCTTGCCGACCCTGATGGTGGAAGTGGGTCAGCAGACCTTCGCCCTGCCCCTTGGCTGCGTGAACGAGATTTTCCATCTGGATCTGAAGAAGGCCAACATGGTGGACGGTCAGCTCACCATCATAGTGCGCGACAAGGCCATCCCGCTGTTCTACCTGCACAAGTGGCTGGTACGCGGCGCCAAGTCTGCCCGCCAGGACACCGGCCACGTGGTCATCGTCCAGATTGGCACCCAGCAGGTGGGCTTCGTGGTGGACAACCTCATCGGCCAGGAAGAGGTGGTCATCAAGCCCCTGGACAACCTGCTGCAAGGCACCCCGGGCATGGCGGGGGCCACCATCACCAGCGATGGCGGCATTGCCCTCATTCTGGATGTGCCCAGCCTGCTCAAGGCCTATGCACGTCGTCACTGATCGGTCTGGCCCAAGGAGTTAGAAAAAGCACAATGGCAGTCAAGGTATTAGTGGTCGACGATTCGAGTTTCTTCCGCCGCAGGGTGAGCGAGATCATCAATCAGGATCCCCTGATGACGGTGATCGACACGGCCCAGAACGGGCGGGAGGCGGTAGACAAGGCGCAGCAGTTGCGGCCCGATGTCATCACCATGGACATCGAGATGCCGGTGCTCGATGGCATCAGCGCCGTGCGCGAGATCATGGCCAAATGCCCGACGCCCATCCTGATGTTCTCCTCCCTGACCCACGACGGCGCCAAGGCGACCCTGGATGCGCTGGATGCCGGTGCCCTCGACTTTCTGCCCAAGAAGTTTGAAGACATCGCCCGCGACAAGGACGAGGCGGTCAGCCTGCTGCAGCAGCGGGTCAGGGAGATAGCCCGCAAGCGCTTCCTGATGGCGGCCAGGCCCAGAGCCCCCGAACCCGTGGCACGCCCCGTGCTGGGCGGCGCAGCCAGTGCCACCGCCGCTGGTGCGGCCGTGCGCCCCGCCGAGCCGGTGCGAACGCCAAGTGCCCCCGCCAGTTTCAAGCGCAGTGGCAAGAGCTACCAGCTGGTGGCCATCGGGACCTCCACCGGTGGGCCGGTGGCGCTGCAAAATGTGCTGACCAAGTTGCCGGGGGATTTCCCCCATCCGATTTTGTTAATCCAGCATATGCCGGCGACCTTTACCGCCGCCTTTGCCGCCCGCCTCAACGGGCTGTGCCAGATCGGCGTCAAGGAGGCCGAAGATGGCGACGTGCTTAAACCCGGTCATGCCTATCTGGCTCCCGGTGGCAAGCAGATGCTGCTGGAGGGGCGTGGCCCAGGTTCGCGCATCCGCATCCTGGATGGCAACGACAAGGTCAACTACAAGCCCTGTGTCGACATCACCTTCGCCTCCGCCGCCAAGATCTACGGGGACAAGGTGCTGGCCATCGTGCTGACCGGCATGGGGGCCGATGGTCGGGATGGGGCTCGCCTGCTGAAAGAGCAAGGGGCCACCATCTGGGCGCAGGACGAAGCCTCCTGCGTCGTTTATGGCATGCCCCAGGCGGTCGCCAAGGCGGGTATCGCCAGTGAATCCCTGCCGCTGGACAGGGTCGCCCAGCGTATCCTGGTCGAGTTGGGCCGCTAGATGGGCATGCTCGGCCTGGTGCTGGCGCTGGCTGCCCTGGCGATTGCCCAGTGGTGGCACGGGGGCAGCCTGCTGACCCTGCTTGACGGCCCGGCCTTCGTCATCGTGGTCGGCGGCACCTGGGGGGCGGTGATCCTGCAAACCCCCCGCAAATACATGCTGGCGGCCTTGAAGCAGGCCCGCTGGATGCTGTTCCCGCCCCAGTGGGATCTCCCTGCGCAGGCCGAACGGCTGCAGACCTGGGCCCAGTTTGCCCGCCAGCAAGGCTTGCTGGCGCTGGAGAACCAGGCGGAGGAGGAGCTTGAACCCTTCACCCGCCAGGGGCTCACCATGATAGTGGACGGGGTAGCCATCGAGGATCTGCGCCGGCTGCTGGAAGCGGACATCGACATCGAGCAGGAGCGCAATGAGCACGCGGCCCGGGTGTTCGAGGCCATGGGGGGGTACAGCCCGACCATCGGCATCATCGGGGCGGTGATCGGCCTCATCCAGGCCATGTTCCACCTGGAGGAGCCGGGTACGCTCGGGGCTGGAATTGCCATCGCCTTCGTCGCAACCATCTACGGGGTGGGGTTTGCAAACCTCATTTATCTGCCCATTGCCAATCGCCTCAGGGCATTCCACTACCATTACGGTCTCTACCAGGAGATGACGCTGGAGGGGCTGCTGGCCATCGCCCACGGGGAGAATGGTCTGCAGGTTGAACGGCGGTTACGGGCTTATCTGAAAGGGGAGTAGTCGATCCTTGGCACTTGGCCAGAGGGAGACCGATTGGCAGCGCAAGGGCGGTTACGGGTTATCTGATTGAAGGGGGAATAGCCATGCGCAAGCGCTACCGTTTGCACCTGCAGGGACGAGAACATCTCGACCGCTGGCTGGTCTCCTACGCCGATTACATGACCCTCATTTTCGCCCTCTTCGTGGTGCTCTACTCCGTTGCCATCGTCAACAAGGAGCAATACCGTGCCGTCATCGAGGGGATGACCCAGGCCTTCAACCAGATCCCGCGCAGCGACGGTCTGCTGGAGGGGCAGGGCAAGTCCCTGCTGGATCATGCGGTATCGGCAGCCCCCAGCCTGCTGGAGAGCCAGGCCTCTCCGGCCCCCTCCCTTGCCCCCATCACCGGTACCCCTGTCCAGCAGGATGGGGCCTCCCTTGCCGCCATCGACGTGCAGTTGCAGCAGACCATGGGCTCCTTGGTGGAGGCGGGGGTGGTCAAGATCACCCAGGATGACAACTGGCTGACGGTGGAGCTCAGCGCCGGCCTGCTGTTCAACAGTGGCAGTGCCTTCCTCGGTCCCAATGCGGCGCCCGTGCTCGATACGCTTTCAGGTATTTTGAAGCCGGTCGATAACTATGTCAGGGTGCGGGGCTATACGGACAACGAACCGATTCACAACGAGATGTTCAGCTCCAATTGGGCGCTCTCTGCGGCGAGGGCCGAGGCCGTACTCGGGGCCCTGATCACAAAAGGGATAGTGCCCCAGCGCCTCGCCTATGAAGCCTATGGGGAATTCTCCCCCGTGGCCGATAACAGTACTGAACAGGGGCGGCTACAGAATCGCAAGGTGGTGGTCGCCATATCCAGGTTCGCCTGGGTCGCACCTGCTCCCGCCCAGCCCCAGGCACAAGCTCCGGCCGCGACGGTGCCTGCTGCGGTGGACAGCGAAGACGTCAGAGTCGTGACGCTGCCCGGTGGCGGCATACGCATAACAACAAGACAGGATTGATACATTGATCGTTTGGACGGTAGCCAATCAGAAAGGTGGTGTCGGTAAAACCACCACAGTGGTCTCTCTCGCGGGCATTCTGGCTCAGAAGGGCCTGCGCGTGCTGCTGATCGACACCGATCCTCACGCCTCCCTGACCTCCTATCTCGATTTTGATTCGGACCGGCTGGAGGGGACTCTGTACGAGCTGTTCCAGGCAGCCAAGCCGAGCAGTGATCTGGTCAATCGCATGACCCTCAAGACCAAGTTCGAGAACATCAGCCTGCTGCCGGCCTCCATCACCCTGGCGACCCTGGACAGGGTCATGGGCAACCGGGAGGGGATGGGGTTGGTGCTCAAGCGGGCGCTGCTGCGGGTGCAGGATCAATATGACTACGTGCTCATCGACTGCCCGCCGGTGCTGGGGGTGATGATGGTCAACGCCCTGGCTGCCTGCGATCGCATCCTGGTGCCGGTACAGACCGAGTTTTTGGCCCTGAAAGGCCTCGAGCGGATGATGAAGACCTTCGAGATCATGCAGCGATCCAAGCGGGACAAGTTCCGCTATACCGTGATCCCGACCATGTTCGACAAGCGCACCCGCGCCTCCCTGATGACGTTACAGTCCATCAAGGAGCAGTATGGCGAGGCGGTGTGGAATGCCGTCATCCCCATCGACACCAAATTCCGGGATGCCAGTTTGCTGCACATCCCCCCGTCCATCTATGCGCCGGGCAGCCGAGGCACCTATGCCTATGAGACCCTGCTCAACTATCTCGACGCCCTGGAGCGTCAACGGAACCATGAGGTGACAGCATGAGAGAGACCACCCAGGTTCGGGCCATGGATGATTACTTCCACTCCCTGCTGCTGGACGATGCCCTGCTACGGGAGAATCTGGACGATGAGGCTCCGGCGCCAGCCCTGCAGCGTCAGTCCGTCGTGCACAATGAGGTGGCGGCGGCGCCCTATCGGGAGGCCGATGCCCGGTTGGAGCAGCTGAGCGAGCTGCTGGCCCAGGTGAGCCAGGTGCAGGACGAGATGGAGGTGCTGAGCCATGAGGAGACTCATGTCGAGGCCTTCCAGTTGGAAGCCAGCGAACAGGCGCTCGTCGAGGAGGTTCAGCCAGCGTTCACGCCAGACGTTATCACAGCTGTCATCGTGGAGCCCGTCACCGAACTGGTGACCGAGCCTGAGGTGGCCCTGGCAACCGAGGTGGCGCCGGCCCCCGCTCAATGGGAAAATCTGGATACCGGCAGCGAGTTTCAGGCCCTCTTCTTCGACGTGGCCGGGGTCACCTTCGCGGTGCCCCTGACCGAGCTCGGCGGCATCCATCAGCTGGGGGAGGTGACCTCCCTGTTCGGCCAACCGGCTTGGTATCGCGGCATCATGGCGTCCCGGGAGCAGAAGATGAACGTGGTGGACACGGCGCTCTGGGTGATGCCGGAGCAGACGCTGGAGGTTCCCGAATACAAGTATCTGATCATGCTGGGAGAGTCTCCCTGGGGTCTGGCCTGCCATCAGCTCAAGGGCACGGAGCTGCTGCGCCGGGATCAGGTAAAATGGCGCCATCAGGAGGGCAAGCGCCCCTGGCTGGCGGGCATGGTCAAGGAGAAGATGTGTGCCTTGCTCCACGTCAGGGAGCTGCTGGTGCTGCTCGGTCGTGGTGTGAACATTGAAGGTCGCTGATAACATCGGCACTTGCGTGATTTTATTGCTAATTTTACCCGTTGACGGGTTCATAAAAGGATCAGGAACATGACAGACAAGCGCAATATTGCCCAGAATCTGGCGGAAGACGAAGTGCTGCAGTGGGTGACCTTCCAGCTGGAAAACGAAACCTATGGCATCAACGTGATGCAGGTGCAGGAAGTGTTGCGCTACACCGAGATCGCCCCCGTGCCCGGCGCCCCCGACTATGTGCTCGGCATCATCAACCTGCGTGGCAACGTGGTGACCGTCATCGATACCCGTTCCCGCTTCGGCCTGCCGGCCGGGGACGTGAGCGAGAACTCCCGCATCGTCATCATCGAGGCGGAGAAGCAGGTGATCGGCATCATGGTGGACAGCGTGGCCGAGGTCGTCTATCTGCGTTCCTCCGAAATTGACGCTGCACCGGCGGTGGGCACCGAGGAGAGCGCCAAGTTCATCCAGGGGGTGAGCAACCGTGACGGCCAGTTGCTGATCCTGGTGGATCTCAACAAGCTGCTTTCCGACGAAGAGTGGGAAGATATCGGTTCCCTCTGAGCTTGGCATGAAGACCACGAGAGCAACGCCCTGGCGCGGCTCTCCACTACAAAGGTGATGGTTTGATGATTGAATATGCCGCCTTGGGGTTGTCCTTGCTGGCGCTGGTGCTGGCCCTTTACGGGGTATTGGGTCTGCGCCGCGCCCGGCAAGAGTCCGAGGCCAAGGTCGACGCGCTCAAGGGGCAGCTCGAGAGTCTGCGCAAGCAGATGATGGAGCTGCACACCGGTGCCATCGGCATGGGTCAGCGCCTGCAGTCGGCGGAAGGGGCCATGCAGAAGATCCAGGACAGCCAGCAGGAACTGACCCTGCAGGATCCGGAGCGCCGCCTCTACAGCCGCGCCGCCAAGATGGTGGAGCTCGGCGCCGATCTCGACGAGGTGATGAGCGAATGCGAGTTGCCGCAGGCGGAAGCCGAGCTGCTGATCTCCTTGCGCAAGGGTCGCCCCTGAATCCGGAGGGGGAGGCGCCCGCTTCCCCCTTGTCCCTGCCATAAAATCCCGCACCGGGGCGCGATCTTCCCCACAAATCCTGTTGATAATCGGCATCTTTGAAAAGACGCTCTGCAAACCTGTGTTAATATGCAGGCCGCTTCATTCTCGATGATTAAATCCTCATGCTGCTTCAAGCCAACAATCTGAGCTGCGTGCGTGAAGATCGCACCTTGTTTGAACACCTCTCCTTTGCGGTTTCGGCGGGCGATCTGATGCAGATTGAGGGCCCCAACGGGGTCGGCAAGACCAGCCTGTTGCGGCTGTTGACCGGACTCTCCCAACCCTTCGCGGGGGAGGTGTGCTGGAACGGCGAGAACATTCGCCGCTGCCGGGATGAATATCACGCCAGCTTGCTCTACCTGGGCCATCAGCCCGGTGTCAAGGCGACCCTGACCCCCCTCGAGAACCTCGCCTTCTACCAGAAACTGCACAGCACCCAGGCCAGTTCCGTGGATCTGTGGCAGGTACTGGCCCAGGTCGGTCTCGCCGGGTTCGAGGATTATCCCGCCGGTCAGCTCTCCGCCGGTCAGCAGCGGCGGGTGGCCCTGGCCCGGCTCTGGCTGTCCGAGGCACCCGCGCTCTGGATCCTGGATGAGCCCTTCACCGCCATCGACAAGCAGGGGGTCAAGGTGCTTGAACGCCTGTTCCTGACCCACGCGGATCGGGGCGGCATGGTGGTGCTCACCACCCATCAGGATCTGACCCTGATGCAAGGACGCCTGAAGACCCTCTCCCTCACCCCCTTGCTGCAGGACTGAAGGATGCTCAGCGCCGTATTCACCCTTATCCAGCGGGAACTGCTGATGGCGCTGCGCCAGCGCGCCGACATCTTCAATCCGCTCTGGTTCTTTCTCATCGTCATCACCCTGTTTCCCCTCGGCATCGGGCCCGAGCCCCAGCTGCTGGCCCGCATAGCTCCCGGCATCATCTGGGTGGCGGCCCTGCTCGCCGCCATGCTCTCCCTCGAGCGGCTGTTTCGGGATGACTTCAGCGACGGCGCCCTCGAGCAGATGATGCTGATGCCTCATCCGCTGGGGCTGCTGGCCCTGGCGAAAGTAATCGCTCACTGGTTGCTGACCGGGCTGCCCCTGCTGCTGGTCTCTCCGCTGCTCGCCATCCTGCTCTCCCTGGACATGAAGACCTATCTGGCCGTGGTGCTCACCCTGGCGCTCGGTACTCCGGTGCTGAGTCTGTTGGGGGCTGTCGGGGTGGCGCTGACGGCGGGGCTGCGCAAGGGGGGGGTGCTGCTCAGCCTGCTGCTGCTGCCGCTCTATATCCCTGTGCTGATCTTTGCCACCTCCGCCATCGATGCGGCCAGTATGGGGCTGCCCTATGGGGGCCAGCTCGCGATCCTGGGGGCCATGCTGGTGGGGGCCATCACCCTGACGCCGCTGGCGATCTCCGCCGCGCTCAGGGTCAGCGTCAACTGATTAATTACTGGAAAAGGCTTCTTTTAGGCCCGTTTTGAGAACGTATAATTGAGATAGATCAAGGGGATGGCTGCTTATTGCTTTCGGGGGATATGATGTTTCCCGGCAGTGGGTATGGTAGGCCTCGCCACTATAAAATTAATAACTGAAAGGTTTTGTGAGCTATGTGGAAATGGTTGCACCCTTATGCCAAACCCGAGCGGGCCTACCGGCTGGCCGGGACCCTGCTGCCCTGGTTTGCGGTGACGAGTCTGCTCGCCTTCATCATAGGCACCGCCTGGGGACTGGCCTTTGCCCCCGCGGATTACCAGCAGGGTGACTCCTTTCGGATCATCTACATCCATGTGCCCTCCGCCATCCTCTCCATGGGGGCTTACTCCACCATGGCGGTGGCCGCCTTCATCGGCCTGGTGTGGCAACTGCGCATGGCGGACATGACGGTGGCCGCCATTGCGCCCGTGGGGGCCGTGTTCACCTTCATCGCGCTCTTTACCGGTGCCGCCTGGGGCAAGCCCATGTGGGGTACCTGGTGGGTCTGGGATGCCCGCCTCACCTCGGAGCTCATCCTGCTGTTTCTCTATCTGGGCGTCATCGCGCTCTACAACGCCTTCAGCGACAAGGTGGTGGCGGGCCGCGCCGCCGGCATCCTGGCGCTGGTGGGGGTGATCAACCTGCCCATCA
The DNA here is from genome assembly GCF_051125555.1 of Aeromonas sp. NJAU223. Classification (NCBI taxonomy): domain Bacteria; kingdom Pseudomonadati; phylum Pseudomonadota; class Gammaproteobacteria; order Aeromonadales; family Aeromonadaceae; genus Aeromonas; species Aeromonas sp. NJAU223. The sequence continues at coordinate 3,142,098 of NZ_CP144204.1, read as the reverse complement.
TCCACTACTCGGTGGAGTGGTGGAACACCTTGCACCAGGGAGCCACCATCACCAAGTTCGACAAACCGTCCATCTCCGCCGAGATGCTGTGGCCGCTGCTCATCATGATACTGGCGTTCACCACCTTCCTCGGTGCCCTGACCCTGATGCGTTTTCGCAATGAACTCTTGATGCGGGAGTGGCATCGCCCCTGGGTCAAAGAGATTGCCGAGCAGGAGAAGTAAGCATGCACTTTGCCTCGTTCAGTGACTTCCTGGCCATGGGGGGCTACGCCTTCTACGTCTGGCTCTCTTTCGGCCTGACCCTGCTCTGCCTGGTCGGCATCGTCATTTCCACCCGAATGAAAACCCGTGCCCTGCTCGGCGAGCTGCGCAACAAACAGGCCCGGGAGGCCCGCCGCAAGGCGGCCCAGCAGATGGAGAACACCCTATGAACCCGAGACGCAAGAAACGCCTCACCATCATACTGGCGATCAGCCTCGGCCTTGCCAGCGTGACCGGGCTGGTACTCTATGCCCTCAGCCAGAACATCGATCTCTTCTATACCCCGAGCGAATTGGTGGAAGGCAAGGGGCCGGACAAGATCAAGCCCGAAGAGGGGCAGCGGCTGCGCATCGGCGGTCTGGTGGTTCCGGGGTCCGTGGTGCGGGATCCCCAGAGCCTCAAGGTCGAATTCAAGCTGATCGACAATGGCGGCCATCTGGTGACGGTGGAATTTGACGGCATACTGCCGGATCTGTTCCGGGAAGGGCAGGGCATCGTCGCCCAGGGCACCCTCAAGGATGCCACCACGGTCGCCGCCTTCGAGGTACTGGCCAAGCACGATGAGAACTACATGCCGCCAGAGGTAGCCGATGCCACCAATGGCATGCATTTCAAACCCGAGTACACCGACGCGCAGTTGAAGGGAGCCAAACAATGATCCCTGAACTCGGTCAATTCGCGCTGATCCTGGCCTTCGCCACCGCCTTGCTGCTGGGCAGTTATCCGCTGATCGGCGCCCAGTGGGGGCGCCTTGGCATGATGTCGGCGGCTCGCCCGCTTGCCTATACCCAGTTCCTGCTGCTGCTGCTGTCGTTCCTCTGCCTGACCTGGGCCTTCGTGGACAACGACTTCACCGTGCAGTACGTGGCTACCAACTCCAACAGCCTGCTGCCCCTTGCCTATCGCATCTCGGCGGTGTGGGGCGCCCATGAAGGTTCCCTGCTGCTCTGGGTGCTGACGCTGGGGGGCTGGACCGCCGCCGTGGCCCTGTTCAGCCGCCGCCTGCCGCTCGATGCGGTGGCGCGGGTGCTGGGGGTGCTCGGCCTCATCTCGGTGGGCTTCACCGCCTTCGTGCTGTTCACCTCCGACCCCTTCACCCGTACCTTGCCGTACTTCCCGGTGGACGGGCGCGATCTCAACCCGCTGCTGCAGGATCCCGGCCTCATCTTCCACCCGCCCATGCTCTACATGGGTTATGTGGGCTTCTCGGTGGCGTTTGCCTTTGCCATCGCCTCCCTGATGACGGGTCGCCTCGACGCCACCTGGGCGCGCTGGTCCCGTCCCTGGACCATGGCGGCCTGGGTCTTCCTGACCCTCGGCATCGTGCTCGGCTCCTGGTGGGCCTATTACGAACTCGGCTGGGGCGGCTGGTGGTTCTGGGATCCGGTTGAAAACGCATCCTTCATGCCCTGGCTGGCGGGCACGGCCCTGCTGCATTCTCTGGCGGTGAGCGAGAAGCGCGCCACCTTCAAGGCCTGGACAGTATTGCTGGCGCTCTCGGCCTTCTCCTTGAGCCTGCTCGGCACCTTCCTGGTGCGCTCCGGCGTGCTGGTATCGGTGCATGCGTTCGCTTCGGATCCGACCCGCGGTCTGTTTATTCTGGGCTTCCTGCTGGCGGTGATCGGCAGCTCCCTGCTGTTGTTTGCCTTCAAGGGCTCCCAGGTGAAGAGCCACGGCAAGCATGAGCTGTGGAGCCGGGAGACCCTGCTGCTTGGCAATAACATCCTGCTGGTGGCGGGCCTCTTGACCGTGCTGCTCGGCACCCTGCTGCCGCTGGTGCACAAGGAGCTGGGGCTTGGCAGCATCTCCATCGGCACCCCCTTCTTCAACCATATCTACAGCTGGCTCATCATCCCCTTCGCCCTGCTGCTCGGCCTCGGTCCCCTGTTCCGCTGGCGCCGTCAGGAGATTGGTGAGCTCAAGGGCAAGGTGGTGCTGGCCCTGGTGCTGAGCGTGGTGGCCGCCTTCGGATTGCCTTATCTGTATGCGGAGTCGTTCAAGCCCTGGGCGGCGCTCGGCATCGGTCTCGGGGTCTGGATCATCGTCACCAGCCTGCAGGAGACCTGGGTGCGCGCCACCCACAAGCACGGCTTCGCCACCGGGGTGCGCAAGCTGGGCAACAGCCACTGGGCCATGATCCTGGGCCACGTGGGGCTCGCGGTCAGCATCATCGGCATCGCCTGTACCCAGAACTACAGCATCGAGAAGGACCTGCGCATGCAGGCCGGCGATCGGGTGCACTTTGCCGATTACGAGTTCGTCTTCACCGGCATCGCCGAGAAGAACGGCCCCAACTACGACGGTTTCAAGGGGGGGCTGGAAGTGCACCGGGATGGCAAGCAGGTGGCCACCTTGAAACCCGAGAAGCGGATGTACACCGTGAGCCGCATGCCGATGACGGAAGCCGCCATCGATGCGGGCATCACCCGGGATCTCTATGCAGCGCTCGGCGAGCAGCTCGACAACGGCGCCTGGGCGGTGCGGATCTACTACAAGCCATTCGTGCGCTGGATCTGGTTCGGTGGCGTCTTCATGGCCATCGGCGGCGTGCTGGCCATGCTGGACAAGCGCTATCGTTTCGGTCGTCGTGAAGAGGAGTCCAAGTCATGAGGCACCGTAAAACCGGCTTGTTTCCGACCTTTTTTAATGACAATCACCGCTTCCATGGCCGCTGTGCAGAGGGATCCAAGGCATGAGTCGTAAAACCTGGTTGTTTCTGCTGCCCTTCATCATCTTTTTGGCCGGCGCCGTTTTCCTGTTCAAGGGGCTCTACTCCGATCCCACCAAGTTGGAATCCGTGATGGTGGATAAGGAGGTGCCCGTCTTCACCCTGCAGGACATCTATGATCTCGACAAGCAGCACGACAGGAGCATCTTCAAGGGGCGCCCCATGCTGCTCAATGTCTGGGCCACCTGGTGCCCCACCTGCTACGGGGAGCATACCTACCTCAAGCAGCTGGCGGGGCAGGGGATCTATATCGTCGGCATGAACTACAAGGACGAGCGGGACAAGGCCATCAAGTGGCTGGCGGAGCTCGGCAACCCCTATCAGATCAACCTCTATGATCCGGATGGCATGCTGGGGCTGGATCTCGGCGTCTATGGCGCCCCCGAGACCTTCTTCATCGACAGTCAGGGCATCATCCGCTACCGCCACGTGGGGGACGTCAATCCCGAAGTCTGGGCCTCGACCCTCAAACCCATCTATGACGCCATGAAATAAGGGAGCAACCGATGAAAACGCTTATTGCATCCCTGCTGTTGATGGCGGGACTGTTTGGCGCCGGTCAGGCCCGCGCCGCCATCGACGTCTATACCTTCGACAACGACGCCCAGGAGCAGACCTTTCGCGAGCTGACCAAGGAGCTGCGCTGTCCCAAGTGCCAGAACCAGGATATCGCCGATTCCAACGCCGGCCTCGCCAAGGACTTGCGTGACAAGACCTATCAGATGGTGCGCGAAGGCAAGGACAAGCAGGAGGTGGTGGATTACATGGTGGCCCGCTACGGCAATTTCATCCTCTATGATCCCCCCCTGATGGCCTCGACCCTGATCCTCTGGCTCGGCCCCTTGCTGGTGATCGTCATCGGCGCCGCCACCGTGGTGGTGCGAAGCCGCCGCCGAGCCCCTGCCACCGAACGACCCGAGCAGACCCTGAGCCCGGAGGAGCAGGCCCGGCTGGCCGCCCTGCTCAAAGAGGAAGAGAAACAATGACCGCATTTTGGATACTGGGCGCGGCCCTGCTGGTATTGGTCAGTCTGGCGCTGATCCTGCCGCTGTGGCGCGGTGAAGGACGTCAGAGCATCAGCCGCTCGGCCCTCAACAAGCAACTCTATCGCCAGCGCCTGCTGGAGATAGGCGAAGAGCGCGAGCAGGGGGTGCTGGCGGAGGAGTCGGAGTCCCTGGTGGAGCTGCAGCGCAGCCTCTTGGACGACATCCCCGACGTGGAGCAGACCGCCCGTGGTGGCAAGAGCCTGATCTGGATCCCCGGTGTGCTGGTACTGGTGGTGGTGAGTGTCGGCCTCTACTTCAAGCTCGGCGCCTGGCAGGAGGTGCAGCGCTGGCAGGATGCCAGCAGCCGCCTCGGGGAGCTCAGCAATCGCATTCTGGTGGAACGGGATGCCGAGGTGACCGAGCAGGATCTGCTGGACTTCACGCTGGCCCTGCGTACCCGCCTCAAAGAAGAACCGAACGACTATCGAGGCTGGTTGCTGCTCGGCCGACTCACCCTGGATGGCAACGATCCCGAGATGGCCCGCGAGGCGCTGGAGCGTGCCTATTCGCTTGCGCCACAGAAGGCCATGGTGGCGGTGCCCTATGCCCAGGCCCTGATGATGACGGGTGATGAGGCGCAGGCGGATCGTCTGTTGCAGGCGGCCATCGCCCAGGATCCCGGCAATATCGAGGCGCGCTCCGTCTATGCCTTCATGGCGCTGCAAAAAGAGGACTTCCAGACCGCCCTCGTTCGCTGGCAGGCCATGCTGCCGCTGCTGGAGAAGGGATCGACCCGCTATGTGATGGTGGAGCGCTCCATCGAGTATGCCGAGCAGCAGCTGCGCCAGCGCGGCATCGCCGTCACTCGGGCGCCGGTTGCCCAGCATGAGCAAGGCAGTGCCCAGGTGCAGGTCCCCGTGGTGAAGGAGGGAGAATACCCGCTGCACGTCACCCTGGCCCCCGGCATCCAGATGCCGGAGGATGCCCACCTGTTCGTATTCGCGGTGATCCCCGATGGCCCGCCCATGCCCATCGCCGTCAAACGCATCCCGGGACCTCAGTTCCCGCTGACCCTCTCCCTTGGCGACGATGATGCCATGATGGAAGGCAGCAAGCTGGCCACCTATCCGGCACTGCAATTCAAGGCCCGGCTCTCCCGTGGCGGCAACGTCATGAACAAGGAGGGAGCCTTCGAAGGGATCTCCGTGACGGTACCGACCACCACCATTCCGTCAGCGCCGATTGACATCCGCATCGATCACGCCCTCTAATACCCTCTTGGCCCGACCCCTGGATGGGGCGGGCCGCCTATAATTCATACGGTTCGCTCATAAAAGTTTAGGATTATCATATGTATCTGCGTTCAGGAGCATTGGTGGTGGCACTGCTGTTGGGGGGCTGTGCGGGTGGCCCTCCCAAGTCAGGCCCAGAGAGCCTGGATCTCGAAGAGACTCCAAATCGTCCCGAAGCCACCAGCACGGCCAGCGATCCTCGTGACCCCTTCCAGGGGGCCAACCGGGCCATGTGGGCGGTCAACTACGATATGCTTGAGCCCTATGTGGCTCGTCCCGTGGTTCACGGTTATGCCCGTTATGTGCCGCAGGGGGTGAGAGACAGCATCGAAAACTTCGTGGACAACTTCGACGAGCCGAGCAGCATGGTGAACCACCTGCTGGTGGGGGATCTGCCGGGAGCGGGAACCAACCTGGGCCGTTTCACCATCAATACCACCCTGGGTCTGTTCGGCTTCTTCGACGTGGCCAAGCATGCGGGCCTCCCGCGCAATACCCTGGAGATGGATACCGTGCTCGGCAAGGCCGACATCGGTGACGGCGCCTACGTCATGGTGCCCGTCTACGGCCCGACCACCACGCGCGAGCTGGTGGGGGATACCATCGATACCATCTACTTCCCCTACGCGCTGCTGACCTTCCCGCTGAAGGTGGTGCACTGGGCACTGGATGGACTGGGTACCCGATCCAAGCTCATCGATCAGGAGCGGATCATCGACAATGCCCTGGATCCTTATGCCCTGACCAAGGACTTCTATCTGCAGTACAACGACGGCAAGGTGAGCGGTCGCCAGGCTGAGCTCAAGGATCAGAAGCCCCAGGAGGACGACAGCAACCTGGATGACTATCTCGACGAGATAGACCAGTAAGCTTGTGCATCCTGTGTGAGAAAGGCGCCTGCGGGCGCCTTTTCTGTCAGTCGAATCCATAAAAAAACGCCCCGCGATGGCGGGGCGTTTTGGCAAGAGCTGGGCTTATCAGGCCGCCAGGTTCTTGGCCACGAATTCCCAGTTGATCAGGGTCCAGAAGGTTTCCATGTACTTCGGACGCAGGTTGCGGAAATCGATGTAGTAGGCGTGCTCCCACAGGTCGACGGTCAGCAGCGGGGTGGTCCCGGCTTCGGTCAGCGGGCAGCCGGCGTTGGAGGTGTTGACGATGGCCAGGGAGCCGTCGGCTTTTTTCACCAGCCAAGTCCAGCTGGAACCGAAGTTGCCGATGGCAGACTTGGTGAAGGCATCCTTGAACTCGGCGAAAGAGCCGAAGGCCTTGGTGATGGCATCGGCCAGGGCGCCGGTGGGCTCGCCACCGCCGTTCGGGGAGAGGCAGTGCCAGTAGAAGGTGTGGTTCCAGATCTGGGCGGCGTTGTTGAAGACACCACCGGTGGAGGTCTTGATGATCTCTTCCAGAGACTTGCCTTCAAACTCGGTACCCGGTACCAGGTTGTTCAGGTTGACCACGTAGGTGTTGTGGTGCTTGCCGTGGTGATATTCCAGGGTTTCCTGGGAGATGTGCGGTTCCAGAGCATTGATTGCATAGGGCAGAGCGGGAAGTTCGAATGCCATTTTCTACTCTCCATTGGCTGGACCGTGCGACAGCGACGGTTGCAAGACATTGCGTACTCTTTTCTATATGTGAAAAGAATTGTTGTTAATATAGGGGGCCGGATGGCCCAAAGCCCATCGATTGTAGCAGTATCAAAGATGGGCTAACAACTCTTGATTCGCGCCATGACCTGGATCAACGGGGCGACTATTGATGCATCTCTTCTTCCATTTCTCCCGGTTTGCCAGTTTGTGCTCCGCCCGGTTTGCAGTAGAATGAGCGCCGAAATCGCTCCAGTGAGGCACCTATGGAAACTATCGAAAAGATCAAACAGCAGCTGGCTGAAAATCCCATCATCCTTTACATGAAGGGTTCCCCCAAGCTTCCGAGCTGCGGTTTCTCTGCCCAGGCTTCCCAGGCCATGATGTCCTGCGGCGAGCCCTTTGCTTACGTCGACATCCTGCAAAACCCGGACATTCGCGCCGAGTTGCCGAAGTTTGCCAACTGGCCGACTTTCCCCCAGCTGTGGGTGGAAGGGGAGCTGATCGGCGGCTGTGACATCATGATCGAGATGTTCCAGGCCGGCGAACTGCAGACCCTGATCAAGGAAGTGGCCGCCAAGCACAAGCAGGATGATGCCGCCGCCGAATAAGGTTGCAGCCATATCATGCAAAAAGGGGAGCCAGTGGCTCCCCTTTTTATCTTCACCGACTCATCAGCCGATGCGCTCGATACGCGCCATGTAGAAGCCATCGAAGCCGGTCGCGGCAGGGCTGACGCTGTGGTCATCCAGCAGGCGGTAGTTGTCGTTGGCCGCCAGGAACTTGTCCACCTGCTGGCGGTTCTCCTCGGGCAGGATGGAGCAGGTGGCGTAGACCAGGATGCCGCCCACCTTGGTCATCTGGCTGTAGCGCTGCAGGATCTCTTCTTGCAGGGCGACCAGCACCGGCAGCCGCTCGGCGGTATCGCGCCACTTGGCATCCGGATTGCGCTTGAGCACGCCCAGGCCGGAGCAGGGGACGTCCAGCAGCACCCGATCGGCGGTGCCCTTGAGGCGCTTGACGGTCTTGCTGCTCTCGATGACCCGGGTCTCCACGTTGTGGGCACCGGCGCGGCGGGCGCGTTGCTTGAGGTTCTCAAGCTTCCACTCTTCCACGTCCATGGCCAGCAGGCGGCCCTTGCCGTTCATCATGGCGGCCAGGTGCAGGGTCTTGCCACCGGCGCCGGCGCAGGCGTCGATGACCCGCATGCCGGGGGTAACGTCCAAGGCCGCAGCCACCAGTTGGGAGCCCGCATCCTGCTGTTCGAACCAGCCATCGGCGAAGGCCTTGGTGCGGAACAGGGCGGCGTCCGAGGTGACCTGCAGGGCGCTCTCCACCCCCTCCACCGGGATTGTGGTGACCTGCTCCTTGGCCAGGGCCGCTTGCAGCTCTTCCCTGGTGCACTTGAGGGTGTTGACCCGCAGGTAACGCTTGGGCATCCAGGTCAGGGCGGCACGCTCGGCAGGCCAGGCCTCGCCGAGCTGCTCGCTGCCGAGTTTCTCCAGCCAGGTCGGGCAACCATCCATCAGCACCGGGTTCTTCTTGGCCTCGGTCAGGCGGCGACGGAAGGCCTCTTCGTTGAAGCGATCCAGCGTCGGGTTGTTCGGCTGAGCTATCTTGTGGAAGGCGTGCCAGCTGTGCAGCAGCGGCCAGACGTTTTTCGAGGCCTGGCGCACCTGGATGCCGGTCAGGAAGCAGTAGAGGCTGAGCCGACGCAGCAGATCGCCGGTGACCAGGGCAATCCTTGCCTGTTCTTGGGGTTTGAGTTCGATGCCGGAGAAGTGGCGGGCATAGGCCCTGTCCAGGGTGAGACCCTGAGCCAGCACATCATCAACGATGGCAACGACCAGATCCCCGAAACGGGGCAACAGTGGGGATTTGAGCATGAGATTAACCTTGGCCAAAAAAGGATGAACCGGCCCCATCACGGAGGGGGTTCTGAAACGGACAAATCCGCGCAATGATAGGGGCTAGACTGAGCCGGTGCAACCATCCCCATTCGGGGAATGTACAGGGGATGGGGCTGGACTAATGACGGCAGCAGGCAAATGATGCCGTGGCAGTTCGGGTGAACGCATTAAAAAGGATGAAAAAAAGATGCAGTCGATGAAATTCTCCCCGCTGGCATTGCTGGTGGCGGGCCTGATGGCTTCCACCGGTCTGGCCGCCAAGGAGTGGCAGACCCTGGTGGCGCGCGCCACCGATGCCGACGGTTACGAGGTGCGGGCCAATCACTACCGCATAGCGACAGTGCCGGCCGACCACTTCGATGCCCTGAAAGGGGGAGCGCGCGAGCTGACCCTGCCCCTGCCGGATGGCAACGAGGCCGTCTTCACCCTTCAGCCCTATGATCTGCTGCCGGCAGACCTGGCGGCAAAATATCCCGATATCCTGACCTTCAAGGGGCAGAATAAACTCTCCCCGACTGACACGGGACGCTTCGACCTCGGTCCTCAGGGGTTCCACGCCATGTTCAGCCATGAGGGGCGGATGGTGTTCGTCGATCCCCTGCGCAATGGCGAAGGCTATGCCGTCTATTACCAGCAGGATGCCCACAGCCGGCTCGAGGAAGAGGCAGACAAGGTGATCGGCGGCGAGGCCAAGAAGCTGGCGCGCCAGGTGCTGGTGGATGGCAATGTGCGCAAGCGCTATGTGATTGCCGTCTCGGCAGCGGGGGAATACACCCAGTATCACGGCGGCACCGTCGAGGCTGGTCTGGCCGCCATCGCCACCATGCTCAACCGGGTCAACGAGGTGTACCAGCGGGATGTGGCGGCCGAGTTCCAGCTCGCCAGCGGCAACGACACCATCATCTATACCGATGTCGCCACGGATCCCTTCTTGAACGATGACAACGACATCGATATCAACGTCAACGTGCAGAAGAGCGCCCAGAGCCTTGCCGGCAACAAGCTCGGCCCCTTCGACATCGGCCACGTGGTCAATACCGGTGGCGGTGGCCTGGCCCAGCTGGCCTCTTTGTGCGGCGGCGATGAGCGTTCGGCGGGGATGACGGGCTCCGCCGATCCGGTGGGGGATGCCTTCTTCATCGACTACGTGGCCCACGAGATCGGCCACCAGTTCGGCGCCGAGCACACCTTCAACGGCACCACCGGCAGCTGTGGCAGCGGCAACCGCTCCCCCGGCCAGGCCTGGGAGCCGGGCAGCGGCAGCTCCATCATGGCCTATGCCGGGATCTGCGGGGAGGAGAACCTGCAAGTCAACAGCCTGCCCTATTTCCACAGCAAGTCCATCGAGCAGATGCGGGCCCACATGGCCTCGGTGCCGAGCTGCGGCACGGCCCAGAGTCTGACCAACAACGCGCCCCAGGTCTCGGCCGGCAGCGATTATGCCATTCCGGCCAATACCCCCTTCGTGGTCAAGGGGGGCGGCAGCGACCTGGACGGCGACCCCCTCTCCTATACTTGGGAGCAGATCGATCTGGGCAATGCGTCGTTTAGCGCCGCCAGCATGATTGACGATGGCTCCCGCCCGCTGTTCCCCTTCGTGGCACCCATCAGCCTGCCGGAACGTACCCTGCCGAGCCTGCCTTCCCTGCTCACCAATACCCTGGCGAAAGGGGAGGCCTGGCCCACCACCAACCGGGTGCTCAACTTCCGGCTGACGGCCAGGGATGGCAAGGGCGGGGTGGCCAGCGATGACATGCAGATCCAGGTGGTCAACACCGGCAAGGCCTTCCGCCTGACCAGCCCGCTGGTGACGCCGCTGGCGGCCGGCCACAATCAGACCATCGGCTGGGAGGTGGCGGGCACCAACGCGGCGCCCATCAACTGCAGCAAGGTCGACATCGCCATGACCCGTGACGAGGGGGCGAGCTGGACCCTGCTGGCCAGCGGCCTGGCCAACTCTGGGTCGGCGAGTGTGGCCATTCCCGCTGGCAACGACGGCACCGCCCGCCTCAAGGTCGCCTGCAGCAACAACCTCTTCTTCGCCATCAGCCCGTTCAAGCTCTCCGTGACCCAGCGAGTGGAAGAGGGGGGCGGTGGTGGCGGCGGCGCCCTCGGTCTCTGGCCCCTGGCACTGGCGTTGCTGGGCTGGTCGCGGAGGCGCAGATGAAGGCCTGTTATGCCTTGCTGCTGACCCTGCTCACCGGTTGTCAGGCCGATGCCGACACCCTGGATCAGGCCATCGAGCAGAGTCTGGCCAAGCAGGACTATCGGCTGATCGTGCGGGCCGGGCGCGGCGAGGTGGCCCCCGGCATTCCGGCCGAGGCGCAAGCCGGTGCCAAGGCGCGCTGTGGCGTGCGCTATCTCGACGGGCTGGGGGATGTGATCCGGCCAGAGCAGAAAGAGGAGCACGCCAGACTCAGCGACTATGCCGCCGAGTACAACAGGCGCATGCTGGCTCACTGTCCGGCGGCAAAATAGCCGCAACTGACACGCAATAGGCCCGGTGGGGCCAAGGATCGGGGAGGCGCAGGCCTCCCCGCTTTTTTGGGCCCCCCTTTGGGAGGATGCGGCTTGAACCCTGTCTCCGCTCGTCGCACAATGCCCCCTATATGGCCGTGCCAACGGCAAAGAGAGAAGGAAAATCAAGATGATGGATGTAGCCGATCTGCGCCGTGAATACACCAAGGGGGGGTTGCACCGTGCCGATCTGCCGGCCGAGCCGCTGGATCTGTTTGAAAAGTGGCTGGCTCAGGCCTGCGAGGCCAAGCTGAGCGACCCCACCGCCATGGTGGTGGCGACCGTGGATGCGGACGGCCAGCCCTGGCAGCGTACCGTGCTGCTCAAACACTATGACGCCCTGGGCATGGTGTTTTACACCAACATGGGCAGCCGCAAGGCGGGTCAGCTCGAGGGCAACCCCCGCATCAGCCTGCACTTCCCCTGGCACACCCTGGACAGGCAGGTGCATGTGACCGGCCGGGTGGAGAAGCTTGGCGCCCTGGAGGTGATGAAGTATTTCCACAGCCGCCCCAAAGACAGCCAGATCGCGGCCTGGGTCTCCCAGCAGTCTTCCCGCATCTCGGCCCGCGGCGTGCTGGAAGCCAAGTTCCTCGAACTCAAGCAGAAGTTTGCCAATGGCGAGGTGCCCCTGCCGAGCTTCTGGGGGGGCTACCGGGTGGTCATCGACACCGTGGAGTTCTGGCAGGGCGGGGCCCATCGTCTGCACGATCGCTTCTACTACAGCCGGGAAGGGGAAGGCTGGCACATCGAGCGGCTGGCCCCCTGATGAACATCGCCCGGCTCAAGAATTTCACCGAGATAGTGAAGAACAACTTCAACATCTCGGCGACGGCGGAGAAGCTCTATACCTCCCAACCGACTCTCAGCAAGCAGATGAAGATGCTGGAGGATGAGCTGGGGCTGGCGCTGTTCAGTCGCAAGGGCAAGAACCTCATCGGCCTGACCCCCATGGGGGAGCAGGTAATGGAGCTGGCCAAGGGGGTGGTGGCCCAGGTGGAGCAGATTGGTCAGCTCTCCTCCTGCGAGCAGCTTGCCACCAGCGGGGCGCTGCGTATCGCGACGACCCATACCATGGCGCGCTACAAGCTGCCCACCGCCATCAGCGGATTCTCCCGCCACTACCCCGAGGTTACCCTGCACCTGCATCAGGGGGCACCGGCCCAGCTGGCGCAGATGGTGCAGAACGGGGACGTGGAGATGGCCATCGCCACCGAATCCATGCACCTGTTCGACGAGCTGGCCACCGTGCCCTGCTATCGCTGGGGGCGCAGTGTGGTGGTGCCCCACGGCCACCCCCTCATCGACTATCAGCCGCTCTCCATGGCGGACTTGGCCCGTTATCCCCTCATCACCTATGTGTTCGGCTTCACCGGCCGCTCCAAGATGGACAAGGCGTTCGGTCGCCATGGCCTCAGCCCCCGCATCGTGCTGACGGCCACCGACACCGACATCATCAAGCACTATGTGCGTCTCGGCATGGGGGTGGGGGTGATCGCGAGCTCCGCCTTCGACGAGGGGGACAAGGGCAGCCTGGTGGCCCTCAACATCGATCACCTGATCGCCTCCAGCACCATTCATATCTGTCTGCGCAGGCACGTACACCTGCGGGATTACAGCTACGACTTCATCCACCGTTTCGCCCCCCACGTGAGCCGGGAGACCATACAGCTCACCCTCATCAACCAGGCGCCGGCCATCAATCTGTCGACCCTGCCCTGGCTCTGAACCAGAGCGTCATGCAGCGGATGAAACCACTGCCAATGACGAAAAAAAGAGAGGCCATTGGCCTCTCTTTTCGCTGTCAGGCAGCGTTTAATCTGCCATGGTTGCCGAATGGACGAAGATCTGGCGACGTTCAATGGCCGATGCTGCTCAGATCACAGGAGGCGCCTTGCCCCCTGCATCGAACCGTTCAAGGCCGCACTCACGCCGCCCGGGTCGCCAGATTGACGAAGATCCGGGCTCCGATCAGCAGGCCGTCGTCATCCGGGTAGCAGGGGGGTTGGACATCGCAGGTCGTTGCTGATCCCCCCTTGTCCATCAGGCGTTCCCAGTCGCCAGGTTGACGAAGATCTGTGCTCCAATCAGCAGGCAGTCGTCGTCCAGGTAGTAGGGGTTGGCATGCAGGTAGTTGCAGATCCCCTTGGCCTGGCAGCCGCTGCCGAGGAAGAACATGGCGCCCATGCGGTTCGGGGTGGCGTTGATCATGTAGCTGAAGTCCTCGCTGCCGGTCATGGGCTGGCCCTGGGCATTGATGCCTTCGGCGGGCAGCACGCCGCTTGCGGCCCGTTGCAACCGCTCACAGGCGGCGCCGTGGTTCTCCACCGCCGGGTAGCCTGAGTAGATCATGCTGGTCTTGAAGCCGCGCAGCTCGCTCTGGGCGACCATGTCCTTGAAGCTGTTTTTGAGGATCTGATCCGTCTCGGCGTCCATGGCGCGGATGGTGCCACGGGCCTGCACGTGATCGGCGATGGCATTGGGAATGGTGCCGCCGTTGATCATGCCGCAGCCGAACACCGCCGGGCTGAACGGGCTGGTGCGCTTGGCGACGATGTAGTCCATGTCTTCGATGATGCGCACCGCCTCGCGGATGGCGTCCAGCCCCTTGTGGGGGGTCGAGCCGTGGGCGGAAATGCCGTGCACGTCCAGGGTCCAGGCCGAGCCCCAGGAGGACATCACCCCCTGGTTGAACTTGATGGTGCCGGTTTCCATGGCGCCGTCGTTGTGCAGGGCATAGACCTCGTCCACCCCCGCCATGCAGCCGAGTTCCACCATCTTGCCGGCGCCCGGCACCCGCATGTCCTCTTCCGCCATCTGGAAGATGATGCGCAGGTTGTAGCCGAGCCTCTCCTGATGGGCGGCCAGGAACTTGGCGGTGGTGAGTGCGATCGCCATGTGGGAGTCGTGGCCGCAGTTGTGGGCCATCCCTTCATGGGTGGACTTGAACGCCACCTCGGTCATGTCGTGCATCTCAAGGCCGTCCATGTCGGCGCGAAACGCGATGGTGGGCAGGCTGGGATCGATGTGCAGATCCCCGTGAAAACCGGTGAAGCCCGGGTAGTCGGTGATCCGGTAGCCGAACTCTTCCATCAGGGCGCGGCAGTAGGCCGAGGTCTTGAACTCGGCACCCGAGTATTCCGGAATGCTGTGCAGGTGGTGGCGCACCTCGCAGCTGAAGTCACGCAGGGCAAGCAGGTCAGGTTCGATATGGTAGTCGTGCATCAGATGATCCCTTGAATGGAGAAGCCGAGTTGGGCAACCAGCGAGGCGCCGAAGAAGCAGCAGGTGGAGACGATCATGAAGATGAGGATCACCTTCCAGGACATCTTCTTGAGCTCTTCCAGCTGACCGCCGACGGAGAGGCCGGCGAAGGCCAGCAGTGGCACGCAGCAGGAGAGGAAGGAGATCTTCGCCACCGCGTCGATGAAGAGACTGCGCACCGGGGTTTCCGGCAGGCAGATAAGAATGCCGATGATGGTGGCATAGGCAAAGGCCGGCAGGGAGGAGGGCAGATAGCGCTTGGCCACCAGGGAGGCGAACACCACCAGGGCCATGGCGACGAAGCTGTCCCCCATCTGCCACAGCGGCAGGCCGGTGGTCAGGGTCTGGGTAAACATGGCCAGCAGGATCGCCAGGAAGACGAACCGCATATCCATCACGATGCTTTTCATGCTTGCTCTCCTTTGGCAGAGATGGCGAAGATCTTCTCGGCGAGGGGCAGTCCCAGATAGGTGAGGGAGAGGGCGCCGAGGGCCGATGAGAGCAGGTTGGAGGCGGCGGCGATGCTCAGCACCTGCTGGGCCAGTGCCTCGTCCAGACCGTTGATGAGGGCACCGGAAGCTGCACTCAGCATGGAGCCGGAGCCGACTCCGGAACCGGCGGCGAGAGCCAGGGGATGCAGGCCGGTCAGCGGCGCTATGCTGCCGAGCACGCTGAACCAGAGGGTGCCGATGACGGAGCCGCACAGGTAGATGGCGAGCACGCCGATGTACTCCTGGGAGCCGGTACCGAACTTGCCCTGAATGACGGCGACCGAGGGTTCACGGCTGATGGAGGAGCAGGCACCGATGGCGCGGCGGCCGAAACCGAACTTCACCGCCAGCGGGATGGCGATGAGAATGGGCAGCAGGTTGCCTATCTCCTGCAGGAAGAGAGGGACGCCGACGCTCAGGATCATCTTGAGGTTGGGGATGATCATGCCTGCATACTGGGTGCCGAGGATCAGCAGGCTAAAGCCCACCATCTTGCCGCAGAAGCCTTCTTCTTTCTCGGTGAAGAGCTTCTTCCAGCCGGGGATGCGATCCTTGACCGGTTTGGCGGAGACGATCATGCCGATGATGACGGCAAACAACATGGGCAAAATGGGGATGATGGCGATGCCGATCCTGATCTCCTGTTTCCCAATCAGATACTGGGCCACGAAGATCAGCAGGGCGGTCGCCAGGGTACTGACTAACACCGTCTTGAGGGGAGTGGTTTGCTGCATAGTCTTTTCTCTTGTTATGCATGGTTATTCATGAACCCGCGCTGGTGGTGCATGATGTGGCCATGATAGAAAGGCAGAGACCCCATTAATGTGACTCCCATCAAGGCAGACATATGGCATTTTTTCATGGGGTATGCCGTTTAACCATGATTAAGATGTGGGTTAACAGTCGGTTAGCAGTCAGCCATGCTGCCCGTCATGGTACGGTCGTGGCGGCGTCGCCCGATCACGGTTATGCACCTGCTCATCGCGGCACGCACCTGGGGGGAGGATGGAATTATTGATTGAAGGGGGGCTCTGGCAGCCCCACTGGCAAGGGGCATTGCAGGCCTGGCAGGCGCAAGGCCATCGCTGGCAGCTGCTGCAAAGCCGCCGGACAGGGCGGGGGACGGAGGCGGCGCCCCCTGCGCTGAGCCCCTGGGCCGCCTGTCCGCCCGATGGCATTCTCTTTGCCAGCGATCTGCTCGCCGCCTGGCTGGACGGGGATGCAGCCCCGGTGATGGCGGCGGATCTGAGCCACCAGATCCTGATCAGCGCCTCCAGCGCCCTGCTGACCCTGGCCAAGGAGAGCGGCCTGCTCACCCTGGGGCCCGTTGGGGCGGATCTGATGCTGGGCCCCGACGACGATCTGGCCGAGGTGCTGCAACGGCTGCTCGCCAGACGGTTGTCGATCCCGCTGCTGCGTGAGTCCGCTGGGTCGGAGGCCCTGGTACTGCGCCCCCTGCGGCCCGAGGATGAGGCCGAGATCCTGCACTATTGCGCCGACGCCGTGATCGCCCGCTATACCCTCCACATTCCCCACCCCTATCCACCGGAGGCGGCCCGGGACTGGCTCGCCCTGAGCGGGCGCAAGGCCGCCCTCGGCCTTGGCCGAGCCTGGGCGCTCAGTCTGCCATGCGGCCCGGAACCCGCTCCCTTGCTTGGGGTCATCTCCCTGCACTGGAACGGGGAGCTGGCCTGGTGGGTGGGTGTCCCCTGGCAGGGTCGGGGGCTCGCCACCCGGGCGGCGAGCCTGGTCAAGTCATTTGCGTTCGAGCAGTTGCACCTGCCCGCCCTGACGGCCCGCCACATGCCGGACAATCTCGCCTCCGGCCGGGTGATGGCCAAGACAGGCATGCACCACTGCGGGACAAGGGCCGGAACGGATGAGCAGGAGGGCGAGCTGAGCCACTGGCGGCTGGACAACAGGCCGGTGCTGCCCGAGGAGATGGGTGACGAACTGGCGATGCTGCTGGCGAGGGAGGAGGTGGCGGTGGCCATAGTGCATGATGAGGCAGGGTCTGCGGGCCCTTGCCTCGCGTTGGCGCTGTTTGTGACCGAGCCGCTCCCGGCGTGGGTCGCCGGGCTGGACGCAGCGGGAAGACGGGGGATGGCACTGCGATGCCATCCTCTCGCCTGGCTGGCGGCGCCCGGCCCCTTGTCATGGACCCACAGGCAGGGGTATTTGCTCAAGGACAGAGGGGCGCTGGGGCTTGACTACCTGCTGGGGCTGCGGGATCCCCGGCGGGCCGAAGGCTGACTCTATGCCGGGTTGAACGAGCGGGTGCCGGACAGCCATCCCCCCGGTCGCCATTCGTTTTCCTGGGCCCGGCCTCCCATTTTCGAATAAAGGCATTCAAGTCGGGCGCCAGTTGTGTGGAATAATGGCCCCCCTGCTGTACGAGGAGTTATGCCCTATGTTGAGAACCGAGCGTCCTGGCGACATGTTGCCCGTCTACGAGCTGGTGAGCGCCGCTTTTGGCCGATCCGATGAGGCCGAGCTGGTCAACCGCCTGCGCGAATGCGGGGCCGCCGTGGTCACCATGGTCGAGGAGGAAGAGTACGAGTTCATGGGGCACCTGATGCTGAGCCCGATCACCATCAACGGTCAGGAGGGCCCCTGGCTCGGCCTGGCACCGGTGGCTGTGCATCCGGACTGGCAAGGGCAGGGGATTGGCTCGGATCTGGTGCGCGAGGGGCTGGACACGGCCCTCGAGATGGACTGGAAGGCGGTGGTGGTGCTCGGGGATCCGGCCTACTACGCGCGCTTCGGTTTTCGTCCCGCCAGCGATTTCGGCTTGAACTGCATCTATGAGGTGCCCGCCGACTGCTTCATGGCGATGGAGCTGCAACCGGGCGGCCTCGCGGGCCTGACCGGGGAGGTGCTCTATCATCCCCTGTTTGACGAGATGGAAGAGGAGTAGCGCCTCGGCGCACTCAGGACCCCGTGAACAACCATGCCGCTCCTCCGGGAGCGGCATTTGTTTTGGCGGGTGAGGGAAATCCTCAGCTGGATTGCTGCTTGGCCTCGTACATTGCCTTGTCGGCCCCCTCGATGAGCTCGTTGGCGGTGACGAATTTCTCATTGCCGGTCACGCAGATGCCGATGCTGACGGAGTACTCGGGGTAGGCGGTGGTGAAGGCGGCCTCGATGCGATCGCTGATATGCAGGGCGGTGGCCTTGCTCGCCTCCGGCAGGATGACGCAGAACTCGTCTCCGCCGATCCGGCAGGGGAAGTCCGACACGCGGCAGCTCTCGGTGATGGCCTGTCCCAGGGTCTGCAGGACTTCATCTCCCTTCGCATGACCGAAGGTGTCATTGATGAACTTGAACTTGTTCACGTCGATATAGATGACCGACAGGAAGCTCTTGCGACGGATGGCGGCATTGAGTTCGCGGACTATGGTGCGCTGCATGGCCCGTTTATTGTAGAGCTCGGTGAGGGGGTCGCGCTCCGCATGGGCACTCAGGATCTTGGACTTCTCCTCCAGCTCGCGGGCATAGGTTTCCATCCGCTTCTTGGCGTTCTCGACCGCGCTCAGCAGGGTACCGATATAGGTGTCAAACACCAGGGCGGTATCGAAGCTGATCAGCTTGTCGAGGGCTCGCAGTACCAGAGGCAGGTCGGTCTGCTTGCTCATGTGCTCGGCCAGCACATCTTCAATCAGGTATTTGAGGGTGCAACTGGCGGAGAGATAGAGCTTGGGTTCGACCCCGATCCGCTTGTGGACCAGGCCGATGCGCAGCCGGCTATTGACGTAGTTGTTGTCATAATGGCCCGAGAAGAGATCCTGGATATAGCGCCGCTGGGCACTGCGTAGCCGCTGCAGAGTATCTGAATCACCGATGAGCAGCGCGATTTCATCGAACTCCGTTTGCTGGTCATAAAACTTGGCCACGATGGCCTCAAGGTTTCGCTCGATGATGGGTTGCTGTGCGGCGAGCAGATCCAGCTCACCCGGAGTCAGTTTGAAGAGCTCCATCCGGCGTTGGATTTCGATCTCATTGATGTTGAATTGCTCAAGCAGTGTTTTCTCGATCAACATGGCTACCTCATGTTCCCCGGATTGGTGCAGGGGGATGGCTGTTATTATGTTTTATATCGCTACTGTGCAGAAAAGGCATCCTCTGCCGACGATGATCATCGCATGAAACAGAGGGCATTGATGAGTTTTTTAACATTATCTGCTTGTTTTTATTGATATATACATATTCTGTGTAGGGCATTGCCCCGACTCGGTGAGAGGTCGCTGGTCCGCTTTATCGCGCTGCCCATCCAGGGGCCTGGCCCTCGAAGCGAGCGGCTTACTGTGCCAGGGTTTTGAGCTGTTGCCGGCTGGGAGGGTTGTTCCAGTCGATGGGGCCGTGGGTGAATCTGTATTGCAGCCTCGGCAGGCTCAGCTCCAGCCACTCTTCCCGGAAGTAGGCATAACCGCGCTCCCAGTCAGGGTCGTTGGCCCAGCCGGTCTGCAGGAAGTGGAGGCGGGTACCCTGTCCTTCCGGCACGAAGCGCAGGCTGATGAGGGTCTTCTGCTGGCGAATATGGGGGAACTGGACAGGGAAATTCCAGCTGAAGCTCAGCAAGTCGTGAGGCATCACCGCCATCACCCGGCACCCCTCGCTGCCCCGCTCACCCAATGGCGCATCCGGCCTGAAGTAGATCTCGAACGGGCCGTTGGGCTCGGCCACCATCAGGCATTCAGGGGCCAGAAAACTGCGCAATCCACTCTCCGTGGTCCAGGCTCGCCAGACATCGTCGATGTGGGCCGGGACCAGGATGCTGTCTTCGATCTGCTTGTTATCCATATCAGTGAACCTCGAACCAGTCATGGATGGGACCCCGGCAGTATAGCCCCTCGGGCGATAAAATAGGCAGCCTTGGGTCACAGAGATGTATTCAAGAGGGTCTGCTTTGAGCATTTGACAGGGCGGCGGGATCCACCGCAAAGTGGGTGGGAATGACCAGGAAAAAGGACGTCTTCATGATCAGAGCGATGCGAGCGGCGGACACGCCCGTGCTGGCACAGCTGTTCTTAAAGGGCAGGCGGCAAACCTTCGAGTGGGTTGAACCCTCCCTGTTCCGGCTGGAGGATTTCACCGAGCAGACCCGGGGGGAGCGGATCTGGGTGGCAGAGAAGGGAGGCTCCCCCTGTGGCTTCGTCTCCATCTGGGAGCAGGATAGCTTCGTGCACCATCTCTATGTATCGGCGGACTGGCATGGCCAGGGAGTCGGTCGGGCCCTGCTGGCTGAAGGGCTGGCCGGATCCAGGCAACCGGCCTCCCTCAAGGTCGCCACCCGCAACACCACGGCGCTGGCGTTCTATCACCGGCTAGGGTGGGAAAACACGGACGAGACCGGCCACTGTGACATCACGGGCCCCTGGCGCAGGCTGGTGCTGGCCGCCGAAGAGTGACGTCGGACCGGGTGGTGTGAGGAGCGGCAATCGCGCATAAAAAAGGGCCACTTCCTGCGAAGTGGCCCTTTCCAAACGTTTGGTGGAGCTGGGGGGATTTGAACCCCCGTCCAAAATTACTACATCCTCGGTACTACATGCTTAGTCACTCTTTACATTCGCCAACACGCTGCGGAGAGACACGCCACGCATTGACTAGCTCGATTGGTTTTAATGCTTCCGCCCCGAGCAGGACTTCCACACGATCCTGTGAAGGATGACCTTCCATTTCCCTAGGACACAGGCAAGCTAGGGGAGAAGGGCTCAGCGCAGGTTATTAAGCTGCGAGTGCGTAGTTTTCGTCGTTTGCGACTATTTTTTTGCGGTTTATTAACGAGGCCTACCGCACCTCGGCATGCACCTTGGGTTTCGTGAATCTTGTCGAATCCAGAATCAGCCCCAAGTTGTCAAAAGCGATTGTACGCAAAAAACCTGTCATGGCAAGGCGTTGATGGCAATCGACCGGCCTGGGCCGGTCGATTGCTGGTTTATTGGGCGACCCCGCAGGGTTCAGCCACGGTTCTTGTTCTTCATGATGCGCGCCTTTTCCCGATCCCATTCGCGGGCCTTGGTGTCTTCGCGCTTGTCGTGTTCTTTCTTGCCCTTCACCAGACCGATCTCGACCTTGACCCAGCACTCTTTCCAGTAGAGGGCCAGCGGCACTATGGTGTAGCCCTGACGGGCGGTCAGACTCTCGAGCTTGTCGAGTTCACGGCGGCTCAGCAGCAGCTTGCGGGTGCGGGTCGGGTCACACACCACGTGGCTGGAGGCGGCGTTGAGGGGCAGGAAGCTGGAACCGAACAGGAAGGCTTCTCCCTGCAGGAAGATGACGTAGGCTTCGCTGATGTTGGCCTTGCCCGCCCGCAGGGATTTGACTTCCCACCCTTGCAGAGACAGGCCGGCCTCCACGCGCTCTTCGATGAAGTACTCGTGACGGGCGGTTCTGTTGAGTGCAATGGTGCTGGACCCGGCTTTGTTTTTACTGTTCTTTTTGCTCATGACGGGGGCCTTAGGCGATGTTGATGAAGGCGCATTATACGTGGGCGGCGGCGGCTGTAAAACGCGCAGCCGCTCGAGTGTCTGCTTTCTGAGCAATTCAGGCCGGTTGGGGGCGTTCAACCCCGGGTTGGCGGGGTAAACGAGCCAGGATGGCGGGCGATGACGGGGTGGTGCACGGTTGTGGGGGAGGATTTTGGCCGCCAAGGTGATAAAATCGCCCCGATTGGATGAGGAAACCCCATGCCCCGTATTACTCGCAGTGCCCTGGTGATGTTCAGCGCCGAACAGATGTTCCGGCTGGTCAACGACGTTCACGCCTACCCCGAATTCCTGCCCGGCTGTGTCGGCAGCCGCGTTCACGAGACGGGGGAGGATTACATGACCGCCTCGGTGGATGTGGCCAAGGCGGGCATCGCCAAGACCTTCACCACCCGCAACCAGCTCGATGCCAACCGCCGCATCAAGATGGAGCTGGTGGAGGGGCCCTTCAAGACGCTGGCGGGCTGGTGGACCTTCACCCCGCTGGATGTGGATGCCTGCAAGGTGGAGTTCGATCTCGACTTCGAATTCACCTCCAAACTCATCGAACTGGCGTTTGGCCAGATCTTCCGCGAGCTGGTGAGCTCCATGGTGCTGGCCTTCTCCAATCGTGCCAAGGTGGTCTACGGTGTCTGATCTGCTCAATATCGAAGTCGCCTACGCCCTGCCCGAACGTCAGACGGTACTGCGTATCCGGGTCGCCCCCGGCACCAGCGTGCTGGCCGCCATCGAGCAGTCCGGCATCCTCGGCAAACATCCGGAGATCGATCTCGCGGTCAACAAATTCGGCATCTACAGCCGTCCGGTCAAGGGGGGGGAGGCGGTGCAGGACGGGGATCGCATCGAGATCTATCGCCCCCTCATCGCCGACCCCAAGGAGATGCGCAAGAAGCGGGCCGAAAAGGCCAAGGAAGAGGGACGGGCCGACGTGGTCACCGGCGGGCGGCCGGACGTGCACCGCAAGCGGGACGAGGGTGACCCGGCCTGATACACCCTGCTCCTGCAGCATAAACAAGAGGCGCCATGGCGCCTCTTGTCGTTTATAACTGATTTCAGGTCATGCGGCAGCGATATGCACTGCCAAACGGGGCCGTCACAGCACCAGCAGTCGCTCGTTTTCAACGATCTCCACGCCGTCATCCTGGCTTGCGAGCACCGTCATGGCATGGGCCACCTGACTCGCCTCGATGGCGCGCCAGCGGGTGAGGCGCCCGCGCAGCAGGGGTTTCACCAGGGGATAGAGTGCCTGGATGAGTCGCTCCGAGGTGCGCGGCGGCTGGCGATCCCCGAGCAGCATGGCGGGGCGGACGATGGCGAGCCGCTGCCATTGCTGGGCCAGCAGCGCCTGCTCCATCTCCCCCTTGGTGCGGGGATAGAGGGCAGGGGAGCGGGGGTTGGCGCCGAGGCTTGAGACGATCAGCAGGCGGCGGCAGCCGTGACGATGGGCGAGGGCGGCGAAGGCCAGCACATAGTCGTGATCGACCCGGCGAAAGGCGGCATCCGAGCCGGCGTCCTTGCGGGTGGTGCCGAGACAGCAGAAGGCGAGATCGACCGGGGTGGGGAGTACCGCCTCTGCCAGTCGCTCAAAATCCACCGGCAGCCAGTGGCGGTTCGGGGCAGGCTCCCCTGGCGTGCGGCAGAGCAGGGTCAGCGCGTGGTCGGCGCCAAGCTGGCGCACGAGCGCGCGGCCGATGAGGCCGGTGGCCCCGGCGATGAGGATCTGGCTCATGGGATCTCCCGGTGTGGCACTGAGGCCCTGTGTGAATGGGGGCCCTTCAACCTTGGGCCAAGCCGCCGCATGCTTCAACCTGGGCTCCACCCCCCAGAAAGACAAAACCGGCCAAGGCCGGTTTTGTGTGCAATCAGAGCGGGGTCGTGAAGGCTGCCGGGAGCGGGAAGTCACCGGTGGCGGTGGAGAGCCGGTCACCCACGAAGTTCAGGGTCAGCTCCTTGCGCTCCTTGTCGCCACGACCGGGCGTGAACTCGTAGAGGTAATACCAGGTATTGGGGTCGAAACCGTCGCGCAGCATGGGGGAACCCAGCACGTACACGACCTGCTCGCGCGTCATGCCCTGGCGCAGTTTGTCGACCTGCTTTTGTTCTACGTAGTTGCCCTGGGGAATATCGATGCGATAGACCAGGCTGCAACCGGACAGGGTGAGGGCGGTCAAGGCCGCGGCAATCAGGTGTTTCATCCGCATATCGGGTTCAGATCATCCATACAGTCTTTTTTAGCTCGGCAAATCATACCCACTCCCTGCGCGGAAGTAAAAAGCCATTGATCTGACTGGCAGTAAAAAGGGCCGCGAGGCGGCCCTTGGCAAGCTGGCGCACGGCTTACATGGCGGTGCGGAAGATCTCGACAATCTCGGCGTGGGTAGCCTGCTTGGGGTTGGTGAAGCCGCAGGCATCCTTGAGGGCATTGGTGGCCAGCACGTCGAAGTCATCGGCCTTGACCCCGAGCTGCTCCAGACCGGCGGGGATGTTCACGTCCCGGGCCAGCGTCTTGATGGCGGCAATGGCGGCGGCGGCCCCCTGCTCGTCGCTCATGGCGCTCACGTCCACTCCCATGTGGCGGGCCACGTCCTTGAGGCGGGCGGCGCTCACCTGGGCGTTGTAGGCCTGCACGTGGGGCAGGAGCACCGCGTTGCATACCCCGTGGGGCAGGTCGTAGAAGCCGCCGAGCTGGTGGGCCATGGCGTGCACATAGCCAAGGCTCGCATTGTTGAACGCCATGCCGGCCAGGAACTGGGCATAGGCCATCTGCTCGCGGGCGTGCAGATCATCCCCCTGATGGACCGCGGTGCGCAGGTGCTTGGCGACGAGCTGGATGGCCATGATGGCGCTGGCATCGGTCACCGGGGTGGCGGCGATGGAGACATAGGCCTCGATGGCGTGGGTCAGGGCGTCCATGCCGGTGGCGGCGGTGAGCCCGGCGGGCTTGGCCAGCATCAGCTCGGGGTCATTGACCGACATCAGCGGGGTGACGTGCTTGTCGACGATGGCCATCTTCACCTGACGGGCCTCGTCGGTGATGATGCAAAACCGGGTCATCTCGGAGGCGGTACCGGCCGTGGTGTTGATGGCGATGAGCGGCAACTGGGGCTTGGCGGAGCGATCCACCCCTTCGTAGTCCTGAATGCTGCCTCCGTTGGCCGCCACCAGGGCGATCCCCTTGGCGCAGTCGTGGGGGGAGCCGCCCCCGAGGGAGATGACGCAGTCGCACTGGTTGGCCCTGAGCATGGCCAGCCCCTGCTCGACGTTGGTCATGGTGGGGTTGGGTTTGGTGTCATCGAACACCTGGCTCTCGATGCCCTGCTCCGCCAGCAGTTTGGCCACCTTGGCCACCACGCCCAGCTGGTTGAGGATGCGATCGGTGACGATCAGCGCCTTGCGATAGCCATAGCCCTTGATGTCGGCGGCAGCCTCCTGCAGGCAACCCGCGCCCATCAGGTTGACCGCCGGGATATAGAACTTGAATGTAGCCATGGTGAACTCCGTAGATTAGCCATTAAGTAGTAGTGTGGCGTCAAAATAACAGCGTCAATCGGGATTGGCAGGCTTCAATGGTATCTGATGTACAACTTTGTGGACTCGATCGCGCTCTGTGGATTCACCCCCAGAGAGGGCTTGACAAGGGGCGGGAAGGGGTTGATAACAGAAAAACGTTTTTCAATTAATTCATCACGTTAGCAAACGTTTTGCATGAAAATGGCTGCTGTCAATGCGTGAAACTGTGAGTTGCCTCAAGGATTTGGAAAGCGCTTTCGCCCATAGTTGCGCCTTCCCGAACGAGGGGAAAACTGGCTTGAAAATTACATAAAGAACCATCTTAACTGCACGCTGCCATTCGTGGCGGAGCGCAACCAGGAGTCCACTATGTCTGATGTTTTTCACTTGGGTTTGAAGAAAGCTGATCTGCAAGGCGCCACCCTGGCGATCGTTCCCGGTGACCCCGAGCGTGTGAAGCGTATCGCAGAACTGTTGGACAACCCGGTACACCTGGCCAGTCATCGTGAATTCACTACCTGGCGCGGCGAGATGGGCGGCACCGCCGTCATCGTCTGCTCCACCGGTATCGGCGGCCCGTCTACCTCCATCGCGGTGGAAGAGCTGGCCCAGCTGGGCATCCGCACCTTCCTGCGCATCGGCACCACCGGCGCCATCCAGCCGCACCTGAACGTGGGCGACGTCATCGTCACCACCGGCTCCGTGCGCCTCGACGGTGCCAGCCTGCACTTCGCGCCCATGGAATTCCCGGCCGTCGCCGACTTCGAGTGCACCACCGCACTGGTCGAGACCGCCAAGGAGCTGGGTTCCAAGCTGCACGTGGGCGTGACTGCCTCTTCCGACACCTTCTACCCGGGTCAGGAGCGTTACGACACCTACTCCGGCCGCGTGGTGAGCCGCTTCCAGGGCTCCATGAAGGAGTGGCAATCCATGGGCGTGCTGAACTTCGAGATGGAGTCTGCCACCCTGTTGACCATGTGTGCCAGCCAGGGTCTGCGTGCCGGTATGGTGGCGGGCATCATCGTCAACCGTACCCAGCAAGAGATCCCGAGTGCCGCCACCATGGCCAAAACCGAATCTGACGCTATCAAGATCGTGCTGGGCGCCGCCCGCAAGCTGATCTGACGCTCTCTTGACAGAGAGTACCGAGTGGGGGTGGGGGCCGCTGCGAAAGCACGGCCCCTATCTTTATCTGCCGTTCAGCCATTCCCCCATCCCGCCTGCTGGCTCTATCCAGTTTTACGATTCATTTCCTCTGTCAGATTAAAACGGCGTGGCACACGTCACTGCCATCTGCTCGCCACTCACCGGATGTCGGAACCTCAGCGCATTTGCGTGCAGCATCAGTCGGGGAGTCCGCTCCGTGCCCGGTTGCACCAGGCCGCCGTAAAGATCGCATCCCAGGATGGGGTGCCCCAGCCACTGGCAATGAATGCGCAGCTGATGAGTGCGACCCGTCTCGGGACTGAGCGCTACCCGGGTCACGGGCAGGGGCTCACCGACCTCGTTCAGGCGTTCGGTCCGCGCCAGCACCCGATAGCGGGAGCGGGCAGGTTTGCCGCGCTCGGCGCAGATCGTCATCAGGGGAAAGAGGGCCGGATCCTTGGCGATGGGAGCTTCTATGACCCCTTCGTCCTCGGCCAGGTGGCCGCAGAGCAGCGCCTCGTACGTCTTGGTCACGGCGCGCTGGCTGAACTGCTGGCACAAGAGGGCATTGATGGCCTTGTTTCTGGCCAGCACCATGATCCCCGAGGTGCCAAAGTCGAGGCGATGGATCAGAGTGCAGCCGGGGTAGTCCTGTACCAGTCTGTGGTGCACGGAGTCGAGGTTCTGCGGATTCTTGCCGGAGAGACTCAGCAGCCCGCTCGGCTTGTTGATGAGCAGCAGGTGCTCGTCCTCGAACAGGATCTCGATGGCGGCGGCGCAGGGGGGGGCGATGAAGGTATCGACGATGACGGACATAGGGCGTTGGGGTTGAGGAGCGGGAGGGGATCATACAAGAAGCCGCCCCGTTCGGCGAATCCACCGGCCCCAGCCTGTGGGCGTCGCTGGCAAGCCACTGATTATTCAGGCGGAGCCATTTTGTGACTGCCCCCTGAGTTAATTCTCAGCTCCCTTGCTAAGGTATGCGCTTTGTCACCTTGTCAGGAGTCTGCCATGTCTTTGCCCGTCATTCTCGATTGCGATCCCGGCCACGATGATGCCATCGCCCTCATTCTGGCGCTGGCGAGTCCGGAGGTGAACGTGCTGGCAGTGACCACCAGTGCGGGCAACCAGACCCCGGACAAGACCCTCAACAACGCCCTGCGCATCCTCACCCTGCTCGGGCGCCACGACATTCCGGTGGCGGCGGGGGCACCCAAGCCCCTGGCCCGCGAACTCATCATCGCCGACAACGTGCACGGGGAGACTGGCCTCGATGGCCCCAGGCTGCCGGATCCCGGTTTCGCTCCCCAGGCCATGACGGCGCTGGAGCTGATGGCCAGGACGTTGCGCGAGAGCCCGGAGCCGGTGACCCTGGTGCCGACCGGCCCGCTCACCAACATCGCCCTGCTGCTGGCCGCCCACCCTGAACTCAAGCCGAGGATTGCCCGCATCGTGCTGATGGGGGGCGCGGCCGGGCCGGGCAACTGGACGCCGGCGGCGGAGTTCAACATTTACGTGGATCCGGAAGCGGCCGATATGGTGTTCAAGTCCGGTATTCCCATCACCATGTGCGGGCTGGATGTGACCCACGAGGCCCAGGTGATGGACGAAGACATCGAGCGGGTGCGGGCCATCGCGAATCCGGTGGCCCAGTGCGTGGCCGGGCTGCTCGATTTCTTCATGATCTACCACAGGGATCCCAAGTGGGGATTCACCGGCGCCCCCCTGCATGACCCTTGCACCATCGCTTGGTTGCTGGCGCCAACGCTGTTCCACGGGATAGACTGCTGGGTCGGCATCGAAACCCGGGGCACCCATACTGTGGGGATGACGGTGGTGGATCGCTACGGCCTGACCGGCAAGCCAGCCAATGCCCTAGTCTTGCTGGGATTGGACAGGCACGGTTTCATCGATCTGCTGGTGGAGCGCCTGCAGGTATTCAACGGGCAATGATGCAATCAGAGAAGGGAAGGGGAATGGGAAGAGAGACGCTGGCCGCGCTGGTGTGCCTACAACTGACGGCGTGCGCCACGCCGTTCGAATCCATGTGGCAAGGGCTGGCGACCTGCGAGCTGGATGGTCTCTATCTCGACAGCGAGACGGGGGAGCCCTCCCATCCCCTGCTCAAGACCTTCACCCCCTACAAGAACAGCGACGGCTTTGCCTGGTACAAGACCCATCAGGAGTTGCACGGCTTGCCCATCACGGGCTTCCTCATTCCCACCTCCACCTTCGAGGTGCATGCGCTCTTCGTCGATACCCCCATCGCCAACGCCAGGCGGCTGACCCACAACGCCTATGGCAGCGAATTTGCCAACGAGGAGAAGCACAACAAGGGGGAAGCCCCCCTGCTGCTGCGCGATCCCAACAACCCCAAGCGCTCCATCATCGATTGCACTCAGGGGGAGTCCGAGGCGCCGCTGCCGGAGGAGCCTTTCCCGGAATAACCTCTCCGGGCCCGCGGTGGCCCCATCGCCTTGTCACCTCACCATGATGTGGCGTACTTCCTGGATCCCGTCACGGCGAGCCGGGATGCGACATTCTTTGCCGAGTACAAGAACAGGGCGCTGGTCGCGGATGACATATTGCAGGCGATCGAAGAGCGGCGCGCTCCCCTGAGGCACTATGTCTATCAGTGGGATCACCAGATTTTTTCCGCGACCTTGAAGTGGGGCGTGCTGGAGTGGTCCGGGGATGAGACTCGGCGCTCCCCGAGGATCGATGTCGCCTACTTCGTCGACCCTGACAGTGCTGAGTCCGATGCAAAGGTGTTCTCATTTTTACGCGACCGTATCGGGTAGCGACGGACAGGCGTCCGAAAGTGAGCAAACACTGGCCTCGGCCGGTGTTTTTATGCCACCGGGATTTTCTTGGGCCCTGTCACGCGACGTGATACGCGGCAGTTTGCTCAAAAGAGGGCGCAATCATGCTCTCATGGTGGGATAGTCAACGAGGCGGCGTGACAATAAAAATCCCCCGTGATGGGGGATTTTTTATTTCTCTCTGGCACCAGCGCAGCAGCAGGGCTGTGCCGGAGACATGACCCGCTTGATGGCGATCAGCAGCGTATCAGCTCCCGGACTCCGGCTGGGTGTGTTCGGGCGCCGCGCTCAACAAGTCCAGCCCCTCGTCCTGGCTCAGCACCAGATAGCGCTCGTACTGGCGCAGGACGTCGGCACTCAGCTCGTCCCGGGTCAGGTACTGGATGTCATAACCGGCGCGGCCATCGGCGAAGAAGGTCATGGGTTCGAAGATGCAGGCCTCCGGATCGTGATTGTGGGCGGCCTCCAGGGGGTTGAAGGCGGGAGCGGGCCTGGATTCGATACGAATCCCGTAGCCGAAATCGCGCCGGCCTTCCTGGGGCACCAGCAGCAGGCACTGATCCGGGTCGCTCTGCTCGACCCGGCAGGTGAGTCCGCGGGCCTCGAACTCCTGGCGCAGGGCGGTCAGCGCGGGCAGGGCGATGTCATTGAGGAAGCGGCGGGCTCCCTGCTCGGTGGAGGGGCGCAGCAGGTGATCCATGCGGGTGCGCCACTGCTTGCCGTTCCAGAAGTCGGTGGCGGGGGAGAGGCGCCTGGCCGAGTGCTCCCTGTCCGCCACCAGGCCGCGGCAGAGACCGAGACAGAGCAGCACCATGATAAAGGCAAAGGGCAGGGCGGCGATCAGGGTCATGGATTGCAGGGCCGCGAGTCCCCCCGTGCTCATCAGGGTGCCCGCAGTGATCCCGAGCAGAACGGCCCAGAACAGGCGCTGCCAGACGGGGGAGCCCTCCTTGCCCTGGGTGGCGATGTTGTCGATGACGAAGGCGCCGGAGTCGGCGGAGGTGACGAAGAAGACGCTGATGAGGATCACCGCCAGCGCCGAGGTGATGTCGGCCCCCGGCAGCAGATCGAAGAAGTTGAACAGCAGGGTGTCGATGTTGCCCACCGAGTCGATGAGGCTCTGGCCGCCGGCGTGCTGGCTGGCCCAGATGGCGGCGTTGCCGAACACCGTCATCCAGATGAGGTTGAAGGCGGTGGGGACGAACAGGACGCCCAGAATGAACTCGCGCAGGGTGCGTCCGCGGGAGATGCGGGCGATGAAGAGGCCGACGAAGGGGGACCAGGAGATCCACCAGGCCCAGTAGAGCAGGGTCCAGTTGCCAAACCAGCCCGCCTGGCGCGTCTCGCTATAGGTGAAGGTGCGGAAGGTGAGCTGGGTCAGGGCGGAGACATAGTTGCCGATGTTCTCGGAGAGGGCCCCCAGCAGGTATTGGGTGGGGCCGGCGATGAGCACGAACAGCAGGAGCACGATGGCGAGGAAGAGGTTCAGCTCGGAGAGGCGCTTTACCCCCTTGTCGAGGCCGGTGACCGCCGAGAGGCCGGCGAGGGCGATGACGACCCCGATGAGGCCGAAGCGGAACAACTCTCCCGTGGTGTCCATCCCGGTGAGCCGGGTGATCCCCGCCGACAGCTGCATCACCCCGTAGCCCAGCGTGGTGGCGATGCCGAAGATGGTGCCCACCAGGGCGAAGATGTCCACGGCGTGGCCGAGGGGGCCATGGATCTTCTCCTTGAAGATGGGGTAGAGACCGGAGCGGATGGTGAGCGGCAGGTTGTAGCGAAAGCCGAAGTAGGCCAGCACCAGACCGACGATGGCGTAGATGGCCCAGGCGTGGAAGCCCCAGTGGAAGAAGGTGGTGACCATGGCCTCCCGGGCGGCTGCCTGCGTCAGGGGGGCAGCTTGGGGCGGGGAGACGAAGTGGCTCATGGGTTCGCCCACCCCGAAATACATGAGCCCGATGCCCATGCCAGCGGCGAACAGCATGGCAAGCCAGGAGGTGAAGCTGAACTCGGGGCGGGCGTCATCCGGTCCCAGGCGAATGTTGCCGTAGTGGCTGAATGCGATCACCAGCAGCAGGATCAGGAACATGCCGACCACCAGCACGTAGAACCAGCTGAAGTGCTCGGTGATCCAGCTCTGGCCTGCGCCGAAGAAGCGGGCGGCGGCCTCGGGTGCCAGGGAGCAGATGGCCAGCAATGCCAGGATAAAGAGCAAGCCGGGGATAAAAATGGGCAATGAAAGGGTGCTGCGGGGGGGGCGTGACGCGTTCATGGGACACCTTTGGCTGGAGGGACTCAAGACACTATAAGTGGGTTGGCAACAGAAAGGACAGGTGAGGCGCACATCTTGTGAAGATCCCCATCCACACTTCCCCGAGCTCTGACGGACCCTTCCGCGCTCGATGGGCCGCTTTCTGACAAGTGCCGGGGAGTATCCAAATGACAGCGTTCTGGTGGTCAGCCGGTGGGAGGACTATAGTGCAACCGGAAGAGGGAGGCGGGTGAGGCTCGTTCTCTCGTTGCCAGAACCACAATCAAATCAATAACGAGGGCTTGTCATATGAAAGGTATTGCCATCCTGATGACGGTGTTTTTGATGGGCATGGGGGCCGTCCAGAGCGCGGCGGCAGCCACGGCGGCCGAGCAGGCGTGCGAGGCGCAGGCCGCGGCGAAGAAGTTGGCTGGCGCTGCCAAGACCAGCTTTGTGGGCAAGTGCGTCAAGGATGCCGCGGCTGGCGCCAGCAGCGCCAAGGCGAGCCAGTGCGAGAAGGCGGCGGCCGACAAGAAGCTGGCAGGGGCGGCCAAGAACAGCTTTATCCAGAAGTGCGTGAAGACGGACGGGGCGGCGGACAAGGCGAGCCAGTGCGAGAAGGCGGCGGCTGACAAGAAGCTGGCGGGGGCAGCCAAGAACAGCTTCATCCAGAAATGCGTCAAGACGGCCTGAGCGCCTATGCTCTGATGAAAGGGGCCCCTGGTCCCTTTCTCTATTCAACGGGAGTGGGGCAGTGACTCTTGCTGCCTGAATGGTACTGGTAGCGAAAGTGGTCGGTTTTTTATGGCAATGCAGTGTTTGATGCTGTTACTCATCCCCTCAATGCATTTCCCTGCGGTGGTCGCCGCCCGGCGAGCCGCGCGTCAGGATTTCCTCGTGTTGTTTTAATGATGTTATTTTCAATAAAAACAATGCGTTAGATTTACACCCATCATTTATTTTCGCCAATTCACGCTTTTGATGAAATCTTTTCCCCCCGGTGCCGGTTTTATAGGGGGTAGCCGGCGCGCAAGCCCGGCAACACTTTCACACCGCAGAGATCAGCCGTCAGGCTCAACAATAAGGAATGTCCCTATGAACGTGAAAAAAAGCACCGCCATCACCTGCGCCATGACCGGTCTGCTGGCCCTGGGAGCCCAGATGGTCGCTGCCCCGGCCATGGCTGCCGAGGAGAAAGAGAAGTGCTACGGCGTGGTGAAAGCGGGCAAGAACGACTGCGCCACCAAGACGGCCTCCTGCGCCGGCACCGCCAAGATGGACGCCCAGGGTGATGCCTTCGTGGTGATGCCCAAGGGCCTGTGCGAGAAGCTGGCTGGCGGCTCCCTGCAGCCGAAGTAAGCCCTGCGCCAGGGGGCGGCCTCCGCTCCCTGGCCATTTCCTGCCAAGAGATCCCGCCATGAACCCCTTGATCGGTATCGGATTACGTCCGCCTCACTATGATGACCTTCGTCAGACCCGCCCCGCAGTGGGTTGGCTGGAGGTGCACAGCGAGAACTACTTCGAGCGCCACAGCCAGGGATTCGAGGTACTGTCCGAGCTGGCCAGCCATTATCCCGTCAGCCTGCACGGGGTGGGCATGTCGCTGGGTTCCGCCGATCCCCTGGATCAGCAGCATCTGCGCCAGCTGGCGGCCCTGGTGCGAGATATCGGGCCGGTGCGGGTCTCCGAACACCTGAGTTGGGGCAGCATCGGCGGGCGCTATTTCAACGATCTGCTGCCGGTGCCCTACACCCGGGCGGCGCTGGCCCGCATGAGCGACAAGATAGAGACGGTGCAGCAGACCCTGGGTCGCCAGTTGCTCATCGAGAATCCCTCATCCTATCTGCAACTGCCGGGGGAGATGAGCGAGTGGGAATTTCTGGCTGAGCTTTCCCGGCAAAGCGGCTGCGGCATCTTGCTCGATCTCAACAATCTACATGTCAGTGCCTTCAATCACGGTTTTGACTGCGCCGATTACTTCGCGGCCATCGATCTGGATGCGGTGGGGGAAATTCACCTCGCCGGTTATACCGACAAATCCCTGCCAGAGGGGCACCTCTATATCGACACCCACAGTGCCCCGGTGGCACCCCCCGTGTGGGATCTGTATCGCCAGATCTGCGCCCGGCGGGCCATCCCTACCCTTATCGAGTGGGATCTGGAGATACCACCGCTGCCGGTGCTGCTGGGGGAGGCTGAGCTGGCGAGTGAGATCATCAGCGCAGCCCCATCCATGGTCACATTGGCCGGGGAGGCGTCCCATGCCTGAGCTGACTGCCATGTCCGCATCTTTGGACTCTGATCCGCTGGCGCCGTTGCGGCGGGTGCAGCAAGGATTTGCCGCCGGGCTGCTCGGTGACGAGGAGGCGGCCCTGGGGCTCATCGCCCCGGCCAGCCTGCCAGCCGCCGCCCTCCTGCAGGTCTATCGCAACAACTTCGTGCTGAGTCTGAGCGAGGTGCTGGCCAGCACCTATCCCGCCGTCAAGGCCATGGTGGGGGAGGCGTTCTTTGCCGCCGCCGCCCGTGGCTTTGTGCTGGCCGAGCCACTGGAAGAGGGCTCTGTCATGCACTATGGCGAAGGGTTTGGTGACTGGCTTGCGGGCCTGCCCACCACGGCCGCGCTCCCCTGGCTTGGGGATCTTGCCCGCTTCGAATGGGCGCTGGAGCGCACCGCCCTGCTGCCACCGGATCCCCGCCGCTGGCCGGCGCAGCGCCTGGCCGCCATTCCTCCCGCTCTCTGGGATCGACTGGTGCTGAGTTGCGCCGGGGATGTGCTGGGGTTTGAGAGCCGCTATCCGGTGCTCGCCATCTGGCAGATGGCCCTGCACGGCGGGGCTGCGGTCGAGGAGCTGGACTCCCCTTGCTGGCTGGTGCTCAAGAAGCGGCCGGATCACAGAGTCGATCCTCTCTCTCTCAACCTGCCTGCCTGGCAACTGCTGCAAGGCTGCTGTCAGGGTCAGCCGCTGGCCACCCTGCTTGGGCAGGATCCCGCCCTGGCGGAACAGCTGCCCACCCTCGTTACCCTCGATCTGCTGGTCGATCTGGAGCTTGTCCATGACTGAACACACTATCATTCCGGCCGACAGCCTCTGGGCGTCGCGTATTCAACCCGCCCTCGTCGGCGCCGTGCTGCTGCTGGCACGGCTCTGGGTCGCGCTGATTTTCCTGCGCTCCGGCTGGCTCAAGCTGAGTGCCTGGGACTCCACCCTCTATCTGTTCGAGTTCGAATATCAGGTTCCGCTGCTGCCCTGGCAGTGGGCGGCCTATGTGGGAACGGCCACCGAGCTGTTGCTGCCACTGCTGCTGGTGGGGGGGCTCTTCACCCGCCCGGTTGCCTTCTTGCTGTTTGGCTTCAACATCATGGCGGTCGTCTCCTACCCCACCCTCTGGGCGGGGGGCTTCTACGATCACCAGCTGTGGGGCTGGATGCTGCTGACCCTGGTGGTCTGGGGGGGCGGCCCCCTGTCGCTGGACTTCTGGCGCCTTGAAAGAGGCCGGCAGCAGGGTTAGCCTGCAAGCCATGTGAGGGGGCCTTTGGCCCCTTTTTTATCGCCCCGCTCAGGGTGGCGCAAAGAGGAGAGTCATGATGTGTGCGAGGTGTACGAGGTGCGCGAGATGAGAGTACGCGAGGCCGGACTGGCGGATATCCCCGCCCTGGTGGCGCTGCGCTTGCAGTTGTTTTGTGAACTGGGGGAGCTGGCCAGCCCCGAGGCCGATCCTGCCCTGGCGCGAGCGACCCGGGATTATTTCACGGCCGCCATGCAGGAGGGCAACGGCCGCTCCTGGCTGGTGGAGGTGGAGGGAGAGGCCGTGGCCTGCGGGACCCTGGCCTTGTTCGTGCGTCCCCCCTATCCCGGCAACCTGAGCGGGCGAGAGGCCTATCTGCTCAACATGTATACCCGGCCAGACTGGCGCAAGCAGGGCATGGCGAGAGCGCTGCTCGAGGCCATGACCCGCTGTGCCAGAGTGTTGAAACTGGGCAAGCTGTGGCTTCATGCCAGTGAGGAGGGACGCCCCCTCTATGAGCGCATGGGCTTTGCGGGCAACCCGGCCTGCCTGGAATGGCACCCCATCGATTGATGGGGTTGGCATGGAACGCATGAGATCTGCGGATAAGGCAGCCTATCTGGAATGGGTTTCATGAATGGAGGCCTGCTATTGATGATCCTAAAACGAGTGTTAAACGTACTCTCTGCCCTTGGCACATCTGCTGCTTTTCTCTACACTGCGCGCCCCCGGCAACGAACCGCTGCCGGGGCAAGTTGGTGTCTGCTCATCGGACCTCAACAGGCGCACTCTCTTCGGGTCCGGCCCTGCCGATAACAGGGTATCCCGAGGGAGGTGAGTGGCTGTGCAGGCGTGATCGGAACAGGGGGCGAAATGGCCTCCATCTATAGGGTTCAGAGGTAGGTCATCCATGTTCAATAACAAACTGAAGGCGCAGTTGCAGGCTTGCCAGGCGCGGCTCGATGAGCAGCAAGGGGTGGTGGATGCCATCCGGCAGGGGGTTGCCAGCGCGATCTTCACCCCACAGGGGGAGATCATCGACGTCAATGATGCCTTTGCGAGGCTGACGGGTTACCGCGCCGATGAGCTGGTGGGGAAACACCATGCGCAGCTTTGTCCCCAAGGCTGGGGCCAGTCCGCCGAGCATCAGCAGTTCTGGGCGGGGCTGCGCCAGGGTCAGCAGGGATCCGGGGTGTTCGAGCACATCAACCAGCGCGGGGAGTCGCTCTGGCTGGAGGCGAGCTATTGCCCGGTGAAGCAGCAGGGCAGGGTGGTACGGGTGGTGCTGATTGCCAGCGATACCACGGCCCGTCAGCAGCAGCTGCAACGTCAGGAGGCGCTGGCCCTGGCGCTGGACAAATCCCAGGCGATGATAGAGTTCACCCCGAGTGGCGACATCCTGAGCGCCAATGAGAATTTCCTCGCCTGCATGGGCTACAGCGCGAGCCAGTTGCAGGGCAAGCATCACAAGATCTTCTGCGACGAGGATTTCTTGCGCGAGCAGCCCCACTTCTGGGATGAACTGGCGCGTGGCCAGTTCAAGTCCGGTCTCTTCATGCGCTACAACAGCCGGGGGGAGGCCATCTGGCTGGAGGCGACCTACAACCCGATCCGGGATGGGAGCGGCAAGGTGGTGAGGGTGGTCAAGTTTGCCAGCGACATCACGGCGCGCATTCATCAGAACAATGCCACCCGGGATGCGGCCAGGCTCGCCCATCACACGGCCCAGGAGACCCTCAGCAGCGCCGAGCAGGGGGCGGGGCTATTGCGCGCCGCGGTGGAGACCTCCTCCCTCATCGCCACCCAGGTGGAGCAGGCCATCGACCTCATAGGTCAGCTCAATGAGCAGTCGAGGCATATCGAGGCCATCGTCTCCACCATCAGCGCCATCGCCGATCAAACCAATCTGCTGGCCCTCAATGCAGCCATCGAGGCGGCGCGGGCGGGGGATCAGGGCCGCGGCTTCGCCGTGGTGGCGGACGAGGTGCGTCAGCTGGCGGCCCGCACCTCGCTGTCGACCGGCGAGATTGCCAAGGTGGTGCAAAAGAACCGCGAGCTGACGGCCAGGGTGACCGGCGACATGGCCGGGGTGGCGGGCAGCGCCGAGCTGGGCAAGGAGCAGATAGCCCGGGTCGATGCCGTCATGGTGGAGATCCGCCAGGAGGCGAACCGGGTGTCGGAGACCGTCTCCAACCTCTCCATCTGAGTGATGACGACGCGTCGGGTACCGCCCCCTGCGGCGGTATCTGACGAGATCGCCAAAAGTGTGAGCGGTCAGTCAGGCAAACTGAATCCGGCCTGTACCGTGCCCCCCTTGTCGATTGTTCCGGCTTCTCCCCTTGATTAGTCTGCCGGCTCATTTTTCATTGAGCTGGAGTGATGTGATGGCTGTGGGACAGAAAGGCAGGGCGACGGCCCTGTTGCTGGGGTTGGTGGCGAGTCTGGGGTTGAGTGGCTGCATGGGGTCCATGGGGCTCTCCGCCATGGTGACCAAGGGCAACCTGAGCGTGGTGGATAACCGATATGGCCGCGCCGGGGTCTTCGTGCTGCTCTCCCCCGTCTATGGTCTGGCGGCGACCGCGGATCTGTTCGTGTTCAACACCATCGAGTTCTGGTCCGGCAAGAATCCCATCACCGGCAAGTCGCCGGCCCTGGTGGATCAGAAGGCCGACGCGGTGATCAAGGTCAACCAGCATCTGGACCCTTCCCTCAACAAGGTACCGCTCGCCATGCTGCCCCAGGGCGTGCGGGAAGTGGAAGTCACTTATCCTGACGATCGCAGCGCCCAGATGGAAATTCACTACCTGGATGGCCGCAGCAGCATGATGCGCGGTGAAAAGCGGGGCAACCAGGTGGATCTCTATCTCGACGGCAAGCTGGTATCGACCCTGAGCGAGCAGCAGCTGGCCGAGATAAGCCAGGGCAAGCGCACCCTGGCCTGATGGCTGGCGCAGTCCGCTGATACCGGATGTCGACAAAAAGCCCCGCAGATGCGGGGCTTTTTCATGGGCGACGGGACGGCATCAGCGTGCGGTCGGTTTGCCATAGGGCTGCAATACCAGCCCCAGCAAACGGCTCAGCTGCTTGAGCTGCTCGGTGAGCTGCACGTTGAGCCAGAGGTAGCCGCTGATGCTGGCTTCCCCCTCGGCGCAGAGCCGCACCCGGGTGGTGGCCTCGTCCAGGCAGGCGATGGCGACATCCAGCTCCCGTTGTTCGCCGCTCTTGAGCATGAGGGCGAGCTGGGTGATCACCGTCTCGGTCGCCTGATGGCAGGCCCGCAGTTCAGGGGTGCTCTGCATCAGGAAGTGGCTGTGGCGATCGTTCCAGTAGGTGTTGGCCAGCATCTCCAGGGTACAGAGGGTGTTGCGCAAGGTCGCCTGGATGGCCTCGAAATGGGGGGCGTTGAGGCGGGTCTCCTTGACGGCCGGGGTCAGCAGGGGGCGCAGACTGACCATCTTGGCAAGCACGCGTGCATGGTTGCGGGTCAACTTGGGCCGCTCCAGCATGTTGGGGGAGAGATGGGTGTGATAGAGACGCTGGGCCATCATCAGGGTGTCGTGCATCTGTAGCCGCCAGTGGATATAGGCTCGCTGGGGATAGATGCTGCAAAACAGCAGTGCCAGCAAAGAGCCCAGGATGACGTCGCCGCTGCGCCACAGAGCCGTCTCTATGTCCCCCGGCTTGCCCCCCATGATGACCGCCAGCGTGATGCCGATGAGCAAACCGGCATAGGGGCGCTTGCCGAGGGCCAGATAGCCGCACAGGAACATGATGGCAAAGCTCCAGATCAGCATCAGGGGGATCGAGTAGAGCTCCAGATAGAGGGCCACCACGCCACAGGCGGCGCCGAAGATGGTGCCCACCACCCGCTGCAGGGCGCGGGGAAACACATTGCCCCAGAACGAGATGGGACCCATCACCACCACCAGGGTGATGAGGGGCCAGGTGCTCTCCGGCACGTGAAAGTGACGGGTCAGCATGAAGGTGATGGTGAAGGCCAGGGCGATGCGCAGTCCGTGCACCAGTCGGTAGTTTCCATACACCAGCAGATCGAAGCGGGAGAGGGGGGCGTTCAGGCGCAAGTGCGTCGTCTCATCTCGGGTTGAACGAAAAGCCGGGCGTCCCGATCAGCGCAGCTGCTGAGGCAGCAGCTGGATCCAGACTTGCTCTCCCTGCGCGATGCACCGGGTCGGGGAGGGGCACTCGATGAGGCAGTTGGGGCCCGGCATGGCCGCAGACATCAAACCATTTGCCGGGCGCACCTGCAAGCGGCCATCGGCATCCTGTTCGAGATGGCCGGGCAGGGGCCCGGCTTCCCCGGCGGGGATGGGCGCGCACAGCTGGGCGAGCAGGCGCAGGGGGGCTGTGGCGGCCGCTAGGGCAGTGGACGGTTCCGCCGCCCCAACCTTAGTGGCAACGCGGGCGCAGATAAAGTCGCAGAGGGGGGCAAGCGTGGCAAATCCGAACCTGGGCAGCGTGGTGGTGAGGGGGTCATCGCTCACCAGGGCCATCACATCGGGATCGGTGGGAAACATCAGGGGACGGCCGATGGCGGCGCGGTGCAGCTCTATCTTGGGGAAGTGCTCGTGCTTGAAGCCCTCGATGAGCAGCAGGTCGAGTTGCGACCAGTCGAAGCTGGCCAGCAGCTGGGCAAAGGGGGGCTCTCCCTCGGGGGTCTCGCGGATGAGGGCGTGACGCAGGCTGGAGGCGGCCATCACCTGGGCGGCGCCCGCCTGGCGCAGGCGATAACTGTCCTTGCCAGGCTTGTCCATGTCGAACTGGTGATGGGTGTGCTTGAGCACCCCGAGGCGCAGGCCGCGTGCACGAAGCTCTGGGATGAGCCGCTCCAGCAGGGTGGTCTTGCCGGTGCCGCTCCAGGCGACGAAGCCGAGCAGGGGGCGATTGCCGTGCATCATGCAGACTCCCCACCGTCCTTGGCGGCGTCGGCCGACAGCCGCGCCTCATACTCGGCCAGTTCCCTCGGGCTGTTGAGGTTGAGAAAGGCGTCTGGCTCATCGATACGCACCACCGCCATCTGGTGGCGGCCGAACCAGCTGGCAATCTTGCGCTCGCCCTGCGCCAGGGCCTCGCGCAGCGATCCTTGCAAGGAGCGGTGCAGCAGGGCGACCACGGGCTGCAAATGGCTGCCGTCGTGGGCCACCACCAGTTCGGCATCCGGCTGTGCGCTCAGCGCCGCGCGAAAGCGCACCATCAGATCCAGAGGCAGGGCGGGGCCATCACAGGGGACGAACAATACCCAGTCGTGGCGGGCGGCCTGAAGGCCCGCCAGCATGCCGGCGAGGGGGCCCTGAAAGTCGGCGAGCTCGTCCGCGATAACGGGGGCCAGGGTGCGGTAGCGCGCCTCGCTGCGATTGGCATTGATCAGCACCTCGTCCACCTGGGGTTGCAGCCGCGCCAGCACATGCAAGATGAGGGGCTGGCCCGCCAGGGGCACCCAGCCCTTGTCGTCCCCTCCCATACGGGTGGCGCGACCACCGGCCAGGATCACGGCGCTGACGGGAAAGGCGTGGGGGGCGGGAATGGTCATGGTGCTCCGGATGGTCGAGTCAAGGGCCTGGGCGGCGGTGTGCCCTGTGGGGGTTAGCACCGCGCCCGTCGGTTGCCGATCTTGCGCCAGGGGCGCCTGACCTGCAACCCAATCCGGGGGATGGGGCCGATAATCCTGCGTTTTGGCCGCAGGGTATGGCTGAGCTCACAAAACCGAAAGGCCAAAGCGCTTATGATGCGCGGTTATGAGTCTTGCTCTCCTGCCCAATGGCAACTTCATGTAAATCAAAGAGAATGACTATGGCTACCGGACAATATCTGCTGTGGAAAGACGCACAGGGAGAGGATTTTCGCCCCGTCTCACTGACAGGCACCAACCTGCTCAACGATCGCAACCTCAACAAGGGCACCGCCTTCACCGAACAGGAGCGGGCCGACTTTGAGC
Source organism: Aeromonas sp. NJAU223 (assembly GCF_051125555.1). Lineage (NCBI taxonomy): Bacteria > Pseudomonadati > Pseudomonadota > Gammaproteobacteria > Aeromonadales > Aeromonadaceae > Aeromonas > Aeromonas sp. NJAU223. Next base: position 3,101,390 of record NZ_CP144204.1, on the reverse strand, counting down.
TCGACGGCCTGCTGCCTCCCCAGGTCCAGACCTTCGAAGCCCAGCTGGAGCGGGTTTATGAGGCCTTCCTGAGCGCCTGCAGCGACATGGAGAAGTACCAGAATCTGCGGGCCTTGCAGGATCGCAACGAGACCCTGTTCTACGCCCTGCTGTCGCGCCACGTGGAGGAGATGACCCCCATCATCTATACCCCGACCGTGGGCAAGGCGTGCCAGGAGTTCAGCCACCGCTACCAGAAGGCGCGCGGCCTCTACATCACCCAGCACAACGTGGATGACATGGGATCCCTGGCGCGGCACATGGATGCCAAGTCGGTGCGCATCATCGTCGTCACCGACAGCCAGGGCATCCTCGGCATCGGCGATCAGGGGGTGGGCGGCATGGGGATCCCCATCGGCAAGCTCTCTCTCTACACCCTGGCCGCCGGCATCCACCCCGCCTGCTGCCTGCCCATCGCCCTGGATGTGGGGACCGACAACCAGGCCCTGCTGGATGACCCCATGTACCTGGGGCAGCCCCACAAGCGGATCCGCGGCAAGGAGTATGACGACTTCATCGACAAATTCGTGGCCGGGGTCAAGCGCCACTTCCCGAACGCCGTGCTGCAGTGGGAAGATTTCAGCAAATCCAACGCCTTCAATAATCTCTCCCGTTACCAGCAGGCGCTGCCCTCCTTCAATGACGATATCCAGGGCACGGGGGCCGTGGTGCTGGCGGGGATCATCGGGGCGGTCAAGTCCAAGAACGAGACCCTGGGCCAGCAGAACTACCTGGTCTATGGGGCCGGAGCCGGCGGGGTCGGGGTGGCGGATCAGATCTGCGCCGGCATGATCCGCGAGGGGCTGGATCCTCAGGCTGCGCGGGATCGCATCTACATCCTGGATACCCAGGGGCTGGTGTGTGACAACCGGGAAGGGCTCGACGAGTACAAGCGCCGCTATGCCAAGCCGGGCCTATTGCTGGCCCAGTGGGATCTGCAGGGCAAGGCGGGGCTCACCGAGGTACTGCGCCACGTCCCCATCACCGTGCTGCTTGGTACCAGTGGCGCCGGCGGTGCCTTCCAGGAGCAGCATATCCAGCTGATGCTGGAGCACTGCGAGCACCCCATGGTATTCCCCCTCTCCAACCCCACCGCCAACTGCGAGGCGTTGCCGGAGGATATCTACCGCTGGAGCCAGGGCCGCGCCATCGTCGCCACCGGCAGTCCGTTCAAGGACGTGCACTTCGAGGGGCAGGATTACCGCATCGGTCAGGGCAACAACGTCTTCATCTTCCCGGGGGTGGGGCTCGCGGCCATCGTCAGCCAGATCCACGAAATCAGCCCGGATATCTTCACCACGGCGGCCTTTGCCCTGGCGGAGTGCGTGAACGAGGCGGATCTGGCCCGTGGCGCCGTCTACCCGCGCATCAGCGATCTGCGCAGCATCTCGGTGCACGTGGCGACTGCGGTGCTCAAGGACATAGTGCGCCGGGATCCCTCCCATCCCCTCATCGGGCAGGATCTGCAGCAGCATATTCTGAGTCACATGTGGGAACCGGTATACCTGCCATATAGAAGGGTATAAAGGCAGCGAATATCACTGTCGTCCGGCCCGGTACCGGACTGATTTGCAAGAGGGGAGGGCCATGCCATCCCCTCTTTTATGGCGGATTGATTGGCCCAGGCCCGGATTGCCCGCTCATGGCGAGGGCGACCCCCGGATCAGCGGGTTGGTGCTCACTATGTCAGCGTACTCCCTTCCACATTCACTCAGTTCAGCTGAAAAACGTTTTGCTTCGCCATGAAAAGTGCGTAAAATCGCATCCTCGATGCTTGTAGCAACGAATCCCGCCTAAAAAGCCAGTTTCATGCCCTCCCCAAGCAGTAAAAGGTAACAAATGACGCCATGATGTGCGCTTGTTGCCTTGAAGACCTGATGTGATGACTGAAAAGTGTCAATTATCCCTGTCAGTTATCAAAAAATTAAGGACACCCATGTTTTCCTTGGTCAAGCAAAGTGTCGCCGGGCTGCAAATTCTGTTTGTCGCCTTCGGTGCCATGGTTCTGGTGCCCCTGCTCACCGGACTGAACCCCTCCATGGCCCTGCTTGGCGCCGGTGTAGGCACCCTGCTGTTCCAGCTCTGCACCCGTCGCCAGGTCCCGATCTTCCTCGGCTCCAGCTTCGCCTTCATCGCCCCCATCATCTACGCCACCCAGACCTGGGGCCTGCCCTCCACCATGTTTGGTCTGTTTGCCGCCGGTTTCATGTACTTCATCCTGGCCGCCATCATCCGCGCCCGTGGCATGGGGTTCGTGCACAAGCTGCTGCCGCCGGTGGTGATTGGCCCGGTGATCATGGTGATCGGTCTGTCGGTTGCCCAGGTCGCCTGCAACATGGCGATGGGCCGCGCCGGTGGTGAACAGGTGGTGCCGCCGGCGACCGCCCTGACCCTGGCAGGCATCTCCTTGGCGGTGACCCTGATCGCCGCCGTGTTCTGCAAGGGCTGGATCAAGCTCATCCCCATCCTCTCCGGCGTCATCGTCGGTTATGTGGCCGCGATCATGATGGGTCAGGTGAGTTTCGATGGCATGGTCAGCGCCCCCTGGCTGGCGATGCCCCACTTCGTGACCCCGGAGATCAACTGGGCCGCCGCCCTGTTCATGCTGCCGGTGGCCATCGCCCCCTGCATCGAACACATCGGCGGCGTGCTCGCCATCGGTGGCGTGACCGGCAAGGATTACACCAAGGATCCGGGCCTGCACCGCACCCTGGCCGGTGACGGCATCGGCGTCTGCTTCGCCGGCTTCATCGGTGGCCCTCCCGTCACCACTTACGCCGAAGTGACCGGCGCCGTGATGATCACCCGCAACTTCAACCCGGTCACCATGACCTGGGCCGCGGTATTCGCCATCATTCTGGCCTTCTTCGGCAAGTTCAACGCCCTGCTCACCTCCATCCCCATGCCGGTGATGGGCGGCATCATGCTGCTGCTGTTCGGATCCATCGCCGCCATCGGTCTCAAGACCCTGGTGGAGTCCAAGGTGGATCTCGGCCTGGCCCGCAACATCGCCATCGTGGCCGTGACCCTGACCGTCGGCGTGGGGGCCCTCGAGATGAAGATCGGTGACTTCGCCCTCGCCGGCGTGGGCCTGGCTTCGGTGGCCGCCATCCTGCTCAACCTCATCCTGCCCCAGCACTCCGAAACGGGTGCCATGGAGAGCGCCAAGGACTGAACGCCAAATTAGTTCGGTCGTGACGCCAGAAGGCCACCTGCGGGTGGTCTTCTGCTTTTTGCCGCCCAGGTGCACGAGTCGGCGCAGGGAAGGGCGAGATGGCATTGGTCTGTTGCCCATTTGATGGTCCGCAGGTTGCGCTGCCTGGCGCCTCATGGATGGAGAGTCTGCAGGTTCCCCCGCCTTGCCGACACCGGCGACTACAATCAGGGGCGTTATTCACAATCCAGGGAGAGAAAGATGATGAAGCGATGGATCCTGGCCCTGATGGGGTTGATGTGGGGCGCTCTGGCCCAGGCGGAGGCGGTGCGCTACGAGGTCGACGGCCAGTCGTTCGAGGGCTATTACCTGGCGGCGGGCAAGGGGGCGCCTCTGGTGCTGCTGGTACACGACTGGGACGGGCTGACCGAATACGAGGTCAAGCGGGCCAAGATGCTGGTGGCCCTGGGCTACAGCGTGTTTGCGGCAGATCTGTTCGGCGCAGGCGTTCGTCCCACCGCGGTGGAAGAGAAGAAAAAGCTCACCGGCGCCCTCTATCAGGACAGGCCCCGGATGCGCAAGCTGCTGGCCGGAGCCCTGGCCGAGGCGGGCAAGCTCGGGGGGCGGCTCGACAACGCCGTGGCGCTCGGCTACTGCTTCGGCGGTGCCGCCGTGCTGGAGCTGGCTCGCAGCGGCGCGGATCTCAAGGGAGTGGTGAGCGTGCACGGCGGCCTGGAGACGCCCCCCGGTCAGGACTACAAGCAGACCAAGGCCCAACTGCTCATTCAGCATGGCAGCGCGGATCAGGCGGTCTCCCTCGGTCAGTTTGCCGGGCTGGTCTCCGAGCTCGAAAGCACCGGCATCAGGCATGAGGCGACCACTTACAGCGGTGCTCCCCATGCATTCAGCGTGTTTGGCTCCGAGAACTATCGAGCCGACGCCGATGCCAAGTCCTGGCTGCGTTTCACCGAGTTTCTGGGGGAAGTCACCAAGGGATAGGGGCCCTATACTTTCTGCATCAGGCCTTTGCGGTGCCAGCGAGATGGCGGCAAGGGACGATGAGGCGGGATCGGCGACAGGCTGCGGGTTTCGTTTCGAACAGACAGAGGGGCCTGGCCCCTGCGGGATATACAGAAAAGGAGTCATGACATGCGTCACTTACGGCGATGGAGCCAGATCCTGATCCTGTTGCTGCTGGCGGGCTGCGGCGCCAAGGGGGATACCCCGGCCGAGCAGCGCAGCAGCATAGTGCAGATGCGCGAGCAGGCGCTCTCCACCCTGTATGCCAAGGATGGCAAGATCAGACAGGAAGTGGCCAGATCCAAGGGGTATGCGGTGTTCAGCAACGTGAACAACAACCTGCTGCTGCTCAGTGCGGGGACCGGCTACGGGGTGCTCCGGGACAACCGCAACGGCCGCGACACCTACATGAAGATGGCGACCGCCGGTTTTGGCGTGGGGTTGGGGGTCAAGAAGTTCCAGGCCCTGATCATCTTCAATGATGTCACCGCTCTGGACAGATTCATTACCACCGGCTTCGATGCCAGTGCCCAGGCCGATGTGGCCGCGAAGGCGGCGGATGATGGCAAGGTGGTGGTGAGCGAGGCGGCCAATGCGGATTTCCAGAAGGTGAAGATGTATCAGCTCACCGAACAGGGGCTGGCGGTACAGGCCACCATGCAGGGGTACAAATATTGGCCGGATGAGGATCTCAACGGCAGATAGTGGTGGGTCTCCCCTTGAATGCAGGCGGCGCTTCATCAGCGCCGCCTGTTTTTTTATGACCCGTCAGAGCCCGGCTTCTCAGGCCGTGCGCCCATCCAGGGTCAATACCCTTACCCACATGGCCCCCTGGCCGACCTCGTGGCGAGCCGTTTGCGTCAGCTGGCCCGTTTGCTCATCGATGCGGTGCAGGATCAGCGTCTCGCTGGTCTGCCCGGTGGCGATGAGCCACTGACCACTGTGGTCGATGGCAAAACCGCGGGGGCAGGGCGCGGTGGGAAAGTGGGCGAGCACGCTGAGGCTGCCCTCGTGTTCGCTCACCCCGAACAGGGTCAGCAGGCTGCTGGCACGCTCGCTGGTATAGAGGAAGCGCCCATCCGGAGTGAGGTGCAGATCCGCCCCCCAGCGCTCCCCCTCGTAGCCAGGCGGCAGCATGTCCAGAGACTCGCGCAGCAGGATCCGGCCATCCTGCTCCCGCTGGTAGTGATTGAGGGTGCCGTCGAGCTCGTTGAGGCAATAGAGGCTGCCATGGGTCGGGTGCAGTGCCAGATGCCGTGGCCCGGCGCCGGGAGCGGTGTGGAGATCCCCGAGCGGATGGGGCGTCAGCCAGCCTTCATCATCGAGCGCAAAACGGCGGATGGCATCCTCTTTCAGGCAGGCCACCAGCAGCTCCTGCCTGCCCCGTTCATCCACCAGCAGGGTGACCGAATGGGCGGCCATCAGATTGTCGATGCGCTGCTGCATCTCCCGCACCCGGCCGGTCTCATCCATGGGGGAGACGCTGACGTGGTTGAAGGCGTAGGAGGCGGCGAAGAAGAGCCGGCCTGCGGTATCGGTGCAGGTGTGGGAGGCGCTGCCTGCGAGTGGCGCCGAAGCGGGCTCACCGAGCCGACCATCCCCGGCGATGGGGTAGCTCAGCACCTTGAAGTCGGGGCGTACCCCGGCATAGAGCCAGCGCCTGTCCGGGCTGACGACCAGGGGCTGCACCTCGCCACCGGTCTGCACCTGTTGCAGGGGGCTGAGCCCGGAAGCGGTCAGTTCGAAGACATGGATCAACCCGCTCACCGGGTTGGCGATATAAACCACTTGCTGCATGACGCCTCCTGATGGCGATATGTCCCGCAAACAACGGGCGGGATGGCCGGAGGATGGTGGCACAGATGGGAGCCTGAGCCCAGCGCGCCGTTCACTCACTCCCGACGGGACGGGGTCAGGCCAGTTGTTGCCAGATCTCCCACACCACGGGGGTGACGGAGAGGGCCAGCAGGGCCCCCATGGCCTGGTTGAAACGGCGACGGGCCCGCTCGCCGGCGAGCCAGCGTTTGAGCACGGAGCCGAACAGCAGCCAGATGCCGACGCTCGGGAAGGAGATGATGAAGAAGGTCAGCGCCAGGGTGAGGTTCTGCTGATAGAAACCGGCTCCGGCGCTGGTGAAGGCGGCGATGGCGCCGGTGGCCACCACCCAGGCTTTGGCGTTGACCCACTGGAACAGGGCTCCCTTGAGAAAGCCGAGGGGCCGGGCCTGCCCCTTGCCCGCCAGCTCGCCTGCCGAGCGGGCGATGAGCCAGGCCAGATAGAGCAGGTAGAGGGTGCCCACGCATTTGATGATGAGGTGCAGAGGGGGGAAGAGGGTGAACAGCTGGCCGAATCCCAGCCCCACCAACAGCAGCATCAGGGTAAAGCCGACGCAGATGCCGGCCAGGAGCGGCAGGCTCCGCTTCACCCCGAAATTGAGCCCCGAACTCATCACCATCAGGTTGTTCGGCCCCGGAGTGACCGAGGAGGAGACGGCGAACAGCACCACGGCATAGAGATAATCCATTCAATCCTCGCGCTATGACATTCCATTGTCCCCTCTATATTGGGGAGCCGGCCTCCCTTTCAAGGGGTCAAAAAGAAACGGGCCCCGCGATGGGGCCCGTTGGTATCGGCGTGGCGCCGGATCAGCTAGGATCGCGGCTCCGGTTGGGAGCGGGCGGCAGGCTCTTGCGGGACTCTACCTTCTGCTCTTCCCCTTGCTCGTTCTTGATATGCACATCCATCTGGTTGAATGCGATGTCGATGCCGTGTTCGCGGAACAGCACGTCGATGCGGCGGTTCAGTTCATCGATGGCCGGGTTGCGATCCCCGAGTTCGCTCACGAAGAAGCGCAGCTCGTGATCCAGGGTGCTGGCGCCGAAGGTGAGGAAGTAGACGATGGGAGCCGGATCCTTCAACACCCGGCTGTTCTCCATGGCCGCCTGCATCAGCAGCTTGCGGGTCAGCTCCAGATCCGAACCATAGGCCACCCCGACCCGGGCGATCACCCGGGTGACGGTATCCGACAGGGACCAGTTGACCAGCCGCTCTATCATCAGCTGCTGGTTGGGGATGATCACCTCTTTGCGATCGAAGTCGGTGAGGGTGGTGGAGCGGATGCGGATCTTGTTGACCGTGCCCGAGATGGTGCCGATGGTGACGGTGTCGCCGATCCGCACCGGACGCTCGAACAGTATGATGATCCCCGAGATGAAGTTGGAGACGATCTGCTGCATGCCGAAGCCGATACCCACCGAGAGGCCGGCAGCCAGCCATTGCAGTTTCTCCCACTGTACGCCCAGCATGGCCAGGGCGGTGAGGGAACCCACCCCGATCAGCACGTAGTTGAGCATGGTGGTGATGGCGTAGGCCGAGCCCTGGGCCAGGCGCAGCTTGGAGAGGACCAGCACCTCCAGCAAGCCGGGCAGGTTGCGCGCCAGGGACAAGGCGGCCCCGAACAGGAAGAGGCCGGTCAGCACGTCACTCAGACTGATGGGGAAGAGCACGGCATTGGCGCCGGTGCCTTCACTCTTGTGCCAGAGCACCACGCTGTCCAGATAGGTGAAGACCGCCACCAGATCGGACCAGAGCCAGTAGAAGGCGACGCCGAACACCAGCAGCAGCATGATCCGGGTCAGGCGCAGGGACTGCTGGCTGACATCCTCCAGATCCATGGGTTGCTCTTCGATGGCTTCCCCCCCTTCCGCATCTTCGGAGGATTTGTGCTCACGCTTGGCAACGGCGCGGCGGTAGGCCAGACGGCGGGCCGCCAGCTCCAGGCCCCGCAGGGCGGTGCGATAGAGCAGACCCCAGATGATGATGAGGTAGAAGGACTCGATCAATCGGCCGGTGAGCTTCAGGGCCGTGTAGTAGTAGCCAAGGACGACGAGCACGATGAGCGCCACCGGTGCCAGTGCCAGGGCGATCGCCTTCATGATCTGCGCCATGCTGGCCTCGCCCTTGATGCTGGCGCGGGAGATGGGCAGCACCAGATAGGCGGTAAGACCGAGCAGGACCAGGGTGAGGGCCTGACCGATGACGTCATTGCCAAGAGAGGAAGGTTCTACCACTGCCTTGGTTGACAGCATGATCAGTGGCAACAGGGGGATCCACAGGTAACGCATGCTGTTGCGCTTGGCCTGCAACTCGGCCCGTGGCATGCGGAAGTGGGATTCACCGATGCCCCCCGGCCGCATCACCGACAGGTAGACGCTGAAGACCAGGTAGCCGAGCGCCAGGTTCAGGGTGATCTGGAAGATGAGTTTGGGGCTCAGGAGGCCGCAATAGGTGAGCATCAGACCGGCGGCCAGGATAAACAGGGTGCCGGGCAGGCGCTGCAGCACGGTGTAGAGCAGGGCGCGCGGAGTATGCCACTGGCTGTCTTGACGGAAGCGGCCGAGATCCTTGGCAATTCTCTGCTGGCGCTCGACGATGGCTGGCCGTTTCCACAGCAGCAACCCCCCGATCAGCAACAGCGGCAGGGCGAGCAGGGAGAGGGGCAGCAGCATCTCGCCCCACTTGTTCACCTCCGGCTTGATCACCCAGTCGGACGCCTGCTTGAAGGCCTGGGCAGGCCAGCTGAGCAGCCACTTGCCATCGACGGGTTTGTTGCTGCTGACCCAGAAGATGTGTTGTTGCAGGGTGAATTCGACCGAGGCATAGACCCGGGTCAGCTGCTGCTGGGTCAGCTGCAGGCTGATGGCGTTGGTCAGCTGGCTGTCGAGCTGGCGGTTCAGCTGATCGAGCAGGCTGACGCGGGTATCGATGAGCTTGGCAAGGGTCGCCTTGTCTTCTTCACTGACCGGCTCGCTGCTGCCGGCGATGAGGTTGTCCAGGTACAGGTTTTTCTGGAACAGCTGATCACGCTGCTGGCTCAATTCGAACTGGGCCAGATGCAAGTCGGCGATCTGCTCCTCCAGGTTCTTCACCAGGGAGGAGGGGGCCGCCTCCAGCTGCTGATAGAGCTGGTAGAGAATGCGTGACAGCAGCAGGTTGCCCTTGAGCATCTGCACCTGTTCGTTCAGGTTGCGCTCGGTCTGGGTGCCGCGTTCCAGCCAGCTCTTGGCCTGCAGGTTCTTCTGCACCAGGGTGTTGAGGTTGGCGGTGGCGCTCACGAGCTGTTGGCTGAGCTGCTGGTTGATCTCCTGCTCTTTCTGCACCAGGGGATTGTCAGCCGTGGTCACCAGCTCACCGGTCTGCTCGGCGGTCTTCTCGGTGTCGCCGAGACGCTTGGCGCTGATCTGCTCCTGCAGGGCCTGCAGTCGCTGCTCCTCGTAGGCGAGACGGGCGCTTTGATAGTCTCGCTGCTTGACCACCAGATCCTGCATGCTGGTGCGGTTATCCAGCTCCTTTTGCAGGTTGACCAGTTGCAGGTCCAGCAGGGCCGACTCGGTGTTGAGTTTCATCTTCTCGGCGCTGCTGATGTTGTCGCCCGAGTTCAGTCGGCTGCGGATCTCCTGGCTGCGCTGATAGGCCCGGCTCATGTTGGCCTGGGCGCGTTCCGGCAGGGTCTGCAAGCTGGTGATCTGGCTGCCGATGGTGCCGAGCGCCTCCTGGGCCTCCTGCAGATTGACCATGATCTCGGCCTGGCGATTCTCCAGCTCCATCACGCTCATGGCGGCATATTCGCTCTTGAGCTGCTCAGGGCTCTTGCTCTGGCCGAGGGTATCGAGCTTGGCACTGATCTCTTTCAAATCGGCGGGGAGCGAGCGCACACGCAGGGTCTGGGCCTTGGCTTTGGCCTGCTCCTTGTCGATGCTGTCGAGCAGGCTCAGGGTATCGGTCAGGAATTTCTGATCCGCCTGCTGGCTGACGGTGAGGGCCTCCGACTTGCCGAGGGCGTCGAGGGAGCGCTGGACCGTGGCCCGTTGCGGCACGTCCTGCGCCAGGGCTTGCGGGGCGCAGAGGCTGATGAATAACCAGAGCAGCGGCAACAAGGCGGCCGAGACTCGTCTGAACTGTGTTGAGGGCATAAAACTTCCGGGTTATTACGCGATATTTGGGAGATATCCCACGTGAGGGAAATCCGCGTGGATTCTAACACCGGGCCGAAAGGGGCAGCAGGGGGGAGAGATAAAAAAAACGGCGCCCGGAGGCGCCGTTTTCATCGGTTCAGGACTGATTACAGTACGTGAACGGAGGCGGTGTTGGTAGTACCGCTCGGTACCAGGGCACCGGAGACCATGACGACGACGTCGCCCTTCAGGCCCATGCCGCTGGCCAGTGCCGCTTCCTTGCCGATGCGATAGAAATCGTCGGTGGAGGCGATGCTGTCAACCACGTGAGCCACCACGCCCTTGGTCAGTACCAGTTGGGCGGCAGTCTTCTTGTTGGTGGTGACGGCCAGGATCCAGGCTTTCGGGAAGTACTTGCGAATGGCCTTGGCAGACTTGCCGCCTTCGGTGGCAACCACGATCAGCGGGGCATCCAGCTTCTCGGAGGTCTCGACGGCGCCCTTGCAGACGGCTTCGGTGATGCGCAACTTGTTGCTGTCATTGGCAGCAGACAGGTTGGACGGCATCACGGCGTCGGTGCGCTCGCAGATGGTGGCCATGATGGTCACGGCTTCCAGCGGGTACTTGCCCTTGGCGGATTCACCGGACAGCATGACCGCATCGGTACCATCCAGGATGGCGTTGGCCACGTCGCCAGCTTCGGCGCGGGTCGGACGCGGGTTCTTGATCATGGAATCCAGCATCTGGGTCGCGGTGATGACCACTTTGCGCGCCTTGTTGCACTTGGTGATGATCATCTTCTGGGCGAAGATCACCTCTTCTACCGGGATTTCCACACCCATGTCGCCGCGGGCGACCATGATGCCGTCGGAGACAGCCAGGATGTCGTCGAAGTTGTCCAGGCCTTCCTGGTTTTCGATCTTGGAGATGATCTGGATGTTCTCGCCACCGTGGGCCTTCAGGTGCTCACGGATTTCCAGCACGTCTTCTTTCTTGCGAATGAAGGAGGCAGCAACGAAATCAACACCTTGCTCGCAACCGAAGACGAGGTCACGCTTGTCTTTCTCGGCCAGGGCCGGCAGCTTGATGGAGACGCCCGGCAGGTTGACACCCTTGTTCTCACCCAGGTCACCATTGTTCAGCACCTTGCAGATGACTTCGCGTTCGGTGATCTCGATGACGTCCAGACCGATCAGGCCATCGTCAACCAGGATGCGGTTGCCGACGCGCAGGTCGTTGGCGAAGCCGGCGTAGGTCACGGCGACCTTGTCCTTGTTGCCCACTACGGTCTGGTCGGTAGTGAAGGTGAAGGTCTGGCCAGCGACCAGAGACACATCGTTGCCACCTTCCAGTTTCATGGTACGGATTTCCGGACCCTTGGTATCGAGCAGGATGGCTGCGTGCTTGCCGGTCTCGGCCATCACTTCACGCAGGTTGCTGATACGGGTGCCGTGCTCTTCGTAATCACCGTGAGAGAAGTTCAGGCGCATGACGTTCATGCCGGCGTCGAGCATCTTGCCGAGCATTGCTTTGGATTCGGTCTTGGGACCGATGGTGCAGACGATTTTGGTCTTTTTCATGTCAGTCTTCATGGTTAAGGAGTTTCCGCCGTGCAATATACACCAGTTTTTGGATACTTTTTATGATCCAGAAACAACGTTTTGAGCTAAAACAGCCTCATTTCACAAGATAACGTTTTCGCTCACTGTTGATTTTAGGGGCTAAAATAATTGGTTTCGCTCATCGCTGCCCATTTGGTACCCATCATCACCCTCAGGGGCAAACCGATCTTATGTAGTTAAATAACAAAAGCGGTGCAAGAAATCGGCGCCGCTGTTCGAAGGGGTTGGGTCAGCCGGGGCGCCTTCAAGTGTAGCGACAAGCGGGGGGCTCGCCAGGGCAGCATGGTGATGACGGTGACAGCGCGCCCTCATGTCTCTCATCCATAAACCCATCCATAAAAAAGCGCCGCTGATGTCAGCGGCGCTTTTTTATAGGGAACCCGGCGCTCGTCCGGACCGGCAGGGCTTAGGCGAAGAACCAGTAGCCGCGGTTGACCAGCTGGGTCAGCAGTTGCAGGAAGCCAGCCTGATCGGCGAGCTCCACCATGTCGGCCTGGGTGACCATGTCCTTGTCACACAGAAGGGAGATGGCGGCGGCGTCCTCGCTTTGCAGGGACCAGGCTTCGCCGTCGATGTAGCAGACGTGGGCTTCGCCGCTGAACCAGACGGTACGCAGGCCCGGCACCTTGATGGCGGGCTCGCCCTGGGTCAGCAGGTCGGCAATCTCCTCGGCGCTGTAGTCCGGCTCCACCGGATTGACGTCCAGATCGTGCTTGGCCTCGGAGATCATGGCGCCGAACCACTCCTTGAACAGGGTCTCGTCGTCCAGGGCTTGCTGCATCAGTTCCCGCAGGCGGTGCAGCTCATGGGGCTGGATCTCGCCGTGGCGGGTGCGGGGCTTGAGATCGGCATCGCCATAACGCTCGGTGCGCACCTCGTTGTCGATCAGGTGATCGGCAAAGGAGGAGATGAGCGCCTTGGCGTCCGGGGCGCGGAAGCCCACGGAGAAGTTCAGGGAGGGCTCGATGGCATAGCCCTCGTGGGGGAATCCGGGCGGGATGTAGAGGATGTCACCCGGCTCCATGATGACGTCGATGATTGCCTCGAACGGCTCGCAGTGCAGCAGGGCCGCGTGGGCGGCGAACTCGTTCAAAGGCTTGGCATCGCCGACCCGCCAGTGGCGCTTGCCCTGACCCTGGGTGATGAAGACATCGTAGTTGTCGATGTGGGGGCCGACGCCGCCGTGAGGGGTGGAGAAGCTCACCATCACATCGTCAAAGCGCCAGCCCGGGATGAACTGGAACGGCAGCGCCAGTTCGTGTACCTCGGGAGCCCAGTGGTTGCACGCCTGCACCAGCACGGTCCAGTTCTCTTCCCCCAGATGATCGTAGGATTCGAAGGGGCCGTGGGCCGCCTCCCACTTGTTGTTGAAGCGGGTGACGAGGCGCGATTCCACCACCTCTTCCATGGCCAGGCCCGCCAGCTCGTCCGGGCTGATGGGATCCAGGAAGTCCTTGAAGCCGCCCTTGATGAGCAGGGGGCGCTTCTGCCAGTGATGCTCGAGGAAGTGAGCGATATCCAGATTGAGTTCGTACATGGTGCTTCTCGTATCTTGTGAGAGATCTTGCCCAAACCGGGCTTGGGCAAGTGCTCTGATATGGCCCGATCACGGATGATGTGATGGCGCGGGCCAAGATCAACAGAGGCCCTGCAGCCATGGCAGGGCCTCTGTCAGGTTGGGTTGACCGCTTACTTCAGCAGATCGACCAGACGCTGGGCGTCGCCGATGTAGTTGGCCGGCGTCAGCTTCTTGAGTTCTACCTTCACGTCCTCAGGCAATTCGAGGGTGTCGATAAAGGTACGCATGCCTTCGGCGTCGACACGGCGGCCACGGGTCAGCTCTTTCAGCTTCTCGTAGGGCTTCTCGATGCCGTAGCGGCGCATCACGGTCTGGATGGGCTCGGCCAGCACTTCCCAGTTCGCGTCCAGATCGGCGGCCATGGCATCGCTGTTCGCCTCGAGCTTTGAGATCCCCTTCAGGGTCGCCTGATAGGCAATCAGGGAGTAACCGACCGCCACACCCAGGTTGCGCAGCACGGTGGAGTCGGTGAGATCACGCTGCCAGCGGGAGATGGGCAGCTTGCTCGCCAGGTGCTGGAACACGGCGTTGGCCAGACCCAGATTGCCTTCGGAGTTCTCGAAGTCGATGGGGTTGACCTTGTGAGGCATGGTGGAGGAGCCAATCTCGCCGGCGATGGTGCGCTGCTTGAAGTGGCCGAGCGAAATGTAGCCCCATACATCGCGGTCGAAGTCGATCAGGATGGTGTTGAAGCGGGCCAGGGCGTCGAACAGCTCGGCGATGTAGTCGTGGGGTTCGATCTGGGTGGTGTAGGGGTTCCAGGAAAGACCGAGGGAGGTGACGAACTCCTCGGCGAACTGGTGCCAGTCCACCTGCGGGTAGGCGCTCAGGTGGGCGTTGTAGTTGCCGACCGCACCGTTGATCTTGCCGAGGATCTCGACGGCCATGATCTGCTTGTACTGGCGCTCCAGACGGTAGGCGACGTTGGCCATCTCCTTGCCCATGGTGCTCGGGGTCGCCGGCTGGCCGTGGGTACGGGAGAGCAGCGGCATGTCGCGGTACTCATGGGCCAGACGCTTGAGCTCGGAAATCAGCTTCTCGCAATAAGGTTTGATCACCTCTTCACGAGCGGTTTTCAGCATCAGGCCGTGGGAGTTGTTGTTGATGTCTTCCGAGGTGCAGGCGAAGTGGATGAACTCGCTGATGGCGGCGAGCTCCGGGTTCACTTCCACCTTCTCTTTGAGGAAGTACTCCACCGCTTTCACATCATGGTTGGTGGTGCGCTCGATCTGTTTGATACGGGCGGCGTCGCTCTCGTTGAAGTTGCTGACGATGCCGTCGAGCAGGGCGCTCGCGGCTGCGCTCAGGGCAGGGACTTCCGGGATCCCGGCGTGGCTTGCCAGTTTTTGCAACCAGCGCACCTCGACTTCGACGCGAAAACGCAGCAGGCCGAATTCGGAGAAGATAGGACGCAGGGCATCGGCCTTGTCGCCATAACGACCGTCAATCGGGGAAACAGCAGTCAGCGCGGACAGCTCCATGGGGTGAACTCCTGATGTGTGGGGGTGAGAAACTTAAAAACGTTTGGCCAGTTCCACCATCTTCTTGCGGGCGAAGATGATCTGGGTGCGGCTGCCGCCAAGCTGGCGCCACAGCACCACGGCGCGGATCCCCGCGAGCAGCAGGGCACGCACCTTGTGCTGCACCAGCGGCTGCTGCAGGAACAGCGGGGTGCCCGCTACCTGGATCCGGGGGCCTATGGGGCTGATGAGATCGCTGTAGATGCTCGCCATGTTGGCCAGGATCTGCTCGTCGAGCAGATCGAAATGCTGTTGCTGGCGACCGATCTGGCTGATCCGCTCCCCCAGCATGTTGAGGATGTCCTTGCGCTTGGCGAGCTTGCGCTCGAGCGCAATCAGGCTCACCACGTAACGGGTCAGTTCGGCGTTCTTCTGGCTGCCGTCGGCGCCGAGTTGCTCCACTAGGGCGCGGTAGCCGTCGCGAATGGCGAGGTGGCTGCCGAACACTTCCAGGGGTTGCTTGGGATCGGTCACCAGCACGCTTTGCAGGCTCTCGCGCAGGGAGGATTCGTCACAGGTGCCGTCGCGGGCCACCTTCTGCACCAGGTAGGCCGCCTGGCAGATGCCGGCAAAGGCCATGGTTCTGTCTTGGAATTTATCGCTCATCGTTTCACGGCCCTGTCTTGTTCACTCATTGGCTGATGCCGTAGCAAGCCATGATCCTTTTCTCTGTTCGTTGAGGGAGAGGGGCTTGCTCCTCTCCCGTGCCTTCGCTCATCGGAGGAAGGCGCCAGGGCGGCCCTTAGACCGGGTGGCTGAAGCGCTGCTCTATGATGCCGCCGCCCAGGCACTCTTCCCCGTCGTAGAAGACAGCGGACTGGCCCGGGGTCACCGCAGCCTGCTTCTCGTCGAAGATGACCCGGATGGTCTCATCGTCGATGGGCTGGATGAGGCAAGGAATGTCTTCCTGGCGGTAGCGGGTCTTGACGGTGCAGCGGCGCGGCGCGCGGATGGGGGTGCGATCCACCCAGTGCAGCTGGCTCGCGATGAGGCCGTCGGAGTAGAGACGGGGATGTTCCCCTTGCGCCACGATCAGGGTGTTGCGCTCCACCTCTTTGTCCACCACGTACCAGGCTTCCTCGGTGGCGTCCTTGCGACCGCCGATGCCAAGGCCCTTGCGTTGACCCAGGGTGTGATACATCAGCCCCTGGTGCTCGCCTATCACCTTGCCATCGACGGTTTCGATGGGGCCGGGCTGGGCGGGCAGGAATTTCGCGAGGAAGTCCTTGAACTTGCGCTCACCGATGAAGCAGATCCCGGTGGAGTCCTTCTTCTTGGCGGTGATGAGGTCGAGCTGCTCGGCGATGCGGCGCACCTCGGGCTTCTCCAGATCGCCGACCGGGAACAGGCTCTGACCCACCTGAGCTTCGCTCAGGGTGTAGAGGAAGTAGCTCTGATCCTTGTTGCCATCGAGGCCGCGCAAGAGACGCGGGCGGCCGGTGCTGTCGTCACGGCGCACATAGTGGCCGGTGGCGATGTAGGTGGCCCCCAGCTCTTCGGCGGCAAACTCCAGGAACGCCTTGAACTTGATCTCCTTGTTGCACAGGATATCCGGGTTCGGTGTGCGGCCCGCCTTGTACTCTTCGAGGAAGTGCTCGAACACGTTGTCCCAGTACTCGGCGGCGAAGTTGATGGTGTGCAGCTTCATGCCCAGCTTGTCGCAGACGGCCTGAGCGTCAGCCAAATCCTGGGAGGCAGAGCAATACTCGTCCGTGTCGTCTTCTTCCCAGTTCTTCATGAACAAACCTTCGACCTGATAGCCCTGCTGCTGGAGCAGGTAGGCCGAGACGGAAGAATCCACACCGCCGGACATGCCGACGATCACCTTGATTTGGCTGTTGTCTGTCATTAGTCGAAGTTACCAGTTCGTTTAAACGGGGCGTATTCTACCAGAGTTTTGCGCCCCCGGTCACATCTCCCTGCGCGGGATCCCGTGGGAGTCCCGGCAAGGGGAAATCGTTTTTCTCGCCATCCCCCCGTCATTGGAAAAGTGGCGTCACCCGGCCTCAGATAAAGGCCTGGATCGCCGACAGGGGCAAACGGGTGCCGGCCAGATAATCCTGGATGCATTGCCACACCAGGGGGCTGCGCAGGGCCGGTTTGCACTCGGCGATCTCCTCCAGGGTGAGCCAGTGGCAGGCCAGCACGTCCCCGTCGGGATCCTCTGGATGGTGCTGACCCGGCGCCTTTTCAAGGTCGAAGATGACGGCGGTGCGCATGAAGGTGGCCTCGCTGTCTGCCGGTTTGAACAGATAGACCCCGAGCCAGGCGGTGGGGGCGGCGTCAAGGCCCGTCTCCTCCTTCAGCTCGCGGCAGGCGGCCTCGATCAGTGTCTCGCCAGGCTCCACATGGCCGGCGGGCTGGTTGAAGCGGCGCTGGCCCGCTATCTCCTCTTCCACCAGCAGGAAGCGGCCCTGCCAGTGCACCAGGGCGGCGACCGTCAGGCGGCTCTGCATTCTCTCCTCTGTCGGCGGGTGTTCAAGCATGGGGACTCCTTGTCGCGTGATGGGATTCAGGATTGGCCATTGCCATTGCCACCGCGAGCGGGGCGGCGGGCCGTGCCACGACCCGGGCTGCGAGGCTTGCCAGGGGTGGGCTGGTCGGCACGGGGGCCACCGGTGCGAGGGCGCTGGGGGGCGGCGCGATCGGCAGTGTCTTGTACTGTTTTTGACCTGTTTTTGTTGGGTGACCGATCGCCAGAAACGCCGTGGGTAGTGTTTTTGACTGCCTGTTTCGGGTGGCTGTGATCGTCCCGGCGGGAGGCAGGCGCGCGAGAGAGCGCCGTCAGCGCGGGGACGGGCAGGGCGCGGCTCTCGCCCGGGGCCAGCCCCTCTTCTTGCCAGTTACCCAGGTTCCACTCTCCGATGGCGTAGCGAATGAGACGCAGGGTGGGGTGGCCGATGTGGGCCGTCATGCGCCGCACCTGACGGTTGCGCCCCTCCACTATGGTGATCTCGAGCCAGCAGGTGGGGATCGCCTTGCGCTCACGGATCGGCGGGTTACGCGGCCACAGGGCGGGCTCCGCCATGATCCGCGCCCCGGCGGGCAGGGTCATGCCGTCGCTCAGCGCCACTCCGGCCCGCAGGCTCGCCAGCGCCGCCTCGCTCGGAATTCCCTCTACCTGCACCCAGTAAGTCTTGGGGGTCTTCTCTCCCGGCTGGGTGAGGTGCGCCTGCAGCTTGCCGTCGTTGGTGAGCAGCAAGAGCCCCTCGCTGTCGCGGTCGAGCCGCCCTGCGGCATAGATGCCGGGCTCGGAGATGTAATCCTTGAGGGTCTCGCGCCCGGCCTCGTCGGTGAACTGGCAGAGCACCATGTAGGGCTTGTTCAGCAGCAGCAGCTTGCGATCCTCGGGCGCCACCTCAGGCTTGCGAGGGGCCTCGCTCCCGGGTTCACGTCGGCGCTGGCCCACGGTGGGCGTGCGCTCGGCAGCAGGCCGGGGGGAGAGGGAGAGGCGGGGGCGGCTTGGTTTCATCGCGGGCATACCAAAAACAGGGGATGGGGGATTGTAACACAGGGGGACGGGCGCAGGGATGAACGGGATGAACGGGGGGAACGTGGGCGCTCAGCTGAGCAGGGCGTCGATGACCATGGCCTGACGGGCGGAGGCCGTGCCGGCCTTGAGCAGGCCCGTGCTCACCACGTCGTCCATCAGGGCGCGGGCCAAGCGGGTGAGGGGACGCAACTGCTCGGGGGGAAGCCCGGCGGGGATCGCCAGCAGGATGATGGTCTCCACCTGCCCCAGGGAAGAGCCCCAGTCGATGGGGGTGGCACTGCTGAGTAGCGAGAGGGAGGGCTGGCGGATGGCCGGGCAGATCACATGGGGCATGGCGAGCCCCGGCCGGATGATGGTAGGGGCGAGTCTCTCCCGCTCGTCGATGGCGAGATCCAGCGCGCCCCTATCGCGCACCAGCTCGGCGGGCAGCAAGTCCACCAGCACCGTCAGCGCCAGCGCCTTGTCGATGGGGGCGCTGGCGTGACCGAGCTGGGATTGGGTGAAGCAATAATCGGGCAGGATCTGGCACAGGTGTTGCTCGGCCTGGGCGGCCTGGCCTGGGCGCCCCAGCGGCTGGCCCAGCTCCCCGCACCAGCAGGTGAAGGCCATGTGGGCGAGCTCGGCGTCCAGCCCCTCTATCTGCAACTGGCAGAGATCCCCCGGCTGGGTCGCCAGGGTGAGCAGAGCGAGCTGGTTGGCCGCCCCCACGCTCTGGCGGCGGGTCAGATTGGCGAACTGGACATGGGATTTGAACAGCCCCGCCAGCCGACAAAGCTGCTTGGCCTGGGTGATGGTGAGCCCGGCGCGGCAGAAGAAGGTGATCTCGCGGCTGAGCATCAGCGGGTGGCGGTGGCGGTTTTGAGCACGGCGGCGGCATCCAGCAGCACGGATTCCAGCGATACCTGGCGCAGCGTGCAACCGGCGAAGCGCTCTTTCTGCTCGATGTCGATGTCGGAGGCGATGAGCACCAGATCCGCGCAGGCGATGTCCCGGGCGGTCAGCACGTTCTCCAGCCCCATGGCGCCCTGGGTCTCGACCTTGATCTTGAGCCCCAGCTTGTCGGCGGCTTTTTGCAGCGCCTCGGCGGCCATGTAGGTGTGGGCGATGCCGGTGGGGCAGGCGGTGACGGCGAGGATCTTCATGGGCTCTCACGGCAAATTCGGGTGGGGCAACACAATAGCGCCGCAGGGTCGTTTTTGCCAAAGGGGAGCCGCAAAAGTGGGATCTTGGCGGCGCTCTGGTGCCCCTTTGTGCAAGGCATGGGGCCATTTGAAGGCGGTATAAAAAACGGCCCGCCAGAGGCGAGCCGAATGCACACAACGGAGTGAAACCTGGGTTATCAGACGGATTGGGTCGCCAGGGTGGCGGCCTTCATCTCCCGCTTGATGCGGCGGATCTTGCGCTCCTCGGCCACGGCCACGCAGGCCATCAACACCAGGCAGGCGGCGGCGGCCATGTCCAGCGCCGCGAAGGTGCCGTCCCAGCCGGTCAGACCGAAGATGGGGGTGCCGTCGGCAATCATGCCAAGACCCAGCTTGGCGAAGCTGTCACCGATGAGGTAGGCGAAGGTGCCCTTGACCCCGTCGGCCACGCTGATGCCCTGTTTCGGCACGAAGCCCACGGCGGCGACACCGATCAGCAGCTGCGGACCGAACACCAGGAAGCCCAGCAGGAAGAGGGAACCCAGGAACATGAACTGGGTGGTTGCGTGCTGATAGAGTCCCAGGGTGGCGATGATGAGGGCCAGCGCCACGCAGGCTACCAGGCCGCGGCGCCCGTTCGCCAGATCCGAGAGGTAACCCCACATCAGGGTGCCGACCAGGGCGCCCACTTCGAAGAAGGTGAAGCCCTGAATGGCCACGTCCTTGGAGAAGCCGAGCTCCTGGTGGGCATAGACGGTAGACCACTGGTCGATGCCGATGCGCACCACGTAGAGGAAGATGTTGGCGAAGCAGAGCAGCCAGATCACCTTGTTCATCAGCACGTATTTCACGAAGATCTGCCACTTGGTGAGCTTCTGCTCCTCGGTGGCGACGTCCTCTTCGCTCGCCACTTCGTCAAACAGCTCTTCCACCTTGCCGAGGCCATAGGATTCCGGCGAATCGCTGCCAAAACGCAGGCCCACGAAGCCGACGATGAGGGCAATGATGGAGGGGAAGATAAACATGCCGAGCACGTTGCCATCGAACAGGTAATTGGCACCAAACAGCGCCACCCCGGCCGCACCGGCCCCGCCCACGTTGTGGGAGAGGTTCCACATGCCGAGGTAGGTGCCACGCTTGTTGCGAGGGGTCCACTTGGTGATGGTGGAGTAGCTGCAGGAGCCGCCACAGCTCTGGAAGAAGCCGCTCAGAGCATAGAAGAAGATCATCAGGTAGAGGCTGAAACCCGTGCCCCCCATGCTGGCGCTGAAGCCCAGCATGCACAGGGCGGAGAGGATCAGCATCAGCGGCAGGAACTGCTTGGTGTTCTTGCCGTCCGCGTAGTAGGAGACGATGGTCTTGCCCACCCCGTAGGTGATGGAGAAGCCGAGGCCTATCATGCCGAGCTCGGTCATGGAGAGGCCGTACTCCTGGATCATGTCGTTCTGTGCAATGTTGAAGTTCTTGCGGATCAGATACATGGTCAGGTAGCCGATGAAGACCACCAGATAGGATTGCATAAAGGGCTTGAACCAGAGCTTGCGCCGGGCTTCGAGCGGCAGATCCAGGGTGGGGACCCTGACCTGTTCGAGCAGTTTCAACATCTTCGTTCTTCCTCTGCGAATAGACGGAATTTTCGCCGCGCCCCTGGGTTCTGGCGGCCGATGGGTCGGCCTGTTATGGGAGGTCACGCCACGAAAAGGCGGCAGGGTGGACTCTTGTCTCGCTCTCCTGCCTGTGGAACCTGTGTCCGGTCGCCGTTTGGCGGGGGATCACTGCATCAGGTAGGCCTGACTGTAATGAGGGGCGCCGCCTGTGGCGTGAGAGCCATCCCTAGTGGACTTAAGAAAATTTCCTAGTTTGGCGGTGTTCGCCCCTGAACTGTGAAGGGGATCACGGCAAGAGTGGGCGGCAGGGGACGCGGCGGCAGGGAGGCGGGATGGTCAATGTGATGACGGAGGGCTGGCTTGGCCAGGCCGTAAGTGGGCAGGCGCTGTGACCAGAAACAAGAAGAGGCCACCTTGGGGTGGCCTCTTTGCGTCTTGCAGTGCTTTCTTGCAGCCAGGAGGGGATCAGGCGGCCTTGGCCAGCGCGCGCTCGTCCGTCTTCTTCATCCGCAGCTTTTTCAGGGCAATCGCCACCACGCCGGTAACGATGGCGCCGCAGATCATGCAGAGCAGGGCCAGCAGCGGCTTGTTGACTGCCCCCAGCAGAGCCACGATGGGGCCACCGTGGGCCACGCTGTTGGTGATGCCAAACAGGAAGGCCATGACGGCTGCGGTCATGCTGCCCAGCATGTTGGCCGGAATGACGGCGAGCGGGTCACGGGCGGCGAACGGAATGGCCCCCTCGGAGATCCCCACCAGGCCCATGGCGCCGGCGGCCTTGCCTGCCTCTATTTCGGTTTCATCGAAGATGCCGAGCTTGCGACCGAGCACGGTGGCGAGCGACATGCCAAGGGGGGCAGCCGGGATGGCGCAGGCCATGGCGCCCATGAACTGGGTCTGGCCTGAGGCAATCATGCCCACGGAGAACAGGAAGGCCACCTTGTTGACCGGGCCACCCATGTCAAAGCCCGCCATGCCCCCCAGCACGATACCGAGCAACACCAGGCTGCCACCGCTCATGGAGAGCAGCATGGCGTTGAGGCCCGTCATCATGTCGGCGATGGGGGCACCGATGATGAAGATGAAGACGGCAGCGATAAAGAGCGACCCGACGATGGGGGCGATGAGGATCGGCACCAGCGGCTGCACCATCTTGTGGTACTGGCGGGTCGCGATCCAGCGCACCAGATAACCGACCAGCAGGCCCGCGATGATGGCACCGATGAAGCCGGTCCCGGCGTCGGCACCGTAGAAGCTGCCGTTGTTGGCAATCCAGCCGCCGATGAAGCCAGGGGCCAGGGCCGGTCTGTCACCGATGGCGTAGGCGATGTAACCGGCGAGGATGGGGATCATCAGGGTGAAGGCGGCGACGCCTACGTTGAGGATCTGGTTCCACATGCTGCCTGCCGGGATCTGCATGCCGCTCGGGGTCGGATCGCCGCCGATGACGAGCGCCAGGGCGATCAGCAAGCCCCCGGTCACCACGAAGGGGATCATGTGGGAGACGCCGTTCATCAGATAGCGGTAAAGATCGGAGGTGCCACCGGCGCTCTTCTCCTCGCTCTTGCGCTCATCCTTGTCCGCCACGTAGGCGGGGGCCTTGAGGGCCTGCTCGATCAGCCCCTTGCCATCCTTGATGGGGGCCTTGACCCCGGTCTTGATCAGCGGCTTGCCGTTGAAGCGGGCCATGTCCACCTGCTTGTCGCAGGCCACGACGATGGCGCTGGCGCGGGCGATGTCGGCCGCAGTCGGGCTGTTCTTGACGCCGATGGAGCCGTTGGTCTCCACCTTCACCTCAAAGCCCAGCTCCTTGGCAGCGCGCTCCAGGGATTCGGCCGCGAGATAGGTGTGGGCGATACCGGCCGGGCAGCCGGTGACGCCGATGATGAGGCCCTTGTCGGCGGCCGGTGCTGCAGCAGTCTCTTCTTTCTTCTCGAGCAAGAGCGCCAGCGCCTCGGCCGGGGTCTTGGCGGCCAGCAGGGCGTCGATAAAGCCCTCTTCAATCAGCTTGGCGGAGAGTTCGGCCAGCACCTCGATGTGGTGGTTGGCGCCGCCCGCCGGGGAGGCAATCATGAAGAACAGGCGGGATGGCTTGCCATCCTCGGCGCCGTAATCGATGCCGGCGCGGCTGATGCCGATGGCCACCGCCGGGGTGCTCACCGCCGCGCTCTTGGCGTGGGGCAGGGCGACGCCCTCTTCAAAGCCGGTGTTGTCCAGCGCTTCCCGGGCCCACAAGTCCTTGATGAACTGCTGCTCGTCGCTGACCTTGCCTTGCGCCGCCAGCAGGCGGGCCATCTCGCTGAAGACCTCCTCCTTGCGGCTGGCCTTTAAATCGAGCGCGATCAGCTGCTCGTTGATAAGGGTGGTGATCATGGCGTTCTCCCCGCTCCTCGCTGGAGCCTGTTGGCATCGTTTCCCGGGTGACCACGACAGGTGCTACCCCGGGACATGCAGACAAATTTGACCCTCCTATTATGGTGGGGGCGTGACCTTCTCCCTATCGGACAAAGCTGCGAAATACTGGATTTTTGTGCGATGTCATCTTGAGTGTGACCCCGATCTCACAGCAGACCAGTCGATAAGATGGGCCGGCATTCAACATGATGATGTTTTTTTATTTTTAAAAATCATAGTTTTGCGATTTTTCACTCCAACGTGATTGTGTGGTGGCGTATGCTGTTATCCAGCCCGTAACAGGTGCTAACCTGTAAATTTGTGAGGTGAAAAGAAGGAACTTGGTGTGAGCTGTCGCACATAAATGGCGGTGGTGGGGCACGTGATAAGGGGAGGCAGGCGAGGGGATAGGTGGAAAAATGGGTTGAGCCATTGGTGCCAGATAGTCCGCCACAGCGCGCGAGTGAAACCACAGGAATTGGCCCCGTAGGGTGCAATGAACGGAGTGAATTGCACCGCTTGTTTGAGCTGAATGTGTGGTGGAGAGGGGATGGCTGAAAAGATAGAGGTGATAACGCGAATGTACGAATACGCTGCGCTATTCGAGTCTATGGATTACACGATATGTGCAACCGACTCCAGCCAGTGGGGAACTTGTTGCCGATACCACTCCAGATATTGCTGTGCCTGCGGCTTCGCCCTTCTGGTCAGCAGATTAGTGACCTCAATAATCAGCCAGCACTTGGCTATGACGAGATGACGTAGCAACCGGTCACCTGAGAGAAGCGAACTGTGGCGAAGATAATGCTCAATGATGGCTTCATACTCCGCCAGTGAACCCATCCGTGGCACCAGAGGGGCCAGATCGATGGCCGGACTGCCATAACCAAACCGCTCCCAGTCAAACAACACCAGCTGGCCATTGTCACGGGTGCCCCAGTTGCCCTGATTGCTATCTCCCGAAATCAGGCATGATTCCTCGAATAGTTCGTTGCCAACTTGCTGGATATGGTGGATCTGCTCGTTGGTCGCTTCCGGCAGGCAGAGTACAGAGAGCGCCTCGTCGGTGTCGGCGAGCGGCCAGCCGTGCTTTTTCACCGCAAAGTCGGGCTGATAGTTGGTGTTGTGTAGGCTGGCCAGCTGAACAAAGGTCTGCTCGTTGTGGTTCAACTGCGTGAGTGTAACTGGATGAGGGATCTGCTCAAGGAACAGGGTCTCCTCCTCGACCTTGAGCAGAGCAGGTGTGTTGAGCCCGCTCAAATGGGAGGCTGCGTATTGGTAGAAATGGCGTTCGACCGCTGATGCGCCGCTTTTTCTGATACAGGGCTTGCCATCCAGCAGCTGGATATTTACCGAAGCGCTCCCCATCTCTGCCAGCTCCTGTTGTGTCATCCAGTCCCCTGTGGGCTATGAATAGCCAGTTGTGTGAGATAGCTATCTACCTCTTGGCGGGTGGTGAAATGGTGCTTGTCGCTTGGGCATCGTTCAAACAGCTCGCGATGGGATTGGCGGAAGCTTTTACTGGCTTGCGGCTCATACTCCGATGCCCAGACCAGCAGTTGTTGAAAATTCTCCTCAACGGCGATGGTATCGCGTTGCCTAGCGCTTTGCGAGCCGCGTGATAGCAGTGAATCCCGACAGACTGACCAGTCGAGATCGAGAAAGAGCAGGAGATCGGCGGTATTAAGCAACGGCTCGGCCAGGGTACCAAATACCCCTTCGCCTACCCAGGATGGCTCTTGGACCAGCACTTTAGTGACAAGGTCGCTCTCATCTTGTGGCCGTTTTTGATTAAACCCACCCGACAGCCAGACAATGGCGTCCAGATTAGCCTCGCGGATAGTTAGTGAATGGCGCGCCATCAGGTCTCTCCTCCTGGCTATCCCATCGAGGTCGCCGTCACCGGTTTGATGCCCTCATCAATAGAACCAACCGGTCCTGAACGATACACCCGTGATGACAAACAGGATGGAGATAATGGTCACCGGGATGATATGCCAGGCCATGGTGGTGAGGGTTTTCTCGGACAGGTTTGGAATGACGCGAAACCTCGCACTCAGTGCGAAGCAGAGCGTCAAGGCGAGCAGCGACAGCTTCAACAGGATCGGGTGGGCGACGGGATTGGAAAAATCCAGCCACTGGCTGACATCCGGCAGCATTCTATGGGCCAGAAACAGACCCGTTATCACCTGGATGATCAGGGCCGGCATGCCGATTTTTTCGTAAACGGATTCGAACTCCAATAGTCTGGCGGGTGAGCGCTCCCTCAATACCCTTGGCAGTACGACCACCGACAGCACTATGTGGCCGCCAGTCCAGACTGTGGCCGCGAGTATATGTAACAACAGTGCCAATCCGTACATTCCTTCCTCCGGTGGTGCAACGTCAATGCGCCGCGCCCTTCATATCAGGCTCTGACTGGACCTCAGTGTGATGCCGAGGGTGTCTGAGGCAATATCCTTGTCCCGCAGGTGAGCGAACAAAACATGCCAATCAATGGCATGATTTCCCAAAACCCGGTGCCGCACCCTGCTCAAGATCAATGAATCCTCCCAATGCCGCTGTTCTTTGCTGTGACAAGGGACTGGCGTCGGTGGGTCGGATGGCGAGGAGACATATCAGCGGCACCGTCTTGGCCAGGGTCAGCCGCCCCGTCTCCGGGTGCCCTTCCTGATGCTGACCTTCCCATGGTGGCCTTGCTTGGCAATATCCGCTATCGGTGCTGGCTCAAGGGGCAGGGAAGGTATCAGGGGGGCGGACGTGCCGATGATGGCCTCAGCCGTTCAAGCTCAGGCCGATTCCCGCTTCTGCAGGCTGGGGGTGATGATATGGCGATTGGGGACGAGCTCGGGTTGCTGCATGCGGGCCAGCAGACGGCGGGCAGCCTGGCGGCCAATCTCCCGGGCCGGGGAGTCGACGAAGGTGAGGGCGGGGGAGCTGAGCTCGGCCTCGGCAATGTCGTCAAAGCCGAGCAGAGCTACCTGCTGGCCGATGTAGTTGTCCTTGCCCACAGTGCGCCCGCTCGCCTCCACCCCGTAGATGCCGCCGAGGGCAACCTCGGGGTAGTGGCAGAGGATGGCGGTTACCTTGGGATGCTGGTGTAGCAGCTGGGCTATGGTGTCGGCGGCGCTGCGCTGGGTGCGATCGCACTCCAATACCCACTCGGGTTTGAACGGCAATCCGTATTGCAACAGGCTGGCGCAGTAGCCGCCGATCCGCTCGGCCCGGGTCAGGGAGTCCGCGCGCCCCCCCACGTAGGCGATATGGCGATGGCCCTGCTCGATGAGGTAGGTGGCGGCCTGCTGGGCGGCATGGGTGTTGTCCGGGCCGATGAAATCCACGTCGTCGCGATAGTAGGAGCGGGCGGCGCACACCACGGGCAGCTGGGAATCGATGAGTGCCTGCAAGGTCTTGGCGGCGGCGCCGCGCACCGGGTTGAAGATGATGCCGGCCACCCCCTGGCGGGAGAGGGACTGGATGCTCTGCTGCAGCCGCTCCGGGCTGTGGCCGCACTGGGTCAGAAACAGCAGATAGCCCTGCTGCTCCAGCACCTCGCTCACCCCGGCGGTCACCTCGGTATAGAAGGGATCCGTGATGTCCCGCAGGATCAGGCCCACCAGATTGGAGTGCTGGCTGCGCAGGTTGGCGGCGGCGCTGTTGGGCACGTAGGCGAGGGTGTCGATGGCTTGCTGCACCCGCTCTGCGGTGGCGGGAGAGATGCGCCCCTTGCCCCGCAGCACCAGGGAGACGGTGGTGACCGAGACCCCCGCCAACTGGGCCACATCGGTGATCTTGGCATGCTTGGAAGGTTGTGATGTGGGCGGCATAGGTGCTTGTGTGGAGAATAAAGAGAGCCGAGAGGCACAGCATACCCCCTGCCGGGAGGGAGTAAAACGTTACAGCATACAGGGAGGGATCTGTCTCACAGATTTGGTATCCGCCGCATTATTGAGCGGTTGTTTTGTGATCTTGCGGGGGATTTTGAGTTGATAAAACGTTTTATCATTCACAAAACCTGATGCGATTCCCGCTTGCAGCACCCCGATGACGCGGCAGAGGATCGACACAGGATCTGACCTTCACTTCACAAGGATTAGACAGATGGCCAAGTCCCCCGCCAAATCCACAATCTGGGAGTTCCTGCAGAGCCTCGGCAAGACCTTTATGCTGCCGGTCGCCCTGCTCGCCTTCTCCGGTATTCTGCTCGGCGTCGGCAGCTCGCTCACCAGCGATGCGGTGAAGCAGAGCATGCCCTTCCTCGACAATATGGTGCTGCAGCTGCTGTTCCTCTGGATGACCAAGGTGGGGCTGGTG
This sequence comes from Aeromonas sp. NJAU223, assembly GCF_051125555.1. NCBI lineage: Bacteria > Pseudomonadati > Pseudomonadota > Gammaproteobacteria > Aeromonadales > Aeromonadaceae > Aeromonas > Aeromonas sp. NJAU223. The sequence continues at coordinate 3,073,552 of NZ_CP144204.1, read as the reverse complement.
GCCTTCATCTACCTGCCGGTGATGTTCGCGGTCGCGATCCCGCTCGGGCTGGCCCGTGAAGAGAAGGGGGTGGCGGCCTTTGCCGGTTTCGTCGGCTATGCGGCCCTGAACCTCTCCATCAACTTCTACCTGACGGTGGCGAAGGTCATCGGCGACGGGGCGGCGGAGAAGGCCTACGGGGTGAAATCCATCCTCGGCATCAGCTCCATCGACACCGGGATCCTCGGGGCCATCATCGTCGGGATCATCGTCGCCAAGCTCCACGCCCGCTTCTACACCTACAAGATGCCCGATGCCCTGGCCTTCTTCGGCGGCGCCCGTTTCGTACCCATCATCACCGCCATCGTGCTGGGGGTGGTCGGCCTGGTGGTGCCCCTGGTCTGGCCCTGGTTTGCGGCCGGGATCAACGGCATCGGCGCCGTCATCTCCCACGCCGGTCCCTTCGGCCCCTTCCTGTTCGGTACCGGTGAGCGACTGCTGCTGCCCCTTGGCCTGCACCATATCCTGGTGGCACTCATTCGCTTCACCGAGGCCGGCGGCACCCAGTTGGTGTGCGGCCACGAGGTGAGCGGGGCGCTCAACATCTTCTACTCCGAGCTCTCCTGCGCCGATACCACCCAGTTCTCGGTGTCGGCCACCTCCTTCCTCTCCCAGGGCAAGATGCCGGCCTTCCTCGGCGGCCTGCCGGGGGCGGCGCTTGCCATGTATCACTGCGCCCGTCCGGAGAATCGCGGCAAGATCAAGGCGCTGCTGGTCTCCGGCGTGGTGGCCTGCGTCATCGGCGGGATCACCGAACCGCTCGAGTTCCTGTTCCTGTTCGTCGCCCCCGTGCTCTACGTCGTGCACGCCATCCTGACGGGTCTGGGCTTCATGACCATTGGGCTGCTCGGGGTCACCATCGGCAACACCGACGGCAACCTCATCGACTTCCTGGTGTTCGGCGTGCTGCAGGGCACCGCCACCAAGTGGTATCTGGTGCCCGTGGTGGCGGCCATCTGGTTCGCGGTCTATTACGGGGTATTCCGCTTCGCCATCGTGCGCTTCAACCTGAAAACCCCGGGCCGCGAGATCGAGAGCAACGACGCGCCGCAACCGGCCGGCAAGAAGGCGGGCAGCAGCGGTTACAACGGGGAGGTCATCCTCAATGCCCTGGGGGGCGCGGACAACATACTCGCGCTGGACAACTGCATCACCCGGCTGCGGATGTCGGTGCAGGACATGAGCCGCGTCGACGACAAGCTGCTCAAAGCCAACGGCGCCATCGGGGTGATCAAGCTCGATGAGCACAACCTGCAGGTGGTCATCGGCCCTCAGGTTCACCTGGTGAAAAACCAGCTGCAGAACCTGATGGAGACCTGAGCCATCGTCATCATCCATGACATCGGGGGCCGAGGCCCCCTTGTCCATGACGCCTAATTATTCATCCCATCGATGGAGAATGAAAATCCATGCACCAGATTTATGACTTCGAGCGGGAGGTCGACCGCCACGGCACCTACTGCACCCAGTGGGACTATGTGGCAGACCGATTCGGTCATGCCGATCTGCTCCCCTTTACCATCTCCGACATGGATCTGGAGACGGCCCCCTGCATTCGCACCACATTGGCCAACCGGCTGGAACACGGGGTCTTTGGTTACAGCCGCTGGAATCACGACGACTTCAAGGGCGCTGTCTGCGACTGGTTCGCCCGCCGCCATGGCGCCGAACTAAGTGCCGACCCCCTGGTCTACGGACCCTCCGTCATCTATATCATCGCCCAGCTGATCCTCCTCTGGTCCAGGCCGGGGGATGGCGTGCTGGTACACACCCCGGCCTACGACGCCTTCGGCAACATGCTCGGCGCCAACGACCGGGTGCTGCTCCCGTGCCCGCTGCAACAGCGGGAGGGAAACCATGAAATAGACTGGGCATGCTTCGAGCGTCTGGCGGCCCGCCCGGATTGCCGCATCCTGCTGCTGTGCAACCCTCACAACCCCACGGGCCGGGTCTGGACGCGAGAAGAGCTGGGGCGGATGGCGACAGTCTGCCAGCGCCACGGGGTGCGGGTCATCTCGGATGATATCCACATGGACATGAGCTTCGTCCCCTATGTGCCCTGGAGCGAGGTGGCCCAGGGGGATGATTGGGCTCTGGTGAGTTCGGGCTCCAAATCCTTCAATATCCCGGCCCTTGGCGGCGCCTATGCGTTTGTACCCAATCGAGAGGTGCGGGATTATTACTTGCGCCGCCTCAAGGCCGCCCACGGTCTCTCATCCCCCCCGATTCTCGGGGTGCTGGCTCATATCAGCGCCTATCGAGACGGTGATGAGTGGCTCGACGCCCTGAAAATCCACCTGCATGGCAACTTGAGCCGGGTGGCCACGCGACTCAACGCCGCCTTCCCCGCCATCGACTACAAGGTGCCCGAGGGGACCTACCTCGCCTGGATTGACCTGAGCGGCCTTGGCATCGACTCGGCAGAGCAGATGGATGTGCTGCAGAGCCTGCTGGTGGAAAAGTACCGGGTCGCCATCATGCGCGGCGACACCTATGGCCCCGAGGGGCGCGGTTTTATCCGCCTCAACGTCGGCTGCTCGCGCAAGAAGCTCGACAAGGGGCTGGACGCCCTGATCGGCGCCCTCACCGAGTTGTCATGAGCGGGATGGCGTGAGTAACGAAACGGGTCACCTAAGGGTGGCCCGTTTCGTTTGGGGTTGATGGCTTCGAGTGGTAGCGGGTCTGCTCTATCTGATCGAAGCGCAGGATCAGGGTATCGCCTCCCTTGAGGCGATAGGCGCAGTGAGAGCCGTTGCAGGCGATGCGGATATGGGGCTCATCTCCCAGCAGTGGCGACTGGCTATGGGCCTCGCTCTCTGGCCAGGTACCCTGTTCGAGGCGAGTGATCTGGGTTTGTGCAGCCTTAATACCTTGGATGAAAAAGCCCAAGGCTCCTCCAACAGGTAAGAGAATAGCGATAACCAGGAAGGCAAACTTGTAGTAGTTATCACCAAGCCAGATAAATGTTCGGCGAAGGAAGGGGGCAGGGTAGCGCTTTTTCTTCTGGGTTTGCTGGCAGGCCGCCCGATAAAGCCACGATGTTTGCCACCACCAGGTGAGACGGATCCTCCAGCGCGGACAAAAAATCAGGGCGGCACAAATGGCGAAGATCGAAATGATGAAGCCTAGCACGGGCCACATCCAGGGTTTGAGTATATTGAGCGTCGTCATAAGCCCAAAGGCCAGCAGATAGTCCGCCGGTGGAGAAAATTCCGCATAATCAAGACGAAAGGCCATGGTATAGCCATAGTGATAGGCCATCCCCAGCAGATAAGTTGCCGCAGTCAGGGCAGGGATCGCCGCTATTACTACGCCGACGAAACGCCAGATGCTTCCCTCATCTTCTGCTTCTGGCGTGTCTGTCCGCAGTTTCTTCACATGCTGACGTAACCAGCACCAACGGGTCGTGAATATGGGCTCACTCATAGAAATCCTTTTGAGTTCAGTCACTCGTGTGTATCAGTAGGCTGTCAGGTTTTACCTGGGCTCTTCGGTGCGAAACAGCACCTTGCCGCAGGAAAGACAGGTGTGGCGATAGCGAGGATCCGGCCAGCCAGCCTGGGGGTGGCCGACAACCTTGTCCGAGCCGCAGGCGCAGCAGCGGGCATTCAGCGTATCGTCGGTGGCACAGTCGGGGTGGGCCTCCAGATAATCGGCGCGAGTGGGCAGGCGTTGCCAGTCGGGGTGGGCGTGGCGCGTGTTCCAAAAATGCACGGCATAGAGGGTGCCCCCCATGGCGAGCAGACCCAGCAACAGCATGAGATCCATCGATGACTCCGAAGTGGGAAAGGCGTGGTGTCTGTGGGCCTATCTTAACGAGTCGGCACCATGGGCAGCCATCCCCACTTGGGTCAATCCCATTGCCTTGGGGGCGCTTGTGGCGCTACCCAAGCGGCAAGGGAAAACGAGGCAGGGGGCACCGTATCCTGATGGTCTCCGAGGCCTGCTACCGAGGGGTCTGTGGTTGAGCTATCGATGGGGAATACAGCGCAACATCGACTAGAAAGGGGCCCAGGGGCCCCTTATTAGTCTCAACGGGTTATCACAATCACCTGGGGTTTATCAGGCCACCTTGCTGCTGCCAGCCAGGGTCTGGGCCAGCAATCCATCTGGATTATGGATAGCATCCTTGGTCTTGACATCGATTATCTCGATATTAGTGAAGCGCTCCCGGTTCTTGATGGCCACGTCGTGGGCCAGGATGACGCAACGGGCGTTCGCCACGTCCTTTGCCGTGATGCGGTTGATGATGCCGTTGGCGCCCTGGGTCTCCACTTTGAGTTTGACTCCCGCCTTGGCCGCCGCCTTTTGCAGGCTCTTGGCGGCGAGGAAGGTGTGGGCCACGCCGGAGGGGCAGGCCGTGATGGCGAGCACCTCGGCTTCCCCTTCCGCTTCGATGGCCTGGTAGTCGGTATCGGCCACGGTCACGTCATCCTGTTCGGTCACCGGCTTTTTCAGCAGGTTGACGACAAGGGCGGTGGTGAGGGCGCCGAGCAGGGTGCCGAGGATATAACCCATCTTGCCTTCCACTACCGGCAGCACGATCCAGCCGCCCCAGGGGGCGTGGTTGATGCTGTGCATCATGAACCCCGTGATGTTGCCGACGATGCCGCCCGCGACGATGGCCGGGATGACCCGCACCGGATCGGCGGCGGCGAACGGGATGGCCCCTTCGCTGATGCCGATCATGCCCATGATGGCGGCTGCCTTGCCCGCTTCACGCTCTTCCTTCTTGTAGCGTTTGGGGGAGAGCAGGGTGGCCAGCGCCATGCCGAGCGGTGGCACGCAGATGGCGATGCCGACGCCCCCCATCAGCCAGGGCTGGGTGTTGACCTGGGTCTGGGCGAACAGGGTGGCGACCTTGTTGACCGGGCCGCCCATGTCGAACGCCGTCATGCCGCCCAGGATGGCACCGAGCATCACCTTGCCGGAGCCCGCCATGCTGGAGAGCCAGTGGTTCATCCCCTCCATCATGGCGGCGATGGGGGCACCGATGACCCACATGACGATGCCGCACACCAGGAAGGTGCCGATGAGCGGATAGATGAAGATGGAGCCGAGCGAACTCATGGAGTCCGGCAGTTTGATGCGCTTGAGCTGATTGACGATGAGCCCGGCGATGAAGCCCACCAGGATGGCGCCGAGAAAACCGGTGTGAAACTGCTGTACCGCAATCCAGGAGCCGATCATGCCGGGGGCCAGACCCGGCTTGTCCGCCATGGAGTAGGCGATGTAGCCACCGAGCACGGCGGTGAACAGGGTCAGCCCCGCGATGCCCATGTCGGCCATGTCCTTGAGCACCCCAGCCTCGGGTACGGCCCCTTTGCCACTCATCATGACCGAGAGCGACAGCAGCACGCCCCCCGCGACGATGAAGGGGATCATGTGGGAGGTACCAAACAGCAGGTGTTGCTTCAAGGTATTGAGCTGGGCCTTGATGCCGCGATCGGCCGGCGCCGGGGTGTGCTGGGCCGGCTTGGGGCTGGCCTGGGTTTGAGCGGGCCGGGCGGCGGGGGTCTTGGCCGAGAGCAGGGCCAACACCTCAGCCTTGCTGGTGGCTCCTTGCATCTGCGGGATGAAGCCGGGTTCGAGCAGCCTGGTGGAGAGCTCGGCCAGCACCTCGATATGGTGGTTGGCGGCCCCGGTCGGGGAGGCAATCATGAAGAACAGGCGGGAGGGCAGCCCGTCCTCTGCGCCAAAATCGATCCCCTGGCGGCTGATGCCGACGACGATGGCCGGTTGCAGCACGGCCTCGCTCTTGGCGTGGGGCAGGGCGACACCTTGTTCGAAGCCGGTGTTGCCGAGATTCTCCCGTGCCCAGAGATCGCGCACGAAATTCTCCTGATCACTGATTTTTCCGGCTTTTTTCAGCTGGGCCGCCAGTTCGCTGAACAGTCCCTGCTTGTCGGTGGCGGCAAGGTCGAGGCAGATCAGTCCTTCATCTATCAAGGTGGTGAGCATAAGAGTCTCCTGGCTTCGTCATGAGGCCGTCTTGAGGGCAAGTGTTTGGCCTGGCTATTATTTCGCCATTGCCCTGTGGCGGGAATCGGATAAATGTGCCGTTTACTGGAGTTTTGTGTCATTCCCTGCCGGCTGTGACCGGGGTCGCATTTTGAGCGTTTATCGAAATGGCGATAAGTGAGTGTGAATGCAGTTTAAAAACAATGAGTTATTTTTGTTTTGCTAGACGACAGGGAAGGCGCTTGCGGTGTAGATGAAGGGGTGACGACGGCGAAGTCTGGAGATTTGTGCGGCTCACCGATTGGAGGAAATGTGAGCTGGCTTTCAAAACGAAGGGTCTTTCCGTGAGGAGGTTCCGTGTGGCCCATGTCGGCAGGAAAATGCATTTATAACCAATTTTTAGATTGAATTATCCACTATCAATCGGTAATTTCCTTGAACCTTTGGAGCGACGACAGAGTCGAAACGAGGGAGCAGGTTGGCCAAACAGTGCCGTCAGCCAGTGTGTAACCCGAGATGTAAGGAGACATCCTGATGGAAAAACTTGACCAAGAAGTCGACATCATGCGCGAAGAGTTCAAACAACAGGAGCGCAAGCAGGCCAATGACAAGTGGCAGGCCAGGGTCGATGAGCTGCAGCGGGAGCGCGCCGAAGCGTCCCAGCCGGAGACGGCAGAACACTAGTCCGGTGATGGCCCGTAGGGGTCACCCATCAGGCTGATAATCAAACCCCCACCGCCCGCGAGGACGGTGGGGGTTTTCTATGGGGCCTATGCTGCGTGCGTCTCGAGCCTTACCCGGGCGCCATGAGTCGGGATCAGCCGGCGCTTGGGACCGGCTGGCGCCACATGCGGTACATGGTGTGGCAGTTGACGAACAGGAAGCTCAGTTCGATCAGGCTGCCGCCGATGGAGCCTATCAGTATGTTGTGGCTGGTCCAGCACAGGCCGCCTGCCAGCATGGAGAGCCGCAGCCCTATGCCCTTCGCCCGGAACAGCCCCCAGGTGCCGATGGTAGTGCCTATGATGGGCAGCCACTGCACCGGGCTGTGTATCCCCGGAATGCCGAGAGCCCACACCAGCACCAGGAAGAACACCATGACCCAGACGCTGCGAGTGCGTCCGGAGACCAGGGTGCGCGCACAACTGAGCCCGGCGCTGAGGGCCGCGGTATTTGCCCCCATCAGCAGGAAATGGAGGACGATGGCCCCCTGATAGAGGCAGAGCCTCAGCCGAAAACGTGCGTCGTCCCGCTGCCGGAAGGCGCTGATCCCGACCAGCATGGCGGCGAGGCCGATGCCTTGCGCCAGGGGTTGCTGCTCGAACAGGGTCCAGAGCGGGGTCAGCCAGTGGCCATCCATCATCATGAGAGGCTCCGTGCGCGATCAGCTGCGGTTGCCGGCACGGGCGACCCGGCCGCTTGCAAGCAACTGATAGTGGCCGGTGGCGACGGGCACGAAGGCGGACTGGCCCTTGCTGATCTGCAGGGTTTCGTCGCCCCGCTTGAGCAGGACGTCGCCGTCGATGGCAAACAGGATCTCGGCGCTGGCGGTGGTGAGCGCGTGTTCCCCCGCCGGATAGACGCTGAAGGTGAAGTCCGGCACCGGTACGTCGAAGTGCTGCACCGCGCCGTCAAGACGGGGACTGAGCAGGATCTGGTCATCCGGCTTGGGCAAGCAGCGGGTACAGTCCAGCAGCTCCGCCACGTCGATGTATTTGGGGGTGAGCCCGGCGCGCAGCACGTTGTCGGAGTTCGCCATGATTTCAAGACCGGTGCCGCGCACATAGGCGTGGGGGGTACAGGCATCCAGGAACATGGCCTGACCGGGCTGCAGGGTTACCACGTTGAGCAGCAGCGGCGAGAAGAGTCCCACATCGCCGGGGTATTGGGCGGCGAGGGCGGTGACGAGGGCAAAGGTCTCTTCATCCTGATGGGAGGCGGCGTAGGCCAGCAGGCCCGCCAGGGCTTCCTCCTTGCGGGTTCCTTCCAGGATCAGCAACTGGTGGAAGAAGTGCTGCAGGCCGGCTTCGTTTTGGCTGGCGCCAAGGCCTGCGACCAGATCGCCGAGGGAGGGGAGGCTGAGGCGCTCGAACAGCGCCAGGATGGCGGGAATGGCGCAAAAACCGTTCATCGCCTGATAGGGGGTGAGGGCAAACACCAGCTCCGGCTTGTGGTTCGGATCCTTGTAGTTGCGATTGCCCGCCTTGAGGGGAATGCCTGCGGCCTCTTCCCTGGCGAAGCCCGCTTCGGCCTGGGCCTTGCTCGGATGCACCTGGATGGAGAGGGCCTTCTCGGCGCACAGCACCTTGAACAGGAAGGGGAGGCTGGCGAAGCGGGCGACGGTGGCCTCCCCCAGCATGGCGGCGGGAGCGCCGTCGATCAGGGTGGAGAGTTTTTGCACGTCGCGACCCAGGGTCACCTCGGAGCAGCCGTTGGGATGGGCGCCCATCCAGAGCTCGGCCTGGGGCTTGCCATCCGGATTCGGGATGTCAAACAGGCGGGTCAGGGCGTCATGGCTGCCCCACTCGTAACCCTGAACGGGGTTGTGCATCAGCAGAAAGGAGGGCAGATCGCGACAGCTCATATGGGACGCCTCGTTGGATGTTGAGAAAACCGGGATAAAGAAAAAGGTGGCATTGACCATCAGGGGCGGACTATAACATGGGCGGCCGTACCCGCCGCAATCGCTTGCCTCTCTCTTGACTGGGATCTACATGTCACTCATCTTCAACCAGCTGCTGGACGGCGCCCTTCAGGAGCAAGCTCCCTTCGAACAGATCTGGTTTGCCCAGGATCAGGGGGTGCCGCCGGGGTTCAGCTATCAGGTCAACTTCCCCCGTCTGGAGCTGGTGTTCAGCGGCGAGTATCGCAACCAGATCTGGGACAGGGAGCAGGGGTGCATGGAAGTCTGCGTGCTGCCTGGGCAGGCGCTTTACATACCGCCAAACGCCTGGAACAAGCCTGAATGGACCACGGACTGCTCGGTGCTGAGCCTGCTGTTTGGCAAGCGCCAGCTGGGGTTCAGCCTGGTGAGCAAGCGCCAGCACGAGCCCGATTTTTTCGACGTACAAAAACACAGCATCATGGCCAGGGCCGGCCACGTGCTCGAACACATACTGGCGGCGCTCAATGCGCTGGCCGAGGATCCCGGTCGCTCCCCCACCGACAACCACCTGTTGCAGGCGCTGCTCACCAGCGCCCGTCAACTGCTGGCAGGGTCCGCCGCCGAGCGGCCACGGGGGGCGGATCTGTTCCACGGGGTCTGCATCTATATCCAGGAGAATTTTCACCGCCCCATCAGCCGGGACTCCATCGCCCATCGCTTCAACGTCTCGGCCAGCCATCTCTCCCACCTGTTTCGCGAGCAGGGCCATATGCGCCTTGCCGATTACATCAGCTGGGTGCGGATCGATCGGGCCAAATTCATGCTCAAAAAATATCGATTCCGGCTCGAAGAAGTGGCGACCCGCTGCGGTTACGGCGATGTAAATTATTTCTGCCGGGTGTTCAAGTTAAAGACGGGGTTGACCCCCTCCCAGTACCGCTCCCTGAGTCAGCCACAGGGGCAGGAGGAGGGATTGACAGGATGAGGCACAGCGAGAGCCGTGCCTTTGGAAGTCATGTGCCGGCTGGTATGGCGACAAGCCCGGCGCGAGTGGATGGGGCGCATTGTGATCCAGTGCCCTACTATGGTCGGACATGCACGCTCGCCATTTGATTATGCAAATGGATGGGCTAAGATGGCCGCGCGCAACGATCAGATTGATAACAAACGGAAGTTAGGAGATGCCGATGGAAAGCAAAGTAGTTATCCCGACCCAGGGCCAGAAAATCACAGTCGATGCCAACGGCAAGCTGAATGTCCCCCACAACCCGATCATTCCGTTCATCGAAGGGGATGGCATCGGTGTGGACGTGACCCCTGCCATGCTGAATGTGGTGAATGCCGCGGTCGAGAAGGCCTACAAAGGCGAGCGCAACATCGCCTGGATGGAAATTTATACCGGCGAGAAGTCTACCCATGTCTATGGCGAAGGTGCCTGGCTGCCAGCCGAAACCCTGGGCTTCATTCGTGAATACTGCGTCGCCATCAAGGGCCCGCTGACTACCCCGGTCGGTGGCGGTATTCGCTCCCTGAACGTGGCTCTGCGCCAGGAGCTGGACCTCTACGTCTGCCTGCGCCCGGTCCGTTACTACGAAGGGACCCCGAGCCCGGTCAAGCGTCCTGATTTGACCGACATGGTGATCTTCCGCGAAAACGCCGAAGACATCTACGCCGGTATCGAGTGGAAGGCCGACAGCGATGAAGCCAAGAAGGTGATCGCCTTCCTGCAAAACGAGATGGGCGTGAAGAAGATCCGCTTCCCCGAGTCCTGCGGTATCGGCATCAAGCCCATGTCCAAGGCCGGTACCGAGCGTCTGGTCCGTGCCGCCATCGAGTACGCCATCGACAACGACCGTGACTCCGTGACCCTGGTGCACAAGGGCAACATCATGAAGTTCACCGAGGGGGCCTTCAAGGATTGGGGCTATGCCCTGGCCCAGAAAGAGTACGATGCCCAGCTCATCGACGGCGGCCCCTGGTGCTCCTTCAAGAATCCGAAAACCGGCAAGACCATTGTCGTGAAAGACGTCATCGCCGACGCCTTCCTGCAACAGATCCTGCTGCGTCCGGCCGAGTATGACGTCATCGCCTGCATGAACTTGAACGGTGACTACATCTCCGACGCCCTGGCCGCTCAGGTCGGCGGTATCGGCATCGCTCCTGGCGCCAACATCGGTGACGGTGTGGCCCTGTTCGAAGCGACCCACGGCACTGCGCCTAAGTACGCCGGTCAGGACAAGGTCAACCCCGGTTCGCTGATCCTCTCCGCCGAGATGATGCTGCGCCACCTGGGCTGGACCGAGGCAGCCGATCTCATCATCAAGGGGATGGAAGCGGCGATCCGCAACAAGACCGTGACCTATGACTTCGAGCGTCTGATGGAAGGTGCCACCCTGCGCTCCTGCTCCCAGTTCGCCCAGGACATGATCGACCAGATGTAATGTCCAGGTTCTGAAAAGCAAAAACCGGCGCCATGAGCGCCGGTTTTTTATGGGTGACAGGTCGCCACCTCAGCCGTCAGGTGGTTTTGTCGACGTGTTGCTGGTAGATCTGCTGCCACTTGCTGAGTTCAGCCTCATCTCCTTGAGACTGCCAGAATTCGCAGATGGAGCTGGCGAGCTCGGATGCCATGGCGTGATCGCCATCGCGGCGGCTCATCAGATATTGTCCTAGCCAGCTTTGATATTGTTTCATCGTCCGATCTCCTTATCTAAGGTGCGCTTGGTGATAGCCGTACAGCGGATCAATCCCGCCAGACAGGCTCATCCAGGTCACTTTTTGCATCGCACATCGACTCGTCATCGGCAGTGTTTTTGCCCCTGATCCTGCTGGATCTGGGTGATAACGACGCGCAATTATCAAAAAACGGCCACTATCGTATCACAAAATAACCAACTTGGGGGGATTAACATCAAACGGATGATTTGGCCACCGTGATGGTGACGCCATAATCCGTGTCATCTTGCTGTTATTTGAAGAGAAAAGTCTGATGAGAACGGCATCGGGCAGTGAAAGACACTATGGGATCTGCTTGTGTCCGGACAGGTGTGCTATTCGACCGGGGGAAGGTAGGGGTGCGCTGATGATGAATGGTGCTGGCATGCCGCCGTGCAGGCCTCGGTCGATAATGTCATTGCCGGATGGGCAAAGTGGGGACGGGTGAATGATATGGGGAAGCGACAGGATTCAGATCGGTGCCGGTCCCAGCGAGAATGGACCCATCCCGCAGCGGCCACGAGTTTCAGCTCTGCCCGATATGACACATATTGCATGGCGTTAAATTGGGAAAATAGCAAAACCTTTCCTCAGGGTATAAGGTTTGGCCGGCAGAGAAGCGCATCTCGCGGGTTTTACCGAGCAGACGGATGTGAATGCTTAGTATCCGTGCAGGGCTGACAGCGTTTTCATTTTTCTGTTGGCCCTTAATGGGAGAGCGACAACTCGGTTGTGAGTGGCAAGATAAATAATACCGCATAATGATATCTGTCTATAAATGATAGAGATGAATAAACATGGCCGAATAATGGCGATGACTTGTCAAGTCTCGCCGAGTGGCGATAAAATCATTATGTTGTTGTCGAATTGGCATGCTATTCTCAAATTGTGCTATCCCTGTGACGAACAAAAATAATTCTGTGAGGAAGTAATGAACGAGTTTCTGAAGGTTCTGCTGAACATTCGCAGCCTGCGTGCTGCCATTCGTGAACTGCCCTTTGAACAGCTGCAAGAAGCGAAAGAGAAGTTTGATCTGATATATAACGAGCGCGCTGAATCTGTTGAACAAGAGCGTGCCGAGCAAGAAGAGCGTCAGCGCAAGCTGAGCGAATTTACCGAGATGCTGCAACAGGCTGGCATCGATCCCCGCGAACTGATCGGTACTGCCGCGGCGCCTGCTGCCACTGGCTCCACCAAGAGCAAGCGTGCCCCGCGTCCGCCCAAGTACAAGTATCAGGAAGATGGCCAGGAGAAGACCTGGACCGGCCAGGGCCGCATGCCCAAGGCCATTGCCGAGCAAGTTGCGCTGGGCAAGGACCTGAATGATTTCCTGATCTGATAGCCCTTATCAGTTCATCAATAATGCCGCCCAATGGGCGGCATTATTATTTGTAGGGTCATATCGGCCCATGAATGTGGCGTTTAGCCTACTATTTGTGCTGCCGGATCTCGACTCCCATGTTTTCGGGCCTTGCAATAGCAAAAGGCTCCAGACAAGTGGCATGGAAATCGTGCGCCATCGATTTTTCGTTACGCACTTATTCAGGACTCATACAGCCCGTCTGTTAACCCTATCATGTTGACCGGTACTGTATCACTTCATGCTTCAATCACTGTCAGGCTGAGTAGCAGAGGCAGTACGCATATTTCGCCCCGATTAAATCGACACTCTCTCGCCTTTGTTATTTCAGAGACTGTGAATGGTCTATTTGAAACCCTTGTTTGACGGATATTAACGAAATTGACGAGATGAAACCTCAGGGATAAAGACGGGGCCAAGATCAACCCCGTCTCCGTTATTTATACCACGGCATGGCGGATGGATTGGATATGTTCGGGATGCGGCGTGGTTGCGGAGGATTGTGCCGCGTGCCTGCGCGCCTTGACTCCATCGGCCAGCATGGCCAGCAGGGTCTGGCTCTCTTCCCAGCAGAGGCAGGCATCGGTGATCGACTGGCCGTACTGCAGTTCATCCAGAGGCGCCGGTTTCTGGCTTCCCCCCTGCAGGAAGCTCTCCACCATGACGGCGGCCACGGCCTCACTCCCTTCACTCAACTGACGGCACAGCTCCCCGGCCACCCGGACCTGGTTCTGGTGCTGCTTCTGGCTGTTGCCGTGGCTGCAATCCACCATCAGCCGATGACTGAGCCCCTGACGCGCCAGTCGCTCGGCGGCGTCCTCCACATCGCTCTGGTGGTAGTTGGGGAGGGTGCCTCCTCGCAAGATGATGTGACCATCCGGGTTGCCCTCGCTCTTGATGACGACGATGCCCCCCTGACTGCCCGGCGCGGTAAAGAGGTGGGAAGCCGTGCTGGCCTGAATGGCATCGATGGCCACCCGTATGTTGCCATCCGTCCCGTTCTTGAAGCCGACGGGGCAGGGCAGGGCCGAGGCGAGCTGCCTATGCACCTGGGATTCTGTGGTACGTGCCCCTATGGCGCCCCAGCTGATGAGATCGGCCAGATAGAGGAAGCTGGTGGTGTCGAGGAACTCGGTGGCGGTGGCAAGTCCGAGCTGATTGATGTCCAGCAGCAACTGGCGAGCCAGGTGAAGCCCGTGCCTGATGTCATTGCTGCCATCCAGGTGAGGGTCGAACACCAATCCCTTCCAGCCGACCGTGGTGCGGGGCTTCTCGAAGTAGGTGCGCATGACGATGAGCAAGCTGTCCTGATACTGGGTGGCGAGTCCTGCCAGGCGCCGGGCGTAATCGAGGGCGGCGAGGGGATCGTGGATGGAGCAGGGCCCTATCACGACCAGCAGACGGTCGTCGTCGCCGTTCAGGATCTGGCGCACCTGGTGCCGGTGGTGGTCAATTTGCTGCGCCATGTCGCTGGGGCAGGGATGTTGTGCCAACAGCTCGGCAGGGGTGGGGAGGGCTTCAACCGCAAAGGCGCGCATTACCGAATTCAAAACTGCCATCTGGATTACCTTGCTGTACCTGGGGTGGGTGGCCTGCCTGGACTCATCGGCTCCGGGTCAGAGAGTGAGACAATGACAGATCACCTTGTTGAGAGTGATTATCATTATCTTGCTGTCTCTGTCGAATGCAAGTCCTGGTGAGGGGATCACCAAGATGGGGGGGATGGGGAAAAAAGAGTGGCAATCGACTCGAAGTTCAGGCCTGTCTCGTGTAGAGATAGGCCTGATTTATATAGGGAATTTTTATTATCAGCTATCCATCACGGCATGTCTGTCCTGATGATAGGCGTCTTCATCCTTGCCGCTGCGCCAGTAGGGCACGGCGTAGACCCGCTGGCGGTCCACATCCAGGGTGCGTCTGACGTGACGACGCAGGGGGACGACCAGCCCCTCCTCACCACCAAACCAGAAGTAGCTCTGCGCCGATACCATGGGCAGGGCAGTGAAATAGCTCACCAGGGGTTCGGTTTGCTCGGGAGAACCGACAAACCAGCGCTGGCTGACGCCGCTTGGCAGCGACAGATCCTGCACATCTTCCTGCTGAGGCACCAGCAGGGCGATGTGGCCGCAGGCATCGGCGGGCATCGCCTCGGCCATGGCACTGATGGCGGGGAGGGAGCTCAGATCCCCCACCATGTAGTAGTGCTGCGCCGCTTGCAGCATGGGATCCGGGCCGCCAGGGCCGGAGACGGCCAATTGATCGCCAGGCTTGGCCTGCAGGGCAAAGCGGCTGGCGGGGCCGAGATCCCCGTGCAGGGCGAAGTCGATATCCAGCTCCAGTGCCTCGCGGCGAAACGCCCGTATGGTGAAGGTGCGGATGATGGGTTTCTGGCTGGGGTCTTCCCAGCGCGGCCCCTTGGGCGTCGGGGTGGGCAGCACAATATGTTGCTGGTTGGCCTGGGGCAGCATGATCTTGATGTGGGCGCCACCACAGGTGAAGGGATAATCTGCCAACTCCGGGCTGGTCAGGCAGAGTCGACGCAGGTTCGGCCCCACATCTTGGACATGCTTGACGGTGAGCTGGCGGGGGCGATTGACCGGGGCGGGCTGTGACATATGAGTACTCCTGACAGGCAATGGCGCCCATTCTCAGGCAAATGAAAACTATTATCAATTGCTTTGTGAGCAAGAGAGAGGCGAGAAAAAGGGGGCATGGATCCCCCTCTCTTCGTGGCTGTCATGAGATGCAATGAGCGCGTTATCCCCGGTCACTCCCCCCCAGGGCGCGGTAGATCCCGGCCATGGTATTGAGCTGGGTCTGCTGTTGGGCGAGCAGGCTAAGTTGCGCATCCCACAGGCGATTCTGCTCATCCAACCAGGGTTGCACTCCGGTGGCGCCAGCCTGGAAGCGAGCCTGCGCCAGTCGCTCGGCCTCTTTCGCATATCCCAGCTGTTGCTCCAGATAGCGCAATCGTTGCTCCCCCTGGCGGCGTGCCGCCAGGCCGTCCTCCACCTCCAGCAGGGCGGTGTAGAGCTGCTTGCGAAACTCGGTCTCGGCTATCTGGTAATCGATGTCGGAGCTCGCAATGCTGAGCCGGGTCTTGTTGTATTCGAGGAAGGGCAGGGCCAGGGTCGCTCCCAGGGAGCCGACCGGGTTGCTCAGCACCTGGGTCAGGGTGTCCGAGGTGCTGCTGGCTCCGCCGGTGAGGCTCAGGGTGGGATAGAAGCCGGTGCGGATCTCATCCCCCTTGGCCAGGGTTTTGCGCAGCCTGAGCTCGGCGGCCCGCACATCGGGGCGCCTGGCCAGCACATCCGCCGGGATCCCGACCGCCAGGGTCGGGATGGGATGCACGGCAAGCTCGCCGGGGGCAAACTCCAGCGGGCCATAACTGCGTCCGAGCAGCAGACGCAGGGCGTTGCCGGCCTGCTCCCGCTGCTGGACGAGGGCCGCGAGCTCGGCCTGCTTGCCCGCCTTTTGCTGGCTGGCCTGTACCATGTCGAGACGGGTAATGGCCCCCGCCTCATACTTGGCCCGGGTCAGCCGCTCGGCCCGCTCAACGTTGAGCAACTGGCGCTCCCCCAGCGTGATGGCCGAGCCGAGGTAGGCCAGTTGCCAATACTGCTCCAGGGTCTTGCCGATGAGCAGCAGACGAGTGGCAGCCAGATCCTGTTCGCTCGCCTCGGCCTCCCACTGCGCCTGATCCCGTACCGCGGCGAGCCGGCCCCAGAGATCCACCTCGTAGCTCAGGTTGAGGGTGGGACCCAGATTGCCGTCGGACTTGCCCGTCCCCAGGTTCTTGTTGCCGTTGACCCCGATGCTGGCGTTGACCGAAGGGGTAAGATTGGTATCGGCCAGATCGGCGCTGAGCAGGGCACTCTTGAGGCGCAGCCCGGCCACCTGCATGTCAGGGTTGGCGGCGAGCACCGCCGCCACCAGCTGGTCGAGGGCGGGATCATCAAAGCCTTGCCACCAGGGACCGGCCTGCTGCTGGTTGAGCCCCTGGTTGGTTTGCTGCCAGCTTGGCGCCACGGCCAATTCCGGTCTGTGATAGGTACTCTGGCTGCAGGCACTCAGGGCCAGCGTGACGGCGAGTGCGAGCAGGGGTCTCGGGAAACGGTTGTCGCCCTGTTTTGCCAAGAGGCGGGATAAGTGGTGCATCATCATTCTCTTGCCAGTGCCTCGACCGGATCGAGCCGGGCCGCGTTGCGGGCAGGCAGGTAACCAAACAGGATCCCGATGAGTGAGGAGCAGCCAAAGGCCATCAGGATGGAGAAGAGGGAGAAGGACATCTGGAAGCTCGCCACCAGCAGCGAGAAGAGGAAGCCGATGAGCAGCGCCAGTCCGATCCCGAGCAGGCCTCCCAGCAGGCTGACCATCACGGCTTCAATCAGGAACTGCTGCAGGATGTCGGACTGACGGGCCCCCACCGCGATGCGGATCCCTATCTCCCGGGTGCGTTCCACCACCGAGACCAGCATGATGTTCATGACTCCGACCCCACCGACGATGAGCGAAATCACCGCGATGGCGGAGACCAGCAGGGTCATGGTGGCCGTGGTCTTCTCCACCGACTTGATGATGCTGTCGCTGCTGAAGGTGAAGAAGTCCTTCACCCCGTGGCGCTGGGTCAGCAGGGCCACGGCCGCCTGTTCCGCCAGGGCGGGCTGGATCCCGTCCTTGACCCGGATGGTGAGCTGGCTGAAGTGGTTCTGGGAGATGAGGCGGCTCATCACGGCGCTGTAGGGTAGCCAGATGTTGACCGACTGGCTGCTGGGACCAAAGCCGGTCTCCTGCGCCACCACGCCGATGATCCGCACCGGCAGGGTGCCGACCAGTACCACCTGGCCGACGGGATCTTCCTTGCCGAGCAGGCTCTCTATGGTCTTGCCATCCACCACGGCGACCGCCGTCCGGCGCTGGATATCCTGCTCGCTGAGCAGACGCCCTTGGGTCAGGGTCATCCCCTTGACCCGGAAGAAGTCGCTGCCGACCCCCACCACGCTGCCGCTGCTGGTCTTGTTGCGATATCTGAGCTGGCCCGAGGTGGCGATCTGGGGGCTGGCCCCCTCCAGATAGGGCTGGCCGAGCAGGCTCCTGAGATCCCCCTCGTTCAGGGTCTGGATACTGGCCGCCTTCTCGTCTCCCCAATCCTTGCCGGGGAAGATGTCGATGGTGTTGGTGCCCATGGCATTGATGTCATTGATCACCTTGGCGCGGGCTCCCTGGCCGAGGGCGACCACGCTGACCACGGCGGCGATGCCGATGATGATGCCGAGCATGGTGAGGAAGGTGCGCATGCGGTGGGCTAGCATGGCATGCAGGGCCATGCGTCCCGCCTCCCGATACCGATCCCAGCCCCGGGGGAGCAGGCCGTTGCGGGCAGGATGAGCGGGAGTCTGGGATGGCTGTGCCTTGGGCTCGCTCGCAGGAGAAGGGGTGGCCCCGTCGATGCCGCTCTGATTGACGCTGTCCTCCACCACCCGGCCATCGCGCAGGGTGATGATGCGATCGGCGTGGTTGGCCACCGCCATGTCGTGGGTCACCAGTATGATGGTGTGACCCTGGGCGTGCAGCTCCTTCAGGATGGCCATCACCTCCTTGCCACTGTGGCTGTCGAGGGCACCGGTGGGTTCATCGGCCAGGATCACCTCGCCGCCGTTGGCCAGGGCCCGGGCGATACTGACCCGCTGCTGCTGGCCGCCGGAGAGCTGCCCCGGCCTGTGGTGGCTGCGATCCTTGAGGCCAAGGCGCGTCAGCAGGGCGTGGGCACGGGCCTGGCGCTCGGGACGGGGCGTGCCGGCGTAGACCGCCGGGATCTCCACGTTGGCAGCTGCATCCAGATGGGGCAGCAGGTGATAGCGCTGGAAGATGAAACCGAAGTGGTGGCAACGCAAGCGGGCCAGGGCCAGGGCATCCATGCGGGCCGTGTCCTGCCCGTGAAACAGATACTGGCCGTCACTCGGATGATCGAGGCAACCCAGCAGGTTCATCAGGGTGGACTTGCCGGAGCCGGAGGCGCCGACGATGGCGACCATCTCCCCTGCCTGGATGCAGAGATCCAGCGGGTGCAGCACGGTCACCTCCTGCTCCCCGCTCTGGTAGCGCTTCTCGATGCCCCTGAGCTGGATCAGCGGCTCGCTCACAGCATGCCCTCCGGTTCATGGTGCTGGATGGGCTGACCTTGCTCCAGGGTCACCTTGTCCTGCTCATCGAGGCCGCTGATGACCTCGATCTTGATGTCATCCTTCATGCCGGTCTTGATGCGGCGGGTTTCCCGTTGCTCATCACTTTTGAGCAGGGTCACTTCGTATTCGTTGTCGCCGAGTTTCTTGCCAAGGGCGGTCTGGGGGATGGCCAGCACCTGCTTGCGCTCCCCGAGCACTATGGTGACCTGGGTGGTCATGGCGACCCGCAGCTGGTGATTGGGGTTGGGCACGTCGAACAGGGCATAGTAGTAGATGGCGGCATTGCTGGTGGTGCTGGTGGTCGTGGTCTGATCGTTGATGTTGGTGGGGGCCAGCTCGACGGTGCGCAGGGTGGCGGGATAGCGGGTATCCGGGTCGCCTATCAGGGTGAAATAGACCGGCATGCCGGCCCTGACCTTGGTGACGTCGGCCTCGGAGATCTGGGCCTTGACGGTCATGGTGTCGAGATTGGCGAGCTTGAGCAGGGTCGGCACTGTCTGGCTGGCGGCCAGGGTCTGGCCCTGCCGGGTCACGATGGAGATGACGGTGCCATCCATGGGGGCCTGAATGCGGTTGTAGCCGAGTTCTGTCTTGGTGCGATCCACCTTGATGACGGCGTTGTCGATGTCGGCCTGGGCGCTTTGCAACTCGGCACGGGTGACGGCGAGCTGGGCCTCGGCACTCTCGAGATCGGCCCGGGAGCTTGCCTCCTGGCGGAACATCTGCTGCTGACGACGCCAAGCCAGCTCATTTTGCTTGAGCTGAGCCTGCTTGATCTTGAGCTGTGCACGGCGGCTGGCGAGATCCGCCTCGGCGGTCTTGAGGTTGTTCTGGGCGATGAGGGGGTCGATCTCGGCCAGCAGATCTCCCTGCTTGACCTGTTGCCCGGCTTCGACCGCGAGATAAGTGACCTGGCCCGAGACCTGGGCCCCCACATCCACCTGCTCGATGGCTTGCAGCACGCCGCTGGCGAGCACGGTCTGCTCCACGTCCTGGCGGGTGACGGTGGCGGTCAGGACGGGATCCGATTTATTGCCGGGCCAGGCGAGCCAGACGATGAGGGCCAGCGGGACGAGCACGACCAGGGCAAACTTGCCCTGTCTGGGGAGTTTTTTCATTTGTCTACCTGAACGGAAATCTGCCAAGGCGCGCAGGGGCCCTATGCTGCAGCAAATGGGGCTTAAAAAACAGCGGACAATGTGTAAGTAATTATGTAGATAACATCATCATTACTGGGTGGTCGGGCGCCCTCTCGACGAGGGATCCCGCCCATGGGGCGCAGGTACGATGGGCGAGCAGGCAAGAGTGGAGCAGGAGGCTCCTGCCTGGAGGAAGGACCCGCATGATAGCGGGTCCGGGTCTGTCAGCCGACGGCCTTGAGGGGTTCTGCATAGGGCTCGTGGCAGATCTGGATATCGACGGGCAGCTTGTAGAGCAGCAACCGTGCCAGCGAGCCTTCCATCCAGTGGTGGCGACTGCCGACCAGCAACAGGCTGTTGGGTTCTGACGAAAGCCAGTGCTTGAGTGCAGAGACCACATCATCGACCACCAGACACTGGTAATCCACCGGGTGGTGCAACTGGGTGATGAGCTGGCTAATGACGGCCTTGGCATCCAGAGTGCCCTGGGCGCTGCGCTCCTCCTGGGACAGTGACAGGCTCTGCTGGCGAATCTTGCTGCTGTGAGTCAGGTGCAGCAGGGTCAGTTTGCAGCCCATGGCCTGTGCCAGGTGGCTCGCCTTGGTCAGCGTCTCCTGCTCGTAATCCTTGCCTTCCAGCAACAGCACTATATTGGTCGGGCTCATAAGCAGTTCTCCTCGGCAGGTGCGGACAGGTGGCGCCAGCCTTGGCTGTCCACAAAATGTCAGAACAAACGAACCCGGTGCGCGGCGACTGAGTCACGAATTGTCGATGATGGCAGTGGGCTCCGGCTCCATTTACATCATCATAACAGATTGAGTTGAATGGAAAATGAAGGAAATGTTGCAAGAATTGACAAGGACCTGTTAACCAAGTTGAGGCCCTCGCACCTGGCGAGGGCCTGAGGGGTCATATCAAGCGGGTTGCTGGGTGAAGTAACGGGTCAACCAGGGCAGCCCTTCCTTCTTGCGGCTGACGGCGCCAGCCAGATGCACAGGCTCGCCGGGCAAGATCCCCTGGCTTGCGAAGAAGAGCTGGCTCTCTCCCTTGGCGAGATCCGTCAGCATCAGCACATACCCATCCAGCTTGTCTTTCATCAGTCGCGCTGTCATGGCCTGCTGCAGTTCATCGGAGCGGTTTATGATCTCGGCCGGGTTCATCACACAGATCTGGCTCACCATGAGGGCATGTCCCCCTATCTGATAGGCTTTCTCGTCGGCGACCAGGGCCTCGGACAGGGGGGTATCCCCCAACTGGGTACGGCGCTCGAGCAGGGTCTGGGCAAAGGGAGCCAGTTCCAGCTGGGCGATGGGCAGCAGTCGCTCGACCGCCAGCCTGTCCTGCGCCGTGGTCGTGGGGGAGGTGAAGTTGAAGGTATCGCTGACGATAGCCCCTAGCAGCAACCTGGCCTGAGGGCGGGAGAGGTTCTCATGGCCCATCAGTTCGAGCAGCACGGTGGCGCTGCAACCGACGGCTCTCACCCAGGCATCGAGGGGGCCTCGGGTGATCAGGGTGCCGAGGCGGTGGTGGTCGATGAGCCCCTGCACATCCGCATCGGCCAGCCCTTCCGGCCCCTGCTCCAGCTCGCTGAAATCCACCAGAAATACCGGTTTGTCAGCCACGCTGCCTGTCAACACGGGGGGCGCCTCCACTCCGGCGGTTTCCAGAATGAAGCGGGTTTCGGCGATGGGGGCTCCCAGGGCAAAGGCTCGGGCGGGGCGACCCTGGCTGTTGAGCCAGTCGGCGGTGACCAGGGCGGTGCAGATGCTGTCGCTGTCGGGATTCTTGTGACCAAAGACCTGGATCATGGGGCGGTTTCCTGATTGAGAGGGGGGGTTGGCAGAGATCATGTTGCCGAGACCGACCAGAGGGAAGGATAGAGGGAGTTTACACTGGGTTGCCGTCAGGGCGTCATCACTTAGGGGGATTTGTCGCTACGGGGAGGGACTATAGATAGAGGAATTTCATCAATGCCTTGGATTAAAATGCTTTAAGTTGTGGTTTATTTAGTTTTTTGAGCTGCGGTGGTTGTTTTATCTCAGTTATTCCAAGGGCGGGAAGGGGGGGTTGCCCCTTCCCGCCCTTGCGCTATGAGGCGAGCAGTTCGCGGGCGTTGGCCAGGGTGTTGTCGGTGATCTGATCCCCCCCGAGCAGCCGGGCCAGCTCGTTGAGCCTTGCCCCGGGGTTGAGTGCCTGCATCTGGGTCTCCGTGGTCTTGCCGTCGGTATGCTTGCTCACCACCATGTGCTGGTGTCCCTTGCCCGCCACCTGGGGCAGGTGGGTGACCACCATCACCTGGGTGGACTCGCCGAGCTGACGCAAGAGGCGCCCGACCACGGCAGCGGTCGGGCCGCTGATCCCCACATCCACTTCATCGAAGATGAGGGTCGGGGTCGAGATCTTGCGGGCGCTGATCACCACGATGGCCAGGCTGATGCGCGACAATTCGCCACCGGAGGCGACTTTGCCAAGGGGCTGAATGGGTTGCCCCGGGTTGGTGGTGACCATGAATTCCACCCGATCGATGCCAAGTGGCGACAGGCTGCTCTGGGCATCGGGGCGCACCTCTATGGTGAAGCGGCCATCGGGCATGGCCAGCTCGTGCATGCTGGCGCTCACCTTGGTGCCCAGCTCCTTGGCATAACGCTGGCGGCTCTGGCTCAGTACCTCTGCCGCCTGTACGAAGGCCTGACGAGTTCGCAGCAATTCGTCCTCCATGCCTTCCAGGCGCTCCTCATCGGAGTTGAGGCGGGCGAGATCCCCCGCCAGCTCCTGGTGGTGCTGGGCGAGCTCGGCCGGTTTGACATGGTGCTTGCGGGCCAGGTTGATGGCACGAGAGAGGCGGGCCTCCAGCTCGTTGAAGCGCTCGGGATCGAGTTCCAGTCGATCCAGGTAGCTGCGCAGCTCGCTGTGGCTCTCCTGCACGCCGATCAGTGCCTCATTGAGCATGCCGAGCACGTTGCCGAGACGACTGTCCATGGCCACCAGGGTTTCGGTTCTGTCCACCGCGAGCTGAAGCAGGCCGGCGATGGTGGTCTCCTCGTTGTCATAGAGCAGATCCAGGCAGGCACCGCACTCCTGCATCAGCTCGGTGCCGTTGGCCAGACGCTGGTGCTCCTCCTCGATGGCTTCGAATTCCCCCGGTTGCAAGGCGAATTCGTCCAGCTCCTGCACCTGGTATTCGATGAGCTGGCGGCGGGCCTCTCGCTGCTGCTGCTCGGCCTTGAGGCGGTTCAGTTCATTTTGCAGTTGACGCCACTGTTGGTAATGGTGGCGCACGTCGTCCAGCAGCAGGTGGTGGCCGGCGTAACCGTCCAGCAGGGCGAGTTGATAGTCGGGTTTGAGCAGCAACTGATGGGCATGTTGACCGTGGACGTTGACCAGGAGCTGACCCAGGCTCTTGAGCTGCACCAGGGGCACCGGAACCCCGTTGATGTAACTGCGGGATCGCCCCTCGGCGGAGAGCACTCGCCGCACAATGCACTCTCCCTCGTTTTCCAGCTCGTTGGCGACGAGCCAGGCCCGGGCGGCAGGATTGCCGTCCAGCAGGAAGCGCGCACTGACCTCGGTCTTGTCACTGCCAGGTCGCACCATGCTGGCTTCGGCCCGCTCCCCAAGGCAAAGCCCGAGTGCATCGATGGCGATGGACTTGCCCGTGCCGGTTTCCCCGGTGATGCAGGTCATGCCGGCTTGCAGGTCGAGTTCGAGAAACTTGACGATGGCGAAGTTGGTGATGGTCAGTTGGGTCAGCATGGTCTCATCCTGTGTGGGCCAACATTACTGTGTATGTATCCAGTATATACTGGTTTTACATACAGTAAAGTGTCAGCCCGCAGCAGGATGCAAAAGGGGCGTGTCAGGGATGTCAGAACAGCTTGCTGCCCCAGCCGAGCTTGTTGCGCAGCACGTGGAAGTAGCTGTAATCCAGTGGATGCACCAGGTGCAGCTTGTGGTTGCTCTTCTTGATGAGGATCTCGTCCCCCGGGTGTACCGCCAGGGTCACCTGGCCGTCGCAGCTCACCTGCATGGCGTCATCCTGATTGTCGGGGGAGACCAGCAATCGCACCTCGCTGTCCGCGTCCAGCACGATGGGGCGGCTGCTCAGGGTGTGGGGGAACATGGGCACCAGCGTGATGGCGTTCAACTTGGGGGTGAGGATGGCTCCCCCCGCCGAGAGGGAGTAGGCGGTGGAGCCGGTGGGGGTGGCGACTATGATTCCGTCCGAGCGCTGGCTGTACATGAAGCTGCCATCGATATAGACCTCGAACTCGATCATGTGGGCAATCTTGCCGGGGTGGAGTACCGCCTCATTGACCGCCAGATTGCTGGACTTGCGCTCCCCGTGGCGATAGACGGCGGCTTCCAGCAGGAAGCGGTGCTCGCTCTTGAAGTGGCCGGAGAGCACCTGTTCCAGGGGCAGCAGATAATCCTGGGGGGAGAGATCGGTGAGGAAGCCAAGGTTGCCCCGGTTGACCCCGATCACCGCCACATCGAAGCGGGACAACACCCGGGCCGCCCCCAGCATGTTGCCATCCCCGCCGACGACGATGGCGAGATCCGCCTGCTCGCCGAGCTGCACCAGATCCAGCACGCTCTCGCCCTGGATCCCCAGCGTCTGGGCGACCCGGCTCTCGAGCAGCACCCGAAAGCCGCGGGTGCTCAGGTATTGATAGAGGCCCTTGAGGGTCTGGTTGGCGCCTTCATGATGGGGCTTGCCGATGAGGGCGATGGTTTTGAACGGAGAATCCATAGGTTATCGGGTCTGGGCCAAGTATTGAGGGGAGTATACCGCGCTTTGGTGGGGATTTGTCTGCCTCCATGCGGACTGGGTTGATCCCACCCTGAACGGCGGTGAAAGAGTGGGCAAAGCGGCCTCATCCTCCATGTTCTGGCCTTTTCCCCTTGAAAGCGGGGGCTGCGTCCCCATAATAGCGCCATTGATCGCAGCCAGGCTGCCCTGATTTGTTTGAAGTCACCCTGAATATTGGAGATGTCATGAACCACGAAGAGCAAAAGGTTGAAGCGATGGAGCAAGTGGATGCCCAGCCAGTCGAGCCGACCGATGTAGACAGTGAAGTGACAGCCGAGCAGGCCCGCATCGCCGAGCTTGAGGCGCAACTGGAAGCGGCCCAGCAGGCGGCTGCCGATGAGCGTGAGCGCGCCGTGCGTGCCGTCGCCGAGATGGAAAACCTGCGTCGCCGCGCGGCCCAGGACGTAGAGAAGGCGCACAAGTTCGCGCTGGAGAAATTCGCCGGCGAACTGTTGCCCGTGCTGGACAACCTGGAGCGTGCCATCGAACTTGCCGACAAGGAAAACGAAGCCCTCAAGCCGATGATCGAAGGGGTCGAGCTGACCCTGAAATCCATGCAGGGCGGGGTCGCCAAGTTCGGCCTGGTGGCGCTGGATCCCCAGAACCAGCCGTTCGACCCCAATGCCCATCAGGCGATGAGCATGATCGAAAACGCAGAACTGGCGCCAAACACCGTCATCGCCGTGATGCAGAAGGGTTACGAGCTGAACGGTCGCGTGATCCGTCCGGCCATGGTGATGGTCTCCAAGGCTCCGGCCTGAGACGCGTCCCCCCATTGAGCCCGCCGCTCGGCGGGCTTTTTGTTGCCCGATGCCACACCTGTGTCCGGGTTCGGGTTAAATCGGCACAGTTGATACAGTTTTTTCAAGCCGGGGCTTGAAGCGCGAAGTTGCGACCCCATATAGGTGACAAGGCCACGGCGGCATCCTCGATGGACCCCATTCAAGGGGTGACAAAATGTGATGCCGGGAGCTTGAAAGCCACAGTGGCAGGCCCCACCTAGCCGTTAACGTATTAAGGCGAGCCCCTCGCCAGTTTATTCAAAGTATTTGGAGATTCGTCAAATGGGTAAAATCATCGGTATTGACCTGGGTACTACCAACTCCTGTGTCGCTATTCTGGATGGCGATAATGCTCGCGTGATCGAGAACGCGGAAGGCGACCGTACTACTCCGTCCATCATTGCCTATGCCGATGACGGCGAAATCCTGGTTGGTCAGCCGGCTAAGCGTCAGGCCATCACCAACCCGAAGAACACGCTGTTCGCCATCAAGCGTCTGATCGGCCGTCGTTTCGAAGATGACGAAGTGCAGCGCGATCTGGAGATCATGCCGTACGCCATCGCCAAGGCTGACAACGGTGACGCCTGGGTTGAAGTGAAAGGCAAGAAGATGGCACCGCCGCAGATCTCTGCCGAAGTGCTGAAAAAGATGAAGAAGACCGCCGAGGATTACCTGGGCGAGCCGGTGACCGAAGCGGTCATCACAGTACCGGCCTACTTCAACGACGCCCAGCGTCAGGCTACCAAGGATGCCGGTCGCATCGCGGGTCTGGACGTCAAGCGCATCATCAACGAACCGACCGCCGCGGCCTTCGCCTACGGCGTGAACAAGGTCAAGGGTGAGCGCAAGGTCGCCGTATACGACCTGGGTGGTGGTACCTTCGATATCTCCATCATCGAGATCGACGAAGTGGAAGGTGAAACCACCTTCGAAGTACTGGCAACCAACGGTAACACCCACCTGGGTGGTGAAGACTTCGACAACCGCGTCATCAACTACCTGGTTGACGAGTTCAAGCGTGAACAGGGCATCGACCTGCGCAAGGACCAGCTGGCCCTGCAACGTCTGAAAGACGCCGCCGAGAAGGCGAAGATCGAGCTCTCTTCCGCTCAGCAGACCGACGTGAACCTGCCGTACATCACCGCAGATGCCACCGGTCCGAAGCACATGAACATCAAGGTGACCCGCGCCAAGCTGGAATCCCTGGTGGAAGACATGGTCAAGGACTCCCTGGAGCCGGTCCGTGTCGCCCTGAAAGACTCCGGCCTGTCCGTGTCTGAAGTGGACGACGTCATCCTGGTGGGCGGTCAGACCCGTATGCCGCTGGTGCAGAAGACCGTTGCCGACTTCTTCGGCAAAGAGCCGCGTAAAGACGTCAACCCGGACGAAGCCGTGGCCATGGGCGCCGCCATCCAGGGTGCCGTACTGTCCGGTGACAAGACCGACGTACTGCTGCTGGACGTCACCCCGCTCTCCCTGGGTATCGAAACCATGGGCAGCGTGATGACCGCGCTGATTGAGAAGAACACCACCATCCCGACCAAGAAGTCCCAGGTGTTCTCCACTGCCGAAGACAACCAGTCTGCCGTGACCATTCACGTGCTGCAGGGTGAGCGCAAGCGCGCCAGCGACAACAAGTCCCTGGGCCAGTTCAACCTGGAAGGCATCCGCCCGGCACCGCGCGGTCTGCCGCAGATTGAAGTGACCTTCGACATCGACGCCAACGGCATCCTGCACGTCTCCGCCAAAGACAAGGAGACCAACAAGGAGCAGAAGATCACCATCCAGGCCTCCTCCGGTCTGTCTGATGACGAGATCGAACGCATGGTGCGCGAAGCCGAAGCCAACGCGGCCGAGGACAAGAAGTTCGAAGAGCTGGTGCAGACTCGCAACCAGGCTGACGGTCTGGTCCACTCCGTACGCAAGCAGGTCACCGAAGCCGGTGAAGCTCTGCCGGCCGACGACAAGACCAAGATCGAGACCGCCCTGTCCGAGCTGGAAAGCGCCATCAAGGGTGACGACAAGGCCGCCATCGAAGCCAAGCAACAGGCTCTGATGGAAGCGTCCCAGAAGCTGATGGAGATTGCCCAGCAGCAGGCTCAGGCGCAAGGCGCTGCCGGTGCTGACGCCGGTCAGGCTTCTTCTGCCAAGGCTGACGACGACGTGGTCGACGCCGAGTTCGAAGAAGTGAAAGACGACAAGAAATAAGCCACACCCAGTCGGGCGAAGCCACTTCGCCCGGCGGCTTGGTCGATGAATTTACGGGCGTTGGGTGACCAACGCCCGTCTGCGTAACTGCTGATATAGCAACAGGATGAGTATGTCGAAGCGCGATTTCTATGAAGTGCTCGGGGTGGCAAAAGGTGCCGACGAGCGCGAGATCAAGAAGGCGTACAAGCGTCTGGCGATGAAGTATCACCCCGATCGCAACCAGGGTGATGCGGCCGCCGAAGAGAAGTTCAAAGAGGTCAAGGAAGCCTACGAGGTCCTGACCGACGAGAACCTGCGTGCCCGCTATGACCAGTACGGTCATGCCGGTGTGGATCAGAGCCAGGGTGGCGGTCACGGCGGCTTCGGCGGCGGTGCCGATTTCGGTGACATCTTCGGCGATGTGTTTGGCGACATCTTCGGTGGTCGTGGCGGTGGCCGTCGTGGCCCGGCCCGTGGCTCCGACCTTCGCTACAACATGGAGCTGACACTGGAAGAGGCGGTGCGCGGGGTCTCCAAGGAGATCAAGATCCCGACCCAGGTCCACTGCGAGGTCTGCAACGGCTCCGGTGCCCACACCGGCAGCACGGCCCAGACCTGCCCGACCTGCCACGGTGCCGGTCAGGTGCAGATGCGTCAGGGCTTCTTCGCGGTGCAGCAGGCCTGCCCGCACTGTCACGGCCGTGGCAAGATCATCAAGGATCCCTGCCGCAAGTGTCATGGGGAAGGTCGCTACCAGAAGACCAAGACCCTGTCGGTCAAGATCCCGGCGGGTGTCGACACTGGCGATCGCATCCGTCTCTCCGGCGAAGGGGAAGCGGGGGAAGCCGGTGCATCGGCCGGGGATCTCTACGTACAGGTCCACGTCAAGGAGCACGAGATCTTCGTGCGCGATGGCAACGATCTCTACTGCGAAGTGCCCATCAGCTTCACCACCGCGGCCCTTGGCGGCGAGATCGAAGTGCCGACCCTGGATGGCCGGGTGAAGCTCAAGGTGACCGCCGAGACCCAGACCGGCAAGCTGTTCCGCCTGCGGGGCAAGGGCGTCAAGTCCGTGCGCTCCGGCCAGGTTGGCGATCTGATGTGCAAGGTGGTCATCGAGACCCCGGTCAAGCTGACCGACACCCAGAAAGATCTGCTGCGCCAGCTGGACGAGTCGTTCAGCGGTGCCGCCGCCAAGACCCACAAGCCCAAATCGGAAGGCTTCTTCGAAGGAGTGAAACGCTTCTTCGACGACCTGACCAAGTGATGGTCTTGTGATGCAAGAAAGCCGGCCCAGTGCCGGCTTTCTTTTTGCCTGTTTCGGGTGATAGCCCCCCTTGGGAGCTTCAATCCGTGGTGCTGGTGCGCCAGAACACCTGCTTGATGCGGGGATGCTGACCCAGGGTCTTCATCAGGGCATCCAGCTCGTCGCCATCGATGGAGGTGGCGAGCAGCACGGCGGAGATCTCCAGATCCTGCTCCCCGAACGGCTCGATATCGAGCTCGCTCAGGGGATAGTTGGCCTGCTCCAGCTGTTGCTCCAGCCAGGGCAGCACCTCTTTCTGGTGAGTGCGACGGATGAGGGCGGTGACGCGATAGGTCAGCTCGGTATCCTCGTTGTCCACCGGGTGGCGGTTGATCTGGTTGACCAGGGGGCGCAGCAGGGTGTTGGCGGCCAGCACGAAGAGGGCGCCGAGTATGGCCTCCATGGCGAAGCCGGCACCGCAGGCGGCCCCCACGGCGGCCACCCCCCAGAGGGTGGCGGCGGTGTTGATGCCGCGGATGTTGCCCGATTCCCGCATGATGACGCCGGCGCCGAGGAAGCCGATGCCGGAGACGATATAGGCCACCACGTGGACCACGCCGTAGCTGCCCCCGTGCAGGTCATAGATGCGCTGGGCCAGATTGACGAACAGGGCCGCCCCCACGGCCACCAGCACGTTGGTGCGAAGGCCGGCGGTGCGCTGGCGATACTGGCGCTCCAGCCCCACCAGACTGCCCAGCACGAAGGCCAGCAGCAGGCTGGCCAAGGTGTCGGTCAGGGCCAGCAGATCAAATTGTTGCCACATTCTCATGGCGTACTCCTCTTGATGACGACGGCCTGCGAGAGGGCAGCTTGAATCGCTGCCATACGCAAAATGAAAGATGAACCCGTGCGTGAAAGGCCATCATGGCAGATGAATGTGTTGCACGGGGGGCAATGGCCAGCATCCCGGATGGCTGGCCCCGGGTAATGAGCAAGCCCCGGCATTCCGGGGCTTGCGGGGCGACTGTGCCCCCCTGGTTCCCGAGCCGGGATCAGGGGACGGGGCGCAGTTCCCAGCGTACCGGGTGGCTGAGCCCGACCTGATGGACGAATTGCACCAGGTAGCGGCGCTGGGGCAGGGTGCAGTCGAGGTTGAGCACCAGCTCCCGTCTTTCCCCGGGCCCCGGCCGCAGCGATGGCACCGGATGTAGCCCCGCCGGTTGCAGGGTGTGGGCCACCAGTTCCAGTACCGGGAGCATGTCGGCCCGGCCCTGGCAGCGGATCCGCAGCCGGTAGTGCTGGGATTTGGGTTTTGCCAGCCTGCGTGACAGGGCAGCCAGCCCCAGCTTGTCGAGCAGAGAGTGAGCGCGGCGCACGGCAGTGCGGGCGGGCATTGAAGCAAAACGGGTTGAAACAAAACGCATAGCAGCCTCCTTGTGGGAAGCAGAAACTATGCAGGCAAGGTGTCCGGTGATTGCAGCCGGTCACTTGACGTCAAGTGTAAAAAGAGAAAGGGAGGAGATGCTCGCCTCTCGCGGGGTGCGAGGCGCGGCAGAACGATTGCTGCGGCTAGCTCGCGACCTGGCTGCCGACGCCCATGGCCGGCTTGCTACTGTCACTTGATGAGTTGCCCACTGATGGTCTCCGCTGTGAATGAACGGCAAGATGGTACAGATCCGGGCCGCCAAGGTAAAGGATGGGGGCGGCGCAGCAACATCTGGAAACACCTTTCCGGTGCCTGGCGTTTTTGGTGCCAACTCCCGGCCGGGTAGAGAGCCTGGCCTCGATGGTGGCAGTAAATTAGATATTGCTAATGTTGGGTGCGGCGATAGAATGGCTTTCATTAGCGATATCTAATTAAACGGCAGGGCCCGTTCCGCAAGGTTGCGAGCAGAGCGTGCCCCCATTTCCTCAGGCAGGAGAGTCCCATGTTTGAAAGCCAGTGGTTGTTTGCCCTCGGGGGCGGCATGTTGATCGGTGTGTCCGCCCTGCTGCTGATGCTGGTCAACGGCCGGGTGGCCGGGATCAGCGGCATACTGGCGGGGGCACTGCAGGAGCGGGGAGGCTGGCGCTGGCTGTTCCTGCTGGGACTGGCCGGTGGTGCCCTGCCGGCCTTCGCCCTCGGCTGGGCCAGCCTGCCGACCCTGGCGGTGCTGCCCCCCTGGCCCAGGGTCGCCTTGGCGGGTCTGCTGGTGGGGGTAGGCACCCGTCTTGGCAACGGCTGCACCAGCGGCCACGGCATCTGCGGGGTGGGGCGACTGTCGCGCCGCTCCCTGGTCGCCACCCTCGTCTTCATGGCGACCGCGGTGCTCACCGTGTTTGTCAGCCGCCACCTGCTGTGAGGAAGTCACCATGGAACGTTTGACGAGCCTGCTCTGTGGCCTGCTGTTCGGGCTGGGTCTTGCCCTCTCCGGCATGGTGGATCCCGCGAGAGTGCTGGGTTTTCTCGATCTCGCCGGAGCCTGGGATCCCAGTCTGGCCTTCGTGATGGGGGGCGCCCTGCTGGTGTTCATGCCGGGGTACTTCCTATTGATACGGCCTCGCCGCCAGAGCCTGTCGGGGGCTCCCATCGCCGATGTGCCCGCACCGACCCTGGATGGCCGCCTGCTCGGTGGAGCCGCCCTCTTTGGTATCGGCTGGGGCATGGCAGGCATCTGCCCGGGGCCGGCCCTCGCGCTGGTCACCGCTGGCCAGCCCCTGATCGGGCTCTTCGTCATCGCCATGGTGGTGGGGGTGCTGCTGGTGGACAGGGGCTGGCAACGGGCTCCTTGATCCCGGTATTCCCGCGTGGGCAGGGCCCATCTTCCGGCCCGAGGTGGTAGTATCGGGCTCCCATACTCCGAACAAGGCTTGCCCATGCTCCCTCTGCGCCTGCTCATCTCCGACTCCCACGATCCCCTGTTCAACCTGGCGGTGGAGGAGTGCATCTTCCGCCAGATGGATCCGCGCCAGCGGGTGCTCTTCCTGTGGCGTAACGCCAATACAGTGGTCATAGGCCGTGCCCAGAATCCCTGGAAGGAGTGCAACACCCGCCGTATGGAGGAGGATGGGGTGACCTTGGCCCGGCGCAGCAGCGGTGGTGGCGCCGTGTTCCATGATCTCGGCAACAGCTGCTTCACCTTCATGGCGGGCAAGCCAGGCTATGACAAGAGCATCTCCACCGCCATCGTGCTGGATGCCCTGAAGCGGCTGGGGGTGGAGGCCTTCGCCTCCGGTCGAAACGATCTGCTGGTGGCGACCCCGGACGGGGATCGCAAGGTATCGGGTTCGGCCTACCGGGAGACCCATGATCGCGGCTTTCACCACGGTACCCTGCTGCTGGACGCCGATCTCAGCCGCCTCGCCAACTACCTCAACCCGGATCCGAAGAAGCTCGCGGCCAAGGGCATCACCTCGGTGCGCAGCCGGGTCGCCAACCTGAGCGAACTGCTGCCGGGAGTCGACCATGAGCGGGTGAGTGAGGCCCTTCTGGAAGCCTTCTTCGCCTATTACGGCGAGCGGGTTCAACCCGAGCATATCTCCCCCGAGCAGCTGCCGGACTTGCCGGGCTTTGCCGAGACCTTCTCCCGCCAGCGCAGCTGGGAGTGGAACTTCGGCCACGCGCCATCTTTCAGCCATCAGCTGGACGAGCGCTTCGGCTGGGGCGGGGTGGAGCTGCACTTCGATGTGGAGAAGGGGGTCATCGGGCGGGTGCAGATCTTCAGCGACAGCCTGGATCCCGCGCCCCTGGATGCCCTGGCCGAGCGGTTGCCCGGCATCGCCTATCGGCCCGAGGCCATCGGCGCTTTGCTCAGCGAGCTGCAGCAGGCGTTTCCTGGGCAGACGGCCGAGCTGGCCGAGCTTCAGGGCTGGCTGGTGGCGGCGCTGCGCTAAATCGGGCCGGCGCCAGGTGCTGAACCCGGGGCTGCATCAGGCCTGCCGGGTGACCCGCCCCGGCGGGGCAT
Source organism: Aeromonas sp. NJAU223 (assembly GCF_051125555.1). Classification (NCBI taxonomy): domain Bacteria; kingdom Pseudomonadati; phylum Pseudomonadota; class Gammaproteobacteria; order Aeromonadales; family Aeromonadaceae; genus Aeromonas; species Aeromonas sp. NJAU223. Next base: position 3,040,576 of record NZ_CP144204.1, on the reverse strand, counting down.
CACGGCGGGTGAGAGCGGGATCACGAAACGGTCACGGGCCGGGGACGGCCCCTTGCAGCCAGCCCTTGCCCTGACTGGGGCATGATAAAAAGTAGGGCAGGCCATTAGTTATTGTCGCTGTTTCAAATGCAGCCCTGCGGGTATAACCGGACCCATCGTTGCAGTCCAAATGGTATCAACATGAGTGACCTGGTTTACCTGAAAGATGACGGCGTCAACGCCGTCTCCCCCGCCTTCGCCGCCCGCTTCGCCACCGTCAAGGCTCACTACTTCTCCCGCAATCCCGAGCTCTGGCCGGTGTTTCGCGAGCCCGGTTTCGCCACCCTCAACGAGTTTCGCGCCCGCGGCCTTGCCCCGGATGCGCGGCTGAACGCCTGGCCGGATGGCCACGCCCGCCTCGCGGATCTCTGCGAGACCATGCCGGTGCCGCAAGCCATGCGCGCGCCGGGCGAGCCCATGACCGAGCTCTTGTTCGCCGGGGCCCTCTCCAAAGACTGGGAAAACCCCGCCAGCGTGGAGAACGTCATCACCATGTCGGCGGATCCCGCCATCTATGGCGCCCAGATGGGCATTCTCGCGAACCCGAACCTGGTCTACTCCGAGTACGCCGGGGTGGCCGAGGAGCTCGAGAAGAAGGTGGTACGCCAGATAGCCCTGCTGGCGGGGTACGATCCCGAGCGTGCCACCGGCATCTTCACCCAGGGGGGGACCTTCTGTAACCTCTACGGCTACCTGCTCGGCATCCGCAAGAGCCTGCCCGAGGCCAAGCACAAGGGGCTCGGCCACTATCAGGACTACCGCATCATCAACTCCCAGGGCGGCCACTACTCCAACATCACCAACCTCTCCCTGCTCGGGGTGGACATCGAGAACAAGACCATCCGCATCCAGGTCGGCGAGAACAACGACATCGATCTGGTGGATCTCGAGCGCACCCTGACCGCCTGCTTTGCCCTCAAGCACGTGGTACCCACCATCATGCTCACCATGGGCACCACCGATACCTTCGGGGTGGATCAGGTCAAACCCGTGGTGGCGCTGCGGGATCGCCTGTGTGAGCGCTTCGAGGTGGCGGTCAAGCCCCACATCCACGTGGATGCCGCCATCGGCTGGTCGATGATCTTCTTCCTGGATTACGACTTTGCCGCCAACCCGCTCGCCATCAACGCCGCCACCCTGGCGGGGATTGAGCGCAACGTGGCGCGCTTTGCGGAGCTCAAATACGCCGACTCCTTCACCGTCGACTTCCAGAAGTGGGGCTATGTGCCCTACACCTCCAGCCTGGTGATGATCAAGGAGCAGGATGACCTCAAGGCGATGGAGAACGATCCGGAGAACTTCTCCTATTTCGAGCGGGACATCCAGGGTCAGACCCACCTGCAGTCCACCATCGAGTGTTCCCGCGGCGCGAGCGGCTTGTTCGGCGCCTATGCGGCCCTCAACTACATGGGGGTGGAGGGCTATCGCACCGTGCTGGCCCACTGCCTGCAGAATGCCAACTACTTCCGCTTCCGCCTGAGCCAGCTCGGCAACGTCAAGCTGGTGGCCCAGGAAAACCAGGGGCCGAGCGTGGGCTTCAAGATCTACAACCCGGAGTGGGTGCAGGATCCGGAGGCCGAGTTCGCCTTCGAGCTGGCCCGCAGCACGGATGCGGCCTACAAGGCACGGCTGCAACGCAACACCGACTATCACCGCAACCTGTTCAAGCATCGCGGCAAGGTGGGGCTCTACACCAACTGGGTGGAGGCGGTGGCCCACTCCGAGTATGACGAGCGGGGCAAGTACTCCTATATCGCGGGGGAAAAAGCGGTCTTCATGAACCCGGCCTGCAGCCGGGAGCAGATCGATGCCTTCATCGAACATATTCGCGGCTGATATCACCACATCTTGTGATGTCAGAAAGAAAAACGGCGGGATAATCCCGCCGTTTTTATTGCTCTGGGCAGCCGTTACTGCTGCTGCATCATGGTCACCGTCAGCTTGCCGGCCGGATTGGCGGCATGGAAGTTCACCGCATCCCCGGCCTTGAACCCCTCCAGCAGGGCGGGATCCGCCATCCGGAACACCATGGTCATGGGGGGCATCTTGAGGTTGGTGATGGCCTCGTGCTTGATCCCCACCTTGCCGTTCTCGCTGTCGATGCGGGTGATGATCCCCCGGGTCATGGTCATGTCCCCCATCTCCTTGTCCGCCATCTGGGACATGTCGTGCCCCTCGTGGTTCATGGTCATCTCGGCCTGGGCCTGAAGGGAGGCGAAACCGAGCAGGAGGGTCAGGGTCAATGTTTTGATATTCATGATGTTTTCCTTGTCATTCAATGGGTCTGGATAGTGAGTTCGGATCATTGGGCATCGCTTTGCGCCCGTTCCACGGCGCGGCGTCGCCACAGATAGAAGGCCGCCGGCAGGACCAGCAGGGTGAGCACCAGGGCCGTCACCATGCCGCCGATCATGGGGGCGGCGATGCGCTGCATCACCTCGGAGCCGGTACCCTGGCTCCACATGATGGGCAACAGGCCGGCGATGATGGTCACCACCGTCATCATCTTGGGTCGCAGGCGCAGGGCGGCCCCCTGGATGACGGCATCGTGCAGGCCCTGCAGGGTGGGCTTGCCGCGGGCGACGAGATCGTCCCAGGCGTGGTTGAGGTAGACCAGCATCAGCACGCCGGTTTCCACCGCCACCCCGGCCAGGGCGATAAAGCCGACCCCCACCGCCACCGAGAGGTTGAAGTCCAGCAGCCAGACGGTCCAGATCCCCCCGACCACGGCGAGCGGCAAGGTGATGAGGATGAGCAGCACCTCCTGGAAGCGGCGGAACGCGAGATAGAGCAGCAGCACTATGATGGCGAGGGTCAGGGGCACCACGTAGGCCAGACGTGCCTTGGCCCGCTCCATGTACTCATACTGCCCGGACCAGGTGAGGGCGTAACCCGCCGGCAGCACCAGTTGTTTTTCCACCTCGGCCCTGGCTTCGCCCACGAAGGAGCCGATGTCCCTGTCCCGGATATCCACGTAGACCCAGCCGTTCAGGCGGGCGTTTTCGCTCCTGAGCATGGGGGCTTCGTCGCTGATATAGACCCGGGCCACGTCCGCCAGGGCGATGCGTTCCCCCTTGGGGGTGACCAGGGGCAACAGTTCCAGGCTCGCCACCGAGTCGCGATAGCTCTGGGGATAACGCAGGTTGATGGGATAGCGCTCGCGCCCCTCTATGGTCTGGCCCACGTCCATGCCCCCCACCGCGGTGGCGAGTACCGCCTGCACCTCGGCGATGTTGAGGCCATAGCGAGCCGCTTTCAGACGGTCGATATCCACCTTGACGTAGCGCCCGCCCGCCACCCGCTCGGCGTAGACGGACGAGGCGCCCTCTACCTTGCCGACGATTTGCTCAAGCTGCTGGCCAATCTCCTGAATGATCTTGAGGTCGGGGCCCGCAATCTTGATCCCCACCGGGGTCTTGATGCCGGTGGCCAGCATGTCGATGCGGGTCTTGATGGGGGGAACCCAGGCGTTGGTGAGGCCGGGGAAGCGGATGAGGGAGTCGAGCTCTTCTTTCAGCTTCTCCGGGGTCATGCCGGGGCGCCACTGATCCCGGGGCTTGAGCTGGATGCTGGTCTCCATCATCACCAGATCGGCGGGATCGGTTGCGGAGTCGGCGCGGCCCGCCTTGCCGAACACATTCGCGACCTCGGGCACGGTACGAATGAGCTTGTCGGTCTGCTGCAGGATCTCCCGTGCCTTGCCCACCGAGATGTTGGCCGCCGTGGTGGGCATGTACATGATGTCCCCCTCATCGAACGGCGGTATGAACTCGGAGCCCAGATAGTGCAGCGGCCAGAAGCCCACCACCGTCACCACGAACGCCGTGACGAGGGTGGTTCGGGGGCGGGCCAGCACGGCATTGAGCAGCGGAATATAGCCATTGCTCAGGCCCCGGTTCAGCGGGTTGGCCTGCTCGGGCAAGACCCTGCCGCGGATGAAGTAACCCATGATGACCGGCACCAGGGTAATGGAGAGCCCGGCGGCGGCCGCCATGGCGTAGGTCTTGGTGTAGGCCAGCGGGTGGAACATGCGTCCCTCCTGGGCCTCCAGGGCGAACACCGGCAGGAAGCTCATGGTGATGATGAGCAGGGAGAAGAAGATGGCGGGACCCACCTCTATGCTCGCCTCCACGATGATGCGCCAACGGTTCTTGTCGGTGAGCTGCTCCCGCTCCATGTGCTTGTGGACGTTCTCTATCATCACGATGGCCCCGTCCACCATGGCACCGATGGCGATGGCGATGCCGCCAAGGGACATGATGTTGGCGTTGATCCCCTGCAGGTGCATGACGATGAAGGCCACCAGGATGGCGATGGGCAAGGAGATGACCACCACCAGGGAGGAGCGCAGGTGGAACAGGAAGGCCAGACACACCAGCACCACCACGGCAAACTCCTCGATGAGCTTGCCGGAGAGGTTATCGATGGCGCGGGCGATGAGATCCGAGCGGTCATAGACGGTGACCACTTCCACCCCGTCCGGCAGGCTGGACTTGAGCTGGGCGAGGCGGGCCTTGACCCCGTCTATGGTGTGCTGGGCATTCTCGCCGTAACGCATGACGATGATGCCGCCCACTACTTCCCCCTCGCCGTTGAGCTCGGCGATGCCACGGCGGCTCTGGGGGCCGGTGATCACCTCCGCCACGTCACCGAGCAGCAGGGGGGCACCCCGCACACTGGTGCCGAGGGGGATCTGCTTGAGATCGTCCACGCTCTTGAGGTAACCGTTGGAGCGCACCATGTATTCCGCTTCCGCCATCTCGATGACGGAGGCACCGGTCTCCTGGTTGCCCATCTCGATGGCGGTCTGGATGAGGGAGAGCGGGATGCCGTAGGCGCGCAGCTTGTCCGGGTCCACCCGCACCTGATACTGGCGCACCATGCCGCCCACGGTGGCGACCTCGGAGACCCCGTTGACCGTCTGCAGCTCGTACTTCAGAAACCAGTTCTGCAGGGAGGTGAGCTCGCTCAAGTCGTGCTTGCCGGTTTTGTCCACCAGGGCGTACTGGTAGACCCAGCCCACCCCGGTGGCGTCGGGGCCAAGCTGGGGCTGGGCGGAGGCGGGCAGGCTCGGGGCCACCTGGCTCAGGTACTCCAGCACCCGGGCCCGGGCCCAGTAGAGATCCGTGCTGTCGTCAAACAGCACATAGACGAAGGAGTCGCCGAAGAAGGAGTAGCCGCGCACCGTGGTAGCCCCCGGCACCGCCAGCATGGCGGTGGTGAGGGGATAGGTGACCTGATCTTCCACCACCTGGGGCGCCTGCCCCGGGTAGGAGGTCTTGATGATCACCTGGACGTCGGAGAGATCCGGCAGGGCGTCTACCGGGGTCTGTTTCACCGACCAGAGCCCCCAGGCGGTGATCATGAGGGTCAGCAGCAGCACCAGGAAGCGGTTGCCGACGGACCAGCGAATAATCGATGGGATCATGATGTGGCTCCTCGCTCAGGGCCCGCGGGTGGCTGGGAGGGCTGACCGGTAACGCAGCAGATCAGGACAGGGATCATGATTTGTCCCCCATGTCGTGCTGGCTGTGATCCATGCCTTCCATGCTCTTCATGTCATCGTTGGCAGGGGCGGCTTTGTCAGCATCCTCGATATGAACGTTGACGATCTTGTACTCATCCCCTTCTTGTTCCACCTGCAGATGCAGGCTCTGGCCCTGTTTCAGCTGGCTCATGTCGACGTCCTCGGCGACGGTGAAGTCCATCTCCATGGCGGGCCATTGCCACTCGGGGATGGGCTGGTGGGCGACCCCCAGGGTGCGACCGGAGAGGTCCACCGCCTGGATCTCCCCCTGGGTCCAGATCTGCTGGGGTCGTATCGCGGTCATGCGCTGGAAGTCGGAGGTGATGCTGGATTCGGAATCGAGCAGGAACTGGGCCGAGGAGACGATGCGATCGCCGGGTTCGACCCCCTCCAGAATGGCCACCTTGTCGCCAAACTGGGGGCCCAGGGTCACGGCCACCGACTTGAAGTCGCCATCCGCCAGGGCCAGCACCAACCGGTTCTGGCTGCCGGTACGGATCACCGCTTCGCTAGGAACCAGATTCTGGGGAGCACCGTTGCCGCTTCGGATACTCACCTTGGCGAACATGTTGGGTTTCAAGAATTCGTCCGGATTGTCAAAGCGCAGCCGTACCTTGAGGGTTCGGGTCTGGGCATCCAGGGTGGGATAGAGGTAATCCACCTTGCCTTGCCACTGGCGGCCGGGGGCATAGTCCAGGGTCATGGTGACCGGGTCGCCGACCTTCAGCTGGGCGGCCTGGCGTTCGAACACCTCGGCGCTGACCCACACCTGAGAGAGGGTGCTGATGTTGAACAGGGGAGCGGCGGGCTCCACATACTGGCCTTCGCGCACTTTCAGCTCAGACACATAGCCGCTGCTCGGGGCGTAGATGCGGATGGTCTCCTGCACCTGGCGGCTGCGCTTGAGGGCGGCTATCTGATCCGCCGGTACCTGCAGGGATTTCAGCTTGCCCTCGGCGGCGCGCAGCAGCAGGGGGTTGGTGGTGTTGAGCGCCAGCAGATACTCGTGCTGGGCATTCACCAGATCCGGGGCGTAGAGATCGTAGATGAAGCTGCCCTTGGCCACCTTCTGCCCCTCGTTCTTGATGGCGAGGTTGCGGATCCAGCCCGCCATGCGGGCGTTGATGGCTTCCAGCCGCTCCTCGTCATAACCCACATAACCCACGGTCTCGATCTGCTGGTGGACGGGCAGCCTTTCCACCGCCGCGAGCCGCACTCCCAGGTTTTGCTGGATCTGGGGGCTGATGGTGACGGTGCCGGGCGACCCTCCTTGTTTCTCTTCATAGACGGGAATGAAGTCCATCCCCATGTTGTCCTTGGCGGGGCCATCGCGTTTGTCGCGCGGATCCATGGGGTTGACCCAGTAGAGGGGAGTCTTCTCGGCGCTGGCGCCCTGTCCTAGACGGGTGGCGGCCAGATAGCCGCCGCCGGCGCCGATGGCGAGCAGCAGGGCACAGAGGATGAGGTTCTTGTTCATGGCTGCCTCCCCGCAAGAGTCGGACAGGTGGCGGGAAGACCCGCAGGGCGCCGTGGCGCGGCAATCTTGGCTGATGACATGGTACATCTTCTCTTCTGACGAGCCGTCAGGCCGGGCCGGGATCCGCCATGCTTGATAGCCGGGCCTGACAAGGGCCGACGGGGATGGAGAGCGGGATCTCGGTTGGCAGGCCTGGTTGGCAAACGGGATGCCAGCGACATAATCGACTGGTACGGGTTGCTTTAGGCGATGGACATGCCATCACGCAGGCTAGCGGTAGAAGATGTTTCTAATGGCGCAGCACAGAGAGCATCAGATGCCGTCTGGGCCAGGAGGGAGGGTGGGCACCGCGCAGGCGCAGCAAGGGGTTGCGCAGCCACTGATCCAGGGCGAGGAGATCCCCGAGGCGCGGCATCAACAACAGGGGCAGGGCAAAGAGGATCAGCAGGGCGGCCAGCAGGGGCAGGCCGGCACCGCCAGCACTGAGGCCGCCGTGCATCTGGCAATCATCCTGACTCTGGGGGCTGGCCTGGCTGTCGTGGCAGGCAAGGCTCTGCATGGCCGCGAGTTCCCCGCCCATGGAGGCGGACATCCCCATGGCGGCCCCGTCGTCGGGGGCGGCGCCGTGCCAGCTGATGCAGAGGGTCAGATTGCACACGAGCACCAGCGCCAGCAACAGCCGGGCGATGAGCACAGTGGGCAATCTCGATGACAGCATGGACAACTCCCATAAACGTTGGGGCGAATGTAAACCTTACTAAAGGGGTAAGGTCAAGGGCGCCTTGTGCTCAAGAGGTGGAAAGTCGTGGCGCCGCACCGTGATGGCGAGCCATGGGGGACGGGATGTCCCTGCCTGGGCTTTGTTGCAACAAACAAGGCACCCCGGGGTGCCTTGTTTGACGAGTGTGGCGTCTGCCAGCCAGAGAGGCTCTGGCGTCAGGCGAAGCAGGTCCAGATGGGGGCGTGATCCGAGGGTTTCTCGATGCCGCGCAGCTCGTAGTCGATGCCGGTTTCGGTCACGGTGTCCTTGAGGGCATCGGATGCCATGATGAGATCGATGCGCAGGCCCCGGTTCTCGTCAAAACCCCGGGAACGGTAGTCGAACCAGGAGAAGCGCTCACACTCGGTGGGGTTGGCGGCGCGGAAGGTGTCGGTCAGGCCGAAGCCTTTCAGGCGCTCCATCCATTCCCGCTCGATGGGCAGGAAGGAGCACTTGCCGTCCCGCAGCCAGCGCTTGCGGTTCGCCTCGCCGATGCCGATGTCCAGATCCGTGGGGGAGATGTTCATATCCCCGATCAGCGCTATCTGGTCGCTCGGGCTGTGGTGGGTCTCGAGATAGTGCTGCAAGTCCTCGTAGAATTTCTGCTTGGCCGGGAACTTGGTCTCGTGATCCTGGCTCTCCCCCTGGGGGAAGTAGCCGTTCATCACCTTGATGATGGAGCCGTCTTCCCGCTTGAAACTGGCCATGATCATGCGGCGCTGGGCATCTTCCTCATCGGTGGGGAAGCCTTTTTGCACCTCGATGGGGGCCTGCTTGCTCATGATGGCGACCCCGTAATGGCCCTTCTGGCCGTGGAACGCCACGTGATAACCCATGGCCTCCACGTCGGCCACCGGGAAGGCCTCGTCGTGGACCTTGATCTCCTGCAGGCCGATCACATCCGGCTGATGCTTGTCGATGATGGCTTGCAACTGATGAAGACGGGCACGCAGGCCATTGATATTGAAAGAGATGATCTTCATGTCGGGATGCTCATGTCGTTTTTATTAGTGGCTATTGAACTCGGGATCCGCCCCGGATGCAAGTGCGGGGCGGGCCAGAGGCCAGTCCCTGAACCGTGGCGGGTCAACGGGTCATCTTCTTGACAAACACCACCACGAACAACGCCAGCGTGAAGCTGCCGGTGAAGGCCTCGAAGGCGGCGACAATTCGCGACAGGCCGACGGGGGTGAAGTCCCCATAGCCGAGGGTGGTGAAGGTCACCACGCTGTAGTAGAGGCACTCGAGCAGGAAGAAGGCGTTCTGCTCGAGGCTCGCCTGTGGCTGGTAGATGAGATGATTGCCGCTGAAGCTCAGGCCAAAGAAGAAGTAGAAGATGCTGCAGATGAAGATGAGCAGCAGGGAGAAGAGCACCACCCGCATGGGTGCCTCACCGTAGCCGCAGAAGAGATCCACTATCCAGGAGGCGAAGCGCTGGTAGGAGCAAAACGGCATCTGCAGGCGGCGCATGGTGAGCTCCTGCTGGATGTAGCGACCGGACATGGTGAAGATGCCCTGGGCCTCCGAGGCTTTGCGCAGATCCCGGTAGGTCTCTTCCGCCTCCTTGAACCAGACGCGGGCCTGGGCTGGATCCCGCTCGCGGCGTCCCTTCCTGTCCTGCATCAGCCGTTTGCCGGTATCCAGGTTGTCGAGGCGGGTGTTCTTCCAGCGGATGCCGAGCAGGTTCACGTCGTGCAGCTCGGCGCAGTGCAGGTTGGCCTCGCTGAGGTCGGCCTTCATCAGGCTGCCGCCGTGAATCCTGAGGCCGTAGAGGTGGGCGCCGCGCAGATTGGCGCGATAGAGGTTGCACTGCTCCAGCAAGAAACCCTGGGGACCTTGCTTGTTCACCAGGTTGAGGTCAGCGAGCTCGGCCCTGGCCAGTTGCAAGCCGTGGCACAGACCCCCCTGGCGCACATAGTTTTCCAGCGCCTGAAGGGTGCCGGGGGATTGATGATCCCCCTTGGGGTCGTGCCAGCGGCACAGATCCTGATCTCCCGCCTCTTCGCTGCAGTGGCGGCCATCGGCCACCAGATACCGGCACATTGCCATGCTGTCCTCTCCCTCGCTGAACTGGTATCAGCATAGGTGAGGGGGGACGGGAGGCGCTTAGTTGAGCTGGTTATATTCCTGGCGCAGCTTGCGAAAACGCTCCTGCTGGGCGGGATTCAAGGGAATGCCTTCCAGCACCTCCAGGGTCTCCCGGCACTCGGCGCCAAATTCTGGACTCTTGCGGTTCTTCTGCATCAGTTGCAACAGCACCTGGATCTTGTTGAGGGCCGCCCCGGTGTTGGCCGGGGTGCGGCGCAGGGCCTCGCGAAAGTGGCTGAGGGCCTGCTCCAGCTCTCCGCCCTGATAGGCCTTGATCCCAAGCTCGTTGAGCTGCTGGTAGCGCTGGCGGCGCTCCTGCACCGTCTTGTCATCCCGGGTGACCTGGATGCAGGTGGTGAGCAGCCTGTCTTCATCCTCCGCCAGCAGGGCCTGCAGACTCTCGGCGTACTCGAACTCGCCGAGCTGATAGAGCGCCAATATGGTCTCTCCCAGCAGGGCGGGGGGCATGGTCTCGGGTTGATCCAGCCAGTTCTGGTTCGCGCGGTAGAGCATCTTCTTGCCCCTGAGCAGCTCACCGAGGGCGATCTGCACCCTGGCCTGGCAGATCTGCTCGAACACCGGGTAGTTGAACTCCGCCATCATCAGGGAGTCGCGAATGCGGGACAGGGCCGAATTCACCTGCTTTTGCAGGTTGGCGATATGGTAACCGTCGTTGCTGTTGAGGGCATAGAGGGTCAGAGTCTGGATATAGGCCCCCAGATAGTGCGGGGTGCGGTGGATGGAGTTGCGGGAGAGATCGATGAGGGAGAGCAACACATCCTTGGCCTGACCGTAGTCGTGGCGCAGCAGGCAGACCTCGGCCAGCCGGCGGGAGAGCTGGACTGACTGGGGGGAGATGTCCACTGCCCGGCGCAGCTCCTGCTGGGCCAGATCGCTGTTGCCGAGGGCGAGCTGGGACTCCGCCAGCCAGAGGTAGGCCTCCACCATCAGCGGGGCATTTTTCAGGGTCACCTGCAGGTGGCTCACCGCTTCCTCATGCAGTGCGAGGGTATGACAGGCCTTGCCAAGGGTGAGCCGGGCCCAGCTGTTCTCCTGTCCGGCCAGCAACTGGCGCATCAGGCTGCGGGCTTCCCTCGCCTGACCGAGCTTGAGCTGGGTGTCGGCCTGCAGACAGCGGCAGAAGTTGGCAAAGCGGGGCACCCGATCGGCCTGGGCGGCGCACGCCTCAATCAGCGCCGGCAGATCATCCAGGGTGAGGGCGGTGAAGACGCTCTCCAGGGCCTGGCGGCGGGCGAGGGCGCGCTTCAAGCGAAACGAGAACTGCTCCTGGGAGAAGGGCTTCATCAGGTATTCGTCGGGTTCGGCCTCGAGGGCGCTCAGCACCATGGCCCGGGAGCCGTCGCTGCTGACCATGATCACCACGCTCTGGGGCGGAATGAGCTTCTGATCCCGCAGACTCTCCAGCAGCTGGCGGCCGTTCTCCCCGCTGCCCAGCTCATAGTCCAGCAGATAGATGTCGAAGGTCTCTTTCTGGCAGCGGCGCCTGGCCTCCTCGGCGGAGTTGATGTAGGTGATGCGATTGATGCCGATGTTGAGCAGCATGGCCTTCATCATCATCTGGAAGGAGCGCTGCTCATTGACCAACAGTATGCGTCTGGGCTTGGGCTGGGCTTTTTTCTCTGGCTCGGGAGTCTGCATCTGTCTGGATCAGGGCGCTGGGATGGGATGAGGGAAGTGTGCCACCAAAGTCCGCAGACAGGCAATCCGGCGGCGCAATTGCCCGTGTCGTCCCTCACAAATCCGTGCCTTGCCGGCAGGAAAGTGCGCTGCTGGGCCAGAGCTTGGCCCCGTCTCGCTCAGGAAACGGGCTTGGTGGCGCCGGTTTGCGGCTTGGCGGAGAGATAGGGGGCAAACTCCGGGGTGTATCTGGCCTCGAAACCCTGCTCCGTCTTGACGATGAGGTAGACGGCCAGATGATGGCGACGCGCGAAGCTCATGGCCTGCTCGGGCCCCATCACCATGAGCGCCGTGTCCAGGGCATCGGCCTCCAGGGTGGTCTGGGTGATGACGCTGGCGGAGACCAGCTTGTGGGTCACGGGTTCGCCGGTGGCGGGATCGATGATGTGGGAATAACGCCTGCCGTCCAGCTCGTAATAGTTGAGATAGCTGCCGGCGGTGCTGAGCCCCATGCCGTTGGGGGTGACGACGTCTTCAATGGTACCTGGCTTGCCTGAGGGTTCGACGATGGCGACACGCCAGGGGTTGCCCTGGCTGTTGTGACCCTTGCTGCGCACGGCTCCCGCCACCTCGATGAGATAGTTGTCGACCCCCTTGCGCTCCAGTAGCGCGGCAATCTCGTCAGACGCCGCCCCTTCTCCCAGGGTGGAGAGATCGAGGTAGAGGTCCGCAATGCGCTTGGTGAGCAGGAAGTGGTCCCCCTGTGGCAGCAGATCCAGTTTGTCGATGCCGACCCGCTCGCGGGCACGGACTATCTGCTCGGGGGAGGGACGCTTGACCGGGCGTTTGTCCGGCCCGAAGCCCCAGAGGTTGACCAGGGGCCCCACGGTCACATCCAGCTTGCCGCCGGTGAGGTGACCGGCATCGATGCCTTGTTGCACGATCTTGGCCATGGTGGCCGGGATGAGGGTGGGGGCGTTGGCCGGCCCCAGGTTGAAGCGGGAGATGAGGGAGTCCGGGTCATAGGTGGAGATCTCCTTGTTCATCCGGGCCAGCAGAGCGTTGACCTCTTTTTGCAGCGCAGGCTTTCCACCCGGGTAGGTATCCGTGATGGTCACCACGAAGTAGGTGCCCATGGTATTGCCCTGGATCCGCGTCTGGGTGGGGCTCGGCTGGCAGGCGCTGAGCAGCAGCATCAGGGCCAGCAGGGCGCCGTGGCGAAGGGGGGAAAGCGGTGCGGAAAACGACATCGACTACGCTCATAAGCAATGAAATTCGGGCGGGCAGCTTAGCCAACCCGGTCCGTGCTGACGAGTTTATTGCCCGCTCGGAGCGGAAAATAATTAACCGGTGTGGCACTCTGATCAGGAAATGCTGTCGCACGGTGGCCGAGAATGAGCCTCAGACGAGTGACCTGGTCCGCAGCTTTGAGCAAAAGCCATCGTCGATTGATGACAGTCCGGTAGAATGAAGATCGATTACGACAGCATCTTTGCCCATCGCCGAGGCGAGTCTGCAGGCAAGCGTGTTGCCATCCATAGCCAATCGAAGGAGAAGATGATGAAAAAGGCCATTACCCTGCTGTTTCTTGGTTCACTGACCGCCCTGGGCATGGTTGCACCGGCCCAGGCAGACGAATGCGCCCTGGCGATTGAAGGCAATGATGCCATGCAGTTCAACCTGAAGGAGATGAGTGTTCCGGCTACCTGCAAGGAAGTGACCATCACCTTGCACCATTCGGGCAAGATGCCGGTGACGGCCATGGGGCATAACTGGGTGCTGTCGAATACCGCCGATTATCAGGCGGTCGCCACCGCAGGCATGAGTGCCGGCGCCGATCACGACTACCTGCCCAAGGACGATGCCCGTATCCTGGCGCACACCAAGCTGGTGGGCGGCGGCGAGAGCACCAGCGTCACCTTCAAGACCGAGGGGCTGGCGGGCAAGGATCTCACCTTCTTCTGCTCCTTCCCCGGCCACTTCGCCATGATGAAGGGTGCCTTCAAGGTCGGTTAAGTTGCGTAGGGTTTAACGATGCCGATAAAAAGCCGGGTTCTCCCGGCTTTTTTGTCTCTGGCGTTCGGTGCTAGCAATCAGGGCAGTGCCGCCATCAGCCTGCGGCCTGCACCTGTTCGCTGGCTTGCAGGGTGAAGAAGGCGATGGTGGTCTTCTTCTGGCACTCGAAGCGGATGATCTCCTCCCCAGTGATGACCAGGGTCTCATTGACCGCCACGGCTTTGCCATCAACCGCCAACTGGCCGCTCAGCAGGTGGCAGAGATAGGTCTTGTCCGCCTCCAGCGTCAGGCTCAAGGGGAAGGGGAGGTTGAGCACCCGCAGGTTGGCGCTGATGCGCTCGGGGTCATAGATAAGCCCCAGATCCATCACCTCTTTTTTCAGCAACTCGCAGTGGGTCTCGTCGTCACCGCTGAAATGGGCGGCCTCATGGGTGGCATAGGGGTGGCCGTTGAGCACGAAACCGGCGCCGCTGATGGGCAGCAGGATGCGCTGATAACCGGGGAACTTAGAGAACGGGCCCGGCCCCTTGATGGGGGCTGAGCTCAGGCGGTAGTCAAAGTCGAGCTTCTCCAGGCTGCTCCCCTTGGGGGCGATGAGGATCTGGGCCGTGGTGCCCTGCTTGTTCTTCCAGGGCATCTTCAACTGGTCAGACTCTTTGATCAGGGTGATCACTGTGGGCCTCTTTGTGGCAATCAAGGGATGAGGCCAAGTGATACCATCCCGGCCGCGGCCCCACAAGGCGAGCCGCCATCGGGCCCGTCCGGTTGGCCATTTACTGGACAATGGCGGGAAGAAGGGGAGCAGTTTCGGTGGTCGGTGTCCTCCTGATGGCGCTGGATTGAGCAATCTGTCGCCAACTCCGGGCCTTGTTCCCATGAAACCCCGAGGCTGTGATGGCGACGCTGTTAAAGCGCTCTCGACTCGCTACACTGGCAGCTTCGCTGTATGGAGGCACCATGACTCACAAGATCATTCTGGATACGGATCCCGGCATCGACGATGCCATGGCAATACTGTTTGCCGAGGCTCACCCCGCCATCGAACTGATGGCCATCACCACGGTATTTGGCAATGCCACCATCGAAAACGGCACCCACAACGCGCTCTGGCTCAAGCAGCAATATGGCATGAAGGCCGACGTGGTCCAGGGCGCCGCGGCGCCGCTCAAACGCGAGCCGGTCGGCCCGACCACGGTGGTGCATGGCCCCACCGGCTTTGGAGATGTGCAGGCCGGAGAGGTGAGCATCAAGGCGGACGCTCGCCCCGCCTGGCAATACATCGTCGAGGCGCTGAAGGCGGCGCCCGGCGAGATCACCCTGGTGACCATTGGGCCGCTGACCAACCTGGCGCTGGCGCTCGAAGCGGCCCCCGAGATCACCGGGCTGGTGAAAGAAGTGGTCGTGATGGGCGGCGCCTTTGGCGTCAACGGCCATCGTGGCAATGTGACCCCCTATGCGGAGGCCAATATTCACGACGATCCCGAGGCGGCGGATCGGGTGTTCACCGCCGATTGGCCCGTGGTGATCATCGGGCTGGACGTGACCCAGCAGAGCTTCTTCAGCAGCGCCTATCTGGACGCCCTGCGCAGCGAAGCCGGGGAGCCGGGCCGCTTCCTGTGGGATGTGAGCCGCTTCTACCTGCGCTTCTATTCCGAGCGCATCGGCCTGGATGGTTGTCACGTGCACGATCCCTCCGCCATCGCCTATGTCATCGATCCTGCCCTGTTCACCCTGCGGGAAGGGCCGGTGCGGGTCATCAGTGAGGGGCCGGCCATCGGCCACACCCTGCAAAAATTCGATGGCAAGGCCCATCCCCACGACGAGTGGGCCGCCTGTCCTGCCCAGCGGGTCGGGGTGGCGGTGCGGGATCAGGCGCTGCTGTCACTCTATCGGGAGACGCTGGTGGCCTGGGGCAAGGGTCGCCAGGGCGGCCAGCGGTGATGGGCAAAGCGTGATGCTCCCCCGATAATCGGCCGCCGGCGAGGCCTATACTGAGGCCATCAATGGGATGCAAGGAGAAGCACGGATGGCCTGGTTGTCTTTGGTGGTGGCGATAGCCCTGATCTGGTGGTTGATGAAGCTGGGGCGCGGCGCCCTGTTCGAGATCCGGCTCGCCCCCGGCAAGGTGGTGGTGAAGCGGGGCTCCGTGCCGCCGCGTTTCCTGACGCAGGCCAAACAGGTGCTGCAGCATGACCCGGTGCGCGGTCGCATACTGGGGCAGCGGGATGGCAACGGGGTACGCCTCGTCTTCTCCCGCTCCATTCCTGAGCCCGTGGCCCAGCGGCTGCGCAACATCTTCCCCTATGGTGATTATCGCGGTCCGGTGCCGAGTCCGGATGGGCGCAAGTCCCACTGAGCCCGGCTGCCGCCACTCACTCTTTCAAATGCTGACTACGCCGGGCCGCTGCCCGGCGTTTGCTTGTTGGCGGGTTGGCGTTTCACCCTCAACGGGGCCCCTGCAGGGGCTTCATCACCTCTATCAGGAAGTCGATGAAGGCGCGGGTCTGGGGTTTCAAGAAGCGTCCGCCGCGAAACACCGCATAGATCTCGTCGTGACGATCCTCGTAGGGAGATGCCTGCCAGTCGGGCAGGACGGGCAGCAGGGACCCCTCGTCCAGTCCTTGCTGCACCATCCAGCTCGACAGCAGCAGCAGGCCGCAGCCCGCCTTGGCTGCGCACAGCAGCGGGGTACCGCCGATGGAGGTGAGATTGCCCTGCACCGCGACCCGCTGACGCTCGGCCCCCTGCTGAAAGTGCCAGTGCTGTCGTTGCCGACCCTGACCGCGGATGAGGCAGTTGTGATTGGCAATGTCGCCGGGGTGGGTCGGTTCCCCATGGGTTGCCAGGTAGTCGGGGGAGGCGACCAGCAGGGTACGATTCGCCAGCAGGCGGCGGGCGTGCAGGCCGCTGTCGAGAGGACGTCCGATGCGCACGGCCAGATCCACGTTCTCGGCGTCGAGATCCACCAGCCGGTTGTCGAGCTCTATCTCGAGGCGCACGCCGGGATAGCGGGCGAGGAAGGCGGGCAGCCGGGGGGCCAGCCAGGCGGCACCGAAGCTCTCGAACACGGACACCCGCAGCCCCCCTTGCGGCGCACCGGACAGGGGCTGGAGGGACTGCACCAGCTGATCCGCCTCCTCCAGCAGGGGGAGGGAGCGGGTGAGAAAGTATTCCCCCTGATCGGTCAACACCAGCTGGCGGGTGCTGCGCTTGAACAGCGGCACACCGAGCTGCTGCTCCAGACCGTCGATGGTGCGGGTGACCGAGGAGGGGGCCAGATTGAGGGCGCGGGCGGCGCGGGAGAAGCTGCCTGACTCCACCACCTGGGCCAGGATACGGATGCGATCCAGCATGACTCATCCTTTGCGTTTAACGCAAAACTGTTGCCGATTACGGCCATATTCTATTCATCTGAATGAGAGTGGACAATGCCCTCATCGCCCATGGGGGTGCTCATCGAAGGAATCTTGTCATGTCCCACCGTATCCAGCTTGCCACCCAGATCCCCGTCGCCATCCAGGCCATGCGAGGATTGGAAACCTATCTCGGCACTACCGGGATCCCCCCCGCCCTCAAGGAGCTCATCAAGATGCGAGCCTCCATGATCAACGGCTGCGCCTACTGCATCGAGATGCACGGGGCGGTGGCACTGAAGCAGCAGGAGAGCCCTCAGCGGCTGCTGGCGCTGGCTGCCTGGCGGGAATCCCCGCTGTTCGACGAGCGGGAGCGCGCCGTGCTGGCCCTGACCGACGAGGTGACTCTGATCGCCGAACAGGGTCTCAGCGAGGAGAGCTATCAGCGGGGGCTGATCCTGCTCGGAGAGACCCTGCTGGCCCAGTGTCTGATGCAGATCATCACCATCAACGCCTGGAATCGGGTTGCGGTCGCGACCCGGATGGAGCATGCCCACGACTGACATCAGATGTCATTTGTTAATGTCGTGTTAACGAGAAATGGCGGCAGAATGTGCTGATGACGGGTCCCCGCAGGGGGCCCGTTTTTTTCGCCTTGAGGGGCTAAAAAAGGAGGGGGTTGCGGAGGAAATGGGTTCTTTTTTGAATGCAAGAAGTTAATCATACGATCGTTTGATTAATTAATTTATATTTTTGTGATAGTTTCATGGCGCCAGATCAAGGAACTGGTAATGAGAATGCCGGATGTGAGGGAGCGATATGAGGCCCTGATTTCCGTTTATCCATTGGAAATATAAGGATGAATGATGTTTTTGTTTAATTAGTGAGCGTTTTTGGCCGTGTAGAAAATTAACGGGAGATGAATTGCTGGGCGGGGATCCGAGTTAATTGGTCGATGTCAAGTAATTAACATCCACTGTGTGTTTGTATCAGCTTGAAAACAATTTTGGGATTAATTTTTCATGTTGTTCACATGCCTGTCTGATGCAATAAAATGCTGCATTTTTTAATTATACCAATAAGCCTTGGGAAGATGAGGACATTGCATGAGACCTTTTGATGTGAAGAGGGGCTTGGGCGCTTTGCTGTTGATCGCGACTGCTGGTTTGCTGAGCGGTTGCGACATGGCTCTGATGAGCCCCAAGGGGCAAGTCGGTCTGGAGCAGAAATCACTGATATTGACCGCACTCGGCTTGATGCTGATTGTGGTGGTGCCCGTGATTATCATGGCGGTGGCGTTCGCTTATAAATACCGAGCGTCCAACACCAAAGCCACCTACGCGCCGGACTGGGCCCACTCCAACAAGATTGAAGCGGTTGTCTGGACCGTACCCGTCATCATTGTCGCCATCCTGGCGGTGATTACCTGGAAAACGTCCCACTCGCTCGACCCCTACAAGCCGCTGGAGTCTGATGTGAAACCGATCCAGGTCGATGTCATCTCCCTCGACTGGAAATGGTTGTTTGTCTATCCGGAACTGGGCATTGCCTCGGTCAACGAGCTGGCCTTCCCGGTCAACACCCCGGTCAACTTCCGCGTGACCTCAGACACCGTGATGAACTCCTTCTTCATTCCCCAGCTGGGTGGCCAGATCTACGCCATGGCGGGCATGCAGACCAAGCTGCACCTGATCGCCAACGAGGCAGGCCAGTACAAGGGTATCTCCGGCGGCTACAGCGGCGCGGGTTTCTCCGGCATGAAGTTCAACGCCATCGCGACGCAAGATCAGGCCGGTTTCGACGCCTGGGTCGCCAAGGTGAAAGCCTCCTCCAAGGCACTGAACACCATGGGTGAGTTCGATGTTCTGGCCAAGAAGAGCGAAAACCACCCGGTTGAGTACTTCGCCAGCGCCGATCCCAAGCTGTTCGTCAATGTGATCAACAAGTTCATGGGCGGCATGTCCCATGGTGGCCACGACGCCAAGCAAGCTGGCGCCATGGAGCACGAGGCCATGAACCATGAGTCCGCCAATGAGGACACCATGGACCACGCGGCCATGAATCATGACGAGCATGCAGGACACATGGCCACGTCGATGGCTGACAAGAGTGTGAAAGCAGGATCCGAGGAATAATTGATGTTTGGAAAATTGACACTCGAGGCTGTCCCGTACCATGAACCCATCATCATGGTCACGATAGTCGGTATCATTCTGGGTGGGCTGGCGCTGACCGGCCTCATCACCTATTACGGCAAATGGCAATACCTGTGGAAAGAGTGGTTCACCTCGGTGGATCACAAGCGCCTTGGTATCATGTATCTCATCCTGGGCATGGTCATGCTGCTGCGCGGCTTTGCCGACGCGGTGCTGATGCGTGGTCAGCAGGTGCTGGCCTCCGCCGGTGGTGAAGGCTATCTGAATGCCCATCACTACGACCAGATCTTCACCGCCCACGGCGTCATCATGATCTTCTTCGTGGCCATGCCACTGGTGATCGGCCTGATGAACATCGTGGTGCCGCTGCAGATCGGTGCCCGTGACGTCGCCTTCCCCTTCCTGAACAACCTGAGCTTCTGGTTTACCGCCGCGGCCGTGGTGCTGATCAACATCTCCCTCGGGGTTGGTGAATTCGCCCAGACCGGCTGGTTGGCCTATCCGCCCTTGTCGGGACTGGAGTTCAGTCCGGGCGTCGGGGTCGATTACTGGATATGGAGTCTGCAGATCTCAGGGTTAGGTACCCTGCTGACCGGTGTGAACTTCTTTGCCACCATCATCCGGATGCGTGCCCCCGGCATGACCATGATGCGTCTGCCGGTGTTCACCTGGACCGCCCTGTGCGCCAACATCCTGATCATCGCCTCCTTCCCGATCCTGACCGTCACCATCGCCCTGCTGACCGCAGACCGCTACCTGGGTACCCATTTCTTTACCAATGACATGGGTGGCAACATGATGATGTACATCAACCTGATCTGGGCCTGGGGTCACCCCGAGGTGTATATCCTGGTGCTGCCGGTGTTCGGGATCTTCTCCGAAGTGGTGGCGACCTTCTGCAAGAAGAAGCTGTTTGGCTACACCTCCCTGGTGTGGGCGACGGTGGCCATCACCGTGCTCTCCTTCATCGTCTGGCTGCACCACTTCTTTACCATGGGGTCCGGCGCCAACGTGAATGCCTTCTTCGGCATCACCACCATGATCATCTCCATCCCGACCGGGGTGAAGATCTTCAACTGGCTGTTCACCATGTATCGGGGTCGCATCGAGTTCAGCTCCCCCATGCTGTGGACTGTCGGCTTCATCATCACCTTCACCGTGGGTGGGATGACCGGGGTACTGCTCTCCGTGCCGGCTGCCAACTTCGTGCTGCACAACAGCCTGTTCCTGATCGCCCACTTCCACAACGTCATCATCGGCGGCGTGGTGTTCGGTTGCTTCGCCGGTATCACCTACTGGTTCCCGAAAGCATTCGGCTTCAAGCTGGATGACGTCTGGGGCAAGCGCGCTTTCTGGTGCTGGATTGTCGGCTTCTTCGTGGCCTTCATGCCGCTCTACGTGCTGGGCTTCATGGGCATGACCCGTCGTGTCAGCCAGAACATCGATCCCGAGTTCCACGGCATGCTGGTGGTTGCCGCCTGCGGTGCCGGTCTCATCGCCCTCGGCGTGCTGTGCCAGGTTGTCCAGATCGTGGTCAGTATCCGTGACCGCGAGAAGAACCGTGACCTGACCGGCGATCCCTGGGGTGGCCGTACCCTGGAGTGGGCGACCTCCTCGCCGCCGCCGTTCTACAACTTCGCCATCGAGCCGAAGGTCAAGGGTCTGGATGCCTTCTGGGAAGCCAAGCAAGACGGTAGCGCCTACCGCAAGCCGGCCCAGTATGCCCCCATCCACATGCCGAAGAACTCCGGTGCCGGTGTGATCATCGCCGCCTTCAGCGTGGTGTTCGGTTTTGCCATGATCTGGCACATCTGGTGGATGGCCATCGCCGGCTTCGTCGGCATGATCGCCACCTGGATCATCCACAGCTTCAACGACGATGTGGACTACTACGTACAGGTTGACGAGATCGAGCGTATCGAAGGTCAGCATTTCGACAACATCAACAAGGTAGCCTGACGCTATGGCAACTGACGTACTCCATCACACTCACGGCGCCCATGACGATCATGGGCACCATGACGCCGGTGCCACCAAGGTATTCGGTTTCTGGATCTACCTGATGAGTGACTGCATCCTGTTTGCGACCCTGTTCGCAACCTATGCGGTTCTCGTCAACGGCACTGCCGGCGGCCCCGCCGGCAAGGACATCTTCGAACTGCCGTTCGTGTTCGCCGAAACCATGCTGCTGCTGCTGAGCTCCATCACCTTCGGCTTCGGCATGCTGGCGATGAACAAGAACAAGGTCTCCGCCGTCAACACCTGGCTGTTCGTGACCTTCCTGCTCGGTGCCGGCTTCATCGCCATGGAGATCTACGAGTTCCACCACCTCATCGTCAACGATGCGGGCCCGGATCGCAGCGGCTTCCTCTCCGCCTTCTTCACCCTGGTCGGTACCCACGGTATCCACGTGACCAGCGGTCTTATCTGGATCATCGTGATGATGGTGCTGATCACCAAGAAGGGGCTGACCGAGCGCAACCGTACTCGCCTGATGTGCCTGAGCCTGTTCTGGCACTTCCTGGACGTGGTCTGGATCTGCGTCTTCACCGTGGTCTATCTGATGGGGGTCATGTAAATGAGTCATTCTGTTGACAATCACGGCGCCAGCCACGGCAGCGTCAAGTCCTACATGATAGGGTTCGTGCTGTCACTCATCCTGACGGCCATCCCGTTCTGGATGGTGATGGACGGCTCCGCCTCCCACGCCGTGGTGCTCGGCACCGTGGTCGGCATGGCGGTGGTGCAGATCTTCGTGCACCTGGTCTACTTCCTGCACATGAACACCTCCTCCGAGGAGCGCTGGAACCTGGTGGCCCTGGTCTTCACCGTGCTCATCATTGCCATAGTCGTGGTGGGTTCCCTGTGGATCATGTACAACCTCAACATCAACATGATGGTTCACTAAGCGGGTTGATGTGATGATGAAGCAATACCTGCAAGTGACCAAGCCAGGCATCATCTTCGGTAACCTCATCTCGGTTATCGGAGGGTTCCTGCTGGCGTCCAAGGGGAGCCTCGACGTCCCTCTGTTCATCCTGACCATGGTCGGGGTGTCACTGGTGGTCGCCTCCGGCTGCGTGTTCAACAACTACATCGACCGGGACATCGACTGCATCATGGAGCGCACCAAGCACCGTGCGCTGGTGAAGGGGTTGATCGCACCGGGTGTCTCGCTCTGGTATGCGAGCGTGCTCGGTGTTGCGGGCATTACACTGCTCTACTTCGCGGCCAATCCGTTGGCCGCCTTGCTGGCAGTGCTGGGCTTCCTGGTCTATGTGGGGGTCTACAGCCTCTACATGAAGCGCCACTCGGTCTATGGCACCCTGGTGGGGAGCCTCTCCGGCGCCGCGCCACCGGTCATCGGCTACTGCGCGGTGAGCGGCCAGTTCGACTCGGGGGCGCTGATCCTGCTGGCGATTTTCAGCCTGTGGCAGATGCCGCACTCCTATGCGATTGCGATCTTCCGCTTCAAGGATTACCAGGCCGCCAACATCCCGGTGTTGCCGGTGGTGAAGGGGATCTCGGTGGCCAAACACCACATCACCCTCTACATCCTGGCCTTCATGGTGCCGACCCTGATGCTGTTCCTCGGCGGTTACGCCGGTTACAAGTATCTGATCGTCGCCACGGCGGTGAGTGTCTGGTGGTTGGGGATGGCGCTGTCCGGCTACAAGGCCGCGGTGGATGACTCCCTCTGGGCCCGCAAGCTGTTCATGTTCTCCATCGTCACCATCACCTGCCTGAGCGTGATGATGTCGGTAGACTTCCAGCCCGATGCGGCGCCGGTCCTGGTGACCATGCTGCCTTGAGTGCTGTGGTTCACCGCTGTGATGTGACGCAGGAAAATCAATAGAATCCAGAGCCGGGAACCTTCCCGGCTCTGTTATTATGTGGCCCCCGTGCGGGGTGATTGCCCGGTTTCTGCGGACGAATGCAAGACGTCACGGGTCCGGATTTCTTCTCTCTTCTTGTCTATCGAGGCCATCATGAATGATTTCACCATGACGAGGGGCGAGCGACGCGCCACCTGGGCGCTCGGCTCCGTCTTCTCTTTGCGCATGCTCGGCATGTTTATGGTGCTGCCGGTACTGACCACCTACGGCATGTCCCTGGCCGGCGCCTCCGAGGCACTGATCGGCCTCGCCATCGGCATCTACGGCATGACCCAGGCCCTGCTGCAGATCCCCTTCGGTCTGCTCTCCGACCGCATCGGGCGCAAGCCCCTCATCGTCGGCGGTTTGCTGATGTTTGCACTCGGCAGCGTCGTCGCCGCCCTGAGCGACTCCATCTGGGGGGTCATCGTCGGCCGCGCCTTGCAGGGCAGTGGTGCCATCTCCGCCGCCGTCATGGCCCTGCTCTCGGATCTCACCCGGGAGCAGAACCGCACCAAGGCCATGGCCTTCATCGGGGTGAGCTTTGGCATCACCTTCGCCATCGCCATGGTGACCGGTCCCCTCATCACCCACGCCCTGGGCCTGTCCGGCCTGTTCTGGCTCATCGCCCTGCTGGCTCTGGCCGCCATTGCCCTGGTGATCTGGGCGGTGCCAAGGCCTGAGGCCCATCTGCAAAATCGCGAATCCGCCATGGTGCGGGGCGGTTTTCGCACCGTGTTGACCAACCCCAGGCTGCTCAAACTCAACCTCGGCATCCTCTGCGTTCACACCCTGCTGATGTCGAGCTTCGTGGCGCTGCCGCCACTGCTGGAGCAGGCAGGGCTGGCGCGGGAGCACCAGTGGCAGGCCTATCTCGCCACCATGTTGATCGCCTTCGTGAGCGTTGTGCCCTTCATCATCTATGCCGAGAAGCGCCGCCAGATGAAGCGGGTGTTCCAGCTCTGCGTGCTGGTGATGCTCATCGCCGAGCTGGTGCTCTGGCAAGCGGGCCTGCAACTCTGGGGCCTGCTCGCGGGGCTGCAGATCTTCTTCATCGGTTTCAACGTGATGGAGGCATTGCTGCCGTCCCTCATCAGCAAGGAGTCCCCGCCGGGTTACAAGGGCACCGCCATGGGGGTCTACTCCACCAGCCAGTTCATCGGGGTCGCCATCGGTGGCAGTCTGGGCGGGCTGCTTTACGGCATCGGGGGCGCAGCCTTGGTATTTGGCGGTTGCGCCGTCCTGGCCCTGCTCTGGTTCGGGGTCAGCCTCACCATGCAGGAGCCCCCCTATGTGAGCAGCCTGCGCATCGTGTTGCCAGAGGGTGTCGCACCCACGCCGGTCCTCGAGCAGAAGGTGCGTGCCTGTGACGGGGTGAGCGCCGTGCTGCTGGTGGCCGAGGAGCGCTCTCTGTACGTGAAGGTGGATACCAAACACCTGAGTCGCAGCGATCTGGAGCGGCTGATCGCCACCTGAGGCTCGGGGCGGTGGCCGGACTCCCTTGCTATGCTGAAATCCCCAAGCAAGGAGGACGCTCCCATGTCATATGTGGATGGATTCGTGATCGCCGTGCCCACGGCGAACAAGCAGGCCATGATCGATCATGCGAGACACTTCGATCCCCTCTTCCTCGAACTCGGTGCGATCCGGGTGCTGGAGTGCTGGGGGGATGACGTGCCACACGGCAAGCAGACCGATTTTTACCGCGCGGTGGCGGCGAAGAAGGATGAGACCGTGGTCTTCTCCTGGGTGGAATGGCCGGACAAGGCCACCCGGGACGAGGCGATGCAGAAGATGATGCAGGATCCCAGGATGGATCCGAAAAACCCCGACAACCCGCCCATGCCCTTCGATGGTGCCCGCATGATCTTCGGCGGCTTCAATGCCGTGCTGGATCTCAAGGCCTGATGTCGACCTCGCAGGATGAGGCCATGACCAGAGCCCGCCCATCGGCGGGCTTTTTTTATGGCCATTTTTCAGGGAAAAGCGGCGCTCTTCAGCTCGCTCGCCAGAAGGGCCTGTCCCCGAGGATGGTGGCGCGGTGCATCACCCGCCGGGCCGGCAGGTAGTCGGCGTTGGCGTAGTGCTGGGTCACCCGATTGTCCCAGATGGCGATGTCGTTCTCCTGCCAGCGCCAGCGCACCTGAAACTCGGGGCGGCGAATGTGATCGAACAGAAAGCCGAGCAGGGCCTCGCTCTCCCGGGCCGGCAGGTCCGGCAAACGGGTGGTGAAACCTTCATTCACGAACAGCGCCTGACGTCCGCTCACCGGGTGGGTGCGCAGCACCGGATGGCGAAGGGGCGGGTTGCTGGCCACGGCTGCCTGCCAGCGTTGACGCTCCTCCGTGCTGCCCTGATGGCGATGGGCGGGGAAGGATTTGGTGAAGTCATGCTCCGCCTCCAGCCCCGCCAGCAGTTTTTGCAGGGGTGGGGAGAGGGCCGCCAGCGCCGCGATGCCGCTGGCCCAGAGGGTGTCTCCCCCGGTGGGGGGCAACTGCTTGGCGGCCAGGATGGCGAGCGCCGGTGGCGTCTCGATGAAGGTGACGTCCGTGTGCCAGTTGTCGTTGTCCGGCGGGTTGTCGTCATGGGTGTCGAGCACGATGATCTCCTCCGCCTCCTCGCTGTGGGGATAGACGGGATGGATGTGCAGATCCCCGAAGCGATTCGCCAGCGCCCGCTGTGCTCGCGGCGTAATGGGCTGGTCGCGGGCAAACAGCACCTGGTATTTGAGCAGGGCCCGGTGGAGTTGCTCGAACTGCGCCTGGCTCAGGGGCTCGGCCAGCGTGAGGCCGGCAATTTCGGCACCGATGTGGGGGCCGAGGGGGGTGATGGTCAGCTTGTTGTCATTCATTGTATTTCTCCATGCCAGGGCGTCAGCCTGCGCTGCAATGCGCGCAGGCCCAGTTCCAATACGAAGGCGATCACCGCGATCACCAGAATGCCGGCCAGCACCACGTCGGTGGCGAGGAACTCGCCGGCGGATTGCACCATGAAGCCCACGCCCCGGGTGGCGGCAATCAACTCGGCAGCCACCAGGGTGGACCAGCCCACGCCGAGGCCGATGCGGATCCCGGTCAGGATCTCCGGCAAGGCCCCCGGCAGGATCACGTGCCACAGCACCTGAGTCCGGGTGGCGCCAAGGGCTCGGGCCGCCCGCAGTCGCACCGGCTGGGCGCTCTGCACGCCCGCCAGGGTGGCCATGGCCACGGGGGCGAAGATGGCCAGATAGATGAGCAGCACCTTGGAGGTCTCGCCGATGCCAAACCAGATCACCATCAGCGGCAGGTAAGCAAGCGGCGGCACCGGCCGGTAGAGCTCGATGAGGGGATCCAGCACCCCGCGCACCGTGGGGCTGAGCCCCATGGCGATGCCCGCGGCGATGCCAAACACCGTGGCCGCCGCCAGGGCGATCAGGATGCGGCCCAGACTCGCCCCCAGGTGTTGCCACAGGGTGGCGTCCATGAAGCCTTGCGGCCCGGCGATGGTGACGAGCTGCCCCAGCACCCGCTCGGGAGGCGGTAGGAACAGGGGATCAATCCAGCCAAGGCGTGCCACCAGCCACCAGAGGGCCAGCAGGGCGGTGAGGGTCGCAAGGCTCAGACCAAGGCGGCGACCGAGGGGCCAGCGCAGCGGCCTGCGGGTGGCATGGGTGGCGGGCGTGGCCAGGGGTTGGGTCAGGGTCTGGTTCATGCGAAGGCCTCCCGCTCGGCAAATACCCGGCCGAGCACGTATTCTCGCCGCTCGATGAAGGCCGGATCGGACTTGATGCTGCGACTGGACTCCCCGGCGGCAAAGCGGCGACCGAAGTTCAGGGAGAGCCGCTCCAGCACTCGGCCGGGGGAGGGGGAGAGTAGCACCAAATCGGTTGCCAGAAACACCGCCTCCTCGATGTCGTGGGTGATGAGCAGCACCTGGCGGCGGGCCTCAGACCACAGCCGTAGCAGCAGGGTCTGCATCTGCTCCCGGGTGAAGGCATCCAGGGCGCCGAACGGCTCGTCCAGCAACAACAGCTGCGGTCGGGTGGCGAGGGCCCGGGCGATGCCGACCCGCTGGCGCTGGCCGCCGGAGAGCTGCCAGATGGCGCGCTCGCCCGCCCCTTCCAATCCCACCTGGCGCAGCAAGGCTTGCGCCTGTTCATGGCGACTGGCCCTGGGTACCCCGGCCAGTTGCAGGCCGAAGGCCACGTTGTCCTGCACGTTGCGCCAGGGGAGTAACCCCTCACTCTGGAACACCACGCCGCGCTCGGCACCGGGCCCGATGACAGGCTCACTCCCCAGGCTTATCTGGCCATGGCGGCAGGGTTCGAAACCGGCCACCAGGTTGAGCAGGGTGGTCTTGCCCGAGCCCGAGGGGCCGAGCACCACCATCAGCTCCCCCTCGGCGAGGGAGAGGTTGATGTTGTCGAGCACCTTCTTGCCAGCGTACTCGGCAGACACACGAGAGATATGCAGCATACTCGCCTCCTGTAGCTTATTGAGGCAGTGCTTTCACGAAGCGGTCGGTGACGAACTGGCGATAGTCGTCGGCGGCCCTGGCCACCTTGCCCTGTCCCTCGAGGAAGCGGGCGGTGTCGACGATGGTCTGGTTCACCAGGGTAGCGAGCTCGGCGCTCTGGGCGCGGGCGTCGAGGTAGGTGTTGCCTTTGACGAGTTCGGGGATATCCGCCTCGGGCACGCCGCTCAGGCGGGCGAGCTTGTCGAGGTTCTCCGGCCGGGCCAGCCAGCCCTCCGGGTTGTCCAGATAGCCGCGCTGGGCCGCGAGCGTGCTGCTCACGAAGGCCTGAACCACCTCGGGGTGAGCCTTGGCGAAGTCCTTGCGGACCACCCACACATCCAGGGTCGGCGCCCCCCATGTCCCCACCTGGGCCGAGTCGGTCAGCACCTTGCCCTCCTTGCTGAGCTGGTTGAGGGCCGGGGCCCACACATAGGCACCGTCGATGTCACCGCGCTGCCAGGCGGCAATGATGGCCGGCGGCTGCAGGTTCACTATCTGCAGCTTGGCCGGATCGACCCCCCAGTGCTTGAGGGCCGCCAGCAGGCTGTAGTGGGTGGTGGAGGTGTAGGGCACGGCGATGCGTTTGCCAACGAGATCCTGGGGGTTAGCGAGTCCTTGCTTCACCACCAGCGCCTCGGAGTCGCCGAGCTTGGAGGCGAGCAGGAACACCTTGATGGGCACGTTCTGGCTCGCCGCCACCGCCAGGGGGCTTGAGCCGATATTGCCAATCTGCACGTCGCCGGAGGCGAGCGCCCGCACCACGCTGGCGCCACTGTCAAACTTGCGCCATTCCACCTTGGCGCCACTCTCCTTGGCGAAGGTGCCGTCGGCCTGGGCCACCTTGGCGGGTTCGGCGGAGGTCTGGTAGGCGACGGTGACGTCCACCGCCTGGGCGGACTGGCTGAGCAGGACGGAGGCCGCGAGCCACACAGAGATGCCTTTTGCTGTCATGATGCACTTCCTTGTCTGGGGTGTTGGAAGCCACATCTTTGTCCAAAGCGCGCTTGGGAATGAAGGAACGAGAAACGCGCTCTCATGCCTTATGGTTCTTAGAAAAAGAGCAACAAATCAATGAGCTAATTGAGATATGCCGGGTTGTGAAGTGCTTATGCACCCCTTGGCAATGACCCCATGGGCAAGGGCGCGGCGAGGAATGGCAGGGTGAGCGAGCAGGAGCGGGGCAGGGAAAATAAAGGAAAGAAGAGGGCGGGACAGGACCCCGAGGGTCGAAGCGCGGGCCCGCCGTTTGGCGGGCCCGGGCGTGGTGAAGGGGATCCGGGGATCAGTGCTCCGATCAGCGGGTGATCAAGGCCCGGGGATCAGGGTGTCGATCAGCGTTCGATCAGCGGCGCCGAGCGGTAACTCCAGAGGCCATAGGTGCGCAGGGCATCCCGGTAGATGCCGAGCAGCTCCTCCGGGCTCGCCTTGGCGAGGGCCGAGAGGGGCTTGTCCGGGTAGGCGACGCTGTCGATGCGGATATTGGCCGGGCCGCTCTGCCAGCAGGCTATTTCCAGCAGGGTCTGGCCCCGGCGCACGTGGCTCGCCGAGCTCACCAGGGTGGCGTACTCAATCTCGTGGCGGGCGAGGGCATAGCCGCTGTAGAGGGCGTTCTCCACCGTGCTGGTGGCGTAGTTCTCCTCGATGATGCGGGATCTGTCTATGCCCTTCTTCGCCAGCCAGTCCGCCATCAGCTTGCCCTCGGTCTGGCGGTTCTGGGGCACGCCGCCGGTCAGTATGATGAGGGCCGCCGGGTTGGCCTGGGCCAGGGCGCGGGTGGTCTCGAGGCGCCCCAGCAGGATCTCGTGCATGGAGCCATCGGGGTTGAGGGCATAGCCCAGGGTGACGATGGCCTGTCGCCCCTTCTTCTCGCCGCGCCCCTGGCGCTCCTTGAGGGGGGTGGCAACCACCCGGTCCACGGTATCGAACAGCCGCTGCAGATCGGCGGCCCGACCGGCATTGAGCTCGCCGACCCGCTTGACGTAGCCATCGGATTTGGCCTGGTTGCCCTTGAAGCGCTGCCAGGTGGCCAGATAGGTGTTGAGATCCAGATCGTCCGGCGCCGTGCTGAGGGCCTGCTCGAACAGGGCGATGGCCCTGTCCACGTTGCCGTTGTAGATCTGGGCGTTGGCCGCCGAGATGAGCAGATCGGTGCGGTAGGGTTCGAGCTGGTGGGCCTGCAGCAGGAGCTCGGTGACCTGCTCCATGTTGCTCGGCATCTTGGCGGTGAAACCGGCATCTGAGACCCGGGCGGGGGAGTGGAAGATGCGGGCGGCATCCGCCAGCAGCTGATCCACCACCTGGCGTTTGCTGATGTACTGGTCGTAATTTTGCTCCTTTTGCAGGGAGCGCACCGGGGCGGCCCAGGCATCGGAGGCGGTGACCACCGGCAGCGCCAGCAGGCTGGCCAGGGTCAGGGCAATCGCAGTTTTCTTCATCATGGCGTTCCACCTAGGGGGAGGGGCGCTATGCCATGGCATGCTCCCCTGGAGCCTTTTTCAATTAAAACAGGCGCTTGGTAATTGCCTACTCTACTCCTTTCCCGATGAAAAAAACGTGAACCGCTTCGGTTATCCCGGTCACCCCCTAGCGCAGACCCAGACGCTCGTGGAGAAACCCCAGCCAGGCCTCCACCTTGGCGGGCAGGTGGCGGCGCTTCGGATAGAGGCACCAGATGCCGTGCTCGGGCAGGGCGTGGTCTGGCAGCAGGGGCACCAGCCGACCGGTGGCGAGATCCCGCTCCACGATAAAGTCCGGCATGTTGCCTATGCCGAGCCCCGCCAGCAGCGCCGTGTGGATGGCGTCGCTGTTGTTGACCTCGAAATTGCCGCGCGGGGTGATGGCCACCTCCCCCTCGGGGCCTTGCAGCCGCCACTGGGTGCCGCCGCGAAACAGGGAGTAGAAGAGGCAGTTGTGGCGCTCGAGATCCGCCGGGGTGCGGGGCGTGCCGGCCCGCGCCAGGTAGGCGGGGGCGGCGCACAATGTGCTGTGACAGGGGGCGAGGCGGCGGGCGACCAGGCTCGAATCTTCCAGCTCGCCGATGCGCACCGCCACGTCGAACCCCTCGGCCACCAGATCCTGTAGGGCGTCGCTCATCTCCAGTTGCAACTGCACCTCGGGGTAGAGGGCGAGAAATTCGGGGATAAGGGGGACTATGTGGCGCCGACCATAGACCATGGGCACCGTCACCCGCAGCAGGCCGCGCGGCGCCGATTGCAGGGCGCCGATGGCATCTTCCCCTTCGCTTGCCAGGCGCACCGCATGGCGCACCGTCTCGAAGTAGCGCTCCCCCGCCTCGGTCAGGGCGAGGGAGCGGGTGGTGCGGTAGATAAGTTGGCAACCGAGGGTTTGCTCAAGCTGGCTCACCTTCTTGCTTAGCACCGACTTGCTGAGGCCGAGCTGGCGGGCGGCGCCGGAGAAAGTGCCCGCCTCCACCACGGCGACGAAGGCGGGGAGCAGGGCGAAGGCATCCTGGTTCATGTTGTTCTCAATGCGGAAACAATGTTGTTCCATAAGGGTAGATTATCCCCATATCGAAAACAATTTACCCTGCTCCTCAGTTCAACCAAGGAGTGACCCCATGATCCCCCCGCTTATCGACCGCCGCCCCGGACGCCTCGCCCTCGGCCAGACACTTGGCCAGACCATAGGTGCCCTGGCCGCCTTCGCCGCCGGCCTGTTGCTGGCGTTGATGATCGCCCAGAACGGCGCCCTGGCCCGCGCCACCGACCCCTGGCTCGGGAGCTGGCTGGCCCACGGGGTCGGCACCCTGGTTGCCGCGCTCCTGTGGTGTCTCGCCCCCCGATCTCCGACGCCGGAGGCCGCCCCGCCCTGGGCCTGGCTCGGCGGCCTGCCGGGGGCGCTCACCGTGGTGCTGGCGGCCTTGTGCCTCAACTCGCCCCTCGGCATGGCGGGCACCCTGGCCCTGCTGCTGCTCGGCCAGCTGCTGTTTGGCGCCCTGTGCGACGCCAGAGGCTGGTTCGGGCTGACCCGCCGCCGCCCCTCGGGGAAGGACGCGCTCGCCGCCCTGCTGGTGCTGGCCGGCGCCCTGCTCATCGTACTCGGCTAGGAGACACACCATGACCCTTCTGATCCTGCTGGGACTGCTGAACGGCGTGGCGGTGAGCCTGTCGCGCACCCTCAATGGCCGCCTCGCCAGCGCCCGGGGCGCCATGACGGCCTCCCTTGCCAACCACCTGCTCGGCTTTGTGCTGCTCGGCGCCCTGCTCATCCTCAAGGGCGCGCCCTGGGAGCGGCTCGCCGGGCTCGATCCCTGGCTGCTGCTAGGTGGCGTGCTGGGGGCGCTGTTCGTGGCCACCAGCAGCTGGGCCATAGGCCGGGTCGGGGCCCTGGCCTGCGCCCTGCTCATCGTCGCAGGCCAACTGCTGGGGGGAGCACTGCTCGATGCCCTGGCCGGACGGCTGGCCGCGAGCGATCTGCTCG
This sequence comes from Aeromonas sp. NJAU223, assembly GCF_051125555.1. Classification (NCBI taxonomy): domain Bacteria; kingdom Pseudomonadati; phylum Pseudomonadota; class Gammaproteobacteria; order Aeromonadales; family Aeromonadaceae; genus Aeromonas; species Aeromonas sp. NJAU223. Next base: position 3,008,713 of record NZ_CP144204.1, on the reverse strand, counting down.
GCATTCTGCTGGTGCTGGCGGGCGCCGCACTGCAACGCTGGCAGACTGGCAAGCCGCGCTCCTCGCCATGAGCGGCGATGGCGTGGCGACACCCGCAGTGTTAGGTGATAAGAGCGCGGCCCTGGCCTAGGCGGAAAGGTCGCAGGCCATCCAGCTCACGGCCCTGGCGGAAGGGAGAGAAATGAAGGAAAGGGAGGAAGGGAAGCCACCCGCGAGCAGGGCCAGCCCTAAAAAGCAGAACACCGGCGCTCGGCCGGTGTTCTGGAATAACAGGGTCGCGCCCCTGATCATCGAGGCGTCGCAGTCAGGGCGACTTAGGCGTAGAAGGCCTCGACGGTGCCCTTGACGGTGATCAGCATGGGGTTGCCGTAGCGATCCTTGGCCTTGGGGGAGGGGATCTTCACCCAACCTTCGCTGATGCAGTACTCCTCGACATTGGTGCGCTCCTTGCCGTTGAGGCGAATGCCGATCTCGTGCTCGAAGCACTCTGCCACATGGTGCGGGCTGCGCGGGTTGGCCGCCAGACGGTCGGGCAGTGCAGGTTTGTTGTCGCTCATTTTATAGACCTGAGTTTGATAAAAAGTGGGTCATTGTAGGCAATGCCCGCCATGGGCTCAAGGCTGGGTTGCATCCCATGGGAGTGGACAAGGTCAGGTTACAGTTGCAGCTCGGGCAACAGCGCTGCCTGCGCCTGAAAATGGTGGCAACGGCGCTCAACGTCGTCTCGGTAGCCTGCCAGATAAGCCAGCTCGGCGGGATTGTCTGTCTCAACCATGGCGATGGCGGCATCCAGATGGTGAAGGATGTCGTTGGCCACCTTGTGCAAGGTCTGTTGCAACAGGCGTTTGGGCAAATCACATGCTTCAGCCATCTCCAGCAACTGCCATGCGTTGACCGCCTCGGGAGCAAACTCGTCGCCTATGGCCATGGCCAGATGCTGGTTGAACTCGGGGTAAAGCCCCACATTGACCAGATCGTACCAGGGGGTGGGCATGAGCCCGGCTTTTGATACGAAGAAGCTGTAGTTCTTGCCGTGGGCATCGTGATTGTTGACGCAGAGGTTGAAGAGCAGCCATTGCAGCATGTCCAGTCTGGCCTGCGCCGGATTGACACAGAGGGCGCTGAGGTTGAACAGCCGTGGCAGGCTCACCCCTTCCCGAATATGGGCCACGTCCCGCCCGTCACCGAAGTTGCGTTCATATTTTCGGGCGACGGGAAACCCCAATCCCTGACAGGCATCGATCATATGGCGACGGCGTACCCTAACGCCATCCTCATCGAGGCGCCGATCGAAGCGTTCTACCAGCAAGCCTCGGTGGGACTTATCGCCTTGGCCGACCCTGTGCAGTTCGACCTGTGCCACCTGCATGCCCAGCAGTGCGGCCAGCCGCATGGTCACAAACTCATTGATCACCAGATGAGGATGGTGCTCGAACTTGAGGAGGTGGGTGGAACAGAGCTCGCCCTCGCCAAATCCCAGCGCCCCCTCGAGTCGCAGCAGGTTGAGCTTGGCCTGCACGCCCGCAACCGAGAGGCGGGGGCGACCATCCCAGACTTCCAGCGGCCAGATCTCGGGCTGATCGAGGCGCAGCAACAGCTCTTCCGGGGTGATGGGGCGAAAATGGGTGGGGACGTCGGGCTCTGCGGGCAGGGTAAAGGTGACAGCCCCTGAGACATCGCGGCCGATGCCGTGGATCAGGGCAAAGAGATTGCTGCGCGAAACGGAGAGCGCCTCAATCAGGTGCTCCAGCCCGCGATTTTCAGGCAGCAAGTTGCCGAGATATGCCCGGACTTGGGCGCTGCTGGCCGAGCCATCCAGCGCCAGCGGGGGTGAGAGCGGGAATCCGCGCGCCTGCCACGCAGGTGTATAGCCGAGCTGAAACGCATCCCGGCTGGAGTCATATTCGAGGTGGCCGATCAGCTGGTTACCCAGCCGAAGTTCCAGCCGATGGTGCTCAGAACCACTCATCATCACCGACCTCTGGTTGGCTGTTGCCGCTCGCTACCTGTGAGCCCGTTTCTTGCACCAGTTGCAACCTCAGCCCCAGCGCCTTCATCACCTGCAACAGGGTCGAGAGGTAGACATCACCCCCTTTTTCAATCTTGATCAGGGTCTTCTTGGAGATGCCGCACAGTGAGGCCGTCACCTCCTGGGTCATCCTGGCGGCCTTGCGCCTCTCGCGGATCGCCAGCCCCAGCGAGGCGGGATCCAGTTCTTTCGGGCCGGTTTGCAACGATGCGTCTGCCATCATGATCACGGAAAAAGTGTAGGTTGTTACACCTTAACTCATGGTAAGAGCAAACAGCAACCAAAAGTGTACGATAGTGCACTTTTTATGGTCCTGGTACTGGTTGCGAGAGAAAAGTGTAGAGGGGTTCACTTTTTAGAACAGAAAGGTGGTGAGGGATGGTCTGGGGGATGACCGAGGGGCCGGGAGGATGTCGCTTGCAGAGCAGCATTGTACTTCATGTTCACTTCATCGAGCGGGGGTAGGGTAGGCACCAGTTTTCAGTTGGAGCTTTATTCTATGCCCACCATAGTCACCCACGCCGCCGTACCCCTCTGTCTTGGGCTGGGGCTTGGCAGCCGGATTATTCCGCCGCGCCTGCTGCTGGCAGGGGTTGCCATCGCCATGCTGCCCGATGCCGACGTGCTCGCCTTTAAACTGGGGGTTGCCTACGGCCATGTCTTTGGCCACCGCGGCTTTACCCACTCCCTGCTGTTCGCCTCTGCCCTGCCCACTCTGGCCATGCTGTTTCACCGCCAGCTTAGGGCGAGTGCCGCCACTGTCTGGTCGTTTCTGCTGGTCTCGCTACTTTCCCACAGCCTGCTCGATTCCCACACCACCGGCGGCAAAGGGGTTGGCTGGCTCTGGCCGTGGCGTGACGAGCGTTTCTTCGCCCCCTGGCAGGTTATCCGGGTCGCCCCCTTCAAGCTGGAGGTCTATCTCACCGCCCGAGGTGAGGCGGTGATCCTCTCAGAGCTCTACTGGGTCTGGCTGCCGGGAATTGTATTGATGTTGATGTTGATGTTGATGGGGTGGCAGGCGTGGGGCAGGGGGCGGTAGTTGCTGGGTTGGAAAGGATTGTTGGATATATCGTGGCTGAGCAAAATATAAAACTCAGGACACCCATCTCTTCTGTTCTGGCTATGCAGTGTTTAGAAAGATGGGGGGCCTGAATGTTCGTTTTCTCGGGGGTTCTTGGTATACCTTTTGACGTTAATGCCTTGTTAATGAGTGAGCAACGCAATACTGAACCCTCCGTATACCACCTTAAACGCCAAATGCATAGTAAAAAAACACGCGTTACGAATCACTCTTAAATAGTTTGTTAGAACAATTCTTCCACTCTTCGCTCAATACTTCGATCAACATAACCCACGAAGAAAAACTTATGATATTCGCACAAGTAATTTAGCTCATCGTTGTCTAGAGGAAACAGTCTTATGAACTTACTGGATTTTGCAATCTTTTTTGAATGGCCAACGTACTCACAAGTGTCACTTATGAGGCTTACACCAAAGAAAATATTGCCATGGTCTGCATGAGGGACAAAAAAAAGATTGTGTGAAACCATGAGAAGATAATGAGTCTCAAGTTGACCATTTTGAACAGCGTAAAAACAATACTTACTTTTTCTTTCAATATAATCATCAAAACTCAAAAAAAATGAAGTGAACTTACTGGAACCTTTAGGTCTTTCAATGGGAAATATCAGTTTCCTGAAAGAACTCTCTATAAAGTCATAGACTAAACTCATTTTACAGTCCTTGTGACTAGGTTTGAGTTTAATAAATTCTGTGCAACTATTGACTGCCATTTATGTTGCAGGTTTCTATTGTACATTTCTTTTCCTACTATTGGGGATTGAATGATATCAAAAAAATTATAAATAAAATCTCTAGGGCCGTTTCCTGGCATTGCCTTAATTTTTTCTCTCTCTAATTGAGCGTAATGTAAATCGAATGCTTCCTGATGTAATTTATTGCAATCAGAGTTTTTTACTATCAGTTCAACCACTGAAACACTCTCATCTTTACCACAGTTCCATGAAGCCTTTGAAGCAACCCATATATCAGGTGTAGTATAAAAGCCACGCCCTAGCTCACCTCCTCCCAAAGTCCAATCAATATTGCCAACGTGAATAGCATCGATAGCGCTTGCGGTCGAGCCATGATAATTTTTTATCAATATATTCTCCAGATTTTTAAATGGTTCTAAGGTTTAGCTCTGCGGACAATTGGATCGAAGAGTAAATTATTTCGCTGCCGTTGATTTTTATATATCTTTACCACCGCAAGTCGTCAACCGTGAAGGTTGTTCCTTGGAATTTATTCTTTTCGGAAAGAAAACTATCAATTTCTATAAAGGATTTACCAAGATCGTTTAACTCAAGTCGTAGCCTATAGCTGGCTACCTCTCCATCTTCTTGATAAGGAACAATTCCATCAGGCTCGTTATACCATTCTTCAAATGACACTCCGTGAATAGCTCGACCCTCTTCTTTGTCGTATGTAATGTAGCATTCGGCATCCCATTGACCAATGCATCCTTCCCTATGGGCTTCCAGGTCCATTTCAAAATCTGCCCAAGGTAGAAAAAACTCTAGTGCATCTTCAATTGACATGCCTGGGCAATAAGTCATTGGCCAATGCTGGCTCTCACCTTCACAACTCAAACTTATTTGGTATCGACTTAACGATTTATTTATCCAATCATCGAAATCTACGTAAACATAATATCCATCATTTATTTTCTCCATCCAATAGCGATCAAGCTTCAGCTTGTTCAGTTTTTGAATGTAAGGTTCAGGCTGAGTGAGCTCACGAAGAACAGAAAGGCTATCATCATCTAATTTCTTAGCCTTTGGAACTTCAATCTTCCAGCCCTTCCCAGTTGACACCACATTACTTTCGTTTACTACTTGCCAATACAAAACGTCCTCATCTGGATTATATAAAACCAAGATTACCGGTAATGTATGATTGGACCAATACTCAATATGTTTGTCTTCGGTTCTAAAAACATAGGAGTGTGCGTTCTCTTCAGAGAAAAAGCTCATGCCAGATTTAATCTGTATGGCAATGAGCTCTCCAGTTGGATAGTTTTCACTAGTTATTTCAACATGGGCATCAATACCAAAGTCATGGATCATTTGTTCCCTGAAGAGCCATCCATGAGATGAAAAATAATGATCCAATTTGGATACGCCAAGTCTTTCTGTTTGAGCTTTCATGTTAGTCCTGCTCGAATTTATAACGCCCACTAGGATGGGTATTTCTTATGGTGGGCTAAAAAACGTAGGTTGGTGCTGAACGAAGTGAAGCCCAACGTTTACAGTGAATATATCTGTAAATCTGTTTTACGGATCTACCACATCCTTGTTTATCCAGAACTGGTTGGTGCAATAATGCTCGCTGCGACAACTGGAAGAACTCGGTTCCGAGCGATGACTTTAACCAATGGTTTAGGCGTATTTTACACTGTACCGAATGAAGTATGACTATGCAAAAGTGTTTGATATGATATTTAACTGAATACTAGGAATAATAAATTTAGCCTCTTTGTAGCCGGATTCAGTCAGAAATGCGGTCGTGTGTCGGCCATCAACAAAAAATAAATTTTTTGGGTCGTTATTTGTGATGTAAATAATTGGGGCGTGAACTTTATTGTAGGTGGAAATCCAGTTTTCAACTCCTATTATTTTACTTTCTTTTCTATCCATGCCTCCTAAGCCAGAATAAGAAAATATATCTTTTCTCCATGCTTGATCTATTTTTGACAATTGGAGAGTAACCATTTCAGTTTCAACCTCACCCTCTTTAATACCAATAGCTCGAGCGGGAATCATCGTTTCAGGGCTGATTGGTTTAATGAACTCAATTATTGGCATATTTTCCTCGAGGAGTCTAATGGTTGGTTTAGGGGACGATTTTAGTCTGTCCCATGAGCAAGTTGAGATATTTTAACCATTTGTTATCTCGTATATTTGGCTCAAAATCGTAGGTTGGTGCTGAACGAAGTGAAGCCCAACGTTTACCGCAAAATATATTTATCAATCTGTTTTACGGATCTGACACATCCATATCTATCCCGCTCTGGGGGGAATAATAATGCACGCAGGTTGGGCTTCGCTAAGCTCTGCGCCAATCTATAAAAACCACGCTACCGCCCCTGAGTTTCAGCTCCCAGCTCGCTGCTTTTTCACCCGCGAGATAGCAACCATCGCTGTCATGGGGCTCTCCCTAGAGATGGATTGTCGTTTGGCTATCTTAAGGGCCCTGATCGAGGCATGGGAAGGGGTGGTTGATAGAAATCTGAGCTGGTTCAACCAATTAGTGAGCAACCGCTGCTTTTAGTGGGCTCAGGGCTGGTAGAGAGTGCGGAAATCCCCTCACCCCAACCCTCTCCCGGGGGGAGAGGGAGCTTGTTTGCGGTTAGACGGGAGCTTAGGGCTGGTACTGTCTTGATCCCCCTCCAAGGCGCCGAGTCGAACTCTGTGGGTCAAAAGCGCCGTCAGGGATGACGGCGCAGCCGCAGTTGGTACAGGGATGTACCATCTGCGGCGTTCCGTCAGACCCAGAGAGCGAGGTGAGGGAATCCGCCGAAGGCGGGCGGCTTGGCGGGGTGGCCTTTCTTTTGGTGACTTTTCTTTGGCCACGCAAAGAAAAGTCACTCGCCCAAGCCCGAAGGGCGGGCGAAACCCCGTCGAGGGCAGGGCCCTCGCATCCTGCGTGGCAAAGCCACGCTATCTCAACCAATCCGCGAACGTCTGATTACGCTTCGCTAATCAAACCTACAGAGAAGCCAACCGCTGACGCCGGATAACAAAAGGGAGCCCAAGTGGGCTCCCTTTATGCTGGCTGGCTGGTCAAGGCCAACGGCATTTGACCCTATACCTGCCCCTACTTATTGGTCGCCGCCTTCATCCCTTCCACAAATTCCTTCAGGCGAGTGAGCATATGCTCCGGGTTCTTGTGGTGGGTCTCGATGATCTTCACCACGGCGGAGCCGGAGATGGCACCGGCGGCGCCGGCCTTGATGGCCTCGCGTACCTGGGCCGGTTCGCTGATGCCAAAGCCGAGCAGGGCGGGGGGAGCCTTGAACTCGCGCAAGGTGTTGATGAGGCCATCCACCGGCATGCCGGCCTTGGTCTCGGCGCCGGTCACGCCGGCGCGGCTCACCAGGTAGGTGTAACCGCTGCCGAGCTCGGCAACTGCCTTGAGCGTCTCGGTGTCACCGTTGGGCGGGGCGATAAAGATGCTGTCGATACCGAACTTGTCGGCCGCCGCCTTGTAGGGCTCGCACATCTGCACCGGCACGTCCGCTACCAGCACGGAATCCACCCCGGCCTGCTGGCACTTCTCGTAGAAGCCGTCGATGTGGCGCACATAAACGAGATTCGCGTAGACCAGCAGGCCAATGGGGAGCTCCGGGTACTTGGCGCGGATGCGGCCAAGCAGGCCGAAGCAGTCGTCCGGGGTGGTGTGGCTGGCAAAGGCCCGCAGGGCCGCGCCCTGAATGGTGGGGCCGTCCGCCACCGGATCGGAGAAGGGAATGCCCAGTTCGAGGGCATCGGCGCCCCCTTCGACCAGGGCATCGACGATGGCCAGGGACAATTCGGGGGTGGGGTCACCCAGCATCACGAAGGGCACGAAGGCGCCCTGATTGGCCTTGTCCAGACGGGAGAAGAGTTGTGCGTAGCGATTCATGACAAGGTTCCTTCTTTTTCAAAGATGTCGGCAACGGTGAAGATGTCTTTGTCGCCACGGCCGGAGAGGTTGACGATCAGCACCTGCTCTTTCTCAGGTTCGCTGCGGGCCATCTTGAGGGCATGGGCCAGGGCGTGGGAGGACTCCAGCGCCGGTATGATGCCTTCGGATTTGGCCAGCTCCTGGAAGGCGTCAAGCGCCTCCTTGTCGGTGATGGAGACATAGTCGGCGCGGCCGATGGAAGCCAGGTGGGCGTGCTGGGGGCCGACGGAGGGGAAGTCGAGCCCCGCCGAGACGGAGTAGGACTCCTGAATCTGCCCCTGGTTGTCCTGCATCAGGTAGGAGTGCATGCCGAAGAAGACCCCCTTGCTGCCGTGACCCAGGGGTGCACCGTGCTCGCCGCTCTCGATGCCGTGGCCACCGGGTTCGACCCCGATCAGACGCACCGAAGGCTCATCGATAAAGTCAGCAAACATGCCGATGGCGTTGGATCCGCCGCCGACGCAGGCGATCACGGCGTCGGGCAAGCGCTCTTCTTTTTCGAAGCACTGGGCCTTGGCCTCCTCGCCGATCATCTTCTGGAACTCCCGCACTATTGTGGGGAAGGGGTGAGGGCCGGCTGCGGTGCCGAGCAGGTAGTGGGCGCTGTCGTAGTTGGCAGCCCAGTCACGCAGCGCCTCGTTGCAGGCATCTTTCAGGGTGGATGAGCCCGAATGCACAGGTATCACTGTGGCCCCCATCAACTTCATGCGAAATACGTTCGGCTTCTGGCGTTCGCAATCCTTGGCACCCATGTAGACCCGGCACTTGAGGCCGAGCAGGGCGCAGGCCAGTGCGGTGGCGACCCCGTGCTGACCGGCGCCGGTCTCGGCGATGATCTCGCTCTTGCCCATGCGCTTGGCGAGCAGGGCCTGGCCCAGCACCTGGTTGGTCTTGTGGGCGCCGCCGTGCAGCAGATCTTCACGCTTGAGGTAAAGCCGGGTCTTGGTGCCCTTGGTCAGGTTGCGGGTCAGGGTCAGCGGGGTTGGGCGACCGGCGTACTCGGTCAGCAATTCCTCGAACTCGGCGACGAAAGCCGGGTCTTCCTTGGCATCGACGAAGGCCTTCTCCAGCTGGAGCAGGGCGGGGACGAGGATCTGGGGCACGTACATACCGCCAAACTCCCCGAAGAACGGATTGAGCAGAGTCATGGGACTATTCCTTGTATTTATAGGCGAAAGCGATTCATCAATTTGGTGCATGTTCAGCGGCGCAGGGCGCTCTTACCGTTGGCCCTTATAGTTGACGCAGTGCGCCAAAGGCGGCCGCTATCTTGTGTGCATCCTTCTGGCCCGGGGCACTCTCCACCCCGGAGTTGAAATCAAGACCCAAACAGCCCACCTGGGCGGCCTGCAAGGCGTTGTCAGCGTTCAGGCCGCCCGCCAGCATCAGCCTGGATTTGTCGAGCCCCGCCAGCAGGGTCCAGTCGAAGGCCTGGCCGGTGCCGCCGCTCTGGCTGCCGACCTTGGTATCCAGCAGCAGGCGATCAGCCGGGAAGTCGAGGGCGGGCAGGGGCTCGCCGCTGGTCTCGCCGAGGGTAATGCCCACGGCCTTCCAGATCTCGCAGCCCGGGGGCAGCAAGGGGCGCAGACCCTCGACATAGGCGGCGTCTTCATCCCCGTGCAGCTGCACGGCGGCAAGCCCCAGGGCATCCACCGTCTTGGCGATGGTGGCGGCCTGGGCATTGCGAAACACCCCCACATAGGAAAGGGGCGCACCCGCCATCACCGCGCGGGCGGCGGGGATGTCCACGTAGCGCGGGCTCTTGGATACGAAGATGAGGCCGCCAAACACCGTACCGGCCTGATGGGCGGCAGCAGCGTCCTCGGGGCGGGTCAGGCCGCACACCTTGTTCTGGCCGAGGGTGAGCTTGCGCACCGCGGCCTCGAGATCTGCCTCTTCCATCAGGGATGACCCCACCAGGAAGCCCTTGGCATGCAGGCGCAGTTCGGCCACCTGGGCACGATTGCGGATACCGGACTCGCTGATGACAATGCGATCGGCGGGGATGCGGGCGGCCAGCTGGCCGGTGCGGGCGATATCGACGCTCAAGTCCCGCAGGTCGCGGTTGTTGATGCCAATCACTGGCGCGCCCAGCGCGATGGCGCGCTCCAGCTCTTCTTCATTGCTCACCTCGGTGAGCACCCCGAGGCCCAGCTCCTTGGCGACCGCGAACAGGGCGTTATAACCCTCGTCGGTGAGCACGGAGAGCATCAGCAGGATGGCGTCCGCCTGATAGTGGCGGGCCAGATAGACCTGATAGGGGTCAATCATGAAGTCCTTGCACAGCACGGGTTGCTGGACCCGGGCGCGCACCCTCGGCAGAAACGCGAAATCCCCCTGGAAGAACTTCTCGTCGGTCAGCACCGAGATGGCGGTGGCGTACTTGCCATAGACATCGGCGATGGCCTCCGGGCTGAAGTCATTGCGGATCAATCCCTTGGAAGGGGAGGCCTTCTTGCATTCCAGAATGAAGCGGGTGGAACCAGCCCGCAACTGCCCCTCGAAGTCCCGATCGCTTGGCACCAGAGCGCCCTTGAAACTCTCCAGCGGCTGGGCTTCCTTGCGGGCCGCAATCCAGCCCTGTTTGGCAGCTACAATCTTGCCGAGAATGGTCTGGCTGATGGAGGCCATGTTCAAGAAAGCATGAGGAGCAATGATGTCTGACATCTCGTTATCCTTGCGAAGCTGACTGCCCTGCGGGCGTTCTGAGTGAGCGCCTTGTGGGCGCTCTTTGATCGTGGCTGACATCATGCCTCCTGATGGCTCAGGGTGGCCAGCGCCTTGGCGAGGGCGCTGCACTCGCCGCTGGCGAGCTTGGCCAACACCAGAGCGGCGGCCTGCTTGAAGTCCGGTGCCTTGCCCGCCATTACCAGCAGGGGCGCTACGTTGGCGGCAATGGCGGCGTTGTGGGCCGGGCTGCCTTCACCCGCCAGGATGGCGGCGGTGATGGCGCGGTTTTCTTCCGGCTCACCGCCCTGGATGGCACTGACCGGATAGGTTTCGAGGCCAAAATCCGCCGGGGTGATGAGGTACTCGCGAATTTCACCGTCCCGGATCTCGGCCACCTGAGTCGGGCCGTGGATGGCGATTTCGTCAAGCCCCGCGCCGTGTACCACCATACCGGTTTTCAGACCCAGCGCCAGCAGGGTTTCGGCGATGGGGCGCACCAGTTCCGGGGCATAGACCCCCATCAGCTGGTAGGTGGGGCGAGCGGGGTTGATGAGCGGCCCCAAGACGTTGAACAGGGTGCGGGTCTTGAGGGCCTGGCGCACCGGCATGGCGTGGCGCACTCCTGCGTGGTACTGGGGGGCGAACAGGAAGCAGATGCCGAGCTCATCGAGGCAGCGGCGCGCCTGCGCCGGGCTCATGTCGAGCTTGATCCCCATCTTGTCCAGCAGGTCGCTCGAGCCGGATTTGCTCGAGACGGAGCGGTTGCCGTGCTTGGCCACCTTCAGGCCGCAGGCGGCGGCCACCAGGGCCGAGGTGGTGGAGACGTTGATGGTGTTGAGACCATCGCCACCGGTGCCGACGATGTCGCAGAAGGCATAGTCCGGGCGCGGGAAGTCGCGGGCTTCGGCCAGCAGCGCATCGGCGGCGCCGGCGATCTCCTCCGGGGTTTCCCCCTTGAGTTTGAGGGCGGTGAGCAGGCTGGAGAGCACGATGGGATCCACTTCGCCGCGCACCACCTGACCGAAGGCATCACGCGCTTCATCGCGAGAGAGGGACTGTCCCTGATAGAGGGTATTGAGATGTTGATGCATGGGGGTCTCCTTACCGCACACTGCTTTCGGGACGCGTCACGTGGGCGAGGGCCTGGGTGAGCAGGCGGGCCCCTTCGCTGGTCATGATGGATTCTGGGTGGAACTGGAAGCCGAGCACGCGCTCGCCGCGCTGTTCGATGGCCATGGGCATGCCCTGATAGTGGGCAATCACGGCCAGCTCCTCGGGCACATAGGTCGCGACCAGGGAGTGGTAGCGAGCCACCGGCAGCGGGCTCGGCAGACCGGCGAAGGCGCCGTGGCCGTTGTGCTCAATGAGGGAGCGCTTGCCGTGGACGATTTCACCCGCCGCACCGACGGTGCCGCCGTAGGCTTCGCACAGGGCCTGATGACCGAGGCAGATGCCGATGATGGGCACCCGGCCGCGGGCCAGCTTGATGAGGTCAATCAGGCAACCCGCCTCATGGGGAGCGCCCGGGCCCGGGGAGAGCACCAGCACGGCGTCGCCACCGGCCGCTTCGATCTCATTCATGATGCGGCTCGCTGGCAGGCTGTTGCGGTAGATGCGCACCGGGTAGCCGAGAGTACGGAACTGATCCACCAGGTTGTAAGTAAAGGAATCGAAATTATCGAGCAGGAAGATGTTAGTCATGATACTGCTCCTTCGAAGGGCGGAACTGATCGGCAACCTGGCAGTAAGTGAACGAGTCGAAGTTATCGAGCAGGAAGATGTTAGTCATGGCGGGCCTCCTTGTGCTGCACTGACTGGTGCTCCTGCAGACTCAGGGCCTGCAGGGAGGTGCCATGGCTGGCGGCGATGGCGGCCAGCACGGCGGCGGCCTTGGCGCGGGTCTCGTCCGCTTCGGCTTGGGGCTTGGAGTCATAGACCACGCCGGCACCGGCCTGGACATGGGCAAGGCCGTCTTTCACGAAGGCGGAGCGGATGACGATGCAGGTATCCATCTCCCCCTCACCGTTGAGATAGCCCACGGCGCCGCCGTAGCTGCCACGGCGCTTGCCTTCCACCATGCGGATGAGCTCGCTGGCGCGCAGCTTGGGGGCGCCGGTCAGGGTGCCCATGTTCATGCAGGCCTGATAGGCGTGCAGGGCATCGAGATCGGCACGCAGGGTGCCGACCACCCGGGAGACCAGGTGCATCACGTGGCTGTAGCGATCCACTTTCAGCAGATCCTTCACGTAGCGGGTGCCGGGCTCCGAGATGCGGGCGATGTCATTGCGACCCAGATCCACCAGCATCAGGTGTTCGGCCACTTCTTTCTCGTCCTGGCGCAGCTCCAGTTCGATGCGGCCATCCAGGTCCAGATTGATGCTGCCATCCGGGTTGAGGCCACGACGGCGGGTACCGGCGATGGGGTACATCTCCACCTGGCGGCTGCTCGCCTCGAACTTGACCGCGCTCTCGGGGGAGGCGCCAAACAGGGTGAAGCCTTCGTCCTGCACGTAGAACATGTAGGGGCTGGGGTTGGTCTGCTTGAGGCGACGATAGGCGGCGACGGGCTCGGGGCAGGGCAGGGAGAAGCTGCGGGACGGCACCACCTGGAAGATGTCGCCACGGCGAATGAAGCCTTTGAGCTTTTCGACTTCGGCGCAGAACTGCTTGTCGCCCTTGTCGACATTGAGTGCGCCGGTCAGCGGCTGGGTGGCTTGCGCTCTGGATTGCGGCTGCTGGCAGGCTTGCTTGAAGGATTCGAGGCGGGCGGTCAGGCGGGCGTAGCGCTCATCGAGCTGGCTGTCGTCCTCTTCGCCGCCGCCACTATTGCCACCAAACAAGCAGGCCAGCAGCTGGGTGCTCTGCTTGATGTGATCGATGGTGATCAGGGTCTCGGCCACGTAGAAGCAGTAGTCGGGGCAGTCGTTGCTGCCCTCCGGCACGGCGGGCAGATCCTCGAAGGAGGCGATGAGGTCGTAGGCGAAGCTGCCTCCCATAAAGAGAGCCTCTTTACCGAGCTGGCACTGCAGCTCCCGTTGCAGGGTGCGCAGCACGTCCAGCACGCTGATCCCCTTGAGGCGGCTGTCTTCGTCAAGTTCCCGATCGGAGGCCGGGAAGGTGAGGCAGAGTTCGCCATCGTCCTGGGTGCGGGTGATGAGGGCGGGCAGACGCTCATCGAGCAGGGTCTGCAGGCGCTCGCCGTTGTCGTTGAGAGCGCGTACCCGCACGGTGCGACCGCGGCACTCGATGCGAAGGCAGGCATCCACCAGCAGCAGGCTCTGGGTGCCGGCCTTGGAGTCGATCTCCACGGATTCCAGCAGCAGGTTGTTGGGGCGGCCCTGACAGAGCTGGCTGTAGAGCGCCAGCGGGTCTGTCACATAGGGGGCGTTGAGCCGGATGGTATCGAATTCGCCCAGGGGTAACCGGGTCTTGTTGCCTGTCATGATGCGTTCCCTTGCAGCTGTTCTGTGTAACCGATGTTCATGATGTTGAGTCTCTTGAAAATGGATGGATGGGGTCGCCTCAGTGGGCCCGCCATCGCCCTGCTTGTACGCTGATCAGAATTCTCGGTTTCATCAGATGTCCATTTGCCGGATAATAAAAAAGCCCGCTGGGGTCAGCGGGCTTTTTCTCTGGGTTCTTAATTTGCTGTCAGATTTCAGGTACAGCAACGACCACACGCCCGCATGTCAGGGAATGTGCCACCACCAGCTATGGGTCAGGGTGATTGTCGTTTGCATGATAAAATCCTGTATCGATCTGTTTGCACTTGAAGTGTCTACAGAAAACGCTAAAGCTGCGGCCAAGTCAAGTCGCTTTTTTGCCGCTTTTTGCCAAGCGGATCAGTCAACGAGAGCGAAACAAGCCGATGAGATTCGATCTTCACTGTCATACCACGGCCTCGGATGGGGTGCTTTCGCCCTCCGACCTGGTGCGCCGCGCCGCCGAAAAAGGGGTCGAGGTGTTAGCGGTCACTGACCACGATACCCTCGCCGGCCTTGATGAGGTGCGCCAGACCATGGTCGCAGAGCAGCTGCCCCTGCGGCTGGTGAGCGGGGTCGAGATCTCCACCGGTTGGGAGCATCACGAGATCCACATCGTGGCGCTCGGGGTGGATGAACAAGATCCGGGGCTCACCGCCTTCCTGGCCACCCAGCTGGCCCGCCGGGAGGCCCGCGCCGAGGAGATAGGGCGTCGTCTGGAGAAGTGCCAGCTGCCCGGCACCTATGAAGAGGCCAAGGCCCTGGCCGGTGACGCCGCCGTGACCCGCGCCCACTTCGCCCGGGTGCTGATGGCCCGCGGGGTGGCGGACAACATGCAGAAGGTGTTCAAGAAGTACCTGAGCCGGGGCAACAAGGGCTATGTCCCCGCCGAGTGGCCCGAGATGGCGGTGGCCATCGAGGCCATCCACGGCGCTGGTGGCCTGGCGGTGCTGGCCCATCCCAGCCGCTACGATCTCACCGCCAAGTGGATCAAGCGGCTGCTGGTGGCCTTCAAGGCCGCGGGGGGGGATGCCATGGAGGTCTCCCTGCCCCAGCAGAGCCCCCAGGAGCGCGCCAACCTCGGTCAGTGGGCCAGGGAACACGATCTCTACATCTCGGTGGGGTCGGACTTCCACTTCCCCTCCAGCTGGACCGAGCTCGGCTGTCACCTCTGGTTGCCCAAGGAGGGAATGCCGCTCTGGCTCGGCTATCCTGGCCACTTTGGCCTCAGCCCCGAGGAGCATGCCAGCCTGCTGGCCGCCCGCTGAGGCGCGGATTGGGAGGCTGAGAAGCCATTTTTAACTTTTGGCGCGAGCGAGTCTTCGCCAAAGGCGTTAAGGTAGTGTCATGGGCGCAGGCCCTTGACCATGAAGCGGGCACGCCGCGTGCCCCTATCGCGAGAACAGCATATGAGTCAGCATTTTTACGTACACCCGGACAACCCCCAGGCCCGTCTCATCGGCCAGGCGGTGCAGATCCTGAAAAACGGCGGCGTCATCGTCTATCCCACCGACTCCGGTTATGCCCTGGGCTGCCAGATGGGCAACAAGGATGCCCTCGAGCGTATCTGCCGCATCCGCCGCATCGAGCCGAACCATGATTTCACCCTGGTGTGCCGGGATCTCTCCGAAATCGCCACCTACGCCAAGGTGGACAATGGCGCGTTTCGCCTGATCAAGAACAATACCCCGGGGGCTTACACCTTCATCTTCAAAGCGACCAAGGAAGTACCGCGCCGCCTGATGAACGAAAAGAAGAAGACCATCGGCATCCGGGTGCCCGCCAACAACATCGCCCTCGCCTTGCTGGAAGAGCTCGGTGAGCCCCTGCTCTCCACTACCCTGATCCTGCCGGGCTCCGAGATGGCGGAGTTCGACCCGGAAGAGATCGCCGACAAGCTCGGCAAGCAGCTGGATCTGGTGGTCAACGGCGGTTATCTCGGCGAGCAGCCCACCACTGTGGTGGACTTCTCCGACGACGAGCCCGTGCTGCGTCGTCGCGGCGCCGGGGATCCCACGCCGTTTGAATAAGGCCGCCGACACGGCGACCCGGGACCCGGGTGAGGGCAACCCCCCCCCGCCCGTCCCGGCGCCGCCCATCGCCACTGTCCTGGGGCAGCCCTATCATGAGCTGCCCCAGGATTTGTTTATTCCGCCGGATGCGCTTGAGGTGTTCCTCGACACCTTCGAGGGGCCCCTCGATCTCTTGCTCTACCTCATCCGCCGCCAGCAGCTGGATATCCTGAACCTGCCCATCTTGCAGATCACCGCCCAGTACATGGAGTACGTGGAGCTGATGCAGGGGCTGAACCTGGAGCTCGCCGCGGAATATCTGCTGATGGCGGCCTGGCTCGCGGAGATCAAATCTCGCCTGCTGCTGCCCAAGGCGCCGGAGCTGGAGGATGACGAGGAAGGGGAAGATCCCCGCGTGACCCTCATCCGTCGCCTGCAGGAGTACGAGCGCTACAAGCTGGGGGCCGAGCGGCTGGACGCATCGCCCAGGGTGGAGCGGGAGATCTATGTGGCGAGCGCCTTGCCGCCGGATTTCGGCGCCTTGAAGCCGCTCACGCCCGATGTTTCACTGGTTGAGCTCGCCCTTTACATGCAAAGTGTGGTAAAACGCGCGACTCATTTTGAGCATCACCAGATCCGCCGGGAACAGATCCCGACCCGGGTGCGCATGGCGGAGATCCTGGCCATGTTGTCCCTGGGCCAGACCCTGCGCCTCGATCAGGTGCTCAAGGCTGAAGAGGGGCGCATGGGGGTGCTGGTGACCTTCCTGGCGTTGCTGGAGCTGTGCAAGGAGTCGCTTATCTGGATTTTGCAGGCCGAGCCGCTCGGTCCCATCCACTTTGCATTGGCCAGTGCGCCCGAGGAGGGCAACCATGGCGCTGCCCACTGAACGGCTGAAGACATTGATCGAGGCGGCGCTCTTCGTCGCCGGTCGCCCGCTTTCGGTGAGTGAACTCAAGGGGGGCGTGCTCTCGGACTACCCGGTCACCGGTCGCTACGTGCAACTGCTGCTGGCCGAGCTCAAGAAAGAGTACGAGACGCGGGGGGTGGAGCTCAAGGAGGTCGCCTCTGGCTGGCGCTTCCAGGCCCGCCAGGAGTATGCCGAGGAGCTCTCGAGGCTCTGGAGCGAGCGGGCACCGCGCTACTCGCGGGCCGTGATGGAGACGCTGACCCTGATCGCCTATCGCCAGCCCATTACCCGGGCCGAGATTGAAGCCATCCGTGGGGTGGCGGTGTCGAGCCAGATCGTCAATACCCTCAAGGATCGTGGCTGGGTGCGCAGCATCGGCCACAAGGAGGTGGTGGGGCGCCCCGAGCTGCTCGCCACCACCCGGGAGTTTCTGGATTATTTCAATTTGCGCAGCCTGGAGCAGCTCCCCGAGCTGGACCCCGAGCTGCAGACCCCCCTCGCCGGTTTGTCCGGGGAAGGGCTGGGCGGCCAGAGCGGCCAGAGCGTGCCGTCATGAGCCGAGAAGTATCAAGCGGTGAGGGCGCCACACGTGGCGTCATCACGAAAGCCACCGTTGCCCTTCATCATGCGGGCAGCGATCAACAATCAGGTAAACCCGATGAGTGAAAAACTGCAAAAAGTATTGGCCCGCGCGGGTCAAGGCTCCCGTCGTGAGATGGAGGCCCTGATCACCGCAGGTCGGGTCAGCGTGGATGGCAAGGTCGCCACGCTGGGGGATCGCGTCGAAGTAAACGCCGTGATCCGGGTGGATGGTCACCAGGTCAAGACCCGTGCGGCGGAAGAGCAGATCTGCCGCGTGCTGGCGTACCACAAACCCGAAGGGGAGATGTGTACCCGTCACGATCCGGAAGGGCGTCCCACCGTGTTTGATCGTCTGCCGAAGATGGACGGGGCCCGCTGGATAGCGGTGGGTCGTCTGGACGTCAACACTTCCGGTCTCTTGCTGTTCACCACCGACGGCGAGCTGGCCAACCGGCTGATGCACCCGAGCCACGAAGTGGAGCGGGAATACGCGGTGCGCGTGTTTGGCGAGATCACCGAAGCCATGTTGCAGCGCCTGCGCAAGGGCGTGCAGCTGGAAGACGGCATGGCCAAGTTCAACAAGATCAAGCCGGCCGGCGGTGAAGGGCTGAACCAGTGGTTCAACGTCACCCTGACCGAGGGTCGCAACCGCGAAGTGCGCCGCCTGTGGGAATCCCAGGAAGTGCAGGTGAGCCGCCTGATGCGCATCCGCTACGGCGACGTCACCCTGGATCGCGGCATCCCCCGCGGCGGCTGGCAGGAGCTGAAACTCCCCGAGGTGAACTACCTGCGCGGCCTGGTCAATCTGCCCAACGAAACCGAGTCCAAGGTGGACTTGCAACAGGACGGCAAGGCCGGTCGCCACAAGCAGGCCGCCCAGATCCGCCGCGCGGTCAAGCGCCACAAGGAGATGCAGGGCAAGGAGCCGCGTGCCCGCAGCACCACCGCCCGTCGCAAGCCGACCTCCTCCACCCGCAACTCGGGGACCGGCAGCAAGTAAGCCTGCCCGGGGGTGAGCTCGTCGCCACGCCTTGAAAGCCCGCACCACCTGGTGCGGGCTTTTCTATTTCTGGGGGTTACCCGCGGCGGGCAGGGTCGCTCAGCCGGGGAATGGGGGCATTTTCATTCATAATACTAATGGATTTTCATTTTGATAAATTTTTCTATCACTGCGTGTCAGGCTGCGGGAGCGGTTGCTCTGCCTGGGCTGGCTTGTTAGCCTTGCCCGCACTGATACAGGAGAGATGAATGAGCAAGGTATTGGATGAGCTGCTGGCACTGCTGGCGCTGGAGAAAATCGAGGAGGGCCTGTTTCGGGGCCAGAGCCAGGATCTCGGTCTGCGGGCCGTGTTTGGCGGACAGGTGATGGGGCAGGCCTTGTCAGCCGCCAAGCAGACGGTGGCGAGCGATCGCCAGGTGCACAGTTGCCACTCCTACTTCCTGCGCCCGGGGGATGCCAACAAGCCCATCGTCTACGACGTGGAGAACATCCGCGACGGCCAGAGCGTCTCCACCCGCCGGGTCAAGGCCATCCAGGGGGGCAAGCCCATCTTCTACCTCAACGCCTCCTTCCAGGTGGTGGCCGAGGGCTTCGAACACCAGGCCCGGATGCCAGAGGGGATCACCCCCCCCGAGCAGCTCAAGAGCGAGCTGGAGCTGGTGCGCCCCTATGAGCAGGTGATCCCGCCGGCCCTGCGGGACAAGATCCTGTGCGAGAAACCCATCGAGATCCGCCCGGTGACCCTGGTCGACCCGATCCGGCCCGATGTGCACGAGCCCCTGCGCTACACCTGGTTCAAGGCCAACGGCCCGGTGCCGGACGATCAGCGAGTGCACAACTACCTGCTGGCCTATGCCTCGGACTTCCACTTCCTGTTCGCCGCCCTGCAACCTCACGGCGTCTCCTACTGGGAGCCGGACATGCAGGTAGCGACCATCGATCACTCCATGTGGTTCCACCGGGAGTTCCGGCTGGATGACTGGCTGCTCTACGTGGTAGACAGCCCGAGCGCCAGCGGCGGTCGCGGCCTGGTGCGCGGCCAGTTCTTCACCCGTGACGGGGTGCTGGTGGCCAGCACCATGCAGGAAGGGGTGATCCGCCGCCGGGGCAGCAACCCATGAGTTGCTCAAACGGCCGGGGGATGAACCTGTGATCGTGCCCATTCTGCGCAGCTTCGATGAGGGCAAGTTGCGCGCCTTCTACCTCGATTACCTGGGGTTCGTCATCGACTGGGAGCACCGATTCGGCCCGGACCTGCCGCTCTATCTGCAGATCTCCCGGGGGGAGTGGGTCATCCACCTCTCCGAGCACCACGGGGATGCCTGCCCGGGGGCGGCCCTGCGCCTCTCCACCGACCAGCTCGATGCCCTGTTCGCCGAGTGGCGGGCCAAGGGCTATCCCAACGCCCGCCCCGCCATCGAGACCATGCCCTGGGGTTGCCGGGAGCTCACGGTGCGGGATCCCTTCGGTAACCGGCTGGTGTTTAGCGAGCCGTTGCCGCCGGCAGAACACGCCTCATAAAAAAACGGGAGCCACTGGCTCCCGTTTTTTTATTGGCTGATGTGGCCTGTCAGGCCGCTTCCTGCTCGGCGACCGGCAGGCTTTCCCCTTCGGCGAAGCGGTCGGCCCAGAGGGCGATGACGCCGTCACCGGTGACGTTGCAGGCGGTGCCGAAGCTGTCCTGGGCCAGGTAGAGGGCGATCATCAGGGCGATGGAGGCCTCACCGAACCCGAGCATGGAGGTGAGCAGGCCCAGCGCCGACATGACGCCGCCGCCCGGGGCACCGGGGGCCGCAATCATGATGACGCCCAGCATCATGATGAAGGGCAGCATGGTGCCGATCCCCGGGATGGCCAGGTGCTCGGAGAGGAACATCACTGCGGTGGCGCAGGTCACCAGGGTGATGGTGGAACCGCACAGGTGGATGGTGGCGCACAGGGGAACGGTGAAGTTGGCGATCCCCTCGCTCACCCCGTTGTTCTTGCTGGCTTTCAGGGCGACCGGGATGGTGGCGGCGCTGGACATGGTGCCAAGGGCGGTGAAGTAGGCGGGCAGCATGTTCTTGATGAGCATGGCCGGGGAGCGGCCCAGCGCCAGACCGGTGGCGACGAACAGCACGGAGAGCCAGATCCAGTGCATGGCGATGGCCATCACCAGCACCACGCCGAAGGTCTTCAGGGTGGCGAAGACGGTGCCTTCCACCGTCATCTCGACGAAGACGCCGGCGATGTAGAAGGGCAGCAGCGGAATGATCACCCGGGCCAGCAGGCGGTCGATGATGTCACGGCCCTGATCCGCGACCCGGCGCAGATCGGTGGCCTGGGTGGCGCTGATGCCGATGCCGAACACGAAGGCGGCGGCGAGGGCCGACATGACCCCGAACAGCGGCGGTATCTCCAGGTTGATGTAGGAGCTGAGCTTGATGGCCGTCTCCGTGCTGGCCTCGGCGGCCGTGGTCAGGTGCGGGATCAGGTGGCTCGCCACCGTGAAGGCGAACAGGCCCGCCAGTATGGTGGAGCAGTAGGAGAGGGCCACCGTCTTGCCCAGCAGCTTGCCGGAGTTCTTCGGCAGGCTGGCGATGCCGCTCATGATGAAGAACAGGATGATCAGGGGGATGGTGAAGGTGATCAGCTGACCGATGACCGTCTTGGCCGTAAACAGCACGCGTGCGACCCATTCCGGGGCGTAGAGACCGAGCAGGAGACCGGCGAGGATGCCGGCAATCAGTTTAAGGACAAGTTTCATGCATTAATCCAGGTGTTGGTGTCTGTTTTGTTATTTAATCTTGATTTTGATGCTGCTTTTTAACACAAAATCCGCATCTTGTCTGTCTTCACCTGGTTAATGCAGAGTTAAATATTGTTATCTGGATGCGACGTCGCGTCGGGCTCCCTGTCTGGAGCGGCGGCCGCGATATTGATTAATTGTGGCGGGATTGGCCTCGCGGATCAGCAGGGCGTGCAGCCAGCGTCCCTGCCTCTCATCGTCGCTTTGCCAGCACTGTTGCAGCGCAAAGGGCAAGGGGGCGATGAGAGCGGCAAGAGCAGCTTCGTCCAGGGCCGTGCGCAGCGGATAGTCGAGAGGCGCGGCGGCGTCTTCGCGCGGCAGCCCGCCATCCGGGTGGGGGAAGGAGCAGTAGAGCGGTCCCTTTGGCCTGAGCAGGCTGGCAAGGTGAGCCAGCACGGGGGCGAGCTCGGCCTCGGTGAGGCAGGGCAGGGAGGCGCTGGCCCAGATGCCGTCAAAGGGCAGCACATTGTGCATCTGCTCGAAGCGGCACACCCGCACCGGCTGGCCGCACCGGCGTGAGGCGGCCTTGGCCTGGGTCAGGCTCGCATCGAAGGCGGTGACCACATACCCCTGGTCGCGAAAATAGTGAAGATCCTCGCCCGACCCGCAGCCCGCCTCCAGCAGGTGGGCGCCTTCTGGCAGCAGCGCCAGGAAGCGATGATGGGCCTGGGCGAGAAGGGGGAGAAGAGAGGATGACGCGGGCATGATCAGGGGATCTCTTGGATGCGGGGCGGCTACTCTAGCAGATTTCCGGCTCTGGTGGCTGGCTTGGTCGGGGGAGGAGGCCATCCTCATCTCTCCCGACCGGCCTTCTGATGTTAAGGCCTCGTCTCGGTCAGGCGGGGCGCACTGCCGGGCCCCGGGGCTGGGCGATCAGGGAGAACATGCCGTCGAGCAGGAAGTCGGCGTCTTTGATGAGGTTCAGGCGCTCCGGGAAGTGCAGCCAGTTGATGACGTAACCATCCAGGGTGCAGTGCATCAGGGTGGCGGCCCGATGCAGATCCAGATTGGCGGGCAGGTGGCCGAGGCGTACCGCGTTGGCCAGGGTGAGCTCCAGATCCCGGAAGAAGTTGAGCGACTGCTGGCGCATGTGCTCGCGCAATGAGCTGGCTTCCCCTTCCAGGGACTCCAGGTTGTACATGATGGTGAACATCTGCTGCTGGGCGGGCTCGGTGCTTATCTTGATCATCACCTCCTTGAGGAAGATGCGCAGCTTGCCGAGGGGATCGGGTTCTCGCTCATCGAGACAGGCGTCGAGTTGATGGGAGAGGGGGGCACAGAGCTCCTCCCACAGGGAGACGAACAGCTCTTCCTTGTTTTTGAAGTGCCAGTAGATGGCGCCCCGGGTCAGGTCGGCTGCCTTGGCGATATCGGTCAGACTGGTTCTGGCCAGCCCCTGTTGACAGAACAGAGTCAGGGCGGTGCTCATGATGTGGCAGCGGGTCTGCTGCGCTTCTTCTTTAGTCCGTCTGGCCATGGTGCTGTACCCGTTGAAATGATTAAAAGTTACTTACATACATTCTCGAATGTATGTATATTGCACCATCTTCGCAGTTTTACCAATAGGGCCCTTATAAACCCTATGGTTTTGTTCTCTTTTTGATTGAAACAGAGGCTAGGAATTTCATGCACAAACATATTCTCGCACGTTCGGTCGGCCTTGCCATGCTGGCAAGTGGCCTGCTGATTGGTTGTGGTGACAAGGGCGAGGCTCAGCAGGCCATGGGAGAAATGCCCCCCGCCGCGGTGGATGTGGTGACGCTGCACACGGCTCCGCTGCAACTGCTGTCCGAGCTGACCGGCCGTACCGCCCCCCTGCGGGTCGCCGAGGTGCGTCCCCAGGTGAACGGCATCATCCTCAAGCGCCTGTTCACCGAAGGCAGCGACGTCAAGGCCGGCCAGTTGTTGTACCAGATCGACCCCGCCGTCTATCAGGCCGCCGTCGCCAGCGCCAAGGCGAACCTTGCCAAGGCAGAGGCCAACGAGCGCAGTGCCCGTCTCAAGGCCCAGCGTTATGCCGAGCTGGTGAAGGTCAAGGCCATCAGCCGTCAGGAATATGACGATGCAGACGCCGCCTGGAAACAGCAGGTTGCCGAGATCGGTGCCGCCAAGGCCGCCCTGCAGAGCGCCAACATCAATCTGGCCTATACCCGGATCACCGCCCCCATCAGCGGCCGCATCGGCAAGTCTGCGGTGACCGAGGGGGCCCTGGTGACCGCCCAGCAGGCCACCAGCCTGACCACCATCTCCCAGCTCGACCCCATGTATGTGGACGTGCGCCAATCCACCGCCGACCTGCTGCGCCTCAAGCGTGAAGTGGCTGCTGGCAAGCTGACCCAGGGTCAGCAGGATGGCGCCAAGGTCAGCTTCCAGCTGGAAGATGGCAGCACCTATGCCGAGCAGGGCTCACTGCAGTTCTCCGACGTGACCGTGGATGAGACCACCGGCATGGTGACCCTGCGGGTCATCGTCCCCAATCCGAAGGATCTGCTGCTGCCCGGCATGTTCATGCGCGCCACCCTGCAAGAGGGCGAGCGCCCCGAAGGCTTGCTGGTGCCGCAGACTGCCGTGACCCGTACCCCCAACGGCGGTGCCACCGTCATGGTGGTGACCCCGGACAACAAGGTGGCGCTGCGGGATGTGCAAGTCAGTCGCATGGTTGGCGATAGCTGGGTCGTGGAGTCAGGTCTCCAGTCCGGTGAGAAGGTGATCGTGGCCGGTCTGCAGAAGGTCAAACCTGGCGCCGAGGTTGCCCCCACTGAGCGCGCTGCCACCACGGCCACCGCACAGGCTGAGCAGACCCCGGTAACCAAGTAGTAGGATGGAGTAGTCGCCAAATGGCACGATTTTTTATAGATAGACCGATCTTCGCCTGGGTAATCGCCCTGGTGATCATGCTGGCCGGGGTCATGGCCATCATCGGCTTGCCGGTCGCACAGTATCCGACCATAGCCCCGCCGGCAGTGGGCATCTCCGCCAGCTACCCGGGTGCCTCCGCGAAGACCGTGGAAGACTCGGTGACCCAGATCATCGAACAGAACATGACGGGTCTGGATCACCTGCTCTACATGTCGGCGCAATCCGACTCCTCGGGCAACGTGAGCGTGACCCTCACCTTCAAGCCGGGCACGGATCCCGATATTGCCCAGGTGCAGGTGCAGAACAAGTTGCAACAGGCGATGTCGCTCCTGCCGCAGGAAGTACAGCAGCAGGGGATCCGGGTTCAGAAGACCTCCAGCAGCTTCCTGATGGTGGCCGCCTTCATCTCCACCGATGGCAGCATGACCAACGACGATCTCGCCGACTACGTGGTGTCCAACATCAAGGAACCCCTGAGCCGTCTGGACGGCGTGGGTGACATCACCCTGTTCGGCAGCCAGTACTCCATGCGCATCTGGCTGGATCCGCACAAGCTCAATCGGGTGCAGATGACCCCCGCTGACGTCCAGGCCGCCATCAAGTCCCAGAACGCCCAGGTGGCGTTCGGCAAACTCGGTGGCACCCCGTCGGTGAGCGATCAGCAATTCACCGCCACCATCATGGGTCAGACTCGTCTCTCCACCCCGGAGCAGTTCAGCAATATCTTGCTGCGGGTGAACCAGGATGGCTCCAAGGTGCTGCTCAAAGACGTGGCCCGGGTCGAACTTGCCGGCGAAAGCTATGACGCCTCCGCGCTCTACAACGGTCAGGCCACCGCGGCACTCGCCATCAAGCTGGCCACCGGCGCCAACGCCCTGGACACGGCCGAGCATGTCCGTGCCAAGCTGGGGGAACTCTATGAGTACTTCCCGAACAACATGGAGATCGTCTACCCCTACGACACCACGCCGTTTGTGAAGATCTCCATCGAGGAGGTGGTGCAGACCCTGGTGGAAGCGATCTTCCTGGTGTTCTGTGTCATGTATCTGTTCTTGCAGAACTTCCGGGCCACCCTGATCCCGACCATCGCCGTTCCCGTGGTACTGCTCGGGACCTTCGGCGTCATGGCGGCGTTCGGCTTCTCCATCAACACCCTGACCATGTTCGGTCTGGTGCTGGCCATCGGCCTCCTGGTGGATGATGCCATCGTGGTGGTGGAGAACGTGGAGCGTCTGATGAGCGAGGAGGGACTCTCCCCGCTGGAGGCGACCCGCAAGTCCATGACCCAGATCACCGGCGCCCTGGTGGGGATCGCCCTGGTGCTCTCCGCCGTGTTCGTGCCCATGGCCTTCTTCGGCGGTTCCACCGGTGCCATCTATCGTCAGTTCTCCCTGACCATCGTCTCGGCCATGGTGCTCTCCGTGCTGGTGGCCCTGATCCTGACGCCGGCCCTGTGCGCCACCTTGCTCAAACCCATCAAGCAGGGGGAACACGGTACCCAGCGTGGCTTCTTCGGCTGGTTCAACCGCTTCTTCGACACCAATGCCAACCGCTATCAGAACGGCGTACGCAAGGTGATCAAGCAGGGGACCCGCTACAGCATCATCTATCTGGCCATGCTGGTCGTGCTGGGGGTGCTGTTCATGCGCCTGCCCACCTCCTTCCTGCCGGAAGAGGATCAGGGGGTCATCATGTCCATGGTGCAGTTGCCGGTCGGCGCTACCAAGGAGCGTACCGAAGTGGTACTGGCCGAGATGCGCGACTACTTCCTCGAGAACGAGAAGGAGAACGTGGACTCCGTGCTGACGGTGGCGGGCTTCAGCTTCGCCGGTAGCGGTCAGAATGCGGGCATGGCCTTCATCAAGCTGAAGGACTGGAGCGAGCGTCAGGGTGAGGAGCGCAGCGCCAATGCCATCATCGGCCGCGCCATGGGTTACCTGTTCAGCATCAAGGAAGCCCAGGTCTTCGCCTTCAACCTGCCTCCCATCCCCGAGCTTGGGACCGCCACCGGTTTCGACTTCTTCCTGCAAGACCGCGGTGGTCTGGGGCACGAGAAGCTGATGGAAGCTCGTAACCAACTGCTCGGCATGGCGGCGCAGGATCCCAACCTGGTACGGGTACGCCCGAACGGGATGGAAGACACGCCCCAGCTCGACATCAAGATCGACTACGAGAAGGCGCTGGCCCAGGGTCTCTCCATCGCGGACATCAACAACACCCTGTCGGCAGCCTGGGGTTCGTCCTACGTGAACGACTTCGTGGATCGCGGCCGGGTCAAGAAGGTCTATCTGCAGGCGGATGCGCCATTCCGGATGAACCCGGAAGATCTGAAGCTGTGGTACGTGCGCAACAGCTCCGGCCAGATGGTGCCCTTCTCTGCTTTCGCCACCACGGAGTGGAGCTTCGGCTCGCCGCGTCTTGAGCGTTACAACGGCGTCTCCGCCATGGAGATCGTCGGTGAAGCGGCGCCGGGCAAGAGTACGGGGGATGCCATGGCAGCCATCGAGGCCATGGTGGAAAAACTGCCCGAAGGGGTAGGCATCGAGTGGACCGGTCTCTCCTTCCAGGAGCGTCAGGCCGGATCCCAGGCGCCTGCGCTCTATGCCATCTCCTTGCTGGTGGTCTTCCTCTGTCTGGCGGCGCTCTATGAGAGCTGGAGCATTCCGTTCTCCGTCATGCTGGTGGTACCGCTCGGGGTGCTGGGCGCCATTTTGGCGGCAACCATGCGCGGGCTCGAGAACGACGTCTACTTCCAGGTGGGCCTGCTCACCACGATCGGGTTGTCGGCGAAGAACGCCATCCTCATCGTCGAGTTTGCCAAGGAGCTGCACGACAAGGGGATGAAACTCGGCGAAGCCGTGGTGGAAGCCTCCCGCCAGCGCCTGCGCCCTATCCTGATGACCTCGCTCGCCTTCATCCTCGGCGTACTGCCGCTGGTGATCAGTACCGGCGCCGGCGCCAGCAGCCGTAACGCCATCGGTACCGGCGTCATGGGGGGGATGATCACCGCGACCGTGCTGGCCATCTTCTTCGTGCCCCTGTTCTTCGTGCTGGTGATGCGTTATTTCACCGAGCACCACAGCGCAGAGGAGCGCATTGCCCACGCCAAGGAGATCAAACATGACTAAGACCCTGATCGCCCTGAGTGTGACCCTGCTGCTGGGGGCCTGTTCCATGGCCCCCGACTACCAACGTCCCGCGCAGCCCCAAGGGGCCACCTGGCAGGCCGATCTGGCCGCCAAGGGGGAAGCGGCGCCCTGGCGTCAGCAGTTCCTCGATCCCGAGTTGCAGAAGCTCATCGGCACAGCCCTTGAAAACAACCGGGATCTGCGCCTCGCGGCCTTGAACGTCGAGGCCTATGAAGCCAGATACCGGATCCAGCGGGCGGCCCAGTTGCCGACCCTGGCTGCCGATGGCAGCGGCTCCCGCCAGCAGGGATCGGACGATCTCAGCAGCACGGGGCAGGGCACCATCAGCAGCCAATATGGCGCCAACATCGGCATCACCGCCTATGAGTTGGACCTGTTTGGCCGGATCCAGAGCCTGAAAGATCAGGCGCTGGAGAACTACTTGGCACAGATCGAGACCCAGCGCAGCACCCAGATCGCCCTGGTGGCCTCGGTGGCCAATGCCTACTTCACCCTGCTGGCGGATCAGGAGCTGCTGGCGCTGAGCCAGGCGACCCTGGCCACCGAGCAGGAGAGCTACGCCCTGACCCAGCATAAATACCGGCTGGGCGCCGCCTCCGAGATGGAGCTGGCACAGGGACGTACGGCGCTGGAGAACGCCCGGGTCAGCCAGGCGCAGTATCAGCGTCAGGTGAAGCAGGACAAGAACGGTCTGGCCCTGCTGCTCGGCACCGATGTGCCGGTGCTGGAAGGACAACCCAAGACCCTGGACGAGGTGCAACTGGCTGCCATCCCGGTGGGTGCGCCTTCCACGCTGCTGCAACAACGCCCGGACATCCTGGCGGCGGAGCACAGTCTGAAGGGGGCGAACGCCAACATTGGCGCAGCCCGCGCCGCCTTCTTCCCGACCATCTCGCTCACCGCGACGGCGGGCACCGCCAGCAACCAGCTGAGCGGCCTGTTTGACGGCGGCACCGGTACCTGGACCTTCATGCCCCAGATCAACCTGCCCATCTTCGACGGTGGCAAACGGGTTGCCGATCTGGACGTGGCCGAGGTCGGCGCCAAGCAGGCGGTGGCGAGCTATGAGAAGAGCATCCAGACCGCCTTCAAGGAGGTGGCCGACACTCTGGGCGCCCAGGCGGATTACCAGCAGCAGCTGCAGGCCCAGCAGGATCTGGTGAATGCCAACCAGACCTACTTCAAGCTGGCGGAGTTCCGCTATGAGCAAGGGGTGGACAGCTATCTGACCCGCCTCGATGCCCAGCGCTCCCTGTTCAGCGCACGGCAGGGGCTCATCAGCACCCGTCTGGCCCAGCTCAGCAACCAGGTCGCCCTCTACAAGGCGATTGGCGGTGGCTGGCAGGCGCCGGAAGAGGCGACTCAGGCGACCGACAGCCAGGGTTGATGACGAGCGTCACATCATGCAGACACAGGGCGAACCACTTGGTTCGCCCTGTTTTTATATGGGATGGCGGCTAGTCGTTGACAGAGAGGTGGTGTGGGCGCGGGCATCTCCCACGATAAGCGTCACTTCGCACCAGGGGGTGGCCGCATTCAGTCCCGTTCCCCATCGTCTGCGGGGCCCTGCCAAGGCTGTGCAATGGATTGCATAAGCTGCGAACTAATTATTCTTTCAAAGAATAAATGGGCGAATCATATAGTTGGTCACTCGACTCTCATTCCAAGGACGTGCAATGAAACGAAGACTGCCCGCCATCCTGCTCGGTGCAGGTTTGGTTCTCGCCCCGCTGACCCAGGCGGCCACCCTGCTCAACGCTTCCTACGATGTGATGCGCGACTTCTACAAGGACTACAACCCGGTCTTCGTGCAGCACTGGCAGGCCCAAGGGGGTGAGCCGCTGCAGATCCACATGTCCCACGGTGGTTCGAGCAAGCAGGCGCGCGCCGTCATCGACGGCCTGCCCGCGGATGTGATCACCATGAACATGGCCACCGACATCAACGCCCTCGCCGAACATGGCGCTCTGGTTCCGAAAGAGTGGGCGACCCTCTTGCCGGACAACAGCGCTCCCTTCACCTCGGCCACCGTGTTCATCGTGCGCAAGGGCAATCCCAAGGGGCTCAAGGACTGGCCTGATCTGCTCAAAGAGGGCGTGAAGGTGATCGTGCCCAACCCCAAGACCTCGGGTAATGGGCGCTACACCTACCTGTCGGCCTGGGGCTATGTACTGGACAAAGGGGGGGATGAGAACGCCGCCAAGGCGTTTGTCGGCAAGTTGTTCAAGCAGGTGCCTGTGCTCGACACCGGTGGCCGCGCCGCCACCACCACCTTCATCCAGAACCGGATAGGGGACGTGCTGATCACCTTCGAGAATGAAGCCGAGATGATTGCCCGCGAGTTTGGCCGTGGCAGTTTCGAGGTGATCTACCCCAGCGTCACCGCCGTGGCCGAGCTGCCGGTGGCGGTGGTGGACAAGGTGGTCGACAAGCGGGGCACTCGCAAGGAGGCGGAAGCCTATCTGAAGTATCTGTGGTCTGACGAAGGACAGCGCATCGCCGCCAACAACTACCTGCGCCCGCGCAACCCGGCGATCCTTGCCGAGTTTGCCGACCGCTTCCCGCAGGTCACCTTCCTCGACGTGGTGAAGACCTTCGGCGAGTGGCCGGTGATCCAGAGCACCCACTTCAAGGAGGGTGGGGTATTTGACCAGATTTATGCGGTGCAGTAAGGTTCGTCCTGGATGAGAATATCCCGGCCATGTGTCCTTATGCAGGTGGATTAATCTGTGGAGCTCATTCCCTGACCTCATATATTCCAGTCAGCGTGTCAGGGGGGCATGGAGAGCCGCTCATAGCAGGCATATGAAAGGGGATGGCGCTCGCGTTGCCAATCCGGGGCCCCTGGTGGGGCCCGAATGACAAGAAGCACAAAGGGTTAGTCTCGTGATGAGGCTAACCCTTTGTTTTAACTGGTGCCGGAAACAGGAGTCGAACCTGCGACCAGCACATTACGAAACGAATGATTCCATTGTTGGTTTGTAGCTTATGTCGTTTGGCAACTAATCAAGTCACGCAGGCTGGACTGAGTTTTCATCCTCCTGCGTTCTACTATTAGGAACAGCTATTTAACCCACAGACCAATAAAGTTGTCGATTCTCTGCTTAATACCACTATCAACTGTCCGCAATCGTAAAATGGGAATGTGGCATTTATTCAAAATCTCATTCTTCATGACATCTCGAGCCGCCTGTTCTGGGTGGTCGTGATACCCGCCATCGACCTCGATCACCCCAACCGGGGTCTTGCCCACTTTGAAATAGATGACGAAATCGCAGCTGGCGCGCCTCATGAACGCCCGCTGAGTCTCCGTCCAGTCGGAGTTAGTCGGCGATGCGAGCTTTTCTAGTCGGATCTGCGTATGGTACTTCAGTGCCTGGCACGCCGGAGCCGACAGTACTTCGCGCAGCAACTGCGCTACGATCTGCTCGGACTTGTAGCGCGAATCCTCGGGTCGTAGACGGGCGTTCAGGCGTGCCAAGGACTGATCGTACTCGTGGTACAACAAGTCGAATGCCGACACCACCGGGGCACGCACGACCTGCTCGTCCTGCGCGTAATAGCTGATATAGCGGATCAGCGCGGCGATGTGGCCATTGTTGTCGGTGAACACCTCGTCACCGGTCACAAGGGTGAAGCGATGTTTGGCCCGCGACACTGCCACGTTGATCATGCGGGGGTCGTCGACAAAATCCAGGCGTCCCTGCGCCTGGTTGTAGCGCTTTTTGTCGAGCACGGTAGAGAAGACAATCTCGTCGCATTCACGCCCCTGGAACTTGTGCACAGTGTCTCTGACGAAGTCCGCCGGCAGGTGTGTGTTGGATAGGCTGACCTGTGCTCGGAACGGGGCGATGTAACCGCGACCTTCACTATCTACTGCGACGGGCTGCCCTTCGTCTTCGAGCACCTTCCGCAAGGAATCCAGCTCCCGGAGGTTGGTGTTCTTGCGTGCGTGGTTGCCCTTGGCGGTCACCACCAGGCGCAGGGGCTCCTCGCCGTTATCCACTGTCATTGGCACCAGCGCGTTGTCATAGAACTGCTGGTTGCAGAACTGGATGATCCTGGGGTGGCAGCGGTAATGCTCCTTCAGCAGCGTTCTTGGCAGTGCGTCCTGGAATACGGCAATGCACGAATCCAGCAGGCTGTAGTGCTCGCAATCGTAAGCCTCGGCCGGTGCCTGCAGCCCCAGTTTCACGGGAATGTGCGGCAACTGGCGGTTGTCGCCGACAACGATCAGGTTCTTGGCGCAGCCCAGCGGTAGGATGCCCGGCACTATGTCCTGCAAGGAAGCTTCGTCGATGATCACATAGTCGAGGATTGCCCCCGGCGCGATCGAGTTGACGATGGAGTGCGTGCCGCTGCCCAGGATAGGAAAACGCTGCACGAAGGCATCAAAGTTTCTGCGGTAGGTTTTGGCATCGAAGCTGTCTCGCGGCGGAACCTGGCTTTGCAAATGCTGCTTCAGATGGTGCATCGATACGGTTGTCAGTTCTTTGAGCAAAGCCGTGAAGTTTGCGCGCGCCAAGGATTCACGGCACGCCCGCAGCTCGGTTTCCTTATCCTGCAGCGACTTGTCGTAGTAATGCATCTGCAGGGCATGGAACGCGGCCATGCGCGCCTCGCCCTCGGTGAACGGCTTGGTGCGAAAGATTCTGAATTGGAACAGCAGCTCGATGCGGTCCTTGAGCCTCACGCGCTGCTCGCCCAGGTGCGCCAGGTAGGCCATGAGGTCGGCAGCCTTGCGCGGAGTCAGCCTGTACTTGTCCAACGACGTGACCTGCACACCGTTTTCTGCCTGCCACTGTTGCAGGTAGCGCCGCTCGATGACTAGCTCGTCCAGTTCGATCTGCAGTTGTGCCGCCCGGTTGTGGTCTTGCAGGTGCTGCTTCAAGCGGGTCAGCAAGGCCTGGATCTCTTCCTGGGATGGTGTCGGCCCGGGCGCGCTGGAGGGCCACGCAGGCAAGTTGGCGAAGAAGGCCTCGCGGTTATCCTTGCTGCCAAGCTTGGCTATCAGGTAGCCCAGGCCGCATTTTTCCAGCTTTTCGTAGACGTTTGCCACGGCTGCATTGTTGTTGGACAGTACCGCCACCGTCTGCCCGCGCAACAGGATATTGGCGAGGATGTTGAGGATAGTCTGGGTCTTGCCGGTTCCCGGTGGGCCTTCGATCACGCTGATTTGCGCGCTGAACGCACGCTCGACTGCTTTGTACTGGCTTTCGTTCAGCCCGAACGGATAAATGAGCCCCTGACCTGGCATCAGCGTGCCGTTGCGCCCGGTGCAATAGGCTTGCAAGGCAGTGCTGGCGATGGCAGGCAGCTTTCCAAGTTGAGTCACAACATTGCTGGCTATGTCACGATCAGCCTGCGACTGCGACTGCGCTTGAGCGTGTCGGGCACTCGCAATCTTCATGAAATAACCGAAGACCGGCGTGTCCTTGATCGAGGTAGGGGAGGTGAAGACGATGCCATCCATCTTGTGAACATAAGGCCTGTTGGTGCCCGGATAGTGCACCACGGCATATCGCTCGCCGTAGATCACAGCTTTGTCGATGGGTTTGACGATCGTGCTGCCAGGTTTGGTCAGCAGTATATTGCTCAACTCGCGGGAAGGTGACACTCGGCAGTTACTGAGCGGGCGGGTGTATTTTTTACTGGAGGGGAAATGACAGGTCAGTTCCAGTGCTTCGTACTTTTCGCTCCAGCGAATCACCCAGTCGCTGATCTTTGCGGTCTTGTCCTCACCATCAACCAGAATCGATATCATGTACCTTTAATCCCTAGGCGCATTACGTCCAGCTTCTCCTCATGCCAAATACAGCAGTTTCCAAGGAAGAATATATTGCCATCATTGCATGCGGGATATTGGGAATGCATCGAGATGGTCCGGAGGTATGCGCACCTCGCACTGAACACGGCCGCAAGATCGACCTGCTTTTGGGTATTTACGACACAAAAACGACACAAGGAGAAGATCACGCAGCGGCAAAAATTGCCTAAGTTATTGATATTAAATGGTGCCGGAAACAGGAGTCGAACCTGCGACCTTCGCATTACGAATGCGCTGCTCTACCAACTGAGCTACACCGGCGTGCAGCTAGATTCCCGAAAACTGAGCCATGAGTCAATGCGCCTTGGCAAATTTCATGAGGCCGCTCATGGAGTTAGGCTATCTAGAAATCTGCGAACTCCGGGATATGGGCCCGGCCGCGGCTCTCGAGGAAATCGAGCAGGGCACGGGGGGAGCGGGCCAGGATCCGTTCCTCGGGGAAACCGGTCTCTGCCACCAGCCGCTTGCAGTGCTCGAAGTCTCCCAGGCTGAAGGCGACGTGAGAGTCGGAGCCGAAGGTGAGGTAGGCACCCAGATCGCGGGCGGCCTCGACAATGGCGCGGCAGTTGCCTTCACTGCCGGGGCGGGAGTGGGTGAAGGAGGAGTTGTTGAGTTCGAGCGCTACTCGGTACTCGGCGGCGGCCCTGACCACGGCCGGGATATCGATGGGGAAGGCGGGATTGCCGGGGTGGCTTATCATGTCGACCCGACCGCTCTTGATGGCATTGATCATGGCCTGGGTGTGCGTCGCCTGATCGCAGGGGGGAAACACCGGCTCGTGGAAGCCCGCCATGATCATGTCGAGGCGGGACTCATAGCGTTCGGGGAAGTCTATCTCGCCGGCGATGTTCTTGATGTTGGCCTCGATGCCGCGCAGTATGCCGACCCCATCCACGACCCTCGGCAGCACGTGCAGATTGACGAAGTGCCAGACGTGGGGCGCATCGGCCATCTCCG
This sequence comes from Aeromonas sp. NJAU223, assembly GCF_051125555.1. Lineage (NCBI taxonomy): Bacteria > Pseudomonadati > Pseudomonadota > Gammaproteobacteria > Aeromonadales > Aeromonadaceae > Aeromonas > Aeromonas sp. NJAU223. The sequence goes on along the minus strand of NZ_CP144204.1, from coordinate 2,974,721 downwards.
GGCCGTGATCCGTGGTGGCGAACAGCTTGATGCCCCGGGCTTTGGCGATGGGCAGATAGTCGTGAATGGTGCTGTAGGCGTGGGTGCTGGCGACGGTGTGCGTGTGGGTATCGACCGTATACTTCATCTTCTCTCCCCTCTGGCATGAGGCGCCAGCATAGCAAAAATGGCGGATAGAGGCCACGCAGCGGCTTGCCATACTCTGTCACAAATTACGGCAAGACTGACAAAGTCTGGCCACTTTTGGCAGGGAGAATGGCCCCATCGATGCAAGCCTGAACACCCATCGATGGGTCGACACTGGATGGTCCGACCCGTTTCCCCACCGTCGCCCCCTGCGACGGTTTTTTTTGCCCAGATCCCTGGACATGCTTATTTACTGGATAAAAAAATGCCCAACTAACATGGCGTTAGTTGGGCGAGACTTAATGTTTAATTGCAGTGGCATAGATATAGAGTTCCGTTTCCCGACGAAGTTCCCACCTTGTTCCTCTTTTTTGATTAAAAACATTTCCTCAACACCCGTTCACATTCCCTTGACATGATTGGGCGTGAAACGTACTTTTTAAACATTCGTTTAAGTGAGGTGTCCAGTGAGTAAAATCGATACCAAGAACCGTATTCTCGATGCCGCCGAGGTGCTGTTTGCCGAGCGGGGGTTTGCCGATACCTCCTTGCGTCTGATCACCAGCGAGGCCGATGTGAACCTGGCCTCGGTCAACTACCACTTCGGCTCCAAGAAGGAGCTGATCCAGGCGGTGCTTGACCGCTATCTGAGCCTCTTCATGCCGGAACTGGATGCTCGCCTGCACACCCTGATGGCGCAGGAGCAGCTGACGCTCTTGCAGGTGTTCGAGAGCTTCGTCGAACCCTTGATGAAATTGGTGGCCGTGCGCACCAACGGGCCTGCCATCTTCATGCAACTGCTGGGACGCGGCTACATCGACAGCCAGGGTCACCTGCGCCGTTTCATCACCACCCACTATGGCGCCACCCTGCACGGGATCACCCAGGCCATCTCCAAGGCCAACCCGGCCTTGTCGCCCGCAGATCTGTTCTGGCGCCTGCACTTCACCCTGGGCACCGTCGTGTTCACCATGGCGTCCGCCGATGCCCTGCGTGATATCGCCCAGGCCGATTTTGGCCAGCAGCTCGATGTAGAAGGGCTGGTGCGCAACGTAATTCCTTATCTGGCGTCCGGTGTCGGTGCGCCCGTGGAGTCGACCAGGCTCTCCCTGGCCGTGTAGTGCCCAACAATAATCAACGGAAACAGTGAAATAAAAGGAACTTTCGTATGATCACATTGCTTGTCCTGCTGGTGCTGGCGATAGCCGTGGTACTCGGGATCCCAGCCATCCGCAAAAAGGTGGTGACCCGTCCGGTGTTCGGTATCTTCAAGAAAATCCTGCCGCCCTTGTCGGCCACCGAGCGGGAGGCCATGGAGGCTGGCTCCGTCTGGTGGGATGGCGAGCTGTTTCGCGGCAACCCCGACTGGAAGAAGTTGCACGGCTATGGCAAGGCGACCCTGAGCGCCGAGGAGCAGGCCTTCATCGACAATCAGGTCGAGACCCTGCTCGCCATGGTGGATGACTTCAAGATCGTCAACGAGACCAAGGATCTGCCGGAACCGGTGTGGGATTACCTGAAGAAGGAAGGCTTCTTCGCCCTGATCATTCCGAGATCCTATGGCGGGCGCGAGTTTTCGGCCATCGCCAACTCCACTATCGTCACCCGCATCGCCACCAAGAGCCTGAGCGTGGCAGTCACCGTCATGGTGCCGAACTCCCTGGGCCCCGGCGAATTGCTGATGCACTACGGTACCCAGGCCCAGAAGGATTTCTGGCTGCCGGGACTGGCCAATGGCAAGGAAGTCCCCTGTTTCGCACTGACCGGCCCGGAAGCGGGTTCCGATGCGGGCGCGATTCCCGACAAGGGGATCGTCTGCAAGGGCATGTACAAGGGTGAGGAAGTGCTCGGGCTTCGCCTGAACTGGAACAAGCGCTATATCACCCTGGCGCCGCGCGCCACCGTGCTGGGCCTGGCGTTCAAGATGTATGACCCGGACAAGCTGCTGGGTGACAAGGAAGAGATCGGCATCACTTGTGCCCTGATCCCCACCAACCACCCCGGCGTGCGGGTCGGCGATCGCCACTACCCCATGGGGCTGGCGTTCCTGAACGGCCCGACCTTCGGCAAGGATGTGTTTATTCCGCTGGACTGGATCATCGGTGGCCCGGAATACGCGGGTCGCGGCTGGCGCATGCTGGTTGAATGCCTCTCCGCCGGTCGTGGCATCTCGTTGCCGGCCCTCGGCACTGCCTGTGGTCACATGGCGAGTCGTACCGTGGGTGCCTACTCCTATGTACGCAAGCAGTTCGGCATGTCCATCGGCAAGTTTGAAGGGGTGCAGGAGGCACTGGCTCGCATCGGTGGTCTGACCTATCAGCTGGAAGGGGCTCGCCGCATGACCGCAGGTTCCCTGGATCTGGGTCAGGCCCCGGCCATCGTCACCGCGATTTCCAAGTACCACATGACCGAGATGGCCCGCCAGATCATGGATGACTCCATGGACATCCACGCCGGCCGCGCCATCCAGCTTGGTCCGAAGAACTACACCGGCTACGCCTACATGGGCATTCCGGTGGCCATCACGGTGGAAGGGGCCAACATCCTGACCCGCAACCTGATGATCTTCGGCCAGGGCGCCACCCGCTGTCACCCCTATGTGTTCGCCGAGCTGGAAGCGGCCGCCGACACCGACGTGGAGCGCGGCCTCGAGAAGTTCGACGCCCTGCTGATGAAGCACATCGCGTTTGGCACCGGTAACTTCTTCGGCGCCCTGTTCCAGGGGCTGACCCTGGGCCAGTTCAACGGTTCCCCGGTGGGTGGCGAGACCGCGCGCTACTACAAGCAGCTGTCCCGCATGAGCAAGGGGCTGGCGCTGTGCGCCGATGTCTCCATGTTGATGTTGGGTGGGGATCTCAAGCGCAAGGAGATGATCTCCGCTCGTCTGGGTGACGTGCTGAGCCATCTCTATCTGGCCTCTGCCACCCTCAAGCACTATGAGGATCAGGGCCGCATGGTCTCGGATCTGCCCTTCGTGCAGTACGCGGTGGAACGTAACCTCTATCTCATCGGCAAGGCGTTCGAGGGCTTCTTCCAGAACTTCCCGAACAAGGTCGCAGGGGCCGTGCTCAAGCGGGTAGTGTTCCCGTTCGGTGTCGGTTACAAGATGCCGGCGGATGATCGCTGCCACGCCATCTGCCTGGCCATGATGAAGCCGGGTGAGTTCCGCGACCGCCTGACTGCCCTGTGTTATGTGGGCAAGGATGAGGCGGATCCGGTCGGCCAGATGGAGCGCGCCTTCCAGGCCATGGTCGCGGTTCAGCCCATCGAGAAGAAGCTGGTGCAGGCCCAGAAAGAGGGCAAGCTGCCACGCAAGATGGCCCTGCCTGAGCTGGTCGCTGCGGCACTGTCCCAGTCCATCCTGAACCAGGATGAGGCGGACAAGCTGTTGGCCGCCGATGCCCTGCGCTATGAGGCTATCCAGGTGGACAACTTCGCGCCCGGTGAGCTGGAGGGATTGTCTCAACCGGCCCCGGCGGTGCATGCCGCCTGAGTCTGATGCTAGAGTGACAAACCGGCCAATGTGGCCGGTTTTTTTGTTGTTTAACCAGGCATTTACAATGCCGATTAATTCCAGTTTAATGCAATGGCCCTCACCCTTGGGCAGGAAGCCAGGCCAGTGGAATGGCCGATAACAACAACTCAGGAAGAGTGAATGAACCTCGCCAAAACGGCGATCGAACGCCCCATCTGGGTGGCGGTTTCGGTCGTGCTTATTTTTCTGCTGGGCCTGCTCAGCATTCGGGGGCTGCCGATCCAGCTGTTTCCCGACATCGATCGTCCCCACCTCAACATCTCGGTGAGCTGGCGCTCCGCCTCGCCTCAGGAGATGGAGTCGGAGGTCACCGACCCCATCGAGCAGGAGATGCAGGGGGTGCAGGGGCTGAAAAGCATCGGCAGCAACAGCTACCCCGGTTTCACCGAGATCAACCTGGCATTTGCGCTTGGTACCGACATGCAGCGGGCCCAGCTCGATGTGATCTCGCGGCTGAACCGGGTCTCCGGTCTGCCGGACAGGATCGACGGCCCCTACGTCAACAACTACAACAGCAACGACACCCTCACCTTCTTCTTCATCCAGCAACTGCCCGACGCCAAGGGGTTGATCGACGATCATCAGGCGCTGATCGAGGCGCGGATCAAACCGGAGCTGGAGCGGATCCCCGGAGTGTCCACCGTGGAGGTGGAGGGGATCAACGAGCGCCAGATCCAGGTGCGGTTCGACCCCTATCGCGCCGCCGAGCTGGGGGTGGAGATCCCGGTGCTCGCCAGCCGGGCCAGCACGGACTGGGACGTGTCTGCCGGCACCCTGGATATCGGTCGCTGGGAGTACAAGTTGCGCTTCGCCGGTCGCTACGATGTGGAGACCCTGGGGGACAAGGTGGTGGACTGGCGCGATGGCCTACCCATCTACCTGCGGGACGTGGCCGAGGTACGGCTGGCCCGGGAGGATAACCCGGTGCTGCGCATCCAGAACGGCAACACCGCCATCGCGGCCCAGATCTTCAAGGAGAGCGGGGCCAATGCGCTGGCGGCGCTGGAGGGGATCAAGGCCAAGGTCGGCGAGCTTAACCGGGAGGTGCTGGAGCCGGTCGGCCTGCACATGGAGCAGTCGTTTGATGCCTCCTTGTACATCAACCGGGCGGTGGGCATGGTGACCGCTAACCTGGGGCTGGGGGTCCTGCTCTCCTGCGCCATCCTCTGGGTCTTCCTGCGTCAGCTCAAGGCGACCCTGATGATAGCGATCGCCATTCCCATCAGCATCATGCTCACCTTCTGTCTGCTCAAGATCATGGGCAGAACCCTCAACGTCATCTCCCTGGCCGGCATCGCCTTCGCGGTGGGCATGGTGCTTGATGCGGCCATCGTCGTGCTGGAGAGCATCTATCGCCGCACCGAGCGGGGAGATATCAGCAAGGCGGAGGCGGCGCTGGACGGAACCAGCCGAGTGTGGACGGCGTTGGTGGCCTCGACCCTCACCACAGTGGCCATCTTCCTGCCGGTGCTGCTGCTCAACGACGTGGAGGGACAGCTGTTTGCGGATCTCGCCCTCACCATCGCCTGCGCCGTCACCGTCTCCATGCTGGTGGCGGTGACCGTTCTGCCGGCGGTGGCGGCGCGCTGGATGGGGCGCGAGCGGCTGATGGACCCTTATGACAGCCTGTGGCAGCGTACCACCCGTCACGTGATCCGCTGGACATCCACCTCCCGCCGGCGCTGGACCATCATCCTTCTGATGATGAGCGGGCCCATGCTGGTGAGCTGGTGGCTGCTGCCCAAGATGAACTACCTGCCGGATGTGAAACGGGACGCCATCGACGTCTGGATGACTTTCACCCCTGGGGTCAACCCCCAGGCTCAGCGCGAAGAGGTGATCGATACCCTCATTACCCGGTTGGATCCCTACATGAAGGGGGAGAAGGAACCGGCCCTCAAGAACTACTACATCTTGCGCTACCCGGGCGGCGCCCAGATCGGGGTGCGTCCCAAGGACGAGGCCCAGATCAAGGTGCTGGAACGCCTGTTGATGGACAACCTGCTGGCCAACATCCCGGACACCCGGGCCTTCGGCGGCCAGGGCTCCCTGTTTGGCGGCTTTGACAGCGAGAACAGCATCTCGTTGCTTGTCCAGGGCGGCACCTTGCCCGAGCTCTATCGGGCGGCCAGGGAGAGCATGGCCATCGTACAAAAAGACCTGCCGGGGGCCCAGATACGGCCTGATCCCGGTCTCGACTTCACCGCCCCCGAGCTGCTGCTGGTGCCGCAAGACAGGCGGCTGGCGGAAGTGGGCTGGGATCGCACCCCCATGCCTACCATCATCCAGACCTTCGGGGATGGCCTGCGGGTCGGCGAGTATTTCGATGGGGAGGACAGGCTGGACATCCTGCTGATGGGCCAGAGCTCGGCCAATCCGGATGAGCTCAGAGCCGTACCGCTCGCGACCCCCTCCGGGCGCATCGTGCCCCTGGGGGAATTGCTGCGGGTGGAGCACAACCTGGGGCCGGAGAGCATCTTTCGGGCCGACGGGCGGCGCAGCATCCAACTCTTTATCACCCCGCCGGACGGCATGAGCATGGAACAGGTGCTGGAAACCCTGCAGACCAAGAGCTTCGCCGCCATCCGGCCAATCCTGCCTGCGGGCGGGGAGCTGCAGGTAGCTGGCAATGCCGACAGCCTGCAACAGGCACTGGACAATCTCGGCAGCATCTTCCTGTTTGCGGTGCTGATCCTGCTCATCCTGCTGTGGGGCGTCTTCGCCTCGTTGAAAGATGCCATCCTGGTGCTGCTGACCCTGCCTCTGGCGGCGGTTGGCGGCGTGCTGGCGCTGCGCCTGAGCGGCTTGCTGGTGCCGCTGCCGATGGATCTCTTGACCATCATCGGCTTCGTCATCCTGCTGGGACTGGTGGTCAACAACGCCATCCTGCTGGTGCATCAGACCCGCAGCGCCGAGCGGGAGGGCATGAGTCGGCCCGCCGCGGTGGCCGATGCGCTGCAAAGCCGGATGCGTCCCATCGCCATGACCAGCCTGACCAGCATCTTCGGCATGTTGCCCCTGATGTTGAGCCCGAGCGAGGGCAGCGAGATCTATCGGGGGCTGGCTACCGTCATCGTCGGCGGCATGAGTTGCAGCACCCTGTTTACCCTGATCCTGCTCCCCGCCTTCTTGCGGCTGGGTGAGCGGGTCGACGTGCCGCAGCCCATTCGGCAGCGAGCCTGAGGAAGGAGCCCAAAATGAAACGAATGATGACAAGGATGATGCTGGTCACGGCCCTCGGCCTCGGCCTGCCGGTTCAGGCCAAGATGGTGACCCTGGCCAGCGTGACCCAGGGGGAGGCGGGCGCCAGTATCTGGGTCAGCGGCACGGTGGCAAGCCGTCAGCAGGCGGCGCTGAGTGCCGAGGTGAGTGGCCGGGTGGAGTGGATTGCGGAGTTCGGCAGTCGGGTCAAGGCGGGGGACGAGCTGCTGCGCCTCGACGGGGCCGCGCTGCGGCTGTCGCTCGAGCAGTCCCGGGCCGAGCAGGCCAAGGAGCAGAGCAACCTGAACTTCGCCAAAGCCGAGTTCCAGCGCCTCGAGCGGCTGCACCAACAGAAGAGCACCTCCCAGAGCCAGTATGACAAGGCGCGCTACGACGTGGAGCAGGCGACCCTGGCGGAGCGACTGGCGGGGGTACAGGTGCGCCAAATCGAGGAGCAACTGCGCAGGACCCACATCTTCGCCCCCTTCGACGGGGTGGTGAACGATCACTTCATCCAGCCAGGGGAGCATGTGGATGCGGGGGAGAAGGCGCTGGAGCTGGTCAATCCGGATGTGCCGGACATTCGGTTGCGGGCGCCCATCGTCTGGGCCCAGCAACTGGGAGACGGAGCCAAGTTGCGGATCGAGGGGGAACAGCTCAGCGGTCACGGTGTTTATTACCAGCGGGCGGCGAGCGCGGATCCCAAGTCCCGCCTCATCGAGCTGCGGCTTAAACCCGACGCCGGTCATTTCATCATCGGCTCGCCGGTACGGGTGGCTCTGCCGATGGGCCAGCAGCAGACCATGCTGCTGCCAAGAGATGCACTGGTGCTTAATACCGAGGGGAGCGTGGTCTATCAGGTCAAACAGACTGGGGATGCACTGACAGTCAGCAGAGTCCCCGTGACCGTATTGTTCGGTGACAGCGATCAGGTGGCGGTGAGCGGGGCCCTCAAGCAGGGAGACCAGGTCGTGGTGCGTGGCGCCGGCAGCCTGCAGGATGGGGACAAGGTGGAGCTGTTTCGTGGCTGAGATGGGCGGTGAGGCATAAAAAAACGGCTCCCGAGGGAGCCGTTTTTACGAGCTGTGATGGGGAATTACTCGACCATCATCACCTTGCAGGTATTGGTACTGCCCACGGTTTCCATCTTGTCGCCATGGGTCAACAGCACCATGTCGCCACTCTGGACCAGGCCCTTTGCCTTGAGTACGTCCAGTGCCTCGCGGCACACCTCGTACACCGGCTTGCTCTCGTCACCGTCGAACAGCACCGGGGTCACGCCGCGGTACAGGTTGGCCCAGGAGAGAGTCTTGTTGTGGGGAGACATGGCGAAGATGGGCAGGCCGGAGCTGATGCGGGACATCAGCAGCGGGGTGGTGCCGGACTCGGTCAGTGCCACGATCGCCTTGACCCCTTCCAGGTGGTTGGCGGCATACATGGTGGACATGGCTACCGCTTCTTCCACCGAGGTGAAGGTGTAGCTCATGCGGTGGTTGGAGACGTTCAGGCTCGGGTGCTTCTCGGCCCCCACGCAGACGCTGGCCATGGAGGTGACGGTCTCGATGGGGAACTGACCGGCTGCGGTCTCGGCGGAGAGCATCACCGCATCGGTACCGTCCAGCACGGCGTTGGCCACGTCCATCACCTCGGCGCGGGTCGGCAGCGGCGCGTTGATCATGGACTCCATCATCTGGGTCGCGGTGATGACCACGCGGTTGAGGCGACGGGAGTGGCGAATGAGCTTCTTCTGCACACCGACCAGCTCGGGATCGCCGATCTCGACGCCCAGATCCCCACGGGCCACCATGACGGCATCGGAGCCGAGGATGATGTCTTCCATGGCTTCATCGCTGGCGACGGTTTCGGCGCGCTCGACCTTGGCCACGATCTTGGCATTGGAGCCAGCCTCGCGGGCCAGTTCGCGGGCGTAACGCAGGTCATCCCCGTTGCGGGGGAAGGAGACGGCCAGATAGTCCACGTCCATGCGGGCGGCGGTCTTGATGTCTTCCTTGTCTTTCTCGGTCAGGGCCGGTGCGGAGAGGCCGCCGCCTTTCTTGTTGATGCCCTTGTTGTTGGAGAGGGGGCCCGCCACGGTGACGCTGGTATAGATGCGGGTGCCTTCCACCTGTTCGACTTTGAGCTGCACGCGACCGTCATCCAGCAGCAGGATATCGCCGGGCACCACGTCCCCTGGCAGGCTCTTGTAGTCGATACCGACCTGTTCCTGGCAGCCTTCCCCCTTGCCGAGAGCGGCGTCGAGCACGAACTTGTCACCGATGGCGAGGTAGATCTTGCCATCCTTGAAGGTGGATACGCGGATCTTGGGGCCTTGCAGATCGCCCATGATGGCGACGTGGCGGCCGAGCTTGGCGGCGATTTCACGCACCTGGTTGGCGCGCTGGATATGATCTTCAGGAGTGCCGTGAGAGAAGTTCATCCGCACCATGTCGGCACCGGCGCGGATGATCCCCTCGAGGATGCCGTCGCGGTCGGTAGCCGGACCCAGTGTGGTTACAATCTTGGTACGTCTTGGCATGAAATACTCCAATGTGAAGTTGATATGACTTGAAATACTGCCCCGTCAAGCGAATGGCGTTGGCGCCCGCCTGCAGACCACTCTGAGTGGCCTTATGTTATTAAATTACGATACTACACCAAGCGAGTTGGCATAGACAGCCGGGGGATGGCCCCCCGAGCCTTCAGGAAGTATGGGGGGTATCAAAGCGGGATTCGCGCAAACCTTCTTTGACTTTCTTCAGGTTTTCGCGAAATTTCATGCCACGGCGCAGGGTAAAGCCGGTTGCCAGTACGTCCACCAGTGCCAGCTGGGCGATGCGGGAGGCCATCGGCATGTAGACGTCGGTATCTTCCGGCACGTCCATGGAGAGCACCAGGTTGCACTCGCGGGCCAGGGGGGAATCCTTGGCGGTCATGCCGATCACGGTGGCATCGTTTTCACGGGCCAGCGCGGCAATTTCCACCAGCGCCTTGGTACGGCCGGTGTGGGAAATCAACACCACCACGTCCCCTTCACTGCTGTTGATGCAGCTCATGCGCATCATCACGATGTCGTCGAAACTCACCACCGGAATGTTGAAGCGGAAGAACTTGTTCTGGGCATCGCGGGCCACGGCGGAGGAGGCGCCCAAGCCGAAGAAGCTGATCTTCTTGGACTGGGTCAGGATGTCGACGCAGCGATTGATGGCGGAGATATCCAGGCTGTTCTTGGCAGCATCCAGGCAGGCCATGGTGGACTCGAAGATCTTGGCGGTATAGGTATCGGGGCCGTCTTCCGCTTCCACGTGGCGGTTCACATAGGGAGTGCCGTTGGCCAGGCTCTGGGCCAGGTGCAGCTTGAAGTCCGGGAAGCCCTTGGTATCGAGGCGGCGACAGAAGCGATTGACGGTGGGTTCGCTGACGTCGGCCATTTTGGCGAGGGTGGCAATGCTGGAGTGAATGGCTGTCTGGGGGGACGCCAGGATCACTTCAGCCACCTTACGCTCTGATTTACTGAAACTTTCCAGATTGTTCGTAATTTTATCGAGGGTATTCATCATTACCACCAGGCATTTTTGTAATTTAGCTTCAAGTGTCTTTGCACTAAGTTCACAATTTAGCGTGTTTCTAATTGACTCGAGGACTATACAAGACAAGCTCTTATCCAAACTAACCTCGTCCCCGTAAAGTATGACTCATGTCTAATTATTTCGTCATTTAGGTTACAAACTTCCATTTTGGCGGTGAAAACGCTTACAGATGTTGCAAAGCAACAACACTGTGAGCGGGCGCACAGTTGCGTTCAACAAACCCTCTGTCGCGGGGTGCGCTCGGGTAGAATCCTTGCCAAATAATAAGATCGGGACGGTAAGGGCCGCCCCGAGTTGGTAACGAAGGAGTTTGTTATGCAGCATACCCATGCGCTGGTCGGCGACGTCGGCGGCACCAATGCTCGGTTGGCCCTCTGTGAGCTGGCCACCGGCGCGATTTCCAAGGCCAAGACTTACTCCGGCCTGGCCCATCCCAGCCTGGAGGCGGTGATCCGCCTCTATCTGGAAGAGCATGAGGTCAGGGTGAGCGAGGCCTGCATCGCCATCGCCTGTCCCATCAACGGCGACTGGGTCGCCATGACCAACCACACCTGGGAATTCTCCATTAGCGAGATGCAGGCCAACCTGGGTCTGGCCGAATTGCAGGTCATCAACGATTTTACCGCCGTCTCCATGGCCGTCCCCGTACTGGGGGAAGGGGACAGGATCCAGCTCGGTGGTGATGCTCCCGTGGCGGGCAAGCCCGTCGCCATCTATGGCGCTGGCACCGGCCTCGGGGTCGCCCATCTGGTGCAGGCCGGCGAGCAGTGGCTCAGCCTGCCGGGGGAGGGCGGTCACGTGGACTTCGCCGCCAACAGCGAAGAAGAGGACGCCGTGCTGCAGGTGATGCGTGCCGAACTCGGCCATGTGTCGGCGGAACGGCTGCTGTCGGGCCCCGGTCTGGTCAACATCTACCGTGGCCTGGTGAAGTCTGACGGCCGCGAGCCTCAGGCCTTCGCCCCCAAGGACATTACCGAGCGGGCTCTGGCCGGGGATTGCCTCGACTGCCGTCGTACCCTAAGCCTGTTCTGCGTGCTGATGGGGCGCTTTGCCGGCAACCTGGCCCTCAACATGGGCACCTTCGGCGGTGTCTATATTGCCGGTGGCATAGTGCCACGCTTCCAGGAGTTCTTCATCGGCTCGGGTTTTCGGGTGGCGTTCGAAGACAAGGGGCGCTTCAAACCCTATCTCAAGGATATTCCCGTCTTCCTCATCACTCATGAGGGGCCGGGTCTGCTCGGCGCCGGCGCCTATCTGCGCCAGTCTCTCGGGATCCGGCTCTGAGGGGCGAAGGAAACGATGTCATGGCGGTTAAGTCTTGGTTCAGTGACCAGGGCGTAGAGTGATCACACGTACTCAAGAAGACGGGGCTTCATAAGGAATTGAAACCGGTCTTCATCCGCTGGGTGCGTTTGTCACCTGACAAGCCTGAACTGTTTCACCGGCCCTCGCGGCCGGTTTTTTTATGCCCGTTTGCCCGCTAGAAGCCGCTCTCGCGCAGTAACGCGGCCAGCAGCTGGGTCAGCCCTTCCCCCAACAGACTGCGTTTCTCCCCCTCCAATACCAGCTTGCCCCGGGTCTCCCGCAGATTAGCGGGAGCCTGGTCTAGGCGAACCTGCACCAGGAAAAGCGGGTGTATGGGTTGCAGATCCTCTCCCTGCGTACTGGTGGGGATGGGGCCGCCGAAGCGGGAGCCGAGCATGGGGTGCTTGAGTTTGCCCACCCGGGTGGTGCCGAGGCTGATGAGGGTGCCGGTGAGCGGGCTGGCGGTGCCATCCGGGTAGAAACGCACCGGATCCCCCACTCGCAGCCGTCCCATGTCGTCCGCCGCCACATAGGCATCGAGCTGCCACTGGCTCGGGTCTATCAGGATCCCGACCGGATGCTGGCTGTTGAGCCACTGGCCCGGGCGCTGCTCGGGATCCACATCCAGCCAGAGTCCGTCGAAGGGGGCCGCGAGGCGTAGCCTCTCTATTTCGGCCCGGGTGGCGTTGGCCTCCCGGTATTGCACCCGGAGCCGCTCCTGGGTCGCTATCTGCTCACTCAGGCCGAAAGGATCGTCCAGCATGCCCCCAAGGCGGGCGCCATAGGTCTGGATGCTCTGGGTATTGCCCTGCACCTTCCAGTCGAGATCGGGGTCCACCAGTTGCAACAGGGCATCGCCAGCCTTCACCGGCCCTGGGGCGTGCAGGCTCTCCAGGCGGGCAGGAAAGGGGGTGAACACCAGCAGCTGACGCTCGGCCCGGGCAACCCCGACACCCTTGATCTGGCTGTGCCAGGGCAGGGCCAGCAAGACAAACAGGCTGATGAGGACCAGCCCCAGCCCGAGGCGACGGGGGCGGGTCACGCTGGTGCGAGCCTGCCACCAGTGCCTGAGCTCACGCCAGACTGGCAGCACGATAAACCAGGTGATTTCGACCATGAAGAGGAAGATCCCGAGCAGCTTGAAGAACAGGAAATAGACGGCGATGGCGATGCCGAGGAAGAGCACCAGGCGGTAGCACCAGGTGGCGATGGCAAAGGCGATGAGTGCCCGTCGCTGCCGTGGCGGGAATGGCTCGGGCCAGGGCTCCTGCAGTCCGAGCAGGCGACGGCGCAGTGCCACCCTGGCCAGCGCCGAGGCACGCTCGTGCAGGTTCGGAAAATTGAGCAGATCCGAGAGGATGAAGTAGCCGTCGAAACGCATGAAAGGGCTGGCGTTGAGCGCAAGCGAGAGGATCCAGCTGGTGGTGGCGAGGTAGAGCAAGCCGTTGCGCAAGGGGCCGTCATCGCACAGTGCCCAGCCGAGGGTGGCAAGACCTGCGAGGGATAGCTCGGTCAGGATCCCGGCGCTGGCGATGGCGAGCCGCTGTCTGGGGCGGGTCAGCTTCCAGCTCTCGCTGGTATCCGTGTAGAGCATGGGCCAGAGCACCACGAAGGCGATGCCCATGTGGGCCACCCGCACCCCCAGCCGGGTAGCGACCAGCGCATGGCCAAGCTCGTGCAACGTCTTGGCCAGGATCAGGGCGATGGCGAAGCTCAGCAGTCCATCCAGGGAGAAAGATTCCACCAGGGCGTGGGTAAAGGCATCCCATTGCTGCAGTGCCAGCATGACGCCGAGTAGGCTGGCGAGGATGACCAGCCAGGCGGTGATGGGAGAAAACAGCCAGCCAAGGTGTGTGGCCAGGCGCTGCAGCAGGGCCTGGGGACGCAGCAGGGGAATGCGAAAGAAGAGGTAGTGATGCAGCCACCAGTTGCCCTTCAGCCATGCCCGGCCTTCACTGCCCTGACGCAACCGCTCCACGGCCTGGGGACTTGGGCGCAGCAACTGATGGCGCTCGAGAAACTGGCAGAGGGCGAGGATCTGCTCGGCTTCCGGGTGCAGGGATGTCTCGTTTTGCAGCTGCTGTTGCAGGCTGCGGGGCGTCTGTCCGGCCCAGCGAACCAGACACTCGAATTCGAACCAGCCGATGCGATAGAAGCGGTTGATGACGGTGTCCTGGATGAGCCAGGCGGGCTCCCCGGTGGCGGTGCTGTCGGCCGGGCAGAGGCGCAGATCGTCGCGCAGGCTCGGCAGGGGGAGATCGGCCGGATCCAGCATCAAAGTCCGCTCCAGGCGCGCAGGGCCGCCAGCGGCCGGCGCAGCAGGTAATAGCCGAGCAGGACGCGATCGCCGTAAAGCTTGGCCGTGCCATGCAAGCCGAGGCGCGCATGGGGCGGGGCGTCCTCGATGCTGGCAAGCAGCCGATAGGCGATGACCCCTTCGGCCCCAGGCTGGGCCTGATAGCTGGTCTCCAGGATCTTGCCACGCAGGGGTTGCAAGGGATAGGCGCTGAGGAACAGGGTGACCTCGGCGCCGGGTTCGAGGGCGATGGCGTCGGCGACCGGCAGCTGGATGCGCATGGCGGGACGACCGGGATCCGCCAGTTGCATGATGCGTTCTCCGGTCACCACCGGCTTGCCGATCCAGTCGTTGACGTCGCTGAACACGGCGATGCCATCGCTTGGGGAGGTGACCTCGCTGCGGGAGAGCTGCAGCTCGACCCCCGCGAGTTCGGCCCGTTTCTGCTGGGCGCGGCCGGTGAGCAGGGTCAGCTCACGTCGGCTCTGGGGATTGTCGAAGGCACGCTGGCTGGCGGCGAGCAGTTCGGCATCGGCGACGGCCACCTCCTGCGTCAGTACTTCTGCCCGATTGCGCAAGGTGGTCTCGTCGAGCCGAAACAGCGGGTCCCCGGCCTTCACCACCTGGTTGGGGCGCACTGCCAGATGCTGGATGACCCCCGCCAAGGGGCTGCTGATCACCTGATTGGTGCGTGAGACCACTTCTGCCGGCGCCAGGGCACTCTGGCGAATGGGGATGAGCAGCATGATGCCTGCCGCAGTGGCCAGCAGGATGAGTTGGCGTCGGCTTGGCCGCCAGCTGAATAGCCTGGGTTGATGGGTCAGGCTGTGCCAGCAATAGGCCCAGGTCTGCCAGAGGCCTGGCAGCAGGGGGAGCAGGGGAGCGGGAGGTTCGGCTTCGCGCAGCAGGCAGAACAGACCGAGGCGCTCTCCCTCCTCATGCTGGATGGGAACGCAGAATACCCCCTCCGGCCACCATTCGGCCCAGCCATCGACCAGGTGATCGGGCAGGGCCAGGGCATCCCGTGCCAGCCAGACGGGCTGGTTGCCGCTGACCTGTGCATCGAGCCAGCGACTCATGCCGTCGAGCCAGATGAGGTAGGGAGAGTCTTCGCTGGGTTTGGCCAGGCCCGAGACACAGAGCAGCTCTTGTGCCTGACCGTGGCTTTTGAACACCAGCGCCTGATGGAAGGGCAGCAGCTGATACAGGTCGTTGGCCATGGAGAAGGCGAGGGCGTTGAGACTTCGGGCGGCCATGGCCCGGTCGCGCAGGGCATGGAGTGCGAGCAGTAGCTGAGGCGGAGGGAGGCGTTCAGTCATGGGACTCCATGAGTCGAGCCACGCCACTCATGCCGGCCACCAGCTCGGGGTAGGGGGCATCCAGGCGGGCTTCCAGTTCGACGGTCTGGGCCACGGCATCGACCCTGGCATTGATCTGGCTGATCTTGGCCTGATAGGGCTTGCCGGTTTCGAGCACGTTGATCTCGATGGGCTGCCCCTCCTTGAGGCCGGACAGCAGGCGAGAGGGGACGTTGAGCCTTACCTTGAGGGGACCGTCGCTCACCAGATCGAACAGCGGGGTGCCGGCAGTCATGGTCTGGTAGGGTTTGGCCTGCACCTGGGCGATGCGCCCGGCAAAGGGGGCCCTGACATCGCAGTAGCTGCTGCGGGCCCGAGCCAGGGCATCGGCGCCCTCGGCCTTCTGCACTCCGGTGGCGGCGATGGCGACCTCGAGATCCCCCACCGCATCGAGTTTGCGCAGATTGCGTTTGGCGGCGAGATCCTGGCGCGCCATCTGCAATTCAGCCCGGGCGACGCTGGCCTGAGCCTCCCCTTCACGGCAATCGAAACGGGCCAGCAGCGTGCCCTTTGGGACTCGCTGGCCCAGACGGGCTTGGAGTTCCCCCAGGGTACCGCTCATCTGGCTGGAGAGGGTGGTCTCCAGATTGGCGGCCAGCAGGATGCGGATGGCATTGGGGTCATCCTGCCAGTGCTGCTGATCGCTCTGCGGCGCGGGCGCGGCCTGGAGACTGAGCGGCAACAGCAGCAGGCACGGGAGGCAGAGGTTAGTCGACGAGGGCATAGGGTACCCCGCTATTGGAGGTCAGCAAGGCCTGGTTCTCCTGTTTCTTGATGGTCTGCTCGATGGCGTTGGCCAAGGTGGTGATGTCGTGTTGGGCAATGGCCTCGGGTTGCACATCCAGGCCGATGGAGTTGTAGAGCCGCCCCCAGGCCGCCTGTGCCTGTGAGTAAGCCGCTTCGCGCTGGTAGCGGGAGAGCAGGTAGCGCCCCTCCGAGCGGATCACCTCGAGCTCTGAGCCCTGATCGCTGGTACGGGCCGCCTGAGCGTAGTTCAGAAGACTCTTGTCGACCCGCAGGCTCTCGTCGGCGAAGGCGACCTCCTGGGCTGCCAGGTTATAACGCAGCGCTCCGACCCTGACCTGGGTCAGCACCGCCATGGAGAGGGCGACCCGGCGGGCATCGTCGGTGACCTTCTGGGAGACCTCGGTATTCTGGATGGCGGGGATGCGCAGGAACTTGAGCAGGTTGATCGAGACTTGCAGCCCGGTCTCGGACCAGTGATTGTTGTAGAGATACTGGTTGGAGTCGTAGTTGTAACCCCAGTTCAGGCTGACGTTTGGCCAGAGTTCCGCCTTGGCTATCTTGATGTCCTGCTGGTTGGCACGCTTGCGATACCACTCCTCCATGATCTCGGGGCGATTCTCCAGCGCCATCAGCTCCATGTTGTCGATGGTCTGTGCCAGGATGGGCAGCTTGGGCTCGGGGGTATCGGCCAGTTCCATCTTGCTGCCGGAGGGGAGCGACATGAGGGCGGCCAGCTCGGCACGGGCGAACTCGAGATCCTGTCGCCGCTGATTGAGCAGGGAGACAGCGTCTATCAGGGCCCGTTGGTAGGCGAGGGCCTGCTGGCGAGGCATCAACCCCTGCGTCTCGGCCTGGCGGGCCGAATCCAGGGCCATCTGGGTTCTGGCCATCAGCTTGTTGACCTCTGGCAGCAGCCGCTGCGCCCCCAGGGCGCGCCAGTAGGCGCTGCGCACATCCTGCAGCACGTTCTGGGCAACCTTGCGTCTGCGCTCCTCGGCCATCAACACCTGGTCGGCTTTTTGCTGGTTGCGGTAATAGGCCACTCCGAAGTCCAGCAGACTCCAGCTCAGGCCCAGCCCGCTCAGATCACGATAACGCTCCTGGGACGTTGAGGGGCGCAGGCTCACCTCACCATCCTCTATCCCGACCGAGGTGCCGCCGGAGTCGTTGCTGCGTCCTGCCAGTCCGGCGGAGGCCACCAGCTGGGGCAGCATCTCGTGGCTCGAGAGATCCCGCAGATCGGCGGCCAGGGCGCTCTCCATCAGCTTCAGGCGATAGTCCAGGTTGTACTTGAGGGCGCGGGCCGCCGCCTCGTAGAAGGTAATGGGGTGGTTCACCGGTTCCTGCTGGCCATACATCATCTGGCGATCGAACTGGATCCTGTCGGTCTTGTCCTGCTCGGTATAGGTCTCAGGTGGCAGAGTGCTGCAGGCGCACAGCAGCAGTGGGGTGCTGAGGAGCAAGGGTCTGGAAGCGAGTTGTGGCATAGGGTTCGTCCTTGGAATCAAGTGCCTGATCTTGTTGTTGTGACAGCATTGCGTGCGATGGTGCGTCCCGCAGCATCCTGCAACTGCCTGGTAAAACTGCTGGCCTTGCCGGTGCGCCCGTCAGCGAGATGGGGTCTCATCTGCTGGGGAGTCATGGCGAATACGGACTCATCGCTGAGCAGGCCGTCGGCATTGAGATCTATCCGCCCGTGGCGACCGAGGAAGGTCGCCAGATCCAGCTCCTGGGCAAGCCAGCTCTCCTGTACGCTCTGGCTGACGAAGGTGCCGTCGAGCTGACCCAGACCCTGGCCGATGCTCTGGCTCTGGATCTCCGGCGCCAGCCCGAAGAACAGCTGGCTGCCATCGGACTGCTCGGCGCTGGCCCCGAGCCGTAAATTGATGTTCTGTACGACAGGGGTCACGAACACCACGGGGGTCGGGTCGGGGTAAGCGTCAACGGTGCTGGTATTTCCGGATGCCCCGTCCTCATGGTGGCCAGCGGGTCCCTCGTCGGGGGGCGGAACATAGGGGGCCGAGATGTCCAGGTGGATCACCAACTGGGCCTGGTCGGTGGCATCGCTGCCATCCCCCAGGGTGTAGGTGAAGACATCCTGCAGTACCTGTCCGAGCCCGGCAGCGGCAAGCACTTCCCGGTTGGTCAGGTCGATGGTGTAGCTGTAGCTGCCGTCGGCATTGAGTGTGAGCCAGCCGTAGCGGCCTGCCAGGGGCTGGCCGAGCACGCCCCCGTCGCCGCTGCCATTCTCGGCACCGCTGCGCACGGCCACGACACGCAAGGGATCATTGGCGTCCACATCCCCGTCGTTTGGCAGTACCTGGCCCTGGGTATGGGGGGCGGGCTGCTGATCGTTGGCGACCGCACTGTCATCCTGAGCGACCGGATTGTCGTTGGCCCCTTGAATGAGTACCGTCAGCCGGGCCAGGGACTGAGCCCCGGTGGTGTCACGCATCTGATAGCTGAAGATCTCGGTCAATGTCTGGCCGGTGGTGCGCAGCGCCTCGACCTCGGGGTTGTCATTGTCCAGCAGATAACGGTAGCTGCCATCGGCATTGAGGATGAGCTGGCCATAGCGTCCCTGCAACGTCTGCCCTGCCGCGACGCTGACTCCCTGGGCATTGCTGACGGTGAGGACGGCGCGGGTCTCACCGTTCTCCGCGCTGTCTACATCGCTGTCGTTGTCCAGCACATTGCCCACCGGATCCCGCCCTGCCGTGGTGTTGTGAATGCCGCCAGCCTCGATGGCCGTGGTCTGATCGTCCTGGGCGATGGGGGTGTCATTGGTTCCCTCAATCAGCACTGTCAATTTTGCTTGGGATTGTGCTCCCAGCGTATCTTGCATCAGATAAATAAATGTGTCGGTCAGTGTCTGACCGGCGGTACGCAGCGCCTCGACCTCAGGGTTGTCATTGTCCAGCAGATAGCGGTAGCTGCCATCGGCATTGAGGATGAGCTGGCCATAGCGGCCCTGCAACGTCTGCCCTGCCGTGGCGCTGACCCCCTGGGCATTGCTGACGGTGAGAACGGTACGGGTTTCACCATTGGCCGCGCTGTCTACATCGTTGTCGTTGTCCAGTACATTGCCAGTGGGATCCCGCCCTGCCGTGGTGTTGTGAATGCCGCCAGCCTCGATGGCCGTGGTCTGATCGTCCTGGGCAATGGGGGTGTCATTACTCCCCCTGATGGTCAGGGTCAGGGTGCTGACACTGCCGTCTCCCCAGATATCGACAATCTGATAGCTGAAGACTTCGGTCAGGGTCTGATCCGGTCTACGCAGGGCTTGCACCTCGGCCAGACTGTTGTCCAGGCTGTAGTGCCACCTGCCATCGGCGTTCATAAGAAGATCCCCGTAACGACCACGCAATACCGTGCCCAGGCTGGCACTTTGACCATTGGCGTTTTGTACCTGCGTCACGGTCAGGGAATCTCCTTCAAGATCCGTGTCATTGTCCAGCACGTTGCCGTTCGGATTCAGGCCAGGCTGGGCATTGTTCAGCCCTCCGGCCTCGATGACCTGTGCCTGGTCGGGATTGGCGACAGGCGCATCATTGCGCCCGCGAATGATGATGGTGAGTTGAGCCAGATCGATGGCCCCGGCAAGATCCTGCGCCCGATAGGTGAAATGATCATTGAGGGTCTGCAAGGGCCCCAGGCCCAGTACGGCGGCGTTGGTGATGTCCAGCGCGTATTGATAGTCGCCGTTCAGATGCAGCGTCAGGGTGCCATATTGGCCCACTAGCACCAATGGCACACCCAGACTCACGGGATCGAGAGTGCCGCTGGAGGCCTCTTCCCCGGTGCGCCCCCCCGTCAGGGTGAGGAGGTCGCCACTGTCGACATCCGTGTCATTGGTCAACAGATTGCCGCTGGGGTTTCTGACGTTGCCTGCGCCATTGTCGGCGGCTGCGAGGCCAGTATTGTTCTGGGCGACCGGTGCGTCGTTGGCTCCCTCTATACGGATGATGAGCGTGCTTTGACTGCTGGCATTGTTGGCATCCCGCATGCCGTAATTGAAGGTGTCGTTTAGCACATCGCCACTGGTTCGCAAGGCCTGCACCGCAGGCAGGCTGTTATCCACCACATAGGTGTAGCTGCCATCGGCATTGAGGGTGAGCCAGCCGTAGGTACCCCTCAGTTGTGAGCCCAGGATACCGGCTGTGCCACCAATTGTGCTGACGGCGTTGACGGTCTTGGTTTCATTGAGGTTCGCCGAATCAGGGTCGGTGTCGTTGGCAAGGACGTTGCCGGTGGCGTTGCTGCCCAGGGTGGCATTGTTGATGCCGCCCGCCTCGATGGCGGTTCCGGTGTCGGCAATGGCGACCGGGGTGTCGTTGCGTCCCTCGATGGTGATGGTCAGGGTCGAGGCACTGAGCAAGCCGCCGAGATCCCGGATCTGGTAGTCAAATTGTTCTGTGAGGGTGTCCCCGGGGAGCAGTCTTTGGACATCGGGATTGGCGTTATCCACCACGTAGGTGTAAGTGCCATTGGCGTTGAGGGTGAGCCAGCCGTAGGTGCCCCTCAGCGCGGAGCCCAGGGTCCCGGCGGTACCGCCACTGGTGCTGACGGCACTGACAGTCTTGGTTTCATTCAGGTTCGCCGAGTCGGGGTCGGTGTCATTGGTGAGCACGTTGCCACTGGGATTGGTGCCCGCGGTGCCGTTGTTGAGACCACCGGCCTCGATGGCGATGGCGGTATCGGCGATGGCGATCGGGGTATCGTTGCGTCCCTCAATGGTTATGGTCAGGGTCGAGGCACTGAGCAAGCCGCCAAGATCCCGGATCTGATAGCCAAATTGCTCGGTGAGGGTTCCCCCCGGCAGCAGTGCTTGGACATCGGGATGGGCGTTGTTCACCACATAGCTGTAGCTGCCATCGGCATTGAGGGTGAGGGTGCCGTAGCGTCCGTTGATGGCGCTGCCGACCGTCCCCGTGGTCGCTTCAAAGTTGACGCCGGAGACGGTGAGCTGCTCGCCGTTGGCATCGGGGTCGGTGTCATTGGTGAGCACGTTGCCACTGGGATTGGTGCCCGCGGTGCCATTGTTGAGGCCACCGTCCTCGATGGCGGTGGCGGTATCGGCGGCGGCGGTGGGTGCATCATTGGCCCCCTGGATGGTCATGGTGATGCTGGCCTGGCTGGTGGCCCCGGCGGCATCGCGCATGGTGTAGCTGAAGCTGTCGGTGAGTGTGTTGCTGGTCAGGCGCAGGGCCTGCACCGCAGACAGGCTGTTATCCACCACGTAGGTGTAAGTGCCATTGGCGTTGAGGGTGAGCCAGCCGTAGGTGCCCTTCAGTGCTGAGCCCAGGATCCCGGCGGTGCCACCACCAGTGCTGACGGCACTGACGGTCTTGGTCTCATTCAGGTTCGCCGAGTCGGGGTCGGTGTCATTGGTGAGCACGTTACCGGTGGCGTTGCTGCCCTGGGTGGCGTTGTTGATGCCGCCCGCCTCGATGGCGGTGCCGGTGTCGGCAACGGCGATGGGGACATCATTGCTACCGTTGATGGTGATGAGCAGGGTAGTGATGTCGTTGAGGTTGCCAAGATCCATGACCCGGTAACTGAAGGTCTCGGTGAGGCTCTCCCCCGTGAGCAGGGCCTGGACGGTGGCGTTGGTGTTGTCGACGACATAGCGATAGCTGCCATCGGCCCCGAGGATCAGGGTGCCGTACAGACCGGGCACCTGGCCGCCGTTGGCGCTGGTGCTGCCCGCCGGCACATCGATGATCTGCCCAAGATCGGTGACGGGGCCCAGTGCGACCTTGTCGACGCGCTTGCTGTCGGCGTTGTCGATGTCCGTATCGTTGCCGAGCACATTGCCGGTTGCATCCGTGCCGGGCTGGCCGACCCCCTGCTCGGTGGCGCTGCCCGTATCCGGAGTTGCCACAGGAGCATCGTTGGCTCCCTGGATGGTGACGTCGAGGTAAGCCAGACTGCTGGCACCCAGGCTGTCTATCAGCGTGTAACTGAACCGTTCGGTCAGGGTGTCGCTGTCAAGACGCAGGGCTTCGACGTCCGGATGGCTGTTGTTGACCTCGTAGCGATATCCCCCGCCGGACAGCAGATAGAGAGTGCCATATTTGCCATTCAGGGTGGCGGGGATATCGGCCGAGTTCGGGGTGACGGTGTTGTTGGGGGCCGTGTCCAAACTGGTGACCAGCCCCAGATGCAGACGATCGCCATTGGTGGCAATGTCGACATCCAGGTCATTGGTCAGCAGATTGCCCTGTGGATTGTTTCCTGGCTGGTTGTTTTTCGTGCCACCGGCCTCGGTGGCAGTGACATTATCGTCTTGGCCGATGGGGGCGTCATTGATTGGCCGTATGGTAATCGCGATGCTGGTCGTGTCGGTCAGGGCATCTTCGGCATTGCCGGGGATGCCATCCCCATTCAGCTTGTCACCGAACTGGCCATTGTCATTGACCAGCACGGACAAGACGTCGCTGCCGTTGAAATCCTGATTGCCGCGATAGTTCAGGGTCAGCAGGGCCGCGTTGAGGGCACTCAGGTTGCCGGTCAATATCAGCTGGGCACCACTGTTGTTGGTTACAACGGTCAGGCCCGCGGCGCTGCCAAGAGACAAGACGCCATGACTGACGGTGAGGGTCAGGGTCAGGGCGCCGGTGCCCGCGTCGATATCGGCCACCGACAGCCCTGTGATGGTGAGGTCGGTGTCCTCATCCACGCTCTGGGCCGGTGTGGTATTGCCGAGTTCGGGGGCGTCGTTGAGCTCCACATAGCCAATGTTGGCACCATCGACATATTGACTGCCGTCGATACCGCTTTCGGTGAGGGTGACGCTGACCTGGCCAAGGGTGTTGCCATCGCTGTCGATGCGCACCTGCAGGGTGCCTGCGCTGGCATCCGTGATGGTGGCGCCGGCGGGCCCGTCGAGACGATAGACACCGGCGGGAAGGATACCAAAGGAGAAGTGGCCGCTGCTGTCTGTTGTGGCGGTAAAACTCCGGTTATCCCCGGTGGTGGCCAGATCTCCATCGGCACCGCCCCAGACCAGGGTGACGGTTTTCCCTGTCAGGCCCGGGCCATCCGGAGTGGTACTGGTGTTGGCGCTGGCGGTGTCGTTCCACAGGGTACCGCTGATGATGCCAAGACCGGCCCGGCTGGTGAGCACATAGTTGTTGAGCGTGTTGCCCGGCCCGTCCTGACCGGTACGCTCGCCACTGTCGCTGCCATCTGCGCCGACACTGGAGCCGCCCCAGCCGGTGAAGCTTTCCGGCAGGCTGGACCAGGTGAGGGTCGCATCCGTACCGGTGATGTTGGCGCCATTGGGCAGGTCCACGCTGTAGACAAGGCTCACTTTGGCGCCCACATCCAGCTGGGAGAAGTTGACCGCGAAGCTGTTGCCCTCGGTCAGGGTCACTGTCGTGCCGGGAGGGAGGCCGAAGTTGTTGCCGCCGGCACTACGGTCATAGGTGTAGGTGGTGCCGTTCAGGGTGATGGTCAGGCTGGTCAGGGCGTAGTTGCTGCCACCCGGGAAGCCATCGGTCAGGCGGGGTTCGAAGGCGATGATGCCCCCGGTCTGCTGGAAGTCTATCTGGACGTTGGCACTGCCGGCTGTACCATTGATGCTGGGAGTGAAGCCCGTGATGGTCTTGTCAAGGCCCCCCATGCCGGGTTCGATGACGCTCTGAATGACGGTGGCGCTGGTGCCACGCTGGACCAGATTGGCGGGATCCGTCCCGACATAATCCTTGGCGATGACCCCTAGTTGGGTACCCGCCTGGTTGCTCTGGACGTTGTCGACCCGGACGTTGAACTCGATGGCGATGCCTTCAAGGTTGCTATCGCCATCGAAGTTATCAATGTTGCCCAAGCGGAAAATGATGGTCTGGTTACCATCGGCGTCGGTGACGACTTGGATCTGGCTGTTGGCAAGCAGGCCTTGCAGGCCGTTGGCCAGGGTCGGGGAGATGGACTGCGCGGCTATACTGGTCTGATCGCCAAGGACGTCAGCCCCGGTGATGAGCGACCCACCCAGGCTGCTGGTGAGGGCGCCATTGGAGATCAAGGCTAGCCGGACCTGTTCCGGATCGATAAAACTGAGCCCCTTCGGCAGGCTCACCCTGAGCTCATAGTTGTCATTCTCCCCTTCGGGGATCAGGGCGACCACCTTGTAGCGCACTATCTCGCCCACCGTGACCTGCTCGATGCTGGCATCGGTGGCCCCCCCACCGGTTTCTGCCACACCGCCGACCCGGGAGATCAGAATGCCGCTGGCGATAGGGATGACCCCCTTGCTGATGACCTGGAAGTCGTTGAGCACGTTGTCGATGAGCTGGCCATCGACACCGGTACGCTCGCCAGCGGGGTCGGCACTGGTACCCTGAGTGCCGTTCAGGCTGGTCCACTGCACCTCGGCCTGGTTGGTCAGCTGGGCAAAACTGGTGGCGCTGGCATTGACGGTAGCGGAGACAGTGATGATGAGCTGCTTGCCCACCGCCATGTCGATATTGGCATCGGCCTTGGTCTGCAAGTGGTAGCCGGCCTGTGGGTCGCCCACCAGTTCGAACTGACTGCTGACGTCGACACCATCATAGATGACCGACCCCAGACTGTAGTTGCCCAGTTGGGTGGGCAGGGCATTGCTCAGACGGATGTCGAAGGCGTCCAGGGCGCCGGTGTTGCTGACGACGATGTTGAAGCTGAGGTTGTCTCCCTCCTCGAAGCCATAGGGTGGGGGCGTGGTCTGCAAGCTCTGGATAACAGTGAGTCTGGGCTCCTGAATGATGACATCGGAGGCCGGTGCCGTCGTGACTTCTCGCACGATGGGGGCGCCCGCCGCGACATCCCCATCGGGGTCCTGGTAGTGCAAGCTGGCGCCGTTGCTGAGATGGGTACCTGGCTGATTGCTCATGACGTTGTCGGCAACCAGACGCAATCTGATGGTGAAGCTGTTGTTGCCCTGGTTGTTGTCCGCGGTGGCACTACTCACGTTGAAGCTGAAGAGGGCGTCGGCATCATTCGTTCCCAGCCCGCTACCGCTCAGGGTTGGATCGCTGATGGTGCCACCAAAGCCGGTGGTGATGAGCTCATAGCCCTTGCCGCCGTTGTAGCTGGTGTCGAGCCTGAACCCTGGCGGGATAAGGTCGGTGATCTGCAACTGCTGGGTGCTCCCCTCCGGCAGGGTGACCCGGATGTCGTAACCCATGCTCTCACCGATCACCAACACATTGCCGGAGGTATGGCCGGCGCTGGACGAGGCATCCGCATCCCCGTTGATGAAGTCGATGACGAGACTGGGGGCGGCAACCTGCTCGCTTGCCGTGTCGGTCAAATCCACCGGGGTGAAGTCCAGCCCGTTGTTGACGCTGGCATAGTTGCTCAGCACGGCGCTGGTCTCCAGGGTGCTGCTGGCCCGAATATCTGTCGCTACATCCACGTCATAGGTGATGACTATCAGATTGCTACCGTTTGTGTCGGCTGTCGTGCCGCTCCGTCCGGGCAGCAGGCTGGCGACATTGCCCGCGTCCAGGAAGCTGATGGTGTTGCCGTTGACCTGATAGTCGACCCCCAGGGTCAGCTGGGTGCCATCGCCGCGATAGACCTGCAGATTGGCTAAAGCCAGGGATCCGTTGCTGAAGGTGAGACCGGCGGGAAGGTTGATGCTGGTGACGACGTCATAAGCGCCGCCGCCCCCCCGGTTCTCGATGGCCGTGGCCAGACGGAGTTTATCTGCACCGTCTATATCGACGACATCGCCATTCACCGCATTGATATCGGTGATGGGGGCGGTGAAGGGACGACCGCCGCTGCCTGGCGCGGTCCAACTGCCTGTGGTGCCGCTGACGGTACCATTGCTGGACGAGACCACGCCGTGGTTGATGGCGAGATCCGGCTCGGCGATGGAGGTGATGATGGTGACATCCGAGCTGCTGAGCTGGGTCTTGTTCAGGGTGGTGACCTGGCTGGATTGTGCCAGCACATCCAGGGTGCGTTGATCAGCGAAGGGTTGATCGCCGACTCTGAGGGTGAACTCCACCTCGATGCGGCTGCCCCCCAGCGCGCTGGTGGCATAGCTGCCGAAGTCGAAAATGAGGGCGTTGCCGGGCCCCACGGTGACGCTGACGATGTTGCCGAGGTTGGTGTCGCCGGTACCGAAGTGCCACATGCCGACCCCGGTGCCCTCGGTCCAGTTGATGGTGCTGATATCAAACAGGGGGAGGGGCAGATAGGCGGTCAGCTTGAACTGTTCATAGTCCCCGGTCACCAGGTCGTAACTGAGTCGGAAGGTGACCTCATCCCCGGGTCTGAGCTCGACGGGGCCGCCCGGGCTGTTGCTGCCATTGACGGTGGCCAGCTGGATATCGACCTGGCTGGTGGGGATGCGGGTAGTGGTCTGGGAGCTGTCGGACTCCGTGCCGCCAGTCAGGTTGGTGCTGTTCTCAAGGATGCTGGCCGTGACGGTGGCGCTGTTGCCTATGCTGTCCCCTTCATTGATCTCGCTCTGGGGGTTGCCGGCGGGCGGGGTATAACTCTGGCTGATGAGGGCGCTGTAACTCAGCAGGGCGAGGGTGGCGCCTTGCTGATTGTCATCGAAAGCCAGATCGCCGCCGAGCCAGCTCAGCAGCGGGAAGGCATTTTGCAGGGACTGGCCGATATCGAAAGTGATGGTGGTGGTGCCATCGGCATTTTGTGTCGCGGTGTAAACCAGGGCGATGGTCTCACTGGTGCCGTTGCGCATCAGGGTCAGGGTCGGAGTGCCGGTGAAGGTCTGGCCGTCGCTCAGCGTGTCAGTGACCACGAATTGCCCTTCCCCCAGGATATTTTTGCCAAAGGCAAAGTAGTCTGACAGCGCCATCTTGACGGTGTAAGCCAGGGTATCTCCCGGGCTGAGACCCGTCTTGCCACTGTCGACGCTGAGCACGACCTCTTTTTGCAGCGAAATGGATCGAGCCGTGAAGGCAATGGTGTCACCTTGGCCGCTGAAGTCGATGGTCGTGTCCGGTGGCGTCACATCCCGGCTGTCGATGGGGGTCCACTCACCGGTGGCCGTGGGAGCGGCGATGGTGATCTGGACCGCATCGCCGCTGTTGGGGTCGATCACCTGCTGGCCGTTGGCATCGGCGTCGGGCACGTAAAACTTGACGAGGGTGTCGGTGGCGGCGCTCAGGGTACTGTATTGCACCGTGAAGGCGCTGATGAAGATGAGATCGCTGTTGATGGCATTGGCCATCAGGGTCGGATTGGTGATGACCCGGCCATCGGAGAGGGTGATGGAGGTCAGGGTACCGTTGGTCCCCGGCGTGATGGCGGTGACCTGCATATTGGCCGGCAGAGCCTGGCTGATGACGACGTTGCTGAGTATCTGGCCTGCGGCCGGGGTGGCGGTCAGGGTCAGGGTATGGTTGAAGTTGGGGCCCGTGGTGGTCTCCCCTTCCTTCATGTCGAGACTCTGTTCGAACTCGATGATGGTGGGCCTGACCACGAAGCTGTGCAGACTGCTCTCGGTCAGGGTGGGATCATCTAGCGGGTTGTTCAGGGCGTCGTTGCCATACTGGAAGCCGCTGCGCACTCCTATGGTGAGCTGTGGCGTGGCCGAGGAGTAGCTGGTATCCGCCAGCTCGCTCAACCTGGCGCTGATCTGGATGGGAATGTCCGGCTGCCCCTGGGTCACACTGGCAAAGGGCAGTACCACCACCACCAGGGTATCCCCGGCACGCAGCCCCACATCGGCCGCCCGGATGATGAGGGGATTGCCGCTGCTGTCGACGGCGAGGGGGTGGGTCGCATTGCCGGAGGCGTCGAAGACGACGGTATGGGTCTGGAGGACCTGGCCCAGATAGCTTGCCTGGGTAAAGGTGATCCCATCGTTCCCGTCCTTGCCTGTACTGGGCAGATAGATATCCAGATAGGGAGCATAACCGCTCTGGCTGGCGGCATTGCGAACGTTGACGGTGAACTGGACCTCGTCACCGAGCAGCACATCGGCACTGCTTTGAGGCAGGCTGCTGCTGGGCTCGGCGTTGGCCAGCAGGCTATCGTAGCTGTGCAGCGCTGCAGCACCCAGGGCGAGTGGCTGATCGATGAGTCCCTTGCTCACCTCCAGTTGCCAGTCTCCCCCTTTGCTGATGGCGCCGGTGTCATCGCTGGATGCCCCGACATCGGCCCCAGTCCATTGTGCCAGGGCATTGACCAGCGCCTGTCCGGACTCCCCGGCACCGACTCGGCAACCGTAGAGTTGAATGTCGGCATTCTGGCTCAGATGGGATTGCCAGCCCTGCAATTGCGCACTGACGCTTGCCAGATTGTCGGCGGTGAGGGTGCGATTGCCCAGAGTGAATTGACCCGCGGAGCCGTGGGAGAGGATCTGGATGCTGTCGACCTGGCCGAGCTGCGCCAGTTTCTGCCCAATGGCGGCCAGGGCATCGGTTTGCTTGTCAATCAGCAGCAGGCTGGTGTTGCCGTCCAGGTGTTCGGTCAGTTGCTGCGCTTGCTCGATCCGGGTATCGATGACCAGCAGGTGGCGGGGTTGGGCTGTTTGTGAAGGTTCACCGTGAGCGGGGGCATCGCTTGGGTTGTCCTGGTGCTCCTGACTCTGATGCTCGGCTGCCACGGCCGCGGCACCGTCAAACAGTATGCGCGGTTCCAATGCCAACATCTGGTGTTGGGGCCGGAGAATGGATCTAGGGTTCGAAGTAGCCATAGCAACGCATCCATGCAGTCGTATTTGGCTTTAGTTTATCTCATAGCCGGCAACCCCTTGCCAGCTTGTTAGTGTTTGATTCGTCAAAAAATGGCAGCTTCAGGCAGCAACCTGATGAGGGTTGCCCACTCACTCTTCAGCCTCAGGGAATGGTCATCTGGAAACGGGCGCCGCCAAGGGGAGATTCATCCACCCGAATGTCGCCACCGTAGCTGTGCACTATTTCGGTCACGACCGCGAGACCGATGCCTTGGCCAGGGGAGCTGTCAGCCCGGACACCGCGCTGGAAGATCTGCTCCGACTTGCCGGGCGTGATGCCTGGACCATCGTCTTCCACCAGAATAAGCAGGCCACTGCCTTGCCGACGTACCTGCACTTGTACCTCACTGATGGCAAACTTGCAGGCGTTGTCGAGCAGATTGCCCATCATCTCCATCAGATCCCCCTGCTCGCCATGGAAGAAGACGTCATCGTCGAACTGGAACTGGGTCTGCAGTTTTTTGTGGCGATAGACCTTGGCCAAACTCGCCAGCAGCTTCTCGATGAGGGGGACTGGCTCGGTACCTTTGCTCGCGAGGCGCTTGCGGCCGGTGACGGCGCGGCGCAGCTGATACTGGATGATCTGATCCATGGTGGTGATCTGTTCATTGATGTTGTCGTGCACCGGGTGGCCCAGTTTGAACTCCTGAGCCGTGATCTGGATGAGGGCGAGCCGGGTTTTGAGACTGTGGGCCAGATCGTTCAGCGCATGCTGATAGCGTTGGGTCTGCTGGCGTTCATTTTCCAGCAATTGGTTGACCGACTCGGTCAGGGGCAGCAGCTCCCGCTCATAATCGCTGGAGAGGGCCTCCCGTTTGCCGGCCCGGATCTCGTTGATCTGCCGCGCCATGGTGCGAAGGGAGGAGAGGCTCCAGAAACTGGTGAGCAGCAGCAGGGCACCCAGCAGGCAATAGGCCAGCAGCGCCTGGCGGATGCATTGGTAGAGGTACTCCCGGGTCTGATCCTGATAGCGTTTGGCGGAGTCGACCATGACCACGTAGTAGGTGGTGGGGCCGTCACCGTGATTGCGCAGGAAGCGCAGACTGTAGATGAAATAGCTGTCACCGTTCTTGATGGTGTGCAGCTTGAAGAAGTAATCCTGATCCAGCCCCCCCAGATACTTCATCAGGTCTTGGCAGATGGTGCCCTTGATGGTGATCACTTCCGGCATGTGCAGGCTGGACCAGCTTAGCTCGCCATCCGAGCGACAGATGAGGGTATCGAGGTTGGGATCGATGGCATCGGGGGTGATGCTGGCGAGCTCCGTGATGGCGTGGGGATCCGGCTGCTTGGAGGAGAACAGCTTGGAGAGGTTCTCCTGCATGCGGGTACTGGCCTTCTGGGCCTGCTCTTCGGCATGGCCGAGATAGAGGATATAGACGGAAAACGCCATGATGATGGCGATGACCAGCATGGCGCTCATCATCAGCTTGATATGCAGGGAGCGGCGGATAAGCTTCATCAAATCTCCCCCAAACGCCATGGCGATGTTCCGCTTAACTGCATGACAGGTTGAAGATGTAACCCTGGCGGCGGATGGTGGAGATGGGGGCGATGGTCCCTTCCGGATCCAGCTTTTTGCGCAGACGGCTCACCATCACCTCTATGGTGTTCGGATCCCCTTCACCATCGCCGTAGAGCTGGTCCAGCAACTGCTGTTTGGAGACTACCTGGCGGGCGTTGCGCATCAGGTACTCCAGGATCAGATACTCGAAGCTGGTGAGAACGGTGACTTCACCGGCGATGGTCAGCTCCTTGCGAGAGAGATCCAGCTCGTAGTCACCGGCCTTCACCCGGGGAGAAATGAAGCCGGCGCTACGGCGTACCAGCGCGTTCAAACGGGCCAGCAGCTCGTCTTTCTGGAACGGTTTGACCAGGTAATCGTCGGCTCCGGCCTCCAGCCCTTCGACCTTGTCCTGCCAGCTTCCGCGCGCGGTCAGTACTATGATGGGGAAGGGGATCTGCTGCTCTCTCAACTGGGTGATGAGATGCAGCCCGTCCATGTCCGGCAGGCCGAGATCGATGATGGCCACGTCGATGGGGTAGTCGCGAGCGTAATGCAGCGCAATCTGGGCCTGGTCAGTGCTGTAAACCTGATTCTGGGCCTCGGTCAACAGCGTGGTGAGGTGATGGTTGAGCAGCTTATCGTCTTCGACCAAAAGGATTTTCATAAGATGCATGATGATGAGGGTCCAGGCTGTCAATTAGAGAGGGTAAGAAGAAGAGAGTCAATCCGGATCCTACACGCCCCCCCTGTATCGAGACTGAATCATCCCTGCCTTCTTTCCTCATTCATTTCCCATGATGCAAAGCTGTGTCATGAACCTCGCGTTCAGGCTCGCTGTCCGTGCCTGCCGGTTTCTCTGTGTTGAGGGTCAGAGCTGGGGCAGGGGCGCGGGGCTGGTCGCGACGATTCTTATCGCACAAGCGGCTTGCCGCTTTCAGCTGACCTGTACACAGGGGCGGGGAACCTTGCTGGCGTCAGGCCACCACCGTGTGCCTGCAAGCGCATGAGATGTGTTTTTAATTGTTTGAAATTAAAAATGTTTACATTCCATGGCCTGGATGCTGGAGCAAAGCTGGGCAATCCCCGGCAACGGCGGAGTGGATTCACTGAGGGCAATATGACATGAATGTTTTTTGAATCCTGATGTCAATAGTCGCTTTCCTATTGTTTTGACTGTTCATCTTTGGGTTAAACAAGATAGAATCTGGCACCGAATCGGGTTTGGGGCGCAGATAGTCCAAGATGTGAGCAATGCAGGCAGTGGACTGCCTGGGTATGCAATGTAATGCGACAAAATTGTTAAACATCAATCAAAACAAGAAGCTGGAGGATGTGATGGCCAACAGCATGGACAATCAGGTTAAAAGCAGCATGTTGGGAGCTGTAACCCAAGGGCGGTAGCATCAGCCTTGTTTGCCTTTCTGGACGGAAAACAGCATAACTTTCTTTCCCATCAATCAATCTATCAATGTCGTGATTCCACGCTCTTGAAATTAAGCGCCAACCTGCGGAAGTAAATGGATGCTCTCGACTCCAGCCATTAGGCCATTACATCATATTACGCTTGTTCACCATGAGGTGTGACGGCATATGGTCGCCAACCATAGCCAGAAATCTCTTTTCCATTTAATCAGATTGCAATCGGGAGCCTTTCAATGAAGATCCTCGTGACTGGTGGTGCCGGTTTTATCGGCTCTGCCGTTATTCGTCATATCATCCGGCATACCCAAGATTCAGTGGTCAACCTCGATAAGTTGACCTATGCGGGCAACCTGGAGTCCTTGGCGGCTGTCTCTGCTAGCGAGCGCTATGCGTTTGAGCAAGTTGACATCTGCAACCGCGCCGAATTGGATCGGGTGTTTGCTACCCATCAACCTGATGCCGTGATGCACTTGGCCGCCGAGAGTCACGTTGATCGCTCCATCACAGGTCCTGCCAATTTTATCGAAACCAATATCGTCGGCACCTATATACTGCTGGAAGCGGCACGCGATTATTGGAACGGTCTGGATGAGGTGCGCAAGGCGGCGTTCCGCTTCCACCATATCTCTACCGACGAGGTCTATGGCGATCTGCCCCATCCCGATGAAGTCGCTTCTGGTGAGGCGCTGCCGCTCTTTACCGAAACCACTCCCTATTCTCCTAGCAGCCCCTATTCCGCCTCCAAGGCATCGAGTGACCATCTGGTGCGCGCCTGGCGTCGTACTTACGGTTTGCCGACCATCGTCACCAATTGCTCCAATAATTACGGTCCTTTCCACTTCCCCGAGAAGCTGATCCCACTGGTGATCCTGAACGCCTTGGATGGCAAGCCGTTACCGGTCTACGGCAAGGGCGATCAGATCCGCGACTGGCTCTATGTGGAAGACCATGCTCGAGCGCTCTATACCGTGGTCACCACCGGGGTGATTGGCGAGACCTACAACATCGGCGGTCATAACGAGAAGCAGAACTTGGTGGTGGTGCACTGCATCTGTGATTTGCTCGATGAAATGGTGCCGACAACCGGCTCCTATCGCGATCAGATCACCTATGTGGCCGACCGTCCCGGTCATGACCGCCGCTATGCCATCGATGCCAGCAAGATGAGTACCGAGCTGGATTGGCAACCCCAAGAAACCTTCGAATCCGGCATTCGCAAGACGGTGCAGTGGTACCTAGACAACCAGCAGTGGGTGGGCAACGTCAAGAGCGGGGCCTATCAATCGTGGATCGAGCAAAACTATGGGGAGCGATCCTGATGCATATCCTGTTGTTCGGCAAGAATGGTCAAGTCGGCTGGGAGTTGCAGCGCTCACTGGCCCCATTGGGTCAGGTTACCGCGGTTGGTTTTGATTCCACCGACTATTGCGGCGATTTCAGCAACCCGGCCGGTGTTGCTGAAACTGTGCGGCTGGTCAGACCGGATGTAATTGTCAATGCGGCTGCCCATACCGCAGTCGACAAGGCCGAAAGCGAGCGGGAGTTTGCCGAGCTGCTCAACGTAACCAGCGTGGCAGCGATAGCCAAAGAAGCTGAAGTATTGGGTGCCTGGCTGGTGCATTACTCCACCGACTATGTGTTCGATGGTAGTGGTGAGCGCCCCTGGGTGGAAACCGATGGGACAGCTCCGCTCAACGTCTATGGCGAGACCAAGCTGGCGGGTGAGCAAGGGGCAGAGCTTTGCTCCCGTCATCTGATCTTCCGCACCAGCTGGGTCTATGCCGCTCGTGGCGCCAACTTTGCCAAGACCATGCTGCGCTTTGGCAAAGAACGTAGCGAGATGTCAGTTATCAATGACCAGTTCGGCGCACCTACCGGCGCCGAGTTGCTGGCAGATTGCACTGCTCATGCGATCCGCGTGGCACAGCGCAAACCCGAGGTCGCCGGGCTGTATCATCTGATTGCCTCCGGCACCACCACCTGGTTTGACTACGCCCAGCTGGTGTTTGCCAAAGCCAGAGAGGCCGGGGTTGAGCTAGCGGTCACGCAACTTAATGCGGTGCCGACCAGTGCCTTCCCGACCCCTGCCAAACGTCCTCACAACTCTCGTCTTGATACCACTAAATTCCAGCACACTTTCGATCTGGTACTACCGGAGTGGACTGTCGGTGTGGAACGGATGTTGGCTGAGGTCCTCGGCAAGTAAATCCCCAGCTGGCAGGGATAAAACTTGAAAAGTGTAGCCGCAAGCCACCCTTTTCTTTTGCAATTTGAACATAAGAAACAAGCATCATGACCAAACGTAAAGGCATTATTCTGGCCGGTGGCTCTGGCACTCGTCTCTATCCAGTCACCATGGCGGTGAGCAAGCAACTGCTGCCCATCTATGACAAGCCGATGATCTACTATCCGCTCAGTACCCTGATGTTGGCCGGTATTCGCGATATTTTGATCATCAGCACCCCGCAAGATACTCCCCGTTTTGAGCTATTGCTGGGTGATGGCAGCCAGTGGGGCCTGAGTTTGCAATACAAGGTACAGCCAAGTCCGGACGGGTTGGCACAAGCCTTTATTCTGGGTGAAGAGTTTATCGGGTCAGACCCCTGCTCGCTGATACTGGGTGACAACATATTCTATGGCCACTACCTGCAGAAACAGCTTGAAGCAGCTGCAGCTAAAAAGAGCGGCGCTACCGTCTTTGCTTACCATGTGCATGACCCGGAACGTTATGGGGTGGTGGCGTTCGATAAAGAGGGCACTGCTATCTCTCTGGAAGAAAAGCCACTGGATCCCAAGAGCAACTATGCGGTCACCGGTCTCTATTTCTACGATAACAGCGTGGTAGAGATCGCCAAGAGTCTGAAGCCGTCGCCGCGTGGTGAACTGGAAATCACCGATGTGAACCGTATCTACTTGGAGCAAGGTAATTTATCGGTGGCCATGATGGGCCGTGGTTATGCTTGGCTTGATACCGGCACCCATGAGAGCCTAATTGAAGCGAGCAACTTTATTCAAACTATTGAGCATCGCCAGGGTTTGAAAGTGGCTTGCCCGGAAGAGATTGCTTATCGCCAAGGATTTATCAGTGCTGAGCAGGTTCGTGATCTGGCTGCTCCACTTGCAAAAAACGCTTATGGTCAATATCTGCTGAAGATGGTTGGCAAAGTCTGAACGGTTAATGGTCGGTAGGCGATGATTAACGATTAACGATTAACGATTAACGATTAACGATTAACGATTAACGATTAACGATTAACGATTAACGACTAACGACTAACGACTAACGACTAACGACTAACGACTAACGACTAACGTCCCCCGATTCCGAGATCAAAATGAACATCATCGATACTAAAATTCCCGACGTCAAAATCATTGAGCCTAAGGTCTTTGGTGATGAACGCGGCTTTTTCTTTGAAAGCTTTAACCAGCAGCAATTTGAAGAAGCGGTCGGTTATCCAGTAAATTTTGTCCAAGACAACCACTCTAAATCGAGCCAGGGTGTATTGCGTGGCTTGCATTATCAACTTCCCCCTCACGCTCAAGGCAAGCTGGTACGCTGTGTCGTTGGTGAGGTATTTGATGTCGCCGTTGACATTCGTAAAAACTCCCCCACCTTTGGTCAGTGGGTGGGGGTGCATCTATCTGCCGAGAACAAACGCCAACTCTGGGTCCCGGAAGGATTTGCTCATGGATTTGTAACATTAAGCAAGACTGCTGAATTTCTTTACAAGACAACTAATTATTACTCTCCTCAAAGTGAGGCATCAATTATATGGGATGATTCGGATGTGGCTATTGAATGGCCAATTTGTTTTTTACCACAACTATCCCCAAAAGATATGAATGGGATCCATTTTGAAAATGCAAAATATTTTTATGATTAAAATTTTTTGTGGTGAATAAGTTAATTGTTCTATATTTTTTGTTTGTGAATGTTTTATTACTATCTATGCAATATAAGGTGTGAAAATGGCCGTAGTATATGTATCAGGAACATTTGATTTATTTCATAGTAATCACTTAAAAATGATAAGATATGGGAGAGGGCTTGGGGAGACATTAATTGTTGGGGTTAGCACTGACGAACTTGTATGCACATATAAGAAGCCTCCAATCATCCCATTTGAAGAAAGAATCGCTATCGTTGAAGGGCTGAAATATCCTGACTTAGTTATTCCACAGCACACATTGGATCATACAGAAACTGTAAAGAAATTGAATGTATCTCGCTTTGTGATAGGGGATGACTGGTTTGGTAAATATGATTATTTGATAGATTTGGGGGTTGAGGTATTTTATTTGCCTTATGGCGTGGGGATTAGTTCAACAAATCTTAAGCAAAGAATTTATGATCAGTATGTCAAACTTATAAAAGATAGCGATTGTCACCCGATTCCAGAGCCTGAGGGTAAATAATTGAAGACTATATTGATCACTGGTGGAGATGGTGATATTGCATCTACGTTAGCCAAGAGATTATCCAATGATTTTAATATATACATACCGAATAAAAAAGATTTAGATGTTTCTGATGTGGTTTCCGTTGACAGTTATATGGGTGACAAGAAGTTTGATGTTGTAATTAATGCAGCAGGAGTATTATATTCATCCCTATTGGTTGATAGCGATCCTTATCTCTGGATAAGAGATATTAATGTAAACTTAATTGGTACTTATCTTGTTACTCGCAGGGCCATACTAAACTATAAAAATAGCCGAATAATAAATATATCATCTACAGCAGCATATGAGTCATATAAAGATTGGACATCTTATTGTGCATCTAAATCTGGAGTGCTGAAACTATCCGGTGGATTGGTAAAAAACGGATTTGATGTCGTTGTTTTATGTCCTGGAGCTATCGATACTAAGCTAAGGAAGGGGCTTGCAATTAATAATCCGAATGTTATGGATGTTGATGAAGGCATTGCTCCAATAATTGATACAATTAATGGAAGGTATTCAAGTGGAGATATAGTGTTTTATCGTAAAAATAATTTAAGTGTTCGTCATGATTTTTAAGTTTCCTGATAGTATATTTATATAGGATGTAATGCCAATATATAGGATGGCCCGTTACTGGCTATGACTAAATATTTAAATCTATATCTCTCCAAAATAGAAAACTTCCTTTGCCAAAATGAAGGCGTTAGCTTGAAATATATAATATATATCAAAAAGGTTGTACGAATATTCAGGAATAATCTGCAACGGCAAAGGGGGTAAGCTACGTGAGCGAGATTCGTGTTTACAAAAATATTGCATTTCTGCTACTTGTTCAGTTTTCCAATTATATAGCACCATTATTACTGTTGCCTTATTTGACCCGTGTACTGGGAATTGAGAAATTTGGTGTCTTTGTTATGGCTATGTCGATGACGAGCATTGCCATGATATTAACTGATTTTGGTTTTAATCTTTCTGGTACTCATTGGGTTGCTAGATATCATGAACAGCGAGAAAAGGTTGCCAAATATTTAGGTTCAGTAACCATTATTAAGCTATGTCTTGCCATAATTAGCTCAACGGGTGTTGTTATTTATAGTTGGCTAATGCCACAGATAGGATTCTCCAACCTAGTATTGTTTTCTATTGTTTTAGTTATTCTTTCACAGGCTTTTCAGTTAACTTGGTTTTTTCAAGGAATTGAAAAGATGAAAAATATTACAATTAGTTTAGTAACAGCCAAAATACTATATATGGCTTTAGTGTTTTTACTGATCCGAGATGAAAATGATATACATCTTGTAATGTATAGTTTAGCTGGCAGTAACATTATAGCTGCTGTGATTGGTTCCAGGTTACTAAAAAATGCCGGCTACTGGTTTTCTTTCCCTTCAATGGATTTAGTTTGGAAGGTCTTTTCTAGTAGTGTAGAGTTTTTTATGTCGCGCGCTGCTGTAGGTATTTATACAAGTGCCAGTACCTTCATTGTCGGTTCTATTTGTGGTGCTCAACAAGCTGCACTATATTCCAGCGCAGAAAAATTATATCAGGCGGGGCAAGGAGTCACAGCTCCTGTAACTCAAGCACTTTATCCGTATCTGACTCATACCCCAAATGCCAAAATTTTTTATAAGTTTATTGTATTACTTACACTGCCTCTAGCTCTCGGTTGTTCCATCATTTATTTTTTTTCAAGTGAAATATTATCATTGTTTTATGGCCAAGATTTTGCTCAGGCAAGTGACATTTTGAGAGTTTTTTTGATCTCCTCTGTTGTGACCTTTATCGGAATTAATTTTGGTTATCCGGCATTTTCAATGATTGGTCGTGTTGATATTGCAAATAAGACGGTATTATGGGGAGCTGCACTGCAATTAATAAGTTTGTTTTTGATGTATATGCAGGGTATGATATCAGCAATTAATGTATGCTATAGCGTCCTTTTTGTCGAAACCATTGTAATGTTACTTAGGATATCGTTTTTTTATTATTTCATTCGTAAAATAGGGTCGTAAAAGGTATTAATCAGAGTTTAAAAAAACTAACGGGTAACACTTTTGATATAAAAAATATATTTTTAGCTAATTATGAACTGTAGGAAGGGTAGTTTTGTTGTTCATCCTCTAGGTATATACTCCGTAGCTGTTAAATTGATGTTTTCTATTCGGTTTGATATTTCAATGCTACTTAACATATTGGTTATTTATCCGCATAGATAAAAATATATAAGGCGTACATCGTAGCCATAATATTTTCAGCAACATGATGTATTTCGCGGATACCCATCAAGAAGATTTTAAACCTGCTCCTATATTTATTTCTATTTTAATTACTTGAGGGCTATATTGAAAAATATGAAGGTGATGACACGTTATATTTTTTATATATTTAGATTTGCCGTGATAGCACTAGTGTCACTTATTCCAAAAAATAAAAATATATGGGTCTTTGGTGCTTGGTTTGGCCATCGATTCGCCGACAACCCAAAATATCTCTTCAACCGTGTTAGAGCGTTGAGAGATTTTCCCGTTAGAGTTATTTGGATTTGCAAAGATAAACAGTTGATAAATAGGGCCAAAAGACAATATGGACTTGATTTAGATATATATTATCACCTGAGTTTGAAGGGAATATACTATCAGGTTGTAGCAAAAATAGCTTTCGTTGGCCATTCTATTAATACTGATCTAAATGGAGCATTTATTGGTATTACGACTAAAAGGATTCAGTTATGGCATGGAATACCATTAAAGAAGATTGGATTAGATGATAATCTAACAGCAAGAAAATGGCATAGAACATGGGTATATCAATATCTAAATAATAATTTTTATGATTATATGGTTAGTACAGGAAAGAAAGTGTCGAGCCTTTTTGCAACCGCATTTTCTATGCCTCTCGATAGGATAATAGAAACAGGTTACCCAAGAAATGATGTTTTTATTAGCGATAAAAAATATAAAATAGAAAGCAGCCTATTTCAAGTCATATATATGCCTACGTTTCGGGATAAAATTGGTGATGAAGTTTCTTTATTCAATAGTGATTATTTTTTTGATTTTGAAAAATTAATTGATTTTTTAGTACAGCATAGAATCTGTCTTACCTTAAGAACGCATCCAGTTAACAGACCGCCGCAAAATATAATTGACAAGGTTGGTAATAGCAGGTATATCAAGATCTCATCTGATGATGATATTTATGATGTTATAGGTAATTACGATTGTTTGATTACTGACTATTCAAGTATTATGTTTGATTTTTGTCTTTCTAAGAAGCCTATTATATTTGCACCATTTGATATTGAGAAATATTTGTTGCTAGATAGGGATATGTATTTTGACTACTCGAAATTGATAAGTGGTTATCCGGTCGCAGGTAACTGGGATGAGCTACTTGTCATATTGAAAGCCATTTCGGTAGAAAGCAATCTAAATAAGATTGATACTTTAATTAAATTTCATGATGCCCATGTATTGGAAGGGGGGGAGTTTTCTATGCAGCTGGTCAATTTTATTATGAATAAATGGTATAGGGAATGAAAGTTTTTTAATTATTATTTTATACATATAAATCTATCTTATTTCTTTTGGGGAAGGAAGGGGGGAGTATTCTATGTTTTCTCTATTTTGTAAGATTATTTAGAACTTTAAATTTTCTACGCTATGCAGCTTCAACATTTTATCTTCTTCACTTCGCCTCTTCATTAGAGAAGTGTGGTTCGAGATTAAGGTTATAGTTAACCGTGAATAGTATCTCACGTATCCCAACAAGAACACTCAATATTGATACTGCATGCAAATGATTGCTGGCATCTGGCCAAACAGTACATATTTATATTTGTGTCAAATGTGTTTATGTCAGATTTAAATAGGGGGCCAAGGATGCCTACCCCAGTTATCATTGTTATTGGAGCAGTCAGTGAACGGTGCAGAAATCGAAATGCACAGATATTACGTGATAATTTCGAACCTAGTTCAAAATAAAAGTGACGAATAGATAGCCTGGAGGCGCGTGCTCTAGATGTGGATAATATATGAAAGTCTATAGATTTTTAATACTAAAAATTACGATAATATCGTTATTTCTACAAGGATGGATGATTTCTTTTTTAAGATTATTTGGCATAGATTTATCTTTCAGTATAGGTACTATTATTACTTATGCTTTATTAGTTTTATTATGGCTGGGAATATTTATAGATGGCCGCTTTAAGAAATGCTCTCTGCCATATGCCGTGATGTTGCTGATTTTTGTGTTCCTATTTTTAATTAAATTGAGTGTTAATGCTGCATTCTTTGGAGAGATTTACCTTAAAACGTTCCTATTATTTTTTCTCCCATATTCATTATTATTTGTGATTTTAGAAGTTGATAATAATCAATATTTATCTTTAATAAATACGGTAAGAAACTTAATATTGATTACAATATTTATTTGTGTTGCTCAATTCTTTTTTGAATCCTTTTTACCAAATGCATTAATTAGAGTGCCTTTAATTAACTTAGATGGTGTGGCATATCATACGCAATCATATTTAGGGGCACTGAAATATACCAAGCCAAATGGTCTGGTCGCTGCAAATCCAATAGAATTTAGCTTTTTGTTGTTATGCTTTTTATATTTCATGATGAACGTTAATCCCATTTCAGAACAACGGGGTCTTTCATCTTTATTATTTTTATTTTTTATTTTTTTCATTTTAATTTTAAATGCGTCAAGACTTTCTATCATTTTTTCTATTATTTTAGTTTCTATTACTGTATTTCGTTTTTATTCTATAACGAAAGCCTTAAGTCTATTTTTATTTTCATTTATAGTCGTGTGTGCTCTTGTTTTTATATTTTGGGAACATATTAGCTATATAGTATACCGCCTCATATTTATGGGAGATACAGCAACCTCAGATAGTGCCAGATTAGATGATATTGCTCTTGGTCTCACATACCTGCATGACTATTGGTTGGTCGGTGTTCCTGCTGAAATTATGAACACAATAAATAGAATAGTTACAGATGGTGCTTTAATGCTTATAACTTTAGATTTTGGTTTATTTCTTACTATATTTTTCTTGTTGCTATTTTTTGTAACCCCCTCATTTGTATTATCTAATCAACTTAGGAGGTATAATTTAGATGTTTTCTTGTTTATTATTTTCATTTCACTGCTAATTAATTCTGCATTTCTGAGCAAAATAGTTTTCCCTTTTTTCCTAATCATAATAGGATTGCTATCTTTAAAGAAAAATCATCATGAAGATAATTCATGTCTAAGCTCAGTTCAATAAGCTTGTAAGCCAAAATAGAGAGTGTGTAAATAGGGATTATACGGCCTTGCATTATTAAAAAAATATGACCTTCATAAAGTGGTATAAATTATATTGCGTTGTCTTAATCGTTGATGAATATATAAGGTAGGCTGATATTTTAGAGTGGTAATAAAATGAAAATGTATATTCAAGTTGTTATTTATGAAAAAGACATGAGGGATAGCTTAACATTACAGACTTTATTAAGTCAAAGAATACCTATGTATAATGAAAGCCTTAACTTTATATTATATATAGACGATAATTCTCTCGAGTCAAAATTGGATGAGTTTTTCTTAGAATGTCTACGTAAAAAATACAGTGTTAGCTATGTTCACGATCCGACAAATAGAACTCTCCGAGAAATCTATAATGAACGGATTTCAAATTTAAATGAAGAAGAATTTCTTTTATTACTGGATGATGATACTTGCTTGCCAAAGGAGTATATTTCAGATTTTCTGAGAGTTCATTGTGATTGTAAAGAGATAAATTTATTTCTACCACAAGTACAAGCGGGTGGTGGATTGTATAGCCCCTACTACAGCTATGTGTTTTTCAGTAGGAAAATTAAAACACTTGAAATAGGAATAAACTCGTCGAAGCATATTGCAGCAATTAATAGTGGTATGATTATTAGAGGGGCGTTTTTCATTAAATCAGGCTTTCGATATCCAGATATAGTCGATTTTTATGGCACGGACACTGTTTTCTCACATGAGTTTCGTAAATATGAGAATTCATACTTTTTATTAGATTCGGTCCTAGTTCATGATATTAGTAACCATCCTTCAAATAATAATATAGGGCAGTATTCATCCATATTATATAAAGTTAATCTCTTTTGGCTACGGTTTTTGAAAGAAAGGCCGTTGATCTTGTTTCTTTATGTAATATATATGTTTGCTTATTCCGTTAAAATGGCAATGAAAT
Source organism: Aeromonas sp. NJAU223 (assembly GCF_051125555.1). Lineage (NCBI taxonomy): Bacteria > Pseudomonadati > Pseudomonadota > Gammaproteobacteria > Aeromonadales > Aeromonadaceae > Aeromonas > Aeromonas sp. NJAU223. The sequence goes on along the minus strand of NZ_CP144204.1, from coordinate 2,932,247 downwards.
TTAAAAGTTTCATTTTTATAAAACATGCGATAAAGTTGCTAACAAAATGACTATGCAAGAATATAAAGTTTATCCATTTTATTTTCCTCAGTTTTATCCGACGCCTGAAAACAATGAGTGGTGGGGGCAGGGTTTTACAGATTGGGAACTGGTTAAGATATCAAAAGCAGTAAGTGCTGAGCAGGTTCAGCCGCGTATTCCAATTAATGGTTTCTATGATCAATCATCCCCTGATGTAATTAAGGCTCAAGCCACTTTGGCAAAGCAGTACGGGATATCTGGATTTAATTTTTACCATTATTGGTTTGATGGAAAAGTTCTTTTAGATGCTCCAATTAATAACATTTACTCTGATAAGAGTATTGATATTGAATACTTTATCACTTGGGCGAATGAAACTTGGACAAGACAATGGATTGGGAAGCCTAATGATATCTTAATTAAACAAGAGCATAAGCCTGATGAGTCAGTATGGAATCGCCACTATGAATATTTAAGACGGTTTTTCTTCGATTCTAGATACGTTAAAATAAATAATAAACCAATGCTTTGTATTTATAGAGCTGAATTAATTAAAGAATTAGATAAATGGGTTGATTTTATAAATAATAAAGCAAAAAGTGATGGTTTTGCAGGAGTCCACCTTATCGCTCTTCGTGCATATGATATTGTGGACGCTAAAAAAGTATATGAAAAATTCGATATGATTATGAATTTTCAGCCTAGATTTTCCATAAACTGCCATCTCAAGAAATCACCCATCTACATAAAATATATAGAGAGCGTGCTCAGAAGGTTGCCTGAAAACTTACAACTAAAATTAGGGTGTTTATACAACAAAAATTCATATAAGAAATTTAAGTATGATGACTATATATCTACAATGAAGCTAGACTCTGACACTTTTTATTCCAAACCTGTATATCCAGTGGTATTTCCCGATTGGGATAATGCCCCACGCTACAAAGAAAGAGCCACTTTTTTTTCTGGAGTATCTCTTGAATCATTTAAAACTGCATTGAGTATTGCGAAGGAAAAAGTTGCTACCCATGAGCACAAGTTTATTTTTATTAATGCATGGAATGAGTGGTCTGAGTGTGCATATCTAGAGGCTGACACTAAAACTGGTTATCAGAAATTAGATGCCGTTCGTGAAATTTTTCAAGTAAATGAAAATAATTAACAATGCATAAAGTAGCAGTTTTACTCTCAGCCTATAATGGTGAACAGTGGATCGAAGAGCAACTAAGTTCCATAATCGAGCAAAATAATATTTCACTTGACATTTATATAAGCATCGATGAATCAACAGATAGGACACTTGATATCTGTCAATCTTACACAACAAAAAATAAGAATATAACGGTATTACCATATGGTTTTAAATTCGGTGGTGCGGGTAAAAACTTCTTTAGGCTACTAGCTGATACCGATTTGAATGGTTATGATTATATCGCTTTCAGCGATCAGGATGATATTTGGCATGAAGATAAATTAACTAAGGCCATCAGCGAGTTACATCGATATGACTGTTACTCTTCCAATGTTATCGCTTTTTGGGAAGATGGCCGTGAGATGTTAATTGATAAATCACAGTTACAGTGTAAATGGGATTTTCTATTTGAAGCAGCAGGTCCAGGCTGCACTTATGTGTTTAAAAGAGATGTAATCATCCAATTTAAAACATGGTTGCTTATGCACTATGAAAAAATTGGTGATGATATCGAGTTGCATGACTGGCTTATTTATGCCTTTGCACGTAGCCGCGGATATCGTTGGTTTATTGATCCAGAACCAATGATGCGCTATCGGCAACATGCTAATAATCAAGTTGGTACTAATAATAATATTAAAGCAGCCAAAAAGCGATTTTTATTAATTAGGTCAAAATGGTATCGTAAACAAGTGATGAATATCGCTGGATATTTGGGTTTACAAAACTCAGCCATATTCAGATTTGGCCTCGCAAATGGCTATAAAGGTAATTTATATCTTCTTGTTAGAGTTAATAAACTAAGGCGTCGAACTCGTGATCGACTAGCTCTAGCATTATTCTTGTTATTAAATATTTTTTAATAAATCAGCTATAGTCTTTATTGTCGTCTTTCAACTCTAGTTCTGTGTAATAACATATAGTTAATATTTTATTTGGAGGGTGTCTTTGTCATTTCAACGTCGTCACTCACGCTGGTATGAGCGTGTATTATTCAACCCTCCAGTCTTGTTCATCTTCGGAGCTTTGCTTGCGGTTTGTCTGCCTGCCATTGAGAGATGGGGCATGGAGTTCTGGCATCACCTCGATGCTGTCCGGATCAATACTCTGAGCGGTGCCTTTGTGGCGTTTCTGCTGACCGGCATTGTGCTGCATCGCTTCCTGCGCTATCCGGGCGCGAGTCCGGTTGCATATATGATACCGACTGTGACTACCCTCTATGGTGCTCTGGTCGGGATCCTCTTTTTCCTGCGCCTGCCTTACAGCCGTCAGGTATTGTTCGAGTCATATGTGGTGGCGCTGCTATGCTGCTGGCTGGTTTACTTCATTGGTCGTCGCTACCAGACACCTAAGTATGCCTTGTTGCCCTTTGGCGACTATCAGGTCTTGACCCAGCACTCCTGCGTGCAGTGGCGTCTGTTGGATGGACCGGACTTGGGGGACGTACGTTATGACGCCGTGGTGGCAGATCTTCGGGATGAGAAGCTGGCGGGTGAGTGGGAACGTTTCCTGGCGCACTGCGCCCTGGCTCATATTCCCGTCTATCACATCAAGCAGATCAGCGAGACCCTGACCGGGCGCGTGAAAATAGACCATCTCCATGAGAACCAGCTTGGTTCCCTCTTGCCGTCCCCCGTCTATGCCTTCATCAAACGGGGAATGGACATTCTGGCCGCGTTGATCGCGATCCCGCTGTTCTCCCCCCTGATGCTGGTGACGGCGATCCTTATCAAGCTGGAGAGTCCGGGCCCCGTGATGTTCCTGCAAAACCGGGTAGGGAAGGGGAACAAGGATTTTCGCATCTACAAGTTCCGCAGCATGTGCAAGGATTCGGAAAAAGCCGGCGCCCAGTTTGCCCAGGACGGTGACATGCGCGTCACCCGGGTGGGCAAGGTGATCCGCAAGCTGCGCATCGACGAGCTGCCGCAGTTCTTCAACGTCCTTAAAGGGGACATGAGCCTGATTGGGCCAAGACCGGAGCAACGCACTTTCGTCGATCAGTTCGAGCGGGAGATCCCGTTCTACATGTATCGTCATATCGTGCGGCCCGGGATCAGTGGTTGGGCGCAGGTGGTGCACGGATATGCTGCCGATGCCGATGATACCCGCATCAAGATCGAGCACGATTTTTACTACATCAAGCACTTCTCCCTCTGGCTGGATGTACTCATCGTGTTCAAGACCATCCGCACCATCCTGACCGGTTTTGGCGCGAGGTAATCCCGATGCGGATCTTGTTGCTGGGAGCGCGTGGCCAGTTGGGACGAGCCCTTTTTTCTGCCCTGTGCCGGGATTATCCCCATTGGCGGGTGATGGCCCTTGGCAGGGAGGTGTGTGATATCACTGACCCCGATGCGCTGATCAGCGTCCTGAACCGCCATCAGCCTGATGTCATCCTCAACGGTGCGGCCTATACGGCAGTCGATCTTGCCCAGAGCCAGCCCGAGCTGGCAGAGCGCATCAATCATCAGGCCGTCGCACTGCTTGCCCGGGAAGCCGGTGCCAGGGGGGCGCTGCTGGTGCATTTTTCCACCGACTATGTGTTCGATGGCTCCGGCAACGATCCCTGGCGCGAGGTGGATACGCCTTCCCCGCTCAATGTCTATGGTGGCAGCAAGCTGGCCGGAGAGCAGGCTATTCAGAGTCTGTGTCCCCATCATCTGATCGTGCGCACCAGCTGGCTTTATGGTGGGGAGGGGGCACACTTCGCCCGAGCCATCTTGCGCCGTGCCAACGAGGGCCAGCCCCTTGAGGTGGTGGCGGATCAGTGGGGGGCGCCGACCCAGGTGGACTGGCTGGCAACGTCCGTTCTCCTGGCGCTGACACAGGTCGTGAAGGCGCCAGACAAGGGCGGCCTCTATCATCTCTGCCCCGCAGGCGAGACGAGCTGGCATGGCGTGGCCTCAGCCCTGGTAGAGGAAGGTTGTCGGCTTGGTCTGCTGGCGTGGCCCGTTCCGATAAAATCCATTACATCTGCAAACTGGCCCCAGGCAGCCCGTCGACCATCCAACTCCAGGCTAGATTGTCGACGGTTTTCCACTGTTTTCGGGATCCAGATTCCGGCTTGGGAAGTGCTGATCAGCCGTTGGCTTGCCAGTCAGTGTGAAGATGAATGACGTGGCTCGCGTCTTAATGGTTCTCTATTCTTCTCTGGAGGTGCTTCATGCACCAGCGTAAAGGCATCATCTTGGCCGGGGGATCGGCCACCCGTCTCTATCCGGCGACGCTGGCCATCAGCAAGCAGCTGCTGCCGGTCTATGACAAGCCCATGATCTATTACCCCCTCTCAACCCTGATGCAGGCGGGTATCCGTGACATTCTGATCATCAGCACGCCGCTGGATCTGTCTCGCTTCGAGCTGTTGCTGGGGGATGGCAGCCAATGGGGGATGCGTTTTAGCTACGCAGTGCAGGAAGAGCCTGCCGGGCTGGCGCAAGCGCTGCTCATCGCCGAACCCTTTCTGGCCGGCAGCTCCTGCTGCCTTATTCTGGGGGACAACATCTTCTATGGCACCGAGCTGCCTCGCCAGTTGCAGCGCGCGAGCGCCAAGACGCAAGGCGCCACCTTGTTTGCCTATCATGTACAGGATCCCGAACGTTACGGTGTGCTGGGGTTCGACGGTGAGGGGCGGGTCGAGTCGATCGTCGAGAAGCCGGCATCTCCTGCCAGTCAATATGCGGTGACGGGCATCTATTTCTACGATGCCACGGCAAGCGAGATTGCCCGGGGCCTGCGCCCTTCATCACGGGGAGAGCTCGAGATCACCGATGTCAATCTCCATTATCTGGCACAGCAAAGTCTGGAGGTCTGTTTCATGGGGCGTGGTGCTGCCTGGCTGGATACTGGGACCCATGACAGCCTGCAGGAGGCGAGCAGCTTCATCCAGACCCTGGAGAAACGCCAAGGGCTCAAGGTGGCCGCCCCGGAGGAGATCGCCTGGCGCCGTGGTTGGATATCCGATGATGCGCTCAAATTGTTGGCTTATTCTCTTGAGAAAAGTGGATATGGTGATTACTTGTTACGGCTGGTGCAACCGACCTTGGGTTTTGCAAACTTTGATTGGGATTGATTTGAAATGATATTGAGTGATATATCTTTACACTCATATCTCAACGATAACCTCTATGCATCTGACTTCCTTGAATATCCCTGATGTACTTCTTGTCCACCACCTATGTTATGAGGATGAGCGTGGCAGCTTTATGGAGTTGTTTCGTCATGAAGCCTTTAGGCAACGGTGTGGTGATTTTATCTTCGTTCAGGACAATTTGAGTCGCTCTCGGCAGGGAACCTTGCGTGGCCTGCATTATCAGCAGGAGAAGCCTCAAGGGAAGCTGGTACAGATTATCACTGGCGCCATCTTTGATGTAGCTGTTGATCTGCGAGAGGGCAGCCCGACTCGTGGACAATGGGTTGGGCAACTGCTCAGTGATAAAGAGAGCTCTGCTTTGTGGATCCCCCCCGGCTTTGCTCATGGCTTCTATGTGCTAAGTGAGTGGGCCCATGTGCTCTATAAGTGTACTGATTATTATGACTCTCGGTTGGAGAGAACCTTGAACTGGTCAGATCCCACGCTGGAGATCGCTTGGCCCCTGTTGGAAAATGCACCATTGTATTTATCGGACAAAGATCGTGATGCCCCTTTCTGGCAATAAATAATAATTTTTAGGGCCCAGTATGAACAAGCAAGTATGTGACAATGTAAACAACGGATTACCTCAAGGTTGGCGAGCTTCCTCAGGTGATGAAATCGATTTGCGTGAATTGATCTTAGTTTTGTGGCGTCAAAAGGTTCTAATTCTGCTGATCGCTGCCACATTTTCCATCGCAGGTGTTGCTTATGCGCTCTTGGCTCCCCAAGTTTGGGTCAGCCAAGCCGAGATCATGCAGCCCAACCTTAAAGAGGTCGAATCGCTTGAGCTTAATATCAACCAGTTGATCAATGCTCAAGTGCCAACGACAGCCTTCACCGCATTCGACAAGAAGGCAATTTATAATGATTTCATCAATAGTTTCAATAGCTTCAATAACAAACGTCTGTTTTTGATCGAGGAGGGATATCTTGATACCGAAGCTAAAAAATCTGAAGTAACAGATGAAAAAGGTAAGCGGCTGTTATTGAAAGGCATGGTTGAGGGAATTAGTGCAAAGGCTCCTGATAAATTGAGTGAAAATGTCACTCTATCCTTTGCTGCAGAAACTGCAGTTGAAGCCAAACAGCGTCTGGAGCGGTATATAGCCTTCATCCAGCAACAGGAGTCTATGGCCAAAGGTAAGGCACTGACAACGATCTGGCAAAACAGGATCAAAACGTTGCAGACTCAGTATGAGAGCTCCCAGTTGGATACCATCAAGCAACTGCAGGATGACATCATACGTACCGAATATGGGCTTCGTATTACTCAGGCAGCAGGAATTGATACTCCCGTTCAAAATTTGCAAGATCAGGGAAGCCTGCCTATCGATCTGGGTGCGCGCGCCCTGGCAGAGAAGCTCAAGATCCTCAAGGAAATCAAAAACCCCGAGTTCCTCAACCCGGCACTGAGTGACCTGCGTCTGCAATTGAGCAGTCTGCAGGCCATCAAGCTCGAAGAGCTGCCATTCCAATCATTCTCCTACCTGGCTTCGCCAAGTGAGCCTCTTTCCCGCGATAAACCCAAACGTCCGCTGATCGTGGTGCTTGCTGCCTTGCTCGGTGGCATGTTGGGGGTGGGGATTGTGCTGGTTCGCCATGCGTTTCGTAGACCAGAACAAGTCAGACCAGAACAAGTCAGACCAGAACAAGTCAGACCAGAACAAGTCAGACCAGAACAGGTATAATGTTTATCCATGAGCGAGAGGGGGCAATAGCCCCCTTTTTTGTTTTCTGGGGTGCACGCGAGTGGCGAGGAGTATGGGATTGAGGAACCTGGGAAGATGACAACGACGGCAAAGTCTTTTGGCGTAGTGAGCGGACTCTACTGGCTGCTCGGCATGCATTTCTTTATGCACAATCCGGGGGGCTCCGGGCTCTATCTGCCGTTCAATGCCTGGGGCTGGATCTTTGCGAGCCTGGTCATTGGGCTCGGCCTCTGGCAGGTGACCTTGCGCCAGCAGTTGGTCGTCTCTTCGCTGCAGATTGGACTCTGGCTGGGGGGCATGCTGCTGCTGCTGCCCATGGCCTATCCGGGTTTTGAGCAAAAAGACTACGCCATTCCCCGTTTGCTCGGGCTCTTTGCCGGCCTGCTGTTTCTGAGTTGTCTCTACCAGTGGAAATGGGAGAAATCGGCGCGGGATAAACTGCTTTATCTGTTGTTGGTGGCGGTGGCCATTGAAGGTGTTGTCGGTCTGGTGCAGTTCTATCTGCTGACACCGGGCAACTGGTTAGGATACGACACACGTGCCAACCGACCCTACGGCATCTTCCAGCAACCCAATGTGATGGCGAGCTTCATGGCGACCGGTCTGTCGCTGGCAGTTTGGCTCGAGATGAAGGGGAGTACTCACCCCTGGCTCAGGGGGCTGCGTTATGGGGTGATCCTCGCGGCGTCAGTGCTGCTGGTCGTGCTGCAATCCCGGGTCGGCCAATTGGGGGGCTTGCTGGCCTTGTTGTTGCTGGTGCCGCAACTGCGACGTCAACGGCAGCTGGGGCGCATCCTCACCCTGATCGGACTGGGTATTGCCCTGGGGTTTCTCTCCCAATACGCCATGGCGGGGGCCAAGCGGGGGCTGGATATCTACCAATCCGGCGGCATGCGCTCCATCTACTGGCCCTATGCCGCCAAGTTGATTGCAGAGTCCCCCTGGACGGGTTGGGGCTACGGCAGCTTCGAGCCGGTGTTCCTCGAGCATTACATGGCTGACAAGGCCCTCAACCCAGCCATGGTGCAGATTGAGTACAACCTCGACCACCCCCACAACGAATTTCTCTACTGGGCAGTGGAGGGGGGGATTGCCCCCATGCTTGGCATGCTGCTGATGGGGGGGACCTTGCTGTGGCGGCTGAGTCGGGCGGGCTGGGTCAGAGGCGCTGCGCTGCTGGCTCTGGTGACCCCCATCTTGCTGCACAGCCAGACCGAATACCCCTTCTATCATGCCATCGCCCTCTGGTGGGCCCTGTTGCTGCTCATCTATGTGGTGGATGCGGAAGTGGGGGAGGGGGGGGCGGCCAGCTGGCGGGAATATATTTATCGTCCCTGGCTGCTGCTGCGCTTCATGGCCATGGCCATTCCCCTGGTGGTGGTGCCCTTCATGCTGACTGCCATTCACACCGCCTGGGTGGTGACCAAGTATGAGCGCGGCGGTTACAAGGAGCCGACCCTGCTGCTGGACGTCATCAATCCCATGGCCTGGTTGACCCGAGTGGAGTTCGACGTCAACGCGGTGCGGCTGATGGTGGGCCTGCAGACACACAACAAGGCGGAGCTGGAGGCCTACCTCGAGTGGGGACATGCCTTCGTGCGCCATACCCCGCGGGCCAATATCTACGCCAACATGGTGATCGCCCTCAATGCGCTGGGGCGAACGGAAGACGCCAACCAGCTGCGGACCCGGGCTCTGCTGCTCTATCCGGGTGAGCCCTTGCTCACCGGCAAGGGGGCCGCCTCGGTGGCGGCGACCCTGGAGCGTAAGCCCTCCTCCTGATGACGTTCAGGCTCTCGTCACTATCTGTGGTGCGGGCAAGCCTGCAGTCAGCTTGGTTCCGGTAGTCTGATGATTCGATGGCAGGGCCCTCCTGCCACCGGCCCGGCATCCCCGCCGGGCCCCTCATCGGAGCCTACATCGTGAAGAAAGTGGAATTCATCGCCGCCAGTCTGCTCATTCTCAGCTCATCCGCCATGGCCGGTACCAGCGCCCAGGTCGAATACGGCACGGTGCAGGAGAGTCATCTCATCACTCAGACCACCCCGCCTGCTCATCAGGGGGCCAGACCCCTTCGCACCATAGGCGCGGCGGCGCTCGGTGCGGCCGTTGGCAACCAGTTCGGCGGCGGCTCGGGTCAGACCATCATGACAGCCACGGGGGCGATTGCTGGCGCTGAGGTGTCTCGTCGTCGCCAGAGTGCGCAGAATTCACCACAGGCGGCGCAATCGGTGGAGCTGCAGATCAAGACCGACGGCGGCAAGGTGCTCAGCGTAGTGCAGGCGAGCGATCCCAAGCTCAGCTTTGCCAAGGGGGACAGGGTGCGGATCCTGACCTCGGGTGCAGACACCCGGGTCGACAAGTCGCTCTGAATGGCGATGCGTCGACTGGGGGCTGACTCGGTGACCGCTTGGCCAGAACAGGGTGAGGTTCTCCCTGAACTACCCCTGAACGGGCGTTGAATGACGCCGTGTGCGGTCCATTCCTGCGCGATGTTTCACCAACTGTTTTCCCCGGTCGCAAAATTGTGGTTCAGGGCTGGACGAGGTGCGCGCCTTGGTTAAGATGAGTCTCTTAACGTGTGGCAAGGGAGGTTGAAATGGAGTTAGTACTAGGCCCGCTGGAGGCCCGGGTGATCGGCTGTCTGATAGAGAAAGAGATCTGCACGCCGGATCAGTATCCCCTCTCCCTCAATGCACTGGTCAACGCCTGCAACCAGAAGAGTAATCGTGAACCCGTGCTGGATCTCGCCGAGCTGGATATTCGCGCCGTGATCGACGAGCTGATCCGTCGCCGTCTGGTGGTCAATACCGCCGGCTTCAACGCACGGGTACCGCGCTATCAGCATCGCTTCTGCAACACCGAGTTTGGTGAGCTCAAGTTCACGGCGCAAGAGCTCGGCATCCTCTGCGAGTTGTTGCTGCGGGGCCCGCAGACGCCGGGCGAACTGCGTTCACGCACCAACCGTCTGTGCAGTTTCGACGATGTGACCGAAGTCGATGCCGTACTGGTCGGCCTCGCCGAGCGGGGCCCCTATGTGGTCAAGCTGCCCCGGGAACCGGGCAAGCGGGAGTCTCGTTACGCCCACCTGTTCAGCGGCGAGATCGATCTGCAGGCACTGGCACAGGCGGCTCCCGCCAGCACTTACGCCTCTCCCGCCGGCGATCGCCTGAGCCAGCTCGAGGAGGAGGTCGAGAGCCTCAAAGAGCGTCTGGCGGCCCTGGAGTCCAGGCTGGCGCAGCTGGAGGGATGAAGCCCGAGATGGTTCATCAGAAGGCGCCTCGGCGCCTTTTTGATTGCACCGGGTTGCCCGTTGGCGAGATTAATTCATCGTCGCCAACGTCCGCCATCTGACTCCCTTCATGCTAATTTTCCTCCTCTTTTTGTCGATCCCTGTCCTATTCCCCCCGCCGTTTTTTATGAAGCTGGCCGTTTTTTTTGTACTAATTCGCGCTTAAGGGTCGAGCCGCCGCCCCTTTCTCGGTAAAATTCCGCCTTTGCACCAGCCCACGAGTCCTGATGTCAGCCTTCACCCTCTCTTCGGATTGCTATGCCCTGCTCAGCGAGCTGCAACTGCAGCGCGCCGCCAGCCCCCGCTATCTGCTCGACGCCTTGCAAGATGCAAGGCCTGGCCCCCAGTCCCCCGGACTGCTGGCCGAGCGGTTGGCACAGCTGCAGGAGCAGGGCTTGGTGCGTCTGCGGGGAGAGCAGCAGTGGAGCCTGACGGCGGAGGGGACGCTGGCCCTGATCCTGGGAGTGCGTGGCGGCCATTGTCCCATGCCGGAGTGGTCACGGGTGCCCTCCGTCACCGGGCAGGAGATGGCGCAAGCCCTGGTGCGCGAACTCTGTCTGGGGGAGGCGGGCCAGATCCCCGCCTATTACCAGAGTGCCGAGTTGCTGAGTCTGTTGGACTTGCCCGATGCCCATCGCCTGTTGCCCGGGGCGAGCCCCGCCTGGCAGCAGCTCCTGCTGGAACACTTCGCCCTGCAAACCCTGCTGGATGCTGAGCCCGCGTCAGGCTGGCCGCTGGCTGAGATTGCCGCGGCCTGCGCCGCCCCCCTGTCCGGACGGGTACAGATGCTGGCTGCCGAGTGGCAGTGGCTCTGCGGTTCGCCAGAGGGGGAGGCCAGGGGCGGGGTGACCACTCACTGGCCGGCACTGCAGCAGTTGGCGGAGCATCCCGATGAGCATCCTCTGGGGGAGCGCCTGCTCGGGGCCCTGGCGCAGTGGAAGGCCGAACGGCAGGACGAGGGGGATCTCAGCGGCTGGCCCCCCATGTTCAGCACCCTGCTCTGGCTGGGCTGGTTGCAGCAGGCCGATCCCGTGCTGGCCAGCGAGCAGCGCAAGCAGTGGCAGCGCAGCCTGGGTCAGGGGGGGGCTCGCAGTGGCTTCCCGTTGCTCGGAGATCTGCTGGGGCAGTGGGCCGGTGATCGTCACGGTCAGGCGGTCGGTCTGTTCGATACCCTGCAACTGCCCCTTGAAGAGCTGCACTGGGGCTATCTCTGGCTCGATCTCTGTGCCCTCGCGCGCCATGGGGAGCAGAGCCCCCAGGTGGCCATTCTGCACAAGTGGGATCTCTCCCACCTGCTGGAGGCCGAGCCCCATCACCGGCTGATGGCGTTTTGCCAGGATCTGCTGCGCAGCTTGCTGGGGCAGGGGGCGCAGCGTCCTCCCCTCAATCAGTTGCCGGTCAGCACCGATGGTGAGGGCGACGATGAGCCGGAAGATGACAAGGCTCCCGCCTCCGCCAGCTGGCTGAACTGGCTGCAGGGGTTGGGGCGCTCCAGTGGCGTGCGCAAGGCGCAGGAGCGGCTGGTTTGGCTGCTTCACGCCGAGGGGCCCGAACTGGAGTGCAAGATCCAGAAGCAGAGCACCAAGGGGGAGTGGACCGCCGGTCGACGGGTGGATCCCGCCCTTCTCTCCACCCAGTATGCGGCCCTGCTGGACGAGGCCGACTGGGCGCTGGTGCGCACCCTGCCGCGCTCAATGAGCAAGTTGCCGCGAGAGGCCTGGGCGCCCCTTGCCGACCATCCCCGCCTGTTCAACGCCAAGGGCCAGAAGCTGCAACTGGCCATCAGCGCCCCCTTGCTGCAGATCGTGCCGGATGACGGGCAGAGCGATCCGGAAGCTTTGGCGCAGACGGCCCAGCCTTCGACTCCAGAGTCCCGGATGCCGGGCATGCGGGCGTTGCTAAACCCCCGGGCCGCGGCCCGGGGGGCGCATATCGTGCCGCTGGCGCAGGATTTATGGCAGCTTATTCTGACGCCGCAAGCATTGGTAGACAGATTGCCTGCCTTGACCACCATTCCCCCCCTGCCCGAGGCGGGGTTGGCCGAGTTGCAACGCACCCTGGACGCCATCCCGGATCTCCCCTGGCACAGCCAGGTGGCGGGCCTGCAGGGCAATGCCGAGATCGCCCCCTGGCCGGGTGTGGCCTCGGTACAGCTGGATTGGCAAGATGGCCAGCTGGTGGTCCAGCTGGTGACCCGGGAGGGGGACTTGCCCCCTCTGCCCCTTGGCAAGGGGGAGGCCATCGTCCGGCAGGGGATGAAGGCGTATCACTACTGGCAACGGGATCTGGGGGCGGAGAAGGAGGCGGCTCAGCGGCTGCGCAGCCAACTGCCCATCGGGTTGCCGGGCAACGAGTGGAAGCTGGAGGGTGAGCAGGCACTGACCCTGGTCAACGCCCTGCCGGAGCTGGTGGACGCCGGCGTGGCCATTCACTGGCACCAGGACAGCGCCCGCCTCAAGAGTCTGGACGAGGCGGCCTTGAGCCTTCGCATCGAGCGGCGCCAGGACTGGTTCCAGGTGGAAGGGGCCCTGGCGCTGGACGAGCATCAGATCCTCGACTTGCGCCTCATCCTGCGTCAGCTCACCCCGGGCCAGCGCACCGTCCAGCTCGATGACAAGACCAGCCTGATGCTGACCGACAAGCTGGTGGATCGCCTGACCATGCTGGGGGCCATGCTCGACACCGAACAGCGCATCAACAACAAGCTGGCCTATCCTCTGGCCCGCCTGTTGTCCGCGGTGACCACGGCGGGGGACGAGGCCTGGCAGTCCCTCCAGCAGGAGTGGCAGCAGGAGGTGGCGTGTCCGCCCGAGTTGCTGACGGCGCTGCGGGATTACCAGAAGGAGGGGGTACGCTGGATGGCGACCCTGGCCCACCACGGCTTCGGCGCCTGCCTCGCGGACGACATGGGCCTTGGCAAGACTCTGCAGGCGCTTATCCTGCTGCGCATGCGCCAGCATCTGGGACCGGCTCTGGTGGTGGTGCCCAAGTCAGTGGTCACCAACTGGCAGGAGGAGGTGGCGCGGTTCGCTCCCGAACTGGAGGTGGTGGTCTTCGAGAACCCGGCCGAGCGGGAGGCACTGATCCAGGAGGCCAGGCCGGGTCAGATCGTGCTGGTCAACTACGGCATGCTCGGCAGCCTCGCCCAGGCTCTCAAGTCCCGTCACTGGTCGAGCATGGTGCTGGATGAGGCGCAGCAGATCAAAAATGCCGGCACCCAGCGTGCCAAGCTGCTGTTCCAGCTCGACGGCGATTTTCGTCTGGCGCTCTCCGGCACCCCCATCGAGAACCACCTCGGTGAGCTGTGGAGTCTGTTTGCCTTCATCAACCCGGGGCTGCTCGGCAGCCTCAGCGAGTTCAAGCGTCGCTTTGGCAAGGCGGTCAAAGATCCCCGCCATATGTCGTTGCTGCGGGCGGTGATCAGCCCCTTCATCCTGCGCCGCCTCAAGCAGCAGGTGCTGACCGAGTTGCCGGACAAGACGGAGATCATCCATCACATCAGCCTCTCCCCGGAGGAGCGCCAACTCTACGAGGCGACGAGACGGGAGGTGGTGCAGCAGGTGCAAAGTGCCGATGGCCGCGCCCTGATGCACGTGCTGAGCGGCCTGACCCGGCTGCGCCGACTCTGCTGTTCCCCCCAGCTGGTGATGCCGGAGTGGTCACAGACCAGCAGCAAGCTGGACGAGGCCATGGGGCTCCTGGAGGAGGCCATCGACGGGGGCCACCGGGTGCTGGTGTTCAGCCAGTTCGTGGATCTGCTGAGCCTGTTGCGGGCACGCATCGAGCAGCGCCAGTGGGACTACTGCTATCTGGATGGTGGCTGCTCCGCCAAATCCCGTCAGGAGTCCATCCTGCGTTTTCGTCACGAACCGGTGCCCCTGTTCCTCATCAGCCTCAAGGCGGGGGGCACGGGGCTTAACCTGACCCAGGCCGATACCGTGCTGCACCTGGATCCCTGGTGGAATCCGGCGGTGGAAGATCAGGCGAGCGATCGGGCACACCGCATGGGGCAGACCCAGCCGGTGACCGTCTATCGCCTGGTGTGCGAGCAGACGGTAGAGGAGAAGATTGTGGCCCTGCACGATGAGAAACGGGCGCTGGCGGATGGCCTCTTGAGTGGTCAGTCCGAGGTGAAGGGGCTGGATGTGGAGAGCCTGCGCGCCCTGCTGATGAGCTGATTGCCCGGGCGGGCGAAAGTGACGAGGGGAGCATCCGGTGATGCTCCCCTCGTCGTTTGGGCTCCTGCCTACCCCTGATAGCGGTAGAGGTGCAGCCGCTCTATGATGGCCTCGCCGCCTATCTTGCGATCCCGCCTGGCCTGACGCAACTTGGGGGGATAGTGGCCGAGGTGAGTGACGCTGGGGGGCGTGTCCGAGCAGAGCAAGAGCGGCAGGCTCGCCTTGAGCTGCTGCTTGCGCGGCTCCCTGTCCTGCCACAGCAGGTTGATCATGGGGTGGGTCTTGACCGGCCGCCGGATCCGCAGCGCTACGTCCGCCGGCAGGCGGCGAATGTCATACACCTCCTGATCCACCATCTTGCTCCACTCCTCGTTGTCCGACAGGGCCGGCACATAGCGGCGGCTGCGCTCCAGCATCTCCAGCACCTGCTCCCGGGTCAGGCGGCTGATGCTCTGTTTGTCCGCCCAGGTGAAGCCGAGGGAATGCAGCTCCCCCTGGAGCAGGGTCAGCTTGCGATAGACCTGCAGGGTGATGACCCCGGGCAGCGCCTGATGCACCAGCTCGAACTTCTCATCCCGTCCCCCCGCCTGTTGCACCAGTGCCTTGAAGGCGAGCTTGTGGCCGTTGATCGCCTCAATCAGGGGGCCGAGCTCCCCGGCGCAGGCGGCGGGAAAGCGCAGCCAGCCCGGCAGGCGCAGGGTCGCCTTGGTGGAGCAACCGGGGCGGGCACAGTGATCCTGATAGGCGGCCTGGGTGACGGCCAGTGCCTCCTCACCCGTTAGATAGCCCACCTCTATGGTGTCGATGGGATCGTGCTCCTCCCCCAGGGGCACGGCGGGGAGGGGATAGACATGGGCCTCCAGCAGGGGTAACTGGCCGAGCCGATTGGCGAGGTGCGCCAGGGCGGCTTCCAGGGTCTCCATCTGCTGGCGCAAGGCGGCGGTCGGGGTAAAGGCGTCCATCGACATATCCTGTGGTGAGCGCCTGCCGGCTGAGTGACGGGCGGCGGCGCTGGGGCAAACTACTGTATAAATAACCATATCAGCATGAAGGCGGGGCGCCAAGTCCCCATCGCAATCTGCCAGCAGGGGCGGGAGGGGCAGTGCCATTTGAGCGTTGGTTGTTTGTATCTGACTGTTAAATAAGGATCAATGAAAGATCGCATGATTAACAATTGGCTGTGAACCCGCGGTTATCGGCATGCTTGCCGGTGAGATGCCATGCATAGCTACTGCGAGAAACTGCATAGTTAGAGGCGGAAGAGGCAGGAGAAAATGCTGTGGGGGCGCCCATTGGCGTATGAAAATATCATTTCCATTTAAAATCAACTGGTTACACGTGACTCTCCTGTGATGTTGATCATTAGTTTTCCTAATCTCTTGTATCAAAATTCGTCAATTGAGACGCCTCTGCTCCCTGACTAAGCTCTGCGCAACAAATTTGAACCCAGTGTCGCACTTTATTCAGAGGAGCCATCCCATGGCCAACATGACTTATACCGAAGCCGGTTACCAGCATTCCAGCCAGACCAATCTGGTGGCTCGCGTGAAAACGACCGTCCTGACCTGGCTTGAGCGCAGCCGCAGCCGCCGTCAGCTCTCCGAGTTGCCCGCCTACCTGCTCAAAGACATCGGCCTGAACGAAGCCGACCGTTATCAAGAGACCACCAAGCCGTTCTGGCGTGGCTGAATGACCGGGCATGGATGCCTCGTTTCTCTGCTGATTGTCATCCGCCATCTCGCCTCTGAGAGCGGCATGACCTGATCCCCTGTTCTCCCCGTCCTCCCGCAGTGTCCCGTTTTTCTCCCTCTGTGCCTCATCGCTCTCCCCCGTTAGCCACTGTTGCATTTGTATCCTTACTGTTTGAATTTGTTTAAAAATTGGTTCTAAGGCTCCGGCTCTTGCGTATAATCCGCCTTGTCTGACATCGACAAGTGTGAACCGACAAGAGGGTGAGATGGATGATTCCCCAGCATGACTTTTTGGCCCTGACCCGCCGCCACGAGTGGCAGCTCGACCCCTTCGCCTATACGCTGCCAAACGGCGACAAGGTGAGCGTGTGGGACACGGGAGTGCTCTGCCTGGAGCCCGCCAGCGGCGCGGGTGATGAGCCGGGTGGACGCAAGGACATCGTCCTCTCCTGCGGCATCCACGGTAACGAGACCGCCCCCATCGAGATCTGCAACCAGCTGCTGTCGCGCTTGCTGAGTGGGGAGTTGCAAACCCGTCACCGGGTGCTCTTCCTGTTTGGCAACCCGGCCGCCATGAATCTGGGACTGCGGGAGGTGGAGGAGAACATGAACCGCCTCTTCTCCGGCGCCCACAGCAAGGGGGAGGGGCTCTGCAACCGGGAGCGGATCCGCGCCATGCGCCTCGAGCAGTATGTGAGCCGCTTCTTCGAAGACCCGGCCCGGCCGCGCTATCACTACGATCTGCACACCGCCATTCGCGGTTCGCGCCACGAGAAGTTTGCGGTCTATCCCTTCCCTCACGAGCGGCCCCACTGCAAGGAGCAGGTGCAGTTCCTCGGTGCCTGCGGGGTGCGCACCATACTGCTCTCCGGCGGGCCGACCACCACCTTCAGCTATTACAGCTCCCATCGCCACGGCGCCCACGCCTTCACGGTGGAGCTCGGCAAGGTGCGCCCCTTTGGCGAGAACGACATGACCCGCTTCATCGAAGCCCGTCAGGCGCTGCAGGAGCTGGTGACCCGGGACGAGATGGTGCTGGAGCCCTGGCGCGCCGATGACTTCACCCTGTTCGCCATCGATCGGGTGATTAACAAGCGCTCCGAGCAGTTCCGCTTCCTGTTTGCCAGCGACGTGGACAATTTCACCGAGTTTCCCCAGGGATTTGTGCTGGCGGAGGACGGTGATCAGCAGTACAGGGTAGAGAAACCGCGGGAGGCGGTGGTTTTTCCCAACGCCAACGTGGCCATCGGCCAGCGCACCATGCTGCTGGTGGTGCCGACCCGGTTGTGGGAGTGATCTGAGCCCGTTGCTGCCCACCGAAGTGGCGTCCCAGGCGGCTGCGGGGGCAACACATCCGATGGGCGTGATCCCAAATTCACCCTGACAGGGAGCCCGAACGGGCTCCCTTCTTCCTTTCTGCTCGCCGAAAATCTCTTCTTCTTTCTGAAATTAAAGAAGTTTCTACTGGTCTAACCTGACGAAATCCCATTGCCACAAAGTTAACATGTTGTTTACATTTTGAGGGTCACCTCATGGTGGTGACGCTGACAACGGCAAGGAGCCAGTTATGACCCATGTCGACATCCCCTTCCTTCGTTACCTCGATGAGGAGGGGCGCCCGGTCGCGACACTGCCGACCTGGCTGGACAAGGCGACACTGCACACCTTCTACCGCAACATGGTGATGGTGCGCAGCTATGACAAGAAAGCGATCGCGCTGCAACGAACCGGCAAACTCGGCACCTTTCCCTCCCACCTGGGGGCGGAAGCGGTGGGGATCGGGGTCGGGCTCGCCATGCAGCCAGAGGATGTCTACGTACCCTATTACCGGGACATGCCGACCCTCTATGTGAGAGGCGTGCCCATGGAGCAAAACCTGCAATATTGGGGCGGGGATGAGCGGGGTAGTGTTTTCTATAAGCCTGATGGCGAATTATCGGAAGATTTGCCTATCTGTGTGCCCATCGCCACCCAGATCACCCACGCCGCCGGCATCGCCGCGGCCTTCAAACTGCGCAATCAGCCCAGGGTCGCCGTGGTCACCATCGGCGATGGGGGCACCTCCAAGGGGGACTTCCTCGAGGGGCTCAACTGCGCCGGTGTCTGGCACCTGCCCATGGTGATGATCATCAACAACAACCAGTGGGCCATCTCGGTGCCCCGCAAGCTGCAGACCAGCGCCCCGACCCTGGCCCAGAAGGGCATAGGGGCCGGGGTGCGCAGCCTGCAGGTTGATGGCAACGACGTGGTGGCCGTCTATGAGGCAACCCGCGCCGCCATGGAGCGGGCCCGCAGCGGCAAGGGGCCGACCCTGATCGAGGCGGTCAGCTACCGGCTCGGGGATCACACCACCGCCGACGACGCCACCCGCTATCGGGAATCCGCCGAGGTGGAAGCCGCCTGGGCCAAGGAGCCGGTCAAGCGGCTGCGCCAGTTCATGGCGGAGCAGGGCTGGTGGGATGAGGAGCAGGAGCAGGCTTTGCTGGCGGATGCCGCCCGCGAGGTCGAACGCGCCGTCGCCGCCTACGAGGGCATGGCACCCCAGGCGCCGGAAACCCTGCTCGATTACCAGTTTGCCGAGCTGCCGCGGGACTATCGCAGCCAGCGTCAGCGCATCATCGCCAAGGGGATGCAGTTGCAGGGCGGGGAGACACATCATGAGTGAAATGACGCTGCTCGAAGAAGTCCGCCTGACATTGCATCACGAGATGACTCTGGGCTTGGGGAGGCTGCATGAGTGAAATAACGTTGCTCGAAGCCATCAATCTGGCGCTGCATCACGAGATGGAGCGCGACCCGGATGTGGTGGTGCTCGGTGAGGATGTGGGGGTCAACGGCGGGGTGTTCCGTGCCACCGTGGGCCTTAGGGACAAGTTCGGTTTCAAGCGGGTGATCGATACCCCGCTCGCCGAAGGATTGATCGCCGGGGTGGCGGTCGGCATGGCCACCCAGGGGCTCAAGCCCGTGGCGGAATTCCAGTTCCAGGGCTTCATCTTCCCCGGTATGGAACAGATCATCTGTCAGGCGGCGCGCATGCGCAATCGCACCCGCGGGCGGCTCTCCTGCCCCCTGGTCTACCGCTCCCCCTATGGCGCAGGCATCCACTCGCCGGAACACCACAGCGAGAGCGTGGAGGCGCTGTTCGCCCATATTCCCGGTCTGCGGGTGGTGATCCCGTCGAGCCCCAAGCGGGCATATGGTCTGCTGCTCTCCGCCATCCGCGACCCGGATCCCGTGATGTTCTTCGAGCCGGATCGCATCTACCGCTCCATGAAGTCCGACGTGGTGGATGATGGTGTCGGCCTGCCGCTCGATGTCTGCTTTACCCTGAGATCGGGACGGGATCTCACCATCGTCGCCTGGGGCGCCTGCATTCAGGAGGTGATGCGAGCCGCCGCCCAACTGGCAGAGCGGGATATCCAGTGCGAGGTGCTGGACTTGGCCACCATCAAGCCGCTCGATATGGAGAGCATCCTCAGCTCGGTGCGCAAGACCGGCCGCCTGCTGGTGGTGCACGAGGCCTGCGGCAGCTTCGGGGTAGGCGCCGAGATAGTGGCGCGGGTCACCGAGGAGGCGCTGACCTCCCTCAAGGCACCGCCCAAGCGCCTCACCGGGGTGGACGCCGCCGTGCCCTACTATCGCAACGAGGAGTATTACCTCATCACCGAGCAGGACATCGCGGATGCGGCTCATCAGCTGATGGAGAAAAACTGGCTATGACCTTGTTCATGACATGGGGTGTGAGACTCAACACAAGCGACAGGCATGGAATTTTTCAACGTGCGGTGATTTCCCAGCGGATGGAGAACGGGTCATGAAATTTTTCAAATTACCGGATCTGGGCGAAGGGCTGGCCGAGGCCGAGATAGTGGAATGGAAGGTGAGCGCCGGCGATACGGTGCAGGTGGATCAGGTGCTGCTGTCGGTGGAGACCGCCAAGGCGCTGGTGGACGTACCCTCGCCGGTGGCCGGGGTCATCGCCCGGCTCTGTGGTCAGGAGGGAGATATCCTCCATATCGGTGCCCCTCTGGTGGAGTTTGAAGGGGGTGAGGATGACGGTACCGTCGTGGGCAAGGTCAGCGCCCATCAGCAGCACATCGAGGATCACTTCGTGGTGGGCGCCATAGCCCCCGGCGGCAGCCTGGTGCAGGCCATGCCCGCGGTGCGGTTGCTGGCGCAAAAGCTCGGTCTCGACATCGACAAAATACAGGGCAGCGGCAGTGCCGGCATGGTGACCGAGCAGGACGTGCAATCGGCGTTCGAGGTGATGCAGGGCAGTGGCAACGAGTTCCTCAAGGGATCGCGCCGGGCCATGGCCAAGGCGATGGAGCTCTCCCACAAGACGGTGGTGCCGGTGAGCCTCACCGACGAGGTGGATCTGCGTCACTGGCGTGCCGATGAAGATGTGACTGTGCGCCTCATCAAGGCCATCGGGGTGGCGTGCCGCGCCGAACCCTCCATGAACGCCTGGTTCGATGGGGATACCCTGTCGAGACGGCTGTTCAACGAGGTCAATGTGGCCATCGCGGTGGACTCCAGACACGGCCTCTATGTGCCCGTGATGGAAAACGTGGCCGAGCGGGAGCGGGCGGACATCCGTCAGGGGCTGGATCGGATGATCGCCGACGTGAAGGCCCGCGCCGTGCCGCGGGAGATGCTGCAGGGGGCGACCATCACCCTCACCAACTTCGGCGCCATCGCGGGCCGCTATGCCAGCCCCATCGTGACGCCCCCCCAGGTGGCCATCATCGGGGCGGGCAAGTTGTTCGAGAAGGTGGTGTTCATCAACGGGGAGGCGAGACCGGTACGGGCGCTGCCCTTGTCGATGACTTTTGACCATCGCGCCTGCACCGGCGGCGAGGCTGCACGCTTCCTCAAAGCCCTGGTTCAGGCACTGGAATCTGTTGATGTGTAAGCCTTTGTACCCTGCCGTTGGCAGGGTACAAATTTGTTTGCGTAATCGACAAAGGGACGTATAATCTCAGGCAGCTTGAAAAGGCGATTGTTATGTCAATGAATACGATGTTTTGCATCTTTTCCTGTTGTTCATAAGTAAATCCCGTTTTTGAGCTTTACCCGCTGAAAAGCATAAGTAATTATTTTGAATACAGGTTAAAGATATGTCTAACATGATCACCGGTACCGTTAAGTTTTTCAACGAAACCAAAGGTTTTGGCTTCATCCAGCAAGAAAACGGCCCGGACGTTTTCGTTCACTTCAGCGCCATCAGCGGTAACGGCTTCCGTACCCTGGCTGAAGGTCAGCGCGTACAGTTCTCTGTGACCCAAGGTCAGAAAGGCCCGCAGGCTGAGAACGTAACTGCTCTGTAATTCTTACAGAATTTAAGAAAGCCGCGCTGCCTCTGGTAGCGCGGCTTTTTGTTTATGGCATATTCTTGAACCCATGTCTGAACCGTACCAATCATCATGATCCCATCCCTGCTGCTGAGTGCCACCCTGCTTGTTGCGACACCCGCGCCCAACCCTGTGGTGAATGAGGCCGCTTCCGTGTGTCAGCAGTTTGTGCAGGTACGTCTGGGGAAAACGGCCCGGCCCGAGGAGGTCAAGGTGCAGCCCGTGGCCAAACGGGTGGGGGAATGGCTGGTGGACGGCAAAGTAAAAGGACCCGAAGGTCCTTTGCTGTTTGCCTGTCTGTTGAAGCACCAGGGAAGTTGGGAGTTGCTCAACTTCTCGCTCTGGGCCCCGCAGGAGCTCAATTCGGCTTGAGTGCTACCAGCAGATGCTGGAGATGCTCGAGCATGGTCATGCCGAAGGGGGTCAGGTAACCGCCATCGACGGCACTGATCAGGCCTTGACTGTGCAGGCGCTCCGCCGCTAGGCTCAGCGCCGGGGAGAGATCGCTGCGCAGCTTGATCCCCTGGCTCATGTTGGCCGGATCAAAGCAGGCCAGTATTTTCAGCTCATTCACAAAATCCTCGGAAACCTGTTCGATCCCACTCATGGATGCACTCCTTAACGCTAAAGATGTATGCAAACTAGCATTCCCGGTTTCACTTTAGTGGGCGCTGGCTCAAAGTATTGGGCTTTATGAGGACGGCGGCGGTGCGAGCGCTGCTTTTTTGGCCTGGGGCCGACCGTGGATGTAGGTCTGTGCCCGTCAACGTGCCCATGAAACATGGTAGACTCATCCCTCTTCTGTTTTCTGGCCCGGATGATCCGGCCTTTTGCCCAAGGCGCCTCTCATGATCACAGTCACTCTGGTTTCTCTGCTGCACAGGCTCGGCCCCCGTTTTCCCCACTATTCTCCTGCGTTGCTGCTGCCGCTGGTCGAGCGCCATCAGGGGGATCTCTGGCTGCCTGCCATCAAGGGGACAGAGGTGACGGCTCTGGCGCAACAAGGCGAGGGGGCCCAGCAGCTGGCCTCCCTCGCCTCGGGTTGGTGCGATTTTGCAAGCGACAATGGCGGGGAGACCCCAGAGCTCGATGCGCTGGCGAGTTATGACGAGGAGATGCTGGACAACCTGCTGATGTACTGGAGCCATCCGGCCAAGATCAACAGCCCGATCACCGATAACCTGTTCGAGCTGCGCCGCGAAGTGGTGGACGAGGCCCATGGTACCAAGCTGGCCGCCGCCTGGGAGCAGCAGCAGCAGGCACGCCTCGAGCAACTCATGCAAGGGGCCAGGGCCGGGCGGGATCAGCTCTGCTTCGTGGAAGTGGAGTCCGCCTACTGGCTGCGCCAACGCCTGAGTGAACTCCCCGAGCTCACCCTCGTCACCCCGGCCCTGGGGTGAGGCTTTGTGGCGACACTGCATGCCCGGCTGGACAAGCCGACGGCAAGATGTGAACATGTCGCCCTTTATTGAATGAGAGACTTGACCGATGAGCTATGAACTTAGCGACACCGAGCGCAATGCCGCGCTGCAACTGAACGCCGATTACCGCTTCGATCACTTCATCAGCAAGCTGGTCGAGCACGAAGAGCTGTTTGTCCTGACCGACGAGCACGGCGTCATGATGTTGACCACCGATGATGAAGACTGTATCCCGGTCTGGCCGCATCCTGAATACGCCAAGGCCTGGGCCGAGGGGGAGTGGGCCGAGTGCAAGCCGCAGTCCATCACCCTCAAGGTGTGGCTGGAGCGCTGGATCGACGGCATGGCGGAAGATGAGCTGTGCGTTGCCGTGTTCCCGACCCCGGAGCAGGAAGGCATCGTACTGGAGCCGGCCGACGTGGCTGACGCCATCGCCGAGAAGCAGGCCAAGCGCGGCTAAGCGCTTCGCCTCTGCCAAGACAAGACCCCGCCTGAGTGCGGGGTCTTTGTTTATGGCAAGGAGGGGGAGGCTATCCCGGCGCCACCGTCATCAGATGCGCCTCACGGCTGCTGATAGCGGGTATCCACCACCGTCACGGGGGGGAAGCGCTGACCACTCTTGATGGCTGCCCGAGTCTCTTGCTTGATCTTGTCGTCTATCCAGAACAGGCCGCCGTAGCTGTAACCCGAGCTGGCACCATCCAGCGGCCAGTAGAGCAGATCGCTCTGGGGGGTGGCCGGTATCTTGGGCAGCTTCACCCAGCGCCAGGCGCCGGCCCGGGTATAGGGCACCTGATAGGCGGGGACGAAGCTGGCGAGATCGAACAGTCGCTGCTGGATCTGGCGTGACAGCTCGGCCTTTCTCGTGAAGTCGAACGCCTTGTCGTACTGCTCCACCAAGGCGGAGATGGCATCGTCGTCGATGTTCATGATGTTGTTGGTCTGGGGCTTGTTGGCGTTCACCTTGTGGAAGAACTCCCAGTAGGCGGGGTAGCGGCTACCGGCCCAGGCCATCCAGGCGCTCTGGTGTTTCTTCTCCAGCATGGACTTGAAGCCGGCGGAGGCATCCATCAGGTTCAGCTCCAGATTGAGCCCTGCCTTCTTCGCCTCCTCCCGCAGCAGGGTCAGCCGCTGGGCATGTTCCGCCGTGGTGTAGGTGATGGTGAGGGAGAGGGGCTGCCCCTTGTCGTTTTGCAGCACGCCGTCCGGTCCGGCCTTGCTGAAACCGGCCTTGGCGAAGTACTCGCGGGCGAGTTTGGGATCGAAGGGGCGCGCCTTGATCTCGGTGTTGGTGAAGGCCCCCTGGCCGGAGCCATAGGTATTGAGACGCTGATAATCCCCCCGCAGCAGGGTCGCTATCATCTTGTCGATGGCCAGCGCATGCTGGATGCCGATCCGCACGTCGGGATTGCGCAGCAAGGGGTCGGCGGTGTTGAGGTAGAGGCCCATGGGGGACTGGGGCGTCTGGGTGTAGAACCAGAGTTTGTCGATATAGCCCTTCTCGAACTCCGCCGTCTTGCTCTTGTCGTGCCACCAGTTCGGCATGACGAGCCCGAAGCTGTCCAGATCCCCGCGCAGGAAGTGCTGCCAGGCGATGTTCTGATCCCGCAGCACCTTGACCTCGATCCTGTCCGGGTTGAAGCGGTGCTGGAAGTAGCGCTCGTCGTTGCCCCACCAATCCTTGACCCTCTCGAACGTCACGGATTTGCCCTTCTTGGCCTCGCCGATCCGGTAGGCGCCGGTGACCGGCAGCAGCTTCCAGTTGTACTCCTTGACCCAGTTGGCGGTGAGCTTGATGGCGTGGCTCGGCTCGGGGGAGAAGGGGAGGGAGTCCAGCAGATCCTCCCGGCTCTTCTCGGTGCCGCTGGTGATGGAGAAGGTGTGGTCGTCATACTTGGTCACATCCACTATCTGGGTCGAGTAGTAGTTGTTGTACCAGGGATCGTTGATCTCCTTGCTGCGCATCATCTTCAGGGTAAACAGCCAGTCGTCCGTGGTGACCGGCTCGCCGTCCGACCAGCGTGCCTTGGGGTTGATGCGAAAATAGAGGGTCTTGTGATCGGCCCCGAACGCCCACTGGTTCGCCAGCATGGGCATGGGCTTGCCGGTGATGGGGTGGGTGGCGAGCAGGGGCAGGGTGCCCTCCCGGATGTAGGCCGCGAAGCCGCCGTTGGAGTCCGGCCCGTATTTGCGCAGGGTGAGGGGGAAGCTCAGCATGAAGTCGTGAAAGGTGCCCCCGCGCTGGGCGGCGGGATCGGCGTAGACCGGGTCTGTGTCGTTGCTCTCCCACACGAGATCTGCCGGCAGGGCTGCACTCCAGACGAATGTGCTAAAAAATAGCGGCGCAGCAAAGGCAGTGATCAGTCGAATGCGTGAGGGGAGTGAAATGGTCGGTGACGAAGGGTGCAGCATGTCCTTGCTCTCCTGATGATGGGCGTCCTGCCGGCAGCAAACGATAACAGGCCCCTCGGGGCCTGCTTCAATATGGAAAGTTTTCCCGTGCGGGTCAATGGGTTATCGCTCAGCGTTCGGATTGCGCCTTGAACAGCCGCAGGCGCCCTCCCAGCAGGTGTACCACGAAGCCGAGCAGCACCAGGGCCGACCCCAGCCACTGCAGCGTGTTGGGGTGTTCATCCAGCAAGAGGGCGGCGGTCACCATGCCGACACAGGGCACCAGCAGGGAGAGGGGCGCCACCTGGGCGACCGGGTAGCGCATCAGCAGCCGTCCCCAGAGGCCGTAACCGAGCCAGGTGGCGACAAACGACAGATAGATGACGCACAAGAGCCCCTGCCAGCTGAAGTGCAGCAGGCTGTCCGCGATGCGCTCCGGTCCTTCGAACAGCCAGGAGAGGGCGAGGAAGGGCAGGATGGGCACCAGGCCGCCCCAGGCGATGAGGCTCGGCAGCGTGGTCTGGTAGCGCAGGCCTATCTGGCGATTGATGACGTTGCCAAGGCCCCAGCAGGCGGCGGCGCACAGGGTGAGCGCGAAGCCGAGCAGGGTGAGATTGCCTTCGCCGTTGGCGGCGATGAGGTAGAGACCGCCCCCGGCCAGGGGCAAGGCCACCCAATGGTGGGCCTGCCAGCGCTCCCCCAGCCAGAGCATGGCGAACAGCAGGGTGAACAGCACCTGGGATTGCAGCACCAGGGAAGCCATGCCCGCGGGCATGCCGAACTTCATGGCGCTGAACAGGAAGGCGAACTGCCCCAGGCTGATGGCGCCGCCGTAGGCGAGCAACCAGCGCCAGGGCATGGCGGGTCTGGGCACCAGCAAGATGGCGGGGAAGACCACGCCGATGAAGCGCAGGGCACCCAGCAGCAGGGGCGGTATTCCCTCCAGCCCCCACTTGATCACCACGAAGTTGAGGCCCCAGCAGAGAATGACCAGGGCGGCCAGACACTTGTCCTTGGCTTGCATATACATCCTTGTTTGGCATGACTGAGAAGAGAAGGCGCCGGGTGAACCGGCGCACGGGCAGAAGCTCGAGCATAACCGCTAAGGGGTGATCCGCGTCAACCCGTGAGATGAAAGGGACGGCAATCTCTTGCCAACGGATGAGGGTGAGGCTCTGGGCGGTGTCACTCGGCCAAGACCTGGGGCGGGACTAGACTCTGGAGGAGGGCCCGGCATCCCGGGCCCCTTGGCTGGAGATACCCCATGAGCGATCACTCCCTGCTGCCCCATGGTGAAGACTTGCGCCGCGCGATACGCTGGCTGGGTGAACATCATCAGCACGATCTGCGGGCCATCGAGGAGGTGAGCCTGCGTTTTGATCTCTCCCCCCTGGATGAGGAGTTTCTTATCCGCCATTGCCGCGAACAGGCCAACGCGGCGCCGGACCGCTAGATGAAGCGGGCGAGGTGGATGTCAAACTCCTTGGGATCCACCGTGCACTCAATGCTCTCCTGACTCCCGCTTCTGGCCAGGTCCAGCCACTGCACCTCGAGGTAGTGGCGCTGGGTGGCGTGATAGATCACCTTGACCACGGGTTTGAGCGGCTCCTGGGCATTGCGCTGCATGACGATGGCGAGCCGCTGGTTGGAGAGGCGCACCAGGGTGCCGACCGGATAGACTCCCATGCACTTGATGAATCGATTGACCAGCTCCCGATCGAAGTGGTGATCCGCTCCCTTGAGCAGGATCCGGAACGCCTGGGTGGGGGACATGCCCTGCTTGTAGACCCTGTCGGCGGTCACCGCATCATAGACATCGACGATGCCGCTCATGCGGGTGTAGAGGGAGAGCTGGCTGCCCTTCAGGTGGCGTGGGTAGCCGCTGCCGTCGAGCCGCTCGTGGTGATTGGCGGCCACCTCCAGCATGGTGGGGGTGATGCCGGCGGTGGCCATCAGGATGTCGTGGCTGTGCACCACGTGCTGGCGCATGATGACAAACTCCTCCTCGGTCAGCTTGCCCGGTTTGTTGAGCAGCGCGTCCGGGGTCATGATCTTGCCCACGTCATGGAGCAGGCCCCCCAGGGTCAGCTCCTTGAGCACGCTGCGATCCAGCTCGAGATGGCGGCCGAAGTTGGCGAGCAAGATGGCCACGTTCATGGAGTGCTCCATCAGATAGGCATCCTTGGCCCGGATCCGGGCGAGGCAGAGCATGGCATCCCCGTGGCTGAACATGGTGTCCACCATCTCTTCGGCGACGGCGGCCAGCGGGGTGATGTCGATGGGCTCTCCCGCCTTGAGCTGGCGAATAAACTTGCCTTGCAGCTCGCGAGCCTCCTGATAGAGGCGGCGGATCTTGAGCGTACGCCCCTCACCGTTGGCAGAGTTGCCCGGAGGCTGGGGGGCGACGGCAGGAATGGGCTCGGGGGCGAGGAGGGTGTCGATGCCAGCCAGCTTGCTGCGGGCGAGATCCACCCGTACCGTGGTGACGCCGCGCTGAACGAGGGAGGCAATCTGCTTGCGATCGGTGACCAGTCCCATCTGGGCTATTTCCATGGTACCGGTCTGGCTGGTGATGGCGATGACATACATGCCGGGTTGCAACTGGCTGACGGGGATGACGGGATGAGGCGTGTGCGACTTCATACGACTTCCTGCGATTCTTATTATGCGTAACGTGGGCCCTCTGCGGGCAGTCTAACACCGGCCATCGATGGCGTCATGATCGCCGAGTGGCCTTGCGTCACACCGTTTATCCTCGGCCATAGTGCTGGCGTTGCCTGACATGGCCGATATAATGACGCCCCTTTCATCATGGACTCCGAGGTTGTGCATGCGGCTCGATAAATTTATTTGCGATTGCTCCGATTTGACCCGCTCCCAGGCGGGCAAGCTGATCCGCCAGGGGGAGGTGATGGTCGATGGCATTCAGGTCAAGCAGCCGGCCTTTCATATCAACGAGCAGAGCCAAATCGAGTTCGACGGCGTCATGCTGACCCTCAATCAACAGAACCGCTACTTCATGCTGCACAAGCCGGAGGGCTATGTCTGCTCCAATGAAGACCCGGATCATCCCACCGTCTTCTTCCTGATGGACGAGCCCTCCATGGGCAAGCTGCACGTGGTGGGGCGGCTGGATCTCGATACCACGGGACTGGTGCTGGTCACCGATGATGGCCAATGGTCCCACCGCATCACCTCGCCACGACACGAATGCGCCAAGACCTACCACGTCTGGCTGGCGGATCCGGTGAACGAGGATGCCATCTCCCTGTTTGCCGATGGGGTGTATCTTCGCAACGAGAACGACAAGACCAAGCCGGCCCAGCTCGAGCTGCTCGGCGAGTGCGAGGCGCGCCTGACCATTCACGAGGGCAAGTATCACCAGGTGAAGCGGATGTTTGCCTCCATCGGCAACAAGGTGGTGGGGCTTCATCGGGAGCGGATCGGTGGCCTGACGCTGGATGCCGACCTGGCCGAAGGGGAGTACCGCGAACTGACCGCCGAGGAGATAGCCCAGTTCTAGTTGCCTGAGTAGCAAGGGTTGGCCTCAGCGCCATGACATTGCCCCGTTTCACGAGGCGGTGATGAGGTCAGATAAAACCGGGATGACGGGAGCCTGAGTCGGGGCGGGGGAAGTTGACACTTCCCCCGCCCCGATTCGTTGAACAACGATGGAGCGGCAAAGAGGCGGTCAGCTCCCGCCCATGCCGAGGACCAGCGCCGTGCCCAGGGTCGCCAGCAGGGCGCCCGCCCAGGCGGGCAGGGCGGGGCGCGTGCCCGAGTGCCACCACAGCAGGGGCAGCAGGATGACCGGGGTGGTGGAGGATAGAATGGCCACCATGCCCACGTCCCCCTGGCGCAAAGCCACCAGGATAAGGGTCATGCCGAGGGTCATGGCGAGGAAGCCGTTGATCCCTATCATGCCGAGCACCTGCCGGTTGATGGGGTGGTGCGGCATGGCGAGCGGCACCCGCAACAGCCGCAGGGTGCAGTGCGCCAGCAGGGCGCTGCCCATGCGGATGCCGGAGGCGCTCACCGCATCCACCTCGCCGCCCATCATCACCGGCTTGGCGATGATGGCGCCGAGGCTCTGACAGAGGGCGGCCGTGAGCCCGAGGGCGATGCCGATGGCGAGGTGCCCGCGCACATGCTCCCACTCGTTGTCCTGGGCCCCGCCACGTCGTCCGAACAGGATCGCCAGCATGACCCCGGCCAGCACCAGCAAGGCCCCCACCAAGCGCCAGCCACCGAGCTGCTCACCGAACAACCAGAGGCCGAGCAAGGCGGAGAAGAGCGCATGGCAGGAGAACAGCAGGCCGCTGCGCCGGGGGCCCAGCCGGTTCATGCAGGCGAACAGGGCGGTGTCGCCGACGAAGATGCCGATGAGGCCGGACAGGGCCAGCAGGGGGAGGGCGCTCTGGGTCAGGGTCTGCCAGCCACCGGTGGCCAGGCTGGCGCTGCCCAGCATCAGCGTGACCAGGAACATCCGCCAGCGACTGTAGGCAAAGGCCCCCAGATGACGGGCCGGTTTGACGGAAATCAGGGCGGCGACCGCCCACAAGCCGGCGGCAGCCAGAGCCAGCCACTCATACCCCATAACATATCCCTGCATAGATGATCGAAAAGGCGTGCCAGGTCGTGACTGAGCCTTCACTGGCGGACATCGCAAAAAACTTCTGAAAAAAATAGCCCGAAAGACTCCATCTGCCGGGCAAGCCCGATACAATACGGCCCGTCTTCGGGGATAACAAGCGCGGCATCATGCATTCTTGACCAAGGCGCGCCGCCGGCCTTCCCCCTATTTTTGTTGTGAACAGAATTGAATGAGGTTGATGTGATGCGTTCCCCCCTTGCCCCCCATTGTGCCCGCCGCTGGCTTCCCCCTTTTCTACTGGGTCTGATGCTGGCTCCTCCCTTGCAGGCGACCACCGTTGTCCAGAGCCCGGCGCTGGCGGACCGACAGACCCTGGTCAAGGGGAACGGCGCCGAGCCCGAATCCCTGGATCCGGCCCAGATCCGCTCAGGTTTTCCCGGTGAAGTGGTGCTGGTGGACCTGTTCGAAGGGTTGGTGAGTGAAGATGGCCAGGGCAGGATAGTGCCGGCCCAGGCCCTGCGCTGGGAGACCAGCGAGGATGGTCTGGTGTGGCGCTTCTTTCTGCGTCCCCAGCTCAAGTGGTCGAACGGTGAGCCGCTGACAGCCCAGGATTTCGTCTATGCTTGGCAGCGGCTGCTGGATCCGGCGCAGGGCTCCCCGTCTGCTGGCCTGCTGCTGGCCACCGGTATCAACAATGCCCAGTCCATCTATGCCGGCGCCCTGGATCTGAACGCCCTGGGGGTGGAGGCCGAGAGCGACCAGATCCTCAAGGTGACCCTGGAGCGGCCCGTGCCCTATTTCCTGCAGCTCATCAGCCAGCGCCCCTTCGTGCCGGTGAACAAGCAGGCGATCGCGCAGTTTGGCAAGCAGTGGACCCAGCCCGGCAAGCTGGTGAGCAACGGCGCCTACAAGTTGGTGAACTGGGTGCCGAACGAGCGGATAGAGGCCGAGCGCAACGCCCAGTACTGGGACGACGCCCATACCCGCATCCAGCGGGTCACCTATCTGCCGCTCGCCTCCCAGCATGCGGAGCGGCTGCGCTACGAAGCGGGCGAGATCCAGCTCACCAACAAGGTGGCGCTGGAGTACTACCAGAAGACCAAGGAGACGACCCCCGAGCGAATTTGGGGCCTGCCCCTGCTCGGCACCTATCTCTATACCTTCAACCTGCGCCGCCCGGAGCTGCAGGATGTACGGGTGCGCCAGGCCCTCGCCATGGCCATCGATCGCCGCTTGCTGACCGACAAGGTGAGCGGCCAGGGTGAGCCGCCGGCCTGGTCCCTGCTGCCCGCCATGCCGGGTTATGAGGCGCTCGGCTCCGAGCTCGCCACCCTGGATCAGCCGACGCGGCTGGCCAAGGCCGCGGCCTTGCTGAACGAGGCGGGTTACAACCGGGATCATCCCCTCACGCTGACCCTGACCTACAACACCTCGGAAAATCACAAGCGGCTGGCGCTGGCGGTGGCCGCCATGTGGAAGCCGCTGGGGGTGGAGGTGGTGCTCAACAACATGGAGTGGAATGCCTACCAGGTGGCGAAGGACAGCGGTGATTTCATGCTGGCCCGTTCATTTTTGTTTGGTGATTATGTTGAACCATCATCCATGCTCAGCAGTTTCCGCTGCCAGGATCCCCAGAACGAGAGCGGCTACTGCAATCCCGCCTTCGATGCCCTGTTGCAACAGGCGGCGGACAGCCTGGATGGCAAGGCCCGCAACGGCTACTACCATCAGGCCGAGCGAATGCTGATGGACGAGATGCCCGTCATCCCCGTCTATCACTACAACCAGATGCGGCTGGTGGACCCCTCCCTGCGCGGCCTGCCGAGCAGCAATCTCAAGGGTTCCATCGCCACCAAGGATCTCTACTTCAGCCAGCCGCCGGTCGCAAAGGAAGGGAGCGCACCATGAAGATCGCCATCATCTCCGACATTCACGGCAGCCTGCTTGCGCTGGAGACAACGCTGGCGCGGCTCGCCCCCTGGCAGCCGGATCACTATCTGCTGCTCGGGGACTTGCTCAATCACGGCCCGCGCAATCCGGTCCCCGAGGGCTATGCCCCGGCGGCGGTGGCCGAGCGGCTCAACCGACTGGCGCCGCAGATCATGGCGGTTCGGGGCAATTGCGACTCGGAAGTGGATCAGATGCTGCTCGATTTCCCCATCACGGCCCCCTACAACCAGCTGCTGGTGGACGGGCGACGCTGGTTCGCGAGCCACGGTCACCTCTATCAGCCGCAGGCGGTGCCCCTGCCTGCGGGCAGCCTGTTCATCAGCGGCCACACCCATCTGCCCGTGCTGAAGCGGGAAGGGGATCGGGTGCTGGTGAATCCGGGGTCTATCTGTTTTCCGCGAGGGGAGTGGCCGGCAAGTTATGGCCGCTATCAGGATGGTGTCCTGAGCATTCACGGCTGCGCCGATGGGGCCGAACTGATGCGACTGGTGTTGTAACGAAAAGCGAGAAGAGAGCGGCGATCAGGCCTTGATGCCGAGGGAGCGGGTCCCCGAACGTGTGTTGCCCTTGGCGTCATAGGTCAGGGAGTTGCTGTCTCTGAGCTTGCTGAGGAAGCTGGCCAGACGGCGATTGGAGATGATGCTGAGTTCGAGCAGGCGACCGTTGAGATCGTTCTGTTCCTGACAGGCATCCAGTTTGCTTTGCAAGGCCTGCAACTGCGCGGGGAAGGCGCTCAGTTGCTGACGCAGATCCGGCTGCTTGGCCAGGGTCTGATCCAGGGTTTCGATGGCAGCCAGCAGTTGCTGCTTGCGCTCGGCCAAGGCTGGCAGGGCCAGCGCCCTGTGCTGCTTGAGCAGATCAAATTCCTCCGCCAGCACGCCTTGCATCTGGGAGAGATGGTCGTCCTGGGCGCGCAACAGCTCGGCTAAGTCCATCATCCGAGGCGTTTATCCAGATCCGCTTCGAAGCTGAACATCTTCTTGGCGACGGCTTCGCTGTCGACCTTGTATTCACCGCTGGCGATGGCCTTCTTGAGGCTCTCGACGCGGCTCTCGTTACCGGTCGAGACGGTGTTGAGGGTTTTGCTCATCTGTTGCAATTGCTGTGCCTCGCTGGTCAAGGAGACAGAGTCAGCCTTGACGGGGGTCGCGCGGCTGCCTTCGGCCGAAGTCGTAGACTTGCTGGCGACGCTGGTTGCATTGTTTTGCAGCCGGCTGTTTGCCAAGTTGTTGATATTGTTGATAGCCATAGGGTTACCTTCGTCTGCTTTGCTGTTCGCTTATCTGGTTATCGGTGACGGCGGTCAGAACTTTAGAAAAAAAATCGGGCATTAACAAAATAATCAGAATGTGACCACCACGGAGCCGACGGCATCGACCTTGCCTTGCACCTGCCTGCCCGAGCGGATGTTGACGAGCCTGATCATGTCTCCGAAGCTGCCATCTTGCAAGGCTCGGGCCATGGTTTTGATCTGCATGCTGCTGTTTTCGGCGCTGAGGGTGACCTGGTCCCCCTTACATACCACGCACACCTGGGTGAGGCGGATGGGCTGGCCGGGTTTGAGCTCCCGCTTGCTGCGCACCCCGATGAGGGGAGCGGTGTCGCTCAAGTAGTCTCCACGGATCAGGGTTTGATCCTGGTAGGCCAGGGTCAGCATGCCCTCGCTCAGGATGTCGCCCTTGGCCACGGGGGCCGCCACGGTGACATAGGGTTTCTGGATGCTGACCCGCACCGGCAGATAGAGATCCCAGGGCTTGTCCCCCTCGCACTTGAGATAGACGGTGGTGTTGCGGCGGATCTCTATCTTGCTGGGGAAGGAGAGGGTCAGGGCCTCTTCACAGCGGCTCAAGGGGAGGCGCTCGTCGATGGAGGCGGCAGTCACCTCGGCCTGGGCATCCAGGGGGATATCCAGCTGGCCGAGCACGAACTCCTGTGCCTGCTCCTGCAGGTATTGGGTGACCTCGGATGCCCGGGCCTGAGAGAGGCCGACAAAGGGCAGTAAGATGAGGAAAAGTCTACTAATCATTTTTGCTTGCCGGTCGATAAGCTGTTCACGTATATCACCGTAGTTAACTATGCTTGCTGCAGAATTTGGCCGCCCAGACAACAAGAGTCTGACGCACGCCAGCCTGTATGCGAAGACATATGCATGATTAATGCCAGCGTTTTTAGGGAGTGTTTATGGCGGGTATTCTCGATTCGGTCAATCAACGTACCCAGCTAGTGGGACAAAACCGGTTGGAACTGTTGTTGTTTCGTCTCAACGGACGTCAAAGATTTGGCATCAACGTCTTCAAGGTGCGTGAGGTGCTGCAGTGTCCGTCCCTGACCGTCATGCCCAAGCTGAACTCCTGCATCCGCGGGGTGGCGCACATTCGTGGCCAGACCATCTCGGTCATCGATCTCAGCATGGCGATGGGTAAACGTCCGATCCAGGATCTCTCCAAGTGCTTCATCATCATCTCCGAGTACAACCGATCCATTCAGGGGTTCCTGGTGCACTCGGTGGAGCGCATCATCAACATGAACTGGGAATCCATCCTGCCGCCCCCCAAAGGCGCCGGGCGCATCAACTACATGACGGCGGTCACCGAGGTGGACGGCGAGCTGGTGGAGATCCTGGACGTGGAGCGGATTTTGAACGAGATCTCGCCGGTCTCCACCGAGGTGAGTGCCGAGCTGGTGGACGCCAGCGTGGAGCGCAATCCCCATGGTCGCCCGGTGCTGGTGGCGGATGACTCCTCGGTGGCGCGCAAGCAGGTGCAGCGGGCGCTGGAAGCCATCGGCGTGCAGTGTGTGCTGGCCAAGGATGGGCGCGAAGCCCTCAACATGCTGCTGGAGATGGCCAAGCAGGGGCCCATCCTGGATCAGATTGCCCTGGTCATCTCGGACATCGAGATGCCGGAGATGGACGGTTACACCTTCACCGCCGAGATCCGCAACAATCCCGCACTCAAGGATTTGCATGTTATTCTGCACACTTCCCTCAGTGGGGTGTTTAATCAGGCCATGGTCCAGAAGGTTGGTGCAAACAACTTCATCGCCAAGTTCCAGCCGGATGAATTGGCCAAGGCCGTACAAGGCGCACTCTAATAAAGAAGAAAAAACTGCATGAAGACACTTTCGGACGACTTATACAAACAATTCAGCAATTTTCTGGCGCAACAGAGCGGGATCGTGCTGGGTGACAACAAACAGTATCTGGTCAAGAGTCGTCTGTCGCCCTTGATGACTCAGTTTGGTATCGAGAGTCTGTCTGAACTGGTGACCCGCTCCATGGGGATCCGGGAGCGGGAGCTGAAGATGGCCGTGGTGGACGCCATGACCACCAACGAGACCCTGTGGTTTCGCGATACCTATCCGTTTCAGCTGCTCAGCGACAAGGTCTTCCCGGAGCTGGGCAAGAGTGGCCGCCCCATCAAGATCTGGTCTGCCGCCTCCTCCTCCGGGCAGGAGCCCTATTCCATCGCCATGACGGCGCTGGAGCAGCAGGTGAAACGGCCGGGTACCCTGCCGGGCGGGGTGCAGATCGTCGGCACCGACATCTCCAGCACCATGCTCAACCAGTGCAAGGAGGGGGTCTATGACAGCCTGGCGCTGGCGCGCGGCCTCTCCCCCGAGCGCAAGCGGCTGTTCTTCGAGCCCTGCGGTGACAACAAGATGCGGGTGTCGGAGCGTGTCAGAAAATTGACCAGCTTCCGCCCCCTGAATCTGCTGGAGAGTTACAGCCTGCTCGGCAAGTTCGACATCATCTTCTGTCGCAACGTGCTCATCTACTTCGCCCCCGAGGTGAAGTCCAAGATCCTCAACCAGTTTGCCAGCAGCCTCAATCCCGGCGGCTATCTGATGCTGGGGGCCTCGGAGTCCCTGGCCGGTCTCACCGACAAGTTCGAGATGATCCGCTGCAACCCCGGCATCGTCTACAAAGTCAAATAACTCCCTTCTAACCCCTCTTTGGCACACCTCTTGCTAAACATTCGTGAAGCAGGAGGTGCGCTATGGCAATTTCATTCGACAAGGCATTCGGGGTTCACCAGTACACGCTGAGCGTTCGCGCCAAGCGTGCCGAGGTGCTGTCCAGCAACATCGCCAACGCGGATACCCCGGGTTTCAAGGCAAGAGACATCGATTTCTCCCAGGCCTTGCAGCAGGCCCAGAGCCAGC
This sequence comes from Aeromonas sp. NJAU223, assembly GCF_051125555.1. NCBI lineage: Bacteria > Pseudomonadati > Pseudomonadota > Gammaproteobacteria > Aeromonadales > Aeromonadaceae > Aeromonas > Aeromonas sp. NJAU223. The sequence continues at coordinate 2,896,158 of NZ_CP144204.1, read as the reverse complement.
AAGGGTTCGGTCTGGCCACCACCAGCGAGAAACACTTCGCCTTGCAGATGGACGCCCCGGGCACGACCCAGTATCGCAACCCTCTGCAACCGGATACCGGAGACGGCAACACCGTGGATGTGCAGGAGGAGCGTAGCGAGTTCCTGCGCAACAGCCTGGAGTACCAGGCCTCCCTCGAATTCATGAACGGCAAGATAAGCGGCCTGCTCAAGGCACTGAAAGGAGAACAGTAATGAGTTTGTTCAAGGTCTTTGACATTGCAGGCTCTGCCATGAGCGCGCAGTCCGTTCGCCTCAACACGGTGGCGAGCAACATGGCCAACGCCGACAGCGTCAGCTCCAGTGTGGAAAAAACTTACCATGCCAGGCGGCCAGTGTTTGCCGCCCAGCTGGATCAGGCCATGTCCGACAAGCAGGCCTCGGTGGGGGTGGATGTGAAGGGGATCGTCGAGAGCGATGCCCCTCTGCTCAAGGAGTACAACCCCAATCACCCCATGGCGGACAAGGATGGCTTCATCTTCAAGCCCAACGTCAACATGGTGGAGGAGATGGCGGACATGATCAATGCCTCGCGCAGCTACCAGACCAACGTCCAGGTCGCCGATGCAGCCAAGAAGATGCTGCAGCAGACCCTTGGCCTCGGCAAGTCCTGACAGGGGGAGCGATAGATGGCAGATACCTATGACAGCCTGCTCGGCGTCAATCGAACGACGGCGAATCAGACCAGCACCACCACCAGCGTCCAGAAGAAGGAGCTGGATCAGGAGTCCTTCCTCAAGCTGTTGACCATGCAGCTCTCCTATCAGGATCCGTTCAAGCCGGTGGACAACGCCCAGATGTTGTCCCAGATGACGTCCATGTCGACCTCCCAGGGGATCAGCAGCCTCTCCACCCAGATGGAGAGCCTCAACAGCCTGATGACCTCCAGCCAGGCGCTGCAGGCCTCGGCCCTGGTGGGCCAGAACGTGTTGATCCCATCCCAGACCGGTTATCTGGAGAAGGGGGAGAGCATCAGCGGGGTCATCGCCACCGGTGACGGCGCCAGCAACATCAAGGTGACGGTGAAGGACGAGAGCGGCCAGGTCATCAAGGAGTTCTCCCTCGAGGGAGACAAGAAGGGCAACGTGGCCTTCGAGTGGGATGGCAAGGACAAGGATGGCAATGAGGTCAAGAGCGGCAAGTACAGCATAGAGGCGCACGGCACCGTGGACGGCAAGTCCGAGAGCATGCCGGCCCTCACCTATGCCAAGGTGGAGAGCGTGACCCTGGGCACCAGTTCAAACCCCAGCACCCTCAAACTCAGGGGACTGGGTGGCATCTATCTGACCGATGTATTGGAAATTGGCGGGACGAGCGGCAAGTCGACCACGACCCCTGACTCGACCTCTAAAGCAGTGATCTAAGGAGATAAAGACATGTCATTCAACAATGCCCTCAGCGGCATCAATGCGGCTCAAAAAGACCTGAACGTCACCGCGAACAACATTGCCAACGTCAACACTACCGGCTTCAAGGAGTCCCGCGCCGAGTTTGCCGACGTCTATGCCAACTCCATCTTCGTCAATGCCAAGACCCAGGTCGGCAATGGGGTGGCGACCGGTGCCGTGGCCCAGCAGTTCCACCAGGGGGCGCTGCAATTTACCAACAACGCGCTGGATCTCGCCATCCAGGGCAACGGCTTCTTCGTGACCTCCGATGGCCTGACCAACCTGGATCGCACCTATACCCGCTCCGGTGCCTTCAAGCTGAACGAAAGCAGCTACATGGTCAGCAACTCCGGTGGTTATCTGCAGGGGTACGAGATTAACGCCGATGGCACCCCCAAGGCGGTGAGCATCAACGCCACCAAGCCCATCCAGATCCCGGACAAGGCCGGTGAGCCGGTACAGACCACGACGGTCGAGGCGGGCTTCAACCTGCCTTCCAGCACCAAGACTCTGATGGATGTGAATGCCTCCAAGTTCGATCCCAAGGATTCGAGCACCTACTCTTCCTCCACGTCCGTGGTGGCCTACGACTCCCTGGGTGAAGCACATACCATCACCCAGTACTTCGTGAAAGAAGCCGACCCGGCCGATCCGACCCAGGCGGCGGTACCGACCGCCTGGCGCATGTACCTCTATCAAGATGACAAGCCCATCGACATCGCCGGCGGCACCGCCACCACCATGGCGACCGGTGTCAGCCAGGCGCCCCTGAGCGCCCGCGTGACCTTCGATGCCTCCGGCAAGATGGTGACGCCGACCACGCCGGCGGTCATCAAGACCGAACAACTGGGGGCGGCGGGGGCCGGTATCATCACCAATGGTGCCGATGGCACTCAGGAGATCGAGTTCAAGCTGGGCACCGTGACCCAGTATTCCTCTCCCTTCGAGGTGAGCAAGCTGACCCAGGATGGCTCTACCGTCGGTCGTCTGACCAAGGTGGAGATCGGGGCAGATGGCATCGTCTCCGCCACCTACAGCAACGCGACCACGGTCAAGGTGGCCATGGTGGCCATGGCCAAGTTTGCCAACTCCCAGGGCTTGACCCAGGTGGGTGACACCTCCTGGCGCCAGTCCCTGCTCTCCGGGGACGCCCTGCCGGGTACGCCGAATTCGGGTACCTTCGGTTCCATCAAGTCCTCGGCCCTGGAGCAGTCCAACGTGGATTTGACCACCGAGCTGGTGGATCTCATCACCGCCCAGCGCAACTTCCAGGCCAACTCCCGTTCCCTGGAAGTGAACAGCTCCCTGCAGCAGAGCATCCTGCAGATCCGTTAATCGAGTACGCGGTTGTAAAGGGGCGCTTCGGCGCCCCTTGTGTTTTCTCTTCCCCCGCCTTTTACCCCTTCTTCGTGCCAATCGCGCTGCTATTGGCATCCTACTTGCAGTTGTCCCCCGAGAGTCATCAGTTTGACGGAGGATCCCATGGATCACCTGCTTTATATTGCCATGTCCGGGGCCAAGGAGAACATGAACAGCCTGGCTGTGCGTGGCAACAACCTGGCCAACGCCAACACCATCGGCTTCAAGTCTGACTTCGAGCAGGCGCGCAGCATGCAGGCGTTTGGCGAAGGGCTGCCCACGCGGGTGTTCGCCATGACGGAGAGTCCGGGTCAGAACCTGCAGCATGGCCTGCTGCAGACCACGGGTCGGGATCTTGACGTCGCCGTTGACGGTCCGGGCTGGATTGCGGTGCAGGATCCCAACGGCGGCGAGGCCTATACCCGCATGGGCAACCTGCAGTTGAACGAAGCCGGCAACCTGCAGACCTCCACCGGCCTGAACGTGGTGGATGACGCGGGCCAGCCCATCGTGCTGCCGCTGCCCATGGAGAAAATTGAGATCAACCGGGACGGCACCATCAGCGGTCGCCCGGAAGGGGCCGCCCCCAACCTGCCGGAAGATTTCCAGCGCATCAAGCTGGTCAATCCGCCGGCCGATGCGGTGGCCAAGGGGCAGGATGGCCTGTTCCGTCGCAAGGATGGCCAGACCGAACCGGCCTCCGCCAATGTCGGCCTGCTGGCGGGCTCCCTCGAGGGGAGCAACGTCAACGTGGTCGACGAGATGACCAACCTTATTCGCTTGCAACGTCAGTTCGAAACTCAGGTCAAGATCATGAAGACCGCCGAGGAGAATGACGAGGCCCAAACCCAGCTGCTGCGTATCAGCTAATCAAGGAGCATTAAATGAATCCTGCACTCTGGATCAGCAAGACCGGCCTCGATGCCCAGCAGACCAACATCTCGGTCACCTCGAACAACCTGGCGAACGCCAGCACAGTGGGCTACAAGAAGGCCCGTGCCATCTTCGAGGATCTGCTCTATCAGAACATCAACCAGCCGGGTGGCCGTTCTTCGGCGGACACCGAGCTGCCCTCCGGCCTGATGCTGGGGGCGGGGGCCAAGGTGGTCGCCACCCAGAAGAACCACAGCCAGGGCAACGTGCAGACCACGGACAACTCCCTGGATCTGATGATCAGCGGGCGCGGTTATTTCGAAATCCAGCTGCCGGATGGCAGCGCCGCCTATACCCGCAACGGCCAGTTCACCCTCAATGACGAAGGCACCATCGTCACCCCGGGCAACGGTTATCCGCTGCAACCGGAGATCCAGATCCCCGAGAACGCCCAGAGCGTGACCGTGGGCGAGGATGGCCAGGTGTCGGTGCAGCTCAAGGGTGATGGCCAGTCCCAGGTGGTCGGTCAGATCAACACCACGGATTTCGTCAACCCCACCGGCCTGCAACCCATGGGGGAAAACCTCTTCGTCGAGACCCAGTCCAGTGGTGCCCCCATCCAGGGGACCGCCGGTGCGGACGGCCTTGGGGTCATCAAGCAGGGCATGCTGGAGACCTCCAACGTCAACGTGACCGAGGAGCTGGTCAACCTCATCCAGGCCCAGCGGGTCTATGAGATGAACTCCAAGGTCATCTCGGCGGTGGACTCCATGATGTCCTTCCTGACCCAGCGGACCTAAGGGAAGGCAACGTGACAAGAAGACTGTCTTGGCAACGCTTGGCGGTGGAGGTCCTCGTGTCCTTCCTGACCCAGCGCACCTGATGTAGGAGACCCATGATGAAAGCCATATGGATGCTGGGCCTGCTGACGCTGGCCGGCTGCACCAGTACCCCCAACACCGCCAGACCCGATGATCCTGAGTTCGCCCCCGTCTACGGCGAATCGGAGCCGGTGTCGGTGCGTCCCACCGGCGCCATCTTCCAGCCCGAGCAGGTCAACGGCATCTACTCGGACATCAAGGCCCACAAGATAGGTGACATCATCACCATCGAACTGGCGGAGTCCACCTCGGCCTCCAAGAAGGCCAACACCCAGAGTGGCAAGGACAACAGCTTCGACCTGTCACCGGTCAGCCTTGGTGGGGTGCCGGTGACCGCCAGCCCCTACAACCTGTCGGCCTCCGTCGATCAGAGCAGCGCCTTCAAGGGGCAGGCCAAGGCGGATCAGAGCAACAGCCTGCAGGGCAACATCTCGGTCAGCGTGGTCAAGGTGTTGCCGAACGGCAACCTGCTGGTGCGCGGCGAGAAGTGGATCATGCTCAACAACGGCAATGAATACATCCGCATCACCGGGCTGGTGCGCCCGGAGGACGTCACCTCCGAGAACAGCGTGTCGTCCCAGCGGGTCGCCAACGCGCGCATCCACTACGGTGGCACCGGCGATCTGGCCAACACCCAGGAACAGGGCTGGCTCACCAGCTTCTTCAACGGCCCCTGGTGGCCCATCTAGCAATCAGGGGTTTAGGAGCTCTCATGAATCGACTTCGTCTGCTCGCCTTGCTGTGCTGCTGCCTGCCGCTCGGGCTGGCACACGCCTCACGCATCAAGGATCTCACCTCGGTGGAAGGGGTGCGCAGCAACCAGCTGATCGGCTACGGCCTGGTGGTGGGCTTGCCCGGCACGGGGGAGAAGAACAACGCCTTCACCGAGCAGACCTTCAGAACCATGCTCAACAACTTCGGCATCAAGGTGCCGGATAACATCAAGCCGAAGATCAAGGACGTGGCGCCGGTGGCGATTCATGCGGATCTGCCTGCCTTCTCCAAGCCGGGCCAGACCATAGACGTCACCGTCTCCGCCATCGGCGAGGCGAAGAGCCTGCGCGGCGGCACCCTGCTGCAGACCTTCCTGAAAGGGCTGGACGGCCGCGTCTACGCCGTCGCTCAGGGCAGCCTGGTGGTGGGGGGCCTCGGGGCCGAGGGGGCGGACGGTTCCAAGGTGGTGGTCAATACCCCGACCGTGGGGCGCATCGCCAACGGCGCCACCGTGGAGCGTGAGGTGCCGAACTCCTTCAGCCAGGGCGACACCATCACCTTCAACCTGAATCGACCGGACTTCACCACCGCCCGGCGGGTGGCCGACGTGGTCAACGATCTGGTGGGCCCGAACACGGCCCAGGCGCTGGATGCCACCTCCATCAAGGTGTTTGCGCCCCGGGATCCGGGTCAGCGGGTCTCCTATCTCTCTACCATCGAGAACCTGGAAGTAGATCCGGCGAGTGAATCCGCCAAGATCATCGTGAACTCGCGCACCGGCACCATCGTCATCGGCAGCGAGGTCAAACTGCGGCCGGCGGCCATCAGTCACGGTGGCCTGACGGTCACCATCGCCGAGAATCAGCAGGTCTCCCAACCCAATCCGCTGGCCGGTGGCCAGACGGCGATCACCAACAACTCCACCATCAACGTGCAGCAGGATCCGGGTCGGATGTTCAAGCTCGACACCGGCGCGACCCTGGACGACTTGGTGCGGGCGGTGAATCAGGTAGGGGTAGCCCCAGGCGATCTGATGGCCATCCTGGAGGCCCTGCAGCAGGCGGGCGCCATCCAGGGTCAGCTGGTGATCCTGTAAATGGGTGTTTGTGTCGAGGCGGTGATGCGAAGCCTGGTCACTCGGCGGGAGGCCATCTGGTCGACGCCGGGCGGCAAAGGCTTGCCACGGGCGGCAACGAGGTAGGTATGGCAGAGTTCGACACCCAGAGCGGGATCAACCTTGGCATGGTGCAGGACGTCCAGAACCTGGACAAGCTGCGCCGGATGAGCCAGAGCAAGGAGGGCAAGGGAGAGGCGCTGATGGCGGCGGCTCGCCAGTTCGAGTCCATCTTCACCCAGACCCTGTTCAAGGGGATGCGCCAGGCCAACGCCGTGCTGACCGAAGGCAATCCCATGAACAGCAGCTACACCCAGTTCTACGAGGGGATGCTGGATGAACAGCGGGTCGCCGACATGTCGAGCAAGGGGGGCCTTGGCATCGCCGAGATGGTGGCCAAGCAGCTGGCCCCCGAGCAGAAAACCTTCACCCACAACGATGGCCGGGTACTCAGGCTGCCGGAGCGCACCGAGCGGGTCTACAAACCCTACCAGCCTCCCACCTCGGCACCGAACGATCTGATTGCGGCCTCAAAAGTTGGCAAAGATTTTGCTGATAACGAGATGGGGGGGAGCCAATCGACGGCCACTTCCCACCGCCGCCGTGCCATTCCCCCCATGGGGCCGGCACAAGGCATCGCCGCCGGACACAGCAGAACATTGGACAAGACGGCGCTGGTGTTCGACAGCCCGGAGGAGTTCGTGGACAGGTTGATGCCGCTCGCCAAGAAGGCGGCGGACAAGCTGGGGCTGAGCCCGGCGGTACTGGTGGCCCAGGCGGCCCTCGAGAGCGGCTGGGGCAAGCGGGTGATCAAGGACGGGGAGGGGCAGATAACCCACAACCTGTTTGGCATCAAGGCTGATCCTCGCTGGGATGGTCCCAAGGCGGTGGTGAGCACCCTGGAATACGAACAAGGGGTGGCCTCACGCCAGAAGGCGGCGTTTCGCTCTTACGAGTCGTTCGAGGAGAGCTTCAACGACTACGTGGACTTCCTCACCTCGGGCACCCGTTACAAGGGGGCATTGGCCAAGGTGGACAGTCCGGATCGCTACTTCGAGGCGCTGCAACAGGCCGGTTATGCCACCGACCCCCAGTATGCCAGCAAACTGAAACAGGTATTGCGCAGTGACGCCATCGCCGGCTACTCCGCAACCGGCAACACAGAGATGGAGCTGTAAGCTATGGCAAGCGATCTGCTTGGAATTGGAACCTCGGGTGTGATGGCCCAGCAGCGATTGCTGCAGACCACCAGTAACAACATCGTCAACGTCAATAGCCAGGGCTATGTACGTGAACGCACCCTGGTGTATACCAACTCCGTCGGATTGGGGACGGGCGACATGGTGACCCAGCGGGTCATCAACAGTTATGCCCAGGGGGAGGTGCGTCGTGACACCTCCGCCTACCATGCCTCCGGCAATCGCTACGATCAGCTGTTCCAGCTCGACAGCCTGCTGGGTGACAGCAGCAACAGCGTGGGCACCACCATCACTTCCTATTTCAAGGCCTTCCACACCGCCAACGAGTCACCGGCCGAGATCGGGGGTCGCAAGACCACCCTAAGCGAACTCAATGGCATGGTGAACCGCTATCACACCCTCTCCGCCCAGCTCGACAAGCAGTCGGACACCATCAACGCCACCATCGGCGACGAGACCGACAGGGTCAACAGCCTGCTCCAGAGCATCAACGATCTGAACCAGGCCATCATCCGCACCCAGGGGACGCCGGAAGAGAGTCTGATGCTGTTCGATCAGCGGGATGAGGCGGTGCGTCAGCTCTCCGAGAAGATGGAGATCCGCACCGTCACCCAGCCCAACGGCAGCATGCTGGTGAACATGAGCACGGGCCACTCCCTGGTGCTGGATGGCGGGGTCGCGCAGTTCAAGGTGGTGGCGGGCAACCCCGACTCCCGGGACTCGACCCTGCAACTCACCCTCGGCACCAATAAGGCCGACATCAACGATCAGGACATCGGCGGCGGTATCGGCGGCCTCTTTGCCGCTCGCCGGGATCTGGAACCCTCCAAGCGGGAGCTGGGGCAGCTGGCCGTCGCCATGGCGGATGCCATGAACCAGCAGAATCGGCTGGGGATGGATCTGGACAACGAGATTGGCGGGGATCTCTTCACCCTCGCGGCCAGCAAGGGCCTGCCCTATGGCAGCAACACCGGCAGCGGCGCTGCCAGCGTCAGCTTCGTGCCCGGCAAGGGGACCGAGGTGACCACCTTCGATTACGAGGTGAAGTTCAGCAGTGCCACCGGTTATGAGGTGTTCGCCATCGATGGCAGCGGCAACCGTACCTCTCTCATGACGGGCACCACGCCGCCTGCCAAGGTGGGCGTGGCGGGACACGGCATCGAGATCGATCTTTCCGGTACCCCGGCGGCAGGGGACAAGATCCTGTTGCAGCCGACCAAGTATGCCGCCGCAGGACTCGAAGCCGCCATCACTCGCCCGGAGGATATCGCACTGGCATCCCCCATCAAAGCAGATAAAAATTCTCAGAATATCGGCTCCGGTGAAATAAAAATGACCGGTGTCTACAACACAGGGACGGGCTCGGGGTTTGGCACCAACAGCCTGGATCCCGCGGCGCCCCAGGTGGTCAAGATAGACAACAGCGGCAACTACGAGGTCTATGCGGCGGACGGCACCACCCTCATCGGGGTGGCACCGGCTTCGAGCAAGGGGCAGAACCTGATGGCCGCCCTCGAGAGCCCGCTGGGAGGCCCCAAGGTGTATGCCGATCCCAAGACGGCGCCGGGTTATGACGTCAGCATCACCGGCAAGGTGGAGGCCAAGGACAGCTTCCATCTGAGCTACAACAAGGACGGTTTCGCCGACAACGCCAACGGTCTGGCCCTGGCGGAGCTGCAAAACAAGGAGCTGGTGCGCAAGAACAACAATGCCGCCACCAGCAACGACAAGATGACCTTCAACGATGCCTACAGCGCCCTGGTGACCGGAGTGGGCAACAAGACCAGTCAGGCCAAGACGTTGTTGCAGGCCAACGAGGCCAAGTTGACCCAGAGCACCGGCATCTACGAGAGCGTCTCCGGGGTCAATCTGGAGGAAGAGGCGGCCAACCTCATCCGCTTCCAGCAGTCCTATGCCGCCTCGGCCCAGATCGTCAACACCGCCAAGACCATCTTCGATACCCTGCTGTCGTCCGTGAGGTAATCCATGCGCATCACCACCAACATGATCTACGACCGCAATCTGGCCACCATGAGCAAGGTCAGCGAGCGCCAGAACACGGCTTACAACCAGCTGATGACAGGGGACAAGTTCACCCGGGCGGGGGAAGATCCCTCCGGCATGAGCCAGAAGCTGGCCCTGACCAAGGAGATCGACCTGTTCAAGCAGTACAGTGTCAACGGCAGCCTGCTGGAGAACAGCCTGGGCCACGAAGACACAGTGCTATCCTCCATCAACACCGCCATGTTGAGCGCCAAGACCCTGATCCAGAAGGCGAACAGTTCCGCCATGGGCAGCGAGGAGCGCAGCGCCATCGCAAGCGAACTGGAGGGGCTGCAAAAGCAGATGTTCGATCTGATGAACAGCAAGAACTCCCAGGGGGAGTTCATCTTCGGCGGCAATCAGAGCAAGACCCAGCCCTTCGTCAAGGATGCGAGCGGCAACTATGTGTTCCAGGGGGACACGGGCCAGCGCAGCATCCAGGTCTCGCCGACCGTGCAGATCCCGGCCAACGATTCGGGCTTCGATCTGTTCGAGATGGTGGCGACCCGGCGCACCGCCAGCGCCACCAGCGGCAACATCCAGGTGGGGGTGGGGGATCAGGGCAACTTCGAGAGCTTCTATCGCAACAACTACGACTCCGCACTGCCCAGCAACGAATTCACCGTGAGCACCCTGGCGGGCCCGCCGGATACCTACGAGATCAAGGACAGTGGCGGTACTGTGGTGCAAAGTGGCGACTACAGCGCGGGCAACAAGATTGCCTTCAACGGGTTGGAGCTGACCCTGGACTTGCCGGCGGGCAGCGCGGATCAGACCTTTGCCCTCGATGCCCCCAAGAACGACAACATACTCAACGGTATGTCCGACTTCATCTCGGCCTTGCGCGACCCCAACATCTCGGCGGATGACTTCCAGCTGGCGGTGGCCGACGCTACCACCCACATGGACAACGCCAGAACCAAGGTCGATCGAAGGCAGGGGGACGTGGGCAGCCGGCTCAACAGCCTGGAACAGGTGATGAGCTCGAACGATGGTCTCAGCACCCTGAATCAGCAGGCCAGGGCCAAGGTCTCCGAGGCGGACATGTACGAGGTGATCGCCGCGCTGTCGAAGGAAGACGCCGCCATGAGCGCCTCCCAGCTCGCCTTCAGCAAGATAAGCAAGCTGACCCTGTTCGACTATATCCGCTGATCTCCGCTCGTTGACCGTGACTCCCCCGTGGCCCTGGCCCGGGGGAGTCGTCATTTCAGGGCCCTTTATTTCAAGGCCCTCTCGGCCAATTTGTAACAACCCGTTGCAAGGGGCCACGGCGCCTTGACTCCCGGTCGCACCTCGCCGATGATGCCGCCCGCATGGCCAAGGGCCCTGCATCTATTCGCAGCATCTCGTTAGGCGAGGCTCCTGCATAAACACAGGCCACTGATCTCACGACGTCCAGAGACGCCCAAGATCAGGACAGTTTTCATCGGATTAAGGTGTCAACCCAAGTGGCTTCCGGCGTGCCGGATACGTTATGCAGTGCTAAAGCTGGTACGTGGGGATGAAGACACGCCGGACGGCGTCATTTCCTGCCTGTTACTCGTCAATCAAATTGCTGTTTTCTTGCAAGCGGCGGCCGCGGTTCATCGGCTGCTTCCGGGCCTGCCCCGGGATCACATGAGGACATCTGTGATGAAGAAAACACACCATCTGCTCAACCGTCATCAACTGCTCGACCTGGCTGCCCTGCAGGGCTGGCTCGCCCGTACCCTGGATCCTGTCCAGCGAGCCGACCAACTGCTGACCCTGCGCCCGGAAGAGCTCAACTGCATCTTCGACACCCTGCCAGCTTCGCAAGGGAGTGACCTGCTCGTCTCCCTGCCACCGGATGGGGCCGCCAGGCTGCTGCTGCGCCTGCACGCCAGCATACTCGGCGTGCTGCAGGGGGCCATGCCGCGGCGCGAGCTGCTCGGTATCCTGCGCAAGCTCGATGAGAGCGAGCGCCGCAAACTGCTCGCCTGCCTCCCCGAACCGGCGCAGTCGGGGCTATCCACCCTGCTGGAGTGGCCGAGTGATTCGGTCGGGGCCAACATGCGTCACGAGTTCGTCGCCATCCATGAGGGGGAGACGGTGGCGATCGCCAAGCAGCGGATCCACGACGCCTGGGACAAGGGGTTGCCGTTCCAGCAGCTTTACGTGGTCAGCGGCGATCAGCGCCTGCTCGGCAGCGTCACTCTCAAGTCTTTGCTCATCGCCGACCCTCAGCGGCCGGTGAGCGAGCTGATGGACAGGGAGGCGGTGCGCATCGACGCCCGTGCGGATCAGGAGCTGGCGGCCCGTCTGCTCATCGATCGCGACATCTCGACCCTGCCGGTGGAGGACAGGGGACGGCTGGTGGGGGTCTTCCACGTGGACGACGCCGCCGACATCCTGGAGCTCGAATCCACCGAGGATGCGGAGCTGCAAGGGGGCTCGTCACCGCTGGATACCCCCTATCTGCAGGCGACGCCCTGGCAACTGTGGCGCAAGCGGGTGGGCTGGCTGCTCGTCCTGTTCGTGGCAGAGGCCTACACCGGCACCGTGCTGCGGGCCTTCGAGGAGCAGCTGGAAGCGGCCATCGCCCTGGCCTTCTTCATCCCGCTGCTCATCGGCACCGGTGGCAACAGCGGCACCCAGATCACCACCACCATAGTGCGTGCCATGGCGGTGGGGGAGGTGAGCATGAGAAACCTCGGCACAGTGCTCAAGAAGGAGCTCTCCACCGGTCTGCTCATCTCCATGGCCATCGCCCTGGCGGCCTGGGTGCGGGCCTGGAGCCTGGGTGTGGGCCCCGAGATCGGCATGGTGGTGACCCTGACCATCATCGCCATCGTGCTCTGGAGCGCCACTGTCGCCTCCGTGATCCCCATGGTGCTGCGCCGCTTCAGGATAGATCCTGCGGTGGTCTCAGCCCCCTTCATCTCCACCCTGGTGGATGGCACCGGCCTCATCATCTACTTCGAAATTGCCAAGTGGCTGTTGCCGGAGCTGCACTGAGCAGACAAGAAAAACCTGCATAAGCAAAGAGGCAGCCACCGGGCTGCCTCTTTGCATCAAGGAAGGGGCGCTAACTCAGTTGAAACAGCAGGGGCCAGCCCTGCTCCTGACAATAACGGTGCTCCTTCTCCAGATTCTGCATCAGCAGGCGGTTATCCTCGCACCACTCGGTCGGCAATGTGACCACCAGCTGATCCCCGGCGGCAACCACCCTCAACGGCGGCAGCAGATTGTCCTGGCGCCGGTGGTGGGCCGCCACCGCGAGGCGCAGGATGCGGATGCAGCGCAGCACCGTCTGCTCATCGTGGTTGGGCAAGGCGGGCAGTTCGGCGAGCTTGAGCCCCTTGCGCTGGAAGCGCACCAGGGCCGCGAGCAGGGCCTGATCGTCCTGGTTGAAGCCGGGCAGGTCGGTGTTTTGCAAGATGTAGGCGGAGTGCTTGTGGATGCCGCTGTAGTTGATGGCAAGGCCAATCTCATGCAGCCGCGCCGCCCAGCCGAGGATGGCGCGATAGGGCTCGATGGGCATCTGCCAGGGATCGCTCAGGGCATCGAACAGGGCCAGCACGCTCTGTTCGACCCGGGCCGCCTGGCGCTTGTCGATGCGGTAGTGGCTGATGAGGGCAAGGGCGGTACGCTCGCGGATGTCGTGGTGTTGCAGCCGCTCCTCGAACTCGTACAGCAACCCTTCACGCAGGGCGCCGTCGGAGTACTCCATCCGCTCGATGGGCAGGGAGGTGAAGAGCCCGATCAGGATGGCGACCGCGGCGGCGAACACCCCCTGGCGCTCCTCGGTGAGACCCGCGAGTTTGAGCTGCTCGACCTTCTTGTGCTTGAGCATCTCGGTCTTGAGCTGCTCGAGCCCCGCCAGCGTGATGCTGCCGTCGGTCCACTCTTCCCCCTGCAAGACGTCCCGCACGGTGCGAATGGAGCCCGAGCTGCCAAGGCAGCTCTGCCAGCCGAGCTTGCGGTACTGGTTGATGATGGGGGCGAGCTGGTGCTGGGCCTCCAGCACGGCGGCGTTGAAGGCCTTCTCGCTCAGCTTGCCGTTGCCAAAGAAACTCTGGGTGAAGCTGACGCAGCCCATCTTGCGGCTGGTGAGGGCCTTGTGTTCGAACCCTTCGCCGATGATGAGCTCGGTGCTGCCACCGCCGATGTCCACCACCAGCACCTGGCCTTCGATGTGCTGGGTGTGCGCCACCCCCTGATAGATGAGACGGGCCTCTTCCTGGCCGCTGATGATCTCGACCGGGTGATTGAGCACCAGGGCGGCCTCGCGCACGAAGTCACGGGCGTTGCTGGCGCGGCGCAGGGTGTAGGTGCCGGCGATGCGGATCTGATCCGGCTTGATGTTGGTGAGGCGCTCGGCGAAGAGGCCAAGGCAGTCGAGGCCGCGGGCCATGGCTTCCTCGGACATGCGGCGCTGCTCGTCCATGCCCTCCGCCAGGCGGACCCGCTCCTTGATGCGATCGACGATCTGCATCCGCCCCTCGGCGAGGCGGGCGATGACCATGTGAAAGCTGTTGGAGCCCAGGTCGACAGCGGCGTACAGACTATTGTCCATGGTTTGACTCTATGCGTTTGAGATAATCGTAAATCGCCACCTGGGAGCGCACCTTGCGGCGGTTGCCCCGCTTCACGTACTGGTTGCTCTGATCCGCGTCGATGACGCGGGCCTTGCAGGTGTCGCCGAGCTGCAACTGGAGAATGTCCAGGATCCGCTGCTTGAGGCGCTCGTCGTAGATGGGGGTACCCACCTCGATGCGGCCGTCGATATTGCGGCTCATCCAGTCGGCGCTGGAGATGAACAGCTGGGGGTTGCCCTTGTTGTGGAACACCATGACGCGGGGGTGCTCGAGGAAGCGGTCGATGATGCTGATGACCTGGATGTTCTCGCTCAGGCCCGGCACGCCGGGGCGCAGGGCGCACATGCCGCGGATGATCATCTGGATGGGCACCCCGGCCTGACCGGCCGCGTAGAGGCGGTTGATGAGATCCTTGTCCACCAGGTTGTTGATCTTGAGGGTGATGCCGCTTGGCTGCCCCGCCTTGGCGTTGGCCAGCTCGTTGTCGATGAGGCGATAGAGCTGACGACGGCTGTTGATGGGGGAGACCAGCAGGTGGTTGAACTTGTAGCGCCGGTAGGGGTACTCGATGTACTCGAACACCCCCTCCACCTCGGCGGTGATGTCCGGGTGGCGGGTCAGCAGGGAGAAGTCGGTGTAGATCTTGGCGGTCTTCTCGTTGAAGTTGCCGGTGCCGATGTGGGCGTAGCGCACCGCCTCGCCGTGTTCGTGGCGGGTGATGAGGCAGAGCTTGGAGTGGATCTTGAGGCTCGGCACCCCGAACACCACCTTGACCCCCGCATCGGTGAGGATGTTGGCCCAGTCGATGTTGGCCGCTTCGTCGAAGCGGGCGCGCAGCTCCACCACCACGGTCACCTTCTTGCCGTTGTTGGCGGCGTCGATGAGGGAGTGAATGATGCGCGACTTCTTGGCGACCCGGTAAATATTGATGCGTATGGCGCTTACTGCCGGGTCAAACGCTGCCTGACGCACCAATTCCGTGAAGTGATGGAACTTGTGATAGGGGTAATACAGCAGAATATCCTGCTTGGCGATGGCGTCGAAGGCGTTGACGAAGCCGTCGAAGTCGCGGCAATCCAGCGCCGGCAGCTTGGGGTTTTCGAGATAATCCCGGCCCACGTTGGGGAAGCCGATGAAGTCCTTGAAGTTGTGATAACGACCGCCGGGCATGATGGCGTCGTATGAGCTTATCTGCAGCTTGAGTTTGAGGAAGCTTATCATGGCGGCGGGCATCTCCCGCTCGTAGACGAAGCGCACCGGCATGGCGGTGAGGCGCTGCTTCAAGCCATCACTCATCTTGTCCACCAGGCTGAGGTCTAGCTGGTCGGAGAGATCGTATTCCGCGTCCCGGGTCAGCTTGACCGCGTAGGCCGCGATTTCGTCGTAGTCGAAGAAGCCCTTGAAGATCTCGTCAAGACAGAAGCGGATGACGTTGTCGAGGATGATGATCTGCTTCTTGCGGCGGGTGCCTTCCGGCGGCAGCTGGAAGAAGCGGGGCAGATCGTCGGTCGGCACTTCCACCAGGGCGTACTGGATCACCTGGCCGTTCTTCTTCATTTCGACGGCGAGGTAGGTGTGCTCGTCTTTCAGGAACTTGACCGGGTTCACTTCCTTGTTCAGCAGGATGGGGATGATGTGGCGCAGCACCTTCTCCTTGAAGAAGACCCGCAACCACTGCTGAATGGCATCGGAGAGCTGGTTCTCGTTGACCAGGAAGATGTTGTGGCGGGCGAGGGCGATCAGCAGTTCCTTGTAGGTGTTGTCGAACGCCTCGCCAAGGGCCATCACCTTCTGCTGGATGGCCCGCAGCAACACCTTGGCCTCGTCGTCACCGCCGTGCACCTCGTTGATGAGAATGCGGCGCTTGACGTCCGAGACCCTGACCTTGAAGAACTCGTCCTGGTTGGAGGAAAAGATCCCGAGGAAGCGAACCCGCTCGATGAGGGGGACCGTCTTGTCCATCGCCTCTTGCAACACCCGTTCATTGAATGAGAGCCAACTCAGCTCTTTCTCTTCATACTGCTTGTCGGTGCTCATATATGCCTCTGTGATCCGGTTGCATCTGGCCGGCAGTTATGGGGTCAAACCATGACAAATTTATGACAGCCGGCGCTATTCGGTGAGGTCTTGATCGATATCGACCACCAGATCATCGGAAAGGGACTCCAGCGCACTGATGAGGGCATCCAGTTCGAGCTGGGGGGGCAGGGCCACCAGGGCATGGGCGTAGAAAAGCGGAGCGCCGGAGTGGGGGGCCGGTTCACAACCGGTGGTGAGGTCCGCCACGTTGATATTGAGCTGACGCAAGATGCTGGCGACCTCGTGGACGATGCCGGCCCTGTCGTTGCCGGTCACGCTCAGCATCACCTGGCGGGCGGGTTCCGGGCTGAGCTGACCTTCGGCGAAGCTGACGGTGAGGCCAGGCAGCATCACCAGCGCCTCGCACAGGCTGCGATAGTGCTCATCGGGGACGCTGACGTGTAAGATGCCGGCAAATTGTCCGGCCAGCTCGCTCATGGAACTGGCCAGCCAGTTCCCTTGCTCATGGCTGATGGTATTGGCCAGGCTCTCGACTATACCCGGCTTGTCAGCCCCGATGACGGTGACGACCAATTGCTTTTGCATCCTGCTCTCCTTTGAATGAGTTCCACCAGCATTGTGCCTGCTGTGGCAGGTCATATGAAGCCCCGCCGTGCGTAAAACCCATGAAAAACCCCGATCCCCGAGCTCGCCCTGCTGCGGGCGATGCGCGCCCTCTTGCCCCTGTGGTAAAGTGGCGCTCCTTCTCTCTCATTGTGTGAATTGGACAGTACCCTCATGAATACCCTTGTCGTATCGGGATTGGTGTTATTGGTGCTCCTGCTGCTGGCGATCTTCTGGTCCCGTGGCAAGCAGGGCAAGACGTTGCCCTATGATCTGCAGGAAACTCTGTTCAGCCCGGCGGAGCGCTCCTTCCTTGGGGTGCTGAGCCTTGCTGTGGGTGACAAGGCGCGGGTCTTCGCCAAGGTGCGGGTGGCGGACGTGCTGACGCCCGAGGCGCGCATGGGCAAGAGCAAGTGGCAACAAGCGTTCAACAAGATCAGCGCCAAGCATTTTGACTACCTGCTCTGCCACCCGGGGGATCTCTCCTTCCTCTGCGCGGTCGAGCTCGATGACAGCTCCCATCGCCACCAGAAGCGCAAGGCCCGGGATCAATTCCTGAAAGAGGCCTGCGACAGCGCCGGCCTGCCGCTGCTGCAGATCCCTGCCAGCAGCCACTATCAGGTGGAGGATCTGCGTGAACAGCTGCTGCCGCTGCTTGCCAGGACGACGGCCCCTGCCGAGGATCTGCTGCCCGGTGAGCGGCGCGAGCCGACCTTCAATCCGCTGCAACTGGATGGGGTGGATCTGAGCGAGAGCCATCACGGACACAAATCGGTCAGCCCGCAGCCCGGGATCGCCACTGTGACGCCGGAGAAAGGGATGCCGGAACCCGAGCTGCTGGACAACCTGTTCAGCGACCTGGAGGAGGAGGAAGAGCGTCCCCAGGCGCAGCCCCACTGCCCGCGCTGCGACGCCCTGCTGGTGGAGCGGGAGGCCAAGAAGGGCCCCCATGCCGGCCGCCTGTTCCTCGCCTGCAGCCGCTTCCCGCAATGTCGCTACGCCGCTCCCCGGGAGCAGATGCATCACTGACATCCCAGAGGGTCCCTTGTGGACCCTTCTTTTTTGATAGTCCCCTGTCATCTTCTATTCTTACCCCGCTGGCAAGATGCCCGTACCGTGATCCCGTCCACAGAGAGGCGGGCAAGACGCGACAACTTTTGACAATCCGCCAGAATTTTGGCACCTTGTGCGGCATTGACACTATGGGCGGCGCATGGATACGCCCATATAAAATACTTAAAAAACAATAAGATATTTTAGAGGCTTCGACAGGATGGATATGATGGCGATGGGGGTATTGATTGTCGATGCCGATGAACAGCGGCGTTTGCAACTGGGTACTGTGCTCTCCTTCATGGGGATCCCGTGGCAGGAAGTGGATGAGGGCGATCTCGACATGGCAGTGGAGTCCTCGGGACCCCTGCAAGGGATCCTGACGGGTGAGCTGCTTGAGCGCCCCCTCATCGAGCTGCTCGGGGCCTTCCCCCGCATCCCCTTTCTCTCCCTGCAGCAGGCGGATCACCCCAATAGCAACTTCATCGGTGGCAGCGACGAGCCCTTCACCTATGAGTCCCTGACCCGTCATCTGCACTTCTGTCAGGCTTTCCTTTCCCTCCATCCTCGCCAGCAACTGCACGACAAGGGCCAGGCCCTGCTGCGCCTGCTGGTGGGCAAAGGCAGGGGCATTCAGGAGGTGCGCCGCCTCATCGGCCAGGTAGCGGAAACCGACGCCAACGTGCTGATCCTGGGTGAATCCGGTACCGGCAAGGAGGTGGTGGCTCGCGCCATCCACGAACTCTCTGCCCGCAGCAGTGGCCCCTTCGTGCCCATCAACTGCGGCGCCATCCCGGCAGAACTGCTGGAGAGCGAGCTGTTTGGTCATGAGAAGGGGGCCTTCACCGGCGCCATCGCCGCCCGTCGCGGCCGCTTCGAACTGGCCCAGGGCGGCACCCTCTTCCTCGACGAGATCGGCGACATGCCGCTGCCCATGCAGGTCAAGCTGCTGCGGGTGCTGCAGGAGCGCCAGTTTGATCGGGTCGGTGGCGGCAAGCCGGTGCAGGCGGACGTGCGCGTCATCGCCGCCACCCACCGGGATCTGGAGACGATGATCCGCACCCAGGTGTTCCGGGAAGATCTCTATTACCGCCTCAACGTCTTCCCCATCGAGACGCCCCCCCTGCGCGAGCGCTCCGACGACATTCCCCTGCTGCTGCAGGAGCTGCTCAATCGCCACGCGGAGCAGCACAAGGGCATCATTCGCCTGACCCAGCGCGCCATGGAGTCCCTGATGCAGTACTCCTGGCCGGGCAATGTGCGCGAGCTCTCGAACCTCATCGAGCGCTTGCTCATCCTCTATCCGAACCAGATCGTGGATGTGGCGGATTTGCCCGGCCGCTATCGTCTGCTCCCCTGCGAGCCGAGAGACGAGCGTCTCACCGAGATGGACGAGCGGGATGCCCTGGCCGCCGTGTTCCAGAGCACCCCCGAGCTGGATGCCCCGGCCGCCGTGGCGCTGCCCATGCAGCTGCCTCAGGAGGGGGTCAACCTCAAGGAGATGCTAGCGGATCTCGAGGTGGAGCTGATCCGTCAGGCCCTGGAGTCCCAGGACGGGGTGGTGGCCCGTGCCGCCGACCTGCTCAGCATGCGCCGCACCACCCTGGTGGAGAAGATGAAGAAATACGGCATGAGCAAGGAAGCCTGAGGTCAAGGCTTTGACGCCAGACTTCAATCTATTGATATTTAACGGATATTTTACTGGCATGGAAATTGAATAGGCTTACCCCAAACCCAGTTTGAGGTCAGGTTTATGACAATGCTCCAGCAGGACAATCCGCTCCAGTCTCACGAGGTGAGCCAGCTCTACGCCATCTTCCAGGCACTGCCGACCGGCGTGTTGCTGCTGGATGGGGAGGGCTGCATCACCCGCGCCAACCCGGCCGCCCTGGCCCTGCTGGGGGAGCCACTAGAGGGACAGCCCTGGCGCGAGATCATCGCCCGCAGCTTCCATCCCCGTGAAGACGACGGTCACGAGATCTCCCTGCGGGACGGTCGCCGGGTCCAGCTCTCGACCCAGCCGCTGGCGGATCAACCGGGCCAGCTGGTGTTTATCACGGATCTCACCGAGACCCGCCAGTTGCAGGACAGGGTCAACCGCATGAAGCGGCTGTCGGCCCTCGGCAACATGGCCGCCACCCTGGCCCACCAGATCCGTACCCCTCTCTCCGCCGCCATGCTCTATGCGGCCAACCTCGCGAACCGCACCCTCAAGCCCGAATCCCGCAGCCAGTTCCAGCAAAAGCTGATGGCGCGGCTGCAGGATCTGGAAAAGCAGATCAACGACATCCTGCTGTTCGCCCGCAACGGCGACAACCAGGTGGTCACGCCGGTTTCGGTACAGGGACTGCTGGCCGAGGTGCAGGCGGGGGCCGAGGCCTTCTGCCAGCAGCAGGGCTGCACCCTGCACATGGAGGCGCCGGAGCCGGATCTCTGCCTGCTGGCCAATAACAGCGCCCTGGCCGGCGCCATCAACAACCTGATCGCCAACGCCCAGCAGGCGGGGGCCACCTCCCTGCTAGTGAGCGCGGTGCGCAGCGGTGCCCGGGTGGAACTGCGTATCCTCGACAACGGCAAGGGGATGCCCGCCAAGCTGCTTGGCCAGATCTTCGAGCCCTTCTTCACCACCCGCTCCCAGGGCACCGGCCTTGGCCTGGCGGTGGTGCAATCCGTGGTGCGGGCTCATCAGGGGGAGGTCAGCGTCGCCTCCGTGCCCGGTGAGGGCACCTGCTTTACCCTCTCATTCCCGCTGCATCAGGCGGTGGTGCGCCTTGGAGGTGTGGCATGACCCAGGCCCGCATTCTGGTAGTGGAAGATGACAGCGGCCTGCGCGAGGCCCTGGTGGATACCCTGCTGCTCGGCGGTTACGAGTGCCGTGAGGCCGACAGCGGCGAGCGGGCCCTGCTGGCCCTCTCTCGCCAGAGCTTTGACATGGTGATCTCGGATATCCAGATGGGGGGCATGGATGGCCTAACCCTGCTGGCCAACATTCGCCAGCAGTATCCCCAGGTGCCGGTGCTGCTGATGACCGCCTACGCCAACATCGACGGCGCGGTGCGCGCCATGCGGGAGGGGGCCATCGACTATCTCGCCAAGCCTTTCTCCCCCGAGGTGCTGCTCAATCAGGTGAGCCGCTACGTGCCGCCCCAGAAGATCGAGAAACGGGCCGTGGTCCATGGGGATCCCAAGACCGCCGAGCTGTTCCAGCTGGCGACCCGGGTGGCGCGCAGCGAGGCCACCGTCATGGTGACGGGGCCAAGCGGTACCGGCAAGGAGGTGCTGGCCCGCTATATCCACGACAACTCCAGCCGTGCCGAGCAGACCTTCATCGCCATCAACTGCGCCGCCATTCCGGAGAACATGCTGGAGGCGACCCTGTTTGGCTACGAGAAGGGGGCCTTCACCGGTGCCGTCCAGGGCTGCCCCGGCAAGTTTGAACAGGCCCAGGGCGGAACTCTGCTGCTCGACGAGATCACCGAGATGGATCTCGGCCTGCAGGCCAAGCTGCTGCGGGTGCTGCAGGAGAAAGAGGTGGAGCGGCTCGGCAGCCGCAAGATGATCCCGCTGGACGTGCGGGTCATCGCCACCAGCAACCGGGATCTCAAGAAGGCGGTGCAGGATGGGCTGTTTCGTGAGGATCTCTACTACCGTCTCAACGTCTTTCCCCTGCGCTGGACCGCGCTCTGGGAGCGGCCCGGCGACATCCTGCCCCTGGCCGAGCACCTGCTGGCGCTGCACGCCAGCCAGATGGGGCTGCCCGCCCCACGGCTCAAGGAGAGCGCCAAGTCCCGGCTGTTGGCCCATGGCTGGCCCGGCAACGTGCGCGAACTCGACAACGTGGTGCAGCGCGCCCTGATCCTGAGCCCGGACGGGGTGATCGGGGAGGCTGAGCTGCTGCTCGAAGAGAGCGACGAGGAGATGAACGAGGGGCTGGTACGCCCGCTGGAGCGGCCGGCCGCGAGCGAGGGGCTCGGCAGCGAGTTGAAATTGCAGGAGCACCAGATCATTCTCGATACCCTGCAGGAGTGCAACGGCAGCCGCAAGGCGGTGGCCGACAGGCTCGGTATCAGCCCGCGCACCCTGCGCTACAAGCTGGCACAGATGCGGGACGCGGGCATCGAGCTGCCCGCCTGACACCTGGCGGCCTGCGCCGTGGCCTTGGAGGCCCGGCTCGATTATCATGGGGGCCTGATGTTCCGTATCCGGGCTCACGGCGCCATGGCTGGCGCGGGCCCCTGTTAGGAGACCCCCATGATCTCTCATCGAAAACTGGAATCCCTGCTCAACCACCTGCTCGAACCCCACGCCATCAAGGATTACTGCCCCAACGGCCTGCAGGTGGAGGGGCGTGAGCGCATCCGCAAGGTGGTGACCGGCGTCACCGCCAGCCAGGCTCTGCTCGATGCGGCGGTGGCGGCCAATGCCGACGCCATCCTGGTTCATCACGGCTACTTCTGGAGCGGCGAACCGGCTCAGGTCACCGGCATGAAGCAGCGCCGCCTCAAGACATTGCTGACCCACGACATCAACCTGTTCGCCTATCACCTGCCGCTCGATGTGCACCCCGAGGTGGGCAACAACGCCCAGCTCGCCAAGCTGCTCGGCATCAAGGTGCGCCGCGGCCTCGAATCCTGGAACAGCAAGAGCGTGGCCATGGTGGGCAAGCTGGAAGAGCCCATGAATGGCTCTGATTTTGCGAAACTCATCGCCGAGCGGCTCGGCCGTGAGCCGCTCCATTGCGGTGACAGCGGCCCCGAGCTTATCCGTTCCGTGGCCTGGTGCACCGGCGGTGGCCAGAGCTACATCAGCCAGGCGGCGGAGCAGGGCATCGATGCCTTCATCTCGGGAGAGGCCTCGGAGCAGACCATCCACACCGCCCGCGAAATGGGCATGCACTTCTACGCCGCCGGCCATCACGCCACCGAGCGCTACGGCGTCAAGGCGCTGGGGGAGTGGCTCGCCACCGTGCATGGGCTGGATGTGACCTTTATCGACATCGATAATCCGGTCTAGGGGCGGCAGCGTATCGCACTGTCTGATGCCATTGTGGTAGATGAGTGCGCTGAGTTATTGGTTTTTGATTTGCTAAAATGCTGAGAATTGCGTGTTTTAAACAATAAAAAGGAGGCCATCGGCCTCCTTTTTTCATCTGTCGGAACGGGGTCGGCTTATTCGCTGGCATAACCCGCCGGGCCGAGCGCCGCAGCATCCAGGAAGGCGGTTCCCTCCTGCATCTGCAGGCGGCCTTCACAGAACCACTGCACCACCAGGGGATAGATGCTGTGCTCCTGGGCCTGCACCCGAGCTGCCACCTCATCGGCCTCATCCCCTTCGAAGATGGGAACACGGGCCTGCAGGATCACCGGGCCGCCGTCCAGCTCCTCGGTGACGAAGTGGACGCTGGCACCGTGTTCCTCGTCACCGGCATCGATGGCGCGCTGATGGGTGTGCAGCCCCTGATACTTCGGCAGCAGGGAGGGGTGGATGTTGACCATCTTCCCGGCGAAGTGGCGCACCAGATCGCCGCTCAGGATCCGCATAAAGCCCGCCAATACCACCAGATCCGGCTGATAGCCCGCCATCAGCCCCTGCAGGGCGAGATCGTAATCCTCCCGGCAGGCAAACTGCTGCTGGGCCAGCACGCTGGTGGCTACCCCGGCCTGCTCGGCGCGCACCAGCCCATAGGCATCGGCCTTGTTGCTGATGACACCGACCACCTGGCCCGCAATCTTGCCGTTGGCGCAATGGTCCAGGATGGTCTGCAGGTTGCTGCCGCTGCCGGAGATCAGCACCAGGATGCGTTTCATCGGGGAGGCCATTTGGCCGTGGCTCTGGTCACTCATTGAATGATGACCTGCTCCTCACCCTCGGCCGCCTTGGCAATATGGCCGATGTGCCAGGCATTCTCACCTTCGGCCTTGAGCAGGGTCAGGGCTTTCTCCAGTTGATCCGCCGGCAGGGCGATGATCATGCCGACGCCGCAGTTGAAGGTGCGATACATCTCGTGGCGGGTGACGTTGCCAGCCTGCTGCAGCCAGCTGAACACCGCCGGCCACTGCCAGCTCTGCTCGTCGATCACCGCCTGGGTGCCAGCGGGCAATACGCGCGGTATGTTCTCCCAGAAGCCACCGCCGGTGATGTGGGAGAGGGCGTGAATTTCGCACTCCTTGATGAGCTTGAGCACGGGTTTCACGTAGATGCGGGTCGGCTCCAGCAGGGCGTTGGCCAGGGTGGTATCACCCAGCGGCTGATGCACGTCGGCCTTGGAGACTTCCAGGATCTTGCGGATGAGAGAGAAGCCGTTGGAGTGGGGGCCGCTTGCGGCCAGGGCGATCAGGGCATCCCCGTCACCGACCTTGCTGCCGTCGATGATCTCGCTTTTTTCCACCACGCCGACGCAGAATCCGGCGATGTCGTAGTCTTCCCCTTCGTACATGCCCGGCATCTCGGCGGTCTCACCGCCCACCAGGGCACAGCCTGACTGCTCGCAACCGGTGCCAATGCCGGTCACCACGGCGGCGGCGGTGTCCACGTCCAGCTTGCCGGTGGCGTAGTAGTCGAGGAAGAAGAGGGGTTCGGCGCCTTGCACGATCAGGTCATTGACGCACATGGCCACCAGATCGATGCCCACGGTGTCGTGCTTCTTCAGATCGATGGCGAGACGCAGCTTGGTGCCCACCCCGTCGGTGCCCGAGACCAGCACCGGCTCCTTGTAGCCAGCAGGGATCTGACACAGGGCTCCAAAGCCGCCAAGACCACCAAGGACTTCAGGACGACGAGTGCGCTTTGACACGCCCTTGATACGTTCAACCAGTGCATTGCCGGCATCGATATCTACGCCAGCATCCTTGTAGCTCAGTGAGGTTTTGTCAGTCACGCGTATTCCCCGTCATATAAACAAGTGGAGGGTAAAATTCGGGGCGTATTCTACCAGCGGCGGGGTAAAAGCAGAAAGGAAATCGTTTGCGCGTTTTTGCGTGGAAAAGCTCTACAAGCGGCGGCTTTTGTTGTATGATTCCGCGATTTTTTTGCGGCAGTTAGAGGAGATAATAATGAAAGTCGTTGAAGTCAAACACCCCCTGGTCAAGCACAAGATCGGTCTGATGCGTGAAGGCGATATCAGCACCAAGCGTTTCCGTGAACTGGCCAAAGAAGTGGGCAGTTTGTTGACCTACGAAGCGACCTCTGACTTCGAAACGGAGAAGGTTACCATCGATGGCTGGAACGGGCCAGTAGAAGTTGACCAGATCAAGGGCAAGAAGGTCACCGTCGTGCCCATCCTGCGCGCCGGTCTTGGCATGATGGACGGTGTGCTCGAGCACATGCCGAGTGCCCGTGTCAGCGTGGTCGGTATCTACCGCGACGAAGAGACCCTGCAGCCGGTCCCCTATTTCGAGAAGATCGTCAGCAACATCGAGGAGCGTCTGGCCCTGGTCATCGACCCCATGCTGGCCACTGGCGGCTCCATGATTGCCACCATCGATCTCCTCAAGAAGAAGGGCTGCCAGTCCATCAAGGTGCTGGTGCTGGTTGCCGCCCCGGAAGGCATCAAGGCGCTGGAAGCCGCCCACCCGGACGTGGAGCTCTACTGCGCCTCTATCGATCAGGGGCTGAACGAGAAGGGCTATATCGTGCCCGGTCTCGGCGATGCCGGTGACAAGATCTTCGGTACCAAGTAAGTCCTGATTGTCTCTCCGTGAAGCCGGCCTCGTGCCGGCTTCACGCTTTTTGGTGTTGTACCGGCCGCTTGCCTTGCTGATAAAGCGGCCTTGCCGCTACCATAAGCACCATCTCCCATTTCGAGAATCTTCTTTATGCTGAAACGCTTAGCAACATTTCTCTGCTGTTGTCTGCCCTTGGTGGTGTCGGCCGCCCAGGTGAGCGATCTCTATCAGGGCAAGGCGCCGACCAGTGGTGATACGGCTGCCGCCCAGTCCCAGGCATTGGGGGAGGTGCTCATCAAGGTGAGTGGCAAGCGCGACATCCTGACCCAGCCCGAGGTGGTCAAGGCGCTGGCGGCCCCCGCCGACTATGTGCAGCAATATGGCTATCAGGATGTGGGGCCGGTCAAGTTTCTCAAGGCCGACTTCAACGTCGCCAAGGTCAACGCCCTGATCGGCCAGAGCAAGTTTGCCCTGCTCGGACCTGCACGCCCGCAGATGGCCATCTGGTTGGTGGTGGATCAGGGGGAGCGCCGCATCCTGGCGGATCAGTCCAGCGATGGCTGGGCGGCGGCATTGCGGGCCCAGACCCAGGCCATGGGACTGCCGGTGAGCATTCCTCTGATGGATTTGGATGACAACATGGCGGTCAACGCCACCGATGTGTGGGGACGCTTTGCCGATCCCATCCTGGCCGCCAGCCAGCGCTACGGCGCCGAGATGGTGGTGCTCGGCAAGCTGTCGCCTGATGACAAGGAAGAGGGCAAGTGGAGCATCGACTGGGGGCTCTACGGCACCAAGCCGGGCGCCCAGGGCGGTGAGCTGACCGAGCTGACCAAAGGGTCGGGTTCCGGTACCCAGGCCGAGGTGGCACAAGGCTTCGCCGATGCCCTGGCCGGCTGGCTGGTACAGAGCTATGGCACGCGCATCTCGGGCGTGGTCTCCAGCCAGACGCTGGTGGTGGAAGGCTTGTCCGGCATCGATGGCATGATCCAGATGCAGAAGATGCTGCAAGGCATGGCCACGGTCACCAAGGTGGCGATCGGCAAGCTGGAAGGGGACAAGGTCACCTTCAACCTCACGCTGCAAGGGGACAAGGCCGAGCTGGTGCGCGGGTTGCAACTGGAGAGCCGGCTGCATCAGGTGGAAGACAACGAGCAGGGTCTGCGCTATCAGTGGTCCCAGCCCTGATCCTGTTTGAGGATCTGGCGTCCCGCCATGGGGACAAGATGCGCCACTCATGGTCGCACCCTGGATCCTTGTTGAGGATCCACACCGCCCGGCCTGGCCCGGGCGGTTCTCTATCCGCCACTGCAATGATACACTTGGGCACAAATATCACAGTCAAAGCCCAACGAGTGAAGCAACCGGCCCAACTGTCTTTAGCCGTACAATTACCGGATGATGAAACCTTCGTCAGTTTTTATCCCGGCAATAACGCCCATCTGATCACCGCCCTCAAGAATGCGGCCATTGGTCAGGGCTCACCTTTCCTCTATTTCTGGGGAGCCAAGGGCTCCGGGCGCTCCCACCTGCTCCATGCCACCTGTGCCGAAGTCAACGCCAGGGATGCCGCTGCTGCTTACCTCTCCCTCGATCAGTTCGAACAGCTGGATCCCAGCATGCTCGACGCCCTCGAGAGCCTGCCCCTGGTCTGCCTCGACAGCCTGGAGGCCATCGCCGGCAATGCGCTCTGGGAGCGCGCCCTGTTTGATTTCTACAACCGCTGGAAAGAGAAGGGAGAGGGAACCCTGGTGGTGACGGGCTGCAGCGCGCCGCGTAAATTGGGGCTGCAACTGCCGGATCTCGCCTCCCGTCTCGACTGGGGGGTGAGTTTCCATCTGGACGAGCTTGATGACGAAGGCAAGCTCAGCGCCCTGCAACTGCGCGCCGAACTGCGGGGCTTCAAGCTCCCCATCGACGTGGGGCGCTTCCTGCTCAACCGGCTGTCGCGCGACATGCGCACCCTGCTCACGACCTTGAATCAGCTCGACAATGCCTCCTTTCGTGCCAAGCGCAAGCTGACTATTCCCTTTGTCAAAGAGATCCTCGAGCTCTGAGAACCTGTTCACACTCTTACTGCGAGGCCGTGATCAAGGCTCATGTGCTGCTCGGAAGCCTCATGTGTGTTTACACACTCCGGTTCCTGCGCTGCTCTTCGCCTTGCTGACAACCTCTCGTCACAGAGCGTGAACCGGTTCTAAGGCTCTGTTCCCTCTCCCTCCGGGAGAGGGGCCTTTCAAAAAGAAACCCCGGCTCCAGGCCGGGGTTTTTTATTGCTATCCGTAAGTTATCAGTGGAACTGATCTTCTTCGGTGGAGCCGGTCAGGGCGGTCACCGAGGACTGGCCGCCCTGGATGACGGTGGTCACCTTGTCGAAGTAACCGGTTCCCACCTCCTGCTGGTGCGCCACGAAGGTGTAGCCCCGCTCGGCGGCGGCAAACTCGGGCTGCTGCACCATCTCGACGTAGTGCTTCATCCCTTCGCCACGGGCGTACTGGTAGGCTAGCTCGTACATGTGGAACCACATGTTGTGGATACCCGCGAGGGTGATGAACTGGTACTTGTAGCCCATGTCGGAGAGCTCCTGCTGGAAGCGGGCGATGGTGGCATCGTCCAGGTTCTTCTTCCAGTTGAAGCTTGGGGAGCAGTTGTAGGCCAGGATCTTGTCCGGGTACTGTGCCTTGATGGCCTCGGCAAACTTGCGCGCCTCGTCCAGGTCCGGCTTGGCGGTTTCACACCACACCATGTCGGCGTAGGGGGCGTAGGCCAGGCCGCGGGAGATGGCCTGCTCGATGCCGGCCTGCACCTTGTAGAAGCCCTCAGCGGTACGCTCACCGGTCAGGAAACCTGCATCGTACGGATCTGCATCCGTGGTCAGCAGATCCGCTGCGTTGGCGTCGGTGCGGGCGATCACCAGGGTGGTGGTGCCGCAGACGTCGGCCGCCAGACGGGCCGCGATGAGCTTTTGCACAGCTTCCTGGCTCGGTACCAGCACCTTGCCGCCCATGTGGCCGCACTTCTTGACGGAGGCCAGCTGATCTTCGAAGTGCACGCCGGCGGCGCCCGCTTCGATCATCCCCTTCATCAGTTCAAACGCGTTCAGCACGCCGCCGAAACCGGCTTCGGCATCCGCCACGATGGGCAGGAAGTAGTCGATGAAGCCCTTGTCCTGTGGACCCACCTTGTTGGCCCACTGGATCTGGTCGGCGCGAGCGAAGGAGTTGTTGATGCGCTCCACCACGGACGGCACCGAGTTGGCCGGATAGAGGGACTGATCCGGATACATGGTGGAAGAGAGGTTGTTGTCCGCCGCCACCTGCCAGCCGGAGAGGTAAATCGCCTCGATGCCCGCCTTGGCCTGTTGCACCGCCTGGCCGCCGGTCAGGGCGCCGAGGCAGTTGACATAGCCCTTCTTGGCGCCGCCGTGGATCAGTTCCCACAGCTTGTCGGCACCGCGCTGGGCCAGGGTGTGCACCGGCTGCAAGCTGCCGCGCAGATTCACCACGTCTTCGGCGCTGTAGCCGCGTTTGATCCCTTTCCAGCGGGGGTTCTCTGCCCAGTCTTTCTCGATAGCCTGGATCTGTTGCTCACGGGTCAGTGCCATATCAGTTCCCTCTTTCATTGATTTCACGTGTCCATTGACTTGTTATTGGTCCGCCCCGCGAGGGGCTCAGTTTCAGAGCCGCTCGTAACCGGGCAGCGTCAGAAAATCGATCAGGGTATCGGCGCAGGTGATCTGCTCCATCAGCTCGCTCGCCTCGGCAAAGCGGCCGGCCTGCCAGCGGGTTTCGCCCACTTCGCCTTTGACCACCTCCAGCTCCTCGGCCAGCATCTGGCGGAACAGATCCTTGGTCACCACCTGGCCGTTTGACAGACTCTTGCCGTGGCGGATCCACTGCCAGATGGAGGTGCGAGAGATCTCGGCGGTAGCCGCATCTTCCATCAGGCCGTAGATGGGCACACAGCCGTTGCCGTTGATCCAGGCTTCCAGATATTGCAGGGCGACCCGGATGTTGGTGCGCATGCCCGCCTCGGTACGCTCGCCCTCACAGGGCGCCAGCAGCTCACTGGCGGTGATGGGGGCATCCTGCTCGCGCAGCACGGTCAACTGGTTGGGCGATCCGGCCGGGATGGCGGCGTTGAACACGGCCATGGCGGTATCAGCGAGGCCGGGGTGAGCCACCCAGGTACCGTCGTGGCCGTTGCTGGCCTCGCGCTCCTTGTCCGCCTTCACCTTGGCAAACACCTCGGCATTCACCGCCGGATCCTTGGCCGGAATGAAGGCCGCCATGCCGCCCATGGCCAGGGCACCGCGCTTGTGACAGGTCTTGATCAGCAGGCGGGAGTAAGCCGACAG
Source organism: Aeromonas sp. NJAU223 (assembly GCF_051125555.1). NCBI lineage: Bacteria > Pseudomonadati > Pseudomonadota > Gammaproteobacteria > Aeromonadales > Aeromonadaceae > Aeromonas > Aeromonas sp. NJAU223. Next base: position 2,866,273 of record NZ_CP144204.1, on the reverse strand, counting down.
GAAGGGCTGGTCCATGGTGACCACCTGGCGGTCGGGCAGGACGCGGTCGGGGTGGTTCTTGAGCGTCTTGATGTAGCTGAAGATGTAGTCCCAGCGGCCGCAGTTGAGCGCGACGATGTGATCCTTCATCTGATAGAGCAGCTCATCCATCTCGAACACCGCCGGCAGGGTTTCGATGAGCACGGTGGCCTTGATGGTGCCGCGGGGCAGACCGAATCTGTCTTCGGTCCAGGCGAATACCTCGCTCCACCAGCGACCTTCCAGGTGGCTCTGGAGTTTCGGCAGGTAGAAGTAGGGGCCCGAGCCCTTGGCCAGCAGCGCCTTGTGGTTGTGCAGGAAGTAGAGGGCGAAGTCGAACAGGCCGCCGGGAATGGGCGCACCGTCGAAGGTGACGTGCTTCTCCGGCAGGTGCAGGCCGCGCACCCGGCAGATGAGCAGGGCGGGATCTGCCTTGAGGGCATAGGATTTCCCTTCCGGACTCTGGTAGGCGATGGTGCCATTGACCGCGTCGCGCAGGTTGATCTGACCCTCGATCACCTTATTCCAGGCCGGCGCCAATGAGTCCTCGAAATCCGCCATGAACACCTTCACGTTGGCGTTGAGGGCGTTGATCACCATCTTGCGCTCCACCGGGCCGGTGATTTCCACCCGGCGATCCTGCAGATCGGCCGGGATGCCGCGCACTGTCCAGTCTCCCTCGCGGATATGGGCCGTCTCTGGCAGGAAATCGGGTAATTCACCGCCGTCGATGCGCGCCTGGCGGGCCACGCGCTGCTTGAGCAGTTCATTGCGCTGGGGGGCGAAGCGCTCCACCAGTTCGGATACCAGGGCCACCGCATCCGGCGTCAGGATTTGCGCGTACTCGGGAAGCATTTCGCCTTGCATACGCAGACGGGTGCTGCTGATGGTCTGGGCCGGTGCCGACATAGGGTTCACTCCTTTGAAAGTTACATTTTGAACTTATTAACTACGACTAACGTCGATCCCTGTTTTTCTTAAAGGCCCTGTAACAGCGGGGCAACATGACTCATAAGGTGCAAAAGATTACCCGTGCCGTCAACCGTATTTTTAAAACACCTGTTTTTTACAGATAGTTAAGATGATGTTTTAAAAGGATTTATGTGATTAGTGCAAAAGCTCTTTGTAGATGGTTATGCTCTCGCATCCCAGCCTCGCCAGGGGGAGGGGAAGGAGAGGTCAGGAGGTGTCAAAAATGTAATTAATTACGTAATAAAATTACCAATGCAAAAACAAATCCCGACCTAACTCCAGACTTTTAAAAAACATCCGTATGAAATATCTGCGGTGAATTCAGTTGGCATCCAGCTTAGAAGAGAACTCGGTGATGAACTGTTGTTTAAAACCAAATGTCTGAAATACGGTGGTGTGACGCAGGCAGGGAAAGTCTCTGAAAATGACGGGCAATAACGTAGGTTTGTATCAAGGCGCCGATGGCCGGGGGGAGGGGGGACAAGGCAATGAGGCAGCTGATTATGCTGTCATGAAGTGATTTATTAGCGTTTTATCGTTATTTTGACCAGGTGGGAATGGCGCGGTCAAAGAGGGGGCGGCGTGTGGGGAAAAGAGGCCCCTCAGGGAGGGGGCGTTGACCATGCCGGAGGGCTGGCCGCCGTTCAATAGTCATCATCCGGGGCGGCGAGATCGATCACGTCGAGGTGCACCATATGGCCGTGCTCTGTGCTGCCGGATTCGCTGGCCGGGGTCGGGAGCAGGGGTTGGTCGGGTTGGGTATCAACTGCTTGCGTCATGGGTGCTTGCCTCAATGGATTGCAAGCCGGTCGGTGACTCCCTCACCCGAATATCCACCTCCCTGTTTATATGGCCGGCGGAAAAGTGGCGTATCCTAGCGAGACTTTTATAAAGCTTCAAGCGGTTCTGTATAAAAAATATTCCGGCACTGTGTTTTCGAACGATGGCAGCATGAATAGGCGGTGAAAGCCGCCATGGAGGAAGAAGATAGCGCGGCATGGGGCAAGGCGGCGGGCCGCGATGATGGGGTGAAAGATGTCAGGGATGCTTTGCGACAAGGCCAGGGAGAAATATGCAGACAAAAAAATAGCCCAGTCGAGGGACTGGGCTATTTTCGGGGAATTTGGTCGGTGTGAGAGGATTCGAACCTCCGACCCTCTACACCCCATGCAGATGCGCTACCTGGCTGCGCTACACACCGACGGAGTCAGCTCGGCTGACGGGAAAGGAGTCTAATGAACTGGCTCTGCGGACGCAACTCCTTTTTTATCAGTCAGATGCCGACTGCTTCTTTATTGTCCAGCCATGATGAAACTTGGGCCGCAGCGGGAGATTTGGCATAATCGCCGCCCACTCGGCCTCTGGGGTGAACGCCGCTGGTCGCGGCAACGAAAACCCTCTTCCTGAGGCCAGAACCACCAAGATCGACGAATGAGAGGAACGGGAGTGACGCCATCTGAGCAGGCTGACGAGATTCGCCAGACAGAACAAGACGAGCGCTGGATGCACCATGCCATGGCCTTGGCCAGCAAGGCGGAAGGGATAGGTGAAATCCCGGTGGGTGCCGTGCTGGTGCTGGACGATGAGGTCGTGGGAGAGGGGTGGAATCGCTCCATCAGCGAACACGACGCTTGCGCCCATGCGGAGATCATGGCGATCCGCGCCGCCGGGACGCGGCTGCAGAACTACCGGTTGCTCGACACCACCCTCTACGTGACCCTGGAGCCTTGCTGCATGTGCGCCGGCGCCCTCATTCACAGCCGGGTCAAGCGGGTGGTCTATGGGGCGCGGGATCTGAAGACGGGGGCGGCGGGTTCGGTGTTTGAGATCCTGCAGGACCCTCGTCACAATCACAGCGTCGAGCTGCAGGGGGGCGTGCTGGCAGAGGTCTGCTCGGCCCAGCTATCGGCCTTCTTCAAGCGGCGCCGCGCCGAAAAGAAGGCGGCGAAGCAGGCCGCCAAGCCGACGGACCCCCCCCGCGCCTGATCTGGGCGGGGCAACCTGCTCCGCCTCGTATCCCTGGGGCTTTGCTTAGATCTGATGGAGCAACCTGCCTTCGTCCTGCCCCGAGGTGTTTTGTCTATATCATCTGGCGGAGTCACTTGCCTTCGTCCCGCCTTCAGGTGTTTTGCCTATATCAGTCGGGGCAACCTGCCTTCCTCTCGCACCCCAGTACTTTGCCTTTATAAGGTGGGAGCCGCACGCCCCATTCCCCGACAGAAGCGCCCCCTTTCCAGCGCCGAAAAGAAGCGCGCCATCGACCTCCCCATGTAACAAAACTGTCATGCAACCGCCATATAATGCCGCCAAGCCTAGCTCACATTGAGGTTTTGCATGTCATCGGAATCGATCAACCTGGTCATGGCGGGCAGTAGAAAACGCCGGATCAAGGACAAGTTGGCCAAGTACGGGGTCACCACGGGTGGTGGTCTGGTACTGGTGGCTCTATTGCTTATTTTCTTCTATCTGCTCTACGTGGTGAAGCCGATCTTCAATGGCGCCAGCATGGAAGCGACCTCCTCCTTCACGCTGCCGGTGCAGGGCAAGACCGCCTGGCTCGGCGTCGAGGAGCAGAACGAGATCGGTTATCGCTTCAGCGACCAGGGTCAGGTCAGCTTCTTCGCCGTCCAGGCCGATGGCAACCTCAAGGTGGGTCAGGTGCTGGGCCAGAGCCAGATGGTCGGTCAGATCACCTCGGTCGCCGCCCCGGCACCGGGCCAGAAGCTCATCGCTTACGGCTTTGCCGATGGCAAGGCGCTGGTGGTCCAGCCCTCCTTCAAGGTCTCCTATCCCAATGACGTGCGGGTCATCGAGCCCAGCCTGCAGCATCCCTTCGGCGATAAGCCCATGGTGGTGGATCCGCAAGGCAAGGCATTGACGAGCATGGTGTTCGAGGCGACCAAGGACAAGATGGCCGCCGCCGCCGTGACCGAAGATGGCCGTGGCGTCATGACGGTGATGAGCGGTGAGGAGAATTTCCTCTCCGGGGAAGTCGAGTGGAGCAGTGAAAACTACGCCATCCCCTCCCTGCCGCGTCACGTGGATCAGATGCTGCTGACCCCGAATCTGCGGATCCTGTTCGTGCGCGATGGCAATCGCCTGTCTGTTTACGACATCCACAACCTGAACGATATCTCCCTGCGTGATGTCATGGAGATCAACGCCCCCGATGCCAACGTGGCCCGGGTCGAGCTGCTCTCCGGCGCCTCCTCCCTGCTGGTGGGCAATGACAATGGCGTCATCTCCCAGTGGTTCGAAGTGGCGAAGGATGGCAAGCGCCAGTTTACCCAAATTCGTGACTTCAAGAGCGATGGCGCCGTGGCGCTGCTGACCCCCGAGCATTTTCGCAAGGGCTTCATCAGTGCGACCCAGGATGGCACCATCAACTTCTTCCACGCCACCGGTGAAGCCAAGCTGCTGACCGAGAAGGTGGAAGGCGGGGCCCTGGCGGCGCTCGCCATCTCTCCCCGTCACAACCTCTTGCTGGCCCAGCAAGGGGATGGCTTCAAGCTGTTTGATGTGGAGAACGATCACCCCGAGGTGACCTGGTCCGCCCTGTGGCAACAGGTGTGGTACGAGGGTTATCCCGAGCCGCAATACGTCTGGCAGTCCACCTCCGCCAGCAATGACTTCGAGGCCAAGCTGAGCCTGGTGCCCCTGGTATTCGGTACCCTCAAGGCCTCCTTCTACGCCATGGTGTTTGCGGTGCCGCTCGGCGTGGCCGGCGCCATCTACACCGCCTACTTCATGTCTGCCAGCCTTCGCAAATACGTCAAGCCGACGGTGGAGATCATGGCGGCCCTGCCGACCGTTATCCTGGGCTTCCTGGCCGGTCTCTGGCTTGCCCCCATCATCGAAGGGGCCCTGCCCGGGGTCATCCTGCTGTTGATCCTGCTGCCCATGGGCATGCTCTTGACGGCGCTGGTCTGGAACTACCTGCCGGAGCGTGGTCGCACCTGGCTGCCGGACGGCTGGCACGCCATCTTGCTCATTCCAGTGCTGCTCGTCATCGGTTGGGGGGCCTTCTCTTTGAGCCCGCTCATCGAGAATGCCTTCATGCACGGGGATTCGCGCATCTGGCTGACCCACGAGATGGGCATAAAGTTTGACCAGCGCAACTCCCTGGTGGTCGGTATCGCCATGGGCTTCGCGGTCATCCCCACCATCTTCTCCATCGCCGAAGATGCGGTGTTCTCGGTGCCCAAACACCTCACGCAAGGCTCTCTGGCTCTGGGGGCGACCCCCTGGCAGACCCTGAGCCGGGTGGTGATCCTGACCGCGAGCCCCGGCATCTTCTCGGCCGTGATGATGGGCCTTGGCCGCGCCGTGGGAGAGACCATGATAGTGCTGATGGCGACCGGCAATACCCCCATCATGGACTTCTCCATGTTCCAGGGTCTGCGTACCCTGGCGGCGAACATCGCCGTGGAAATGCCGGAGTCGGAAGTGGGTAGCTCCCACTACCGGGTGCTCTTCCTCGCGGCCTTCGTCCTGTTTGTATTCACCTTTATGTTCAACACCCTGGCAGAGTTCGTGCGTCAGCGGCTGCGTGAAAAATACAGCTCTCTGTAAGGAACGACTCTGTCATGGACAAGGAATCGACAATGGGTAAGTGGTTTAAATCAGGGGCCCCCTGGATCTGGATGACCGGCGGTGCCGTCAGCCTGAGTCTGGTTGCCGTACTGGGCCTGTTGCTGCTGATAGGCTGGCGTGGTCTGGTCTACTTCTGGCCTCACCCCATCTATGAATGGCAGTTGCAGGATGAGCAGGGCAACAAGAGCGTGCTCATCGGCGAGATCAACGATCGCGAGCTGGTACCGGTGGAGCGGCTGCGTTCAGCCGGGTTGGCTCTGGAGGGGGAGGAGCGCGAGCTGCTGACCCGCTATCTGGTCAAGACCGGCAACCGGGAGTTCGTCGACCTCGATTTTCGCTGGATCCTGGAGACGGACATCCAGTCCCAGACCCAGCCGGCTGAGCTCGCCATGGTCGAGCGCACCACCAACGGCAACTTCTACGGCTACATCGTCGGGGTGAAGGAGGATGGCAAGGCGCTGAGCCAGGATCTGCATCCCGCCCTCATCCGGGTGCTGGAGCGCGCCAACGCGCTGTCCGAGAAAGCCAATGACCTGCAAAAGGGTGACATCGGCAGCATCAACTACCAGCTGGAGCGGCTGCGCCTCAAGGAACGCAAGGCCGAGCTGGAAGGCCAGCTGACCGATGCACTCAAGGCCGAGATGGAGGCTGAGCGCAAGGCACTGAACGACAACTACCAGGTGCTGGAGAAGGAGCTCTTCTCCCTGCGCACCCAGGCAGACAGAGACAGCATCACCGTCAAGGACATGCGCGGCGAGCTGGTGACCATGCCCATGTCCAAGGTGCTGGACGTGGTCTGGCCTAACGACATGAGCCTGCCGGCCAAGGTGGGACACTGGTTCCATCAGATAGGCAAGTTCATCTCCGATGATCCTCGTGAGGCCAACACCGAGGGCGGGGTCTTCCCGGCCATCTTCGGCACCGTCTTCATGGTCCTGCTGATGGCCATCATCGTGACCCCCCTAGGGGTGGTGGCGGCGGTCTACCTGCACGAATATGCGGGCAAGAACAGCCTGACCAAGATCATCCGCATCGCGGTGATCAACCTGGCCGGTGTGCCGTCCATCGTGTACGGGGTGTTTGGCCTGGGCTTCTTCGTCTACACCCTGGGCGGCTCCCTGGATCAGCTGTTCTACCCGGAAGCGCTGCCGAGCCCGACCTTTGGCTCCCCCGGCGTCATCTGGTCGGCCCTGACCCTGGCCATCCTGACCCTGCCGGTGGTGATCGTCTCCACCGAAGAGGGGCTGGCCCGGATCCCGAGTACCATACGTCAGGGCTCCCTCGCTCTGGGGGCGACCCAGGCCGAGACCCTGTGGCGCATTGTGCTGCCCATGGCGAGCCCGGCCATCATGACCGGCCTCATCCTGGCCATTGCACGGGCGGCCGGGGAAGTGGCCCCCCTGATGCTGGTGGGGGTGGTGAAGCTTGCTCCGACGCTGCCGATGGACGGCAACTTCCCGTACCTGCACGTTGAGCGCAAGTTCATGCACCTGGGTTTCCACATCTATGATGTCGGCTTCCAGAGCCCGAACGTCGAGGCGGCGCGCCCCCTGGTCTACGCTACCTCCTTCCTGCTGGTGACGGTGATCGTCGGTCTGAACCTGACCGCCATCGGTATTCGTAACCACCTGCGCGAGAAATTCCGGTCGCTGGAACACTGATCCGGCTGACCCAGACTGAGATTGGCGATGTGCGGCCCAGGGGCCGCCATCCAGAGCAACCCATGAAACGGTCGCTGGAATTGCTCCGGCCACCTTGAAACGATTTGAGGCAACAGATGATCAACGTAACACCGAACTCGACCCAGCACACCGCGACCGACCTGCTCAACCTGAGTCCGGAGCAGACCGCCCTCGAGGTCAAGGATCTCAACCTGTACTACGGCAACAAGCAGGCGCTGTTCAACGTCAACATGAAGATCCCCAAAGGGCAGGTGACCGCCTTCATCGGCCCGTCCGGTTGCGGCAAATCCACCCTGCTGCGCTGCATCAACCGGATGAACGATCTGGTGGATATCTGCCGCATCGAAGGGGAGATCCAGCTGCATGGCCACAACATCTACGACAAGAGCGTGGACGTCTCCGCCCTGCGCCGTCAGGTGGGCATGGTGTTCCAGCGTCCGAACCCCTTCCCGAAGTCCATCTACGAGAACGTGGTCTATGGTCTGCGCCTGCAGGGCATCAACGACAGACGCACCCTGGATGAAGCCGCCGAGCGTTCCCTGCGCGGCGCGGCCTTATGGGAAGAGGTGAAGGATCGTCTACACGACAATGCCTTCGGTCTCTCCGGTGGTCAGCAGCAGCGTCTGGTCATCGCCCGTGCCATCGCCATCGAGCCGGAAGTCCTGCTGCTCGATGAACCGACCTCGGCACTGGACCCCATCTCCACCCTGACCATCGAGGAGCTGATCAACGAGCTCAAGAGCCAGTTCACCGTGGTCATCGTGACCCACAACATGCAGCAGGCGGCGCGGGTGTCGGATCAGACCGCCTTCATGTACATGGGCGAGCTCATCGAATACTCGAACACCAATACCATCTTCACCACCCCGGCCAAGAAGAAGACCGAAGACTACATCACCGGTCGTTATGGCTAAGGTCGTCGCAGGGAACAGGGGCATGGGCCATGAAGCGCATGAATATCAGGAACAGATTGGCAGTCGGTTCAACGGCTAAGGCATAATCGGAGCATCAAGGATTACTCGTATGGATAATATGAACCTCAATAAACACATCTCCGGTCAGTTCAATGCCGAGCTGGAGAACGTTCGCAATCAGGTGCTGGTGATGGGGGGCCTGGTAGAGCAGCAACTGACCGACGCCATCGCCGCCATTCACACCCAGGATCTGGATGCGGCGCGCAAGATAGTGGCCAACGACCACAAGGTCAACGCCATGGAAGTGGCCATCGACGAGGAGTGCACCCGCATCATCGCCAAGCGTCAGCCCACCGCCTCCGACCTGCGTCTGGTGATGGCCATCATCAAGACCATCACGGATCTGGAGCGGATCGGCGACGTGGCGGACAAGATAGCCCGCATGCTGACCGACAACGCCAACAAGCCGCAGCCGCCGCTGGTGTCGCTCGAGAACATGGGGCGCCGCACCATCAAGATGCTGCACGACGTGCTGGATGCCTTCGCCCGCATGGATCTGGACGCCGCCATCATCGTCTACAAGGAAGATGACAAGGTGGACCGGGAGTACGAGTCCATCATCCGCGAGCTGATGACCTACATGATGGAAGATCCCCGCACCATCCCCCAGGTGCTGAACGTGCTGTGGGCGGCGCGGGCCATCGAGCGGGTCGGCGATCGCTGCCAGCACATCTGCGAATACATCGTCTACTACGTCAAGGGCAAGGATGTCCGCCATACCAAGGCGGACGAGCTGAGTGACTTGCTGGGCAAGCATTGAGCAAGGAGTGAATAAAAAGGCGCGTAAAGCGCCTTTTTTGTTGCATTGAGTGGCATCTTAAGATAACGCCCCCGGACGGGGCTTTATCTGCTAGAATATGGCCCCTGTGTGAGTCCCGGATGGACTCACGGCCCGGTCTCCCGGGCCCAGTTTGCCGTCTTGTGTCAAGGCGGCTGTCGCAATAGGTCAATCATGAGTTTTGCCGATAGTCTGTTTTTACTGATGTTGCTGGTCGCCAGCAGCGTGTTCTTCTCTCTCTCCGAGATTTCTCTCGCCGCCTCCCGCAAGATCAAGTTGCAGGTGATGGCCGACGAGGGCAACCGCCATGCCGAAAAAGTGCTGGCGCTGCAGGCCCAGCCGGGCAACTTCTTTACCGTGGTGCAAATTGGCCTCAATACCGTCGCCATCCTCGGCGGTATCCTGGGGGAATCGGCCCTGAACCCCGCCATCAAGGCGCTTGTCTCCGAGTTTTATCAGGGCCCCTGGCTCTCCCAGATAAGCTCGGCCGCCTCCTTCGTGTTCGTCACCGGCATGTTTATCCTGATAGCGGACTTGATGCCAAAACGCCTCGCCATGACCATGCCGGAGCGGGTCGCCGTCATCGTCGTGCGCCCCATGATGCTGTGCGTCACCCTGCTGATGCCGCTGGTGTGGCTGTTCAACGGCATGGCGAACGGCCTGTTCCGTCTGCTGCGCGTCTCCATGGTACGCAACGACGAGATCACCTCTGACGACATCTATGCGGTGATGGATGCAGGCGCCGAGGCCGGCGTCATCCAGCGTGAGGAACATCAACTCATCGAGAACGTGTTCGAGCTGCAATCCCTCGGGGTCACCTCCGCCATGACGGCGCGGGAAAGCCTCATCTACTTCACCCTGCAGGAGGGGGAGGAGAGCATCAAGGCGAAGATCGCCGAGCACCCTCACAACAAGTTCCTGGTCTGTGACCACAACCTCGACAGCATCAAGGGCTTCGTCGATGCGAAAGAGCTGCTGATCCGCGTCATCAGCGGTCAGAGCATCGATCTCAACAGCGGCTCCCTGGTGCAGAACGTCATCATCATCCCCGATACCCTGAACCTCTACGAGGCGATGGAGTACTTCAAGAATCATCGTGGCGATTTTGCGGTGGTGATGAACGAATACGCTCTGGTGGTCGGGATTGTCACCATGAACGACCTGATGAGCACAGTGATGGGGGAGTGGGCCACCCACGTGGTGGAAGAGCAGATCGTCCAGCGGGACGAGAACTCCTGGCTGGTAGACGGGGTGACCCCCATCTCCGACGTGATGCGAGCCTTCGACATCGAGGAGTTCCCGGAGAACCAGAACTACGAGACCATCGCCGGCTTCATCATGTACATGCTGCGCAAGATCCCCAAGCGCACCGACTCGGTGAAGTACGCGGGCTACAAGTTCGAAGTGGTGGACATCGACAGCTACAAGATCGATCAGCTGCTGGTGACCCGGGTCGAACCCATTGCCGCCGAGAAGCTGCCGCAAGAGTCACACCCGGCAGCCTGAGTGGCGGACACTCATGCCGGTGGATAAAAATGGCCCTGTATGGGCCATTTTTCGATATTATGCGCGCATACCCCTTGCAGGGGCCGGGCGACAAGCTGCCTGGCCAAGTGGAACCCATGAATGGAAACCATAGTGACCGAGAAGGTCGTTCAGGAGTCATGAAGATGCCGTCTTATTCCCGTGCCCTTGGCTGTGTGGCCCTGGCCCTTGCCCTCGGGGCTTGTAGCCAGAGCGCGCCGCAAAAGCCAGCCGCCACTCCCAAACCCGCCGCCCCCAAGGCTGCCGTGGTGGCACCCCAGCCCGATCCCGATGCGGTGGTGCAAAGCGCCGTGGCGGAGCCGAATCCGGTGTTCGACGAGGAGTACCATGGTCCGGATCAAGGGTCGCTCGAGTCGGTGACGGCCCTGTTTGCCCGGGGTTACATCGAGTCGGCCATGCGCGAGACCATGCTGGCGGCGGTGCACAGCGACTATCCCCTGCTCGGTATGCGAGACGTGCGCCTGACGGATCCCGTCTCCAAGTTCCTCACCTCGGCCCAGGCCCGTACCACGGCCCACGATTACCTCTACGCCGGGGTGCAGCGCAGACTGGGTCGTCCCCTGAGCCCGGCCCAGTGGGAGCAGATCTGGCAAGGCTACTCCCAGCAGGGGCGAGTGTCCGACTGGGTCAAGCAGACCAAGCGGGTACTGGCCGGGCGTTGAGCCGCCAGCTGACTTCGTTGTGATGAGGCCACCCTTGGGTGGCCTCATTTCTTTCCAACGCTGAACCGGCTCAGGAGGCGGATGGGCCGGTTGGTTTACCGAACAGCACCGCGAGTTTTTGCCGCCAGGGTAGACCACGGGCGTCTCTTAGCATGTCGCGCCACTCGTGGAAGGTGAGGGTGAGCGGGTTGAAGCTGTGGATGGGCTTGGTAATGCCGAAGCGACATGGCTCGGCCGGGTCTTCTTCCACGAAGGTGCCAAACAGCCTGTCCCAGATGATGAGCACGCCGGCGAAGTTGCGATCGATGTACTTGGCATTGCTGGCGTGGTGCACCCTGTGGTGGGAGGGGGTGTTGAAGAGCGCCTCGAGCCAGCCCAGCTTGCCGACCACCTGGGTGTGAACGAAGAACTGAAAGCCCAGGCTCAGCAGCACGGTGGCGACTACGGCCTCGGGCGGGAAGCCGATGAGGATCATGGGGATCCAGAACAGCCACATGCCGGAGACCGGATACATCAGGCTCTGACGAAAGGCGGTGGAGAGGTTGAGGCGCTCCGAGCTGTGATGCACCACGTGGGAGGCCCAGAGCCAGCGCACATGGTGGCTGGCGAAGTGGAACAGCCAATAGCATAGATCCTGCAGCAGGAAGAGCAGCAGCAGGCTCCAGACATTGAGTTCGATGTCGAACAGGCGCCAGCCCCAGAGGCCGTCGTAGAGATAGGCGATGGCGATGGCCGCCAGTGCATCCCCTCCTTGGTGCATCAGCGCCAGGGAGGCGTTGGCGAACAGATCCCGCCATTGATAAGCGGCGCTCGGAAAGGCGGTGCCATGCTTGCGCAGGTAGAGCATCTCCCAGACGACAAAGCCGAGGAAGAGGGGGGAGAGGTAGAGCAGCAGTAGTTGGACATCCATGTCAGCCATCCGGTTGGACCAGTTGGCTCCCAGCATACCGAATGAATGTAAAATTTCATTAACATTTCATGGGGCCAGCGCGGCGGATGATGGGCTGGTGCATAAGGCAGAGGGAGCCAAGGCTCCCTCTGTGGTGTTCGGCGATGCCGTGTTACAGCACCTGGCTCAGGAACTGGCGCAGGCGCGGGGAAGGGGGATTGTCGAAGAAATCGCCGGGCTTCTCATCCACCAACAACTCGCCGCTCTCCATGAACAGCACCCGGTCGGCGACCTCGCGGGCGAAGCCCATCTCGTGAGTCACCACCACCATGGTCATGCCCTCTTTCGCCAACCCCTTCATCACGTCGAGCACCTCCCCCACCATCTCGGGATCCAGCGCGCTGGTGGGCTCGTCGAACAGCATGATGCGCGGCTGCATGGCCAGCGCCCGGGCGATGGCCACCCGTTGCTGTTGACCACCGGAGAGCTGGGACGGGTAGCTCTGGGCCTTGTTGGAGAGTCCGACCTTGAGCAGCAGCGCCTTGGCTCTCTCCTCCGCCTCCTTTCGGGAGAGGCCGCGCACCTTCTGGGGGGCCAGACTGATGTTGTCCAGCACACTGAGGTGGGGGAAGAGGTTGAAGGACTGGAACACCATGCCCACCTCTTCCCGCAGCTTGTTCACGTCCCCGGGCTCGGTCAGGCTGATGCCGTCCACGACGATGTGGCCGTCGTTGATGGTTTCGAGCTGATTGAGGGTGCGCAGGAAGGTGGATTTTCCCGAGCCGCTCGGGCCCACGATCACCACGACTTCCCCCTCGGCTACCTGGGTGCTGACGTTCTTGAGAGCATGGACCTCGCTGCCGTAAAACTTCTCGACGCCCGTCGCCTTGATGATGGGATCAGTGGCTTTCTGCATGTGTCACCTCCAGCGGATGGACGAGGAAGGTGTGGGCAAGGTGTCTCGACAGCGGTCGGGTTTGCATATCAGTTGCTTTTCGCATATTTCACCTCGAGACGGCGGACCAGGAAGGAGAGGGTACCGGTGAGCACCAGATAGAGCAGGGCCACGGTGAACCACACCTCGAACGGGCTGAAGGTGGAGCTCACCACCTCGCGTCCGGCCTTGGTCAAATCCGTGATGGAGATGACGGAGACCAGGGAGGAGTCCTTGATGAGGTTGATGAACTGGCCCGCCAGCGGCGGCAGCACGCGCTTGAAGGCCTGGGGCAGGATCACGTAACGCATGGTCTGGGCCGAGGTCATGCCGAGGCTGCGGCCTGCCTCCATCTGCCCCTTGTGGATGGAGCTGATGCCGGCTCGCACGATTTCCGCCACATAGGCACCGGTAAACACCGCCAGCGCCGCCACCCCGGCGGTGAAGCGATCCAGATTCAATACGGTGCCGATAAAGAAGTAGACGATGAAGATCTGCACCAGCAGTGGGGTGCCGCGAATAAGCTCCACATAGGTCACCGCCAGGTTACGCAGGGCGGGGTTGGGGGAGAGTCGGGCCAGGCCTGCCAGGGTGCCGAGCAGGATGGCGAAGACTCCGGCCACCAGGGAGAGTTTGACCGTGACCCAGACGCCCCAGGCGATGGGGCCGGCGGTCCAGCTGAGTTGGGAATCGAGCGTATCACCGAGGAAGATGGTATCCCCTTCGGCCACTTGTGCACCCTGGGGGGCGATGGCCTGGCGACGGCTGGCATCGGCATCGTCTTGCAGGAAGAGCTGACCCTTCTCGGCGACCACGGTGCCATCAAATTCGGCGAAATGTTTCTGTTCGGCCTGGTAGGCGATGTATTGGGGAATACGTTCCCAGCGCCAGGTGTAATCCACTGCCTGTACGGCCTTGTAGATGCCGAAGATGGCGGCCAGCAGCATCAGCAGGAAAACGCCTTGCCAGAGCAGCTGATTGGGTTGTTTTTCCATCTGTCTTGCGGGTTTGGGGTTGATCACTGTCACAACCTCTCTTGTCGTTATTGTGTGGGGGTCTGCGTGAAGGGGCGGCGGACCGCCCCTTGAGAGGTGTTATTTGAGCTGGTTGAGCCAGGTAGTGGATTCAAACCACTTCTTGTAGAGACGGTCGTAGCTGCCGTCACCCTTGATTTGGCGCAGGTAGTTGTTGAACCAGTTGAGGGTGTCCTGATCGCCTTTGCGGATGGCCCAGGCCAGCGGCTCGAAGGTGAACGGCTTGTCCAGGTGCACCACGGCGCCGGCATTCTGGGAGGCGAAGATGGCGTTGTAGGGCAGGTCATAGATGAAGGCATCGACTTTGCCGTTGATCACTTCCAGCTTGGCGTCATCCTGGGTTTCAAACTGCAGCAGGGTAGCTTTCGGGATCATGCGTTTGACCGCCTGTTCGCCGGTGGTGCCGAGCTTGACCGCGATCTTGTATTTGGGATCGTTCAAGTCCTGGAAGGATTTGATCTCGTTCGCTTTGTCCTTGCGCAGGACGATGGTCTGGCCGACGACGATGTAGGGATCGGCGAAGTTGACGCGTAGGTTGCGCTGGGGAGTGACCGTCATGCCGCCCATGATGACGTCGAACTTGTCGGTCAAGAGGGCGGGGATGATGCCGTCCCAGGCGGTGTTGACGAACTCCACCTTCACGCCCATCTCCTTGGCGACCATCTTGGCGAGATCCACGTCAAAGCCGATGTATTGGCCCTGCTTGTTGGTCATTTCGAAGGGTTGATAGCCGGCGTCGAAGCCGACCCGCAGTACACCGCGCTCCAGCACGGCGTCCAGGGTTGAGCTGGGAGCGGCGTTGGCCAGCCCGCACAGCAGCAGGGTAGAGAGAATGAGTTTTTTGATCATATCGGTGACGTCTCTGTCGAAAGTGTGTTCGGCCTTGAACCTGCTCCCGTGCGACTCCATGGCACAAGAGACTGCTGCATCCGGCAACAGGCAAGACAGGATTATTGTCTTGGGTCGGGCAAAAGCCCCATATGAGATTCTATGAATGGTCTGCTGAGTGAAAAATGTACCAAAACTTGATTGTGCTAGAAGACTCAATAAGTTAGTCGCACTTTTCCCTCGTGGCTTGACTCATAAAAGCACACGAAAACAACATATCTATCTAAGCGCGCGGGTTCAAGTGCAAAACGCCGTCGAGGTCGTTTTGTGCCACTTTCCCCCGGCTTGCGGGGATCAAACGAGCTTGTTTCACCCGTATTGTGTCGCCGGATGACACTGGCAGTCGGGTGGTGGCTATCCCTTGATGACGACGTCCTGCCTGTGGAGGAGGACGTGTCACGGCTCAGCTCAGGGCTGTGATGGGGAGCCTCGGCGCCTGGGCCTTGAGGAAGGGGAGTAGCAGCAGGGCCGAGACCCCGGCCGCTACCGAGATCACCACGAAGAAGCCATTCCAGTGCCAGATCTCCAGCACCCGGGCCAGGGGATAGCCCGCCAGCGCCGCCCCCATGTAGGCAAACAGGCCGACGAAGCCGGTGGCGGCTCCGGCGCAGTCCTTGTGGGAACACTCGGCGGCCGCCATGCCGATCAGCATCTGGGGCCCGAACACGAAGAAGCCGATGGTGAAGAAGCAGGCCGCCTGCATCACATAGCTGAAGAAGGGCATCAGCCACAGGGAGCCCACCGAGAGCAGTATCCCCACCGCGAAGATGAGGTTCATGGGACCCCGGTTGCCGTTGAACAGCTTGTCCGATCCCCAGCCCGCCACCAGGGCGCCGATGAAGCCTCCCACCTCGAACATGGAGATGGCGGAATTGGCGCTCATCAGGTTGAAGCCGCGTTGCTCCGTCATGTAGAGGTTGCCCCAGTCATTGATGGCGGTACGCACCACATAGACCAGCACGTAACAGCAGGCCAGCAGCCAGATATAGGGGTTGCCGAGCACGTATTTGCGCAGGATTTGGCGTGGGGTGAGACCGGTATCCTGGGTCTGCTGGGCGATTTCCAGCGCATCGCTTCGCCACTGTCCCACGGTGGGCAGCCCCAGGGTGCTCGGGGTATCCCGCAGCCGCCAGCAGAGGAAGAGCCCCGCCACAATGGCGAGGAGGCCGGGCACTATCATGCCGTAGCGCCAGCCATGTTGCAGGGCGATGGTGCTGACGATGAGGGGAATGAGGGCGCCGCCCACATTGTGCGCCGTGTTCCAGACCGACCACCAGGCGCCGCGTTCGGTGCGTGAATACCAGCTGGTGAGGAGCTTCGAACAAGGAGGCCAGCCCCAGCCCTGGAAGAAGGCGTTGGCCGCCATCAGGGCCGCGAACAGCCACAGCGATGACGACAGCCCGAACAGTATGTTGATGACCCCGGTCGCCATCAGTCCGATACCCATGAAATAGCGGGGGTTGGCCCGGTCGCTGATGATGCCGGAGAGGAACTTGGACACCCCGTAGGTGAGGTAGAACAGGGTGCCGAGCAGGCCGATGTCGGCCTTGTCCAGCAGACCCTGGGCCAGCATCTCCGGCATGGCGAAGTTGAAGCTCTTGCGGGTGAAATAGAAGACCGCATAGCCCAGATACATGGTCAGCAGCAGGTGGATGCGCCAGTGGCGATAGGTGGCGTCTATCTCGCGTTTGTCCCGCAGCGGCGGTGCGGGAGGATGACTCTTGATGAAATTCAGCATGAAGGAGTCCTGCGTGGGCGTCTAAGGTCACGCATCCGGCGCCTCCCGTTTACGGCTGGGCAGCGAGAGCGTCAGCTGGGTGCCGTGCAGGCAGGAGAGCTGCAGCCTGCCCCCGAGCGCCTGCACCCGCTCGCGGATGCCGAGCAGGCCATAACCCTGGGGCGCGTGTTCGGGCAGACCGCAGCCGTCGTCTTCCAGTTGCAGCAGCAGCTGGCCACCCTGCTGACAGGCCTGGATGCGCACCGAGCTGGCGTTGGCATGCTTGACCACGTTGTTGAGCCCCTCCTGGCAGACCCGAAACAGGGTGACCCGCTGGGCATCGGAGAGATCGCTGTCTCCGAGCCGCCACTCGAGGCGGGTGACGATGCCGCGGCGCTCCAGTTCCAGCTCCCGCAGCAACCCCTGCACCGCCTGCTCCAGGCTCATGTCGTCGAGCTGACGGGGGCGCAGGCGACCGAGCAGGCCGCGCACCGCGTCATAGATGCCGAGCGATAGGGTGTCGATGAGGGCGCTGCTCTGGCCGACACCGGGGTTGTCCGGCGCGAGACGCCGCACTATGCCCGCCTGGGTGCGAATGGCCGTGATGGTCTGGCCGATATCGTCGTGCAGCTCCCGGGCCACCTCTTTGCGGATGCACTCTTCGGTCTCCAGCAATCGCTCGGTGAGCTGGCGATTGTGGGCGAGCTGCTGAGTGAGTGCCTGGTTGAGCTCTCGCTGGCGCTGGATCCCGGCGCCGAGCAGCAGACCGGTCAGACTCTGGGCCAGCAGGGAGAGCAGCAGATCCAGCGGGTGCTCGTGCCAGGCCTGGCCTGCCATCAGCGCCACCGTGTTCATCAGGGTGGCGAGCAGGGCGCCTTGCCAGCCGTAGCGCCAGGCCATGGCCATGATGGGAATGGCGAGGCAGAACGGCGTGAAGCGCACCAGGGAGTCCGGCAGGCCGAGTTGCAACCCCAGGCTCAGCACGAACAGCAGCAGATACCAGAACAGGTGACGAAAGCGCCAGTCCACTGGCTGATCGATGAGGGCGGGGCCGAGGGGCACCCAGGTGGCGCGGGTGAGATAGTGCCAGATCAGCATGCAGGTGGAGGTGAGCGTGAGCCCGCCGGTCAGGGTCAGCAGCAGGGCGGTGAGCGCCGCCTCCCCGGCCAGATGCCAGAGCAGGGATTGCAGCAGGGCCGCCACGGTGACGGTGGCGAGCAGCACCAGCAGTTGCTGCCAGTCGTTGCGCACCGGCTGGCGACGGGCGATGAGCAGGGGTACCAGGGTGAGCAGGCTGCCGGCTTCTATCCATGGCCACAGGGGGATCCCGACCTCCCTGTCGAGCCAGTAGAGCAGCAGGGCCTCGCACAATAGCAGCGGCGGCCAGTAGGGGAGCGGGCTTTGCAGCAGCAGTCCGAGCCGCAAACCGAACGGAAACAGCAATACCGCCAGGGCCGGGTGCTCCACCAGGTGCAGGCCGATGCTCCAGAGGCAGAACCAGCCGGCGGCGAAGATGAAGCTGGCCGCCAGCGAGATGGCGGCATAGCTGGCGAGACGGGGGATCACCAGCTGTCCAGCATGCGGTGGGCCAGCTCCACGTTGTTGCTGACCTTGAGCTTGTCCATCAGGTTGGCGCGGTGTACGTGCACCGTCTTGGGGGAGAGGCCGAGCTGCTCGGCGATGGCCTTGACCTCCAGCCCGCGGGCCAGCAGTTGTGCCACCTCCCGCTCCCGGTTGGTGAGGGGATCCCGGCTGTTGCAGGCGAGCTTGTGGGCGATGTCCGGGGTCAGGTAACAGCCCCCCCGGGCGGCGGTGCGCACCGCGGCGATCAGCTCATCCGGGCTGCAGCGCTTGGAGAGAAACCCCTTGGCTCCCGCCTGCAGGGCCTGCTCCACCAGGGCCGGGCTGTCGTGCACCGACAGCATCACCACGGCGAGGCTGGAGGGGAGTTGCCTGAGCAGTTCCAACCCTGAGCCGTCCGGCATGGAGATGTCGCACACACAGAGCTGGACGCCGCTGCCGGGCAGACCAGCGAGGGCGGCATCGGCCGAGCCGAATTCGGCGACGACCCGCAGATCGGGTTCCAGGTTGAGCAGTTGGGCGAAGCCGGAGCGGACTATCTGGTGATCGTCGATGAGGGCAATGTTTATCATGGTGTCGGCCTGAAGCTGTGGCCAGGGCTGGCGCGGCCAACAAGATACCCGTGGTGCCACCTTGGCTCAAGGGAAAGGGCAAACGGTGAGCAAGATAAGTGACCGGACGGGTGGGAAGTTTGATCCGGATCAGGCGGTACGCCCTTCCACAGGGGGGAAGGGCGCCTGGGTGATCAGCGGTGCAGCTCGCCGGCGCGCTCGGGCTGATAGACCACGTCCAGGATCTCCACCTGGATGGTGCGACCGGCGGGGCCCGGCCAAGCGATGCTGTCACCGACCTTCAGCCCGAGCAGGGCGCTGCCGACCGGCGCCATCACCGAGATCTTGGTCTCGTCACCAAGTGCATCCTTCGGATAAACGAGAGTTAGGCAGAATTCACTGTCGTTATTTTGCATTTTAAAGCGAACTGTACTGTTCATGGTGACCACGTCCGGCGGCATGTCGGCGGGTTCACGGATCTCGGCGCGATCCAGCTCCTCTTGCAGGGCCAGGTGCTGGGGGTGGTTACCGAGCAGTTGCTCGATACGATCGAGATCCAGGCTGGAAATCACGAGATGTGGCTGTTTCATAGGGCATTCCTTATCAATGGCTGACAAGACCAGGATGACGGGCAAGCTGGTCGAGAGATAAATCGGGATTGTGTAACGAGATCGCAAGCGCGATGCCCCCGAGCGACTCGCGCTGCAGGGCGAGGGCGGGGGCTCAACGGGGTGTGAGCGGACTGGAAAAAATCATGAGTGCTTTCATGTGGATACCATAACCATTCCCACAGGCTTTGGCAATGTCAGGGGGTCTGGTAGTCGTACTGCTTGAGGATGCGGGCTAGCGTCCCGTCGGCTCGCATCTCATGGATGACCTGACGCCAGCGCGCCGCCTCCTTGGGTGGAAAACCGGGATGGGCGGCCAGGTAGAGCGGCGTGGTCTGCAAGGTGTCACCCCGCACCAGGTCATTGAGGGGCAGGCCCGCCTGTCTCTGGGCATAGCGGGCGGTATTCCAGGCCACGGCCCAGACCTGAATGCGCCCACGGGCCAGTTTGTTGGCGTTGTTGAGCTCCTCGGCGACCGTCTCGACCCGCTGCTCGGGCAGTGTCCGGCTCAGGCTATGGCCATAAGAGCCGCGCATGGCGCCGAGTGACAGGGAGGGCAGTTCACCGACCGTGACAGGGGCGGGGTGATGGTGGCGGTGCGTCACTAGCACGAAAGCCTCGTCCAGCAAGGGGGTTATCCAGAGAAAACGGGGGGCGCGCTGGGGGCTCTTGACGGGGGGCACCAGCAGGACGTCCGCCCGGTATCTGGCTTGTTCCACGGCGCGGGCCATGGGCATCAGCTCGATGTGCAGGGGTTCATGCAGTCGGCGCGCCGCCTCTTCCAGCACTTCGATGACCATGCCGCTCGGCGCCCCCTGTTGCGACTGGATGACATAGGGGGGCACCTGTCCGGCGATGACGGTCACGGCGCCGGCGCAAGGCACCAGCAGCCAGAACGAGCATGATAAAAGCAGAGTGCGCAGCGACATGAGCAAGGGCCCGACAGAGAATGGCGGGAGTGTATCATGATGCTGGGCAGGCGTACCGGGGCGTGCTTATCCGCTAATCGAAGAAGTCCCGCAGATCCAGCGCCTGGTAGCCATCGAGCTGCTGCCAGGGCAAGGTCTTTGGCAGTGACTTCGGGGTCACTTCCATCCGGTAACTGCGATAACCATCCAGGCTCGCGGACTCCACCACCAGGGGGAGTTGCCACTGACTGGACCAGAGGATGCGGGTGCGTTGCTTGCCCTCGCGTTTCTCATACCAGAGGGCCTGGGCGGGGGCCGCTTCGTCCAGTGGCGTCATGCCCTGCAGCAGGGCCGGATCCACCAAATAGCGGATCTTGTCCCAATTGGGGGTAAAGCCGACTTGGCCGTACTCCTCGGGAGGAACGTCCACCAACTGGTTGTGCCAGGCGTCGGCGTAGCGCAGTTGCAGGCCCTCGTCGCTCTGGCTGACCCAGCGGGCTGCCATCTGGTGGGTGAAATGCTTGTGGCCCGGATTGGCGTCATGGGTGGCGTGATAGGCGCGGGCCAGGGGAATGGGGATGAGCCGCTGGCTCCACACCTGGTTGCCGACCCGCATCCATTTTTCTTGCCAGTGGCTCTCCCGGGCGATGCCATCGGCACCGGTCACCCGGTTCTGGTAGCTGATGCGGGTGGCCAAGTCCGGAACGTCGTCGAAGTAGGCCTGGCTTATCGCGGGGCTGGCGAGCAGCCAGAGAGGAAACAAGAGTCGAATCATAAGCATCGCTCGAAAGAGCAGGGGCCAGCGTTTATCGGCTGGCCCCTGCCGTTTACAGACCGAGCGCCTCCCGCAACTTGCCGAACACGCGGGTGTTGTCGAGGGTGCCCTTGAAGCGGTCGCTGCCGGCACCGCCCGCGAACAACATGACATCTCCGCCGCCGTGGGTCTCGGAGCCGAGCTTGACGCCGGTCTCCTGCAGATAGTCATCCGCCATCACCTGATCGCTGGTGAGGATGGGGCGAACGTCGTGACGGGTAGGGCCGTTGCCGAACACCAGGGTGGTGAAGGGTTTGCCCTGGGCGTCGTTCTGGGTCGAACCATCCTCATTTTTCACCAGATCCAGCACGGGGTTGCCCTTGGCGGAGTAACCGTTGATGGTCATGGTGTGGTCGTGATCCGCGGTGACCACGATCAGGGTGTTAGCGAGATCCACCTTGGCCAATGCCGTCTTCACCGCTTCGTCCAGAGCCACCGCATCGGTCAGCGACCGTTTGGCGTTGGTGGCGTGCAGGGCGTGGTCGATGCGTCCCCCTTCCACCATCAGGAAGTAGCCCTCGCTGTTCTGACTCAAGAGATCGATCGCCTTGGCGGTCATCTCGGAGAGGGACGGCTGGGTGTTGGCCGCGCCCTTGGCGACCCGGTCCAGCTCGTAGTCGAGGTGTGACTTGGCACTGAAGAGCCCCAGCACCTTGCCGTTTTGCACCTTGGCGAGATCGCTCTGGGTGGTGACGTATTGATAACCCTGGGCACTGAGCTCGGCGGTGAGATCCCGGCCATCGGCGCGGCCCCCCTTGTTGCTGGCACTATAAGGGGTCCAGTGATTGGCACCGCCCCCCAGCAGTACATCCACCCCATCCCCGAGGGCGGTGTTGAAACCGGCGCCGCCCGGCACCGCCTGCTCGGCGATGGCATAGGCTGCATCCCGGTGGCAGATGTGGGAGTAGGTGGCGGCCGGGGTGGCGTGGGTCAGCTCGGTGGTGGTGACGGCGCCGACGGACTTGCCCGCCGCCTTGGCCAGCTCCAGCAGGGTGGGCACCGGGGTGCCATTGTCGCTGGTGCAGTTGTTGACGCCCTTGTTGCCATTCACATCTTTGCCCGGCGCCACGGCCTGGGTATCGCTGCTCATGGCAATGACCTCGTTGTTCATCTTGACGCCCGTGGTGTAGGCCGCCATGGAGGGGGCCGAATCCGTGGTCTGGGCATCGTTGGAGAAGGTCTTGATGCGTGCGCTACGGGGCAGTTTCATGATCTCCAGATCCCCCTCTTCACCGACCTTGAACAGGCGGGTGGCGGTGAGGACGGTGGGACCCATGCCGTCACCGATGAAGAGGATCACGTTCTTGGCGTCGCTGGCCTGGGCCTGGCCCGCCAGGGCTCCCAGTAGGGCGGTGCAGACGAGGGTTTTATTCATGGCTGATTTCATCAGAATGCTCCTTACAGCTTGGCCGCAGCCTTGACCTTGCCGAACACGGCGGTGTTATCGAGAGAGCCGTGGAAGCTGTCCGCTCCCTGGCCGATGGCGCCGAGGAAGACGTCGGTGCCGCCATGGGTTTCGTTGCCGATGTCGCCGGTGCTGACCACCACCTCCTGGTGGTAATCGTCGGCGGAGACGGTGGCGTCATCGAGGGCGGCCACGCTGCTGCGCGGGCCTTCTACCCGGTTGTAGCCGTTGCCAAAGCCGATGATGGTGTAAGGCATGCCGTCGGCGTCCTTGCTGGGTTCGCCATCGGTGTAGTTCTTCACCAGCCCGAGCACGCCCGGGTTGCTGGCAGTGGTCTTGCCGGTACGCTTGGCATAGCCGTTCAGTACCAGGGTATGGTCATGGTCGGCGGTGACCACGATCAGGGTATTCTGCAGTTCGGGGTCGGTTTTCTTCACCTCAAGGATGGCGGCCTTGATGGCGTCATCGAAGGCGATGGTGTCCTGCAGGGCGCGCTTGGCGTTGGTGTCGTGCAGGGCGTGATCGATGCGTCCCCCTTCCACCATCAGGAAGTAACCCTTCTCCTTGCCCTGGAGCTGCTTGATGGCAGCCAGTGTCATCTGGCTCAAGGAAGGCTCGCTGGCCGGTCTGTCCAGGTCATATTTCATGTGGCTCGAACCGAACAATCCCAGCAGCGGCTTGCTGGCATCGGCCTGGTTCAGCTCGTCGAGGGTGCTGGCAAACTGGTAGCCCTTGGCCTGCATCTCGCTCACCAGGTTGCGACCATCGGTGCGCGTGCCCTTGTCGGCGGTGGGCAGGAAGAAGCTGCTGCCGCCCCCGAGCACCACGTCCAGCCCCTCTTTCAGGGCCCCGTTGTAGCCGGCGCCACCCGGAACCAGCTGGGCGGCGATGTCTGCCTCCAGATCCCGGTTGCAGATGTGGGCATAGGTGGCGGCCGGGGTAGCGTGAGTCACCCGGGTGCTGGTGACGATGCCGGTGCCGCGCCCGTCAGCCTTGGCCAGCTCCAGCAAGGTGGTGACCGGCTTGCCGGCACTCTGGTTGCAGTCGGCCTCCTGGGTGGCGTCGCTGTCCATGCTGATGACGCCGTTGTTGCTCTTGACCCCGGTCATGTAGGCCGCCATGGAGGGGGCCGAGTCGGTGACCTGGGCATCGTGGGAGTAGGTCTTGATGAAGGCCGTCTCCGGCAGGGTGTCTATGGTGAGATCCCCCTCTTCACCGACGCCGTAGATACGGGCCGCGGTCAGGGTGTTGAGGCCCATGCCATCGCCGAGGAAGAAGATCACGTTCTTGGCGCGGGGTTCGGGGGGATTGCTGTCGTTTGTGGAATTGCAGCCAGCGGCCAGGGCGGCGCCGATCATCAATGCAAGTCCTGCCATCTTTCTCATTGGGGTTCGCTCCTTGTAAAACCTGAGCGCAGCCTAGAGGGGCCGGATGACACTTTTAGTGAAATTGGATGACAATCCGATGAAGGTGTTAGCTAAATGTTATGTTGTATCAATCACTTATTGATGATGGCTCTGTCAGTTTCCCGCCCTGAATAAAGGCGGGCAGGGGGAGCCAGCGGCTTGGTGGTTTGCTTTTATCTGACTAGAATCACCTGTCAAATTGAGGCGCCAACGGGTAAAATGCGCCCCCTTGCGACGCCAGACGTCCGCCATCGCTCGCCGCGCGTTCCCGCAAGCCAGCGCCTGCAGCCCTTACAGAGAGTCACGGATATGTCCATCAACTGGTTCCCCGGCCACATGCACAAGGCCCGCAAAGAGATTGCCGAGGTCATGCCCCAGGTCGATGTCATCATCGAGATGATCGATGCCCGCATCCCCTTCTCCAGCGAAAACCCGCTGGTGCCCGAGCTGCGCGGCGATACCCCGGTGATCAAGGTGCTGAACAAGGCGGATCTTGCCGACCCCGAGATCACCGAGCTGTGGGTGGCGCACATGGAAAAAGAGAAGGGGATCAAGGCGCTGCCCCTGACCCAGCAGGAGCCGGAGAAGATCAAGGCGCTGCTGACCCTGTGCCACGAGATGCTGCCTGAGCGCAACTTCGACCTGCGCGGCGTGCGGGCCATGATCATGGGCATCCCCAACGTGGGCAAGTCGACCCTGATCAACACCCTGGCGGGGCGCATCATCGCCCGCACCGGCAACGAGGCGGGGGTGACCAAGTCCCAGCAGCGGATCAAGCTCGACAACAACGTTATCCTGACCGATACCCCGGGTTTCCTCTGGCCCAAGCTCAATCCGCCCTCCTGCGGCTACCGGCTGGCTATCACCGCCGCCATCAAGGACACGGTGTTCGACTATGCCGACATCGCCATGTTCGCCGCCGATTACTTCATCAAGGCGTACCCCGAGCGGATCAAGACGCGCTACCAGTTGAGCGAGCTGCCACAAACCGAGATCGAGCTGCTCGAGCTTATCGCCCGCCAGCGCGGCTTCATGCGCAAGGGGGGGCTTGCCGATCTGCACAAGGCGTCCGAGATCCTGGTGAACGAGTTCCGTTCCGGCATGCTGGGCCGCATCTCCCTGGAAACGCCGGAGATGGTGGCCGCGGAGATCATCGAAGCGGATGCCGAGGCCGAGCAGAAGGCCAAGGAGAAGGCGGAGCGTGAGGAGCAGCGTCAGGCCCGCGCCCGTCGCAAGTACGCCAAGAAACGTTGAGCCGGGGCCTCCTTGCTGGCGTTGCCACCGACTGACACACAAAGCGCCTGCGGGCGCTTTTTGTTTGGCCCACAGTGTTCTGCAACCTCGCTTCTTCACGCTTCCGTCTTTATGCTGGCCGTCGCCATTGCCCATGGGGGGAGGGCAAACCCTGCTTAAGGCCCTCGCTTTATATAGAAACCGCCAGATAATCAGCAGGATATGAACAAGGTTCAGCTGGCGCTCGCTGAGTCGCACTGTGGGCACCAATCACTGGCCTGAAAAAATCCCGCCGACGCTCTCTCTGAGCGATTGACAATGGTTTTGGCGGTGGCATGATGCGCTCGCATTTTTGCCTCTCCCCACGGTTTTATCCATGACCACATATACCCGGCCAGTGCTGTTATTGCTCTGTGGCCTGCTGCTGCTGACCCTGGCCATCGCGGTGCTGAATACCCTGGTACCGCTCTGGCTGGCCCATGAAAAACTGCCGACCTGGCAGGTGGGCATGGTCAGCTCCTCCTATTTCAGCGGCAACCTGCTGGGCACCCTGCTGGCGGGGTCGCTCATCAAACGGGTCGGCTTCAACCGCAGTTACTACCTGGCCTCCCTGCTCTTCGCCGCAGGCTGTGTAGGCCTCGGGATCAGCCTCGAATTCTGGAACTGGCTCGGCTGGCGTTTCCTCGCCGGGGTCGGCTGCGCCATGATCTGGGTGGTGGTGGAGAGTGCACTGATGTGCAGCGGCACCGCCCACAACCGTGGCCGTCTGCTGGCCGCCTACATGATGGTCTATTACGTGGGCACGGTGCTGGGGCAACTCCTGGTGAGCAAGGTGCCGACCGGGCTGATGGCGGTATTGCCCTGGGTCACCGGTCTGATACTGGTGGCCAGCTTGCCATTGCTGTTCACTCGCATCGTCAATGCGCACGGGGAACAGCAGAGTACCACCCTGGTCTGGCCCATGCTGCGCCTGCGATCGGCCCGTCTCGGGGTCGATGGCTGCATCATCTCCGGCATCGTGCTGGGATCCCTCTATGGCCTGATGCCGCTCTACCTGAATCATCAGGGCGTGAGCGACGGGGGCATCGGCTTCTGGATGGCGGTGATGGTGAGTGCCGGCATCCTGGGGCAGTGGCCCATCGGCCGTCTGGCGGACAGGTTCGGACGCTTGCCGGTGCTGAGGGTGCAGGTGTTCGTGGTGATCCTGGGGGCCCTGGGGATGCTCGGCAACGCGGCCATGGGGCCGACCTTGTTCATCCTGGGGGCGGCGGGATTCACGCTCTATCCGGTGGCCATGGCCTGGGCCTGCGAGAAGGTCGAACAGCATCAGCTGGTGGCGATGAACCAGGCGCTGCTGCTGAGCTATACCATCGGCAGTCTGCTGGGGCCGACCCTGACCGCGATGCTGATGCAGCGCTACTCGGATAACCTGTTGTTCGTCATGATAGCCTGCGTCTCCTTCATCTATCTGCTGATGCTGCTGCGCAAGATGGGGACACACAGGACGCCGGTGGCTCATGCCTGAGGGTGGGCAAAGGCGCCAGATACCGGGCCGTCAATCGGCTAGCCAATCCTGGGGGCGAGCTGAGCCGTCACTGTTGTGCTTTATATAAAGAAGAGGCGGCCCCTGGGCCGCCTCTTCGTTTGGGGTGAGCGGGCTAGCCGAAGCGGCGCCGCGCCTCCTCAAACAGGGAGAGATGCAGGGGGATCAGGGCCTGCCAGTCTCGCCGATAGCCACCTCCCGGCACGGCGGCGATGGCCAGCCCATGCTGCCGCGCACAGTCAAAGACCATGGCGTCCCGTTGGCGCACCCCGGCATCGCTCAGGGAGAGAAACCCCAGCTCGTCGGCATGGTGCACATCCACCCCGGCCTGATAGAGGATGAGATCCGGCTGATAGAGGCGCAGCGACAGGGCGAGGGCCTGCTCCAGGGTGGTGAGGTAGGCATCGTCCTCCATGGCCTCTGGCAGCGGGAAATCCAGATGGGAAGCGGGCTTGTGGAAGGGGAAGTTGCGCTCCCCATGGAGGGAGAGGGTGATGATCTCCCGGCTCTCCGTGCACAGGGCCGCACTGCCATCCCCCTGATGGACATCGAGATCCACGATGAGCACCTGCTCGCAGCGTCCCTCGTCGAGACAGGTCTGGGCCGCAATCACCAGATCGTTGAACAGGCAAAAACCGCTGCCATAGTCCCGGTGGGCATGGTGGTAGCCACCGGAGATCTGCAGGCCGCACCCTTCGGCCAGGGCATGGCGGCTGGCGGCAATGGTTGCCCCGACCGAGTGCAGGGTACGCTCGATAAGCAGGGGCGACCAGGGAAAGCCGAGTCGGCGGATGGCGTCCCGGCCCAGGGCGCCGGTGAGGGCGGCCTCCACATAGTGCTCGTCATGAACGCGGGTGAGCTGCTCCCGGCTGGCGGGGGCCGTCAGTGCCAGGGGATAACCCCGGGCCGACAGGGTCTGCTGCAGCGCCTGGTACTTGGCGAGGGGAAAGCGGTGGCGCGCCGGCAGAGCGAGGGCGGAATAGCTGTCGTGATGGAAGATGCGAAGCGTCATGAGGCGGCCTGCCCAAGGTTTGAGAAGGGCGTGAAAAAGGGGAGCATGGCTCCCCTTTGGCATCGATATGGCGTGGCCATTACTGCTGCTGGATCACCCAGATCTGGAATGCCTTGCGGGTCTCGGCATCGGCCTTGTTGTACCAGCTCTGCAGCTGGGTCAGGGCTTCCGGGTTGCTCATGGCCTTGCTCGGCGCCACTTCGACCGGCGCGCTGGCGGCAGCCATCACGGCGGCGGTGGAGACGGCAACGGTTTTGGGCTGATTGAATGCCTTGCCCATCTTGATGAGCTCTTGCTGGTAGTCACGGGTCAGCTGGAAGCCACCCACGGTCGGCATGATGAATTGCTCGGTCTTCAGAGCCTGGCCGGTGGCTTTGTCTTTCAGGACCACGTTCTGATCCTTGATGAAACGACGAGCTTCCTCTTCCTTGCGGGGTTTCTTGAAGTCGAGGAACAGTTGCTGGTTGTCGGCGGCGTTGAAGTTGATCACCAGGGGCTCGGCGGTCACCAGCTTGGTTTCGCTGCGGCTGGAGTAGTTGCCTTCGAAGGCGACGACGACCTGGTGCCGGCCAGGCTCGATGGAGAAGACGGTGGCTTTGTCGAGCAGTTGCGGGTTGACGGGTTCACCGTCGAGCAGCTGGATGACGTAGGGATTGTTTATTTCCAGTTGGCTAGCGGCCAGGGCGCTACCTGCCCACAACAGACCAGCCAGGGCCGGTACCAGAACAGTCAGTTTCATTTCATCTCCTTGAACAGTCAGGCGAGTGCCCACTGAAAAATAGGGGCTCATTTTTACAGGTTTGCCGCACAGCGGCAATAGGTGTTTAGGGCGTCTCTGACCGGGTTTGCAGCGTATTTTCTCGCAGGAGAAGGGGCGGGCAGTCGATCCTTTGGCCTACTCCACCCGTCGGGTGAAGGGCGGCAGGGCATCCAGCAGCCCCTTGCCGTAACGCTTGGTCAGCAGGCGCCGGTCGAGAATGGTGACCCGCCCCCTGTCGGCCTCCTTGCGAATGAGGCGACCGCAGGCCTGGATGAGCTTGCGGGACGCCTCCGGCACCGTCAGCTGCAGGAAGGGATTGCCGCCGCGCTGCTCAATCCACTCGGCGGTGGCCTCTTCCACCGGGGAGTTGGGCACCGCGAAGGGGAGCTTGGTGATCACCAGGTTGGTGAGGTAGTGGCCGGGCAGGTCCAGCCCCTCGGAGAAGCTGCCGGTACCAAACAAGATGCTGGCCTGGCCGCCGTCGCACTTCTGTTTGTGCAGGGTCAAGAGGGCGCTGCGAGATGCCTCCCCCTGTACTAGCAGGGAGAGCCCCTTGGCCCGCACTCCCGCCGCCACTTCGTTCATCTGCCGGTAGGAGGAGAAGAGCACCAGGCTCGCCTCCTTGCCCGCCACCAGGCGGGGCAGAGTTTCTATCAGCTCCTGGGTGAAGGCCGGGGCGCTGGGCTCATGGACCATCTTGGGCAGATAGAGCTCCGCCTTGTGGTAGTCGAAGGGGGAACGCAATCGCAGATAGCGGGTGCCATCGTGCTCCTTGAGCCCCACCTGATGGCGGAAGTAACTGAAGGAGGAGAGGGCGGTGAGGGTGGCCGACACCAGCACGGCGCCAAGGCATTTTGCCCAGAGCCACTCCTCCAGCAGATAACCCACTTCGATGGGGGAGGCGTGCAGCCAGATGTCGCCATCCTCCCCCTTGGCCATCCAGCGGGCCAGTGGCGTCTTGCCGGTGGGCACGTGGCGGCTCAGCATCTCCCACAGGGCGCAGAAGCTCTCGAGTCGTTGCAGGTGAAAACCGCTCTCCGCCAGCAGGGGCTCGGCCTCCTTGCGGCGGATCTCCCCATCCTTGAGAGCCTCGCCGATGGCCCCCTGCATCCTGTCCAGCGCACGCAGCGCCTTCTTGCTCGCCTCTTTCAGATTCTCCGCCAGCATGGGCAGGGGATCCGGCAGCACCCCGTCGGCGAAGCGATGATGCTGCTCCCCCCCAAACAGGTGATCGTTGCCGGCGAGCCACTGCTCCAGCGCCTTGAGATCCGGCTGCAGGGAGGCCAGCGCATCCTGCAACTTGAGCTGAGGGTCCAGCAGGCTCTCCTTGTTCAGCGCCCGGGCCAGTTTGCCGGCACTTTGCACCAGCTTCTCCAGCCAGCGGCGCGAACCCTTGACGCTGGCGGAAGCGGCCCCGTGATCCCGGGCGATGGTCGGCAGGTGATGGGCTTCGTCCAGCACATAGATGCACTCATCCGGCGGCGGCAGAATGATGCCGCCCCCCATGGTGAGATCCGAGAGCAGCAGGGCGTGGTTGACCACCAGCACGTCGGCGGCATCCATGTCGTTGCGGGCGCGGTGGAAGGGGCAGGGCTGGTGATGGCTCAGGGCCTTGTTGCAGCTGTGGCGGTCGGCGGCAATCCTGTCCCAGCAGAGATCCGGGATGGGCTTGGGCCAGTTGTCCCGATCGCCGTCCCACTTGCCCTCGGTATAGGCCTGCCACAGCGCCTGATAGCGCTCTTTGTCGGCATCGGAAGGCTTGTGTTTGCTCAAAGCCCCGAAATCGAGCTCGAAGTTGGCCATCTCGCCGCCGCTCGCCGCCTGCTCCAGCAGATGTTCGCAGCAGTAACGCTGGCGTCCCTTGACCAGCATGAACCGGAATGGCAGCTCGCTGTGCCTGTGGTAGAAGGGCAAGTCCTTGTGGATGAGCTGCTCTTGCAGGGCGACGGTGGCGGTAGAGATCACCAGCTTCTTCTGGGTGAGGCGTGCCACCGGGATGGCGCCCTGGGCGTAGGAGAGGGATTTGCCGATACCGGTGCCCGCCTCGGCTACCAGGATCCGGCGGGCCCTGTCGTATTCACCGGTCAGGGTCTTGGCTATCTCGGCCACCAGAAAGTTCTGCTCTTTACGGGGCACAAAGCCGGGTAAACCATCGGCAATCTGTCGATAAGTATTGCGAATGGTGGCTTTGAGGCGGGTCGATAGCATAAATGAAGTCTGGCCGATGCGGGGGAGGTGAAGACAGGATACCCGCAACAAGGCGGTGGGGTCGAGGCAGGGAGTGACAGGGGGAGGGATCCCTGGCGCCGCATTTATAGTATAAGGACTCAAATTGGTGCAATAAACCACCAGGGCGGGTTATTAATACAGCGATAATCGCTGTAAACGTTTTCCCTTTCAGGGGTTGTCAATGTGAGAGTCAGCTCACAAAATTTTTGCTTTGACTAAGCATTTCGCAAAAAGTTCCAAGTTTTTTCGTTGCGGATAGGAAAACCCGGTGATAGTCTCGGCGGCATAGTGATGCAAAGAACATCGCTAACACAGGGAATAACAAGGACTTAGTGTTTAATTACAGTAGGCATTGGAAACAACTATGAAAAAGACAATTCTGGCTATCGCAATCCCGGCTCTGTTCGCTTCTGCCGCTAACGCCGCAGTCGTTTATGACAAAGACGGTACTTCTTTTGATATCTACGGCCGTGTTCAGGCTAACGTATACGCTGACCATGACGACGCTGATACCGAGCTGGTTGGTTCTTCCCGTCTGGGCTGGTCCGGTAAAGTTGCGCTGAACAACACCTGGTCCGGTATCGCCAAGACCGAGTGGCAAGTTTCTGCTGAAAACTCTGACAACAAGTTCAACTCCCGTCACATCTATGTCGGCCTGGACGGTACCCAGTACGGTAAAATCATCTTCGGTCAAACCGACACCGCGTTCTACGACGTGCTGGAGCCGACCGATATCTTCAACGAATGGGGTGACGTAGGTAACTTCTACGACGGCCGTCAAGAAGGTCAGATCATCTACTCCAACAGCTTCGGCGGTTTCAGCGGCAAGCTGTCCTACCAGACCAACGATGACGTAGCCGTCAAGGTTACCGACATCGGCCAAGGCATCACTGAAGACGCCGTATACGGTCCGAACGTAAAACGTAAGTACGGCTATGCTGCCGCTGCTGGTTATGACTTCGACTTCGGTCTGGGCTTCGACGCCGGTTACGCTTACTCCGACCTGGAAAGCACCACCACTTCCGCTTCTGGCGACAAGAAAGAGTGGGCCCTGGGCGCACACTACGCCATCAACGGCTTCTACTTCGCCGGTGTCTACACCCAGGGTGACCTGAGCTACGACAACACCGCCTTCGGTAGCGACAAGGACAAGGGCCGTGGCTACGAGCTGGCTGCTTCCTACAACGTTGACGCCTGGACCTTCCTGGCCGGCTACAACTTCAAGGAAGGCAAGGTTGCCTCCAACTCCGCCAATGCTTCTTACGAAGATATTGTTGATGAGACCCTGCTGGGCGTGCAGTACAACTTCACCTCCAAGTTCAAGGCTTACACCGAGTACAAGATCCAGGGTATCGACAACGTGGATGACGAGTTCACCGTTGCCCTGCAGTACAACTTCTAATCCAGTCTTAACGCTGAGTTAGTGACGAAACGGCCAAGCCTCGCTTGGCCGTTTTATTTTTGGCTCTCTTTCTGCAATCTCTCCCCACTCATTCCCGCGCAGTATCACGTTGCCACGCTTTTTCCCTTGGCTCTCTCTGGCAGGATCGCTAGATTATTCAACTCGTTGAAGGAAAGTTGACCGACAGGGAAGAGCAGGCTTGATCGATTTCACCCACCCCGAGTGGCGGGCGCTGGCGCAGCAGTTGCTGGCCGATGCCGCCCCGGTGCTGCGTGCGCGCCAATGGCAGCCGCTCATCGGCATGCTCAGAGACAATCAGCTGTTGCTGGCCCTTGGCAATCATCGCTATGAGCTGACGCCGGCGGGCCGCCGCTATCTGACCCGTGAGCTGACCCTGGCCGAGATGGCATGCGCCCCGCCCGAGCCGGAGGAGTGGCTGCACGGACAGGGCTGGTTGCTGGGGGAGCGGGTTAACGAGCGGGTACTGGCGGCGCTCTATCGCAAAGGGCAGGGCAGCTTCAGCCCCGTCGAGCAGATCAACTTCGAAGACAAGGGGATTGGGCTGTGCCGGGATCAATCCCTGCGGCTGCGGGCCGCGCACCCGTTCAGCCTGTTTTTCAGCGGGGGGCGCCTGCTGGATGCGGGGCCCTGGCTGGAGAGTCTCGGCGAGGTGGCGCTGCCCGTTCGCACCCTGGGGGGCCTTGGCAAGATCCTGTGGGGGGAGGGGCATATGCAGCGAGTGATCAGCACCGATTCTCTCGGCGCCTTCGCGGAGCTGGCATTGCCCGAGGATGCCCTGCTGGTCTGGCTGCCCCCCGATGAACCCGGCGCCCTGCGGTCCCTGATTGCCGCACTGCCGCCTCAGGTGATCTGGAGTCACCTGGGGGCGCTGGAGCCCGCGGCCATCGATCGGGTGCTGATGCTGGCCGAGCGGCTCGGGCGGCCGGCGAGCTGGTGGCTGCCACGGGCCTTGGCACCCATCAAGGAGGCCTATGCCGCGCCCCTGGTGGATTCCCGCCCCTGGGAACCGAGCCGGATCCCGCGGCCACTGGTGGTACTTTGTAGCGATTTGATCGAGTCAAACAGCGGTTTGTCTGCCGAAGTCTGCGCCCTGGCGCATGAGTGGCATGCCGTCGGTGACCAGGGCAGTGTAAGCGGTCAAAGATGCCTGTGAAAAAGCGGTTTTCCCCTATTGAGCAGGGTGGTATAAAGAGCTGACAATGCGCTCGCCTGCGGGCGCTTTTGTTTGCCACTTTTTTGTTTCAAAAACGCGCCTGCCACCCAACACATTCAATGGAATACAGGGACTACCATGTTTGAAAAGGTTGTTGCCGCCCCAGCGGATCCTATTCTGGGCCTGACCGAAGCCTTCCGTGCCGATACTCGTAGCCACAAGATCAATCTGGGGGTCGGTATCTACAAGGATGAGTCCGGTGCCACCCCCATACTGCACTGCGTCAAGAAGGCCGAACAGAAGCTGCTCGGTGACGAGAAGACCAAGAATTATCTCGGCATCGAGGGCAACCCCGAGTACGCCCGCATCGTGCAACAACTGCTGTTCGGGCAGGACTCCGCCCTGATCGCCAGCGGCCGCGCCAAGACGGCGCAGGCACCGGGTGGCACAGGGGCGCTGCGCATCGCCGCCGAGTTCGTGGTGCGCAACGGGCTCGCCAAGACCATCTGGATCTCCGATCCCACCTGGGCCAACCATGTCAGCGTGTTCCAGGCCGCCGGTCTCTCCGTGAAATGGTACAAGTACTACGATGCCGCCACCAAGGGCCTCGACTTCGCCGCCATGCAGGCCTCGCTGGCCGAAGCGCAGGCCGGCGATCTGGTACTGCTGCACGGCTGCTGCCACAACCCGACCGGTATCGACCCGACCACCGAGCAGTGGCAGGCCCTGGCCAAACAGAGCGCCGCCGCCGGCTGGCTGCCGCTGTTTGACTTCGCCTATCAAGGGTTTGCCCGTGGCATCGAAGAGGATGCACAAGGGCTGCGGATCTTCGCCGCGTGCCACGACGAACTGCTGGTGGCGAGCTCCTTCTCCAAGAACTTCGGCCTCTACAACGAGCGGGTCGGCGCCTTCACCCTGGTGAGTGCGAGCAAGGCCGTGGCCGATGTGGCCTTCACCCAGGTGAAGACCGTCATCCGTGCCAACTACTCCAACCCGCCGTCACATGGCGCCGCCGTGGTGACGGCCATCGTCAGCGATCCGGCCCTCTATGCCGAGTGGGTGGAAGAGGTGACCGCCATGCGCGTGCGGATCCGCGAGATGCGCGAGCTGCTGGTGGAGAAGCTCGCCGAGCGCGGTGTTGCCCAGGACTTTGGCTTCATCCGCGAGCAGAATGGCATGTTCTCCTTCTCCGGTCTCTCGAAAGATCAGGTGGAGCGCCTCAAGAGCGAGTTTGCCATCTATATCGTCGGCTCCGGCCGGATCAGCGTGGCCGGGATCACCCGTGCCAACATCGATCCCCTGTGCGATGCCATCGCCAAGGTGCTGTAAGGCGACTCGCGCTAAACCAAACGCCTGCCCGCCAGGGCGCACGAAAAGCCTGCCAATTCGGCGGGCTTTTTTATGTCGGGTTCTCGTGGGGGCTAGCGCCGCCCCTTGCCTCCCAGCAGGGATCCCAGCACGCCGCGGATCAGCTGACGTCCCACCTCGTTGCCGAGGGTGCGGGCCACGCTCTTGGCGGCGGTCTGCACCACCCCATCGTGCTGGCCGCCACGGGGGCCGGTGCGACCAAACAGCATGCCGCTCAGGGCATCGAGCAGCCCCCCCTGCTCAGGCTGGCTCTTCGGGGTTGGGGAAGGGCTTGATTTCTCATCCCCGGCCGTTTTTTCCTCATTCTCATTGCCCTTGAGTCGCTCGAAGGCGGACTCCCTGTCCTCGCTCTGCTCATAGCGGCCGTGCAGCAATGAGCCCTGGAGAAGAGTCTGACGCTCGGCCGCCATCAACGGTCCGATGCGGCTGGCGGGGGGGGCGATGAAGGCGCGCTCCACCACGCTGGGGCGCCCCTTCTCATCGAGCAGGGAGACGAGGGCCTCACCGACGCCTAGCTCGGTGATGACCCCGGCGGCATCGAAGGCGGGGTTGGCCCGCAGGGTGTTGGCGGCAATGCGCACCGCCTTCTGATCGCTCGGGGTGAAGGCGCGCAGGGCATGCTGAACTCGGTTGCCGAGCTGCCCCAGCACCGAGTCCGGGATGTCGGCCGGGCTCTGGGTGACGAAATAGACGCCGACCCCTTTGGATCGGATGAGGCGCACCACCAGCTCTATCTTCTCGAGCAATGCCTTGGGCGCGTCATTGAACAGGAGATGCGCCTCGTCGAAGAAGAACACCAGAGTGGGGCGTTCCGGATCCCCCACCTCGGGCAACTGTTCGAACAGCTCGGAGAGCAGCCAGAGCAGAAAACAAGCATAGAGCCGGCTGGACTGGGTCAGTCTGGCGGCGGCCAGCACATTGATGTGCCCCCTGCCGGCGCCGTCGGTTTGCAGCAGATCCTGTATATCCAGCATGGGCTCGCCGAAGAAGTGATCCCCCCCGGCGCTCTCCAGGGTGAGCAGGTTGCGCAGGATGGCCCCGACGGAGGCGGTAGAGACATTGCCATAACGGGTGGTGAGGAACTTGGCGTTCTCCCCGACAAACTGCACCATGGCCCGCAAGTCTTTCAGGTCGAGCAGCAGCAGCCCCTCGTCGTCCGCCACCTTGAACACCAGTTCCAGCACCCCGCTCTGGGTGTCGTTCAGCCCGAGCAGTCGGGCCAGCAGCAGGGGGCCCATGTCGGAGACGGTGGCCCGCACCGGGTGACCCTGCTCGGCAAAAAGATCCCAGAAGATGGCCGGGCTGGCGGCAAATTCAGGAGCAGGGATGCCGAGCTGCGCCAGGCGGGCATCGAACTTGGTGGAGGGGGCACCTGGGGCACCCAGTCCGGCGAGATCCCCTTTGACGTCCGCCAGGAATACCGGTACCCCGATGCGGGAGAAGCCTTCCGCCATCACCTGCAAGGTGACGGTTTTGCCGGTCCCGGTGGCGCCGGTGATGAGGCCGTGACGGTTGGCCAGTGCGGGCAGCAGGGTGATGGGCTGGCCATTGGCGTAGGCGAGGGTCAGTGGTTCGGCCATGGAGGGCTCCTTATCGCAGTCGACCAAAGAGGAAACAGGCTGATAGGAGTGTGGTGGCAGAGCCAGATGATGGCAAGGGACACCCTCGCGCTGGCCTCCCGTATGTCATTCATTCGCCTCGAAAGTTATGCGGTCAGGGGCGCCGGGGTTGACCCTTGCCGAGGCGAGCCAGTTGCAGCAGCAACAAGGTGAGCAGGGCCCCGGTGGCGGCCGTGATCAGCGCGAGCAGCAGGCTGCCGAGCAGGAAGGGGGGCACCAGGGTGGCCGCCTCGTGTTCCAGCCAGTGCAAAGACCAGCTGAGGTGGAAGGGTTCGGGGGGCTGCCCCAACATCAGACAGCCGGTGCGATAGGCCCACAGGTACATGAAGGGCAGGGTCAGGGGGTTGTTGAACCAGACCGCCAGCAGGGCCAGCGGCAGGTTGAAACTGAAGACGAGGGCCAGGGCCACCGCGACCAGGGAGTGCATGGGCATGGGCACCCAGCTTGCGAAGATGCCGGAGGCGATGGCGCCGCAGAGGGCGCGGCGCCCACCCTGCCACAGGGCCGGAGCGAGCAGCCGCTCGCCGAACAGGGCAAACCATTTCTGTTGGCGCAGGGTTTCGGGATCCAGCTTCAGGCGGGCGATCCACTGCTTCAGCATGCCCGTGCCACCTTGCGTTTCTGCCATTGACGCACCGTGTTGATGCGCCAGAAGGTGCGGATCAGGGCGTAGCCGAGCAGGGAGCTCAGCAGGGCGAGCACCAGGGAGCCCAGCAACAGGGGCGGAGCCAGGGTTTCGAATACCGAGACCAGCCAGGCCCAGGTGAACTCTATCTCGATATGTTGATGGGGCTGGCCCAGCAGCTGGCATCCCACCAGATAGGCACCGTAGAACAGCGGCGGCATGGTGAAGGGGTTGGAGAGCCAGACCAGGGCGACGGAGAGGGGCAGGTTGACCCGGCAGGCGATGGCGCCGCCGGCGGCCAGCAGCATCTGGCAGGGGAGCGGGATCCAGGCCATGAAGAGGCCCACCGCGAAGGCACCGGCGGCGGAGCGCCGGTTGAGGTGCCAGAGGTTGGCATCGAGCAGCAGCTTGCCAAACAGGCGTAAATGTTTGTGCTCCTTGAGCTTCTCCTGATCGGGCAGCCAGCGTTTGATGAGTCGTTTGGGCATGTTTGAAACCTTGCTAAATACTTGCTCAATGGATCTGCGTCTGTTGTCGTTTGCCCTGGGGGCAAGCTCCTCACTGCTCTGGCCCTGGCTCCCCTCGATGGCATGGGGGGCCGTGCTGCTGATGCTCGCTCTCTGGCTGGCCCATGGCCGTCATTGGCCCTGGCTGTTCCTGTTGCTCGGCATGCTCTGGATGCAGGTCAGTCTGCAATATCGGCTGGCCTGGCTTGGGAGTCTGGAGGAGCAGACTGCCCACATGATAACCGCAGAGGTGCAAAGTACGGAGTCCTCCGGAGGGAAAGAGGGGGATAAATTTGCTCGCCTGCTGTTGCGTCTCGGCACCCTGGATGAGAAAACCATCCGTCCTTCGCCCCTGATCCGCGTCAACGCCTACCAGGGGTTGCCCCCTCTGCCCGCCGGCAGTCAGATTACCCTGGTGAGCACGCTCAAGCCGGCCCATGGGCTCGCCAACGAGGCGGGCATGGACGGGCGACGACTGCTGCTGGGCAAGGGGATCACCGCCACCGGCAACCTGCGCCGGGTGGTGGCGCTGGCGGCTGTCGCCCCCGGCTGGCGTGAACGCTGGCTGGCCGAGGCCCGTCTCGCCTGGGCTGGACTGTCTCAGGCACCGTTGCTGG
Organism: Aeromonas sp. NJAU223; assembly: GCF_051125555.1. NCBI lineage: Bacteria > Pseudomonadati > Pseudomonadota > Gammaproteobacteria > Aeromonadales > Aeromonadaceae > Aeromonas > Aeromonas sp. NJAU223. The sequence continues at coordinate 2,828,226 of NZ_CP144204.1, read as the reverse complement.
CGGCGCTGACCTTTGGCGAGCAGGGCGGGATCTCGGATGCCCAGTGGGATCTGTTTCGTGGCAGCGGCCTGACTCATATCATCGCCATCTCGGGCCAGCATATCGCCCTGGTGGCGGTGCTCGGGTGGTGGCTCGGGCGCCTGTTCGGCTTGCGCGCCGCCATAGTTGTGTCGCTGCTGTTTGCCGCTGTCTACAGCGCCCTGGCAGGATTTGCGGTGGCCACCGAGCGGGCCCTCATCATGGTGGCGGTCTGGAGCCTGCTGCGTTGGCGACGGCGTGACTGGCCGAGTCATCGCATCTGGTTGTGGGCCTTCGTCGTACTCACGCTCTGGGATCCCTTCGCCCTCTACTCGGCGGGTTTCTGGCTCTCCTTCCTCGCGGTGGCGCTCCTGCTGCTGGCGAGCCATCTCATGGCCAGACCCGGCCTGATGCGTCTGCAAGTTCTGCTGCTAGTCGGTCTGCTGCCCTTGCAACTGTTGTTGTTCGAGGGGATGGCCCCCCTGACGCTGCTGTTCAATCTGCTGGCTCTGCCGCTGTTTTGCATCGGCATCATCCCGCTGGCACTCATCGGCGTGCTGGTGGCGCCCATTTCCACCACGCTCGCCCACGGTCTGTTCTGGCTCTCGGCATGCGGACTGGAGTGGGTGCTCTGGGGCGTGAACCTGCTGGCGAGCCATCTTCAGCTCTGGTGGCCGGTGCCGGGCTGGCTGATGCCGACGAGTCTGCTGCTCATCCTTGTGTGGGCGGGCTGGCGTCTACCGGGGGGGCGCTACCTGGCGCTGCCGGTGGGCACGGCCCTGCTGCTGGCTGCATGGCCTGCGCCCAGCCCCTGGCAACTGCGGGTGCTGGACGTGGGACAGGGGCTGGCCGTGCTCATCAGTCGGGGGGAGAGGGGCATCCTCTACGATACCGGCGATCGCTACCCCGGCGGCTACAACATGGCCGATGCCGCCATCCTGCCCGTGCTGAACCGACTCGGCATCCGGGTACTGGATGCCCTCATCATCAGCCACAAGGACAAGGATCACGCGGGCAATCGTCTCGCCGTGCTGCAGGCGTTGCCGGTGCGCCGGGAGATCTCCTCCTTTGCATTCAGCCCAGGCACCCAGCTGTGCCAGCGTGGTCAGCGGTGGCGCTGGCAGGGGCTCGAGTTTGCGGTGCTGTGGCCTGTGCGGCCGGGAGCGGGACACAACAACGATGGCTGTGTGGTGCAGATAAGCGACGGCCCTCGCCGCATGTTGCTCAGTGCCGATATCGAGAAGGAAGCGGAGCGTCGCCTGCTGGTATTGGAAAACGCTGAGGGGCATGTAGGGAGGCTTGCCAGCACCCTGCTGATCAGCCCGCACCACGGCAGCCGCACCTCCTCGACACCGGGCTTCGTGGCGGTGGTCAGTCCGGCCTTTGTCATTCATAGCGCGGGTTTCATGAATCAGTGGCAATTTCCCAAGCCCGAAGTGGTGGCCAGATACGCGGGGGCGCATCAATGGGTGACGGGGCAGGATGGTGCCATCCTGGTCGAAGCCGAGGGGGCGGGACTCAAGATCCGGGCCGAGCGGGAAGAGGGGCCATGGTATCGGCGAAACGGCGACTGGTGGCGGCCCAGACTCTGGGGTTGGTAGGGCATGCCTTCGCTATTTTCCATGTTGTCAGCGCGCGGCGTGATGGCGGTGCTTGGTGTAAGCCTGCGCTTTGGCTAGAATAGCCCGTCATTTCCTTCAATTACGGCTATTCATGCAACAAGAAACCTCACAAGAGAGCTGGCCCGTCTTCAAGCGCCTGCTCGGTTATGTCCGGGATCGCAAACTGGGACTGGTTGGCGGCATCATCGGCATGCTGGGCTATGCAGCCGTGGATACCACCTTCGTCTATTCCATCAAGCCGCTCATCGATCAGGGGCTCAACGGCAACGACAGCAGCGTGCTCAAGTGGATGCCCTTCTTCGTGCTGGGTATCGTCGCCTTGCGCGGCTGCGCCGCCTTTCTCTCCAACTACTGCATGGCCTGGGTCGGCAACCATGTGGTGATGCGGCTGCAACAGCAGGTGTTCAGCCACCTGATGGCCATGCCCATGAGTTTCTTCGACCGCCAGAACACCGGCAACCTGCTCTCCAAGGTGACCTATGACGCCGGCCAGGTCTCCTCCGCCGCGAGTTCGACCTTGGTCTCCCTGGTGCGGGAAGGGGCCACCGTCATCGGCCTGCTGGGCCTGATGTTCTACCACTCCTGGCAACTGTCGGTGATCTTCCTGGTGGTGGGCCCGGTAGTGGGCGTCCTGATTGGTCTCATCAGCCGTCGTTTTCGTAAGATCAGCCGCCAGATCCAGCAGGCGGTGGGGGATATCACCACCTCCACCGAGCAGATGCTCAAGGGTCACAAGGAGGTGCTGATGTTCGGTGGCCAGGAGGTGGAGGACAAGCGCTTCTTCTCCGTCAGCAACCGTATGCGCCAGCAGACCATGAAGATGGTGGCGGCGGATGCCATCGGCAGCCCCATCGTACAGATGGTGGCCTCGGTGGCCCTGGCGGTCTTCCTCTATGTGGCGACCATCGACAGCGTCAAGGCGACCCTGACCGCGGGGACCTTCACCGTCATGGTCACCTCCATGATGATGCTGCTCAAGCCGCTGAAAAGCCTGACCGACGTGAACAACCAGTTCCAGCGCGGCATCACCGCCTGTCAGAGCCTGTTCGGCCTGCTCGACTCCACCCCGGAAGAGGACACCGGCACCCGCACCCTGGAGCGGGCCCGTGGTGAAATCGAGTTTCGCAATGTCACCTTCACCTACCCGACCAAGGAGACTCCGGCGCTGCACAATGTCAGCTTCAAGGTCGAGGCGGGCAAGTCCGTGGCCCTGGTGGGGCGCTCCGGCTCCGGCAAGAGCACCATCGCGAGCCTCCTGACCCGTTTCTACGACATCGAGCAGGGGGAGATCCTGCTGGACGGGGTCAACATCCGCGAATACAAGTTGAGCGAGCTGCGCAAGCAGTACGCCCTGGTCTCCCAGCACGTACACCTGTTCAACGACTCCGTGGCCAACAACATCGCCTACGCGGCGGAAGATCGCTACAGCCGGGAACAGATCCAGCACGCGGCCAGCATCGCCCACGCCGACGAGTTCGTGCGCAAGATGCCGGAAGGCTACGACACCGTCATCGGTGAGAACGGCGCCTCCCTGTCCGGCGGTCAGCGCCAGCGCATCGCCATCGCCCGCGCCCTGCTGCGCGACGCCCCCGTGCTGCTGCTGGATGAAGCCACCTCGGCCCTGGATACCGAGTCCGAGCGTCACATCCAGGCGGCCATCGACGAGCTGTGCAAGGCGCGCACCTCCCTGGTCATCGCCCACCGTCTCTCCACCATCGAGAAGGCGGACGAGATCTTGGTGATCGACGAGGGTCACATTGTCGAGCGCGGCAACCACAGCGAACTGATGAGCCAGCAGGGCACCTATGCCCAGCTGCGCGCCATCCAGTTCGGTGCCAGCCAACCCGCCGCGAGCCAGCAGGCCTGATGCTGGAGCGGCTCTGGTACGAGAAGAGTGGCTGGCGCTGGGCGCTGGCCCCCTTCGCCCTCTTGTTCGCCCTCATCAGCGGCGTGCGCCGCTATGCCTATCGACGCGGCTGGTTCAAAGCCTATCGCGCCAGTCTGCCGGTGATCGTGGTCGGCAACATCTCGGTCGGTGGCAACGGCAAGACCCCGGTCGTGGTCTGGCTGGTGGAACAGTTGCAGGCTCGCGGCTTCAAACCCGGGGTGGTGAGCCGTGGCTATGGCGGCAAGGCGCCGCATTATCCGTATCGACTGGATGAGAACAGCACCACGGCCGAGGCGGGGGATGAGCCCGTGCTCATCGCCCGGCGCTGTGGCTGCCCGGTGGTGGTGGCGCCCAAGCGCGCCGATGCGGTGCGGTTGCTGGAGCAAAGTGGAGAGGTGGACATCATCATCACCGACGACGGCCTGCAGCACTACGCCCTGGCTCGGGATCTGGAACTGGTGGTGGTGGACGGCATGCGCCGCTTCGGCAATGGCTGCCTGCTGCCCATGGGGCCCCTGCGCGAGCCCATGACCCGCTTGCAGCGGGTGGATGCCATCATCTGCAATGGCGGCACCCCGGCGAGGGGGGAATACCCCATGCAACTGGTGGCGGATACGCCGCGCCGGGTGCGCGGCGACGCGCTGGCCACCGAGCCTTTGCCGCGCGAAATCGATGCCCTGGCGGGAATAGGTCATCCTCCCCGTTTCTTCGCGACCCTCACCAGCCTTGGTTATGAACTCAAGCAGAGCGTCGGCTACGCGGATCACCAGGCGTTCGACCGCGCCGAGCTGCTGGCCCGCTTCGGCGAACGTCCCTTGCTGATGACGGAAAAGGACGCGGTCAAGTGCCGGGACTTCGCGCCGGACCACTGGTGGTATCTGCCGGTCAGTGCGGCGCTGCCGACCTCCTTGCTCGATGCCCTGCTGGCCTCCTTGGCCACGACCCGTGGGGATGTGGCAGCACCTCGTGCTAATGTGAATAAATAAACATCGTATTTGTGCTGTTGGTGCGAGATTTACCTTGGGTAATGACTGCCACAGCGACCCAATCAGTTGAAAATATGGCGATGTCCGGCGTGAATACCAGGCCTGTGCCCGCAGGGGTACTCGTCATCGGCGCCGGACATGCCCACTGGATTGCCCGGCATTACTGACCGGGATCGCCTGTCCGAAATCGTCAAAGGAGTTTCGTTGTGGCACTGGATATCAAATTGCTCGACATCATCGCCTGCCCGGTCTGCAAGGGGAAGCTGCACTACAACAAGGCCGCCCATGAGCTGGTCTGCCGCTTCGACAAGCTGGCCTATCCGCTGGAGGAGGGGATCCCTGTGTTGCTGGAGAACCGCGCCCGCGCCCTGTCACTCGAAGAGCTGAACCCATGAGCTTCGTCGTCGTCATTCCGGCCCGCTACGCCTCGACCCGGCTGCCGGGCAAGCCGCTGGCGGACATCCATGGCAAACCCATGGTGCAGCACGTGGTGGAAAAGGCCCTGCAGTCCGGTGCGGATCGGGTGATCGTTGCCACCGACGACGTGCGGGTACAACACGCACTGGCTGCGGTCGCCAGCGAGACGGGGGCCGAGGTGTGCATGACCTCCGCCGATCACCAGTCCGGCACCGAGCGTCTGGCGGAAGTGTGCCGTCACTACGGTTTTGCCGCCGATACCATCATCGTCAACGTGCAGGGGGATGAGCCCCTCATTCCCCCCGTCATCATCCGCCAGGTGGCAGACAACCTGGCCAGTGCCAGCGCCCCCATGGCGACCCTCTCCGTGCCCATCCAGGATGCCGAAGAGGCGTTCAATCCCAATGCGGTGAAGGTGGTGACCGACCAGGCGGGCTATGCCCTCTACTTCAGTCGCGCCTCCATTCCGTGGGACAGGGATCGCTTTGCCCAGAGCCACGCAGAGATTGGGGCGCATTATCAGCGCCATATCGGCATCTACGCCTATCGCGCCGGTTTCATCCAGCGTTACGTGGATTGGGCGCCGAGCGCCCTCGAGCAAGTCGAGGCGCTGGAGCAGCTGCGGGTGCTCTGGTACGGGGAGAAGATCCACGTGGCCCAGGCGCTGGAGGCCCCCCCCGTGGGAGTGGATACCCAGCGGGATCTGGACAAGGTGCGCGCCCTGCTGGCCCCCTGAGAAAGATCACGACAATCAGACCCGAAACGGCGCCTCAAGGCGCCGTTTTTTGGTTGAAACTTTACATAATTAGTTGATTTAAAACGGCATTAATGGAGAGTTTCAAACTTTTACCGGCCATGGTTTGCCAAATCACCGAGTTTGGTTATGATGCAAGACGCCGTGTTAACCCTAACTGGCATATAACGACATAAGAAACGGGGTGTATGGGTGATTAATGTATTCCTGGTCGATGATCATGAGTTGGTGCGTACAGGGATAAGACGCATTTTGGAAGATGTCCGCGGGATCAAGGTGGTGGGCGAGGCACAGAGCGGCGAGACGGCCGTGGCCTTCTGCCGGCAACATCACCCTGACGTGATCCTGATGGACATGAACATGCCGGGGATCGGCGGTCTGGAAGCGACCCGCAAGATCCTGCGGATCCGGCCCGATGTGCGCATCATAGTGCTGACCATTCATTCAGAAAACCCGTTCCCGACCAAGGTGATGCAGGCGGGTGCCGCCGGTTATCTGACCAAGGGGGCTGCGCCTGACGAGATGATCCACGCCATCCGGCTGGTACACTCCGGCCAGCGTTACATCTCCCCGGAGATTGCCCAGCAGATGGCCCTGAGCCAGTTCGCCTCGGCGGACGAGAACCCCTTCAAGTCCCTCTCCGAGCGCGAGCTGCAGATCATGATGATGATCACCAAGGGGCAGAAGGTGACCGACATCTCCGAGCAGCTCAACCTGAGCCCGAAGACGGTCAACAGCTACCGTTACCGGTTGTTCAGCAAGCTCGACATCAACGGGGATGTGGAGCTGACCCATCTGGCCATTCGCTACGGCATGCTGGATGCCGATACCCTCTGATCGGGTTGAGTGTGTTGAAAAAGGCGGCCCGGGCCGCCTTTTTGCTTGATGGCCCTGGCTGCTTCTGTCGCCGCTCGGTTTTGCTTTCCGGTGGCGGGGCGCAGTATGATCCCCCGAGAATCTTGTCCTGAATCGAGTCGCCGATGATCCCTTCTCCTGAACCCCATTTCGACAGCAAGGCCTTCCTGAGTGCGGTCACCAACCAGAGCGGTGTCTACCGCATGTATGATGCTGGCGGCACCGTCATCTACGTGGGCAAGGCCAAGGATCTCAAGAAGCGGCTCGCCTCCTACTTTCGCACCCATGTCGACAGCATCAAGACCCGTACCCTGGTGCGCCAGATAGCCGACATCCAGGTGACGGTGACCCACACCGAGACCGAGGCGCTGATCCTCGAGCACAACCTCATCAAGCAGTACCAGCCGCGCTACAACGTGCTGCTGCGGGACGACAAGTCCTACCCCTGGATCATCATCACCAGCCATCGTCATCCTCGCATCGGCGTCCACCGTGGCGCCCGCAAGGTGAAAGGGGACTACTTCGGCCCGTATCCGTCCGGTGGCGCCGTGCGCGAGAGCCTGCACCTGATGCAGAAGATCTTCCCGGTGCGCCAGTGCGAGGACGCCGTCTATGCCAACCGCACCCGTCCCTGCCTGCTCTATCAGCTCAAGCGTTGCGCCGGCCCCTGTGTAGCGGGTTTGGTGAGCGAGGCGGAGTACGCCCAGCAGGTGGAGCTGGCCAAGCTGTTCCTCGCGGGCAAGAACCAGCAGGTGATAGGGGAGCTGGTGGGCAAGATGGAGTCCGCCAGCGGCGATCTGCGCTTCGAGGAAGCGGCCCGCTACCGGGATCAGATCCAGGCTTTGCGCCGGGTCACCGAGCAGCAATCGGTGAGCGGCAACGTGCTGGACGAGCTGGATGTGGTGGGGGTGGCCTTCGAACAGGGTACCGCCTGCATCCATGTGCTCTTCATCCGTCAGGGCAAGGTGCTGGGTTCGCGCAGCTACTTCCCCAAGGTGCCGGCGGATACGCCGCTCGACGAGGTGGTGCAATCCTTCCTGCTGCAGTTCTACCTGTCGGGGCAGGGGGGCAGGCAGATCCCGAGCGAAGTACTGCTGGACGTGGCGCTGGAGGATGAAAGCGTCATTGCCGAGACCCTGAGCCAGACCGCCGGTTACAAGGTAAGGGTGCAGAGCCGCACTCGCTCCGAGCGGGCCCGTTTCATCAAGCTGGCCGCCATCAACGCCGAGACGGCGCTGCGCTCGCGCCTCGCCCACAAGAGTACCATCACGGCCCGCTTCACCCAGCTGGAGGAGCTGCTGGAACTGGAGGCTCCCATCGCCCGCATGGAGTGTTTCGATATCTCTCACACCATGGGGGAGCGCACCGTGGCGTCTTGTGTGGTGTTCAACCGGGAGGGGCCGCTCAGCTCCGAATACCGCCGTTTCAATATCGACGGCATCACCGGCGGGGATGACTACGCCGCCATGGAGCAGGCGCTGGAGCGGCGCTTTGGCAAGCAGCAGGAGCCGGACAAGGTGCCGGATGTGCTGTTTATCGACGGCGGCCTCGGCCAGTTGCGCCGGGCCGAAGAGATCCTGGCGCGACAGCTCGAGTTCCTCGGCGGCAAACACCCGCTGCTGGTGGGGATCGCCAAGGGGGTGACCCGCAAGGCGGGGCTGGAGACCCTCATCATGGGGGATAGCCACGAAGAGCTGCACTTGCCGGCGGATATGCCCGCCTTGCACCTCATCCAGCACATTCGCGACGAATCCCACCGATTTGCCATCACCGGCCACCGGGCACGGCGCGCCAAGGCCCGCACCACCAGTACCCTGGAGGATATTCCCGGGGTCGGGCCCAAACGCCGGCAGGCCCTGCTCAAATACCTGGGGGGCCTGCAGGAGGTGAAGAAGGCGGGGGTGGACGAGCTCGCCAAGGTGCCCGGCATCAGCCAGGAACTGGCTCAGTCCATCCACGATGCCCTGCACTCGCTGTGATAGAAACAGGGTCATATCGGCGTGGGGATCATCCTGGGCGATCAGGGTATTGCACAGGGGCGCCGGGCCCGGTGGGATCTGGCAAAGCCCCGTTTCGGCATACAAGAGCCGTGACGTCGGGGGGCCGCCAATGCCATAATAACCGGCATCCTGAGGTTATTGACGGATCCATAGACCAAGACGGGCACCGCCCGGTTGCATCGGCAATCGGCTTGGGGCTACCCTGTAGCGGCATACAAGAAGTGGCTGAAAAATAATGACAAATATTCCTAACCTGCTGACGTTTTTTCGGATTTTGCTCATCCCCGTCTTCGTCATCCTGTTCTACCTTCCCTATCAGTGGGCCTATGTGGCGGCGGCCATCGTCTTCATCCTGGCGGCGGCGACCGACTGGTTTGATGGCTATCTCGCCCGCAAGCTGAACCAGTCCACGGCATTTGGTGCCTTCCTCGATCCCGTTGCCGACAAGATCATGGTGGCGGCGGCCCTGGTGGTCATCGTCGAGCACTACAACACCATCTGGGTGACCATCCCGGCCATGACCATGATAGGCCGCGAGATCATCATCTCCGCCCTGCGGGAATGGATGGCCGAGCTTGGCAAGCGTTCTTCGGTGGCGGTCAGCTGGATTGGCAAGTGGAAGACCATGATCCAGATGGTGTCGCTCACCGGCCTCATCTGGCAGTACGACATCTGGATGGTCTGGCTCGCCTACGTGCTGCTCTATGTGGCGACCGTGCTCACCTTCTGGTCCATGTTCCAGTACATGAAGGCCGCGTGGGGCGATCTGAGCTATCACTCCCGCTTCTAGTTTTTCTCCTCACAAACCCCCGTTTCCCGGCCCTTGGTGCCAGGAAACGGTCATGAGGGGCAAAAGTGCGGGAAAGGGCAAAAAATGCCCGAACGATCAGCGTATTAAATGTTTTTGGTTGACTGGGCGAGGAACATCGCTAGAATGCGTCCTCGTAGTCAGGCAATCAGCCAGACCGATGCGGGAATAGCTCAGTTGGTAGAGCACGACCTTGCCAAGGTCGGGGTCGCGAGTTCGAGTCTCGTTTCCCGCTCCAAATTCAGACAATCGAGAGTTCACTCTCCTTTGCATGGCGCGTTAGCAAAGCGGTTATGCAGCGGATTGCAAATCCGTTTAGTCCGGTTCGACTCCGGAACGTGCCTCCATATTGACAAGCCCGCCGCGCGGACTTGATACCGATTACGGTGCCCGAGTGGTGAAATCGGTAGACACAAGGGATTTAAAATCCCTCGCCGTTCGCGGCGTGCCGGTTCGATTCCGGCCTCGGGCACCATTAAGATCAAAGACTTACTAAGGCCGCTAGCAATAGCGGCCTTTTTGTTTTTGGTTAAATGGCGCCAAAGTGGCGACAGCGTTTTTTGCTGGGACTACCCCGTACTCGTGCTGGGTAGTGATTCATCCATCTTGCAAGTTTGCCGGCTCCATTACTTGCGTCGGTTCTGTCCCATCGTCTGGAATGGATACGGTCTGTTCCTACCAGTCATCCCCTTGCCTGATGTACGTCACCTCTTGGATCGCGCCCATAAAAAATCCGAAACACTGGGTTTCGGATCTTTGCCCGTGAGGGCGCGCACTATGCCAAGGGAAAGCGGGTCTGTCAGCTGCGTACCTTGTTGTAGATAAACAGCACGATCAGGGCACCGACGGTGGCGATGATGATGCTCGGCAGGTTGAAGCCGGTAACGTCACCCATGCCGAGCAGGGTGCTGACATAGCCCCCCACCATGGCACCGATCACGCCCAGGATCACCGTCATGAAGAAACCACCACCATCCTTGCCCGGCATGATCCATTTGGCCAGAATGCCGACGATCAGTCCCAATACAATCCAGGTAATAAATCCCATCACTCTATCCTCGCTATGTGAGAGACCTAGAGTATACGCAGTGGATTGGAATGTATCCCGCCAGGGACTCGGGTTGGTCAGAAATGGTCATATGAGAACCATCCACCCGGCGGCGTGCATTGTTTACGCCAGTGAACGGGTCTCGAGTCGCTGCCCGGCGGGGGAGCACACCAGAATGGACCCCTGCTCGAACCAGTCTCCCAGCACGATGCGCCGCGCCCGTTTGCCATCCAGCTTGAATTCGTGGATGGCGGGCCTGTGGGTGTGGCCGTGGATCATCAGGGCGCAGTCATGGGCGCGCAACATGGCGTCCACCGCCGCCGGGGTGACATCCATGATGGTCTGCTGCTTGCCGGCATTCTCCATCTGGCTCTGACCTCTCAGTCTGTAGGCGATGGACTGGCGGCGAGCGAGGGGTAGGCGCAGAAACAGCCAGCGCAGCCACTTCTGCTGGGTGATGCGACGAAACTTCTGGTAATCCACATCCAGGGTGCAGAGCAGATCCCCGTGGCTCAACAGTACCCGCTCCCCGTAGAGGTCGATGACGCAAGGGTCCCCGAGCAGCGTCATGCCGGCACGTTTGGCAAACTGCCTGCCCAGCAGGAAGTCACGGTTGCCGTGGATGAAGTAAAGGGGCACCCCTTGCTGGCTCAGGGCGAAGAAGGCATCCGCCACCTGGCGATGGAGTGGATTGGGGTCATCATCTCCCACCCAGAATTCGAACAGATCCCCGAGTACATAGAGAGCATCGGCGCCGGGAGCGTCCTGTTCGAGAAAGCGCACCAGGGCGGCCGTCATGTCGGGGCGGGTATCGCTGAGGTGAATATCGCTGATAAAGAGGGTGTTCATGGGGTCCTGAGCGTCATGGTAAGGGAAGAGCGCCGGTGCGAGGCGAGGAGGGCGCAGCTGACCAGACAATCCGGTCAAGATCCTCGCCCTCCAGGGCCAGCAAGGCCAGATAAGGGTCACCGGGGAGATCGAGCAACCGGCAGATGGCCACTTCGCCCTTGAGATCCGCATGATGGCGAAGGGCGAGCACGGCGAGATAGAAGTCGTGACCGAAGCGCTCGAGCAGGGCCGCCATCAGGCTGAGGTGGCGCCAGCCGTGGCGCGTCTCGATGGGCGCTTGGGTGATATAGAGCTCGACGGGCCATGCCTGGCCATCCGGGCCGTCATGGGTCTGCTCGGCGAGCCAGACCTGTTGACCCTTGTGACTGACCTGCCAGCCGTGCCGGGCAAGGTGTTTCGCGAAGGTGGCGGGTGAGGCGTGCTGGCAGAGAATGTCGAGATCGCTGCCGGGCAGATCCAGCCCGATGGCGACCGTGCTGACCAGCGCGAGATCCTGGCACTGATCTGCCAGCTCATCCCACAGTCCGGCGCTGAGCAGGGCGTGGGCCGAGCGCTGGCGTGGGTTGCCCTGGGCCAGGTAGTCGAGGCGGCGCCAGTTCGGGCCGCCGTCTGCACCCGATGCCAGCGCAGATGGAAAAACTGCGGCCGGGGCCGCAGTTGTGTCAGTGCCGAGATGGCAGCAATCAGTCAGCAAGGGTCACCTTGGTGATGACGACGTCTTCGGTCGGCACGTCCTGGTGCATGCGGCCGTAGTTGCCGGTCTTCACGCCCTTGATCTTGTTGACCACGTCCATGCCCGCGGTCACTTCACCGAATACGCAGTAGCCGAAGCCCTGGGTGGTGGCGGACTTGAAGTCGAGGAAGTCGTTGTTGTTCACGTTGATGAAGAACTGGGCGCTGGCGGAGTGCGGCTCCATGGTACGGGCCATGGCGATGGTGCCAATCTTGTTGGACAGGCCGTTGGCCGCTTCGTTCTTGATGGAGGCGCGGGTGTCTTTCTCTTCAAAACCGGGAGCATAGCCGCCGCCCTGGATCATGAAGCCGTCGATGACGCGGTGGAAGATGGTGTTGTCGTAGTGACCGTCACGGCAGTATTGCAGGAAGTTGGCCACGGTTTCCGGGGCCTTCTCGGCGTTCAGGGTGAGGGTGATGTCGCCGTGGTTGGTGTGCAGAGTAACCATGAGGTTGTCCTTGTCTGTGAGGTGAGCCGCGCCGGGCTCACGGGTGTATGGCATAAAGTGGTGGCAATTCTAGCCCAACAAGGGCGCCCGGCATAGCGCTGGCGTGATACCAATGTGGCGTGCGAAGGGCGACGGTGCAGGATCCGGCCCGTTTTGCGCCTCGTTTTCTCCCCCGGATGCGGTTAGAATGTCAGACCATTTTACTCACAGGCAGTGGTCTAAAGATGCTGAAGATCTACAACACACTCACTCGTCAAAAAGAAGAATTCAAACCTATCCACCCGGGCAAGGTGGGCATGTATGTGTGTGGGGTCACCATCTACGATCACTGTCATATCGGCCACGGCCGCACCTTCGTCGCCTTCGATGTGGTGGCCCGTTACCTGCGCTACAGCGGCTATGAGCTGAACTATGTGCGCAACGTCACCGACGTGGACGACAAGATCATCAAGCGCGCCGCCGAGACGCACGTTACCTGCGACGATCTGACCGAGCGCCTGATCGGCGACATGCATCAGGATTTCGACGCCCTCGGCATGGTGCGTCCTGACATCGAGCCCCGCGCCACCCAGCACATCCACGAGATCATCGAACTGGTGGAAACCCTGCTCGCCAAAGAGCATGCCTACGTGGCGGACAACGGTGACGTCATGTTCATCGTCGAGTCCTTCGCCGATTACGGCAAGCTCTCCGGTCAGGATCTGGAGCAACTGCAGGCCGGCGCCCGGGTCGACGTAGTGGATGCCAAGCGTAATCCGCTCGACTTCGTGTTGTGGAAAATGTCCAAGCCCGGCGAGCCGACCTGGGACAGCCCCTGGGGCCCGGGTCGTCCCGGCTGGCACATCGAGTGCTCCGCCATGAACTCCAAGCACCTCGGCAACCATTTCGACATCCACGGCGGTGGCTCGGATCTGCAGTTCCCGCACCACGAGAACGAGATCGCCCAGTCCTGCTGCGCCCACGGTGGCGACTACGTCAACACCTGGATGCACAGCGGCATGGTGATGGTGGACAAGGAGAAGATGTCCAAATCCCTCGGCAACTTCTTCACCATCCGCGACGTGCTGGCTCACTACGACGCCGAAACCGTGCGCTACTTCCTGATGTCCGGCCACTACCGTAGCCAGCTCAACTACTCGGAAGACAACCTGAAGCAGGCCCGCGCCGCCCTGGAGCGCATGTACACCGCATTGCGCGACCTGCCGGCCGCTCCCGCCGCCGGTGGTGAGGAGCAGGTGGCCCGCTTCAAGGAGGCCATGGACGACGACTTCAACACCCCGGAAGCCTACTCCGCCCTGTTCGACCTGGTGCGCGAGATCAACCGTCAGAAGGCCGAAGACATAGCTGTTGCCGCTGGCCTGGGCGCCCGCCTGCAGGAGCTCGGCGCCGTGCTCGGCATCCTGCAACAGGATCCGGACGCCTTCCTCAAGGGCAGCGAAGCGGACGACGAAGTGGCCGAGATCGAGCAGCTGATCGCCCAGCGCAACCAGGCCCGTGCCGACAAGAACTGGGCCGCCGCCGATGCCGCCCGCAACCGTCTCACCGAGATGGGCATAGTGCTGGAAGACAGCGCCGGCAAAACCAGCTGGCGCCGTGCCTAAGGCCGGTTGGCCCTGTTGGCGCCAAGTGCCAACAGGTTGAGCCAATAAGAAAACCGTAGCCCTGGGGCTGCGGTTTTTGTTTGTGGCATTTTCCTCTACACCTCTTAAGCGTCGGTGGCCTGGGCTTTGATCCCCTCTCCCCTTGTGGGAGAGGGCTAGGGTGAGGGGAGCTAACGTCATTCCTCGGCTGAATGCCGTCCAACGCCTTAATGGCATGGCTTCGCCATGCAGGACGCGAGGGGCTGTCCTCGAAGAGGTTTCGCCACCGCTGCGCGGCTTGGCGAGTGACTTTTGAAAGACCAAAAGTCACCAAAAGTCTTCTCCCCCGACAAACCGCCCGCTTCGCGGGTTCCCTCGTCTCGTCCAACGGGTCGGACGGAGCGCCGCAGACGGCACTTTGGCCTACGCCATCCATGGCTTCGGCCAAAGCCCACTTCGAACATCCCTGTTCTCGCGCCAAATCGGGGTCGAGCAGTGCTCGCCCAGATCCGATTTGGCCCCTATGCCGGCTACGCCATCATCCCTGATGGCGCTCGTGACCTGTTGAGCTCGGCTCGGCGGTTTGCAGGGGGAACAAATACCGTGCCCGCCCGTGGCTTTATCTTTCTGGTCGACCGTTTATTACGCCGCAGGGGGAGAGCAGTGCGAGGGGTTGGGGAAATAGAAATCAGGAATAAAAAAACCGCAGCCGAGGCTGCGGTTTTTTATTGCGATAAATATGGGATTTTAAGGGGGTAGTAATTAGGATTTAAGTATGCTGTTTAGATGACTAAGGTAAATACCACTCAACTAATTCTTGTATATGTGGCGAACTAAAAATCACATCTGGCTTAAACAATATATTTTCTTCAGAAATTTTATCGATATACTCTGATATTTCTTTTAGATCATCTGGTGGAAACCCATATCTTATTAATAGTGTGTGAGTAGTATTATTTGTTCCATACTTTAGTAACTCAATCATTTTCAATGCGTTACTATCTTTTGTTGCACTATGATAAATATAAAATGCACCTATTAGCACATCCGATAGAGAGAATGCAATGACCGTATCGAGATAGTCGTAAGTATCGAAAACTATCGCATCATAGCTTACATCTTTTGCCTTGGTACCGTTTTGAAACAAAGAGTATGCCTTTGTTAAGGTGCTGTCTGGTAACTTATTCGCTGGCTGTGTAAATTTTGCAAATGCATTCCTATCACCATCGCGGTTAGATATATCGTTATACCTGAGCCCAACTATTTCCTTGAAAGGCCGGCCTCTAATCACGTTAAAGAAAATCACTATAGCTGTATTAAATACATTGAGCTCACCGTCAAATAATTCTCTCCCTAGTGAGGCTTCATATATGAGGCGTAGGTTTTTTCTGACGATGTCTCGGTTCTCTTTGTTATCATGACCAAATAATTTTTTACCAAACTCATCACCATAAATTAAGTCGAGAATTTGTTTGATTATATTGAAAGTATGTTCATTAGATAGTCGCTCTATCTTTGTTTGAGGTAGATTAATATCTTCATTGAAAGTTCCGTCGATTATTGATGAGACCAGCTCTTTTTCATCTGTAAATTCGTCAGCATCTGATTCCAATAGAGAGGTTTCTGATAGATGGTAAGAGCTGTTAACTCTCGAAGATAAGAGTTTGGCATTGTTTGTATAAACAAAGCCAAAGTCAAAAGTAGGTTTTTTTGAAAGTCTGCCACTTCTGCCAATTAGGTTCTTGAATGCTAAAGATTTGTCTTCTTCAGATTCACCTTGCATCCTCATATTATCTAACCAGACAATATCAAATGGCATGTTTATACCTTGAGCTAAGGTACTAGTCGCGAAACAAATTTTAGCAAATCCTTCCCTAATGAAATCTTCAATCAAGAATCTTACATTCAGTGGAACTGAACCATGATGAATAACAACCCCAATCCTTAATAATTCAACCAGCTTGGATTTATGATTGTTGTCATTTGCTCCCAGAACATTTTCTACCTCCTTAATTATTTCCAACGCTCGTTCATTTGTTATTTTATCGTAGTGGTCAACAAATTTCTTAAAGCTATCAAGGAAGTCTCCACGATAAAGAGATGCTTTCGATACAAAGACTAGAACTGATTTTTTACCATCAAATGCAAATCTTTCAAAATCACTATCCAACTCAATGCAATTATTTAGACGATGACCTTTTTCTATGTAAGGTGAAAAATAATAGTCTTTGCGGTTTTTATGGCCAAAAACAAATATTTTCCCTACGGTGTTGTGAGGGTAAGATCTTGAGTATGAACTTATTTCATTTATAGAGTGTTTTTTGAATTGAGCTTCTGGATTATCAACAAATGGATGTGCAAAAATTAATTTCGCCTCTGAATAATGCTTTTGTATCCGTCTAACTAATACATCAAATATAACTCCCCGTTCTTTTTCTTCTGAAACTTGAGCTTCATCAAAAAAGAATAAAGATATATTTAAGCTCACATTTGATGTAAATAGTTCCCTAGCTCTTTCAGGAGTTAAAATGAATATTCGTCTTAACTGTCTTTCTGTAAATACGTAGTCAACAAAAGATGAAATCATAACACTCTTATCATCTTTAAACTTATCTCGCATTGTTTTTATATATTCTGCAATTAATGCGCGAGATGGAACGATAATGACACAATCACCTTGAAGATCAAAAATATAATCTCGAATAGAAAATGATTTTCCTGCACTTGTTGGTGCAGATATAGACACAAACTGTTTGCTTTCTACTGCTGTTCTAACACTGGCTTGAACGGGGGTAAGGTATTCACCAAATCTTTTTTTGTGGTTATGTCCAATGTTAGACAGGATGAATGAATATAAGTTTTTAGGCTCTGTGTTTTTATAAAACAGGCCTAGAGTGGATATTATTTTCTCTTCGTAAAATGCGAATGTCTCTGGGTGAAAAATTTTATAGTATGTTATGTTTTCTATTATGTTGTTATCTATTGGGCCATCAGAGTGTAATTTTCCAATTAATTTAAGCAGGTCATCTTCTGGACTGTTTGACTCTTTAATACTTTTTATGCTGAACATATCAAACCTACTAAATATATTGCGGTGGCACCTTTGGCTAAACTTGAGCTACAGACACTATTAAGAGCATTGTCCATTATGGATTCATGGTTGTCAGAATTTATCGAGAATGCAGCAATTACACCGAAGCTATCATCATCCAAATTATTTATTGATTCAGCACTTGCTAGGTTTTTTAGGTGAACCCTATCTCTAAAATGTTTCTCTTCATTTATAAATCGTTCTATTTGTGGAATCGCTTTTATATGGGAATTAATTGACCCAGAATATTTTGCCTCTCCAAAATTAATGATGTTTTCTGGACATTCTGTATGAAAATCGAAACCTTCATTTTGTTTCCTCTGTGGCTTCCAAATTTCAGCTATAGGTAATGCCTTGTGATCAAAAATTATCTTCAAGGCCCGTGATGAACCTATTGATATCATTATCTCGCCAAATTCAGAGCCAATTTCATTGCTGTCTTGAAATTTTTTAAAAATAGCGACAAGTGCTTCTGCAGTCTCATTGGCTGTATAGCTATAAGAGCGCTTTGTTCCCTTGTCCATAGAAAGCATCCATGAAGTATCCAGAACAGATTCAGTTAGTTTTTGGGCTATGCATCTTAGATCGCTTACAGTAATCAAGCACGACTTTATATTCCCGCTTGCTGGGAGCTTTTTATGTTTACATCCCCATTCTTTATCATCCGTTATCACAATACCTCCAATGTTAAAATTCATTTTTCAAATATATATTCTTGATTAGTGCTGTAGGTTCGATTAGCGAAGCATAATCGGACGTTCGAGAAATAAGGTGTCATTACGGTGAAATACTCACTATCGGGCCTTCAATATAAAACTCTATCTCCGATAGAGGTATGTGCGGCTTGCTGTTGTACTCACAATGATTTTTTCACCCATGCAACCACGTTGATGACTCTTGTTTCATCGGTGCGGCAATCTGGTTTCGCCATGGGGTGGGAGAGGGGTTGGTTCTGAGATAACAAACCTCCCGATCTTTCCCCCAAATAGACAGAGGGCTATTAACCAGCCTCGGTGCTGAAGGTTCGGGGTTGCCCCCTGTTGTTCGCCGAGGTGAGCCCGTTTGTCCAGGCCGCGAGGCAGGACGCCGAGCGAGCGCCGCTGGGCCATGGATGACCCATCGGCGCGTGCCGTGTGACAAACGGGTGAACCGAGGGAACCCGACGCAGCAGGGCGAACAAGCGGGGGATTAGACCTTTGGTGACTTTGGGTCTTTCCAAAGTCACTCGCCTAGCCGCGCAGCGGCGGCGAAACCCTGTCGAGGACAGCGTCCTCGCATCTCACGCGATGAAACCGTGCCAAAAGAGGCTAGTGACCCCTCACCCTGACCCTCTCCCGCAGGGGAGAGGGGATCACACCGGAGACTTGAGGCAATTCCCGGGTTACTGGCGGCGAACACCCATCGAGGACGGGTTCTCGCCCCTTGCCGCAGGGGCGGGATGCCGGGCTGGCATCCGCCAGGGACGCTGCCGCCAGGCGCTGACTGCCAGAGTGCGTCGTGAACCGTCGTCCGGCGTATGGGCACAGGAGCTCGCCCCCATCTTACGGAGCCATCTTGGTCTTATCCATGGCTTTGATGAGTTAACCATCAGAAATGAATGAATATTTGCGCTGGCTCAACATTATGGCTGCGTCTGGGTCAGAAGCCGGGGGCGTACCAGACGGGCGGTTCGCCAAAGTGTGAAGAGGGCGGAATTTTGCCGGGCTGGCGCCTGCTCCCGCTTGTCGGGTCATGCCCGGCTTGGGTAAGGTTATCCATGGATAACATGCAAGCTTGGAGATAGGCATGGACAAGATATTGCAGGCCCTGTCTGTACAGGTCACCCGGGCGCGGGATCTGGAGAGCCTGACCCGGCCGCTGCTGGAGATGCTGGAAGCGGTGACCGGACTGGAGTCGACCTACCTCACCGAGATAGACCTCGGGGAGGAGAGGCAGCACATCCGCTTCGCCCGCAACGTGGCGGAGTTGCAGATCCCGGAGGGGCTCTCGGTGGACTGGAGCGATACCCTGTGCCGGCGCGCCATGAACGAGGGGCGCCTCTATACGGGCAATGTGGCCGACTGCTGGGGGGATTCCGATGCCGCCCAAGAGCTCGGCATTCGTACCTACCTGAGCAGCCCGGTGCGCACGCCCTCGGGGTCGCTCTACGGCACCCTGTGCGCCGCCAGTGCCAAACAGAAGCCCTGCGTGCCGGGCTCCGAGCAGCTCATCGCCTTCTTCGCGATGCTCATCGCCGAGCACGTGGAGCGGGAGCAACTGCTGGTGCAGTTGCAGCAGGCGAATCTGGAGCTGTCGCGCCAGGCGCTGAGCGATCCCCTGACCGGGCAGCTCAACCGCCGCGCCCTCATGCTGGAGTTGCCGCTGCTGTTCTCCCTGTCGGCGCGGGCCGGCCACCCCGTGCTGGTCGCCTTCATCGATCTCGACGGCTTCAAGCAGATCAACGACACCCATGGCCACGAGGCGGGGGATCTGCTGCTCACCACGGTGGCGCAGCGGCTGGGCTCGGCGCTTCGCAGCGGCGATCTGCTGGCGCGGGTCGGTGGGGACGAGTTCGTGGTGGTGGGCATGGGCCCGCTGCCAGAGGAGGAGGCGCAGGAGCTGGCGGTGCTGCGCTTCCAGCGTCGTCTGTTCGAGCAAAGCGTGCTGCAGTTGCCGCTGCCCGCCCAGACGTTGCACTACCCCGGGGCCAGCGTGGGGGTGGTGGCGGTCAATCCCGCCGAGACCAGCATCGAGGAAGCTTTGCGTCTGGCAGATGCCAGCATGTATGCGGTCAAGCGGATGCGCCGCACGCAGGGCTGAGCCAGCGGGTGAACAGGCGGGACGCTGAAGGCCGATCGCCCCGACTTGATGCCGCGCATTGTTGCCCCGACGACGGCGATGCTAGGATGCAGCTCTTCTCATCACAGGCAGCCTCGACCATGGCCAACCGGTTTATCAGCACAGTGCGCACCCTGGCGGCAAAGGCCGCCGATCTGATGGAGTTTCAGCAGCGGATCTGGGTGGTCAGCATATTGCACGACACCCACACCGACACCTTCGTCGTCAATGAGGGGAGCTTCGAGGAGCCCATGCAGTGGATGGTGCGCAAGGGCTATGACGGGGCCATGCTGCGCCAGGTGGACGAGATGGTGCGCTCCCAGGCCATCGAGCTCCCGGTGGGGGCGGTGAGCCACCGGCTGATGCGGGTCAAATAGGATTGCGCTGACAGGTTGTGGCAGACAGGCTGTGGCAGATAGGGTCGTGACATGGCGCGACGCCCGTCCGCGGGGGCATCTGCTGGCCGGGAAGACGCTGAAAGGCACCCTGCGGGCCCTGGTGGCGTGCGAGACACGGCCCCTGGCCGGAAACAAGCCATTTTATAAAGTTTTTTTGCACTGCCTTGATGTGAATTGTCAGGGGGTTTGTGCTTCTTTTTTTATTTTTGCCTCGCCATTTAACTGCACCAAATCCACTTGGTAGCCATAAATAGCGGTCGTCATGCCGCGATGGATATCCTGTTGTCGCCATCGCCATCGCCATCGCCATCGCCATCGCCATGCTCGACGCCGCCTGCATCCTCGCCCGTCGACAAGATCCTCCAACAAGCCTGCCGCGCTCTGCCAGCCCCCGCCGCTCGAGGAGCTGCGTCCATTCGCCCATGACAGGGATCCGCACATCACAGGGATCACCCGGCTCTTCTTCTTTTCACCGCCCCATCCCGCGAGTGCGGCCAGATGGGGGTAAGTCAGTACCGTGTTCACGGCCCGTGCCGGAGCCGGTGTGCAGGGCACCAGGCTGCGGGCAATCGACTCTGGCGTGCGCCGACCATCGCCGCAGA
This sequence comes from Aeromonas sp. NJAU223, assembly GCF_051125555.1. Classification (NCBI taxonomy): domain Bacteria; kingdom Pseudomonadati; phylum Pseudomonadota; class Gammaproteobacteria; order Aeromonadales; family Aeromonadaceae; genus Aeromonas; species Aeromonas sp. NJAU223. The sequence goes on along the minus strand of NZ_CP144204.1, from coordinate 2,807,312 downwards.
GAAAGGCGCTGGCGCATGACGGCGCCAGCGGGGGTTAAAGCTATTGGGGGGTAGCCCGCGAAGGCCGGTCAGGGGAGGGGGAAGTACTTGGCCTGCAGCAGCCGGAAGTCGCTGCTTGCCAGCATCTGGGTCAGGCCGTGCTGGAACTCCTTGACCAGGGCATCGTCCACCGGATGGCTGAAGGCGTAGCAGAACTGCTCGGAGCTCAACACCCAGCTCACGGTGAACAGGGCGGGATCCAGCTGCTGGGCCTTGATGAGATCCTGCAGGGTGGTCTTGTTGGTGGAGATGAGATCGACCCGGCCCGAGGTGAGCATACGCAGGGCCTGGGAGAGGCGGTTGGCACTCATGATCTTCTGCTCATCGAAGCCGTTGTTGAGCAAAAGCTGCTCCCCCACGTCGGTGCGCACCGCCCCGATGTTGTAGTTCAGGGCATCTTCCAGCTTGCGGATCTTGAGGTTTCGCTTGGCGAGCCCCATCAGCACTATCTCGGCGTAGCCGATGGGGCAGGCCCACTTGAAGAGCGGGTTGCGGGCCTCGGTGCGGGCGGTGGAGAAGAGCACGGCGTTGGGTTTTTGGGTCAGCAGGTAGTATCCCCTGGCCCAGGGCAACATGGTGATGGGCTGGGGCGGGGTATTGGTCTTCTGCCACACCAGTTGCAGCAGCTCGACGGCGAGCCCGGTGGGGGCTCCCCTCTCATCGCTGAAGTTGTAGGGTCTGTACTCCTCGGTGAGATATTGCAATTGGCCGAGAGCCGGGCTGGCCCGGGCCTCGCCCGCCAGCCCCGGCAAGAGCGCCAGGGGGAGCAAGAGCGCCGCGGCGCCCATGACAACTGATGTGACTCTGCTCATCCAGACCCTCCTGATGCAGGTTATCCCCATCAAGTGTTGCCAAGTCCCGGGCTTTCGCCACCCGCCATGGAGGAGGTGGTCGGATTGCGGCCCCGGCACATGGTTATCGCGATGGAGGGGGAGGTCGGATTTCGGCCATGGCACTCGGCAGCCAAAGCTGGTCGGGCAAGGGGCAAGTCGCAGTCAGGCTGGCAGGGGAGGGCAGAGGGGGGTCGGGCGGGCCAACTAACTGCAGTACCGCCAGTCCATGGCGGTACTGGTGGGCGCAAGGGGATTACCAGCGCGCCCGGCTGGGGCCGATGGGCTTGAAGGCCGCGTCTCGCAGCCCCACCAGCAGGGTGGAGCCGTCACCTTGCAACCTGAACTCCCCGTAGCGGGCCGCCTCGAACAGCTCCCCCGTTCCTTCCTCGAAGAAGTAGGCGTCCGGCCCGATGCGCCACTGGTTGCCTTGTCTGTGCACCTGCAGCAGGCGCTCATCGGCCGCCAGCGAATCTGGCTTGCCGTCTGCCACCCAGTGGGCCACCTGATGCTCGTCCAGGCGGACAACCAGGGTCTCGAGGGCGGCGAGCTTGTCCTGCCCCAACCCGGCGATCTCACGGGCCAGCGCATAGTTCAGGCGCATGTAGTCCCCCTGCATCAGGGAGCGGGGGTCGACCGGCGCCAGGGGCAACAACACCACGTCGCCGCTCGCCATGGCGTGTTCGAAGCGCCAGACGGTGGCATTGATCCCCACCAGGATGGCGAGGCCGGTCAGCAGCAGTGCAAGACGCTTCATGTCGGGCCTCCTGTGGTCAAGATATGAGGTGAGAGGGATTGTGGCAGTGGTTTCATGAGGTTTTCCTTGCGCCAAGCAGTTTCAACCACTGGCGAGCGCCGAGCAGCAGGGCCCCCGAGCCCAGCAGCAACCAGGATTTGGTCATCAGGCTGAGCCCCAGATCGTAGTAATAGAGGGAGCCAAAGCCCAGCAACAGCAGGCCCGCCAGGGTCATGAGGCCGAGGCTGCCGCCGTAGAAGCCGAGCACCAGCACCAGGGCACCGGCCCCCATGCCGGGGATGATGGCGCTAATGAGCACCAGCGGCAGGGCGCAGAGCAGGGGTAGTTTGAGGCGCACCATGACCCCGAGCAGCAGGGCGGCGCAGAGCAGGGGGTTGAGCCAGAGGGGAAGGCGGGAGCCGCCGAGCTCGTCAAGCACGCTGGCGCCCCCCTCCCAGAGCGGGTGATGCAGGCGGCCCAGTACCAGCAGGGAGAGGGCCAGCCCCAGGGTCAGGGACTCGTAGAGTTGATGGCGCCTGGGATCGCGCTCGGCCTGCAGCCAGCAGGCGGCGAGGGCGGCCATCACCAGCGGTAGAGCCAGCAGCTGCAGGCCGAGGCAGGCGAGACCGAGGGCCAGCAGGATGGCGGCGGCGAAGCTGTGGAACAGCCGCACCAGCCAGTGCTCGAACAGGGCGGCGATGGCCAGCGCCAGCAGGGTGAGCCCGAACCAGAGGGGGGCCGAGTCCAGATCCAGCCGATCCAGCAGGCCGTAGAGCAGCCAGGCGTCCGCCGCCAGTGCCAGGGCCAGCACGAACTGATCCCGCAGATCGCTGGCCTGGGGGCCCCGCGATGCGCTGCGGTTGAGACCGAGGGCCGCCACCATCAGCACGGCGCCGGTGGCGAGGGCGTGGTTTGCCTCCTGGATCCAGGACTCCAGCGCCATGAAGAGGAAGAACAGCAGGAAGAGGGCAGCCAGCCAGCCGACCACGCCGAGCAGAAAGCGGCTCGACCAGTGGGGTTGCTCATCCCTCGGGGCATCCCCCTCGACGAGCTGGGCGGCTTGCAGCCGCTGCCAGGGGGTCAGTTCGGACATGGGATTGCCTCCGTGATGAGGGTCGGTGACGTGGCCGCCAGGGGCGCGCGCCGGGACTGCCAGCCAGTGAACTCAGCCATGACGCCTCCGTTGTTGTTGCAGCCAGCGGCTCGCGGCCACCGAGAGGCCGATGGCGATGAGGCTGAGCAACAGGAAGCCGTTGATGTCGGGCTCCATCCACTTGCCGAGCGCCGCCAGGATGACGGCGATGAGGCTCAGGCATCCCATGGCGAGACCGGCGATGAAGCGACCATGCCAGCGCAGGTAGGCGGCGGCGAGCCAGCCGAGCCAGAGGGGCCAGACCCAGGGAGAGGCTGCGTCAAACAGCGCCAGCAGGGTCAGCAGGGTGATGCCAAGGCCGGCGGCCAGGCCCGCCAGCCAGGAGGGCATCAGCCCCCATCGGGCGGGCGCCGGGATGAGGGCACCCCAGAGGGCGAGGTTGAACAGGGAGAGGCTCCAGCCGAGGGCCTCCTCGTCAAAGGCGAAGAAAAAGTCAAACAGGCCGAGGCGCCAATAGAGCACCAGGGCCAGTTGGCCGAGCAGCCAGCAGAGGGTCCAGAGCAGGGGACTGGTGCCGAGCGCCGCCAGGGGCGTGAGCAACAGGGCCCAGGTGGCGAACAGCTGCCAGGGATCGGCACCGGTCTGGTAGGTCTGGCCCACCAGGGCCAGCAGGGCCCCGATGTTGAGGGCGACGGCCAGCAGCAGGGCCTGGCGCGCGCCCCCCGTCATGGGTCGCTTCCACAGCAGCACCAGCATGGCGAGCAGGGGCAGTTCCAGCAGGGCGAGGCGGGAGAGGCGGCCCAGCTCCTGCCAGTTGAAGGCGACGAAGAACACCAGCCCGGCGCCGAGGCAGAGGCTGCCGAGCCAGAGCAGCAGCCGGTCGAACAACCACTGCCAGCGCTGGGCACTGGGGGGGAGATCCAGCAGCGCGAGAGCCGCCGGCAGTCGCTCGGGGGCCAGGCTGCCACGCCTGACCCAGTCGAGCAGGGTTTGTCTGGAGGTGAAGTGCATGGCAAGGCTCCCAAGTGCCTGTCTGTCCTTGTATTTGTCGCATTATGGCACGGCAACGTGATGGGGGGCAGACCCTGTCGGAGGGGTTGCGACAGGGGGGCGCGGGGTTCAGGGAATGCCTACAAAAAGCCCCGCGGTGTGCGGGGCTGATGAGGGTGGGGCCTCTGGTGCCATCGGTCAGTGCTCACGCTGACCCCGGCAGCCTATGGCGGCCCGTCTCAGACGAAGATGAGGGTGCTGATGCCCAGTCCCACGAAGAGGATGGCGCAGGCGATGCGGATCCCCTTGAGGGGCAGCTTGTCGGCACCGAGTTTGCCGAGCAGCACCACGGGCACGTTGGCCAGCATCATGCCGAGGGTGGTTCCGGCGATCACCTGGGTGAGGGAGTCGTACTTGGCGGCCAGCAGCACGGTGGCTATCTGGGTCTTGTCGCCAATCTCGGCGATGAAGAAGAGCACGAAGGTCGCCATGAAGGGACCGTATTTGTCCAGCGAGCTCTCTTCGTCGTCCATCTTGTCCGGCACCAGGATCCAGATCGCCATGGCGATGAAGGCGGCGGCCACCAGCCAGGTCATGAGATGGGGATCCAGCCAGCGGCTGATGAAGCCCCCAATCCAGGCGGCCCCTGCGTGGTTGAGCAGGGTCGCCACCAGCATGCCGGCGATGATGGGCCAGGGTTTTCGAAAACGACAGATAAGCAGCAACGCCAGGAGCTGGGTCTTGTCGCCGATTTCGGCGATGGCCACGCTCAGGGTTGAGGTCAACAAGGCTTCCATAAAAAAGTAACCGGGGGACGGAATTGTTATACCTGAGACAAGCCTGCGCCATCCGTCCCCGGTATTGGCACTGGCCCGTCAAAGGTCTTGTCAAATCCGGCGTTCTCCGGATCACCCTGACCATGGTGAGTTGGCACCAAGTGTGTTGATCAGGATCGCGGGTCGGACTGGGCAAAAGCCGACCGGCCGCGAGACTACTCCCCCTCGATGGGAGCGGGCATTCTAGGGAAAAAGGGGGAGGGAAACAAGGATGAAAAAGCCGGGGGCTAGCCGCCAACCAGCTTGACGCTGAAACCCGCCTTCTCCAGTTCGGCCTTGATGAGTTCCCGTTTGTCACCCTGGATCTCGATGATCCCCTCCTTCAGGCCCCCGCCGGTGCCGCACTTTTTCTTGAGCAGGGTGGCGATGCTCTTCTGTTGATCCTGCGGCACGCCGTGGATGGTGATGACGCCGGCGCCCTTGCGTCCCTTGGTCTCGCGTCGAATGCGAACGAGCCCGTCGGTGGGGAAGGGGGAGGCGTTTTGGGGGGCGGTTTGTTCTTTGATCATGCCGCCATCCGTGCTGTAAACCAGGCGGCTGTTATTGTCTGGGGTCATGGCAGTTCTTGTGGATTAGCTGAACGGAGTTTGATTTTACGCAAATAAATCTTGGGGGCACAGCTTATAATTCCCGGACTAAAAGCGAATTATTCTTGTTTATCATCAGGAGTCCGTCATGGTACTCACGCAGTTGTCGCCGGGGCAGAGTGCTCGCATCAAGAACATGAATCAGTTGACGCGCCCGTTGCGACGCAAGTTGATGGTGATGGGCCTCTTGCCCCAGACCGAGGTCATTTTCCTGCGGGCGGCCCCGCTCGGGGATCCGCTTCAGATCCAGTGCCAGGGCATCTGTCTCTCCATGCAAAAGAGCCTGGCACGGCAAATCGAGGTGGAACCGGTATGAGTTACAACCTGGTCACCGTCGGCAATCCCAACAGCGGCAAGACATCCCTGTTCAACGCCCTCACCGGTGCCCGCCAGCAGGTGGGCAACTGGAGCGGGGTCACCGTCGACAAGAAGATGGGCGAGTTCTTCTCCGGCGAGCACGAGTGCCAGCTGACGGATTTGCCCGGCATCTACGCCCTGGCCAATCAGGAGGCGAGCCTGGACGAGCAGATCGCCAGCCGCTTCGTCGAGGGCCAGCAGCCGGATCTGCTGCTCAACGTCATCGACGCCGCCAATCTGGAGCGCTCGCTCTACCTCACCCTGCAACTGCGTGAACTGGGCCTGCCCATGGTGGTGGTGCTCAACAAGATGGATCTGCTGCAAAAGCGCCGCGTCACCATAGACGAATCCCTGCTGAGCGAGGCCCTGGGTTGCCCCGTGGTGTCGCTCTCCGCCCACAACCGCCAGCAGGTGGCGGCCTTCAAGGCACAGATCCAGGGCTTCATCGGCAAGGTTGCTCCGGCCCTGGTGCTCGACTACGGCCAGCCGCTGGAGGCGGACATCGCCGAGCTTGAGACCCTGCTCGCCCCCCATCACCTCAACGCCCGTGGCCGCGCCCTGCGCCTGCTGGAAGAGGACGATGCCATGCAGGAGACGGTGCAGGCCGGTCAGCAGGCCGCCGTCAACAATCTGGTGAGCCGGGCTCATGGCGCCCAGGATATCGACTTGCAACTGGCTGACTTGCGCTATGGTCACATCCACCACTGGAGCCAGCAGGCGTGCAAGCAGCAGGGCAAGCTCACCGTCGCCCAGAGCGAATGGCTGGACAAGGCGCTGCTCAACCGCTGGGTTGGCATCCCCTTCTTCCTCTTGGTGATGTACCTGATGTTCATGTTCGCCATCAACGTGGGCAGCGCCTTCATCGACTTCTTCGACATCATGGGGGCGGCCCTGTTCGTGGATGGGGTGCACCACCTGCTCGGCCTGATCGGCGCCCCCGACTGGCTGGATGCGGTACTGGCGGACGGCGTCGGCGCCGGTCTGCAGACGGTGGCCACCTTCATCCCCGTGGTGGGCTGCCTGTTCCTCTTCCTCGCCGTGCTGGAGAGCTCGGGCTATCTGGCCCGCGCCGCCTTCGTGGTGGACGCCCTGATGCGCCGTCTCGGCCTGCCCGGCAAGGCCTTCGTGCCCATGCTGATGGGCTTTGGCTGCACGGTGCCGGCGGTGATGGCGACCCGTACCCTCAACGCCGAGCGTGAGCGGCTGATGACCTCGGCCATGGCGCCCTTCATGTCCTGCGGCGCCCGCTTGCCGGTCTACGCCCTGTTTGCGGTGGCCTTCTTCCCGGAATCGGGTCAGAACCTGGTGTTCGGTCTCTACCTCATCGGCATCCTGGCCGCGGTGCTCACCGGCCTCTTCCTGCGCAGCACCTTGCTGCCGGGCAAGAGCGATTCCATGGTGATGGAGATGCCGGACTACGAGTGGCCCCGTCCGGTGGATGTGTGCCTGCGTACCTGGCAAAAGCTCAAGGCCTTCATCTTCGGCGCGGGCAAGACCATCGTGCTGATGGTGGCGGTGCTGAGCGTGCTCAACTCCCTGGGTACAGACGGCAGCTTCGGCAACCAGGATCAGGAAAACTCGGTGCTGAGCAAACTGAGCCAGACGGTGACCCCTGTGCTGCACCCCATCGGCGTGCGGGAAGAGAACTGGCAGGCGACGGTGGGCATCCTCACCGGCATCTTCGCCAAGGAGGCCGTGGTCGCCACCCTGAACAGCCTGTATGCCGGCAGCACAGGGGATGACGAGGAGAGTGAATACTCCCTGCTCGGCAGCCTGCAGGAGGCGCTCGCCACCATTCCTGCGAACCTCGCCGGCATCGATCCGACCGACCCCATGGGGATCAAGGTCGGGGATCTGGAAGATCAGCAGGTCGCGGCCGAGGAGCAGGAGGTCGACACCTCCACCTACGGCAACATGCAGACCCACTTCGATGGGGTGGCCGGTGCCTTCGCCTACCTGCTGTTCGTGCTGCTCTACATGCCGTGCGCCGCCGCCATGGGCGCCCTGGTGCGGGAAACCGGCCGCCAGTGGGCCCTGTTCACCGCCGCCTGGTGCAACTACCTGGCCTTCATGTGCGCCACCGTTTTCTATCAGTTGGCGACCTTTGCGGCCCACCCCGAGCAGAGCCTGCTGTGGCTGGCCTTCTACGGTCTGTCCCTGGTGCTGCTCTGGTGGCTGGGTCGTCGTCACGGCGACATCGCGGGTCGCAAGGTGATGGCCCTGTGAGCCAGCTTGCCGCGACTCGCCATATCAAGAGGAGAACCAGTCATGATCCTGCGCGAACTGGGTGATTACCTGGCAGCCCAGCAGAAGGTGAGCCGGGCAGAGCTGGCCCGCCACTTTCACACCTCGGAAGATGCGGTAGAAGCCATGCTGGGGGTCTGGATGCGCAAGGGCCGTGTCGCCAAGCGCGAGAGCCGGGTCTGCGGCGGCAGCTGCTGCGGCAAGCACCAGGAGGTGATGTTCGAGTGGTGTGAGCCGGGCCAGATAGGCCTGGTGCAAAAGAGCTGACGAGGCCAGTCTCGCCACCCTGTTTATCACTGCCTGAACACGAAAAAGGGAACCATGTCGGTTCCCTTTTTATATTCTTCAGATCCCTTCATCTGCCAGCGGCATGGGTTACAAGAGATCCTGCTGCCCGTCCTTGGTGGGTTCCAGGCTCCAGCTGCTGGCATCGGCGCTGCCGAGGATCTGCCCCTTCTCCCGCCACAACTTGATCTTGAGTCGCAGGTTGTTGGCGGAGTCGGCGTTCTTCACCGCCTCCTCTTCATCGATGGCCCCTTCCACCACCAGATCGAACAGGGCGGTGTCGAAGGTGACCATGCCAAGGGCCCGGGATTTCTCCATGATCTCCTTGAGGCTGGCAAACTCGCCGCGCTTGATGAGATCCCGAATGGTATGGGTGCCGAGCATGATCTCCACCGCCGCCCGCCGTCCGCCATCCAGCGTCTTCACCAGCCGCTGGGAGACGAACGCCTGCAGGTTGTTGCCCAGATCGTTGAGCAACTGGGCCCTGCGCTCCTCGGGGAAGAAGTTGATGATGCGATCCAGCGCCTGGTTGGCGTTGTTGGCGTGCAGGGTGGAGATGGCCAGGTGCCCGGTCTCGGAGAAGGCGAGGGCATGCTCCATGGTCTCGCGGTCACGAATTTCCCCGATGAGGATGACATCCGGCGCCTGGCGCAGGGTGTTCTTCAGGGCGGCGTGGAAGCTGCGGGTGTCCACGCCCACCTCCCGCTGGTTGATGATGCTCTTGCGGTGGCGATGGACGAACTCCACCGGATCCTCGATGGTGATGATGTGGCCGCTGTGGTTGCGGTTGCGATGGTCGATGAGGGCCGCCAGCGAGGTCGACTTGCCCGAGCCCGTGCCGCCGACGAACAGCACCAGGCCGCGCTTCTCCATGATGGTGTCGAGCAGCACGGGAGGGAGCTTGAGATCCTCGAAGCGGGGGATCTCGGTCTTGATGTTGCGCGCCACCAGCGAGACTTCGTTGCGCTGCTTGAAGATGTTGATGCGAAAGCGGCCGACCTGGGGCAGGGAGATGGCGAGGTTCATCTCCAGCTCCTTCTCGAACTGCTGCTTTTGCTCCGCATCCATGATGTCGTCGGCAATCTTTGCCACGTCTCCGGGCCCGAGGGGGGTCTCGCTCAAGGGGCGCAGGGCGCCGTTGAACTTGGCGCACGGGGGAGCGCCGGTGGAGAGATAGAGGTCGGAGCCATCCTGCTTGGCCAGCGTTTGTAACATGTCTCGCAATTCCATGGGGGCCTCTTGCTCAAAGGGATGCGGTGGGGACTGTGGTTGAGTGTACAGGCTCAGATGCCGGTGAGTTTCTCGCGAAACACAAAAAATACCGCGCCGAGGATGCAGAGGCCGGCCCAGAGGTAGTCCCATTTCAGGTCTTCTTTCAGATAGAAGATGGAGAAGGGAACGAACACGGTGAGGGTGATCACCTCCTGCAGGATCTTGAGCTGACCGACCGACAACACGGTGTGGCCGATGCGGTTGGCAGGCACCTGCAACAGATACTCGAACAGGGCGATGCCCCAGCTGACCAGCGCGGCGATGATCCAGGGCTTGTGGTTCATGCTCTTGAGATGGGCATACCAGGCGAAGGTCATGAAGACGTTGCTGCAGATGAGCAGGCCTATGCTGGTGATGATAGGGTTCATTAGGTTCTCCTTTGAAATCAAGCGCATTTTATCTCGACTCCATGGGTTTCCATAAGTGGGGCTTGCGGGTATTTTTAGCGCACAAGGATGAAGACAACAGAAGGCTGAGATGGATGGGCAAGACAAGCTGGGGAGTGCTTGGTCTGCTGTTTGCCTGCATGGCGCCTGTGGCCATGGCGGCCAGCGGTGCGCCGACCCTGACGGTGGCGACGGATGTGTGGCCCCCGTTTCGCATGCTGGCGCAGGATGGGCACTTTTATGGGCTGGATATCGATATCCTGCGCCGGCTGCAGGCCCGCAGCGGTGTCAGCCTCACGCTCAAGCGGGTGCCCTGGGGGCGCGCCCTCAAGCAGATGCAGACCGGCCAGACGGACCTGATGATAGGGCTGGCCCACACCCCAGAGCGGGCCGCCTTCATCGATTACCTGCAACCGGCCTACTATCAGTGCCGCCCCGCCTTCTACGGCAAGGCCGGGGCCGTGCTCGGCATCCGGCAGTACGAGGATCTGCGTGGACGCGAGGTGGGCTATGTCCTCAATTCTGCCTACTTTGATCCCTTCGATGATGACCCCTGGATCGACAAGCACGGCGTACCGACCGAATCCCAGTTGCAACGCATGGTGGAACGTGGCCACCTGCCGCTGATGATAGGCACCGACTGCCAGGTGGATTACGCCCTGAGCAAGCGCAACGCCGGCGCCCTCCTCAAGGCGGACTATCAGCCGCCATCCCCGGTGGTGCTCTACCTCGGGATCAGCAAGCGCTCACCCCATCATGATCTGGCTCCGGCCCTGGTGAAGGCCCTCAAGGAGATGGTGGCCAGCGGCGAGATAGAGACCCTGGCCAAGCCTTACCACCCTTGACCTCGGGTGGTCAGGCGCTGGTATCATGCACCCTTGCTGGCGGCCCGCTTTGGGTCGCATCTCTCTCATCGGGGATCCCGCTTGTATCTCGCTCTCATCCATCGCCAGCAGCGCTGGCAGCGTTATTGGCTGCTTGCCCTGCTGCTGCTCACCTTGCTGCTGTTTGTGTTCTCCCTCGCCTGGGGGGAGTTTGTGCTGCTGCCCTGGCACCCCATGAGCGATCTGGAGCAGCGCATCCTGCTGGACCTGCGCCTGCCGCGCGCCCTGCTGGCCCTGCTGGCGGGGGCGGCGCTCGCCTGTGGCGGTGCCGTGCTGCAGGTGATGCTGCACAACCCGGTGGCGGAGCCCGGCCTGCTCGGCGTCTCGAGCGGGGCAGGGCTTGCCGCCATGATAGCCATGGCGGTGGCCCGCGCCCTCGGGGTCTATCTGCCGGGCTGGGGCTTGTCCCTTGCCGCCTTCGGTGGCGCCCTGCTGGTGACCATGATGCTGATCCGGCTGGCCCGCTGCGCCCGCCTCGGCCACACCCGCTTGCTGCTGTTCGGGGTCGCCATCGGGATCCTCACCAATGCCGCCATGACCTGGCTGATGTATTTCGCCGATGACGCCTCCTTGCGGGAATTCATGTTCTGGATGATGGGCAGTCTCTCCTATGGCAGCCAGCAGCTCGGCTGGTGGTGGCTGGTGCTGCCGCTGACCCTCGGCTGGCTCTGCCTGCAGGGGCGGGCCTTGCAACAGTTGCTGCTGGGGGAGACCCAGGCTCGCCTGATGGGGCTGGACGTGGACAGGGTGCGGGTGCAACTGGTGCTGGTGGTCTGCCTGCTCACCGGCCTCGCGGTGGCCCTGTGCGGGGTCATCGGTTTCGTCGGCCTGGTGGTGCCCCATCTGCTGCGCCTGTGTGGTGGCAGTGATCAGCGCTTTCTGCTGCCAGCCTCGGCCCTCGGTGGCGGGGCCCTGCTGCTCGGGGCCGATCTCATCGCCCGCTCCGCTCTCGATGCCGGCGAGCTGCCCATCGGGGTCATCACCGCCTCGGTGGGGGCGCCGCTCTTTATCTACCTGCTGTTGAGGCAAGATGCCGATGTCGCCCGTTAACGTTTCCGCTGCGTTCTCACCCGTGCTGGCGGCCCGCGCCGTGGCCATTCCCACGCGGCTGGCCCCGCTGGATCTGGCGTGGCAGGGGGGGCAACTGGTGGCCCTGCTCGGCCCCAATGGCAGCGGCAAGTCGACCCTGCTCGGCGCCCTGGCCGGGCTCCTGCCTTCGCAGGGGAATGTGCTGCTGGATGGGCAGTCCATATTGGACATGAGCTGGCCAGAGCTTGCCAGGCAGCGCGCCATGCTGCCACAGCGTCAACCCCAGCTGTTTCATATTCCGGTGTTTCAGGTGCTGAGCCTGGGGCTGGATGAGGCGACCGAGCCCGATGCCCGCAATCAGGCGGTGCTCGCCCTGTGCCGCGAACTCGAACTCGATGCCCTGCTGGCACGGGATTTCAGCCGCCTCTCCGGCGGTGAGCAACAGCGGGTGCTGATCGCCCGTACCCTGCTGCAGATCTGGCCCGGGCTCAACCCGGCAGGCAGGGTGCTGTTGCTGGACGAACCCCTGGCGGGACTGGATCTGCATCACCAGCTGGCCCTGTTGCGGCTGCTCCAGCGCCTCTCCCGGCAGGGGCTGCTGGTGGTGATCGCCATTCATGACATCAACCTGGCCATCGACTGGGCGGATCGGATCCTCTGCCTGCAACAGGGGGCGCTGGTGGCCGAGGGGGGCGTCGATATTATCGATGAAGCACTGCTGGCACGGGTGTTCCAGATAAAGACGGATCGCATCGAGGCAGATGGCCGGGTCTGGTTCAGACCGAGCCTGTAAACACCTCGCCCCTTATCCCCTTTCTTTAAATAAGCGGGAAAAGGGCGCCGTTACGTTGGCCGAATGAGCGCTCCTGTTGATCACTCGCCACAAGACGAAAGGGCCAGACACCTGCGGTGTCTGGCCCTTTGCATGGCGTGTTTCGGCGAGTTAGCCCGCTTGCTTGTCCAGCCGTACCTGGGCGGCCTCGGCCAGCATGGCCAGCAGGGTCTCGGTATCGTTCCACGACAGGCAGGCATCGGTGATGCTCTGGCCGAAGGTGGCGGCGCAGCCGTTCTCCACGTCCTGACGCCCTTCCACCAGGAAGCTCTCGGCCATGATGCCGGCGATGCCGGTACGGCCGCGGCGCAACTGATCGCAGATGTCCTGGGCCACCAGCAGCTGGCGGCGGTGATCCTTCATGCTGTTGCCGTGGCTGAAATCCACCACCAGCCGCTCGGGCAGGCCCACGTCGGCCAGCGCCTCGCATGCCTCATCGACACTGGCGGTGTCGTAGTTCGGCCGATGGCCGCCGCGCAGGATCACGTGACCGAAGGGGTTGCCGGCGGTGCGGTAGATGGTCATCTTGCCGTCCTTGTCCGGGGAGTAGAAGATGTGGCTGTGGCGGGCGGCGCGCACCGCATCGATGGCGATGCGGGTGTTGCCGTCGGTGCCGTTCTTGAAGCCGACCGGGCAGGAGAGGGCGGAGGCCATCTCGCGGTGAACCTGGGATTCTGTGGTGCGCGCACCGATGGCGCCCCAGGTGATGAGGTCGCTGATGTACTGGCCGGTCACCATGTCGAGGAACTCGGTGGCGGTGGGCATGCCGAGGGCGTTGATGTCCACCAGCAGTTTGCGAGCGAGTTTCAGCCCCTCGTTGACGTCGAAGCTGCCATCCAGGCGCGGATCGTTGATGAGCCCCTTCCAGCCGACGATGGTGCGCGGCTTCTCGAAATAGGTGCGCATGACGATGCACAGGCTCTGCTGGTACTGCTCGCGCAAGGCGTTGAGGCGCTGGGCATATTCGTGAGCGGCGACGGGATCGTGGATGGAGCAGGGGCCGACGATGACCAGCAGGCGCTGATCCTCACCGGCGAGAATGGCTTCCACCTCCCGGCGGGCGTCCAGCAGGTTCTGGGCGATCTGGTCGTTGATGGGGAAGGCGTGCGCGAGTTCGCTCGGAGTGATCAGGGACTCCAGGCGGCGGGTGCGCAATTCATCGGTGTGAATGGACATACGACTCAATTCTCGAATAGGTGGTGTGGACCGCCATGGGCAGGCCCTGATAAATGCAGTGCCGAAAAGGCAGAGGGATAAAATAAAGCAAAAACCCCCTGATGGAAACCATCGCGCCTCTGCTAGGATGTGAGCCCAAAAGCCATTTCAATGAGGTAGTTATCGTGGCAAAGCCAGGCGCGACCGGGTTAACCCGTATCATCAACGCAACCGGTTACAGCATGAAGGGGCTCAAATCAGCCTGGATCAACGAGGCCGCCTTCCGTCAGGAGCTGGTGCTGGTGCTGCTGTTGATGCCGCTGGCCTGCTGGCTCGGGGACTCCCTCAATCAGGTGCTGCTGCTCATCGTCATCAGCTGGCTGGTGGTGATCGTCGAGGTGCTCAACTCCGCCATTGAAGCGGTGGTGGACCGCATCGGCTCCGAGCATCACGAACTCTCCGGCCGAGCCAAGGATCTCGGCTCCGCCGCCGTCTTTATCGCGCTGGCCCTCAACGCTCTGGTCTGGGGCGCCCTGATTGGCCGCAACCTGCTCGGCTGGTGGTAGTTAAGGCCCGATTTTCTATTACGTTTTCACCTCTCACGCCAGGAATAGAGCAGGGTGAGGGGCGTCCCTTTTTCCCCTCATCCCCAACCCTTCTCCCGCGAGGGGAGCAGAGCGCGAACAGGGGATCTGTGGCATAAAAAAGCCCGTCATCAGACGGGCTTTTTTGCTTTGGGAAAGGGAGCAAGGCATCAGTGCAGGATCCGGGCACGGATGGTGCCGCCGATCTCCTTGAGCTTGGTCAGTGCCTTCTCGCTGTGCTCCGTCTCCACGTCGATCACCACATAGCCAATCTCGCTGCTGGTCTGCAGGTATTGACCGGCGATGTTGATCCCTTCGTCGGCGAAGATCTGGTTGATCTGGTTCATGACGCCGGGCTGGTTGCGGTGGATGTGCAGCAGGCGGCTGGAGCCCTTGTGACCGGGCAGGGAGACCTCCGGGAAGTTGACGGCGGAGAGGGTGGAGCCGTTGTCGGAGTATTTCACCAGCTTGTTCGCCACTTCCAGCCCGATGTTCTCCTGCGCCTCCTGGGTGGAGCCGCCGATGTGGGGGGTCAGGATGACATTGTCCAGACCGCGCAGCGGCGTCAGGAACTCCTCGTCGTTGGACTTGGGTTCGACGGGGAAGACGTCGATGGCGGCGCCACTGAGGTGGCCGCTCTTGATGGCTTCCGCCAGGGCCTCGATGTCCACGACAGTACCGCGGGAGGCGTTGATGAAGACGGCGCCCGGTTTCATCATGCGCAGCTGCTCGGCACCGATGAGATTCTTGGTGGAGGCGGTTTCCGGCACGTGCAGGCTGATGACGTCAGACATGTTGAGCAGTTCCACCAGGTTCGGCACCTGGATGGCGTTGCCAAGGGAGAGTTTGTTCTCGATGTCGTAGTAGTAGACCTTCATGCCGATCATCTCGGCGATGATGCCAAGCTGGGTGCCGATGTGGCCGTAGCCGATGATGCCGAGCTTCTTGCCACGGGCTTCGACGGAGCGGTTGGCGAGCTTCTCCCAGACGCCGCGATGGCACTTGGCATTCTTCTCGGGAATGCCGCGCAGCAGCAGCAGGATCTCCCCCAGCACCAGCTCGGCGACGGAGCGGGTATTGGAGAAGGGGGCGTTGAACACCGGAATGCCGCGCACATGGGCGGCGTCGAGGGCGACCTGGTTGGTGCCGATGCAGAAGCAGCCGATGGCCACCAGCTTGTTGGCGGCATCCAGCACCTTCTCGGTGAGCTGGGTGCGTGAGCGCAGGCCCACGAAATGCACGTCGCGAATGCGCTCGATCAGATCCTCTTCCGACAACGAGGTCTTGAGGTACTCCACGTTGCTATAACCGGCAGCCCGGAAGGTTTCCACCGTGTTGGGATGGACTCCCTCCAGCAGCAACACCTTGATTTTATCCTTGTCCAGCGAATACTTGGCTGTCATGACGATCCCTCTGTTTTATATATGTGTGCGAAAAACGGTGCAGGTATGCGATGTGAAGAAAACCGTAAATTAGCAAAAACAGCGAGGAGAGGGAATATTTGTGACGAAAGTCAAATTCTTTGAAGTTTTCAACGATAGTTGTAGCTGAGACTATGTCGTTTGTTGAGCCAGAAACAGCAACGGCTCCCGAGGAGGCGCCGTTGCTGTTTTCACGGCAGAGGGGCCCTGGACGGGCCGCTCACCGTTGGCAGGGAGGCTTGGTTGGTGACCACGCCATCGGGAGTGCGGATCAGCACGACGTCTGCACCGCGGTGGGCGGAACATGGATCCTGGGTGACCACGCCGACCATGGCAGATGCCTTATTGGGTAACGACCCCATCGGGAGTGCCGATCAGCACGACGTCTGCACCACGGTGGGCGGAACATGGATCCTGGGTGACCACGCCGACCATGTCAGATGCCTTATTGGGTAACAACCCCATCGGGAGTGCCGATCAGCACGACGTCTGCACCACGGTGGGCGAACAGACCATTGGTGACCACGCCGACGATGGCGTTGAGCTGCACTTCCAGCCCCTTGGCATCGGTGATGGCCATGCCCTTGACGTCGAGGATGTGGTTGCCGTTGTCGGTCACCACTCCTTCACGCCACACCGGGTTGCCGCCGAGCTTCTTGATCTCGCGGGCCACGTATTCGCGGGCCATGGGGATCACTTCCACCGGCAGCGGGAAGGTGCCGAGCACCGGGACCGTCTTGGTGTTGTCGATGATGCAGATGAACTTGTCGGCCACGGCGGCGACGATCTTCTCGCGGGTGAGGGCAGCGCCACCGCCCTTGATCATGTCGCGGCTGGCGTTGATCTCGTCGGCGCCATCCACGTAGACGGAGAGGGCATCGATCTCGTTGAGATCAAACACGGGGATACCGAAGCCCTTGAGGCGCTCGGTGGAGGCGACGGAGCTGGAGACCGCGCCCTTGATCTCATCCTTCATGGTCGCCAGTGCGTCGATGAAGTGATTGACGGTAGAGCCGGTGCCGACCCCGACGATGGTGCCGGGAACCACGTATTTGAGCGCAGCCCAACCGGCCGCCTTCTTCATTTCATCTTGAGTCATGATGGATCCTTATGGAAAAAGCGGCGGCATTATATCCAAGCAATCCCTCGAGAGCGACCGCAGGGCGCATGTTTTGGCCCAAAAAGCCCCAAGATGTAAATCGTTTGCCTGTTTATTGGTCATGAGGCCTGGTGGCAGTCAAACATGTCGTCATTCAATCCGTTGGCAGCGTAGTTGACTGTCAGGCTGGATGGGATTGGGAGAAGTGCCATAGGCGGGCCGGGGTGAGGATCTGCGGCAGGGGCACGTCCCACTGCTCCTGCGGCACGCTGTCTACCTGCTGGCAGTCGTGGGCGAGGCCGAGTGGCAGGGGGCCAAGCCTGTGTTCATGCCAGCTGGCGAGGGTGCGATCGTAATACCCCCCTCCCATGCCGAGCCGGTTGCCTGTGGCATCGAAGGCCACCAAGGGGGTGCAGATGATGTCCAGCATGCTGTGGGGCACCACCTGCGACATGTCGAGCTCGGGCTCGGGGATGCCGAAGCGGTTTCGGATCATGGGGCTGGTGGCGGTGTAGCGCTGGAACAGTAGATGCCCCGGGGTGAAGGGGTGCAGCACCGGCAGGTAAACCTCTTTTTGCTGGCCCCAGAGCCAGTGAATGGCGGGCAGGGGATTGAGCTCCCCGTCGTTGGCCAGGTAGAGAGCGATACGCCTGGCTGCCAGGATCCCGGGGTGCTCCTTGAAGCCGACCACCAGTTGCTCTGCCGCCGCCTGCTGCTCGTCCTGACTCAGGCTCTTTCTGCGCTGGCGGATGAGCTGGCGCAGGGAATGACGTGCATCGGGGTGTTCAGGCTGACGATCCGGCATGGGGGCTCCTTGAGGATGATGAAGAGGGTGGGCAGAAGGCCGAGATTACCTTAACAAGGGCATGGCGGGATGAAAAGCGTCCCGACCCGCGGGTCAGGATTGGTGAAGGGCGCAGCCAAAGGTCTGGCCCTTCACGCAGAGGGGGCTCAGGCGACCTGGCGGTTGCCGGCAGCGCCCTGGGTCTGGTGCTTGATAAACACTGCAACGATGGCCGCCAGCGCCAGGGCCATCGGGTAGAAGCTCATGCTCACAACCGCGAGCGGCGACAGGGCGAAGATGGAGCCGAGCAGCAGGGCCTGGGCACCCCAGGGGATCAGCCCCTGCACCACGCAGGAGAAGATATCCAGCATGGAGGCGGCGCGGCGCGGGGTGACCCCGTGTTGCTCGGCCAGATCCCGTGCCACCTTGCTGGCGACGATGATGGCCACCGTGTTGTTGGCGGTGCACAGGTTGGTGAGACCTACCACCCCGGCGATGCCAAGCTCGGCCGCCTTCTCGTTCTGCTCCCCCTCATGGGCCCGGGTGAAGCGGGCGATGAGGGCGGCGATGCGGGCGCTGATCCAGGCAAGGCCCCCCTGGCGCTCCATCAGGGCACCGAGGCCGCCGATGAGCATGGAGAGCAGGAAGATCTCCTGCATGCTGGTGAAGCCCTGATAGATGTCCTTGCTGAACTGGCCGATGGGGTAACCCCCTACTAGACCCACGCCGCCGGCGGCCAGGATGCCAATTCCCAGCACCACGAACACATTCACCCCGGCCAGTGCCAGCCCCAGGATCAGCAGATAGGGCATCACCTTGAGCAGATCGGCGCTGGCGGCGGAGGCGGGGACATCCCCGGTGGAACCCAGCAGCAGATAGAGCAGGATCACCAGCACGGCGGCGGGGGCGGCAATCTTGACGTTCTCGCGGAACTTGTCCTTCATCTCGCAGCCCTGGCTGCGGGTCGCGGCTATGGTGGTGTCGGAGATGATGGAGAGGTTGTCCCCGAACATGGCGCCGGAGAGTATAGTGCCCGCCATCAGCACCGGGCTGATGCCGGTGGCATGGGCCACGCCGAGGGCCACCGGCGCCACGGCGCCTATGGTGCCCATGGAGGTGCCCATGGCGGTGGCAATAAAGGCAGAGATAAGGAAGAGGCCCGGCAGCAGACACCAGCCCGGGATGAGGGAGAGGCCGAGCGCGACCGTGGCATCGACCCCGCCGGTGGCCTTGGCCACGGTGGCGAAGGCGCCCGCCAGCAGATAGATGAGGCACATGGCCATGATGTTGCTGTCACCGACCCCCTTGAAGAAGGTCTCGAGGTTTTTGTTGAACCCCTCCCGACCCAGCATCAGCGCCAGCATGACGGCGGGCAGGGCGGCGACGGGGGCGGGCAGCTGATAGAAGGCAAACTCGACCCCCTGCAGGGTCAGCCAGGTGCCGGTACCGATGAAGAGAGCAAGAAAGACCAGCAGGGGCAGCAAGGCCCGGGCACTGGGTTGGGTCTGGATCATGTGTTCCTCGAAACTTGAACAATGACCTCCTGTCGCGGCCTGCGTGAGTCCGAAGCATGTCGGGCACAGGGTGGGCATCCTGCCGCTATGGGGGGCCTACAGTAGTGGGAGCGGGAGGCGGGGTCAAGATAGACGTCCAGATGGATAATTTTTTCTATCTGGTGATTTCGATTGGGTGATTAATTCCACTTAAAATTCGGTGATTTGTTTTGTTTGTTGTTTTTATGTCGGGTGTTGACTGGCGTCCACGGCGAGCTTTTCAAAGCGGACGCAGGCTGGTAAAACGGTCATCTTTCCATAAAAACAGATGAGAGGGTGGAGATGGACAATCCGATCCGTGTGGCCGTGATGGGCTGTAATGGTCGTATGGGCAAGGTGCTGCTGGAGGCCATTACCAATGCCGAGGGCGTGGTGGTCGGAGCGGCGCTGGAGCGACCGGGCTCTGCCATGATAGGTCTGGATGCCGGCGAGTTGAACGGCCTTGGCAAACTGGGCGTGCTGATCAGCGACAGCCTGGACAAGGTACGTGATGAGTTCGATCTCATCATCGACTTCACCCGCCCCGAGGTGACCCTGGCCAACCTGGCGTTCGCCAAGGCCCACGGCAAACAGATGGTGATCGGCACCACCGGCTTTGATGAGGCGGGCAAGGCCGCCTTGCACCAGGCCGCCAGCCAGATAGGCATCGTCTTCGCCTCCAACTACTCGGTGGGGGTCAACCTGGTGTTCAAGCTGCTGGAGCAGGCCGCCAAGGTGATGGGGGATTACACCGACATCGAGATCATCGAGGGGCACCACAGACACAAGGTGGATGCGCCGTCAGGCACCGCGATCTCCATGGGGGAGGTGGTGGCCAGGACGCTCGGACGTGACTTGAAAGAGTGCGCCGTCTACGGTCGCGAGGGGATCACCGGTGAGCGGGATCGCAACACCATCGGCTTTGCCACCATACGTGCCGGCGATCTGGTGGGGGAGCACACCGTCATGTTTGCCGACATCGGTGAGCGGGTGGAGATCAGCCACAAGGCGTCCAGCCGCCTGACCTTCGCCAATGGTGCCGTGCGGGCAGGCAAGTGGCTGAAAGATCAGGGCGCCGGTCTCTACGACATGCAGGATGTCCTCAATCTGAAATAAGGCTGTCCAGACTTGCCATCCGTCAGAAGAGAAACCCCGGTACGCCGGGGTTTTTTACATTAGTTGCCTAAACAAGGCTTAGTCATCATTTTTTGTCTGAACTGCCATAAAATCAACGCCTCCCCGAAACCTTCCCGCTCTGCATTGCGAAAATGTCATCAAAGGGTAACGGGAATGAGCCTCAATGATCCCGCTTGCCCCGTTTTCTTAACCGTCATCAAAGAGACTAAAAATTCAATCACATAAAAACGTTTTTCTTTGTTGATTGAAAGTTTTTTATCATAAAATGGCATTGATTGGCTCATGTTTGTTTTTTTGTGAAATCATAACTATCTGTAATTAATGAAATAAATATCAATTTGTGTATGAGTGATGGCTTTCTTCCTGCCTTTTGCGTCAGCTTTTTGATTTTCTTTTGGGGGAGGGGGTTGCAAAGCGGGTTAGTGCATAGATAATGGGTAATATTGCTTTTTTATTGAATTTAGATGCGTTTCAGGTGAGAAAAGACGTTGAAATGCGATCGTTTTTAAGTAGAATGCGCCCAATTTGCCAGAAATCTGCCGGGTCAGAGCCCTGTTTCAAACAGCGTAAAGACCCGCAACACCCAGGTAAATTGCTGAGTTTAAAGCTAAATAACTGGAGGTTGTCTTGAATCACACTGCATTGCTAGTGCTGGAAGATGGAACTGTGTTCAAAGGCGTGTCGATAGGCGCCGAGGGATGTTCCGTTGGTGAAGTGGTTTTCAATACGTCGATGACGGGCTATCAGGAAATCCTCACCGATCCCTCTTACTCCCGTCAGATAGTCACCCTCACTTACCCCCATATAGGCAACACCGGCACCAACAACGAAGATGAAGAGTCCAGTCAAATCCACGCACAAGGATTGATCATCCGGGACCTTCCGATACTTGCCTCCAATTTCCGCAATCAGCAATCCCTCTCCGATTACCTCAAGTCTCAAAACATCGTTGGCATCGCCGACATCGACACCCGCAAACTGACCCGCATCCTGCGCGAGAAAGGCGCCCAGGCCGGTTGCATCCTGGCGGGCAAACAGGTGGATGAGGCGTATGCACTCGAACAGGCCCGCGCCTTCCCCGGTTTGAAGGGGATGGATCTGGCAAAAGAAGTGACCGTCAGCGAGTCCTACAGCTGGACCGAAGGGAGCTGGCAGCTCGGCAAGGGCCATGTCACCCCGGCTGCCGATGAGCTCAAGTACCACGTGGTGGCCTATGACTTTGGCGTCAAGCGCAACATCCTGCGCATGCTGGTGGACCGTGGCTGCCGTCTGACCGTGGTGCCGGCCAAGACCCCGGCCGCCGAGGTGCTGGCACTGAACCCCGATGGCATCTTCCTCTCCAACGGTCCCGGTGACCCCGAGCCGTGCGACTATGCCATCGAGGCCATCAAGGACTTCCTCAATACCAACACCCCGGTGTTCGGCATCTGCCTCGGTCACCAGTTGCTGGGGCTGGCCTCCGGTGCCAAGACCCTGAAGATGAAGTTCGGTCATCACGGTGCCAACCACCCGGTGAAGAGCCTCGATGACAACACCGTCATGATCACCGCCCAGAACCACGGTTTTGCGGTGGACGAGGAGAGCCTGCCGGATTGCCTGCGCGCGACCCACGTCTCCCTGTTCGACGGCTCCCTGCAAGGCATCCATCGCACCGACCGCCCAGCCTTCAGCTTCCAGGGTCACCCGGAGGCAAGCCCGGGCCCCCACGATTGTGCCGGTCTCTTTGACCACTTTATTGAATTGATCAAGCAGTATCGCGCTTAAGAGGAAAAGAGAAGCCATGCCAAAACGTAACGACCTACAGAGCATCCTGATCCTCGGCGCCGGCCCCATCGTCATCGGTCAGGCCTGCGAATTCGACTACTCCGGCGCCCAGGCCTGCAAGGCCCTGCGCGAGGAGGGATACCGCGTCATCCTGGTGAACTCCAACCCGGCCACCATCATGACCGACCCGGAGATGGCCGATGCCACTTATATAGAGCCCATCACCTGGGAAGTGGTACGCGAGATCATCAAGAAAGAGCGCCCGGACGCCATCCTGCCCACCATGGGTGGCCAGACTGCGCTGAACTGCGCCCTGGCGCTGGAGAAGCACGGGGTGCTGGCGGAGTTCGGTGTCGAGATGATCGGTGCCACGGCGGACGCCATCGACAAGGCCGAGGATCGCTCCCGCTTTGACAAGGCCATGCGCAGCATCGGCCTCGAGTGCCCGCGCGCCGGCATCGCCCACAACATGGAAGAGGCCTGGGGCGTGCAACAGATGGTGGGCTTCCCCTGCATCATCCGTCCCTCCTTCACCATGGGTGGTTCCGGTGGCGGCATCGCCTACAACACCGAAGAGTTCGTCGAGATCTGTGAACGTGGCCTGGATCTCTCCCCCACCAAGGAGCTGCTCATCGATGAGTCGCTGATTGGCTGGAAAGAGTACGAGATGGAGGTGGTGCGGGACCGCAACGACAACTGCATCATCGTCTGCGCCATCGAGAACTTCGACCCCATGGGCATCCACACCGGTGACTCCATCACGGTGGCGCCTGCCCAGACGCTGACCGACAAGGAATACCAGATCATGCGCAACGCCTCCATGGCGGTACTGCGCGAGATCGGTGTCGAGACCGGTGGCTCCAACGTCCAGTTCGGCATCAACCCGAAAGATGGCCGCATGGTCATCATCGAGATGAACCCGCGGGTGTCGCGCTCCTCCGCGCTCGCCTCCAAGGCGACCGGTTTCCCCATCGCCAAGATCGCCGCCAAGCTTGCCATCGGTTACACCCTGGACGAGCTGATGAACGACATCACCGGCGGTCGCACCCCGGCCTCCTTCGAGCCGGCCATCGACTACGTGGTCACCAAGGTGCCGCGCTTCAACTTCGAGAAGTTTACCGGCGCCAACGACCGTCTCACCACCCAGATGAAGTCGGTGGGTGAAGTGATGGCCATCGGCCGCAACTTCCAGGAGTCCCTGCACAAGGCCCTGCGCAGCCTCGAAACCGGCAAGACCGGCTTCGACCCCATGGTGGACTTGAACGCACCGGACTCCCTGACCCGCATCCGTCACGAGCTGCAAGACGCGGGTTGTGACCGGATCTGGTACATCGCCGATGCGTTCCGCGCGGGTCTCTCCATGGAAGGGGTGTTCAAGCTGACCAAGATTGACCCCTGGTTCCTGGTGCAGATTGAAGAGCTCATCAAGCTGGAAGAGCAGGTCAAAGAGCGTGGCATGGCTGGCCTGGACGCCGACTTCCTGCGTACCTTGAAGCGCAAGGGCTTCGCCGACGCGCGTCTGGCCAAGATCCTCGGCGTGGCCGAGGGTGAGCTGCGCAAGCTGCGTGCCCGTCACAATATCTTCCCGGTCTACAAGCGGGTCGACACCTGCGCCGCCGAGTTCGCCACCAACACCGCCTACATGTACTCCAGCTATGACGAGGAGTGCGAGGCGGCGCCGAGCAACCGCGACAAGATCATGATCATCGGCGGCGGCCCGAACCGCATCGGTCAGGGCATCGAGTTCGACTACTGCTGTGTGCACGCGGCCCTGGCCCTGCGCGAAGACGGTTATGAGACCATCATGGTCAACTGCAACCCGGAAACCGTCTCCACCGACTACGACACCTCTGATCGCCTCTACTTCGAGCCGGTGACCCTGGAAGACGTGCTGGAAATCGTGCGGGTCGAAAACCCCAAGGGCGTCATCGTGCAGTACGGCGGCCAGACCCCGCTCAAACTCGCCCGCGCCCTGGAGGCAAACGGTGTGCCGGTGATTGGCACCAGCCCGGATGCCATCGACCGCGCCGAAGACCGCGAGCGCTTCCAGTCCGCCGTCGAGCGTCTGGCGCTCAAGCAGCCGGAAAACGGCACCGTCACGGCGCTGGAGCAGGCGGTGCAGGTTGCGGCCCGCATCACCTACCCCCTGGTGGTTCGCCCCTCCTACGTGCTGGGTGGCCGCGCCATGGAGATCGTCTATGACGAGCAGGACCTGCGCCGCTACTTCGCCGAGGCCGTGAGCGTCTCCAACGAATCGCCGGTACTGCTGGACCGCTTCCTGGACGACGCCACCGAGGTGGACGTGGACGCCATCTGCGACGGCACCGACGTGGTCATCGGTGGCATCATGGAGCACATTGAACAGGCCGGTATCCACTCCGGTGACTCCGCCTGCTCCTTGCCGCCCTACACCCTGTCCAAGGCCATCCAGGACGAGATGCGCGAGCAGGTTCGCAAACTGGCGCTGGAACTCGGTGTGGTGGGTCTGATGAACGTGCAGTTTGCGGTCAAGGACAACGAGATCTACCTCATCGAGGTGAATCCCCGCGCCGCCCGGACCGTGCCCTTCGTCTCCAAGGCGACCGGTGCGCCGCTGGCCAAGATTGCCGCCCGGGTGATGGCGGGTCAGAGCCTGAAAGAGCAGGGCTTCACCCAGGAAATCATCCCGCCCTACTACTCGGTGAAGGAAGTGGTGCTGCCGTTTGCCAAGTTCCCGGGTGTGGATCCGCTGCTGGGGCCGGAGATGCGCTCCACCGGTGAGGTCATGGGGGTGGGCAGCAGCTTCGCCGAGGCCTATGCCAAGGCCCAGCTGGGTGCCGGTCATCAGGTGCCGAGCGAAGGGCGCGCCCTGCTCTCCGTGCGCCACGGCGACAAGGAGCGGGTGGTGAACCTGGCGGCCAAGTTGCTGGAACTGGGCTATGAGCTCGATGCCACCCACGGCACCGCCGTGACCCTGGGGGAGGCGAGCATCAACCCGCGTCTGGTGAACAAGGTGCACGAGGGTCGTCCGCACATTCTGGATCGCATCAAGAATGGCGAGTACACCTACATCGTCAACACCGCCGAGGGGCGTCAGGCCATCGAGGATTCCAAGCAGCTGCGCCGCGGCGCCCTGCAGCACAAGGTGGCTTACACCACCACGCTGCACGCGGCCTTCGCCACCTGCATGGCCATCAGCGTCGATGCCACCGCCAATGTGAACTCGGTGCAGGAGCTGCACCACAAGGTGAACAACCGCTAAGGCACCCATGGCAAGGGCCGGGGACCTCGGCTCCTGTACTCCTCAAAACCCCGCCAGCGATGGCGGGGTTTTTGTTTACCCAATCCTGTGTGAAGAGAGCGGCGCTGGCTGAGGTGAAATGAACTCATAAATAGTTATATTTTAAGGAGTTGTTGCGCATATTTAGTCTTTAGTCGCCATCTTCGCAATCTTTCACCGCGTCCGCTTCCCTATACTGGTTTCTCATCACCAAGGTCATCCGCGTCTGCAGGTGCCGCTGTCGCAAGACAACGCATAGGCAGTGCGAGAGGATCAGGGTCAGCGGCTTACCCAGCCACGCTGGCCGGCTCCCCCTTATCAGGCGGGGCCCATGGAAACCGGTGGTGGGGTCATCGTCCCACCCCCTGTCAGGGCCAGCGTTACCGCGCCAACCCGTTCCCCCTGCTTGCACTGCCCCTCAGCCGCTTCCCGTGACCCCTTTATGGCCCCAGCCAAGGAAAGACGAATATGAGCTTCGATCACCGCAAATACCGCCGCTCCCCCGTGATCAATCTGGCGGATCGCCAATGGCCCAACCGGGTGATGGAGCGGGCGCCGCTCTGGTGCGCAGTGGACTTGCGTGATGGCAACCAGGCGCTGGTCGAGCCCATGACGGTGGCCCAGAAGCTGCAGATGTGGGCACTGATGGTGCACATTGGCTTCAAGCATGTCGAGGTGGGCTTCCCCGCCGCCTCCCAGCCGGATTTTGACTTTGTGCGCGAGCTCATCGAGCGGGACCTCATCCCCGAGGATGTGACCATCCAGGTGCTGGTGCAGGCCCGGGAAGATCTCATCGCCCGCACCTTCGAGTCCCTCAAGGGGGCCAAGCGGGCCATCGTTCACGTCTACAACTCGGTCAATCCGACCCAGCGCAACTATGTGTTCAACTCGGGTCGGGAAGGGGTCAAGGCCATCGCCGTGCAGGGGGCGCGCTGGGTGCGCGACTATGCGGCGAAGAACCCAGGTACCGAGTGGAGCTTCCAGTACTCCCCCGAGAGTTTCAGCAGCACCGAGGTGGAGTTTGCGGTGGAGGTGTGTGACGCCGTCATCGACGAGTGGCGCCCTGCCGCCCGCCCCATGATCCTCAACCTGCCGGCGACGGTGGAGGTGAGCACTCCCAATGTGTTTGCGGATCAGGTGGAGTGGTTCTGCCGCCACCTGAAGGCACGCCCCGAGGTGAGCATCTCCATCCATACCCACAACGATCGGGGTTGCGGGGTGGCCGCCGCCGAGCTGGCGGTGCTGGCGGGGGCGGATCGCATCGAAGGCACCCTGCTTGGCAACGGCGAGCGCACCGGCAACATGGACATCGTCACCATGGCCATGAACCTCTACAGCCAGGGCATAGACCCGGAGCTGGACTTGTCTGATATGGACGCCATCGTCGCCACCGTCGGGGCCTGCACCCAGATTGCACTGCACCCGCGCCACCCCTATGCGGGGGAGCTGGTCTACACCGCGTTTTCCGGCAGCCATCAGGACGCCATCCGCAAGTCCCTGGCGGCGCCCAAACCCGACGCTTACTGGGACGTGGCCTATCTGCCCATTGATCCTGCCGATCTCGGCCGCAGCTACGAGGCGGTGATCCGCATCAACAGCCAGTCCGGCAAGGGCGGCGTTACCTATCTGCTGGAGCGGGATCTTGGCCTGCAACTGCCGCGCTGGCTGCAGATCGACTTCAGCCGCCGGGTCCAGGCGCAGGCCGAAGCGAGCAGCAGCGAAATCAGCCCTGAGCAGATCCGCGCCCTGTTCGAGCAGCACTATCTCGAACCCGTCCATGGCTACCGTATCGGTCGCTTCCAGCTGGGGCACGACAACCAGGAGAACCTGCGCCTCGAACTGCAGACGCCGGATGGCGGTGTGCAGCTGAGTGGCGAGGGGGAGGGGGCCATCACGGCACTGGTCAACGGCTGGGAGCGTCATACCGGGATGCACATCGACGTGCTCGATTACTCGGAGCATGCCCTCAGTGCCGGTACCGAGTCCCGGGCTGCCGCCTATGTGCTGCTCAGCATCGATGGCGTGCGCCACTGTGGCGTCGCCGTGGGGCGCGACGTGGTCAACGCCTCCCTGCAGGCGGTGATCAACGGTGCGGCGCAGCATCAGGCTCTGCGCCAGAGCGCCTGACCGTTCATTGCGGGCCTGTGCGGCCCGTATTTGTTCCTCGGCAATCCCCTGGCCTTTGTGGTGAGGGGATTGTTTTTTATGGAAAATCTGGTTCACAATACGAGCATTGAACGGCCTGGACTGCACCATGGCGGCATGTGCCCGCCCATGCTGGCAAACACCCGGCTGTCGCGGGCTAGCGATGCCTTGGAGCCAGAGAGATGCTAAAGACTCCCCTTAAATTATCCATACACCCAAGCCGCTTTTCGTCTCTCTCCCGTGGCCGCCGCATCGCTCTCATGCTGCTGCCCTGCCTGCTGCTGTTGACGGCGGGATGGGATGGACTCTCTTTTGCTCTGCTGCCCCAGCACCACCTCTATACCATCGGGGGCATGGCCGAAATCATCAATGTCTTGACCCTGCTATTCATGTTCTGGGTCGTGCAGTGTGCCAGCCTCTCCCGACGCTCCTATCTCTACCTCTCCACCGGCCTCTATCTGTGGCTCGTCTCGGGCGCCATCGACGTGATGGACGAGGTCTACTTCCAGCCTTGGTGGCTCTCGCGGGTGGAGGATTGTCTGCGCTCTCTGGGGATGCTGGCGACGGCATGGGGAGTCTTGCTGATGGTCAAGCAGATGTACGACACCCAGGTGCGTCTGGCTTCGCTCGCCATGTCCGACGAGCTGACCGGTCTGTCCAATCGCCGTTCTTTCAGTGCCGTGCTCGACTCCCAGATGGAGACGGGCACCCCGCTGCTGTTGCTGGATCTGGATCATTTCAAGCAGGTCAATGACCGCCATGGTCACGGCACGGGTGACAATGTGCTGCGGGAGTTCAGCGCCTTGCTGCGTCAGCACTGTCCGGCGGAAGGGATCGTCGCGCGGCTCGGGGGAGAGGAGTTTGCCATCTGGTTGCCGGGGCTCGCCATCGGCAAGGGGGGCGAGCTCGCCGAGCAGATCCGGGCCGCAACGGAGCGTCTGGTCATGACGGACGGGATCAGGGTGACGGTGAGCGTGGCGGTCGGCATCTGCCTCGAAGGGGAGAATGCGGAGGCCCTGGTGAAACGTACCGATCTTGCCCTCTATCGGGCCAAGCATCTGGGTCGCAACCGGGTTGAACTGGCCTGAGAAAACGGCATTCTGCGGTGCTCATCCCCACAGGGTCGCATGAATGCGCGCCTTCTGATCCTTTTCCCAATCCACTACAATGACCGCCTGTTTGCGTTCGGGGCCCCTCATCCGGGATGAGGGACCCGACCCCTTCTGCTCACCGGAAGCCTTCATGACACTTTCTCCCCGACCGCTGGGCTCGGCCCACTCGCTTGTTGCCTTGTCCCTCTTGTTGGCCGCCCTGCTGGCAGGCTGTGCCAGCGAACCTGGCGTCCCCGCGAAAGAGGCCGCCGCCATTGCCAAACAACCCAAGGCCATGCAGCCCCGTCAGCCTGCTGACATGAAAAACCGCATCGTGCGCTTCCTGCCGCGCCAGGTACCGGACAAGCAGGGCTGGGCCAACGACGTGGTGACGGCCCTCTCGACCCAGAACATCACGGTGAGCGATCACAATGTCTGCAGCGTGCTGGCGGTGGCGGAGCAGGAGGCGACCTATCAGGCCGACCCCGTGGTCCCCGGTCTTGGCAAGATTGCCTGGAAGGAGATCAACCGGCGGGCCGGCAAGCTGCTTATCCCGGAGTTCGTGGTGCGCTCGGCCCTCAGCATCAAGTCCCCCACGGGCAAGTCTTATGCCGAGCGCATCGACAAGTTGCGCACCGAGCGGGAGATGAGCGAGATCTTCGAGGACATGATAGGCACAGTGCCCATGGGCAAGACCCTGTTTGGCAACCTCAACCCTGTGCACACCGGCGGCCCCATGCAGGTCAGCATCGCGTTTGCCGAGGCCAATGCCCGTGGTTATCCCTATCCGGTCAAGGAGTCCATCCGTCACGAGGTGTTCAGCCGTCGTGGGGGCATCTGGTTTGGCACCAGGCATATCTTCGGTTATCCCGCCGACTACCCGGACACCCTCTATCGCTTCGCCGACTTCAATGCCGGCTGGTACGCGAGTCGCAATGCCGCCTTCCAGGCCGCCGTCAGCCGGGTGAGTGGCAAGACCCTGGCGCTGGATGGGGATCTCATCCGCTATGACTCCGACAAGCCTGGCAACACGGAGCTCGCGGTCTACAGCATCGCGAGCCGCCTCAGCATGAGCCAGAACGCCATTCGCCAGAGCCTGCGACTGGGGGACAGCGAGAAGTTTGCCAAGACGGATCTCTACAGCAGGGTTTTCACCCTGGCGGACAAGCAGGCCGGCACCCGTCTGCCGAGGGCCATATTGCCCGGGATCCAGCTCAAGAGCCCCAAGATCACCCGCAACCTCACCACCGCCTGGTTTGCCAAGCGGGTGGATGACAGGGAACAAGCCTGCGTGCGCAAGCTGGCGACTATCCAGTGATCATATGGAGTCATTCAGTCAGTGATATCGCAAGGGCGCCAGTGGTCGCCCTTGCCAGTTAAGGTCAGGCCCGGCTGGGATCATGGAAGGGGCAGAAGAGGTTCTGCAGGCGGGCAATGGGGGAGAGTCGCCTTCGGTAAAAAAAAGCCCCTGGGCGGGGCTTCGAAGTATGAAGTCTTACGTCATGTTTGACGGCGTGGTGCCAGGCTGGTGACTGAGCTCAGCCCTGGCTCAGGCCCTGAACATGCCCCTTGCTGTCGCTGACGCAGCGCCACAGTTTGGCATCATTGGGGGCTTTGATATCGACGCCGGTAGCGGCCTGGGAGAAGGAGACGTAATCGACGATCAGCTTGCTCTGGGCGACGCCGCTTTTCTTGGCGACGGCCTTGAGGCAGGCGGCTTCCGCTGGCTTACTTTCTGCTTTGCTACCGTTGTAAACCGCAGGCGTTGCGTTGGTGGCCTCGGCCTGGCAGATGCCATTGGGGCCGTGCGCGATGGCGTAACTGATGGCCAGTTCCCCCTCGGTGGTGATAGATAGGGTGGTTTTGCCGGATTTCGCCTCGTAGTAGCTGGGGCTGAATTTGGTCAGGGCGGCTTTTTTGCCGTTGATGGTGACGACGCCTGCATTGGCTGCCGCCTGGATATTGCCGGGGCAGCTGGCATTGAAATCTGGGACCTGAGCCTGGACAACGCCAGCCATGGCCAAAACGGACAAGGCGATGAGAGCATTTTTCATGAATTAACCTCAATAAAGCGACAAGGGACAACAGGGCTCGGTGCATTGACTCGGCAATCAATGTGTTGAGTTCAAGGGAGTGGCTCGATAAGCGTTGAATGTGCCCCGTTGAGGGCGAAATCTAGCAGAGCTGTGGCATAAAGAGAATAAAGGAAAGGAGAGGGGTAAATATATATTCCATACGGTTGTTTGTTGGTTTTTTAGTATTTATTGATTTTTAATCAATCGCTTTAATTGATATTCATTGCCGTTTGGTGAGATGGTTTCGTGAATGTGAACAACACTGTCGCACCGAGCTGAAATATAATCGGCGGCGATAAGAAATATTACCGTTTTATTCTGAGTGATGATTTAGATGAGTATATTTCAATACTTATATGTTGCATACATCAATGACGTGGCAAATAAACATCACTACATGTTGATTAATTAATGTGGCGTTTTTTGGGATACATCAGAAGCTCATCGCCAAGCCAACGGAGTAACCGTGGGTGTTGTTGCTGAACATATAGCGAGCCACCAGGCGGGTGCGAGTCACGAAGATATCGTATTTGCTGCTATCGAGTTCGAGCCCAAGCCCCAAGGAGTTGAGGCTGTTGAAGCCGAGCAGTCCCCGCTGCTCTCCCAGGTATTCGGTGCGAGCCCCTTCCAGCACGTAGCGCAGGGGGCGGTCAAGCAGGGTCCAGTCCCACATGGGGGCGCGGCGGCGCAGATAGAGTCCCAGGTTTTCCGCCTCGGCCTGCCCTTTGACGCTGGGACTGGTGCCGGAAAAACTCTGCAGATGCTGGTAGGAGTAGCGCAGCTCCACGTCGATGTCCTGCGGCTTGGAGAAGAGCTCATAGTCCAGCATCAGGGCCCCCCCGAGGCCATAGACGTTGAGTCGGCCACCATCGAGAAAGTCCAGGCTCTTGCCGGTCTTGTGCCGGATGAAGAGGGCGCCGAGGCGCAGATCGCTCGCCAAGGTACCCAGGGTAAAGTTGCCGATGGGGCGCAGCACCAGGTTGCCGCCCCATTTGTCCTTGTGCAGGGTGAAGTCCCACCCTATGCCACCGGTGGCGGTCAGGCTGTTCCACTTGGTGGGAATGGTGCGGGTCTCGTTACCATCGCTGAACACGAACTGGGGATCGTAGCGACTGTAGCCCAGGGTGCCTTCCAGATAGATGGGCACCTCCGCACTCATGGTGGCGCCGCCCCCGAACTGGGTGATGGTCAGCGCCGATTTTTCCCCCGTGCCGCCCCCTATGTCCAGGTTGCTGGCGGTGATGTCGGGCACCACTGTGTAGCTCATCAGGGAGACCACGGCATTGGCACGGCGCTGTACCAGGGATTCATCATCGGCATGGGCCGCGAGACTGAGCAGCCCCAGGCTGGTCAGAGAGAGGGCTTTGCTGTCAAAAAATGGGGTCAACGCCATACCTTGCTCCGTGGGTATCCTCGTCCGATGAGGCGTCCTTACACTGTAATGGTTTTTGGTCGCCTTGGCAGCGGGCAGCAGTGCCAACTGACTATATTCTTTGCCAAATCTCACGCTGGATCAGCGGCATGCGTCCCCTTGTGTGCTGGCTCGGCATGTCTGTGCGGGAATGCCAAAAGCCCACATAAATCGCAGACATTAATTTATTGTTCAGTTCTGCGGGTGTATAACGGGCCTCCCACAGGGATAGTTGGGGTTGCTATCAGGGAAGAATGGCCAGCTGGAGCCCTTGGGTCTCCATGACGGATGTGCAGTACGTTGATGGGAGTCACACCGGATGCAGGACATGCTGCTTGCCATATGGCATCAGGATTTTGAACAGCTTATACAAATGCAAGCCATCGGCTTGCTCGTCACCTGTCTGGTGGTGATCCTTTTTCTCGAATCGGCCTTCGTCTTTTTGCCCCTGCCGGGTGACAGCCTGGTACTGCTGGCCGGTGGCCTGGTGGGGATGGGGGTGCTCGGTCCCGAGGTGACCTTCCTCTATATGCCCCTCGCCGCCGGGCTCGGCAGTCTGGTGGCCTATCTGCAGGGGCATGCCCTGCATGGCACCTCTTTCATGAGTCACGTGGAGCGAATGATCCCGGAGGGGAGCCTGCCAAGAGCCTCCCGCCTGCTGGACAAATACGGCTTCTGGGCCATGTTCGTCTCCCGCTTCATCCCCTTCGTCAGGGTGCTGACGCCCATGCTGATGGGGGTCTCCCGTCTGCATCTGCCCAAGGTGATGGTGGCCAGCTTTGCCAGCGCCTTCCTCTGGGCCCTGGTGTTGAGCCTCATCGGCAAGTTCGTGATGGCGACTCCGGTCCTGGCCAATCACCACGAGCTGCTGACCAAATGCCTGCTGGTGACGTCGCTAGCCCTCTTCGTCATCGCCGTCGCCGCCATCGGTTTTCGTCTGCTCAAGCGCCCGACCAACCGCATTCGCTGACCCGCCGATGCAAGCAGAGGGGGCCGGCGCCCTCTTTGCATTGCTGGCGCCAGCTTCCCGCACGCGGCAGGCGCCTGGTAAAAATAGCGGCCATTTGAGGCGGCATTTTCCTCGTCTATCTGTTACACTTCGCGCCCGCGATTTCCGGCTCACACTCTGACTTGATGTCAGGCCCAGCCGTCCGTGGCCACTTGCCTCGCGATGCCGAGCCATCCATCCACTCAAGCCAATCACAACCCAGCTGGAACACAGGAACCCAATATGAGATTTGAATCGTTCGATTTTGCCCCCGAGATTTTGCGCGCTATCTCAGATTGCGGTTATCAGGAGATGACCCCTGTGCAGAGCCAGGCGATCCCGACCATACGCCGTGGCCGCGACGTGCTGGCCAGCGCCCAGACCGGCACCGGCAAGACCGCCGCCTTCGCGCTGCCCATCCTGCAGCGCCTGCTGGACAACCCGGCACCGATACAACCCTCCAACGCCCGGGTGCTGATCCTGACCCCGACCCGCGAGCTGGCAGCTCAGGTGGCGAGCAACATCAATGACTTCGCCAAGTACCTGGATATCAGCGTGCTGACCATCTATGGCGGCGGCAAGCAGGACGTGCAGGCCAAGAAACTCAAGGCGGGGGCACACATCATCGTCGCGACCCCGGGCCGCCTGCTCGAGCACCTCACCGCCTGCAACCTGAGCCTCTCCGGGGTGGAGTGTCTGGTGCTGGACGAAGCGGATCGCATCCTCGACATGGGGTTTAGCGCCGATGTGCAGCAGATCCTTCAAGCCACCAACAAGGCGCGCCAGAACCTGCTGTTCTCCGCCACCTTCTCCGATGCGGTGCGCAAGCTCGCCAACCTGATGCTGGACAGACCGCAGATCGTCAGCGTCAACAAGCAGAACTCCACCGCCGACACCGTCAGCCACACCGTCTATCCGGTGGAGCAGAAGCGCAAGCGCGAGCTGCTCTCCGAGCTCATCGGCAAGCAGAACTGGCCCCAGGTGCTGGTGTTCGCCAGTACCCGCGAGAGCTGCGATGAACTGGTGACCGAGCTGAACCTGGATGGCATCAAGTCCGCCGTGGTGCACGGGGACAAGGCCCAGGGCAGCCGTCGCCGCGCCCTGCGCGAATTCACCGAAGGCAAGCTGCGGGTGCTGGTGGCCACCGAAGTGGCCGCTCGCGGTCTGGATATTCCGAATCTCGAATACGTGGTCAACTACGATCTTCCCTTCCTCGCCGAGGATTATGTGCACCGTATCGGTCGTACCGGCCGTGCCGGCAAGAGCGGCATGGCCATCTCCTTCGTCAGTCGCGAGGAGGAGCGCACCCTGCTGGAGATCGAGGCGCTGATCGGCCAGAAGATCCGCCGCATCATGGTGCCGGGCTACGAGGTGAGCAGCCGTGACGATCTGATCAAGCAACTGCAGGAGCGCCGTCGCTTCGGCAAGCGTCCCCAGCGGGAAGACAACGCCGCCGCCCAGGCCATGGCCGAGAGCAAGCTGCAGGGTCAGCGTCTCAAGCGTCTGGCCGCCGCCAAGAAGCCGCGCCAGCCGAAATAAGGCGCGCATGTTGCCCCTTGCCTCGCGGGGGCCTGGTATTCAAAGGCGCCACTGGCGCCTTTGTGCTGTCGATGACTCAGCGGTTGGCCCGCACTCTGTTTGAAGGACTCGTGATGACCACTCCCACCTACAATCAGGCCCTGTTCGACATGGCCAGCCAGAGCCTGGCCGAACTGGCCCGCACCGGCGAGCAGAAAGCCGGCCAGCGCACCCCGGCCCAGGAGAGCCACTTCCTCTGCACCTGGATGGCGGATTCGCTCAAGGAAAAGCGCTTCTCCCGGCTGGTGATGGAAGATTTGAAGACCTGGATCCAGCAGGGGCGTACCCTGGGGGCGGGGGCCGATCTGAAAGGATTGCTGGAGCGCATCGTCTGCCAGTACGGCCGCGCCATGAGGGATCCGGCCGGTCTCGGCACCAGGCTCGCCGCCCTGCTGGCCGAGTTGGAGGAGGCGGGTTGGTTAGTGTTTACCGACGTGGAGGTGGACGCCAAGCTGCGTCTGCAGGGGCAGGGTCAATCCAGCCTGGTGATCTCGCGTCGCGAATACGAGGAAAACATCGAGGGTGGTGAGCTGGTCAAGCCCCTGACTCTCTACGTGCGCGGGGATGAGGCGCATCTCGCCGCCGCGGCCTTTGCCCAGGGCCTGCTGCTGAGCCAGGGCAACAAGAAGACCACCCTGGTCAAGCATCACAAGGCCTATCGACTGGTGCCGGACAACGCCCAGAGCGCGCTGGCGCTGCTGGCCCGGGTCAGTGACTGATCACTCGAGGTTTTTCCCTTGCATCGACCCCGGCCCGCGCCGGGGTTTTTTATGGGCAGCAGTGGGCAAGGGGCTAACGAGTTGAGGCCATGGCGCCCCCGCGAAGGCCCGTTTTTGTCGCAGCATGGGGGCGAGGGCGAGGCTCCCCCCTTAGATGGACGTCGTCCCCCATATGGAGGGATGGTGGCGCAAAACTTCTGCTCTAGGGTGAACAGGCCCCAAAGAGGGCCGAATGAAGTAAGGAAGCAAACCGCCTGATGGCGCAACTCAATGAATGAGGAAATCCGATGAAAGCAACTCCCATCGCCCTGCTGCTGGCCGGTATTCTGGCCTCGCCACTCTGCGCTGCCGCCCTCGATGCCCGCCTCTCCCTGGTGGAGGGCAACGCCGAGGACGTGCGGGTCAACCTGACGCTGACCAACACCGGCGACAAGCCCGTCCGCCTGCTCAAATGGCAACTGCCGGGCGGCGAGGATGCCCCCCTGTTCGTGGTGGAGCGTGACGGCCAGCGGGTTGGCTATGAGGGGGCCCTGATCAAGCGGGCTGCCCCGACCGACAAGGACTACCAACTGCTCAAGGCTGGCCAGAGCCTGACGCTGCAGGCGGAGATCTCCGGTCTTTACGACATGAGCGTCCAGGGCCAGTACCACATCCGTTATCAACTGCCGACCCTGGCACAGGGCAGTGGCGTCGCCAAGGCCAAGCAGGCCCAGGGGAGTGAATCGAATACCGTCAGCCTCTGGGTGGAAGGGGTGAGCGACGAGCGGCTGCAAGCCAGGGCCGCATCGTTGGCCGAGCCCCAGGCGGTGACCGCCTCGGTGAGCTTTACCGGACGCTGTACCAATACCCAGAAGAGCAACATTCTGACGGCTCTGGATGCAGCCAGCAGCATTACCAATAACTCAAGCAGCTATCTGGCAGTGGATAAACCCAGCGGGCAGCGCTATCGCAGCTGGTTCGGTGCCTATGATGCCTCCCGCTGGAACCAGGCCGAGGCGAATTTTAGCAAGATCAAGGATGCCATCGACAACAAGCCGCTCACCTTCGACTGCGGCTGCCAGCAGAGCTACTTCGCCTACGTCTACCCGGATCAGCCCTACAAGGTCTATCTGTGCAAGAGCTTCTGGACGGCCCCGGTCAACGGGACCGACTCCCGTGCCGGCACCATCGTTCATGAGTTGAGTCACTTCACGGCGGTGGCGGGCACCGACGATCTGGGTTACGGTCAAGGCAACGCCCGCAACCTGGCGAGCACGGATCCGCAAAAGGCGCTCAACAACGCCGACAACCACGAGTATTTCGCCGAGAACACCCCGAGCGAAAATTGATGGATGATGGGGCCGCAAGGCCCCTTTTTGATGGAGGCACCATGATGACACTCTTGATCACCACCCTCGCCCTGGCGACCCCCCTGCAGTGCGAGCTGTCGGTCAAGGCCGAGAGCGCGGTGAACGAACCCCTGCCGCTGGTGATGACCTTGACCAACCAGGGGGAGGGGCCCATCGAGGTATTGAGCTGGTTCACCCCCTTCGAGGGCTGGTTCGCCGATGCCATCGACCTGCGTCTCGAGGAGAACCCGATTGCCTACCGGGGGCCGCTGGCCAAACGCGGCGCTCCGGGGCCCGACGACTTCTTCATTCTCGGGGCCAATCAGCGCAACCAGGCGGATGCGGATCTGACCCAGGTCTATGATCTGTCGCTGCCGGGCCAGTACCACCTGAGCTATCGCCCCCAGTCGCTGACCCTGACCCAGGGGTTTGCTCCCAGTTGCCCCGCCATCAGCTTCACCCGGGTGGCTGCGCCTTAACCGGCCACCCGCTCACCTTCAGTTGCCAGCAGTCCCACCGCGCGGGCGGCCACGGCCAGGTAACGGGACGGGTGAGGAGTGCTCGCCTGCTCCCGCCAGCAGCAGTGCACCAGCTTGATCACGTGATCGTCCCGGCTCGCGATCGCCAGCGGCAACACCTGCTCCCAAGTCAGCCCTGCAACGTCCGGCCAGCGTTGGATTCCCGGCGCCGGTGCTCCGACCGTGATATAGGCTGCGGCCACCGCCTGCCACACCAGAGTCTGCCAGCGGCCTTTTAGCTCATCGGGCAGATGGCGAGCGACGATGGCGGCGGCCCGGCTGCCGGTCACCAGATTAAGCACGGTGAAATTGCGGGTCTGCCAATAGAGGGATAGGGCTGCTTCGGCCAGTTGCGTCAGCATATCGCCATCGTCATCCAGCGTGCGCGGCAGTGAGTCCGGCCAACGCGGATCCGCGGCTACCTGACGCAAACGGGCGGTGATCCACTCACTGGGCCAATGTGACCCCTCCCATTGCGCAGACAGGCTCCCCAGCAGAGCGGAGATATCTCGGCAAGCCACTCCCACACCCTCCGGCAATATCAGCGGCTTGCAGCGCCAGGCGGCCAGCGCCGCGGCCTGCTCGCCAAGATGGTCGTTCTCCAGGGCGCAAGCGAGTCGAATAAGTGGATGAAAGGCGCCACCGGCGGGGGAGAGACCTTCTTCCAGCAGGGTTTCGAAGGTGGGCAGCCAGCCTTCCCCGGCCATTCGAATGGCTAGCCGCTGGCGTTGCTGCACGAATTGCTGTTCCTCTTCCCCCAGTGCAGGCGAGCCAGCGGGCAGGGCATGGGTGCGCTGCCAGTGGTTGAAAAATTGCCTCAACTGCAGCGGGGTCGCGCCCATCTCGTGCAGGGCGTGCAGCGCCATGGGGCAGTGATTGGTGGTATCACGGCCGTTGAGGGCGAAGGCCTGGTTGGCATCGAGCAGGGCATGGAGATTATCCATAATCGTTTGACTCCTTTTGTCGGGGGAGACAGGATTATGCAAGTTCAAGTTAACTTGAGATCAAGGACGAAGATGGATCGCAAATGGCTGGCCATCGGCCAGATAGCCAAACGCGCAGGGGTCAATGCCAGCGCCCTGCGTTTCTACGAGGAAAAAGGTTTGCTTGGCAGCGTGCGCAGCGAGGGAGGGCGGCGGCTCTACCCTCAGGATGCCCTGCGCCGTATCGCCTTCATTCGGGTGGCGCAGAGCGTGGGACTGAGCCTTGGGGAGATTGCCGAGGCCCTGGCCGGGCTGCCCGATGGCCGCACACCGGATCGCCACGATTGGAATGGGATCGCCGGCCAGTGGCAGGCGTTGCTCGATCGGCGTATCGAGACCCTGCAACTGATGAAACGCAAGCTCGGCGCCTGCATCGGTTGCGGCTGTCTGTCGCTGGAACATTGCGCCCTCTACAACCCGGAGGATAGGGCAGCCCACCAGGGAAGCGGCCCTCGCTATCTGCTGGGGGATCAAGCACCCACCGAGGATTGACCATGCAAGAGATGGATTGGCTAGGCCACGGTGCACTGGAAGCAGATTGTTGCGCTTTATCCTTCCTCTGAGGCGCATATAAAAAACAACCCCGCATGGCGGGGCTGTTTTTGGGGTAGGGGTTTCGAGCGGCCGCTTACACGGCCAGGTAGTCCATGATCCCTTCGGCGGCCTTGCGGCCCTCGTAGATGGCGGTGACCACCAGATCCGAGCCGCGCACCGCGTCGCCACCGGCAAACACCTTGGGGTTGCTGGTCTGGAAGGGGTAATCCGCCTGCTCGGGGGCCTTGATTCGATCCCGGCTGTCGAGGGCGATGCCGTATTCCGCCATCCAGGGCTGGGGGTTGGGCTGGAAGCCAAACGCCATCACCACCGCATCGGCGGCCAGCACCTGCTCGGAGCCTTCGATCACCACAGGGTTGCGACGACCGTTGGCATCGGGGGCGCCAAGGGTCGTGCTCACCACCTTGATACCGCAGGTGCGGCCATGGGCGTCCAGTTCAACCCCGATGGGTTGCAGGTTGAACATAAACTCCACCCCTTCTTCCTGGGCGTTTTTCACTTCCCGCTTGGAGCCCGGCATGTTCTCGGCGTCACGGCGATAGGCGCAGATGACCTTGTCGGCCCCCTGGCGGATGGCGGTGCGCACGCAGTCCATGGCGGTATCGCCGCCGCCGAGTACCACCACCTGCTTGCCGGCGAAGTCGATGTAATCGGCCTGGGCCTTCTCGAAGCCGAGCAGGCGGTTGGCGTTGGAGATGAGATAGGGCAGGGCGTCATAGACACCCGGCGCAGTTTCGTTCTCGAACCCGCCCTTCATGTACTTGTAGGTGCCGACCCCGAGGAAGACCGCATCGAACTCGCCGAGCAGATCTGCGAAGGTGACATCCTTGCCCACTTCGGTCTCGAGACGAAACTCGACGCCCATGCCCTCGAAGATCTCGCGCCGGCGCTGCATCACCTCCTTTTCCAGCTTGAAGGAGGGGATGCCGAAGGTGAGCAGGCCACCAATCTCGGGGTACTTGTCAAATACCACTGGGGTGACGCCGTTGCGGGCCAGTACGTCGGCACAGGCGAGGCCGGCCGGGCCGGCACCGATGACGGCGACCCGCTTGTCGGTCTTCACCACCTTGGAGAGATCCGGGCGCCAGCCCATCTCGAACGCCTTGTCGGTGATGTACTTTTCGATGTTGCCGATGGTGACGGCACCGAAGCGATCGTTGAGGGTGCAGGCCCCCTCGCACAGTCGGTCTTGCGGACAGACACGGCCACACACTTCCGGCAGGCTGTTGGTCTGGTGGGAGAGCTCCACCGCCTCCAGAATGCGCCCCTCGTTGGCCAGTTTCAGCCAGTTGGGGATGTAGTTGTGGACCGGGCACTTCCATTCGCAATAGGGGTTGCCGCAGTCGAGGCAGCGATCTGCCTGCATGCCGACCTGGGCCTGGTTGAAGGGCTCGTAGATCTCCACAAACTGGATCTTGCGGATCTTGAGCGGCTTCTTGGGCGGGTCGACCCGCTGGACATCGATAAACTGGAATACGTTCTGGCTCATAGGGTTCCCTCCTTATTGCGCCTGGATTCTGAGTTCTGCACTGGAACGGCTGGTGTGACCGAGCAGGGACTTGACGTCGCTGGACTTGGGTTTGATCAGCCTGAACTTGGGCACATAGGAGTCGAAGTTGGCCAGGATCTCCTCGGCGCGTGAGCTGCCTGTCTCGTTGAGGTGCGCCGTGATGATGCCGCGCAGGTGCTCCTGGTGGATGGCGAGGTCCGCCACGTCCAGCAGTTCCACCAGCTCGGGGTTGGTGCGTTTGGCAAAGTTGCCGCACTCGTCCAGCACATAGGCGAAACCGCCCGTCATGCCGGCCGCGAAGTTGACGCCGGTGGTGCCCAAAATGGTCACGATACCGCCGGTCATGTACTCACAACCGTTGTCACCGATGCCCTCGACTACCGCCAGGGCGCCTGAGTTGCGCACCGCGAAACGCTCCCCTGCGGTTCCCGCCGCATAGAGTTTGCCGCCGGTGGCCCCATAGAGACAGGTGTTGCCGATGATGGCCGCCTCGTGGGATTTGAAGGCCACGCCGAGGTGGGGTTTGACCACCAGCTTGCCGCCGGTCATGCCCTTGCCCACGTAGTCGTTGGCATCCCCGGTGAGTATGAGTTCGAGGCCGCCCGCGTTCCAGACGCCGAAGCTCTGGCCGGCGGTGCCGTTGAAGTGTACCCGCACCGGATCCGCCGCCATGCCCTGGTTGCCGTGACGCTTGACGATTTCCCCTGACAGGCGTGCCCCCACGGAGCGGTCGGTGTTGCGGATGTCGTAGCGGAACTCGCCGCCGCTCATGTTCTCTACCGCGCCCAGCAGATCCTCAACCATCTGGAGGTTGAGCGGCCCCTTGTCGAAGGTGGGGTTGTGCTGCTGGCTGAACAGGCTGGAACCCGCCGGTGCCACCGGGCTTGCCAGCACGCCGGACAAGTCCAGCTTGGACTGGCGGGCGGTGAGGCCGGGCAGGGCTTCGAGCAAGTCGGTGCGACCGATGAGGTCGGTGAGCTGGGCGACGCCAAGCTCTGCCATCAGCTCGCGGGTCTCCTCGGCGATGAACTGGAAGTAGTTCATCACCATCTCCGGCAGGCCGGTGAAGTGCTCCCGGCGCAGCTTCTCATCCTGGGTCGCGACGCCGGTGGCGCAGTTGTTCAGGTGACAGATCCGCAGGTATTTGCAACCGAGCGCCACCATGGGGCCGGTACCGAAACCGAAGCTCTCGGCGCCGAGGATGGCCGCCTTGATGATGTCCAGACCCGTCTTGAGACCACCGTCCACCTGCAGACGCACCTTGTGGCGCAGACCGTTGGCGACCAGCGCCTGCTGGGTCTCGGCCAGACCCAGCTCCCAAGGGGAGCCGGCGTATTTGACCGAGGTCAGCGGGCTTGCACCTGTGCCGCCGTCGTAGCCGGAGACGGTGATGAAGTCCGCGTAGGCCTTGGCCACGCCGCAGGCGATGGTGCCGACGCCAGGCTCGGACACCAGCTTGACCGACACCAGGCAGTCGGGGTTGATCTGCTTAATGTCGAAGATGAGCTGGGCCAAGTCTTCGATGGAGTAGATGTCGTGGTGCGGCGGCGGGGAGATGAGGGTCACGCCGGGCACGGAATAACGCAGCTTGGCTATCTGTGCTGTCACCTTGTCACCGGGCAGCTGCCCCCCTTCGCCGGGCTTGGCGCCCTGGGCGACTTTGATCTGCACCACGTCCGCGTTCATAAGGTAGTGGGGAGTGACGCCAAAGCGCCCCGACGCCACCTGCTTGATGCGGGAGTTCTTCTCGGTGCCGAAGCGCTTGGGATCTTCGCCGCCTTCACCGGAGTTGCTCTGACCGCCGAGGCGGTTCATGGCGATGGCGAGCGCCTCATGGGCCTCGGGGCCCAGGGCACCGATGGACATGGCGGCGGAGTCGAAGCGCGGGAACATCCTGGCCGCGGGTTCCACCTCTTCCAGAGCGATGGGCGTCGTGCCCTTTTTCAGGGACAAGAGGTCGCGCAGGGTCGCCACCGGGCGCTCGTTGACCAGACGGGCGTACTCCTTGTAGTCGGCGTAGTTGCCGGAGCGCACCGCCACTTGCAGGGTCTGCACCACGTCCGGGTTGTAGGTGTGGTACTCGCCACCGTGGACGAATTTGAGCAGGCCGCCCTGAGTGAGCGGCTTGCGGCCGAGCCAGGCCTGGCGGGCCAGATTGACCTGATCCTGCTGGATATCGGCAAAATCGGCGCCCTGGATGCGGCTCGATACGCCGCGGAAGCAGAGCTCCACCACCGCCTTGGAGAGGCCGATGGCTTCGAACAGCTGGGAGCAGCGGTAGCTCGCCACCGTGCTGATGCCCATCTTGGACATCACCTTGTAGAGGCCCTTGTTGATGCCGTTGCGGTAGTTGAGCATGGCCTGGCGCAGGCTCATCTTGAGCACGCCTTCCTCGACCTGTTTGGCCAGAGTCTCGTAAGCCAGATAAGGATAAATGGCGGTTGCACCGAAGCCCAGCAGTACGGCGAACTGGTGCGGGTCGCGTACGCTGGCGGTTTCCACCAGAATGTTCGCATCGCAGCGCAGATTGTTGTCCACCAGGGTGCGCTGCACCGCCCCCACCGCCATGGCGGCCGGGATGGGCAGGGTGTCCTGGCTGATGTCTCTGTCCGACAGCACGATGAGCACTGTGCCGGCGCGGGCCGCGTCGGCGGCTTCACGGCAGAGGCGCTCGAGGGCCGCCTGCAGCCCCTCTTCGGGCTGGTAGTTGAGGCTCAGTACCGCGTGGCGGTAGTGCTCCCCTTCCAGGGCCAGCAGCTGGTGGAAGTCGGAGTAGAGCAGGATCGGCGACTGGAACAGCACCCGGTGGGCGTGGCCGAAGGTCTCGTTGAACACGTTCTGCTCGCGGCCGATACAGGTGGCCAGCGACATGACGTGGTTTTCCCGCAGGGGATCGATGGGCGGGTTGGTCACCTGGGCGAACATCTGGCGAAAGTAGTCGTACAGGGTGCGCTGGCTGGAGGAGAGCACCGCCATGGGGGTGTCATCCCCCATGGAGCCCACCGCCTCCTGGCCGTTCTCGCCGAGCACGCGGATCACCTGATCCAGCTCCTCGTAGGAGTAGCCGAACAGCTTCTGGTAGGTCTTGAGGCGATCGTCCGGGAACTCGCGGGCACCGGTGCTGGCGTCGTCCATCTGCTCGAACGGCACCAGGCGCTTGCAGTGCTTGTCCATCCACTGCTTGTAGGTGTGACGGCTCTTGAGATCGTCATCGATCTCGAAGCTGGTCCAGATCTTGCCGTTGCTGGTATCCACCACGAACAGCTCGCCCGGGCCGACCC
The DNA here is from genome assembly GCF_051125555.1 of Aeromonas sp. NJAU223. Taxonomy (NCBI): domain Bacteria; kingdom Pseudomonadati; phylum Pseudomonadota; class Gammaproteobacteria; order Aeromonadales; family Aeromonadaceae; genus Aeromonas; species Aeromonas sp. NJAU223. The sequence continues at coordinate 2,763,995 of NZ_CP144204.1, read as the reverse complement.
GGCCCTTCTCCAGTACCTCGTCCGGGGTGTAGTCCCAGGTGCCCACTTCGGAGGCCAGGGTGATGAACTTGTCCTTGGTGATGACGTAGCGGGCCGGGCGCAGGCCGTTGCGGTCGAGGGCACAGGTGGCGTAGCGGCCATCGGTCATGACGATGCCGGCCGGGCCATCCCAGGGCTCCATGTGCATGGAGTTGAAGTCATAGAAGGCGCGCAGATCGTCATCCATGTTCGGGTGCTTCTGCCACGCAGGCGGGATCAGCAGGCGCATGGCGCGGAACAAGTCCATGCCGCCGGCGAGGAAGAGATCCAGCATGTTGTCGAGGCTCGAGGAGTCCGAGCCCGTGGTGTTGACGAAGGGGGCGGCTTCCTGCAAGTCCGGAATGAGCGGAGTGGCAAACTTGTAGCTGCGGGCCTTGGCCCACTGGCGGTTGCCGGCGATGGTGTTGATCTCGCCGTTGTGAGCCAGGTAGCGGAACGGCTGTGCCAACGGCCAGCGCGGGCTGGTGTTGGTAGAGAAACGCTGGTGGAACACGCAGATGGCGGCCTGCATGCGGATGTCGGCGAGATCCAGATAGAAGCGCGGCAAGTCCACCGGCATGCACAGCCCTTTATAGACGGTGACCAGGTTGGAGAGACTGACCACGTAGAAGTAGTCGTCGCTGATGCGCTTCTCGATGCGGCGGCGCACGATATAGAGGCGGCGCTCGAGATCCTTGTCGACCCAGCCCGGGGGGGCGTTGACAAAGACCTGTTCGATGCTGGGCAGTGAGGCCTTGGCGATGGGACCGAGTACATTGGTATCGATGGGCACCTTGCGCCAACCGACCAGACTCAAGGTCTCTTTCTCAAGCTCCTCGTCGATGATGTCGCGAGTGGCCTGGGCCAGGACGGGATCCGGGTTCAGGAACAGCATGCCGACCGCATAATTGCGGCCAAGGTGCCATCCCTTCTCTTCGGCGACAGCGCGATAGAAGCTGTCCGGTTTTTGCAGCAGCAGGCCGCAGCCATCGCCAGTTTTGCCATCGGCGGAGATACCGCCGCGGTGCTGCATGCGAGCCAAGGCTGACATCGCGAGACGGACAAGCTTGTGGCTGGCTTCCCCTTCCATGTGGGCCAACAGGCCGAAGCCACAGTTATCCCTCTCCAGCTTTGGATCATATAGTGACATTGCATTTCTCCCTTGCTCGGCCTTCCATCGCTCTGTCATCGACAGACTGCATAAATTGCGATTGGCTCTTGTGGTTCCGTCCGCCTGAGGTGGCGAATCTCCAAACTAATGGGAATTTTCGGCAAGGTCAATTGGACATCCCTGCTGTTTGCAATGTTACATCGGCATAACAAAATGCGGGATTGGGGGGGTAATTCTGATTAAACCTATATATTAATCTGATATTTATTTAAATAGTGGTTTTTTGCTCTGTCAGTGGTGGGTTTGGTGGTTGACTGCATCGTGCCCGTTTCCTGTAGTAATCTTACCAATTCATCTCGTCAGGGGAGGGCGGGGATCACATTTCAGGATCCTGTGTCTTGCATTTACAGATTGCCGGGCTATATGGAAATTATTCATGATTAACAGTTGTTTATAGCCACTCCCGGTTTACCGCTGGCAACCTTGCCGGGAGAGAGAAGGTTTCCAAAAGTACCCTGAATAGCATGGTTGTGTATATTTATTCGTGAATTGATGAATGTTTATATGATTTCTGGCCAAAGAGAGGCTTGATCCAGCTCACTCCCTCCCAAGGACCTAGCCCTTACAATGTCGCCTCATCACGGAGGCGTCATGCAGTTACACGAACTCATCAATACATTCGGCCAGGATCTCAAGCAGCGTCATGGCCAGAAGATCCATAAACTCTCCATTCACGGTGCCTTTACCTGCCCGAATCGGGACGGCACCCTTGGCCGTGGCGGCTGCACTTTCTGTAACGTCTCCTCTTTTGCCGACGAGTCGGCCCAGCAGCTTTCCGTCGTGCAGCAACTGCTGGCGAGGCGGGATGAGGTGACCCGCGCCAAGCGTTATCTCGCCTATTTTCAGGCCTACACCAGTACCTACGCCGAGGTGGAGTACCTGCAGCGCATGTATGAAGAGGCGTTGTCGGTGAGCGACATGGTGGGGCTCTGTGTCGGCACCCGCCCGGACTGTGTGCCGGATGCGGTGCTGGACTTGCTGGCCGGCTATCAGGCGAGAGGCTACGAGGTGTGGCTGGAGCTCGGGCTGCAGAGCGCCAATGACAAGACGCTGCAGCGGATTAACCGGGGTCATGGCTATGGCGCCTATGAAGATGCGGTGCGCCGCGCCCATGCCAGAGGCATTAAAGTGTGTGCCCACCTCATCGTCGGTCTGCCGGGGGAGGCGGCCATGGACAGCCTGGGGACTCTGCACCGCATCGTCGAGACCGGGGTGGAAGGGATCAAACTGCATCCGCTGCACGTGGTGGAGGGGAGCACCCTTGGCAAGGCCTGGCAAGCAGGGCGTCTCGTGGTTCCGACCCTGGAGGAGTATGTTGCGGCAGCGGTGGCCATGATCCAGCACACTCCTCCCGAGGTGGTGTACCACCGCATCTCGGCATCGGCCCGCCGCCCGACCCTGCTGGCGCCTGCCTGGTGCGAGAATCGCTGGACGGCCATGGCCGATATCGCGGCGGAACTGAGTCGCATGGGCCCCCAGGGGGCCAGCCTGGGTCGACCCTTCTCCCTGCTGGGCACTAATGAGCAGTCACTCTAATTTCATCAAAAAAACAGGGGCTTATTAGAAGAAATTCAGTCTTTGCGGTATAGTTTCATTCAAGTCGCCTTGTTATCATGGTCGGCTTGAAAAATACATTGTTATCAATAAGCTTGTAGTGTTTACGAATCGGACAGGACGCGTCGGTATTCGGGCCGCCACCTCACGCCATCCGGGTTTCATATCCGGGGCCAGATGAGGGAGTGAGGCGCGTCATGGAAAGTCCTGTCACCGTGCGCTAATCAGGTTGTCGATCCCGGGGTCTGTACATGATGTCTTTTGCCGATCCCCGCCGCCTCGGGTGGCGACACTCCCGCGACAACCGTTTGAAATCATATTTAACGGGATGCTATGCAAGCAGAAACTAGCCGTATTGATGAGCTACTGGAATGCCTGGTCTTCTTGACCCGCTTTTATGGCGTACCCAACAGCCAGGATGCCCTGACCAACGGCTTGCCGCTGGTATCCGGCCGTCTGAGTACCGCACTCTTCAGCCGCGCTGCCGAGCGGGGAGGGCTCTCGGCCCGTGAGGTGATCCAGCCGCTCGAAAACATCTCTTCTCTGCTGCTGCCCTGCGTGTTGCAGACCCGCAACGGCGGGGCTTGCATCCTGCTGGAATGGAGTGAAGACAGAAGCCAGGGCAAAGTCATCTTTCCCCAGGCCGGTGATGCCGCCCAGTGGGTGAGCGTTGCCCAGCTCGGTGACGAATACAATGGCCGATGCTTCTTCGTCAAGAAGCAGTTCAAGTTTGACGAGCGCTCCCCCAAGGTCCTGGAGACCCGGGATGGCCACTGGTTCTGGAGCACGCTGTTCGAGTCCCGTGGTATCTATCGGGACGTGCTGATCGCCTCCATCCTCATCAACCTGTTTGCGGTGGCCAGCCCCCTGTTCACCATGAACGTCTACGACAAGATTGTGCCTAACCTGGCCTTTGACTCCCTCTGGGTGCTGGCGGTCGGGGCCATGGTGGTGTTTACCTTCGACTTCGTCATGCGCCAGTTGCGCAGTTACTTCATCGATATCGCGGGCAAGAAATCGGACGTGTTGTTGTCGGCCAAGATCTTCGCCAAGGTGATGGGGATGAAGATGGAGTCGCGTCCCGCCTCGACGGGGGCCTTTGCCAAACACCTGCAGGAGTTCGAGTCGGTGCGGGAATTTTTTACCTCCGCCACCGTCTCCACCCTGATTGATCTGCCCTTTGCCATCTTCTTCCTGTTCATCATCTGGATCTTCGCCGGTGTCATGGTAGTGGTCCCCATCGTCGCCATCCTGATCCTGGTTGCCTACAGCTTCTATATTCAGGAGCCCCTCAAGCAGTCCATTGAGGAAGGCTCCCGTCTCGCCTCCCAGAAGAACGCGAACCTCATCGAGAGCATCTCAGGCCTTGAGACCGTGAAGATCTTCGGCGCCGAGAGCCTGTTCCAGCACCGCTGGGAGCAGGCGGTATCCCATATCTCCACCTGGGGTGTGCAGACCCGCCGTATTACCAACTCCATGTCATCACTGGCGAGTTACATCCAGCAGGTGGTGACCGTGGGGCTGGTTATCGTCGGGGTCTATCAGATCTCGGAAGGATTGGTGACCATGGGGGGCATGATCGCCGCCGTCATGCTGTCGAGTCGCGCCATCGCGCCCATGGTGCAACTCTCCGTGCTCTCCACGCGCTATAACCAGGCCAAGTCGGCCCTCGAGATCCTCGAGAAGATCATGATGACCCCGGGGGAGCAGGAGGAAGGCAAGCAGTACATCCACCATCCGGTGATCCAGGGGCGCATCGAATTCGAGAATGTCTCCTTCAAGTACCCGGGGATGGAGAGCAGCACCCTGCACAACATCTCCCTGCGCATCGAACCCGGCGAGAAGGTGGCCATCATCGGCCGTATTGGCGCGGGCAAGACCACGCTGGAGAAGCTGCTGATGGGTCTCTATCGTCCGACCGACGGCTCGGTCAGGCTCGATGGTTTTGAACTGGATCAACTGCCGCCGGCGGCCATCCGCCGCAATATCGGCTGTGTGCCCCAGGACGTGACCCTCTTCTTTGGCTCGGTGCGGGACAACATCATGCTCGGCAACCCGCTGGTGGATGATGCGCGGGTGATGCGCGCCGCCAAGCGCGCCGGGGTGACCAATTTCACCAACCGGGATCCCAACGGGCTGGACAGACAGATAGGTGAAGGTGGACGCCAGCTCTCCGGTGGCCAGCGTCAGGCCATCTTGCTGGCTCGCTCCCTGCTCAATGATCCACCCATCCTGGTGATGGACGAGCCGACCTCCAACATGGACAACCAGTCCGAGATGCTGGTGAAGCAGGAACTGGCGCGGCTCGGGCCCGAAACCACGCTGATCCTCATCACCCACAAGACCTCCATGCTGGATGTGGCTTCCCGGGTGATCGTGGTGGAGCAGGGCCAGATAGTGGCCGATGGTCCCAAAGAGGTGGTATTGCAACAATTGAAGGAAGGCAAGGTACGCGTGCAGGAGACGGCCCATGGCTAACAACTGGTTCAAGAAAACGGCCCCCGACACCGTCCTGCCTTCCCCGGAACAGCTGGAGTTCGTGGATGACGGGGCCGCCGCCGTCCTGCTGACCACGCCGACCCGTGCCAGGGTTCTGCTGTGGGCCTGCTTCCTGTTCTTCGTGAGTGCCATCGTCTGGGCCGCCTGGGCGAAGCTCGATGAAGTCACCGTGGGCCAAGGCAAGGTGATCCCGTCTCGCCAGCTGCAGGTCATCCAGAACCTGGAAGGGGGGATCGTCAAGGAGATCTTCGTCAAGGAAGGGGACATCGTCGAAAAAGGGGAGCCTTTGCTGCGCATCGACGACACCCGCTTCAAGTCGGATTTTCGGGAGCGTGAGCAAGAGCTGGTGACCCTCAAGGGGGATATCGCCCGTCTGCGCGCAGAGATAAAGAGCGTGATCGTAAAGAATGAGCCGAATCTGGGCTGGCGTGAGCAAGTGGTCATCGACAAGCAGCCCATCGTCTTCCCGGATGGCTATGAGAATGTGTTCGCCGAATATGCGAACCGGGAGAAGTCGGTTCAGAACGATCGTCTCAACAATCTGCAGAACCAGCTTTATATCCTTGGTCAGCAGATAGAGCAGAAAGAACAGGAAACCATAGAGCTCAATGCCAAGATCCGCACCGTGAGCCGCAGCGTCGACCTGGCGCGTCAGGAGCTCAACATCAGCCGTCCGCTCGCGAAAGAGGGGATAGTGCCTCAGGTGGAGCTTATCAAGCTGGAGCGGCAGGTGAACGAGATGCAAGGGGAGCTGGAAGCCAATCGCCTGCTGATCCCCAAGCTCAACTCTGTGCTCCGTGAAACCATCTCCAAGCGCAATGATATCGCCCTGAAATTCCGGGCCGACTCCCAAACTGAGCTCAACGAGCGTCAGGGCAAGTTGGGTCAGCTCTCAGAGGGGCAGGTCGGGCTGCGTGACCGGGTCGATCGGACCAGCGTCATCGCCCCGCTCAAGGGCACCATCAAGAAACTCAAGATCAATACCCTGGGGGGCGTCGTGCAGCCCGGGATGGATCTGATGGAAATAGTACCGCTGGAAGATACCCTGCTGGTGGAGGCCAAGGTCTCGCCGAAGGACATCGCCTTCCTGCGTCCCGGGCTCGAGGCCGTGGTCAAGATAACGGCGTACGATTTCACTGTTTATGGAGGTTTACATGGCAAGGTTGAACAGATAAGCGCGGACTCCATTCAGGATGAGGAGGGCAACTCCTTCTATCTGGTGCGGGTCCGAACCGAGAAGAGTTATCTGGGCGATGAGCTTAACGCACTTCCCATCATCCCCGGTATGTTAGCCAGTGCAGATATCATAACTGGTAAAAAAAGTGTCTTAGACTACTTGCTAAAGCCGATCTTGCGGGCTAAGCAGTCGGCACTGAGAGAACGATAAGCCAACAATCTAAAAACAACATGACTGGAGATACCATGAAGAAGACGATTGTTGCCATGCTGGTCAGTGGCGCAGTGCTGTTCCCTGGCCTTGGCCAGGCTCAAACGCTGGAGCAGTCAGTGGCACAGTCACTGGCCACCCATCCTAAAATCAAGGAAGCTTTTGACCTCTATCAGGCACGACTGTATCAGCATGATGGAGCCAAAGGTGGCTATTATCCCACCATCGATCTGCGTGGCGGTGTCGGTTATGAAAAGACTGACAGCCCCTCGACCCGCGCTGCTGGCGCGAACTCGCAGACCATCGATGATTCCATGACTCGTAAAGAGGCCGGGATCAGTCTGCGCCAGATGCTGTTCGACGGCTTTGACGTCAGCAGCAACGTGGCCCGTACCGATGCCGCCGCCGAGGCCCAGCGCCTGGCCATGATCTCCGAAGCAGAGAATACCGCGCTGCGCGTGGCAGAGGTGTACCTCAACATGCTGCGTCAGCAGGAGATCCTGGAGCTATCCAAGCAGAACCTGGAGACTCACGAACAGATCCGCAGTGACATCCAGAAACGGACTGACTCCGGCCTGGGGTCGACCGCAGACCAGACCCAGATCGATGGTCGTGTGGCCCGAGCCTATTCCAACCAGGCGGCAGCCGAGAACAACTATCGGGATGCCGAGAGTGAGTTCATCCGTGTCGTGAACGAGGTACCCAAGGATCTGGTTCAGCCCGCGCCTAACAGCCAGCTGATCCCGGCGACCCTTGAAGATGCGCTCAAGACGGCGACCGAGCTGCATCCGACGCTGTTGTCATCCCTGCAGGATATCGAAGAGGCGAAATACCAGCACGAAGGGTCCAAGTCCGGCTTCTATCCGAATGTGGCATTCGAAGTGGATCAGAACTGGAACGAGGATATCGACGCGGTCAAGGGCCGTAACGACGACCTGACCGCCATGGTCCGGATGCGCTACAACCTGTTCCGTGGTGGCTCCGATCTGGCGGAAAGCAAAGCCACCTCGGCGCTCTATTCCCAGGCGAAAGACATTCACTTGAATGCCTTCCGTCAGGTGGAAGAGGGTACCCGTCTTGCCTGGAACGCCAAAGAGTCTCTGGCCAAGCAGAAGGTGTTCCTCAAGGAACACGTGGATGCGAGCTATGACACCGTTCAGGCGTACAAGAAGCAGTTTGGTCTGGGCCAACGGACCTTGCTGGACGTGCTGAACACGGAGAATGAACTGTTCGAAGCGCGTCGCAGCTACATCACGGCCGAGTATGACTCCTTGCTGGCGGACTACCGGATCCTCAACGCCACCGGGGGTCTGCTCAATGCCATGAACGTGCAGCAGCCAGCCGATTGGCAGGCCAACAACAACTGATGTCCATCCCGTTGACATGAGTTCAGACAAAGCAATGGCTGCAGCTCGCTGCAGTCATTCTTTTATGTTGTTGTCTCACGGGACGTTTTGATGCACTGCCGCAGGGGAAGAATGTGACGTTCGGCTACAAAGCAAGCAGCAACGGGATGACCAGGTGGGGACGGCTTATGCGTCTGTCTCTGCGTGGTTCTCGTTCGATGCTCTGGTTGTGCCTGCTGTCGCTCCCCTTGCTGCTCAATGCCAGCCAGCCTCTCTCATCGGAAGATCTCAAACTGGTCAAGCGTGCGGAAGAGACCTATGGCGTGAGGGCAGGCAAGCGGGTGACCGGTTGGCGCACCCTGGCCATGCAGAATCGGGATGCGGGCCTGTCGGATCGGCAGAAACTGGAGAAGGTGAACCAGTTCTTCAATCAGATGCGCTTCATCGACGACATCAAGCTGTGGCACAAGAAAGATTATTGGGCGACCCCGTTGGAATTTTTGGGGGCTGCCGGCGGAGATTGTGAAGACTTCAGCATTTCCAAATATTTTACGCTGCTGGAGCTTGGCATCCCGGATGAAAAAATGCGAATGGTATATGTCAAGGCATTGGATTATAACCAGTTTCATATGGTGGTTGCGTATTATGAGACGCCCGCCTCCGTGCCATTGATTTTGGACAATCTGGTCGGCGCCATTCGACCGGCCAGTCAACGGGCGGATCTGCTGCCCATTTACAGCTTTAACGGTAGTCACTTGTGGTTGATGAAGGCGCGTGGACAAGGGGAATTGACCGGACAGTCGTCACGCTTGGGATTATGGAATGATTTACGCAATCGCATGACTTCGGGGCGATTGGCTCGGCCAGTGCTGAATTTGGATGATTAACCTATGACGCTCTACAGACAATTATTGGCAACCATGTTGCTTCTGTTCGGATTGCTGTTTGCCGCCACCTATTGGGTGCAGTTCAATTCGACCCGCAACTATCTGGCACAGCAACAGGAAACCACGGTGATCAACACCGCCACCTCCCTGGGGCTGGCGTTGACGCCTTATCTGGAGAATGGCGACAAGGTCAGCGCCGAGTCGGTCATCAAGGCCGTGTTCGATGGTGGTTATTATCAGCTGGTGCGTCTGGACTTGCTGGCCTCCAAGGATGTGATCGAGCTGGATAACACCAACAACATCCAGGGAGTGCCCCAGTGGTTCATCGGATTGGGATTGTTTCCTGAGGTATCCAACGAATCTATTTTGACCTCTGGCTGGTTGCAGCTTGGCAAACTGAAGGTCGTGGGCCATCCCGGGCAGGCCTACTACGAACTCTGGGAAGGGATGAGTAAGCTGGCCAGCTGGTTCCTGATCGGGTTCTTGATCACGACCATCTTGTTGATGCGGGCCCTGAATTATCTGCTCAAACCCCTCAAGCTCATCTGCGATCAGGCCGTCGAGATTGAATTGCACCACTTCGGGCATGCCATCCCGGAACCCAAGACGCGTGAATTGAAGCAGGTGGTACAAGCCATCAACATCCTGTCCAGCAAGCTGGCCGTGCAGTTCAAAGAACAGGCCGACGAAGCGGAAAATCTGCGTGCCCGCGTCTATGTGGATGCGGTCTCGGGTCTTGGCAACCGCTCCTACTTTGTGGGGCAGGTCAACGCCTGGATTGCCGAGGCAGGGCAGGGCGGCGTCATGCTGGTCGCCGTGGACATGCTGGATGATCTCTATCGGGAAGAGGGGTTCGCCGCCCGGGACAACATGGTGAAATCCATCGCCCAGGTGCTCAAAGAACTCCTCAATGGTTGGGATGGATCCGCGCTGGCTCGGATCTCGGCCACCGAATATGCCCTGCTTTGTCCGACCGATGATCTCTCCCGCCTCAAGGAGCTGGCCGAGACCATCAATAGCCGTATCGCGGATCTGGTCGTGAACCCCATGGGTGAGGGGCGTGCGCTCTCCGTCATCGGCATCGCCGGGCGCGATGGCAGCGACGATCTCTCCGCTCTGCTGACCAAGGCGGACAATGCCCTCGGCAAGGCGCGCAACGAACGCCGTGGTGCCGTGGTGATGGAAGGTGGCACAGAGCAGGGGCTGATGGGCCGTCTGGCCTGGCGCGACCTGGTACAAGATGCCATTGCCAGAAGCTTGTGGCGCTTCAAGGCGCAGCCTGCCTGTCGCTTTGACGATGGTGCCCGGCTGCATGCCGAGCTGTTCGCCTCCATTTCGCGAGACGGGACGGATTACTTTGCCGGCCAGTTCCTGCCGGCCATCGAGCAGTTCAAGATGGGACCCGAGTTCGATCAGGCCGTGCTGGAGGCCTGCGTTCCGTTGCTCCAGCAGCAACCCGATCTGGTGCTCGCCGTCAACATCACCGCAGGTTCACTCTGTTCCGATGAATTCCTGAGCTGGTTGCGAGACTATCTGGGCCAGCATGGGGAGCTCAAAGAGAAGCTGCTGTTTGAAATTCCCGAGGCCGCCATCATGAAGCACAAGGATCAGGTGGCTGTCTTGGTCAGCGTGCTGCAAGAATATGGCTTCCAGTGGGGGGTCGATCATTATGGTCGCCACTTCCAGTCACTGGGCTATCTGGAAGAGTTGGCTCCGGCCTATGTCAAGGTGGATCACGGCTATACCAGCCAGATCATGGAGCCGGGGGCTGATACCTCCTTCCTGGCGGCGGTTTGCCGTGCGGCTCACAATGCCGGCGTCATCACCATCGCCACGCGGGTGGAGGATGAGCAGCAGGTCGAGATGCTGGCCAAGTTGCACATCGATGGTTATCAGGGCTTCGTCCATCCGGCGTTCCCGCTCTCCTGAGCAATATCAAAATCCAAATGGGCCCCATTGTGGGCCCTTTTTTATATCCATTTAGAATAAGCTTTCGTTTTTTTGGGTTGGTATCGATGAATGGGGTAGATGTCGATTTGTTAATCTATTGATTTATTTGTGTAAAAATTCACCATTCGATTCGCTGCATCAGAGTGGGGTGAACAGTTTCAAATCAGTACATTTTTGCAACGGAAGCCGACGGGGGGGAAATCTAAGGTGTATGCATCAAGATTTGTCACCCTGGAGCAATGGATATGCGTACCCAAATCATCGACAAGACCGTCGTCGTCTCATCCGTAGAAGGCAATGTTCAGATCCTGCTGGCCGATGGCAGCAGTCGTCCCCTCCAGCCCGGAGAGATATTGCAGCCAGGGGCCAAACTCAACATCGCCGACGACGCCAAGCTGATGCTGGCCCCTTATGATGACGGCCCCAATGTTGCGCCAGAGGCCCCAGCCCCCACGGATGCGCCAGCACAGGGAGATCCTTCCTCATCGGCCGAGAACAAGGATGTCTCGCCAGAAATCGCCGCGTTGCAAAAATCCATACTGGAAGGGGTTGACCCGACCAAGAACTTCGAAGCCGCGGCTGCGGGCGGCGCTCCGGCCGCTGGTGGTGGTGGTGGCGGGATTGGCGGGGTAGCCGGCGCTAGCGGCAATGGCGGTTTTGTCGTCATCGACCGCATTGGTGATGCCACCATTGCTAGCGCGGGCTTTGATACCAGCCATGACGCGGCTGCCGGGCAAAATCCGGTACAAGCAGATGATCTGCTGCCTGACAACCAACTCGACGATCTGGATGAGTTCGCCGTGACGCAGGAAGATCAGTCTGTCAGCGGCGACCTGCTTGCCAACAGCACCAACCCTGATGGTCCCTTTGGGGTGTCGATCCTCACCTACAGCTGGGGCAACAACATCGGCGTGCCAGCCGGGGTGGCAACCACGCTGGACGGGATAGGCACGCTGATCATCAATGCCGATGGGACCTATACCTTCACTCCGGCCCTCAACTATACGGGCCCGGTTCCCCCGGCCGATTACATCGTCACGGATGGGGCCGATACCAATCCTTCGACACTGATCATCACCATCACTCCGGTAGATGAAGGGGTCTCTCTCGGCGGGTTGGCGGTGGAGGGGGGCGAGCTTCTCCTCAATGAAGCCGCCCTGGCCGATGGCAGTGCACCGGATGCCGCGGCTTTGACCAAGGGCGGTACCTTTACCTTCAATGCGGCCGACGGGATCCAGAGCCTGACCCTGGGTGGGGTGACGCTCATCAGCAATGGTCAGGTCATCACCAGTTTCCCGCAGACCATCCCAAGCCCGCTGGGCAACCAGTTGCTGGTGACCGGTATCAGTTACAACCCGGTGACCGGTGTCGGTAGCGTCACCTACAGCTATACCCTGAGCGACAATGAGTCTCACACCCAGCCAGCCAATGACACGGCGCTGACCGAGAGCTTCGGTGTCGTGTTGACAGACAGCGACGGTGACAGTACCAGCGCCAGCCTGGATGTGGTGATCCTCGATGACGTGCCGAGCGTGTCTGTGGTGCCAGGTTCTGCCGAGCTGGGTGTGCTCAGCGTGGACGAGAGCCTGCCGCAACTGGGCGGTGCGGACAACGACGGCGTTGCCAGTGTGACGCTGGCGGCCTCAGTGGTGCAGGCCCAGTTTAGCCATGCCTTCGGGGCTGACGGGGCGGGCAGTATCGGCTACAGCCTCTCTCTTGGTGGCAACAATGTAGCGAGTGGTCTCTATGCGGTCGATCCGCAAGCTGCCAATGGTCAGGGTACCCAAATCGTGCTCAACCAGGTCGGCAATGTCATCACTGGCAGCGCCAACGGGGTGAGTTATTTCACCCTGACCATCAACCCTGCCACTGGCGCCGTGACCCTGACCCTGCTGGACAATATCTGGCAAGGGGATACCAGCAGCAATGATGACAGCGTCAGCCTGACCCTCGGCAGTGGCATCTTGACACTGGTGCAGACGGTGACCGACTCCGATGGTGACAGCGCCAAGGCCAGCCTGGATCTGGGGGCGAGTGGCGTGTTCCGCTTTGAAGACGATGGCCCGACGTCCGGTCTGGCCCCCGAGTTCCAGCGCCCCGGACTCGTGACGGTCGATGAAAGCCTGCCTGCACTGGGTGGTGCCGGCAACGACGGTATTGCCAGTGCGACCCTGACGGGGGCGGCCGTGCAGTCCCAGTTCAGTCATGTCTTCGGCGCCGATGGGGCTGGCAGCGTACGCTACAGCTTGATGCTCAATGGCGGCAACGTAGCCAGCGGCCTCTATGCCGTTGACCCCTCTGCCGCCAATGGCCAGGGTGCCCAGATCCTGCTCAATCAGGTGGGGAATGTCATCACCGGCAGTGCCAACGGGGTGAGCTATTTCACCCTCACCATCGATCCGGCCAGTGGTGCCGTGACCCTGAATTTGCTGGATAACATCTGGCATGGCGATACCGGCAATCATGACGACAGCGTCAGCCTGACCCTGGAGAGCGGTATCCTGACCCTGGTGCAGACGGTCACCGATGCCGATGGCGACAGCGCCAAGGCCAGTCTGGATCTGGGGGCCAACGGTACCTTCCGTTTCGAAGATGATGGCCCGACCACAGGGCCGGCTAGCGAGGCCCCGCGTCTGGGCTCTGTCACCGTGGATGAGAGCCTGCCTGCCTTGGGCGGTGTATACAGCGATGGCGTGGCCAGCGCGACCCTGGCGGCGGCCGCCGTGCAGGGACAGTTCAATGCGGCATTCGGCGCTGATGGAGCTGGCAGTATCGGCTACAGCCTGTCCCTCAGTGGCAGCGACGTGGCGAGCGGCCTCTATGCAGTCGATCCTTCTGTTACTAACGGTCAGGGGGCTCAGATCCTGCTGAACCAAGTAGGCAACGTCATCACCGGTAGCGCCAACGGGGTGAGCTATTTCACCCTGACGATCGATCCGGCCAGCGGCGCCGTGACCCTGAAGCTGCTGGACAATGTCTGGCACGGCAACACCAGCAACCCGGATGACAGCGTCAGTTTGACCCTAGAGAGCGGTGTGCTGACCCTGGTGCAGACAGTCACCGACGCCGATGGCGACAGTGCCAAGGCCAGCCTGGATCTGGGTGTGAATGGCACCTTCCGCTTCGAGGATGACGGCCCGACAGTCTGCCAGGTTGACGAAGCCCCGAGCCTTGGGACTGTCAAGGTGGACGAGAGCCTGCCGGCCCTGGGCGGTGCATACAACGATGGCGTTGTGAGCGCGACTCTGGCAGCCGTGACGGTGCAAGCACAGTTCAGCCATGCCTTCGGTGCCGATGGCGCCGGTCATATCGGCTACAGCCTGGCGCTCAGTGGCAGCAACGTGGCGAGCGGCCTCTATGCAGTCGATCCCTCTGCCGTCAACGGCCAGGGGGCCCAGATCCTGCTGAACCAAGTAGGCAACGTCATCATCGGCAGTGCCAACGGGGTGAGCTATTTCACCCTCACGATCGATCCCGCCAGCGGTGCCGTGACTCTGAAATTGCTGGACAACGTCTGGCACGGCAACACCAGCAATCCCGATGACAGTGTCAGCCTGACCCTGGAGAGCGGTGTCTTGACCCTGGTACAGACAGTCACCGATGCCGATGGCGACAGCGCCAAGGCCAGCGTGGATCTGGGTGTGAATGGCACCTTCCAATTCGAGGATGACGGTCCGACCGTCTGCCTGGCTGCCGAGGGGCCAAGCCTCGGGGTCGTGAAGGTCGATGAGAGCCTGTCGAACCTGGGCGGTGCATACAACGACGGCATTGTCAGTGCGACTCTGGCAGCCGCGACGGTGCAAGCTCAGTTCAGCCATGCCTTTGGTGCCGATGGTGCTGGTAGTATCGGCTATAGCCTGGCGCTCAGTGGCAGCAATGTGGCGAGTGGCCTTTATGCAGTCAACTCCTCTGCCGCCAACGGTCAGGGGGCTCAGATCCTGCTGAACCAGTCTGGCAATGTCATCACCGGCAATGCCAACGGCGTGGACTATTTCACCCTGACCATCAATCCCGCCAACGGCGAAGTGACTCTGAAACTGCTGGACAACGTCTGGCACGGCAATACCAGCGATCCCGACGACAGTGTCAGCCTGACCCTCAAGAGTGGCATCCTGACCCTGGTGCAGACCGTGACTGATGCCGATGGTGACAGTGCAAAAGCTAGCGTGGATCTGGGGGCCGGTGGCGTGTTCAGCTTCGAGGATGACGGCCCGACCGTTTGTCTGACAGAGGGGGCCCCACGCCTGTTGGCGACAGTGGATGAAAGCTTGCCCGCCCTGGGCGGCGCGGATAGTGACGGCATCGCGAGTGCTACCCTGACCGCAACCGCAGTGCAAGGTCAGTTCAGTCATGTGTTTGGTGCCGATGGTGCCGGCAGCGTCGGCTACAACCTGGTACTCAGTGGCAGCAACGTGGCGAGTGGCCTCTATGCAGTTAATCCCTCTGCCGCCAACGGTCAGGGGGCACAGATCCTGCTGAACCAGTCTGGCAACGTCATCACCGGCAGTGCCAACGGAGTGAACTACTTCACCCTGACCGTCGATCCTGTCACGGGTGCCGTGACCTTGACCTTGCTGGACAACGTCTGGCACGGCAACACCACCAGTTCGGATGACAGCGTCAGCCTGGCGCTCAAGAGCGGTATCCTGACGCTGGAGCAAACGGTAACCGATGCCGATGGCGACAGCGCCAAGGCCAGCCTGGATCTGGGGGCCGGTAAGGTGTTCAGCTTCGAGGACGATGGTCCGCAGTTGCGGGACCTGCAAGGTGGTGGCATCAGAGTACAGGTACAGGAAGATGCGCTGACGCTGGCTGGCGGCGCGCCCCACGAGGGCAATCATGAAAATGCCGGGCAGACCACCACGGCCAGTGATACTACGGGTTCCCTCAATACCCTGGTGAACTTCGGGGCAGACGGCCCCGGTGCATTCAGCCTCTCCAACAATGTCAGCTCCCTGACCGCGCAAGGACTGAGCAGCAGTGGCATGGCGCTGAGTTACAACGTCGTGGGCAATGTGCTGACGGCCTCGGCCGGGGGGACGGTTATCTTCACCCTGGCGGTGGCCGCCGATGGCGATTACACCTTCACCCTGAAGGGACCGCTGGATCACCCCGTCAAGGAAGGGTTGCCCAACGGCGACAATGAACTGCTGCCCGTGCCCATCGATTTCTCCGGGGTGCTGGTTGCGACCGATGGGGATGGCGACAAGTTATCCGGTTTTGGCAAAGGCGCCTTTGTTGTCGATGTGCAGGATGATATTCCGGTGGCCCAAGATGACTATGCCACCGTGCTTGCGGGGCAGTCCCAGAACATCAACATGGTGTTTGTACTCGATTTCAGCGGCA
This sequence comes from Aeromonas sp. NJAU223, assembly GCF_051125555.1. Taxonomy (NCBI): domain Bacteria; kingdom Pseudomonadati; phylum Pseudomonadota; class Gammaproteobacteria; order Aeromonadales; family Aeromonadaceae; genus Aeromonas; species Aeromonas sp. NJAU223. Next base: position 2,747,837 of record NZ_CP144204.1, on the reverse strand, counting down.
GCATAGATAACAACGAACTGAACGCCATGCTCGATGCGGTGCGTACCGCCGGGCAGACCCTGTTCAACACCTCGGGTGGTCAGGTCAAGATCCAGATAGTGGCCTTCGCCAGTGATTCTATTGGTTACCCTGTTGTCGACAATGTCACGGCGTTTACAAATTTGGTGAACTCGCTGAACCCGCAAGAAGGCGGTACGCGACCGCTTAACAGCAATACCAACTTCACCGACGCCATCGAACAGACTATGGACTCTTATACCCCGCTTCCGGGGTGGAATAATCAAGTGGTCTTCATCAGTGATGGCAATCCTAATGAGGGGAATGTGCCAGGTAACTCGTTACAACCTAGCACTGCGAATGACTGGAACACCTTCGTCGACAGCAAAGGTATCACTGTCACCACTATCGGTATCGGCGACGGAATAAACGATACCCGCCTACAGGATGTGGACCTCGATGCAGGTCCGAACAATACCCCGTTGCGGGTGAACGATTTCGGTGATCTGGTCGATACCCTGCTTAATCAGGTGATTGGTGGTCTGGTACAGGGCAACGTGCTCAATGGCTCCAACAATGTGGTTGGCGGTGGGGATGATGATGCCTATGGTGCCGATGGCCCGGGTTATATCCAGTCCATCAAGATTGGGGCGATCACCTACAGCTGGGATGGTGTGCTCGACGGCGATCAGCAACTGACTGCCGTGACCACTCCCGCGGGTGGCAAGTTGAGTTTCAACTTCTCCACCGGTGCATGGAGCTATCAGGCTCCCGCCAATGTGAATGGCGATCTGACCGAGGACTTCCAATACACCATCATCGACAAGGATGGCGATCCGGCCACCGCAACCCTGCACCTCTATGTCGAGGATGTGGGGTCGGTGGAAGGCTATGTGGATGAGGATGAGCTGCCCACAGGCATCACCGACAACGATGGCGTCACCAACAGTATCAGCGGCAGTGTTGCGCCGCTGATCGTCGGTCCGGACAACTCCGCCACCATCAGCCTCAACACCAACACCAGCGGCGTGACTGCGGCCAGCTCTGGTGGCGTAGCATTGGTCTATACGGTTGTCGGCGACACCCTGACTGCCACCGCCAATGGGGCGACAGTCTTCACGCTCCAGGTTGGTTCAAATGGCAGCTATCAGTTCAACCTGGTCAAATCGCTGGATCATCCGCTGGGTAACGGCGATGACAGCGAACTGCTGACCCTGGATTTTACCAGCATCCTGAAGGCGACAGGCGGCAGTGGCACCCTGGCTGGCAGCTTCCTCATCCATGTGGAAGATGACGTGCCCAAAGCAAACGATGAAAACGGCGGCACTGTCACCGAAGACGTAGCGGGCAGCCTGGGCGGCAACGTACTGAGCAACGATGCCTCCGGTGCGGATACCCCGGCTGCCTTCGTGGGCTGGAGTGCGACCGGTCACAACAACAGCTCGGCAGTAGCCTCCCTGAATACCTATGGCAGCTTCGTGCAAAACGGTGATGGCAGCTGGACCTACGTGCTGGACAACAGCCGCCCGGCTACCCAGGCGCTGGGGGCGGGGTTCAACCAGAGCTACGACGTCTGGTACACCATGAAGGATGCGGATGGGGACGAGAGCACTGCCAAGCTGACCATCACGGTCAAGGGGGCGAACGATACCTCTACCGTGGTAACGGTGGCAGCGACCGGTCCGGACCATCTGGTGTACGAGTCTGGTCTCAATCCGAACGGCTCCAATGCGGCGGCCACTACCGAAACGGTGCCAGGCAGCTTCACGGTGTCGGCCTCGGACGGTATCTTGAACGTGGTGATAGGCGGAACGACCTATACCCTGGCGCAACTGCAAGGCTTCAACGGCAGTCAGAGCGTGAATACCGGGGAAGGGATACTGACTCTGCTGAGCTACAGCGGTACCGCCAGTGGTGGGACGGTGAACTACAGCTACACCCTGAGCGCGACCATCGACAATGACAGCAAGCTGGGCGCGACGGGTACTGAATTTGACGACAGCGTGACCATCACGGTGAACGGGGTGGGTGGTACCACGGCGAGTGACCAGCTGATAGTGCGCATCGTGGATGACACGCCGACGGCGATGAGCGACAGCAACCCGAACACTGCGAGCGAGAGCAACCTGACGCTGACCGGCAACGTCATCACCAACGACGTGCAAGGGGCAGATGGTGCGGCGGTGACCGGCGGTACCCTGAGCGGTACCTATGGCAGCCTGGTGCTCAATGCCAACGGCACTTATACCTACACCCTCAATCCGGGCGACGTGGACTTCAAGGCGCTGACCGGGGGCAGTGTGGGTAGTGAAGTGTTCACCTACACCCTGACCGATGCGGACGGTGATGTGAGCACGGCGACCCTGACCCTGAGCATCAAGAACGACGATGACGGGGTGACCATCACCAACCTGATACCCAAGGCGCAGGGCGGGGATGCCATCGTGTACGAGGATGACCTGCTGGCGGGCCGTGGTACGGGGGAATCGGCGGGGTCGGACACCAGCAAGGAGTCGACCACGGTCACCGGCGACTTCAATATCAGTGCGCCGGACGGGGTGAAGACCCTGAGTGTGGGGAGTCTGCTTATCGTCAACAACGGAGTGGTAGTGAGCTTCCCGCAGAGCGTGACGACGCCGCTGGGCAATACCCTCAAGGTAACGGCGTACGACCCGGCGACGGGGCTGGTGAGCTACAGCTACACCTTGTTGGACAACGAGGCGCACCCGACGGCCAATAGCACCAACAGCCTGTATGAAGACTTCACCGTGACCCTGGTGGACAGTGACAATGATGCGGCGAGCAGCACCCTGAGCGTGCAGATTGTCGATGACGTCCCGACTGCGGTGAACGACAGCAACCCGAACACCGCGAGCGAGAGCAACCTGACGCTGACCGGCAACGTCATCACCAACGACGTGCAAGGGGCAGATGGTGCGGCGGTGACCGGCGGTACCCTGAGCGGTACCTATGGCAGCCTGGTGCTCAATGCCAACGGCACTTATACCTACACCCTCAATCCGGGCGACGTGGACTTCAAGGCGCTGACCGGGGGCAGTGTGGGTAGTGAAGTGTTCACCTACACCCTGACCGATGCGGACGGTGATGTGAGCACGGCGACCCTGACCCTGAGCATCAAGAACGACGATGACGGGGTGACCATCACCAACCTGATACCCAAGGCGCAGGGCGGGGATGCCATCGTGTACGAGGATGACCTGCTGGCGGGCCGTGGTACGGGGGAATCGGCGGGGTCGGACACCAGCAAGGAGTCGACCACGGTCACCGGCGACTTCAATATCAGTGCGCCGGACGGGGTGAAGACCCTGAGTGTGGGGAGTCTGCTTATCGTCAACAACGGAGTGGTAGTGAGCTTCCCGCAGAGCGTGACGACGCCGCTGGGCAATACCCTCAAGGTAACGGCGTACGACCCGGCGACGGGGCTGGTGAGCTACAGCTACACCTTGTTGGACAACGAGGCGCACCCGACGGCCAATAGCACCAACAGCCTGTATGAAGACTTCACCGTGACCCTGGTGGACAGTGACAATGATGCGGCGAGCAGCACCCTGAGCGTGCAGATTGTCGATGACGTCCCGACTGCGGTGAACGACAGCAACCCGAACACCGCGAGCGAGAGCAACCTGACGCTGACCGGCAACGTCATCACCAACGACGTGCAAGGGGCAGATGGTGCGGCGGTGACCGGCGGTACCCTGAGCGGTACCTATGGCAGCCTGGTGCTCAATGCCAACGGCACTTATACCTACACCCTCAATCCGGGCGACGTGGACTTCAAGGCGCTGACCGGGGGCAGTGTGGGCAGTGAAGTGTTCACCTACACCCTGACCGATGCGGACGGTGACGTGAGCACGGCGACCCTGACCCTGAGCATCAAGAACGACGATGACGGGGTGACCATCACCAACCTGATACCCAAGGCGCAGGGCGGGGATGCCATCGTGTACGAGGATGACCTGCTGGCGGGCCGTGGTACGGGGGAATCGGCGGGGTCGGACACCAGCAAGGAGTCGACCACGGTCACCGGCGACTTCAATATCAGTGCGCCGGACGGGGTGAAGACCCTGAGTGTGGGGAGTCTGCTTATCGTCAACAACGGAGTGGTAGTGAGCTTCCCGCAGAGCGTGACGACGCCGCTGGGCAATACCCTCAAGGTAACGGCGTACGACCCGGCGACGGGGCTGGTGAGCTACAGCTACACCTTGTTGGACAACGAGGCGCACCCGACGGCCAATAGCACCAACAGCCTGTATGAAGACTTCACCGTGACCCTGGTGGACAGTGACAATGATGCGGCGAGCAGCACCCTGAGCGTGCAGATTGTCGATGACGTCCCGACTGCGGTGAACGACAGCAACCCGAACACCGCGAGCGAGAGCAACCTGACGCTGACCGGCAACGTCATCACCAACGACGTGCAAGGGGCAGATGGTGCGGCGGTGACCGGCGGTACCCTGAGCGGTACCTATGGCAGCCTGGTGCTCAATGCCAACGGCACTTATACCTACACCCTCAATCCGGGCGACGTGGACTTCAAGGCGCTGACCGGGGGCAGTGTGGGTAGTGAAGTGTTCACCTACACCCTGACCGATGCGGACGGTGATGTGAGCACGGCGACCCTGACCCTGAGCATCAAGAACGACGATGACGGGGTGACCATCACCAACCTGATACCCAAGGCGCAGGGCGGGGATGCCATCGTGTACGAGGATGACCTGCTGGCGGGCCGTGGTACGGGGGAATCGGCGGGGTCGGACACCAGCAAGGAGTCGACCACGGTCACCGGCGACTTCAATATCAGTGCGCCGGACGGGGTGAAGACCCTGAGTGTGGGGAGTCTGCTTATCGTCAACAACGGAGTGGTAGTGAGCTTCCCGCAGAGCGTGACGACGCCGCTGGGCAATACCCTCAAGGTAACGGCGTACGACCCGGCGACGGGGCTGGTGAGCTACAGCTACACCTTGTTGGACAACGAGGCGCACCCGACGGCCAATAGCACCAACAGCCTGTATGAAGACTTCACCGTGACCCTGGTGGACAGTGACAATGATGCGGCGAGCAGCACCCTGAGCGTGCAGATTGTCGATGACGTCCCGACTGCGGTGAACGACAGCAACCCGAACACCGCGAGCGAGAGCAACCTGACGCTGACCGGCAACGTCATCACCAACGACGTGCAAGGGGCAGATGGTGCGGCGGTGACCGGCGGTACCCTGAGCGGTACCTATGGCAGCCTGGTGCTCAATGCCAACGGCACTTATACCTACACCCTCAATCCGGGCGACGTGGACTTCAAGGCGCTGACCGGGGGCAGTGTGGGCAGTGAAGTGTTCACCTACACCCTGACCGATGCGGACGGTGACGTGAGCACGGCGACCCTGACCCTGAGCATCAAGAACGACGATGACGGGGTGACCATCACCAACCTGATACCCAAGGCGCAGGGCGGGGATGCCATCGTGTACGAGGATGACCTGCTGGCGGGCCGTGGTACGGGGGAATCGGCGGGGTCGGACACCAGCAAGGAGTCGACCACGGTCACCGGCGACTTCAATATCAGTGCGCCGGACGGGGTGAAGACCCTGAGTGTGGGGAGTCTGCTTATCGTCAACAACGGAGTGGTAGTGAGCTTCCCGCAGAGCGTGACGACGCCGCTGGGCAATACCCTCAAGGTAACGGCGTACGACCCGGCGACGGGGCTGGTGAGCTACAGCTACACCTTGTTGGACAACGAGGCGCACCCGACGGCGGGTGGCAACAACAGCCTGTATGAAGATTTCACCGTGACTTTGGTGGACAGCGACAACGATGCGGCGAGCAGTACCCTGAGCGTGCAGATTGTCGATGACGTACCGGTTCAACCTGCCGATATCAATACGAGGATCGAGGAGTTCTCGAATCCGGGGACCAATCTGATGATCATCCTGGATACCTCGGGCAGTATGGATGAACCCTCAGGCGTTGCTGGATACGCTACTCGAATGGCTATTGCTAGAGCATCCATTTTGCAGCTTATCAATGACTACGATGATGTAGGGAACGTCATGGTAAGGCTGGTTGGGTTTGCCAGCACTGCAACGACCAATTTCCTTGGTTCTGGAGATATCTGGTTGACTGCGACCCAGGCGCTCAATGTCATCAACTCCATTACCGATACACTTGGCAATGGCGGTACTGACTATGACGACGCATTGATAAAAGCCATGTCGGCCTACAACTCAGCGGGAAAGATCATCGGTGGGCAAAGCGTACTGTACTTCCTCTCAGATGGTGAGCCAACGGAGAGCACTAACTGGTCTGGGGTTGCAGGGACGGGTAGCAGTGGTATCAATGCTGCCGAGCAGTCTGCTTGGCAAACATTCCTGACCAACAATGATATCAAGTCCTATGCGTTGGGTATGGGAACGGGAGCTACTGCTCCAGCCTTGGAGCCCATATCTTACAATGGTGCGACTGGGACTGAACAGCCAGCCATTATTGTGACGGACCTGAGTCAATTAGCCAGCACGCTGTCGGGAACTGTACAGGTTCCAACAACAGGAAATCTGTTGGTAGATGCGGGCGTCGTGTTTGGTGCCGATGGTCCTGCGGCTTTGCCCATCACCAGCATCTCGCACGATGCCGATGGCAATCCGGCCACACCGGACGTGATTTATACCACCGCCTACTCCGGCTATAACGCCACAACCCATGTGCTGACGATTCCAACCCATGGTGGTGGGACTCTCTCAGTCAATCTGTTGACGGGTGCTTATAGCTACAGCTTGTCGCTGGATGTGGCCAATGACTATACCGAAACGTTCCGCTACACCATCAGTGATGCCGATGGGGATGTGAAAACCGGCGTGTTGAATCTGATCACGACGGATTCCAGTGAGGTCATCGTCTATGACAATAGCAATGATGCACTGGTGTATCAGGTCATGGTACCTGGGGCGACAACTCCCACCACACTGGCTGATTTTGGCAGTACCAGTAACAGCGCGAATAGCGGTGCAGGCTACAACCCCTGGGTCTATGACACCAACGGCACAGGCATCAGTGTGATCGATCTGGGAAATAACTCGATTGCCACAGCCGTGGCCAGTAATGGTGACAAATGGGTTGTCAGCACATTGAACGGCACAACTCTGGATGGCGGTGTCAGCAGCGGTTCGCTGTCACTGGTGGACTCCAATGACGATGGGGTTGGGGCGGCACAACTGGTCACACCGGAATTTGCCACCACGGCGTTGGCGACGACGTTGAGCTTCCAGTACGACAGAAGCAATGTGAATGGCAATGATACCGTGACATGGAACCTGTACAAGTTTGATGGCACTAACTGGATCTCGCTCTCCGGAGCTGGCCTGAGTGGCATCCTGTCCAGTGATCCCGGTGCAATGACCACGGTCACCACGGCAACGCTGGATGCGAATGCACGTTATCGAGTCTATTTCTCCGTCAATGACGGTGGTGGTAACAGCGATTCAACATTGCAACTGGATAACATCAAACTCAACGTCACTGCTGCCGCCACAGCTGCAATTGCCATCATGGTGGCACAGGGCAATGTGTTGACAGAGCCTAATCACAACCTCATGAGCAGTGATCCCTGGGGAGCGACCGATTCCCTTGGCAGTGAAAATTCGGTACTCAAGATCTGGAATGGCAGCAGCTATGTGTCGGTGACAACCAGTCAGACGGTGACCGGTCTCTATGGGTCACTCCAAATCCAGAGCGATGGTTCTTACACCTATACCCCGAACTCCAACCTTGCCAACCAAGGGAAATCGGATGTTTTCACCTATCAGGTGGTACAAAACGATGGGGATAAGGATACAGCCCAGCTGACCATCAACATAGGTGCAACGGCCGCGACTGTGCCAACCCCCATTGAAGGAACCAGTGGGGACAATACCCTCAATGGTACGGCTGTCGACGATGTGCTGCTTGGTCATGATGGCAACGACATCATCCATGGTAATGGGGGGAATGATCATATTGAAGGTGGGGCCGGCAATGATACCCTGTACGGCGATAGCGGCAATGATGTATTGCTGGGGGGACTTGGTACCGACATTCTGGATGGTGGAATCGGTGACGACACGCTGATTGGTGGACTGGGGGCGGACACCCTGACAGGGGGAGCAGGTAAAGACACCTTCAAGTGGCTGGCTGGTGATGCCGATGGCAGCACCGACAAAATCACCGACTTCACCCTGGGGACGGGGAGCAGTGGTGATGTACTGGATTTGTCCCAGCTTCTGGACAACGTGCCAGCGAGTGCCAACAACAGTGCCTTGGCCAGTGCTCTGAATAGTTATCTGACGTTCGATACGATCAATAACAAATTGACGATAGATACCAATGGCAGCGCTGCGGGAGGTGGGCAGCTGACCGTTCAGTTCCAGGGAGGGCCAGATCTGACCCATGGAGGGACCACGCTCACCAATCAGGACATCATCAAGCAACTGCTTGACGATGGTAACCTCAAGGTGGACCAACATCCTTGATGACGCAGACAGAGGGCAGGTTCGCCTGTCCTCTGTCGTTGGCGCCAGAAGGACGTTAAGATAGGCCAGATCAACGTTGTGAGGATGATATGGGTCCATTCAATTGGGTCGACATCGATGGCATTCGCTATAGCTGGGATGGGCAGGACAACATCGTCTGCTCCGGCCGCTTTGGCTATCAGGCATCGATGACGGGTGACAGGCTCAATGGCCTGGAGCTGGAGACGGAAGACGGTGAGGTGGCAGGGTCCCTCAACGTGGATTTCGCCGCGTCCAGCATCAGCTTCAGCCCGGTGGAGAGTGCCCCCATGCCTCACATGGTGGTGCTGGTCGGTCATGAGTGGGGGCAACAGGAGTATGCCCTCTCGAGCTTGAGTGACAATGCCCTGCACGGCTTGCTCGGCCAGGAGGATGAACTCGACTGGCATTCGCTGGCGGTAGTGACGGCTTCCGAGCCCATGTCTCCGCCGCAAGGTCACGTTCTGTCGTGGGACGCCTTCCACTTCGAAGAAGATGAACTGCTCGGTGCACCGGCATCCGTGGCCGCGGTGAGCCCGCATGGTTCCCTGAATGGCGAGATCAGCATCAATATCGACATGACCAATCAGGTGTTGGAGCAGCTCCCTCCCTTGCACGATATTTGAATCTCATTCGGCGATGGGCATAATGACCTCAATCCAACCGATTGAGGTTTTTTTTCTATGTGGCGTCCCCTTCTTACCCTGTCTGCCCTGGTTGTCAGTGCCCCCCTGTTTGCCATTGAAGTGCCCCAGGCACCGCATCTGGTGGTCAGCGGTTATGCCGAGCAGAAGGCCGAGCCCGACATGCTGACCCTCAATGTCGCCGTGACCGCACTGGAGAAGCAGGGCATCAAGGCCAAGCAGCAGGTGGATACCAAGGTGGCCGCCTTCTTTGGCCAGCTGGAGAGCCTCGGCATCAAGCGCAGCGACGTGGAGGCCGGCAACCTGGTGATCTCCCCCGAGTATCAATATCCCCAGAACAAGCAGCCGGAGATGGTGGGTTATCGTGCCCAGCGCCAGCTCTCGGTCAAACTCTATCAGCTCGACAAGCTGAGCCAGCTGATGGACACCGCGCTCAAGGCCGGTCTGGAATCCGTCTCCCAGATTGAATACGGTCTCAAGTCCCCGCAGATAATCAAGGAGCAGGCCCGCCTTGGCGCCGTGGCCGATGCCACCAGCAAGGCGGAATCCTTGGCAAAAGCCTTTGGCATGAAGCTGGGCAAGGTCTACAGTGTCGAGTACCGCAACAGCTCGCCGGTGCCGGTGTACAGCCGGGCCATGAAGGCCGCCGCTGCGCCGTCCGCCGACATGGTGGAGAACAGCTACCAACAGCAACAGATCAGCATCACGGACAACGTGGAAGCCGTCTTCCTGCTGGAGTGATGACCCAGCCTGAATGCCTGTTTATACCAAGCCCGAGGCTCATCCCTCGGGCTTGTTGTTTCAGGTGGGCCATGTCAGCGGATAAACACTCAGGCGGGGGGGGAGGGGGTGATGCGGTACTCGTTGTTATCTGATGCCGAGTCCGCAAATCTGGGGATCAGCCCCGCTTGTGCCAGCGCAGGGCATCGATGACGAGTTCAAACGCCACGGGAAGGTGTTTACGGCTGGGATAATAGAGGTAATAGCCCGGAAATAGCGGGCACCAGTCGGTCAGCAGCGAAACCAGCTCGCCGGATGCCACCTCCTTTGCGACCAGATCGCTTGGGACATAGGCAATGCCACAACCCTCCCGGGCCGCCTGGATCATCAAGAAGGTATTGTTGAACACCGTCTGTCCCGCCACCTGCACGCAAAGAGGGTGATTATCCTGCTCAAACTCCCACCCATAGAGGGAACCCCGGGTCGGCAGCCGCAGGTTGATACAGTTATGTGCCATGAGGTCCCGGGGGGCGATGATGGGATCCTTGCCGAAGAGATAGGCAGGGGTTGCCACCACCGCCATCCGGATATCCGGTGTCATGCGCACGGCAATCATGTCCTTGTCGACCTGATCCCCCATCCGTACCCCCGCATCGAACTGCCTGGCCGCGATATCCGTCAGCTCGTAATCCATGCTGAACTCCACCCGGATATCCGGGTGCTCTCTCAACAGGGGCTGCAGACGGGGCAACAGCACGGTCGAGATGGCGTGATCGTTGGCGGTGATGCGTACCGAGCCGGCGGGTTTGTCACTGGCGGCGCGCAAGGCGGCCAGTTCGGATTCTATTTCGTCCAGCCGGGGGGCCAGCACGCTCATCAGACGGTGACCCGCGTCGGTCGGGGAGACGCTGCGCGTCGTGCGGGTCAGCAAGCGTACGCCGAGGCGATCCTCGAGGGAGAGCAAGGTATGGCTGAGGGCCGAGCGGGAGACGCCAAGCAGGGTGGCCGCCCGGGTGAAGCTGCGCTCTCTCGCCACCGTCACGAAAGCCTGGAGATCGCCGAGTTTCTCTTTGGTCATGATTGGTGAGTTATCTGCACAGGTGTGTGTTGATTTGCCCATATTATCATCCAATCTGCCTTTCTCTACACTGCCGTTGTTGGGATGGCTGCAGCGCGCCGCCCAGCGTTGAACCCTGTCTGGAGGTGAGATGATGAGCAATCCCTTGAGTGAGCAACAACAGGCGATGATCCCCATCGCGGCATTCACCGCAAAGGGGGACATGGTTGCGCTCGGCACGGCGCTACACCATGGGCTGGATGTAGGCATGACCATCAACGGCATCAAGGAAATCCTGGTGCAGCTCTATGCCTATGCCGGATTTCCCCGGAGTCTGAACGCGCTCTCGGCATTCATGACTGTCCTGGCGCAGCGCCAGCAACGAGGCCTGACCGACGAGGTGGGCAGGGAAGCCAGCTCCAATCCCGAACCGTGGGACGCTCTGGTGGAAGGGACCCGCAACCAGACTCGACTGGTGGGTCAGCCCGTGACGGGGGCGCTGTTCGCGTTTGCCCCGGCCATTGACGGCTTTCTCAAGTCCCATCTCTTCGGGGATATCTTCCAGCGAGATGTGCTCGACTGGCAGACCCGGGAGCTGGCAACCATAGGGGCGCTCGCCGCCATGGCGGGGGTCAACAACCAGCTGAAGAGCCATCTTGCGATGAGTCTGAACACTGGGTGGACCGTGGCACAGCTGCGGGGATACGTGAGTACCCTGAAGGCAAGCTGCGGGGATGAGATGGGTCGCAATGCCGAGGCGGTGCTCAATGAGCTGCTGGCGAGTCAGCAGACGGGAGACGCAGGGTCTGGCGAGGAAAAACGATGAACACTGAATTTGACGGGAACGGGCTCTTCCCCAAAGGAGCCAGGAACGAGGCCTATGCCCAGTACTTCACCGGTACCAGTTATCTGGCGATGCTCTCCACCCAGGGCGTCACCATCGGCAACGTGGTGTTTGAGCCGGGCTGTCGCAACCACTGGCATGTTCACCACCAAGGCGGGCAGATCCTGATCGTGACCGGCGGGCGAGGGTGGTACCAGGAGTGGGGCCAGGCTCCCCGTGCACTGGCGGCGGGGGATGTGGTCCATATCGCGGCGGGTGCCAAGCACTGGCACGGGGCCAGCGCCGACAGCTGGTTTGCACACCTGGCCATCGAAGTGCCGGCCGAAGGGGCGAGCAACGAGTGGCTGGAACCTGTCTCCGATGCGGCGTACCAGGGGCTGTCCCGATGAAGTGGCGGGGCGCCACAGATGAAAAAAATGCCGGTCATCGACCGGCATTTTTCATGGGGAGGGGGGAGCTCAACCGAGGTTGGCGGCCACTCTGCGCTGGCTCTTCTGCTTGAGCAGGTAGCCGATACCGAGTAGCAGTACCCAGGCCGGGATCAGTTCGACCGAGATGCGGGTGCCGTCGTTCATGTACATGATCACCAGAATGGCGGCCATGAAGGCGAGGCAGAGATAGTTGCCAAACGGGCTCCACAGTGCCTTGAACTTGGGAGTGACCCCCTCGGCGGCCTTGACCTTGCGGAACTTCAGGTGCGCCAAGCTTATCATGGCCCAGTTGATGACCAGCGCCGAGACCACCAGGGACATCAGCAGGCCAAAGGCCTTGCCCGGGATCAGGTAGTTGATCAGCACGCACAGCAGGGTGGCGGCGGCGGAGATGGTGATGGCGGTCAGCGGCACCCCGCGCTTGTTGGTCTTGAGCAGCGTCTTGGGGGCGTTGCCTTGCTTGGCGAGGCCAAACAGCATGCGGCTGTTGCAGTAGACACAGCTGTTGTAGACGGACAGCGCGGCGGTCAGCACCACCAGGTTCAGCACGTTGGCCACCAGGTTGCTGTCCAGGGCGTGGAAGATCATCACGAACGGACTGCCACCTTCGACCACCTTGCCCCAGGGGTAGAGGGAGAGCAGCACGGTCAGGGCACCGATATAGAAGATGAGGATGCGGTAGATCACCTGGTTGGTGGCCTTGGGGATGCTCTTCTCGGGGTTGTCCGCTTCCGCCGCCGTGATACCGACCAGTTCAAGGCCGCCGAAGGAGAACATGATGAAGGCCATGGCCATCACCAGACCACCGACGCCGTGCGGGAAGAAACCGCCCTGGGCCCAGAGGTTGCTGACGGTGGCTTCGGGGCCACCGGCGCCGGAGAACAGCAGGTAGCCGCCAAACCCTATCATGCCGAGGATGGCCACGACCTTGATGATGGCGAACCAGAACTCCATCTCGCCGAACGCCTTGACGTTGGAGAGGTTGATGGCGTTGATCAGCACGAAGAAGAAGGCCGCCGACATCCAGGTCGGGATCTCGGGCCACCAGTACTGCACATAGATACCGACCGCGGTCAGCTCGGCCATGCTCACCAGCACATAGAGCACCCAGTAGTTCCAGCCGGAGGCGAACCCGGCGAAGTCACCCCAATACTTGTAGGCGAAGTGGCTGAAGGAGCCGGCGACCGGCTCTTCCACCACCATTTCGCCGAGCTGGCGCATGATGAGGAAGGCGATGAAGCCACCGATGGCGTAGCCCAGCAACACGGCGGGGCCCGCCATCTTGATGGTGTCGGCAATGCCGAGAAACAGGCCGGTACCGATGGCACCGCCCAATGCGATGAGCTGGATATGGCGGTTTTTCAGGCCGCGCTTGAGCTCTTCGCCGTCTTGCTGAAGATCCATTCTTCCTTCCTTAGGTCGCTGAGGTCACGCGGTTTTCATCGTGCCAGACGGCCCGCATCCTGTGGGCCGGATCAGCACGTCGTGCCGAAAACATGACAAAAACCGTATTAATTTCGTTACGGATTGCCGCCTTCGGTTTTTTGTAGCGGCTATCAACCCGAGCAGAATAATGATAAACGCCCGTTCATGCACCTGTTTTCCTTGGTTTCGGCTGCCAATTCCGGCTTTACGCAGGGTTTTTATGATCTGGAATGGGGTTTTTGAAGTGATTGATGGTTTAGTGAGCAGCTGGGTGTGGCGGTATTGACGGATTTTGATGTTTGTGCGCAATTGTCTCTTTTCTATGAAAGGGACTCATATGATAGAGAAAGTTGTCGGCGGGCTCGTCATGGTCGCACTCTGGTTCGGGATCTGGCTCTCCCCCATGTTGCTGACCCTGGCGGCGGCCTGCCTCATGGTATGGGGCTGGCAGGGGGCGGATTATCTGGTGGCCAACATTGCCATGGTACTGATGCTGGCCGCCGGGGCCGGGTTGCTCCCCGCCTGCTGGTTGAGTGAGCGGATACGCAAGGGGACGGGGCTGCTGACCCTCCACGGCTGGCTGATGAACAACAAGGAGCTCAACAAGCCGGGTGCTGATCCCCTGCCATAAGGGATTTTTTGACACGGCACAGTGCCGACCCGCCCTGTGGGCACAGTGTCTCTCTCATTTTTCTGTTCATTTATATTGCCACCCACATGGTGGTTGGCATTTTATTCTGCAATTGATCGATATGTCAGCACAGTTGGCGACGCAATCCAGTCGCCTCCAGGATCTTGGCGCTGATCTCCTCCACCGAGTGGGAGCTGGTATCGAGGAAGCGGATCGCCTCCTGGCGGAACAGCCGCTCCACGCTTGCCAGCTCCTGCTCGCACTGCTCAAGGGATGAATAGCGGCTGTTGGCCCGGCGCTGGTTGCGGATCTCGTGCAGCCGCTGGGGCGCTATGGTGAGGCCGAACAGCTTGTGGCGATTGGCCTTGAGGGGGGTGGGCAGATCGAGCGAGCCCATGTCCTGTTCGATGAAGGGGTAGTTGGCGGCGCGGATGCCAAACTGCAGCGCCAGATAGAGGCTGGTCGGCGTCTTGCCGCAGCGCGATACCCCGATGAGGATGATGTCTGCCTCGTCATACTCCCGGGTGGTGATGCCATCGTCGTTGGTGAGGGCGAAGTTCACCGCCTCGATGCGATCGTCATAGAGCTTGCGGTTTTCCATGCCATGGGTGCGGTGCAGCCTGGGCTCGGCCTTGATCCCGAGCTCCTGCTCCAGCGGACTCACGAAGGTGTTGAGAAAGTCGTGGCTGCTGGCCTGGGCCTTGAGTACTTCGTCGCGCACCTGCTGATCGACGATGGTGTGAAACAGGATGGGACGCACCCCGGTCTGGCGAAACTGCTCGTCGATGCGCATCCGCACCTGGCGGGCCTTCTCCTGGGTTTCCACGAAGGGAATGGTGACCTGCTCGAACGCCAGGGGAAACTGGCTCAGCACGGCATGACCGAACACTTCGGCGGTGATGGCGGTGCCGTCGGATACATAGAATACGGTGTGCACTGGGAACTCCTGTGAAGTGCGAGGGCAGGGGAGGATGATTTAAGTATCTCTCGAAACCATACCCGTTTTGTCAACCGGTCTGCCGTTGCCAAGTTGTGAACTCGCTTGCAAACCTGAGTCGTTACCTTTTTGTGTCGCCATTGTAGAATGTCTGTGTTAAACGACCATCCCCAAATCTTGCGTGGGGATTTTTTTGACAATAAGTAGAAAACGTTTTCATGGTCGTTGGCAACACACACATACAAAAACACATGATTTGGCACAGCAGGTGCTTGGCACCCTGGCCCACCAACCTGGAGACATGCAAATGCAACAGTACGTACTCTGGTACGAACAGCTCGGAATGCAGGATGTAGAGCGCGTTGGCGGCAAGAATGCGTCCCTTGGCGAGATGATCAGCAACCTCGCCGGCGCCGGCGTATCCGTGCCCGGCGGGTTTGCGACCACTGCCTTTGCGTTTAACGAGTTTCTGGAGTTAAGCGGTCTCAACGGCAAGATCCACGACTTGCTCGACAGCCTAGATGTGGATGACATCGCCGCCCTCAACAAGGCCGGTCAGCAGATCCGTGACTGGGTCGTGGAAGCGCCGTTCCAGCCCGCGCTGGAGCAGGCCGTGCGCGATGCCTACACCAAGCTGAGTGCCGGGCTCGAGGCTTCCTTTGCGGTGCGCTCTTCCGCCACCGCCGAGGACATGCCGGATGCCTCCTTCGCCGGCCAGCAGGAGACCTTCCTCAACGTGCGCGGCATCGACGCCGTCATGGTTGCCATCAAGCATGTGTTTGCCTCCCTGTTCAACGATCGCGCCATCTCCTACCGGGTGCATCAGGGGTACGATCACAAGGGGGTGGCGCTCTCGGCCGGGGTACAGCGCATGGTGCGCTCGGATCTCGCCGCCTCCGGCGTCATGTTCACCCTGGATACCGAATCCGGCTTCAATGACGTGGTCTTCATCACCGGTGCCCAGGGACTGGGCGAAATGGTGGTGCAGGGGGCCGTCAACCCGGATGAATTCTACGTCCACAAACCGACCCTGAAAGCCGGCCGCCCTGCGGTGGTGCGCAAGACGCTCGGTTCCAAGCTCATCAAGATGACCTACTCGGATGATGCCGGTCACGGCCGCCAGGTGAAGATCGTCGACACCCTGGATGCCGAGCGCAACCGCTTCTGCATCACCGATGAAGAGGTGATGGTGCTGGCCAAGCAGGCCCTCATCATCGAGCGACACTATGGCCGCCCGATGGACATCGAGTGGGCCAAAGACGGTCAGGACGGTCAGCTCTACATCGTCCAGGCCCGTCCAGAGACGGTGCGCAGCCGCCAGGAGGCGAACACGCTTGAGCGTTTTGCCCTCAAACAATCCGGCAAGGTGCTGATCGAAGGGCGCGCCATCGGCCACAAGATTGGCTCGGGCCCGGCGCGGGTCATCTCCTCCATCAGCCAGATGGATGAAGTACAGCCCGGTGATGTGCTGGTCACCGACATGACGGATCCGGACTGGGAACCCATCATGAAGCGGGCCTCCGCCATCGTCACCAACCGTGGTGGCCGCACCTGTCACGCCGCCATCATCGCCCGTGAACTGGGGATCCCGGCCGTGGTGGGTTGCGGCAACGCCACCGACCACATTGAGGATGGTCGCCTCATCACCGTCTCTTGCGCCGAAGGGGACACCGGCTTCATCTATGACGGCGAGCTCGACTTCGACGTGGCGGTGACCGAGGTGGGCAACATGCCGCGCCTGCCCATCAAGGTGATGATGAACGTCGGCAACCCGGACCGCGCCTTTGACTTCGCGCAGTTGCCCAACGCCGGTGTGGGTCTGGCTCGCCTCGAGTTCATCATCAACCGCATGATAGGGGTCCACCCCAAGGCGCTGCTGGAGTTTGACAAGCAGACTCCTGAGCTCAAGGCCACCATCAGCAAGATGATCGCGGGCTACGACAGCCCCCGGGAGTTCTACGTCGCCAAGCTGACCGAAGGCATCGCCACCCTGGCGGCCGCCTTCTGGCCGGAGCGGGTCATAGTGCGGATGTCGGACTTCAAGTCCAACGAGTACGCCAACCTGGTGGGGGGGCGAGGTTACGAGCCTCACGAGGAGAACCCGATGATCGGTTTCCGTGGCGCCTCCCGCTACATCGCCGACAGCTTCCGCCCCTGCTTCGCCCTGGAGTGCGAGGCGATGAAGCGGGTACGGGATGTGATGGGCCTGACCAACGTCGAGGTGATGATCCCCTTCGTGCGCACCGTCGGTGAAGCGGAGCAGGTGGTGGAGATCCTGGCGGAGAACGGTCTGCGCCGTGGCGAGCGGGGCCTCAAGGTCATCATGATGTGTGAACTGCCCTCCAATGCGCTGTTGGCGGACAAGTTCCTCGAGCACTTCGACGGCTTCTCCATCGGCTCAAACGACATGACCCAGTTGACCCTGGGTCTGGACCGGGATTCCGGCCTCATCGCCCACCTGTTCGATGAGCGCAACGAGGCGGTCAAGGCACTGTTGTCCATGGCCATCCAGGCTGCCCGCAAGGCCGGCAAGTATGTGGGGATCTGCGGCCAGGGCCCGTCCGATCACCCGGACTTCGCCGCCTGGCTGGTCGAACAGGGCATCGACTCTGTATCCCTCAACCCGGATACGGTCGTCGACACCTGGCTCTATCTGGCCGAGCAACACAAGGCCGGCTAAGCGCGCTCACGACGCTTCGAGAATGACAAGGCGCCCAATGGGCGCCTTTTTTATTGCGCTCTGAACGGTGAGTGGCTGCCCCAATACCCCGGAGCAGGGGTTCAAGGCTTGCGTTCCTTGTCTCTCTGTTTGCAGGACTGGTTGATAGGGGGATGGCATGGAGTGAAAAGAAGAGGAGAAAGGAAAAACAAGGGGGCCATGGGCCCCCTTGTTGTTTTGGCGTATTCCGGTGCGAGAACGCGCTTATTTAGGCTGCTGCTCGGGGCCACCCAGTTCGATCTGCACCTCGACACCCTCCTGCTTGAGCTGGCTGGCGATGGCGTTGAGATCGGCGCCCGGCTTGGCTGTCAGCAGGGCGATGCCGCCACTGCTCTGTTTGAAGTGCAGGCCATGGCGGCTCGCCAGGGATTTGGCTTGCGTATCGTCAGCCGCCACCAGCAGGGTGCCGCTCACCACCAGCTCGGGGCTGGCCACCCCGTGCAAGAGGATGTCGCCACTACGTAGCCCCGGTTGGGATGCCTTGCCATCCAGACTGCGGGCAACCCGTTTCTTGCTGCCGTTGTCCGGGGTGAAGTAGGTCTGACCATTGACTTCGATGGCGCGGTATTGCTTGCCATCTATGGTGACGGACTCGTCCGCCAGAACTGGCAGGGCGGTCAGCAAGCCTGCCAGGGTGAGGCCAAAGAGGATCTGTTTCATGCTATGACTCCTGTGCTGTTAGGTACGGGTCGGCTCGTGGCCGAGCACCCGCAAAGACCAGTCGATGAGCTGGCCCGGTTGGCTGTTGTTGCGTTCGGTCAGGGTGCTGCGCACCCTGGTGTCAGGATTGAACAGCGAGACCTGGCGCGTGCCATTGGCCACGTCGGTGACTTCCAGTCGCCATTCCCCTGCCGCAGTCTCCCCGTAGAATTTGTGGGAGAGCAGGCGCATGTCGCGCATCCCGGCGGTGCGTATCGTGCCGGTTTGCTGACGTTCGAGAGACTGGCCAACCAGGCTGTTGTAGGGGTTCAGCAGCACGCTGCGGGTCCCGGACGGGGAGACGAGTTCGATCAGCAGGTCGGGCAGACGTTGGTGATCCAGGCTGACCTTCACCTGTACTGCCTCCACGGTGAGGACTTGAGCCAGCTGGATGTTCGAGGTGGTCGGCGCGCTGCCCACATCCGGGATGGCGCCTGCGGCGCCACGCACCGTCACTTTCTGCCAGGGTGACTGGATCAGCGCCGGCAGAGGGTCATGGGTGGCGGCACTGACCAGTGCCTTGTTCACATCGATGAGGCCGAAGCCATAGGTCGGGCTGAACCAGAGACCGGCGGCGTTGCGCTCCCAGCCTTCCAGTCCGGTGACCTGGCGTAGCTGGCCGTTGGCGGTGGTGTAGTTGACGCGCACCGGCGCCTGGGCGGCTTCGATGCGGGTGGCATTTCTGGCCAGCAGATCCCGCAGATCGCGCACCGACAGATCCGGGTAAGCGGACATCAGCAACGCCATGGCGCCCGCCGTGTTGGGAGTGGCCGAGGAGGTACCGTTCATGGTGCCGTTGTAGTCGCAGCCGGCATCCAGCGCCGGGTTATTGTGCAAACGGTTGGTGGTCTGGCGATCCATCCGGTTGTAGCCCATGTCACAGCCAGGCAGATCCGTGGTCACCATGGCGGGGGCGTCGGTGCCGTATTCCCCACCGGGGGCGCTCAGGAAGACGTTGCTGCCGACGCTGGAGTAGGAGGATCGCACGCCATCGGCGTTGCTGGCGCTCACGACCAGGTTCCAGAAGTTGCTGTTGGAGGGATCCAGGTTGCTGTTTTCAAACGGCAGGGCGGGGTTGTTGCCGCTGCGATTGAACACATAGTCGCCGGAGGCAATCCGGTTGAAGCCGTTACCCGCTGCCTTGATGTAGGCAGCGCCTTCGGCTTTCTGGGTCATCTGCTCCATCAGGGTGTCGAGCTGACGACGATTGAGGTCATCGCTGCCACGGGGGGTGACGAGGCTCATGCCGTAGCTCTGGTTGAAGACCCGGTTGTCACGGCTGGCCTGACTGTCACCCAGGGCATAGAGCCAGTCTCGCTGCAACTGCCGGCTGGCGGGATCGAGCAGGTTGAAGCCCTGCAGTTGGGCCGCCGGTGCCACGCCCCGGCTGCCGATGGCGTTGTCCACCGCGGCGATGATGCCTGCTACCGAGGTGCCGTGGGCGGTGTTCGCCGTGGTGGGAGTGGGATCATTGCCGCCGGTCACCACGTTCTTGGAGCCGGGACGAATGTTGTCCGCCAGATCCGGGTGGGCGATGGCCAGGCCATCGTCCACCACAGCCACGTTGATCCCCTGGCCCAGCACGGCGGTGCGGTGGGCCCACCAGAGGTTGAGGTCATTGCCCGCCACGCCCCCCCGGGCGCTGAAGGAATCCTGACCGCTGTTGAGCAGGTGCCATTGCTGATCCTGCAAGGGGTTGATGCCGGGCAGGCAGCGCTCTGCGCTGCTGCGACCGGTGTCGAGTCCGGCTTCGTTGCCGCCAAGGGGCAGGCAGTGCTCGCTGGCTTGTACCGAGGCTATCGGCAGGGCCGAGAGCAGCCCTGTGATTGCCAATGCTAACGTTGTTTTTCTCATTGATAAACTCCATCTTAAGGGCGCACCGTCCGAGGTGCGCTGGCATCTATACATGAGAATGACCGATTCAAAAGACTCTCAATGCAGAGTTGTGAATGGCTTCATATAAATCTCATTTGGCCCCATATGGGGGTATAAATGGGATGGAGATCATGTTTTATTGCGAGCTATTCGCATTAGACGCTAATGATTATTTTGTTTATAAATTCCTCTGTTTTTAATACTCGGTAGAGAGATGTCGTCGAGGTGTGTTCCACGGCTGTGAGCGGCTGCGATCCCTGTTAAGGTAACGGCAGACGGATCAACAGGATGGACTCATGACCCTATTGCAGTGGCACTCGGCCAGGCTGGCCCTTCGCAATGAACAAACCCTCTTCATTCCCGACCTGACCCTCTCCCCCGGCGAGTGCTGGGCCTTCGTGGGCAGCAATGGCAGCGGCAAGACGGCGCTGGCCTCTGCCTTGTGCGGAGAGCTCGGCGTGCGCGCCGGCCAGGCATCCGGCACGCTGGCGGCAGTGCGGCTGTCGTTCGAGTCGCAGCAACAACTGGGTGAGCGAGACTTCCAGCGGCGCAACACCGACATGCTGGGGGAGGATGAGGAGGCAGGCTACAGCGTCGCCAGCCTGATGATGGAGGAGGGGGAGGACGAGCACGCGGCGCGGGCTCTGCTGGCACGCTTTGGCATAGCCGCGCTCTGGGAGAGACCCTACCGATACCTCTCGAGCGGCGAGGGGCGCAAGTTGTTGCTGGCTCGCGCCCTCTTGTCCGGGCCCGAGCTGCTGGTACTGGACGAGCCGTTCGACGGGCTGGATCAGGGGTCGCGCCAGGAGCTGATGAGGTTGCTGGCAGAGCTGGTCTCACAGGGGCAACGACTGGTGGTGATCGTCAACCGCTTCGATGAAATCCCCCCGTTTGCGAGCCACCTTGGCCTGCTCGGGGATCGCAATCTGCTGTTGTCGGGCACGCGGGAGGCGGTGCTGGCGAGCCCGGAAGTGGCCCAGCTGGCGCGAGCCGAGGTGATCCACCCCGATCTGCCCCCGCCGCCCACGACCCCGGAACCACTCCCCCCCGGCCCCCGGGTACGGATGCGCCAGCTGCGGATCGCCTATGGGGAGCAGGTGGTGATCGATGGGCTCGACTGGACCATAGAGGTGGGGCAGCACTGGCAACTGGTCGGGCCCAATGGCGCCGGCAAATCGACCCTGCTCTCCCTCATCACCGGGGATCATCCCCAGGGCTACAGCAATGATCTTCAGCTGTTTGGCAGGCGGCGGGGCAGCGGCGAGAGCATCTGGGAGATCAAGCGCCACATCGGGATGGTGAGCCCGGCTCTGCACCTGGATTATCGCGTCAGCGGCTCAGTGCAGACGGTGATATTGTCGGGTTTTTACGACTCCATCGGCCTCTATGCCCGGCCCGGGGATCGCCAGCTGGCACTGGCCGATCAGTGGTTGACGCTGCTTGGGCTGGCGCAGCAGGGGGCGCAGCCATTTCACAGTCTCTCCTTTGGCCAGCAGCGGCTGGTGCTCATCGCCCGCGCCCTGGTCAAGCATCCGCCCCTGCTCATCCTGGACGAACCGCTGCAGGGATTGGATCCCCTCAATCGCCACCTGGTCAGGGCCATGGTGGGACGCCTGCTCGGCGAGGGGACTCAGCTGCTGTTCGTCTCCCATCACGCCGAGGATGCGCCTCCCGGCCTCACTCACCGGCTGAGCTTCGTGCCCGATGGCGAAGGGGGCTATGACTACCTGCAGGAGCGACTGGGGGAGGCTATCTGACGAGGGCCAGGATCTCGCGAAACGCCGGATCGCGGCAATCCCCCAGCAGCTCGTAGAGGCACATCTCCACCGAGGTGAGGGCTGCGCCGCGGGCCGCCAGCTGGCCGATGGCGAGCGCCCGATTGGCGGGATCGCGGGATGAGACCGCATCGGTCACCAAGGATACCCGGGCGCCATTACCGAGCAGCCCCAGCACGCTCTGATAGACACAGATATGGGCCTCGATGCCGCACACTAGCCAGTGGCGAACGCCGCTCTCGGCCAGCACCGCCGCCACCTGGGGTTCCCCGAGGGCACCGAAGCTGAACTTGGGGAGCACGGGGCTGCCGGTTTGCAGGGGTTGCAGCTCGGGCACGGTGGCGCCAAGCTTGTCCGGGTTCTGTTCCAGCCAGACTACCGGCAGTCCCAGCGCCTTTGCCCCTTTCACCAGTCGGGACGTGTTGGCGATGAGCCGATCGCTCTCATTCACCAGCCGCGCCAGTTTGCCCTGAATATCGACAACCAGCAGGCCATACCCATCACGTTCTTTCATCATTTATCCTCCCGGAATGAACATTGCGAAACATTGCCATATGAACCTTTAGAAGCATACAGTTTGATACAAAACTGGCGAAGACGTGGGCGGAACTGGATGCTAGGATGCCATGGGTTTATTTATCATCACTCCTTTTTTAATTATTTATCTGTGCCTGTTTCTGATGGGCATGCTATCAATGACTGCTGCGATTGCCCATTATCAAAAATATTGCAATGATGTAATCAGTTTGGGTTTTAATAATAATTTCTTCACACTTTTAAAAACTCACCTGAAATCAAACGGGTGAATTAAATTTAAATAATAATTACTCATTATTATAGGCGTGGGCGTTCATGGCCTGTGTTTATGACAACAGTGTCCAGATTTCAAGTCAGGTAAGCCAGACATGGCTTGATGGCGTCCTGTCTACTGCGTGCCAGCGTATGTAGAACAGTGTTGTGCCCCACCATGTGGAACATGAATTACTTGACCGACATCAATATTTAAATAACCCGCCCAGACGAGAAAGTCGGGCGTATCAGCCACATAAATAGAAAGCCTCTTATGAAGACAACATTTTCATTACTGGATCTGCTGGCAGCCTGGAGAGAGAGGCTTTTTGCAAATCGTTACCTGAATGCCATTATTGCCGCCGCCATAGCGGTAGTGCCATTGCAAATCATTCGTGGTCTCACGGTGGCAGCGCTTCTCATTTATCCGAATGCTGCGCTGGATAATATTCAAAAGGGGCTGGTTGTTGTTATTCCCGCGTTGATCAATGCCTTTATCTGTCTGCATTGGGCGGCGAAGAATCGGTTCTCATTTACTCATTCGCTCACAATCGGCGTCGGTACGCTATTGATCATGAGCTGTCTGATAAACAACACCGATGACCCTCTCAGGCATTTCACCATCCCCGTCACAGTGTTGTCAGCCCTGGCGAGCTGCCGTTTGTATGAGCTGATCAGTCGCGAGCTCAACAGCAGAACGAGCTGGGTCGAAAGCAGCTATCGCTTCCTCATCTCGATCTCCATCTATTTCACTATCGTCCTGATGGTGGGCGGGCTGGCAGGGGTTGCGGGGCGAAGCTTCTTTGCCTGGTTCTATGCGCTTCAACTGGCTGACATGGATCTCAGCCTCTCACCGACTTATGGCCATGGGCTCGTCCACCTGTTGAACTACACCCTGCCCTGGTTTTTCGGCCTGCACGGCAGCATCGTGTTTATCGGTGCCGAGCACTCGCTGAGCATCATGACCCATGCCAATCTCGCGGCCTGGGCAGCGGGCAAGGCCGAGTTGAATATCCTCAGCCTCCAGTTTTTCGATGTCTGGTGCAACGTGGGCGGTACCGGCAACACCTTGAGCCTGGCGATTGCCGTGATGCTCAAGGGGGATCACCGCAGCCGTACGCTGCTGCCAGTCAGCCTGCCGCTGGCCATGCTCAATATCAATGAGCCCCTGATCTTCGGTCTGCCCATCGTGCTCAACCCGCTGATGCTCATACCCTTCATCCTGACTCCCGTGATGACATACAGCCTGGCCTATCTCGCCACCAGTCTGGGCTGGATCCCCCATCTGTCGTCGACCGTTGGCTGGTCTGTGCCGGTGGTGCTGAACAGCTGGATTGCGAGTGGTCACTCCTATGCCGCCGTGCTGTTTCAACTGATGATGGTCGCACTCGGAGGGGTCATCTACACCCCCTTCCTGACGGCTGGTCAGCACAAGGTCTCCACGCTCGGTTCGGTGGATAACAACAGCATCATTGCACCGCTTGAAAACTTCTGCCCCGTCTCCAGGGACATGATGCCCAATTACAAGAACCTCGAGGAGGAGCAGGCCTGGCGAGATGCAAACAGCAGTATCGATAGGCTCAATGCAAGCGGTACCTTCGTCCTCTTCTTCCTGCCCCAGGTGTGCGTTCACAGCGGCAAGATCAAGGGGGCAGAAGCCTTGCTGCGTTTTCGCACCAATGGCGGAAACATACAGCCGCCGACCTTCCTCAAACACTATGAGCGCCTGGGCCTGATGAGCGAGGTCGACTTCTGGGTGATGCAGAGCACGGTCAATTACATTCACGACTCGCTGAGCGAGGCGAAGTCCCTGACCATTTCGGTCAATGTCTCTCCGCAAACGCTGGTCGACAAGCGGTTGTTCCCGGTGATTGACCGTATCCTGAACCGTCCCTTGCCCAAGGGGTGCAAGCTGGAGTTCGAGATCACCGAATCCCAAAAGGTGACGGATCATGAGAAGGTGACCCGGGTTCTGCATGAGCTGTCAAAACGCGGCATCAGGTTGGCGCTGGATGATTTCGGCTCCGGCTACTCGACCCTCAATTACCTGACCCGATATCCCCTCGACAAGATCAAACTCGATCGCTCACTGGTGCTGGGACTGGTACGTCCCGAAGGGTTCAAGTTTTTGCGCCAGGTGGTCAAGCTCTGCGAGCTCAATCGCAGAGCCTTGTTGATTGAAGGGGTGGAAACAGAGGCGGAATTAAAACAAGTGGAAGCCGCGGGTATTTCTCTGTGTCAGGGATTCTTCTTCCACCGCCCCATGTCCGGAACGGATTTTTGTCAGCTGATTGTGCCGCCGCCCAGGGTCGTCGCGTGAGATTACCAATCACATTATTAATGTTGTTTTATATATGGCATTAAAGCTGTTTTACTTTTTTAAATTTCGTAATTTTTGACTTGTTAAATTTATTATTTGAGATGGTGCGGTCATGCAGAAAATAATGCTGTTGTCGGTGATCGCTCTGATGACCGGCTGTGCCAACCCCGCCCAGCGCATGGCCGATTGTCGGGCCCAGAGGATCAGTAAAGACACCTGTTACCTGGCAGAGCAGAATAGCCAGGCTGCCATCCTCGGCGCCGCCGAGAAGCAGGCGATGGAAAACGCCAGCAAGGCGGTCAAATAACCGCGCAAGACAAGCCGATGTGTAGCTTCCAGGCCCCGCACTTCATGAGTGCGGGGCTTTTCGTTGGTTCAAATCTCACAGTTCTAGGCCACTGCCGGACCCTGTTGTTTGTCATCCAGATAGGCGAGCGCCTCGATATTGTTGCCGTCCGGATCGTGCAGGAAGGCGGCGTAGTAGCCGGGGGCATAGTGGGGCCTCAGCCCAGGTTGCCCGTTGCAGCGAAAGCCTGCCGCCACCCCGTCCCGGTGGAACGCATCCACGGGAGCCTGGCCGTTGGCGGCGAAGGCGAGGTGGCAGGGCGTGCTCTGCTCACCCTGCTCGATGAGAAAGCTCACCTTGTCATGGTTAACCCGGCCAAAACCGGCGGCCATCTCATCTGCCCATTTGAGTTCTATGGACAGGGGGACCAGCACGGTTTGGTAGAAGCGTCGGCAGTCATCGAAGTGCACCACCTTGATCTCGACATGATCGAACACTGCTGCTCCTTGTGGGGTTGGAGGATCGGTTGCCGCCTAGGCGACGATAAGGGGAGATCCACCAGGCACTGGGTGCCCCATCGCTACCATAAGACACTTTCGACGCTGATGGGGGAGAGTAAAATGCATAACTGTGTCTCTTATCAAAGATTTTCCTGGCTCATGCCTCAGGGGAAGGGTGACAGGCTTCTCCATCATTCGGGCAAGCTCATCCGGTTTTGTTGCTTGGCGAAGGGGAAAAGCTCTGCTATGGTGGCCTTAATTAGCCATTTGGATGGCTAGATGGTTGTGGTGTGTCTGCCCACGTGGCAAAAACCGTCACCCACCACCGTTTCGATGATTATTTTGACAGGGAGTCCCTATGCAGCGTCGTTCCTTCTTCACCCTTTCCGCCCTTGCGCTGCTCGCCAGCACTCTGCCGTTGTCCGCCTTTGCCATCGATGAGGCGAAGAAGGAGATCGTCATCGGTACCACGGTCGGGGACTTTGCCGACATGGTGACCGATTCCATCAAGCCGCAGCTCGAAGCCAAGGGCTACAAGGTGAAACTGGTGGAGTTTACCGACTACGTGACCCCCAACATCGCCCTGGCAGACGGTTCCCTCGATGTGAACTGCTTCCAGCACAAGCCCTATCTGGAGAGCTTCGCCAAGGACAGGGGCCTGTCGCTGAGCCCCATCACCCAGGTGCCGACCGGCCCCATGGGGCTCTATTCCGGCAAGAAGGGCAAGCTCGCCGAGGTGGGCGAGGGCAGCACGGTCGCCATCCCGAACGACCCCACCAACCAGGCGCGGGCCCTGCTGATGTTGCAGGATCTCGGCTGGCTGACCCTGAAAGAGGGGATCAATCCCTTGAAGGCGAGCGAGTTCGACGTGGTGAAAAATCCCCACGAGATCAAGCTGGTGCTGCTGGAAGCGGCGCAGCTGCCTCGCTCCCGGGAAGATGTGGACTTCTCCGTCATCAACGGCAACTTCGCCGCCTCCAGCGGCATCCCGTTCAGCTCCGGACTCTTCCTCGAGCGCAGCTACGACTTCATCAACTGGGTGGTGGTGAAGAGCGCCGATGCGGGCAAGCCGTTTGCCAAGGACGTGATCGACGCTTACAACTCCGCGGCGTTCAAGACCTATGCGGAGCAGCGCTTCAAGGGCTACAAGTACCCGGAAGGCTGGCAGAGCAAGGGCTGATAACCCGCACGGCGGAGATCAAAACGGGCACCCTGGGGTGCCCGTTGTCATTGGCGCGCGGCGCTCACTGCGCTTGTCAGTAGCGATGCAGCCACCAGCGGGCCCCTAGCAGGGCGGTGACACTGCCGAGCAGGGCGCTCGCCAGCACATCCAGCGGCCAGTGCATGCCGATCAGGGTGCGTGACAGGGCGATGGCCAGTGCCCAGAGGGGTAGCAACCAGGCACCGCTGGGGGCGCGCGCCAGCCAGATCAGGCCGAAGAACTGGGCGAGGCTGATGGCGGCGATGCTGTGACCGGAGGGGAAGGCGTAGTTCACCCCGCCCTGCCAGTGATTGCCGAGCCAGGCGGGCAGCGCCAGCAGCTGGCTGGCGGCGTGGACCTGCTCGGTGCGAAGGGCACTGCTGCCCTCGTAGAACTGGCGGATATCGGGGATGAGGTTCTGCCCCGCCAGCCAGAGCAGATAGGGGCGCGGCTCCTCGGTGAGCTGCTTGATGAGGCTCTTGATGAGCCAGTCCCCGGCCAGCACGGCGAACAGGGTGGCGCACAGGGCCAGCAGGGCGGGCAGGCTGAGCGTCAGCTTGTGTCGGGTCAGCAGCACCAGTCCCAGGGTGCTGATGGCGATGCCGGGGATGTCCACCATGCGGGAGAGGGCATAGGGCCACCAGAGCCAGGCGGACTGCAGGGCATCGCTCAGGAAGGGATGCCAGGGCAGGCAGGCCAGCAGGGCCAGCGGCAGGATCAGGGCGGCGCTGAATCTCAATACCTGGCGGCGCGGCAACGAAGAGGAAGAGGTCGGCATCATCGGGCTCATCTGGTGGGCGGCGCGGCGGCCGCCAAAAAAGAGGCGTCATTGTGCCAGTCAGGCCCTCGAGGTCAAGGTGCCAAGGCCGGCCAACAACATGTGGTTACAATTGGCTGGTCCCGGACAAGGGGGAGGGGGGAGCCCTGGTGCCGGGGCTATGGTGGTGAACGGGCTTGAATTTAAGCCTCTGAAACTCGGGGCGCTTTGCGCTAGAATGGCGCCCCCGTGGCCGGTAGTGGGCCATCGAGTTCATAAGAGAAACTGATGAAAATCGTTGTTGATGAAAATATGCCCCATGCCCGGGAGCTGTTTGCGGAGTTTGGCGAGGTGATCCCCCTGCCCGGACGACAGATCTCGGCGGCGGATCTGCTGGATGCGGACGTGCTGCTGGTGCGTTCCGTGACCCGGGTGGATGCCAGCTTGCTCGCCAACTGCCCCAGACTCGGCTTCGTCGGCACCGCCACCATCGGTCGGGATCACGTGGACAGCGCCCTGCTGGCGGCGCGGGGCATTCCCTTCTTCAGCGCCCCCGGTTGCAACAAGTACTCGGTGGGAGACTATGTGATCTCCGCTCTGCTGGTGCTGGCTGAACGCCATGAGCTGACGTTGAGCGAGATGAGCCTCGCCGTCATCGGCGCCGGCAACACCGGCGAATGCGTGGCGGGCAAGGCCGAGGCCCTCGGCATGCGAGTGCTGCGCTGCGATCCGCCCCGTGCTCGCGCCACCAGTGCGGGCGAGGCGACCGATTTCGTCGACTACCAGACGGCCCTTGGCGCCGACATCGTTAGCTTCCACGTGCCCATCACCCACGGCGGCCCGGATGCCACCTTCCACCTGCTGGGGGAGCGGGAGATCGCCACCCTGCCTGCGGGCAAATTCCTCATCAACGCCGCCCGAGGCGAGGTGTGGGACAATCAGGCCCTGCTCGCCCGCCAGCAGGGGAATGCGCCGCTGCGACTGGTGATGGACGTGTGGGAAGGGGAACCCGAGCCATTGAGGGCCCTGGTGCCTTATACCGAGCTGGCCACCCCGCACATCGCCGGTTACAGCCTGGAGGGCAAGGCCCGCGGTACCTGGATGCTCTATCAGGCGCTCTGCCAGCAACTGGGGCGCGTACCGCGCCAGGATCTGCAAGCCCTGCTGCCAGTTCCCGAGGTGCGTGAACTGACCCCCGGGGTGGCGACGGATCAGGCCTTGCTCAAGCAACTCGTTCACCTCATCTATGACGTGCGCCGGGACGATGCCCGTTTTCGCAATCGCCTCCATCAGGCCGGCAGCTTCGATGAGCAGCGCAAGCAATACCCGGAGCGGCGGGAGTTTTCCTCCCTGCGCCTCACGGGCCCCTTCGCCGGGGACGCCCTGGCCCGGCTGGGGTTCACCATCCAGCCCGACTAGCGCGGGCGTCATGAATACATGTGGGCGGGCCTCTTTGCGGGGCCCGCCCTCGCTGGGCTTGGCGCCATGCCAAACTCGTTATCGGGCAGCGCCGTCTGCCACAGGGTGATGCCAGTGCGTCACCGGACCATTTAGAGGAGAGAACATGAGTCAGCAATTCAACGTAGCGGTATTGGGCGCGAGCGGCGCCGTGGGTGAAGCCATGATCGAGATCCTGGAAGAGCGTGCCTTCCCGGTGGCGACCCTCTACCCGCTGGCCTCCAGCCGCAGCGCTGGCGACACGGTGCGCTTTGGTGGCAAGAACGTCGAGATCCTGGATGTGGAGGAGTTTGACTGGAGTCAGGTACAGATAGCCCTCTTCTCCGCCGGTGCCGAGGTCTCCGCCAAGTGGGCGCCGATTGCCGCCGAACATGGCTGCATCGTCATTGACAACACCTCCTGCTTCCGTTACGACGAGGACATCCCCCTGGTGATCCCCGAGGTGAACCCGGACGCCCTGGCCGATTTTCGCAATCGCAACATCATCGCCAACCCGAACTGCTCCACCATCCAGATGCTGGTGGCGCTGAAGCCCCTGCAGGACGAGGTGGGGATCGCCCGCATCAACGTGGCGACCTATCAGTCCGTCTCCGGCTCCGGCAAGGAGGGGGTGAGCGAACTGGCGGGCCAGACCGCCCATCTGCTCAACGGTCGCCCGGTGGAGCCGAGCCTCTACCCGCAGCAGATCGCCTTCAACCTCATTCCGCAGATCGACGCCTTCACTGACAACGGCTACACCCGGGAAGAGATGAAGATGGTGTGGGAGACCCAGAAGATCCTGGGAGATGCCAGCATCGCCGTGAACCCCACCTGCGTGCGGGTGCCGGTCTTCTACGGCCACGCCGAAGCGGTGCACGTCGAACTGCACCAGCCGCTCGATGCCGAGCAGGTCAAGGATCTGCTGCGCAATGCGCCAGGCGTGACCCTGTTCGATGACGACGCCGACTATCCGACCCCGGTGCGCGACGCTACCGGCAAGGATGAGGTGCTGGTGGGGCGGGTGCGCCAGGATATTTCTCATCCCAGCGGTATCAATATGTGGATCGTGGCCGATAACGTTCGTAAGGGCGCGGCGACCAACAGCGTGCAGATTGCCGAACTGCTGGTGCGCGACTACCTCTGAGTCCGTTGATGGTGCCGGGTGGGGAGGGAGCCCCGCCCTGTGCGCCGGTCGGCATCAGGGGGCTGGGGTGTGACTGATGGTGTCGACAGGCTGTGTGACAATGTCACGTGAGATCAGTGAATTAAGCTTTTTTCTCGCCGGATCTCGGTGCGCTGGCACGAGTTGAAGGCTAAATGTGTCGGATCACTGGCTTGAGACTCACGCCTGATTTATATTGAGCCGATTGTTTTGGGGTAACTATCCAGATTTTTCAATGTGATAGGGCCGTCATACGAAGGAACGAACATGGGACATTCCCGCATAACGCTGGCAACGCTACTGGCATTGGGTCTTCTGGGTACGGTTCAGGCCGACGACGGAGGACGCGAGCCTTTCTTCGTGGAGCTCAAGGGGCCGGATGGCTCGCCGCCCCCCGCCGTGCAGCCACTGCCCCAGGCTCAGCCGGTCGCCCCCGTCACCTTGCCCAAGGTGCAACCCATCGTACGTCAGGTGCCGAGCACCCAGGCCGGCAGTTATGGTCCGGTTCGTTCCACCGATACCCTCTGGAGCCTCGCGAGCAAGCATCGCCCCTCCAACCGGGTGACCGTCTACCAGACCATGGTGGCGATCTACGACAAGAATCCCCGCAGTTTTGCCGATGGCAACATCAATCACATCCTGGTGGGGTCCCGCATCCTGCTGCCGACGGCAGCCGAAGCAGGCCGCATCACGGACGCCGAGGCCCGTCGCCGCTTCAACAGCGACAACGCCAGCTGGAAGGGGCTGAGCCCCAAATATCTGGCCAGCAAGCAGGCCGAAACCGCCAAGGTTCATCCCAAAGCCGCGGCCGTGCCCGCCAAGGCACCGGTCGCCAAGGCGGCTCCCCTTCCGGCGGCCCCCAAGGTGACGTCGCCGCAACCGGCGAGCGAGGTGAAGGCGATTGCCAAGGCCGCCGAGCCTGTCACGACGCCGGTGAGTGCGGCCGTCGGCACGGCGCCAGCCCCGCTGCCTGCCGATGTGGCGGCGCCGGTCGGCAAACCGTCCACCGAGATGGCGCTGGCACTGGAAGATGCCAACGCCCAGCTCGGCCAGGTCACCGAGATGAACCACAGGCTCAAGCTGCGCCTGCAATCCCTGACCGAAGAGGTGGAGACCCTCAAGGCCCAGTTGCAGGATCAGACGGCGCTGCAAAAAGAGGTGGCCGAGCTCAAGGCCCAGCCAGTGCCTCCCGTGGTGGCCCCCGAGCCCAAGCAGAACTGGGTGATGGAGCTGCTCTCCTCGCCGCTCAACCTCGCCATGATCATCTTGCTGCCCGTGCTGCTGGTGCTGGCGCTGGTGACGCTCTGGCTGCGGGCCCGTGCCCGGCGGGAGCTGGAAGAACAAGAGAAGAGCCTCTCTGAATCCACCGCCATGGTGATGGGGGACGAGAACAGCGAGTTCGATCAGCTGATGACGGTGGGCATCGCCGATGACGAACCCATGCGCCCCATGCCGGATCTGAACGGTCCGGAGGCCGAGCGGGCGCTGGATGAAGGCCAGGGCAAGAATGATGTCATCTTCAGCGATGGCGGTGAGCTGGCCCTCTCCGCTTTCGACGTTGAACCTGCGGTCACCACGGCGAATCGTGACCCGGATCTGGTACCCGAACTGGATCTGGCCCACGAGGGTGACTTCGACATAGAGTCCGAGCCGGATCTCGATCTCTCCCGGGAGTTCGATGCTCCCAAGCGGGCGGCCGATGAGGTCATGAGCGAAGAGGAGCTGCAAGCGGCGCTCTTTGCCGATCTGGATGCGGACCTCGACGCCGATGCGGCCACTGTGTCTGACGGGGCCCAGCGCAGCCGGGAAGACGATCTGGCCAATTTCGACCTGAGCGATTTCGAGTCGGCCTTCGACGAGCCTGTCGATGACAAGGCGGCACCCAAGGATGCCGCAGCCTATGGCAAGAGCGACGTGGACGACATGCTGGCGGAGCTCGGTCTCGAGCCCGAGCCGAAGCCGGCCGCGAAGCCAATGCCGCAGGACGCCTGGGATCCCAACGAATTGGCCCTCGCCGATTTCGAGGATGCCTTCACCGAGGTGGAGCCCCACGCGGAGCAGCCACATGAGGTTAAGCCCCGCGAACAGGCTCAGGCGAACGACTTTGTGGAGATAGACAAGTTATTGGCGGAGGCCAATGCCAGCAACGCCGAGCAGGAGCCGTATCAGGGCTTCTCCCTGGATGTGGGGCTGGATGGTTTCCCCGAGGTATTGCCGGAGTCCACCGGTTTTGACGTGGATGCGGACGATGGCGGTGTGGGGGCCAAGCTGGATCTGGCCCGCGCCTACCTCGAGATCGACGACAAGGAGAGCGCCCGCGAGCTGCTGCAAGAGGCGGCGGCCCAGGGCAGCGAGCACCAGCGCAACGAGGCTGAAAAGCTGCTTAAACGGCTGGGATAAGCCTGACCATCGATTGCAAGGCAGCCTGCGGGCTGCCTTTTCGTTTCAGGAGCGGCCTGCTCGTCTGCCAAGGCTTGTGCCGCCAAGGGGAGAGCGCCCGGCCGTGGGCACCCGCCCGGTCGAGGCCACGGGTTTGGGACTTTTGCCCCGAGCGGGTATAATCCGCCCCGTTTCTTTCATCCTTTCCCCACAAGACAAGTTTCATCCATGCGAATTGCCCTAGGTATTGAATATGACGGCAGCCGGTATTTCGGCTGGCAGCGTCAGCGAGAAGTGATCAGCGTCCAGGAAGAGCTTGAAAAAGCCATCAGCCGCATCGCCAACCATCCGGTCTCCATCCAGTGCGCCGGGCGGACCGACGCCGGGGTCCACGGCACCGGTCAGGTGATCCACTTCGATACCGAGTCCAATCGTGCCGAGTCCGCCTGGACGCTGGGCCTGAATTCCAATCTGCCGCCGGATATCGGGGTGCGCTGGGTCAAGGAGGTGGATGAAAACTTCCATGCCCGCTTCAGCGCCACCGCCCGCCGCTATCGCTACATCATCTACAACCACAACTACCGCCCGGCGATCCTGGGTAGCGGCGTCAGCCACTATCACGAGACCATCGATGCGGCGCTGATGCACCAGGCGGGCCAGAGCCTGCTCGGGGAGCACGACTTCAGCACCTTCCGGGCCATCGCCTGCCAGTCCAACACCCCCTGGCGCAACGTGACCCACCTGTGCGTCAGCCGCTCCGGCCCCTATATCGTGCTCGACATCAAGGCCAACGCCTTCCTGCACCACATGGTGCGCAACATCACCGGCTCCCTGTTGCTGGTGGGGCAGGGGCAGAAACCGGTGGAGTGGATTGCCGAGGTGCTGGCCCAGAAGGATCGCAACCTGGCCGGCCCCACCGCCAAGGCGGGAGGTCTCTATCTGGTGGACGTGGATTACCCGGCCGAGTTCGGCCTGCCGCAGTTGCCGCTCGGTCCGCTCTGGCTGCCGGACTCGGCACCGGGTACGACCAGTTTTTAGTAACTGGGCCCGAAAATTTGTGGTTTAATGACCCGTTATTTATTGCCATCGAGCCCTTAAGTCATTGAACAACCAAGGCCCGATGTGTTTTGTCAGGCACAAAAGCATTAAGGAATTCCATGAGCTGGCTTGAGAAGATCCTTCCCAAGAGCAAGATCACTACACCGCGTCGTCACAACATCCCGGAAGGGGTGTGGACCAAGTGCACGTCTTGCGAACAGGTACTCTACCGGGCAGAACTGGAGCGCAATCTCGAAGTGTGCCCCAAGTGCGATCATCATATGCGGATCAGTGCCCGCGCCCGTCTCGAGAGCTTCCTCGACGTAGAAGGCCGCAGCGAGGTTGCTGCCGAGCTGGAGCCGCAGGACATCTTGAAATTCAAGGATTCCAAGCGCTACAAGGATCGTTTGTCTGCCGCCCAGAAAGAGACGGGAGAAAAAGATGCGCTGGTGGTGATGAAAGGAACCCTCAAGGGGGTACCGGTCGTTGCCTGTTCGTTCGAGTTCTCCTTCATCGGTGGCTCCATGTCCTCCGTGGTCGGTGCCCGCTTCGTGCGCGCCGTCGAGGAGAGCATCAAGGAAGGCCGTGGCCTGGTCTGCTTCTCCACCTCCGGCGGGGCGCGCATGCAGGAGGCGCTGTTCTCCCTGATGCAGATGGCCAAGACCAGTGCGGCGCTGGACCGACTCACCAAGGCCGGTCTGCCCTTCATCTCCGTGCTGACCGACCCCACCATGGGTGGCGTCTCCGCCAGTCTTGCCATGCTGGGTGACATCAACGTGGGCGAGCCCAAGGCGTTGATCGGCTTCGCCGGCCCGCGCGTCATCGAGCAGACCGTGCGCGAGAAGCTGCCGGAAGGCTTCCAGCGCTCCGAGTTCCTGCTGGAGAAGGGCGCCATCGATCTCATCATCGACCGGCGCGAGATGCGTGACCGCCTGGCGGGCCTGCTGGCCAAGCTGATGAACACTCACGTCATCGAAGAGTGAATCGAGCCGTAAGATGAGTTCACAGATGCAATCTTCCCAAAGCCGGTCGCTCAGCGACTGGCTTTCTTATTTGGAGCAGATCCACCCGGTCAATATCGACATGGGGCTGGATAGGGTCGGTGCCGTCGCGCGCCGCATGGGGCTCACTGAACTGCCGTTCAAGGTCGTGACGGTGGCGGGCACCAACGGCAAGGGCTCCTCCTGCGCCATGGCTGCCAGCATACTGATGGCGGCCGGTCACAAGGTCGGCGTCTACTCCTCGCCGCACCTGCTGCGTTTCACCGAGCGGGTGCGACTCGATGGCGCCGAGCTGCCTGACGAGGAACACTGCGCCGCGTTTGCCGCCGTGGAGGCCGCCCGCGCCGAGATAGCGCTCACCTTCTTCGAGTTTGCGACCCTGGCCGGGCTCTGGCTGTTCCGCCGTGCCGCGCCGGACGTGCTCCTGCTGGAAGTGGGGCTGGGCGGTCGCCTCGATGCCACCAATGTGGTGGAATCCGATGTGGCCATGATCACCTCCATCGCGCTGGATCACTGCGACTGGCTCGGGGATACCCGGGAGGCGGTGGCGGTGGAGAAGGCCGGCGTCTATCGCAAGGGAAAACCCGCCATCAGTGGCGAGCCCAACCCGCCCGCCACCATCGCCAGCGAAGCGCACCGTCTGGGGGCCTGTCTGCGCCAGGTCGGGGTGGAGTTTCATGGAGATGAGCAGGGCGATCACTGGGATTACCATGGCCTGTACCACTGGCAGGGTTTGCCCAAGCCCGCCCTGCCGTTGATGAACGCGGTGACGGTGCTGGCGGCGCTCGAATCCCTCGGCTTGCCGTTGCCGGAGGCTGCCATTCGCCAGGGGCTGGCGGATGCGCGCCTCGCGGGGCGCATGCAGCGCCTGCAACAGGATCCCCTGGTCATCGTCGATGTGGCCCACAATCCCCATTCGGCGGCCTATCTTGCCAGCCAGCTGCGCCAGATCCCCTGCTCGGGGAAACGACGCTCCGTGGTCGGCATGCTCAAGGACAAAGACATGGCGGGTTCCCTGGCCGAGCTGACGGGGCTCATCGACGAGTGGTATCTCGCGAGCCTCCATGGCCCCCGCGCCGCCTCCTCGGCCCAGTTGGCGGCCGCCCTGCATGAGCAGGGACCGGCCGCACAATTTGCGTCAGTGACCGAGGCTTATGGGGCCGCGCTGGCCGCATCGAGTCCTGATGATATGGTCATTGTGTTCGGCTCGTTTTACACTGTCGCCGAGGTGCTGGCGACGAAGGCCTGATGGGCTGGTCGCGAGCCTAGACTTTTGGCATCAGATGCCTAAGAAGATCGCATGGGTAGCAGTTCATCTGGTCTCGATGCCACTAGGTGGTCAGTTATCACTGAGATCTGCAGAAATAGCAGTGCATTCTAAGTAACATGGGTGGGAATTAACTTGGCTTCTAAGTTTCAAAACAGATTGGTGGGGACCGTCATCCTGGTCGCCCTGGTGGTCATCTTTCTGCCGGATCTGATGGATGGCAACAAGCTGGAGCAAAAGGACGAGGCCTTTGCCAATATCCCCCTGCGCCCCGAGCTGGAGCCCGCCAAGCCCGAGTTGCAGGTCTCGGCTGCCAGCACCCTGCCGGCGGAACATGCGGCGAGCCAGCAGCAGGCCGCTGCAGCCCAGCAGTGGCAGGTGGAGGAGATCGGCAATACCGTGACGCTGGCCGACAACGGCCAGCAGCCTGCTGCCCAGCCGGTACAGCAACCGGCCACGGCGCCGGTAACCCAGCCGGTCGCCCAGCCCAAACCCGTGGTAGTGGCCCAGAAACCGGTGGAGCAACCCAAGCCCAAACCGGTTCCTCCCAAGCCGGTGGAGGTGAAAAAGCCCGAGCCGAGCAAGCCGCAGGTTGGCCAGATCAAGACCATGGACGATCTCATCGCGAGCAAGATGACGACCGCCACGCCGGCACCGGCCGCCGCCCCGGCCCAGGGCAGCTGGATCCTGCAGCTCGGCGCCTTCAAGAACGCAGACAGTGTCAATGCCCTGGTGAGCAAGCTGCGGGCCGCCGGCTACTCGGCCCAGACCTCGCCGAGAACGCCGGTACAGGGCCAGATCACCCGGGTCTTCATCGGGCCGGATGTCTCCAAGGCGAAGCTGCAGGGTATGCAGAGCAAGATAAGCCAGATGACAGGGCTCGGTGGCTCTGTGGTGGCCTACAACCCCTGAGGCTGACCCCTTCGTCTGCAATAAAAAACCGCGCCTTGGCGCGGTTTTTTATTAGATGCATTTCACCGGTTTGGGCAGGCCGGCTATCTTGGTTGCCTGCTTGGCGGGCCCCTCCGGGAACAGCTTGTAGAGATAGCGGCTGTTGCCCTTCTCGGGACCGTACTGCTTCTCCATCGCCTTGACCAGGGCGCGGATGGCGGGGGAGGTGTTGAACTCCAGATAAAACGCCCGCACGAAACGCACCACCTCCCAGTGAGGCTCCTCCAGCACGATGCCTTCCCGTTCGGCCAGCACCAGGGCCAGCGCCTCGCTCCATTGTTCGCTATGGCGCAGATAGCCCTTGGCATCGGTCTCGATGGTTTGGCCGTTGAATTCCAGCGGATGAGGCTCAGACATAAGGGGCTCCTCGCAAAGGGGTGATCAGGATTGGGCGGGCATGGTAGCGCCTTGCCCCTGTGTGAGCAACCGGCTCTGGTTGGCCAAGTCCAGCAGCTCGTCCGCCAGCTCGCTGATGAGGCTGAGCTGCTGGGTCAGCATCAGCTGCTCCTCGCTGCTGTCCGGGGAGAGTTCCGGGCACTGCCCCTCGAGCCTCGACGGGATCTCGCCGCCCAGATGGCCGGCGGCCTGCTCCAGGGTGTGGCTGATGTGGCGGCCGATCTCGTCGAGTCCGTCGAGGGCCTCCAGCTTGTCGCGATGGGCACCGAGGGCCGAGATGTAGGAGAGCAGGGCATGGTTGCGCCAGGTGAGGGTGAAGCAGAGATCGAGGAAGCGGCGGCGCTTGCTCGGCTCCACCAGCATGCTCTGCCAGGCCATGGCCAGCTCGCTGTCGGCGAGGTGGGCGCATTTGCGGGCAACCCGGTAGTCGAGGGATTCGTCCCGCTGACGGTGCAGGCTGGCGAGCACCGCCGACAGGTAGCGGGCATTGGCGGACAGGGAGTTGGCGATGAGACTCGGCAGCCGCTTGTATTGCCAGTCCGGCCAGAGCCAGGCCACCAGGGCGTAGGAGAGCAGGCAACCGAGCAGGGTGTCGAGCAGACGCGGCCCCAGGATGGCGAAGCCGATGCCGTCCAGCAGATTGAACGCCATCAGCACATAGAGGGTGATGAAGCAGACGGCGGCGCTGTAGTTGCTGCGCACCTGGGTGAAGAACAGGAAGGCGGCCAGCCCCATGATGCCGAGTTGCAGGTGCAGTTCGGGGAAGAGCCAGAGCACGGGCACCCCGATGAGGATGCCGGCGAAGGTGCCGAGCATGCGCTGCACCAGTCGGCGGCGGGTGGCGCTGTAACTCGGCTGGCAGACAAACAAGACGGTCAGCAGGATCCAGTAGCCCTTGTCGAGCTGGAAGGCCTGCAGGATGCCATAGCCCACCACCAGGCCCAGCGACAGGCGCAGGGCGTGACGAAACACCATGGAATTCGGAGTCAGATGCTGCCTGAGCATGGCCAGCAGCGGCAGGGGCGCCGGGTTGGCGAGGACGGGCAGATCCGCGGGGGGCAGGGCCGGGTTTTGCAGATCCTCGGCATTGG
This sequence comes from Aeromonas sp. NJAU223, assembly GCF_051125555.1. Classification (NCBI taxonomy): domain Bacteria; kingdom Pseudomonadati; phylum Pseudomonadota; class Gammaproteobacteria; order Aeromonadales; family Aeromonadaceae; genus Aeromonas; species Aeromonas sp. NJAU223. The sequence goes on along the minus strand of NZ_CP144204.1, from coordinate 2,708,974 downwards.
TCAGCAGTTGGTTGATGCTGGCGAGGTTGCGGCGCAAAAACTTCATCGGCGTCAGCAAGGTCTTGGGGTAGTGCTGCTTGAGATGAGTGAACTCCAGCTGATCGCCGAGGGCCTCGAGGGTCCAGTGGATGCGTTTGTGGTGGACATAGGGCTTGTGCACCAGGATGGCGTAGCCGAGCTGCTGGCATGCCTCTGAGAGTTGCAGAAACACCTCCTGGAAGCCGTCCAGCACTATGCCTTGCTTGAGCTCGGCCTCGAGTCGGCTGTAGGGGTAGTGGCTGGAGGTGGCGCGCTCCTGAATTTCCAGCGCCAGCAGATAGAGGCGCAGCAGGCTGGCGAGCTCGGGGGCGACCTGATGACGGTGGCCGGAGCGGGCGTTCAGCCGCGCATTGAGGGCCGTCTTGGTCAGGTTCAGGGCATTGACCAGGTTGATGTTGAGCTGGGCCAGGTTGTGGCGAATGGCCTGGGCGCCGTGTTCATCCGCCGGGAAGAAGCGGGATTTCTCCAGCAGATAGCGGGCGAGGGCGAAGTAGCTCTGGGCAAGCTGCTCGTGCAGGGTCTTGTAGGGCAGCAGCCAGAGCCAGAGCAGCGACACCAGCCCGTACCAGAGGGCGCCGGCACCGAGCGCCAGGGGTTGATAGAAGAGATCCGGCGCCTTGGCGGCCCCCAGCATGGTGTAGATGGCAATCAGCAGCGAGCCGAAGCTGATGGTGGCATAGCGCTGGCCGAGCGCCCCCACCATCACGAAGATGAAGGTCGAGCCGGCCAGCCCGATGGCAAACAGCCAGGGGGTGGGGAAGAGATATTGCACGCACAGGGAGGCGAACAGGAAGCAGACCAGCGTCATGGCGAGGTTTTTCACCCGGCCCCAGAGGCTGTCGTCGGTCTCGGCGATGGCTCCGGCCACCACCCCGAGGGAGAGCAGCACGGTGAGCTGGATGTCTCCCTGTATCAGGGCGAAGGCGAGCAGCCCCAGGATGGCCAGCAGCACCTTGAGGGCGAAGTAGATATGGCTGTCAGACAGCAGGCGGCGCAACAGGCCGGCGAGATCAATGGGCATGGGGAAGGTCGTCCTTGAGCGCCGTGTTATCGACAGGGTGAGCAAGCAATGAGTGGTGCGCCAGACTGGCAAAATCCATGGACATGGGACAGGTGCAACCCTTGAGCGAATCGAAAGCGAGAGAATAGCCGCTCGGCCACAAAAGAGCCCTGATCCAAATCAGGGCCGGGTTCTTCATGCGGCTCGGTCTCTTTGCCTTGACCTTAACAGGGGAGGCAGACAATAAAAACCCCGCCGAAGCGGGGTTTTCTGTATCAGGAGACCTGATTAGTTGCGGTTGCCGCCAAGCAGGCTCAGCAGGCTCAGGAAGATGTTGTAGATGGACACGTACAGGGTCACGGTCGCGGAGATGTAGTTGGTCTCGCCGCCGCGCACGATCTGCTGGGTCGTCAGCAGGATGGCGCCGGAGGAGAACAGCATGAACATGGCGGACAGGGCCAGGCTCAGGGCACTCATCTGCAGGAAGATGTTGGCGATCATCGCCACCAGCAGCACCCAGAAACCGACGAACAGCATGCCGCCGATGAAGGAGAGATCCCGCTTGGTGGTCAGGGCATAGGCGGACAGACCGAAGAAGGTGAGCGCAGTGCCACCCAGGGCGGTCATCACGATCTCGCCGCCGCCGTTGTTCATGTACATGTTGATGATGGGGCCCAGGCTATAGCCCATCAGACCGGTCAGGGCGAAGGTGAACACCAGCCCCATGCCGTTGTCGCGGTTCTTCTGGGTCAGGAACATCAGACCGTAGACACCGACGAGGAAGATGGCCCAGTGCAGGGGCGGCATGTTCATCACGGTGGCAATCCCGGCCACCACGGCAGAGAAGCCAAGAGTGAGGGATAGCAGCATATAGGTATTGCGCAGCACCTTGTTGGTATCGCGCACGGCACCCTGGGTGCCGGTGTAGATAGAACGGGTATCCATCTTGATGTCCTCTTGATTTCCGGGTTGAGGCGGAGAATTCCGCTTCGTTAACGCATTGTATGCACTGAATGTGTGGATGACGAGCCCTGATTTCAAGTGGCCCCCCAGCCTCGTTCTCCCCACTATCCCAGAGTAAATATGTATTGCATATGAACAAGCGCCTGACGTAGTATGCCCTCCGTTCGGAGGGGTGGCAGAGCGGCTGAATGCACCGGTCTTGAAAACCGGCGATGGGCGACCATCCGTGGGTTCAAATCCCACCTCCTCCGCCATCTTCTATGGCCCAAGCGATCATGTCGTTTGGGCTTTTTTGTGTCTGATCTCGTCACAGCGGCGCCTGGAGGCACTTTCGAGGGGGCGGCGGCGCTGGCTACACTGGCTGGGTCAATGTGGGGCAGGGGATGGCTCTGCCCGCATCGGAACCATGAGTGGGAGTGCCTATGGCGGTGACATGGAAGCGTGGAGGGTTGCTGGCGATGGGGTGTGCGGCCGCCTTGATGGCGGGATGTGCGACCCTGGTGCCCGAGCCCGTCGAGTATCTGCCGCAGGATCCCCCGCCCGGTGGCCTCGCGTACGGGAAGAAGGTCTATGTGGACGATGGCCAGTGTCCGGCCAGTCAGGTGAAGCAGCTGATCGGCGGCGATGCCAAGCGGAATATTCCGCGCCAGGTGGAGTGTGTGCCCAGACCACAATGAGAATGGGTTTGTGGTAGCGAAAAATGCTGAAAAAAAGAGCCAAGGCAGCTGCCTTGGCTCTTTTTTATGGGTCAAAGGAGGATGGCCGAGCTAGAAGGCGTCTCCCGGTACCCGTACCCAGCCCTCCATCAGGATGCGGGCTGAGCGGGACATCACCGCCTTGGTGACGGTCCACTCCCCGTTCACCTGACGCGCCTGTGCCCCCACCCGCAGGGTGCCGGAGGGGTGGCCGAAGCGCACCGCTTCCCGCTCGCCGCCCCCTGCGGCCAGGTTGACCAGGGTGCCCGGGATGGCCGCCGCCGTACCGATGGCCACCGCGCAGGTGCCCATCATGGCGTGGTGCAGCTTGCCCATGGAGAGGGCCCGCACCAGCAGATCGATGTCGCCACCTTTAACCTCCTTGCCGCTGGCGGTGCGGTAGTCCTTCGCCGGCGCGACGAAGGCGATCTTCGGCGTGTGTTGGCGGGTCGCTGCTTCTTCAGGAGTCTTGATGAGCCCCATGCGCAGGGCGCCGGCGATGCGGATCGCCTCGAAGCGGGCGAGGACCTCCGGATCCGTGTTGATCGCTTCCCGCAGCTCTGCACCTGTGTAGCCAATTTCCTCGGCGTTGACGAAGACGGTGGGGATGCCGGCAGTAATCATGGTCGCCTGCAGGGTGCCTATGCCTGGTACTTCCAGCTTGTCTATCAGATTGCCGGTGGGGAAGAGGGCGCCGCCCTCCTCGCCATCATCCGAGGGGTCGATAAACTCCAGCACGATTTCGGCGGACGGGAAGGTGACCCCGTCCAGTTCGAAGTCGCCAGTCTCCTGCACCTGGCCATTCGTCACCGGTACATGGGCGATGATGGTCTTGCCGATATTGGCCTGCCAGACTCGCACCACGCAGGTGCCGTTGTCCGGAATGCGGGCCGGGTCCACCAGGCCTGCATGAATGGCGAAGGCACCGGCGCCGGTGGAGAGGTTGCCGCAGTTGCCGCTCCAGTCCACGAACGCCTTGTCGATGGCGATCTGGCCGTAGAGATAATCCACGTCGTGATCGGGCTGGCTGCTCTTGGAGAGGATCACGCACTTGGAGGTGGATGAGGTCGCTCCTCCCATGCCGTCGATATGGGCGCTGTAGGGGTCGGGGCTGCCGATGACGCGCAGGAAGAGCGCATCCCGGGCCGGTCCCGGCACCTGGCAGGGCTCGGGCAAGTCCTGCAGGCGGAAGAAGACCCCCTTGCTGGTGCCGCCGCGCAGATAGGTGGCCGGGATTTTGACTTGTGGTTGGTGGGCCATAGAAATCGTCCAAAAAAGGGTGATAGAAGCTTCTCTGCTGGGGAGAAGGTGCCCGAAGGGGGAGTCGGGTGAGGGAGACGCATGTTCCCTCACCCAACCTCTCCCAAAGGGAGGCAGGTCTGGCCCGATATTAGCTGGCGGCCTTGTGGGCCGTCGACTCCAGGAAGTCCTGGGCGAAGCGTTGCAGCACACCGCCCGCCTCGTAGACCGAGACCTCCTCGGCGGTGTCGAGGCGACAGGTCATGGGCACCTCGACTACCTCGCCACTGCGACGGCGGATCACCAGGGTGAGATCGGCGCGCGGTTTGCGCATCCCCACCACGTCATAGGTCTCGGTGCCGTCCAGCCCAAGGGTCAAACGGGTGGTGCCCGGTTTGAACTCCAGGGGCAGTACCCCCATGCCGATGAGGTTGGTGCGGTGAATGCGCTCGAAACCTTCCGCCGCTATCACCTCCACCCCCGCCAGCCGGACCCCCTTGGCCGCCCAGTCCCGGGACGAGCCTTGCCCGTAGTCGGCGCCGGCGACGATGATCAGCGGCTGCTTGCGCTCCATGTAGGTCTCTATCGCTTCCCACATCCGCATCACCCGGCCTTCCGGCTCGACGCGAGCCAGGGAGCCCTTCTTCACAGCGCCGTTGACCACCGCCATCTCGTTGACGAGCTGGGGGTTGGCGAAGGTGGCGCGCTGGGCGGTCAGGTGATCGCCGCGGTGGGTGGCGTAGGAGTTGAAGTCCTCCTCCGGCAGGCCCATCTTGTGCAGGTATTCCCCCGCCGCGCTGCTGCGCAGTATGGCGTTGGAGGGCGAGAGGTGGTCGGTGGTGATGTTGTCCGGCAGCACCGCCAGCGGCCGCATGCCGCGCAGGGTGCGCTCACCCGCCAATGCCCCTTCCCAGTAAGGCGGGCGACGGATATAGGTGCTCTGGGGACGCCAGTCATAGAGCGGCGCCACCTTGGGACCCTGGTCTTCCTCGATGGTGAACATGGGGATATAGACCTGGCGGAACTGGGACGGTTTGACCGCCGTGCGAACCACGGCGTCGATCTCTTCATCCGACGGCCAGATGTCTTTGAGGCGGATTTCCTCGCCGTTCACCACTCCCAGCACATCCTTCTCGATATCGAAGCGGATGGTACCGGCGATGGCGTAGGCCACCACCAGGGGAGGGGAGGCGAGGAACGCCTGCTTGGCATAGGGGTGGATGCGGCCATCGAAGTTGCGGTTACCGGACAGCACGGCGGTGGCATAGAGATCCCGCTCGACGATCTCCTGCTGGATGGCGGGATCGAGCGCGCCGGACATGCCGTTGCAGGTGGTGCAAGCAAAGGCCACCACGCCGAAGCCGAGTCGCTCCAGCTCCTCGTCCAGCCCCGCTTCTTTCAGATACAGGGCGACTGTCTTGGAGCCGGGCGCCAGGGAGGATTTGACCCAGGGTTTGCGCACCAGACCGAGCCGGTTGGCGTTGCGGGCCAGCAGGCCTGCGGCAATCACGTTGCGCGGGTTGCTGGTGTTGGTGCAACTGGTGATGGCGGCGATGATGACGGCGCCATCCGGCAGCAGGCCGTCGGCCTCCTGGGTGCGGGCCTTGTCCAGATCCACCGCGATGCCACGCTCCGCCAGGGCGGAGACCGGCAGGCGTCGATGGGGGTTGGAGGGTCCGGCCAGGGTGCGCACCACGCTCGACAAATCGAAGTGCAGCACGCGCTCGTACTGGGCGCTTGCGAGGGCATCGGCCCAGAGGCCCGCCTCCCTGGCGTAGGTCTCCACCAGCCTGACCTGCTCGTCGTCGCGACCGGTCAGGCGCAGGTAGTCGAGGGTTTGCTGGTCGATGAAGAACATGGCCGCGGTGGCGCCGTATTCCGGCGCCATGTTGGAGATGGTGGCCCGATCGCCGAGGGTCAGGGCGGCGGCGCCCTCGCCACGGAACTCCAGATAGGCGCCGACCACCTTCTGCTGGCGCAGGAATTCGGTCAAGGAGAGCACCACATCGGTGGCCGTGATGCCGGGTTGCGGCTTGCCGGTCAGCTCTACGCCAATGATCTCCGGCAGCCGCATCCAGGAGGCGCGCCCCAGCATGACGTTCTCGGCTTCCAACCCGCCCACCCCGACGGCGATGACGCCGAGGGCGTCAACGTGGGGAGTGTGGCTGTCGGTGCCGACGCAGGTGTCCGGGTAGGCGAGACCGCGATCGGCGTGAATGACCGGCGACATCTTCTCCAGGTTGATCTGGTGCATGATGCCGTTGCCGGGCGGGATCACCTCGATGTTCTTGAACGCCTGCTTGGTCCAGTTGATGAAGTGGAAGCGATCCTCATTGCGGCGATCCTCGATGGCGCGGTTCTTCTCGAACGCCTGCGGGTCGAAGCCGCCACACTCGACGGCGAGCGAGTGATCGACGATGAGCTGCACCGGCACCACAGGGTTGACCTTGGCAGGATCACCCCCCTGATCGGCGATGGCGTCACGCAGTCCGGCGAGATCTACCAGGGCTGTCTGGCCCAGGATGTCGTGGCAGACCACCCGGGCCGGGAACCAGGGGAAGTCGCGATCACGCTTGTTCAGGGCGATCTGGGTCAGGCACTCGGTGAGGATGGCCGGATCGCATTTGCGTACCAGGTTCTCGGCGTGCACGCGGGCCGTATAGGAGAGCCTGTCCCAGGCGCCGGGCGCGATGGCCTCGACCGCCGCGCGGGCGTCGAAGTAGTCAAGCGCCGTGCCGGGCAGGGGTTTACGGTATTGGTTGTTGACGTGGCTCATGGGCGCTCCTTGAGCGGCACGAAGCGCAGATCTTCCGGGCCGACGTAGTTGGCGCTCGGGCGGATGATCTTGCCGTCGATGCGCTGCTCGATGACGTGGGCGGACCAGCCGGAGGTGCGGGCGATGACGAACAGCGGGGTGAACATGGCGGTGGGCACCCCCATCATGTGATAGCTGACGGCGCTGAACCAGTCGAGGTTCGGGAACATCTTCTTGGCGTCCCACATTACCTCTTCGAGGCGCGCGGCGATGTCGAACATCTTGGTGTTGTGCTGCTCCTGGCTGAGATCGCTCGCCACCTGCTTGATCACGTGGTTGCGCGGGTCGGAGACGGTGTAGACGGGGTGGCCGAAGCCGATGACCACTTCTTTTCTCTCGACCCGGGCGCGAATGTCGGCCTCGGCGTCATCCGGGTTCTCGTAACGCTTCTGGATCTCGAACGCCACCTCGTTGGCGCCGCCGTGCTTGGGCCCACGCAGGGCGCCGATGGCCCCCGTGATGCAGGAGTACATGTCGGAGCCGGTGCCGGCGATGACCCGGCCGGTGAAGGTGGAGGCGTTGAACTCATGCTCGGCGTAGAGGATGAGGGAGGTGTGCATGGCGCGTACCCAGGAGGCTCGGGGCTTCTCGCCATGCAGCAGGTGCAGGAAGTGGCCGCCGATGGAGTCGTCATCGGTTTCGACGAAGATGCGTTTGCCGTTGTGGCTGAAGTGATACCAGTAGAGCAGCACGGATCCTAAGCAGGCCATCAGCTTGTCGGCGATGTCGCGGGCGCCCGGGTGGTTGTGATCGTCCTTCTCCGGGGAGAGGCAGCCGAGCACGGAGACGGCGGTGCGCATCACATCCATGGGATGGGCGCTCGGGGGCAGTTGCTCCAGGGCGGTCTTGACCCCGGTGGGCAGACCGCGCAGGGCCTTGAGCTTGGCCTTGTAGGCGGCGAGCTCAGCCACATTGGGAAGATGCCCGTGCACCAGCAGGTGGGCAATCTCCTCGAACTCGCAGCTGGTGGCCACGTCCAGGATATCGTAGCCGCGATAGTGCAGATCGTTGCCGGAGAGGCCCACGGTACACAGGGCCGTGTTGCCGGCGGCGGTGCCGGAGAGGGCGACGGATTTCTTGGGCTTGAAGCCGGTGGTCGTTTCGGGAATGGCGCTCATCACATGTTTCCTCATTCAGTCCGTTGAAGCGCCAGCCGCCAGCATGAGGCGGCTGGTCGCGGCTTATTCCTTGGTGAACAGTCTGTCCAGGGTCTGCTCGTAGTGGTGATAACCGAGGAAGTCGTAGAGGGACTCCCGGGTCTGCATGGTGTCGACCACGGCGCGCTGGTGGCCATCGCGGCGCAGCTGCTGATAGACATTGAGGGCGGCCTGATTGGCGGCGCGAGCGGCGCTCAGGGGGTAGAGCACCATGTCAACGCCGTGGTCAGCCAGTGCCTCCTTGTCAAACAGCTCGGTTTTGCCAAATTCGGTCATGTTGGCGAGGATGGGGACCCCGGCGGCCTGCTTGAAGCGATTGTACTGACCCAGCTCGGTGACCGCCTCGGCGAAGATCATGTCGGCGCCCGCCTCCACGTAGGCGGCGGCGCGCTCCAGCGCCGAGCCCAGCCCTTCCACCGCGAGGGCATCGGTGCGGGCCATGATGACGAAGCTCTCGTCCTGGCGGGCGTCTACCGCGGCCTTGATCCTGTCCACCATCTCGGCGATGGAGACCACCGCCTTGTTCGGTCTGTGACCGCAGCGCTTCTGGGCAACCTGATCTTCCATGTGGACGGCGGCCACGCTACCGCGCTCGAAGGCTCGGACGGTGCGGGCGATGTTGAAGGCGCCGCCCCAGCCCGTGTCTATGTCCACCAGCAGGGGAACCTGGGTGGCGGCCGTGATGCGTTCTGCATCAATCAGCACGTCATTCATGGAGGTCATGCCCAGATCCGGCAGGCCGAAGGAGGCGTTGGCCACCCCGGCACCGGACAGATAGAGGGCCTTGAAACCGCTGCGCTCGGCCATCAGCGCCATGTAGGCGTTGATGGTACCGACGATCTGCAGGGGTTTCTCATTGGCCAGGGCAGTGCGAAAACGGGTACCGGCCGAGGGGGATAGCTTGGACATTGTGACTCCTTTCATGGGCTTCTTGTCTGCTGCGGATAGTACTATCTGACACCACGTTTACGTTAACGTCAATGCGCCTTAGGTCGAAGGTTGAGCCCCTGGGGCGCCGCCTTCGGCGGCATTGCGATAACGTCTTTTGAGTCAAACAGATAGGCTCTTTGCTTCCAGGCAAGACCTGGTCATGGCACCGTCGCCATGGGGGTTCAAGGGGATTCTGTCCTCTTCACTACCGGGCTTCAACGGATTCGAAAGGACTGTCATGAGATGAAAAGTGGCTGTCGCCCGATGCAAAGCGGACGTTTACGTAACCCCCTAGATTCAATCCGGACGAAGATTTTCACTCACGAATGGATTGGAGAGCAGCCATGGCCAACGCCATACGCTTTTATGAAACCGGGGGCCCCGAGGTCCTGCGTTATGAAGAGATTGGTGTCGGTGAACCCGGGCCTGGCCAGGTGCGCCTGCGCCACGCCGCAGTCGGTCTCAACTATGCCGACACCTATTTTCGTAACGGCACCTACCCGATCCCGCTGCCCAATGGCCTGGGAGTCGAGGCGGCCGGTGTGGTCGACGCGGTGGGCGAGGGCGTCACCAACGTCGCCGTCGGCGATCGCGTCACCTATACCGGTTTTATCAATACCCTGGGTGCTTACTCGACCGAACGGCTGATCCCGGCCGCGCCGCTTATCAAACTGCCGGACAGCATCTCCTGCGAGACCGCCGCCGCCATGACCATGCGCGGCCTGACGTCCGCCTACCTGATGCGCCGCATTCACGACTTCAAACCCGGTGACCGCATCCTGCTGCACGCAGCGGCCGGTGGTGTGGGTCTCATCGTCGCCCAGTGGGCCAAGCTGCTGGGGCTGACGGTGATCGGTACCGTGTCGAGCGAGGCCAAGGGGGAACTGGCCCGGGCACATGGCTGCGACTACATCATCGACTACAGCCGTGAGGACGTGGCCCAGCGGGTGCGCACCCTGACCGAAGGGGCGGGGGTCGATGTGGTGTTCGACAGCGTCGGCAAGAGCACCTTCATGGGGTCGCTTGATTCGCTGAAACGCCGCGGCCTCATGGTCTGCGTCGGCACCGCCTCCGGCCCCATCGACGGCTTCAACCCCCAGTTGTTGGCCATGAAGGGTTCCCTCTACCTGACCCGGCCGGCGCTCGCCGACTACCTCGCCGATCCCGCCGAGAAGGAGGCCCTGGCGGGGGAGCTGTTCGATCACGTGGCCAGCGGCCGGATCAAGATAGAGATCAACCAGAAGTACGCGCTGCAGGACGCGGCGCAGGCGCACCGGGATCTGGAGTCTCGCAAGACCACAGGCTCCTCCATCTTCGTTATCTAGGGCGCGAGTTTCCCGCACCATGAGTGGGGAGCTTGTCCGGTCGCCTGACTTGTCATCTAGGGAGAGAGACATGCGTGTAGAACAACTGACCTGCCATATTGGCGCCGAGCTGTCTGGCGTCACGCTGGCGGATGCCGTCCACGACGGGGATCTGTTTGCACAGATCCGCGCCCAGCTGCTCAGGCACAAGGTGCTGTTCCTGCGCAATCAGGAGCTCAGCCGGGCCGATCACGTGGCCTTCGCCCGCCGCTTTGGCGAGCTGGAGGATCACCCGGTGGCGGGCAGCGATCCGGACCACCCCGGTCTGGTGCGCATCTACAAGTCGCCGGAGGTGCCAAACGATCGCTACGAGAACGCCTGGCACACGGACGCCACCTGGCGCGAGCAACCCCCCATGGGCTGCGTACTGCGCTGCGTGGAGTGTCCGCCAGTAGGGGGGGACACCCTCTGGGCCAACATGGCGGCGGCCTACGATGCACTGCCCGAGGAGATCAAACAGAAGATTGCGGGGCTGCGTGCCCGTCACAGCATAGAGGCGAGTTTTGGCGCCGCCATGCCCATCGAGAAGCGCCTCGCCCTGAAGGCCCAGTTTCCGGATGCCGAACACCCCGTGGTGCGCACCCACCCGGAGACGGACGAGAAGATCCTGTTCGTCAATGCCTTCGCCACTCACTTCACCAACTATCACACCCCGGCCCATGTGCGGGTCGGCCAAGACTACAGCATGGGGGGCAGCGATCTGCTGCGCTACCTCATTAGCCAGGCCTATATCCCCGAGTTCCAGGTGCGCTGGCGCTGGCAGCCGGGAAGCATAGCCATCTGGGACAACCGCAGCACCCAACACTATGCCGCCATGGATTATGCCCCCTGTCATCGCAAGATGGAGCGGGCCGGGATCATGGGCGACAAGCCCTTCTAGGTACGTGGAAAAATGCCAAACCATTACGCTGCCCAGGATGAGTGGAACGCCCGGGCAGAGCTTCACCTCAAGGAGAGAAACAGATGCAATTTTTTGACGATTCCCTGCACCCGGAAAACATGGAAAAGGTAGTCATCACGGTCGCGCCCTATGGCCCCGAGTGGGCGCCTGAAGACTTCCCGGAAGACATCCCCGTGACCATGGAGGAGCAGATCCAGAAGGCGGTGGAGTGCTACGAGGCGGGCGCGACCGTGCTGCACCTGCACGTGCGTGAGCTCGATGGCACCGGCTCCAAGCGACTGTCCAAGTTCAACGAGCTGATCGCCGGGGTGCGCAAGGCGGTGCCGGACATGATCATCCAGGTCGGCGGCTCCATCTCTTTTGCGCCGGAAGGGGAGGGGGAGGCGGCCAAGTGGCTCTCCGACGACACCCGCCACATGCTGGCTGAACTGACCCCGAAACCGGATCAGGTCACGGTCGCCATCAACACCACCCAGATGAACATCATGGAGCTGCTCTACCCGGAATACCTGGCAGGTACCTCCCTGGCCCATCCGGCCTATCAGGCTGCTTACAGCGAGATGACGGTCCCGGCCGGCCCGGCCTGGGTGGCGGAGCACTTGAAGCGCCTGATGGCCAACGGCATCCAGCCCCACTTCCAGCTGACCGGCATGCACGCCATGGAGACCCTGGAGCGGCTGGTGCGCAAGGGCGTCTACATGGGGCCGCTGAACCTGACCTGGATCGGCATCGGCGGCGGCTTCGATGGCCCCAACCCGTTCAACTTCTTCAACTTCGTCCACCGCGCGCCGGATGGCTGCACCCTGACCGCCGAGTCCCTGCTCAAAAACGTGCTGCCGTTCAACATGATGGCCATGTCCATGGGGCTGCACCCACGTTGCGGCATCGAGGACACCATCATCGGCCAGCACGGCCAGCGCATGAGCTCGGTGGAGCAGATCCGCCAGTGCGTGCGGGTGGCCCACGAGCTCGGCCGCGAGGTGGCCAACGGCAAGGAGGCGCGCGCCATCTATCGCATCGGGGTGCAGTACGACAGCGTCGAGGAAACCTTGCTTGCCAACGGCATGGCGCCGAACCGCTCCCAGGGCCAGAAAGGGGTGCCCCAGCGCTCCTGAGCCAGTTGGGTCGCGGTGTGAAAAATAAGCGCCGCGCCCCGTCAACTCTGTTTGCCAAAGGGCCGCAGCCCTTGCACTATGCAGCACCCGGCAACTTGAGTGATGTGTCAGTAGTGGGTTTCCAGCGGCTCCGGCCGTCGGTACCTAGACCGGGTTCCAACCCAATCTGTTGTAGCGCGAGGGATTGTATGGCTACGTATCATATCGATGAGGGCGCTCCGGCCGGTGAGGTTGCCGTGCCCCGTCGCTACGCCTGGATAGTGTTTGCACTGACCTTCGGCCTGCTCATTTCCGACTACATGTCGCGCCAGGTGCTCAACGCCGTCTTCCCCATGCTCAAGGGGGAGTGGGTGCTCTCGGACACCCAGCTCGGCCTGCTGAGCGGCATCGTGGCGCTCATGGTCGGGTTGCTCACCTTTCCGCTCTCCTTGCTGGCAGACCGTTTCGGCCGGGTGAAGAGCCTGGCCCTGATGGCCGCGCTCTGGAGTCTGGCGACCCTGGGCTGCGCCCTGGCCCAGAACTACGAGCAGATGTTCATCGCCCGCTTCCTGGTGGGGGTGGGGGAGGCCGCCTACGGCAGCGTCGGCATCGCCGTGGTGGTCTCCGTCTTCCCGCGGGAGATGCGCGCCACCCTCTCCGGCGCCTTCATCTCCGGCGGCTTGTTTGGCTCTGTGCTCGGCATGGCCAGCGGAGGCTTGCTGGCCCACTGGCTCGGCTGGCGCTGGGCCTTCGCCGGCATGGCCCTGTTCGGTCTGCTGCTGGCGGCCCTCTACCCCCTGGTGGTGAAAGAGTCGCGCATCTCGACTCCTTGCCGTGGCGCCAAGGGGGCGGCCGGGGGACGCAATCCCTTGCGCAGCCTCTATTCCAGCCGCTCGGTGATCTCGGCCTATGTGGGCAGCGGCTTGCAGCTGTTTGTCGGCGGCACCGTCATCGTCTGGATGCCGAGCTACCTCAACCGCTATTACGGCATGGAGACCGACAAGGCAGGGGCGGCGGCCGCCATCATAGTGCTGTGCAGCGGCGCCGGCATGATCCTGTGCGGCATGCTGAGCGATCGGCTGTGCAAGGCCCGGCCGGATCGCAAAATCAGCCTCGCCATCGGTTACTGCATCGGCAGCTGCGCCCTCTTGTCCCTGGCGTTCGCCCTGCCGTTCGGCCTGCCCCAGCTGGTGCTGATCTGCCTTGGCATGTTCATCGCCACCGGCACTTCGGGCCCCGCCGGCGCCATGGTGGCGAACCTCACCCACGCCAGCGTGCACGGTACCGCCTTTGCCACCCTGACGCTCGCCAACAACCTGCTCGGCCTGGCGCCTGGCCCCTTCATCACCGGCAAGGTGTCCGATCACATCGGTCTGGACAACGCCTTCCGGCTGGTGCCCATCATCAGCATCGCGGCGGCCATGGTCTTTCTCTACGCCAGGCGCCACTACCACAAGGACGTGGCAAGGCTGGAAGGGGAGTCCTCCCCGTCCATCGTCCCCGATCCCGTCCTCAACGAAGGCCACACGGAGGTCAGGGCATGAGCCGTTCCCTGCAAACCCTGAGAGTCGATGTCTATTTCGATTTCATCTGTCCCTGGTGCCTGATCGGCAAGCGCCAGCTGGATGAGGCTCTGGCCCGGCTGCGGGTCGAGCGACCCGAGTTGCGGGTTGAGCTGCGCTGGCATGGGGTGCAACTGCTGCCCTATCTGCCACTGCAGGGGGAGGATTTCCACGGGTTTTATCTGCGACGCCTCGGTAGCGAGCCCGCGGTGCGGCTGCGCCAGGCCCAGGTGCAGCAGGCCGCGGCGACCGTGGGGGTGGGTCTGGACTTTGACAAGATCCCGCGCATGCCAAACACCGCCGATGTCCATCGCCTGTGGCAACGGGCCTGCCAGTTGGGCACCCCGCAGCAGCAGGAAACACTGCTAGAATCGCTGTTCGCCAGTCACTTCCTGCAAGGAAGGGACCTGGGGGATGGGAATCTGCTGCTGGATTTGGCCGAGCAGGCCGGATTTGCGCTGGAGGCCCTGGTCAGCTGCTTGCACGGGGATGGCAGCCCCTTCTCAGGGATAGCCGAGGGGCCCGCCAGCCAAGGGGTTCCCAGCTTCGTGATGGGAGGGGGAATGACCCTCTCCGGTGCCCAGCCGGTGGAGAAACTGCTCGCCAGCCTGCGCCTGGCGGTGGCGGCCGAGGAGTGCCGGGCACAGGAAAAAGCGCGTCTCGAAGTGCCGGTCGGCCGGGTGCCTGCTTCCGGTCAGCGCGTTCTCATCGAAGGGGAGGGCAAGAGCCTGGTGCTGTTCAACATCGACGGCGAGTTTCATGCCATCGATGACAGCTGCCCTCATCAGGGCGCCTCCCTGTGCGGCGGCAAGCTGGAGGGGGAGACCATACAGTGCCGCGCCCATGGCCTGCGCTTCAACCTGCGCACCGGTTTCCTGCAGGGTTCGACCCAGCTCAGGGTCGGCCGCTACCCGGTGGAGCGGGAAGGGGATCGCCTCTTCATCGTCCTGACACCCGAGGAGAGCCTCTCATGCACGCCCTAGCCCTGCCGGATCGCTTCGCCCGGGTGCGCGAGCTGGCCCCCGGCATGACCATCAGCCTGGTGGTGGCCGCGGCCGCCACCTTCCTGGCCGAGCACTACGGTGCCCCCGTGCTGCTGTTTGCCCTGTTGCTTGGCATGGCGCTGAACTTCCTCAGCGGCGAGGGGAGCTGCAAGGCAGGCATCGAGTTCACGGCGCGCAGCGTCTTGCGCATCGGCGTCGCCCTGCTCGGCATGCGCATCACCCTGGGACAGATAGCCGAACTCGGCTGGATGCCGGTGATCCTGGTAGTGACGCTAGTGGTGGTCACCATCAGTCTCTCCGTCGTCGCCGCCAGGCTGATGGGCTTCCAGCGCCTGTTCGGCATGCTGACCGGCGGCGCCACGGCGATCTGCGGCGCCTCCGCTGCCCTGGCTCTGGCCGCCTCCCTGCCCCATCACCCGCAAAAAGAGCGGGCCACCCTGTTCACGGTGATCGGGGTCTCTGTGCTCTCGACGCTGGCGATGATCACCTATCCCATGATCGCCCGCTTCTTCGAGCTGTCCCCGGTGGAGTCGGGGGTCTTCCTCGGTGCCACCATCCACGACGTGGCCCAGGTGGTGGGGGCGGGCTACAGCATGTCCACCGAGACCGGAGATGTGGCCACCGTGGTCAAGCTGATGCGGGTCGCCATGCTGCTGCCAGTGATCCTGGTGGCGGCCATGATCACCCGGATGCAGGGGGCGGATCCCGCCTCCGGCAAGCGGCCACCCCTGTTGCCCCTGTTTGCGGTGGGTTTCCTGGTGCTGGCCTGCATCAACAGCACGGGCTGGGTACCCGCCATGGTCCAGAGCGGGGTCAATGATCTGTCGCGCTGGTGCCTGGTGATCGCCATCGCCGCCATCGGCATGAAGACCCAGCTCAGGGAGCTGGCGGCGGTGGGCATCAAACCCATCCTGCTGATGGTGGGGGAGACGGTGTTTCTCGCCGCCCTGGTGCTGCTGTTGATGCACTGGGGGATCAAGCCTTAGGACGGTGACGAGTGCGCGATGACGCCCCTGGGGACGCATCGACGCTGAATGGCCAACGGATTAGCCAGAGAGGAATCTATGAACAAGTTATATCCCAGCGCCCGGGCCGCCCTCGGCGATCTGGTGCAGGACGACATCACCATCGCATCGGGGGGCTTTGGCCTGTGCGGCATCCCGGAGCAGCTCATCGCGGCGCTTAAGGAGAGCGGCAAGCGCGGCTTCACCATCATCAGCAACAACTGCGGGGTGGATGAGTTCGGCTTGGGGCCGCTGCTCCACAGCCGCCAGATCAAGAAGATGATCTCCTCCTACGTGGGGGGCAACAAGGAGTTCGAGCGCCAGTATCTCGCCGGGGAGCTGGAGCTGGAGTTCACCCCCCAGGGGACGCTCGCCGAGAAGCTCAGAGCGGGCGGCGCCGGCATCCCGGCCTTCTTCACCCGCACCGGTTACGGGACCCAGATTGCCGAGGGCAAGGAGACCCGTCAGTTCGATGGGGACTGGTATGTGATGGAGCGCTCGCTCACCGCGGATCTCGCCATCATCAAGGGCGCCAGGGCCGACAAGGCGGGCAACCTGATGTTCAACAAGACGGCCCGCAACTTCAATCCGCTTTGCGCCAAGGCGGGCCGGGTCTGCGTCGCCGAGGTGGAGGAGATAGTCGAGGTGGGCGAGCTGGCCCCGGACGAGATCCACCTGCCCGGCATTTATGTGCAGCGGCTGGTGCTCAACCCCAATCCCAAGAAACGCATCGAAGTGCGCACCGTCATGGAGCAGAAATAAGATGGTTTTGATCCGTGAAAAGATGGCGCTGTGCATCACACAGGCGTTGCCAGTGACTTCCTGTTTTCAACATCGTGCGCTGAGGAGCAGATAACATGGCCTGGACCCGTGAAGAGATGGCGCAGCGCGCCGCAGAGGAGTTGCAGGACGGCTTCTACGTGAACCTCGGCATAGGCTTGCCAACCCTGGTGGCCAACTATATTCCCGACGGTATGGAGGTGTGGCTGCAAAGCGAGAACGGCCTGCTCGGCATCGGCCCCTTCCCGAGCGAAGAGGAGCTGGATCCGGATCTCATCAACGCCGGCAAGCAGACCATCACCACCTTGCCCGGCAGCAGTTTCTTCGACAGCGCCGAGAGTTTCGCCATGATCCGCGGCGGTCACATCAACCTGGCGCTGCTCGGCGCCATGCAGGTGTCCGAGCGCGGGGATCTCGCCAACTGGATGATCCCGGGCAAGCTGGTCAAGGGGATGGGGGGGGCCATGGATCTGGTGGCCGGGGTCAAGCGGGTGGTGGTGCTGATGGAGCACTGCGCCAGGAACGGGGAGCACAAGATCTTGGAGTGGTGCAACCTGCCCCTGACCGGAGTCGGGGTGGTGAGCCGCATCATCAGCGATTTCGCCGTGCTGGATGTGACCCCAAATGGCCTCAAACTGGCGGAGCTGGCCCCCGGCATCGACTTCGAGCAGTTGCAGGCCGCTACCGGCTGTCGCATCTGCCGCTAAATCGCGTGTAGGCTGACTCGTCGGCCATTTTCACGGCGAAGTGAAGGCGCCTGGGCCTGCTTCGCCGCTTTTATTTATTCCGCCCAGCCATCTTGCCGGGTTTTGCTCCTTGTCGGGTCTTGGCCCCAGAGGCGCTGACAATCCGCGCCACACCCTCGTCATCGTCCCTTGCCGAACCTGTTTATCCCTCGATGGAGGCCATCCGGCACCCCTTTCATCCCCGTTTTTCGGCGCCGCCAACGCCTGTCATCAAATGAAAAGTGACTGACGTTCAATGGCAAGCAGGGGGGCCGGGCTGGCCGTAGAGTCGGTAGCAACAACACAGAGCGCACCCGGGGGAATCACCCGCAAGGGGAGGAGGCAAACAGAGCGCCCCCTCATCCCCAAGGGAAGCGCCGACACTGGCACAACCGCCAGGCAAGCAGCCGAGCAACACCATCAAGCCAACGGAAACGGCGATTAAACAGAGCAAGACCAACAACAAATAACAAAAGATGACACTCGGAGAGACTGTAATGGATTACAAGCACACGAGTCATGGCGCTGGCGCATTTCGCGTCAGCCTGCTGGCGACGGCCATCGCGGCCGTTCTCATGCCAGGCGTTCAGGCGGTGGAAATCGACACGGGCAGCGAAGAGTGGTCCGTGCGCTTCGACAACACCGGCAAATTCAACTACGGCATGCGCACCGAGAGTGCGGATTCCCGCATGCTCGCCACCCCGAACAACAACGACGGGGATTACAACTTCAAGGACGCCGGCGATACCGTCACCACCCGCTTCGATCTGCTGACCGAGCTCGATGTGGTGAACAAGGGCAATACCGGTTTTCGCATCAGCGCGGCCAGCTGGTATGACTACGCCTACAGCGGCGTGGGCGCCGATGAGAACCCCTTCATCAATGGCAACGACGAGCGTTCCGGCATCGCTGGCTGGGCGGGCAGACCCGCGGCGCCCGCCATGTTCGGCAGTGCGCACCTGAGCGACTATGCCGACCGCTACTACCACGGTCCCTCCGGCGAGATCCTCGATGCCTTCGTGTTCCACAACATGGAGCTAGGCGACGAGTCCCTGCTCGGGGTCAAGATAGGCCAGCACAACATCTTCTGGGGGGAGACACTGCTCAGCCCTGTGCACTCGGTCAGCTACGGCCAGTCCGGCCTGGATCTCGCCAAGCTGGCGGCATCCCCCGGCACGGAGGCGAAAGAGCTGTTTGTGCCCCGCAACCAGATCTCCGCCTCCTTCACGCTCAATCCCGAGTGGACCTTCGCCGCCCAGTATTTCCTGGACTGGAACGCCGCCCGCTTGCCGGAAGCCGGCACCTATTACGGCGGCTCCGATCTGGTGGGCTTCGGCGCCCAGTCCTTCCTGCTGGGCCACACCGGCGGTCCCGGCCTGGCAGGTCCGAACGGCACCCTGAGCAACATCCGCCGCGGCGAGGACATAGAGCCCGGCAAGCACGGCGACTGGGGCATCATGACCAAGTGGTCCCCTGAGGCGCTGGACGCCACCCTGGGGGCCTACTATCGCCGCACCGCCGACATCCTGCCCCAGGCGGTGCTGGATGCCAGGGGTCTGAACACCGGCGGACAGGGGCTCAGAGGCATACCGACCCTGCGCAACTCAGTGGATACGGCGAGCTACAGCTTCGCTTACGGTGAAAACATCGACATTGTTGGCCTTAGCCTGTCCAAAGATGTGGCTGGGGTGAGCGTGGGCAGCGATTTGAACTATCGCCATAACATGCCGCTCTCCAGCATCCCGGCCCTGCTGAGCGCCACCGGTGCGGACAGCCTGGCCAGCGGTTTCGGTGCCTTGCCACCGCGCCATGCCAACACGGGGACCCTGGTGGATGGCAGCGATGGTTACAGCGCCACCGGTGACACCCTGCACTGGACCATCAACGGCCTGATGACCATCGCCGACACCCCATTGTTCGACTCCGCCGTGCTGCTTTCGGAGCTCTACTACAGCAACCTCCTGCACCTCGATGAGCACAACAAGGCGCTCTACAAGGGGGAAGAGAGTTATCAGGGACTCGACAAGTCGACCCGGGACAACTGGGGCCTGGCCCTCAACTTCACCCCGATCTGGTATCAGGTTTTCCCCGGTGTCGACATGAGCATGCCGCTCTCCGTCAACCTCGGCCTGAGCGGGATCTCCCCCGTGCAGGGGGGCGGGGCGGAAGACACCGGCAACTACGCGGTTGGCCTCGGCGCCACCATTTACAACCAGTACTTCGTCGACCTGAAGTACGTGGACTCCTTCGGTAAATCTGCCGAGTGCAACGACGGCGCCACCGACGGTTCCACCCCCAACGCCCTGGATGCCACCCAGCGCAACACCTGTTACGCCGGCGGTTATGCCTCCTTCTCGGGAGGCGGTGCCACCACGGAAGACAGGGGCGCCGTCTACCTGACCCTCAAGACCACTTATTGAGTCACGCGAGTGCATCGGAGAACGAGATATGAACCTGAACAAGACCCTGTTGGCCGCCTCTTTGACTCTGGCCCTCGCGGGCCAGGCCCTGGCTGCCGTCTCGACCAGCGAAGCCCAGCAACTTGGCAGCAATCTGACCCAGATAGGCGCCGAGGCGGCGGCCAATGCCGATGGCAGCATCCCCGCCTACAGCGGCGGCCTGACCACGCCCCCTGCCGGGTTCAAGGCCGGTGACAGCATGCGCCCGGATCCTTACGCCGGCGACAAACCTCTGCTGGTGATCAACGGCAAGAACGAGGGGCAGTACAAGGAGCTGTTGACCGCCACCACGGCGGAGCTGATCAAGCGCTTCCCGGATTTTCGCGTCGATGTCTACCCGACCCACCGCAGCGTGGCGCTGCCCCAGGCTGTGCTGGACAACACCAGGCAAAACGCCCTGAATGCCAAGACCCTGGAAGGGGGAATGGCGGTGGACAAGGTGCTGCCGGGTATCCCCTTCCCCATCCCCAAGACGGGGGCAGAGGCCATGTGGAACTTCCTGCTGCGCTACCAGGGGGTGAACATCGCCACCAAATATGACTCCTGGAACGTGGACTCCGCCGGGGTGGCGGCCCTTTCCACCACGGGGCAGGCGTTCATCAACTACGCCATCTACGAGGACATGAGCAAGCCCATCTCGGCCAAGGATACCTACTACCAGATGAAGCTCTACTACACGGGGCCGGCGCGCCGCGCCGGTGAGGCCATCATGCTGCGCGATGCCGCCAACCCCCTTGAGCAGCCGCGCAAGGCCTGGCAATACTTGCCGGGGCAGCGCCGGGTCAAGCTGGCGCCGAATCTGGCTTACGATACCCCGAACCCGGGCACCTCGGGGGCCGGCACCTATGACGACGTCTTCGTCTTCAACGGGGCCCTGGACCGCTTCGATTGGAAGCTGGTAGGCAAGCAGGAGATGATCGTTCCCTACAACACCTACAAGCTCACCTATCAGCCCGACGCCAAGGCCCTGACCACCCCGAACTTCCTCTCGCCGGATCAGGTGCGCTGGGAGAAACACAGGGTCTGGGTGGTGGAGGGAACCCTCAAGGCCGGCGAGCGACACATCTACGCCAAGCGCCGCTTCTACCTGGATGAAGACAGCTGGGTGGCCCTGGCCTCGGATCAGTACGACGCCCGTGGTCAGCTCTATCGCGGCTCCTTCGCGTTCCTGAGCCAGAGCTACGACAAGCAGACCCCGGATGCCACCCCTTTCATGATCTATGACCTGGTGGCGGGCACCTACAACATCAACGGCGTGGTAGGGCCATACGGCGGCATCCATTACGGCGCTTCGCTCTCCAAGGCGAAGTGGTCGCCGGAGTCCCTGGCTGGTGCCGGGATCCGCTAAGCAGTCACGGGAGCCCGGTTCGTCATTGGCGAACCGGGCTCGCCGATGTCGGCGCCTGGGCTCATGTACCCGGACGCAGCTCAAGACAAGGACGTGGTATGGGTTCATTCAAGACGTTGGCGCCACTGATGTGCTGCGCCCTGCTGATGCAGAGCGCCGGAGCGATGACGGGGCAGGCGGCCGACTATGTGGACGTACTGGACTTGCCGGCGAAAGCCAGCCCCCTGGCCGAGCACAGCCCACTGCTGAGTCTGGCCAGGGCGGGCAACCGGCTGGTGGCGGTGGGGCAACGCGGTCACATCCTCTACTCCGACAACGAGGGGCAACGCTGGCAGCAGGCTCGCGTGCCGGTGAGTGTGGATCTCACCGCCGTCGTCTTCCCCAGCCCGCTGCACGGCTGGGCCGTGGGGGGCGATGGGGTGGTGCTGGGCAGCCAGGATGGCGGCGCCAGCTGGCAGAAACAGCTGGATGGTCGCCAGATAGGCGAGCTGGTGCTTAATCATTACTCGGTGCTGGCCAAGGCAGAACCCCGGAGCGAGCTCTGGCCCCAGCTGGTGGAGGAAGGGCAACGGCTGGTGGAGGAGGGGGCGGACAAGCCCTTGCTCGGCGTCTGGTTCCAGGACGAGCGGGTGGGCTACGTTGTCGGGGTGTTCAACCTGATCCTGCGTACCGACGATGGCGGCCAGCATTGGACGCCGATGCAGGATCGCACCGACAACCCGCAGGGGTTGCACCTCAATGCCATCGCCCGGGCGGGCAGCGGCCTCTATCTCGCCGGCGAGCAGGGTTTGCTGCGCAAATGGGATGAGGGGCAGCAGCGCTTCCTGGCCCTGTCATCCCCCTACGCGGGCAGCTTCTTTGGTCTCATCGGCCAGGACAACCAGGTGATCGTCTATGGCCTGCGCGGCCACGTCTATCGCAGCACGGATGAGGGGGCGAGCTGGACCCAGCTCGCGAGCCCCTTGCCCATCAGCATCAGCGCGGCGGTGCAAGACGGTAGCGGTCAGGTGCGCCTGTTCACCCAGGCGGGCCATCTGCTTCGGGTCGACGGCAATCAGCCGCTGCAGCTGGTTCCCCAGAGCGAGCCTTCCCCTGTGGCGGGGGCGGCCCTGACGCAAGACGGCACCCTGGCGCTGGTGGGCAGCCGCGGCGTGCGTACCCTGGCTATCAAATGATGGACGGCTGCCTAAGGGGGGCCGGATAACAATAACGAGAGAGTACCCAGATATGAGCCATGTGAAGCAAGATGCGATGCCGGTGATCCGCGAACTGGCGGATTTCGATCGGCGCTCCGGCAACCTGCTGGAGCGGCTGGTGTTCAACCACAGACCCCTGTTCATGCTGCTGATGACGCTGGCGACCCTGGTGCTGGGCTATATGGCGACCACGAGGCTGGAGCTTAGACCCAGCTTCGAGAAGATGATCCCCCAGAGTCAGCCCTACATCAAAAACTTCCTGGAAAATCGCCAGTCCCTGCGCGGCCTCGGCAACGCGGTGCGGGTGGTGGTGGAGAATACCCAGGGAGACATCTTCGACCCCGACTACCTCGGCGTGCTCAAGCGGGTCAACGACGAACTGTTCCTCACCGAAGGGGTCGACCGGGCCTGGATGAAGTCCCTCTGGAGCCCGGCGGTGCGCTGGACCGAGGTGACCGAGGAGGGCTTCCAGGGTGGCCCCGTGATGCCGGATGCCTATCAGGGCACATCTGCCGATATCGAACAGCTGCGCCAGAACATCAACCGGGCCGGCATCGTCGGCAGCCTGGTGGCGAGCGATTTCAAGTCCAGCATGCTGATAGTGCCGCTCTTGGACAAGGCATCGGCCACGGGCCAACCCCTCAACTATCACGACTTCTCCCAGCGCATCGAGCAGTTGCGCGACCAGATTGAGTTCGATGGCAAGCCTCACCAGGCGGGGGAGGAGGGAACGGGCAAGTACAAGATCCGGGTCATCGGTTTTGCCAAGCTGGTGGGGGATCTCATCGATGGCCTCATCCAGGTGATCCTGTTCTTTGCCCTGGCGGTGGCGACGTCGCTGGTCATCATCTTCCTCTACACCCGCTGCGTGCGCAGCACCCTGCTGGTGGTAGGTTGTTCGCTGATCGCCGTGGTGTGGCAGCTCGGCCTCGTCGCCTGGCTCGGCTACGCCATCGATCCCTATTCCGTGCTGGTGCCCTTCCTCATCTTCGCCATCGGGGTCTCCCATGCGGCCCAGAAGATGAATGGCATCATGCAGGACATTGCCCGCGGCACCCACCGTCAGGTTGCCGCCCGTTACACCTTCCGTCGCCTGTTCCTGGCCGGGGTCACGGCGCTGCTCGCCGATGCGGTGGGTTTCGCGGTGCTGATGCTCATTGACATCCCCGTCATCCAGGATCTCGCCATCACCGCCAGCATCGGCGTGGCCGTGCTCATCTTCACCTCCCTCTTGCTGATGCCGGTGGCCCTCTCCTATGTGGGGGTGGGGCGCAAGGCCGCCGAGCGGGCCCTGCGAATGGAGAACAACGCCGCCGCCCACAAGGGCTTCGGCAGGCTCTGGGATCTGCTGGACTGCTGCACCGAGCGCAAGTGGGCCACCGTGGTGGTGGTGCTGGGGCTGGCCATGGGGATCGGCGGCTATCTGGTGAGTTTGCAGTTGAAAGTCGGCGATCTGGACAGCGGGGCCCCCGAGCTGCGCGCCGATTCGCGCTACAACAAGGACAACGGCTACATCACCAGCCACTACGCGCTCTCGAGCGACCTGTTCGCGGTCATGGTCAAGACAGCGCCGGAGGGTTGCCTGAACTACCAGACCCTGATCCTGTCGGATCGCCTGGGCTGGGAGCTGCAGCAGCACCCGGGGGTGCAGGCCACCACCTCGCTGGTCAACGCGGTGCGCCAGATCACCGCCGGCACTTATGAGGGCAACCCCAAGCTTGCCAGCATACAGCGCAACCAGAACGTGCTGAACTACGCCGCCCAGCAGGCCTCGGTCAACAGCCCCGAGCTGTTCAACACCGACTGCTCCCTGATGCCGGTGATCGCTTACCTGAAAGATCACAAGGCCGAGACCCTGAGCGGCGTGGTGGCCATCGCCGACCGATTCGCCCGGGAGAACAGCACGGCGGATCGCCAGTTCCTGCTCGCCGCAGGCAGCGCCGGCATCGAGGCCGCCACCAATGAGGTGGTGCACGCCGCGAGCCGCACCATGCTGCTCTACGTCTACCTGGCGGTGACCGTCTTCTGCCTCATCACCTTCCGCAGCTGGCGGGCGACCGTGGTGGCCCTGGTGCCCCTGATGCTCACCTCGGTACTGTGCGAGGCGCTGATGGTATTCATGGGCATCGGCGTCAAGGTGGCGACCCTGCCGGTGATCGCCCTCGGGGTCGGCATCGGCGTGGACTATGCGCTCTACCTGCTGAGCGTGCAGTTGCACTATCAGCGCCAGGGCCTCTCCCTGGTAGAGTCCTATCGCAACGCCGTGGCCTTCACTGGCCGGGTGGTGGGGCTGGTGGGGATCACGCTCGCCGCCGGCGTGGTGGGCTGGGCCTGGTCGCCGATCAAGTTCCAGGCGGATATGGGGATCCTGCTCACCTTCATGTTCCTGTGGAACATGCTGGGGGCCCTGATCGGGGTGCCGGCGCTCTCCTACTTCCTGCTGCGTGGCACCGATCCTGCCCTGGCAGAGGTCGGAGAACAAGCTTCGGCGTCCCGTGGGAGCGCCGACGCCAGCGCGCCCCAGGGGAAGATGGCGGCGGAGCCGCTGTCGGCCGATGCCCGCTGATGGGCGGCAAACTGAGTACCGAGTATCAAGAGGGAGGCGTCAAGCCTCCCTCTTTTTTCAGGTGCAGCCCAAGGGGCCAGGCCGGATGGAAATCAGGCCGGGTGGAAAAGGGAATGCACGCGGGTTCGCGATACTGCCCTCATCGTCTCCCCTTCGTGTGGGGTCGATGACGGGTAGCGAGCCTTGAAAAGCGAAGGGCACAGAGGGAGGCTTGATGCCTCCCTCTGTGCGTCTGGCAAAGGGGAAGGGTGTTTAGCCGTAAGCCAGGCTGGTATGGGCGCTCTGGGCCAGCTTGGGCACTATCTTGTTGCGCGAGCGCCAGGTGGCGGGCGGCATGCCGAACTGGGCATTGAACCAGCGAGTGAAGGAGCTTGGCATGGAGTACCCCAGCATGTCGGCGATGTGGCCAAGGGAATATCCCGAGTTTTGCAGGTAGCGCATCACCAGATCGCGGCGCACGTCGTTGATGAGCTCGCTGAAGGTAGCGCCGCTCTCTTCCAGATGGCGTTGCAGGGTGCGCACGTTCATGCCGAGGGTGCGGGCGATTTGCTCTATGGTGGCACGCCCCATGGGCAGCAGCAGGTAGATGGCCTTGCGCACGTCGGTCAGCAGGGATTGCTGGGTTTCCACCATGAGGGTATCGAGGTACTGGCGCGCGTGGC
Organism: Aeromonas sp. NJAU223; assembly: GCF_051125555.1. Taxonomy (NCBI): domain Bacteria; kingdom Pseudomonadati; phylum Pseudomonadota; class Gammaproteobacteria; order Aeromonadales; family Aeromonadaceae; genus Aeromonas; species Aeromonas sp. NJAU223. Next base: position 2,683,471 of record NZ_CP144204.1, on the reverse strand, counting down.
GGGCCATGGCCTGGTTCGCCAGGGGGTTGGGGATATCCAGATCCGTAGACTGGCAGACGATGCCGTTGAACTCGCTGCCAAACTCCAGCTTGCAGCCGAACAGGCGTTTGTGGATGGAGAGATCCGCCGGCGCCGCGTGAGTGAAGTTGACGCTGATGGGGTGCCAGTTCGCCCCAACCCCGACCTGGGAGGCGCAGAAGCGGAACATGACGCCGACCGCGAGCTCGGTGGCCTGGCGCGAGGGCATGGGGGCATCCGTGATGATCTCTTCGCGAATGATGACCGTCTTGCCCGCCTCCTCGATGAAGATGGCCAGGGCGTTATTGAACAGGTGGATGTATTGCACCATCACCTGCAAGGCTTCGCGCAGGTTGGGCTGGTAGCTGAGCAAGAGGCTCACCTCGCCAAAGTCCGACAGTTGGCGATGCTCCGCCATGCGCAGTCCCAGGCTCTGACAACCGCCGGTGCGTGCCGACAGCTCAAGCAGATTGACCACAGTCGCGACCGGGATGCGTTGATTGGGGACATCCAGTATGGAGGCGCTGAGGCCGGCTTGTGACAACAGGTTGGGGGTGTTGAGGCCCAATTGGCGGGCGACGTCGAGATAATTGGTGAGGGTAGCGGCTCTGGCTAGAAGGGTCATGATGCAGTTCCCATGGCGACGGCTCATCTGCTGGTTGTTAACTGTTTTTTATCATTTCATTTACATGGTGGGAAGCCCTATTAACTGTATTGTTAGTCATCAATAGTCGTAGGTTTCAGCTGTCCCCCCTGATATCTGTCATTTCTGCTGCCAACCTGTCCCTGTCGTAAAAAGACAAGTCCATGGCATCCAAGGTAAAGCAGCTTGCAACCGGGAGATTTAGTGTGGCTCTCATGACTGCCCGGCCATCGCCGGGCACCGGTATAAGGGACAGAGATGAAGCAATGGCAACCCAAGGCGACCGTGCTGATCGTGCCGGGCCTGCGGGATCACGTGGAGGATCACTGGCAAACGCGGCTCGCCGCCAGCCTGGACAAGGTGGCCACAGTGCCGCCCCTGACAGAGGACCGACTCAGCTGCCAGGCCAGGGTTGAGGCCATAGCGCAGGCGCTGGCCGCCATAGAGGGTTCCGTGATCCTGGTGGCTCACAGCGCAGGTGTGCTGATGGTGGCACACTGGGCAGCGAAATATGCTGATAAAGGCCATGCCATCGCAAGTGCCCTGCTGGTGACGCCACCGGATCTGGATGCCAGCTGGCCCGCTCAATACCCCAGCCCCGAAGCCATGGAGGCCGGTGGCTGGCAGCCACTGCCACGGACTCGGTTGCCGTTCCCGAGTCTGATGGTCATGAGCCAGAATGATCCGCTGGCGAGTGTGGCGGCTGTTCGTGCCCTGGCCGGGGAGTGGGGGAGCGAGCTTGTGGATGCCGGGGCCGTTGGACATATCAATCCGGCCAGCGGTTTCGGCCCCTGGTCCCTGGCCCGGACGTTGCTGGCGCGCCTTGACGCCTGATCAGCCATATCGACAAGGGAACCGCGTTTCCCCGTCCGCCCGGACGTGAACATGCATCTACAAGGAGTGAAGATGGTGAAGACCCGGATCATCCCGCCCGCGCAGGGAGCCCATGCCTATCCGCTGCTGATCAAGAGCCTGCTGTTGTCGGGCGTGCGTTATTACCCCGAGCAGGAGATCGTCTACGCAGACCGTCTGCGTTATGACTATCGCACGCTGAATCAGCGGATCCATCGCCTTGCCAACCTGCTGACGGCGGCGGGCGTGGGGCCCGGCGACACGGTCGCCCTGCTGGACTGGGACAGCCACCGCTCTCTCGAGTGCTTCTTCGCGGTGCCCATGATTGGCGCCGTGCTGCACACGGTCAACGTGCGCCTCTCGCCCGCGCAGATCGCCTACACCATGGGCCATGCCGAAGATCATCTGGTGCTGGTGCACGACGACTTCCTGCCCATGCTGGCCGATATCCAGCATTCACTGCCCACGGTACGGGGTTACATCCGGCTGACCGATGGGGAACAGGTTCAAAGCAGTCTGCCGCTGCTCGGGGAGTACGAGGCCCTGCTGGCCGAAGCGGACAGCCGGTTTGATTTTCCGGATTTCGATGAGCACTCGGTGGCGACCCTCTTCTATACCACGGGCACCACGGGGGATCCCAAGGGGGTCTACTTCAGTCATCGCCAACTGGTACTGCATACCCTGAACGAGCTGACCCTGGCGGCCCATGCGGGCCAGTCTCTCCTCTGCTCGGACGATGTCTACATGCCCATTACCCCCATGTTTCACGTGCACGCCTGGGGCTTCCCCTATGCGGCCACCATGCTGGGGGTGAAGCAGGTCTACCCGGGTCGCTATGAGCCGAACAAGCTGGTACGTCTCTACCGGGACGAAGGGGTGACCTTCTCCCACTGCGTGCCCACCATCTTGCAGATGATCCTCGACTGCGAGGAGGCGAAACACACCTCGCTGCAGGGGTGGAAAATGTTGCTGGGGGGCAGCGCTCTGCCCCTCGGGCTCGCCACCCAGGCCCATCGGCAGGGGATCCGGATCCAGGCTGGTTACGGCATGTCGGAGACCTGTCCGTTGCTCTGTGTGGTGCATCTGACGCAGGAAGAGCTGGCCCTGCCCATGGAGGAACAGATCGGATTGCGGACCCGCACCGGCACCCCCATCCCCCTGGTGGATCTGCGTATCGTCGATGAGCAGGGTCAGGAGGTGGTACACGACGGGGTGACCATGGGCGAGATAGTGGTGCGTGCCCCCTGGTTGACCCAGGGCTATTTGAATGAACCGGCCAAGGGAACTGAGCTGTGGGAAGGGGGCTGGCTGCACACCGGAGACATGGCCTCCATCACCCCGGGCGGGACGGTGGAGATCAAGGACCGCATCAAGGATGTGATCAAGACAGGGGGGGAGTGGATAAGCTCGCTGGCGCTGGAGAATCTCATCAGCGCCCACCCCGACGTGCATGCGGTGGCCGTGGTGGGAGTGCCGGATGAGCAGTGGGGAGAGCGTCCCCTGGCATTGGTGGTGGGCAAGGAGGGTCGCTTCCTGGAGCCTGAAGTCATCAAAGTTCACCTGCAAGGGTTTGTTGAACGAGGGCGGATCAACAAGTGGGCCATCCCGCAGCAGGTCTGCATCGTCCATGAGATCCCCAAGACCAGCGTCGGCAAGGTGAACAAAAAACTCATCCGCGAGCAGTTGCACTGTCATGATTTGAGCTCAAAATGAGTACCACATCATAAAATTGCCACAGAGCACCTCAGGCCTCGCCAATGTTTGAGGTGCCCCATTGTCTGACTCAAAGGGGCTTGACTACGCTCATTGAGTCATTACATAAGAGGCGTGCCCATGGCTAAGCAACAGATTCATCTTGTCGACGAAGAAGTGGATTTTCCCGCCAATGAACAACTGGTTTCCACCACGGATCTGCAGGGGGTGATCACCTATGCCAATGATCATTTCTGCCGGGTGGCGGGATACAGTCGGGGAGAGATGGTCGGCCAGCACCACAACATGGTGCGGCATCCGGATATGCCCAAGGCAGCCTTCGCCGATCTCTGGGGGAAGTTGAAGCAGGGCAAGCCCTGGCGGGGCATGGTGAAGAACCGCTGCAAGGATGGCCGTTACTACTGGGTGGATGCCTATGTCACCCCCATCTTCGAGCAGGGACGGATCAACGGCTATCAGTCGGTGCGCAACCGGGCCGACCCTGAGCTCAAGCGCATTGCGGCGCGCACTTACGCAGGGCTGAAGGCGGTGGAAGGAGGGGGGCGCAAGGCGGGCCTCTCCCTGGGGGCGACCCGTCACGGCGTGGCCATCGTCGGCCTGCTGCTAATGCTGGTGGCCGGGGCTTACCTGATGGGGAGCTATGGGCCGCTGTTCATGCTGTTGCCACTGCTGTGGTTCGGGCTTCTCTATCGCCACGAGATGTTCACCACTCCCCGTTACCTCAAGCAGTTGACCGAGGAGTATGACAGCCTGACCCGGCTCATCTACTCGGGCAAGGATCCCAGCGCCATCGCCGATTTTCACATCAAGCTGTTGCAGGCGAGGATCCGGACCGTGCTCGGCCGGGTGGACGATGCCACCCTGTCGTTGCAGGATCTGGCGACACACCTCAAGACGGCCTCCAGCGAGGCGAGTGCCGACATCGCCGAACAGGACATCCAGACCCAGCAGGTGGCCACCGCCATCACCGAAATGGCGGCCACCGCTCACGAGATAGCCCGCAACATTCAGGAGACGGACAACCAGATTGCCCAGGCCAAGGTGCATTGCCAGCACACGGACAAGCAGCTGGAGGATACCCAGCAGCGGGTCACCGAACTGGCCACCCAGGCCGAGCATGCCTTCACGGCAGCGGTGGCGCTGGCGGAGGAGTCGGATCGCATCGGCGTGCTGATGAGCGAAATTCAGGGCATCGCGGATCAGACCAATCTGCTGGCCCTGAACGCCGCCATCGAGGCGGCGCGAGCGGGCGAGCAGGGGCGGGGCTTTGCAGTGGTGGCCGATGAGGTGCGTACCCTCTCTACCCGTACCCACAAGGCGACCGAGCAGATCCAGGGCAGCATCGGCCAGATCCAGCGCACCCTCAACGGCTGGAAGGGGATGATGCAGCAGAACCTGGCGCAGACCCAGTCCTGCGTGACCCTGACCCGTCAGGGTTCCCAGAGCCTGCATCAGGTGCTGGCGGAGATTGAGCAGGTGGTGGATCTGTCGACCCAGATCTCGGCGGCGGCGGAGCAGCAGCAGGCGGTGGTCGAAGACATCAGCCAGAACGTCAACCTCATCTCCCAGCATTCCCACACCAACAGCAACAAGATGCAGGACATGGACGCCTCGAGCGATATCCTGCTCACCAAGGCGCGCCAGCTCAAATCGCTGGGGCAAACCTTCGGTTAAATCTGTGATTGCCAATAGAGAGCGAGGCCACCCCGGGGTGGCCTCGCTGCATTGACGGGATCAGGGCGCTCAACCCAGGACGCCCAGTCGCCGCATCGTCCCCTTGTCGTCATACATGGCCTGATCGGCGTTGATCAGCCACTGCTCCGCGCTCCAGTCACACTCGTAGGCGCTGACGCCGACACTGATCCCGACCGAGAGGGATTGACCATAGACCTCGAAGGGAGTGAGGATCACCCGCCGTATTCCCTCGGCCACCGCTTCGGCCTGGGTCGGGTCATGGTCCGGCAGCAGGAGGACGAACTCATCGCCCGCCAGCCTGGCGAAGAAGGGGGTGTGCATCAGGTGGCGGGAGATCCGCTCCGTCAGCTGGCAGAGCAGAGCATCCCCGTAGCTGTGGCCATAGCTGTCATTGACCTGTTTGAAGTTGTCGAGATCGCAAAACAGCAGGCAGCCCGGGGCTGGGTGGCGGATCTGCCGCTCCAGCTGCTCCATCAGGCAGAGGCGATTGGGCAGGCCGGTCAGGGGATCACGCCGGGCGAGCTGCAGTATCTCCTGCTCTCGCTGCTTGCGCAGGGCCACCTCCCGGTTGAGACGCTTGTTGCTGACGAAGAGGTAGATGGCCAGCAGCATGATGACGACGCCGACCCCCAGGCTCAGCAAGAACCAGGGGCGCCAGAAAGCCCACTGCTGGGAAGGAACCTGATAGAGGAAGCCATTCAGGGGCAGAGGCTGCTTGATGAGGCCTATCTCCGCGAGCTGATTCATGATGTGGGTGAAGCGATCCGGGTTCATATACCCGATCTCCACATAGAGCGGCTGTATCATCTCCTTGCTCATCTGCAGCTCGAATTCCATGTGGGCCTGGCTGCGGTGAACGCCGTATTCATGGCGCAGCAGGGCGATGGCCTCCTGCGGGTGGGAGAGGGCATAGCGCCACCCCTTGAGGCTGGCAGCTCTGAAGCGTTCCACCCGATCCGGATTGGCCCGCTCCTGGGCCTGGGTGGTGAAGAGGATATCGCTGTAAAAGTCGATGCCGTAGTTGCGCGGATTGATGACAGAGACCGGGATGCCGCGCTCCTCCAGATAGAAGGGCTCGTTGCTGATATAGGCGTTGAAGATATCTATCTTGCCGGTGATGAGGTCGTCGATGTTCACCGAGGTGGGAACGGGGATGAGTTCGCGCTCGTGCAGCCCCTGGTAGTAAAGGGTGGCCATCAGCTCGGCATCCTGATGACCGGGAAACATCATGATCCGTTTGCCCCGCATGTCGGCAACGGTGAGAATGCCGCTGTCACGGCGGGCCAGAAACACGGAAGGGGAGTGCTGGTAGACGCAGGCGAGGGCCAGCAGGGGCTCTCCCTTGGCGTAACCGGTGAGGACTTCGGTGTTGCCCACCCCGAAGTCGGCACGCCCGGTCAACACCTCCTCCATCGGGCTGATGCCCTTGCCGCCGGGTCTTATCTCTACATCCAGGCCGGCGTCGGCGTAGTAGCCCTTGGCCTTGGCCATGTGATAACCCACAAACTGGGGTTGGTGGAGCCAGCGCAGTTGCAGCACCACCCGATCGGGAGGTTTGTCTGTCTGATCGCTGGCCCGTAAAGGAGCTGCGTGGCCAGCCAGGAGCAGTAGCAGCCAAAGCAAGTGTCTCGTCATCCGTGCGATTCTTGTGCTGAAGGTCTATGGGGTGTGGCCTGTGGGCCGTTTTTTTCTTATTGATGGATTGATTCTAAAGGGTTCTGAATGTACCGCATACTCTCGCAGCAGAAAGATTTTATTGTCGTGAATAAAGGGCCGGGCCTTGGCATGCATGATGAAGCCGGGGAGGCGGGGCTGACCCATCAGGGGCTGGTCAGCCGGGTGCGTGCCGACACCGGGTTGGAGCTCTATCCGGTGCATCGGCTCGACAAGATGACCTCGGGGCTCTTGTTGCTGGCCCGGACCCCGGAAGCGAATCGGGCACTGAGCATGGCCTTCGCCGAGCGGCGGGTGAGCAAGCAATATCTGGCGCTGTCGGACAGAAAACCGAAGAAGAAACAGGGTTGGGTCAAGGGGGACATGCAAAAAGGACGTGGGGGCAGCTGGATGCTGGCCCGCAGTCAGGACAATCCCGCCATCAGCTGGTTCGACTCGGCATCGGTGCGGGAGGGGCTGCGGCTCTATCGCATCAAGCCCCAGACCGGCAAGACCCACCAGATCCGGGTCGCCCTGAAGAGCATCGGCGCCCCCATCCTCGGGGACGAGCGCTACGGCGGTACCGCCGCGGATCGCGGTTATCTGCACGCCTGGCGTCTTTCCTTCTCTCTGGGGGAAGAGGCATATGATTTCGTCTGCCAACCGGATGAAGGGCAGTGGTTTATGCTGCCAGAGCTGCACGACACCCTCGCTGGACTGGTGCCATGAGCCACTCGTCCGAGGTGGAGGCTGAGTGGCCGCAAACGGGGTGGATCCTGGCAGATTTTGACGACACCCTGGCACCCGATGACAGCCACGCGGGTCTGCTGCGCTACATCCTCTATCGCCGCCGCTGGCCCCTGTTGCTGCTGCCGGTCATCGGTCTTGGCGGTCTCATCTACCTGTTGCCCGGTCGAGTGTTGTCAAACCCGCGGCGCATGGGGATCGCCCTCATCTGGTGGGCCATCACCCTCGGGCTCTCGCCCCTTGGCTGGCGCGCTCTGGTGCGTGACTATTGCCGTACCCGGCCCGGCCTCTACAAAGAGGCGAAGACCCTGCTGATGGCACAGGGGGATCGCTGCTGGGTGATCTCGGCAAGCCCTCAGGCCCTGGTGCGGGCACAGCTCCATTGCCAGCTCTCCGGCCATTTACTTCACCGCATACTGGGTTCTCGCATGCGTTATCGCCGGGGTGGTCTGGTGCCCTGCTTTTACTGTCACGGCCAGCACAAGATCCTGCCCGAGATCCGGGCGCTCAAACCCTCTCTCACCTTGAGCGACAGCCTGCACGATCTGCCGCTGCTGGCGCTGGGGGAGCGGGCCTGGCTTATCAATCCAACCCCGGCACGATTGCACGCTGCACGGGCAAGCGTTCCTCAAATAGAGCCCAAATCCTGGTCCCTGTAAGGCAAAGCTGACAGCCCTGCGGGTCCCTGAGAGGGGATCCACAAGGTCGCGCTTTCAATGTCACAACTTGTTTACATCTTTCCCGACCTCTGCCCGGAAAACTATCTGCAAACCGCCTCTTCTCTTCTGCCCGGCTCCTGCCTCTAATGAAACAAGGTATTAACAATTCGCGATTGAGGGATCTGGTGTCCTGATGCCAGCCTCCTCAATCGGGTTTCATTCATCATCGGCACACGGCCATGGGGCCGTCGCAAGGAGCGCAGCATGACCACCTCTTCCTCCCCTACCCAGACCATCAATCCCCTCGGCACCGACGGTTTCGAATTCGTGGAATACACGGCGCCGGATGCCAAGGGCATCGCCGCCCTCAAGGCACTGTTCGTCTCGTTGGGCTTTGCCGAGGTGGCGCAGCACAAGCACAAGCAGTGCTGGCTCTATCGCCAGGGGGATATCAACTTCGTGGTCAACGCCGAACCCCACTCCCAGGCGGAGCAGTTTGCCAGCCTGCACGGGCCGAGCGTCTGCGGCATGGCGTTTCGGGTGAGTGATGCGGGCCGCGCCCAGCAGTATGCCATCGCCAAGGGGGCCAAGCCGTTTGTGGGCAAGATAGGCCCCATGGAGCTCAATATCCCCGCCATCTACGGCATCGGCGAGAGTACCCTGTCGTTTGTGGACCGCTACGGCGAGCGGGGCTCCATCTACGACGTAGACTTTGTGTTTTACCCCGATTGGCAGGCCCGCATGGCGGAGGTGGACGCCGGCCTCTATGAGATCGATCACCTGACCCACAACGTGCAACGCGGCAACATGGACGTCTGGTCGAACTTCTACGAGCGGATCGGCAACTTCCGCGAAATTCGCTACTTCGATATCGAGGGCAAGCTGACCGGCCTGCATTCCCGCGCCATGACGGCCCCTTGCGGCAAGATCCGCATTCCCATCAATGAATCCGCCGATGACAAGTCCCAGATCGAGGAGTACCTGCGCCAGTACAAGGGGGAGGGGATCCAGCACATTGCCATGGCCTCCAGCGACATCTACCACACCATCCGCACGCTCAGAGGGCGGGGAACCGGCTTCATGCCTACGCCGGATACTTATTACGAAGGGGTGAACAGCCGGGTCGCCGGCCATCAGGAGGATCTGGCGGCCTTGAGTGAGCTGCGCATCCTCATCGATGGTTCACCGACCAAGGACGGCATACTGCTGCAGATCTTCACCGACACCGTCATCGGCCCCGTGTTTTTCGAGATCATCCAGCGAAAGGGTAACGAGGGGTTCGGTGAGGGGAACTTCCAGGCACTGTTCGAATCCATCGAGCTGGATCAGATCCGCCGGGGGGTGCTCCACGGCGAGAAGGACGGAGAGTTGCACGATGCGTAATTGCCACCTTGTTCACATCCGGGCAGGAGGTTGCCATGCGTAACTGGATAAGCTTTCCCCACCGGGAGGGGACCCACTCCCGCCAGGCCCACGCCGATTTGCCGGAGCAGGCCATCTACGAGCGCGAGCTCGGACGCGCCGGCTTCTTCGGCCCGGCCACCCACATGCACCACAAGCATGCCCCCACCGACTGGGTGGGTTGGGAGGGGCCGCTGCGGCCACGGGCTTTCGACTTGAATGGCCTGACCGAGGAGATAAGCTCCCTCTCCCCCTGGGTGATGCCGGACATTTTGCACAACGCCCACTGCCGCTACCGGGTGTGGCGCCTGTCGGAATCCATGCCGTTTCTGGTGCGCAATGCCGATGGCGACGAGCTGCTGTTCATCCACGAGGGGAGCGGGGAGTTCTATTGTGATTACGGCCACCTGAGCGTGCGGGACGGGGACTATGTGGTGATCCCCCGTGGCACAATGTGGCGCATAGAGCCGACTGATCCGCTGTTTATTCTGATGATAGAGGCCACGGACGACAGTTATCAGCTGCCAGACAAGGGGCTGGTGGGTAATCATGCCATCTTCGATCCGGCGGCCCTGGAAGTGCCCGCCATCGACGAGGCCTTCCTCGCCCAGCAGGATGAGAATCCCTGGTCCCTGCAGATCAAGCGTCACAATCAGGTCTCGGTCGTCACCTGGCCGTTCAATCCGCTGGATGCCCAGGGCTGGCACGGGGACTTGTGCGTGGTGCGCCTCAACTGGCGGGATATTCGCCCGCTGATGAGCCATCGCTACCACCTGCCTCCCTCGGCCCATTCCACCTTCGTGGCGAGCCGTTTCGTGGTCTGCACCTTCGTGCCGCGCCCCATCGAGAGCGATCCCGGTGCCCTGCGGGTGCCTTTCTACCACAGCAACGATGACTTCGATGAGGTGCTCTTCTACCACGCCGGTGACTTCTTCAGCCGGGACAACATAGAGCGGGGCATGGTCACCTTCCATCCGGCCGGTTTCACCCATGGCCCCCATCCCAAGGCGTTCGCGGCAGGCCAGGCCTATGCCAAGAAATTTACCGACGAGGTGGCCGTGATGCTGGATACCCGCGATGCCCTGAACGTGGGCAGCCTGTGTGAGGGGGTAGAGAACCCCCGTTACGTCAACAGCTGGCTGCGCCCAGAACTCGCCCCGAGTGGCAAATAAGGATCTCTCATGAAACTGGCAACATTGAATAACGGCAAGCGTGACGGCGCCCTGGTGGTGGTGAGCCGGGATCTCTCCCGCGCCGTTCTGGTATCGGGCATAGCGCCGACCCTACAGGGGGCGCTGGATGAATGGCCGCAGACCGCCCCCCGCCTTGCCGCCATCTATCAGGCGCTCAACGATGGGGCCCTGGCCGATGCCTTTCCCTTCGATGAGGCGGCCTGTCTCTCTCCGCTGCCCCGTGCCTACCAGTGGGCGGATGGCAGTGCCTATGTCAACCACGTGGAGCTGGTACGCAAGGCGCGCGGCGCCGAGATGCCGGAGAGCTTCTGGCACGATCCCCTGATGTACCAGGGGGGCTCCGACAGCTTCCTGGCTCCGCGCGGCCCCATCGTCATGGGGGCCGAGGAGTGGGGCATCGACTTTGAATCCGAGGTGGCCATCATCACCGACGATGTGCCCATGGGGGTAAGCCAGGAGGCGGCCGCGACCCACGTCAAGCTGCTGCTGCTGGTCAACGACGTGAGCCTTCGCAACCTCATCCCGGGGGAGCTTGCCAAGGGGTTTGGCTTCTTCCAGTCCAAGCCCTCCAGCACTTTCTCGCCGGTAGCCATCACCCCGGACGAGCTCGGCCAGGATTGGCGCGATGGCAAGGTGCACCTGCCGCTGTTGACCCATCTGAACGGTGCCCTGTTCGGTGCCCCGAATGCGGGGGTGGACATGACCTTCAACTTCTTCGAGCTGATTGCCCACGCCGCCAAGACGAGGCCGCTCGGGGCCGGCTGCATCATCGGCTCCGGCACCGTCTCCAACTACGACAGAAGCGCCGGTTCCTCCTGCCTCGCCGAGCTGCGGATGCTGGAAATTATCGAGTCAGGTCAGGCCACTACACCCTTCCTGCGCTTTGGTGATACAGTGTCCATCGCGATGCAGGATCGCAACGGGATGAGTCTGTTTGGCACCATTTCACAGCGTGTCACGCAAGGGGATGCCAGCCAGACGAGCTAGGAGCCTTGGCCGATCACCGGGTCGGCAGGCGACAAGGCAGGTGCCAGGCACCTGCCATCACAGGGACAGAATATGCTGCAGTTGTTTGGATATTGGCGTTCATCGGCCAGCTTTCGCGTGCGTCTGGTGCTGCAACTGAAAGGCCTCAGTTATGAGCAGCACCCGGTCCATCTGGGCAAGGGGGAACAGAAAGAGAAGGCTTATCGCCGCGTCAATCCCCAGGGATTGGTGCCCTTTCTGGTCGATGGTGAGGTGCAGATAGGCCAGTCTGTCGCCATCATGGAGTACCTCGACGAGACCTATCCTGCCTACCCGCTGATGCCCTCCGCCGCCGAGGACAGGGCCAGGGTGCGCCAGATCGTCAACATGATCGCCTGCGACATCCATCCCCTGAACAACCTGAGGGTACTCAACTACCTGGAGCAGGAGCTGGGGCAGGGCAAGGCGCACCGTGACCAGTGGTACTGCCATTGGATTGACGAGACCTTCACCGCCCTCGAGCAACTGCTGATGACCACGGCCGGGGTCTACAGCGTCGGCAACGAGGTGACCCTGGCGGACTGCATGCTGGTGCCCCAGGTCTACAATGCCCGCCGCTTCAACATGACCCTGAGCGACTACCCCACCATAGAGCGCATCGTCGCCAACTGCGAACAGCTGCAGGCCTTCATCCAGGCGGCCCCCGCCAGTCAGCCTGACGCCCAGGTCTGAACGCAGAGTGGCAAGCCGGCCCGGCTTGCCACCCTTCATTCCGCCACTTCTGCTGCTGATGCCCTATGGTATCCCGTTGCAGCCATACAGCTGAAAGCCGGGGCGTGTGCCCAATCGTCGGTAGTACGCCTCGACGGCGGGCAGCAGGGGACGGTCAAGGGGCGTCTCCTGCCAGCGATTGACCGACAGCCCGATGGGAATGTCGGCCAGCGAGAAGTGACTCCCCACCACATAGGCACCGGTCGACTGGAGATGCCTGTCCAGCAGCTGCATGTAGCGGGTCCAATCCGCGCAACCTGCCTTGAGCGCAGCGCTGTCCTGATGCAAAGGGGAGTGCCGGACCAGGGACATGAAGGGGTAACGCCAGGCACTGTTCAGATCCGATGCTTGCCAGTCGATCCACTGATCGACGATGGCCCTCTCGCGCGCATCCGTGGGGTAGAGAGTCCCATCGCCATAGCGGGATACCAGGTAGCGGATGATGGTGTTCGACTCCCACAGGGTGAAGTCCCCATCCTGGATGACCGGTACCATGGCGTTGGGGTTGAGTGCGAGGAACTCGGGGGTATTGGTCGGTTTGAACCCCGCTCCCCACTCCTCCAGTTCAAACGGAAGGCCCAGCTCGGCGCAGGTCCAGAGCACCTTGCGCACATTGATGGAGGAGGCCTTGCCCAGGATCCGTAACATAGTGTCGTCCTCGTGCGTCCAGTGCGAAAAGGGGTGGCCGGCGGGTAGCGTACAGATCGCCGCCGAGCCTCGAGGGGGCGATGGTGCAGGCCCCGCCCGTTGCAAGGGGCGGGACCATGGGTGGCTGCTTAACTGCTTGCCGACGAGGGCTGGAAGAAGGCGATAAACTTGCCGAACTTCCCTTCATCGTAACTCTTGCCCTTCTCCAGCAGCCCGGTGTTGAAGGACTCCAGCAGCTTGCCGTCTGCATTCAGCACATAGAAGTGGGGCACCCCCAGATACTCGGGATAGGACTTCAAGAAGGCTTCGTTCTTGTTCGCCTTGCTGACGTTCACCTTGACCACCACGAAGGTCTGGTTGAACTGGTTGGCAAGGGCCGGCTCCCTGTCCAGGAAGTGGTTCATCTCCTGGCACCAGCTGCACCACTCGCCGCCCACCAGCAGCAACACCTTCTTGCCCTCTGCATTGGCCCTGGCGCTGGCGGCGGCGAGATCGTTCGCAGGATCCCGCTGCTCGTCATAGCCCTGGCTGTAATCGGGCAGCCCCTTGGCCCAGAGATGTTCGGCCGCCTGGGCCACGCCATTGAGCAGGGCGGAACCTAGCATCAGGGGCAGTAACAGTCGTTTCATTGTCTCTTCCTTGTGTTGTTTGCTTCCAAGCTGCATCAATGTGACATGAACGGATCCGGTCGCCAAGGGTGATAACGGCATGAGATAGACGAAAAACGGCATTGTTAAGCCAAACCGGGACGAACATGAAAAAGCCCCTCGCGGGAGGGGCTTTATGATCGGGCAGTCGGGTTCCGCGCGAGGGATCAGTAGCTCTGCTGGTGGACGTCCATCACGGCGCGGCCGGACGGGTCTGCCATCTCCTTGAACTTGGCATCCCACTCCAATGCGGTCGGGGTGGAGCAGGCGACCGACTTGCCGTAGGGCACGGTACGGGCGGCCGCTTCCAGCGGGAAGTGCTCGTCGAAGATGGCGCGGTAGAAGTAGGCTTCCTTGGTGAGCGGGGTGTTGACCGGGAAGCGGAACGCCGCCGCCTCGAACATCTGATCCGTCACTTCCTCTTCGACCATGGCTTTCAGGCTGTCAATCCAGGAGTAGCCCACGCCGTCGGAGAACTGCTCCTTCTGGCGCCAGGCCACCTCGTGGGGCAGCAGCTCCTCGAAGGCTTCCCGCAGGATGTGCTTCTCGATCTTGCCCTTGCCGCACATCTTGTCGGCAGGCTGCAGGCGCATGGCCACGTCCATGAACTCCTTGTCGAGGAAGGGCACGCGACCTTCCACGCCCCAGGCGGCCATGGACTTGTTGGCCCGCAGGCAGTCATACAGGTGCAGGGAGGCGAGTTTGCGCACGTTCTCTTCGTGGAACTCGCGGGCGTTCGGCGCCTTGTGGAAGTAGAGATAACCGCCGAACAACTCGTCCGAGCCCTCGCCCGAGAGCACCATCTTGATGCCCATCGCCTTGATATAGCGGGCCATCAGGTACATGGGGGTGGAGGCGCGGATGGTGGTGACGTCATAGGTCTCGAGGTGATAGATGACGTCCCGCAGGGCATCCAGCCCCTCTTGCACGGTGAAGTGGATCTGGTGGTGAATGGTGCCGAGGTGATCGGCCACCTTGCGGGCGGCGGCGAGATCCGGTGAGCCTTCCAGCCCCACGGCGAAGGAGTGCAACTGGGGCCACCAGGCCTCGCTCTTGCCATCGTCCTCGATGCGGCGGGCCGCATAGAGCTTGGTGATGGCGGAGATGACGGACGAATCCAGACCGCCGGAGAGCAGCACGCCGTAGGGCACGTCGCACATCAGCTGACGCTTGACCGCCGCTTCCAGCGCCGCTTTCAGTTCAGCCTTGTCGCTGACGTTCTGCTCGACCGCGCCGTATTCCATCCAGTCGCGTTTGTACCAAGTTTTAAGTTCGCCATCCTTGCTCCACAGGTAGTGTCCCGGCGGGAAGGTCTCGACGCTCTTGCACACCGGTACCAGGGCCTTCATCTCGGACGCCACGTAGAAGTTGCCGTGCTCGTCGCGGCCGGTGTAGAGGGGGATGATCCCCATGTGATCGCGACCGATGAGGTAGGCATCCTGTTCGGCGTCGTAGAGGATGAAGGCGAAGATGCCGTTCAGATCGTCGAGAAACGCCGGGCCTTTCTCCTTGTAAAGCGCCAGCAGCACTTCACAGTCGGACTTGGTCTGGAACTGGAAATCGACCTTGAGGGTCTTCTCCAGTTCCTTGTGGTTGTAGATCTCGCCGTTGACGGCCAGCACATGGGTACGCTCGGGGTTGTAGAGCGGCTGGGCGCCATTGCCCGGATCGACGATGGCCAGGCGCTCGTGCACCAGAATGGCCTTGTCAGAGCTGTAGACGCCGGACCAGTCAGGCCCGCGGTGACGCAGTCGCTTGGACATTTCCAGGGCCGACTTGCGCAGGGCGACTGCGTCGGACTTGATGTCCAGAATGCCGAAAATAGAACACATTGGCGGTAATCCTCATTGATTTTTATAGAGCCCCCCACGTTTGGGCTCGAAATTCCATTTACATTCCTCGCCAATCACAATGCCTAGCGTAAAACCCTTTTGCAAGCGGGAAAACCGCATAAAATCATGCCGCCAGCGTCAAGCGGGCGGCAGGGGAAGGGGCTGAAAAGAGGAGTCGGTTGACGGGGACGTCAAGCCGTCGCGGGCTCGAAGATCACGTAGAGCTTGCGGCAGGCGACCAGGGTTTCCCACTGCCCGACAAAGCCTGCCGGGATGACGAACTGATCACCGGGTCTGAGGTGCAATGTGCCCCCTTTATCGTCGTGGATCAGCGCCTCGCCCTCGAGCAACTGGCAATACTCGTGCTCGGTGTAGTGCACGGCCCAGCACCCGGGCTCGCAGGCCCAGAAGCCCACGTGAAACTGCTGGCTCGGGTCGGAATAGTGATTCCACAGGGTCTGGCTCGGATGGCCGGACTGGATGCGATCGGGAGCGGGCATCAGCGGAGTGGGGGAGACGGGGTGCCTGTCCAGCAGGATCCAGTCGCTGAGGTTCTTCATGAGGCCTCCTTGCAATGAGAGGGAGCGTCCTGCTCCCGTTTATTTTGTTTAACGGTGTTGCGATTAAGTTAAACGAAGAGGCGCCCCTTGCCAAGGGGCGGGGGAGGCGCAAGCCGGGGAGATCAGACGATGTCGATGTCGACCACGGAGTCGAAGATGTGGTTTGGTCGAAACGGCATGCGGTCGATGTCCGCCACCTTGCTCACCCCGGATAGCACCAGCACGGTTTCCAGTCCTGCCTGGAAGCCCGCCAGGATATCGGTGCGCAGGTTGTCGCCGATGATGATGGTGTCGTCGGAGTGGGCCTCCATCCGGTTGAGCGCCGCGCGGATGATCCAGGCACTCGGCTTGCCCACGTAGAAGGGCTTCTTGCCGGTCATTCGTTCGATGGGGGCGCAGAGGGCACCGCAGGCCGGGTACATCATGGGGCCGTGGGTGTCCGGGTTGGTGGCGATGAAGCGGGCCCCCTGATCCACGAACTTGGCGCCGAGCTGCATCATGCTCCAGTTGTAGTTGCGGGTCTCCCCCACCACCACGAAGTCGGGGTCGATGTCGGTGATGGTGAAACCGGCCTTGTAAAGCTCGTGGGTCAGGGCCCCTTCACCGATCACATAGGCCTTCTTGCCATCCTGGCGCTTGAGAAAATCGGCGGTGCCCATGGCGGAGGTGTAGAAGCACTCCTCGGGCACCTCGATGCCGGCGGAGCGGAAGCGGTTTTGCAGATCTTTCTGGGTCTGGGCCGGATAGTTGGTGAGGAACAACAGCTTGCTGCCCTGCTCCAGCAGGCGATGAACGAAGCGATCAGCCCCCGGAATGAGATCGTTGTTGTGCAGGATGACGCCGTCGATATCGCAGATGACGTTTTTCTTCATAGGGACTCCTTGTAGGGGAGGTGGTTCTCCACCTCTCATGTCTTCAATCAGTTATGGTTTTTCTGGCGCCATTATAAGGCGCTTTGATGACAAGTCTCCCCCGGCGCGCCAGATGGGCGTCCTCAAGGAATAAAAGGCGGCATACCGGCAGTTGACCCCGCGTCTTGGGGCCTGGCGGGTGAACTATCATGCTGTTAAATGCAGAAATACATACCAAATGAATCGTATGCTCTCTATTTTGTAGTCAATAACACTACCTTGGGTCGACATTGAATGGCTTAGGGATGCTTGCCCGGCTTCTGATGGACGGTGAGGGGGCCGGGCGCAGGCCAGAGTGCGAGAGGGATGCGCGGGGAGGGCGGGAGGAAAAAGCACGGGGCCCATCGCGGCGGGCCCCGTGTGAGCGGGCAAGCACGTGGCTCAGTGCCGCCCTCGCAGGGCATTGAGCAGGATGCCGATGGTGGTGCCGTTGTGCAGCACCGAGGCGACGATGGGGCTCAACAGTCCGACCGCCGCCGCCCCCAGGATGGCGGTGTTGGCGCCGATGGCGATGCGGTAGTTGTCGTGAATGAGCCCCATGGCGGCGCAGGCCAGCTCGCGGGCCTCGGCCACCCGACCGATGTCGTCCTGCAGCAGGGCAATGTCGGCGGAGATGCGGGCGATGTCGGCCCCCTTCTGCATGGCGATCCCGACGTGGGCGCCCGCCAGCGCCGGGGCATCGTTGATGCCATCCCCGACGAAGGCGATGCGGGCCCCCTCTGCGGTGAGCTGCTCTATGATGCTGGCCTTCTCCTCAGGCAGCAGCTGGGCAAACACCTCGTCGATGCCGAGCCGATCGGCGAGATCCTGGGCCCTGTCGTGGTGATCCCCGGTCAGCATCAGGATCCGCTTCACCCCGGACTGGCGCAACCGGGCGAGGGTGGCGGCGCTCTGCTCGCGTACCGTGTCGCGCAGGGCCAGCACCCCGATGAGACTGCCGCCGTAGCCGATGTAGAGCAGGGTCTTGCCCTCGTGGTAGAGGCCGTGCAGGGTCTCTTGCCAGGGGCTGACATCGATCCCCTCATCTTCTTCCACGAAGTGGCGCGAGCCCACCACGATGCGTTTGCCGTCGATCTCGCTCGCCACCCCGTGGGCGACGATGAACTCCACCTCGGTGTGATCGAAGTGGCGCCCCTCGATGTTGCGGGACGCCTCCACCACGGCGATGGCCAGGGGGTGGAAGTAGTGCTCCTCCACCGAGGCGGCGAGCCAGATGAGATCGTCCGCCGTGTAGGCGGAATCGAAGGTGATGGAATCGGTCACCACCAGATCGCCGTTGGTCAGGGTGCCGGTCTTGTCGAAGATGAAGGTATCGGCCTCGGCCAGGCGCTCGAGGGCCGTGGCCCCCTTGATGAGGATGCCCCCCTTGCCCGCGGCATACATGGCCGACTTGAAGGCCACCGGGGTGGCGAGCTTGAGGGCGCAGGAGTAGTCCGCCTGCAGCACGGCGGCGGCGCGGCGCCAGTCTCCGCTGAGCAGGTAGGCCGAGCCCGCGAGCCCGAGCACCCTCGGCACCAGCCTGTCGGCCAGCCGGGAGGCCTGCAGTTGCACCTCGCTCTTGGCGGTGAGGGACTGCTGCACATAGTCGGCGATGCGGGCGGCGGCGGTGCGCTGACCCACGTGCTCGGCGTAGATGCGCAGTCGCCCATCCTCCAGCACGGTGCCGGACATCACGGCATCGCCCCGTGCCTTGGCCACGGAGCGGCTCTCGCCGGTCATGGAGGCCTCGTTGACATAGGCCTCCCCGCCGAGCACGGTACCGTCTATCTGGATGACCATGCCGGTGGCGACGATCACCGTCTCGCCCACCTGCACCTCGCCCGCCGGCACCAGGATCTCCACCCCGTCCCGCTCGACCCAGATCTCGTCGCTGGCGGGCTTGAGCAATTCCCGCAGCATGTCATCGGATCGCCGGGAGATGGACTCTTCCAGATATTCCCCCAGCTCCAGCATGAAGGAGGTGGTGTTGGCCGCGAGATAATCGCCGCTGCCAAGGGAGATGGAGACCGCCATGCCCTCCAGCACGTGGGAGGTGAGACCGCGGGAGAAGAGCTCCCCGGCGCCGTGGCGAAGCACCGGCATCGCCATCAGCAGGGAGAGGGGCAATCGCAGCGGCACCGGCAGCAGGTTGACCCCGAGCAGGGCCGCCAGATTGGTGGCGAGCCGGGTGCGGCTGACGGCATCAGGGGGCGATGCCGGCGGGGTTAACCGGCCCGGGGGCGGGGCGAGGGAGAGGATCTGCTCCGCCAGGGATTGTATTTCGGTCACCTGCGCGTCAAAGGTGACGATAAGCGAGCTGGCCTTGGGGTTGAACCTGACCGCCTGCACCCCGGGCAGATCGGCGATGGCGTAGCGAAGCCCCGGCTGATCCAGCGGCGGCCGTCCGTGGCAGCCATAGCGCCAGCGCGCCCGTCCCCGGCACTGGTGAACCAGGCGCAGGGAGGAGAGAGCGCTCTCGCTACTCATCCTGCTCGCCGCCCTGAGCCTGCAGCTCGGCCTGCATGTCCGCCATCTGTTCCTTGAGTTCGGCCACGCCGCCGCTGATGTCGCTGTAGAGGCGCACGGCGGAGCGCACTATCTTCTCGCGCATCTCGTCGTTGCTGAGCACATAGGCCGCCGCCGCCCCGATGGCGGCCCCCAGCAGCAGTTGCTGGGTGCTGTTGCCCTGCAACTTGCCGAGCCAGCCCTGGGCTTGCCCTATGCCAGCCTGAGCGCCGTTGCCCTGTGCCATCTGTGCCTTCAACAGCTTCTTGTAGGCCTTCTTGCTCTTCTTACCCATGAGATGATTCCTTTGGCTTGTTCAATGGAGGGGAGTGTCTGTGTATGTGTCAGTCGCGGGGGGTCAGCAGCCGCTCTGCGCTGGCGATGCCGAGGATGCCGCCCGCGAGCAGCAGGCCGGCTCGCGAGAGGTTACCTTGCTCGAGGGCGTTGGCGACCCCGAGGCCGGTGGCGGTGGCAATCCCCCCCTGCAGGGCATGGCGCAGCACCTTGCGCCGGGAGCGTTTACCCGGTTTGGCGCCGCTTTGCAGTGCGCTGAGCAGCCCCCCTGCCACGGCGCCCCGGGCGAAGTGATTGGCGAGCTCGCGATTGTCGGTGGTCATGCCTTGGGCTCCTCGGGCGCTTCTTGCTCGGCCACCCCCTCGGCGTCCGGTGCGGGGGCCTGTGGCTCGCTCAACTGCTGGCGCAATCTGGCGGAGGAGTGCTCCAGGCTGGTGAGTCCGGCGATGGACACCTGGCGCAGGGAGTCTTTGGCCTTGTGAAGGGAGACGGAGGGGCGGGTACGCTGCAATGTGCGCACGGCCAGGGCACCGGCGATGGCGCCGACGATCAACGGGATCATGATATGGCTCCTTGTGAATGGGATCGCCGCGGCTGGGCGGGATCAACCATGGGAAAAGGTCTGGACATGGTGCTCGATGCGATCCAGGGCCTGGTGGACCTGTTCACACTCTTTCCCCTCGACGAGGGACTCCCACAGGGGAGGGGTTATCTGGGCCGGGTCGTACTCCACCACGCAGGAGAGGGCGGCGGGGTTGACGCGCAGATCGCGAATGCCGGGCATGGTCTCAATCATCTGCTTGAGCTGTCCCATCTGGCCAAGTTGGCTCATTTCGGCACTGCCGAGGGCCCCCAGCTTGAGTTTGAAACGAACCCGGCCGGGGATGTGGTGGGCGATGGTCAGGTGGCGGGTCAGGGCCCGCAGCTGTTCAAGGCGTGTCATGCCGTACCTTTGCTCTGCTTAATGGAAAACGTTGCGACGATGGATGGCCAGATGCACCGACAGGGCCGCGACGAACAGCCAGCCGGTGGCGGCGTGCAGGCGCTTGTGGCCGGCGTAGACCAGGGCAATGGAGAGCGGCAGGGCCACCATGGCGGTTATCTTGGCCCCCCGGTTGGCGCGCCTGCGCCAGGCCGCCTTATGGGGACGCAGTGAAGTGTGTCGCCGTGGTGATGCGACAGTCGGGGCCAGCGTCGACACCGGCTCAGCCTCGTCCTCAAGGCAGAGGGCCCGGATGCGGGACTCCATCTCGGACTGGGAGCAGTGCGCCGTGGCGTATTGCACGATGAGGCTGAGGGCCGCCCGGTTGAGGCGGGCGCTCTGCACCCCGGGCCAGCTGGCCACTTCTGTCTGCCAGCGGGTCAATTGGGCAGGATCCGCGCTGCCCTGTCTGATGCGAAGTCGTCCCGCTACCGAGGCGACCAGCCGGGTCTGTGTGGTGCTCACAACCATGACTCCCTGAAGGGTGAGATGGGTGCACTATCTGCCTCTTGTCATGACAAGGTTTTGATCTTCATCAGACAAGTGATGATTGACTCCCGGTTTTTGGGCGCGGGGAAGAGGGGTCGATACAGAGAGGGGCTGATACAAGAGGGGGTTAACAAAATAAACAGCCCCCGCAGGGCGGGGGCCAATAAACAGAAGGGAGAGCCGCTATCAATCAGGCGGGTTGCGGGGTGCTTTCCCCCTGATAGACGGGGTAGTCGGTGAGGCCGTGCTCGGCGCCGCCAAACAGGGTGGCCGGATCATGGGGCGCCCAGGGGTAGCCGTGGCGCAGCCGGTTCGGCAGATCGGGGTTGGCCACGAAGGGGCGGCCAAAGCCAATCATGTCTGCCCAGCCCGCCTCGAGGGCGGCCCGCGCCCGCGCGCCATCGTATTTGCCCGCATAGATGAGGGTGTTGGGGAAGGCGTCCCGCAGCCCCTGCTTGAAGTTCTCCGGCATCAGGGGGGCATCGTCCCAGTCCGCTTCGGCGATGTGCAGATAGGTGACATCGAGCGTCCCCAGCAGGCGGGCGGCGGCCAGATAGGTCTGCTCCGGATTGGCATCCACGGTGCCATTCAGGGTGGTGAGGGGGGCCAGGCGCACGCCGACCCGATCCGCCCCGATCTCGGCGCTCACCGCCTCGACCACCTCTTTCAAGAAGCGCAGCCGGTTCTCGAGGGAGCCGCCGTAGTTGTCGGTACGGGCATTGGACTCGGAGTCCAGGAACTGGTTGATGAGATAGCCGTTGGCGGCGTGCAGCTCGATGCCGTCAAACCCCGCCTCCATGGCGTTGCGGGCGGCGCGGCGGAACTGGCCCACCACGATGTCGATGTCGGCCTGGGTCATGGCGCGGGGCAGGGTGGTTTCCACAAACCCCGGGGCGTCGCTGCCGTTGTCCACGAAGACCTTGACCCCGTCGGCCTTGATGGCTGACGCCGAGATGGGCTGGGCGCCGCCGATGTTGTCCGGATGAGTGACCCGGCCCACGTGCCAGAGCTGGGCGAAGATGGTGCCCCCCTTGGCATGGACGGCGTCCGTTACCAGCTTCCAGCCGGCGACCTGCTCGGCGCTATGGATGCCCGGGGTCCAGGCATAGCCTTTGCCGAGGGGATCGATCTGGGTGCCTTCGCTCACGATGAGACCGGCGTCGGCCCGCTGGCCGTAGTAGGTGGCCATCATGGCGTTGGCCACATCCCCGGGCTGGCTGGCGCGGGAGCGGGTCATGGGGGGCATGACGATACGGTTGTTCAGGTGCAGTTGGCCGAGGCGCAGGGGGCAGAACAGGTTGTCGTGGCTCATTTTGAATTCCTCATCGGGTGATGGTGCTGACTCTATTCCCCGCCTGTATTGAGAAAAAGAGGGGTAATCACAGAAGAGAATTGCAACTTGTGCAGCAATGGCGATGGGAGGCCAAAAAAAGAGGGCCGACTGGCCCTCTGGTTTGATTCATTGGCATCCATTCACGCCCATGGCGTGGGCTGGCGTCAGGGCTGCAGCGCCCTGATCCTCACTCGCTCGATGCGTCGCTCGTTCACCGCCAGCACCTCGAAGTGATGCCCGCCCAGCTGCAACTGCTGGCCCTGCTCCGGCAGGCTGCCGAAGTGGGAGAGCAGCATGCCCGCCAGGGTCACGTACTCATCGCTCTCGCTCACCAGTCCGTCACAATCCAGCGCCTGCTCCACCTGATGGATGTTGGTGCTGCCGTTGATAAGCCAGCCTTCCCCATCGCGGACCACGTCCGGGGTCTCGCCCTCATCCGGCAGCTCGCCGACGATGGCCTCCAGCAGATCGTGGGTGGTCACCAGCCCCTGGATGACGCCGAACTCGTCCGTCACCAGGATGAGGCTGCCCCTGGCCTGGCGCAGCTCCGCCAGCAATCGGATCACGTTGATGGTCTGGGGCACGATGACGGGGTCGTTCTGCTTGGCGAGTGCGTGCAGGGACTGCCCCTCGTTCAGGGCGAACAGCAGGTCACGTGCCTTGACCACCCCGATGAGGTCGTCCAGCCCGCCGTCACAGACCGGGAACAGGCTGTGAGGCTCCCGTTGCAGCAGGGCGCGGATCTCGTCCGGGCTGTCATTGACGTCGATCCAGGCCATCTCGGATCGCGGCGTCATGATGGTGCGGATGGATCGCTCGGCGAGAGACAGCACGCCGCTCACCATGTTGCGCTCCTCCTCGCCAAAGCCGGGGGGCAGGGGCTGTTCCTGCTCCTCGTCTTCGTCCAGTTCCTGAGCCGCACTGCGCTTGCTGCCTCCCATCATCTGGAAGATGGCGGCCGTGGTGCGTTCACGCAGGGGAAGCCGGGATGCGTGGCGACGGGCGCTGCGCTGGGCCAACTGGTTGAAGAACTCGATGAGCACCGAGAAGCCGATGGCGGCGTAGAGGTAACCCTTGGGAATGTGGAAGCCAAACCCTTCCGCCACCAGGCTGAAACCTATCATCAGCAGGAAGCTCAGACAGAGCACCACCACGGTCGGGTGGGCGTTGACGAAGCGGGTCAGCGGCTTGGAGGCGAGCACCATCACCACCATGGCGATGGTCACCGCCGCCATCATGACCCCCAGGTGATCCACCATGCCGACGGCGGTGATGATGGAGTCCAGGGAGAAGACGGCATCCAGCACCAGGATCTGGGCGATCACCACGCCAAAGCCCGCGTAGACGCCGACCTGGCCCTGGACCTCGGGTTTCGCCTCGAGGCGCTCGTGCAGTTCGGTGGTGGCCTTGAACAGCAGGAACAGGCCACCCCCCATCAGGATGAGATCCCGACCGGAGAAGGCGAAGTCACCAAGGTGCAGCAAGGGGGTGGTGAGGGTGACCAGCCAGGACATGATGCTGAGCAGCCCAAGGCGCATCAGCAGCGCCAGGGAGAGGCCGATGATGCGGGCCTTGTCCCGTTGGGCGGGAGGAAGCTTCTTCACCAGGATGGCGATGAAGACCAGGTTGTCGATCCCGAGGACTATCTCCAGGATGATCAGGGTAAACAGACCCACCAGCAGGGCGGGATCCAGCAAGAATTCCATGTTGACCTCTAATAAAAACGAACGGCGTGGGTATCAGACACGGCAAAGGACCGTGACAAGGCTAGGCACAGTGGTCGTTCAGAGGCGCGGATTGAGCAGGTAAAGACAAGACGTGATGGGTATATACGAAGGGCGACTTCGGGGGTTGTCCATGATGGGCAATAAAACCTCGGTTAAAAGTGAGCCCTGATGATAACGGTTGTCATTGATTTGGCAATAGCGGCGTTATGAAGATGTGATGACAGCAAATGGCCGGGGAGAGGGGCAAGGGAGGCGGCGACCGCCTCCCTGTTTGTCTGCCGGTGTCGGCGGGCTGTTACAGCCAGCGTTTCTCGCGGGTGAAGCAGACCGACAGCCAGGCGTCCCCCAGGGTGTCGCCGAGGCGGGACCAGAGCTCCTGGCGCAGGGCATCCTGGCGCTCGATGGGCCACTCCTGGCCTGGGGCTACCAGGATGTTGAGTTCGAGATCGAAACGGCGGCCGCTTTTCGCCAAGTGGCTGTAGCACTCGACCCCGTGGCGCTGGCGCAGGGCCTCTATCTCGCTGGCCACCAGCCGTGAGACATCCCCCTTGGGGGCGATTTTCAGCACTTCCCGCAGGTTGCGGCCGAGTACCTTGATGGGGATCAGGGTGGCGCACAGGGCCAGCAGGGTGACCAGCACGGGGTCTATGTAGCGGTTGTACTGGCCATAGCCGATGGTATCGAGGCCGATGGCCACCAGAAAACCGATGAGCAGGGTGACGCTGAGCAGGGTATCGACCAGCCACTCCTTGGAGTCGACCCGCACCAGTTCGGAATTGATCCGTTCGGCCACCGCAGACTCGACCTTGTAGATAATGGCGCAGAAGAAGGTGCAGACGGCGGCATAGATGAGGGCGTGACCGAGGTCTATCTCCCGCCCGCCGCTCATCAGGGAGCTGATGCCGCTGTGCAGGGCGCCAAGACAGAGCAGCAGTATGATGGTGCCGTTGATGACGTTGGTGATGGGCTCGAAATGGGCGTAGCCATATTGGAAGCGGGCATCGGAGGGGCGGGTGACCAGGTAGGCGGTGATGAGTCCAAGGCCCGTCATGCCCATGCTGAACAGGGTGAAGATGCCATCGAGCATGATGGCGTTGGAACCGACGAACAGGCCGTAGCCGATCCCGAACAGGGCGAAGCCGATGCAGCCGAACAGCGACAGGGTCAGCGCCTGTTTTTCGGTGCGGATCAGCGTACTGATAACATGGCTGTAATGAGCCATAAATGTCCTCCTTTCAAATGGTGAAGATTGAGCGCGCAAGCGGTTTTCTAGCTGATATACTGCCCGCTCACATGTGAGCGGACCGGCCAAGGCAGCCCGAGAGAGGCGAGCCAGGCGGTCGTTGTCGCCGGCACTCCGGCATCAAGCAAAGGAAGGGAACAAGGATTCATGATCCCGAGACTCGATTACCAGGACAGTTTGTCATCCACAACTCTGAAGTTCCTCGATGTATTGGGACGCAGCGCATTTCGTGGTGATATCGAAAAGTCTTATGCAAGCCGGTTGGCGATGGCGACGGATAACAGCGTCTATCAGGTTATTCCAGAGGCGGTCCTCTATCCGCGCAGTGCGGATGATATTGCGGTGATGCTCAGGTTGGCCCAGGAGAGCACCTACGCCTGCTTGAGTTTTTTCCCTCGCGGCGGCGGCACCGGCACCAATGGCCAGTCTCTGGGCGGCGGCATTATCGTCGATCTCTCTCGCCATATGAACCAGATCATGGAAATTAATCTGGAAGCGGGCTGGGTGCGTGCCCAGGCCGGGGTGGTGAAGGATCAGCTCAACGCCTATCTCAAGCCTCACGGCTACTTCTTCTCGCCGGATCTCTCCACCTCCAACCGCGCCACTCTGGGCGGCATGGTCAATACCGATGCGTCCGGTCAGGGGTCGCTGGTCTATGGCAAGACCTCGGATCACGTGCTGGGTCTCAAGGC
This sequence comes from Aeromonas sp. NJAU223, assembly GCF_051125555.1. Taxonomy (NCBI): domain Bacteria; kingdom Pseudomonadati; phylum Pseudomonadota; class Gammaproteobacteria; order Aeromonadales; family Aeromonadaceae; genus Aeromonas; species Aeromonas sp. NJAU223. The sequence continues at coordinate 2,657,318 of NZ_CP144204.1, read as the reverse complement.
GGTGCTGGAGAACGGCGACCTCATGAGCACGGAGCCGGTCAATGGCGAGCGCCTCGCGGACAAGCTGGCGCTTAAGAACCGGGAAGGGGAGATCTACCGCACCCTCTATCGCATCGGCCGCGAGCGGCGCGCCGACATCGAGGCGACCTTCCCCAAGCTCAACCGCTTCCTCACCGGTTACGATCTCAAGCATCTCTACAGGCCCGACACCGACACCCTGGATGTGAGCCGGGTGCTGTGCGGCTCGGAAGGGTCGCTGGGCTTCATCACCGAGGCCCGCCTCAACATCACCCCCATTCCGCGCTACCGCACCCTGGTCAACGTCAAGTACGACAGCTTCCCGTCCGCGCTTCGCAATGCCCCCTTCATGGTGGAGGCCCACGCCTTGTCGGTGGAGACGGTGGACTCCCGGGTGCTGGGGCTGGCCCGGGCCGACATCATCTGGCACTCGGTCAAGGAGTTCATCCAGGAGGTGCCGGGCAAGGATCTGCAGGGGCTCAATATCGTCGAGTTTGCGGACACCGATGAAGCCGAGCACCAGGCCAAGGTGGCGGAGCTGTGCCGCCGCATCGACGGGTTGCTGGCGAGCGGGGAGGCGGGGGTCATCGGCTATCAGGTATGCAGCCACCTGCCGAGCATCGAGACCATCTACGCCATGCGCAAGAAGTCGGTGGGGCTGCTCGGCAACGCCGAGGGGCGCAAGAAGCCGGTGGCCTTCACCGAAGACACCGCCGTGCCACCGGAATCCTTGGCCGACTTCATCATGGAGTTTCGTGCCCTGCTGGACGATCACGGCCTCGACTACGGCATGTTCGGCCACGTGGATGCCGGTGTCCTGCACGTGCGCCCGGCGCTGGATTTGTGCGACCCCGAGCAGGAGGTACTGCTGCGGCGCATCTCGGATCAGGTGGTGGCGCTCACCGCCAAATATGGCGGCCTGATGTGGGGGGAGCACGGCAAGGGGTTCAGATCCGAATACAGTCCCGCCTTCTTCGGCGAGCTGTGGGAGGAACTGCAGCGAGTGAAGGGGGCCTTCGATCCCCAGAACCGCATCAACCCGGGCAAGATCTGCGTGCCCTATGGCAGCGGTGCCGAGCTGGTGTCGGTGGACGGGCCCAAGCGCGGCAAGTTCGACCGCCAGATCCCCATCGCCGTGCGTGAGAGCTACACCCGGGCGCTCGATTGCAACGGCAACGGCCTCTGCTTCACCTTCGAGACCGACTCCCCCATGTGCCCCTCGGTCAAGATAAGCCGCGACCGTCGCCACTCGCCGAAGGGGCGGGCAGGCTTGATGCGCGAATGGCTGCGCCAGCTGGCAGAGCAGGGATTCGATCCCTTGAGCGAAGAGATTGAGCTGCAAAGCGGCGGTCTGCGCATCAAATCCATCGTCGACAAGGTGCGCAACACCGTGGCCCGCGCCCGCGGCCAGTATGACTTCTCCCACGAGGTGATGGAGGCGATGGAGGGGTGTCTGGCTTGCAAGGCCTGCACCAGCCAGTGTCCCATCAAGGTGGATGTGCCCACCTTCCGCGCCCGCTTCATGCAGCTCTATCACAGCCGCTACCTGCGCGGCCCCAAGGATTACTTCGTCGGCACCGTCGAAAGCTATGCGCCCCTGCTCGCCAAGGCCCCCAAGCTGGTCAACTTCTTCCTGGAGAAGGAGTGGGCCCAGAAGGCGACCGAGAAGAGCATCGGCATGGTGGACGTGCCCCTGCTCTCGGTGCCTACCCTGGCCGAGTCCCTTCGCGATCACCGTGCCCGCTATTTCGATCTGGCGGGACTCGAGGCCATGAGCCCCGAACAGCGTCAAAAAGTGGTTCTTATCGTACAAGACCCCTTCACCAGTTATTACGACGCGCCCGTGGTGCGAGATCTGGTGAAACTCGCGAGCAAACTTGGACTTCAGCCCTATTTGCTGCCGTTCAAACCCAACGGCAAGCCCCAGCACGTGAAGGGCTTCCTGCGTGCCTTCGCCCGCACCGCGGCCAGCAGTGCCCAGTTCCTCAACAAGGTGGCGGGACTCGGCATCCCCATGGTGGGGGTGGATCCCTCCCTGGTGCTCTGTTACCGGGACGAATATGTGAAGGCACTCGGCTCCGCCCGTGGAGACTTCCAGGTGATGCTGCCCCAGGAGTGGCTGCTCTCCTTGCCGGTAGAGAGCCTGCCCGCGGCCGAGGTCAAAGAGGAGGCCGCGCAGCCCTGGTATCTGTTTGCCCACTGCACCGAGAAGACCGCGAAGCCCTCGACTCACGGCGACTGGGGCACCCTGTTCAGCCGCTTCGGCGCCAGGTTGCAACCGGTCTCGGTCGGTTGCTGCGGCATGGCGGGGACCTATGGTCACGATGCCAAGCAGGTGGAGAACTCCAGAGGCATTTATGGCCTCAGCTGGGCTGAGCCGCTGGCGCGCCTGCCGAAGGAGCGTTGTCTCGCCACCGGTTATTCCTGCCGCAGCCAGGTCAAACGGATGGAAGGGGAGAAGCTCAAGCATCCGGTGCAGGCCTTGCTGGAACTGCTCTGATGCTGCGCCTCCCCAAGCGGTTTCGGGTACCGCAGGCGTATCGGCGCCCGAACCTGCTGTTGTTGCCGGTGAGCCCGACTCAGGCTGTGGTGGAGTTCGTCGCCATCCTGCGCGAGTGCGAACAGCTGCATCAGTTGTTTCGCCCGGACGATCTCTGGCCGTCGGCCAGCTTCAGCCTGAGCCAGCACGAGGCGGATCTGGAGTGGCAGCGTTCGGAGTTTCTGGCCAAGCGCTCCTTCGCCTATGGTCTCTGGAGCCCGGAGCGGGAACCCGAGTTTTGGGGGGGCGTTTATCTTTATCCCTCGGTGCTGCCGGAGGTGGAGGTGGAGCTCTTCTTCTGGAAGGTGGCCGGGACGCCGCTGACCGATGCCGAACTCGAGGCCGAGCTGCGCGACTGGCTGGGGAAGGTCTGGCAGTGGCGAGCGCCGTGTCTGCCGGGACGGGAGATCCCCTGGGACGCGTGGCCGGGGGTCACCTACCCTTGGTGAACCCGGGCAGCATCCTGCTCAGTCCTGCCTGTCTCAAGATGCCCCGATAGCGGGGCATTTTGTTGTCCCGCTTTTGCGCTTTACGCGGCAGTTTTGATATCGTCAGTGGCAAGCCATTGATCATGTTCGTTAATTCATAAGGAGTCTGCTTGTCATGAGTCAAGAGAACGCCCCCATCTGGCGCAAGCCCATGAGCCTCGAGGGGCTCAACGCCAGCTCCCGCAATACCCTGATGGCCCACCTCGATATCCACTACACCGCCTTCGGTCCCGACTGGCTGGAGGCCACCATGCCGGTGGATCACCGCACTCATCAGCCGCTCGGCATGCTGCACGGGGGCGCCTCCGTGGTGCTGGCGGAGACGCTGGGATCGCTTGCGGCCAACATGGCGGTGGGGGCGGAGTACTACTGCGTCGGATTGGAGGTCAATGCCAATCATCTGCGGGCCAAGCGGGAAGGGGTGGTGACCGGGCGCTGTTTCCCCCTGCATCTGGGGGCCAGCACCCAGGTGTGGCAGATAGAGATCCGCGACGAGCGTGGTCGTTTATTGTGCACCAGCCGACTCACCATGGCGGTGCTCAGGCACAAGCAGGACAAGGGATCCGGCGAGAAGTGATCGGCAATAACGCACCATGAGCGAAAAATAAGCAAGCCATAGTCGCGAGATCCCTCTATAATTGCCAACGTCTTGAGAGGCTTATCACATTTTTCAAGACAGCAGAACAAAGTGGCGCTATAATCGCCGCCTTTTGCTATTCCGCGGTGTTAGCCGCCTGCCTTAATCTGGAAGAATCTATGTCTGATACCGAACAACTGCCCCTTTTTAGTGAGCTTGGACTGGCCGCGCCTGTATTGAAAGCGCTGCAGGACGTGGGCTATGAGCGCCCGTCTCCCATCCAGGCCGCAGCAATCCCCCACCTGATGGCGGGACACGATCTGCTGGGGCAGGCACAAACCGGTACAGGGAAGACCGCTGCTTTTGCCTTGCCTCTTTTGTCTCGTCTGGAAGCTGGTAACCGTAACACCCAGATCCTGGTGCTGGCGCCGACTCGCGAACTGGCTCTGCAGGTGGCTGAAGCGTGCCAACGCTACGCTCACCACATGCCCGATTTCCACGTGCTGCCCATCTACGGCGGCGCCTCCTACGAAACCCAGACCCGCGCCCTGCGCCGTGGTGCCCAGGTTGTCGTCGGTACCCCGGGCCGCGTGATGGATCTGATCCGTCGCAAGAACCTGGATCTCTCCGGTCTGAAAGCCCTGGTGCTGGATGAAGCGGACGAAATGCTGCGCATGGGCTTCATCGACGACGTGGACTGGATCATGGATCAGTGCCCGGCCGGCCGTCAGGTTGCTCTCTTCTCCGCCACCATGCCGGAGCAGATCCGCCGCGTGGCCCAGAAGCACCTGAAGCAGCCCAAAGAGATCAAGATCGCCTCCAAGACAGCCACTGCCACCACCATCCGTCAGCGTTACTGGCAGGTGACCGGTCTGCACAAGCTGGACGCCATGACCCGTCTGCTGGAAGTGGAGCCCTACGAGGCACTGCTGGTCTTCGTGCGCACCAAGAACGCCGCCGAAGAGCTGGCCGGCAAGCTGGCCGCCCGTGGCCATGCCTGTGAAGCCCTGCACGGCGACATCCCGCAGAAGCTGCGTGAGCGTACCGTTGACAAGCTGCGTCAAGGCCAGCTGGACATCCTGATCGCCACCGACGTGGTCGCCCGTGGTCTGGACGTCGAGCGCATCACCCACGTGGTGAACTACGACATTCCGTACGATACCGAATCCTACGTTCACCGTATCGGCCGTACCGGTCGTGCCGGTCGCAAGGGTGAGGCCATCCTGTTCGTGGCGCCGCGCGAGCGCCGCATGCTGCGTGCCATCGAGCACGCCACTCGTCAGGCCATCGAACCGATGAAGATGCCGAGCACCGAGGACATCAACCAGCACCGTCTGGCCAAGTTCAAGGAGCGCATCCGCGAGACCATGATGGGTGAGGAGCTCGAGATCTACCACAACCTGGTGAATGAGCTGATCCAGGAAGACTCCGCCGATCCGCTGGAACTGGCTGCCGCACTGGCCAAGCTGGTGCAAGGTGACCAACCGCTGCTGCTGGATGACTCCATCCCGGATCCCCTGTTCAGCAACAACAATGATCGCGGCAACTTCGAGCGTCGTGATTTCAACGACCGTGGCCCCCGTGATTTCGGTGACCGTGGCGATCGTCCGGCCCGTCGCATGCCGTCCCTGGAGCCGCGTCCGCTCAAGGACAACCCGGACGTGGAGATGGAGCGCTATCGCGTCGACGTGGGTGCCCATCACGGCGTCAAGCCGGGTCAGATCGTGGGTGCCATCGCCAACGAAGCGAACATTGAGAGCCGTTTCATCGGCAACATCGACATCGCCGATGACTTCTCCACCGTCGATCTGCCCAAGGGCATGAGCGCCGAGGTGCTGGAAGTGATCAAGAAGGCCCGTGTCTGCCAGCGTCCGCTGCAGATCGCGCGCTACACCGAGGTGCCGGCCGGTGGCAACACCAGCAGCCGCCCGCCCCGTGGCGACCGTCCCTTCAACAAGGAGCGCACCTTCAACAAGGATCGCCGCCCCCAGGGTGACCGTCCCTTCAACAAGGATCGCCGTGAAGGCGGCTTCGACAAGGGTCGCAAGTTCGGCGGCAAGCGCCGCGACAGCTAAACCCGGATCGCACTGATAAAAGACCGCTCATCGAGCGGTCTTTTTTATGGCCGTCGATCAGGCGAAATACCACAGCTTCGCTGTGGACGCTTGGCGGCAGGACATTGCGAGCTGGCTTGTGCGGGTGGCACGGTGCTAACGTGTGCCGACATTGTGCAATGGAGTGATGAAGGGGAACAGATGGACAGACTGGGGGCGATGGAGGTGTTCGTGCTGGCGGTGGAGACGGGCTCCTTTTCGGCGGTCGCCAGGCGTCTGGGGCTTGGCCAGCCGGCCGTGTCCAAGCAGATCGCCCAGCTGGAGGCGCGCCTTGGAGGCGCGCTGCTGCTGCGCTCGACCCGCGGCCTGACTCCGACCGAGGCGGGGGAGGCTTACTACCTGAATGCGAAACGCATCCTGGTTGAGGTGGAGGAGGCGGAAGCCCAGGTAGGGCAGTGCCGCACCGCCCTCACTGGACGCCTGCGCATCTCTGCCCCCGTTACCTTCGCCCGGTTGCACCTCATTCCTCATCTGCCCGCTTTTATGGCGGCGCATCCCGAACTGGAACTCGAGATCCTGCTGGATGATGACAACCTGGATCTCATCGCGGCGGGCATTGATGTGGCCCTGCGGCTCGGCCCCCAACCCGACTCCGCCCTGGTGGCCCGCCACCTCGCGCACTGTGCCCGGGTGGTGGTGGGAACACCCGCCTGTCTCGCCGCGGCGGGTCGGCCGCAATCTCCCGGTGATCTGCAGGGGCAGGCGCTGGTGATCTACAGTCCGAGGCCCGGTCTTGGGCACTCCTGGTCATTCAGCCGGGGGGATGAGCGGGTCGACATAGCGGCCCGTGGCCGGATCATGGTCTCCGCCGCCGAGGGAATGCGCGCCGCGGTGCTGGCCGGGATTGGGCTTGGCATCAGCTCCGAGTGGATGTTTGCCCCCGAACTGGCCAGCGGGGAGGTGGTGAGACTCTTGCCGGAGTGGCAGTTGCCGAGGCTGGATCTCTGGGCCCTGTTGCCTGCGGGGCGAGGGCCCAGTGCCAAGGCGAGTGCCTGGCTGGCCTTCGTGAGCGGCCTGCCCGGGTTGCAAGCGGCGCGGACCCATTCCCCGGCGGAATAACCGTTATGGCGTGGGGACGGCTACTGCCGTCCCGGCTCCGGGGGTAGTCTCTTCATCCAGCCCGGCCTGTTGCCGGCGCCTTGCATCAATGAGGATGGCATCATGACATCACCGAGCGTCTCCCCAACGGCGGCCCAGCCTGCCAGGGCGCTGACCCCCACATTCATCTTCGCCATGGCGCTCTGCTGCGGTCTGGCGGTCGCCAACATCTATTACAACCAGCCCATGCTGGCGGTGATGGCACGGGATTTCCCCGGCCATTCAGCCATTCCTCTCATCGCCGTACTGACCCAACTCGGCTATGCCCTCGGCCTCTTGCTGCTGGTGCCCCTTGGCGATGTGCTGGTTCGGCGCTGGCTCATCGTCGGGCAGTTCGTCCTCATCGCCCTTGCCTCTTTGCTGGCGGCCCTGGCCCAGGGGACCACCATGTTGATGCTGGCCTCGGTACTGCTCGGCATCGGGGCAACGGCGGCCCAGCAGATTGTGCCCGTCGCGGCGACGCTGGCGGATCCCGCACGGCGCGGCGCCGTGGTGGGCACTGTGATGAGCGGTCTGCTCGGTGGCATCCTGCTCAGCCGCACCCTGGCGGGCGTTGTCACGGCCTATGCGGGCTGGCGCACCATGTTCTGGCTCGGTATTCCGCTGGCGCTGCTGGGGGCCCTGCTGATGGCACGCACCATCCCCCTCCAGTTGCCGCGCGTCACCCTCACCTATGGGGCCTTGCTGCGCTCTCTCGTCACCCTCTGGCGGGAGGAGCCGGCTCTGCGCCGTGCCGCGCTGACACAGGGGCTGTTGTTTGGCTCCTTCAGCGCCTTCTGGACCGTGCTGGCGCTCTATCTGGCGCACTCCTCCTATCGGCTCGGAGCACAGTGGGCCGGCCTGTTCGGGGTGATAGGGGTGGTCGGTGTCCTCGCGGCCCCCTTGGCTGGGCGGCTGGCGGATCGGCAGGGGGCCAGGCCCGTGGTGTTGAGCGGGGCCCTGATGGTGGTACTGGCCTGGATAGTGTTCGAAACCTGGCACAGCCTGATCGGATTGGCGGTGGGCGTCATCTTGCTGGATCTGGGGGTGCAGAGCGCGCTCATCGCCCATCAGCAGCTCATCTATGGATTGAGGGAGGTGGCGAGGGGGCGGGTCAATACCCTCTTCATGGGGGCCATGTTCCTTGGGGGGACGCTGGGTTCCAGCCTCGCCATGCTGGCCTGGCAGAAGGGAGAATGGTCCGGGGTGGGGATGGTCGGACTGCTGCTGGCCTTGCTGGCCCTCATCGGCGGGCTGACGGGCCGGGGTCGCCAGCGGGTATCCGAACCTGCCTGAGCATGGCCGAACATGAGAGAGGCGACCCTGGGGTCGCCTCTTGCATTGCATTCATCTGTGTTGCCAATTGCGTGCTTAGAGCACCATGGCGGCAATCCAGCCGAAGATGATGAGCGGGATGTTGTAGTGGATGAAGGTGGGCACCACGCTGTCCCAAATATGATCGTGCTGACCGTCGGCGTTGAGGCCGGAAGTGGGGCCGAGCGTCGAGTCCGAGGCGGGGGAGCCTGCATCCCCCAGGGCACCGGCAGCCCCCACCAGGGCGATGGTCGCCATGGGGGAGAAACCCAGATGGATGCACAGGGGCACATAGATGGTGGCGATGATGGGCACGGTGGAGAAGGAGGAACCAATCCCCATGGTGATGAGCAGCCCCACCAGCAGCATCAGGAAGGCCGCCATCCCCTTGTGGCCGGCCATCATGCCGGAGACCGCCTGCACCAGGCTATCCACCCCGTGGGTCTCCTTCATCACGGCGGCGAAGCCGGCGGCGGAGATCATGATGAAGCCGATGAGGGACATCATGCGCACCCCCTGAGTGAAGGCATCCTGGCTCTCGCGGAACTTGATGACGCCGCCACAGGTGAAGATGACGAAGCCTGCCAGCGCGCCCAACACGATGCTGTTGGTCATCAGCTGCAACCCCAGCGCCACGGCGATGGCCAGCAGGGCGACCCAGATGTGGTTGAGGTTGAGTTGCACGGTTTCCGGCTCGGCGGAGAGGATCTTCTCCAGATCATACTGGCGCGGCTTGCGGTAGGTGAAGAAGACCGCGATGAGCAGGCCGATGAACATGCCAAACACCGGGATCGCCATGGCCATGGGCAGCTGGCTGTGCTCCACCGGAACCCCGTTGTCGATCAGGTTCTTGGCCAGGATGTTGTTCAGGAAGATGCCACCAAAACCCACTGGCAGCAGCATGTAGGTCGCGGTCAGGCCGAAGGTGATGACGCAGGCCACCTGGCGACGGTCAATCTGCATCTGGGCCATGACGTGCAGCAGCGGCGGGATCAGGATGGGGATGAAGGCGATGTGCACCGGGATCAGGTTCTGGGAGGAGATGGATACCCCCAGCACAGAGGCGAGCAGCAGGCTCTTGACCCAGAGGATGCGGGAGGAGCTGGCATCCTTGCCGAGTTGGCTGATCACCTTGCGGGCCAGCAGATCCGTGATGCCGGAGCGGGAGATGGCGACCGCAAAGGCGCCCAGCATGGCGTAGGAGAGGGCGATCTCGGCGCCGCCACCCAGGCCACCGGTGAAGGTGCTGAGGGTCTGCTCGAGTGAGAGGCCGCCGATGAGGCCGCCGACGATGGCACCGATGGCGAGGGAGACCACCACATTGATCCGCAGCAGGCTGAGCACCAGCATCAGCGCTACCGCGATAACAACAGGATTCATTTGCTTTCCTTATGGTATGTGTTGCTGTCTGTCTTCTGAAAGGCCGTTAGTTTGCGAAAAATGTGACAAATGTCGAGAAAAAAATCAGCTAAAACCGCTTGTCGGCAGCATCTTGTGACACAAAGTTGATCGAAACCGGGATTTGTCTCCACCTTGGCACAAGAGCCCTGCCTCGCGGGCTGCTGGCCCAACCAGCCGGGCCGGTACGGGACTGAAAACAATCAGGCTGCCACTGGGCAGCCTGATTGTCTGGATGCATATCCATTCATTACTCGGCGTCGTCCGCCGTGTCATCCACCTCGGCGGGGGGCCAGCCCCCCAGGCTCTTCCAGCGATTGACGATGTAGCAGAAGAGATCCGTGGTGCGCTCGGTGTCATAGAGGGCGGAGTGCGCCTCTTTGTTGTCAAAGGGGATCTTGGCGCTCTGGCATGCCTTGGCCAGCACCGTCTGACCCAGGGCCAGGCCCGAGAGGGCGGCGGTGTCAAAGGTGGCGAAGGGGTGGAATGGATTGCGCTTGAGGCCGGCCCGCTCGGCGGCGGCGGTCACGAAGCCGTGATCGAAAGTGGCGTTGTGGGCCACGATGATGGCACGGCCGCAATCCTGCTCCTTCATGCCCTTGCGCACTCCCTTGAAGATCTCGGTCAACGCCTCTTTCTCGCTGACGGCACCCCGCAGTGGATTGAAGGGATCGATGCCGGTGAACTCCAGCGCGGCCTTTTCCAGATTGGCGCCCTCGAAGGGTTCGACGTGGAAATGGAAGATCTGATCGGGCACCAGCCAGCCTTGCTCATCCATCTTGAGGGTATGAGCGGCTATCTCCAGCAGGGCATCGGTACGGGCATTGAACCCGGCGGTTTCAACATCGATGACGACGGGGTAAAAGCCACGAAAGCGGCCCTTGAGGGTGTGAACGGCGTCGGTCATGGTATCTCGGTCGGCGTGAATGTAAGGGCGCATTATGGCAAAAAAGCCGGCCCTTGTCCCTCCCGAGCAAGGCGTTTCTCCCGGGGCAGCCCGATGAGCGCGGTCGCTTATTGAGCACTCCCTTTGTTCGCCGCGTTTAGTTGCTAAAGCTTGCCTGACCCCTGCCGATAGTTAATCCGAGATCGTATGGAGGACAAGCCGTTGAATGCTTGGGTGTTAGGGTTGGTCAGCATATCCGTGAGTATGCAGTTGCAGGCGGGGGTCACCGAATTTGGTGCCGGCCTGGATCAATCCGTCTGGCGCTTGACCTCCGACTCCCAGGTGGAGTGCCGCCTCGAGCATCCCATCCCCCGTTGGGGCACGGGGGCTTTCGTGAGCCGCGCCGGTCGCAAGATCAATCTGGATTTCGAGCTGAAGGGGCAGCGCCCCCAGGCCCGCACCCAGACGGTCTCCCTAGGGATCATGCCACCCAGCTGGCGCCCCGGCGTGGCGGGCAGGCAGATAAGCCAACTGCAGTTTTATCAGCAGTTTGACGGTCTGGTGGCCGGTCAGACCGCCTGGACCATGCTCGATGAGCTCGAAGGAGGCCGCATGCCAACCTTCCAGTATCGGGACTGGTATCGCCAGGACAGGCCGGTGCGGGTCTCTCTCTCCTCGGTCAATTTCCGGGTCAAGTATCAGGCCTTCATGGATTGCCTGACCGGCCTCTTGCCCTACAACTTCAACGACATCGCCTTCAGCGTGCTCTCTTATGACAAGAACAGCGATCAGCTATCGCCTGCATCCAGGCGTCGACTGGCGATGATCAGCGAGTATGTGAAGGCGGACAAGAGCATCGATGTGGTGGTGATCGACGCCTACAGCGACAGCTATGGCGGCCGCTGGCCGAACCAGAAGCTCTCCGAGAAACGGGCCGATGCCATCAAGCAGGTGTTCGTGGATCTGGGGATTGAGGCGGGCAAGATCTCGGTGGAAGGCCATGGCGAGAAGCAACACGTGGCTTCCAATGAGACGGAAGGGGGCCGGGCCAAGAACCGGCGGGTGGTGATCAACATGGGACGCAATGGCACCATCTGATTAGGCAGTGGTTTTCACTGCCTTTTTACGTCATGGATGTGGGTTGTGCTGTTCTATTCGGCAGAACGTTGATTCATGCTGCCATTCGGGGCCCAAGACGCGGATCTCGCCATTCGACAAGCGTCAATTTGTTCCTACTTCCTGCCGCTGAGACATAAAAAATGCCAGTCGGCGGAACCGACTGGCATTTTTCACAATAATGCGGGCTTATTTGGCCAGAGATTCCGGCAGGTGCTCGCGGATCTTGCCGAGCATCTCTTTGAGGACGCGCGGGTTGGCGACGACCAGGTTGCCGGAGTTTTCGTAGTTGTGACCACCCACGAAGTCGGTGACGATGGCGCCCGCTTCCTTGGCCAGTAGCTCACCGGCTGCGGTTTCCCACGGCTTCAGACCGATTTCCCAGAAGCCGTCGATGCGACCGGCAGCCACATAGGCCAGATCCAGGGCCGGGGAGCCGGCACGACGGATGTCGGCACACTCGATGAACATGCTCTGGAACATCTTCAGGTAGGGCTCGATGTGGTGCTTCTGCTTGAACGGGAAGCCGGTCGCCAGCACGGTGCCAGCCATCTCGCGGGCCTTGCCCACACGGATGCGGTAGCCGTTCAGCTGGGCGCCGTTACCGCGGGTGGCGGTGAAGAGTTCGTCGCGAATGGGGTCGTAGACCACGGCTTGTTCGGTCTTGCCTTTCACGCGCAGGGCGATGGAAACGGCAAAGTGCGGAATGCCTTTGACCAGGTTGGTCGTGCCATCCAGTGGGTCGATGATCCATTGGTAATCCGGATTGGTACCGGCAATCTCACCAGATTCTTCAGACACGATGCTGTGTTCCGGGTAAGATTTCTTGATGGTATGAATGATGGCCGCTTCGGCGTCGCGGTCAACGTTGGTCACGAAGTCATTGCTGCCTTTTTGCATGGCCTCGATGTTTTCGGGCTGGGAGAAGGCTTTTACTACAACTTGACCGGCGTTGCGCGCAGCGCGCACGGCGATATTCAGCATCGGATGCATAGGTTCACCACTGGATGTTAAAGAACGGGGGATAAAAGGACGCGATATCTTACCAAGATATTCTGGAATGGCAACCATTGCCGACGGCAATCATCAGATTAATAACTGCCAGATCTGGCGGTTCCAATAAAGGCCCGTCATGAGCTAGTCTTATCGCGACAGCCGAACACAGGCTGTGGTGAGCATAGGGAAATGAACCATGAATCTGTCATTAGTCAGTCAAAAACCGTTAGCCGCAACAGCACAGGGAGTGCTGGCCGCATTGCGCGCCTCTAATGGATTTGATCATTACTTCAATGAAGTACGTGTGGCACAACCTGGTCAGTGGCAGCCGGGGGCCCAGGAAGTGGCCATCCTGCTGCTGGAGGAGGGGGACGCGGCCTGGCCCGCATTCAGCTGGCCGGGGGACAGCAATACCGGTCTCGGACTGCCAGTCTTGCCGCTGCTGGTGCACAAGCGCAGTGAGGGGACCCCCCTGACCGGACCGGATGTGCGGGATCCGCACCTCTACTTTGTCTCCAACGGCATCGTGCTGGATGAAGCCGATCTCGCGGATCCCGCCTGTAGTCGCGTCCTGCAGAGCAAGCTCGAATCCTACTTCCCGCTGCTTGCCCGCCTCACCCTGCTCCGTCAGCGCCAGCCCCAGGGGCTGTGCAACTGATCTCCCCCTCCTGGTGGACTGTTCAAACGGCGCAATATTTGTCATAACTGACCGGTATTGCGCCGTCGTGATCCGTATATTGCCGGGATCACGGCACAGGAAGTCTTGTCCACGGAGAGTGATATGAAGGTTTATGAGCTAAGGCGTGCCCCCAATGCCCGTCGCGTCAGGATGTTCCTGGCGGAGAAAGGTATCGAGATGACCTATCAGCAGGTCGATCTGGGGGCCGGGGAGAACCTGGGCCCTGACTTTCTGGCCAAAAACCCGGCCGGACGTATTCCCGTGCTGGAACTCGACGATGGCACCTGTCTCAGTGAAACCCTCGCCATCTGCCGCTATTTTGAAGAGCTTTATCCCGAACCCAACCTGTTTGGCAGCACACCCCTGGAGCGGGCCACCATAGAGATGTGGAGCCGTTTCATCGAGTTCAACCTCTGGCTGCCGACCGGCATGGCCTTTCGCCATATCACGGGTTTTTACAAAGACAGGGAAACCCCCTTCCCCGAGTGGGGGGAGGAATGCAAGAAGAACGCCATGCTCTGGTTCGACAAGCTCGATGCCAGGCTGGCAGAGGTGCCCTATGTCGCTGGCGAACGCTTCACCATCGCCGATATCCTGGCCTTGTGCACCATCGACTTTGGCAAGGTGGTGGAGCTGCGTATCGCCCCCGGCCAGGTTCATTTGCAGGCCTGGCATGAGCGGGTCAGTGCCCGCCCCAGTGCCCAGGCCTGACGGCCCTATTCCCACCAAGAGCCCGTTTCCATGAAAAGGAGTCCAAGATGATCGATCTCTATACCGCCGCCACTCCCAATGGCTTCAAGGTCACCATAGCGCTGGAAGAACTGGGATTGCCGTACCGAGTGATCCCGCTGGATCTGTCGGCACTGGATCAGAAGCAGCCCGATTTCCTGGCCATCAACCCCAATGGCCGCATCCCGGCCATCGTCGATCGGGACAACGATGACTTCGCCGTGTTCGAATCCGGCGCCATCCTCATCTATCTGGCCGAAAAGGCGGGCAAGCTGCTGCCCCAGGATCCCAAGCGCCGCTCCCAGGCCCTGCAGTGGCTGATGTTCCAGATGGGAGGGGTCGGTCCCATGATGGGGCAGGCCAATGTCTTCTATCGCTACTTCCCGGAGAAGATCCCCGCCGCCATCGAACGCTACCAGAAAGAGGGGCGCCGTCTGTTCGAGGTGCTGGACGGCCATCTGGCCCATCACGAATACCTGGCGGATGAGTACAGCATCGCCGACATCGCCACCTGGCCCTGGGTGCGGATCCACGAGTGGAGCGGTATCTCCATCGAGGGGCTGACTCACCTGCAGGTCTGGATGGATCGCATGGCCGCAAAACCCGCCTGCCAGAAGGGCATCAACATACCGCCACGCAAGGAGGAGACCCCGGAAGAGGCTGCCAAGCGGGTGCAGTCGATGATGACCCGCTAGACGAGGGTGAGGGCTTTCTCCGGTTGACGGAGAAAAGGCAACACTGAAACAGACCGGGCGGCGCCTTGTGAGGGGCCGCCCGATCTGTTTTGTTTGGTCAGGCGCTATGTCAAGAGAGCGGCTGCCAGCGCCCATCGGCGGCATGGCTGGCCAGGCTGGCTTCGATGAAGCGCATCCCCGCCACCCCATCCTCGACCGTGGTGAGCGCCAGACTCTCGGGGGGCGGCGGGAGCGCGCTCTCAAGGGCGCGGATCTGCAGGGCTGCGTCCGTGTAGAGCTGGGCGAAGGCCTCCAGATAGCCTTCGGGATGACCGGCGGGCACCCGGCTGGCGTGCTGGGCCGCCGGGCTCGCCACCCGGCCCCGGGTCAGCCGCTGGCTGGTGCCGCCGGTCGGGGTCAGCCAGAGTTCGTTCGGCGCCTCCTGGCGAAAGACCAGGCTGGCCTTGCTGCCATAGAGGCGGATCTGCAGCCGGTTCTCCTCGCCGCTGGCGACCTGGCTCGCGTTGAGCGAGCCGCGTATCCCATCCGGATAGCGCAGCCAGATCTGCAGATGGTCGTCCACCAGGCGATCCGGCACGAAACTGTGCAACTGGGCGGCGAGCTCGCTCGGCCACTGCCCGCTGATAAAGGCCGCCAGCTGGTAGGCGTGGGTGCCGATGTCGCCGAGGCAACCCGCCCGCCCGGCGCGGGCGGGATCCCCGCGCCAGTCCGCCTGCTTGTTCTGGCCGGGGGGGATGGGGTTGGCGAGCCAGTCCTGCAGGTACTCCACCTGCAGATAGCGCAGCTCCCCCAAGGCCCCGGCGGCGACCAGCTCGCGGGCGTGGCGCACCATGGGGTAGCCCGAATAGGTGTGGGTGAGGGCGAACAGCCGCCGCTGCTGGCGGGCGAGGCGGGCGAGATCTTCCCCCTCGGCCAGGGTCAGCGCCAGCGGCTTGTCACAGATGACGTGGATCCCGGCTTGCAGGAAGGCGCGCGCCACCGGGGCGTGCAGGTGGTTCGGGGTGGTGATGGCCACCACCTCGATGCCGTCGGCTCTGGCCGCCTCCGCCCGGGCCATGCGGGCGAAATCCTCGTAAGCGCGGGCCGGATCCAGCCCGAGAGCGAGGGCACTCGCCCGGGCGTTGGCGGGGTCGGCGGAGAGGGCGGCGGCGAGCAGCTCATACTGATCGTCCATGCGGGCGGCCAGACGATGGACGGCGCCGATGAAGGCCCCCTGGCCGCCCCCCACCATGCCCAGGCGCAGTCGTCTCGTCATGAGGTTTCTCCTCCCTTGCCGGTGGGGGCTGTGAGTCCGAGCAGGTTTTGCAGCGCTTCTGGTGCCAGGCCACTGCCGGCGAAATCATCGAAGGCGTGTTCGGCGACCCGGATGATATGGCGGCGGATGAAGTCGGCCCCCTCGGCGGCACCGTCTTCCGGATGCTTGAGGGCGCATTCCCACTCCAGCACCGCCCAGCCGGGGTAGTCGTACTGGGCGAGCTTGCTGAAGATGGCGCCGAAGTCTATCTGGCCATCTCCCAGGGAGCGAAAACGTCCCGCCCGTCCCAGCCAGGGGGCGTAGCCCCCGTAGACGCCCTGGCGCCCCGAGGGTCTGAATTCGGCATCCTTCACGTGGAAGGCGCGCACCCGCTCGTGATAGAGGTCGAGGAAGGCGAGGTAATCGAGCTGCTGCAGCAGCATGTGGCTGGGATCGTAGAGCACGTTGACCCGTGGATGCTCGCCGGTGGCTTCGAGGAAGCGCTCAAAAGTCGCACCGTCGAACAGATCCTCCCCCGGGTGCAGCTCATAACAGAGATCCACTCCGGCTTCGTCGAAGGCGTGAAGCAGCGGCAGCCAGCGGCGGGCGAGCTCGGCGAAGGCCTCCTCGACGAGCCCGGCGGGGCGCTGGGGCCAGGGATAGAGGTAGGGCCAGGCGAGGGCACCGGAGAAGGTGACGTGGGCACTGAGGCCGAGCCGCCTGGAGGCGATGGCGGCGGCCTTGAGCTGATCGGCGGCCCATCGGGTGCGGGCGGCGGGATTGCCGCGCACCGCCGGGGGGGCGAAGCCGTCGAACAGGCTGTCATAGGCGGGGTGGACCGCCAGCAGCTGGCCCTGTAGATGGGTTGAGAGCTCGGTGATGACCAGCCCCCGCTCGGCCAGCAGACCGCTGATGTCGTCGCAATAATCCTGGCTGGCTGCCGCCTGAGCCAGATCGAACAGGCGCGAGTCCGTCGGCAGTTGCAGGCCGCGAAAGCCGAGGCTGGCGGCCCAGTCCGCCAGGCCGGTGAGGGTATCGAATGGCGGCTTGTCCCCCATGAACTGGGCGAGGAAGAGAGCCGGTCCCTTGATGGTCTTCATGGACACTCCTGCATCAAAGCGTGGTGTAAGGGATGAACTGACCTCCACTTGGCGACCGGCGGGGCCGGTCGCCAGCGGTTGCTTAAAACGGGGAGTCGGGGAAGTAGAACTCCTTGGCCGTCTGCGGGGTGATCAGCACCGAGGGAATGATGGTATTGGTCGGCAGCGGCTCACCCTTGAGACGAGCCTCGGCGGTGAGCATGATGGCGTCATACATGAACTTGGGGGAGTAGGAGACGTTGGCCTGGATGCGGGGATCGCTGCCATCCATCAGGGTCTTGATCGCTCCCTTGGCACCGGCGCCGCCAAATACCAGCTTGATGTCGGTGCGCTTGGCCTGATCGATGGCCTTGAGTACCCCCACCGCCATGTCGTCATCGGCAGCCCAGACCGCATCGATGTGCTTGAAGCGGGTCAGGAAGTCCTGCATCACCTTGAAGGCGTCGTCCCGGTTCCAGTTGCCATATTTGGCGTCGAGGAGCTTGATGTCGCCGTGCTGCTTCATCACGCTGGTGAAAGCGTCGAAGCGTTCGTTGTCCAGAGTGGTGGGAATGCCGCGAAGGGCGACGATGTTCCCCTTGCCATTCAATGTCTTGGCCATGAACTCCGCCGGCAGCTTGCCAAAGGCGGTGTTGTCACCGGCCACGTAGGCATCCTGGGCACTGGTGTCGGTGAGGCCCCGATCCACCACGGTGACATAGACCCCCTTCTGTTTGACCTGGGCCACCGGCTTGGTCAGGGAGGCCGACTCGAAGGGGAAGATGACCAGGGTATCTATCTTGTTGACCGTCAGCAGATCCTGCAGCTGGTTGGCCTGATCCGGCGCCGTGGCGGCGGTCTTGACGATCACCTTGAGGTCGGGATGTGCCTTCTCCAGATCCTCCTTGGCCTTGTTGGCCCACCAGACGATCCCCGCCGTGAAGCTGTGGGTCGCGGTCGGGATGGAGACTCCCAGCGTCATCTTCTCGGCTGCCGAAACGCTGCTGGCACCGAGCAAGAGGGCGCAAGCCCCCAGAGTGTGTAGCATCTTGTTCATCTTGATCGCCTCTTGACTGTTGGGCATCTGCCCGTTCCGTGTCTGGCGAGATAAGCCCCGCCGTGCCTGTTACTCGTTCTCGCTTTCTTCTATTTGCTCAACGCCTGCGCTGCATGAAGGCGACCATGATGATCACCACCCCTTGTACCGCGGCATTGAGATAAACGCTGATGATGCTGGTCAGATTGAGGATGTTGCTGATGACCGACAAGAGAATGGCTCCTATCAGGGTGCCGAAGATGCGCCCTTCACCTCCCTTGAGGGAGGTCCCCCCCACCACCACGGCGGCGATGGCTTCCAGCTCCCACAAGAGCCCGGTGGTGGGGGTGGCGGAGCCCAGACGCGGCACATAGAGCAGGGTGGCGATGCCGACGCAGACCCCGAGCAGTGCATAGGTGAGCAGCTTGACCCGATCAACCCGGATGGCGGCGTAGCGCGCCACCTGCTCGTTGGAGCCGATCGCCTGTACGTGGCGGCCAAAGGCGGTGCGGTTGAGCAGCAAGCCCCCGGCCAGCGCGACCAGCAGCAGGACCCAGACCGGAATGGGAAGCCCCAGCAGGCTGCCGTAATAGACGGGGCTGTAGACGTTGCCGAGGGTATCATCCAGGGTCAGGGCGCCCCCATCGGCCAGGTAGGTCAGCACTGCCCGGAAGATGCCGAGGGTGCCGAGGGTGACGATGAAGGGCTCAATCTTGCCGCTGGTAATGAGCAGGCCGTGAGAGGCCCCGAACAGCAGGCCGAGTATCATGGCCAGCGCGATACCGAGACTCACCACCAGCAGAGGGGCATCCGCCAGTACCCCGGTGCCGAGCTGGTTCATGATGAGGATCATGGCCCCGGCGATGAGGGCCGCCATGGCGCCGACCGAGAGATCGATGCCGCCGGACATGATCACGAAGGTCATGCCCACGGCGATGATGCCGATGAAGGCGGTGCGGGTCAGCACGTTGAGCAGGTTGTCCAGGGTGGCGAAGTCGGGGTTGAGCAGGGTCCCGAGCAGGCAGAGCAGGATCAGCCCCAGCAGCGGACCCGTGCCCGAGAGCAGGGTGGAGAGCCGCGCCTTGCGGGTATCAGTAGGTGCCGGTTGCATGGGCGATCAACTCCTCTTCGGTCAGATGATGGGCAGGCAGTACCGCCTGCAGGCGGCCAGCCCGCAGCACGGTCACCCGGTGGCACAGGCCGATCAGTTCAATCAGCTCGCTCGAGATGACGATGACGGCGCGTCCCTCGGCGGCGAGCCGCTGGATCAGAAAGTAAATGTCCCGCTTGGCGCCGACATCGACTCCCCGGGTGGGCTCGTCGAGCACGATCACCCGAGGGTCTGGGTGCAAAAATTTGGCCAGGGCCAGTTTTTGCTGATTGCCCCCCGACATCATCCGGGCCCGGATGGAAGGAGCCCCAGCCCGGATGCCGAACTCCTCGATGGCGCGCCCGAGAGCCGCCCGCTCCGCCCCCTTGTCCATCCAGGGGTGGGCATAACGCGCCAGGGTCATCAGGGTGAGGTTCTCGGTCAGCCCGAGGTCGATGTGCAGCCCCTTGCCCTTGCGATCCTCCGGCAGATAGGTGAGGCCCTGCGTCGCGGCGGCACGCGGGCTGTCGATGTGCACCTCCCTGCCCGCCAGCCAAAGGCTGCCGGCCCGGCGCTCGCGCAGGCCGAGGATGGCCTCGAAGGCCTCGGTGCGCCCGGCCCCCACCAGCCCGGCGAAGCCGTAGATCTCGCCGCTTTGCACCTCGAAGCTCAGATCCTCGACCCAGCCGGGGACGCAGAGTCCTTTCACCGCGAGGGCGGTGTCGTTGCCTTGCGGGGGAGGGAGCCTTGGGGGGAACATGTCGGACATCTCGCGTCCCACCATCAGGTTCGCCATCTGTTGGCGACTGAGGGAGGCAGTCTCTTCGCGGCTGACGAAACGGCCGTCGCGCATGACCACCACCTCGTCGGTGACCCGCTGCACCTCGTCCAGCTTGTGGGAGATGTAGATGATGGTGGTGCCCTGGGCCTTGAGCCGGGCGATGAGGGCAAAGAGCCGCGTCGTTTCCGCCGGGGTCAGGGTGGCGGTCGGTTCATCCATGATGAGCAGTCGCGCTTGCCGGGACAGGGCCTTGGCAATCTCCACGAGTTGTTTCTCCGCCACGATAAGCTGCCGTACCTTGGTAGAAGGATCCCGCTGCAAGCCAACCTGTTCCAAGTAGTGGCGGGTCTGGCTGGCCATGGTGGCTTCGTCCAGCAACCAGCCTCGCTTCAGCTCATGGCCGAGGAAGAGGTTCTGGGTCAGGGTCAGGTGTTCGGCCAGGTTGAATTCTTGATGGATCAGCACTATGCCTGCCTGCTCTGCCTCACGAGATGAGGCCCAGTGACACTGCTTGTCATCGATGCGGATCTCGCCTGCGCTGATGGACTCGTAACCGGCGAGCATCTTCATCAGGGTGGATTTGCCCGCGCCATTTTCCCCGAGCAGGCCATAGACGCGTCCCGCCGTCAGGCTGAAGTCGACGCCGTGCAGCACCCGGATAGAGCCGAACTCTTTGTAGACACCGCGAAATTCGACACTGAGGCTCATCAGTTTTTTCCTATGGCAATCGCCCCATGGGGCTGCTGGTGAAAGGGCATCAGGCGCTGCCTCTGATGACGAGGCTGTGCGGGAGCAGGCGTCCCGGGGGTGGGCTGCCAGGGGTATTCAAGCGCTGCAGCAACAGCCGGACCGCCTCGGCCCCCAGTTCGTCCATGGGCTGCGCCATGGTGGTGAGGGGAGGGGATAGGTGCCCGGCCAGGGCGATGTCATCGAATCCCATGATGGCGATGTCCTCCGGGATACGCAGACCCGCCTCCTGCAACCGTTGCATCAAACCGATGGCCAGGGCATCGGCGACCGCGAAAACGGCTGTCGGGCGCGCCGGGCTGTCGAGCAGCCGCTGCGCCACCTCGGCCCCCGCCTGAAAGCTGAAGCTACTGACCCGGATGTTCCACTCTTCTGCCAGGACCAGCCCCGCTTCCGCCAGGGCCTGGTGAACACCGGCTTCCCGTTGGCGGGCATAGAGGTAGGCGGGGTCGGCGCCGATGAGTGCGATGCGGCTATGGCCGCGGCCAAGCAGATAGCGAACCGCCTCGGCCGCCGCGCCCTGGTTGTCGATGCCCACATAGGGGACGGGCATGGCGGGATCAAACTCGCAGCAGGCCACCCAGGGCAGGGCATTGATCTCCTGGCTCAACCCCTGCTGGATGGAGTCGGGATCCAGACAGATGGCGCCATCGGCCCTGTGGGTGCGCAGCAGCTCGAAGGCCGAGCGTTCCCGACCCGGATCTGCGCCGGTGTCGCACAGCAGCACGAAGTAGCCGTGCTGACGGGCGACCCTGTCGATGCCCCGCACAATCTCGATGTAAAAGGGGTTGCCGAGATCCGGCACCATGATGAGCAGCAGCCCGCTCTTGGCGGTGCGCAGGCTGGTGGCGAGCTGATTGACCCGATAGCCGAGCTCGTCGATCGCGCGGTTTACCTTGGCCCGGGTCTTGGCGGTCACCCCTTCCTGCTGGTTGAGCACCCGGGAGACAGTGGCGACCGACACCCCGGCCCGCGCCGCCACGGCTGCCATGGAGACGGGATTGACGGGGGCGGGGGCTCGGCTCATTGGGATTTCCTGTGTGAAATGTAATCGATTACATTTCTAGATGAGGGAAGGTGAGTCCGCAAGTTTTTGGTAACAAAAAAATAACAACAATTTATGTCTTTGATTTAATGACGATCTATTGGGCTGAACTTGCATGCACTTTAGGGGATTAGCCAAGAATCCCGGTTCGGGGAAGGGGGCATCACGACACATCTTCATATTCTGAGTGAGACATTGTTGGCATGGGCCGGTGAAAAGGGGCGTCTCTTGTGTCATGCCAGATGGGGAAGTCTGGCCGTCGGTGTCTTGAGGGCCCTCGTTTAGCGGCTTCTGAATGTCGTGCAAGCGCCCTCTGGACGTTAGCCTCCAATCATGAACACCCGGGATTGTCGTATCTCGCCCTGTATTCATCCGGCGCGGCCTGGCTGGCTCACACAGGGCCCAGAAAATGTGTGAAACGAAGACTTTTCCGGTGTTGCATTCCCGCTGCTCCGCTATGCCAGGGACGGCGCCCAGCAACGCCAGCGACGATAAGAGTGAGCCGCAATGCAGGCAAGCCAGGTTTTTCGTTGCCACATCCATTCTTGTTCCTTCTCGAGTGCGCCCATGCCAGAGGGTGAGTCCCGCTCATCTGCCCCGCGTTGGTTGGCCATATCCATCGATGTTGAAAAACATTTCTGTCATGTTTTATTGTTATGTTATAACGAATCGTTTTTTTCAACTGGTAATGATTTTCGTTTGGATGGACAGGATGACAAACAGATACAGGCATGCAGTATGGTGCGCCCTGGCGCTGATGGCAGGGGTCAATAGCGCCCATGGCAAACCGCTTTCCATGGTGGGACCCTGGGAGATCCACAGCATAGATCCCGCCAGCAACGGGGTCTTCTTTACCCGCATGCAGGTGGCAGAGACGTTGGTCGAGGTCGATGGCAAGGGGGCCTTGCTGCCCGGTCTGGCGAGCGCCTGGTCTGCGTCGGAAGATGGTCTGCAGTGGCGCTTTACCCTGCGCCCTCACGCCCATTTTCACGATGGTTCCGAGGTGAGCGCCGCGCAAGCTGCCTGGGCTCTGCAACAGGCCTGGCGAAAACCCGGGGTATTGCAAAGCGCGCCCATCGCGGCCATCGAAGCCAGGGAGGGGGCCCTCATGGTCATCCTGCACGAACCATTTGCTCCCCTGGCCGCCGTGCTGGCCCACCCCAGCACCCAGATCCTGGCCAGGGCTGCGTATGACGACAAGGGGCAGGTGACCCGGGTCATCGGCTCGGGGCCTTATCAGGTAACCCGGTTGCAGCAGCCCCAGCGGGTCGAAACCACCCGTTTCGATGGCTGGGATGGACCCAAGCCTGCCATCGAGAAGGTAAGTTATCTCACGGTCGGGCGTCCCGAGAGCCGCACCCTGATGGCCGAGAGTGGTCAGGCCGATATCGCATGGGGGCTGGATCCGGTGAGCATCCGCCGTCTGCAGCAGGCACCCCGGGTGGAGATCGCCTCGGTCACTCTGCCGCGCACCATTCAGCTCAAGTTGAACGGCTCCGACTCGCGTCTGAGCGATCCCGCCGTGCGCCGCGCCCTCAGTCTGGCCACCGATCGGGTCGGCATGGCAACGGCGCTGCTGCGCGATCCCGAGATGGCGGCGACCCAGCTCTTCCCCCCGAGTTTGCGTGACTGGCATCAGCCAGGGCTGAGCCCGTTGGCCTATGACGTCAAGGCGGCCGAGGCGGCCTTCGCGGCGGCGGGCTGGCACAAGGGGAGTGAGGGCGTGCTGCAAAAGGGGGGCGAGCGTTTTGCCCTGACCCTGCGCACCTTCCCGGACAGGCCGGAGCTGCCGCTGCTGGCCACCGCACTGCAGGCCCAGTGGAAGGCGGTGGGGATCGATCTCAAGGTGGCGGTGGGGAACTCGAGCGAGATCCCGGCGGGTCATCAGGATGGCTCCCTCCAGCTAGGTCTCTATGCCCGCAATTACGCCCTGGTGCCGGATCCCCTGGTGACCCTGCTGGGGGACTTGGCCCCTGGCGGTGCCGACTGGGGGGTGATGAACTGGCAATCCCCCACGCTGACCAGCCAGCTTGCCGAGCTTGGACGGGGCAAGCTGGCCGCTGACGAAGCCGCCCTGCTGCGCCGGGACATCGCCACCACCTTGCAACAGGAGCTGCCGCTGCTGCCGCTTGCCTGGTATCGCCAGAGTGCGGCGGTAAGCCGGGCTCTCAACGGCTTTGAACTGGATCCCCAGGAGCGCAGCTACTACCTGACCCAGCTCTCCTGGAGCGAGAAATGAGCAGCATCTCGATGAGTGCCGTGATGGGGATCCTGAGCCAGCGCTTGCTGCAGGCCATGATGGTGGCCCTGCTGGTGGCGGGTCTCTGCTTTCTGATGGTGCAGTCCCTGCCCGGGGATATCGCCTTTCGTATCGCCGCCGGTCGCTATGGCTATGACTATGTCACCGCCGAAGCTGCCGCTGCGGTGCGCGCCGAGCTGGGGCTGGCGGGATCGGCCCTCGGTCGCTTCGGCGACTGGCTCTGGGCCTTGCTGCAGGGGGATCTGGGCAACTCACTGGTGACGGGCGCGCCGGTGGCGGGGGAGATAACCCATCACCTGGGGGCGACCCTCTCCCTGGCGCTGACGGCCGTGGCCCTGGCTCTCCTGCTGGCCCTGCCGCTGGGCAGCCTGAGCGCCCTGCGCCCGGGCGGGATCTGCGATCGCCTGACTCTGGGCTGGAGCGTGCTGATGCGGGCACTGCCTCCCTTCCTGCTCGGTCTGGTGCTGATGGTGACGATCTCCGCCAAGCTCGGCTGGCTCAGTGCCGCCGGTCACGGGGAGGGGCACAACATCTGGCTGCCCGCCCTGACCCTGGGGCTCGGCCTCTCCGGCGTGCTGGCCCGGGTGGTGCGCGAGAGCGTGCTGGGGGTGGTGACGTCCCCTTACTATCGCTTCGCCCGGACCAAGGGGCTCTCTCCCTGGCGGGTCTTCTGGCGTCATGGCCTGCGCAACAGCGGGGTCAGCGTCATCGCCTACACCAGCGTGCAGTTGGTGCTGCTCATCGAAGGGGTCGTGGTCGTGGAGAGCCTGTTTGCCTGGCCCGGCATCGGCCACGCCCTGGTGCACGCCGTCTTCTGGCGCGATGTGCCCATGGTGCAGGGCACTGTGTTGGTGCTGGCGGCGCTCTTCGTGCTGCTCAATACCATCACCGACCTGCTTTGCCTGCTCATCGATCCCCGCGGTTCCAAGGAGTCCTGATCATGTCCTCTTCATTCAAGGCAGGCCTGCTCCTGCTGTTGCTGATGGTGCTGTTTGCCCTGCTGTCGCCCCTCGTCTGGGCCGATCCGGCGGCGCAGGATCTCTCCCGCTTCCTGGCCGGCCCCTCCTGGCAAGAGCCATTGGGGCAGGATCAGATGGGGCGCAGCCTGATGGCGCGGCTGGCTTCGGCCACCCGCCTCTCCCTCACCCTGGGGTTGCTGTGCGTACTCACCGCCGCCTTGCTCGGCTGCCTGCTCGGTTGGCTCAGCGCCTGGCGCGGTGGCTGGCTGGACGGCCTGCTGCGCAGTCTGGCCGACGGCGTGCTGGCCCTGCCCAGCCTGCTGCTGGTGCTGCTCTTCTCCGCCATGGCCCAGGGCGGTTTTGCCATCCTCTATTTCGGTCTGGCCATGGCCCAGTGGGTGGAGTACTACCGGGTGGTGCGGGCCCGTAGCCGCACCCTGCTGGTCTCTCCCCAGGTGGAGGCTTCCCGTCTGCTCGGCTTTGGCAACGGCTATGTGATTCGTCGCCACCTCTGGCCCGAACTGGCTCCCCAACTGCTCACCATGATGGCCTTCGGCCTCGCCGGGGCCATCCTGACCCTCTCAACCCTGGGCTTCGTCGGGGTGGGCATTCAACCTCCCACGCCCGAACTCGGGCTGATGATGACAGAGGCACTGCCCCATTATCAGGAGGCGCCCCGCCTGCTGCTGGCCCCCATCGCCGTGATGGGACTGATGTTGCTGGCTCTGGTGTTGCTCACGCAGGGCGCGAAGCGCCAGGAGAGTGAGCCATCCCCGTTGGGGTCAATGCAGCCAGTGAATGCAGGAGTACAGTCATGAGCGTCATTCATATCGAAGGTCTCAAGGTCGACGATGGTCACCGGGTACTGTTGCAGGAGCTGGACTTGCAGCTCTCGCCGGGGCAGGCCTTGACCCTGATCGGGGAGAGCGGCTCCGGCAAGTCCCTGCTGGCCCATGCCCTGATGGGCACCCTGCCCGAACCGCTCGGCGCCCAGGGGCAGCTGTCGCTGGCGGGTCGGCACTACAGCCTGGGGGCGCCGGAGCGGCTGCGCGCCCTCTGGGGACGGGAGCTCGCCATGCTGCCCCAGGAGCCGGTGCTGGCGCTGGATCCCACCATGGGGCTGCTGCGCCAGGTGGAGGAGGGGTGGCTCGGTGCGCGGCAGGAGGCCAGAGTGCGGGCCAGGGCCGCCTTGTTAGGGCTGGGGCTCGATGGGCGCGAGCGCCACTTCCCGCACCAGATCTCCGGCGGCATGGCCCAGCGAGCGGCCTTTGCCGCCGCCACCCTGGGGCAGGCGCGCCTGCTCATCGCCGATGAACCCAGCAAGGGGCTCGACAGCCAGGCCCGTGCTCACTTGCAGCAACGGCTGCTGGGCTACCTCGCCGAATCCCGCCACCTGCTGACCATCACCCATGATCTCGCCCTGGCCAGGGCTCTGGGGGGCTGGGTGCTGGTGATCCGGGGCGGGGAAGTGGTGGAGCAGGGGCCTGCCGAGCGGGTATTGCACCACCCCCTCCACCCCTATACCCGCCAGCTGCTGGCGGCGGAGCCAGCGGCCTGGCCCGTGCCCCGCTTCCCGGCCAAGGGGGAGTGGCTGCTCAAGGGGGAGGGGCTCGGCATGGGGTACGGGGAGCACACCCTGTTCGAGGGGCTCGATGTGCAGATAGCCGAGGGGGAGCGACTGGCCATCATGGCGCCGAGTGGCGTCGGCAAGAGCACCCTCGGCAATCTGCTGCTCGGGTTGCAACGGCCGCGGGCCGGGCGGGTACGGCGCCGGGAGGGGATTGAGGCCCATCGCTGGCAGAAGCTCTATCAGGATCCGGTGCAGGCCTTCGCCAGCCGGGTGAGCCTTGGCACCCTGTTCGAGGATCTGCTGCGGCGCCACCGTCTCTCCGGCGCCATGCTGGACGCCTATCTGGAACAGCTCGGGCTCAGCCCCCGGCTGCTCGCGCGGTTGCCGAATCAGGTTTCCGGCGGCGAGCTGCAGCGGCTCTCCCTCATCCGGGCCCTGTTGTTGCGCCCCGTGCTGCTGTTTGCCGACGAACCGACCTCGAGGCTGGATCCCCTCAGCCAACAGCAGACCATGGCCTGCCTCGACGGGGCCCTCGGCGAGATAGGCTGCGCCCTCTTGCTGGTGACCCACGACGAGGATCTGGCCATCAAGATGGGTGAGCGTTGCTTGCGCCTCGGCCAGGGGGCCCAGCCAGTCGCATCCGCCCGGCCCGCCCTGGCGGCCTGTGGATGAGCGGCGACCCGGGAGAGGCACAGATAACCTGCTGATTTTCAGCATCGACGGGGCCATGCGCCCCGTCACATTAGAAAAACTATGGAAAGAAGATTATAAAGATTCGTTCGTTTTTTGTGACATGAATCACTAATATTGCCGCTGCCAGCAGAGCGTCCTGCTCCTGGCAGGTGCGGGTCCTCCGCCTTGTGTGTTTACCCTCAGTGACCTTGTTTGGATCCCCTTGCAGCCCTCTGCCAGGGGCGTGGCAGCATTTTGATGATTTGCGGACAACAGCTATGAATCGGCACAGCTTCTATCCCCTGTTTTTCCTGACCATATTGATGGTCGCCGTGGGTCAGATGACCCAGACCCTGTATGTCCCCTCCATTCCCATGATGGCGGGGGACTTCCACGTGGCCTCCGGCCAGCTGCAGGCGGTGATGGCTTGCTACCTCATCCCCTACGGCCTCTCCCAGTTCGTCTACGGGCCGCTCTCCGATCGCATCGGTCGCCGCCCGGTGTTGATCATCGGCATGATGGTGTTCCTGGTGGGTACCCTGACCATCCAGCTGATCCCGCACTTCGCGGCCCTGCTGGCCGGCAGCTTCATCCAGGGGCTGGGCACGGGGGCGGGCGGCGCCATGAGCCGTACCGTGATGCGGGATCGCTACAGCGGCGCCGAGCTCAACCGGGCCAACAGCCTGGTGAGCATGGGGGTGATCTTCTCCCCGCTGCTGGCGCCGGTGCTGGGGGGCTGGCTGACCGAACTGTTCAACTGGCGCGCCGGTTACTGGTTCCTGTTCGGCTTCGGCGCCCTGACCACATTGGCGTTGCTGCTCTGGTTCGCCGAGACCCTGCCCGAGGCTGCCCGCCAGCAGCCGCTGCGGGTCAGTGCCGCCTATCGCCACGTGCTCGGCAATCCGCGCTTCCAGGGCAACCTGCTCTGTCTGATGGCGACCTTCGCGGGGCTGGCGGTGTTCGAGGCGGCGGCCGGAGTGCTGCTCGGCGATGTGCTCAAACTGAGCGCCCGCACCGTCAGCGTCCTGTTTGTGCTGCCGCTGCCCGGCTACCTGTTCGGCGCCTGGCTCTCGGCTCGCCTGAGCTATCGCCTGAGTCAGGGCAAGCTGATGCGCCTTGGCATCGCCTTCCTGGGACTGGGGTCGCTCATCATCCTGTTGCCGGGTCTGTTCGGTCTGGTGAGTGCAGCCTCCCTGGTGGGCGGTGCGGCCGTCTACTTCATCGGCAGCGGCATTCTCTATCCGACCGCGACCTCCTGCGCCATCGAGCCCTTCCCGGGTCAGGCGGGGACGGCCGGTGCCATCCTCGGCGGCATGCAGAACCTGGGGGCGGGCATCGTCACCCTGCTGGCGGCCAGCTTCCCCATGCAGGGTCAGCTGACCCTGGGGGCCATCATGACGGTGATGGTGCTGATCGTGGCCTTGAGCTTCCTCTGGTTGCGCCATCACGGCTCACCCCACGAGCAGATGGCCGTGTGACAGCCGCTTGAATACCCAAGCCCGCCCCTCAACCGGCGGGCTTTTTTATGCGCCGACCCCGTGAAACGGCGGGAATGGGGGCAGGGTGGTGCAGAGATAAACGCTGCCTTGATGCAATATGGCAGTCATGGGTGGCTGGTTTTTGGTGTGGTAGTGGTGGAAATTGCCATGCAGGCAGAAATCAGGCAAAGAAAAAGCCCGTCAGATACTGACGGGCTTTTTGAGTTGGCACCCCGGAATGCCGTTGCCGGTTTGGGCCCTTGAACCGTGAGTTCAAGGCGGGGATCGAGTCTGACCGCAGGCTTCTCGGTCGAGCCGAGCATGCGCAATAGCCAGAAGGCAGATCCCCTGTTTGGTATGAATATCGGCTCGGGGACTTGAACCGGCTGACAAACACTCCAGGGAATTTTAAAACGGGTGGCGATTAGGGCTGCAGGCCCTCTTCATTGGACTCGCCATATTGTCCGTGCTCGATCAGGGCTGCTTCTATGGTGCGTTGCAGCATCTTGATCCGCTTGTCCATGGTCTCAGAGTATTGGTGGTTTTTCTCTTTTTCAAGGCAAAGCTCATGACAGAAGTTGAGCGCCGCCATCACCGCCAGCTGTTCGTTGCTGGAGACCTTGGAACGCTGACGCAAGTCGATGAGCTTGTCCGACAACTGGTCGGCGGCCTGGCGCAGGGCGTCCTGTTGTCCCAGGGGACAGGATACTTTGTAGGGACGTCCCAGAATGACGATTTCTACGGCCTCTATGCTCATGCCTTCCTCAATACGGCGGGGCTTTTCTCCGCCTTTATCCACGTGGACAACTGGGCGGGACTATATAGCGCAGATGCAGAAGTTTCAAGGCCTTGCTGGCTCTGGAAGGGGGAGAATGCTAGGATCCTGACCATAAATTTCGCATATTTGCCTGAACTTTGAGCGGATCTTAGATGAGCAAAGCAACCCCCCTGAAATACGCGGCCGTGGCCGACCTGATGGAGCAGCACGAGCTGATGGCGACGGCTGTCGAGGCCCATGGCGTCATCTGTGGTCTGATCTGCGGTGGCGTGGTGCTGGACGACAAGAGCTGGCTGCCGCCCTTCAACGATTTGGTCAACGACGGTTTCGGTCTGCCGGCCCCGGTGCGCCAGGTGATGACCGATCTCTATCAGGGCGTCATCGAGAGCCTGATGGCCCAGAAGGGTGTCGAGCTGCTGCTGCCAAGCGATGAGGCACCGCTGGACGAGCGCATCGATTCGCTGGTGGACTGGTCCCAGGCCTTCCTCGCCGGTTTCGGTGTGGTGCAGCAGGAGCTCTCCCGGGCTTCGGAAGAGCTGCAGGAGATGATCCAGGACATCGCCAGCATCACCCAGGTGAGCGCCGAGTTCGATCAGGAGGACGAGGAGAACGAAGCCTCCTTCCTGGTGCTCTACGAGCACGTGCGCCTCGGCGTCATGATGGCGTTCGAGGAGTTTGGCAAGCGCCCGCAGACCCCGAGCACGCCGCCGACCCTGCACTGACCCCTCGCCAATCGTTGAACGGAGCGCCCCTGTGGCGCTCCGTTTTTTTGCGCCATTGCCTATGGCGATGCGCAAGCTCCGGCAAGACGCCTGCTTAAACGCCGGTCGCTGCTGCGCTTTTTGCCCGCGCCGTCGCATCCTGCCACCTGGCTTTGTGGTAGCATTGCTCCACGTTTTCAGCTTTTTCCCTCATCTCATGTCTCAATCCTCTCTGGTTAACGTCGATGTGGCTATCGTCGGCGGCGGTATGAGCGGCGCCGTGCTGGCACTCTCCCTCGCGGCCCTGCGCGGCGCGGATGGCGAGCCCCTGCGAGTCCTGCTGTTGGAGGCGAGCGCCCCCGAACTCAATGCGCATCCCGGCTTCGATGCCAGGGCCATCGCCCTGTCGGCCGGTACCTGCGAGGCCCTCGCCCGGCACGGGATCTGGCCGCGCTTCGCCCCTCACTGCGCTCCCATCACCCATATCCATGTCTCCGACAAGGGCCACGCCGGCCAGACTCATCTCACCGCGGCGGAGTACGGCTTGCCGGCGCTCGGCCAGGTGATCGAACTGTCGGCGGCCGGGATCACTCTGCAACAGGGGATGGCACAGTGCCCGCACATCCGGGTCTGTTGCCCGGCCCAGTTGGCGGACATCGAGCCGCTGGAGGAGGGGGTCAGACTGCGCCTTGCCAGCGGCGAGCACTACCAGACCCGGCTGCTGGTGGCGGCCGACGGGGGCAACTCCACCGTGCGCCAGCACTTCAAGCTGCCGGTGACCCGCCACGACTACGGCCAGAGCGCCATCATCGCCACCGTCAAGACGGCCGAGGATCCGGCCGGTCGCGCGTTCGAGCGTTTCACCGAGGGGGGGCCGCTGGCCTTGCTGCCCATGCAGGAGGGACTCTCCTCCCTGGTGTGGAGCGTGCAGCGGGATCAGGCAGACGCCCTGATGGCGCTGGATGAGCAGGCTTTTCTCGCCCAGTTGCAGCAGGCGTTTGGCTGGCGGCTCGGGCGCTTCCTGCAAACCGGGGTTCGCCATGTCTACCCGTTGGCCCTGGCGGCCACCGACTATCCCCTGGCCCAGCGTACCGTGCTGGTGGGCAATGCCGCCCATCTGCTGCACCCCATCGCTGGCCAGGGTTTCAACCTCGGCATGCGCGACCTCGACCTGCTCACCCAGGCGCTGGCCAGGGCGCTGGCCGCCGGGGAGGACATCGGCAGCTTTGAGGTCTTGAACGGCTATTGGCGCCAGCGCCGGGATGATCAGGCCCATACCATCTGGCTGACCTCGTCCCTGGCCCAGCTCTTCTCCAACGGCCATGGCCCCCTGGTGGCGGGCCGCAATCTGGCGCTCTCCCTGATGGGGCGCCTGGGTTGCCTCAAGGCGCCGCTGGCGAACCAGACTCTGGGGTTCGTCAGCCAGACGACGAGATGAGGGGAATGCTGCCAACGGGCAGGCTCCCCGCTAATTGATTGATGATGCCGGTGGCCACGGCGACCGGTCAGAAGGAACAAGAAGATGCAAATGCAGACGGTGGATGTGGTGATCGTGGGGGGCGGCATGGTGGGCCTCGGACTCGCCGCCGCCCTCAAGAACAGCGCCCTGAGTGTGGCCATCGTCGAGGGGCAACTGCCCGAGACTACGCTCGGGGAGGCGCCGGACAACAGGGTGAGTGCCCTGAGCCTCGCCAGTCAGCGGATCCTGCAGGCCGTGGGGGCCTGGGATGGCATCGAGGGTCGGCGCCTGCAGGCCTACGACAAGATGGCGGTGTGGGAGCAGGACAGCTTCGGCCACATCGATTTCGATGCCGCCAGCCTGCGCCAGTCCGCCCTCGGTCACATCGTCGAAAACCGGGTCATCCAGCTTGCGCTGCTCGATGCCATTCTTGATGGCAACGGTGGCGCCGGCAATATCCAGCTGCTGAGCCCGGCGCGGGCCAAGAGCCTGCAAGTGGGGGAGGCGGGGGCGGTGCTGCTGCTGGAAGATGGCCGCGCCCTCTCGGCCAAGCTGGTGGTGGCGGCCGATGGCGCCCACTCCTGGGTGCGCCGTCAGGCGGACATTCCCCTCACCAGCTGGGATTACGGCCACCACGCCCTGGTGGCGACGGTGCGCACCATTGAACCCCACGAGGGGGTGGCCCGTCAGATCTTCACCCCGGATGGTCCGCTCGCCTTCCTGCCCCTGTGGCAGCCGGATCTCTGCTCCATCGTCTGGTCCATTCCCGCTGCCCGGGCCGAGGCCCTCTGTGCCTGCGACGAAGCATCGTTCAATCGCCAGCTCACGGCGGCCTTCGACGGCCGGCTTGGGCTGTGCAAGGTGGAAGGGGCCCGTGGCGCCATCCCGCTCACGGCGCGTTATGCTCGCGACTTTGCCCGCGAGCGGCTGGTGCTGGTGGGGGATGCGGCCCACACCATACACCCGCTGGCAGGGCAGGGGGTCAACCTCGGACTGCTGGATGCGGCGACCCTGGCGGAGCAACTGCTCAAGAGCCAGCGCGCCGGCGCCGACATCGGCCTGCTCGCCAACCTGCGCGGTTACGAGCGCTGGCGCAAGAGCGAGGCCGCCCGCATGCTGGCGGCGATGGAGGGGCTCAAGCGGCTGTTTGGCGGTGGTCACCCCCTGAAGAAGCTGGTACGGGGCGCCGGACTGCGGATGGTGGATACCCTGACCCCCCTCAAACAGGGGATGATCCGGGCCGCCATGGGGCTGGACGGAGAGTTGCCGGCCCTGGCCAAGGGTGAAAAAATCTAATATTACCCAGGCTTTATCGCAATAAAACTAATCTGACGAGGCTGAATGCCCCCATGGAGCACCAGCCTTTAATGTTGGCGTAGACGGAAACGTTTTTCTGTAAATTGTGACGAAACGGTAAAAACCAACATTTAATCTCGCAAAAAGCCGGTTGATACTGTTTTTATCACTGTTTTTACCTTAGTGTCTGGTGTCAGTTTAAAGAGTGTGGATTAGTTTTTTTTGAGCGGAGGCATTCTGCTCTTGTCATATAATCCGCACCGTTCACGGAATCACTCTTGCCCTGCAAGGGCGAGAACGAGCGCAGACCTGGCGAGCCAGTCTCTCTCCTGTACCGGAGCGAGGAAGAGGCCAGGTGTTGTCGCCAACGCTTTAGGGCTCTTTGCTAAGGAAAGAATGCGATGATCCAGACTACAGTACTGCATCCCAAGCACCTGGAAGCGGGCGCCAAGATGGTGGATTTCCACGGTTGGGAAATGCCCATCAACTACGGCTCCCAGCTGGAAGAGCACCACGCGGTGCGCACCGATGCGGGCATGTTCGATGTCTCCCACATGACCATCGTCGACCTCACCGGCGAACGGGTCAAAGCCTTCCTGCAACACCTGCTGGCCAACGACGTGGCCAAGCTCACCGTCTCCGGCAAGGCCCTCTACAGCGGCATGCTCAATCCGGATGGCGGCGTCATCGATGACCTCATCACCTATTACCTGACCGATACCTTCTACCGCCTGGTGGTGAACTCCGCCACCCGCGAGAAGGATCTGGCCTGGATCCGCCATCATGCCGCCGATTTCGGGGTGAACGTCACCGAACGTCCCGAACTCGCGATGATCGCGGTGCAGGGCCCGCAGGCCAAAGCCAAGGCGGCCAAGGTATTCACCCCTGAGCAAAACGCCGCAGTGGAAGGCATGAAGCCCTTCTTCGGCGTGCAGGCCGGGGATCTCTTCATCGCCACCACCGGCTACACCGGCGAAGAGGGCTACGAGATCGTGGTGCCGCAAGAGCAGGCGTGCGATCTGTGGCAGGCACTGCTGGATAACGGCGTGGCTCCCTGTGGCCTCGGTGCCCGGGACACCCTGCGCCTGGAAGCCGGCATGAACCTCTACGGTCAGGACATGGACGAATCCATCTCTCCGCTGGCCGCCAACATGGCCTGGACCCTGGCCTGGGAGCCGGCGGAGCGCCAGTTCATCGGCCGCGCCGCCCTGGAGGCCCAGAAAGCCGCCGGCACTAGCCCCAAGCTGGTTGGTCTGGTGATGGAAGAGAAGGGCGTGCTGCGTGCCGGCATGCCGGTCACCTTCACCAGCGCGAGCGGCGAGACCCGGGAAGGGGTGATCACCTCTGGCTCCTTCTCCCCGACCCTGGGTTACAGCATCGCCCTGGCCCGTGTCCCCCGCGACATCGGTGCCGAGGCCCAGGTCGAGATCCGCAAGAAGCTGGTCACCGTGAAAGTCACCAAGCCAGCGTTCGTGCGCAACGGCCAGCCGCTGGTGTAATTCTTGATTGCGGCGAAGGCGTTACCCCTTCGCCCGTTACTTTTGTTGAAGCGATCCAAGCACATCATAAAGGAAGCAGAAATGAGCCATATCCCGAGCGAACTGAAATATGCCACCTCCCACGAGTGGATCCGTGTCGAAGCCAACGGTGAGGCCGTGGTCGGTATTACCGAGCACGCCCAGGATCTGCTGGGGGACATGGTGTTCGTGGATCTGCCGGAAGTGGGCAAGCAGGTCAGCGCCGGTGAAGAGTGCGCCGTGGCCGAGTCGGTGAAAGCCGCCTCCGACATCTACAGCCCGGTGAGCGGCGAGATCCTGGCCGTCAACGAAGAGCTGGAAGGCAGCCCAGAGCTGGTCAACTCCGATCCCTACGACGCTGGCTGGCTGTTCCGCATCAAGCTGAGCGATGCCAGTGAGCTCGCCAACCTGCTGGACGCCGACGGCTACCAGAACGTGGTGGACGAAGAGTAAGCATGCCGGGCCCTGCAAGGATTTGCAGGGCCTTTTTGTTTGGCCGCCAGTTGCAGCTGCTGCTCTGGTGGCCGGGTGAAGTCGCCCGCGCCAGCCCGCGAGTCCCAGCCGGATGAGACGGGCAGGCCGCCAGAATCGCGACCCCCGTCGATGCCCCTTGCGCATCCCGTGCCTGCCCGCTGGGCGGTGCACCGAACATGAGTGGAGTCGGCGCCGCCGGCTCGAGAATATCTATCAGGGCTTCTTTAGCAGGACCTATTGATCAGGAAATCAGGGAAATGACCCAGTCACTGTTTGAACTCGAACAAAAAACCGACTTCATCCGCCGCCACATCGGCCCGGGTGAGGATGAGCTGCGCGCCTTGCTGGCCGTGGTGGGCGCCGAGAGCCTGGACGATCTCATCGATCAGACCGTCCCCGCCGCCATTCGCCGTCCGGGCCCGCTCGGCATCGGTGCTCCCATGACCGAGGTGGAGGCCCTGGCCAAGCTCAGGGGCTATGCCGCGAAGAACAAGATTGCCAAGAGCTACATCGGCATGGGTTATCACGACACCCATGTGCCCCATGTCATCTTGCGCAACGTGCTGGAAAACCCGGGCTGGTACACCGCCTACACCCCCTATCAGCCGGAGCTGGCCCAGGGCCGTCTCGAGGCGCTGCTGAACTTCCAGCAGCTCACCCTTGATCTCACGGGGATGGATCTCGCCAGCGCCTCCCTGCTGGATGAGGCCACCGCCGCCGCCGAGGCCATGGCCCTTGCCAAGCGCATGGCCAAATCCAAGTCCAACCTCTTCTTCGTGGCCGACGATGTGCACCCCCAGGTGATCGACGTGGTCAAGGAGCGGGCGGTGCACTTTGGCTTCGATGTCCAGGTCGGTCCCGCTGCTGAGGCGGTGAGCGAAGAGGTGTTCGGTGCCATGTTCCAGTACCCGACCACCACCGGCAGCGTCACCGATCTGCGCGCGCTGATCGCCGCCGTCCAGGCCCAGAAGGGTCTGGCCTGTGTCGGCGCCGACATGCTCTCCTTGCTGCTGCTCAAATCCCCCGGCGAACTGGGGGCGGACGTGGTATTCGGCTCTGCCCAGCGCTTTGGCGTGCCCATGGGTTACGGTGGCCCGCATGCCGCCTTCTTCGCTACCCGCGATGCCTACAAGCGCTCCATGCCGGGCCGCATCATCGGCGTCTCCAAGGATGCCCGCGGCAAGGCTGCCCTGCGCATGGCGATGCAGACCCGTGAGCAGCACATTCGCCGCGAGAAGGCGAACTCCAACATCTGTACCGCCCAGGTGCTGCTGGCCAACATGGCGAGCTTCTACGCCGTCTACCACGGCCCTGTGGGGCTGAAAGCCATCGCCTCCCGCGTTCATCGCCTGACTTCCATCCTGGCGCTGGGCCTCCAAGCCAAGGGCGTGGCCCTCAAGCACGACAGCTGGTTCGATACCCTGACCGTGCTGACTGCTGACAAGGCAGGACTGATCGCCAAGGCCGAAGGGCTTGGCATCAACCTGCGCGCGGATCTGGACGGCGCCGTAGGCATCTCCTTGTCCGAGACCACCACCCGCGAGGACGTGGCCGAGCTGTTTGATCTCTTCCTCGGCCAGGGTCATGGTCTGGACGTCGCCGCCCTGGATGCCAAGGCGCAGGCGCACCACGCCATCCCGCAGGATCTGCTGCGCACCGATGCCGTGCTGACCCACGAGGTGTTCAACAAGTACCACTCCGAGACCGAGATGTTGCGCTACATCCACCGTCTCGAGGCGAAAGACCTGGCCCTGAACTACGCCATGATCTCGCTCGGCTCCTGCACCATGAAGCTCAACGCCACCGCCGAGATGATCCCGGTGACCTGGCCCGAATTTGGCAAGCTGCACCCGTTCGCCCCGCTGGCCCAGACCCAGGGCTATCAGCTGCTGCTGGCGGATCTGGAAGACTGGCTGGTGAAGGTGACCGGCTACGACGCCGTCTGCATGCAGCCGAACTCCGGCGCCCAGGGCGAGTACGCGGGCTTGCTCGCCATCAAGAAGTACCACGAGTCTCGCGGCGAGGGGCATCGCGATGTGTGCCTGATCCCGGCCTCCGCCCACGGCACCAACCCGGCGTCTGCCCAGATGGCGGGCCTCAAGGTCATCGTCACCGCCTGCGACAAGGCTGGTAACGTGGACTTGGACGACCTGCGCGCCAAGGCCGCCGAGGTGGGGGATCAGCTCTCCTGCCTGATGGTGACCTACCCCTCCACCCACGGGGTGTACGAGGAGACCATCAAGGAGGTGTGCGACATCGTGCACCAGTACGGTGGTCAGGTGTATCTGGATGGTGCCAACATGAACGCCCAGGTGGGCCTCACCGCTCCGGGCTTTATCGGTGCGGACGTATCGCACCTCAACCTGCACAAGACCTTCGCCATTCCCCATGGCGGTGGCGGCCCCGGCATGGGCCCCATCGGCGTGAAGCAGCATCTGGCACCCTTCGTGGCCGGCCACGCCGTGGTCAAGACCGACAAGGAGAGCCGTGACAACGGTGCCGTGTCGGCGGCGCCGTTCGGCTCGGCCAGCATCCTGCCCATCAGCTGGATGTATATCGCCATGCTGGGTGACGAGGGTCTGAAAAAATCTACCCAGGTGGCCATTCTCAACGCCAACTACCTGGCCAAGAAGCTGGGGGAATCCTTCCCCGTGCTCTACACCGGTCGCAACAATCGTGTCGCCCACGAGTGCATCCTGGACATTCGTCCGCTCAAGGAAGCCTCCGGCATCAGCGAGATGGACGTGGCCAAGCGCCTGATGGACTACGGCTTCCACGCACCGACCATGAGCTTCCCGGTGGCGGGCACCCTGATGGTCGAGCCGACCGAATCCGAATCCAAGCGCGAGCTGGATCGCTTCGTCGAAGCCATGACCCGTATCCGCGCCGAGATTGCCAAGGTGCAGGACGGCCACTGGAGCCTGACCGACAACCCGCTGGTGCATGCGCCCCACACCCAGGACGACGTGATGGACGAGCAGTGGGCTCGCGGCTACACCCGCGCCGAGGCGGTATTCCCGTCCGACGCCGTGCGCGCCAGCAAGCTGTGGCCCGCCGTCAACCGCATCGACGATGTGTACGGGGATCGCAACCTGTTCTGCTCCTGCATCCCGACCGAGGATTATCTGGACTGATCCCTCGTCCGATCACGGTCAGCACATGACGACAAGGCCCTGCATCAGCAGGGCCTTTTTATTTGCATCGATGACGCACTCGGCACAGATGCCGAGCATCCGGCCTGTGCAGAGGGGCGTGTCATTCCTCCGGGAGAGGGGAGGCGGGATTGCGAGCGCGTCTGCTGGTTCTTGAAATGGCCAAAAAGACAACGCCAAGGGTCATGAAAGAGGGACCCAGCGTCCAGAAGATGTCCAGCTGGGTGGTCAGACCCACCACCATGAAGGTGATGCCGTTGGTGAGAAATACGAAGCCGAGTATCAGAAGGTTCCGGATCGAAAACATTGTGCTGCCTTGCAAATCGCCATGTGAGATGCCCCATAGTCACATGATGTGACGGATTGCGCCATCTCCGTGCGGGGCTGGTGGGAGATCACAGGTTGCGGATCCGCAGCCTCCAGATGAAGGTACACCTCGTGGATCCTGAGCAGCGTGGCCCCCGCTTGCCTGGGTCTCTTCAGTGCCCTGCCGGTGAATATGTTACCCGGACATCGGCAAGATGCTGCATCGAGTTCGAACAGGATCAATCAGGGGCGAGCAGGCCCTGCTCATTCAGGGATGGCGGGGAGATTGGGGCAGGGGTTCAGCCTCGCCTCGCCGCTTCGATGGCGGCGATGTCTATCTTGCCCATCTGCATCATGGCCTCGAACACGCGCCGGGCGACGGCCGGATCGGGGTCGGCCAGGGCCTGGGTCAGGGCAAGGGGGGTGATCTGCCAGGAGAGGCCCCACTTGTCCTTGCACCAGCCACATTCGCTCGCCTGGCCGCCGTGGTCGATGATGGCGTGCCAGTAGCTGTCCGTCTCGGCCTGGGTCAGGGTGGTTACCTGAAACGAGAAGGCTTCGCTGTGCTTGAAGCAAGGCCCGCCGTTGAGCCCGAGGCAGGGGATCCCCAGCACGGTGAATTCGACCGTCAGCAGATCCCCCCGCTTGCCCGAGGGGAAGTCGCTCGGGGCATAAAACAGCGCCCCGACAGCGGAGTGGGGGAAGAGGCTGGCATAAAACCGGGCGGCCTCTTCGGCATTGTTATCGTACCAGAGACAAATTCTGCTTATTGCGTCTTTCATGATGAGATTCCTTCGTTAGTCTGTGCCTTGGTGGCGTTTTTGACTGCCTTTGGCCTTTGTGGGGACACCGCGGCGCCGATGTCATCGCCCTGGGCCGCGACCTGGGTGAGCCACATCAGGTCGGTTGCATGTCTCCCTGCCATCCTGGCTGGCCGAGGTTCCCTCGCTGGACACGCAGTTTTTCGCCATCAGACGGGGCCAAGGTGTCATCGGAACCTGACCCGGCGCCCGTCTATTGGTATGGTGGGTATAGATGGCCCGGGCGCATTGCGACAGGGTCGGGTGACAATCAGGAGAGGAGTCTGGCATGGACAGTACCCAGCGTTTTTCGGCCCGAGTCGAGGCCTATGTGAAGTATCGGCCCGGCTATCCGGCGGCCATGCTGGATTATCTGGCGACCGATCTCGCCATGGGGCCGAATGCCAGCGTGGCCGACATCGGGGCCGGAACCGGCATATTGACCGCCTTGCTCGCCCCCAGAGTGAAGACGCTGTGGGCGGTGGAACCCAATCCCGACATGCGGGGCGCGGCCGAGCGGCTGCTGGCGGGGGCGGGCAATGTCCATTGGCTGGGGGGCAGCGCCGAGGCGACCGGCATTGCCACGGGGACGCTGGATCTCGTCACCGTGGCCCAGGCGTTTCACTGGTTTGATCGGGCCGCCTTCAAGCAGGAGTGCCGGCGCGTGCTCAAACCCGGTGGCTCGGTGGCGCTCATCTGGAACGACAGGCAGACCGACACCGATTTTCTCAAGGCGTATGAGGCGGGGCTGCGGGCCTATTCCGGGGACTACGAAGAGGTCAATCACCGCAATCTCGATGACGCCGACTTCGCAGCCTTCTTCGAGGGAGCATATCGCCTCGAACGCTTCCCCAACCGGCAGTTGTTCGATCTGGCAGGGGTCATGGGGCGGCTCAACTCCTCGTCCTATGCTCCCGCCATCGGGACCCCGGCCTATGAACAGCTGGCTGCCCTGATCCAGCGGGAGTTCGAGCGCTGGGCGCAGGATGGGCAAATTGCCTTCAACTACCAGACCCTGGTCTACAGCGGCCGGGTCTAGGGATGCAGACGCCGCGTGGTGGACGCCCCGAAAGGGGCGAGCCGCGGGTCGGCCAGCGAGCCTGGCGCCGATACAAACAGGCCCTCATCGGTGAGGGCCTGTCTGTTTTTAAGCGGTGCTTGAGCCCGCTGGGCGTTACCCCTTGTCCAGGCCGAGCAGGGTGATGGCCTTGGCCAGGGTATCGACGGATTCCTGATGCTTGCCCGCCTTGTGCAGGGCTTCACCTTCGGCCCTGAGCTGCTTCACCTCGGCCAGTTGCTCGGCACTGAGCACGGGGTCGGTGGCCAGGGCATCATCGATCTTCTTCATGTCCATCGGACAGTGAAAGGCGAGGGCACTGCCAGCGAAGAGCAGGCCTGCCAACAACAACACGACTCTCATCTTGACGACCTCCATGTTGGGATCCCGTTAAGGATAGCCTCTCAAAAACGGGGCAAGCCGGTTGAAGGGGGCAAGAGAGCGGGGCTACCATGACCCTTCAACCCTGAGAAAGGAGCGGCTATGGCACTCACGAGATTGTTGTCCCCCCTGACCAGTCTGGTGATCTTCATTCTGGGTCACGGCATGTTCAACACCCTGCTGACTGTGCGACTCTCGGCCGAGCAGGTGTCGGCCCAGGCCATCGGTCTGGTCTCTGCCGCCTACTTTGGGGGCCTGGTGCTCGGGGCCTTCGTCAATGCCCGCCTCATCATCCGGGTGGGGCATATCCGGGCCTATGCGGCCTATGCTTCCCTGCTCTGTTTCCTGTTCCTGCTGCACGGCATGGTGGTGGA
This sequence comes from Aeromonas sp. NJAU223, assembly GCF_051125555.1. Lineage (NCBI taxonomy): Bacteria > Pseudomonadati > Pseudomonadota > Gammaproteobacteria > Aeromonadales > Aeromonadaceae > Aeromonas > Aeromonas sp. NJAU223. The sequence continues at coordinate 2,616,446 of NZ_CP144204.1, read as the reverse complement.
ACCCGTCACCTGGGCGGGGCTGCGCCTGCTCGGGGGTTTTGCCACCGGCGGCCTGTTCGTGGTGCTGGAGTCCTGGATGCTGGTCTCCAGCACCCCGGCCAATCGGGGGCGGTTGATGTCCCTCTACATGATCCTGCTCTACGGCTCCCTGGCGCTCGGCCAGTTGCTGCTCAAGTGGGTGGATCCCCTGGTGCTGACGCCCTTTGCCCTGTGTGCCATGGCCGCCACCCTGTCGGTGGTGCCGCTCGCGCTCTCCCGGGTGGCAACCCCCGCCATGGTGGCCCCCCAGCGGGTCGGCGTGCTGGAGCTGGTGCGGCTTACCCCGGCGGGCATGGGCAGCAGTTTCACCTCTGGGCTGCTGCTTGGCGCCATCTACGGTCTGCTGCCCCTCTATTTCACCGACAGCGGTGCATCGCTGGCGCGGGTGGCGGACATGATGGCCCTGGTGATCCTGGGGGGCATGTGCCTGCAATACCCCATCGGTCGCATCTCGGATCGCTATGACAGGCGGCTGGTGATCTTACTGCTCTGCGTGGCGCTGGTGGTGCTGGCGCTGTTGATGGTGATGTTACCGCAGAGCTGGCGTGAACCCGTGGCCGGGGGGCTGGTGTTCCTGCTCGGCGGCATGGCCTTCTCCATCTATCCCTTGAGCCTCAGCCACGCCTGCGATGAACTGCGCCCGGATCAGGTGCTCGGAGCCAACCAGGGGTTGCTGCTCGCCTACAGCCTGGGGGCCATGATAGGGCCCCTGCTTGCGCCCTTCGTCATGATGCACGTTGGGCCAGAGGGGCTCTTTGTCTATTTCGCCCTGTGTGGCGCCCTGTTGGCCTCTTATCTCGGCTGGCGCAAGCGGCAGCGGGCGCCCATTCCTCTGGCCGAGCATCAAGTGTTCATTCCAGTGCCCCCCAACACCCCCATGACTCCGGAGCTGGAGCCGAGAACGGATCTGGCGGGGGAGGCGGTGCCCGCAAGCTTTGCCACCCCGGATGAGGGCGTGGATGAAGAGCCCCCAACTCGCAGTTAGGGTGCCAAGCGCACCGAGGTACAACAAGCGTGAGACATGAAAAAAGCCGACTCCAGGGAGTCGGCTTTTTGTCGGACGCTGAGCCTATCAGGCGGTTACGGCATCGGCCTTGGTAGCCGCCGCTTCTGGCGCTGCATTGCGAATGAGGTAATCAAACGCACCCAGGGCTGCGGTGGCACCGGCACCCATGGAGATGATGATCTGCTTGAACGGCACGGTAGTGGCGTCCCCTGCGGCGTAGACGCCGGGCAGGGAGGTGGCGCCCTTGGTGTCGATCTCTATCTCGCCAAAGCGGGTCAGGGCTACGTCGCTCCCTTTCAGGAACTCGGTGTTCGGCACCAGACCGATCTGTACGAAGATGCCAGCCACCGCCAGGTGCTTGATCTCACCCGTGGTACGGTCTTCGTAATCCATGCCGACCACCTTGCTGCCGTCACCGATCACTTCGGTGGTACGGGCGCTCATGATGATGTCGATGTTGCCCATGGAGCGGGCCTTCTTCTGCAGCACCTCGTCGGCACGCAGGGTATCGGCGAACTCCACCACGGTGACGTGCTCGACGATGCCAGCCAAGTCGATGGCCGCCTCGATGCCGGAGTTACCGCCACCGATCACCGCAACCCGCTTGCCCTTGAAGAAGGGGCCGTCGCAATGGGGGCAGTAGGCCACGCCCTTGGTGCGGTATTCCACTTCACCCGGCACGTTCAGGTCGCGCCAGCGGGCACCGGTGGCCAGGATCACGGCGCGGCTCTTCAAGGTCGCGCCGGAGGCGAGATCCACGTTCACGTAGCCATCCTTGCTGATGGCGGCGGCGCGCTGCTCGGTGATCACTTCCACGCCGTACTGCTTGACGTGCTGCTCCAGGCTGGCGGCCAGCTTGGGGCCTTCGGTGTAGGGCACGGAGATGAAGTTCTCGATGCCGACGGTGTCCATCACCTGACCACCGAAGCGCTCGGCAACGATAGCGGTACGAATGCCTTTACGGGCGGCATAGATAGCGGCGGCTGCGCCAGCCGGGCCACCGCCGACCACCAGGACGTCGTAGGGGGCTTTTTCATTGAGCTCTTCGGCCTTGCGCGCGGCGGCGCCGGTGTCGAGCTTGGCGACCACTTCTTCCAAGGAGATTCGACCCTGGCTGAACGGCTGACCGTTCAGATAGACGTTCGGCACGGCCATGATCTGGCGCTCGGCAACTTCATCCTGGAACAGGGCGCCGTCGATCATGGTGTGGGTGATGCCGGGGTTCAGGGTCGCCATCAGGTTCAGGGCCTGTACCACGTCCGGACAGTTGTGGCAGGACAGAGAGATATAGGTCTCGAAGTGGAACTCGCCCTTCAGGTTCTTGACCTGCTCCAGCACGGCCGGGTCGGCCTTGGAGGGGTGGCCGCCGCTTTGCAGCAGGGCGAGTACCAGGGAGGTGAATTCATGACCCATGGGGATGCCGGCAAAATGCACGCGGGGGGCTTGACCCTGGGGCGCGATGCTCATGGAAGGCTTGCGGGCGGCTGTGCCATCAGTCATGGAAATTTTGGGGGACATCTCGCTGATCTCGGTGGCCAAAGCCAGGAGTTCGGCGGATTTGTCGCTGTCGTTGCCAGACACGCTGATCTCGATGGGATTGACGATGTACTGCAAGTAACCGTTGAGTTGTTGTTTGAGGTTGGTATCTAACATGGTCGAATTCCTTCTTGCTGAATGCGGTCGGCACTATGAGAGGGCACAGAATACGGAGAATACTGGGCCAGAAAGCAGACCGGCACGTTTGAAGTGGGCCGGAAAACAGACCGGCCCTTGAACGGGCCGGTCTTTAGAGCGGGGAGGCTTAGATTTTGCCTACCAGATCCAGGGACGGGGCCAGAGTGGCTTCGCCTTCTTTCCACTTGGCCGGGCAAACTTCACCCGGGTGAGCGGCAACGTACTGGGCAGCTTTGACTTTGCGCAGCAGTTCCAGGGCGTCACGACCGATGCCGCCGGCGTTGATCTCGACGATCTGGATGATGCCGTTCGGGTCGATAACGAAGGTACCACGGTCAGCCAGACCAGCTTCTTCGATCATCACGCCGAAGTTGCGGGTGATGGCACCGGTGGGGTCGCCGATCATCGGGTACTGGATCTTCTTGATGGTGTCAGAAGTGTCGTGCCAGGCCTTGTGAGTGAAGTGGGTGTCGGTGGAGACGGCGTAGATCTCGACGCCCAGCTTCTTGAATGCTGCGTAGTTGTCTGCCAGGTCGCCCAGCTCGGTCGGGCAAACGAAGGTGAAGTCAGCCGGGTAGAAGAACACCACGGACCACTTGCCTTTCAGATCAGCGTCAGACACCTGAACGAATTTGCCTTCGTGGTAAGCGGTAGCGTTGAACGGCTTGATTTCAGTGTTGATATAGGTAGACATGTATTTGCTCCTTGGTGATGTACATATGCCTGTCTGGCCAGGCCAGTCGAGGCGTTTAACTTTCGATGGAGGCATCATAGGGCTTTTCGCTAATCGGTCAAAGCCACAATTTTGAATCACATAAATCTATTTATTAGATAACCCATCACAACTGTACTCAACATGAATATCTCAGGACTTCACAGATAACTCATTGTCGAAGTTCAATTTCTGTCCTGCGGGTCACATTTTCAAGTCCCGGATGGGATCTTGTTTTACCCATGGGATGAAAGCAGGGAAAGATGAAGGTTCGTCGGGGAGGGCGAAAGAGAGACAAAAAAATCCCGGCGTCATCGCATGAGGAGGCCGGGTCATCAAACAAGGAATGGCGATATATAAAATGCTTTACAGCAAAGACTTACTACGGGGTGTGCAAACTTGCAGACATATGAAGGGAAGAGTACGGGTGCACAATCCTCATCTTCCCCTCGGCAAACATTGCATGAGAGACATGATAGTGTGATGGTGATCACAAAGCAAGCTTGTGATGTAATTTTCCATTCAAAATGAAAGTCTTTCAGTTTTATGGCCGATTTTTAGACTGAAAACGCCTTTAATGTAATTTTATTACGAGATTTTGTGATCAAAAATCCGCTTGAGGCTCCTGCTCTTCAAGCAACTCCAGCAGATTGATGGCCACCGCAATGAAATCAGACTCGGTGACGATGCCCACAAGTCTCTGCCCCTTGATGACCGGCAGGCAGCCATATTTGTGGCGTTGCAGATAAAGTGCCGCCTCCTTGATGCCGGCGCGGGGATCCACGGTCGCCACCTGGCGAGTCATGATGTCGTCGAGCTGCACGCTGTCGGTGAACTCCGCTTCCCGTTCCGGATTGATCAGCAGCAGTTTGGACTCACGGGTGGCGAGGATGTCGGAGAGGGTGACCAGTCCCAGCAGATGATGATATTCGTCGACGATGGGAATGTGGCGGATCCGCTCCTGCTGCATCAGGTCCATCGCCTGCTTGACGCTGTTCTGTGGACCCAATGTGAAGGGGTGTTCGGTCATGATTTCAGACAGTGTCATCATGGTGGCCTCCTTGTGTCTCTGATCCCACCCTAGCCCAGCCGCCGCAGTCAAAACCTGATCAGGGTCAATACAGATCGTTAAACAACCATTAACTCCCAAGAGCGGCAGATGCGGCTCAGTCCATGGTGTGTGATGCCGAGACTTCGTGGCCAGATGCCTTGTCTCTAACCCGGTTCGGCGTGCACGCCGACGCCGCTGCGCGCGTGATGACAGGCCAGCAGATCCCAATGCTCACAAAAGCGCCCGCTATCCCTTGTCTGCCTTGGGTTTTTGGTCTTTTGGGTTGCCTTGCCGTAAGGGGATAACTAGACTAGCCGCCGATTCCCCCCGAGGTGAAAGATGCAAGTATCCGATTTTCATTTTGATCTGCCAGACGAGCTGATTGCCCGCTATCCCATGACGCAGCGCACCGCCAGCCGTCTGTTGCAGCTCGATGGTCAAAGCGGCGCCCTGCGCCACGGTCAATTTGTGGATGTGCTGGACCAGCTCAATCCCGGCGATCTGCTGGTGTTCAACAACACTCGCGTCATTCCGGCCCGCATGTTTGGCCAGAAGGCCAGCGGCGGCAAGCTGGAGGTGCTGGTGGAGCGCATTCTGGACGAGCACAGCGTGCTGGCTCACGTTCGCTCCTCCAAGTCCCCCAAGCCGGGCACTCGCCTCATTCTGGATGGTGGTGTCGAAGCGGAGATGCGTGCCCGTCACGACGCCCTGTTCGAGATCCACTTCCTGGACCCGCGCCCGGTGCTGGAGATCCTGGAGGCCATCGGTCACATGCCGTTGCCCCCCTATATCGACCGCCCCGACGAGGATGCCGATAAAGAACGCTATCAGACCGTTTACAACGAGAAACCGGGCGCCGTAGCTGCTCCCACTGCCGGCCTGCATTTTGACGAGCCCTTGCTCGAGCGGATCAAGGCCAAGGGAGTGGAGCTCGCCTTTGTCACCCTGCACGTAGGGGCAGGCACCTTCCAACCGGTGCGGGTGGACAAGATTGAAGATCACCACATGCACTCGGAGTATGCCGAGGTGCCACAAGCCGTGGTGGACGCGATCGCGGCAACCCGCGCCCGCGGCGGCCGCGTCGTCGCCGTCGGCACCACCTCGGTGCGATCCCTGGAGAGCGCCGCCAAGGTGACGCTGGCCCAGGGCAAGCCGCTGGCGCCATTTTTCAGCGACACCGACATCTTCATCTTCCCGGGCTATCAGTTCCAGGTCGTCGATGCCATGATCACCAACTTCCATCTGCCGGAGTCGACCCTGATCATGCTGGTCAGCGCCTTCGCCGGGTATGAGCACGTGATGGCGGCCTATCAGGCGGCGGTGGCCGGGCAATATCGCTTCTTCAGCTACGGGGACGCCATGTTCGTCACCCGTCGCCGGGACGAGGCTTGATGCCTCGCCCTTCAGAACCTGTTCAAGATCACTGAGTAAGATCGCGCGCAGCTTCTTATATACGGGCCCTCGCTGGGCCCTCAACTGTCGGACTGTTTCTCTGACTGCATCGAGGTAGCAATGAAATTTGAACTGAAAACCACCGATGGCCGCGCTCGCCGCGGTCAGCTGGTATTCGAGCGTGGCACCGTCCAGACCCCGGCCTTCATGCCGGTCGGTACCTACGGCACCGTCAAGGGGATGACCCCGGAAGAGGTCCGTGAGACCGGCGCCCAGATCCTGCTTGGCAACACCTTCCACCTCTGGCTGCGGCCGGGGCAGGCAGTGATGCGGGCCCACGGGGATCTGCACGATTTCATGAACTGGCAGGGGCCCATCCTGACCGACTCCGGTGGCTTCCAGGTGTTCAGCCTGGGTCACATCCGCAAGATCACCGAAGAAGGGGTACATTTCCGTCATCCCATCAACGGCGAGAAGATCTTCCTCGACCCCGAGAAATCCATGGAGATCCAGTACGATCTGGGCTCCGACATCGTCATGATCTTCGACGAGTGCACGCCCTATCCGGCCACGTACGAAGAGGCGCGCAAGTCCATGGAGATGTCCCTGCGCTGGGCCAAACGTTCCCGGGACAAGTTCGATGCCCTGGGCAACAAGAACGCCCTGTTCGGCATCATCCAGGGCTCGGTCTATGAGCCGCTGCGGGATGTCTCCCTGGACGGCTTGCTGGAGATTGGCTTTGACGGCTATGCCGTCGGCGGTCTGGCGGTGGGTGAACCCAAGGAAGACATGCATCGCATCCTCGATCACGTCTGCCCGAAGATCCCGGCGGACAAGCCACGCTACCTGATGGGGGTAGGCAAGCCGGAGGACCTGGTGGAAGGGGTGCGCCGCGGCATCGACATGTTCGACTGCGTGATGCCGACCCGAAATGCTCGCAACGGCCATCTGTTTACCACGGACGGGGTGGTCAAGATCCGCAATGCCAAGTATCGCGAGGACACCAGCACCCTGGATGCGGAATGCGATTGCTATACCTGCAAGAACTACACCCGCAGCTATCTGTACCATCTGGACAAGTGCAACGAGATCCTCGGCGCCCGTCTGAATACCATCCATAACCTGCGTTATTACCAGCGGGTGATGCAGGGTTTGCGGGACGCGATCGAGCAGGGTAAATTAGACGACTTTGTAACTGAGTTCTACCGTCGGCAAGGGAAGCCTGTGCCTCCATTAGCTGAAAACAACGCTAAATAACAACGAGTTATCAGCTATTCATCAAATCTACATCAAACAAGAGGTTGTTAAATGAGCATTATCTCCAAGGCATATGCAGAAGGCGCGGCTCCGGGTGCACAGGGTGGTGGCATGGAAATGATCATCATGCTGGCCGTCTTCGGCCTTATCTTCTATTTCATGATCTACCGTCCCCAGGCCAAGCGTGCCAAGACTCACCGTGATCTGATGAGCTCCCTGGCCAAGGGTGACGAAGTGCTCACCTCCGGTGGCCTGGTCGGTAAAATCGCCAAGGTATCCGCCGACAGCGAATACATTGTGCTGGCCCTGAACGATCAGACCCAGGTCACCATCAAGCGTGACTTCGTCTCTGCCGTTCTGCCCAAGGGTTCTATCCAGTCCCTCTAATCTCCCGAGGAGCACAGCGTGTTAAATCGCTATCCGCTGTGGAAATACCTGATGGTGGTCGTGGTGATCGCCATCGGTTTTCTATATGCAGCCCCCAATCTTTACGGCGAAGACCCGGCCTTGCAGGTATCTGCCAGCCGTGGTGCCGAAGTCAAACTCGAGACGCTCGATCAGGTGAAGGAGACGCTTGACGCGGCCAAGATCCCGGTCAAACATGCTGCCTTCGAGCACGGCTTCATCCTGGTTCGTTTCAATAACACCGAAGATCAGCTGAAAGCACGTGATGTCGTCGCCAATAAACTGGGTGACAACTTCATCACGGCCCTCAACCTGGCCCCGTCCACCCCCGCCTGGCTCGAAGCCATCGGTGCGGCGCCCCTCAAGCTCGGTCTTGACCTGCGCGGTGGTGTGCACTTCCTGATGGAAGTGGACATGGCCGAGGCGCTGACCAAGCAGCAAGAGCAGATGGTGCAGGATTTCCGGACCGAACTGCGTACCCAGAAGATCCGTTACTCCGGCGTGCGCCGGGTCGGTGATCAGGTGCAGGTGGTGTTTCGCGATGAGGAAGATCAGTCCAAGGCGGTCTCCTTCCTGCGTCGCCAGAATCCGGATCTGACCTTTACCACGGAGCAGAAGGGGGATGACTTCATCCTGCTGGCCTCCTTGAGTGAAGCCAAGATCAAGGAAGTGAAGAAGTACGCCCTCGAGCAGAACATCACCATCATCCGCAACCGGGTGAACGAGCTGGGGGTGGCCGAGCCGCTGGTCCAGCAGCAGGGTGCCGAGCGCATCGTGGTGGAACTGCCTGGGATCCAGGACACCGCCCGTGCCAAGGAGATCCTGGGCGCGACCGCGACCCTGGAATTCCACATGGTCGATGAGACCGCCGATATCCAGGCCGCCGCCAGTGGCCGGGTACCGCCGAGCTCCAAGGTGTACAACGATCGCAACGGTCGTCCCGTGGTGCTGCAAAAGCGCGTGATCCTGACCGGTGACCACATCGTGGGTGCCCAGTCCGGTTTCGATGAATACAGCCGTCCCCAGGTCAACATCAAGCTCGACAGCCAGGGCGGCAACAAGATGGCCAACTTTACCAAGGACAACGTTGGTAAGGGCATGGCGACCGTCTTCATCGAGTACAAGCCGGTGGGCCAACCGGGTCCGGATGGCAAGCGCAAGTTCCGCAAGCAGGAAGAGGTGATCAACGTCGCGACTATCCAGTCTCGTCTGGGTAGCCAGTTCCGCATCACCGGCATCGATAACGCCAACGAAGCCCACAACCTGGCGCTGCTGCTGCGTGCCGGTGCCCTGATCGCCCCGATCCAGATCGTGGAAGAGCGCACCATAGGCCCGAGCCTGGGTCAGCAGAACATCGACAGCGGTATGGAAGCCATCGGCTGGGCCATGCTGGTGATCGTGCTGTTCATGGGGATCTACTACCGCGCCTTCGGCTGGGTGGCCAACCTGGCGCTGACCATGAACCTGGTGCTCATCGTCGGTATCATGTCGATGATCCCGGGGGCCACCATGACCCTGCCGGGCATCGCCGGTATCGTCTTGACGCTGGGCATGGCGGTGGATGCGAACGTGCTGATCTACGAGCGTATTCGTGAAGAGATCCGCAATGGTCGCGGGGTGCAGCAAGCCATTCACATGGGCTTTGATCGCGCCTTCTCCACCATCGCCGACTCCAACGTTACCTCGCTCATCACCTGCGTGATCCTGTTCGGTATCGGTACCGGCGCCATCAAGGGCTTCGCCCTGACGCTGGGGATTGGTCTGACCGCCTCCATGTTCACCGCCATCACGGTATCCCGCGCCATTATCAACCTGGCCTGGGGTGGACGGCGCATCGACAAGCTGCCGATCTAAGGAAGAGACATGTTTCAAATTCTACATTTTGAAAAGCCCATCCCCTTCATGCGTTTCGCCAAGACGGGTATGGTGCTCTCTGCTCTGGTGACGGTGTTCGCCCTCTACATCCTGTTCGATCGCGGCCTGAACTGGGGCCTGGACTTCACTGGTGGTACCACCATCGAAGTGGGGTTCCAGCAATCGGTGAGCCTGGACAAGATGCACGAGGCGCTGGATCAGCAGAAGATTGAAGGGGCGACCCTGCAATTCTTCGGCTCCAGCCGTGACGTGTTGGTGCGCATGGCCCCGCAAGAGGGGGTCAAGGTCGAGCAGCAGGGCAATGAAGTGCTGGCGGCCGCCAAGCTCATCGACGAGAGTGCCGTGCTCAAGCGCGTGGAATTCGTCGGCCCCTCAGTGGGTGACGAGCTGGCGACAGACGGGGCGCTGGCCATGCTGGCCTCCATCCTCTGTATCCTGATCTACGTGGCGGTGCGCTTCGAGTGGCGCCTGGCGACGGGGGGGATCCTCTCCCTGGCTCACGACGTCATCATCACCCTCGGCATCTTTGCCTACTTCCAGTACGAGTTCGACCTGACCGTGCTGGCGGCGTTGATGACGCTGGTGGGTTACTCGCTCAACGACACCATCGTGGTGTTCGACCGGGTACGGGAGAACTTCCGCAAGGTGCGTCGGGGTGATACCGCAGAAATCATGGATCTCTCCATGACCGAGACCCTGAGCCGGACCATCATCACCTCTGGTCTTACCTTCGTGGTGGTGGTGGCGCTGCTGCTCAAGGGCGGTCCGCTCATCCACGGCTTTGCCATCGCCATGGTGATCGGGGTGGCCTTCGGGACCTACTCCTCCATCTATGTGGCGAGCGCCTCTGCCATGTTCCTCGGGATCAAGCGGGAGCACATGCTGCCGACCCAGGTGGAAAAAGAGGGCGCGGATCAGCAAGAGATCCTGCCGTAAACGACAAGGGCGCCGCAAGGCGCCCTTTCTCTTATGGCTCGACTGAGTCATGATACTCGACGACAGTGAGCAATCCGCTCGGGCTACAACGAGTGCAAGGAGCAAGCCATGCAACATAACCCCCGTTTTCTGGCACTGGTCGAGGCCATACGCCCGCAAGTGAAAGAAACTGACGTACATCAGATCAAGCGCTGGCAGGATGAGGACCGTGATTTTCATCTGGTCGACGTGCGCGAAGAAAGCGAGTGGGCGAGAGGCCATCTGCCGGGGGCGACCTACCTCGGCCGCGGGGTGATAGAGCGGGATATCGAGACGCGCTATCCCGACCCCGCCACCGAGCTCTACCTCTATTGTGGGGGGGGATTTCGCTCCATTTTGGTGGCAGAGAACCTGCAGAAGATGGGCTACACCCGAGTGGTCAGTGTCGATGGAGGCTTTCGCGGTTGGAGTGACGCCGGATACCCTGTCGAATCCTGATTTATTTGAGGGAGAGGGGCTCAGCCACATGACAAAGTCTCGGCTGACCTTTACCATATGCGGGTCAAGCGTAAGCGTCGGAGTGTTCATTGAACGTCAGGATAGGGATTGGATACCTCACGGGTATCCTGTTGTTGCTCCCCATGTGGGGTTGCAGCAGTAGCAGTCAGGTTGCAGCTCCTCAAGTTCCCAAGCCGCAACCCGCTTCGCTGGTATTGGCGACCCCCTTGCAGGTCTCCTACCAGAGCGAGTTGGCGCTGGCGCGACTCGGGCAGATGCTCAGTGAAATGGAGTTGACGACGGAACAGCGTGCCGAGCTGTTCTATGAGCGTGCCGTGGTGTTTGACAGAGTGGGGTTGCGTTCCCTGGCCAGACTGGATTTCAACCGCGCCCTGCGGGAGAAACCCGATTTTGCCGAGGCGTACAACTTCATCGGTGTCTATCTGGTGCAGCAGCAGAACTATGACGAGGCCTACGAGGCCTTCGATTCGGCGCTGGAGCTGGCCCCGGATTATGATTACGCCTATCTCAACCGTGGCATTGCGCTCTATTACGGCAATCGTCCCGAACTCGCGGCGGCCGACATGAAGCGCTTCTACGAGGCGCAGCCGGAAGACCCCTACCGGGTGATCTGGCTCTATCTGGCCGAGCAGAAGCTGGATGCCTCGGCGGCCATGAGCCGGATGCGCGAGCGCCTCAATAAGTACGATGACGATGCCTGGAACTGGGATCTGGTTCGCCTCTATATCGGCGAGATCAATGCGACCCAGCTGATGGGCAACGTGGTGAAAGGGGTGAAGGACAACCGGGAGCTCGCCGAGCGCCTGTGCGAGACCTACTTCTACCTCGGCAAGTTTGAGCTGGCCAAGGGCAACCGCAAGGAAGCCATCAGTTACTTCAAGCTGGCCCTTGCCAACAACGTCTACGACTTCATCGAGCATCGCTATGCCCTGCTGGAGCTGGAGTTGATGGCCCGCAAACCCGTGCCGCCCGGCGCCCCGAGCGCACAGAAGAGCAAGCAAGCCTCCTGACCCCGGAGGCAAGCCGTAAAAAAGGCCTCATCACGAGGCCTTTTTGCTGTCTGCGCGTTGACGGTTATCCCACCAGACTCATGCCGGGGATCTGGCGCCAGTAGCCGTTGCAGTCGTGCTCCTGCTGCAGGGAAAGCGGTGCCTGACCCTGCTGGTTGGCCTTGAAACGGGCCAGCATATCCAGGGTGCCCATCCCCTCGGGGGAGAGGCGCACCACGTCCACCAGGTCTGCCATTCCCTTGAGATCGTTGCCGAGGTTGTAGCAGTAGCCGGACTGGGTCTGGATGCCGTTGAGGTTGAACACCTTCTGCCCCTCGCGGCTGTGGGCGAGACGGCCGTTGGGATAGTGGATGCAGGCGAGCTCGCAGTTATCCTTGGGCTTGTCGAGTGAGCGGGCGGTGAAGCAGCGGGCCGAGTAGGCGAGCGGCAGGTGGCCGTAGGCAAAGACTTCCACCTCGAAGCGCTGGCGATCGGCCCCCAGATCCTGCACCAGCTGCACCAGCCAGTCCCGGGAGAGCTCCACCGGCATCACCCAGCGCTGCATTCCGCTTCTGAGCAACATGCGCAGCACATCGGCGTTGTAGGCGTTGATGGCCGGGCCGCAGACAAACGGCAGGCCGGCCTCTCTGGCGAGCTGGACGGTGCCCAGATCGTTGGCCTCAACCAGCAGGTCGCCGTTGTCTACCAGCCGCTTGACCTCCTTGAGTTCGGACGGGGCCGAGATGAGCGCCAGGGTGGAGAGCACCGCCTGCTTGCCCGAGCTGGCTACCTCGCGGGCCAGGGCAATCCACTCATCCGCCTTGAGTTCGCGGCGCTTGCTGCACACCGTCTCCCCCAGATAGATGATGTCGGCCTGACTCCGGGCGGCGGCCTCGTAGAATGACTGGGTGTCGGCCTTGGGCCAGTAGAAGAGCAGGGGGCCGAGAGAGAATTGCATTAGTTGTGCTCCTTGATGCCATGAAAGCAGTGAAAAATAGGCCAGCCTTGATGGGGGGAACGGGGCATGGGGTCTCCTGTCATTGCCATTGGCGATGGTAGGCACCCAGGGTTGTCTGGCTGCCTTCGGAGACCCGGGCGAGCTGGGCATCCCATTCGCTCCGGACGCTGTAGCCCTCGGGGTTGGCGAGATAGCTGTCAATGGCGGCGCGCCAGACCCGGGTTACCTGCTCCACGTAGGCGGGGCTGCGCTGGCGCCCTTCAATCTTGACCGACTGGATCCCGGTCTGGCACAGCTCGGGCAAGAGGCCCAGGGTGTTGAGGCTGGTGGGCTCTTCCAGGGCGTGATAGGTCTGACCATCCACCTTGAAGCGGCCCTTGCACAGGGTCGGGTAGCCGGCGTTCTCCCCCGGGCCGTAGCGATCGATCAGCACCTCGTTGAGGCGGGATTCGAGGCCGCCGGGGGTCTCTTCCCAGCGCACATATTTGGCCGGTGAGCAGGCCCCCACGGTATTGGGGCTCTCGCCTGTCATGTAGGACGAAAGATAACAGCGCCCCTCCGCCATGATGCAGAGGCTGCCGAAGGCGAACACCTCGAGGCCGACGTCCGTCTCGCGGGCGAGCTGCTTGACCTGGTGCATGGAGAGCACCCGGGGCAGCACCACCCGGCCGACGTTGAAATGATCCTGATAGAAGCGGATGGCGGCGGCATTGGTGGCGCTCGCCTGCACCGAGACGTGCAGCTCCATGTCGGGATAGCGGCGGCTGGCGTAATCGAGCACGGCGAGATCGGCGATGATGAGGGCGTCGGCACCGAGGGCCGCGCCCCTGTCCACCGCCTGTTTCCACCTCGCATCCGAGCCCGGGTGGGCGAAAGTATTGATGGCGATGTGCAGCTTGCGACCATGCTGGTGCACGTAGTCCACCGCCTTTTCCAGCTTGCTGTCGGTGAAGTTGAGGCCGGCGAAGTGGCGGGCGTTGGTGTCGTCCTTGAAGCCGATATAGACGGCATCGGCGCCGTTATCCACGGCGGTCTTCAGTGCCGGCAGGCTGCCTGCCGGGCAGAGTAATTCCATCGGTACGCTCCGAGAGGGCAAAAATGCAAAAGTGGCCCGATTGTATGCACGGGCGCGCTCCCACTTTTTGACCTGAGGCAGCTTTAGGTGGCTTTACCCTTCTAGAGGTAAGTGGGCACAAGTTTGATTTTCAACAGGATCCTGCTCATCTCCCTGTGTTTGAATGCGCAAAAAACTGGGAGTACATCGTGTTTCAACAACTGCAACGTCGCCTGGTCGAACAGGCCCCCTGTCTCTTGCGTCGCCCCCTCAAACTGGTGCCCTTCAGCGCCCAGCAACACCTGATGGAGAGCCTGCTGGCCCAGGTGTTCAAGGAAGCCATTGCGGATGGCGACTTCGCGTTCTTGGCGGGCAAGTGGCTCAAAGTCGAGGTGACCGATCTCGAACTCTGCTGGTTTATCAGCGAGCGGGAGGGAAAACTGGTGGTGGCCCGCGACTGCGAGCGAGCGGACGTCTGCTTCAGTGGCTGCAGCCAGGATCTTATCCTGATCGCCGGCCGGCGGGAGGATCCGGATTCGCTCTTCTTCCAGCGCAAGCTGAAGATAGAGGGCAATACCGAGCTCGGCCTCGAGGTGAAGAACCTGATGGACAGCCTGGATCTCGACGGTTTGCCCGCTCTGATGAAGTATCCGTTGATCGACATGGCGACCCTGATCGAACGCGCCCGCTCCGTGCAGGAGCCTGTGGCCGCGCCGGCGACCTGAATTGCGTCACAGATGCGGCGCCACTCCCTGCGTGTGGTGCCGGCGCTGACGCCGGGCCCGGAAGCCGCAACCGTCCCTGAGACAAGGCAGCCGAAGTGGGAGTGATGCCGGGCAGGCGCGACAGCCCGGCGCGGACCCGCAGATAGCGCGCGGGTCGCGACTCGGCGCGCAGGGAAGGGGAGAAGAGGAGGGCGCCGAGTGATCCATCCCTGCCTGCCAAGGTTCACCAACAACGCTCCTCCTCTCATGCCCTCTGGTTATACGTGTGGCCATTTTTGTTCTGAAATCCGGGCTCAGAAGCGGTGCCAAAATAGCGATTGGTTATGTTACAATTGCGCGCCATTTTTGACTGAAGATTGACTGGGCATGTTGGATCAGATTCGTATCGTCTTGGTAAACACCTCTCACACCGGCAACATGGGCTCCGCGGCGCGGGCCATGAAGACCATGGGATTGACCCAGCTGGTACTGGTGGATCCCCAGGAGATGCCGGACGACAACGCCGTTGCCCTGGCGGCCGGTGCCAGCGACATCCTGGCCAATGCCCGCATCGTCCCGACTCTGGAAGAGGCCATCGCCGGTTGCGGCTTGGTCATCGGCACCAGCGCGCGCTCCCGCACCCTGAGCTGGCCCATGCTGGACTCCCGTGAAGCGGGGGATAAAGCTGTGCTGGAGGCTGCGACCCACCCGGTCGCCCTGGTGTTTGGCCGTGAACGCACCGGTCTCACCAACGACGAGCTGCAAAAGTGCCACTATCACGTCGCCATCCCGGCCAATCCCCAATACAGCTCCCTCAATCTGGCCATGGCGGTGCAGACTCTCTGCTACGAGGTGCGCATGCACTGGTTGCAGACGCAGGACTCCGCGGTGGCGGAGTCCGAGCTCGACTACCCCACGGCCGAGCAGCTGGAAGGGTTCTATCAGCACCTGCAGCAGACCCTGCAGCAGACCGGTTTCATCAGTGACGACCACCCCGGTCACGTGATGAGCAAGCTGCGCCGTCTGTTCAACCGGGCCAGACCGGAGACGGTGGAGCTGAATATACTGCGCGGCATCCTGACCTCGGTGAACAAATCCCGACCGCAAGGGTAATCCCGACTAATTTACTCAAGCATATACTTGACTGATTTAGTCGGGTATGTGACCATGTGCCCATATTGATTTGTTCGCAAGACGGTAAGGCATATGAGACTGACCTCAAAAGGACGTTACGCAGTGACCGCCATGCTCGACGTGGCGTTGCATGCAGAGCAGGGGCCCGTACCCCTTGCCGATATTTCAGAGCGCCAGGGCATCTCGTTGTCCTATCTGGAACAGCTGTTTGCCCGCCTGCGCAAGCATGGTCTGGTGAGCAGCGTGCGCGGCCCGGGCGGTGGTTATCGCCTCGGTCTGGCACCCGGCGACATCTCGGTCGGTCAGGTGATCACCGCGGTGGATGAGTCGGTCGATGCGACCAAGTGTCTGGGCAAGGGGGGCTGCCATGGTGGTACCCAGTGTCTGACCCACTCCCTGTGGCGTGACCTCAGCGAGCGTATCTCCAGTTTCCTCGGTGACATCACCCTGGCGGAGCTGGTTGGCCAGGCCGATGTGCGTCGCATCGCCGGCAAGCAAGATGAACAAATGAAGACCGTGTTGTCCCTAGTTGAACGGGCCGAACGCGGTGATGTGAGCTTAAAAGTCCAACTATAAACAAACGTGCTTTCCACGACGGGTCGCTGTGTGACCCCGTCGTAACGGAGAAAAACATGAAACTGCCTATATACCTTGATTATTCGGCAACCTGTCCGGTGGACCCGCGTGTCGCAGAAAAAATGATGCAGTGCCTCACCATGGACGGCCTGTTCGGCAACCCCGCCTCCCGCTCCCACCGTTTCGGCTGGCAGGCCGAAGAGGCTGTCGATCTGGCCCGTAATCAAGTGGCAGAACTGATCGGTGCAGATCCGCGCGAGATCGTCTTTACCTCTGGCGCAACCGAATCCAACAACCTGGCCATCAAGGGCGTCGCCCATTTCTATGCTGGCAAGGGCAAGCACATCATCACCTCCAAGACCGAGCACAAAGCGGTACTCGATACCTGCCGTCAGCTGGAGCGTGAAGGCTACGAGGTGACCTACCTCGAGCCGATGCCGAACGGCCTGTTCACCATCGAACAGATCGAAGGCGCCCTGCGCGATGACACCATACTGGTGAGCATCATGCATGTGAACAACGAGATCGGTGTGGTGCAAGACATCGCCGCCATCGGCGAGCTGTGCCGCTCCCGCAAGATCCTGCTGCACGTGGACGCGGTCCAGAGTGTGGGCAAGATCCCGGTCGACGTGGAAGCGCTCAAGGTTGACCTGCTCTCCATGTCCGCTCACAAGGTATACGGCCCGAAAGGGATCGGTGCCCTGTTCGTGCGTCGCAAGCCCCGTGTGCGCCTGGAAGCCCAGATGCACGGTGGCGGCCACGAGCGCGGTATGCGCTCCGGCACCCTGCCGACTCATCAGATCGTCGGCATGGGCGAGGCCTTCCGCATCGCCAAGGAAGAGATGGTGAGCGAGAGCCAGCACATCATGGCCCTGCGCCAGCGTCTGTGGGACGGCATCAAGAATATCGAAGAAGTCTATATCAACGGGGATCTGGACCAGCGCGTCCCGGGCAACCTGAACATCAGCTTCGCCTATGTGGAAGGGGAATCCCTCATCATGGCACTCAAGGATCTGGCGGTCTCTTCCGGTTCTGCCTGTACCTCCGCCAGCCTGGAGCCTTCCTACGTGCTGCGCGCCCTTGGTCTGAACGACGAGCTGGCACACAGCTCCATCCGCTTCAGCATCGGTCGCTTCACCACGGAAGAAGAGATCGACTACGCAGTCAAGCTCATCTGTGACTCCATCGGCCGTCTGCGCGAGATGTCCCCCCTGTGGGAGATGTTCAAGGACGGTGTCGATCTGAACACGGTCGAATGGGCTCATCACTGATCCCTTGCCAGCGGCAAGGGTTGAGTGAACAACAGAATTAGCAGGAGTTAGATATGGCTTACAGTGAAAAAGTAATCGACCACTACGAGAATCCCCGCAACGTGGGTGGTTTTGACAAGAATGATCCCAGCATCGCGACCGGCATGGTCGGCGCCCCGGCCTGTGGCGACGTGATGAAACTGCAACTGAAGATCAGCGACGACGGCATCATCGAAGACGCCAAGTTCAAGACCTACGGCTGCGGCTCCGCCATCGCCTCCAGCTCCCTGGTGACCGAGTGGGTCAAGGGCAAGACCCTGGACGAAGCGGCTGGCATCAAGAACACCGACATCGCCGAAGAGCTGGCCCTGCCGCCGGTGAAGATCCACTGCTCCATCCTGGCGGAGGATGCCATCAAGGCCGCCATCGCCGATTACAAGCAGAAGAAAGGTCTTTAAGGTTCGGAGAGCAGTATGGCCATAACCATGACAGATGCCGCAGCGGCACGGGTTTCCTCTTTCATGACCAACCGGGGCAAGGGCATCGGCCTGCGCCTCGGCGTCAAGACGACCGGCTGTTCGGGTCTTGCCTATGTGCTCGAGTTCGTGGATGAGCTGGCCGCCGAAGATCAGGTCTTCGAGCAGAAGGGTGTCAAGATCATCGTCGATGCCAAGAGCCTGATCCATCTGGATGGCACCGAGCTGGACTTCGTCAAGGAGGGCCTCAACGAGGGCTTCCAGTTCAACAACCCCAACGCCAAGGGCGAGTGTGGTTGTGGCGAGAGTTTCAGCGTCTAAATGATGGAGCCGGCAGCCTGCTGCCGGCTCTGCCGTTCAAGGTTGATGGTGAGCAAGGCGCAAGCCTTCGAGTCTAAGGACACAGAATGAATCATTTCGAGCTGTTCGGGCTGGCACAGGGCTTCGAGCTCGATACCCGCCAACTGGCCGACACCTACCGCCAGTTGCAGACCCAGTTCCACCCCGATCGTTTCGCCACCGCCCCCGAGCGGGAGCAGCTGGCCGCCGTGCAGCGTGCCGCCCAGATCAACGACGCCTTTACCACCCTCAAGTCCCCCCTGCGCCGGGCCGAATATCTGCTCTCCCTGCGGGGCACCGACATTCGTGGCGAGCAGCAGACCCTGCAAGATACCGGTTTCCTGATGCAGCAGCTGGAGTGGCGCGAGCGTCTGGCGGATCTCAAGGGCGAGGCGGATCCTGAGGGCGCCATCGAAGATTTTCGCCGCGAGATAGGGCATGATCACCGCGCCCTGATGCAGCAGCTGACCCAGAGCCTGGCCACGGGCGAGGATCTGGACGCCGCCGACTGCGTGCGCAAACTCAAATTTGTCGACAAGCTCCTCGAGGAGCTGGAACGGTTCGAAGACTCGTTGTTCGAGTCTTGATCCCCTAACGCTGGAATTGTGATTACCCATGGCATTACTGCAAATCGCCGAGCCCGGCCAGAGCGCCGCCCCTCATCAGCATAAACGTGCCGTCGGCATCGATCTCGGCACCACCAACTCCCTGGTCGCCGCCGTGCGCAGCGGTCAGGCAGATACCCTCTGCGACGAGCAGGGGCGCGCCTTGCTGCCCTCGGTGGTGCACTACCAGGAGGCGGCCATCCGGGTCGGCTTCGACGCCAAGCGCGAAGCGGCGCAAGATCCCCACAACACCATCGTCTCGGTCAAGCGGATGATGGGCAAGGCACTGGCGGACATTGATACCCGCCAGCAGCCCTATGAATTTGTGGCCAGCGACAACGGCATGCCCCAGTTGCAGACCCGTCAGGGGCTGGTCAACCCGGTCCAGGTGTCAGCCGAAATCCTCAAGGCCCTGGCCGCACGCGGCGCCGCCGCCCTCGGTGGCGAGCTCGACGGCGTGGTCATCACGGTGCCCGCCTATTTCGATGACGCCCAGCGTCAGGGTACCAAGGATGCGGCCCGGCTGGCGGGCCTGCACGTGCTGCGCCTGCTCAACGAACCCACCGCCGCGGCCATCGCCTACGGCCTCGACTCCGGTCAGGAAGGGGTGATCGCGGTCTATGACCTCGGTGGCGGCACTTTCGACATCTCCATCCTGCGCCTGCATCGCGGCGTGTTCGAGGTGATGGCCACCGGCGGCGACTCGGCGCTTGGCGGTGATGACTTCGATCACCTGCTGGCGGACTGGATCAAGGAACAGGCCGGCCTGAGTGGTCAGCTCGACGCCCGCACCCAGCGCGAACTGCTGGATGTGGCCGCCAACCTCAAGCACGGCCTGACCGATGCAGACAGCGTGTCCTGCACCTTTGCCGGCTGGCAGGGGGAGATGACCCGCGCCCAGTTTGATGCCCTGATCCTGCCGCTGGTCAAGCGCACCCTGCAGGCCTGCCGCCGCGCTTTGCGCGATGCCGGGCTCGAGCAGGTGGAAGTGCTGGAAGTGGTGATGGTCGGGGGCTCCACCCGGGTGCCTCTGGTGCGCGAACAGGTGGGGACCTTCTTCGGCCGCACCCCGCTCACCAGCATCGATCCGGACAAGGTGGTAGCCATCGGCGCCGCCATCCAGGCGGACATTCTGGTGGGCAACAAGCCGGATGCCGAGATGCTGCTGCTGGATGTGATCCCGCTCTCCCTGGGGCTCGAGACCATGGGGGGCCTCGCCGAGAAGGTGATCCCGCGCAACACCACCATTCCGGTGGCCCGTGCCCAGGAGTTCACCACCTTCAAGGACGGTCAGACCGCGATGGCCATTCACGTGGTGCAGGGTGAGCGCGAACTGGTGGCAGATTGCCGCTCCCTCGCCCGCTTCACTCTGACCGGCATTCCGCCCATGGCGGCGGGCGCCGCCCACATCCGGGTCACCTTCCAGGTGGATGCGGATGGACTGCTGTCGGTCAGCGCCATGGAGAAATCATCCGGTGTGCAGGCCGAAATCCAGATAAAACCCTCTTACGGCCTGGGGGAGGAGGATATTCTCAGCATGCTGAGCGCCTCCATCGCCAATGCCCAGCAAGACATGGATGCCCGCATGCTGGCGGAGCAGCAGGTGGAAGCGGATCGGGTGGTGGAGAGCCTCAATGCCGCCCTGGCTGCCGATGGCGAGGCTCTGCTCAATGCCGCCGAGCGCGCCGAGATCGATGCCGCCATTGCTCATCTGCTGGCCATGCGTGCCAGCGGCACAACCAATCAAATCAAAGATGCCATCGAGGCGGCGGATGCTGCCAGTGGCGAGTTTGCGGCCCGTCGCATGGATGCCTCCATTCGCAAGGTGCTGACCGGCCAAAACGTCAACAAGGTGTAATATGCCAAAAGTGATCATTCTGCCTCACCCCGAACTCTGCCCGGAGGGCGCCGCCCTCGAAGGACAAGTCGGTGAGACCATCCTCGACATCGCCCTGCGCAACGGCATCGAGGTCGAACACGCCTGCGAGAAGTCCTGTGCCTGCACCACCTGTCACTGCATCGTGCGTGAAGGCTTTGACTCCCTCGAACCGAGCGATGAGCTGGAAGACGACATGCTGGACAAGGCATGGGGACTGGAGCCCGAGTCCCGCCTGAGTTGCCAGGCCCGTCTGGCGGATGAGGATCTGGTGGTGGAGCTGCCCAAGTACACCCTCAACCTCGCCTCCGAGCGCCATTGATGCGCCGTTAATTACACATGAGTGAATTGCACGTGCAGCATCGGGCGGTGCAATGATGATATGGTGAAGGCCGACCCTCTCGGGGGACGGCCTTTTTTGTATGCCCGCATTCCCCAGGTTGAACGACTTCGATCGAATAAATAGTGCCGAGAAAAGGAAGCAAGCTAAATGGCAGAGAAGATGAAAGTCCTGTTGTCCACCGACGCCGCCGCCGCCCACTGGGGCGAGGGGGCATCACTCAGTTTCAGCGGCGATGAGGCCCTGATCCACCTGGGAGCAACCACCCAGGAGAAGGAGGTGCTGCGCCTCATCCAGCGCGCCGCCCGCCGCCTCGAATCGAGCGGCATCAAGCGGGTCGAGCTGGCCGCCGGGGGCTGGGATCTGGAGCGGCGGTACGCCTTCTCCCAGGGCTTCTATGCCGCCAAGGGAGAGCGGGTGCTGGCGTTTGGTGAGCAGGATGATGCCGAGGCCGCTGAGCTGGCGGCCCTCGTCAAGGCGACCCGCTGGGTGCGCGAGGTGACCAACGGCTGCCCCGAGGCCATCTACCCCATGAGCCTGGCGGAGTCCGCCCTGCTGCTCATCCGCGGTCTGGCGGGGGACAGTGTCACCGCCCGCATCACTGCCGGTGAGGCGCTGCGCGAGGCCGGTCATATCGGGATCTGGTCCGTGGGTCGGGGCAGCGAGCGGGAGCCCGTGCTGCTGGAGCTTGACTACAACCCGACCGGGGATGCCAACGCCCCGGTGACGGCGGCCCTGGTGGGCAAGGGGATCACCTTCGACTCCGGTGGCTACTCCATGAAGTCCTCCGACAACATGCTGCCGATGAAGTCCGACATGGGGGGGGCCGCCATGGTGACCGGCGCCCTGGCGCTGGCCATCAGCCGTGGCTTGAACAAGCGGGTGAAGCTCATCCTCTGCTGCGCCGAGAACCTGGTCTCCGGCCACGCCTTCAAGCTCGGCGACATTCTGACCTATCGCAACGGCATCTCGGTGGAGATCCAGAACACGGATGCGGAAGGTCGCCTGGTGCTGGCGGACGGTCTGCTGGCCGCGAGCGAGAACGGCGCCGCCTATATTCTGGACGCCGCTACCCTGACCGGCGCCGCCAAGACGGCGCTGGGCCGCGACTACAACGCCGTGTTTGCCCTGGATGAGGCGGAGCAGGTGCGTGCCCTGGCCGCCGCCCGGGCAGAAAACGAGAAGGCCTGGGCCTTGCCGCTGGAATCCTGGCATGCGGGCCAGCTCACCTCGGCCTTCGCCGATCTGGGCAACGTCGCGTCTGCCGAAGGCACTGCCGGTGCGACCACCGCGGCGGCCTTCCTGTCGCGCTTCGTGCGCGGCGAAGGGCAGGGCTGGGTGCACTTGGACCTGGCTGCCTCCTACCAAAAATCCGGCAACGATCTCTGGGCCACCGGCGCCAAGGGCCATGGCCTGCGCACCATCGCCCGCTGGTTGCAGGAGGTGGCTGAATGAACATGAGTTTGTACTGCGGGTGGAGCCCTGAAGGGTATTCCCTGCTGGCAGGCCGGGCCTGCGCATCCCTGATTGTCCCCAGGTTGAAGGAGAAGGCGGAATGAACATCTGGCTGAGCCGTGAATTTGCCGCCCCCGAGTGGGGAGAGGGCGCCCTTTTGTCCCACCGTGCCGATGGTGCCGTGATCCATCTGGTGACCGCCAGCCCCTTGCTGGATATCCAGCAGGCGGCTCGTCGTCTGTGCAGCCAGGGGATCCAGAAGGTCGCCCTGTGCGGTCACTGGGAGCGTGAGCAGCAGTGGGCTTTCGCCCAGGGTCTGCAGACCCCCAAGGCCGAGGTGGAACTGCAATGGGCCACCTCGTCCGAAGAGGACAGGGAGGAGCTGGAGGCGCGCTGGCTGTGCGGGCGCTGGGTGCGGGAGGTGACCAACGCCACCCCGGAGCAGCTGGGACCGCTGGATCTGGCGGTGGAGGCGGCAGCCTTCATCACCGAACTGGCACCGGATCGCGTCAGCCACCGCATCCTCAAGGGAGAGGCGTTGCAGCAGGCGGGCTGGGTCGGCATCTACCAGGTCGGCCGCGGCAGCGATCGCGAGCCCGTGCTGCTGGAGCTTGACTACAACCCGAGCCGGGATCCCAAGGCGCCGGTGGCCGCGGCCCTGGTGGGCAAGGGCATCACCTTCGACTCCGGCGGTTACTCCATGAAAACCTCCCAGGGCATGCTGACCATGAAGCATGACATGGGGGGGGCCGCCATCGTCACCGGCGCCCTGGCGCTATCCATCCTGCGGGGGCTGGACAAGCGGGTGAAGCTCATTCTCTGCTGCGCCGAGAACCTGGTCTCCGGCCATGCCTACAAGCTGGGTGACATCCTTACCTACAAGAACGGCACCACGGTGGAAATCGTCAACACCGATGCCGAGGGGCGTCTGGTACTGGCGGATGGCCTGCAGCTCGCCGGAGAATCCGGTGCTCCCCTCATCATCGACGCCGCCACCCTGACCGGAGCGGCCGTGATGGCGCTGGGGGGGCGCTACAATGCCCTGTTCGGGCTGGACAAGGGGCTGGTGAGCCGGGCCATGGCCTATTCGGATGCAGAGCAGGAGCCGGCCTGGCCGCTGCCGCTCGAACCCTGGCATCGCCAGCAGTGCCCGTCCCACTACGCCGATACCGCCAACAGCCGACCGGTGCCGGGGGGCGGCCCGGGCGGGGCCTCCAACGCGGCGGGTTTCCTCTCCCGCTTCGTGCCGGGCGAGGGGCAGGGGTGGCTGCACGTCGACCTTGCCGCCTGTTTCAGCGACAACGGCGACAGCCTCTGGGCACCCGGAGCAAACACCCTGGGAATGCGCACCATAGCGCACACCCTGCTGGCGGAGACTCGCTAAGTAGCATGACGTATCGCAAGGGCACCGGACGGTGCCCTTTTCCATGGCGCCGGATAAATGAGCGTTAGCGTCACTTTTAACTGGTTAAGCAAGCTATCGTGCGCAAGCGCACATTTTTTCCTGCTGCCCTGGGACAAGATGAGTCACCATGTTGTTTCAAAGAGGCATTTGTTTAATAAAAAGTTGCTTTTTTGTGTGTTGTTTCGGTTTTTGTTTACGTATAATCGCCGCCGAACATGGATTCCTACAATAAAACTCTGTAGTTAAGGAAAGAACTCAATGGCTATCGAACGTACCTTCTCTATCGTCAAGCCGGATGCGGTCAGCAAGAACCTGATCGGCGCCATCTACAGCCGCTTCGAGAGCGCCGGTCTGAAAATCGTCGCCGCCAAGATGCTGCACCTGACCAGCGAACAAGCCGCCGGTTTCTACGCCGAGCACCAGGGCAAGCCTTTCTATGACGGCCTGGTGGCCTTCATGACTTCCGGCCCCGTCATGGTACAGGTGCTGGAAGGGGAAGACGCCATTCGTCGTCATCGCGAGATCATGGGCGCCACCAATCCGAAAGAGGCCCTGGCCGGTACTCTGCGTTCCTGCTACGCCGAGAGCATCGATCGCAACGCCGTCCACGGCTCCGACGCCCCGGCCTCTGCCGCCCGCGAAATCGCCTACTTCTTCTCCGAAGGGGAAATCTGCCCCCGCGGCTGATTGTCACCCAATATCATCAAGGGAGCCTCGGCTCCCTTTTGTTTTTTGGTCATTTGCGCCATATCCACTTATTCTCCAGGTGGAAAGCCAGACCCATTATTTGTACAATGCCGCCCCCTGACATCGGTCAGCCAATAATTTATGAAGTGTGTGAGCTGAGGCCCTTGATGAGCGCAACAAAAACCAACCTGCTGGATCTCGATCGGGATGCCATGCGTGCCTTCTTCGTCGAACTGGGCGAGAAGCCGTTCCGGGCAGATCAGATAATGAAGTGGATCTATCACTTTGGTTGTGATGATTTCGATCAGATGAGCAACGTCAACAAGGCGCTGCGCGAGCGTCTCAAGACCATCGCCGAGATCCGCGCCCCCGAGGTGAGCCGCGAGCAACGCTCCACCGATGGCACCATCAAGTGGGCCATGCAGGTGGGGGATCAGGAGGTGGAAACCGTCTATATCCCCGAGGCGGAACGCGCCACCCTGTGCGTCTCTTCCCAGGTGGGCTGTGCCCTGGCTTGTACCTTCTGCTCCACCGCTCAGCAAGGCTTCAACCGAAACCTGAAAGTCTCCGAGATCATCGGCCAGGTCTGGCGCGCCGCCAAGATCGTGGGCGGCAAACGCCCCATCACCAACGTGGTGATGATGGGCATGGGTGAGCCGCTGCTCAACCTCGCCAACGTGGTACCGGCCATGAAGCTGATGATGGATGACTTCGGTTTCAGCATCTCCAAGCGTCGCGTGACCCTCTCCACCTCCGGCGTGGTACCGGCCCTGGACATGCTGGGCGACCAGATTGACGTGGCGCTGGCGATCTCCCTGCACGCACCGAACGACAAGCTGCGCTCCGAGATCATGCCGATCAACGACAAGTACAACATCGAGGACTTCCTCGCCGGGGTACGCCGTTATCTGGCCAAGTCCAACGCCAACGGCGGTCGGGTGACCGTGGAGTATGTGCTGCTCGATCATATCAATGACGACATGCAGCATGCCCATGAGCTGGCCAAGGTACTCAAAGACACCCCCTGCAAGATCAACCTGATCCCGTTCAACCCCTTCCCGGGCAATCCGTTCGGCAAGCCGAGCAACAGTCGCATCGACCGTTTCTCCAAGGTGCTGATGGAATATGACCTGACCGTCATCGTGCGCAAGACCCGCGGGGATGACATCGATGCGGCCTGTGGCCAGCTGGTGGGGGAGGTGATTGACCGCACCAAGCGCACCATGAAAAATCGGATGCAACAGGATGGGATTTCCGTCAAAATGGTTTAACCGCTAAGCCATTGTATAGTCAGGGAATGGATATCCGTACATTGATCATAGTGGCAGCGCTCAGCGCGCTGCCCGGCTGTGTTACCGAAACCACTTACGCTGGCCAGAATTCGACCCAGCGCGAGGTGGGCCCCGATCTCAAGGCGGCTGCCCAGACCCGCCTCGATCTGGGTATCCAATATCTTCGCCAGGGCAATGCCGAACAGGCAAAGTTCAATCTCGACCGCGCCCTCCAGTACGATCCCGGCAATCCTCAGGTCTATATCGGCTTCGCCTACTTCTACCAGCAGGTGGAAGATTTCAAGGCGGCCGAAGAGAGCTACAAGAAGGCGCTCTCCATGGATCCGTCCAATGCTGACGCGATGAACAACTACGGTGCCTTCCTGTGCAACCGTGGCCGCTTCGATGAGGCGGACAAGGCATTCCTGCAGGCGGTCAGCCAACCGGATTACGTCAAGATCGCCGATACCTACGAGAATGCGGCGCTCTGTTCACTGCAAAATCATAGAAATGATAAGGCCGGCGAGTACTATCGTCTGGCCTTGGGGTATAATCCCCGCAATCCAAGGTTATTGCTGGACATGGCCGAGCTTTCCATGAAAGATGGCAAGCTGCCTGATGTGCAGTCTTACCTCGTGCGCTATGCCGATGTGGCAGAAGAGAACGAGGAGAGCCTCTGGCTCCGGCTGCGGCTGGCCCAGGCCATGGACAAACCGGCATTACTTCACCAATTCGGGACTGAGCTGGTAAGGCAATATCCCACTTCGCAACAAGCCAAGCGTTACTTAGCCAATGACTACTGAACAGCCACACGATTCTCAAGACGACTCCCAGGCAGTGGGCCCAGGCCAGCTGCTGCGCAACGCCCGTGAACAGCTCGGCTGGACGCGAGAGCAGGTTGCGTCCCGCATTCACCTTCGTCTGACCCTGATCGCCGCCATCGAGGCGGATACCTACGACAAGCACACCTCCCACACCTTCATTCGCGGCTACCTGCGCGCCTATGCCAAGCTGGTGGGGATCCCGGAAGAGACCATTCTCTCGGCCTACGAACGGCTGGGTCTGACGCCGCCGGACAACATCGACATGCAGAGCTTCTCCCGCCGCTCCCGCCAGCAAGCCAACGACAGTCGGCTCAAGGTCGTGACCTGGCTGGTGATCCTGGTCTTGATCGGGCTATCCATCGCCTGGTGGTGGCAGAGCACGGCCCGTCGCTCCGCCGGTGAAGAAGCCCTGGCCGCCACCGAAATAAGTGCAACAGAACAGGCCCCCAATGACAGCCTCACGCCTCCCACCGTGGATGTGGCTGCCCCTGAGCTGCCCGCCGCCTCTGATGCGGTAAGCACCGAGGCAACCGATGTTGCCGTGAGCGGCGCTGTCACCACGGATCCTGTGCTGGCCGATGCGGGCAATGCACCGAGTGCGAGTGCCGCACAAGACACTGAGGCGGCATCAGCCGCTGCCGCGACCACGGCCCCCGCAGACGAGGCCGCGACCGAGTCGGCCGGTGTGCCCCAACTCAAGTTGAGCTTCACCGCCGACTGCTGGCTGGATGTCAAGGATGCTAACGGCAAGACCCTGTTCAGCGGTCTGAAGAAGGCGAACGACGAACTGGTGCTGGAAGGACCCGAGCCACTCAAATTCATCATTGGCGCGCCCATGGCAGTCAATCTCGAATACAAGGGCAAGTCCTTCGACATGAGCCGTTACAACAACGGCCGGACTGCTCGCTTCTCACTGCCGCAGGAGTAATCAGTCCGTCATGTCCGCTCACGAATCCCCGATTATTCGCCGCAAATCCAAGCAGATCATGGTCGGCAAGGTGCCGGTTGGGGGCGATGCTCCCATCACGGTGCAGACCATGACCAACACCAAGACCACGGACGTGGCCGCCACCGTCGAGCAGATCCAGCGGATCGAGCGGGTGGGGGCGGATATCGTCCGGGTCTCGGTGCCGACCATGGAGGCGGCGGAAGCCTTCAAGCTCATCAAGCAGCAGACCAATATCCCCATCGTCGCCGATATCCACTTCGACTACCGTATCGCCCTGAAAGTGGCGGAGTACGGTGCCGACTGCCTGCGCATCAATCCGGGCAACATCGGCAACGAGGAGCGGGTGCGCGCCGTGGTCGACTGTGCCCGCCACTACAACATCCCGATCCGCATCGGGGTCAACGGTGGCTCGCTGGAGCGGGACATCCAGGAGAAATACGGCGAGCCGACTCCGGAGGCCTTACTCGAGTCGGCCATGCGCCACGTGGACTACCTGGATCGCCTCAACTTCGACAACTTCAAGGTCAGCGTCAAGGCTTCCGATGTCTTCCTGGCGGTCGGTGCCTATCGTCTGCTGGCCAAGCAGATCGATCAGCCCCTGCACCTTGGCATCACTGAGGCGGGTGGTTTTCGCGCCGGCGCGGTCAAGTCCGCCATCGGCCTTGGCATGCTGCTGAGTGAAGGCATCGGTGACACCCTGCGCATCTCCCTGGCCGCCGATCCGGTGGAGGAGGTGAAGGTGGGCTTTGATATCTTGAAATCCCTGCGCATTCGCGCCCGCGGCATCAACTTCATCGCCTGCCCCTCCTGCTCCCGTCAAGAGTTCGACGTGATAGGCACGGTCAACGCCCTGGAAGAGCGGCTGGAAGACATCATCACCCCCATGGATGTCTCCATCATCGGCTGCGTGGTCAACGGTCCTGGCGAGGCGCTGGTCTCCGATCTCGGCCTGGCCGGGGCGGCCAACAAGAGTGCCTTCTACGAGGGAGGCCAGCGGGTCGACCGGCTCAGCAACCAGGATCTCATCCCCGTGCTGGAGCGCCGCATTCGCGCCCGGGCGGCCATGCTGGATCCGGCCAACCAGATCCCGCTGGACAAGGGTTGACTCACCAACGTGTTGCAAAGTGGGGCCACCTGAGGTGGCCCCGGCTTTAGGTAGTTGATTTTACACCCCGCATCCGGGCACCCTGATTTTACCTCGGGGTCGAAAATCCCTATAATGCGGCCCAAATTCACGTCTTTTTCTCGAGTAGCAACGTGGCAAAACAGATCCAAGCAATTCGCGGTATGAATGATTGCCTGCCGGAGCAGAGCCCGGTATGGCAGAAAGTGGAACAGATCCTGCGCCAGGTCGTGGCCAGCTATGGCTACAGCGAAGTGCGCATGCCCATCGTCGAACAGACTCATCTGTTCAAACGCGCCATCGGTGAAGTGACCGATGTGGTCGAAAAAGAGATGTACACCTTCGAGGATCGCAACGGCGACAGCCTGAGCCTGCGCCCCGAAGGCACCGCCAGCTGTGTGCGGGCCGGCATCGAGCACGGCCTGCTGTATAACCAGGAACGCCGGATGTGGTACATGGGTCCCATGTTCCGTCATGAGCGTCCCCAGAAGGGCCGTTATCGCCAGTTCCATCAGTTCGGGGTCGAGCTGTTTGGCATCAACGGGCCGGATATCGACGCCGAGCTCATCATGCTGACGCACCGCCTGTGGCGCCTGTTCGGCATCCAGGATCACGTGACCCTGCAGCTCAATACCCTGGGTCAGAGCAGCGAGCGCGCCGCTTACCGCGATGCCCTGGTCGCCTACCTGGAGCAGTACAAGGATCAGCTGGACGAAGAGAGCCAGCGCCGCATGTACAGCAATCCGCTGCGGGTGCTTGACTCCAAGGACGAAAAAGTCCAAGCCATTCTGGTGGGGGCGCCGCGCCTGTTCGATCACCTGGGGGAGGAGAGCCTGGCACACTTCGAGGGCCTCAAGCGTCTGCTCACCGCTGCCGGTATCCAGTTCGAGGTGAACGAGCGTCTGGTGCGTGGCCTTGACTACTACAACCTGACCGTGTTCGAGTGGGTCACCAACAGTCTGGGTGCCCAGGGCACCGTCTGCGCCGGTGGCCGTTACGATGGCCTGGTGGAGCAGCTCGGCGGTCAACCGACCCCGGCGGTGGGCTTTGCCATGGGGATGGAGCGTCTGGTATTGATGCTCGAAACCC
The DNA here is from genome assembly GCF_051125555.1 of Aeromonas sp. NJAU223. Taxonomy (NCBI): domain Bacteria; kingdom Pseudomonadati; phylum Pseudomonadota; class Gammaproteobacteria; order Aeromonadales; family Aeromonadaceae; genus Aeromonas; species Aeromonas sp. NJAU223. The sequence goes on along the minus strand of NZ_CP144204.1, from coordinate 2,586,497 downwards.
TGGAGCTCAACGGCGACATTCGCCCGGCGGTGGATGTCTATCTCGCCATGGTGGGTGAGCAGGCCGAGCAGGCTGGCTTCCAGCTCGCAGAGCGGCTGCGTGACGCCTTGCCTTCCTTGCGTCTGATGAGCCACTGCGGTGGTGGCAACTTCAAGAAACAACTCAAGCGTGCCGACAAGAGCGGCGCGGCCATTGCCCTGATCCTCGGTGAGACCGAGGTGCAAAACGGGGAGATCACCATCAAGTATCTGCGTGGCCAGGCCGAGCAACAGACCCTCAAGGTCGATGCCGCCATCGCCCTGCTGGCAGCTAAAGGAGAGTAAGCTGTGGAAGTTTATACCACCGAAGAACAACAGGTTGAGGTCATCAAGAGCTGGTGGAAAGAGAACGGGACCTCGGTACTCGCCGGGACCGTCATCGGTCTGGTGGGGCTGTTTGGCTGGCGCTATTACAACGAGCATCAGCTGGCCAACCAGGAGGCCGCCTCCTCGGCTTACAACACCATGACGGCCCAGCTCGCCAAGGGTGATGCCGCCGCTATCGAGCAGGCGAAGAGCTTCATCAGCGCCCACAAGGGTGACTCTTACGCCGATCTCGCTGCCCTGGAGCTGGCCGCTGCCGCGGTCAAGGCCAACCAGCTGGATCTCGCTGCCCAGCAGCTGACTGAGGTCGCCACCAACGGTGACGACGCCATCCGTCCCATCGCCGCCCTGCGGCTGGCCCGGGTGCTCAACGAGCAAGGCAAGGCCGACGAAGCCCTGGCCCAGCTCGCCAAGATCGACAACGAGGCTTTCAAGGCCCAGGTGGCCGAAGCCCGCGGCGATGTGCTGCTCAAGCAGGGCAAGCCGGAAGAGGCCCGCGATGCCTATCAGGCGGCGGCGGATGCCGGTGGCCTGCAGGCGAGCAGCGAGCTCAAGCTGAAGATGGACGATCTGGCATTGCCAGCGGTGACCACGGGTGAGGCTCCGGATGCGTAATCTGTACAAACGACTGGCGCTGGGGGCGGCTGTCTCCCTGGCCCTGCAGGGGTGCTCCCTGTTCAGCTCGGAAGAAGATCTGACCCCGATGGCGCCGCTGCCGGTGGTGGAATCGGCCTTCACCGCCGATACCCAGTGGTCCTCCTCCGTCGGGGATGGCATCGGCGACTTCTACTCCCAGCTCAAGCCGGTGGTGGAAGAAGATCACATCTATGCCGCCGCCCGCGACGGTGATGTGACCGCCTTCGATCGCAACACGGGCAAGGTGCTGTGGAGCGTGGATCTGGCGGATCTGCCCATCAACGCCGACAAGCGCAGCGCCCGCCTCTCCGGTGGCCTGGTGTCCCGCTACGGCAAGCTGTTCCTCGGCTCCGAGAACGGGGTGGTCTACGCCCTGAACGAGACGGACGGGGAAGTGCTGTGGCAGACCAATGTGCCCGGTGAAGTGGTGGCGAGTCCGGCGGTGGAAGATGGCCGCGTGGTGGTGTTGACGACCTCAGGCCGCCTGATTGCCCTCGATACCGATGAGGGCAAGCAGCAGTGGACCCTGTCCGAAGAACAACCGCCGCTGACCCTGCGCAGCGCCGGTGCCCCTGTCATCACCAACGGTGCCGTGCTCTACGGCCGCGCCGATGGCAAGGTGGGCATCGCCCTGCTGAGCAACGGCCAGCCGGTGCGTCAGTCCAAGGTGGCGGATCCCCGCGGTGCGACCGAGCTGGATCGCATGGTGGACGTGGATGCCACCCCCCTCATCGCCGGTGATGAGCTCTATGCCATCGCCTACAATGGCCAGTTGATGGCCCGCAAGCTGATGAGTGGCGACGAGGTGTGGAAGCGCAAGTATTCCGGCTATCGCGATCTGGCGGTGACCGGCAATGCCATCGTGCTGACCGACAGCCGCAGCCACCTGTTCGCGGTGGACCGTCGCAACGGTCTGGAGCTGTGGTCCAACACCCAGCTCGAAAACCGCACCGTGACCGCCCCCGTCATCCTGGGTGACTATGTGGTGGTCGGCGATGTGGAAGGTTACCTGTATTGGCTGGATCGTACCGATGGGTCCATCAAGGCCATGCAGCAGCTCGACAGCAGTGGTCTCTATGCCGCCCCCCTGGTGGACGGTGACACCCTGTATGTGCAGAGCCGTGGTGGCAAGTTGTACGCTTTGCAGCGTCCCTGAGCACCCGTCAATGTGAATATCCGGCTCCTGGTCTTCGGACCCGGAGCCTTTGTCGTCTTGAGAATGAGGCTTTTATGACTCCTGTAGTTGCCCTGGTGGGCCGCCCCAACGTGGGGAAATCCACCCTGTTTAACCGCCTGACCCGTACCCGGGACGCCCTGGTTGCCGACTTCCCCGGCCTGACCCGGGACCGCAAATACGGCCAGGCGAAGCTGGGCGAGCTGGAATTTATCGTGGTCGATACCGGCGGTATCGATGGCACCGAGGAGGGGATCGAGCTGAAGATGGCCGAGCAGTCCCTGCTGGCCATCGAAGAAGCCGATGTGGTGCTGTTCATGGTGGATGCCCGTGCCGGTTTGACCGCCGCGGATCAGGCCATCGCCGAGCACCTGCGCAAGACCCACAAGAAGGTGTTCCTGGTCGCCAACAAGACCGACGGCATCGATGGCGATTCCGCCGTCTCCGAGTTCTACGGCCTGGCGCTGGGCGAGGTGTACCAGATGGCGGCCGCCCACGGTCGTGGCGTACTGAGCCTGCTGGAGCTGGCGCTTGCGCCCCATCTGGAAGAGCTGCTCAAAGCCGCCGGCCCCTCTGTCGAGGCGCAGGATGAGCTGGACGAGGACTTCGACGAAGAGGCCCTGCTGCGCATGGTGGCTGCCGGTGAGCTGGATACCAAGGAAGACACCAAGGAGACCCCGTTCGCCGACTTGCCCATCAAGTTCGCCATCGTCGGTCGCCCCAACGTGGGCAAGTCGACCCTGACCAACCGCCTGCTGGGGGAAGATCGGGTCATTGTCTATGACATGCCGGGCACCACCCGCGACTCCGTCTATATCCCCATGGAGCGCGACGAGCAGAAGTACGTGGTCATCGACACCGCCGGTGTCCGTCGCCGTGGCAAGGTGCACGAGACGGTGGAGAAGTTCTCCGTCATCAAGACCCTCAAGGCCATCGAAGATGCCAACGTCTGCCTGCTGGTGATCGACGCCCGCGAGACCATCACGGATCAGGACTTGAGCATCCTGGGCTTCGTGCTCAACTCCGGCCGCTCCGTGGTACTGGTGGTGAACAAGTGGGACGGCCTGGATCAGAAGGTGAAGGAAGATGTGAAGAACGAGCTGGACCGCCGCCTCGGTTTCATCGACTTCGCCCGGGTGCACTTCATCTCTGCCCTGCACGGCAGCGGTGTCGGCCACCTGTTCGAATCCATCCAGGAGGCGTATCAGTCCGCCACCCGCCGTACCAGCACCGCCATGCTGACCCGCATCATGCAGATGGCCCAGGAAGATCACCAGCCGCCCATGGTGAACGGTCGCCGGGTCAAGCTGAAGTATGCCCACGCCGGTGGCTACAATCCGCCGCGCATCGTCATTCACGGCAACCAGTTGAACGATCTGCCGGACTCCTACAAGCGGTATCTCATCAACTACTTCCGCAAGTCCCTGAAGATCATGGGTACCCCGATCCGGGTCGAGTTCCAGGAGTCGGTGAACCCGTTCGAGGGCAAGAAGAACAACCTGACCCTGAGTCAGGAACGGCAACGGGATCGCCTGCTGAAGGCGCGCACCAAGTCCAAGAAATAACGCTACAACGGCTGCCTCTGGTAGCCGTTTCTTTTTTAAATGCCGGGGGAGGGCAGTTGATCTGTTCAGACCCCTGATCATGACGAGGAGTCCAGCATGAACCCCTTGATGTGTCCGGCCTGCGGCTGCGGGCTGGACAGCCGCAGTGACCAGACCCAGTGTCCCCAGTGTCAGACCGCCTATCGGGTGCAGGCCCTGTGCCCCACCTGCCAGCAGGAGCTGGAGCGCCTCAAGGCGTGCGGCGCCGTGGATTACTTCTGCAACCACTGCAATACGCTGGTTTCCAAGCGGGCGGTGCAGTTCGCGTTGACGCCGCTCGCGTCATGAACCGCCATTAAAAAACCCGGCCTTGGCCGGGTTTATTCTGTGTGCTCCGCAATCAGCAGGGTGAAGGAGCGGTTCCTGCGCCATATCTTGCGCTTCATGTCATTGAGTCTGAGTTTTCGTCTGGGGCTCCAGGCGCTCTTGGTCTTCTTGACCAGCAATCTTTTTCGGGCTCGCATCTGGTTTCTCCTGTCTGCTCGTCCAGTGTCTCTGGCATGGCTTGTCACTCGTCCCCATGGATATCACAAGCAGATGAATAAACTGGGATAACGGGTGTTTTAACAAGCCTTTTACAGTGAGGATGTTAACAGAGAATCACGCCGGAAAACACACCAGACTCTTCTGTCAGGGGGTGATGATCTGCTTGACCACCTCGGCGATGATGGTGGGGCGCTCCGTGCTGGCCACCGGGGTCGCCGGTTCGCTGCCATCATCCTCTCCCTGGGCTTCGCGCCGCTGTGCCTTCTGCTGCTCGTTGTCGAGCCAGAGCAGGCTCTGGTAATACTGGCGCACGTTGTTGACGTAGTTGCGGGCCTCGCCGCCGCGGGCGTAGCCGTAGCGCACCTTGCGATGCCAGCGGGCCTGCTGCAGCAGGGGCAATATCTCTTTCACGTCGCTCCAGGCATCAGGGTTCTTGCCCTGCTGTTTGGTCAGTCGGCGGGCATCCATCATGTGGCCGTAGCCGATGTTGTAGGCGGTGAGGGCAAACCAGACCTTCTCATCCTCCGGCACCGAGTCCGGCACCTTCTCCATCATCTCCTGCAGATAGCGGGCGCCCCCCTTGATGCTCTGCTCCGGGTGCAGGCGATCGCTGACCCCCATGGCCTTGGCGGTGGGGCCGGTCAGCATCATCATGCCGCGCACCCCGGTATAGGAGCGCGCCTGAGGGTCCCAGTGGGATTCCTGATAGCTGATGGCCGCCAGCAACCGCCAGTCGACGATATCCTTGGCGTGGGCCTGGAACAGCGGCTGGTACTTGGGCAGCAGGCTCTTGGCCCGTTGCAGGAAGGTGCGGGTGTCGACGAAATCGAAATTCTGCACGTGGCCGAAATACTTCTCGTCCAGCTTGGCGATGGAGCCATCCATGAAACGCTGGCCGAAGAAGTCGATGACGCTGGCGTAGAGGCTGTCGTCCGGCAGCTTGGTCATGGCCCAAGCCACGGCCTGCTTCTTGGCCAGTGTCATCCCTTCGGTGAGCTCGGGGTAGTAACGCTGGGTACGGGCCAGCACGGTGTCCTGCACCACTGTGTAGTCCACTTCGCCATCCGCCACCTGCTTGAGCAGCTCTTCCACGTCCGCATCCCGGTTGATGCTCCAGTCGAGGTCGGGGTGCTGCTTGGCGATCTCCTTCATCAGATCCTCGCCGGTGGAGCCGGCGGGCACCACGATGTGGCCCTTGAGATCCCCGAGATCCTTGGGTCTCGGGGAGCCATTGCGATAGACCAGTTTGGGGGCGACCTGGTAGAAGCCCGGGCCGAAGCGAAACAGCTTGCGCCGCTCCGGCGTCACCACGATGGCGGCGGCGGCGAGATCGAGTTTTCCCTTCTCCAGCATCTCGACGAGCTCGGCGGTGCTGTAGGCCGGGATGATGGTCAGTTTGACCCCCAGCCAGTCGGCATAGTGCTGCGCGAGCTCATAGTCAAAGCCCTGGGCGATGTCGTCTCGCTGGTAATAGGAGGTGGGGCCATAGAGGGTGCCAACCCGGATCTCGCCCCGTTGGCGGATCTGCTCCAGCTGGCTGGAGGGGGAGTAGAAGTCACAACCGGCCAGGGCCAGGGCCAACAACATCCCGATGAACAGTCGAAAAATGCAGCGCAAGTAGGTGAGTACCCTTGTTGAAAAAATCGGCATTTGTCAAAAAAGAGGCTCCTTTATACCAGAGAGTGTGGAGGGAGTCACATCGCTCGCGATGAGAAAAACGTTTGTCCGTGGTGGGCCTGATCCCTATAATACGCGCGTCTCAAATCCCCCCACACTCTAAAACTTGGTGAGAAAGGTATATGGAAATCTTGCGTGGTGCCCCAGCACTGTCTGAGTTTCGTGTCCACAAGCTGCTGCAAAGCTGCGTGCAGAGAGGAGTAGAGATAGAGAGCGTCTATGCCGAATATGTGCACTTCGCCGAGCTGTCGAGCCCCCTGTCGCCCCCCGAGCGAGCGACCTTGGGCCAGCTCCTGCGCTACGGCCCGACCATCCCAGAACACACCCCAAGCGGTCAGCTATTCCTCGTTACCCCCCGTCCCGGCACTATCTCCCCCTGGTCTTCCAAAGCAACCGACATCGCCCACAACTGTGGCCTGACCCAGGTCAAGCGGCTGGAGCGCGGCATTGCCTATTATCTGCAACCCAAGGGTGAACTGACGGCGGCCCAGCGTGATGAGGTCGCCGCCCTGCTGCACGATCGCATGATGGAAGTGGTGTTTGGCGAGCTGACCGAGGCGGCCGCCCTGTTTGCTCACCACGAGCCGCGCCCCTTCACCCAGGTGGATGTACTGGGTGGCGGCCGCGCCGCTCTGGCCTCTGCCAACATCGCCCTTGGCCTGGCGCTGGCCGAGGACGAGATCGACTATCTGGTCGAGAACTTCACCCGGCTTGGTCGCAACCCCAACGACATCGAGCTCTACATGTTTGCCCAGGCAAACTCCGAGCACTGCCGTCACAAGATCTTCAACGCCGACTGGACCATCGACGGCGAGCAACAGCCCAAGTCGCTGTTCAAGATGATCAAGAACACCTTCGAGCAGACGCCGGACCATGTCCTGTCTGCCTACAAAGACAACGCTGCCGTGATGGAAGGCAGCGACGGTGGCCGCTTCTTCCCGAGCCCCACCAGCGGTGAGTACCAGTACCACCAGGAGCGGGTCGACATCCTGATGAAGGTGGAGACCCACAACCACCCGACCGCCATTTCTCCCTTCCCGGGGGCCGCGACCGGCTCTGGTGGTGAAATTCGCGACGAGGGGGCGACCGGCCGTGGCGCCAAGCCCAAGGCAGGTCTGGTGGGCTTCTCCGTCTCCAACTTGCGCATCCCCGGTTTCGAGCAGCCCTGGGAGCAGGATTTCGGCAAGCCGAGCCGCATCGTCAGCGCTTTTGACATCATGCAGGAAGGCCCCCTTGGCGGCGCCGCCTTCAACAATGAGTTCGGTCGTCCGGCCATCCTGGGTTACTTCCGTACCTTCGAAGAGCAGGTACCGAGCCACAACGGCGTCGAAGTGCGCGGCTATCACAAGCCCATCATGCTGGCGGGCGGGATCGGCAACATCCGCACCGAACACGTGCAGAAGGGTGAGATCCCAGTCGGCTCCGCCCTCATCGTGCTGGGTGGCCCGGCCATGAACATCGGCCTGGGTGGCGGCGCGGCATCGTCCATGGCCTCCGGCCAGTCCGCCGAGGATCTGGATTTTGCCTCCGTGCAGCGGGACAACCCCGAGATGGAGCGCCGTTGTCAGGAGGTGATCGACCGCTGCTGGCAGCTTGGCGATGACAACCCCATCGTCTTCATCCACGATGTGGGTGCCGGCGGCCTCTCCAACGCCATGCCCGAACTGGTCAATGATGGCGAGCGCGGCGGCAAGTTCGACCTGCGTGCCATCGCGAGCGACGAGCCGGGCATGAGCCCGCTCGAGATCTGGTGCAACGAATCCCAGGAGCGCTACGTGCTGGCGGTGGCTCAGGACAAGCTGCCCCTGTTCAAGGCCCTGTGCGAGCGCGAGCGTGCCCCCTATGCGGTGATCGGCAGCGCTACCGAAGAGAAGCATCTCACCCTCTCTGATGCGCACTTTGACAACCAGCCCATCGACTTGCCGCTGGACGTGCTGCTCGGCAAGGCCCCCAAGATGCACCGCGACGTCGCCAGCCTGCCCGCCCAGGGCAAGGCGCTGCAACTGGACGGCGTGACCTTGAACGAGGCCGCCGAGCGGGTGCTGCGTCTGCCGACGGTGGCGGAGAAGTCCTTCCTCATCACCATCGGCGATCGCTCGGTGACCGGTCTGGTGAATCGCGACCAGATGGTCGGCCCCTGGCAGATCCCGGTGGCAGATTGCGCCGTCACCGCCGCCACCTATGACGGCTATCACGGCGAAGCCATGTCCATGGGGGAGCGCACCCCGGTGGCGCTGCTCTCCCACGCCGCCTCCGCCCGCATGGCGGTGGCAGAGGCCCTGACCAACCTGGCCCCTGCCCACATCGGGTCGCTCAAGCGGGTCAAACTCTCCGCCAACTGGATGGCCGCCGCCGGTCACCCTGGCGAAGATGCCGGTCTCTACGAGGCGGTCAAGGCGGTGGGAGAGGAGCTCTGCCCAGCCCTCGGTATCACCATCCCGGTGGGCAAGGATTCCATGTCCATGAAGACCCGCTGGCAGCAGGATGGGGTGGATCATAGTGTCACCTCGCCGCTCTCCCTGCTCATCAGCGCCTTCGCCCGGGTGGAAGACGTGCGCAACACCGTCACCCCGCAACTGCGCACCGATCTCGGTGAGACAGACCTCATCCTGATTGACCTTGGCAATGGCAAGCAGCGCCTCGGCGCCTCGGCCCTGGCCCAGGTCTATCGTCAACTGGGCGACAGCGCGCCGGATCTCGACAACCCGGTGCAGCTCAAGGGCTTCTTCAACGCCATCCAGGCGCTGGTGGCGGACAGAAAACTCATCGCCTATCACGACCGATCCGATGGTGGCCTCTTCGTCACCCTGACCGAGATGGCCTTCGCCGGTCACTGCGGCCTCGATATCCAGCTCGACCGCATCGGTGGCGATCTGTTGCCGGCCCTGTTCAACGAGGAGCTGGGTGCCGTCATCCAGATCCGCCGTGAAGACAAGGAGGCCGTGCTGACCCTGCTGGCGGGCCACGGCCTGGCCGCCTGCTCCCACGTGCTCGGCACCGTGCGGGAAGATGACCTCATCCTGTTCCAGCGCGCAGGTCAGGAAGTCTATCGCGCCAGCCGCACCGCCCTTCGCACCCTCTGGGGCGAGACCAGCTGGCAGATGCAGCGCCTGCGGGACAACCCGGAATGCGCGGACAGCGAGCACGCCGCCCGTCAGGACGCCACCGATCCGGGTCTGCAGGCCAGGCTGACCTACCACCCGTCCGAAGATGTGGCCGCACCCTATATCGCCCGCGGGATCTCTCCACGTCTGGCGGTGCTGCGCGAGCAGGGGGTCAACTCCCACGTGGAGATGGCTGCTGCCTTCGACCGCGCCGGTTTTACTGCGGTGGACGTGCATATGAGCGACATCCTCGCCGGGCGCATCAAGCTGGACGATTTCCAGAGCCTGGTGGCCTGTGGCGGCTTCTCCTACGGTGACGTGCTGGGGGCGGGCGAGGGCTGGGCCAAGTCCATCCTGTTCAACGACGCTGCCCGGGAGCAGTTCCAGCGCTTCTTCGAACGCGGCGATACGCTGTCTCTTGGGGTGTGCAACGGTTGCCAGATGATGTCCAACCTGCGTGACCTCATCCCGGGGGCAGAGCTGTGGCCACGTTTCGTGCGAAACCGCTCCGAGCGCTTCGAGGCGCGCTTCAGCCTGGTGGAAGTGCAGGACTCTCCGTCTGCCTTCTTCGCCGGCATGCAGGGCTCCGTCATGCCCATCGCCGTCTCCCATGGGGAAGGGCGGGTGGAGGTGCGTGATGCCGCCCACCTGAGCGCGCTGCAACAGAGCGCCCTGGTGGGTCTGCGCTTCGTCGACAACCGCGGTCAGGTGACCGAGCAGTACCCGGCCAACCCGAACGGCTCGCCGGACGGCATCTGCGCCGTCACCACGGTGGATGGCCGCGCCACCATCATGATGCCGCACCCGGAGCGGGTGTTCCGCACCGTGGCAAACTCCTGGCACCCGGACAACTGGGGCGAGGATGGCGCCTGGATGCGGATGTTCCGCAACGCCCGCGTGCGTCTGGGTTAAGCTCTGGCTTATCTCGGCAGCAATGAAAAACCGGCCTTCTGGCCGGTTTTTTTATGGGGAGAAAGCGGGAATGGCGCCCTTCATCTTTTCTACCACCGCGCGCTATCAGCTTGGCTTGCTATGGGGGAGACGGGTTGGGAAGGGGAGCGCGATGACGAAAAGGGGGCGTGAGACTCGGGATTATCTGGATTGAGTCACGGCTCGTGCCCCAACATCGGGGCATAAAAAACCGGCCATGGAGGCCGGTTTTTGTTTGGTTGATGTCTGTCAGCGCAGGACCACGTTCTGGAAGCCCTGCACCAGGCTGATGACCGGCTGGGGGTAGATCCCGAGCAGCACCACCAGGATGGCGGAGAGCAGCACTACCAGGCCTCCGGAGGAGAAGGCCCAGTCGGCGGTGGCATCGCGCAGCTGCATGCCGGGTTCGCGCAGGTAGAGGGTGACCATGACGCGCAGGTAGTAGTAGAGCCCCAGGGCGCTGCCGAGCACGATGGCGCCACTGAGCCACCACAGCTGCGCCTCGACGGTGACGCCAATGAGGTAGAACTTGCCGATGAAGCCGAGCGTCATGGGGATGCCCGCGAGCGACAGCATCATCACCGTCATCACGGCAGTGAGATAAGGGCGCTTCCAGAACAGGCCGCGATAGCTGTGCAGGGAGTCAGCATCCTTGCCGCGGTAGGGGCTGGACATCATGCTGATGACGCCGAAGGCCCCCAGGCTGGTGAAGAGATACATCAGCAGATAGACCCCCGCCGCTTCCACCGGGATCTGGCCGAGGCGGCTCGCCACCACCACCGCCAGCAGATAGCCGAAGTGGGAGATGGAGGAGTAGCCCATCATCCGCTTGATGTTGGTCTGGATCAGCGCCAAGAGGTTGCCGATGACGATAGAAATGACTGCCATGGCCGCCAGCAACCAGTGGATCATGGGGTCCGAGGTGGCCGGTACCGCCAGATAGAAGCGCAGCAGCACGCAGAACACGGCGATCTTGCTGACGGTCGCGAGGAAGGTCGCCACCGGTGCCGGCGCCCCTTCGTAGACGTCCGGAGTCCAGAGGTGGAAGGGGGCCAGGGAGAGCTTGAAGGCAAATCCGACCAGCATCAGGCCGAAGCCCCCCATCAATAGCGGATGGTGTGCCGGGCTCTGGGCCAGGGTCAGACCGAGATCGCTGAAGCTGAGGCTCCCCGCCTGGGCGTAGAGCAGCGCCATGCCAAACAGCAGGAAGGCGGTGGCGGTGGCGGAGAGCACCATGTACTTGATGCTGGCCTCCAGCGAATGGCGCTCGCGGTAGGCATAACCCACCAGACCGAACATGGGCAGGGTCAGCATCTCGATCCCGATGAAGAGGGATGCGAGATGGCGGGAGCCTGCCAGCACCAGACCGCCGGCGGTGGCGATCAGCAGCAGCAGGTAGAACTCTTCCCGGTTGTCCGGGTAACCCTTGAGCCAGGAGCGGCCGAAGGTACAGGTGGCGAGGGCGCCGATGAGCACCAGCCCCATGTAGAAGACGGCGTAGCTGTCCACCTGCAAGAGGGGGGTGACCCCCTGATCACCCTGCGCCATGACGATGGGCAGGGAGAAGAGGGCCAGGTTCAGACCGGTGATGGTCACCACGAAGGCGGTGTCATCGCAGCGTTTCCAGGCGATGGCCAGCATCAGGGCCACCATGGCCCCGGTGGTCAGCAGCAGCGGCAGCAGGGCCAGCAGTTGCGCGGCAGTGAACGTCATGACTGTGCTCCTGTGGCCAGCGCCAGTGACGGCAATTGAGTTGCGATAAGCGTCATGACAAGGCTCCTGACGTGAACGAAGAGGACGAAAGAGAAGGCATCATCACAGTGCTCCTGTGGCCGGCAGCGCATACCAGTGCAGCACGCTCAACAGGCTGCTGCTGGCGGTATCCAGCACAGGTTGGGGATAGAGACCGAGCAGCACCAGAAGGCTCGCGATGGTCAGCATCATGGCGAGCTCCCGCTTGTCCAGTCCCTTCAGGACCTTCTCGTCCTTGGGAGCGCCGAAGCAGGCGCGCTGCAGCATGATGAGGGAGTAGACCGAAGCCAGCACCAGACCGAAGGTGGCGATGATGGTCATGATGGGGGCCACCTGGAAGCTGCCGATGAGGATCAGGAACTCGCCGATGAAGTTGCCGGTCCCCGGCATGCCCAGAGACGCCACCGAGAAGAACAGCATCACGCCGGGCAGGTAGCGAAGGCGTCCCCACAGACCGCCCATCTGGCGCAGGTCCCGGGTGTGCAGGCGCTCATAGAGCTGACCGCACAGGATGAACAGACCGGCGGCGGAGAGGCCGTGGGCGATCATCTGCACCACCGCACCCTGCAGGGCCAGTTCGCTGCCCGAGTAGATGGCGATCATCACGAAACCCATGTGGGAGATGCTGGTGTAGGCCACCAGACGCTTGATGTCGGTCTGGGCAAACGCCAGCAGGGCACCGTAGACGATGCCAAACAGACCAAGGCCCATGGCATAGGGGGCGAAGGCGGCGGAGGCGTCGGGGAAGAGCGGCAGGGTGAAGCGCAGCAGGCCGTAGGCGGCGGTCTTGAGCAGAATGCCCGCCAGGTCCACGGAACCTGCGGTCGGCGCCTGGCTATGGGCATCCGGCAGCCAGCCGTGCAGGGGCACCAATGGCATCTTGACCGCGAAGGCGATGAAGAAGCCCAGCATCAGCAGCCACTGCACGCTCATGCTCATGGGGGTGCTCAGCAGATCCTGATAGTTGAAGGTGAAGATGCCGGTGGCGCTGTGGTGGGTCAGCACCAACCCCAGGATGGCGACCAGCATGATGAGGCCGCTCGCCTGGGTGTAGATGAAGAACTTGGTGGCCGCGTTGATGCGCGACTTGCCGTCGGTGACCGAGTGTCCCCAGAGCGCGATCAGGAAGTACATGGGGACCAGCATCATCTCCCAGAAGAAGAAGAAGAGGAATAGATCCACCGCCATGAAGACCCCGAGCACGCCACCCAAAATCCACAGCAGGTTCAGGTGGAAGAAGCCGATGCGCTGCACGATCTCCTTCCAGGAACAGAGGATGGCCAGCACGCCGATGAAGCTGGTGAGCATCACCATCAGAAGCGACAGGCCGTCCACCGCCAGGTGCAACGAGATGCCAAAGCGAGGGATCCAGGGCAACTGCCACTCCGCCGCCCAGACCGGCAGGCCGGGGTTGGCCAGGGAGAAGTCACTGCCAAGCCAGATGGCACCGGAGAGCAGCAGGCAGGCGCCCATGGAGAGCAGGGCGACCCAACGGACGAACTGTCCGCCGAGGCGCTCCATCTGCCAGCAGAGCAAGCCGCCGATAAAAGGAATTAACAAGATCCAGAGTAAGGTCACGATATCAGCTCTCGTCTAGTTTCTAGTTCTAATGGGGCAGGCACCGGGCCTGCCGCAGGGTGTTGTCTCATGTTGCTCACCCTCAGCCGAGCAGCAGCAGGGCCAGGATCAGGGCCGCGCCCATCCCCATGGAGGCCGCATACCAGCGCAACTTGCCGGAGACGGTCCAGGCCAGCAGCTGGTGGCCTGTCTGGGCCAGCACCGCGGGCAGGTTCATCGCACGATCCAGGGGATCTTTGCCGAGCAGTCGGGTTGCCAGCAGGTAGGGCTTGACCCAGAGCAGGTCATAGAGCCAGTCAAAGCCCCAGGCGTTGAACCAGAGGGTGCTGAGCACACGGCCGGGGGCGCTCTGTGCGATGCGCTTGGCCAAGCGACGCTCGCCGAGGAACAGGAAGGCGGCGAGCGCGATACCTGCCACGGCGATGATGCCGGAGGCTATTTCCAGAGTGTGGCGGCCCTCTTCGACATGATCCCCGGGCCCTGCCGGCAGCACACCGGCCAGGGGGGGCGTTATCCAGGCACCGATGGCGGTGGAGAGCACCAGCAGCACCAGCAAGGGGAGCTGGTGGGCCAGGCCGTGACCGGCGTGGGCCTCGGTTTGCGCCTTGCCGTGGAAGGCGATGAAGATGAGGCGGAAGGTGTAGAGGGAGGTCAGGAAGGCCCCCGCCAGTCCCGCCCACAGCAGGACGCTCTGGCCACTGGCCTGCACCTGCCAGAGGATGGCGTCCTTGCTGTAGAAGCCGGCAGTCACCAGTGGCAGGGCGGCGAGCGCCGATCCCCCGACCAGGAAGCAGGCATAGACCAGCGGCAGGCTCTTGCGCAGGCCCCCCATCTTGAAGATGTTCTGCTCGTGATGGGTCGCCACGATGACGGCGCCGGCGGAGAGGAACAGCAGCGCCTTGAAGAAGGCGTGGGTCATCAGGTGGAAGATGGCACCTTCCCAGGCACCTACCCCCAGGGCCAGGAACATGTAGCCAATCTGGCTCATGGTGGAGTAGGCCAAAATGCGCTTGATATCGGTCTGCACCAGGGCGGCAAAGCCCGCCAGCACCAGGGTAATGGCACCGACCAGGGCCACCAGATGCAGGATCTCCGGCGCCAGCAGGAAGAGGCCGTGGGTACGGGCGATGAGGTAGACCCCTGCCGTCACCATGGTGGCCGCGTGGATCAGCGCCGAGACCGGGGTCGGGCCCGCCATGGCGTCAGCCAGCCAGGTCTGCAGCGGCAACTGGGCGGACTTGCCGACCGCGCCGCCGAGCAGCATCAGACAGGCGAACGACAGGGCAGGGGAGCCTTCGGCAAACATGGCCGGGGCACGCACCAGCAATTCGTGGATGTTGAGGGTGCCGAGCTCCCGATAGAGCACGAACAGACCGATGGCGAGGAAGACGTCGCCGACCCGGGTCACCACGAACGCCTTGAGGGCGGCCGCGCCATTGGCGGGGTTGCGGTAGTAGAAGCCGATCAGCAGGTAACTGCACAGCCCCACCCCTTCCCAGCCGAGATAGACGAACAGCAGATCGTCAGCCAGCACCAGGAACAGCATGCTGGCGATGAACAGGTTGGTGTAGGTGAAGAAGCGCGAATAGCCCTCTTCCCCGCGCATGTACCAGGAGGCGAACAGGTGGATGAAGAAACCCACCCCGGTCACCACCCCCAGCATGGTGAGCGACAGCCCATCCAGTGCCAGGCGGAAGGTGGGCTGGAATTCGCCCACCGACATCCATTGCCACAGGGTCTGGGTGTAGACGCCGCCAGCTGGCATGGTGCTCAGGAAATCGATGCCGACCCAGAGGGTAGTCAGGGCCGACAGACCGATACTGCCGACACCGATGAGGGCAGAGGTACGCTCACCGAAACGGCCGATGGAGAAGGCCAGCAGCAGCCATCCCAGCAGCGGGAACAGGAAAGTCAGGAATAGGAGGCTCATCCGCGCATCTCGCTCACAGTGTCCACGTTCAGGGTGTGGTAACGACGATAGAGCAGCAGTAACAGGGCGAGGCCGATGCTGGCCTCCGCTGCCGCCAGAGAAATCACCAGTATGTACATGATCTGGCCATCGGCCTGGGCCCAGCGGCTACCTGCCACCACGAACGCCAGCGCGGACGCATTCATCATGATTTCGATACTCATGAGGATAAACAGCAAGTTACGACGAATCAGCAGACCGCACAGGCCGATGGCAAACAAGATGGCCGCCAGCAACAGTCCATGTTCCATAGGGATACCACTCATTGCTGACCTCCTTCTTGGTTCGGTTGCGGGGCGGTTTTGGGGACGGAGAGCACCTCCCCGCGCTTGTCCTCACGGCCCAGGTGATAGGCGGTGACCAGGCCCGCCAGCAGCAGGATGGAGGCGAGCTCCACCGCCAGTACATAGGGGCCGAACAGGGCGATGCCGACCTCCTTGGCGCTGACATCGGTATGGCCCAGCTCGCCGCCGGTCACCCCGAGGATGCCGTGGGCCAGAAAGCCGAGCAGGATGAGTGAGAGCAGGGCGGGGCCACCCCAGGTGGTGGGGGTGAGCCAGCGTTTCTCCTGATCCTGGGCTGTGCCCAGGTTCAGCATCATCACCACGAACACGAACAGCACCATGATGGCGCCGGCGTAGACGATCACCTGCAGGGCGCCCGCGAAAGAGGCCCCCAGGCAGAAGAAAATCATGGCCACGGCGATGAGAGAGATGATGAGGTTGAGCAGCGCGTGCATGGGATTGCTGGTGCTGATCACCCGCAACGTGCTGTAAATGGCGACCAGGGCCGCGGCATAGAATGCCAGTTCCATGAATGACTCCTCAGGGCAGCAGGCTCTTGACATCGATGGGTTTGGCTTCATTCTCGGCATCCCCTTTGGGCTTGCCGTCGATGGCCATCCCGCTCATGCGGTAGAAGTTGTAGTCCGGGTACTTGCCGGGGCCGCTGATCAGCAGATCTTCCTTCTCGTACACCAGGTCCTGGCGGCGATATTCCCCCATCTCGAAATCCGGCGTGAGCTGGATGGCGGTGGTGGGGCAAGCTTCTTCGCACAGACCGCAGAAGATGCAGCGGGAGAAGTTGATACGAAAGAACTCCGGATACCAGCGGCCGTCGTCCCGTTCGGACTTTTGCAGGGAGATGCAGCCGACCGGGCAGGCCACGGCGCACAGGTTGCACGCCACGCAGCGCTCGTCGCCGTCGGGATCCCGGGTCAGGACGATGCGGCCGCGAAAACGGGGGGCCGCATAGACGGCCTGCTCCGGGTAGTTCAGGGTCTCGCGGGGGCGCCAGGCATGGGAGAACACCATGCCCAGACTGCGTAACTGGGTACCCACACCCTTGATAATGCTCGTAATCTTCATAGGTGCCTCACTGCACATTTATCAGCACTGGCGTCTGCCCGGTTCGGGGTCACAGACGGCCCAACAGTCGTCATATCCATATCGCTCTGGTTACGCATTCATCAGCACCACGGCGCCAGTCACCAGCATATTGAGCAGGGTCAGCGGCAGGCAGACCTTCCAGCCGAATGACATCACCTGGTCGAAGCGTGGGCGGGGCAAAGAGGCCCGCAGCAGGATGAAAAACACCATGAAACAGGCGGTCTTCAGGGCGAACCAGACGAAGGGGGGCAGCCAGGGGCCGTGCCAGCCACCGAAGAACAGGGTCACGATGAGGGAGGAGACCAGCACGATGCCGATGTACTCTCCGACGAAGAACAGACCCCATTTCATGCCCGCGTACTCGATGTGATAACCGTCGGCGAGCTCCTGCTCGGCCTCCGGCTGATCGAACGGGTGGCGATGGGTGACGGCGACCCCGGCAAACAGGAAGGTGACAAAGCCCAGGATCTGGGGGATCACGTTCCACATGCCGGCCTGGGCCTCGACGATGTCACGCAGGTTGAAGCTGCCGGTCTGGATGACGATGCCCATCAGCGACAGACCGAGGAACACCTCGTAGGAGAGGGTCTGGGCCGAGGCGCGCAGGCTGCCGAGCAAGGAGTACTTGTTGTTGCTCGACCAGCCGGCGAACAGCACGGCATAGACCGCCAGCCCCGCGATGGCCAGGATGTAGAGCAGGCCCACGTTGAGATCCGCCACGCCCCAGGTGGGCGTGATGGGCACCACCGCAAACGCCAGGATGAAGGCGGTAAACGCGATGATGGGGGCCAGCACGAAGATCCGGCGATCCGCGAACGGCGGGATCCAGTCCTCCTTGAAGAACATCTTGACCATGTCGGCCGCCAGCTGCAGCAGGCCGAAGGGGCCCACCCGATTGGGACCGTATCTGTCCTGCCACAGCGCCAGCAGGCGGCGCTCGATGAAGCTCATGAAGGCGCCAGCCCCCACTATGCCTACCAGCACGATCAGGGCCTTGCCTATCTCGATCAGCAGATCCATCAGGGCGTCGCTCATGCGATGACCTCCTGCAGATTATCGATGAGGGCGTGGTGCAGGGCGGTCGGCAGGCCGTTCACCCCGAGCGGCAGGCCGAGCAGCCCCTGAGCCAGGTTGTCGCTCAGTTGCAGACGCAGTCGCCAGTGATTGCCACCCCAGGAGAGGGCGATCTCGCTACCGGCCTGGAGCGCCAGACGGTCGGCGTCCGCCGGGTTCAGGACCAGGGTGGGCTCGCTCATCCGCGCCTGGATGACCGGGCTCTTGGCGGATAGCTCCTCGGCGCCGAACAGCTGATCGTAACTCACCACCTGCAGGGCCGCCTGGGCACTGAAGGAGGAGGGGATGCTATTGAACCAGCCGAGGCCGCCTTCACCAGGCTCCAGCAGACGGCGACCGGGATCCCCGGCGCGCAGGTTGCCACCCACCTCGTCCTGGAACTTGTTCCAGGCAGAGGGCGAGTTCCAGCCCGGCGCCCAGGCAAACGGTACCTGTTGCAGGGGTTGGCGGGCACCGGCGTAGCCTTCCATGGAGAAGTTGAACGGCGAATCGGGATCTTGGGCGACCCGAGGCTCGCTCACGTTCTGATTCGCCAGCATGGAGGTGCGACCGCTGTAGCGGTGCGGCTCGCGGGCGAGCTTCATGCCGCGGATGCGCAGACCGGCGTTGGGGGCAGCTTCACCCATGGTATTGAGCAGCGGGGCACTGGCGGCGCAGGCGCTGCTCACCTCGTCGAAGGTGTTCCAGCGCAGGGGCTTTCTGTCCAGCACCCCTTGCAGGGCGGCCAGCCAGCGCCAGCCCTCACGGACCTGGATGTCGGCGTCGTAGAAGGCGGGGGCATAGACCTGGAAGAAGCGCTGGGCGCGGCCTTCCATGTTGATGAGGGTGCCGTCCGCCTCGGCGAAGCTGGCGGCTGGTAAGACCAGATCGGCCTTGCTCGCGGTAGCGGTGTCCTGATGATCCACCACCAGCAGGTGTTGCAGGCGCGCAAGGGCTCCGTCCACCCGGCTGCGGGGAGCACGGCGGTAGAGATCGTTTTCCAGCGCGATGAGGGAGAGGGAGGCCTCCCCTTCGATGCGCGCAAGGGCCGCCTCCAGCGGGGCAGCATCCTGGGCCAGCATGGCCAGCCCCAGACTGTTGGTCTCTTGCGCCACCAGGGCTATCTCCACCGCCTGACCGCGGCCCTTGAGGGCGCGTGCGATGTTGCTGGCCGCTTCGAGCAGGGCCTGGCTGCGGGCACTTGAGCCTGCAATGATAAGTGGCTTCTTGGCGTTGCCAAGCAGCTCGGCCCACTGGGCGGCCAGGGCTTGCTGTTCGGCGCCGAGACCCGAGGGAGTCGGGGCCGAGCCATCCAGCAGATGGGCGATGGCGAAACCGAGGCGTGCCTGATCGGCGTGGGGCGCGCGCAGGGTGCCGCTTGCCACGTCGTCGAGGCGGGTGCTGTCCAGGCTGGTGATGAGCAGCGGGTAGCGCTCGTTCTGCCCTAAGGTCTGCACGGCGGCGACCTGCCACAAGTCCACCTTCATCTTGCGGGCGATGTCGCGGGCCTTGCCCTTGACCGCCTGGCGCAGGGCCAGGGCGATACGGGCGGCAGTCTGGGTGACATCTTCGCCGAGCACCAGCACGGCGTCGGCCTCTTCCATGTCACGCAGGCTCGGGGTACGCACGCCGCTTTGCTGCAGGATCTGCAGCATCTTTTGCAGGCACTCCCATTCGCTTTGCTCGACGCCACTGTAGAAGTTGGCGGCGCCCACCAGTTCGCGCAGGGCGAAGTTGCTCTCCAGCGACGCGCGGGGCGAGCCGATGCCGATGACGCCAGCGCTGGTACGCAGGGCGTCGGCGGCGCGGTTGAGGGCGCCATCCACTGTGATGGCGAGCCTGTCACCACCGTCTCGCAGCAATGGCTGGCGGGGGCGCTCGGCCAGATTGACGTGTCCGTAGCCAAAGCGGCCACGATCGCACAGGAAGTAGTGGTTCAGGGCGCCGTGGTAGCGGTTCTCGATGCGGCGCAGCTCGCCATAGCGCTCACCCGGGCTGATGTTGCAGCCGACCGAGCATCCCTGGCAGATGCTGGGGGCGAACTGCATGTCCCACTTGCGGTTGTAGCGCTCGGAATGGGTCTTGTCGGTGAAGACGCCGGTGGGGCAGACCTCCACCAGGTTGCCGGAGAATTCGCTCTCCAGGGTGCCATCCTCGACCCGGCCGAAGTAGACGTTGTCGTGGGCGCCGTAGACCCCGAGATCCTCGCCTCCCGCGTAGTCCTTGTAGTAACGGACGCAGCGATAGCAGGCGATGCAGCGGTTCATCTCGTGGCTGATGAAGGGGCCGAGATCCTGGTTCTGGTGGGTACGCTTGGTGAAACGGTAGCGACGGCTGTTGTGGCCGGTCATCACCGTCATGTCCTGCAGGTGGCAGGCGCCCCCCTCTTCACACACCGGGCAGTCGTGGGGGTGGTTGGTCATCTGCCACTCCACCACGCACTTGCGAAACTCCTTTGCCTCCTCGTCCTCGATGGAGATGTAACTGCCATCGGTGGAGGGGGTCATGCAGGACATGACCAGGCGGCCGCGCTTGTCGTCGGCATTCTGATACTGCTTGACCGCACACTGGCGGCAGGCACCGACGCTGCCGAGCGCCGGGTGCCAGCAAAAATAGGGGACGTCCAACCCTAAAGACAGACAGGCTTGCAGCAGGTTGTCTGCCCCGTCTACCTCGTACTCTTTACCGTCTACATGAATGGTGGCCATACAGCTTCCCTGACTTCAATTAGATAAAACGTGCAGCGCAATGCGCGTCGCCGAGTCACGCGTGTTACCAGCGCTCGCTCAGCAGATTGGGTTGGATCCCCTTGAGCAGCTTGCGATTCTCCCCATGGCCTTTGACGCCGGCCTCAAATTCGGAGCGGAAATACTTCATCGCGCTGCCAAGGGGCTCGACGGCCCCCGGCGCATGGGCGCAGAAGGTCTTGCCGGGGCCGAGGAAGTTGCACAGCTGGGCCAGGGTCTCGAGATCGCCGGGCTGACCCTCGCCCCGCTCCAGCGCCCGCAGCAGCTTGACGCTCCAGGGCAGGCCGTCGCGGCAGGGGGTGCACCAGCCGCAGGATTCGCGGGCGAAGAACTCCTCCATGTTGCGCAGCAGGGCGACCATGTTGATGCTGTCATCCACCGCCATGGCGAGGCCCGTGCCCATGCGGGTGCCGACCTTGCCGATGCCGCCGGCATACATCTGGGCATCCAGGTGCTCGGGCAGCAAAAAGCCGGTACCGGCGCCACCGGGTTGCCAGGCCTTCAGGCGATAGCCGGGCTTCATGCCGCCGGCGTAGTGCTCAAACAGCTCGCGAGCGGTGATGCCAAAGGGCAGCTCCCACAGGCCAGGGTTGTTGACCTTGCCGGAGAAGCCCATCAGCTTGGTGCCGTGATCGTCGGAGCCCGGCAGCGCCAGCCCCTGATACCAGGCCACGCCATTGCCGATGATGGCGGGCACGTTGCACAAGGTCTCGACGTTGTTGACGCAGGTCGGCTTGCCCCAAACGCCGGAGACGGCGGGGAAGGGGGGCTTGGCACGCGGGTTGGCGCGGCGCCCCTCTAGGGAGTTGATGAGGGCCGTCTCCTCGCCGCAGATGTAGCGACCGGCGCCGGTGTGCACGAACAGCTCGAAGTCAAACCCCGAGCCCAGGATGTTCTTGCCGAGCAGCCCCGCAGCCTTGGCCTCTTCCACCGCACGGCGCAGGTGAATGGCCGCATCCACGTATTCGCCGCGCAGAAAGATGTAGCCCCGGTAGGCCTTGAGGGCCCGGGCCGAGATGAGCATCCCCTCGATCAGCAGGTGGGGGAGCTGTTCCATCAGCAGCCGATCCTTCCAGGTGTTCGGCTCCATCTCGTCGGCGTTGCAGAGCAGGTAACGGATGTTCATGCTCTCGTCTTTGGGCATCAGACCCCACTTCACGCCGGTGGAGAAACCAGCGCCGCCGCGGCCCTTGAGGCCGGCATCCTTGACGGTGTTGACGATTTCGTCCGGGCTCATCTGGCCCAACGCCTTGCGGGCGGCCTCATAACCCTGCTTGGACTGGTACTCCTCCAGCCAGACCGGCTGGCCGTCGTCGCGCAGACGCCAGGTGAGGGGATGGGTCTCGGGGGCACGGGCGATGCGGTTGGCGGTGCCCAGGGAGGCGAATGACTTCATGGGTAGGCCTCCAGGGTTTTCAGCAGGCCGATGGCATCGAGACCGCCGTAGGTGTCGTCGTCTATCATCAGCGCCGGCCCCTTGTCGCAGTTGCCGAGGCAGCAGACTGGCAGCAGGGTGAAGCGGCCGTCCGCCGAGGTCTGGCCCGGGGCTAGGTTCATCACCTCTTTCAGACCCGCCAACAACTGCTCGTGGCCATTGATGTAGCACACCATGCTGTCGCAGACGCGAATGATGTGACGACCCACTGGCTGGCGGAAGATCTGGCTATAGAAAGTGGCGACCCCCTCCACGTCGCTGGCGGGGATGCCGAGTTCGGTGGCGATGGCATAGATGGCCCCGTCCGGTACCCAGCCACGGGCCTGCTGCACTATCTTGAGGGCTTCGATGCTGGCGGCACGAGGATCCTCGTAGTGGTGTTTCTCATGTTCGATAGCGTCGCGCTCGGCCTGACTCAGGACGAAATCGCCCTGCTGGCTCGGGAGAGATCCCTTGCTCTGGCATTGGCCTTGCCCCGCTGGGGATGAGTTGTGTTGGCACTGACATTGTTGGCTCATGACTTAAACCTTTTGTCGCTTATTCTTATTGTCCCGTTGCGCCCCAGGGGGCACGGCGGGGACTTAACGATCTACATCCGACATAACGAAATCGATGCTGCCCAGGTAGACGATGAGATCCGACACCATCTGGCCGCGGATCACCGAGGGGATTTGCTGCAGGTGGGCGAAGCTCGGGGTGCGGATCCGGGTCCGGTAGCTCATGGTGGAGCCGTCGCTGGTCAGGTAATAACTGTTGATCCCCTTGGTCGCCTCTATCATCTGGAAGGACTCGGCGGCCGGCATCACCGGGCCCCAAGAGACTTGCAGGAAGTGGGTGATCAGGGTCTCGATGTCCTGCAGGGTGCGCTCTTTGGGGGGCGGCGTGGTGAGGGGATGATCCGCCTTGAACGGCCCTTCCGGCATGTTCTTCATGCACTGCTCTATGATGCGCATGCTCTGGCGCATCTCCTCGATGCGCACCAGGGCTCTGTCATAGGCATCCCCGTTGGCACCCACCGGCACCTCGAACTCGAACTGATCGTAGCCCGAATAGGGGCGCCACTTGCGCACGTCAAAGTTGAGACCGGTGGCGCGAAGGCCGCCCCCCGTGGTGCCCCAGGCCAGCGCCTGTGCCGTGTTGTAGGCGGCGACGCCGATGGTGCGACCGCGCAAGATGCTGTTGCGCATGGCGGCCTTTTCATACTCCATCAGCCGCTTGGGCAGCCAGCTCAGCAGGTTGTCCTGGATGAGGCGAGCCCAGCCCTGAGGCAGATCGTGCGCCACGCCGCCGATGCGGAACCAGGCAGGGTGCATGCGCGCCCCCGTGATGGCCTCGATGATGGTGTAGATCCGCTGGCGGTCGGTGAAGGTGAAGAAGACCGGGGTCATGGCCCCCACGTCCTGAATGTAGGTGCCGATGAACAAGAGGTGGCTCTGGATGCGGAACAGCTCCGCCATCATCACCCGGATCATGTCGACCCGCTGCGGCACCTTGATGCCGGCCAGCTTCTCGACCGCCAGCACATAGGGCAGGTTGTTCATCACGCCGCCCAGGTACTCGACCCGGTCGGTGTAGGGAATGTAACTGTGCCAGGACTGGCGCTCCCCCATCTTCTCGGCGCCGCGGTGGTGGTAGCCGATATCGGGCACGCAGTCGCGGATCTCTTCCCCGTCGAGTTGTAGCACCAGGCGGAAGGCGCCGTGGGCGGAGGGGTGGTTCGGCCCCAGGTTCAAGAACATGTAATCTTCGTTCTCGTTGCCCCGGGCCATGCCCCACTCTTCGGGTTTGAACAGCAGGTTGTCCTGCTCCATGTCCTGCTTGGCGGCATCGAGCATGAAGGGATCGAACTCGGTGGCCCGGGCCGGGTAGTCCTTGCGCAGGGGGTGACCCTGCCAGCTCTTGGGCATCATGATGCGGGTGAGGTGGGGGTGACCATCGAAGGTGATCCCCATCAGATCCCAGACTTCCCGCTCATACCAGTTGGCATTCGGGAAGTGGCGGCTGATGGTGGGCAGGGTGAGATCGCCCTCCTTGAGGGGCACCTTCAGCATCACGTCGGCGTTGCGATCGATGGAGATGAGGTGATAGAAGACGGTGAAGTCACTCTCTGGCAAACCGTGGCGCTGGCTGCGCATCCGCTCGTCGGTGGCGCTCAAGTCAAACAGCATCACGAAGGGAGAGGGGAGTGCGCGCAGGAAGCCCATCACATCCAGCAGCAGCTCCCGAGAGAGCCAGATCACCGGCACGCCGGTGCGCGTAGTCTGGACGGTGAAACGCTCGGCACCGAAGTGGGCGAACAGCTCGCCCACCACCTGGGCATCGGCGTGATCGGAAGGCTGCCACTGGGCCATGGTGTAGTTATTGGGGAATTCGCGAGTCAGTTTCATGATCAGATCTCATCCGGCGTGCGCAGGTTGGTGACGTTGATCCGTTCGCCGCGCTTGCGCTCCTTCTCGGCCTGCATCTGGGGACGGTAGATCCCCTGATCGCCCACCACCCAGGAGAGGGGGCGACGTTCTTTGCCGATGGAGTCCTGCAGCAGCATCAATGCCTGCAAAAAGGCCTCTGGACGAGGCGGACATCCGGGAATATAGACGTCAACCGGCAGAAACTTGTCCACGCCCTGTACCACGGAGTAGATGTCGTACATGCCGCCCGAGTTGGCGCAGGCCCCCATGGAGATGACCCACTTGGGTTCGAGCAGCTGCTCATACAGACGCTGGATGACCGGCGCCATCTTGATGAAGGGAGTGCCGGCGATCACCATGAAGTCCGCCTGACGAGGGGAGGCGCGGATGACCTCGGCGCCGAATCGGGCCACATCGTGGGGGGAGGTGAAGGCGGTACACATCTCCACGTAGCAGCAGGAGATGCCGAAGTTGTAGGGCCAGAGGGAGTTCTTGCGACCCCAGTTGACGGTGTCTTGCAGCACCTCTTCGAGGCGCCCGATCATGATGCCGCGAGAGGCCTCCTGGGCCAGGGGATCCTCGACGGTCTGGCGCTGTTCCTGGGGGTAGCGCTCAACGGGCGCATCCGGGTCAATCCGGGTCAGGGTGTACTTCATGGTGCAACCTCAAAGGGATAATCGGTAATTCAGTCTGGCTTCTTGTCAGTCATGACCGGTTTTTTCGGCGCCCAGTCGAGGGCCCCGATACGCCACAGGTAGATGAGACCGACCAGCAGCAGGGTGATAAAGATGGTGGCTTCGATGAAACCGACCCAGCCGGTCTCCCGCACGGAGACGGACCAGGCGAACAGATAGAGAGCTTCCACGTCGAAGATGACGAAGAACATGGCGACCAGATAGAACTTGGCGGAGAAGCGCAGACGGGCATTGCCGACGGAGTCGACACCGGATTCGAAGGGTTTGTTTTTGGCGCGGCCGTAGGCTCGGCCTCCCAACAGGGCTGCAAGACCAATCATGGTCAGGCAGATACAGATGGCCCCAATGACATAGACAGCAAAGGCCCAATGCTGGACAGCAATATCAGCAAACATATAGGTTTTCCCTAACCGAATTAATCATGTGACTTAACAAGGATGTTACCTAGTATGCCACTTTCATACTGATTTACATGTCATTTCAGTGGATTAATTATTAATCAGCAGGGGGAAAATCACGTTTTGCTAGCGAGGTCAATTTTCTCATTTGAGAATCATTTTCAATCGCTTTTGCGCGGCGAAAAAAGTGGCAGCAGCGCTCGAAAAATAAACTAATCGGAAAAGTGAAAGACCCCGCCTGGCGGGGTCTTTTGATCAGCAGATAGAGGGGGAGGTGATCAGGGTTTGAGCAGGGGGAGGGACTGCTCGGCCGCATTGCCCTGGGAGAGCACTATCTCCACGCGCCGGTTCGCCTGGCGATGGGCGGGCGTGTCGTTGGCGTAGCGTGGTTGCGTGTCGGCGGCCCCTTGCGCCACCACCCGCCGGGAGTCCAGCTTGGGGTTGGTGAGCAGGGTGTGCACTATGGTGGCAGCTCGCAATACCGACAGTTCCCAGTTGTTGCGATAGAGCTCCACCGGTGCCTGGGAGTTGTCGGTATGACCGGTGACGACCACCTTGCCGGGAATGTCCGCCAGCACGTCCGAGACCTTGTTGACGAGGGGAATGAATTGGGGCTGCAGGAAGGCGGAATCCGCCGGGAACAGGGTCTGCTCACCGATGCGGATCACCAGCTGGCTGCCGAGCTGCTCCACCTCGATCTCTTTTGATTCGATCTGGCTCTTGAGTTGCTGATCCAGCTTCTGCTTGGTGACGACGGCCCAGTCCTGCTCCTTGGTCTTGTGGGGCCAGGCTTCGGTGGCGCTGGGTTTCTCCGAGGCACCGATGGTCTCGTTGAAGGGATCCGAGGCGGCGGCCGGGGTCTGGGTGTCCAGCACCTGTTCCTTCTGGGAGGTGCCGGGGGTGGTTTTGGACTCGGGCTCGAGGATGCCGGTGCCCCCCTGCATGACCGGGGAGCCGGCAGGCATGGAGATGAGACCAATCTTGCCAAGGGATTCGATAAAGCCCTGGATCAGCACCCGGGTCTCCGACTGCTTGGCCATGGCGAAGGAGTAGAGCACCACGAACAGGGCGAACAGCAGAGTCATGAAGTCGGCATAGGAGACCAGCCAGCGTTCATGGTTCTCCGGCGCCTCAGCCTTTTTCTTTTTGGCCACCGTGACCTCCGAGGTAGGGTTCAAGCGTGACTTGCAGCCGCTGCTGGGATTCACCGTCGACGATGCAGAGAATGCCGGTCAGGGTCATCTCCTTGTAGTGGCGGATCTGGTGGGCGAACCCTTTGTAGCGGTTGCCAAATGGCAGGAAGATGAGGTTGGCGGCGCCCACCCCGTAGATGGTGGCGACGAAGGCCACCGCGATGGCGCCCCCCAGCTTGTCCGGCTGATCCAGCAGGCCCATGGCGTGGATCAGGCCGAACACGGCGCCGACGATACCCATGGTGGGACAGTAACCCCCCATGGCCTCATAGAATTTGGCGGTCTGTTCGAGATCTTCCTGCTCGAACTCGATTTCGTTCTCAAGCACCTCGTGGATCTTGGTCTTCTCGTAGCCATCGACCATCATCTGCACCCCTTTTTGCAGGAAGGGATCCTTGATGTCGTCGATCATGCCTTCCAGCGCCAGCATGCCGCTGCGCCGCGCGTTGCCCGCCAGGGTCTCCAGCAGCTGGGCCTGTTCCAGCATGTCGATACGCAGCGGGGTGATCAGCCACTTGAAGCGTTTGAATGTCTTGCCGACCACGGAGAAGGGGAACTGGGTCAGGGCGGCGCCCACGGTTCCTCCGATCACGATGAGGAAGGCGGGCAGATCGAGGAGGGCGCTGGGATGGCCCCCTTCGATCAGGTTGCCACCCAAAATGGCTGCCAAGGCTAACAGCAAACCGATCAGACTCATGTGTCCATGTCCCTATGCGTTGAATGTGGCTAGTGTAGCCACTTAAGTATCAGTTTTTCAAAATGATATCCAATCGGTGAGCAATATCCGAGAGGTCGAGCTGTGTGCGCCATGACTCCTTTTTCGGCCGCGATGACGGGATCATGAGGGTACAAGAAGGGCTAATGAGCGCGATGTCTCATGCCAAGCAAGGGGAGGGGGGATGTGCTGCATGGGGGAGGCCAAAAGCCTGGGCACACGAGAGCAGGGGTTGGATATCAATGGCGCTGGAAAGCAAAAAGCCGACCTTGAGGTCGGCTTTTCAATTTGGCGGTGAGGGAGGGATTCGAACCCTCGATACTTACCACCAACCAGTAACCATCTGATTTCAATGCAATTACTAGAATAACAGTCTTAACCATTGTACTAGTGTTCTGTACCACATCTCACTCATTCAATCTTGGGCTGTTGCTTGCCCTTTAGTACAGACGAAAAGAATACTTCCAACAAGAGCAATAACGAACAACTCTATCATCAAGAGTCCTAAATTAACCACACACCAAGATTCCGGAGGCATCATTAAGAAGGAGAAGCCGGCATGCATCTCATACCCATCATGCTTATAAGTCCAAGGAGGTAGTAACACAGCAATCACCATCGATATGGCAGAAAGGATGAGTGCATAACGCTGCTTATTATTAATTGTTACACTTTTCATATCATTCCTTCGACTCTAGAAACTATGCGATGAACACTCGACACGCTTATACCTAGCCGTTTCGCTATTGATGCCTTTGTGATGCCCTGCGAGAGCATGTACAGCACCTCATCCCGCTTCTCCATCGCTGTTGGTTTGCGACCCTTATAGACCCCCTTGGCTTTCGCCAAAGCAATCCCTTCCGCCTGACGCTCCAGCATTATTTCCCGCTCGAACGTGGCGATGGCTCCGATCATGGTCAGCATCAGCTTACCTGTCGGGGTGGCCGTGTCGATACCCAAATTTTGGATCTGCAATGTTACCCCTTTGGCGTGCAGCTGGTCTGTGATCTCCAGCAGATGGCGAGTGTTCCGGGCCAGACGATCCAATTTGGTCACTTTTAGCACGTCCCCAGAGCGGGCAAACTCGAGCATTGCCTGTAGCTGCGGCCTATCCGTTTTGCTACCGCTGGCCTTCTCATTAAAGACTCTTTCGCACTCCGCCAGAGCGGTCAGTTGCTGCTCCAGCGATTGCCCCGTGGTCGAGACCCGGGCATACCCGATGATTGCCATGATGGCCTCCCAATAGGCTCAAGACCCTGCAAGAAAAACGTGTCAAAAGTGGAAAACCAACCCGTGTGGCAGAGGTTGCTGGAGGGCTTCCGGTCTGTCACACGGGCATGGTCTATTGAGCGTCCGGCTCCTTCGGCGGGGTCGGCGGTGTCTGCATCGAGTTGACGGCCTCCTTGATGAGGACGCCCAAGGCTGCCAGCAGTGCCGCCTCCAACGCTTTCAGTAACGGGTTTCCTTGCTGCTCATTCATACGCCTTCTCCTTGCTGGATGGCTCCCGACAAGGGGCCAGATGTGATGTATTCCATGGGGTTCTCCTATGGTGTAGATCTCCATCTCGCTTATACCGGCGTGGAGTCTGAATGTTGCCTGCTCGTTTTCCTTGTGCTGGTGGGGTTTGGGATAGTTTTTTCAGGGCAACCAACGGGGAGGGATCGTTGCCATCTTCTTGATCTTGCTCCTTCGGATGGCTGGTAAGCTCCCCCCTCGGTGCAGTAAATAGATAAGTCTCTAAGTAACAAAACGGGTATATATATCTGGCTGGAACAGGCGACACACCAGACACATGTCGCTGAAAAGCCCATGAACACGTTGTTGGATGTGTCGATGAGACTCAAATCGACCAGACACATCACCCCAAAATGTGTCGATTGGCCGTCACTCGCGGCGGGGTTAGACGGTGATAGGCCAGATTACCGCTATGCCTCTGACTCAACCGCCAGCCAAGCCGCTCTGCAATCGCTTTTAGGTCTCGTCCCGGCTGAGCTGGATATCGCAGATACCCGGCAGGATCGCAGGTATAAGCACTCTGGGCAGACTCCCGTGTGATGTCGAAATGTCGGCTATCGCCCGGCTCTGCCATCGCCCCCAGCAGCCCTTGCAGGTACTCCTCCACGCTTAAGATGCGTCCCTGAGTCCGGCAAATGGTAGCCCACAGCTCTTGCTCCTCATGGCGAATCCTGAGCGGTCTGAGGCCCGTCTGCTGCTCGATGTAGGCATCACGCTGGTGGTCTGCTTGGCGGTTCGCTGGCTCCAGATGATAGGCTTCGTCAAACTCCAGCAAGTACGCTTCCTGCCGGATCGGCCTGTCGAAATAATGCCCATCCCGGTCGAACCACCGCATACCTACGCGAAAATCGACCCGGTATGGGCCGCAAGCGAACTGCGGCGTTACCTCTGTTTGCAAACCCGGCTGCTGTGCTTCAAAAGCAGCAAGCAGAGGGGCCAAGTGCTTCACGTAAAACGCGGCCTCATGGCGGCTCTGCCGTTCCTCTCGTGGCAATGCTTGCCCAGACAGCCGTTCGATTTCCGCTATCAGCTCCACGTTCAGGTGAGAGCTGGGGCCATAGGTCAGTACCGCCAAGGCTTGCAGGGGGGTCCATGTCCCCAATCCATTATCCGGCTCGGGCATCTCCGGTAGTTCTAGCCCCTCCACCCGTCGGATGTTGTCTATCGCCCGCCTGACATACTGACTGTACCGCCCATTGAAGCCGGGTATCTGCGAGAGCGTTCCCCGTGGGTTGATGAGCCCATGTGCAGGAGGCCCTATAAAAATGTCTGTCACGTTCAATGCAGCCTCCTACGACCTCTCTGCCCGATGTTGCCCCTCAGCAGCAGGGATGGGGGCAAGCGGGATTTTTTCGATTGCTTCCCGCTTTATGCTCAGTGTATAGACCCCATATTCACGCCCGATGGCGGCTTGCCCGGTGCTCTGGCTATGACCCCCGATCGCGTTCTGGGTGTCTTCACGCACCTCAGCATCACGCAAATGGGTGATGGCCGTGTGGCGGAAGCTGTGGTTCGGTTGAATACCATCTCGCCCAACGTTGAGCCTCAAACGCAAGTACCGCTGCCACCATACCCCAAGCCGTACCGAGTATTTTTTTCTGGGCCCTGACTGTTGCAACCGTGGAAACAACCGCCCATCGGCAGGCAAGGAGCTAACGTAGTCCAGCAAGCCAAGCGTCAACAGATGGGAATGCACCGGAATATCCCGGTTGCTGCTACGGCTCTTGACGCTCTGATCTTCCCGCAACTCCGCAATCCGGAAGAACCAGATGCCATCCTGCTGCATCAAATCCGCTACATACAGCTGGCATATCTCGCCGACCCGAGCCCCGGTGTAGTAGAGGATCAGCGGCACCCAGTAGCGGGCTTCTCCGAATCGGGGGTGGTCAGCACGGGCAGCGAACAAGGATGAGCCGAAGATGGTCGCCAGCTCAGGATCCGTGAAGGTACGTTCTGGCTTGTTCAACGGATTGACTACATCAACCGTATAGGTGACCCCGTGGGCCGGGTTGTATTCCAGCAGACCATCATCCACCGCAAGCCCCAACACGGCTGACAAGGCGCGTCCCAGCTTCTTGACAGTGGCGGCAGACAGACGGGGCAGGCTGTGCTCCTCGGCGTGGGCAATCTGTTGGCGTAGCGGCATGGCCGATACATCCCGTTTGGGACGGGCGGGCAGTTGCTCCATCAGGTTACGGAACTCGGAAATGTCCTGTTTGCGGATCTCCTCGATGCCCTTATCACCCAGCAGCTCGATAAACCGCTCAACGGCTACCTGATATTCCTGGATGCGTCCTTCGGCCTTCTTCGGCTCTCGCCGCCGGACGGTGGTCTTGTAGCGTTCAAACAGGGCCGACAGGCGAAGTCCACGCGTCCCCATAAGCGGGGCGGTGGTGGCTCCCGTCGGTACAAGGGGGATCTCAGGTTGGCCGATACGACGCTGCATGGCGTTGGTGCGGGCATTTTGCGGAACATCATCCGAGAGTTTCAGAAATTTATCCGCCAGCCGCTGAGCAAAGGCAACGTAGTTAGCCGAACCGACATACAGGCGGAGCCCTGTGAGTTGGAACGCCTCATCGACGTAAGGCCGCATCCAGAGCAGGAAACGGGCAAGCCCTCTAGACGTTATCCGCTTGGGTGCGATCTCTTCCAGCAACGTCCTCAAGACATCAGCTTGATCGGTGGCATACAGGGCCCCCCCATCCTGCTCCATTTGAATGAAGCGACCTTGCACGTCAGGATCACCTAACCGCCCAATCATCGCGTTGTACCAACAGTCAGCGGCGTTGGAGAGGTCGAGGGGCTGCACTACTTGGTCTAACTTGGCGGCGTCCAGCAGTTGATGGAGTTCGTCCAGAACAGACAGGGCGGCCCGATTGGCAGCTTGGCGGTTCTTGGTCTTCAGAGATCGACGAAGCTCCGTCTTGTTGATAACAGGGCGGAGGGTCACGGGGACAACGACACGGGCATACCACGTGCCATGACGGTCTTGGAAAAGGTTGCTCATAGACCTCATTTTGTATCACCTTTATGTACCACCTCGGAAGTGCCGGGGTGGATGGGTTGATCACAAAATCGCTATGAAATCAGGAAGTTTTTGACCTATAAAGAAAAACCCCCGCTCGAAAGCAGGGGTTCTCAATGTGGCGGTGAGGGAGGGATTCGAACCCTCGATACGTTGCCGTATACACACTTTCCAGGCGTGCTCCTTCAGCCACTCGGACACCTCACCAAATTGTTTTAGTCATCTGCTTGTGGCTTGCTAAGCACGCGTTGCGTGCTTTCATGCCGATTTCATCGGCTGGCAGCCACTTGGGCACATCACCAAATTTTCGACTGCGGTTTAACGTGTCCAATCACCACGTCGTTCGTTGCGCCGTTGCGCTGGAACGGGGCGTAATGTAGGGGAAAGGCTGAGCTGGGTCAATCACTTTTCCCCTTATTTTTCATGATCTTTATCGAACGCCTATCCCTTGAGCAGAATGCCGTTTTTTTAAGCCCGATCAGGGCTTGTCCAGGATGATCAGGCTGTCGGGCAGCTCGTTCTGATCCCGGGTGGCCGGGAAGGCGTCGGTCAGGATGTCGCTGGTGCGTTCCACACATTCGAGGAAGCCCTGCTCGACCTCCTTGTTGCGCACCCGCACCACGAAGTCGTCGATGATCTCCTGCCACTGGGCGTTGTCAATGTGCTGGGCAATGCCATCATCCACCAGGATCTCCACATAATGTTCTGCCACTGAGACAAAAATCAGCACACCCAACCGGTCCCTGGTGCGGTGCAGACCCTGCTCGACAAATTGCAGGCGTGCCATCAGGGAGGCTCTGTGCTGGCGCACCTTCTTGGGAATGAGCCGCATCTTGATGGGGGTCCAGTGGAACAGCAGGCTCAGCAAGAGCCAGACCGACCACTGCACCAGCAGGATCTCGTACCAGCCGAGCCAGAAGCCGAGCTGGAATACCAGCAGTGGGGTGAGCATGGCCAGCAACGCGGCCCAGAGGGTCGGAATGTAGCGATAGCCATCGCTGGCCGGGGCCAGCACGGTCACCAGCTCCGCATCCGTTGCCTGTTCGGCTTGTCGCACCTTGGCCTGCAGGGTGTGATAGAACTGTTTCGAAATCATCGTGTTGTCTCTTATTCCTCGATTACCAGCCACCGGAAGCACCGCCGCCACCGAAACTGCCACCCCCACCGCTAAATCCGCCGCCTCCGCCAAACCCGCCACCTGAACGCCCGGCTCCGAAGCCACCGGCCAGATAGGCGGCACGGCGACGACCACCTGAACCTCCGCCCCCGCCGCCGCGCAGGTTGTGCAGGATGATCATGGCGATCACCACCAGGATGAACAGCCAGGGGCCGCCGCCTTTCTCCTGCTTGGCGGTGTCGCGAGGCTGATACTCCCCGGCCAGCGCCTGCATGATGCCCTGGCTGCCAGCGACGATGCCGGCCACCATGTCACCCCGCTTGAAGGCGGGCAGGATCCGGGTCTGGATGATGTTGGCGGCGATGGCATCGGGCAGGGCACCTTCCAGGCCATAACCGACCTCGATGCGCACCTTGCGCTCGTCCTGGGCGATCAGCAGCAGGACGCCGTTGTCCTGCCCCTTCTGACCTATGCCCCAGTGACGCCCGAGTTGATA
The DNA here is from genome assembly GCF_051125555.1 of Aeromonas sp. NJAU223. Classification (NCBI taxonomy): domain Bacteria; kingdom Pseudomonadati; phylum Pseudomonadota; class Gammaproteobacteria; order Aeromonadales; family Aeromonadaceae; genus Aeromonas; species Aeromonas sp. NJAU223. Next base: position 2,553,039 of record NZ_CP144204.1, on the reverse strand, counting down.
GCCGTACTCTTCGATGGTGTCGCCGCCCAGGCTGTCGATGGAGACCACCACCAGCTGGACGCCGCTGCGCTGCTCGAACGCCGCCAGCTGCTGGGTGAGCTGGTGGGCCTGCTTGCGGGACATCAGGTTTGCCTCGTCCACCACCCGGCCAGTCAAGGGAGGGAAGTCGGGGGCGGCGTGCAGGGCCGTCGTCCAGAGCAGCAAGACCCACAGCACTCCCTGCATGAGTCGTTGCATCCGAGGTGCTAAAGAGGCAAGGGGCGCAGGCCGGGGCCCGCTGGGTGTTCGGCTCATTGGAAGCTGACCTTGGGGGCCTCATCGGCACCGGGCTTGGCGCTAAAGCTCGGCTTGGCGGTGAGATCCGAGTAGAGCAGTTTCGACCAGATGACCCCGGGGAAGGTGCGGATCTCGGTATTGAACTGGCGCACCGCCTCTATGTAGTCGCGACGGGCCACGGCGATGCGATTCTCGGTCCCTTCGAGCTGGGCTTGCAGGGTGAGGAACTGCTGATCCGCCTTGAGATCCGGGTAGCGCTCCACCACCACCATCAGCCGGGAGAGGGCGCTGGAGAGTTGATCCTGGGCGGCTTCGAAGGTTTTCAGCTGGGAGGGGTCACTCACCTGCAGGCTGCCGACCCGGGCACGGGCATCGGTCACCGCCTTGAGGGTCTCCTGCTCGTGGCTGGCATAGCCCTTGACGGTCGCCACCAGGTTGGGAATGAGATCGGCACGGCGCTGGTATTGGTTCTCCACCTGCCCCCAGCTTGCCTTGACCTGTTCATCCAGGGTCGGAATGTTGTTCATGCCGCATCCGGTCAACCCCAGCAGCAGGGTCAACATCAACAGGCTCTGGGTGGTCTTGCGCCAGAGAGAAGTGGCCATATTGTTGTCTCCATTGGATGTATTTAATTCGGCGCTGACACCATACCAGCTTGTGGTCAGCCCTCACAACGACTGGGTAGGGTAGGGGCGCGATAGCTTGTCGATACCTTGGGGAGCTGGGGCTTGTCTTTGAGCCAGGAAGCCAGCTCGGCGCCGCAGCCATTGCCTGGGGGAATGGGGGCCTGAGGCTGGCAGTCCGGGCTGCCAGCCGGGCAGCGCAAGCGGACGTGGAAGTGGCTGAAGTGACCGACCCAGGGGCGCAGCTTATAGACCCAAGGCTCGTCTCCCGCCCGCTTGCACACCTCGGCCTTGAGGGCGGGGTTGATGAAGATGCGGGTCACCTCGGGTCGGTCGGCCGCGAGGCGCAGCAGGGTGAGCTGCTGGGGCCCGAAACGCCCGGGCAGCACCCGGTAGCTGGGTTCATCGATAAGGGCCCACTCCTTGGGAGCATCCAGCTCCCATTTGGCGATGGGCCTGTCGGCCATCCGAAACCAGATGTCGGCATCCAGACCGGTCTGGTGGCTGCGATGGCCCGAAGTGAAGGGGCCCCCCCTGGCCATGGCGAGATCGGCGATGTAGAGATCCGGCATGCCGACCATCTTGGTCCGGTTCGCCAGCCCCTGCAGGTAATGGATGAGATCCGGGTGGCCGTAGTAGCGCAGCCGCTTGCTGCGGATCACCTGATAGCCTGGCCCCTCGAGAGGCAGGGCCATCGACCCCTTCAGACAGCCGGCGGCGTAGCCGCCAATCGCCTCGCTCTGGAGGGAGAGGGGCGGGGTCAAGAAGGTGCTGGTGGCGAGCAGGATAGCGGTAGCGAGCATGGGATCTCCTGTCGTGGCGCCCGCTGTGCGGGCTTGAGTGTGGGCTCAGATAACCCCAATCATATCAACAGAGGCGAGCGCTCGTCATCCGCGTTGCCCTGCAGGTTGCAACGCACGGGCAGGCTCACGCACAATGCGCGGCAATCATGAAAAAAAGAGGAGCTCTAGATGAGAGTCAGTGAACTGGCGTCACGGCCGGGGCTGTGCTGGTTGATGCCACCGGCGCGGCGTTTCTACGGGATCATGGTCTGTCTGCTGTTGGCGAGCCTTGGCACCGTCGTGGCCGCCATCTGGCTGGGTTATCCCGAGATGGGGTTGCTGCCCTGGGTTGGCGTGGTGTTTGGCGGCATCGTGCTGCTGATGATGGTGCTGCCGCGCAACTGGCAACGCTGGCGACTGGCAGAGCTCGCCTGGGACGATGAACACCTCTATCTGCTCAACGGCGGAGATGACAAGGCGCTGGCCTTGCCCAGATCGGCGCTGGTGGGCATGACGCGGGATCGCAAGGTGGGTCATGACGGTCAGTGGCTCGACTTCAGCCTGGATCTGGCGCTCGGTGCGGAGACCCTGGCCGCGACCACGGTGCTGCTGAGGCTGACCAGGGAAGGGACCCACGAGGTGGAACCCGGAGTCTACCGTTTCGGCTTTAAACGGGCCTGGCATGGTCGACGCGCCCTCGGGGAGATCCTGGCCAGCCTGCAACCAGCCTGATCTGACTATTTTCTCGACAATGTGCCATAAAGCTCAGATACTGCCTCTGATTCGAATTGATCTTTCTCGTGCCGATAGCCCAAGAGATCAATGACTTGGGCTGTGGGATGAGGAGTGCCACGGCATGATGCCATGGCTGGTCCGGCAAGGGGGTTGTGCCTTACTTCTCTGCCGGTGGATGCATAGATAAGGCACCTAGAATCGAGAGTGGATGGCATGAAGATTTACGTAGGAAATCTGTCGTACCGGATGACGGCCGACGAACTGACAAGCGTGTTCAGCCAATTTGGACAGGTAGACAAGGTCGATATCATCATCGACCGGGATACCGGTCAGTCCAAGGGATTTGGCTTCATTGAAATGCCGGTCAACGGGGATGCCGAGAAGGCCATCGTCGGGTTGCACGGCACCGAGGTCGGCGGGCGCACCATCACCGTCAATCAGGCCAAGCCGAAGACAGATGCTCCTCGTGGTCGCCCCCAGCGCCACCGTTGAATCGTCTCGATAACGAAAAACGGCATGGATCTCTCCATGCCGTTTTTGTTTGTCTGAAAAGGCGGGATCAGGGCACGTCGTAACCGAGGGCGGCCTTGCGGATCCGGAACCACTGCTGGCGGCTGAGCACGATGGACTCGGCCGCTACGGCCGCCGCGATCCGCTCCCGCTTGCCGGAGCCGATGAGGGGCAGCGGCTGGCTCGGCAACATCATCACCCAGGCGTAAACTACTTGCTCCAGGGTCTGGGCACCCACTTCCTGGCGAATTTGCTCGAGTTCGGCGCGCAGGGGGCCAAAAGCCGGATCGCTGAACAAGCGGCCGCCGCCGAGGCAGGACCAGGCCATGGGTTTGATGCGCTGCTGCTGGCACTGATCCAGGGTGCCGTTCAGCGTCCCTTCCTGATGGAGCGGCGAGATCTCCAGCTGGTTGGTGACCAGCGGGAAGGGGAGGCGCGATTGCAGCAGCTCGAACTGGCGGGCGGTGAAGTTGGAGACCCCGGCGTGTTTGATCTTGCCCGCCTGCTTCAGGGTGACGAAGGCATCGGCGACCTCGTCCGCATTCAGCAGGGGATCCGGGCGGTGGATCAGCAGCAGATCAAGATGATCGGTGCCGAGTTTTTGCAAGGAGGCCTCGGCGCTCGCGATGATGTGGGCCTTGCCGGTGTTGTAGTGGTTGAGGGCATGTTCCGGCTTGGCGGTCAGGGCGATGCCGCACTTGCTGACGATCTCCATCCGGTTGCGCAGGGACGGCTCGAGGCGCAGGGCACGACCGAAGGCCTCCTCGCACTGGTAGCCGCCGTAGATGTCGGCGTGATCGATGGTGGTCACTCCCAGATCCAGGTGGTACTTCATCAGATCCAGCAGGGCGTCGGGGGAGAGCTGCCACTCCATCAGGCGCCAGTAGCCCATGATGAGACGGGAGAAGGTCGGGCCTTGCGGGTGCAGGGCAAGACGGGATACGGACATGGTGACTCCTTGGGACATAACGGGAAATGGGCGAATACGGGAAATAAATACTGCCTGCATCTTGGTCTCTTCCGGTGGACATGGCAATAATGCGTCCCGCGCAAATTCGAACTTTGGTTCTGGGGAGGAGAGATGGAAGGGTTTGCCGAGCGGCTGCAGAGCCTGATCGGGACGGGGAGCGTGAGCGCCTTCGCCCGCAAGGTGGGCCTGAGCGAAGCGTTGATCCGCAAGTATCTGAAGGGGGCCGAACCCGGCCTTGGCAAGGCGAACCAGATTGCCATGGGGGCCAACTGCTCCCTGGAGTGGCTCGCCACTGGTTGCGGTTATCTCTACCGCCAGGCCGAAGTGGTGGATAGAGAAGCGCTGGCAGCGGCGGGCCATTTGCTACAGGAGTGTTTACCTGCCGAGCCCCTGCCCGATGAGGAGCAGCTCGTCACCCTGCTCGCCTACTACCAGTTCCTGCGCAGCCACAAGCAGGCTGACGGTTTTCTGGACTTGGCCCGGGCCAGGGAGTTTGGTCGTCACCTGAACGAGGCCTGAGCCGGAAGAGAAGACGCGCGAAGCGGCAGAGCGTCGATGAGGATGCGGGAGCGCGCGGGAGCTTCGGGCCCGTGATTCTTCTGATACCCTCTACACAAAGGGCAAATCCAAGGACATGGAGATGGGCTATCTGATCCTGGGCAGTGGCGGACTGGGCACGGCGCTGGCACATGAGCTGGCCAGGCGCGGCGAAGAGTGGCTGCTGGCGGGGCGACAACTGCCGAGGGGGCTGGATCCCGCCTGCTATTTCCCGCTGCAGGAGGTGGACTCTCTCGGCTTCGATGCCCTGTTCACCCTTTATGAGCAGGCCCGGTTGCCGAACGTGGTGATCAACACCATCGGTCTGCTGCACGATCTCAACCACCTGCCGGAGCGGCGGGTGGAAGAGGTGGATCCCGCGTGGCTCTGCGAGAGCCTGCAGGTCAATGCCTGGCCCCATCTTGCACTGGGGGCTTGCCTGAGCCGGCTGATGGCGCCGGATGCTCGCCTCTGGCTCTGCTCGGTCTCGGATCTGGCGGGCAGCATAGGAGATGCTGCATCGCAAGGCGTCCCTGGTCGCTACAGCTACCGGATGAGCAAGGCCGCCCTCAGCATGGGCTCTTGCCTGCTGGCGCGGGAGTGGGCGCAGCGCTTCCCCGGTGCTGGGGTCATCACGGTGCACCCCGGGCCGATGGACACCCCCCTGCAGCAGCCGTTTCACCACGAGCTGGATACTGCCTCGTTGCAAGCCCCCGCGCAGGTGGCGTCGCGGCTGCTCAACCTCATCGAGACCCTGACGCCGGCCCACTCCGGCCAGTTTCTGGATCTGGCGGGCCGCCCCCTTCCCTGGTGAGTCACCGGATTCACATTCCGCTCCCCCGCCGCTTGCCAGGCTCTCCCCGTCTGGTTAATGTCATTCACCTGCATCAGGAGGATGACATGCGCTATATCGATTTACGAAGTGATACCGTGACCCAGCCCACGGAGGCCATGCGCCAGAGCATGCTGCACGCCGAGGTGGGGGATGATGTCTATGGGGAAGATCCCAGCATCAACGCGCTGGAGCGCAAGGGGGCCGAACTACTGGGCAAGGAGGCCGCCCTGTTCGTGCCCTCCGGCACCATGTCCAACCTGCTGGCGATGATGAGTCATTGCCAGCGCGGCGAAGGCGCCATCCTGGGCTCGGCTTCCCACATCTATCGCTATGAGGCGCAAGGGTCTGCCGTGCTGGGCTCGGTGGCGTTGCAACCTGTGCCTACTCAGGCCGACGGCACCCTGTTGCTGTCCGATGTGCTGGGGGGCCTCGCCCCCGATGATGCCCATTTCGTCCAGACCCGCCTCATCTGCCTCGAGAACACGCACAACGGCAAGGTGCTGCCACTCTCTTATCTGCATCAGGTGCGCGATGTCGCCGACCGCCATGGCCTGTCACTGCATCTGGATGGTGCTCGCTTGTTCAATGCGGTGGTGGCGAGCGGTGAACCGGTTGCGGCCATTGCCGCCCCCTTCGACAGTGTCTCCGTCTGCCTCTCCAAGGGGCTGGGGGCGCCGGTGGGCTCCCTGCTGGTGGGAGCGGGCGATTTCATCGCCAGGGCCCGGCGACTGCGCAAGATGCTGGGGGGCGGCATGCGCCAGGCCGGGAGTCTGGCCCAGGCCGGCTTGTTCGCCCTGGATCAGCACGTTGCACGCCTTGCGGACGATCACCGCCGTGCCAAGCGGCTGGCACAAGGGTTGGCGGTCCTGCCCGGCATCGAACTGGATCTTGCCGAGGTGCAGACCAATATGGTGTTCCTGCGGCTGGTGAAAGGGGAGAGCGCGGAACTGCTCGCCTTCATGAAGGAGCGCGGCATCCTCTTCTCCGGCTACGGCGAGATGCGACTGGTAACCCACTTGCAGATCACCGATGACGACATCGACGAGGTGATCGACGCCTTCACCGAGTTTGTGAACGCCTGATGCACGTCGATGAGTGAGAAACGAGAGAGGGCGCCTGCGGGCGCCCTCTGCTTTTGTTGCCGGGGGCTCAGCCCTGACGCTGGCCCATGATCAGGGTTGCCTCGTCGGTGGCGTCGTAGATCATGACGGCCAGGTGGGTCACCTGGCCACCGAAATCGGCCAGTGGCACCAGGGTCAGGTTCTGGTACATGTGGGGGGCCGTGCCAGTGATGGGGCGATAGTTGGAGAAGCGCAGCAGGTAGGGACGCTGCTCCCAGGTACTGAAGGCGCGGTTGTTGAGTTTGAACACCATGTTCGCCTTGCGCTCGAACCAGGCCCTGTCCACGTCGGGAAAGAGCTCGAACAGGCTTTGATCACGCACCTGCGCGGCCAGGCGGCCGCTGTGGCTCTCCATGAAGCCGTTCCATACCTGTACCTTGTAGTCCCGGCTGAGTACGACCAGCCCCACATCCAGGTTCTGGACTATGTTCATCAGCCAATGAAATTCGCGAATCTCCATGGTCACTCCTTGCTCTCTTGTCTGGTCATTTATGCTGCCAATGGTCGTGATGACCCTAGAGCATGTGCATGATCTTGTGATTCATGGTGGCGATGGAATCTTCAGTAAACAACAGTAGCAGATCGCACTGCACGGCATAACCCTGGATCCGGTAGTTGATCTCGATGGCCAGGGTGCGGCGCCAGCGGCTCTGGTTGGTCTGGATCAGGTCCTGGATGGACCTGTGTTGACCCAGCACCACCGGGTGCCCCTGGCTGAAGGGGGTGTCTAGCTGATTGGCGTAACCGCGCAGGAAGGCGCCGATCAGCACGTTGGCGGTATCCATCAGCAGTTCCAGTTCGGCATTGTGATCGAGTGCCCCCTGATGGTTCATCAGGCGGGCCAGATCCTGGAAGCTGGCATCGTGGAACAGGAGCAGGGCCTCCCCGGCAATGCCGGCACCGATGAAACCCTGGCAGACGGCGGAGAGGGTATCCGACTCGGCGGCGGCCGAGAGGGCCATGTGCAGTTCGGAGACCTCCAGCACGTTGACGTTCGGGATGGGCAGCACCACGAAGGCGTCGAGCAGCTGGGCCAGCAGGTTGGCGGCCTGGCCCATGGCAACGTTGGCCAGCTCCTGATAGACATCCCTGAGCTCCGGGGTGAACGAGATGGCCGGGGCGCTGGCAGGGGGGGCGGATGGCGTGACCGCCACCGTGGGAGCTGCACCCGGCTGCCACAGGCCGTGGCGTTGCAGGAGTGCTTGCAGCATCTCGGGGGAGGCGGGTTTCTTGATGAAATCCAGGGCGCCGAGCGCCATGACGCGCTGATAGGCTTCCGGCTGGATATCGCCGGAGACCACGATCACCTTGTTGCGCAGCCCCTCTTGCTTGAGGGTTTCCAGCACGCCGTAACCGTCCATCTCCGGCATGGTGAGATCCAGAAAGACCAGATCCCCATGGCCCATCAGGATCTGCTCCACCCCTTCCAGGCCGTTGGCGGCCTGGTGCAGGGTCACTGACCAGGGGGTGGGCAGGGCGCGCATCAGTTGCTTGCGGGCAAAACCCGAGTCATCACATATCAATACATTCATGGTGTTGGCCAGTCCGTGCGAGGTGCATCGGGTAAAGGTCGCAGTATCAGAGGTCAGATGCAATGGGCAGGGGCATGGCCGGCAAGAATTGATCGTCCCGTTGATGGCTGCGATAGCGTACCGAGTACTTTTCAACGAACTCGGCGAACATCTTGACCCGCAGCGGGGTGAACTGGGGCTGGCACTGCAGCATGTAGAAGGGGCGCCGATCCGATCGCCAGTTTGGCAGCACGGCCACCAGCTGTTCATCCTGCAGGAAGGGATGAACATAGTGCAGGGGGGCGTTGACGATGCCGAGGTGACGCCGGGCCGCTCGCACGGCAGCCTGGGTCTGGTTGACACTCAGGCGCGGGGGGCGTTTGACCTGCACCATCTGCTCGTCCCGATCGATCAGCTGCCAGTGACGGTGTGGCCAGCAGTGGATGAGGTCGTGCTCTTCCAGCTGCGCCGGGTGCGCCGGGTTGCCCATCTTCTCCAGATAGAGGGGAGAGGCGAACAAGCCGTACTCGATGTGGCCGAGGCAGAGGGCATTGGGCAGGGACTGGGGCAGCTCGCCATTGAAGAACACCAGATCCCTGTCTTGATCGCACAGGGGGGAGTGATCATTGGTCTGGCTGATGTCAAATTGCACCCCGGGATAGCGCAGGCCGAAGTCCGCCAGCATGTCGACCAGGATGGTGTTGGAGAGGGCGATGGGGGCCGCGAGGCGAATGAGGCCGCTGATGTCGCGATCCTGACCCTGGATCTCCCCCGTCGCCTGTTCAATCTCGGCCAGGGGAGTGCAGAGGCGCTCGTAATAGCGCAGGCCTTCGTCGGTGAGGCGCAGCTTGCGGGTGGATCTGTGCAGCAGGCTGCAGCCAAGCTGCTCCTCCAGCTGAGAAATTCGTCGACTGATGGTGCCGGTCGGCATGCCCAGCGCGGCTGCGGCGTGGGAGAAACCGCCCTCTTGCACCACCTTGACGAACAGATAGAACTCTTCGATGTACTTCATAAGCGGCTTAGGGGGTGTTTGTAACAAGCCAGAGACCTTATGAAGAGTCATCTGGCTTGGCAAGCGCAATCCGGCATTTAATTGATCTGGATTAGATTCGATTCCCGGCGATATTCATTCAACAGGCGGACAAAATCCGCGGGCGCCCGATCCAAGCTGTTGTCCGGGACCAGCAGATCATACCCCAGCAGGTCCCGCAGTCTCGTCATACGGTTGCCGAGCATGGCGATCACCCCCTCGTAACGCTGACCGGAGGGGGAACGAAAGCGGCTCTCTTCCAGCAACTCTCCCCCCAGCAGGCCACTGCCACAACCGCCGCCAAGGCAGCCTGGCTGCTCGCTCTGCATCGCCTGCAACAGCACGGCGCGTTGCTCGGTCAGCAGGCGGACCGCCAGCCGGGGTGTGATCAACGTCAAAAAATCGTCGTAATCCTTAATCTTCAGACCGATATAGGGGAGGGGCACCAAATCCCAGCCCAAATGGATACGCGGCTGGTCAATTCGTTGAATATTTCTCCATTTCAGGATCCAGCCCCCGTGCTTGTGGTGATATTGCAAACAATCCTGACACAGGGAGAGACTAAAATGAGGCTCATTGAGCTTGAGGGCTCCGACGAATACTGTCATCAGTCCTGCGAGGAGCACCGAGATGGCCGGGATTAATAGTTGTTCGCGAAACAAAAAAAGTATAAAAATCATGGCTATGGTTATGACTACACCCAACAATATCAATGTGAGTCCGTTTCTTCTGACCATAGGGTTCACATGTAGCGTTTTCATATAAAACCGGCCTTATCTTGCCCATGCATGTTTCCAGATTATGAGCCGGATCTGATTTTGTACCAGCACGTTGGCGTCGTTCAGGGATGGCCGTGACTGGTGTTGCTATGAGCTCTCAGCATGAATCACCACCAAAGATGAATACGCTAGACGAACGCCTACTCACTGCCATGGATGCACTCCATACCCCTGTCTGGGTCTATGACATCCAGCGTCATCATATCTACTGGGCCAATGGCTCGGCGCTGGGGGTATGGGAGGCGAGTTCCCTCATCGAACTGCAATCCCGCGACTTCTCGGCCGACATGGCCGCCGCCATCGATCTGCTGTTGCAGCGTTATCTTGGCGACTTCCAGCAAGGGCGCAGCTACAGCGAGTGGTGGACCATCTCTCCGCGCGGGGTCAAGAAACAGGTCTATCTGCGCCTCTCCGGGGTCGAGATCGCCGGGCGCCTGATGATGATGACGGAGGCGGTGATCGACGCCGACACCCTCTATCAGGAGTCCTCCCTCGCCACCGGCGACACCCTGGCCTGTCTGTTTGACAACCAGGGGCGATTCGAAAGTGGCAACCACCACTTCGAACTCTGCTTCGGCCTCCAGGTTCGCCAACTGATGCAGGTGTTCTCCGGGGTGGACGAGGCCTTTCTGCGCCGGCTCTCCCGCCTCGACGAGGTGGTGGCCGAGGGGGAGTGCCGGACCCTGAAGGGGATGCGCTGGTTCCAGTACCAGTTTCGCCACATCCAGCAGGGGGCGAGGATACTGCTCACCATGCGGGACATCACGGACCGCAAGCTCGAGGAGCTGGAACATCGCCACCTGGCCTGGCACGACTCCCTCACCGGCCTGCTCAACCGCTATGGCCTGATGAAATCCCTCGAGGCCTATTGCGGCATCGGGGGGCGCTTCGCCCTGGTATTCATGGACTTGGACAACTTCAAACTGGTCAATGACAACTACGGCCACAAGGCGGGGGATCGCCTGCTGGAGCGGGTGGCCGGGCGGCTCAAGCAGATCTGCCCGCGGGACGTGGAGCTGGCGCGCCTCGGCGGGGACGAGTTCACCGCCCTGGTGCCCCTCAATCAGGCGAGCGAGCGGGCCCAGGAGGTGGCGGATCTCATGCTCTCCCAGATGAGCAAGCCGCTGCAGCTGAGCGGGCTCCCCGAGGTCACCATTGGGGGCAGCATCGGCATCGCCATCTACCCGGACGACGCCGATGACGGCGACAACCTCATCACCCGTGCCGACATGGCCATGTATCAGGCCAAGCAGATGGGACGCCTGCGCTGGCAGCGTTTCACCCCCAGCATGCAGCAGAGCCTGCATCGCAAGCTGACCTTGAAGCAGTTTCTGGCCAAGGCGGTGGGCCGCCAGGAGCTGAGCCTGCGCTATCAGCCCCAGGTGGATGTGGCCCAGGGCCGGCTCATCGGCTTCGAGGCCCTGCTGCGCTGGTACAACCCCGTGCTGGGGCACGTCTCCCCGGGGGAGTTCATCCCGCTGGCGGAGGAGATGGGGCTCATTCGCGAGATAGGGAGCTGGGTGCTCTCCACGGCCTTGGCCCAGATGGGGGAGTGGCAGCGGCAATGGCAGGTACGGGTGCCGGTGTCGGTCAATCTCTCCGGCTTCCAGCTGTCGGCGAATCTGCCAGGGCTGGTGGCCCAGCAGCTCGCGGCATTCGAGGTCGATCCCGGTCTGCTGACTCTGGAGCTGACCGAAACCGTGCTGATGCTGGATATGAAGGGGTGCATCGACATCCTCGACGCCTTGAGCGGGCAGGGGATCAAGATAGCCATCGACGACTTTGGCACCGGTTACTCGTCGCTCGCCTACCTCAACCGGCTGCCCATCGACACCATCAAGCTGGATCGCTCCTTCGTGGTGGGGCTCAACCTGCCGGTGATCCGGGCCACGGTCGCCATGGCCACCAGCCTGGGGCTCGGGATCCTGGCCGAAGGGGTGGAGGACGAGCACGAGCTGGCGGCCCTGCGCGCCCAGGGTTGCCACATCTTCCAGGGATTCCTGTTCAGCACTCCCATGACCGCGGCCGAGGTCGAGGAGGCGGGTTTCGTCATCCAGTGCAAGAGCGGCGCCTATCCGCTGGTAAACGGCTAAAATCTCGACAGTGGAATGTGCGGCATGTCGCGTTTTTATAGCGTGACATGCCAAATTAAACAAAATTAATCGAATATATGACTCGTATCATGGGTTTTATTGGACGTTATCGCTAGTATGCAGCCTCATTTCCTGGTCATGGAGTATCACCATAATGAGTCAAGCTGCAGTCAACAAGGGCCCCGCCAGCCCACCCAGCGGCTGGTTGAATCGCTTTCTGAACGGGGTGGAGAAGGCGGGCAACAAGCTGCCAGACCCCGCCATGCTGTTTCTCTATGCACTGCTGATCGTCTGGGTCGGTTCCTGGATCCTCTCCCAATTCTCGTTTGATCTGGTCAATCCCCGCACCGGCGAGGCCGTGGTGGTCAACAACCTGCTGACCGGCGCCGGCCTTGCCGAATTTCTCGCCAGCATGGTGACCACGTTCACCAGTTTTGCGCCGCTTGGCATCGTGCTGGTGGCCATGCTGGGGGTGGGCGTCGCCGAGCAGTCCGGTTTCATCAACACCGGTCTCAAGAAGCTGCTCAAGGTCACGCCAGCGCGTTTTCTGACTCCCATGCTGATCCTGGTGGCCATCGTCAGCCACACGGCGGCGGATGCGGGTTACGTGCTGGTCATTCCCATCGGGGGCATCATCTTCCACGCCGCCGGCCGTCACCCGCTGGCGGGGATCGCCGCCGCCTTTGCCGGGGTCTCCGGCGGCTTTGCCGCCAACTTCCTGCCTTCCGGTGGTGATGCCCTGTTGCAGGGGTTCACCCAGTCGTCTGCCCAGCTGCTCGACCCGGAGTACATGGTCAACACCCTGTGCAACATTTTCTTCACCGGCGCCTCCTCCCTGCTGATCATCTGTGTGGGCTGGTTCGTCACCGAGCGCATCGTCGAGCCGCGCCTCAAGCACATTCCCCTCAACGAGGAGCTGGAAAGCGCCGACGAGATGGGCCGCTACAGCGCCCAGGAGAGCCGGGCTTTCAACTGGGCAGGTTTTGCCATGCTGGCGGCCATCGTGCTGCTCGGGCTGGCCCTGTCGCCGAGCGATTCCCCCATGCGGGCGGCGGATGGTTCGCTCACCACCTTCGCGGCGCCGGTGATGAAATCCATCGTGCCGCTCATCTTCCTGCTGTTCATCCTGCCGGGGATCGTCTACGGCTTCGTGGCGGGCAGCTTCAAGAGCGGCAAGGACGTGATCGACGCCATGTCCGCCACCATGAACAAGATGGGCTCCTACATGGTGATGGCCTTCTTCTGCGCCCTCTTCATCAAGGCGTTCGGGGATTCCAACCTCGGCACCCTGCTGGCGCTCTCCGGCGCCGAGGTGCTGCACGCCCTGGCTCTGCCGGGGGAAGTGACCATAGTCGGCATCATCCTGCTCACCGCCACCGTCAACCTGGTGGTGGGGTCGGCGTCGGCCAAGTGGGCGCTGATCAGCCCCATCCTGGTGCCCATGCTGATGGCGGTGGGGATCTCCCCCGAACTGACCCAGGCGGCCTATCGGGTAGGGGATTCCGCCTCCAACATCATCACCCCGCTGATGGTCTTCTTCCCGCTGGTGGTGGTCTATTGCCAGCAATATGTGAAGAGCACCGGCATCGGCACCCTGGTCTCCATGATGCTGCCATACTCCCTGGCCTTCCTGGTGAGCTGGAGCATCTTCCTGCTGCTCTACTGGGGGATGGGCTTCCCGCTGGGGTTGCAGGCCCCGTATGTGTATCCTGCCCCTTGAGGGTGACGGGGGGCCTTGGGCCCCTCGTTTTTTTTGGGTAAAGTGAGGCCTTCATCTGGAGGCACCATGAACCCGACCATCGATCTCATCCTTTCCCATCGCTCCATTCGCCAATTCACCGCCGATCCCATCGATGCCGCCCAGCTCGATCAGATCCTGAGCGCCGCCCAGTCGGCCGCCAGTTCCAGCTTCCTGCAGGCCAACAGCATCATCCGGGTGACCGACAAGGGGCTGCGCGCCACCCTGGCGGAACTCGCCGGTCATCAGGCCTATGTGGCGGAGGCGGCGGAGTTTCTGCTGTTTTGTGCCGACTACCAGCGTCACAGCCAGATAGTGCCACAGGCCCAGACCGGTTTTGTTGAACAGTTGCTGATCGGCGCCATCGATGGCGCCCTGATGGCCCAGAACGCCCTCTTGGCGGCCCAGTCACTGGGGCTCGGCGGCGTCTACATCGGCGGCATTCGCAACAATCCGGCGGCGGTGAGCGAGGCGCTCTCGCTGCCTCATCAGGTGATCCCCCTGTTTGGCCTCTGCCTGGGTCACCCCGCCCAGCAGCCTGAGCAGAAACCGCGTCTGCCCCGCGCCCTAGTGGTGCACGAGAACCGCTACCCAGCAGCGCTCGATCGCGAACTGCTGGCCCAATACGACGATCAGATCCAGGCCTACTACCAGGCTCGCAGCAGCAACAACAAACAGCAGACCTGGAGTGGCCAGATCAAGGCCATTCTCGGCAAGGAGGCGCGCCCCTTCATGCTGGGCTTCCTGCAATCACGAGGCTTTTGTCTCAAGTAATGGGCGAGGCGGGCGATATGAGTGAGGGACTGAGGCTGCGCGCCACCCCTCACGGGGCCGCTTGCCATTGTTGTGAACCTGGCTGGCAATGGGCGCTACCCTGTGAGGGGTAAGCTGTTGTAGGATCAGGCAATTGGATTGGGACAGGAGTTTGGACACCCTATGATTTTAACCTTGATATTGCTGTCTATCGGCGCGCTCCTGTTTCTGGTCATCGCCTATAACGTGGTGCAGCAATACAAACAGAAGGCCGAGGCCGACAAGCGCCAGGCCATTGCTCGCCACAAAGCGGTGGCGGACGAAACCGAAGAGATGCTGCTGAACGTCAACCTGGTGCCCTTCTCCAAGAACATGGTGCTGCTGTTGCAGCACAGGATCCTGGATGCCTATCGCGCCATCGCCCAGGTCTCGCCCACCGGCCAGATCAAGCAGCGGGTGCAGGATGTGCAGATCCAGATCAAGAATGTGCAGGAGCACTACAACAGCCAGGACGAGGCACACTTCAAGACGCCGGAGTCCGATCGCCAGGCGATCCAGATGCTGCAGCTGGCCAAGAAGATGCGCGCCGTGCTGCGGGTGGAGCACAACAAGGGCAAGATAGATCCGCAAGGGTACGCCCAGGAGGATCGTCGCCTCGAGCTGCTGCAGCTCAAGGTGAATATCGCCAACCTGGTGAAACGGGCCATGGATGCCCAGATCCAGGGGCAATACGGCACCTGCCGCCAGCTCTACACCAAGGGGCTGAGCGCCCTTGCCAACATCTCCGACAAGGATGCCTACCTGTTCGCCCGGGAAGAAGACATGCGTCAGGGCTTGCTCCAGCTGGAGGAACACCTGCAGCAGCACAGCGAGAAAGAGCTGCAAAACATCAAGGACAAAGAGGCCGATGAGCTGGATGTCCTGTTCCAACCGAAGAAGAAATGGTGATATGCCCCATCCACTGAATACCACCCTGGGGCCGATGGCCCCTTTTGTTGGCCAACTGCTGACCGAATTGCACGCCCTGATGGGGGAGCTGGCGTCACCCAGAGTGGATCATCTCTGCTACCGCGCCGCCACCCTGCCCGAATACCTGAGTCTCAAACGCGAGCTTGCCCAGCAGGGTGTCTTGCTGGTGGAGGGCATGATAGGGGGGCGGCCCATCGCCACCTACCGGCTGCACCAGCCCGTCTGCTGGCAAGGGGTGAGCGTGCCCTGCATCGAGCTGGCCGCCCCCAAGCCGGGCCGCACGCATCAGGCGGGGCTCGAGCACATCGAACTGGTGGTCTCTTCCCTGCATGAGCTGGTGGCCGCACACCCCGCTCTGCCGTTCAAGACCGCCAATATCGAGGATGAGCGCAATCCGGATGTGGGGCTGATGCTGCCTTCGGGTCAGGTGAAATTCCACCTGCGCCCCTTGAGCGAGGTGATCGACGAGGAGCTGCTGACCGGCGCCGTGGTGCCGGTACCCATGGACTATTACGGGAAGCTCTGACACTCCGCCGCGTGCCTGCGGCGGTTCAGGATGCCAGAGAGGAGAGGGGGCGCGGGCTGCGCCCCTTGAGATGACCCAGCCAGAGGCTGAGCACGGCGGTGACGCAGAGCACTAGTTCGATGCCGAGCACCAATCCCGATAATCCCCCCCGCTCCCAGAAGGGGTGCAGATACAGGCCCCCCAGACTGGCCCCCAGATAGTACCCCACCAGATAGAGCGACGATGCCAGCGCCCGGTTGTGCTCCACGTGCTGGCCGACCCAGGCGCTGGCACAGGCGTGGGCGAGGAAGAAGCCAAAACTCGAGACAAGCAGCCCGCCGAGGATGGCCGTCAGGGTGCCAAGCAGTAGCATCAGGCTGCCGATGGCCATCAGCAGAATGCCGGCGAGCAACAGGTGCTGTGCCCCCCAGCGACTGGCGCAGCGACCGCTGATGGAAGAGGCGATTGTGCCGGTAAGGTAGGTCAGAAACAGCATCCCGAGCCACTGGGTCGGTAAGGAGAAGGGGGGCTCGGCCATCAGGAAGGTGAGGTAGCTGTATTGGTTGAGAAAGACCATGAAATTGAGCCCGCCGATGAGATAGGCCCCCACCAGCAGCGGATTGCCGAGGTGGCTGGCGATGGCTTGGCGCAATTGGCCGGGGGCGGCGACCACGGCCACGAAGCGGGTCTGGGCGGGCAGCAGCCAGACGACCAGTGGTAGCAAGGCGAGGCTGATGAGGCCGATGCCAAAAAACGTGTGCTGCCAATCCCCGAACCAGCCTGCCAGGAGGCCACCGACCACCCGACCGGCGATGCCGCCGAGGGAGTTGGCGGCAATATAGACGCCGACCGCGGAGAGCAGGGCTCGCTTGCTGAACTCTTCCCCCATGTAGGCGATGGCGGTGGCGGGCAGCCCGGCCAGCAAGACGCCCTGCAGGATGCGCAGGATCACCAGCATGTCGAAGTCGGTCACCAGCGGAATGAGCAAGGAGAGCAGGATGGCGCCGGTCAGTGTCCACAACATGATGCGGCGGCGACCGAAGCGATCCGCGAGCCGGGCGCACAGCAGCAGCGAGGCTGCGAGCCCGGCGGTACAGCCCGCCAGGGTCCAGCCGGCGGAGAGGGAGCTGACGGAGAAGACCTGTGACAGCAGGGGAAGCAGAGGGTGGGTCTGATAAAGATTGAGGAACACCAGGAAGGAGCCCAGGCTCAGGGCCAGGGTGGCGCGTATCCACTCACGGCTGCCGATTTCGATCATATGCGGTTGTCCTGACTGCATTTTTTGCAGAGTTATCTGCGATATATCCCGCAGACTAGTGCGCCGCTTGATATAAATATAATATATTTATGTTATCAATCTGATAAATGAAATTGATATGGAACTGAAACAGCTCGGTTATCTGCTGGCGGTACGGGACGCCGGCTCCTTCACCCGGGCCGCCAGCGCCCTGCACGTGGCGCAGCCCGCGGTCAGCATGGCCATCGCCAAGCTGGAGAGCCAGCTCGAGCTGCGCCTGTTCGACCGTCAGGATCGCAACGTGCGCCTCACCCCGGAGGGGGAGGTGCTCTGCCGCCATGCCGAGCGTCTGCTGCTGCAGATGCACCAGGCCGAGGCGGAGATGGCGGAGCTCAAGGGGCTGGAGCGGGGGGAGGTGCGCATCGGCATCCCCTACATGATGGGCTCCTACTATTTTCCCCCTATCCTGATGGCGTTCAAGCACCGCTATCCCGGCCTCAAGATCCGGGTGGAGGAGGCGGGGACCCGTGAGCTGCTCAGCCGCATGGTGGATGGCAGCCTGGACTTGGCCATCCTCATCACCAGCGATCTGCCCCCCGGGCTCGAGGGGGCCCAGCTGCTGCGTGAAGAGATGCTGATGGCGGTGGGGGAGGAGCATCCCCTGCGCCAGGCGAGAGGCGTGTCCTTGCCACAATTCTTCGCGCAGGAGCTCGCCATGTTCAGGCGCGGCTTCTATCACCGCGAGCACATGGAGGCACTGGCCCAGGGGCTGGGGCTCGAACCCAATATCGCGTTCGAGAGCAACCTCATCCCCTTGCTCAAGGCGGTGGTGCGCCAGGGGTTTGCGGTGACCACCTTCCTGCGCATGGCGCTGGACGATGAAACGGCCCTGACCGGCGTCCCCTTCGAGCCGCCCATTTTCCTCGATCTCTGCGTGGCCTGGCGACGGGGGGATCCCCTCTCCATGGCCAACCGGGCACTGAGAGATTTTCTGCTGTCACAGGCAAGGTAGGCAGCGTGGCGTTTTGTAAAATGTGATTTTCACAAATAAAAACGCCTCCTGTGGGAGGCGTTTTACAAGGGTCGGCAGAGCAGAAACACTATTTCTTGAACAGGTGATCCAGCTTGTTCGCCTTGGTGGAGAGGTAGAATTCGTTGTGGGGATTGCGCCCCTCCTGCAGGGGAACCCGCTCCGCCACCGGAATGCCGAAGCTCTCCATGGCCTTGAGTTTACGCGGGTTGTTGGTCATCAGACGCAGGCTCTTGACCTCCAGGGCCTTCAGCATATCGGCGCAGATGGTGTAGTCGCGCATGTCGGCGGCAAAACCCAGCGCCACGTTGGCCTCGACGGTGTCGGCGCCCTGATCCTGCAGATGATAGGCCCGGATCTTGTTGAGCAGGCCGATGCCGCGACCTTCCTGGCGGACATACAAGAGGACGCCGCGACCGGCTTTGGCGATGTTCTGCAGGGCGGCCTGCAGCTGGAAACCACAATCACAGCGCAGGCTGAACAGGGCATCCCCGGTCAGGCACTCGGAATGGATGCGCCCGAGCACGGGTTCACCGTCTGCGATATCCCCCATCACCAGGGCGGCGTGATCCTTGCCGGTGCCGGTTTCCTGAAAGCCAACCAGCGTGAAGGTGCCCCAGGGGGTCGGCAACTTGGATTTGGCCACGAGAGTAATGCTGCTCATAGGGTTGCTCCTGACTACAGCTGCTGAAAAAAGGCGGCCAGTTTAGCGCGCCTCACCCAGAACAACCATAAGAACAAAACCTTGCACAGCACAGTGGCATGCTGGATTGTTCATAATTGGCGCAATCGCGACGAGTTTTGTGCATATCTGCATGCCGACAACTGCCAGCGACCCCGCATTCGGGTATAATCGGCGCCCATTACCCCATCCCGCCAGGGATGCGTGCAAATCATCGACATGCCGCATGCGCAGGAGAAAAATTATGCCTCAGATGGCCCCCGTGATGACAATCGATGGCCCAAGTGGTGCCGGTAAAGGCACCCTGTGTCAGTTGCTGGCGGAGAAGCTGGGCTGGCACCTGCTCGACTCCGGTGCCATCTACCGGGTATTGGCGCTGGCCGCCCTGCATCACGACGTGGAACTCGACGCCGAAGCCGCCCTGGTGCCCCTTGCCGCCAATCTGGACGTGCAGTTCCAGGTCGAGGGTGAACAGGTCAAGGTCGTGCTGGAAGGGGAGGATGTCTCCCGCACCATCCGCTCCCAGGAAGTGAGCGATGCCGCCAGCAAGGTGGCCGTCTTCCCCCGGGTGCGTGAAGCCCTGCTGCGCCGTCAGCGCGCCTTCCGCCAGGGGCCTGGCCTCATTGCCGATGGCCGCGACATGGGCACCGTCGTTTTCCCCGAGGCCGAGGTGAAGATTTTCCTCGACGCCAGTGCCGAGGAGCGGGCCCAGCGCCGCTATAAGCAGTTGCAAGATAAGGGCTTTGATGTTAACTTTGAGCGTCTTTTAACCGAGATTCGGGAACGTGACGATCGCGATAGAAATCGCGCCGCCGCCCCCCTGAAACCCGCGGAAGATGCTCTTGTGGTAGACTCAACGTCTATGACCATAGAGGAGGTGCTGGCAACGGTGCTGACCTATGCAGAGCAACAACTTGGTGATATCAGCACACGCTGATGTCAGTCGTCTGCACCATGGATGGCGCAGATAATTTAAAACAACCCCGCTTGTGCCGGATTGCGAGTGGATGTTTCATTTGTGACATAAACAATGATCGAATCTTTTGCTCAACTCTTTGAAGAGTCCCTGAACGCCGTTGAAACCCGTCAAGGTTCCATCGTCAAGGGTACCGTCGTTGCTATCGAGAACGGTTTTGTACTGGTTGACGCCGGTCTGAAATCCGAGTCTGCCATTCCTGCTGAAGAGTTCAAGAACGCCCTGGGCGAGCTGGAAATCAATGTAGGCGACACCGTTGACGTGGCTCTGGACTCTATCGAAGATGGTTTCGGCGAAACCAAGCTGTCCCGCGAAAAAGCCAAGCGCCACGAAGCCTGGCTGCAGCTTGAGAAGGCTTACGAAGAGCAAGCTACCGTTATCGGTATCATCAACGGCAAGGTCAAGGGTGGTTTCACCGTTGAGCTGAACGGCATCCGTGCCTTCCTGCCGGGTTCTCTGGTTGACGTGCGTCCGATCCGTGACACCGCTCACCTGGAAAACAAAGAACTCGAGTTCAAGGTCATCAAGCTGGACCAGAAGCGCAACAACGTTGTGGTTTCCCGTCGTGCCGTGATCGAAACCGAGAACACCTCCGAGCGCGAAAGCCTGCTGGCCAACCTGCAAGAAGGTCAAGAAGTTAAGGGTATCGTCAAGAACCTGACCGACTACGGTGCATTCGTAGATCTGGGCGGTGTTGACGGCCTGCTGCACATCACCGACATGGCGTGGAAGCGCGTTAAGCATCCTTCCGAAATCGTCAACGTTGGCGACGAGATCGCAGTCAAGGTTCTGAAGTTCGACCGCGAGCGTACCCGTGTATCCCTGGGTCTGAAGCAGCTGGGCGAAGATCCCTGGGTTGCTATCGCCAAGCGTTACCCGGAGACCACCCGTCTGTCTGGCCGCGTGACCAACCTGACCGACTACGGCTGCTTCGTTGAAATCGAAGAAGGCGTTGAAGGCCTGGTACACGTATCCGAGATGGATTGGACCAACAAGAACATCCACCCGTCCAAGGTTGTTAACGTTGGCGACGTGGTTGACGTGATGGTTCTGGACATCGACGAAGAACGTCGTCGTATCTCCCTGGGTCTGAAGCAGTGCAAATCCAACCCGTGGCAGCTGTTTGCCGAAACTCACGCCAAGGGCGACCGTGTTTCCGGCAAGATCAAGTCCATCACTGACTTCGGTATCTTCATCGGTCTGGATGGCGGCATCGACGGCCTGGTTCACCTGTCTGACATCTCCTGGAACAACCAGGGCGAAGAAGCCGTGCGTGAATTCAAGAAGGGCGACGAGATCGAAGCCGTTGTTCTGCAAGTGGACCCGGAGCGTGAGCGCATCTCCCTGGGCGTCAAGCAGATCGAAGAAGACCCGTTCAACAAGTACCTGTCTGACAACAAGAAAGGTGCTATCGTGAAGGGCAAGGTTACCGAGGTTGATGCCAAGGGTGCCGTGATCGAACTGGCTGACGGCGTGGAAGGCTACCTGCGTGCCTCCGATGCTGCTCGTGACCGTGTAGAAGACGCGACTCTGGTTCTGTCTGTCGGTGACGAAGTAGAAGCTAAATTCATGGGCGTTGATCGTAAGAACCGCACCGTAAGCCTGTCTGTCCGCGCTAAGGACGAGGCTGACGAGCGTGTTGCTATCGATAGCCTGAACCAACAAGAAGAAGTTGTGTTCAGCAATGCTATGATGGAAGCGTTCAAAGCCGCCAAGGGTGAGTAATCCTTGATGCAAGAGAAGGGCGGCATTGCGCCGCCCTTTTTTATCTTGGCGTAATGAATATTGCATGTGATCGGAGAAGGAGATTTAACCTTATGACCAAATCAGATCTCATCGAACAACTGGCTGCCAGCCGCATGCATATGCCGGCCAAAGATGTCGAAGCCGCCATCAAGGAGATCCTTGAACAGATGGCGTCGACCTTGCAAAACGGCGACCGGATTGAAATCCGTGGATTTGGAAGTTTTTCACTGCACTATCGTGCACCCCGTGTGGGTCGTAACCCCAAGACCGGGGACAAGGTTGAACTGACCGGGAAATATGTCCCGCACTTCAAACCAGGCAAAGAGTTGCGCGAACGCGTCAACATCAACGAATAATGCAGAAAACGGCATACCTGGGTATGCCTTTTTTATT
The DNA here is from genome assembly GCF_051125555.1 of Aeromonas sp. NJAU223. Classification (NCBI taxonomy): domain Bacteria; kingdom Pseudomonadati; phylum Pseudomonadota; class Gammaproteobacteria; order Aeromonadales; family Aeromonadaceae; genus Aeromonas; species Aeromonas sp. NJAU223. Next base: position 2,531,208 of record NZ_CP144204.1, on the reverse strand, counting down.
TTTGCGACATGAACAGCACGAATTGTCGGGTTTCTCGCACTCTTTTCCCATTCGCTCTAGAGTCTGCCGATGATTTTAAGGATAATCAGTCTCTCATTAGCTACAGACAGGGAGCTCCCATGAAGCGTATCTTGGCCCTCATTCCATTGGTGCTGGTGTTTGTCCTGACCCTCGCCATCGGTTCTCAAAACGGTCAGCTGGTGCAGTTCAACTATCTGATAGCTCAAGGGGAGTTCTCGCTCTCCATGTTGCTCGGCTTCTTCTTCGCCGGCGGTTTCCTGCTGGGATGGCTGGTGTTCGGCCTGCTGTTCCTGCGCCTCAAGTTGCAAAATCGCACCCTCAATCGCACCATGCGTCGTCAATCCCGCGAATTGGAAGTAGCCCGGTCGACCGCCAAGGAATAACGTCCCTCCATGCTTGAACTGCTTTTCCTGCTGTTGCCGATTGCCGCCGGCTATGGCTGGTACATGGGACGCAGGAGTGTTCGCCAGGACACCCAGCAACAGAGTAACCAGTTTTCCCGCCAGTACGTGGCGGGCCTCAACTATCTGCTCTCCGACGAGTCGGACAAGGCGGTGGATCTCTTCATCCAGCTGCTGGAAGTCGACAGCGAGACCATCGAAACCCACCTCTCCCTTGGCAACCTGTTTCGCCAGCGCGGCGAGGTGGACCGCGCCATCAAGATCCACCAGAACCTGGTTGCCCGCGAGCTGACACGGGAACAGCGCCAGCTCGCCCTGCAGGAATTGGCCCGGGATTTCCTTGCCGCCGGTCTGCTGGACAGGGCCGAAGCCATCTGGAACGAACTGTGTGAAGACAGCGACTTCGAGGAGACGGCGCTGGCCCAGTTGCTCATCATCCATCAACAGTTGCGTGACTGGGACAAGGCCATCGAGGTCGCGGTGCGGCTGCAGAAGTTTCAGGGCAACAAGAAGCTGGCCGACCCCATCTCCCATTTCTATTGCGAGCAGGCCGAGAGCCTCTTGCGTGACGGCGACAAGGCCGCGGGCCGCGCCAAGCTCAAGCGGGCACTCGGGGTCAATGGGGCTTGTGCGCGGGCGAGCTTGCGTCTTGCCGAGCTCGCCATGGAGGAGGAAAAATACGAGGACGCCAGCAAGGAGCTGTTGCGGGTGTTCGAGCAGGACATGGATTTTGCCTCCGAGGCCATGCCAAAACTCCTTCAATGCTACCAGCAGATGGGCCGTAGCCAGGAGCTTATTCCGCTGCTTGAAAAAGCGGTGGAAGATCATGCTGGTGTCAGCGTGACCCTGGCCCTGGCCAATCTGGTGGAGGCCCGCGATGGTCTGAGTCAGGCCCGGGCCCTGGTGCTGCGTCAACTGCGCCGCCATCCGTCCATGAAGGGTTTCTATCAGCTGGTCGGTTTCCAGCTGGCGAGCGCCGAAGAGGGGCCCGCCAAGGAGAGTCTGGAGCTGCTGCAGCAGCTGGTGGGCGAGCAGATCAAGATCAAATCGACCCACAAGTGTCGTCAGTGCGGCTTCGCCACCCATTCGCTGTTCTGGCAATGCCCTTCCTGCCGCCAATGGGGCTCCATCAAACCCATCCGGGGGCTGGATGGGGAGTAGCCGCCTTCGATAGTCAGACCCGGACACCAGAGTGCCGGCTGGCGAGATGCCCATGCCGGTTGCAACACAACAACACGCCATAGGAAGTGACATGCAAGATCCCAAAGTACTGGTTGCGCTCGATTATCAGCGCGAAGCCGATGCCTTCGCCTTCATCGAGCAGATTTCGCCAGCCCAATGCCGCCTCAAGGTGGGCAAGGAGATGTTTACCCTGTTTGGTCCCCAGTTCGTGCGTCAACTGGTCGGCAAGGGATTCGATGTCTTCCTGGATCTGAAGTTTCACGATATTCCCAATACCGTCGCCAAGGCGGTGGCGGCCAGTGCCGAGCTGGGGGTCTGGATGGTCAACGTCCATGCTAGCGGCGGCGAGCGCATGATGCGGGCTGCGAAAGAGGCGCTGCTGCCCTATGGCGAGAAGGCTCCCCTGCTCATCGGGGTCACCGTGTTGACCAGCATGGAGCAGTCTGACATGGCCCCGCTCGGGGTGGATGCCACGCCCGCCGAGCAGGTGATCCGGTTGGCAACGCTGACCAAGGCGGCCGGGCTCGATGGGGTGGTCTGCTCCGCCGAGGAAGCGAGTGAACTCAAAGCCTTGCTCGGCGCCGATTTCAAACTGGTGACCCCGGGCATCCGTCCGGCAGGCTCGGCGGCGGGGGATCAGCGCCGGGTGATGACACCCAGGGCGGCGATGGCGGCGGGGGCCGACTATCTGGTGATTGGCCGCCCCATCACCCAGGCTGCGGATCCCGCCGCCGTACTGGGTGCCATCAATGCCGAGCTGAACAGCTAAGCACCGGGCGAGTCATCCCTCAATGCAACAGGCCGGATCATGAGTCCGGCCTGTTGCATTTCAGCTGTCCCGTGCCGTGGCAGTGCCTAGGAGTGAACCGCTCTGGCGCCGAGCCCCCAGGGGATCAGTCCGAGCAGCAGGCCGGCGACCGAACCGATGAGGTGAGATTCGATATGGACCCTGGCACCGATGAAGGCGGAGACCGGACTCTCACCTGCGCTGTAGAAATCCAGCCCGAGCTTGATGACGATGCCGAGCAGCATCAACCAGCCGGAGTGGCGGCGATAGCGAATATCCTGCAGGGCGCCCCAGACGAAGAGGCCGTGAAGGGCGCCGGACAATCCCATGTACCACTGGGTCTGGGGGCACCACCACCAGATGCCGAGGCCGACAGCCGTACACAGCAGCAGCATCAGCAAGGGCAGGCGCCAACCCGCCAGGTAGTCACGAAACAGGCTGTAGAGCACCGCCAGGCCGCTCAGGTTGAGCAGCAGATGCCATCCGTTGGTGTGGGCCAGATTGCCTGTTATGATGCGCCACCCTTCCCCTTGGGCTATCAGGGCACGATCGAAGGAGAGCAGGTGGTTGGGTACGGTGAAGAAGAGCAAGGCAGTGATGAGCGACAGCGTGATAACCCATGACAGACCCGATTTTTCTGACGACATGAAACAGCCCAGCGACAAAGAGAGCCGATACTGTACACGCTGTACCCGAGCCCTCAAAGCTTGCCTGTGTGATTATGTTGAACGGGTTGCCCATCTTGCGCCCATCCATATTCTGCAGCACCCCGCCGAGGTCGGTCATCCCAAGGGCACGGCCGCCCTGCTGGCCGCGTCGCTCAGCCGGGTTCACCTCCACGTGGGGGAGAGCTTCGCCGATGCCGATTGGCTTGCGGCGCTCCTGGCCGATCCCAAGGTGCGCTGCGCCGTGCTCTGGCCGGACGAGACGGCCCTGACCCTGGCAGAGGCGAAGGCGCAATGGGGCGGTCTCGATGAGGGGCTGACCGTACACTTCATTCTGCTCGATGGCACCTGGCGCAAGGCGTACCGCATGCTGCACAGCAATCCGGCCCTGCTTGCACTGCCGAGGATCACCTTGGGCGCCATCGAGGGGCAATACGCCATTCGCAAGAAGCCGTTTGCCGGGGCGCTGTCGACCCTGGAGGCGGGTTACCATCTACTGTGTCAGTGGGAGGGGGAGCGCGATCGCTTCGCCCCGCTGATGACGCTTTTTACCCAGTTGAACCGGCAATGGCAGGATTTTGCCCAAGGTCGCCGAACCTGAGCCGTGTATTTAAGACAAAGAGGAGTGAGACACGTGAATAAAGCCGTCGTGGTATTCAGTGGCGGTCAGGACAGTACCACTTGTCTGGTACAGGCCCTGGCCAAGTATGACGAAGTGCACGCCATCACCTTCGATTATGGCCAGCGCCACCGGGAGGAGATAGAGACGGCCCGCCGGCTGGCCGGCACTCTTGGCATCGCCGCCCACAAGGTAATGGACGTGACCATGCTGGGGGAGCTGGCGGTCTCGGCCCTGACCCGCGATGATATTCCGGTCAGTGGCGAGCTGCAGGACAACGGCTTGCCCAACACCTTCGTGCCGGGGCGCAACATCCTGTTCCTGACCCTGGCCGCCATCTATGCCTATCAGGTGGGGGCGGGGATCGTCATCACGGGGGTATGCGAGACCGATTTCTCCGGCTATCCGGATTGCCGCGACGAGTTCGTCAAGGCGCTCAACCAGGCGGTTTCTCTCGGGCTGGATCGCACCCTCGTCTTCGAGACGCCCCTGATGTGGCTCGACAAGGCCGAAACCTGGGCCCTGGCGGATCACTATGGTCACCTCGACACCGTGCGCCAGCAGACCCTCACCTGCTACAACGGCATCCAGGGAGATGGCTGCGGTGCTTGCCCAGCCTGCGAGCTGCGCAGCCGCGGTCTGAACCACTATCTGGCGGACAGGGTCGGGGTCATGGCGCGTCTGCACGCAAAAACCGGGTTGTGAGTCTTGCCACTGTTTGGGGTATAATCCGCGCCTTTTGCAACAAGCCGTGACCAGCATGCACTACCCAATCAACGAGATATTCCAGACCATCCAGGGGGAGGGGGTCTTCACCGGCCTGCCCGCCATCTTCGTGCGCCTGCAGGGCTGCCCCGTGGGTTGCCCCTGGTGCGATACCCGTCACACCTGGGTGGTGGATCCGGCCCGTGAAGTGGGCCCAGGCGAGGTGCTGGACCGATCCAACGAGTCCGATGGCTGGAGCAAGATGAGCACGGAGGCGATCCTCGAGAGCTTCGAGACCCTGGGCTACCAGGCGCGCCATGTGGTGATCACCGGCGGCGAGCCCTGCCTCTACGATCTCCATGAACTCTCGGGCGCCCTGCTGGATGCGGGTTACCAGGTACAGATCGAAACCAGCGGTACCAGCGAGATCCTGACCCATGCACAGACCTGGGTCACCGTTTCCCCGAAGATCGGGATGAAGGGGGGCCTGCCTGTATTGGTGTCGGCGCTCGAGCGGGCGAACGAGATCAAGCACCCGGTGGCGACCGAGCGACACATCGAAGAGCTCGATGCCCTGCTGGCGACCGCCAGCCTGCGCCCCGATGTGGTGATTGCCTTGCAGCCCATCAGCCAGAAGCCGAGGGCCACCGAGCTCGCCATGGCGACCTGTATCGCCCGCAATTGGCGATTGTCCATCCAGACTCACAAATATCTGAATATCGATTAAGATGGATAATCTCACGGACGAGCGGGTATTGCTCACCCTGGCAAACAAGATGCCTTACGGAAAATATCGGGGTTGGCGTATCATCGATATTCCGGAGCCCTATCTGGTGTGGATGGCCCGCACCGGTTTTCCGGCAGGATCCCTGGGCCAGTCATTGGCACTGGCGTACGAGATAAAACTCAATGGACTGGAGCCCATGATTATTCCCATTATTAGCAGGATGTCGCCATGAGAATATATACCCGGCAGGGGGACAAGGGACTCACTCGCTTGGCCGATGGCTCCCGTTTGGCTAAGGATGATCCGCGCGTCGAGACCTATGGCGCCATCGATGAGTTAAATTCCCAGATAGGTCTGTTGATGGCTGAAATACCCGAGCAGGAGAAAACCCTGCTGGCCGAGCTGATATTGCTGCAGCAGGAATTATTTGACTTGGGAGGGGAGCTGGCCTTTTCCAGCGAGGCGCAAAATAGCGAGCTGTGGCAGGTCAGCGAGCAGTGGACATTGCGCCTCGAACAGCAAATAGATGCCTATAGCGCCAAGTTGCCTGCGCTGCATAATTTCATTTTGCCAAGCGGCTCCCGGGCGGCGGCCCAGGCCCACGTGGTGCGTACCCTGACCCGCCGCTGCGAGCGGTTGCTGCTGGGCCTGAGTCGCACCGAGCAGGTCAATCCGGCGGTCTTGCCCTATCTGAATCGGCTGAGCGACTGGTTCTTCACGGTGGCGCGGTATCTGCTCGTCTGTACCGGCACGCCCGAGGTGCTTTGGGTCAAGGCCGCAGATCGCGGTTAGGCTAGGCCGAATTCGGGACAATAAAAAACCTCGCCATGGCGAGGTTTTTTATTGCAAGGGTCGCGCTGTTTTCAGATGGCGAATGCTTCCACGGATTTACCTTCGGCCACGGCCTTGGCAATGGTGGAGGGCATGCGACCCTGACCGGTCCAGGTTTTTTCCACGCCGTTGTCATCGAGATAACGATATTTGGCGGGGCGGGGGGCACGCTTGCTTTTACCGGCTTTGGGGGAATCGACGGCCACTGTGCCCACCAATTCGGCGGGGTCAATACCGGCCGCTTTCAGCATTTCGGCATATTCGGCAATTTTACGTTGATGTTCTTCCCGCGCCTGACGGTCGGCAGATTCATCCTGCTGGCGTTCGGTAACGATGGCGGTGAGTTTTTCCAGACCTTCTTCCAATTGTTCCAGGGTCAGTTCACGGCAGGTCGCCCGCAGACTACGGATATTCAACAGCACTTTCAGAAATTCGTTCATATTGGCTACCACGCGAGCAGAAATATACAGGGGGGATAAAAAGCTATTTTCGTTAATTTATAGGGGGGCTTGCCATCAAGTCAAGCGCGCGGAATTAATTATGGGAAAATATAAATTAAGCCAGGCGAGATGGTGGGGCGATATATTGCCTCGATGGGCAGTCATTAATCTTCAAATGAGTTCCTGATAGATGAAAATGTCGGCTGTATCGATTTTTGTGAACCATTTGACTACCGCTTCGCGATTCATCGCCATACTCGCATTGAATTTTAATCAAAAAACTTGCTATCACACCGTGCCTCGATAAAATGTGCCCCGAATACCTTTAAGTAGAGGCGCGCTGCCTATGAGTAACCGAGCGGAGGGTGATGCCTGCGATGCTCGAGGAAAGGAGTCGGCGCCGAAGTGACCAGGCCATCATACCGGGTTGCTGGTTCTGCATCGAACAGGTGCAGGACTGCCATAGTCATCCACTATGGAGCGCTACCTGAAGGGGCTGAGGAGTATTACCTCCCCATGGGTTTTGTTTCTTTATCCTCTCGGTAGATCTCCACCTGCTGTCTTTAGGTGCAAAGAGATCATGGACATCGTTCACTACGCCGACTCCGGTTGGTCTATCGTTCCCCCCTTGCTGGCCGTCGCATTGGCTATCATCACCCGCCGCGTCCTGGTGTCGCTGGGGGTGGGTATCATCGCGGGCAGCCTGCTGCTCAATCAGTTTGACCCCCTCGCTTCCCTGCATTACATGCTGAACACCGTGCTCAAGATCTTCTGGGTCGATGGCGCGCTCAATCGCGACAACGTCAACATGATCCTGTTCATGCTGCTGCTGGGTGGCCTCATCAGTCTGATGAGCGTCTCCGGTGCCACTCGCGCCTTCGCCGAGTGGGCCGCGAAACGCGCCAAGACCCGCAAGGGGGCCAAGGCGCTGACCGGCATGATGGTGTTTGCCTTCTTCATCGATGATTTCTTCCACAGTCTGTCGGTGGGGGCCATCTGCCGTCCGGTCACCGACCGTTTCCAGATCTCCCGCGCCAAGCTGGCCTATCTGCTGGACTCCACCGCAGCGCCGGTCTGCGTGCTGATGCCCATCTCCTCCTGGGGGGCCTACATCATCGCCCTGGTGGGGGGCATCATGGCGGCCCATGGCCTGACGGATCAAAGCCCCATCTCCGCTTTCGTCGAGATGATCCCCATGAACCTCTACGCCGTATTCACCCTGATCATGGTGCTGGTGGTGATCGCCTTTCAGCTCGACATCGGCTCCATGCGCCAGCACGAGCAGTGGGCTTTGGAGGGCAAGCTGTGGGATGAGTCCAAGGGCCGACCCATCGGTCTAGACATGGAGTGCCCCGAGGAGAGCAACGGCGGCATGATCGACATGGTGCTGCCGATCCTGACCCTGACCCTGGCCACCGTCTACTTCATGATTGACTCCGGCGCCGCCGTGCTGGCCAGCAAGGGTGAGCCCTTCAGCGTGCTCGGCTCGTTCGAAAACACCAATGTTGGCTCCTCCCTGGTCTATGGCGCCCTGTGCAGCCTGGTGGTCTCCATCGGCCTGGCCATGCGCCTCAAGCTCGGTGCCAAGAACTGGATGAAGGCAGCGCCGCAAGGCGTGATGGCCATGCTGCCCGCCATCAACATCCTGCTGTTCGCCTGGACCATCGGTGCCGTGGTGCGCGACGTGGAGACCGGCAAGTACCTGGCTTCCATGGCCAACGGCAACCTGCCGGTGGAAGTGCTGCCCGCCGTGGTGTTCGTGCTCTCCTGCGCCATGGCGTTTGCCACCGGCACCAGCTGGGGCACCTTCGGCATCATGCTGCCGCTGGCCGGTGACATGGCGGCCGCGAGCGATGTGGCCCTGATGCTGCCCATGCTGGCCGCCGTGCTGGCGGGCTCGGTGTTCGGGGATCACAGCTCACCCATCTCCAGCACCAGCATACTGTCGGCCACCGGCGCCGGGTGCCATCACATCGATCACGTGATGACCCAGCTGCCCTATGCCCTGGCCATCGCCTTCGGCGCGGCCATGGGCTACCTGGTGATGGGGCTGATGCACTCCGTGCTGGCAGGCTTCACCGTCAGCGCCCTCTGGTTTGTCATCTTCTCCGGCTATCACCTGCGCAAGGCGCGGCAGGCGAGAGCGCTGGCAGTCGCATAAATGAAACAAGGGGCCCACGGGCCCCTTGGTTTTGGCGGGGGCATTGGTTAGCATGCGCCCCATAAATTCAGTTTCGGAACAGTACCATGGCTTCACTGCACTACAAATTCGCCACCATGAACTCGGGCAAGTCGACCCAGCTTATTCAGGCGCACTTCAACTACCTGGAGCGCGGCATGGTTCCGCTGGCCATGACGCCGGTCATCGACGATCGCTTCGGAACCGGGGTGATCAGTGCCAGAGTAGGCTTAGAGCTGAAGGTGGAAGTGTTCAGTGACAGCTGTGATCTGTTCGAGATGGTCCAGACACGCCACGGCGAGAAGAAGATCGATGTGTTCATCGTCGACGAAGCCCAGTTCCTGACCCGGGAGCAGGTCTATCAGTTGGCCCGTATCGTCGATGAGCTCAAGATCCCGGTCATCGCCTACGGCCTCAAGACCGATTTTCGGGGTGAGCTGTTCCCGGGTTCCTATCATCTGCTCTGTCTCGCCGACAAGTTCGAGGAGCTCAAGAGCATCTGCTGGTGTGGCAACAAGGCCCACATGAACTCTCGCGTGAACGAGGCGGGGCAGGTGATGCGCGATGGCGAGCAGGTGGAGATAGGCGGCAACGATCGCTATGTGTCCCTTTGCCGCAAGCACTATCTGGATGGCCGGGCCTTCAAGTAACCGAAAGCAGGATCGCAAAGGGCGCCGACAGGGCGCCCTTTTTCTTGGCTGTGGCCGTGCGCGGCTCAGTCTATCTCGATATCCACCGGCGCAATGATGGGGTCGGCCACCGGCAGGCGGTGGAACAGCTGGCGAAAATGCTGCTGGACCCGGCCGATGTCGACGAGGGACATGCCGGAGGCGAAGCCGAACCAAACGTAGAGACCGGTGAGATCCCGGAACATGGGGGGGAGGTAGCGCGGCGCGTCGATGAGCCCCTCCAGGTAGTGCTGGTAGAGCACAGGGATGTCGTCCAGAGTCACCTTGCCGACGAACAGCATGGGCAGGATCTCCGGCACCCCCTCCAGCACGGCGCTGCGGATGAAGTTGACCGTCTCCACATAGCCCTTCACGTAAGAGAGATCCTTGGTGAAGCAGGCGCCACCCTCGACCATGCCGCCGCGAAACACCCGCTGGGTGATCTTGTAGGCATCGTGTTCGCTGGCCCCCTTCTCGACAAAATGCCGGAACACCTCGATGAAGTCGGCGCCGCGCTCCGCCATGTCGATGGCCATCACCCGATCCGAGATGCGCTTGGCCCTGTCCGGGAAGGAGCTGAAGGTCAGCGTCTCGATGAGCACCGCCAGCCCCTCCTGGCAGGCGGTGATACGGGGCGACCCCGCCCCGAGCCAGGTGGCGTAGGATTGCTGGCGGCCGTTCAGGGTGGTGCCCACGTGTACCCAGCCCTCGTGTACCTCCAGCACCTGCAGATCCAGTTCGGAGAAGCGGGCGTGGGAACTCAGCTTGATGTAATCCCCGCCGGCGGCAGCGTCGGAGACGATGCCATCGCTGAGCTTGACCTGGATGGCGCCATCCTCGAAATAACTCGACAGCTTGCCCTGCAACCTGGCCACCGCCGCTTCCCCCTCGAACTCCTTGGGGTAGGGGCGCACCAGGTGGCGGGCGCCGGGCAGGGAGAAGATGTCGCACAGACGGGCACCCAGCTCCTTGAGCGTCTTGCGGTCCCCGCGCAGGTGATCGCTCGCCGAGCCGTAGAGGATCTGGCTGTAGCGCTGGAACTCCGGCTGGCCGCGCTGGCGCAGCATCTCGATGACCACCATGTACTGATCCACCGTCTCTTGCAGAATGCGCCCCAGATCGTCCTGAGGGCCGAGGCGTCGCCGGATCCTGTCCCGCAGCTCCTTGAGCTCCAGGTATTTGTTGCGGGGATCGAAGTCCAGTGGCAGTCCCTGATAGAAGGCGGCGTCGATGGCGGGCAGCTCGCGGCCACCCTTGGCCAGAAACTCGGTCTGCAGGTGGCGGGGCCACTTGATGGCATCCAGGATGCGGATGGGTTTTTGCAGGGCGAGCAGCTCATCGGAGAGGGATTTGAGGTGCAGGCGATACTTTTCTTGGATGGTCATCGGGCCCCCTCATGGGGCGGGTGTGGGGCGAGAATGGCTGAGTATATGCATAGCGCCTGCCAAAAAGAAGCGAGAGAGGGGACTATCCCGCCGGCGCGCTTTTGGTTGCCGGCAAATTGGTTTAGACTGCGCCCCTTGATCCCTCTAGTGTCGTGAAAATGATGAATATCCCCAGCTCCGAAATGATAATGCGTTGGTTGCAGCAGGCCCGGATCGAGCACTACGTGTGCGACCAGTGCCACGGCATCCACCTGGTGTCCCTGCAATCCGTGGAGGGCATTCAAGAGAGCCGGATCTTCGTCGAAGAGGAGGGGCTGTTGTTCTCGTCCGAGCTAGAAGTGCGGCCCTCATCCCTGCTGCCGCTGATGGCCGAGCTGGGTCGCCTCAACATGCAGTACCCGTCTCTCAAGGTATTCCTCGACATCATCGACGACAATCTGCCGCGTCTCATCGTCGGCCACACCGTCTTCACCAAGGCGGGCCTCTCCGTGGAGCAGTTCCTGCTGTTCGTCGAGAGCACCACGGCGGCAACCCACGAGGTGGTTTCCGAGTGTGAGCGACTGGGCTTCCTCAACCTGCCGGAAATCCAGGTGTCGCCGGAATCCGTGCACTGAGTTGAGGGGCGGGATTGTGTGTTAAATGTGCGAACAGTTCGCCCAAGCCAAAAAGCCGTTGACGCAGGCAGCCCTTTCCCCTAAATTACGCCCCGTTCCAGCGCGTTAGCGCAGTGACCTCGTGTTGGCTGAACACGTTAAACCACAGACCAAAATTTGGTGAGGTGTCCGAGTGGCTGAAGGAGCACGCCTGGAAAGTGTGTATACGGCAACGTATCGAGGGTTCGAATCCCTCCCTCACCGCCAAATTGAAAAGCCGACCTCAGGGTCGGCTTTTTGCTATCCAGTCGACATGCATCTCTGATGCTTTCGAGGGAGGGTGAGAACCCTCGCCGGGTTCGAGCAGAGCGGCTTGCCGCAATGAACGGCCGCAGGCCGCCCCGAAGGGGTGAGTCACGCTGTGGCGGATCATCCCTCCCTCACCGCCAAATAAAACAAAAGGGCCTGTCACAAGATAGACCCTTTTGTTTTATCCGATGATAGTCGGCTCGGTTTGGGCCCTGGTTCGACAGAAGGGTAGATAGCCCTTCTGGACAGCCGCAGGCTGCCCGCAGAGCGAGCACGAGTCAGTTCCGGCACAGCCAATTGAAAAGCCGACCTCTGGGTCGGCTTTTTGTTTTCTGGTGATAATCCAGACTTGGGCGTCGCGAGGGGCAGATTGGTCGCCCCGTTATCTCTTCAACTTAGCGATAGAGGGGATATTTCTGTACTTGTGCTCCCAGGGCAGGCCGTAGCCCACCAGCAGCTCGTCGCTTTCCATTTCATAGGCATAAAACTGTTCGACGGGGATGGCTACGCGCCCCGGTTTGACGAACAGAGTCGCGATGGACAGCGAACGTGGCGTGAACGCTTGCAGGTGCGCCACCAGCCGCTTCATGGTGCCGCCTGATTCGATGGCATCGTCCACCAGGATGACATCCTTGCCGCAGATGCCGATGTTGTCGTGAAAGACGATGGGGGAGTCGTTGTGCCGCTCCCCCGGGGTGTGGGGGCAGGAGATGTAATCCATGGCGACATCGAAGTTGAGCCCCCTGACCAGATCCGCGGTGAACAGCATGCCCCCCGGCACTACGGTTACCACCACCGCCTCCTTGAAGCGTTCGTTGAGCCGTTTGGCGACGACTTGAACACCCAGCTCGATATCCTGCTTGCTCAATACCGTTTCGCCGAAAATAGGGTTCTTCATGATTTCTCCAGACAGATTGATGACATAGATGCAGGGGCTGGCGTCAGGGGCACCCGTCTGCTGAGTAGCAGGGCGAACAGCACCAGCAGGGCAACCCCATAGAGGGCTGCGGGCAGATCGAGGGCTTCGGCGCCAAAGCCGACCAGGGCGGGGCCCGAGAGCACACCGACATAGCCGAGGGTGGAGACGGCGGTGATGGCGAGGGCCCCCGGCATGATCCGCTGCTGGCCGGCCGCCGAAAACATCACGGGCACTATGTTGGAGCAGCCCAGGCCGATGAGGGCATAGCCCAGCAGCGCTGCCTGCCAGCTGAGCAGCGCGAGGCTGAGCAGGAAGCCCGTGATGGCGATGAGGGCGCCACCAGTAACGACCCGTCTGGCCCCCAAGCGAGCAACGACGCTGTCACCCAGCAGGCGGCCGCCGGTCATGGCGATGGAGAAGAAGAGGATCCCGAGCCCGGCCGCGCTGGCCGGTACGGCGCGATATTCATGGAGGAAGATGCCGCTCCAATCCAGCACTGTCCCTTCGGCCAGGAAGAAGACGAAACAGATGATCCCGATGAGGATGACGGGGCCCCGTGGCAGGGCAAACAACGGGCCGCTGTGGGATTGGGGCTCGGTTCTGTAGCCCGGGGCGCTCAGGGCCAGCAAGGCCAGGATGAGGAGCGATGTAGCCAGGGTTGCGCCCAGCGGGGGCAGGCCGAGGCTGAGCAACAGGGTGAGGACGAAGGCGCCGCTCATGCCGCCCAGGCTGTAGAAGCCGTGAAAGCCGGACATGAGCGGCTTGCGGGCATCCTTCTCGACGGCGAGGGCATGGATGTTCATGGCGCAGCCCGTGGTGCCTATGCTCATGCCGTAACACAGCAGGGCCAGGGCCAGCAGGGTGGGGGAGCCTGCCAGCGTCAGGGCGGGCAACAGCAGGGCCATGGCCAGGACGGAGCCGACAAGCGTCCGTTTGCAGCCAAATCGGCTGGTACAGATCCCCGCGATGGGCATGCCAAGCAGGGCCCCCCCGCCGAGGCAGAGCAGCATCATGCCCATGGCGCCGTCACTGAGCTGCACATGCTGCTTGACGAAGGGGATGATGGAGGCCCAGGCCGCCGTGGCGAAGCCCGAGCAGAAGAAGGTGACTCTCGTTGCCAGCCTGTCGCGGTGAGGCCGTGTGAGGGAGAGGGGAGATGGCATGATGGTTTCCTGAACATGGGGGTGCCGGCGGCAGCTCATCTGCCGGGTTGGCATCATCCTATGACATGCTCAAACAAAAATGAACACAAATGATCTTGTTTTTGTTTGTGTGTGTTCATTTTGGCGATATGATGAGGACGTCACAGAGAGGAGCGTCGAGGCAAGGGCATGATAAAACTCATCATTACGGATATGGACGGGACCTTTCTCAACAGTCAGGGCGATTACAACCGGACTCTGTTTCGCGACGTCGTGACCGCCATGGCGCAGCAAGGGGTGCATTTCGCCCCCTGCACCGGCAAGCAGGTGGACAGGGTCGAGGAGCTGCTGGGGGAGGAGAGCGCGAACTTCTGGATCCTGGGAGACAGCGCCACCCGCATCAAGCATCGGGGCCGCTATGTCTATCAGTCGCTGCTACCAAACCGCTTGGGGTTGGCCATCGTAGCGCAGCTCGCGCGGGTGCCGGGCTCGCACATCACCATCGCCTGCACAGCCGAGTTTGCCTTCATCAGAGAGGATATTGCGCCCCATTTGAAAGAGTTGGTGCGCCGCTCCTACAGCAAGGTCAAAACCGTCGGTGATTTTAACGAGATCGGCGCCGATTTCGTGAAGATCACCGTCTATGACGAGCAGGGTCGCTGCCCTGAGCTGAGAGGCGAGCTCGATGCCTTCAATGACGATGCCTATATCGTCGTGTCCGAGAAGAACTGGATCGACATCGCCAACGCCGGTGTGCACAAGGGCACTACTGTGGCCAGGTTGCAGCAGATGGTCGGTGCCGGCCGCCACGAGACCCTGGTGTTCGGGGATGGACTCAACGATGTCGAGCTGATGGCGTGCGCCGATCTCAGCTTCGCCATGAGAAACGGTTGCGACGAGACCAAGGCGGCCGCCAACTTCATCACCCGTTCGAACGATGACGACGCCGTCATGCACACCATATTGCGGTTGCTCGCGCTGCAATCGGGCCGATGAGGCACGGCAGGCGAAAGGGCTATCACCACAGAGGATCATCATGGACAAATATTCACCGGAGGAGCGGCAGTTGCTGATCCTGGATCTGCTGGCCGCTCACCACAAGGTGATGGCGGCGAGCCTGGCGGATCAGCTCGGCACCACGGAGGCGACCATCAGGCGGGATCTGCGGCAACTGGCCGATGCCGGCCAGTGCAAGCGGATCCACGGGGGGGCCATCTCCTTGTCACCCCAGACGGGCACCCTGACCGAGCGCAGCAACAGCAAGGTGGCCGAGAAACAGGGGCTGGCGCTGGCAGCCCTCGGCATCATCAAGGAGAAGCAGCTGATCTTCCTCGATGCGAGTAGCACTCACCTGTTGTTGGCCTCCATCATGCCGGAGCACCTGGATCTGACGGTGGTGACCAATAGCCCGGCCATCGCGGTGCGACTGCTGGAGCGGCGCAACGTCAAGACCATTCTGGTGGGTGGCGAGCTGGATCCCATGGTGGGCGGCGCGGTGGACATCACGGCGGCCGAGTCCATCCAGAAGTTTCGCTTCGATCTCTGTTTCCTCGGGGTCTGCGCTTGGTCATCGGATCTGGGGTTCAGCGCCATCCATTATCAGGACAGCGAGTTCAAGCGCCGGGTGGCGGAGCGTTCTGGCTCCCTAGCGGTGCTGTGCAATGACGACAAGATTGAATCCCTGGCGTCCTACCCCTTCCTGAGCTCGGCGCAGACGGACTACCTCATCTGCACCCAGCAGGATCCCATCCTGATGGCGGCGTTCAAGGCAGTCGGCTGCACCGTCATCACGGCGGGTTGCGACGCAACACCAAGAGACTGACGCAGGGAGAGTGACATGGGGTTATCAAACAGGGATAGATCCAGCCCGGGGCTATCCAGTAAGGGGCTATCCAGCGAGGGGCGGCCAGGCAGGGTGTCATCGGCAGGTCATGATGGGGCAGGCCGTCATCCGGTCGAGCCCGGCTTGTCAAACGGATGGTCGCGTCTCCGTGCTCGCCTCATCGGCGAAACGGAGCGCTACATGGCCTCCCTGCTGGCCCTCTATCGCTGGGAGGAGGAGCCGGAGACACGTCGGACCGGGAAGGAGGATAGATGATACGGCCCTCGTCATCGTCATCCTGTGCCCCAGTCCGGTCAGGGCCGGAACAAATCAAGTTTCATGTGGCGCTTGATATTCCCAACCCGCTGATTGGCCGGGTCGATACCGTGACAGGTATCAGGAGATGAGCGTGACAATCATCACGTTTCCCGCTTTTAGTTTGGACTCCACTCGTTCGCTTTTCTGCTTTTGTTACACTGCGTGACATTGTCTCTACTGACGAAAGCAAGCGCTTCGGGTGATGGAAGATGTTCAATAACCAATTGGTCTCCACGTTAAATACATTCGAATTCAAAGTTTATAACTATGTGATGAAACATCATCAGACCGTTATTTATATGACGGTCAGGGAATTGGCCGAGGCCTGTGATGTATCGACGGCCACGGTATTACGCTTTTGCAAAAAATTGAATTACAGCGGCTATGCGGAATTCAAAGCCTACCTCAAGATGAATGGTGAAAAACGTGGTCAGATATCCATTCCGCACGGCGCCAATGAGTTTCTCTCTTTTTTCAAGAGCATCAACAACGACGAATTCGATGCCCTGATCCTGAGCGCCGCCGGACAGATCGCCGGGGCCGAGCGGGTCATCTTCGTGGGGGCCGGCACCTCCGGCACGCTGGGCCGCTACGGGGCTCGCTTCTTCTCGAATATCGGCAAGTTCAGCAACCACATCGACGATCCCTACTACCCGGTCAACACCGACATGTACAAGCAGGCGGTGGTGATAGTGCTGTCGGTGTCGGGGGAAACGGCGGAGATCATCAAGCTGGCGGAACAATTCCTGCTGCACCATTGCAAGGTCATCAGTATTACCAGCGATAATAAATCTACCCTGGCCCAGATGGCAGATTTCAATATTTCCTATCATGCAGCGAGAGTGGTCGTCGATAATGAATATGATATTACTACCCAGGTGCCGGTTATTTATATTATCGAGTCCATTGGTCGCCAGCTGGCAAATACCATCAATGCCAAGATGTCACAGGCTGTGTCTTCAATGTAACAAATAACATTGTTGGCATTTTGTTATATGGTGACAAGGTTGAGTGCTTTCCCTACCATCCATTCACAGCGTTCAAATAGTCTCGATATTAATTAATAAATGGCAGGGAAGGGTAACGATGGCAATTAACTATGCGGATTCGGCGAAACAGATCGTCGAGTTGATTGGTGGTGACGGCAATGTCGTGAGCGTGACGCATTGCGCCACCCGGTTGCGGTTCGTCTTGAAAGAGACGGGGCTGGTGGACAAGGAGGTGCTCAAGCGGGTCAAAGGTGTCATCACCGTCATCGAATCCAGTGGCCAGTTGCAGGTGGTGATCGGCAATCATGTCGGCGACGCCTACCGGGAGGTACAAAAGCTGGTGAATATCGATGAGAATGCCGTGGTCGAGGCCCCCAAGGTGGGCATGGTGAACCAGCTGATGGACATCATCTCCAGCATCTTCGCCCCCTTCCTCTATCCCCTGGCCGCCTGCGGCGTGTTGCAGGGGCTCATCTCCTTCTTCGCCGCCATCGACTGGATGGATCCCGCCAGCGGCACCTTCCGCATCTTGAATTTCGTCTCCTGGACTGGGTTCACCTTCCTGCCGGTGATGGTCGCCTTCACCGCCGCCAGGAAGTTCAACGTGAACCCCTTCACTGCGGTGATTGCGGCCTGTGCCCTGGTCTCCCCCGACTACATGAACATGCTGACCGCGAACAAAATCATCCTCGCGAACTCCGCGGATCCGGCGGTGCAGGCGCTGATGCAGTCGGCGATGGATAACCCGGCCATCAACGAGGCCATCGTCAACCTGGTGGGGGTGCCCCTCAACAGCGCGCCCCTCAGTTTCCTCGGCCTGCCGGTGCAGTACCTGAGTTACACCGCGTCGGTGATCCCCATCATCCTGATGGTGTGGGCCATGTCCTATGTGCAGCGCTTCTTCGAGCGGATTTTGCCGGTGGTGGTGCGCAACCTCTTCACCCCCATGTTCTGTCTCGCCATCATGGTGCCCCTGACCCTGCTGGCCTTCGGTCCCATCGGCAACCTCATCGGCGGCGCCATCGGTGGCATCTACAACACCCTCTATCACCTGAGCCCCGCCATCGCCGGTTTCGTGGTGGGGGCGGTCTGGACACCCCTGGTGACCCTGGGCGTGCATTGGGGGATCACCCCGGTGACGGTCGGCAACTATGCCACCCTGGGCTATGACACCTTCACCGGGTTGCAGGCCTCCGCGGTATTTGGCATCGCCGGCGCCGTGTTCGGGGTCTATTTCAAGACCCGGGATGCAGAGCTCAAGAGCATGACCCTCTCGGCCGGGGTGACCGCCCTGTTTGGCATCACGGAGCCCGCCATCTACGGGGTCGCCCTGCGCTTCAAGCGCCCGCTTGTCTGCGGCTGCCTGGCCGGCGCCATCGGCGGCACCGTGGCGGGAGCCTTCAATGCGGTCTCCTGGAGCTACTGCATCCCCGGCATCGCCGTGCTGCCGGTGTTCTTCAAGGAGGGTCACATGGCCCAGTTCCTGGGCTTCCTGCTCTCCATCGGCGTCGCCTTTACCCTCGGCGTCATCTTCTCCTGGCTGGCGGGTTTCCAGACCGATGCCGAGATAAGCCAGCCACAGCCGTTGAAATCCGAAGCCGTTTAAGGAGCGAGCCGTCATGAACAACACATTGCCGAACGATTTTCTGTGGGGGGGCGCGGTTGCCGCCCACCAGGTGGAAGGGGGCTGGGATCTGGGAGGCAAGGGGATGAGCATCGTCGATGTGCTCACCAGCGGTGCCCACGGCGTGGAGCGGATCATCACCGACCGAGTCGAGGAGGGCTATCGCTACGCCAATCACGAGGCGGTGGATTTCTATCACCACTACAAGGACGACATCGCGCTCTTTGCCGAGATGGGGTTCAAGTGTTTTCGTACCTCCATCGCCTGGTCACGGATCTTCCCGCTGGGGGACGAGGCCGAGCCGAACGAGGCGGGGCTGCGCTTCTACGACGACCTGTTCGACGAGCTGCTGCGCCATGGCATCGAGCCCGTCATCACGCTCTCCCACTTCGAGATGCCCAATCACCTGGTGACCGAGTACGGGGGCTGGAAAAGTCGCAAGCTGGTGGATTTCTTCGTGCGCTTCAGTGAGGTGGTCATTCGCCGCTACCAGCACAAGGTCAAATACTGGATGACCTTCAACGAGATCAACAACCAGCGCAACTGGCAGGTGCCCCTGTTCGGCTACTGCTGCTCCGGGGTCATCTACAACCAGGAGCCGAACCCGGAGGAGTGCATGTATCAGGTGCTGCACCACCAGTTCGTGGCGAGCGCGAAAGTGGTCAGCCTGGGCCATGCCATCAACCCCGAGTTGCAGATTGGCTGCATGCTGGCCATGGTGCCGCTCTATCCCTACTCCTGCCACCCGGACGATGTGATGTATGCGGAAATCGCCATGCGCGAGCGCTTCCTGTTCGGGGACGTGCACGTGCGCGGTCATTATCCCGCCTATATCCGCAAGGAGTGGCAGCGCAAGGGTTATCACATCGTCATGGAGCCGGGCGACGAGGAGACACTGCGGGCGGGCTGCGCCGACTACATCGGGCTCAGCTACTACATGAGCAATGCGGTGAAGGCCGATGGCGCCGGCACGGGCACGGCCCTGTCCGGGTTTGCGGGCAGCGTCCCGAATCCCCATGTGCAGGCGTCCGAGTGGGGCTGGCAAATCGACCCCGTGGGGCTGCGCTACACCCTGAACCTGCTCTATGGCCGCTACGAGAAGCCGCTCTTCATCGTCGAGAACGGTTTCGGCGCGCGGGATCAGAAGGAGGCGAGCGGGGAGATCAACGACGACTATCGCATCGCTTACTTGCGCGCCCATATCGAGCAGATGAAGCTCGCCATCATCGAGGACGGGGTGGACGTCATGGGTTACACCCCCTGGGGATGCCTGGACTGCGTCTCCTTCACCACGGGGGAGTACAGCAAGCGCTACGGCTTTATCCACGTGGATAAGAACGATGACGGCAGCGGCAGCTTTGCCCGTAGCAAAAAACGCAGCTTCGACTGGTATCGCCGGGTCATCGCCAGCAACGGCGAGATCCTGTGACCAGGCAGTCGTCCATGCTGCTTGATTGAATAAAACCGCCTGTTTTCACCGGCCACCATCCTCTCCTGGCGAGATGATGGTGGTTTTTTATTGGTTTGCAGCATGAAAGACTGATGGAAATTGCGCAGCCAGGCGCTGGGGATGTGCACTGCCGCGAAAGGCGAGCAGAGAGCGAGGTTGCAGCGTGAGGAGAGGGCGGGGCCACCAAAGAGGCGGTATAAAAAAGCCCCGCTCCCGGTGAGCGGGGCGGGGCTGTTGTCATGGATGACTTAGGCGAGGTCGAAGCGATCCAGGTTCATCACCTTGGTCCAGGCGGCCACGAAGTCGTTGATGAACTTCTCCTTGGCATCCGCGCTGGCGTACACCTCGGCAATGGCCCGCAACTGGGAGTTGGAGCCAAACACCAGATCGACCCGGGTGCCCGTCCACCGGGTCTTGCCGCTCTTGCGATCCTGGCCGGTGTAGGTTCCCTTGTCCGCCGCCGGCTTCCACTCCGTGCCCATGTCGAGCAGGTTGACGAAGAAGTCGTTGGAGAGGGTGCCGGGGTTGGCGGTCAGCACCCCGTGCTGTCCACCGACATTGGTGCCGAGCACCCGCATGCCACCGACCAGCACCGTCATCTCGGGGGCGCTCAGGGTGAGCAGTTGCGCCCTGTCGATCAGCATGGTCTCCGCGAAGGCGGCGCACTGACCGCCGTAGTTGCGGAAGCCATCGGCAAGGGGTTCGAGCACCGCGAAGGAATCGACGTCGGTCTGGGCCTGGGAGGCATCCATCCGGCCCGGTGCGAAGGGCACGGTCACGGCGACCCCCGCCTTCTTCGCGGCCTGCTCGACGCCGAAGTTGCCCGCCAGCACGATGAGATCCGCGAGGGAGACCTTCTTGTCACCCTTGTTGAACTCGGCCTGGATGGCTTCCAGCGCTTTTAGCACCTTGGCCAGCTGAGCGGGCTGGTTGACGGCCCAATCCTTCTGCGGGGCGAGACGGATGCGGGCACCGTTGGCACCACCGCGCTTGTCGGAGCCACGGAAGCTGGAGGCGGCCGCCCAGGCGGTGGAAACCAGCTCGGAGACCGAGAGGGAGGAGGCCTGGATCTTCTCCTTGAGGGCGGCCACGTCCTTGTCTCCGATCAGGGGATGATCGACCGCCGGGATGGGATCTTGCCAGATCAGCGTCTCTTTCGGCACTTCCGGCCCCAGGTAACGGGCTACCGGGCCCATGTCGCGGTGGGTCAGCTTGAACCAGGCGCGGGCGAAGGCATCGGCGAAGGCTTGCGGATCCTCGTAGAAGTGGCGGGAGATCTTGCCAAACTCCGGGTCAAACCTCAGGGTCAGGTCGGTGGTCAGCATGGTCGGCTTGTGGAACTTGCCGGGGATATGGGCGTCCGGAATGATCTCCGGGGCATCTTTGGCTATCCACTGCTTGGCGCCAGCCGGGGACTTGGTCAGTTCCCACTCGTACTTGAACAGGTTCTCGAAGAAGTTGTTGCTCCAAAGGGCAGGGGTCTTGGTCCAGGTCACTTCGAGGCCGCTCGAGACGGTATCCTTGCCGTGACCGCTGCCGTAGTCGCTGATCCAGCCGAGGCCCTGGGCCTCGAGCGGTGCGGCTTCCGGTTCCGGACCCTTGTGGGATTCCGGCGCGGCGCCGTGGGTCTTGCCGAAGGTGTGACCGCCGGCGATGAGGGCGACGGTCTCTTCGTCATTCATGGCCATGCGACCGAAGGTGGAGCGGATGTCCTTGGCGGCTTCCAGGTAGTCGCCGCTGGCGTTCGGTCCCTCCGGGTTGACGTAGATCAGGCCCATGTGGGTGGCGCCGAAGGGGGCCGTCAGCTCGCGATCCCCCTTGACCCGATCCGGGTCGACCCCGAGCCAGGCGATCTCGTCACCCCAGTTGACGTCCTGATCCGGCTCCCAGACATCCGGTCGCCCGGCGCCGAACCCGAAGGTGCGGAACCCCATGGATTCCAGCGCGACGTTGCCGGCGAGGATCAGCAGATCGGCCCAGGAGATCTTGTTGCCGTATTTTTGCTTGATGGGCCAGAGCAGGCGGCGGGACTTGTCGATGTTGACGTTGTCCGGCCAGCTGTTGAGGGGGGCGAAGCGTTGCTGACCGCGGCCACCACCGCCACGACCGTCCGTGGTGCGATAGGTACCGGCGGCGTGCCAGGCCATGCGGATGAACTGGGGCCCGTAGTGGCCGAAGTCTGCCGGCCACCACTCCTGGGAGTCGGTCATCAGCTGGACCAGATCGCGCTTGAGCGCCTTGTAGTCAAGACTCGCAAATGCCTTGGCGTAGTCGAAGTCCTTGTCCATGGGATCTGAGCTGGGGGAGTGCTGGTGCAACAGATCCAGCCTCAGCTGATTCGGCCACCAGTCACGGTTGGTTCTGCCGACGCCGGCGGTGTGGTTGAAGGGGCACTTGCTTTCTTCACTCATCTCGATCTCTCCTTGCTATGGCTGACAACGCGTATCCGGTGAGCATGGAAGACAGTTCCATGTTGCTCGGTCAGCCTGTTTGACATTGCTCGTCGTATTGCTGTGGGTCTGCTCTCAATAACGATTTTTATTTCATTCGTTTGTCTAATGATGCGCCACCCGGGGCGTGAAAGAATGGATTGTGCTCATCTAATTTAACAATCCAATGACGATAGCATCCCCTGCGACATCCGGTGCGGGTCGGGCCGTGGCACCGACCGCAGTCAGTATGGGGCGCAGGGCGAACTTTATTTACTTTTTAATCAGTATCACGGCGTCCGATGCCAGAAGTTGCGCCAAGTCATTGTAGGAAGAGAAATTTAGTGGGGGATCTGGCCTGCGGTCATTTTTGTGATCCCGACCCGCATCCAGCAGGATGCTGGTCAAATGGGTCGGCGTGAAAAGCGGGAGTGATGGCTGCTGAAAGGGGGAGGGGAAGAAAAAAGGCAACAAAAAACCGGCACTGGGCCGGTTTGCTGTACGCCATCTTGTGGCGTCAACCGACGGCACAAGGCGCATCGGGAAATAATGGGGTGGCTGATGGGGCTCGAACCCACGACAACCGGAATCACAATCCGGGACTCTACCAACTGAGCTACAGCCACCACTGAAATCTGCCCTTAATTCCGATGCTGCAAAGAGTCATCGAATTAATGGCGCGCCCTGCAGGATTCGAACCTGCGACCCACGGCTTAGAAGGCCGTTGCTCTATCCGACTGAGCTAAGGGCGCTTTGTATCGCGGAGTGTGGACCTCCACGATGAACCTGGTCGGTGATAAAGGATTCGAACCTTTGACCCTCTGGTCCCAAACCAGATGCGCTACCGGGCTGCGCTAATCACCGAGATGTTACTGCTTGCACCGTCTTTCCAGCATACCGAGCACGGCACCACTGGGCAACGGGCGGGCATCATACCCAAGCGGCAAACACAGCGTCAACGACTTTTTCCGCCAGTAAATTCAAGTGCCTACTTATTGCCCGCCCTGCGAGAGCCGCTAACACCCGCGCCAAAAAAATGCGACAATGCGCACAGTTGAACACAGGATGAGTGAGAACCGATGTCTGCCAAAATCATTGATGGAAAACAGGTTGCGCAAACGATTCGCAGCCAGGTCGCCAAACAAGTCCAGCAGCGCCTGGCCCAGGGAAAGCGTGCTCCCGGGCTGGCGGTGGTTCTGGTGGGAATGGATCCGGCGTCCCAGGTCTATGTCGGCAGCAAGCGTCGCGCCTGTGAAGAGGTGGGTTTCGTCTCCCGCTCCTACGACTTGGATGCCAGTGCGAGCCAGGAAGAGCTGCTGGCCCTGATCGACCGGCTCAATGCCGATCCCGAGGTGGACGGCATCCTGGTGCAGTTGCCCCTGCCGGCTCATTGCGACGCGACCCAGGTGCTGGAGCGGATCCGCCCCGACAAGGACGTGGATGGCTTCCATCCCTACAACATCGGACGCCTGGCCCAGCGCATTCCGGCGCTGCGCCCCTGCACCCCCAAGGGGATCATGACCCTGATTGAAACCACCGGGATCAAGACCCACGGCCTGCATGCGGTGGTGGTCGGCGCCTCCAACATCGTCGGTCGTCCCATGATGCTGGAGCTGCTGCTGGCGGGTTGTACCACCACCACCTGTCACCGCTTCACCCAGGATCTGGAGACCCAGGTGCGCCGCGCCGACCTGCTGGTGGTGGCGGTGGGCAAGCCGAACTTCATCCCGGGTGAGTGGGTCAAACCCGGCGCCCTGGTGATCGATGTGGGCATCAACCGTCTGGCGGACGGCTCCCTGGTGGGGGACGTGGAGTTCGAGACGGCCCGCAGCCACGCGGCCTTCATCACGCCGGTGCCGGGGGGCGTCGGCCCCATGACGGTGGCCAGCCTGATGGAGAACACCCTGATCGCCTGCCAGGAGTACCACGACGCCTGAGAGGGGCGGCGAGGAGAGCGCCGACGAGCAGAGGCTGCTACTCGGCGCCGCCAGGGCGATATAGTCGGCTGTCGGCACGGGTTTGATGGTGTTTTCCATCGCAACAGCGTTTGCATACAGCATGAAAAGAGGGAAGGCGATACCTTCCCTCTTTGCTTTTGCGTGTCCCGGCGAGGCTGCCCTGCGATGAGGCGGGCTGGGGCCGCGTCAGCGCGGCCTCAGATCAGCGCCAGGGCCGCCGCCAGATCGGCGATGAGGTCGTCCGCATCCTCCACCCCGATGCTGAAGCGGATGAGATCATCGTTCACCCCGGCGGCGAGGCGGCTCTCCTCGTCCATGGCGGCATGGGTGGTGCTGGCCGGGTGGCAGGCCAGGCTCTCGAGATCCCCGAGGCTCACCGCCTGCACGAACAGTTGCAGGTTGTCGAGCAGGGTGGCGCAGCGCGCAAAGCCCCCCTCCAGCTCGATACTCACCATGCCGCCAAAGCCGCTGGCGAAGGCGCCGAGGGCATCGTGGCCCGGGTGACTGGCAAGCCCCGGGTAGATCACCCTCTTCACCGCCGGGTGAGCGGCGAGGAAGTCGGCCACTTTCTGGGCGTTGTGCAGATGGGCGTCCATGCGCAGGGGCAAGGTCTTGACCCCGCGCTGCAGCAGATAGGCCTCCTGCGGCCCGATGGGGGAGCCGATGTGTTTGAGGGCAACGGTGCGGATGGACTTCATCAGGGCGTGAGAGCCCGCCACCACCCCGGCGATGATGTCGCCGTGACCGCCCAGGTACTTGGTGCCGCTGTGCATCACGATGTCGATGCCAAGCTCCAGCGGACGCAGCAGATAGGGGGTGAGGAAGGTGTTGTCACACACCGTGATGGCTCCCACCTTGCGGGCCGCCTCCACCACGATGCGGGGATCCACCACCTTGAGGGTGGGGTTGGTCAGCGTCTCGAACAGCACCACCTTGGTGGCGGGGCTGATGTTGGCCAGCAGATCCTGATCGCTGTCGTAGGCGGTAACCCGGATGCCGGCGCGGCTGAAGGTCTGCTTCAAGAAGGCATCGGTGCCGCCATAGAGGGGGCCGATATAGGCCACTTCATCGCCGCTGTCTGCCAGGGCATACATGATGGCGCTCACTGCCGCCATGCCGCTCGCCACCACCAAGGCTTCGTCTGCCCCCTCCAGCGCCGCGAGTTTCAGCTCCAGCTCTGCCGTGGTGGGGTTGCCAAAGCGGCTGTAGATAAAGCCCGGCGCCTGGCCGGCGAAGCGCTCCTTGCCCGCCTGGGCATTGACGTAGCTGAAGGTGCTGCTCTGGTAGAGCGGGGTGGTGAGGGCGCCGGTCTGGGGATCGATACGCTGGCCGCTGTGCACGCTCATGGTCTTGAATTTCATTGTTTTTCTCCGTCATTGCCAGGCTGGCTGGCCATCTGCTTGATCTGTTTATTGTGGCTGGGGAAGGGCGTTCCTTCCCGAAAACGGGATGGCATTGGGCCATCCCCTGTCTGTTCATACGGGCTCGGGCAGGGCGCTGGCTGTGTCCCGTCGGGCCGCTTGGGTGACGCCATAGTGGCGGGCCGCCACGTCCGGGTGGGAGCGCAGTCGTCCCTTGAGCACGTTTTCGCCCACCTCATAGAAGAGCGGATTGGCGGGATCGCTCTCGGGCCCCTGCGCCTCGGCCGCCTGCTCGGGTGAGAGGGTCAGCAGCGGCACCCTGGCGTCCAGCCTCGCCGCCATGAAGAAGGCGAGAGAGAGGCGCGAGACGCCGGGGGGCGGGCTCTTCACCCGGTGCAAGGTTGCTTTCAAGTAGCCGTTGGAGGCGAGCTCCAGCAGCTCGCCGATGTTGACCACCAGAGCGCCCGGCAGGGGCGGGGCGGAGATCCAGCCGCTGGCCGTCTCCACTTCGAGGCCGGAGTGATCGTCCTGTATCACCAGGGTCAGGTAGCCCGGATCCTTGTGGGCGCCGACCCCTTGCCCACTGCCACCCGCGACCTGTCCCGGGTAGTGGATGAGCTTCATGTGCTGATAGGGGGTGCCGCGAATGCTCTCATCGAAGACGCCCGGTGGCTGGGCCAGTGCCTCGGCGAAGGCATCGAGCAGGGTGAGCGTGATGCCGGTGAGTCGCGCCTGCCAGGCCAGCAGCGCCTCCTGCATCTCGGGCAGGGCCGCCGGCCACTGGTTGGGACCGATGAGCCGCTGCCAGGGCTGATGGATCTCTGCCGCCGGGAGCGCCGCCTCTTCCCCCATGATGTCGAACTGCTCCCGCAGATCCGGCCGGGCGCGGGTGAGCTCGGCGCCCACCTGGTTGTAACCGCGAAAATGGGGGGAGTGCACCATCTGCACCGCCCGTTTTTCCTGCTCAGGCAGGGCGAAGAAGCGGGCCGCCAGCGCCAGCATCTCCCGCTGCTGCTCCGGGCTCAGATCGTGGCCAATCAGATAGAAGAAGCCCACCTCTCGCGCCGCCTGGCCGAGCCTTGCCAACATCTGGCGACGGCTGTCGGGGGCACCGCTCAGGGCGGCGAGATCGATGATGGGCAATGACGTGTGTTCCATGTGTCTCTCCTCAGATGCTCGCATACGGGCGCTCCCGCGTTCCAATGACGAGGTGACTGCCGCCGCTGGCCTGGTGGCCAGGATGAGGCGGGTAGCCAGGGGCTTGAGGGGATACTAAGGTTCGGAGTTATAACGGCAAAACAACGAATTATTCTTAGTTATATACAAAATTCGAAATGGAATTCGTTTTATATTCGGAGTGGATGGCTTTAACGGCTTCGAGGCCAGGCGTGGCACGGCTTTGCTCATCGGTGAGGCTGGTACCGGACGCTTTGGCCGACAGGGGCGAGGCAGGCAGCGAAATCTGCTGCTTTAGGATAAAAAATACGAGGGAGGCATAAGCCTCCCTCGTTTTCATGGTGTTTTTAGCTGCCCTCTGACGGAGCGTCAAGGGGATGGGAAGATCAGTAGCCCAGGGTGAAGCGCTGGCGCAGGTGGGCGGGTTGCTCCGCCTCGTTCAATACCCCGTCGGCCAGATCGCCGACGGTGATCCCGGCGGGCTTGTCGCCGCTAAACAGCACCTGATCACCACCGAGCCGGTAGCCGCCGCGCTTCTCGCCGGGTTCGAGGAACACGGGGGGGGAGACGAAACGCCAGTCGAGGGTGCTTTCTTCACGCAGCGCCGTGAGGCCGTCGCGAGCGGCCAGGGCCCCCTGCTTCCAGGCAGCCGGGAAGTCCGGGGTATCCACCAGTTGCACGCCGGGAGCGATCTCCAGGCTGCCGGCGCCGCCGACTACCAGCAGCCAGCGCTTGGCCGCCTTGGCGGCCGTGACGATGGCGCTGGCCCCCTTGAGATACTGCTCATGGATGTCCGGCACGTCCCAGCCCGGGTTGTAGGCGCTGATCACCCGATCCTGCCCCTCGAGGGCGGCGGCC
The DNA here is from genome assembly GCF_051125555.1 of Aeromonas sp. NJAU223. Taxonomy (NCBI): domain Bacteria; kingdom Pseudomonadati; phylum Pseudomonadota; class Gammaproteobacteria; order Aeromonadales; family Aeromonadaceae; genus Aeromonas; species Aeromonas sp. NJAU223. The sequence continues at coordinate 2,503,650 of NZ_CP144204.1, read as the reverse complement.
AGAGCCACGGGATCCTGGGCATCCACCGCGACGGCGCGCACCAGGGGGTGGGGGGCTATCTTGCTCACGTTGCGCACGATGGCGGTCACCTGGTGACCACGGCGCACGGCCTCATCGAGGATGGCTGCACCGACAAAACCACTGGCACCGATCAGGGCAATTTTCATGGGGATTCTCCTTCACTGTTGGAATGAGCTCATCCTACGCCCCCGAATGTGATTTAATAATCCACTATAAACTGCAATCACTTGTAAGCTGGATTTAATAATGGATCAACTCAGGCGCTACGCCATCTTCGCTGCCGTGGTGGAGGCGGGCACCATGACGGGGGCCGCCAAGGTCCTCGGCATGACCCCCTCCGCCGTCAGTCAGCACATCAGCCAGCTGGAAGCCCTGCTCGGCCTGACCCTGCTCCATCGCTCCACCCGCAGACTCAATCTGACGGAGGCGGGAGAGGTGGTGTGGCAGGGGTGCCAGTCCCTGCAGCAGACCCTCAACCAGACCGAGTTGCGCCTTGCCGAGGTGCGTGACAGCCTGCTCGGCGAGGTGCGGATCACCGCCCCTGTGGGCATGGCCGGGCAACCCCTCGCGCGGGCGCTCTCGCCGCTGCTGCAGGCCCATCCCGGTCTGTGCATCCAGTTAATCGCCGACGATGGCAAGCGGGATCTCATTGCCGAGCGCATCGATGTGGCGCTGCGGGTCGGCACTCCGCCCGATTCCACCCTGGTGGCGCGCAGGCTGGGACAGACCCGGATGATCTTGTGCGCCGCCCCGGCCTATCTGGCGCGCAAGGGGACTCCCCGCAGTCCGGTGGATCTGCTGGATCATGAGTGGCTGGCCTCGGATCTGCTGGGGGGCGCCCTGGCCTTCTTCGATGAGAAGGGGCAGGCTTACAGGGTCAAACCCAAGCCCAGGGTGCAGTGCAACAACGTGTTGCCCCTGCGCCAGTTCACGTTGGCGGGGCAGGGGATCTCCCTGCAGCCGGAGGGGGAGATCGCCGAGGATCTCGCGGCGGGTCAGTTGCTCGCCTTGCTGCCGGATTATCGGGTGGCCCCCATGGAGATCCACGCCATCACTCCCCAGCGGGAGATCCCGGAGAAGGTGCGGCGGGTGATCGAGGCCCTGCGCCGCTATTTCGCCGACGGCGTGGGAAATCTTTATCAGCGATAAGCGTTGCTTGATGATGGTTTTGCGGTCGTTTTATCTGTCTTTTATTGTTTTTGTGAATTATTGATCTTTCATTTTTATTCAATGTGAATGTTTGCACTGCCGTGGAGTGTTCCGACCGTCGCGTCCGGCCATCGGCCCCGGGTCGGCGAGGCTGGATCCGGGCAGGGAGTGCTTGCCCCTGGCTGGGCGGCCATGTTTAATGTCCCCACCCCGGCATGGCCGCCTTCTGTTTGCAACGCACACCATGATGACCCCGTCCGATCTGCCCACGGCCCTTGCGCCGAGCCCCGCCACCCGCGCCCAGTTCACCCGCATCGAGCGGGTACTCGACTATATCCACCACCATCTGGCGGAGCCCCTCTCCCTGGAGCAGCTGGCCCTGCAGAGCTGCTGGTCCCGCTGGCAGTTGCAGCGGGTGTTCCTGCATGAAACCGGCTTCACGGTGGCGCAATATGTGCGAGAGCTGAGGTTGAGCCAGGCCGCCGAGGCGTTGCTCTCGACGCGGCAGCGGGTGCTGGATCTGGCGCTCTGCCATGGTTTTGGCTCGGAGGTGAGCTTCAGCCGCGCCTTCAAGCAGCAGTTTGGCTGCTCCCCCGTCGCTTATCGCAAGCGAGGGCTGAGGCTGGGACTCTTCATGCCGCTGGTCCGGGCCCAGACGCCGCAGGCACGGGCACCCAGGCTGATGCAGGTACGGGTGGAGAGCCGGCCGGGCTTCCTGCTGCAGGGGGTGAGGGGGGAGATCCGCGGACTCTTTGCCGAGGCGCCCGACTTTCAGCAGCGGGTGCCCGCCATCTGGGGCGCTTTTCGGGCGTGGGGCATGCCGACAGGGGACTGCGAGTTGCTGGGGGTGGTGGATGTCTCCCTTGCCAACGAGGCGGCGCTGCCCTATTGGGCCGGGGTCGCCGTGGAGGAGGAGGCTACGTTGCCACCCGGTCTGGCACGGCTGCGGGTCCCGCCCCAGGCGTATGCCGTGCTCACTCACGTGGGCCCCATCGACGAGCTGGCCGGCACCCTCAACTGGTTCATCCTGCACTGGCTGCCGGGCTCGGGGTATCGGGGGCTGGATGGCTATGAACTGGAGTCCTACGGCCCGGGCTTCGACGGCCAGCAGCACGATGCCCGCATGGAGTACTGGCTCCCCATCGCCCCCTGCGAGGACTAGGCTTGCGGCCCCTGGTGACAGGGGAGAAAGCGCTGGCTGAAGTCACTGGGGGGCAGGGGCTTGGCGAAGAAGAAGCCCTGCTGGTAGTCGATGCCGTAGTGGCGCACCATCTCGACCTGATCCCGGGTCTCCACCCCCTCGGCCACCAGTGCCACCTCCATCCGATGGGCCAGATCCAGGATGTTCTCGACGATGAGCCGAGAGGGACCCTCTTCCTGGATCCCCTTGATGAAGCTGCGGTCGATCTTGATGATGTCCACGTGAAATGTCTGCAAGTAGGAGAGGCTGGAGTGGCCGGTGCCAAAATCGTCGATGGCCACCAGCACCCCCATGTCGTCGAGGGCGTCGAAGATGGCCAGGGTCTGGGCATCGCACTCCAGCATCTCCCGCTCGGTGAGTTCGAGCACCAGCCGGATGTCGTGACCCGCCAGGGCGTCCAGGAAGGCGTGGCATTCGCTCACTATCTCCTGACTCCTGAAATGCTGGGCGCACACATTGACCGCCACGTGAAAACCGGGGGGCAGGCGGTCTGCCATCGTGAGCAAATGCTCAAGGGCCTGCGCCATCATCTGGCGGGTCATGGGCACTATGTAGCCGCACTCTTCCGCCAGGGGGATGAAGTGGTTGGGGGCTATCATTCCCTGCTCGGGGTGGTGCCAGCGCATCAGCACTTCGCAGCCGCACAGCTTGCCATCGCGGTCCATCACGGGTTGCAGATAGGGGATGAACTCGCGCGCCGCCAGGGCCCTGGCCAGCTCGCGGCGCGGTGAACCGCCGCGACCGCTCAGGTAGAAGGTGAGCAGCCCCAGCAGCAGGGCCAGCACCGGAGTGGCGAGCAGGGTGTCGCGGTTGTAATCCCAGGCGAAGGCCAGGATCTGCGAGTAGCCGTTGAGGGCTACCAGCCGATAGGGATGCCCATCGAGGGAGGTGGAGAGCAGTTTGCCCTGCTCTTCCAGCAAGGGGGCGGCGCTCTGGGGACGACCATGACCGTCGAGAGCGCGCTCTCCCAGAATGAAGAAGAGGTTGTCCTCTCCCTTCACGGCTTGCAGGGCCCCGAAGATATGAAAGCCGTCCAGCTCGGCCAGCAGGGTGCGGCCACCGATCTGTTTGCGATAGAGGATGGCGGTCTGGTTGGTGATGGGGCTGTGGCTGGCGAGGATCAGCGCCTGATTGCCAAAAAGATAATGAGGCAGGTTCTGCTCCTGCAGGGGCCGATGCAGGGTGGTGCAGATCAGGCGGCTGCCCTCCAGCACATAGAGTGCCCTGACGTAGGGGGAGGCGATGATGAGATCCCGCAGCGCCAGGACGTTCTCCTTGCAGGCCTTGCCGACCAGAGGACGTGCCTCCTCGATCAGCTGCTGGCTGTCATCGATGGCCGCGTCGATCATGGCCTCGACATGGCGCAGGCTGCGCTCGTTATCCTTGCGAAGGCCGGTGGCGGCCTGCATCAGGTTGAGCATGGTCAGCGCGACAAGCAGACCCAGGCTGAGCAGGCAGGCGAGGCGCAGCCGCTGCGCCAGAGTCTCAGTCGGCATAATGTATCCGATTCTTGCCACTGTGTTTGGCGTCATAAAGGGCCTGATCAACCTTCTCGATCAGTTGTGAGGAGGACTCCTGTCGCCACTGGCCGAGGCCGGCGGAGAAGGTCACCACCATATCGGTCTCACGCCACTGGCGTATCTCGATCTGCTGGCGCCAGCGCTCCAGCAGGGCGTTGGCGGCCTCTTTGTCATTGCCCGGCACTATGATGGCGAGCTCCTCGCCCCCATAGCGGTAGAGGTTGGCCCGGTTGCCTGCCTGCTGCATCCCCACCTGTGCCACGGTCTGGAGCACGATATCTCCCATGGGGTGGCCTCGCTGGTCGTTGATGGCCTTGAAGTTGTCCAGGTCAATCATGCCGAGGAAGAAGGGCTGGCCGCTGCCGACCCAGGCCGCCAGATCCTGATCGAAGCTGCGGCGGTTGAACAGGCCGGTGAGGCCATCCGTGGTGGAGGCGGTCATGGCCTCCTGCATCTGCTCGTGACCATGCTGGATCTCTTGGCGCAGCAGATGGTCGGGTTTGTCCAGTTCGAGGCGCCCGACCCGCATCATGGCGACGATCTGGATCAGCATCTTGTTGATGGAGTTGCGCAGGGAGCCCCAGCAGAGCAGACAGATCAGCAGGCAGACCGGAATGGCGATCAGCAGCAGATCGGCATCGGCCCGGCTGGCGTCGTTGAAATCGTCATCGCTGACGGCATAGATCACAAACCAGTCCGGGTTGGAGAAGGAGTAGTAGTAAAAGTGGGTCCGGCTTTGCCTGTCATGGAGATGATCTTCCCCATTGGTCATCTTGCCGATGAGGATGGGATCGATGCTGTGGCGAAACAGGTTGCTCACATCCGAATGGAGCAGGATGTCACCGGCCCTGTCCACCACGTAGAACTCTCCCCTGAGCGGGCTCTTCAACTGGCGCAGCGGGTAGCTCAGATGCTCGAGGTTCAGATCCATGGCCAGGGTGCCGAGGGGATAGCCATCCTGGCTGACGATGAGCTGGGAGAAGGAGACGGTCTGCTGTCCCGTCTGCGCATTGGTGTAGTGATCGCTGTAATTGATGAACAGGCTGCGGGAGGTGGAGGATCGGAACCAGGGGCGCGTGGTGGCATCGAAATCGGCTGCGACCGCCAGGAAGGGAACGGTATTGAAGTGCCCCTGCAGGTCGGAGGCCACGATGCTCGAGATGTTGGGATTGATGGACAACGTTTGTATCAGCACGGTGCGCAATGGGGATTGCTCTTCATTGAGGAAGGCCGCCAGCCTCGGTTCATCGATGAAGTTGCTGGTCTCGTTGAGGGTGTATTCCAGCGGCTTGAACTGCTGCTCGATGAACTGGGTCGCCATGTTGTGGACGAACATGGCCGCCATCCCGTGATACTGCTGCTCGGCCGCGCGCTGAATGATGTAACTGACGGTCGCCATGCCGATGGTGAGGGTCAGCATGATCACGCCAAAGGAGACATTGAGCTGGGTGTTGCAGTGCAGATCTTTGTTGATGATGTTGTTCATGGGCGCTGTCTGGAGGCCTTATATTGTCTCAAATAGGGCTGTTCTTGGGGGAGGGAAGTCTATCGTTCTCTCTATTAGTAGCGCTTGACCCGGATCAAGCGAGTTGATGAAAAAAGAGTCATAACTCTATTTTTGATGTCGCAAACCTTCAACTAGGCAATATTTCTCTCTAAGCAATCCATAAATGGTAATTATTCACACTGGTTTTGTGTGGTTTTGCCATATAAATGATTTCGCCCCGTGGCGGTCGTTGGCCGCTCGCTCATCTACCCGCAACACGCGGTCAAATGGCACCGAATAGACGCCTTTCTCACGATTTTCCCACCAACATGCCCCAAATTGTTAATTCAGGGGCAAAATAGAACAATAAAATGCAAATGAGATTTGTTACTATTCACATGCAGTTGGCAGTCGAGGATCAGATGCAACTTGTTCACCCCCCATTGACCGTGGTCGCCGCGACCATTTCCGCCCTGCTGGCAGGCTCAGTGCTGGCCGCCACTCCCCAGGATGCCCGGGAGAGTGCGGTCAACGAGACCCTGACCGTGCTCGGCCAGACCTATCGCAACACCGCGACCAAGACCCAGCTCGACCCCATCGAGACGCCGCAGGCTATCTCGGTGGTGGATAGCGAGACCCTGGATCAGCGCGGCGTCAGCTCGGTGAGCGAGGCCCTGCGCTACGTGCCCGGGGTCAACACCGAGCTGCGTGGCGGCGCCGTCAACCGGTTGGATCTGTTCAACATCCGCGGCTTTGACAACTACCAGAACTTCTATGACGGCCTGTTGCTGCAATACAACGAGTGGAACCTGCAACCCCAGATTGACCCGGTCGCCATCGAGCAGCTGGAGGTGTTCAAGGGGCCGACTTCCGTGCTCTACGGCAGCATGCCGCCCGGCGGCATGGTCAACCTCATCGCCAAGCGCCCCCAGCGGGAAGCCAAACACAGCGTGAGCGTGGCCACCGGCACCGGTGCCCTGAAAGAGATGAGCTTTGACAGCACTGGCGCCATCAATGAGCAATTTGCCTATCGGGTGGTGGGGCTGGCCCGTCAGAAGGACGGCCAGGCGGTGACCTCCGAAGAGGAGCGCTACGTCTTCGCCCCCTCCCTGGACTGGCAGCTAGGCGAGCGCACCCTGCTGAACCTGAACCTCTACTACCAGAAGGATCCGGAAGCCGGCATCTATACCACGGTGCCGGCCAGCGGCTCGGTCAAATCCAACCCCCTGGGGCAGCTTGGCAGCGATACCTTCCTCGGCGACGAGAACTGGAACGAGTACAACCGGGACGTAACCCTGGTCGGTTACAAGCTGAGCCACGCCTTCAACGACAGCTGGCAGGTGCTGCAAAATGCCCGCTATATGGATGCCTCGGCCTATCAGCGCAACACCTACAACGCCGCCCTGGCGGCAGACAACCGCACCGTTGCCCGCAACGCCTATTTGACGGACGAGGATTCCCGCGGCTTTGTCATCGACAACCAGCTGGCGGGCAAGGTGATGACGGGGGCGGCCCAGCACAACCTGCTGCTCGGGGTCGATTATCAATATCTGGATGCACGGGTGCGTTATGAAGACACCCTGGACTATTCGGCCCCCAGCATCGACATCTTCAACCCGGATCACAACCAGATAGTGCCCGATGCCCTGCGCTTCCCCTACCAGGACAACAAGACCATCCGCCAGTCCCAGACGGGTGTTTATCTGCAGGATCAGGTGCGCCTGAACAGGCTGGTGGCCATCGGTGGCGCCCGCTACGACAGCTACCGGATGGACACCGACAGCCACACCCTCTATCAGGGGTCGGCCAGCCAGTCTCTGGCGACGATCGATCAGGACAATCTCTCCTTCCGTCTCGGCACCCTCTATGAGCTGGACTACGGCTTCTCCCCTTACGTGAGCTATGCCGAGAGCTTCGAACCGGTGCCGGGGGCGGACAAGAACGGCAAGGCGTTCGATCCCTCCACCGGTCAGCAGTGGGAGGGGGGGCTCAAATATCTGTCGGATGACATGAGCAAGACCTTCACCGTTGCCGCCTTCCACATCACCAAGGAGAACGCCCTGGTGACGGATCCGGACAACATCTACGGGCCCAAGCTGCAGACCGGCGAAATCGTCTCCAAGGGGATAGAGCTGGAAGGGCGGGTGGACATCACCAGCAACCTGGATCTGGCGCTGAGCTATACCCGTCAGGACATGGAGATCACCCGCGACACCACCGATCTGCAGGGCAAGACCCCGGTCTGGGTGCCCAAGCAGATGGCGTCCCTCTGGAGCAACTACCAGGCGGGCGGCAGCTTGCAGGGCATGCGCGTCGGCGCCGGCCTGCGCTATGTGGGAGAGGCCGAGCTCGACGCCGCCAATACCGATACGGTGCCGGATTACCTGCTGATGGACATGTCCGCCTCCTACGATCTGGCCGAACTCAGCCAGAGTCTGAAAGGGGTCCAGGCATCCTTGAGCGCCAGCAACCTGTTCAACAAGACCTACTACTCCTGCTACGACCAGAACAACTGCTGGTTCGGGGCCGAGCGTAACGTGGAGGCGAGACTCAAATACGCATTCTAACCCTGCGTCCCGGCCAGCGGCCGGGCTTATCCCACCCGGGGTCGCCTGCCCGCGAACCCGGCGCCGCGCCGGTTTTTGGGCTGGATGCCGTGCCCATGGACACGGGGCGCCTTGGCAGCCTGGCGGCCCGTACGCGAGCTCGCCATCTGGCGGACCATCATGCCCTGTGTACTGCCGCCGCCTCGCTCATCGCCTCCCTCAAGGGGGAGCCGGTGGCCGGGGAGGCGCCACTGCTGGTGGCGAGTGGCACTCGCCAGAGCGCGTCCGAGCTGGCCCTGGCGCTGCACGACCATTGGCGCCAGGCGCACCCGGAGGCAGGCCCTGCCTACTGGCTGACCCGCAGCTGGGGCATGCTCTGCTGGCAGTCCATCTATCTGGCCATGGTGGCCGTCTATCGGACGGGTACTGTGCCGGCGCTGGACAGGCTGGGGCAGGGGTATCAGGCGGGGGTGGTGTCCGGTTTCAGCTTGCCGGTGGGGCCCATGATCACCGGGGAGCGAGAGGTGCTGATCGCGGCGGCAGGTCAGCGCCTGCGCACCCACTGGCAGCAGCTGTTCGAGTTGATGGCGGGCGTGCAGCGCCTGCGCCCCGGCTTCATCCGGCCGCTGCTGGCGGACGATCTGCTGGCGGCCCTGGTGCGGGTGCCGGACTTCTTCGGTGAGGTCGCGCATGAGGAAGTGGCGAGGGAGGCCCCCCTCTGGCTCGCCGCCTGTGGCTTGCCAAGCGATCACCTGGCGGGCTGGCGCTCGTTGCAGGCATCGCCCGTGGTGGAGGGAGCGCCTGCCTATGTGCGCCAGCGCTGCTGCCTGCACTACAAACGGCGGGACGGCGAGCTGTGCGGCAACTGTCCGCGCAGGCAGGGAGCCGCGAGTTGCGATAAGGCCTGATGGTCTCGGGGTAGATGACGATGCGTGAGAGCCGCCCTGACCGGGCGGCTTTTTTATATGGGCGATGCTGCTGGCGGCGCTACAGGCCCTGCTGGGCCGCCCCCATCTTGGCGCGGATGCGCTCGAACAGGCTCTGCAGGCAGGCCTGATCCTTGTCGGCGGCGCGCACGGCACCATACATATGGCGACGTATGCCGCTGCCGAGGGGGCGTGCCTCGAGCAACCCCTGGCGCACGAACTCCTCGCTGGCCCAGCGGGGCAGGGCGGCCACCCCGAGCCCGGCGGCGGCCATCTGCAACATGACGGAGGTGTTGTCCACCGTCTTGCAGCGAGCGGGTTCGACCCCGGCAGGTTGCAGAAAGCGGGTGAACACATCCATGCGGGATCGCTCCACCGGATAGACCAGCAGCACTTCTGACAGCAGATCGTCCGGTGTGATTCTATCGAGCTGGCATAACCTGCTATCCGGCGCCATCACCAGCTGGAGTTCGAAGGAAAATAGCGGCTCGAAGTGGAGATCCCCACGGGTGTGCACATCCGAGATGAGCAGCAGATCGAGCTGGCCGCCGAGCAGGGCGCCTATGGTATCGAAGCCGGGCACGGATTCGACTTCCAGTTCGACACCGGGCCACTGGCGGCGAAAATCCGGCAACAGTGGCAGCAACCACTGGATGCAGCTGTGGCAATCCAGCGCCAGGTGCAACCGGCCCGCGTCGCCACTGTGCAGGGCCTGCAACTGCTTCTCGGTCTGGGCGATGGCAGGCAACACCTGGCGGGCCAGGGCCAGCAGTTGCTGGCCTGCCGTCGTCAGTACCAGCGGGCGGCTCTTGCGCAAGTAAAGCTCCAGGTTGAGGCGGGTCTCCAACTCCTTCAACTGGTGGGAGAGGGCGGACTGGGTGAGGCTCAGACTCAGGGCTGCCCCGGCCAGGGAGCCCTGCTCGGCCAGCGCACTGATGGTCTTCAGGTGCCTGATGTCGATGTTCAGATTGCTGGTGGGGTTGGGCACACCCATGGCAGGGCTCCTTGTTGTGTGGGTTGCAGTGGCGTCGTGCCACCTCATCTGACGCGACCTCGGCGGTCGGGTCAGTTGAAGATTTCTTGAGAGCCAGTTGAAGAGGATTCAATAGCCAAGGCCACCTTATCTCGACATTCTAGATGTGTAAACATCTGGATGGCTAAATCATCCAGTTTCCCATCAGATGAACGAGCACAAGGAATTGGACCTATGACCTGCGCACACACTCTCGGTTTCCCCCGTATCGGCGCCAAGCGCGAGCTGAAATTTGCCCTCGAATCCTACTGGCGCGGTGAGACCAGCCAGGCAGAACTCATCGCCGTGGGCAAGAGCCTGCGTGAGCGTCACTGGCAGGCCCAGCGCACCGCCGGGGTCAATCTGCTGCCGGTGGGGGATTTCGCCTGGTACGATCAGGTGCTCGGTACCAGCCTGCTGGTGGACGCCGTGCCGGCTCGCCATCGCCATGGGGATACGGATCTCGATACCCTGTTCCGGGTGGCCCGTGGCCGCGCACCGACCGGCCCCAGCGCCGCCGCCGCCGAGATGACCAAGTGGTTCAACACCAACTACCACTACCTGGTCCCCGAGTTCAGCCAGGATCAACGCTTCAAACTGGGCTGGAGCCAGCTGTTTGACGAGGTAGAAGAAGCCAGGGCCCTGGGGCTGCCGGTCAAGGCGGTACTGCTCGGTCCCGTCTCTTACCTCTGGCTCGGCAAGGAGAAAGAGAACGGCTTCTCCCGCCTCGATCTGCTGGATCGCCTGCTGGTCGTCTATCAGGAGATCCTGGCGAAGCTCTCGTCTCAGGGGGTGGAATGGGTGCAGATAGACGAGCCTGCCCTGACCCTGGATCTGCCGGACGAGTGGCGTCTGGCCTACCTCAAGGCCTATGAGCGCCTGGCGGGCCCCTGCAAGCTGCTGCTCACCACCTATTTCGGCTCTGTGGCCCATCAGCGCGACATCATCACCAGCCTGAAGGTGGACGGTCTGCACCTGGATCTGGTGGCCGCCCCCGAGCAGCTGGAGACCCTGGTCCCGCATCTGCCGGCCCAGTGGGTGCTCTCCGCCGGGGTGATCAATGGTCGCAACGTCTGGCGTGCCAACCTGGGCAAGCTGGTTCCTACCCTGCAAGCCCTGAAAACCCGGCTCGGCGAGCGGCTCTGGGTGGGCTCTTCCTGCTCCCTGCTGCACAGCCCGGTGGACTTGACGCTGGAACATGAGCTGGACGCCCAGACTCGCAGCTGGTTCGCCTTCGCCCTGCAAAAGTGCTACGAGCTGGGGCTGCTGGTCGAAGTGCTCGATGGGGGCGATCTGGACAAGATCGTCGCCTACAGCCAGCCCATCGTCGCTCGGGAGTCCGACAGCCGGGTTCACAAGAAGGCGGTGCAGTCACGGCTCGCCAGCCTCACCAACAGCGACTTCGATCGCCAGAATACCTACCCGGTGCGGGCCGAGGTGCAGCGTGCGGATCTCAAGCTGCCGCTCTTGCCCACCACCACCATTGGTTCCTTCCCGCAGACCTCGGAGATCCGGGTACTGCGCCAGGATTGGCGTGCCGGCCGCATCGCTGACCATGCCTATGAGGCGGGGATCCAGGCCCAGATCAAGGATGCGATCGAACGTCAGGAGGCCATCGGGCTGGACGTACTGGTGCACGGCGAGGCCGAGCGCAACGACATGGTGGAGTATTTCGGGGAGCTGCTTGACGGCTTTGCCATCACCCGCTTCGGCTGGGTGCAGAGCTACGGCTCCCGCTGCGTCAAGCCGCCGGTGATCACCCGGGATATCGACCGCCCGCTCCCCATGACGCTCGGCTGGACCAAGTTCGCCCAGAGCCTGACCGACAAACCGGTCAAGGGCATGCTGACCGGTCCGGTGACCATTCTCTGCTGGTCCTTCCCGCGCGAAGATGTGAGCCGGGAGCAGTCCGCCCTGCAGATCGGTCTGGCCATTCGCGACGAGGTGGCGGATCTGGAAGCCGCCGGCATCAAGATCATCCAGATCGACGAGCCTGCCATCCGCGAGGGGTTGCCCCTTCGCAAGCAGGATCATCAGGCCTATCTGGACTGGGCGGTGCGCGCCTTCCGCCTGAGTGCGAGCCCGGTGGTGGACAGTACCCAGATCCACACCCACATGTGCTACAGCGACTTCAACCTCATCATCGAGGCGGTGGCGGCGCTGGATGCGGACGTCATCACCATCGAGACCAGCCGCAGCCAGATGCAGCTCCTCGAAGCGTTCGAGCGCTTCAACTACCCCAACGAAATCGGCCCGGGTGTCTACGACATCCATTCGCCCAACGTGCCGAGCCAGGGCTGGATTGAGGATCTGATCCGCAAGGCCGCCAGGCAGATCCCGGCCGAGCGGCTCTGGGTCAACCCGGACTGCGGCCTCAAGACCCGTGGCTGGGAAGAGACGGAGGCGGCCCTCAAGGTGATGGTGGATGCCACCAGGGCGCTGCGCGCCGAGCTGGCCTGACGTCCATAACAACAAGAGAACACGGGAACAATGACAGAGGGAAGGCGCAAGCCTTCCCTCTTTTTTATCTGCCGTTGACATCCGTCAGGAGTCGCAAGGGCTGGGGTTGGTGGGCCGGGCGAATCGCCCGGGCCCAGGTGCGCGGCACGGGTGCCCGGGTCAGGGCGGCGCCGAGCCAGGCCAGATCGAGGGGGATGGCATTGCGATCCCCGATCACCTGATTGCGGTGGCGGGGGCCGAGGCAGCCATAGCGTGCGGGGTCGGTCTGGGTGAAGAGACCAAGGCAGGGCACGCCGCTGGCGGCCGCCAGATGGAGTGGGTCCGTATCGGCGCTGATGAAGAGCCGCAGATCCTGAGTGAAGCGCACCAGCTCGACGAGGTTTGGCAGGGTTACCTGGCAATCACCGAGTGGGGGCATGGGGTCGGCCGGGTCGGTGAGCTGGATCAGCAGGGCTGTCGGGTGGTGCTGGCGCAGGTCCCAGAGCAGCCGCTGCCATTGCGGCTGGGAGAGTCCCTTGCCCTTGCGGGCGCCGGTGAAAAAGCCCACCAGATGGCGATCTGGATAGCTGTTGACCAGTGTCGTGAGCTCGGGAGACGGGCCCAGCCTGGCCCCGAGCGGGATGGGGTCCGTCAGGGAGGCGCTCTGGCCGAGCAGTTGCAGTGGCTGGTGGGCGTAGTGGCATTCACTGTCGGGGCGCTGGGGGTGTTCAAACAGCAGATCCCCCTTGGCATCATCGAATCCCAGCTTCTCGGCCCCCCGCACCCAGGCGGCAATCAGGTGATCCGTGCTGGAGGCAAACGGCACATAGACCCGGTCGTAGTGTTGGCGGCGCAGGCGCCAGAGTATGGGCAAGGCCGTCAGCAGGTACCGGCCCTGCAACCTGACCCTGTGCAGTTGTGCGAGCCGCAGATGGACAGGAAGGGGAGCAGGGGGCCGCCGCTGCACACCAGCTCGATGTCGGCGTCGGGGTGGGCACTGCGCAAGGCCTGCAGGAAGGGCAGCAGGAACAGATTGTTGCCGATCCGGTTGGTGCTGCGAATGACCAGGATGCGGCGCACTCCGGGCTCGGCGTCAGGCAGCTTGCCCCGGCGGGCAAGCCAGGCGAGGAAGGCGCGTTCAAGCCCTTGTGTCCAGCAACGACGCTGACCATCGAAGCGGCGCAGGGCATCTCTGAGGGTGCTCATAAGAGTGACTCCGTGAGTGGCGAGGAGCCCAGAGTGGCAGGGGATGATTAAGGAGGGATTAAGGGGATGCGTGCCGCAAGTGAACACCATGTTGCGACGTCGGAGGGCGCCGTGCTGGCAATGGACGCAGGGAAGTCGTTAATATTGCGCATTTGAAATAAACCTTATGGCCAGCGGGAGCAGGATGCAGTTCAGGGATTTTTTGCCGGTATCGACCAATACCGGCCTCAAAGAGAGCATGGTGGGGGCCCTCGGTGCCTTTATCGGATTGTGCGGCACGGGCCTGATCTGTCAGTGGGCGCTGGGAATAGAGGCATATTGGCTGATAGCCCCCATGGGGGCCTCCGCCGTGTTGCTGTTCGCGGCGCCGGCGAGCCCTCTGGCCCAGCCCTGGTCCATCCTGGTGGGCAACGGGGTTTCGGCGTTGATGGGGGTGGTTAGCGCCGCCCTGGTGCCGGATCCGGCCCTCGCCTCGGCGCTGGCGGTGATGCTGGCCATCGGTGCCATGTTCCTGACCCGCAGCCTGCATCCCCCCGGCGGGGCCGTGGCCCTGACCGCCGTCATCGGCGGGGAGGGGATCCGCCAGCTGGGATTGGGTTATGTCTTGCTGCCGGTGCTGGTCAACTCCGCACTGCTGCTCACCCTCGGCCTCGTCTACAACCGCCTGCTGGGTCGTCGTTATCCCAATGGCGCCAAGACCGCGCCCAATCGCCACCAGACTGCCGACCCCGAGCCGAGCGCCCGCCTTGCCAGTGCCACCGACATCGACTTCGCACTGGGCAAGCACGGCGAACTGCTCGATATCAGCCGCCAGGATCTGCAGGATCTGCTGCAGGAGGCGCAGTTGCATGCCCTGCGCGAGCGGGTCGGCACGGTGCGCTGTCAGGATGTGATGTCGAAAGATCTGGTGGTGACGACGCCGGATGAACCGGCCATGGCGGCCTGGCAGCTGTTGTCCCAGCACAGGATCAAGGCGCTGCCCGTGGTGGACGGGGAGCAGCTGGTGGGGATCCTGACCCTGCATGACCTCATGATCGACAGAGAAAACCGGCAACCTCGCGGCCTGCAGGCGCTGGAGACCCGGACGGTGGCGGCGCTGATGACCCGGGAAGTGCGCACGGCATGGCGCCATCAGCCGCTCTATGACCTGGTGGAGGCTTTCTCCGACGGAGGTCTGCACCATATGCCGGTGCTGGATGGGGAGCGACTGGTGGGGATCCTCACCCAGTCCGACATGGTGGCCGCCCTGTTCAATCTGGCGTTGCAGCCGAGCTTGACGAACGAGGAGGCTCCCCCGCTCGTCGACAGATAAAAACAGGCCCCTCCCGGGGCCTTTTTGTGGCTAACGTCGACTCAAGGGGTCATGTCTGGGGTTGTGTAGACGGTCTCCCCCTGAAACACGGTGCGCTGGACCCGGGTGTCGGCGATCTGCTCCGGGGTGTCGGCATTGACCAGGGCGTAGAGATCCCTGTCCAGCACGATGAAGTCCGCCGATTTACCCGCCTCGATGGAGCCGGTGATCTCCCCCTGACGCACTGCCCTGGCGCCGTTGATGGTGTAGGCGGCCAGCA
This sequence comes from Aeromonas sp. NJAU223, assembly GCF_051125555.1. Lineage (NCBI taxonomy): Bacteria > Pseudomonadati > Pseudomonadota > Gammaproteobacteria > Aeromonadales > Aeromonadaceae > Aeromonas > Aeromonas sp. NJAU223. The sequence goes on along the minus strand of NZ_CP144204.1, from coordinate 2,488,573 downwards.
TCTCGGTGAGGGAGATGCGCTGGCTGGCGCGGTATTCGTCACCACTGCCGGCGGCCTTGATGATGCCGGCGGCCATGTTCTCGAACGGGCGGGGATCCCGGCTGTCCACCGGCGCATCGCTGCCCGCCACCAGCACGGCGCCCGCCTTGCGCGAGCTCTCCACCGGGTAGAGGGCCTCGTGCAGGTAGCCGAGGGGATCGTAGAGGGCCTCGCTCAACGGCTGGCCCGCCCTGGTGGGCTGGATGAAGGGGGTCACCAGCATGTCGTAGGCGAGCTGGGGTGTGGTCCAGGCGTAGGTGAAGGTGAGGTAGAGGCCGAGCTCCCCGAGGCGTTTCTGATCGTCCGGGTGAACCACCTGCAGGTGGGCCAGGGTGTGGGGAATGCCGTGATCCCCGTTGCTGGCACGGGCCGCGCTCAGCGCATCCAGTCCCATCCGGGTGCTGCGATCGCCGATGCTGTGCATGTGGATGCTGAATCCCTCCTTGTCCAGGGCGCCCACGTAGCGCTTCAGATCCCCATCGCTGTAGTTGACGATGCCGTTGCTGCCCGCATCCTCGCTGTCGGCTGTGATGGTCACCTCGCCGCTGCCGGTGTCCATGGCGAGGTGGGGCCTGTGGTAATTCTCCAGCATGCCGGCGTTGGGCAGGAAGACAGGATCGGTGAAGGGATCCCCCTCGATCACGCCGTCGAGGAAGATCTTGACCGCATCGGCCTTGATGAGGGGATTGTCTGCGAAAGACTCCCTGACTTCGCGAGCCTTGGCGAGTCGAGCCCCCAGATCCAGGGTGCCGGCATAATCCTCGGCATGGAAGCAGGTGGCGGCGGTGACCCGCATGTGCAGCAGATCCTGCCCCTGCATGTTGCGCAGCCGCTGGCGAATGAAATCGGTGGCGCAGGCGTCCTGAATGCCGGTGATGCCGCGCGACGCCATCAGCTCCGAGATGGCGGGCAGGATCTTGTCGTACTGGGTGGCGGCCTGATCGTCGCTCGCGCTCAGCACGTCGGTGTCGGGCACGGGGATGGCGCTGCGCGCCCCGTCGCGGATGACGCCGCTGGCGAGATCCACATAGGGGATGAAGGCCTCGAACACGCCCCCCGGCGCCAGACTGGCGCCGTTGAAGCCGACCGTGTTGCCGTCCTGGTCTGCCGCCAGGGCCAGCGCCCGGGAGTTGTAGGCGCTGGCGTGACCGTCGACCCCGGCCAGCACTACCGGGTTGTCCGGCGCCGCCGCATCGAGCGCCGCCAGCAGGGTGGCATGGGTGGCGGTCGGGGTGTTGCCATCATAGGGGGACCACTGGTTGACCACCAGCCACTCCCCTGGCTTGGGGGCGTAGCGGGGCAGGCACTCCCTGACTCTGGCGGCAAGCTCGTCCAGATCGATGCTCTGGCCGTCGAGATCGCACATGTCGAGTGCGACCGTGCCGAGCAGATGGATGTGGTTGTCGTGCAGGCCCGGCAGCACCATGCGACCCCGCAGATCCACCACCTGGGTGTCCTTGTTCTGATAGGCCTTGGCACCGTCATGGGATCCCACGTAGACGAACTTGCCGTCCTGCACCACCATGGCCTCGGCCTGGCTGCCTTGCCCGTCCTGGGTGTGGATCTTGCCGTTGAGGTAGAGGGTGCTCGGGGCCTGGGATGTGCTGCTGTTCTCCTGCTGGCAGCCACCGAGCAGGGTGCCCAGCAGCAGGGCACCCATCAGGCGAGGCAGGGGGCCCAGCCTTCGTTGTTTGCTATCCATAGCGTGCTCTCCTTGGGTTAATTGCAGTATTTACTGCATATATGAGCACCCTTGTTTATTGCAGCTATTCTGATAAATACCAGTGATTACTGCATTTTTTTTGGCTTGTGTTTACCTCGTCACATCATGTAGTTATGGCGAGCAGTGAGGGCGAGTCGGCCTGACAGCGGAGAAGTCTGATGGAACATCTATTGCCGAGCGAGCTCTGCATGCGGCGCCAGCCGAGGCAGCAGCGCAGCCTGGAGGCGGCGAGCCGCATCGAGCAGGCCACCCTGGCGCTGCTGCAAGAGCAGGGGTTCGCGGCGCTCAACACCAATGCCATCGCCGAGCGGGCCGGGGTAGGCATCAAGTCGCTCTATCACCTTTATCCCAACAAGGAGGCGATCATCTGCCGCCTCGCCATGGACTGGTTGGGCGCGGTGTGCGAGGCGCAGGAGGCGATCCGCGAGCAGGCCCTGAGCTGGCCCCAGACCCTGCAGATGCTGGACGAGGCCCTGGTGGCCCTGGACGAGCGTTTCGTCGGCTACGGGGCGCTCTGGCAGGCGATGGATCTCATCCCCGCCCTGCACGGGGTGGAGCAGGAGCACGAGCGGGGCCAGATAGCCTTCTGGTCGGAGCGGCTGCGCCACTTCGGTTGCCGCTGGCCAGAGCCCGAACTTATCACCCTGGTGCGCTACTTCTATCGGACGACGGACGTGGCCAAGCAGTGCACCAAGGGGCAGGGGGAGCCGGGTGTGCTGATGTGGCAACTGCACAGGCGCTGGTGTGAGCAACTGATCGGTGCTGCCATCGCGGAGCCGGATCCGTCCCTTGTCTGGCGCTTCCTCCCCGGTCTGGCATCAGGCTGATCCCGTGCGAGTTCGATCATCCAGCGCCGAGACCTGTGATGAAGGACAAAGGCTTGATCAAAAACAGAGAGGGAGTGCCTGGCACTCCCTCTCTGTCGTGAGGCGAGGCTCGGTCCCTAGCCATAGCGTGCCAGGGTCAGTCCCTCGTCGCTGATGGCGGGGGCACCGCCCGAGATGAGATCCGCCAGCAGCTGGCCGGAGCCTGCCGCCATGGTCCAGCCCAGGGTGCCATGGCCGGTGTTGAGCCAGAGCCCGGGAATGGGGCTCGGCCCTACCAGCGGGGTGCCGTCCGGCGTCATGGGACGCAGCCCGGTCCAGAACTCGGCACGGCCGACGTCGCCGCCCTCGGGGAAGAGATCCCGCACCACCATGGCCAGGGTGTCGTGGCGTTTGGGGTTGAGGGCGAGGTTGAAGCCGCTGAGCTCGGCCATGCCGCCGACCCGGATCCGCTCATCGAAGCGAGTGATGGCGACCTTGTAGGTTTCGTCCAGCACTGTGCTGCGGGGGGCGGCGTCAGGATTGACCATCGGCAGGGTGAGGGAGTAGCCCTTGACCGGATAGACGGGCAGGGCGATGCCGAGGGGGCGCAGGAAGCCGGTGCCATAGCTGCCGAGGGCACAGACGATGGCATCCGCCTGCCAGCGCCGCTCACCGGCGCGCACGGCGACGGCGCGTCCCCCGCTCAGTTCAAGCTCATCGATGGCGCAATCGAAGACAAATTCCACCCCCAGGCGGCGAGCTTCGGCCGCCAGGCCATTGGTGAAGCGGTAGCAGTCACCGGTCTCATCCCCAGGCAGGCGCAGCCCGCCCACTATCTTGCCACGCACCCGAGCGAGGGCGGGTTCGGCCCCCTCGCAGCCGGCGGCGTCGAGCGCCTCGTAGGGGACGCCATATTCAGCCAGTACCTCGATGTCGCGCTTGCTGGCGTCGAGCTGGGCCTGGCTGCGAAACAGCTGCAGGGTGCCGAGCTGGCGCCCCTCGTAGTCGAGGGCCAGTTCATCCCGCAGTGCTTTCATGCAGTCGCGGCTGTATTCGGCAAGGCGTACCATGCGCCCCTTGTTGGTGGCATAGGCCGCCGGGGTGCAGTTGGCAAACATCTGCAGCATCCAGCGCAGCTGGAAGGGATCCGAGGTGGGACGCACCGTGAAGGGGGCGTGTTTTTGCAGCATCCATTTTGCCGCCTTGAGGGGGATGCCGGGGGCGGCCCAGGGGGAGGCATAGCCCGGGGAGATCTGCCCCGCGTTGGCATGACTGGTTTCGAGCGCCACATCGCCTCGTCGCTCCAGCAGGGTGACCTGATGGCCTGCCTTGGCCAGATACCAGGCACTGGTCACCCCGATGACCCCCCCACCCATTACCACTATCTTCATCACATCATCCTTGTCATGACCGCCTGTGCGGGATTTATGTCTTCCAGGCCCTGAGGCCGGGCAATGGGCATCACGTTATCACCGGCAGCGGGATCGGCAAATCCGTTGCCATGAAAATGTGATTTATCACCGCATTAACATATAAAACCAGTGTTTGATGATGCGAGGTGACAATATGGTGACGTTTTTGACTGCAAAAAAAAAGGCGGGATCCGTAATGCCAACACTGAGCGGGGGGAGGGCGCTGAAAACAACAACCGCAGGCGTGGCCTGCGGTTGTGGGGAGGTAGGGCTTATTGGGCCGAGAAGAGCTTGGCCGGCGGAGTGGACTGGGCGGTGAGGCTCATGCGCCCCGAGCTCTCCAGCCAGCTCCTGATGCGCTTGGCGTCCGCCACCCGGGCCCCAGGGGTATCGGCATGGAGCAGTACCATGATCACCGGCTCCTGGCTGACCTTGGTCTCCATCACCAGGCAGCGACCCGCCTCGCGGATATAACCGGTCTTGGACACCAGGATGGGCCAGCTGCCTTCGCGCACCAGACTGTTGGAGTTGCGATAGTGCATCTGGCGCTTGCCGTTGCGGATCAGGCGCTGATCGGTGGAAGTGTACTGGCGGATGAGGGGGTAGGTGGAGGCCGCCGCCACCAGCTTGGCGAGATCGTGGGCGCTGGAGACGTTGCGGGGGTTGAGCCCCGTGCTGTCAGAAAAATGGGTACTCCACATGCCGAGCATGCGGGCCTTGGCGTTCATCGCCTCGATAAAGGCGCGGCGACCGCCGGGGTAGTGGCGACCGAGGGCGGAGGCGGCGCGGTTCTCCGACGACATCAATGCGATGTGCAGCATGTCGGCCCGGCTCAGGCGCGAACCCACCGCGAGGCGCGAGCCCGTGCCCTTGAGTCTGTCCACGTCATCCATGGTGACGGTGAGGGTCTCGTTGAGGCGCTGGTTGCCGTCCAGCACCACCAGCGCCGTCATCAGCTTGGTGATGGAGGCAATCGGCATCACCCGGTTGGCGTTGCGCTCGGACAGGATCTCGCCGGTGCGCGGATTGGCGACCACGAAGGCATCTGAGCTGAGAACGAGATTGCTGCGGGGTTCGAGAAACGTGCTTTTGGGAGCGGCTTGGACACTGTGCATGCTGACGGGAAGAAGGAAGGCACCGAGCAGCAGATTGAGAAAAGGGCGCATGTTCATGATGAGGCTCTACCGTACGACAACGAGGTTATTTGGCTAAGTTATATGACGGGAACTGACGCTTAACAATGCCAAAAGTTCCAAAATTTGTATTTTATGAGGTGAACGACCTTGCAATCACCTCAGGGGGGGGCTACTGGTCATGCCCGCCCCAAATATGGGAGCCGTGGCCAACGATATTGTCAGCACGAACCCCATGTGGCGCACTTTATGCCTGCAATTGCCCGTCCTTGCCACTGTTTTCACTCTGAACGTCATACCATGGCTTCGTACAGATCTCAGCCCATCACCCTCCCATGATGCGGGCGGTCTGGATGGCCTGGATCAGTGCGGCCCGGTTGATGCGGGGGCGCTCCTCGTCCAGCAGCCGTTGCCAGAGGGTGATGGCCTCGCCGTAGCGACCGTGCAGGAAGTGATCCGAGGCGAGCAACATCAGGGCGCTCACTTCCCCCGCGTCCTGCTTGAGCGCGCTCTCCAGCAGGCGCTGTGCCTCAGGGGTAAGCACTTGACCTGCCTGGTAATAGAGAACGGTGGCCTGGGCGGCCTGGGTAGCAGCGCTGGCACCCCCTTCCAGCAGTGCCAGACGCAGATAGGCAAGCCAGGCGTTGTCGTAATCGTCCCGATAGAGATAGAGCTGGCCGAGTTCGGCCCAGCCATCGCGATCCGCCGGGTTGACCTGAAGGCGTTGGTGCAGGGCGCTGAGCTCCTTGTCCTGCAGGTCACGGGGGCTCAACCCCGCCAGGGGATCGGGGCGGGATTGATGGGCCTGCCAGGCCTGATAGCGCCCCGTGCTGGCATAAAAACCGGTGATGGCGATAAGGAGCGGCAGCAGCAACCAGAGCCAGCGCAGGGGGCGGCGGTGATCCGCGCTCGCTATCCTGGCCTGCAGGCGCCGCTCGGCAAGGGGGGTGGCATTGGCCAGGCAGGCTTGGGTCAGTTCCTGATAGAGAGGGGAATGGGCCGGGATCCCTGCCTGTTGCTCGGCCATGATCTGCCGATTCAGCGCAGCTCTGGAGTCCGGGATGGTGGATGGCGTCTCGGTTTCCTGCAAGGGGGAGCGGGAAGCGCTGGCGTGTTTGAAGCTGCGGCGCAGCCGATGCGTGGCCAGCAGCAAGATCAGCAGGGGGCCGCCCCAGAGCAGGGTGGTACTGACCTTGAAGGGGGGATCGTAGCGCACGAAGTCGCCGAAGCGCTCTGTCATGCGGGTGATCACCTGCTCATCGCTCTGCCCCTCATCCACCCAGCGGTAGACCTCGAGGCGCAGATCCAGGGCGATGGGAGAGTTGGATTCCACCAGGTTCTGGTTCTGGCATTGGGGGCAGCGCAGGGCGCGGGCCAGCTCCTGGGCGCGGACCTGACGTTCGGGGTGACTGAACTGATAGGTATCGACTCCGCTGGCGCGGGCCGCCGGGCTCAGGGAAAGGATCAACGGGAGCAGCAGGGACAGCAGCGCCAGGGTTCTCATGGTCTGCCCTCCTGACGGGCCAGAGGGGTCGTGCGCGCCTGACTCAGCAGGGGCAGGAACTGGCGCTGCCAGATCTCCCGGGTGAGTTCGCCGGTATGGCGGCTGAGCAGGGTGCCGTCGGCGGCGAAGAGATAGGTCTCCGGGGTGCCATAGACCCCGAGCTCCAGCGCCAGCTTGCCATCAGGATCGGCGAGGACGGCGCGGTAGGGGTTGCCCGCTTGCGAGAGCCAGGCGCGGGCCGCATCCCCCTTGTCCCGGTAGTTGAGGCCATAGAGGGGGACTGTGCCGGCCAGCTCCTTGAGCACGCCGTGTTCGGCGCGGCAGGCCGGGCACCAGCTGGCCCAGACGTTGAGCAGGAAGGGCTCCCCCTTGAGACTGGCGGTATCTATGGCCGCGCCATCCAGCAGGTTCTCGCTCTGCCAGGCAGGCAGGCTTCGCCCCAGGGTGGCATCGTCCTGGCGATAGGGATCCTGCCCCAGGCCGAGCCAGAGCAGGGTGCCGAGGACGAGACTCAGCAGCAGTGGAATGAAGAGGCGCAGGCGGTTCATGAGGGCTCCCGGGATGAGTGCAGCGGTGCCGGTGTGTGGGGCGCAACCTGGTTGGTGCTCGCCGCAGGATGGGGAAGCATGGCGCGGCGCCCCAGCAGGCGCAGGGCCCCGCCCGCCATCATCAGCAGACCCCCGAACCAGATCCAGCGCACCAGCGGCTTGTAATGCAGCCGCATGGCGTAGGCATCCGGCCCCATCTTCTCGCCGAGCACCACATAGAGATCCCCGAATAATCCCCACTGGATGCCGGGCTCGTTCATGTTCATGGTGCGCACGCTGTAGTGGCGCCGCTCCGGCATCAGTCGGGCCACTTCCTTTTCTCCCTTGTGCACGCTCAGGGTGATGCGCTCGGCGGTGTAGTTGGGGCCGAGCAGGGGCTCGCTCCCCTCGTAACGAAACTCGTAGGCGCCGAGGCGATAGGGGTGCTCCGGACTGAGTACGGCCCCCCCTTCCTGGCTGAAGTGGCTCACCTGGGCGATGCCGAGGGCGCACACTGCCACTCCGAGATGGGCCAGCAGGCTGCCGAGGCGAGCGGGGTGGGTGAGTCCTGTCCTGAACGGGAAGCTGAGCAGCAGGCTCGCCAGCAGCCACAGTGCGATCATGTTGGCGAGGATCCCGCCCCAGCCGAGCGGTCCCTGCTCGCGGTAGCAAAGGCTGAGCAGACCGCCCCCCAGCAGACCGAACAAGGGAGGCAACAGGGTGTTGAGTCGGGAGGTCTTTACCAGTCGTTGCCAGCGCAGGCGCGGGATCTGGGTCATCAGCATCATCAGTGCCAAGGCCAGAGGGACGAAGATGGTGTTGAAGTAGGGAGCCCCCACTGAGAGCGACCCCAGGTGCAGGGACTGGAACACCATGGGATAGAAGGTGCCGAGCAGCACGCTGGCACAGGCCACGACGAGCAGCAGGATGGCGGCGCCGAGCAGCCCCTCTTTGGATCTCAGTCCGAAGCGGGCATAGGGGGCGCGGGTGTCCGCCCGCAGGGCAAACAGGGTCAGGGCGGTGGTGAGCAACAGGCCAAGCAGCAGCAACAGGGTGAGGCCACGATCCGGATCCACCGCGAAGGCATGCACCGAGGTGAGCACCCCGGAGCGCACCACGAAGGTGCCGAGCAGGCTCAAGGAGAAGGTGAAGATGGAGAGCAGCAAGACGGCGTGACCGTAGGCTCCGCGCTGCTCGCAGACGATCAGGGCGTGCAGCAGAGCGGTACCGAGCAACCAGGGCAGCAGGGAGGCGTTTTCCACCGGATCCCAGAACCACCAGCCTCCCCAGCCGAGCTCGTAATAGGCCCACCAGGAACCGAGCGCGATGCCGGCGGTGAGAAAGACCCAGGAGCCCAGCGCCCAGGGGCGACTCCAGTGGGCCACGGCACCATCGAGTCTGCCCGAATGGAGCGCCGCCATGGCGAAGGCGAAGTTGACCGCAAAGCCCACGTAGCCGAGGTAGAGCAAAGGCGGATGGATGATGAGGCCGATGTCCTGCAGCATGGGATTGAGATCGCGCCCCTCCAGGGGGCCCGGGAAGCTGCGATCGAAGGGGCTGGAGAAGAGCAGGGTGTAGAGGCCCAGCAGGCCGACGATGAGCCCCATGATGGCCAGTACCCGGGCCAGGATGAGGGGATCTACCCGCTTTGAGACAAGGGCCACCAGGGCCCCCCAGAGTGCCAGCGCAAACACGAAGAAGAGCATGGAACCCTCGTGACCGCCCCAGGTTGCCGCGAGTTTGAAACCCAGCGGCAGGGCGCTGTTGGCGTGCTGCGCCACATAGATCAGGGTGAAGTCGTCCTCAGCAAAACAGATCCCGAGCAGCACCAGCGCGGCGGCCAGCAGGGCGGCATTGAGCAGCGCCAACGGCCTGGCGCTGCCGAGCAGGGTGGGGGAGGCGAGCCTGAGCCCGAGCCAGGGTAATGTGCCTTGCAGCAGAGAGAATGCCGTTGCCAGCAGCAGTGAGAGATAGCCGAGCTCCGCCAGCACACAACCTCCAGTTCTAATCAATCGTTCATGTGATGCCGCAGCACTCGCACCCGACGGGCGCTGCGGTATCACCAGAATTTCGCTCAGTCACACAAACAAACGCCAGCCGCAGGGCGGCTGGCGTTTGGCAAGGCGGGTTCAGACCACCGTCATCTGGCCCGCGTAGAGCACGAAATAGCGCAGCAGCAATATGCCCACCAGGGTCAGGCTGCACACCAGTACCAGATGGCCGTTGCGTTCCCGCAGTGGCGCCGGGGTCAGCAGGGAGAGCAGCTGGGGCAACAGCATGCCGATGCCCACCACGCCCACCCAGAACACCTGGGCCCAGAAGCCGCTGCCAATGGCAGCCCACATGGCCACCTCCTTCTGACCCCCTCCGAAATAGAGGCCGGTGAAGAAGCAGACTAGCAGCAGGATCTCCACCGCGAGCACGGGTCGCTCGAAGCGGTGCACGAAGCTCACCCCCTGGCTGTGGTGAGACTCCTTGAAGAGCGTCACTGCCAGCAAGATGGTGGCGGCGATCCCTGAGCTGATGCCGGAGACCAGGAACAACACCGGCAGTACGGGGTTGTTCAGGAGCGGGTAGGTCTTCAGCGCCGAGAGCAGGAAGCCGGTGTAGGCCCCAAGCAGCACGGCCAGCAGCAGGAGCAGCGGGGCGAGCAGACGCTCGCATCGTGCCAGCAGGGCGACAAGACTGTCCACGAAGGCGAACTTCTCCTTGAGGAAACGCCCGCGCAGGGTCTCGATATTGGCCCGAAACACCACCGCCAGCCAGGCAAACAGCACCGCCATGTAGAGCTGGAACAGCATGACCCCCATGGACATGACGGAGTCGAACTGGTAGTGGAACATCAGCTTCCAGAAGGTCCAGGGGCGGGCCAGGTGGAAGATGAGGATCAGCAAGCCCAGGATGACGCTCGCGGGGGCCAGGATGGCGGTCGCCTTGATGATGCCGCTCTCGCTGCCGGCCCCCTTCCTGCGCAGCAGCACCGAGAGGGTGGTGGCCCCCGCCGAGATGCCGAGCAAAAAGAGGTAGATGGCGATGGGCCAATCCCACACGAGTGAAGGGAAGTGAAATGCATCATGCCACATGGTGATCCCCTCCCGCTGTCATTGCCGGCACCGATGGTGATGGGCCACGTCCCCAACTCAGGAAGGGGATGTGAAATGCCGTTAGCATGGTCATGACGTTATCTCCCCTTTGGGCACGCGATACATCTTGGGCGAGGTGCCGAGCGCCTGCTTGTAGCGGTAGGTGGTCTCCTTCACCAGCCGTTTGGCGATGGGGCTGTCCGGATCGTCCAGATTGCCGAACACCAGCGCCTTGGTGGGGCAGGATTCCACGCAGGCCGGCTCCTTGCCTGCTGCCAGGTTGGTCTTGCGGCAGAAGTCGCACTTGTCCGCCACCCGGGTGACCGGGTTGATGAAGCGGACCTGGTAGGGGCAGGCGGCCAGACAATACATGCAGCCGACGCAGAGATCCGGGTTCACATCGACGATGCCGTCTTCCACGCGAAGATGGGAGGCGCCGGTCGGGCAGACGTGAACACAGGGTGCGTTGTCGCAGTGCTGACAGGACTTGCGAAAGAAGTGGTAGTCCGCATCGGGAAATTCACCGATGGGGCCGGTGCGGAGGATTTCGAGGCGGAATACCCCCTCCGGCACCTGGTTCACCTCCCGGCAGGCATCCATGCAGGCGGTGCAGCCGATGCAGGCGGTTTCGTCGTGCAGCATGCCGTAGCGCACGCCATCGATGGTCTGGCTGTGGGCGAGGGTGCTGGCAAGGGAGCGGGAACCCGTCATCATGATGAGGGTGCCCGCGCTCATCCCCGCCATGAATTGACGGCGAGAGCAGCTCATGGCGCCTCCTTGCTCACGCTGGCCCCGGAGTTGGCCGCCTTGGCTTCGTGCTGCTTGCTGTGACAGTCGACGCACAGCTTGACCCGGGATTGCGCCGGGATACCGACCATGGGCTCCTTGGCCGGGTGCAGCTGGTGGCAACTGGTGCAGCTGAGTTTGGTCATGTGTACGTCGTGGGCCCAGAGCGCTTCGCGCAGGGGCTTGGGCTCATGACAGCTCATGCAGACGCTGTTCTGCTCGGCGATGGGGTAATCATCCTTGCCAAGCGGCTGGCTGAAGCTGTCTTTGAAGCGCATCACATCCTTGACCCCTTCCCGGTGCTGGGGAGAGGGGAGGCCGTGGCAGTTGGTGCAGGTGACCGGGGCCAGGTTGTTGGGGTTGGTGGCCTTGGCATGCTTGCCGTGCATACCGTCGGTCTGCTCCTTGTGGCAGTCGGTACAGGCCTTGTCGGCGCTGCGCAGGAACTCCACCTCGTGGGTGGCGGGTACAGGGGCGGCGGCCTCGGCGGCCTGACCCTGCAGGCTGGTGAGCAGCATGGCTGCCATCAGCATCAGTCGTAAGAAATCCATCGTTAAATCACCCATAGGAAGCCTCCATCCAGCTGCGGGCCCGTTATCCGGGCCCGCAGTCCGCGTCATTGTGCGAGCCGTCCGGCCGCTTTGGCCTCGGCATCCCAGGCGGGTACAGTGGTCTTGAGGAACTGGGCCTTGTCTGCATTCATCTGTTTCATGTCCATGCCAAGGGCGGCCTGGGCCTTCTCCTTGGTGGAGACGTCAGGAATGGCGATTTCGTGGCTGATCCCCTTGGCGGCCAGGAGGCGAGCGAGCTTGGTGCGTGCATCGGCGGCCTTGTCCAGGGCGCTGCCGAGCATCTTCAGAGCCACTTCCGGCGCGTGTGCCTGCACCCCGTGAGAGGCGATGGCGAAGTCCCAGCGCCACTGGGCGTGACGGATGTCTTGCTGGATGTCTTTCATTTCGGCTTCGGTGGCGCCGGCATCCCAGGCCGCCTTGGCTTCGAAGTGGGCGTGTACCAGCTGCTTCTCGACCTTCAGCTTGGTCTCGACCACGGCTTCCTTACGCTGGTGAACGATGTCCTGCAGCATCTCCTTGCTCTGGGTGTGGCAGTTGCGGCAGGTCTGCTCGAAGCGATCGAACGGGTTGCCGACCTTGTGATCCGTGTAGACCTTGCCCTGTTCGTTTTGCACCTTGGGCATGTGGCAGTCGACGCAGGCGACATTGTTCTGGCCGTGAATACCGGCGCGCCAGGTCTCGTATTCCGGGTGCTGGGCCTTGAGCATGGGGGTCTTGGAGAGGGCATGGGTCCAGTCGGCGAAGCCTATTTCGTCATAATACTCCTCCATCTGCTCGACCGAGGTGCCCTTGTCCCAGGGGAATTTCACCGCCTTGGTGGGCCCGCTGAAGTAGTACTCCACGTGACATTGACCGCACACCTGGGACTGCTGATCGAAGCGACCCTGTTCCTTGAACGGCTTGCCGATGGCGGTCATGGCGCGGTCCGCATAGGGACGGGAGAGGTGCAGGGCGGGTTTGCCCTCCTTGAACTCTTTGGAGGCGGTGTCATGGCAATCGGCGCAGCCAATGGTGTTGACGATCTCCGGCCCGCCCTTGGCCCACATCCCCTTGAAGTAGCCATCTTCGCCCTTCTCATCGATAACCCGGGCTACATCCGGGCCCTTGCAGCTCCAGCACGCCATGGGCAGGGGGCCGTCTTCGGCGCTCTTGGGGGCGCCGGTGCGCAGGGTTTCCCGCACGTCGGTCAGGGCATAGGCGTGACCACGGGGTTTGTTGTAATCCTTGGAGAAGGGGTAACCGGCCCAGAGCACCACCATGTTGGGGTCTTCGGCCAGGGCGTCGGTACGTTCCTTGCTCTCACTGGTGGCCTGCCAGCTGCTGAACTGATCCCCATGATCCTTGGCGAACAGCTCGTTGCGCGCCTCTATCTTGCCCTTGGCGGCGGTCTCTTCGGCCAGTGCCGAGCCGCTGGCGCCGAGCAGAGCGGTCAGTAGCAAGGCCGCCAGGCCCTGCCTCAACATGTTGTTATTTGAACCCACGGTCATCACTCCCAGATAAAACGTCCTTGCCGGGCCTGACCGATCCATCTTGTTGCGTGGACATCACTACCCAAATGGGCATGGCAGGCCGTTTAATTGTTATTGATGTATAAACAATGGTTTTTATGCATTTTCAGCCCGGAAATAATACCAAATGGGTAAAATGGATGATGATTTATCACGTGCCCTCTTGCGCTAGATCAATTGACAGGGAAGAGAAAGCACAGAAATGGGATCCAGATTGGATTCCTATCTTTATCGATGGGTTACGGACGATGGGTGGCAGGGCCTGTCGGCAGTGACTGAAGGAAAGTTTTCAGGAAGAACGTTCCTCAACCGAGGGGATGATAGGCCAAGATAAGCCTGTTTTAACTGAATGAGAAATGCATTGATATGCAATTGCTGATTTTGAAAAAAACGGACGTACTTTAGATGCTTAAATAAAGTGTCGATTATTTAATGGGCTGTCTCTCGGACGCTATTTGTCGCAACAATAGAGTCAATAGGGTTACGCTACGCTATAATCGTTACCCTTCGAGTCCTTTTTTTGTAGATTAAACGGAGTGGTAACGATTTCATTGCATTTAATAGGACTAATAACGCTATTTCCTTTCTATATTTTCGAAAATGCCGAAGGGTTCTCCAGACTGGACAGGGGTAAAATAGGCGTCTATTCACCACGGATTTGTATTCTTTAGAGTCCGTGCTCATGAGTTGGAGATGAAGTTATGGCTGAGCTGCGAATTGAAAAACCGACCCTCATCAATCATCTGGAGGGCAAGGTCTTTGTGATGGATGCCGACGGCACCCTTCGTCCTGCCACCGTGGGCATGCAGCTCCAGCCCGGCGAAAGCCTGTTGACCGAAGGCAATGGCCGCTTCGAACTGGGAGATCCCGCCGACGGAGAGAACCTCGATCAGGCCGAGTTGGCCAAGGCACAGCCGGATCCCCAGGCCGTCGATCCTGAACTGGCCAGCCTGCAGCAGGCCATTCGCGAAGGGGCCGACCCGACCGCCGTGTTCGAAGAGACTGCCGCCGGCAATGCGGCGGCAGGGACAGCCGGGGGGGTCGTGGGCTCCAGTGCCGGTGGCTTCGTGGTGGTGGATCTCAACAATGAATTCACCCTGGCCGAGGCTGGTTTTGACACCGATTACCAGATCCAGCCCCAGGGCAATGAAGAGCCCTACGTGGAGGATCAGGATCTGCAGGCCTATATCACCATCACCGAACCCCAAACCGACGACAACATCATCAACGCGGACGAGGCGGCCGGGGTCATCATCCGTGGCACCGTACAGGATGTGGAAGTTGGCCAGACGGTGACCGTGACCCTGATCGATCAGGATGGCAATCGTCTCACCACCACCACAGTGGTGCTGCCCGGGTTCGTCTGGGAGGCCAATTTTGGCGATGTGACCGGCAAGCTGACCGACGGCCCCCTGACCATACAGGCCGATACCCAGGATGCCGCCGGCAATCGTGCCAGCGATCTGGGCCATACCCTGCTCGATACCATCACCACCATCACACTCGATCTGGCCGATGAAAGCGACACCGGCGCCAGCCAGGTGGACGACTTGACCCATGACACCACGCCGCTCCTGCAAGGCAAGGGGGAACCCGGCGCCACCGTTACCCTGAGTCTGGGTGGCAACGTGGTGGCGGTGCTGGTCGTCGATGGCAATGGCAACTGGCAATACCAGATCCCCAATACCCTGCCAGATGGTGCCTATGACTTTCGTGTCGACTCGGTGGACATCGCCGGCAACCGTGCCAGTGACAACCTGACCGTCACCGTCGATACCCGGGCCAGTATCGATATCGATGATCTCGATACCAACCTTATCCTGGGCCATAACAACGTCACCCTGAGCGGTACCACCACCGAGGTGGAAGCGGGCCAGAGCGTCACCATCACCCTCATCGGCCAGAATGGCCAGATTCTCTACAGCGGCAGCGCCCTGGTGGGCAGTGACGGCCGCTGGCAGTTGAACGGCCTGGATCTGACGGGCATCACCGGCCCCTATGAAGTCAGGGCCGAGGTGACCGATCTCGCGGGCAACCGGGTGATAGACGGGGCTCCTCTCATCGGTCAGAGCGATGTGTTGACCCTCTCCGAGGGAGACCTGGCCAAGGGCCCCATCACCGCGACCGGTTCCCTGCACACGGGGGCGGGGCTGGATGGCAATCTGCAGGTGAGTTTCGCAGCCGATCAGGGGGCCCTCCAGCAGCTTGGCCTCAGCAGTCATGGTTCTCCCCTCAGTTATCAGGTGGTCGGCCAGACCCTGACGGCCACGGCGGGTGGCAACACCGTCTTCACCCTGACCCTCGCCAATGACGGCAGTTATCGCATCGTCTGGAACCAGAGTCTGGATCACGGCCAGGACAATGTAAGCCTGCCGTTCTCGCTGGAATATCGCGACAGCGACGGGGATCTGGTGCATGCCAATCTCAATGTCAATCTGGTGGACAGCACGCCACCAGCCTTCACGCTTCCCTCTGTCTCCCTGACCGAGGATGGTTTCACCGATCAGGCGCCCGTGGTGGGACAGAGCCACTTCGTGATTGGTCACCAGGCCGATCCCTTGGTGGCGAGCAGTGCCGTCTTCGCGGATCAGGCCAATACCCTCGTTCGTCTCAATGGCAGCGGCATGAGCAGTGACGGCCATGTGCTGAGCTTCGAGTTCAGCGGCGATCGCCTGCTCACCGGTTATTACCTCGATGGCAACGGCAATCGGGTGGAGGTGATCAAGGCCGAGCTGACGGCTACCCAGTCGGGTAGCGACATCGACGGCCTGGTCACCATCTCCCTGGTGGGGCCGCTGGATCACCAGGGCAGCGATACGCTTTCCCTCGGTCTCAGCGTGTCGGCCAAGGAGATAGATGGGGATGAGACCCGCGCCGATCTGCAGGTAACCATCCATGACGGGACAGATCCCAGCCTCGGCACTGACGCCGGCATCAGCTTGCAGGAAGGGGGCACCAACCAGAGCCTGGACGGCCAGCTGCCAGTCAGTGTGGGCAGCGATCGCCTGGTCTCCCTCAATTTCGAGGCAAGCCAGCCGGGCCTAAATGGCCTCACCAGCGGCGGCAAACCCACTACCTATCAGGTTAATGGCAATGTGATCACCCTGTCCGATAGCGCTGGCAAGGTAATTTTGACTGTTACGCTGGGTCTGGACGGCAAATACCACCTGCAACTGGATGGCGTGCTGGATCAGCCGGTGAACAGCAACAGCGTCAATCTGGGGCTGCAGGTGCAGGGCACCGACTTTGACGGTGACCACAGCAACCTGGGTACCCTCAACATCACCATCACGGATGGCGCCCTGCCGAGCGTGGATGCCGTCTCCCTGCATCTGGTGGAAGACAGCGACTGGGGCACGGCCCAGAGCCTCTCCGGTCACCTCAATATCACCGCAGGCGCCGATCCCCTGGTCAATATCAGCTTCGATGCCAACCAGCCGGGCCTGCAGGGGCTCACCAGCGGTGGCCAGCCGGTGGTGATCAGCATCAGCGGCAACAGCATCAGCGGCAGCATCAACGGCCAGAATGTCTTTACCCTGACCCTGGATCAAAACGGCAACTACGTCTTTACCCTCAACCAGCCGCTGGATCAGGGCAGTGCCGACAGCCTGCTCAAGGCGGGCTTCACGCTCACAGACAGCGATGGTGACACCGTTTCCTCCACCCTGAGCGTCGCCATCGGCGACGGCGCCAACCCGGTGATCAGCGCCGTGACCGGCACCGAGATGAAAGAGATCAACCAGGGGGATGCGGGGCTGGTGAGCCATATGAGCTTCACCGTGAGCCACGGCTCCGATGCCCTGGATCAAAGCAGCCTCAAGTTCGATATCGCAGCCATCCAGAGTAGCCTTGACGGCAAGTACAGCAGCCACGGCAGTCCGGTCACCTTCAGCCTGGATGCCAATGGCAACCTGGTGGGGACCAGCGCCGATGGCCGCGAAGTGCTGCGCGCCGAGCTGGAACTGGTGGACAACAATGGCAACTGGAGCGTCAGTGCCAAGGTGACCTTGAGCGCCGAGCTGGATCACCAGGGCAGCGAGTCACTGGATCTGCCGCTCACCGTGACCCTGAGCGACAAGGACGGGGACAGCGTCTCCACCGACTTGCCGCTCACCGTGAAGGATGGCAACGCGCCTGGCTTCGTGGCAGGCACCGGAGTCAATCTGGATGAGCGCGCGCTCGATGGCAGCAATACCTTGACTGGCACCGGTCATTTCGAGATTAACGCCGGGTCTGATCGGGTGCAGGAGGTGTCGTTTGCCGACGTCAGCCAGCAGCCAGCCTTGACCGCTCTCGGCAAGCCGGTGATCTATGAGCTGGTGGATGGGGATCCGACGATCCCGGGCAACCAGATCCTGAAAGGCTATGTAGAAATCAACGGCGTGCGGGTCGAGGTGCTGCAGGTGGAGATCAGCGGCAACCTGAACAACGCCGCCAGCAATGGCTTCGATTACAAGGTGACCCTGTATCAAGGGGTGGATCAGAGTAACGGGGCCAGCAAGGAGCTGCCGTTCCAGATCAACGTGGTGGACCACGACAAGGGGGCTGGCAACAACGACAGCACCAGTGGCACCCTCAATATCACCATCGCGGAAGGGGACAAACCGACCCTGAGCCTCACCGGGGTGACCCTGTCTGAGGGTCGCTTCGATGGCGCCGCGAGCAACCAGACCGGCGACGATCAACACGCAAGTGGCACCCTGACCATCAAAGCGGACTCCGATCCCGTGGTGGATGTACGACTGACCCTCTCTGGCCAGGTAGTCGATGCCAGCGGCAACCCCATCACCCACAACGGCGAGACGCTCACCTGGCAGGAAGTGCCGGGCAGCAACGGCCACAGCTTCCAGGCGGTGACGGCAAGCGGCACCCTGGTGCTGACGGTGACCCTGCCGAATGTACCGGGTCGCATCGAAGCCCAGACCGAGGAGCACCTTGGCTACGACATCACGGTACACACCAACCTGGACCACGGGGCGAGTGACAACCTCAACCTGACCCTGCCGGTACAGGTGACCGACAGTGATGGCTCGGTGATCAACGGCAATACCAACGTTGTGATCACTGACTCCGACAACCCTGATCTGGGCATCGACAGCGGCATCAGCCTGCAGGAAGGGGCATCCGGCCAGACCCAGGATGGCCAACTGCCGGTCAATGTGGGCAGCGATCGCCTGGTCTCCCTCAATTTCGAGGCAAGCCAGCCTGGCCTCAATGGCCTGACCAGCGGCGGTAAACCCACTACCTATCAGGTCAATGGCAATGTGATCACCCTGTCTGATAGCGCTGGTAAGGTGATTTTGACTGTCACACTGGATCTGGACGGCAAATACCACCTGAAACTGGACGGCGTGCTGGATCAGCCGGTGAGCAGCAACAGCGTCAATCTGGGGCTGCAGGTGCAGGGTACCGACTTTGACGGTGACCACAGCAACCTCGGCACCCTCAACATCACCATCACGGATGGCGCCCTGCCGAGCGTGGATGCTGTCTCCATTTCACTCACTGAAGACAGCGACTGGGGCGCGGCACAGAGCCTTTCCGGTCACCTCAATATCACCGCAGGCGCCGATCCCCTGGTCAATATCAGCTTCGATGCCAACCAGCCGGGCCTGCAGGGGCTCACCAGCGGTGGCCAGCCGGTGGTGATCAGCATCAGCGGCAACAGCATCAGCGGCAGCGTCAACGGCCAGAATGTCTTCACCCTGACCCTGGATCAAAACGGCAACTACGTCTTTACCCTGAACCAGCCGCTGGATCAGGGCAGTGCCGACAGCCTGCTCAAGGCGGGCTTCACGCTCACAGACAGCGATGGTGACACCGTTTCCTCCACCCTGAGCGTCGCCATCGGCGACGGTGCCAATCCGGTGATCAGTGCCGTGACCGGCACCAGCATGACCGAGGGTGATCAAGGGGGCAAAGATGTGGTGAGCCATATGAGCTTCACCGTGAGCCACGGCTCCGATGCCCTGGATCAGAGTAGCCTCAAGTTCGATATCGCGGCCATCCAGAGTAGCCTTGACGGCAAGTACAGCAGCCACGGCAGCCCGGTCACCTTCAGCCTGGATGCCAATGGCGACCTGGTGGGGACCAGCGCCGATGGCCGCGAAGTGCTGCGCGCCGAGCTGGAACTGGTGGACAACAACGGCAACTGGAGCGTCAGTGCCAAGGTGACCTTGAGCGCCGAGCTGGATCACCAGGGCAGCGAGTCACTGAGCCTGCCGCTCACCGTGACCCTGAGCGACAAGGACGGGGACAGCGTCTCCACCGACTTGCCGCTCACCGTGAAGGATGGCAACGCGCCCGGCTTCGTGGCGGGCACCGGAGTCAATCTGGATGAGCGTGCGCTCGATGGCAGCAATACCTTGACTGGCACCGGCCACTTCGTGGTAGATGCGGGCTCGGATCGGGTGCAGGAGGTGTCGTTTGCCGACATCAGCCAGCAGCCAGCCTTGACCGCTCTCGGCAAGCCGGTGATCTATGAGCTGGTGGATGGGGATCCGACGATCCCGGGCAACCAGATCCTGAAAGGCTATGTGGAAATCAACGGCGTGCGGGTCGAGGTGCTGCAGGTCGAGATCAGCGGCAACCTGAGCAACGCCGCCAGCAACGGTTTCGATTACAAGGTGACCCTGTATCAGGGGGTGGATCAGAGTAACGGGGCCAGCAAGGAGCTGCCGTTCCAGATCAACGTGGTGGACCACGACAAGGGCGCTGGCAACAACGACAGCACCCGCGGCACCCTCAATATCACCATCGCGGAAGGGGACAAACCGACTCTGAGTCTCACCGGGGTGACCCTGGCAGAGGGGCGCTTCGATGGCGCCGCGAGCAACCAGACCAGCGACGATCAGCATGCCAGCGGCACCCTGACCATCAAGGCGGACTCCGACCCAGTGGTGGATGTGCGGTTGACCCTCTCTGGCCAGGTAGTCGATGCCAGCGGCAACCCCATCACCCATAACGGCGAGACGCTGACCTGGCAGGAAGTGCCGGGCAGCAATGGTCACAGCTTCCAGGCGGTGACGGCAAGCGGCACCCTGGTGCTGACGGTGACCCTGCCGAACGTGCCGGGTCGCATCGAGGCCCAGACCGAGGCGCATCTTGGCTACGACATCACGGTACACACCAACCTGGACCACGGGGCGAGTGACAACCTCAATCTGACCCTGCCGGTACAGGTGACCGACAGTGACGGCTCGGTGGTGACCGGTAGCACGACGGCGGTGATCACCGATGCGGCCGATCCGGTGATCGAGTCCATCGGCACTGTCACCGTCAAGGAGTCAGATCTCAATGGCGGCAGTGGCCAACATGGCGGTACAAGCCCAGCAGGCACGGGAGAGATTGCCCAGGGCCAGGTGGTCATTCATGCCGGCAGTGACAGGGTTGCAGCCCTGCAGCTGGATGTGGCGCGCTTCAATGCGCTCAACCAGCTCACCTCGGGCGGCAAGCCGGTCACCATCAGCGCCGATGCCCAGCCGGGCGTCTATCTCGGCAAGGACAGCGCAGGCAAGCTCATCTTCAAGCTGACGCTGGATGTCTCGGGTCGCTATACCTTCGAGCTCACGGGCAACCTGGACCACAGCGCCCAGGGCAAGGATCTGCTCGATATCCAGTTGCCATTGCAGGCCCTGGATCATGACGGGGATCTCAGCGCCGAAGTGATAGGTCACGTCAGTGTGCAGGACGATGTCCCCGTGGCGGTGGATGCCAGCAAGACCCTGAATGAAGGGGCCAGGGTCAGTGGTGATCTGCTGACCACGGCCCACGAAGGGGCGGACGACGCCGTGGTGAGGTCGGTCACCATCAATGGCACCGAGCATCCCATCGCCGCCAGCGGCAATACCAGCATTGCGGTCACCGATGGCTCGGGGCAAGTCATCGGCACCCTGGTGATCAATGCCGAGGGCAATTACACCTTCACCGCAAAACCAGGTGTCGATCACAGCAACAACACCCTGGTACAGCAGATAGAGTTCCATCTGGTGGATGGGGACGGGGACACCGATGATGGCACCCTGACTCTGACCATCAAGGATGAGGCGGGCAAACTCACCGTTAACGCCGTCACCGGTCATGAAGACGCGGGGGCGGGGGATCCGACCCATGGCATCCCCATCAACATGCAACTCGATATCGGCGACTACGACCGTGGCGAGCATGTTGAGCAATTGCTGATCCAGGCACCCGCCAACGCCCACGGCACCTTCTACTACAACGGGGTTGCTCTTACCGTCATCAGTCAGGGTGGCAAGACCTGGTATCAGGTGCCGCCAGAGGCGATGCAAGCCGTTGCCGGTACCAACGACAAGTTCGAACTCAAGGGTGTGACCTTTGTGCCCGATCACGACTATTCGAGCTACAACGATGGTGGCAATCCCCTGCGCTTCCCTGTCCAGGTGCAGGTCGGGGTCACCGAGGGGGCCAATCCGCCGGTACTCTCCGGCAACCTGGATATCACGGTGCAGGGCATCGCCGACAAGCCTGTCTGGGAGAGTACCAATACCCACCAGCACTACAGCACGGACGAGGACAGCAATGGCATCGCCCTCAATATCAAGGCGGCGGTGACCGATACCGATGGCTCCGAAACCCTGAGCTACCAGATCAAGTGGGAATCCGGCCAGGGTACTCTGACCCTCGATGGCAAGACGCTCACCCCGGATGGCAACGGCATCTATACCGTCAACGGTGGTGACATCAACAAGATCACCGTGGTGCCCGGCAAGGACTACAGCGGGGACATCAAGCTGACGGTGACGCCGGTGAGCACCGAGAAAACCCCCGTAGTGACCGGGCAGGAGACGGCCCTCGGCGACCCCATCGAGCTGGTTGTCAACGTCAACCCGCTGGCGGATGACGCCAAGCTCACCGTGCGCGAGATCCAGGGCAAGGAAGACACCCTGCTGGATCTGGGCAGCAAGATAGTGCTGGCCCATCTGGGGGACACCACGGATGGCTCAGAGCAGATGTTTGTGCGCATCAGCGGCCTGCCCGCCGGTGCCACCCTGCTGCTCGGTGGCGTGGCCGTGACCATGGATGCGAACGGCTATTACGAGGTGCCCTACGATCGCATCGGCGAATTGCAACTGATGCCGCCGAAAAACAGCAACGTGGACTTCGATCTCACCATCAAGGGGGTGGTGAAGGACACCGCCACCCTGACCGATGCCAATGGTCAGACCCACACCGTGGTCAACGAGAAGGAGACCGGCTCCCAGAATCTGCACGTAGATCTGGTGGGGGTGGTGGATGAACCGCACTTCAACCTGGACAGCACCGGCTGGACGCCGGATGCGGCCGGTAATGGTTACACCATCACCATCGCGGAAGATGGCCGCGCTCCCCTCGATTTCAGATTGGAGTCGGGGGAAAAGGTGGACACCCCGCTGGACAACTCCGAAACCCTCAATCTGGTGCTGGAAGGATTGCCGGAAGGGGCCAAGGTGTTCGATGGCAACGGCCAGGAGCTGACCCTGACCTTTGCCGGTCTGGATGCCAGTGGCAAGCCCATCTATCAGGTCAATGTGTCGGATCTGGGCAACCTGCAGATCCAGCCACCGCCCAACAGCACCGCCGACATCCACCTCATCGGTCACGTGGTGGTGACCGAGAATGACGGGGATCACAAGAGCTTCGACGTACCCCTCACCATCAAGGTGGAACCGGCCATTGATGCCGGTGACTACGCCAAGACCAGCCATGGTTTCGAGGACGAGTTCGTGGTGCTCGACTGGCATCCGACGCTGACCGATGGCGCCGAGCAGGTGACTCACCTCAGCCTCTCCGGTATCGAACCCGGCTATGAGATCTGGATCAGTGTGGGAGGGGTCAATACCCAGTTGACCGTGAGCGGCGGCGCCGTGGATCTGAGCCAGAGCCAGTTCGACAGCCTGATCAATGGCGGCAAGCTGCTGGTACGGGCGCCAGAGGACAGTGACAAGGACACCAATATCCAGAGTCACGTGACCGTGACCCAGCATGATGTGGACTCCAGCGTCACGGCCACCAAGGTGGTCAATGGCAATCTGCACGTGGATATCCAGGCAGTGGTGGAGCCCGATGGCAACCTTGTTCAGACGGGTGGGGCGTTGGAAAGCCCGGACGGACACGATATTCCGTTGAACGGCGTCTTCGAATTTGAAGACCTGGACCCCAGCAGTGTCGAAACCATCGATTACCTGGTCATCAGCGATCTGCCACCCGGCTTCGTGGTGGTGGGCGGGATCAACGATGGTTACGGCAACTGGACCGTGCCCCACGATGCCCTTGGCAACTATGCCCTGCGTTCCCCCGATGGTTTCACCGGCACGGTGACCTTCAAGGTGAGTGCCATGGTCGTCGATTTGAGTGACGACGGCGATCGCAGTGTATCGGTACAAAAAGATCTGACTGCCAGTGCTGACTTCAATGCCGCGACCACCTCCGGTCAGGTGGCCGCCACGGTCGATCTGGACAACAGCCAGCCCATCATTGGGGTGGAAGATCACCGCGTCGATTTTGGCCATCAGCTCAAGGACATGATCACCCTGGGCACCGCGGATATCGGTGACGACGAGCTCAGCATCGTCCTCACCGGCCTGCCGCCGGGTGTCAACGTGCAGGGGCTCACCTACGACTTCGTCAACGGCGAGTACCTTATCAAGCTGCCAAACGGCCTGAGCGATCTCGACAACCTGACCCTGACCCTGCCGGAAGACTATGCCGGCAACGATCTCAGCCTGCATGTGCGCCTGGTCAATACCGATACCGTGAGCGGCGACACCAAGACGGCGGATCAGGACATCACCCTCTCCATCACCCCTGAGGTAGACACCAACGGCGGCACCGATGGCGTACCTGAGCTGCATCTGAATGTGAAGGACATGAACGGTGACGGCCAGCCGGACAACCTGGAAGATACTCGCATCCACCTCGATCTCTCGGTCAAGCTGGCGGATATCAGTAGCTCAGTGCAAAAAGGTGGTTTGGAGACGGTGGAACGGGTGACCGTGACCGTCGATGCCAAGTACGGCCACTTCCTCGACGCCAGTGGCAATCCCTTCCAGTCCCTGGTGGTGGATGCTGATGGCCTCAAGGATCTGGTGTTTGTGCCCAGGGAACACTTCAGCGGTCAGGTGCCGCTCGATGTGACCGTGGATATTCTGGACACCGCCACCACGGGCACGGATACCGGCAGCTGGAGTGGCCAGGTGGGCTTCGAGGTCAAACCGGTCAACGATCCCGCCAAGATCATCGTGCACGACGTGCAGGGTGATGAAGATGGCAGCGTCAACCTGGGGGGCTTTGGTGCCGAACTTATCGATAACGACGGCTCCGAACAGATAGTCGGGATACAGATCTCCGGGGTACCGGATGGCTTCACCCTGTCGGCACCGGCGGTCAACAACGGCAACGGCGTCTGGCAGATCCCCGTGGGGACCGACTTCTCCAAACTGACCCTGATCCCGCCGGCGGATTTCAGCGGCAGCGTGGATCTCACCCTGACCGCCTATACCCTGGACAAGGGTCTGAGCGTACCGCTCGACACCAGTGGCAACTTCACCGTCACCGTCAACCCGGTGGGGGATGTGATCATCGCCGACATCGAGGCCAAGGCGAGCGGCACCGAGGGGGATGTGATCACCCTGAACCTGGGACTGGAGACCCGGGATACCCAGGCCACTGGCGGCAGCGCCAGCAATGTGCACGAGAATGGTCCGGAGCAGGTGCGGGTCACCATCGAAGGGGTGCCTGATGGCGCCGAGATCCGACTGCCAAACGGGGTCAATGGCACCGTGGTGGATCTTGGCAACGGTCGCTGGGAAGTGACCACGGATGGCACCAAGCTCGATGCCATCGAACTGGTGACCAACGACGCCAACGGCGCACTGGATCTCAAGGTGACGGCCCAGAGTTTGGACAACGGCGCCCTCGGCCCCGAGGTCAACGGCACCATTCATGTGGATGTAAGCCCGGTCAACGATGCTCCCATCAACCTGTTGCCGACGGATCCCCAGGTGGCGCAGGAGGATCAGCCCTTCGTCATTCAGGGCCTGCAGGTGAAGGATGTGGATGCGCAGAGCGGCACCATGAGCATCACCCTCTCCGTCGAGCACGGCACCCTCAACCTGCCGGCTGGCAGCGGGGTGACGGTGACCGGCAATGGTTCCGGTTCCCTGGTGCTGACCGGCACCCTGGCGGATCTCAATGCCCTGCTCGCAGGGGGCGTCACCTATCAGGGGGATCCGGACTTCCACGGCAATGACAATCTGACCATGGTCACCAACGACAATGGCAACACCGGCAGTGGTGGCCCCCTGAGCGACACCGACGTGCTGCCCATCGAGGTGCAACCGGTCAACGATGCCCCTGTCAACGTGCTGCCGACGACACCCCTGGTGGCGCAGGAAGACAGCCCCTTCACCATCCACGGTCTGCAGGTGAGCGATGTGGATGCGGGCAGCGGTGATATCGAGGTACGCCTCTCCGTGCAGCATGGCATCCTGACGCTGGCCGCCGGCAGCGGCGTGGTGGTGGCGGGCAGCGGCACGGATTCCCTGGTGCTGACGGGCTCTCTTGACGAGATCAATGCCCTGCTCAATGGTGGCGTGATCTATCAAGGCGTCCAGGACTTCAATGGCCAGGATGCGCTGACCATGGTCACCAACGACAAGGGCAACACCGGCAACGGTGGTGCCATGACCGACACCGACGTGCTCCCCATCGAGGTGCAGCCGGTCAACGACGCCCCGGTCAACCAGGTACCAACCAACATGCAGGTGAAGGAGGATGGCTCGCTGTCACTCTCCGGCATCAGCGTCAAGGATGTGGATGCCGGCACCGGTGCCATGTCCATGACCCTGCGGGTCGAGCACGGGGTGCTGACCCTGCTGGGGGCGGCGGGCGCCGTCTCGGTACAGGGGGCGGGCACCAGTGCCATCACCCTGGTGGGATCCCTCGATGATCTCAATGCGCTGATCAATGGCCAGCTGCACTACGAGCCCGCCAAGGATTACTGGGGTCAGGACAACCTGACCATCACCACCTCGGATCAGGGCAATACCGGGTCGGGCGGCGCCTTGACGGATACCTCCCACGTCGGCATCACGGTGACGGCCGAGGCCGATGATCCCCAGCTCAGCCTCGGGGCCCATGACATTCATGCCCTGCAGGGAGGCTGGATCCCGCTCAACCTCAGCGCCAGCGTGGTCAACCCGGCGCCGGGCGAGCTGTCGGTGCGGATCCAGAATCTGGGCGGTGCCCAGGTGGTGGACGAGCACGGCCAGAGCGTGGGCCATGCCGATGGCAGTGACTGGCTGCTGCCCATGGATCAGTCGGTCCCCCTCTACCTGAGCGGTCTGACGGCGGGGGATCATG
Organism: Aeromonas sp. NJAU223; assembly: GCF_051125555.1. NCBI lineage: Bacteria > Pseudomonadati > Pseudomonadota > Gammaproteobacteria > Aeromonadales > Aeromonadaceae > Aeromonas > Aeromonas sp. NJAU223. The sequence goes on along the minus strand of NZ_CP144204.1, from coordinate 2,462,118 downwards.
CCCTGACCCTGAGCGCGGAATCGAGCGCAGGGGGCACCACCCTCAGCTCGCCGCTGGAGACCCTCAACATCCACAGCCAGAGTGGCAACACCCTGACGGGGACAGACAGCGCGGACTGGCTGTTTGGCTCAAACGGTGATGACCGTATCCTGGGTGGCCTGGGGGATGACGTGCTGCGCGGGGGTCAGGGCAATGACATCCTGACCGGTGGCGGTGGCAGCGACCACTTCGTGTGGGGCAATGGCGATGCGGGAACGGCGGGGCAACCGGCCATTGATACCATCACCGACTTCCAGCCGGGCCAGGGGGACAAGATAGACTTGGCCGACCTGCTCAAGGGGGTGACGGACAGCAGCGTGGATGGCCTGCTCAATCACCTGTCAGCCTCCGTCACCACGGGCAGCGGCGGCCTCAGCGACGTGAACCTGTCGGTCTCCCCGGCGGGTGATGGGCAGGTGACCCAGCAGATCACCCTGAAGGATGTGGACCTGAGTGGCTGGAACCTGAGCGGCTCCTCCTCTCACGACATCCTGCAGTCCATGCTGGATCAACACAGCCTGATCATCCAGCACCCCTGATGGACGGGCGATAAACGAAAAGAGCCGGCAATTGCCGGCTCTTTGTTTTGCTGCCTCTACCTCATCGCATTACGCTGCCATTGATTGACTTGGTAGATGATCTGCGCATAAAAACGCGACTGAGGCAGTGTTTGATGGTTATGCCAGCGCCCTTGCCAGCAGATGGATGGGGTGCTCGCAGGCATAGGGCGTGCTCATCTCTATCTGCCACTTGCAGGTCTCGCAGTCGGTGATGACGAGATCAGGGTTGATGCGATTTATCTGATCAAACAGCCCCTGGCCTATGGTCTGGCTGGTCTGGTAGTTCTCCGACTTGAAGCCATAGGTGCCGGCGATGCCACAGCACTGGGATTCGAGCACCGTCACCCTGACCCCGGGAATGGACCGCAGCAGCTCCAGCGTATAGATGACGCCACCCATCTTCTCCATGTGGCAGGGGGTGTGGTAGGCGATGTGCAGGTTGAGCGGCTTCATGGCCGGCTTGTTGCCCCGATAGAACTCATTCCAGATGAAGCGGGTCACCAGGGAGATCCTGTCTCGTACCTTGCGGTTGTCCTGCTCTAGCAGGTGAGGATATTCGTCTCGCAGGGTGAAGCCGCAGGTGGAGGAGGTGGCCAGCAGCGGCATCTCGTTGCCGAGCAGGCTGTTCTCCATCTGCCGGATGTTGAACGCCGCCTGCTGTTTGGCCTTGTCCATGAAGCCGTTGGCAATCAGGGGCACGCCGCAGCACTTCTCCCGCTCCAGCAACTGCACCCCGATCTCCATGGCGTTGAGCACCTGCACCAGCTCCTTGCCGAGCTGCGGGTGGTTGTAGTTGACGTAGCAGCCGTGGAAGTAGGCGATCTGGCGCTCAAAGCGGGCCTGAGCCTCTTTCTGTTTCTTGTACCAGCCGCGGAAGGTGCCCTGGGAGTATTTGGGCAAGTCCCGGTGGGAGGAGACGCCGAGGGCCTTGTCCAGCACCTGCTTGACGGGTTTGAGGCCGGTGGTGAAGTTGACCACGGGAGCCATCAGGGTGGACATGCCCCCCATCAGATCCGTGTGGGAGAGCACGAACTCGCGGATCCCGGGTTTGAGTCCGCCGTACTGGTGCTTGGCCTTGGCGATGATGTCGCCGATGCGCACACCGCTCGGGCAGGCCACCTCGCAGCGCTTGCAGTTGGTGCAGTACTTGAGGGCGCTGTCAAACAGCGCCGGACTCTTGATGCGCAGCCGCTCGCCGTCGGGGCCGGCCTGCTTCGGGCCCGGGTAGGCGGGATTGGCCTTGGCCACCGGACAGTAGGCGGTGCAGACGGTGCATTTGATGCACTGATCGAAGGTTTGGTTGGCGTGATCCAGTAGCATGATTTACTCCTCCCTGGCCGGATTGGCAGCATGAATGGCGCGGCAACGGGATGATGGGCAGGGCAGCTGACTGCCCGCAGTGACATGGAAAAGGGGAGTCATCTCAGACCCCCGCCAGGATATGAGCGGCGGCTTGCCAGCCGGTGGCGACGGCGACGCCCGAGCCCGAACCCTCGCGCAATTGGGCATCGTAGTGGGTCAGTGGGCGGCCCCGAGTGAATAGCGAAGCGTGGCTCATCTCAGACCCCCGCCAGAATATGACCGGCGGCCTGCCAGCCGGTGGCGACGGCGACGCCCGAACCCGAGCCCTCGCGCAATTGGGCATCGTAGTGGGTCAGTGGGCGGCCCCGAGTGAATAGCGAAGCGTGGCTCATCTCAGACCCCCGCCAGGATATGACCGGCGGCCTGCCAGCCGGTGGCGACGGCGACGCCCGAGCCCGAGCCCTCGCGTACCGGGTCGTAGTGGGCCAGCACGCTGCCCGCCCCATAGAGGTTGGCGAAGGGTTTGCCGCCGCGCAGTACCCGTAGTCTGTCGTCCGTCTTGACCCCGAAGCCCAGGAAGGGGTGGTGATCGAACAGACGGCGACCGGCCCAGGCGTCGCGTTCCGGCAGGCTCAGCACGTCGGCATCGAAGATGGGCTCGCGAATGCCGCCAAGGCGTGACTCCAGCCCGCGGCTGAAGAAGCTGCCGGAGGCGAGCACGAAGTTGTCCGCCTCGAACAGCTGATCGTCCCCGTTCTGGCTATGGACCCCGACCACCCTGTCGCCCTCATAGCGGGCCCCGAGGACTCGTTCGCTGGTGAGGAAGGTGCCGCCAAGGTGCTGGAAACGGCGCCTGAGGGTCTCCTGCATCCGCATGCCGATGAGGGAGGGAGGCATGGTGGCCACCTCCCGGATGGTGCAGTCGGTGAGCCGCTCGAGCTCGGCCAGCCGCGGGCCGACCAGCCCGAGGGAGAGGCAGGCGGGCAGCACCAGGTGGCGACAATCCGGCTCGCCGCTCTGGGCGATCATCTGATTGATCTCCCGGGCGAGGGCGGTCAACAGATCCGGCTGGGCGCTCCCTGCCTGTTGATCCCCCAGCTGCTTGTCAAACAGGCGGGCGATGTCGGCAGAGCGAAACTCGTGGGGGTTGTGGCTAAATGCCGCCAGCTGGGGCAGGTTAAGCTCGCCGGTGAGGATGCGGCAGTGGGCAAAGCGCGGCTGGACGCCGAGATTGGCCGCCGCCAGCGCCGGGTGGAAGTCGCGAAATCCACTCAGGGTGGCCAGCAGCAGGCTCTGGGGGATGGGAGTCTCGGTGACGCAGGCACAGGTCTCAGGGGAGAGCCAGGTGGCCTTGAGGGTACCGATGGGGGTGATGCGATGATGGTTCTGCTCCTGGCGCACGAGAGGCAGCCCCTCACTCCCGCAGTGCTGCTGCAGGGCGTCCAGACTCGCCATGATGTTGACGAGCCCCACCTTGTTGTAGGGGTGCTCGGGTCGCTCGGCCATAAAGGCGGGGAGGGCGGCGCGGGGATCCCCGTCGGCGTCGAGCAAGTCGACGGAGCCGGAGGAAAAATGCAGGGCGCTCTGGCCCGAGGCCATCAGCAGGGTCTTCTGGCCCGCTTCGGCCAGACGCAGGGCGGCGGACAGCCCCGCCATGCCGCCACCGATGATGATGGTATCGAACTTCATGATGGCTCTCCTTGGGTCTCGACAGGCGTCTGGGTGACGAGGTGTGGCGATGTCCACTCCCCGAGGCCGAACAGGCCCTCATAGATCCAGTAGGTAAATTCGGTTTCCCGCAGGGCATCTCCCCAGAGCACCGGACGGGTACCCTTGTGACGCTCCTCCAGGAACTGGCGCAGCATGACGCAGGCCTCGCGGCCGTCGGCCTTGCCGTACTCCTGCATCAGACCGGCGGCGCGATAGGCGCACAGCTCCCCCTGGCAGGGGCCCATGCCGAGGCGCGTGCGGCGGCGCAGATCCACCAGATTGTCCACGTCGAGCTCCCGCAGGGCGTATTCGATCTCCCCCGCGGTCACCATCTCGCACTCGCAGATGAGGGCGTTGGCCTTGGGGTTGTCCCGGAAGAACGCGATGACCCGCTCGCCGTGGCGGTACTGGGCTGAGCCGACCGCAGGCACCGAGAGGCCGGGGGCGGAGACCTTCTCCGGATCCCGCGAACCGGGCAGGGCCAGTTCGGCGGTGCGGCAGGGCTGGCTGTTGCCAAGCTTGCTGGCGATGAGATCCGTGGCCCATTCGGCCATCAGCCGATAGGTCATCAGCTTGCCGCCGGTGATGGTGTTGAAGCCCTTGAGGCCGTCCCGCTTCGCGTGATCCAGCAAGACGATGCCGCGGCTGATGTTGCGGCCCGACTCGTCCCCGTCCACCGCTACCAGGGGGCGCACCCCGGCGTAGGCGCGCAGCAAGCGGGTGCGCGCCATCACGGGAGCGAGCTTGATGCCCTCGCGCAGCAGCACTTCCACCTCATCGGGTTCGACGGTGAGCTGATCGATTTTGTGGTAGTCGATGCGGCTCGAGGTGGTACCGATGAGGGAGATGGTGTCGCCCGGTACCAGGATGTCCGCATCCGCCGGCTTGCGGGCCCGGTTGAGCACCAGTTGGTTGATGCGGTAATCCATGATGAGCAGGGAGCCCTTGGCGGGGAACATGCGGATGCCGAGATCCCCGTACTCGCAGATCTGCTGGCCCCAGATGCCGGCGGCGTTCACCACCTCCTGGCACTCCACCTCGAACGCCTCGCCGGTGCGGGTGTTGATGGCCCTGACCCCGTGCACCCTGTCCTGGCTGCGGAGCAGCCCCAGCACCTTGCTGTGGGTGAAGATGCGGGCGCCGTGCTCCTTGGCGTCCAGAACGTTGGCGGCGGCGAGGCGGAAGGGGTCGACGGTGCCGTCCGGCACGCGAATGGCACCGATGAGCGCCGGGTTCACATTGGGTTCGAGACGCAGGGCGTCGCGGGGATCCAGCTGCTCGGTCTCGATGCCGGCCTGGGCGCAGGCCGCCATGAAGGTGGCCTGAAAGCCGATGTCATCTTCCGGCAGGGTGACGAAGAGGCCGCCGGTGTCTTCGACGCAGTGGCTGGCGATCCGCTTGAGGATGCGGTTCTCCGCGATGCACTCGCGGGCGGACTCCTGATCCGTCACCGCATAGCGGGCGCCGGAGTGGAGCAGGCCGTGGTTGCGACCCGTGGTGCCGGCGGCGATGTCATCGCGCTCCAGCAGGATACAGTCGACGCCGCGCAGGGCGCAGTCACGCATGATGCCGGCGCCGGTGGCACCGCCACCTATGATGACGACCTCTGTGGTTATTCTTTTCATTTTTGCCCGTCTCATCTCTTCCAGATGGGGCCAGTGTGGCGCCTTTGAGGACAGAAATGTTTGATATGGGCCAAGTTAATGTTCGCAAACGCTCATAAATGGCAAGGGTATGAGCATTTTGTGATTGTTGTCACAACGCAAAGACGACAAAGGGGCCGACGGCCCCTGGGTGGATGACCCGGGAAGGGGTCAGGCGGTGATCATGTATGCTGTCTCGTTGACAGGTACAGATCACTTTGACTGAAGAGCGTCATTGTGGTGGCACATCCATCTAGCCGCAGCACTTTTTGAACTTCTTGCCGCTGCCACAGGGGCAGGGATCGTTGCGCCCGACCCGCAGGGGGGCGGGATCCTGCTCCCCGTCGGTGTAGACCCAGCGCCCCTGATAGCGCACGAAGCGGGAGCGCTCGTGCAGACAGTGACGCTCATTCCCCTCCAGAAACCAGGCCTTGAACTCCACGCTGCCCTCGTCATCGTATTGACTTCCTTGCGCCGCCATTATCTCCAGGCCATCCCACCGGGTATCGGTCTGGGAGAGCTGTTCGGCGGTGAGGGTACCCAGGAAATCCGGGTGCCAGCTGTGCACCAGATAGTCGCCTAGCCCCAAGACAAAGGCGCTGTAGCGTGAGCGCATCAGCTGTTCGGCGCTGATGGCCGGCTGGCCGTCGTGAAGGGGGCCGCAACATTGGGCGAGAGAAAGTGCGCTACCGCAGGGACAAAGGCTCATGAGTCGGTTAACCGGGTCGATAAATCAGGTGGCGGGATTGTAGCGAAAGCGGCCCCCCCTCGGCCAGCAGGTCGAACCGGTAGGAACGGAACACCCCATAAAAATGGCTAAAGGAAGTACATGATGACTCTGAAGCAGAAGATCCTGTTGTTGGGCGCGCTTCCCGTGCTGCTGATGGCCCTGGTGGTCAACCTCAGCAACTATTTGATTTCCAAAAACTCGCTGGAATCCGAACTGGTTGCGGCCAGGGACAAGGCGCTGTCTGAGCGCAAGGCGCTGCTCAGCAGTTACCTGATGCTGGCCAAGACGTCCATCGAGCAAGCCTATGCCGAACCGGACAGCCCGGCGGCGCGCGAGCGGGTGAAAGAGATATTGCGCCCTCTGCGTTATGGCAGCGACGGCTACTTCTTCATCTATGACTTCCAGGGCAATACCCTGCTGCTGCCCACCCGCCCCGAGGTGGAGGGCAAGAATCGCTGGGAGGACAAGGATACCCGGGGAACGCCCCTCATCCAGGGGATCATCAAGTCGGCCCGGGAGGGGGATGGGTACACCGAGTACTGGACCAACAAGCCCTCCCTCGGTCGGGATGCTCCCAAACTCTCCTACAACCTGCTGCTCGACAAGTACCAGTGGGTGGTGGGGACCGGTTTCTACATCGATGACATCGACAGCGAACTGGCGACCCTGCGCACGGAGCGCGAGCAGAACATGCATGACTCCCTCAAAACCGGAGTGCTGCTGATCCTCGTGATCCTGGGGGTGACCCTGGCGGCCACGGTGGCCATTGGCAATCGGGTTACCCGGCCGCTGGCGGAGGCGGTGTCGGCCCTCAATGACATCGCCGACGGTGACGGGGATCTCACCCAGCGCCTCAAGGTGCAGAGCAAGGATGAGGTGGGTCAGCTGGCCAGTGCCTTCAACCGCTTCGTCGAGCGCATTCAATCCGTGGTGAGCCAGGTGGGGGAGACCAGCCATCAACTGCTCGGCGCCGTGGAGAAGCTCCATCGGTTGAGCGAACACTCGGATCGGCAGATGCACGGCCACGGCAAGGAGACGGATCAGGTGGTCACCGCCGTGACCGAGATGAGCTCCACCGCCCAGGAGGTGGCAGCCAGCGCCTCCAACGCAGCCAGCGCCACCAGTGATGCGGCGCGAGAATCCGACGCCGCCCGCGAGGTGGTGGGCAGCGCCATCGGCAGCATCAACCGGTTGGTGGACGAGGTGCACATCGCCGCCGGCGTCATCGAGCAACTGGCCCAGGAGACCGGCAAGATTGGCTCCGTGGTGGAGGTCATTCGCGGCATCGCCGAGCAGACCAATTTGCTGGCCCTCAACGCCGCCATCGAGGCGGCCCGGGCCGGTGAGCAGGGGCGCGGCTTCGCGGTGGTGGCGGACGAGGTGCGCTCCCTTGCCGGACGTACCCAGCAGAGCACCAAGGAGATCAACGAGATGCTGCAACGCCTGCAAGGGGGCGTGAAGCAGGCGGTGGAGGTGATGCAGGCCAGCGAGTCCCGCAGCCAGGAGACGGTCCAGGAGGCGGGCCACATCGCCAGCTCCCTCGACAGCATGGTGGCGGCGGTGGGCACCATCAATGACATGAACATCCAGATAGCGACGGCGGCGGAGGAGCAGCATGCGGTCTCCGAGGAGATCAACAAGAACCTGGTGGCCATCCAGCAGATCGTCAGCGAGCTGACCGAGGCGGCGGGTGAATCCAGCACCACCACCCGTGCACTGGCGGATACGGGCGATAAATTGCGCCAATTGGTGGCTCGCTTCCGTTACTGATCACATTTTTGCCATCTGGACGCCATGTCCAGATGGCAAATTTGGGGATCGACGCAGAATGTGTGAAAATCGCAACATTCGTTCTTTGCGTCAGCCCCCAACCCATGAATGAGATCGTGAAAGGCAGTATCGATTTGATCCGTCAGCTCAACTACGGCCTGGTCTATGCCAGCCTGGAGGAGCACAAGGAGCTGTCCCGGACCGATCTGTCCCGTCTGACAGGGCTCTCACCGGCCAGCATCACCAAGATCACTCGCGAGCTGCTCGATGGCGGCCTCGTCGTCACCTGTGGCGAGAGTTCGGTGGGCCGTGGTCGCCGCCAGACCTTGCTGCGCATCAACGAGCGTCGCTTCCAGTTTCTCTCCATGCGCCTCGGCCGTGGCTATGTGGACATGGCCCTGTTCGATCTCTCCGGTCACTCCCTCGCGCGCCACCGCCACCAGTTCAGCGAGGCGGAGCGCACGGATCTGCTGGCCAGCCTGATGCGGGCCATCGAAGGCTTCCTGCCGAAGAAGGCGCTGCGCCTTGCCTGCATCGCGCTCTGCCTGCCGGGGCAGGTGGAGCGCCACTCCGGCATGGTCAAACACTTCCCCTATTACGATCTGCGCAACTGGCCGCTGGGCCCCACCTTGCAAGAGGCGTTCGGGGTGCCCGTGCTGGTGAGCGGTGACGTGCGCACCTGGATCCAGGCCGAGCGCGAATGGGGCGCCGCCAAGAATTGCGCCGATGCGGTGCTGGTGTTCGTGCACAACGACATCGGGGTCGGCATGGTGGTCAACGGCCAGCTCATCGAGAGCGAGGCGGCCCTGCTCGGGGATCTCAGCCACCTGCAGCTCGAACCTTATGGCCAGCGCTGTTACTGCGGCGGTTTTGGCTGTGCCTGCACCCTGGTGACGAATCAGGCGCTGGAGGCCCAGTACCGGGACCTGCGCGAGCGCATGCAGGAGCACGATCTGCCGACGAGCGTCACCATTCGCGAGCTGTGCGAGCTGGCGCTGGCGGGCAACAGCCTCTGTCAGGACATCCTGCATCAGGCGGCGGGTCGCCTCTCCCGGGTGTTGTCGAACCTCATCTGCCTGCTCAATCCGGGCAAGCTGCTGCTGGGGGGAGAGATCACCCGCGCCGATCGGCTGCTGTTCCCCATGCTGCACCAGTCCCTGGCGAGCCAGCTGCCCGCTGAATACCTGACGCGACTGCAGATAGAGTCCACCCACTTCTACGAAGATCCCACCAAACCCACCTCGGTGCAGGTCCACAAGGCCCTGCGCGACGGCAGCCTGCTGCTGGAGCTGCTGCGAGGAGACAAGGAGGCATGAAACTCGGGTTGCAAGGACGCATCCTGTTCATGCTCTGTCTGGTCAGCCTGTTGCAGCTGGTGCTGCTGAGCGGGGCCAGCTACTACTATGTCGCCGAACAGCGCTATCAGGACGTGGGGGATCAGGCCCTCGACGTGGCACGGCTGGTGGCCCGCGAGCCCGGCGTCATCGCCGGGGTCAAGCGCGCCGATACCGCCCGTCTCAACGTGCTGGTGGAGCGGATGCGGGGGGAGGTCGGGGCCAGCTACATCGTCATCGGTGACGCCGATGCCCGGCGCCTGGTCCATCCCAATGCGGATCGGCTCGGCAAGCCCATGGTGGGGGACGATCCTGCCCGTGCCCTGCAAGGGGAGTTCTACATCTCGAGGGCGCAGGGATCCCTTGGCAGCGCGGTGCGCGGCAAGGGGCCCATTCGCGACGAGATGGGCAAGGTGATCGGGGTGGTGTCGGTCGGCTATCTGGTGCGGGACATCGACGCCGACCTGCGGGGCTTCCTGCGCTTTGGCCTGCTCTGCACCCTGCTCATCGTGATCCTCAACAGCGCCGCCGCCGGCTGGCTGGCCCGGCGCTACAAGCGGGCCATCTTCGGCTTCGAACCTGAGCAGATAGGGCGCCTCTATGCGGAGCTCGACTGCACCCTGCGCACCGTGCGCGAAGGGATCCTCACCATCGACGAGCAGGGTAGGCTCACCTCCATCAACCCCAACGGCATCAAATTGCTGCGCCTGGATGAAACCGTTGCCAGGGCCGCCATTGGTCAACCCATCGGCCAGTTGCTGCCGGGCAGCCGCATGCTCTCCATCCTGCAAGAGCAGAGCCCCCAGTTTGACGAGGAAATTGTCCTCAACGGCCAGCCCCTCATCGTCAACCGGTTGCCGCTGGTGCAGGAGGGACGCCTCATCGGCGCCGTGTCGAGTTTCAGGCGCAAGGATGAGCTGGCCGAACTCAGTGCCCAGCTCTCCCAGGTCCAGGCCTACAGCGATCTGCTGCGGGTGCAGACCCATGAACACAACAACCAGCTCGGTACCATCGCCGGCATGATAGAGCTGGGTGCCACCCAGGAGGCGCTCGCCTTCATCGGGCGGGAGGCCGCCACCGAGCAGACCCTGCTCAGCTTCCTGATGGGGGCCATCGGCAAACCCAAGGTGGCGGGACTGCTGCTTGGCAAGTATCACAGGGCCCACGAGCTGGGGCTGGTGCTCATCGTCGATCCCGACGCCTGCCTGCAGGACATTCCCGCCAGGGTGAGCGGCTCCCAGCTGGTGACCCTGCTTGGCAATCTCATCGACAATGCCTTCGAGGCGACCCGCCGCCACGGCGCCCCCTACCAGCCTATCCGGGTGGCCTTGAGCGATCTGGGACAGGATCTCATCCTCGAGGTAGAGGATGGGGCCGGCGGGGTGGATCCCGCCCTGGCGGACAGGCTGTTCGAGCGGGGGGTGAGCAGCAAATCCGAGCCGGGCCACGGCATCGGCCTCTCCCTGGTGCGCAAGACCCTGGACGCCCTGCAGGGACAGATCACCATCGAAGCCACGGCGCAGGGAAGTTGCGTCGTCTGTTACATTCCCAAGGAGGTGTGAGTGATCAAGATCCTGATCGTCGAGGACGATCCGGCCATCGCCGAGATCCACCGCCGCTTCGTGCAGCGGCTGTCTGGATTTGACGTGCTGGGGGTGGCGCTCACCCTGTTCGATGCCAGGGAGCAGATAGCCATCCTCAAGCCCGATCTGGTGCTGCTGGACGTGTGGCTGCCGGACGGGGAGGGCTTCTCCTTGCTGCGGGAGCTGCGCCAGGCCGGCGCCAGCCTTGACGTCATCCTGCTCACCGCCGCCCGGGAGGCGAGTGCCCTGCAAGAGGCGATGCGCCTCGGAGTGGTGGATTTCATCCTCAAACCCGTGGTGTTCGAGCGTCTGCGAGACACCCTGGAGAAGTACCGCCAGAGCATCGCCGCCCTGGCGGCGTTGGCGGACATCGATCAGCAGGCGGTGGATGCCTTGCTCGGTACTCCCTTGCAACAGGTGGCGGCAGCCGGCCTGCCAAAGGGGATCGACGGACTCACCCTGCAGCGGGTGCTGACCGCCCTGACCGCCGAGGGGGCCAGCGCCGAGGAGGTTGGCGCCAAGATGGGGGTGAGCCGCACCACGGCGCGCCGTTATCTGGAGTTTCTGGTGGGTCAGCAGCTGGCGAGCCCGGATCTCGAATACGGCACCGTCGGACGGCCGGAGCGGCGCTACCGCCGCCACTGAACATGGGGTGAATATCACACAAGAAAAGAGCGCCTGTTGGCGCTCTTTTTAGTAGGGTTTGCTCCCAGTCGGGGTATCAAGGGCTCTGCTCATTATGGGTAGAGTACAGAGGTGGCAGAGGCTCATCGATTCAGTGGCTGGTGGCCGGCTCCCCCTTGAGGGACTTGTTGGCCTTGCGGGCTTGCCACCACTGCCAGGCCGGCAGCAACAACATCACCAGGGTCACCAGGGTGAAGCCCAGGGTAATGGGGCGCTCCCACAGGAAGCTCAGGGAGCCGTCATTGATGACCAGTGCCCGGCGCAGGTTGTCCTCCAGCATGCCGCCCAGGATGAAGCCGAGCAGCATGGGGGCCATGGGGAAGTCCAGCAGGCGCAGGCCGATGGCGACCAGGGCCACCAGTGACATGACATAGATGTCCATGGTGTTGAAGGAGACCAGATAGACCCCGATCAGCGAGAACAGCAGCACCATGGGGATGAGCACGGGGCGCGGCACCTGCAGGATCTTGGCAAGATAGGGGATGAGCGGCAGGTTGAGGATCAGCAGTACCACGTTGCCAAGGTACATGGAGATGATCACCGACCAGAACACGTCCGGATGCTCCATGAACAGACGCGGGCCCGGCTGGATGCCATAGGCGATGAGGGCGCCCAGCATCAGTGCCGTGGTGCCGGACCCCGGGATCCCCAGGGTCAGCAGGGGCACGAAGGCACCGCTGGAGGCGGCATTGTTGGCCGCTTCCGGGGCGGCAACGCCGGTCAGGCTGCCCTTGCCAAACTCATCCTTCTTCTCCTTGCGGGCGAAGTTGCGCTCGGCCCCGTAGGCCATGAAGGAGGCGATGGTGGCACCGGCCCCTGGCAGCACGCCGATGAAGAAGCCGAGCACCGAGGAGCGGGCGACCGGGGTCGCTATCTCTTTGACCTCCTCCTTGCTGAGCTTGAGGGAGCCGAGTTTCTGGATCTGCGCCGCCTCTTCGGCACGGGAATCCTTGCCAGGGCGCAGCACCGTCATCAGGATCTCCGCCAGGGCGAAGGTGGCCATGGCCAGCAGCAGGAAGGAGAAGCCATCGCGCAGGTCCGGCAGGCCGAAGGTGAATCTGTCTACCCCGACGCTGCGATCGATGCCGACGGTGGAGATCATGATGCCAAACAGCGCCATGATCAGCGCCTTGAGCACCTGACCCTTGCCGGCAAAGGCCGCCACTGCGGACAGACCCAGCACCATGAGGGCGAAGTAATCCGCCGACTGGAACGAGAGGGAGACCTTGGCGAGCAGGGGCGCCGCCACCATCAGGAAGATGGCGGAGAGGGTGCCGCCGACGAAGGAGGCATAGGCGGAGATGGCCAGTGCCTTGCCCGCATAGCCCTTGCACGCCATGGGATAACCGTCGATGGCGGTGATCATGCTGGCGGAGCAGCCCGGGGTGTTGATCAGGATGGAGGCGGTGGAGCCGCCAAACATGGAGCCGTAATAGACCCCGGCCATCAAAATGATGCCGGAGGCGGGATCCAGCCCGTAGGTGATGGGGATCATCAGGGCGATGGCGGTGACGGGGCCAAGCCCCGGCAACATGCCGATGAAGGTGCCGACGAAGCAGCCGACCACCACCATGAAGAGGTTGATGGGCATCACGGCGGTGCCGAGCCCTTGCAGAATGCCGTCTAACATGGGTTCTCCTTATCCCAGCAACTGGGTGAACAGCCGACCCGGCTCGAGGTAGACATTGAGCCCCTTGGTCAACAGGGCCCAGAAGATGAGAGTGAAGGGCAGGCTCACCTTGCAGGCGAAGGCGAGGCTGGGTTCACCCATCAGCCGGATCCCGGCGATGAGGAACAAGACGGTGGCGACCAAGAAACCGAGCCAGGTCAGGGCCACGCCATAGATGATCATCAGGATCAGAAAGGCGAACACCAGTCGCCAGTTGCCGGACTCTTTTTGCAGCCGCTCACCGCCGGGGGAGGCCATCAGCAGCAGGGAGAGCACGATGCCGACGCCGGCCAGGGCATAGGGCAGGGTGCTGGCGGTAAAGGGTTCATATTCGTCCCCCGGGTAGCCCGGGATCAGGGTGGCGTGATAGCCATAGGCGAGGGAGAGCAGCAAAAACAGCAGCCCCCCGAACCGTTCCTTGGTCAGGTGCATAATGATGACTCCAATGGGCGGGCCGGGCCCGCCACGGGGTTGGGGTTACTTGATGAAGCCGAGTTCGCGCATCAGGCCGCCGATCTCTTGCTCCTGGCTGTTGAGGAAGGCGACAAACTCGGGACCGGACTGATAGCTGTTGGTCCAGTTGTTGCGCGCCCGCACGGCTTCCCACTCCGGTTTGTCATACATCTGCTTGAGCAGGGTGGCGAATTCGGCGGATTTCTCGGCGCTCACACTGGGGGAGGCGAAGTAACCGCGCCAGTTGGCAAACACGGTCGGGTTGCCCTGCTCGCTGAAGGTGGGGATGTCTTTGGCATCCGGCATGCGCTCGGACGCCGTCATGCCGAGGATCCGCATCTGGCCGGACTTGACCGCTTCCATCGCCTCGCCAAAGCCGGTGGAGAGCACCTGGGTTTCTCCCGCCAGGACCGCGGCCATGGCGCTGCCGCCCGCATCATAGGCCACGTAGCGCAGCTTGCTGGCATCGGCCCCCGCATTCTTGAAGGTCATGGCGGCCACCAGGTGATCCAGGCTACCCCGGGCGGAGCCGCCTGCGATCTTCACCTTGGCGGGATTGGCTTCATAGGCCGCCAGCAGCTGGGGCCAGGTCTGATAGGGGGAGTCGAGCGGTACGGCCAGCGCCTGGTAGTCGGCGATGATGGCGGCGACCGGCGTGAGATCCCGGAAGGATTGTGGCAGCTCCTTGGAGAGGGATTTGACGATGATGGGGGTGGAGTTGACCATCAGGGTCTTGTCGGATTGCGCCGAGGTTTCGATCAGGTGGGCGATGGCCTTGGCGCCCCCCCCGGCGGAGATGTTCTGGAAGGAGGCGGTGGTGATGAGGCCGGATTTGGTCAGCGCCTCGCCGGTTCCCCGTGCCGTGTTGTCCCAGCCGCCGCCAGCGCCACCCGGGATCAGGAAGTGAATTTCGTCGATCTTGGCCTGCACGCCGAGGCTGGCGCCCAGCAGACAGCAGAGCAGGGTGCGCTTGAAGGTTCCTTGCAACATGGTGTTCTCCTTGTGATTGTTGCATGGAGGTTAATTAATCGTATCTGTCTGGAAAACAATCTGGCCGTAATGGCTATTAAGGCTGTTCTGCCCATTTTGTTCATTCTGGTCACGGCGGATGTGAGGAGTGAAAAAGAAGGCGGGGCCCTGTGGGCCCCGCCGTGGTGATCTGATGCCGGCGAGCATCAGGTTTTGCTGGCACCGGAAGGTTGTTCAGCCGACTTCTCCTTGCCCGGTGCCTGGAGGGCGTCGGTGGCCTGCTTCCTGAGGGCCATCTGCTCCATCACCAGCTTGTAGGCGATGTAGTACTTGTAGATGTTGCCCACATAGGTGACGGTCTCGGGCCCTATCTTCTCCGCCGCCACATACTCCACGTTGTGGAACCAGATGTTGGGATCCAGTCCCCGCTTCTTGGCCTCGGTGCGCAGCCGCGCCACCCGGGCCGGCCCCGCGTTGTAGGAGGCGAACGAGAAGAGCGCCTTGTCCAGCGCCGTCATGGGCTCATCCGCATAGTAGTGATCGATCATCCAGCGCATGTATTTGACGCCGCCGTGGATGTTGGGCTCCAGCTGGCGAATATCCCCCACCTTCAACCCCTTGCCGGTGGCGGGCATGATCTGCATGATGCCGATGGCCCCCACATGGCTGCGGGCCTTCTGGTTGAGGGCCGACTCCTGATAGCCCTGGGCTGCGACCAGCAGCCAGTCCACGTCGTATTTCTCGCCGTATTCACGAAACAGCTCGACCACCTGCAGGAACTTCTTGCGCTCGGCCTCGGCGGCGGCGCTCTTGACGAACTTGTTCTGCTTGAGATAGCGCGCCAGTATGGCTTCGCCGGTGGCTTTGCCTCGCAGGGCCTTGATCTGTTCGTTGAGCATGGCGAGCAGCTGGGTGTTCTCCTTGCGTACCCCCCAGGCGATGATGCCCCCGCTGCGGAACACCGGCTCTTCGTGGATCTGGATGGCCGGGAAGATCTTCTTCCAGAAACGGGCCTTGTGCTCATCCATCACGATGAAGGGCAGCAGGCCTGCGTTGACCATCTCCACCAGATCCTCGTCTTCCAGCACTTCGGAGGCGGGCCTGAGGTCGATGAGGGGTTCCCCCGCCGCCTTGCGGGCGGCGTTATAGGCCAGCAGGCTGTCGTAATAGCTGGACGAGGGCCTGACATAGACACTCTGTCCCCCGAGATCGGCGACGCTCTCCACCTTGGGAGACTGGGGGCCCGAGATGAGCAACTCGCGCACGTTTTCAATCAGGGGAGAGGAGAACTCCACCCCTTGCTGCTTGCGCTTGTCGGTGATGGTGAGGTTGGCGGCGGCGATGTCCCCCTTGCCTTCGAGCAGGGCGGGGATCAGGGCTTCACGAGCGACGGGGATGAAGACGAAGTGCACCTTGAGATTGCGCTTGATGGCTTTTTTCTTGCGGAGCTGTTCGTTGAGGCGCTTTTCCACCTGCATGAAGGCGTCGTAGGTGGCGCCCCGCTGTACTCCCTTGTAGATGAAGTAGCCGGTCTTGTTGTAGGTGGTCAGTACCCGGATGGCTCGTCGCTCCAGCATGGCATCCAGATCGCCCCGCATGGGTTTGGAGAGCTGGGCACTGTCAAACTCCAGGGCGCTTTTATCCGATCCCTCATCCGTGGTGGCTTGTTGGTCTGCTTCGGCACTCCAGACGGGGTTCAGGGAGCAGAACAGCCAGATCATGACAATCCATAAGCGTTTCATACGTACACCTCACTCGTTTTATAGAGTGTAAGCGGCGCACTGTGGGGGATTTAGCTTATTGGGTTTGATTGGAGGGGCGTCATAGCACGGTTTCCACTATTCAAATTGGCGGTAAGCAGCGCCGTGACGAAAAAAGGAGCCCTGAGGCTCCTTTTGATATGACGTCGGCTCGAAATCGCTAGAACCAGAAGCCGATGATGAAGGAGCCCGCCAGCGTCAGCAAGACGTTGGCTACCGCATAGGTGCCCGCATAGCCGAGCGCCGGGATGGAGCTGTTGGCGGCCTCGTTGACCACGTCCATGGCCGGAGCGCAGGTACGAGCCCCGGTGATGGCCCCGAGCAGCAGGGCCGGGTTCATCTTCAGTACCCAGACCCCGAACAGGTAGCCCACCAGCACCGGCAGGGTGGTGACCAGCATGCCGGAGAAGAGCACAACCATACCCACCTCGCTCAGGTGATCCAGGATGCCGCCACCGGCCTTGAGACCGGTGCTCACCATGAAGACGGCGAGACCGAGATCCTTGGCAAGGCGCAATGCTCCTGGCGGCACATAGCCCACCGTGGGGTGGTTGGCCCTGAGATAGCCCATCAGGATCCCCGCCAGCAACAGGCCGACCGCGTTGCCAAGGCCGAACTCTATCTGGCCGAACACCAGGGAGACGGAGCCGATGAGCAGGCCCAACACGAAGAAGGTCGCGAAGGCCACCAGATCCGTGGTTTGACTGTGAATGCTGATGAAGCCAATCTTGTTGGCCAGCAGTTTGACCCGCAGCTTCTCGCCGCTGATCTGCAGCACGTCACCCTTTTGCAGCATGATGTTGCGATCAAAGGGCATCTCTATCTGGGAGCGCACCACCCGGTTGAGGAAGCAGCCCTTCTCGGTGAGGTTGAGCTCCACCAGATGGCGGCCGACCACAGCGTCATTCTTCACGACGATCTCTTCGGTGACGATCTGCAGGTCCAGCAGGTTGCGGTCAAACACCTCCTTGCCGTTGCGATAGTTGACGTCCAGCTTCTCGTGGCTCTCGGGGTAGCCCACCAGTGCGATCTCGTCCCCTTCCTGGATCACCGCATCACCATCCGGGCTCGCCAGGATGCCGTTGCGGCGAATACGTTCCACATAACAGCCCGTGTGGGGATAGATGCCGGTCTCGCGCAGTGTGCGGCCGCCAATCCAGGCCGCAAGCTCGGGGCCGACGCGGTAGGCGCGGATGATGGGCAGGTAAGTCTTGCGGTTCTCGCTGTCGGAGAGTCCCCGCTCGCGGGCAATCTTCTGCG
Source organism: Aeromonas sp. NJAU223 (assembly GCF_051125555.1). Taxonomy (NCBI): domain Bacteria; kingdom Pseudomonadati; phylum Pseudomonadota; class Gammaproteobacteria; order Aeromonadales; family Aeromonadaceae; genus Aeromonas; species Aeromonas sp. NJAU223. The sequence continues at coordinate 2,444,652 of NZ_CP144204.1, read as the reverse complement.
CCTCGGTGTTGAGATCCAGCCTTGCCAGGGAGGGCAGGTAGCGTACCACCAGCATCAGGCCCACCAGACCCACCAGATAGGTCAGGGCATAGCCGATCCCCATGTTGTCGAGCACGGATTGCATGTCGGTCTGGTGGGGCAGGTTGAGCAACCCGCTGCGCAGGGCGTCCTGGGCGCCGACCAGCGCCGGGGTCGAAGTGAGGGAGCCCGCCAGGATGCCGGCGGCCATGCCGGGGCCCAGGTTGAAGAACTTGGCGAGTCCCACGGTGAGCAGCAGGGCGCTCAGCAGGATCACCAGGGTCAGGGTGATGTAGTGGATGCCATCGCGCAGGAAGACACTGAAGAAGTGGGGCCCGGCTTCTATCCCCACGCAGAAGATGAACAGCATGAAGCCGACATTTTCGGTGGAGGTGGAGAACTGGAAGCCCATCTGGCCGAACAGCAGGGCGGTGAACAGTACCCCGATGGTGTTGCCTATCTGGAAATTACCGATGCGTACCTTGCCCAGCAGCAGGCCGAAGGCCAGTACCACGAACAGCAGCAGGGAGTCGCTTTGATGCAGCAGTGTCACGAAATCTATGGTCATGCCCGGAAGAACCGAGGAAAAAAGTGGGGCCGATATTGTGCCGGATCCCATGGCAAGAGAGAAGCGTCAAAGTGGTCTGGCAGGCAGTTAAGTGGGGGCTGATCGACCCGGGAGGGGTGAGGTGCGGATGCCAAGGGGGTCGCAGCGATATTTATCACTGCCCATCTCGCTGTCAATGAGTGATTTCTGCTGTCGGCGGGCCGAGGCTTTTGCCCCCTGTGGACAATTTATTACCTGCTGTTCAGCGGGTAGTGGCAGACGTTTTTCAGCATTTTTGACTGGTTGAAGAAAACCGGATCCCCCATGTGTCACCGATCTGGTTGGCGGGGGTGACCCATGGCATCTGGCATGGCGACACAAATGGGGCATCTGGGGATGTGCCGGGCCCTCAGAAACCCATTTAGGGGGGAGGAGAAAAACAGGAGAAAATGGGGATACGGGTCTTTGCGCTCGCCAAGCCGGTGGCGATTGCAGCTAACCTAGGCCCTGATTGGCTTTGACTCACTTACCCACAGAATCTGTGGATAACCCTGTTCATGAAACTTGGCAATCAGGCTGCAGGCCGCGCCAATGCTGGGGTGCAAGGGCTGTTCAAAAAATACCTACAGAAAAATATTACTATAAAAATCATATAGTTATACTCGACAGGAGAAAACGCTGTCGGCGATAAGAGGGGGATCAAAAGGGAGGATCGCCGAGAGGATCGGCTTGTGCATTAAAATTGGCAGAGGAAAGCACTAAAGTGGATAACTTGCACCGAGATGGTGAGGAGATTGGCTCCCCCGACTGGACTTGAACCAGTGACATACGGATTAACAGTCCGCCGTTCTACCGACTGAACTACGGGGGAACATCAGGCAAGGAGACGCACTATACAGAGCTCGCTTTTCCAGGTCAATAGTCGGTGGCTCTGGCGGAGTGGATACCCAGATATCCCAACTCGGGGTACACTTCTTTCTTGCTGTTTTTGCCGGGAGTCGTGATGAGCAAGTTATTTCAGTTGGCCAGCCAGTTTCAACCCGCAGGGGATCAGCCCGCGGCGATCGCCCGCCTGCTCGATGGCATCGAGTCGGGGCTCGCCCACCAGACGCTGCTCGGGGTAACCGGCTCGGGCAAGACCTTTACCATGGCCAACGTGATCGCCACCCTCAATCGCCCCACCATGATACTGGCGCCGAACAAGACCCTGGCCGCCCAGCTCTATGGAGAGATGAAGGAGTTCTTCCCAGAGAATTCTGTGGAGTATTTCGTCTCCTACTACGACTACTACCAGCCGGAAGCCTATGTGCCGACCACGGACACCTTCATCGAGAAGGATGCCTCCATCAATGATCACATCGAGCAGATGCGGCTGTCGGCCACCAAGGCGCTGCTGGAGCGGCGCGATGTGGTAATCGTCGCCTCCGTTTCGGCCATCTATGGCCTCGGAGACCCCCAAGCCTACCTCAGCATGATGCTGCACCTCAAAGTGGGGGATGTGATCAACCAGCGGGACATCCTGCGCCGCCTCGCCGAGCTGCAATATACCCGCAACGACGTGGCCTTCCAGCGTGGCACCTTCCGGGTGCGGGGAGAGGTGATCGACATCTATCCCGCCGAATCGGACAAGCTGGCCCTGCGGGTGGAGCTGTTTGACGAGGAAGTGGAGCGGCTTTCCCAGTTCGATCCCCTGACCGGCGCCATCGAGCAGACGGTGGTGCGCTACACCATTTATCCCAAGACGCACTATGCCACGCCGCGGGAGACCATCCTCGGGGCCATCGATCACATCAAGGAGGAGCTCAAGGGGCGTCGCGAGCAGTTGATGAGCCTGAACAAGCTGGTGGAGGAGCAACGCATCACCCAGCGTACCCAGTTCGACATCGAGATGATGCAGGAGCTGGGTTACTGCTCCGGCATCGAGAACTACAGCCGCTATCTGTCCGGACGCGCCCCCGGCGAGCCGCCGCCCACGCTGTTCGACTACCTGCCGGGGGACGGCCTGCTCATCATCGACGAGTCCCACGTGACCGTGCCCCAGATTGGCGCCATGTTCAAGGGTGACCGCTCGCGCAAGGAGACGCTGGTGGAGTACGGCTTCCGTCTCCCCTCGGCGCTGGACAACCGGCCGCTGAAGTTCGACGAATTTGAAGCCCTGATGCCCCAGACGGTGTTTGTCTCGGCGACTCCCGGCCCCTACGAGCTGGAGAAGTCCGGTGGCGACGTGGTGCAGCAGGTGGTGCGTCCGACCGGGTTGCTGGATCCCGAGATCGAGGTGCGCCCGGTCACCACCCAGGTGGACGATCTGCTCTCCGAAATCCGCTTGCGGGTCGCGGTGGAGGAGCGGGTGCTGGTCACGACGCTCACCAAGCGGATGGCGGAGGATCTGACCGAATATCTGGCGGATCACGACGTGCGGGTGCGCTACCTGCACTCGGACATCGATACCGTGGAGCGGGTGGAGATCATCCGGGATCTGCGTCTCGGCAAGTTCGATGTGCTGGTGGGCATCAACCTGCTGCGCGAAGGGCTCGACATGCCGGAGGTCTCCCTGGTCGCGATTCTGGATGCGGATAAAGAGGGCTTCCTGCGCTCCACCCGTTCTCTCATCCAGACCATAGGCCGGGCGGCCCGCAACCTCAACGGCAAGGTGATCCTCTACGGGGATACCATCACCAACTCCATGAAGGTGGCCATCGAGGAGACGGAGCGGCGCCGCGCCCTGCAGCATGCCCACAACCTCGAGCACGGCATCACGCCGAAGGGGCTCAACAAGTCGGTGGGGGATGTGATGGACATGGGGGGCAGCCGCACGGCGGGCAAATCGGCCAAGGGGGCTCGCAAGGCCGCCGAGCCGCAAGGGGAGTACCATGCCCGCTCCGCCAGCGAGATCAGCAAGGAGATCAAACGGATGGAAGAGCAGATGTTCCAGCACGCCCGGGATCTGGAGTTCGAGCAGGCCGCCGCCATGCGGGATCAGATCCAGCGGCTGCGCAGCGAGTTGATCGAGAGTTGAGCGGCAAACGCTGGCTCATCTGGCGGCGTCTGCGCCGCCTCTATTTCGGGTTTCGCCACCCTGCTACCCCCTGGTGGGCCAAGGGGCTGGTGATCCTCATCCTGCTCTATGGCATCAGCCCGGTGGATCTCATCCCCGACGTGGTGCCGCTGCTGGGCTGGCTCGATGACCTCAGCCTGTTGCTGGTGCTGATCTGGGGCTGGGAGTCCTGTCTGCCCGCTGAGGTCAGAAAGGGGCTGGACGCGCTGGAATAAACACTGTGCATCCATCTGCGTGTGAGATGACCATCAGGTTTATCAATCAGGATCTCCTGCCCCAGCTGTGGATTGTGACGTGCAGGGCATTGGCGTAGACTCCACGCCGTTCACTTCATGGGTAAGAAAAAATGGATCTGATCCTGTTTGCGATTGACTTTATTCTGCACGTCGACGTGCATCTGAAAGAGCTGTTTGAAAACTATGGCGTCTGGGTATACGCCATCCTGTTCCTCATCATCTTCTGTGAAACCGGCCTGGTGGTGACCCCCTTCCTGCCCGGGGATTCCCTGCTGTTTGCCGCCGGGGCGCTCACCGTGGGCAGTGCGCTGGATGTACACACCCTGGCCGCCGTGCTGATCGCCGCCGCCGTGCTTGGCAACGTGGTGAATTACACCATAGGGCACTTCTTCGGGGAGCAGCTGTTTCGCAATCCGGATTCGAAGATCTTTCGCCGCGACTACCTGGTGAAGACCCACGCCTTCTATGCCAAGCATGGTGGCAAGACCATCATCATCACCCGCTTCTTGCCCATAGTGCGCACCTTCGCCCCCTTCGTGGCGGGCATGGGAGCCATGACCTATCCGCGCTTCCTGGCCTTCAATCTGGTGGGGGGGCTGTTGTGGGTGCTCTCCTTCGTCTATGCCGGCCACTTCTTCGGCAACCTGCCTGTGGTGCGCCACAACTTCACCCTGCTCATCTTCGGCATCATCGGAGTCTCCTTGCTGCCCATGATCATCGGTATGGTGAAAGCCAGGCGCAGTGCGGGCAAGCCCGCCTCCTGATAGGTACAATCCCATAAAAAGAGGGAGCCACTGGCTCCCTCTTTTTATGGGGGTCGATCACCGGATCCGTTGCAGCAACGACCCTTGACCAGGTTGCTGACGGTCACTCCCACGAGCACCGGCTGGAAAGAAGGGTGGTGAAGGCGATGAACGATGACAATAGATGTGAAAAAGGGAGCCGGTGGCTCCCTTTTATATGGAGGGTCGATCACCGGATCAGTTGCAGCAACGTCCCTTGACCAGGTTGCCGACGGCGACCACCACGAACACCAGCAGATAGGCGGCGAAGATGGCGATCAGCCACTGGGGCATGGAGAAGCTCAGGAATTGCCAGGTGATCTCGCTGCAGTCCCCGTCCGGGAAGAAGAGCCAGGGGATCCATTGATCCAGTGGCGCCCAGCTCGGGAAGTCGACAAAGCCTTCGCACACGTTGAAGGGGGAGGGATTCAGCTGATAGTCCACATGTTTGAGTGCCAGTTTCAGACCCCAGAAGGCGCTGTAACCCCACAGCAGCAGGGCGCTCCAACGCAGATACCATTTCTGCGGGGAGACCATGCCGAGCAGACCGGCCGCGAGCACGCCAAAGATGGCGATCCGCTCGTAGATGCACATGACGCAGGGGTGCAGACCCAGCACATGCTGGAAGAAGAGGGCGCACAGCTCGAGGAACAGGGCTGAGGCCGCCAGCAGCCCCCATACCAGCCGATGGCTGGCAATACGGCGAAGGAATTCGATCATCTGATTGATCTCACAGAGAAAACAGTGGCTGAATTAGAGCAGAGCCGGATCCAAAAGAAAAGGGCCCCCAGGGGCCCTTTCATCATCAATGTGCCGCAGGCACCAGGGCGGGGGCCGCCCCTCCCTGCATCAACCAGCCAGCCTGATAAAACCACTCGGTGGCCGGGGCGAGCAGCTGTTCCACCGCGAAGAAACCCACCAATCCCAATACCAGGGTATAGGGCAGCGCCATCCACACCATGCGGCCATAGGAGAGGCGCAACAGGGGCGCCAGCGCCGAGGTCAGCATGAACAGGAAGGCGGCCTGACCATTGGGGGTCGCGACCGAAGGCAGGTTGGTGCCGGTGTTGATGGCCACCGCCAGCAGATCGAAATGCTCACGGCTGATGGCGCCATTGAGCAGGGCCGTCTTCACCTCGTTGATGTAAACGGTGCCGACGAAGACGTTGTCGCTCACCATGGAGAGCAGGCCGTTGGCGATATAGAAGAGGGCGAGCTGATCCTCGGGATTGGCGGCCAGTACCCACTGGATCACCGGTTTGAACAGTTGCTGATCGATGATCACCGCCACCACGCTGAAGAAGACGGTGAGCAGGGCGGTGAAGGGCAGAGCCTCATGGAAAGCTTTGCCGAGGGCATGCTCTTCGGTGATACCGGTGAAGGAGGTGGCCAGCACGATGACTGTCAGGCCGATGAGACCCACGGCCGCCAGGTGCAATGCCAACCCGGTGATGAGCCAGACGGCGATCAGCGCCTGGACGATGAGCTTGGCCTTCTCTTGCGGGGTACGCTGCGCATCTTCTTCCTGCTCGTACTCTTCCATGATGCGGCGCACCGGCTCGGGCAGCTTGGTGCCATAGCCAAACCAGCGGAATTTCTCCACCAGAATGCAGGTGAGTAGGCCGCAAATGAAGACGGGGATGGTGACCGGCGACATGCGGATGGCAAATTCACCGAAGTGCCAACCGGCCTGCTCGCCGATGATGAGGTTCTGGGGTTCCCCCACCAGCGTACAGACACCCCCGAGGGCGGTACCGATGGCGGCATGCATCATCAGGCTGCGCAGGAAGGCACGAAACTCGTTCAGATGTTGGCGGGTCAGTTCATCGATGCCTTCATCGTCATCGTGCAGATTGCTTGCCTCTTCCTTCGAGGCCACCTTGTGATAGATGGCGTAGAAGCCGGTGGCGACGCTGATCACCACGGCGATCACGGTCAACGCATCGAGGAAGGCTGACAGGAAGGCCGAGACCAGGCAAAAGGCGAGGGAGAGCAGGGTCTTGGAATGGATGCGCACCAGCATCTTGGTGAAGACATAGAGCAGCAGCTGCTTCATGAAGTAGATGCCTGCCACCATGAACACCAGCAGCAGCAGCACTTCGATATTGGCGACCAGCTCATGCTTGATCTGGTCGGCGGAGGTCATGCCGATCAACACAGCCTCGATGGCCAGCAGGCCGCCGGGTTGCAGTGGATAGCACTTGAGGGCCATGGCCAGAGTGAAGATGAATTCGACGACCAGCAGCCAGCCAGCCAGGAAGGGATCAATGTGGAAAACGATCGGATTGATCAGCAAAAACAAGACGATGGCAATTTTGTACCATTTAGGGGTATTGCCCAAAAAATTCCTTGCAAAAGCGTGCCCTAGGCTGATTGGCATAATGGTTGTTCTCTGTTCTGTTGTTGATATCTGCGTCTGTGCAGTCGAGCCAAGATGGCCCGAACATTTGGATAGTCACCTTTATCAAATTGATTGCACATGATTTTAATCAAATGAGCGCTAACTATAAATAACGTCGCAGTGCTTGCCCAGACGCGATGAGCATTAATCACCCTCATGGGGTGTTGATTGGCGCTGTTCATACACCCAAAGATGCCATATGGCTGCACATTGCATCCAATTACCGTCATCACGTGAGGGAATTGGCATCTTTATGTGTCTTTTATCTACTTATCCCTCATCGACAGGGGAGGGACGCCACTTAAATCAGATCTCGTGCGCGGGCTGGCGCACGACCGGCAGACGGCCTGTCGGGGACAGGGCGTCGGAGAGAAAGCATGCTTAGGGTATCTTGGTGCCTGGTCGCGCTGTCATTGACGGTCCTGGTGAATTTCGTGACGAGCAGTGCGGGGGAGTGCAGTGGGTATCGCATGGTGATGACCTCCTGGGATGTAAAGCCGGTGGATACTGTAGCGCGTCTGACTCGACCGATAATCCGCCAGTTATTCTCAACACTGTCTCGTTTTTTGAGCCAATGAGAGCTGCCGTATTGCTCGCTGTATCTCCGAGCCCATCAGGAAGGCCGGTGTCGGCGTGGTTGCATCAAGGAGGGCTTTCATCCCGGAGTGTTGTCTCGATCCATCATCAGAGGGATTTCAATTGAATAGCAAGATACATATTTTTAACAAAAACTTCCGGTTTATGTGAGCAGAGGACTGACCTTCTGCTTGCCTGCATGGTCGGCTTTGCTATTATTCGTGAGCCTTTTTACGTACTACAACAGAGTCACTACATGGTCATCAAAGCGCAAAGCCCCGCTGGGTTTGCCGAGGAATACATCATCGAGTCCATCTGGAACAATCGCTTTCCTCCTGGATCCATTCTGCCGGCGGAGCGTGAACTGTCCGAGTTGATTGGCGTGACTCGCACCACCTTGCGCGAAGTGCTGCAGCGTCTTGCCCGTGATGGTTGGCTCACCATCCAGCATGGCAAACCGACCAAGGTCAACAATTTCTGGGAAACCTCGGGCCTCAATATCCTGGAGACCCTGGCTCGCCTCGATCAGGACAAGGTACCGGACCTGGTTGCCCAGTTGCTGTCGGCCCGAACCAACATCTGCACCATCTTCATTCGTGGCGCCATCCGCAACAACCCGGAGCAGGCTGCCGAGATCCTGCGAGGCGCCGCTGAAGTCGAGAACACGGCTGAGGCCTATGCCGAGTTCGACTACCGGCTTCATCATCAGCTATCCTTTGCCTCCGGCAACCCCATTTACGCCTTGATCCTCAACGGTTTCAAAGGTTTGTACAGCCGGGTCGGACGTTACTACTTCTCCGACAAGCAGGCCCGCGAGACGGCAGATGCCTATTACAAGGTGCTGCTGGGCTTGGCCGAAACCAAGAACCATGACGCCGTATTCATGACGGTGCGTCAGTACGGGATCGAGTCCGGCAAGTTGTGGACTCGCCTGCGCCAGGATATGCCGAGCAACCTGTGCGACAACTGATGCTCGCAACATAAAAAAGCGCGCCTTTCGGCGCGTTTTTTTATGGCTGTATCCCGCAGTCAGGCGACTGTCTTGCGATCCGGGCAGCGCCCTATGATGTCCGCGGGCAGCTCCCCGTTATCCTGCTCCAGCACCACATCGAAACCCCACAGTTGATGCAAATGCTTGAGTACCTCATGACGGGATTCCCCAAGGGGTATCCGGTTGTGGGGCACATAGCGCAGGGTCAGGGATCTGTCTCCCTTCACCGCCACGTTGTAGACCTGAATGTTGGGTTCCAGGTTGCTCAGGTTGTATTGCGCCGACAGTGTGTTGCGAACCAATCGGTAGCCCTCTTCGTTATGAATGGCCGAGACCTTGAGGTAGTTCTTGAGGTCATCGTCATCGATGGCAAACAGCTTCATGTCCCGCATTACCTTGGGACTCAGAAACTGGCTGATGAAACTCTCGTCCTTGAAGTTCTGCATGGCGAAATGCAAGGTATCGACCCAGTTGGTACCTGCATAGTCCGGGAACCAGTATCTGTCCTCCTCGGTCGGGTGTTCGCAGATCCGACGCAGATCGGTAAACATGGCAAACCCCAGGGCGTAGGGGTTGATGCCTGAGTAGTAACGGCTGTTGTAGGGGGGTTGATAGACCACGTTGGTGTGGCTGTGCAGCACCTCCATCATGAAGCGATCGCTGATCTTCCCCTCGTCGTAGAGGTGATTGAGGATGGTGTAGTGCCAGAAGGTGGCCCATCCCTCGTTCATCACCTGGGTTTGTTTCTGCGGGTAGAAGTATTGACTAATTTTGCGCACTATTCGCACTATTTCACGCTGCCATGGCTCCAGCAGTGGTGCATTCTTCTCGATGAAGTAGAGAATGTTCTCCTGTGGCTCGGGGGGGTAGCGCCTGTCCTCGACCCCGGAGGCCTTGTGCTGCTTGGGCAGGGTGCGCCACAGCTCGTTGACCTGAGTCTGCAGGTAATCTTCCCGCGCCTTCTGGCGCCGCTTCTCTTCGGCGAGTGAAATCTTCTGGGGCCGCTTGTAGCGATCCACCCCGAAGTTCATCAGGGCGTGGCAGGAGTCGAGCAGCCGCTCGACCGCATCGATGCCGTGTTTCTCCTCGCACTCTGTGATGTAGTTCTTGGCAAACAACAGGTAGTCGATGATGGAAGAGGCGTCGCTCCAAGCTTTGAACAAATAGTTGTTCTTGAAAAAAGAGTTGTGGCCATAGCAGGCGTGGGCCATTACCAGGGCCTGCATCGGCATGGTGTTCTCCTCCATCAGGTAGGCGATGCAGGGATCCGAGTTGATGACGATCTCGTAGGCCAGCCCCATCTGACCGCGTTTGTAGTTGCGTTCGGTATGGATGAAGCGTTTGCCAAAGGACCAGTGCTGATAACCGATGGGCATGCCCACGCTGGAATAGGCATCCATCATCTGTTCGGCGGTGATCACCTCGATCTGGTTGGGGTAGGTATCCAGCCGATAGGACTTGGCCACCCGGGCTATCTCCTGGTGATAGGTCTCCAGCAGATCGAAGTTCCAGTCAGGACCATCGTCCAGGGGGGCTATTTTTCTCGCAGTTTCTACCATATGTGCTCCCTCAAGCCGCCTGCTTCTTGAACAGCTCCCGGAATACCGGATAGATGTCCTCTACCTTGCGAATGTGTTCCATCGCGAAGTGGGGGAATTGCTCGGCCACCGACTCGTATTCGTGCCATAGGGTCTGGTGGGCGCGGGTGGTAATCTCGATGTAGGAGTAGTAACGCACCCGCGGCATGATGTCGCGCAGCAGGATCTCCCGGCACTGGGGGGAATCATCCGCCCAGTTGTCCCCATCGGAGGCCTGCGCTGCGTAGATGTTCCACTGGTTGGCGGGGTAACGCTCGTTGATGATGTCGTTCATCATCTTGAGGGCGCTGGAGACGATGGTGCCGCCAGTCTCCTGGGAGTAGAAGAACTCGTGTTCGTCTACCTCCTTGGCCTGGGTATGGTGGCGAATGTAGACCACCTCCACATTCTTGTAAGTGCGGCTCAGGAACAGGTAGAGCAGGATATAGAAGCGTTTGGCCATCTCCTTGGTGGCCTGATCCATGGAGCCCGACACGTCCATCAGGCAGAACATCACCGCCTGGCTGGAGGGGACGGGCCGCTTGACGAAGTTGTTGAACTTGAGATCGAAGGTATCGATGAAGGGGACGGCCTCGATACGACGCTTGAGTTCCCGGATCTCCTTCTCGAGCTGCGCCATCTCGGCGAAGTGATCGTTGGGTTCACCGGCGAGCAGGGCAAGCCGCTCTTCCAGTTCGCGCAGCTGTCGTTTCTTGCCCGCCTGCAAGGCCATGCGCCTGGCCAAGGAGTTCTGCAGTGAGCGGACTACGTTGATATTCGCCGGCACCCCGTTGGAGGTGTAGCCAGCCCGATAGGTTTTCATCTCCATCAGCTGGTTGAGCTGGGTTTTCTGCAAGCGGGGCAGCTCCAGATCTTCAAACAGCAGGTCCAGATACTCATCCTTGGAGATCTGGAACACGAAATCATCCGCGCCTTCCCCTTGATCCGAAGCCTGGCCTTCACCACTCCCCTGACCACCACCTCCTCCCTTGGGGCGGTCAATCTTGTCGCCAGAAATGAATTGATCGTTGCCAGGATGGACCATCTCCCGTTTGCCGCCCTGACCTTGATGGAAGTGGGGTTCACCGATGTCCTTGGTCGGGATACTGATGCTCTCGCCCTTGTCCACGTCCTGAATGCTGCGCTTGGAGACAGCATCCGAGACCGCTTGTTTGATCTGCTTCTTGTAGCGGCGGATGAAGCGCTGCCGATTGACAGCGCTTTTGTTTTTGCCGTTGAGCCTGCGGTCGATAAAATGCGCCATAACTCCCCCTTGAACCACGGCAGGGTCAGGATGACTTGCGTACCCTGAGATACCATTCGGAGAGCAGCCGCACCTGCTTGCGGGTGTAGCCCTTCTCCATCATCCGCTCTACAAAGTTGTCGTGCTTCTTCTGTTCTTCGGCCGACGTCTTGCTGTTGAAGGAGATAACCGGCAGCAGCTCCTCAGTGTTGGAGAACATCTTTTTCTCGATCACGGTGCGCAGCTTCTCGTAGCTGGTCCAGTTGGGATTGCGACCCGCGTTGTTGGCCCGGGCCCGCAGCACGAAGTTGACGATTTCGTTGCGAAAATCCTTCGGATTGCTGATCCCCGCCGGTTTCTCGATCTTTTCCAACTCGCTGTTTAGGGAGGCCCTGTCAAACAGCTGGCCTGTCTCCGGGTCACGGTACTCCTGATCCTGGATCCAGAAGTCGGCATAGGTGACGTAGCGATCGAAGATGTTCTGCCCGTACTCCGAGTAGGACTCGAGGTAGGCGGTCTGGATCTCCTTACCGATGAACTCGACATAGCGCGGGGTCAGATAACCCTTGATGAACTCCAGATAGCGATCATGCAGCTCCTGCGGGAATTGCTCGCGCTCTATCTGTTGCTCCAGTACATAGAAGAGGTGCACCGGGTTGGCGGCCACTTCCGCATGATCGAAGTTGAACACCCGGGAGAGGATCTTGAACGCGAAGCGGGTTGACAGACCATTCATGCCCTCGTCCACGCCAGCGTAGTCGCGATATTCCTGATAGCTCTTGGCCTTGGGATCCGTGTCTTTGAGGCTCTCGCCGTCATAGACCCGCATCTTGGAGTAGAGGCTGGAGTTTTCCGGCTCTTTCAATCGGGACAGCACGGAGAATTGACCCAGCAGCTCCAGAGTGCCCGGGGCGCACTTGGCATCGGTCAGCTCGCTGTTGAACAAGAGTTTCTCATAGATCTTCACCTCTTCCGAGACGCGCAGGCAATAAGGCACCTTGACGATGTAGACCCGGTCGAGGAAGGCTTCGTTGTTCTTGTTGTTGCGGAATTGCTGCCATTCAGACTCGTTGGAGTGAGCCAGCAATATGCCGTCGAAGGGCAGGGCAGAGAGGCCTTCGGTGCCGTTGTAGTTGCCCTCCTGGGTGGCGGTCAGCAGGGGGTGCAACACCTTGATGGGGGCCTTGAACATCTCCACGAACTCCATCATCCCCTGGTTTGCCTTGCAGAGCGCCCCCGAGTAGGAGTAGGCATCGGCATCATCCTGGGCGTAATGTTCCAGCATGCGGATATCGACCTTGCCCACCAGAGAGGAGATGTCCTGGTTGTTGTCATCGCCGGGCTCGGTCTTGGCGATGGCAATCTGATCGAGGATGGAGGGGTTGACCTTCTCCACCTTGAACTTGGTGATGTCTCCGCCAAACTCGTGCAGCCGTTTGGCCGCCCAGGGCGACATGATGGGACGCAGATAACGGCGCGGGATGCCGTACTCTTTTTCCAGGATCTCGCCATCTTCCTCGATGTCGAACAGGCAGAAGGGGTGATCGTTGACCGGTGAGCCCTTGATGCGATAGATGGGCACTTTCTGCATCAGAGATTTCAGCTTCTCGGCGAGGGACGACTTGCCGCCGCCGACAGGGCCGAGCAGATAAAGAATTTGCTTCTTCTCCTCGAGCCCCTGGGCCGAGTGTTTGAGGTAGGAGACTATCTGTTCGATGGCCTCTTCCATGCCGTAGAAGTCTTTGAAGGCGGGATAGCGTGCGACGACGCGATTGGAAAACAGGCGGCTGAGGCGCGGATTGACCGAGGTGTCGATCATTTCCGGCTCGCCAATGGCAACCAGCAGCCGCTCGGCGGCGGAGGCGTAGCAGGATTTGTCCTGTTTGCACATATCCAGGAACTCCTGGATGCTGTACTCCTCCTCTCTGGCTTTCTCATACCGCTGTTGATAGTGCTCGAAGATGCCCATAAATTAGCCCTCGATTTAGTCGCTTACCCTGAAAAGAGTGGATCACTACTTTTGTTCTGTTTACCTCTTAAGCCTAGTCAACAGCCCCCAGTAATCCATCAACATCATTGGTTTAAGTTTACAAGGAAGCTTCCCGATCCTGATGTGGGAAGGAGCAGCCAGTGTTCTTTGTATGTTACTGACTGTTAAATTATTTCTGCCATGACAGTGAGGTAAATGTCAAAGACATAAAAAATAAATATTTATATGGCAGGGACAGAAAACGAGACCCTGTGATGTGGAGAAACCGCAGGCCAGATGGCGCAAGGGAGACGAGGGAATTGGCAGTGAAATGGTATTGCGTTTACGTCAACGTAATGTCGTTTGTTTGGTGCTTAAGCTCTAATTTTTACATTGACGCTACATTCTGGCTGCACTAGATTGGCCCTGTGTCGAGCAGTCATCGCTTTAGCAAGAGAGCGGGTGATTGTGCAGATACTAAGCTCTGTTTAAGCACGTTTCCGTTGGCTTGACCCTCGCATCCGCGAGGGTCTTATTTTTTGGCGCCCGGTAACATCCTTAGAAAATAGCGGGGTAGGCTCGTGATACCGCCGTCAGCACATCGGCGAAGGGATGGGTTGCCAATTGGCCAAAACCCGCCAAGTTCTTTGCCTTGACGCGGGTGGAGAGCGGGGTGGCGATGCCGCACAGGAAGCGGGTCAGCACGCGGGGATCCTGGCTCTTGCCTAGGGCGACAAAGGGATCGCACCAGGCACGCAGACCATGCTCATTAGGCAGGGGCTGGCTTGGCAGCACTGGCAGGTTGGCAATCTCCCCCCGACAGACGGAGCAGTGCCCGCAATGGGTGGGTGCCTGCTGGTCGGCAAAATAGCTGGCCAACTCGTGGCTCAGGCATCGGGTTGAGGTAAAGAAGGCCAACAGCGCCTGCAACCTGGCCAATTCACTCTGCTCTTTTTGCGTGAACAGGTCGTGCAGCCGTGCGGCCAAGGGCTCGATGGCAAGATCCTGGCGCAATACCCGATACACTTCCGTCATCTGTTTGCTCTCGAGCTCGATCCAGCCCTGTTGCTGCAGATAATCCAGCGCCGCCGCCGCGCGGTGCCGCTCGCCCTGATACCCCTGCCAGAGCGCCTCGAAGTCCATGGTGCACCAACTGCGAGCCTGGGGGGCACAGGCAAAAAGCTGCTCCAGAAACTGGCGGCGTTCGGGATTGAAACGAGCCAGGATCTCCCCCTTGTCCAGCACGAACTTGAAGCGATATTCGGCGAAATAGCTGTAGGCCGGCGCAATGACCCCCTCCATTTCCAGATAGACCAGCAGGGTCTTGAGGGGCAGTTGGCGAATATTGGTATCGTTGGAGAGCCGCAGCAGACCAAACTCCCACTCACTGCCACTTTGTTGCACAGTCCTGAGCAGCGCCAGTATGGCTGATCTGTCCGGGGTATCCCCATAGACGAAGTTCTCCAGCACCGGCAACTGGGCGCGATTGGCCAGCACGACGCAGCGGGAGGGCAGACCATCACGGCCGGCGCGGCCTATCTCCTGGCTGTAGTTCTCGATGGATTTGGGCAGATCGTAATGAATGACCCGGCGGATATCGGCCTTGTCGATGCCCATGCCGAAGGCGATGGTGGCGACGATGCAATCCTGTTTGCCCGCCATGAAGTCATGCTGGATCCGGCTACGCACATCGCTATCGAGCCCGGCATGATAGGCGCAGGCCCTGATGCCTGCCCGCTGCAAGCGCTCGGCACACTGCTGCGCACTGTGCTGCAGGGTGACATAGACGATGGTGGGCGCCGCGGGCTCCTTCAGGATCTCGGCAATCAGCCACTCATCGCGCGCCTCGGGAGGCAGGGGAACGACGGCCAGATCCAGGTTGGAACGATAAAAGCCGGTCACCACCAGGTCTTCCTTATCTATGCCGAACTTGGCCTGCATGTCCGCCATGACCGCCGGAGTGGCGGTAGCGGTGAGCAGCAACACCTGGGGGATGGCGAGCTCGCGGCGATGACTCGGCAGCTTCAGATAGTCCGGGCGAAAGTTGTGGCCCCACTCCGAGATGCAGTGCGCCTCATCTACCACCAGCATCGAGATCGGCACCCCGGCGATAAAGCGGCGAAAGCGTTCGTTCTTGAGGCGCTCCACCGAGATCATCAGGATCTTCAACTGGCCATCGCTGGTCTGCTGCATCACTCGTCGACTCTCTTCCGCCGTCAGGCTCGAATCCAGGCTGGCAGCGGCTATGCCCTTGCTCTTCAAAAAGGCGAGTTGATCGTGCATCAGGGCGATCAGCGGCGAGATCACCAGGGTCAGGTGGGGCAGGGCGAGGGCGGGCAATTGATAGCAGAGGGATTTGCCCGCGCCGGTCGGGAAGATGGCGGCCGCGCTCTTGCCCGCCAACAGGCGGCTGATCACCGCCTCCTGACCGGGTCTTAACCGATCAAAACCGAAGTGACGGGTCAACAGGGAGGGGATCATGGCAAGGCTCCAGCACGAACAAAGAGCGGCATCATACCACCCTTGAGGGTCGGCGGGCCGACCAAGGGACTGGAGTGGCGCTATTTTGACCGACGTTGATATTGTGTTATCGCTTTGTTGTAGATTTTTTGTGAGGTAACCCTGATATTTTTCAGTGATTATGTGGAAAAAACCGATGACAGATGGGATATTCGTTGCCGCAGTCCCGCGCGTACTGGACAGGTCCAGAAGAAGACTTGCCAGGACAGACCACGCCGGTGAGAGACCGGGGTGACGGCGTGCGGGAGATTGCAAACAGGACTCATGATTCAAGCACCCAAGCGTGCACAGGGACTATTTGATGACACAACAACACCCCCTCATAAGACTGGTCAACAGCACCAGTCTGGTTAGCCAGATCCTGGTCGGTCTGGTACTCGGTATCTTCCTCGCCATGTTCATGCCGGAATGGGCAAAGGCAGCGGGCCTGCTTGGCAGCCTGTTCGTCGGTGCACTGAAGGCGGTCGCGCCGCTGCTGGTATTCGTACTGGTCATGGCGGCGATCATCGGTCACAAACAGGGCCAGAAGACCAGCATTCGCCCGCTGCTGGCACTCTATCTGTTTGGCACCTTCGCCGCCGCCGTGGTCGCGGTGCTGGCGAGCTTCCTGTTCCCCTCCAACCTGCATCTGGTGGCGAACAGTGCCGAGATCACGCCCCCTGGCGGCATCACCGAGGTGCTGCAGACCCTGCTGTTCAACGTGGTGACCAACCCGGTGAAGGCGCTGATGGATGCCAACTACATCGGCATTCTGGCCTGGGCCATCGGCCTTGGCATCGCCATGCGCCATGCCAATGAGAGTACCAAGGCGCTGATCACCGACTTGTCTCACGGGGTCTCCACCATCGTCAAGGCGGTGATCCGCTGCGCCCCCCTCGGCATCCTGGGTCTGGTCGCTTCCACTTTGGCCGAGACCGGCTTCGGTGCCCTGCTCGGTTACGCCCAGCTGCTGGTGGTGCTGATCGGTTGCATGCTGTTCATCGCCTTCGTGGTCAACCCGCTCATCGTGTTCTGGAAGATCAAGCGCAATCCCTATCCGCTGGTGCTGACCTGCTTGAAAGAGAGTGGCGTGACCGCCTTCTTCACCCGCAGCTCCGCCGCCAACATCCCGGTCAACATGGCCCTGTGCGAGAAGCTGCGTCTGCCGGAAGACACCTATGCGGTCTCCATCCCGCTGGGCGCCACCATCAACATGGCCGGTGCTGCCATCACCATTACCGTGCTCTCCATGGCAGCGGTACATACCTTGGGGATGGAAGTGGATCTGGCCACCGCCATTCTGCTCTCCGTGGTCGCCACCATCAGTGCCTGTGGTGCCTCCGGTGTGGCTGGCGGCTCCCTGCTGTTGATCCCGCTGGCGTGCAGCCTGTTTGGCATCAGCAACGACATCGCCATGCAAGTCGTGGCCGTGGGCTTCATCATCGGCGTGCTGCAAGACTCCGCCGAGACGGCCCTCAACAGCTCCACCGACGTGCTGTTCACCGCTGCTGCCTGCATGGCCGAAGATGAGACCCTGCTGGACGCCGCGCCCCTGTCGCGCGAAGCCTGATAACCAAAGGCTTGATAACGAAAGCCTGATAACAAGGCATCAAGCCTGCGAAAACGCCCTCCTGTGAGGGCGTTTTTTATGCCTGTGATCAAGATCCTAATGTTCTCTCGAACGTCCAGTCCCAAGGGGGCTGGGTCATAGCGCCGTGCCGGTCTGAGCTGGCATCGGGGAAATGGCCCTTCACCCTCGCCATTGCTGCAAACTCACTCAATCCCTCAATCATCATCCCAAACCTTGTCTTGCCAGGCTTCGCAGCCGCTTCGCACCGGGCACATGCGGCTGCGCATGGGCTGGTTGTTATCTCCGATGAGCAGGACGCAGGACGGGATGGGAAGGATCGCCAAAGAAGAAGGAGGCAGAGGGCGTTTGCGTTGCAAGACGCCGCTTGTCGGCATCAGGAGGTGAACCCACCCCTAGGGAGGAGAGGCGAGTGCGTGGCGTAACGGTCTGTCATCGGCAGGCAGCCGCGCTGACGCTGTGGAAAGGGACTTGCATCGTGCACCAGTGAACCAGTGAACCAGTGAACCAGTGAACGAAGGTAGCGCCCAAGGTGCACCGAACCCGCTCAGTGGCGGCAATGAGCGAAGAAAGGGGGCGGGGCCTTGGGCCATGCCCCAGCCCTCGATTGCCAGTCTTTCCCTCCACACAGCGTCCACAAAAAGCGCCCATAAAAAATGCCCGCCAGGGTTGGCGGGCATGGATGGGTCAATAGACCGCGGTTATCAGAACAGCTGGTACAGGATGGCGGAGATGGCAATCAGGCCCATGGTCGCCACGAAGACGTTGCTGATCTGGCCCTGATATTTCGCCATGGCCGGTACGCGCTTGATGGCGTACATCGGCATCAGGAACAGGATGGTCGCGATGATGGGGCCACCCAGGGATTCGATCATGCCGAGGATGGAGGGGTTGATCACGGCCACTGCCCACAGGGTCAGGATGAAGAAGGCGATGATGAACAGCTCGACCTTCTTGGTGTTCGGGGTCTTGCCGGACTTGCGCATGTTCTGGACGATCATGCCCTTCAGGCCTTCACGGGCACCCAGGTAGTGACCGAAGAAGGAGGAGACGATGGCCACGAAGGCAACCAGAGGACCGAAGTAGGAGATGATCGGGCTCGCATGCTGGTTGGCCAGGTAGGAGAGCACGGCGATGTTCTGGGACTTGGCTTCTGCCAGTTGGGCCGGTGTCAGGCTCATCACGCAGGAGAAGACGAAGAACATCACGAAACCCAGCAGGATCATGGCGGTGCGCTTCAAGATGGCGTCGGACTTGGCAACGGCGTTGTCACCATAGTCGCGGCGCTGGGCCAGGGCGAAGCTGGAGATGGCCGGGCTGTGGTTGAAGGAGAACACCAGCACCGGAATGGTCAGCCACAAGGTGGTGGCGAAATCCTTGGCGGACGGCACCTGGGAGAGGGCCGCACCGGTCCAGTCCGGGATGAGGTAGAGGGAGATGCCCGCCAGGATGGCGATGAGCGGGTACACCAGGAACTCGGTGACCTTGAGCATCAGCTTTTCACCGGCCAGCATGACCGACATCATGCCCATGATGAGCACGATGGAGAGGATCCAGCGCGGCGGTGCAGTCATCTGCAACTGGTTCACCATGAAGCTCTCGACCGTGTTGGTGATGCCCACGCCGTAGATCAGCACGATGGGGTAGATGGCGAAGAAGTAGAGCAGGGTGATCAATTTGCCTGCGCCGATCCCGAAGTGCTCTTCTACCACCTGGGTGATGTCGGCGCCGGGATTCTTGGAAGACAGCACGAAGCGGGCCAGCCCGCGGTGAGCCAGGTAAGTCATGGGACCGACCAGCAGTGCCATGACCACCAGTGGCCAGAAGCCGCCCATGCCAGCGTTGATCGGCAGGAACAGGATGCCCGCGCCGACGGCGGTCCCAAACAGACTGATCACCCAGGTGGTGTCCTGCTTGTTCCAACTGCGCGCTTGCAGCGGCTGCGTTCCTTGCGTTTGTGTGGTCGCGGCGTCTTGCGCGCCGGTGACAGTATTAGACATGTGTCTCACCCCGAATGTGTGTTTTGTTGAGTCGGCGCAAGAATACTTTCTTTTTAATCAAAAATGTTGATCAAATTCACCTTTGTTGAGCCGGAACCCCTACTTTCTTATGGAAATGTGATCAAAAGAATAAAAAATCAAAATTTCTTTATCATCCTCAATGTTAGTTGAGTGTTAAATGGATAATTTCTCAGCGTCGCTCGTTAATGGAATGTTATCTCGACAGATGCTGGGCTAGCTGGCGGATCATGCTGGCCGTGGCCCCCCAGATGAAAGAATCTTGCCAGGGGATCCAATAAATGGTGTGGCTCCTGCCACCCCGGGGCAGGGTCAGGGCGATGTGGTGCGCCGGGTTGAGCAAGTGGCTCAGGGGGACCTCGAAGGCCTGCTCCACTTCATCCGGGCTCAGGGTGAGCCGATAGTCGGCGTCCACCTGGGCGAGCACCGGCAAGACATCGTAGAGGGAGATGGTATTGAGGGGGGTGAGGCTGCCGATGACCCGGATCTGGGAGGCGGGGATCCCCAGCTCTTCGTGAGTCTCCCGCAGGGCCGTCTGGATAAGGTTTTCATCCTCCGGATCCTGGCGGCCGCCGGGGAAGCTTATCTGGCCAGGATGGTGGCGCAGTTGGGTGCTGCGCCGGGTCAACAGCAGGTGAAGTCCGGTGGGACGCTCCACCAGGGGAAGCAGCACGGCGGCCGGCTTGAGCCCTGCCAGCATCAGGCGATGGGCCGGGGCAGGGCGCTGCAGCAGGAAACGGGTCAGCAGCTCGGTGCGATTCAAAGCCATAACCCGTGACCCCGCAGTGAGGGGCGAAGAGTGACGGAGCACACTGCCCGCTTCCGATGGATGTCGCTCATCTCGTGCTTTCTCTCCTTGACGTTGATTTGTCCAATGGCTGGCTTAGTGTGCATCCAGCAGCGGCAGAATGCGGGCCACCTTGTCGTAGGTCTCCTGATATTCGCTGTCGACCTCGGAGTCGGCGATGATGCCACCGCCCGCCCAGCAGTGGATCTGCCCCGCTTCGGCGATCAGAGTACGGATGCAGATGCTGGTGTCCATGCGCCCATGCTGGCTCAGGTAGCCGATACTGCCGCAGTAGGCGTTGCGCCGCTGGGGCTCCAGCTCCTCGATGATCACCATGGCGCGGATCTTGGGCGCGCCGGTGATGGAGCCGCCGGGGAAGCAGGCCCGCAGCAGATCCACCCCTTGCCAACAGGCATCGAGCTCCCCGTGAATGGTGGAGACCAGGTGATGGACGGCGGGGAAAGACTCCACCGCAAACAGATGGGGCACGCTGACCGAACCCGGCCGGCTCACCCGACCGATGTCGTTGCGCAAGAGATCCACGATCATCAGATTCTCGGATCTGTCCTTGTCGGCACGGGCCAGCTCGTCGGCGCGGGCCTGATCGACCAGCGGATCCGGGTGGCGGGGACGGGTGCCCTTGATGGGCTTGGTTTCGATGTGGCGACCATCGAGCAACAGGAAACGCTCGGGCGAGAGGCTCAGGATCGCACTCTCAGGCAGGCGCATAAAGGCCGAAAATGGCGCCTTGTTGGCGGCGCTGAGGGCGAGGTAGGCGGACCACTCATCCCCCTGATAGGGGGCGCTGAAACGTTGGGTGAGATTGATCTGATAGCAGTCGCCCGCCGCCAGATAGGCCTGGATACGGGCAAACTTCTCGCCATACTCGGCCCGGCTCATGTTGCTCTGCCAGGGACCTCGCAGGGTAAAGGGCTGGATGGGGGAGGCGTACTGCGCCGTCAGCCAGTGCAATCGGCGGGCAAGCCCCGCCTCGTCACCCCAATGCACCAGTTGCCAGCGATCGGTCGCGACCTCTCGCAGCAGTGCCCAGTCGTAGATCCCGACTGCCATGTCCGGCACCTGGATGTCGGCCTGCGCCTGGGTTGGCAAGCGCTCGAAACGCCGCCCCAGATCGTAACCAAAGAGCCCGAGGGCACCACCGATAAAAGGCAGCTCGGCGCCGATGGCATCGCTCTGAATGGGCTGCAGTTCCCCCAGCAGGGCCAATTGCGTGCTGGCGAGCAGGGCGAGGGGGTCTTCATCGCTTCGCACCGTGCCCTCGTCCTGGCGCACGAGCGTGCAGGCTCCCCGGGTTTCCAGGGTGGTGAGGGGATCGGCGGTGATGATGTCGAAGCGATTGTCGGCGCCAAGGGGACCGGCGGATTCCAGCAAGATGGTCCAGGGTTGCCGCTGCAGGCGACCAAACAGGGTGTGAAGGGATGTTTGGGGGTCGAAATGGTGGATATGCAGTCTTGGTTTCATTTTTTGTTACACAGGCAACAGTTTGCACCCAGCTCCCTAGCCGGTAAGGGTGCTCAAGCGTATCATGACCGTCGGCATTTACAGAAAAACACGTCATAAAAACACGCCCTGCCTGTCGCGCTGTGTATGCACCGCCACTAAGGCTCGGCTCAAATGGAAGCCCTTGCTCGCATTGCTTGAGACAAGGACCAGTGAGGATGATATGAGCATCATTAAAAAACAGGACTTTATTGATTCTATTGCCGACGCCCTGCAGTACATCTCCTTCTACCACCCCCTCGATTTCGTCCAGGCCGCCAAGGCTGCCTATGACCGCGAGATCAACCCGGCCGCCAAGGATGCCCTGGCCCAGATCCTGATCAACTCCCGCATGTCCGCGGAAGGCCACCGTCCTCTGTGCCAGGACACCGGTATCGTCACCTGTTTCGTCAAGATTGGCATGAAGGTGCAGTGGGACAGCGACATGACAGTGCAGGAGATGGTGGATGAAGGCACCCGCCGTGCCTACACCAATCCGGACAACCCGCTGCGCGCCTCCGTGCTGGCCGATCCGGCCGGCAGTCGCAAGAACACCAAGGACAACGCCCCGGCCGTGGTGCACATCGACATGGTGCAGGGTGACAAGGTGGAAGTGAGCATCGCCGCCAAGGGCGGTGGCTCCGAGAACAAGTCCAAGATGGTGATGCTCAACCCGTCCGACGACGTGGTCGAATGGGTACTGAAGACAGTGCCGACCATGGGTGCTGGCTGGTGTCCCCCCGGTATGCTCGGCATCGGTATCGGCGGTACCGCCGAGAAGGCGGCGGTGCTTGCCAAGGAAGCCCTGATGGAGCACATCGACATTCAGGAGCTGATCGCCCGTGGCCCGCAAACCACGGAAGAGAAGCTGCGGGTGGATCTCTATGACAAGGTCAACAAGCTCGGGATCGGTGCCCAGGGTCTGGGTGGCCTCACCACAGTGCTGGATGTGAAGGTGAAATCCGCGCCGACTCACGCCGCCTCCAAGCCGGTGGTGATGATCCCCAACTGCGCAGCCACCCGCCACGTCCACTTCGAGCTGGATGGCTCGGGCCCGGCGGAGCTGACCCCGCCCAAACTGGAAGACTGGCCACAGATCACCCGCGAGTCCGGCGGCAACGTGCGCCGGGTCAACGTGGACGGCATCACCAAGGCCGAGCTGGCCAGTTGGAAGAGCGGGGATACCGTGCTGCTCTCCGGCAAGATCCTGACCGGTCGCGACGCGGCCCACAAGCGCATCGCCGACATGCTCAAAAATGGTGAAGGCCTGCCGGAAGGGGTCGATTTCACCAATCGCTTCATCTATTACGTCGGTCCGGTGGATGCGGTCCGTGACGAAGTGGTCGGCCCGGCGGGTCCCACGACCTCCACCCGGATGGACAAGTTCACCGACATGATGCTGGGGGAGACCGGTCTCATCGGCATGATAGGCAAGTCCGAGCGCGGTCCAAAGACGGTGCAGAGCATCAAGGAGCACCAGGCTGTCTATCTGATGGCCGTGGGGGGCGCCGCCTACCTGGTGGCCAAAGCCATCAAGAAGGCGCGGGTGGTGGCCTTCGCCGATCTCGGCATGGAAGCCATCTACGAGTTCGAGGTGGAAGACATGCCGGTGACGGTCGCCGTCGACTCCCAAGGCAACAATATCCATGAAACCGGCCCGGCCTACTGGTCGGCCAAGATTGCCGAGCTGGACGTCAAACTCTCCTGAGTCGTGTTGACGGGCATGCCAGCCATGGGATGCCTGAACATGCAAGGCTTGGTTTTGGGCTCACGGCAATGATAAAAGGCGACCTCAGGGTCGCCTTTTGCATGGGTGAAAGAGCGTCATTTCCATTCCAGACCCAGCCTCCAGACCCAGCCTCCAGACCCAGCCTCCAGACCCAGCCTCCAGACCCAGAGCCCTGATAACCGCCAATGGCTACCGTTCATGACTGCCTAGGTTGGATGCACTATCCATCACCACGCCTTCCTTAGCCTTCGTTTCCCCATCAGCCAGTCTCAGTGATTGAGATAGATATCCTGACCACCGTAACCAAGGTTCGGGTGATGGGGGAGGCGTTGTGACTCGAAGAACCGAGTCAGCACGCCGGTACCTTGCCCCAGTCTCTTCAACTTGGCGCGATCCAGGGCGACCTGTTCGGGTAGCCAGGTCAGCACGGCGGCGCAGTGGCCGTTGCCGAGGCTCTGCTCCAGCATGCGCTGCCAGTTCTTGATCTTGGCACCGTGCACCACCAACACCCGGGCGGGATCGATCCCCTGCGCCTGCCACTGCTCGGCCACTGGCAGGCCAGGGGGGGCGATGAGCAGGATCCAGCCGCCATTATCCTGACTGAGCCGTCCCAGCTCGCTCAGCAGCGGCGTCTCGGGCTGTGCGGCCTGCTCTACCTTGGCCTGGTGGCGAGTGGGCCAGGGGGCCATCAGACCGGCAGGGGAGGATGGGATAGGGTGGCTCAGGGGCTGGCTCATATGTTTTCCTGTATGAATAACCATGCTGTATGCGTATACAGTAGTTGTAACGAGCGCCAGTGACAAGTCGTTTTCGGTCAAAAATGTGAGCCCACTAACAGGATGTTTTGTTATCTAATTGAATTTAAATGAAATTTACACTCAACCTAAGTTGGGTGTTTTTTGCGCTATGGACAAAGCGGGGGCAGGGGGTCATGGTTATACAGTATGTATGACAAGGAGGGAGCGGGATGGATGTCAGCACCTTGCAACGACTGGACGCCAATATTCTGCTCGGGATCATCAACGAAAAGCTGCGGCTGGAGTGCGATGGTCTGGAGGAGCTGTTGGCCTACTACGACATGACGGAAGATCAGCTGGCCGCGCGTTTGCAGCAGATCGGCTATCACTACGACCCCATGAGCAACCAGTTCAAGGCTCATGGGTAATATGACGAGAAAAGGTGCTCCAACTGGGGCACCTTTCTTTTATTGTGGAAATGATCCTGTGAAGATTGAAATCGCTTTCACATCCATTCAGGAATGTCGTTATTTTCATGTATTTTCAAACGCTTTCAAGTATTGAAAACCTATTCATGAACACGCTCGTTTCGTTTTTATATAACCACATGATTTATTTGAATATTAATATTTCATCCAATCTTGATTTGGAAAGGGTTTTCAGGCTTGAACTGTCATTTCCATACGTTAAAGTGTGACTCGCGTTAACGTTTCATTCAGCGGTTTTGGCTAGTATGCTCATGCCGGAACATATTCAGATATAACAACAGTGCCGGTCCCGAGATGGGATAACATTTTTATTTGTAACGAAGGAAAATGGTGTATGGCTACCAAGAAGAAGACAGACCAGGATCTCCAACTGGATAAAGATCAGCTTAAAGCGAGCATCGTGCGTCACCTGCGTTCTACCTTGGGGACAAGCGAACAGAAAGCCTCGCCGGAAGCGTGGTGGAAAGCGACGGCCGCCGCCGTCAACGAACAGGTATACGAGCGCCTGACCCGTACTCAGCAGACTCACTTCAAGAAAGATACTCGTGCGATTCACTATCTCTCTGCTGAATTCCTGATGGGGCGCCTGACTTCCAACAACCTGCACAACCTCTCCCTTTACAAGACCTGCGAAGAGGCCTTGGGGGAGCTCGGTCTGGAACTGACCGATCTGTGCGAGCAAGAGCCTGACATGGCCCTTGGCAACGGCGGCCTTGGCCGTCTGGCCGCTTGCTTCATCGACTCCCTTGCCACCCTGAACTACCCGGCCGTGGGTTACGGCATTCACTACGAGCACGGCTTGTTCCGTCAGGAATTTCAGGATGGCCGCCAGATCGAGCGTCCGGACTCCTGGCGCGAATACGGCAACCCCTGGGAGATCTGCCGTCCCGAATCGGTGCAGGAGATCCCGCTCTATGGCTACGTGGAGACCGTGTTTGGCGACAACGGCGGCCTGAAGAAGGTGTGGCACGCCGGTCGCAAGATCAAAGGGGTGCCCTGGGACATCCCGGTTGTCGGCTTTGGCGGTCACACCGTCAACATCCTGCGGCTGTGGGAGTCCCGTGCCTCCGAATTCTTCGACTGGGACGTGTTCAACGCCGGTGGCTATGTCGACTCCCAGGCGGAGAAGGCCCAGGCTGAGACCATCTCCAAGGTGCTCTACCCGAACGATGAGACGGATGCCGGCAAAGAGCTGCGTCTGATCCAGCAATATTTCTTCTGCGCCTGTTCCATCAAGGACATCATGCGCCGTTACAAGCGCGCCCATGGCAGCGACTTCAGCAACTTCGCCGCCCAGATCGCCATCCAGCTCAACGATACCCACCCGACCGTGGCCATTCCCGAGCTGATGCGCGTACTGGTGGATGAGGAAGGGCTGAGCTGGGAGGCCGCCTGGGCCATCAGCTACGGGGTCTTCTCCTACACCAACCACACCCTGCTGCCGGAAGCGCTGGAGAAGTGGAGCGTCAGCCTGTTCGAGAAGGTACTGCCTCGTCACCTCGAGATCATCTACGAGATCAACGCCCAGTTCCTGAACAAGCTGGTGGATCCCAAGTGGCCGGGCGACGATGCCATCAAGGCCAAGCTCTCCATCATCGAAGAGGGGACGGTGCGCAAGGTACGTATGGGCAACCTGTGTGTCATCGGCTCTTCCAAGGTCAACGGTGTGGCCGAAATCCACTCCAAGCTGGTGAAGGAGGATCTCTTCCCCGAGTTCGCCGCGCTGTGGCCAGAGAAGATGTGCAACGTCACCAACGGCGTGACCCCGCGCCGCTGGCTGCTGGCCTGCAACCCGGAACTCGCCGCCCTCTACAACGAGGTGGTGGGCAAGGAGTGGCCGCTGCAACTGGACAAGCTGCGCACCGTTACCCAGTTTGCCGACGACAAGGCATTCCAGCAGCAGTTCATGACCATCAAGCGCCACAACAAGGAGAAGCTGGTCAAGGTGATCAAGGACGAGACCGGCATAGAGGTGAGCGCGGAGGCGATCTTCGACGTGCAGATCAAACGCCTGCACGAGTACAAGCGCCAACAGATGAACCTCATCCACATCATGGCGCTCTATCGCCGTCTGCTGGCAAACCCGGACTACGACATGCACCCGCGGGTGTTCATCTTCGGCTCCAAGGCGGCCCCTGGCTACAAGCTGGCCAAGGACATCATCTATGCCATCAACAAGCTGGCTGAGCGGGTCAACAACGACGCCCGTATCCAGGGCAAGCTGAAAGTGGTGTTCATGCCGAACTACCGGGTGAGCCTGGCCGAGAAGATGATCCCGGCAGCGGACGTGTCCGAGCAGATCTCCACCGCCGGCTACGAAGCCTCGGGGACCGGCAACATGAAGATGGCACTGAACGGCGCCATCACCATCGGCACCCTGGACGGGGCCAACATCGAGATCGCCGAGGAAGCGGGTGCCGAGAACTGCGCCATCTTCGGGCTGAACGTGGACGAGGTGAAGGCGTTGAAGAGCCGGGGCTACAACCCCTATGACTTCTACTATGCCAACTCCGAGCTCAAGGCCGTGCTGGACTGGTTCGACACCGACTACTTCACGCCGGGTCGTCCGGGCGAGCTCTCCTCCATCAAGCGCTCCTTGCTGGAAGGGGGGGATCCTTACCTGACCCTGGCGGACTTCGCCTCCTACTCGGATGCCCACAAGCTCATCGATACTTGGTATCGGGATCCGGCGCTCTGGGCGAAGAAGGCCATCATCAACTCGGCCACCATGGGCAAGTTCAACTCCGACCGCTCCATCCAGGATTACGTGGACCGGATCTGGAATCTGAAAGCCTGCAACGTCGGCTAAGTGCATTGACTCCCAAACCCCCGCATTGCGGGGGTTTTTTATTTCATGAAGAATGGATTTTACAGGGTGAGTTCACTGCCAGAGGCGCACATGGTGGATGACATGATGTGCGACATGGTGGGAAGGCAGCGGGATCGGTGGATACAAGAAAGGCCCCGTCAGGGGCCTTGTCGAGGGGAAGGAGAGACGCCTTCTCAGTGCAGGATATCGCCGAAGCAATAGGCCAGCAGGGTCAGGATGACGGTGAACACCAGGTTCAGCACCAGGCCGGCCCGCATCATCTCGCGCTGCTGGATATGACCGCTGGCGAAGACGATGGCGTTGGGCGGCGTGGCCACCGGCAGCATGAAGGCGCAGGAGGCACCGACCGCGATGAGCACGGAGACGACGATGGGGGAGACCCCCAGCGCTTCGGCCACCCCGGCAAACAGCGGCACCAGCAGGGCGGCGGTGGCGGTGTTGGAGACCAGCTCGGTCAGGAACACCACGAAGGCCGCGAGGCAGAGCAGGATCACGAAGATCGGCATGGTGGACAGGCTGCTGGAGAGGTGCTCCGCCAGGAAGGCGTTGGCACCGGTCTGCTTCAAGATGGAACTCAGGGTCAGGCCGCCCCCGAACAGCAGCAGCACGCCCCAGTCGGTGTTCTGGTTGATGTCATCCCAGTTGGCCACCCGGCTGACGGCGATGGCGAGGATGGCCCCCATGGCGATCAGGGTATCGAACTGGGGAATGCCCCCCAGCGCCGAGGCGATGGGCTGGGAGCCAATCCACAGCAGCACCGTGGTCAGGAAGATGGCCAGGGTCGTCTTGCGCTGACCGGTCCACTCGATGGTGACTTTCTCGGTGCTGACCTGATGGGAGAGGTCGGGACGGGTGACCAGGTAGAGCAGGCCGATGCCCACCGGCATGAAGATGAGCACCACGGGAATGCCGAATTTCAGCCAGTCGGTGAAGCCAAGGCCCATCTGGGCTGCAGCGATG
Source organism: Aeromonas sp. NJAU223 (assembly GCF_051125555.1). Lineage (NCBI taxonomy): Bacteria > Pseudomonadati > Pseudomonadota > Gammaproteobacteria > Aeromonadales > Aeromonadaceae > Aeromonas > Aeromonas sp. NJAU223. Next base: position 2,416,121 of record NZ_CP144204.1, on the reverse strand, counting down.
GCGTTGGGGGGGCTGCCCACCAGGGTGCCGATGCCGCCGATGCTGGCGCTGTAGGCGACGCCCAGCAGGACGAAGACCAGGGTACGGCGCTCCTTGTGGACGTCGAGCCCCTTGAGCATGCCAAGGGCGAGCGGCAGCATCATGGCGGCGGTGGCGGTGTTGCTGATCCACATGGAGAGGGCGGCCGTGATGGTGAACAGTACGATGGCTGCCCAGCCGAGGTGCCCCTTGGCCAGTTGCATCACCTTGGCGGCGATCTGGGTATCCAGCCCCTGTTTGGAGAGGGCCGCCGCCAGGGCGAAGCCGCCAAAGAAGAGGAAGAGCACGGGGTTGGCGAAGTCGGTGAGTGACTTGCTCATGTCAAACACCCCGAGCAGGGTGGCCAGCACCGGGATCGAGATGGCGGTGATGGTGATGTTCACCGCCTCGGTCAACCAGAGGATGGCGATGAAGATGAGGATGGCGAGCCCCTTGTTGACCATGGGATCAAAGGGGAGCCAGGCGAGCATGGCACAGAGCAAGAGGACGTCAGCGATGACGATCCCGGCCTTGACGTCGAGCCAGCGCGGGGGTGCAGAGGGTACGGCAGAGGTATGCATGATGTGTTCTCGGTTAATTTATGGTTGTTGTTGTGTTGCCGAGGTTACATTTGATCCCCTGTTTGAAACAGGGGTAAGTGAGCAAAGCATGTGGCGTCTCACAGAGTTAAAAAGAACTTAAACACCACTGAAACAAAAATTAAACATAATGATTTCATTTCTCCTCAGGAAGGGAGGAGAGCAGCCACTCCTTGAACAGGCTCTTTGGCAGCGAGCCGCTGCGCTGTGCCAGGATCTGCCCGCGTTGGAACACCATCAGGGTGGGAATGCTGCGAATGCCGTAGCGACCGGCAATGGCACTCTCTTGCTCGGTATCGAGTTTGACGAAACGGATGCGCGGTGCGAGCTCTCGCGCCATCTCCTGAAACACCGGGGCAAACTGCAGGCAGGGACCGCACCAGCTGGCCCAGAAATCCACTACGACCGGCAAGTCGGAGGCGATCAGGGTGTCGAACTGATCGCTGCGTCCCGTGACCGGGGCGAGACCAAACAGGGGCTCCCGGCAGCGACCGCACTTCGCGGTCAGGTCCACTTTCTCGCTGGGCAGACGATTGCGGGTAAAGCACTGGCTACAATAGGTAGTGATAGATGACATAATTGCGTCCTTATTTCATTGCCTTGCAACAACTTTGTTGCATTGATCGCGCCGACTAACGGTAACATAGCAGCCAGTTATTTTTCACAGTTGGCGGTCCGGCCGTGACACCTCGTCACCGGATAGTTGACCATGACATGAGAATCGAGACGGGATGAAGAGTGTTGCACGCGTCAATCGTGTTATCCTGAGCCTTATCATCGCATCTTTGCTGGGGTTTTCGGCCTATTGCTGGCAACTGCTCAGCCAGCAGCAGCGTGCCTCCGAGTTGAGCATGGCGGCCGAGCTGGTCCTCAACCGCATCAATACCGACACCGTCTATCTGCTGGGCCGCGAGAAGGCCAGCGATGGCAGTGTGCAGCAGCGGCTCAGCCTGCTTTCCAACGTGCTCGACAAATTTGTGACCCAGATACGCGAAGACCCGGATCTCGCCGACGATCCCAAGTCCCAGGCGCTGCAAAAGGACATCGACGGTTATCTGCTGGATCTCGCCAGGCTCTACACCATGGAGATGACCATCGAGTATCTGGAGCCACGTTTCCAGAGTCAGCTCGATGCCGTGCTGACGCAGCTCCCGAGCGAGACTCGGCTGCACCGGGATCTCACCGATCTGGCCAGGATCAGCCACTACCTCAGACGCAGTTGGGATACCCACGATCTGCGCCACCTGCAACAGCTGCAGCAGCGCATCGGCGACGACTATGCCGACAATGGCAAGGTGACGGCCATCAATCAGCTCAGCCAGGATTTCAATCAGCAGGTGATGGAGTATCACCGCCTGCGCAACCAAATCATCGAGATGCGGGGGCTGGCCTCCTTGCCGGTCTGGAAACAGGACAAGCTGGATCTTGCCTCCTCCCTCAAGAGCCGCTTCTATCTGATGGTGCTGGGCGGGGCCCTGCTCTGCTTCTCCCTGGTGGCGGTGACCCTGTGGCGACGCAACCAGAAGCTGAGCGAGCTGTCCCGTCACACCGGCTTGCTGGCTCAGGCCAAGAGCGATTTTCTGGCCAACATGAGCCATGAGATCCGCACCCCCATGAACGCCATCATCGGATTCAGCGCCCTGGCGCTGCAGACGGATCTCAGCCAGCAGCAGCGGGACTACCTCAGCAAGATCAAATCCTCGTCCGATACCCTGCTGTTGCTCATCAATGACATCCTGGATCTCACCAAGGTGGAGTCCGGCAAGCTGACCCTGGAGGAGATCGACTTTGACTTGAGCGAGCAGCTCGACTCCCTGGCGGCCATGTTCGCGGATCTGGCGGAGCGCAAGCAGATTGAGGTCATCATCAACAAGTCCCCGGCGGTGCCGGACTTCCTGCGCGGGGATCCCCTGCGCCTGGGCCAGGTGCTGGTCAATCTGGTCAACAACGCCATCAAGTTCACCGAGCGGGGGGAGGTGGAGCTCTCCATCACCCTGGTCAACCAGCACCCCATGCGGGTCTGCTTCAGCGTGCGGGACACCGGCATCGGCATCGCGCCGGACAAGCAGACCCAGCTGTTCCAGCCCTTTACCCAGCTGGAGGCGGGCAACACCCGCAAATATGGCGGCTCCGGGCTCGGTCTCAACATTTCCCAGCGGCTGGTCGGGCTGATGGGGGGAGAGATTTCGGTGCAGAGCAAGCCCGGGGTGGGTTCCACCTTCGAGTTCGAGATCCCCATGTCCCAGGCGGTATACGGGGTATCCGGGCGGCGGGTCTTCTTCGAGCACCAGCCCCTCATCCTGATGATGGACGACAACGAGTTGGTACTGGAGCTGGCCAAGGACATCCTGGGCCGGGCCGGCGCCTGCGTGATGACGGTCAACAGCGTCTCCCGCGCCCGTCAGGTGCTGCGGGAAGAGGGACAGAACATCCGCCTCGCCATCCTCGACTGGCGCATGGGTCAGGAGGATGGTCTGGATCTCGCCCTCGAGATGCATCAGCACAGCCAGTGGCAGCGTCTGCCGGTGCTGATGACCAGCGCCTGGGCCCGGGAAGGGCTGCACGGGCGCATGGAGAGCATGGGGCTGAGCCACTTCCTGGCCAAACCCATGACCGAAAACGCCCTGCTGGCCAAGGTGGACGAGATGCTCAACGGCAGCTCCCACGATCGCAATGTACGTCAGGCCGAGGTCCAGGGGGATCAGCAGCATTTCCGGGAGCTGCTGCAGGGCACCCGGGTGCTGCTGGCCGAAGACAACCGGGTCAACCAGCAGCTCATCGTGGAGTATCTGCGCCGCATCGAGGCCGTGGTCACCGTGGTGGGCAACGGACGCGAGGCGGTGGAGCAGGTGGCGGAGCAACCTTTCGATGTGATCTTGATGGACCTGCAGATGCCGGTGCTGGACGGGCTGGATGCCACCCGCCAGATCCGCAAGATGGTGGACAAGCACGACGTGCCCATCATCGCCCTCACCGCCAGCGCCATGCCGGGGGACAGGGAGCGTTGTCTCGGGGTCGGCATGAACGGCTATGTGACCAAACCGGTCAGCAAGCTGGATCTCTACAACAACCTGCTGCAGTGGGTGAAGGGGGCCAGCGCTCAGCGCCGGACCAGCCCCGAGGTCAAGCCACCGGCGCTGATGGGGGTGCTGGATCTCGACGATGCCCTGCGCCGGCTGGAACAGGACAGGGAGGCACTGCAGATCCTGTTCAAGCTCTTCCTCTCCGAACACAAGGACGATCTCTGGGACATCCGCTCCGCCCTGCGTCGCCAGCAGCCCGAGGTGGCAAGCCGACTGCTGCATACCCTCAAGGGGGTCTCCGCCAACATCTCCGCCGCGCGTCTGCAACTGCTGGCCGGTGAGCTGGAGTGGCGGCTGCGGCTGCAGGGGGATCTGAGTGAAGAGGAGCTGACCCAGTTGCAGCTTGTCTTCAGCCAGACCCGGGAGGAGGTCTCCCACTTCCTGCTGAGCGGGGATCAGCAGGAGCCAACCATGGGCCTGTTCGGCGGGCGGGACGAGCGGCTGTGACATCCGGGGGATAGCCATCGTTCTCAAGCTGGCTGCTTCAGGCTATGATGGCCCGTTCACCTCGCCCCCGCTTCGGGGGCGATTGTCTTGAGCATCTCTTATGACCAAGCGGCCCTGGCGCCGCGAGCAAGGATCCTGATGTGAGCGTATTTCTGCGGCTGGGCTGGTTCTTCAAGGATCAGTGGCGGCGTTATCTCATCGCCATCACCCTGTTGATGATGGTGGCCCTGCTGACCGTGATCCCGCCCAAGGTGGTGGGCTGGGTGGTGGATGGCGTGACCAAGGGGGGGCTCGACAACGCCACCTTGATGCAATATCTGGCGGGGCTCTTGGGGCTGGGGGTCGTCATCTACCTGCTGCGCTATGTCTGGCGCGTCATGCTGTTTGGTGCCTCCTACCGGCTCGCCTATGTGCTGCGCAACCGGCTCTTCACCCACTTCACCCGCATGAGCCCGGATTTCTACCAGCGCCACCGCACCGGCGATCTGATGGCCCACGCCACCAACGACATCCAGGCCGTCGAGATGACGGCGGGGGAGGGGGTGCTGACTCTGGTGGACTCCTTCATCGTCGGGATCCTGGTGCTCTCCATCATGTGCAGCCAGTACTCCTGGCAGCTGACCCTGCTCTCCCTCTTGCCCCTGCCGGTGATGGCGTTTTTCATGAACCGTTTCGGGACCCAGATCTACAAGGAGTTCAAGGCGGCGCAGGGGGCCTTCTCGCGCCTCAACAACAAGACCCAGGAAGCCCTCTCCGGGGTGCGGGTGCTCAAGTCCTATGCGGTGGAGTCCTTGGAAGACAAGGGATTCGCCGAGCTGACCCGCCAGGCGGGGGAGCGCAACATGGCGGTGGCCCGCATCGATGCCAAGTTCGACCCCGTCATCTACCTGTGCATCGGTTGTTCCTATTTTCTGGCGGTGGCCGGCGGCAGTGCCCTGGTCATGCAGGACAAGCTGACCCTGGGGGAGCTCACCAGTTTCACCATGTATCTGGGGCAGCTTATCTGGCCCATGTTTGCCATCGCCTGGCTGTTCAACATCATAGAGCGCGGCAGCGCCGCCTATTCACGCATCGAGACCCTGCTGGCGGAGCGTAGCGATATCGAAGATCCCGCCGAGCCCCAGCCGCTCGCGCACCCTTTCCCGCTGGTCATGCAAGGGGTGGATTACCGTCTCGAGTCCCGTACCCTGCTGGCGGGAATCGATGTCTCCATCGCCGCTGGCGGCATGCTCGGCATCGTCGGGCGCACCGGGGCGGGCAAGAGTTCCCTGCTCAAGCTGCTGATGCGTCTGGCCAACCCCAGCGGCGGCCGGATCACCATGGGCGGCGTGAGCATCGACCGGCTGGCCCTTGGGGAGCTGCGCAACCAGTTCGCCTATGTGCCCCAGGAGCCGTTTTTGTTCTCCACCACCATTGCCGCCAACATCGCCCTCGGCCGGCCGGATGCCAGTCGGGAGGAGGTGGAGCGGGTGGCGCGCATCGCCTGCGTGCACGACGACATCACTCGTTTCCCTCAGGGCTATGAGACCGAGGTGGGGGAGAAGGGGGTAACCCTATCCGGCGGCCAGAAACAGCGGCTCGCCATCGCCCGCGCCCTGCTGCTGGCGGCCCCCATCCTGGTGCTGGACGACGCCCTCTCGGCGGTGGACGCCCACACCGAGCAGCAGATCCTGCAAGCACTGAAGGCCCACCGACGCACCCTCATCCTGGTCAGCCACCGCATGACGGCGGTGGAGCAGGCGGACGAGATCCTGGTGCTGGAGCAGGGCCGGATCAGCGAGCGGGGCCATCACGGTGCCCTGATGGCCCACAACGGCTGGTACGCGGACATGGTGCGCTATCAGCGCCTGGAGCAGGACGTGGAGGAAAATCTGTGAACCCGACCATCAAGCGACTGCTGGCGTATTGTGCCCGCTACCCCCGCTGGCTGATTCAGGCGGGCATCTGCCTGCTGCTCGCCACCGGTGCCGAAGTGGCGGGGCCGCTGCTCATCAAGCTGTTCATCGACGACTACCTGGCCCCGCGCCAGCTGGTGTGGCCCGAGGTCGCCGCGCTGGCGGCGGGTTACCTCGGCCTGCAATTCCTGTCGGCGGCCGGCTTCTACCTGCAATCCCTGCGCTTCAACCGCATCGCCCAGGCGGTGGTGCAGCGCCTGCGCGAGCAGGTGTTTGCCACCGCCATCCGCCTGCCGGCCCGTTACTTTGACAAGCACCGCTCGGGCTCCCTCATCTCTCGCATCACCAACGACACCGAGGCCATCATGAACCTCTATGTGCAGGTGATCGGGCTCCTGGTGCAAAAAGTGGTGCTCTTGTGCGGCATCCTCATCTCCATGGCCCTGCTGGATCTGCGGCTGATGCTGGTGTGTGCCACCCTGCTGCCCCTGGTGGGGGCCGTGATGTGGCTCTACCAGAAATTGAGCGTGCCCGTGGTGCGGGCCACCCGCAGCCTGCTCTCCGACATCAACAGTCGGCTCAACGAATCCCTGCAGGGGATGCCGGTGATCCAAGCCATGGTGCAGGAGCGCCATTTCGCCAGGGCTTTTGCCGAGGTGAATCAGCAGCACTGGCATGCCCGCCTCAAGAGTTTGAAAATCAACGGCATCCTGCTGCGCCCCCTGATCGATCTCTTCTACATGATGGTGTTGATAGGGCTGCTGGCCCTGTTCGCCCACGAGGGATTGAGCAGCGGCGGCGCCATCCAGGTGGGGGTACTCTACGCCTTCATCAGTTACCTCGGGCGGATGATCGAGCCTCTCATCGAGATGACCAACCAGCTCAACCAGTTGCAGCAGGCCATGGTGGCGGGGGAGCGGGTATTCGCCCTGCTGGACGAGTCCCGGGAGAGCACGGACGGTGAAGAGGCGTCGCTCGAGGGGCGGGTGAGCTTCGAGCAGGTGAGCTTCTCCTATGACGGCCAGCAACCCGTGCTGCGGGAGGTGAGCTTTTGTACCCGTCCCGGTCAGATGCTGGCGCTGGTGGGCCATACCGGCAGCGGCAAGTCTACCGTCATCAGCCTGCTGATGGGCTTTTACCCCATCGGCAGCGGCACCATCCGCTTTGACGATCATGCGCTCGAGGCGCTGTCGCTCGCGGCAGTGCGCCGCAGCATCGGGCTGGTACAGCAGGATCCCTTCATCTTCGTCGGGACCTTGGCGGAGAACCTGCGCCTCGGCCGTGACGGCATCGACGAGGAGACGCTCTGGCGGGCGCTGGACGAGGTGCAGTTGAAGGATTTTGTGCAGAGTCTGCCGGATGGGCTCGCAACAATGCTGGAGGAGGGGGGCAAGAACCTCTCCGCCGGTCAGCGTCAGCTGCTTTCGTTTGCCCGGGCGCTGGTGGGGGATCCGCGCATCCTCATCCTGGACGAAGCCACCGCCAGCGTGGACTCCCAGACCGAGCTCGCGCTTTCCCAGGCGCTGTCGGCGGCGCGCCGTGGCCGTACCACCATCGCCATCGCTCACCGGCTTTCCACCATCGTCGATGCAGAGGAGATCCTGCTGCTGTCCCGCGGTCAGGTGAACGAGCGGGGCACCCACGGCGAGCTGATGGCCGAGGGGGGCCACTACGCCCAGCTGTTCGAGATGCAGAGTCAGGGGGCCTGGCTCGAGGAGAAGCGAGCCTGAGCGGGGGGACCGCTAAAGCTTCAGATAAAAAAAACAGCCGGCAGATGCCGGCTGTTTTTGTTTGGCTCACCCGTCAGACCGTGGCCTTGCTGCGGGCCAGCAACTTGGGCTGCAGGGGCGGGAAGTCGTCGTTGAAGAAGGTGTCGGCCTCTTCAATCTGCGCTTTGCGCTGCTTCTGGATGAAGCTGTCGAAGTCGCGCTTGATCTCGGGATCTTTCAGCGCCTCGTAGTCGAACACATTGGCCGCATAGAGGTAGTTGAAATGGATGTCCACGAACTCGCTGCTGGCGCAGGCGGAGGTGAACTTGCTGTTCTGACGGTCGAAGTTGACGCGGTACTGCTTGATCTTGGGCACATAGACCAGCTCGCTGCCGACCTTGAACACCTCCACCGTGATGCCCACCGTGATGGTCTTGTAGTAGTCCTTGTTGTTCTCCACCCCGAAGCGGATGGCATCCCCCTGTTTTTGCAGGAATTTGTTGAAGCTTGCCAGGGCCGTGGTGCCCTGGCTCACCACCACGTCCATGATGAAGTTGATGAAGTCGGTGGCGATGCTGATCCCCTTGATGTGACGGCTGTAGCTCTGCTGATCGATCTTGCTCGGCCCCATCAACGGGATCTTGGAGAGCGCCCTGGCCCAGAGATCCGCATCCGTCTTGTACTGATCCCCGTAGGCCTCGGCGTAGCGATTGATGTAGGCGGTGACCACCGAGGTGATGGCGATGAGGTAGGCCTTCTGCTCGGCGAGCTTGGCCATGACGGCGGGATCATCCAGCAGCTCGTTGGCCACGATGAACTCCACCAGGCCGTCTTTGTCGGCATAGGGGTCGTTCGCCACGGCCCTGGCGAGGGGCAGGTTGGCATCGTTGAAGAAGGACTCGGCCTCGTCGAACTGATCCCGGCTGTTGAGGCGATTGGCGGCGGCCTCGCGTACCAGCTGGCAGAGCAGCAGCTCGGCCTCATAGTCACTGACGCGCAGCAGCGGCAGTGCCTCCTGGTTGCTGCCAAAGGTCTTCTTGTAGGCGAGGTTGAAGTCAATCAGCACCGAATTGCAGCCGCAATCCATGGCGAAGTCGACGTGGTAGCTCAAGGGACCCGAGGGCAGTGGTTTGCTCATCTTGCCCTTGACCGCCAGGTTGGCGTAGCACTTGAGGTACTCCCTGCCAAACAGCTCATAGGCGCGGTTGTTGTTGAAATCGAGCTGGAAGGTGCCGGCGCTCTCGCCACCGTTGAACAGCAGTTGATTGTTACCCATCTCTCTCTTCCTTGTGTTGTGCGAAAAGGTGCTGTGCGAAAAGGTCGCCCGTGGCCGATGGCCAGTGACGGGCCTGCACAGCCTAGTGAGGGATGGGGCATCTGGTTACTGTGACTTATTCCAGTGGCGCGGCGGGGAGGCTGGGCTAGCGCGCGTGGGGAGGGGATTAGTCGTTGGTTTTCATTTGGCTAGGGCTGTCATCTCCCTGACACAGCGGTGCCGACCCATGGAAAAAACCGCGGGACAGGGGGCGAAATGGCGTCTGTTTCGGTCAGCATGACCTCTTTGATCATTTGCCAAATCAATAGTGATCGCTTTTACATTTGATTTATCACTGGGAAGAGGGGGCCTGAAGGCCTGCTTGAGGGCGTTTCAGCATGTTCAACGGCCCCAAAAGGCGAGCCCCGGCGCAATGCCGGGGCTCGGTGTGGACTGCTCCCGTTGTGGATGGCGCCTTGTGACCTCAGGCCATACCAGGGACGGGCCCGTCGGTACGGGTGAGAGAGGGGTTATCCCTCAGTCAGCTGGGGGGCCTGCCAGTCTCCTCCCAGGGCCTTGTGCAGCAGCACCACGTTGGTGGCGGTGCCGAGGCGCGCCACCACTTCGGCATCTTTCAGGCTGTTCTGCTGGCGCTCGGCGTCCAGTACCTGCAGGTGATCGACCAGGCCTGCACGGTAGAGGCTCTTGGCCTTGCCGAGGGCCAGCTCGGCCTGCTGGCTCGCCAGGTGCAGGTGATCCCGATACTGCTGACTGTTGCCGTAGGCGATGAGGGCGGTCTCCACCTCGTTGAAGGCGGCATTGACCGTGTGCTGATAGGTGAGCGCCGCCTCCTCGAGACCCGCCTCCTGCGCCTTGACCCTGGCCTCGCCCCGGCCGCCGTCGAACAGATCCCAGGAGAAACCGGCCCCCAGCGCCCAGGCGGTGGAGCCCGATTTGAACAGGTCATCGACATCCCCGGCCACCAGTCCCGGGCTGCCGGTCAGGAACACCTTGGGGTAGCGGGCGGCGATGGCGGCCCCGAGCTCCTGGTTCTTGGCGGCGATGGCCCGCTCGGCGCTCGCCACGTCGGGTCTGCGGGTCAGCAGGCTGGACGGCAGGCCGGTCGGGATCAGCGCCTCCATGGCGGGCAGCGGGCGAGGGGTGAAGCGGGCCTGGGTCCGGGCGACGGGCTCTCCGAGCAGCAGTGCCATTCGGTTCAGGTGCACATTCTTGGCTGTGTCGAGGAGCGGCAGGCTGGCCTGAGTGGTGGCGAGGGCCGCGCGGGCGTTGGCCAGGTCGAGATCCGAGCCATAGCCGTTGCGATGCAGGGATTCGACCATGGCCAGGGTCTCTTGCTGAGATCGCACGGTATCGGTGGCGATCAGGCTGCGCGCTTCGGCGCCGCGATACTGCAGGTAGTTGTTGATCACGTCTGCGGTCATGGCGGTGATCAAGCCCTTGCGCATGATGCCCGCCTGCTCGGTGCGGATGGCGGCGGCCTGACTCAGGCTGTCGATGCGACCGAACAAATCCAGTTCCCAGCTCGCGTTGGCGCCGATGAAGACGGCGGTGGGATCCCGCTCCATCAGTTGCACCGAGCCGCCACCGAGGGCGCCCGGCAGGGGCAGCGGGCTCACCGCCGGCCCCGTCAGATCGCCGTTTTCACTGAGGCGCGAATCGGTGTAGCCGCCCCCCAGGCTCAAGGTGGGCACCTTGAAGGAGGCGATGGCCTCCTGATAGGCCTGGGCCTGCTGGATGCGCTGGCTCGCTATCTTGAGGGTGATGTTCTGGCGCTGGGCGGCCAGCACCAGGGCATCGAGCTCGGGGTCGTTGAACTGGTGCCACCAGGCGAGGGGGCTCTCCCCACCGACCTGAGTGCCCGGGGTGGCCTGGTTCAGATAGACCTGGCTGACCGGGTGGGTCGGGGTCTGGTAATCGGGGGCCAGACTGCAGCCCCCCAGCATCAGCAGGGCGATGAGGGCACTGAGGCGGCACTTATTCATGGGAGTGATCCTTGTCTGTGGCCTGCGGCGCGCAGCCTTGGGCGCGGTGTTCACGGGCGAAGAAGAGCATGTAGAAGGCGGGCATGGCGAACAGCGAGAGCACGGTCGCCGCCATCAGGCCACCGATGATGGTGGCCGCCATCTGATCGAACAGGCGATCGGTGAGCAGCGGCACCATGCCGAGCACCGTGGTCAGCGCCGCCATGGAGATGGCCATGGTGCGATTGATGGTCGCCTCCTTGACCGCATCGATCAGCAGGCGGCCGTTGCGCCGCTCCAGCTCAATCTGATCGAGCAGGACGATACCGTTTTTGATGATCATGCCGGTGAGGCAGATCATGCCGACGATGGCCATGAAGCCGAACGGTTTGTCCATCAGCAGCAGGCTCCAGATAATGCCGATGGAGGCCAGTGGCAGGGTGATGAAGATGATGAGCGGCTGACGATAGGCGTTGAACAGGGCCATCAGGATGATGAACATCATCACCACCGCCTTGGGGGTCTGCAGCATGAGATCATCGACGGCACGCTTCTCGTCGTAGTACTCGCCGCCCCAATGCATCGTGTAGCCTGCCGGCAGTACCATGGCCTCCAGCTCGGGCGCCAGTTGCTGGCGCACCACGGAGGCGGTGAGCTCCCCGTCCACCCCGGCCTGGACCGTGATGGCCGGCAGCCGGTTGCGGCGCCAGATCATGCTCTCTTCCCCACCGATCTCGATGTCGTTGAGCACCTGGCCGAGCGGCACGCTGTGCAGGCCGAGGGCGGAGCGTACCGGCAAGTCCGCCATGGCTTCCAGGGTGCTGTTGGCGCTGCGCAGCTTGATGGGAATGAGGTCATCCTGCTGGCGCAGGGTGCCAATCTGCAGCCCTTCGGTCGCGGTGTGAACGGCCATGGCGATGTCGGTATTGCTGACCCCGGCCTTGCGGGCCGCCGCCTGGTTGATGACGGGGGTGACCACCTTGCTCTGCTGGCGCCAGTCGTCGCGCACGTACTTGGTGTGTGGGTTGGCACGAATGATGGCCTGGGCCTGCTCGGAGAGATTGTGCAGCACGGCGGGATCCGGCCCCTCGAAGCGGGCTTCGATGCTGAACTTGTCCTTGGTGGCGAGCTTGAGATCACGGAAGCGCGGCTCGGCATAGGGGAAGCGGGTGGCGAGCCAGGCATCACCCCTGGCCACCAGGGCGGGGATGTCGTCAAAGCTGTGGGTGTTGATCAGGATCTGGCCGTAGCTCTGATCCAGGGGCTCGGGCTCGACGGTGACAGAGAAGCGCGGCGCACTCTCACCCACGTAGCTGGAGATGCTCTTCACCTCGGGCTGGGCCAGCAGCCACTGCTCAATCTCCTTCATGTCCGCCGAGGTGCTCTCGATGCGACCCCCGTTGGGCAGCCAGTAGTCGAGGAAGACGATGCTGCGATCCGAGCTCGGCATGAAGTTCACGTTGAGCAGCGGCGCAGCGAGGCCGGTCAGCAGCAGCAGCGGCAAGACGGTCAGCATGGCCTTCTTGGGGTTGTCCACGGTCCAGTGTACGGCGCGGCGATAGAGACGGGCCGCCTTGCCTTCCGGCTTGCCGCTCTCATCTTCGCTCGGTGCCTTGATGAAGGCCCAGCACATCAGGGGAGTGATCAGCATGGCCACGACCCAGGAGAGCAGCAGGGAGCTGACCAGCACCTGGACGATGGAGATGGAGAACTCCGCCGAGTCGGTCTGGGAGAGCAGTACCGGCGTGGCTCCGAGGCAGGCGACCACGGTCGCGCCGAGCAGGGGGACGGCCATCTCCTTGATGGAGTCGATGACGGCGTCATCCCGGTTGATCCCTCTGGCCAGCTTGGCGATGAAGAGGTCGACGATGACGATGGCGTTATCCACCAGCATGCCGAGGGCCAGGATGAAGGCACCGAGCGAAACCCGTTGCAGATCGACCCCGGTGAGGTTCATGTAGATCAGAGTAAACAGAATGTTCAGCAGCAGGCTGGCACCGACGATGGCGGCGCTTTGCCAGCCCATGAAGATCATCAGCACCGCAACCACGATGGCGATACTCTCGAGCAGGTTGAGCACGAAGTTGTTGATGGACTTGGTCACCTCTTCGGGTTGGAAGGCGATGATGCCCACTCCGGTGCCGAGGGGTTGCTCGGACTCGAACTGCTGAAGCACGGCAGTCAGTTCATCACCGATGCTGACCACGTTGATGCCGGTCTCGGGGCTCACGGCGAGGGTAATGGCCTGCTGGCCGTTGAAACGACTCTCGGTCTGGGCCGGAGTCTGGTAATCGAGGTAGACGTCGGCGACGTCTCCCAGACGCAGGGTGCCGCGCTTGTTACCGACGAGGCCGGTGGTGAGCATCAAATTGCGGACATCCTCGACGTTCTGGTAGGCGCCGGTCTGGGCCACCCGCAGGTTTTCGCGTCCCATGTCGTACTCACCGGCACTGACCGGCATGTTCTGGCTGTTGAGCTGGGCGATGAGCTCCGCCATGGAGATGTGGCTGCGGGCGAGACGTTCGCTCGACACATCGATGTTGACCACCTGCTCGCGGATGCCGTGCAGCTGCACCTTCTTGACCCCTTTGACCGCCTTGAGACGGCGCTGCAGTTCGCGGGCCTGATCCTTGAGCTGATGCATGGGAATGTCGTCCCCGTAGACGGCGAACAACATGCCGTACACTTCCGAGAATTCATCCTGCACTATGCTGATCTGCGCTTGGGGCGGGAGGGCGAGCTTGACGTCCTGCACCTTGCGGCGCAGCAGATCCCACTGCTGTGGCAGCACATCAGAACTGTATTTCTCCTGCAAATCGACGAATATCATGGAGCTGCCGGGGCGGGAGAGGGATCTCAGCTTCCACAGCGACCCCATCTCCTGCAATTTGGTCTCGATGGGATCGGTGACCAGACGCTCCACCTCCTGGGCAGTGGCGCCGGGGTAGAGGGTGACGATGACGGCACTCTTCACCGTGAAGGTGGGATCTTCGAGCTTGCCGAGATCGAAATAGGAGTAGATCCCGACCAGGGTGCAGAGGATGGAGAAGAAGACCACGAAGGTCTTTTGTCGCAAGGCAAAGGTGGAGAGGGTCATGATTGGGCACCCACCTGCTTGATGAGCGTAACGGACTGGCGTTCTTTCAGCAGGGCGCTGCCGGCGGTGACCACCCGATCGCCTGCGGTGAGCGCGCCTTTGACGCAGAGCTCGTCGTGGTGCTGGCTGACGATCTCGACCGGCACGCCGATGGCCTGACCAGCCCGCACCGTCATGACCCGGTTCTGCTTGCCCTGGCTAGTGACGGCGCTGACCGGCAGGCAGTGGATCTGGTCACTGCCCGGCAGGGGTAGCGCTATGCTGACCGACTTGCCCGGGACCAGCTCGGGGGAGTGGTCCAGCAGGCGGAAGGTCACCTCATGGGTACGCTTCAAGGGGTCGGGCAGGCTCGCCACCTCGCGGCTGACGGCCCTGACGGGCACATCCTGTCGATACCAGGTGACGCTCGCCGCCATGTCGTTCTTCAACTGACCAATCTGCTGCTCCGGCACGTCGACCACGGCTTCGAGGACGCTCGGTTGATGCAGGGAGAAGACGGGTACCCCGGGGGCCGTCTGCTCATGCTCGTCGATGAAGCGCTGGCCTATCACGCCGTCGAAGGGGGCGCGCAGTTCGCTATAGCCCAGGGCATCTTCGGCCTTGGCGAGGGATTGTTGCAGCGTCTGCACCCGTGCCCTGGCCTGGGCGCTGGCGCTGGTGGCCCTGTCCAGGTTGATCTTGGCCATGGCATTGTCACCCACCGCCTGGCGGGTGCGGATCAGCTCGACCTCGGCCAGCCGGCTCGCGGCTTTGGCTTCCTTGAGCATGGCGGCGGTTTCATCCCGCTGAACCCGAAAATCGTGGGGATCCAGCCTCGCGATCACCGCTCCCTTGCTCACCTTGTCCCCCTCTTTCACCAGGATGGCATCCAGGGTGCCGGGCACTCGGAAGGCGAGGTTGGCCCGCTGGTGGGAGCGAATTTCGCCGCTAAAGCGCAGGGTCTGCTGGGCAGATCCCTCGCTCAGGGTGATGGCGTTGACCGGGCGCGGCGTCTCGGCCTGGGGCGGGGTGGCTTCACTGTTGCAGCCGCTTAGCAGAGTGCCGAGGACGATGACAGAGAGGGATGAAAGGGGGAAATACCGGTGTTTCATAGGTAAAAGTCCAATGATTCAGAGACTAAAGGACTATTTTATCCTGTGATATATGTTCGATAATCAGCCTTTGACTGCCAACACTGTCTCGATTTGTGAGACAATTGAAGAAGGCCGCAGGCTTGCCATGGTGGCGAGGCCAGGCGGGAAGACGGGGAGGTAAGGGGTGAGGATCGACGATCTCAAGTTGTTTTTGTCGGTGGTGGAACTGGGGGGCTTTACCAGTGCGGCCGATGCACTGAACATTCCGCGCTCCAACGTGAGCCGCCGGATCAAGGATCTGGAAACCGAGCTCAATGCCAAGCTGCTCACCCGCACGACCCGGCGGTTGACCATGACCCCGGTGGGGCTGGAGTACTACAACAACCTGCAGCACATCATCAGCCAGCTGGATCAGACTCACGAGCAGATCCGTACCCAGAGCCATCAGCCGGTGGGCAACATCAAGATTGGGCTGCTCAATGACTCTGACATCTTCATCCACGACATCATCAAGTGCTTTCTGACGCGATATCCGAAGATCAACATTGAGCTGCACCTGAGCAGCGTCGGCTACCGAGACATCCTGAACTACGGGCTGGACGCCAGCATCCACATCGGCGATGTGATCGATAACAGCTTTGTCGCCCGCACCATCATGCCCTTCACTCGCAAGCTCTACGCCAGTCGGGAGTATGTGGCGCGCCACGGCAGGCCCGCCTCCCTTGCGGATCTGCACCATCACAACGTGCTGGTGACGCGCCTGCCGGATGGCCAGCTGGACAATAAGCTTACCTTCAATCACGGGGAGATCCTGATCAACAGCCGGATGATCTCCAACAGCTCCTACTACATCCGCCATGCGGTGTCCGAGGGGGACGGCATCGCCGTGCTGCCCGAGCTCACCATGCGTGCCCAGGTGGAGAGCGGCGCCATCATCGATCTGCTGCCCGAGTATGAGACGACCCTGGACAACATCTGGCTGGTCTACCCGAGCCGCAAGGGACTCTCTTACGCGGCGCGCCTGTTCATCGACTATGTGCTGGAGGAGGTGGCGCTGCTGCTCAAGGAGAACGGGGGGATCCTGGGGCGTTCAGGGAACGGCTAATCGGCGCTTGCCTCTGAGGGGGGATGCTGGCAACATTTCATTCACACTCACTCATCGGATCAGTTTGCAATGGACCTGCAACGCCTCAAAGCCAACCTCGCCCTGCGTCTCTTCGCCTGGCGCTACATTCCCGTCATCGGTTTTTGCGCCCCCGTCATAGAGCGGATGGACGCAAAAGCCCTGCGCATCCGCATTCCACTGGGTTGGCGTACCCGCAATCACCTGGGCAGCATGTATTTTGGCGCCCTGGCGACCGGTGCCGATCTGGTCGGTGGTCTGCTGGTGATGGAGAAGGGGCGGCAGCGGCGCAAGAAGGTGCATTTCGCTTTCAAGGATGTGCAGGGGGAGTTTTTGAAGCGGCCGGGGGCGGACGTGCGCTTCGATTGCGAGGCCGGGGAGGCCATCGATGTCATGATCGACGAATCCCTCGCGACCGGACAACGCATCAACCGCCCCATCCAGGTGGTGGCCACCTGTCCGTCATTGAACGGCGATGAGGCGATGGCGCGTTTCGTGCTGACCCTGTCGATCAAGGCCAGCTGAGTCACAGACTCACATTCTGAAGAGGGCTCGACCCATGGCTGGGCTCTCCTGCCATCAGACCCGATGGCGGTGGTACTCACTCGATCTCGGGGCTGATCCCTTCTTTCACCACCACCTTCATGCCGTTGAAGTTGACCACCTGGCCAGCCACTATCTTGCAACGCTTGCGGGTCTCGACCTGGCCATTCACCTCGACCAGACCGTCGGCGACCAGCGCCTTGGCCGCGCCACCGCAATCGGCCCACCCCTGATGCTTGATGAGATCGCACAGGGCGACGAAGGGGTGACCCTCGAGCAGAAACGTTTCCATGATGAATCCTCTTGCTGACGATGAGTGCCGAAAACGGCAGGGCGGCTATTTTAGGCAGTTAGGGGCAACAGGAAAAGAGCCAGAGCCGGATTGAGGCAGAAAAACTGCTGTCAGGCTGCGAGGTGACAGGGGAGGGCGTCATGCCATTCACCAGTGCTATCGGTATGTCAGACCCTCTACCGGTCAAGGAAGTGACTGAGCAAGGGCACGTATTCCGTCACAAATGCAGTTACGGGATGACGGGAGGTGACGCAGCCGCGGGGTGGCCGCCTCGTGCCCGCGGTGCGGCTTTGCTAGGGTAGGGGTTTCACCTCCACTCCCAGGATTTATCGATGAAGTCTCTCGCCTTGCTGCTCACCAGCGGTACTCTGGCTTTGGGTGCTGTGACCTTGAGCAGCGCCGCTCAGGCCAGTACCCCGGTCCAGATCTCCCTGCCCGGCGTCAATCTGCCCGCTTCCCATCAGGTGGAAGGGGCGCGCGCCTCCTTCCTCTATGGCCGTACCGGTCAGGTGAAAGGCATCGATCTGCCGGTGTTTGCGCTCTCCGATGTGGATCAGTTCACCGGCCTGCAGCTCGGCATCTTCTTCGGGGCTGCGCGAGTGCGTCACCAGTTTGGCGGGGTCGCCATCAACGCCGTCAACTGGCACGAGGGGCAGGACATCGGGGTCAACCTGGGCTTCGTCAACCTGACCAATAACGTGAAGGGCCTCAACTGGGGGGCGGTGAACATCGCCAAGGGCAATGCCCTGGCCAACGTGGGCTTCGTCAATTATGCCGAGCGCACCACCTTCCAGATTGGCTTTGTCAATGCCACCAAACACCTGGATGGCTTGCAGATCGGCCTGGCCAACTACGCCGAGAACGGTGTCTTCCCCATTCTGCCCCTCATCAATTTCAAGAAATCCTTCTAGGTCGTGGTCTCGCCCTTGCTTTGGCGGGGGCAGGCATTACCCTGTGCAGCATCCTGAACAGAAAGATGTGATTGAGATGACGACTGCTCATATGGATGCCATCGGCATCGGCTGGGATGTGCGAGGCTGGCAGGGCAATGCCCAGGCGGTGGCCGTGGTGGGCTGGCAGGCGAGGACGCAGCAGCTGCATTGGCTGGGGATCTCCCCCCTGTTTCGGCTGAGCTCCCGGGTGGCTCCGGATCTGGATGCCCTGCTGCGCCCGGCGCTGCAAGACGAGATGGGGTTGATGCAGGTGCTGGCCTGCCCGCAACTGGCCCTTGGCATCGATGCGCCCCTGGCCTTCCCGCGCGCCCTTGCCGAACTGCTGGCGGGGAGGGGACCCGAGTGCGCCGTGCCCCAGCGGGAGATAGACAACCCTTTCGCCTATCGCGACTGTGATCGCTGGCTTCATCGGCAATACAAGAAGAAGCCGCTGTCGGCCACCTTCGACCGGCTCGGCAACAACGCCACCCTGGCGATCTCCATGTTGCCACGGTTGGCGGACTTGCAATTGGTGCCGAGTCGGGTGGCAGAGGCCGATCGCGCCGTGCTGGAGACTTATCCTGCCCTCGCTAAAACCGCTGGCAGGGCCTCGCTGGCGAGAGGGGAGATAGCGGCTCATCTGCCGGCGACCTTGGTACCAGGCACGGATCCCTACGATGCGGCCCTCTGCGCTCTGGTGGCGCTGCAATATGCCGCCAAGGGTGCCGTCTCCGTGTTGCCCCCCTTGCTGTCAGCCCCGGCGGACTTCCCGCTGGATGAGGGCTGGGTCTATCACTTCGCCCAAGGGTGATCCCAAGGTAGAAGCAGCCACCTGATTCATGGGCTGTCTCTGGGTCAGGTGGCGTGATATTCACCGTCGTTTGCTCTTCTGCCCGGTTTGTCTGCGCGCCATTCTACCCGCCATCCGCCATCCGCCATCCGCCACCCGTTTTTCACCCTAGTTAGAGTTGTCTGTTCTATCGCCCTATCTTGGTTCAAAAACGCTCTCATATGCCATCAAACTAAAATCTTGCAGTCCGATTTCAGGCTGACGCAACATCAAAGGCAACCGAGACAAAAGGCTTGGCAGGGGGCAGGGGATGGCGAGGTCGGTAGCGGGCGCCGCCACTTTCTCGGGTTTTTGATGGGGAATTACCGGTTTGTGCCGCGAATCGCTGGAACCGCCGTCTCTTCATCCGATATATTGCCTGCTTTCCTCATGCTTCTTCTGCGGTGGTTTCCATGAAACGCATTCTCTCTATCCAGTCCCACGTGGTCTTTGGTTGCGCAGGCAACAGCGCCGCCGTGTTTCCCATGCGTCGTCTCGGCATGGAAGTCTGGCCCATCAACACGGTGCAGTTCTCCAACCATACCCAGTACGCGGCTGGCTGGCAGGGGATGGCGATGCCCGCCGGCCACATCAACGCGCTGTGCAAAGGGCTGGGAAATATCGAGGTATTGGGACAGTGTGACGCCGTGCTGAGCGGTTATCTCGGCTCTGCCGAGCAGGGGGACGAGATCCTGGCGGTGGTGGCGGCGGTCAAGCTGGCCAACCCGACGGCCATCTATTTTTGCGACCCCGTCATGGGCCACCCGGAGAAAGGCTGCATCGTCGCCCCCGGTGTGACCCGTTTCCTGACCGAGAAGGCCTTGCCGGTGGCGGACATCATGGCGCCGAATCTGCTGGAGCTGGAGACCCTGTGCGACACCCAGCTGGCGGATTTGGAGGAAACCCGTGCCGCGGCGCACCAGTTGCTGGCCAAAGGGGTGAAGATGGTACTGGTCAAGCACCTGGGCCGGGCCGCCAGTCAGGTCGGCCGGTTCGAGATGCTGCTCGCGACCGCCGAGGGGGATTACCTCATCGCGCGTCCGCTCTACGAGTTTGCCCGCCAGCCGGTGGGGGTGGGGGATCTCATCAGCGCCCTGATGCTGGCGAACCTGCTGGCGGGCTTCGATGCGGTGGCGTCCTTCGAGCGCACCAATGCGGCGGTGGATGCGGTGCTGCTTCGCACCTGGCAGGTCGATGCCTATGAGCTGCAGCTCATCGATGCGCAGGCGGCGTTTGCCGAGCCGCAGATAACACACAGGGCTGAGCAACTGGCCTGATGAGGGTGATCAGCCCGTCATGTGATGGGCTGATCAGCGTGAGACCGCCTGCTCCGAGCCGCCCAGGATCACGGCTTGAAAGTGCTCGACCGTGGGGAAGGGGTCGTAGAAGTGGTGCAGCAGCGCCTTCCACTGCTGATAGTGGGGGGAGCCCCGAAAGCCCTGGGTGTGATCCTCGAGCCGTTGCCAGTTGACCAGCAGCAGGTAACGATCGGGATCGGCGAGGGAGCGTTGCAACTGATGACCGGCGTAGCCCGGCATGGTGCTGATGATGCGCTGGGCCTTGGCAAACGCCTGCTCGAAGGCGGCGCTCTGGCCCGCAATGACCTGCAGTGGGGCGACTTCCAATATCATGGGGACTCCTTGTCCGGTAGCGGGTTGCTTTGTAAAGAAGCCTCATCTCAACAACTTATGCCCCAATAAACAAGGCCAGCCTCGCGGCTGGCCTTGTTTATGATGGGCGCTCAAGACACCTCGACTCAGAGCTGCTTGTAGAAGAACTGGGTCGCCGCCAGGGTGCCGTCTGCACTCTTGGCGAAATTGGGGATCTGGCCCGCCTCCACATAGCCGAGCTGGCGATAGAGGTTGGAGGCGACATCCCCCACCCGGGAGTCCAGCACCAGCAGGGTACGCTGGGCGTCGCGGGCCCCTTGCTCCATGGCGAGCATCAGGGCGCGGCCCACCCCCTTGCCGCGCGCCTCGCTGTGCACCATGAGCTTTTCCACTTCGGCCCGGTGGCCACCGTTGGCCTTGGTACTGAGGGAAAGCTGCAGGGCGCCGACCAGATGGTGCTGATCGAAAGCCACCCAGAGCTTGCGCACCCCGTCGGCCAAGTCGGCCTCGATGCCTTGCCAATATTCCAGTCCCTGCTCTTCTTGCAGTGGAGGCAGGAAGCCCACCGAGGCGCCGCTGGCCACGCTGTCTTGCAGCAGGGTGATCAGTGCCGGTTTGATGCCTCTGGTGCTATCGACCTCAAGGATCTCCATTGAAACTCCTCATCGTTTCTTCATTGCCAATAAATAGGGTCATCACGCCCTGAACATAATCTGGAGCAGGCTCTTCACTGCCCATGCGCGGTACGGCGGATATTTGTCGCTATGCCGTGCTCAGCGGATCAGACCTTGCTCTGCCAGCCACTGAAACAGCAGGCGGGAGACGGGAGAGATCTCATCCAGATGACGGCTGTCCAGCCAGCGCAGCTCGGCGATCTCCGCCGAGGCGGTGGGAGTGCCCTCGGCTTCGCCGGTGTAGCAGCGCAGTCTGACGTTCACTCCCTCTGGCTTGCCATCGGCCTGGGCGCTGAACTCACAGGCAAAGCGGAGGGTCTGTGGCTTGAGATGCACCGAGAGCTCCTCGTCGATCTCCCGGATGAGGGCAGCCTCGTCACTCTCTCCCGGCTCCCGCTTGCCGCCGGGGATGTAGTAGATGTGCTTGCCGTGGGAGCGCGCACACAGCAGTTGTTTATCCTGAAATGTGAGCCAGGAAAGTTTGTCTATCATGTAAAACTCCATTTTTAAAGTGACTCCCGCTGCTGTTCGCACAGAGTGCGGTAGGAGCGGCTTTCCCGTTGTGCATCGTCAAGGCCGAGCCGGGCCGCCAGCGCCAGCAACTGCTGGCGATAGCCCGGCAGGGCGGCCTCGTCGTCGGTCATGATGGCCAGCTCGGCGAAGTCGCCGAGCCCGGTCAGATGATCCAGCGTGAGGTGGAAGGGGCCGAGGAAGTAGATGCTGCGCCGCTTCTCGATGCAGAGCACCTGCTCATACCCCAGGTTGTGCAACATGCTGATGGCCTTGCCATCGTCGCTGATGTTGACCGCCTCGCAGCGATCCGCACCCGGCCCTTTCAGGATCCACAACCGAATGCCGGACGGCGCCATGGCACGGATCACCAGACTCTTCCCCTCGGCGGCGAGGGTACGCGCCGGGGTATCGAAGTAGCAATCCCGCTCCTGGTTATCCTCCAGCATCACCTCGGGACTGAGGTGGTCGAGGGCCGCGAGAAGGGCGGTGCGATCGGCGAGGCGATACTTGAATTCCACCTCGAAACGGCCTTCAAAATGTGTGGTCATGGCAGGCAACGGGCGCTCATCCGACAAATGAATAGCGCAGACTAGCAAAACTACGGGGCTTGCCCAAGTGACGGGATCACAGCCTGATGCCAATTGTCTGTTTTATGCTCACTCGACCCGGTAAAACAGGCGTTGGCGCACAGCTTGATGGCCGCCGGCTGGGCGAGGAGAGAGGGCTGTGCTTTAATATTCTCCCTCTTTGGCGGTAGTCACCGACCATGAACAACGACAGCGGCGGCAGGGGCCGGCGCGAGTGGAGTCACAGATGCAGATAACCGAGAGCAACTTCATCGGATTGGGGGTGGCGGGCAATTTCGCTGGCCATCTGGAGCAGGCAGGGGAGGCGGCGGACTTCGTGGCCGTGCAGGTCACGGACAAGGCAGCCCCCAAGGCACTGTTCCCCTTCTATGTGCCCTCCCACCCGGGCCAGCTTGGGGTCTTCCCCTTGAGCGGTGACGCCATCTTCCTGCCCGAGGCGGCGGTGAGCGGCGACGAGAAGGTGCAGATAGAGCCGGAAGTGGTGCTCTGGTGCGAGCTGGCCTACGCCGGGGATCAGGTGGTAGCCATCCATCCCCGGGCGTTTGCTGCCTACAACGACTGCTCCATCCGCCGCCCCAACGCCAAGAAAATCAGCGAGAAGAAAAACTGGGGCCCCGAGAGCAAGGGGCTGGCCGCGAACCTGTTGCCGCTCTCCCACTTTGCCAAGGGTTGCGAGCTCGATGATTACCGCATCGCCTGCTATCTGGAGCGGGGCGGTGAGTTGCATCCTTATGGTGTTGACAGCGCGGCGCTCGGTTACAGCTACTTCCACGGCCAGCTGCTGGACTGGGCCATCGACAAGTTCAATCATCAGCAAGATGAGGGGCCGGCGGAGCACATCCAGGGGCTGCTGGCCCAGGCCGGGCGCCCGAGCCACGCCCTCATCAGCATTGGCGCCACCCGTTATACCCCCTTCGGCGAGACCCACTTCCTGCAGCCGGGGGACACCGCCTGCGTGCTGGTCTATCCGGGCAGTCGCTACAGCGAGCAGGATATCCGGGAGGCCATTCGCAGCCGGACCTTCGGTGCGGATGTCTCAGTGCTGCTGCAGGCGGTGAAGACCCGCTGAGAGAGTCCCCTGCGCTGAGGCCCGCCAGCTGGCGGGCCTCAGCCCTGATACCGCAAACCAGTCCTTTCAACTGCCTTGCCCCGCCTTGATGTTCCCCACGGCTGCTATGTTCCCTCCAAAGCTCGCCGAGCTGCCTGACCAATTGCAGAGTCTGTATATAACAGTATGATTTGCCAAAAGAAGCGCATCCCTGCAAGGAACCTCACTGCTGATGATTGAATTCAAGACCCTGGCCCTGTTTCTGGTAACCGCCATCGCCGAGATTGTGGGCTGCTATCTACCCTATCTCTGGCTGAATCAGGGCAAAAGCGCCTGGTTGCTGCTGCCGGCTGCCCTGAGCCTGGCCCTGTTCGCCTGGCTGCTCTCTCTGCACCCGACCGCTGCGGGCCGCGTCTATGCCGCCTATGGCGGTGTCTATATCTTCGTGGCCATCTTCTGGCTCTGGGCGGTGGATGGCATCAAACCCAGCCTGTGGGATCTGGTGGGGGCCGGGGTGGCCCTGGTTGGCATGGCCATCATCATGTTTGCCCCCAGGCCCGCTTGATATCGATGCCAAGGGAGATCAGCAAGATGACTCATGTGGTGATCAGAGCATGCGAGGCACAGGATCTGGCCGGGCTGCTGGCCCTCTACCAGGAGCTCAGACCCCGGGATCCCGTGCTCGATGAGCAAGCGGCGCGCGAGGGGCTGGCGGCCCTGCTTGGCCAACCCCATACCCGCATCATGGTGGCCCTGGTGGATGGCGAGCTTGCCGCCAGCTGCCAGCTCGGGATCATCCCGACCCTCACCAACGGCGGCCGGCCCTTTGGCATCATCGAGCACGTGATCACAGGCGCGGCGTTTCGCCGCCAGGGGCTCAGCCATCGGCTGCTAGAGCGCACCCTGGCACTCGCCTGGGAGCTGGATTGCTACAAGGTGATGCTGCTCTCGGGGGAGGGGCGCGAGGCCGCCCACCGTCTCTACGAGGGGCTCGGTTTCAAGGCGGGCATCGAGCGGGGCTTTGTCATCAAGGCGCCGCGCTAAGTGGGGCAGCAACAGCCAGACCTGGGCCCCGTTCACGACACATGCGAGGTATCAATGGAGATTGAAGCCGCACGCCCGTGCGATCACCCGACCCTTATCACCATCTGGGAAGCCTCGGTGCGCGCCAGCCACCACTTCCTGCCAGAAGCGGACATAGTGGCCCTGAGATCGTTGATCCTGGAACACTATTTTGATGCCGTGCGCCTTTACGGTGCCAGGCTGGATGGCAATCTGGTCGGTTTTATCGGGGTGGCTGACGGCAATATCGAGATGCTGTTCGTCGCCCCCGCCGGGATGGGGCAAGGGGTGGGCCGCCAGTTGGTGAGCCATGCCATCGCGGCACTCGGGGTGCGCCGGGTGGATGTGAATGAGCAGAACGAACAGGCACTCGGCTTCTACCGACGGATGGGCTTCGTGGTGGAGGGCCGCTCGCCTCTGGATGGGGAGGGCAGGCCCTATCCCTTGCTGCATCTGGCCCTGGCCGACGAGCCCGGGGCGGATTGAATCAGCAGCGAGCAGAGTCAGTTTGACAATAAAAAACCGCCTTTCGGCGGTTTTTTATTGTCTGATGGACGGCGATCAGGCCTCACTCCTCGTTGGAGTTGTCCTGATAGTCGTCGCGCTGGGCCTTGGGCAGGCGGCGCAGGGGGGCGAAACCGGTATCCTCGCCACGCACCTCTTTCTTGCGCGCCGGGGCGGCGGGCTTGCTGCCGCTCCCCTTGGCGGGACGTTTGCCTGCAGGCTTGGCGGATTGCCCCTTGCCGGCGCTGTTTTTGCCGCTGTTGTGCCTGGCGTTGGCATGACCCCGCTCCCGCGACGGGCTCTGCAACTGCTTGTTGCCCGGCAGGGTCTGGCGAGTCGGCTTGCCGCTTGGCTCATAACCCTCCTGGATCTCGCTCGGGATGCTAAGACCGATGAGAGCCTCGATGGCCTTGAGCTGATCATGCTCATCCAGACTCACCAGGGAGATGGCCTCGCCGCCGCGCCCGGCCCGACCGGTACGGCCGATGCGGTGGATGTAATCCTCGGCCACCTGGGGCAGCTCGAAGTTGATGACGTGGGGCAGATCGTCGATGTCGAGGCCACGGGCGGCGATGTCGGTGGCGACCAGCACCCGTACCTTGCCTTCACGAAAATCCGCCAGCGCCCGGTTGCGGGCACCCTGGGTCTTGTCGCCGTGGATGGCGACGGTGTCCAGGCCATCCTTCACCATCTGCTCGGCGAGCCTGTCGGCAATCTGCTTGGTGCGCACGAACACCAGCACCCGCTGCCAGTTGTTGCGACCGATCATGTGGGAGAGCAGCTCGCGCTTGCGCTCTCTGTCCACCTTGATGATGCGCTGGTTGACCTGCTCGGCGGTGCTGTTGGTCGGGCTCACCTCGATGAGGGTCGGGGTCTTGAGCAGATCGTCTGCCAGCGCCTTGATGTCATCGGAGAAGGTGGCGGAGAACAGCAGGGTCTGCCGCTCTTCCGGCAGCGCCTTCATGATGCGGCGGATGTCGGTGATGAATCCCATGTCGAGCATGCGATCCGCTTCATCCAGCACCAGCACTTCCAGGGCGCTCAGGGTCAGGGCGCCCTGGGTCAGCAAGTCCAGCAAGCGGCCAGGGGTGGCCACCAGGATATCGATCCCGAGCTTGATGGCATCGAGGTTGGGCTTGATGCTGACGCCGCCGTAGGCGACCAGGGTACGAAATGGCAGGTGGTGGGCGTACTTGACGATGCTCTCGCCCACCTGGGCCGCCAGCTCGCGGGTCGGGGTCAGCACCAGGGCGCGGACCTGGCGACGGCCACCGCGGCCGTGGTTGGCCAGCAGCCGGTGCAGCATGGGCAGGGTGAAGCCGGCCGTCTTGCCGGTGCCGGTCTGGGCGCCGCCCAGCACATCCTGTCCCGCCAGAATGGCCGGGATGGCCTGCTGCTGGATGGGGGTTGCCTGTTCGTAACCCAACTCCTTGACGGCGCGCAGAATGTGCGGTGACAGACCCAGTTCATTGAATGACATCTTTGCGAAAGACTCCGAGCCTTGGGCTCAACGGGGGCGGCGCACAGCGGCCGCCACAACATGGAAAGGAAAGATCATGGGCGCGTAATATAGCAGAACTGCGGCAAGGGCGCAGTAACCCTGTGGCGCAGGGAGCAGGGCGGTGGGCTACCCATGAAAAATGCCTCCGCATCACGTTGGGAGGCATCTCGAATGACGAAGGAGGGAGGCCTTAGAGCAGGGCGCGGATCGGGGCCGCGAGATCCTCGGGCTTGGTCTGGGGGGCAAAGCGGTCCACCACCCGGCCTTCGCGGTCGATGAGGAACTTGGTGAAGTTCCACTTGATGGCTTCGATGCCGAGCAACCCGGGTTTTTGCTGCTTCAACCAGCGATAGAAGGGGTGAGCCTGATCCCCGTTGACCTCGCACTTGGCGAGGATGGGGAAGCTCACCGGGTAATCCACCGAGCAGAAGCGGGCTATCTCCTCGGCATCCCCCGGCTCCTGGTGACCGAACTGATCACAGGGGAAGCCCAGCACCAGCAAGCCCTCTGGGCCGAACTGGCGATGGAGGGCCTCAAGAGCGGTGTACTGGGGAGTAAAGCCGCAGCGGCTCGCCACGTTCACCACCAGGATGACCTTGCCGTGCAGGTCTGCGCTGGGAAAGTCGCTGCCATCGAGTCGCTGCAGGGGGAAGGAGGCGAGAGGCATGGGCATATCCTTTTCACATGATCCGGTGATAACCGTTTGTTGATAAACCTCGGCGGACAAGAGCCGAGTGATATCAGCACGTTAACGGCCAGTGAGCCGAGCAGCAAGGGAAAAAGCGGTCGCCGTGGCCTTTTCCCCGTACGCATTGATGGCGGGACTTCTCAAGAGAAGCAAACCGGTTTGTGCCAAGGCGCCGAAGTCGCTACAAAGCGCACTCTCTTCATTCGCTGCGAGCCCTATCTTGGACTATCAGGCCGTCATGGATGCCATTTACACCCGGGGATGGGTGATCGTGGACGACTTTTTAACCGCCGACGAGGTGGATGCACTCAAAGCCTGCCTGCCCCACGAGTGGCAGCCGGCGGGCATCGGGCGCGAGGGGCTGCATCAGGGCAATACCGACATTCGCCGGGATCAGATCCACTGGCTCGAGCCCGATCTCGGGGGACCGGTGGCGGATTACCTGGCCCGGATGGAGGGGCTGCGTCTGGCCGCCAACCGCAACCTGATGCTGGGGCTGTTCGACTACGAGGCCCACTTCGCTCGCTACCGGGAGGGGGATTTCTACGCCACCCACCGTGATGCCTTCGCCGGGCGATCCAATCGCCGCCTCACCTCGGTGTTCTACCTCAACAATGGCTGGGCCCCGGAGGCGGGCGGGATACTGCGGGTCTATGACGATGACGAACAGTTTCTGATGGATGTCTCCCCCAGAGGAGGGCGGCTGGTGCTGTTTCTGTCAGAAGAGTTTCCCCACGAGGTGCTGCCTGCGAGCCAGGAGCGTTACAGCATCGCCGGCTGGTTTCGGGTCAATGGCAACGGGGCCGGGCGGGTGGATCCCCCTCGTTGAGGGGGCAAGACCATTTTTGACACAGGGACGGCCCCCATCCCCCCTTTTCTGGCCTCATCCGGGGGGAAAGAGGGGGCGCATCGGCTGACAAGGCTTCGCCTCCCTTGCTACACTGCCCGCACTTATGTTCGTTTCAGGCTTCGCCCGGTTTTCGTGCGGGGATCGCGCGATGGCATTATCACCGTTCATGACGAAGCCGCTTCTCCCAAGGGATCACATCTAATGAAGAACATGCATGTCTTGCTGCTGTGCGGCGGCGGTGGCGCCGAGCACGAAGTCTCTCTGCGCAGCGCCAATTTCCTCGAGCAACAACTCGGTCTGCTGGCCGGGGTCGAGGTGACCCGGGTCGAGATGTTCGCCGATCGCTGGCTCAGTGCCGATGGCCGCGAGTGCAAGCTGGGGCTCGACAAGCTGCTCTCCTTTGACAGCGTGGCCCGTCCGGTGGACTTCGTGGTGCCCTGCATCCACGGCTACCCCGGCGAGACCGGTGATCTGCAATCCTTCCTGGAGCTGGCGGGTCTGCCCTATCTGGGCTGTGACGCCGAGGCGAGCAAGATCTGCTTCAACAAGATCAGCACCAAGCTGTGGTTCTCCGCCCTCGGCATCCCCAACACCCCCTACCTGTTCCTGACCGAGCAGAGCGAAGAGAGCCTGGCCGAGGCAAAAGCCGGGCTGGCCAAGTGGGGCAAGGTCTTCATCAAGGCGGCGTCGCAAGGTTCGTCGGTCGGCTGTTATGCCGCCAGCAACGAGGCCGAGCTGCTGCAGGGGATCAAGGACGCCTTCGGTTATTCCGAGCAGGTGCTGATCGAAAAAGCGGTCAAGCCCCGCGAGCTGGAAGTGGCGGTCTACCAGTACGGCGACGAGCTGGTGGCCACCTATCCGGGGGAGATCTGCGTGCCCACCGACAAGTTCTACACCTATGAAGAGAAGTACAGCAGCGCCAGCCACACCGAGACCGCCCTGCGGGCCGAGGGATTGACCCAGGCTCAGGCCGATGCCATTCATGAGTACGCCCTCAAGGCGTTCCGTCAGCTCAAGCTGACCCACTTGTCGCGCATCGACTTCTTCCTGACGGAAGAGGGGGAGATCCTGCTCAACGAGATCAACACCTTCCCGGGGATGACCTCCATCTCTATGTTCCCGAAACTGCTGGCCCATCACGGCCACAACTTCGCGCACTACCTCGAGCAGATCCTGCGCAAATAACGCCGGATTGGTACAAGCAAGAGGGGCCCACGGGCCCCTCTGTCATATGGGTGGCAACCCGGTTTACATGGGGGCCGAGGTGAACAGCCAGATATGGGCGCCCTGCGGGTCAGCAATGAGCGCCATGCGCCCGACGCCGGGGATGTCCATGGGGGGCACCACCACGGTGCCGCCGTGCTGGGCCACCCTGGCGAGCCGTGCATCCACGTCGTCCACCGCCACATAGGTTGCCCAATGCGGGGGCACCCCGTTCATGTCGGGGTTGTCCCGGGTGGACATGACCCCGGCCACCGGTCGGCCGTTGGCCACCAGCATGGGGTAGTCGAACCCCTCCAGCGCCGTCTGCTGCACCTGCCAGCCGAGCACCTGGGTGTAAAACGCCACCCCGGCATCGCGATCCGGCACATAGAGCTCGTGCCAGGTGAAGGTCGACCCCTCCGCCAGGGCGTGCTCCTTTGCCATGTCTTGTTCTGCCATCTTTGCTCCTTGTCCCATCGGTTGCCCGGGCCGGGTGGATGGGTGACGACCAAGTATAGGAGGGGATGGCAGGCATGCCGGCGCTCCGGTGAGCCACTGCTTGCGAGCCATCATGGCGCTCGCTACAATCCGCTCCCTTTACCCGTGAACCCGCATCCCGAGCGCCTCCTCTCATGAAGCCCATCCCCGATCACGCCGTCAATCGCCTGCGCATCTGGCGCAAGAGCGTCTCGACCCGACCCTTTCTCGCCCGTGGCGGCGCCGTACCCCGCTGCGAGGCGTGCCAGCTGCGCCACGACTGGTGTGCCTGCGAGTGGCGCCCCGCACTGAAAGCCGAAGCGGGTTTCTGCCTGCTGATGTATGACAGCGAACCCATGAAGCCCTCCAACACCGGTCGCCTCATTGCCGACGTGTTGCCAGGCACCACCTGGGCCTTTCTCTGGAAGCGCACTCAACCCCATCCCGAGCTGCTGGCCCTGCTGGCGGATCCCGCCTGGCAGCCCTATGTGGTGTTTCCCGCCTGCGAGAAGGCGCCGGCCCGCCTCACCACCGAGGTCGTGCCGCTCCCCGGCAAGAAGCCGCTCTTCATCCTGCTGGACGGCACCTGGCCCGAGGCGCGCAAGATGTTCAACATGAGCCCCTATCTGGACGGCTTCCCGGTGCTCGCCATCAAGCCGGATGCGCTCTCCACCTATGGCATGCGGGTCGCCCACCACGACGAGCACCTCTGCACCGCCGAGGTGGCAGCCTGCGTGCTGGAGGTGGCTGGCGAGATCAGGGTGGGGCAGGCGCTGCAGCACTGGTTCAATCTCTTCAGCAGTCGCTACATGGCGGGCCGGGTGAGCCGGGCACCGGGAGAGGATGAACAGCCGCTGCTGCGGGCCCTCGAGGCCATCAAGGGGGAGACGGCCTTGCAAGGCGCAGGCGAGGAGGAGTCGCAGTCTCTGTGCCGGGACTATTGATGAATATCAGGAATCAATTGGCTGCCATCGTTTCGTTGGCTTCATGAGCCGGGGCTCGCTAGGATAGCGGCCTGCTGACTCATTCAGGTTCCTGGCTAGCGCCGGGCGCCGCAATCACACGAGGTCTATGGATGGAATTGGAACTGTATACCCTGCTCGCCCTGTTCGGGGTGGCCCTTGTCGCCGGTTTTATCGATGCCATCGCCGGGGGCGGGGGCTTGTTGACGGTGCCGGCCCTGCTGGCCACCGGCATGCCGCCAGCCCTGGTACTCGGCACCAACAAGTTGCAGAGCAGCTTCGGATCCTTCTCCGCCACCTGGTTCTATGCCCGCCGCGGCCTGCTGGAGTGGTCCATCATCTGGCCCGCGGTGATCTGCACCTTCATCGGCGCGGCGCTCGGCACCCTGGCGGTGCAGACCATAGACGCGGCCATCCTGGAGCGGTTGCTGCCCTTCCTGCTGGTGGCCTTTGCCTGCTATTTCTACTTCTCCCCCCGGGTGAGCGATGCCGAGAGCCAGCGCCGCCTCAGCCCCATGCTGTTTGCGTTGCTGGTGGGGGGCGGGGTCGGTTTCTACGACGGTTTCTTCGGGCCGGGTACGGGGTCGTTCTTTGCCATCGGTTTCGTGGCGTTGGCGGGGTTTGGCATGGCGCGGGCCACGGCCCACACCAAGCTGCTGAATTTCACCTCCAACATCGCCTCCCTGCTGTTCTTCACCCTGGGGGGCAAGGTGGTGTGGAGCGTGGGGCTCTGCATGGCCCTCGGCCAGTTCATCGGCGCCCGGCTCGGCTCCCGGCTGGTGCTGAAAAAAGGGGTGAAGCTGATTAAACCGCTGCTGGTCACCGTCTCCTTGCTGATGTCTGCCAAGTTGGTGTGGAGCCAGTATCCCGAACTGTTTTCCTGGCTTCACTGAGCATTATCTGCGGCCGGGCTGCGGCGCTTCATCGAGCCCGGCGAAGTGCCCCTTGATGGCTGCCACCAGGCGGGCGATGCGGGATCGCTTCAAGCTGTTGGGGCGATAGACCAGGTGAAGGGGACGCCCCAACCCCGGCAGGGGGCGGGCCTGTACGCCTTGCTCTCCGACCAGGGCCAGCAGGCCGGCGGGTAGCAGCACCGGGCCTATGCCCACCTTGGCGAGTTCAATCAACGCCAGATAGGAGTCGAGCTCCATGGCGGGCTCGAACCCTTGCGCCGCCAGTGGCTCGCGCAGATAGCGGTTGGAGGGGTTGTCCAGATCCATGGTCAGGATCTTGCGCATCTCCCCCTGATCACCCAATTCCGCTTCCTGTTGATCTCCACCCACCAGATAGAAGGGCTCCGTCAGCAGGAGTTCGGCGCACAGGCCGTGCCCGGGCGGCAGTCTGCCTGCACAGATGCCGAGCAGGGCGTCGCCGCCGCGGACCCGGGCCAGGATCACCGGAGTGTGGTGGGTGGAAAGGGCGAGGTGGGGATCCTGTCCGAGATAGTCGTGCATGAAGCGGGCGAGATAGCCCGCCAGCAGCGTCTCCGAGCAGGCGACGGGCAGGGGGCTGCCATCGGTGAGGATCTGGCTGTCCGCCAGCACCCCCTTCATCTCGGCCAGGCTCGGTGCCACCCGGGCCAGCAGCTCGCGGGCCTGGGGGGTGAGCCGGATCTGGCGCCCGTCCGGCTCGATCAATTTCTTGCCAAGGCGCAGCTCCAGCTGATTGATGCGCTTGCTCACCGCCGACTGGCTGATATAGAGGCGGCTGGCCACCTTGGCCATGGTCCCCTCGCTCGCCAGCAGGCAGAGTGTCTCCAGCCCTTCCAGTAACATGTCGCCTCCCGGCCTCTTGGTTGGAAGTCGCTACCTTAGGGGCTGGCGGGATCAGGGGCAAGTACCGTTTGCAGCCCTCGATAGCGGCCAGCGCCACGCCTTGACGGGAGGGGCGAAGATCACCAGGTTGCCGATGAGGCTGACCACCACCCCGACGATGGAGACCGTCTGCCAGACGAACCCCTCGTACAAGGTCGATAGGCTCAGCGCCACCAGGGGGAAGAGCACGGTGGCATAGGCCGCCTTGCTGGCCCCGATGCGCCCCACCAGGGTGAGATAGGCGGTAAAGGCGATGACGGAGCCGAAGATGGCCAGGTAGATCATGGCTGCGACATAACGGGGCTCGGTGGGCAGGGTCAGGGACTGACCGAGCAGGGCGACCCAACCGAGCAGGAGCAGCACCCCGTAGACCATGCCCCAGGGCACCATCTGCAGCACCTGGTAGCCCTGGCGCTGACCCCGGGCCGACACCAGGTTGCCGAGCGAGAAACAGAGGGTGCCGGCGCAGGCGAACAGCAATCCCTTCCAGCCATTGGCACCGAGCTGGGCATCCGCCAGCACCGGCCAGAACAGGAGCAGGGTGCCGAGCAGTCCCAATACGGAGCCCTGCAGCCAGCGCAAGCCGGGGCGCTTGCCCTCGAACAGCCAGAGGTTGAGGCCGTTGAAGATGCTGGCACTGGCGAAGATCACCGCCGACAGGCCGCTCGGGATGTAGAGGGTGGCGTGGTAGAAGCAGAGGAAGTTGGTGGAGAACAGCAGGGCGCCGAGCAGGGCGGCATAACGCTGCCCCTGCCAGGGCAGACATGGGAACCGGCCGGTGATCGTGAGCAGGGCAAACAGCGCCAGCGCCGCCAGGGCGAAGCGATAGAGCACGGACACCTCGATGGGGATGGGGCCGAGCTGCCAGGCGATGGCAATCCAGGTGCTGCCCCAGATGAGGACGGTGGAAATATAGAGCAAGAGGTTCATGGGGTTTTCCGCGGATCAAGATGACAGGATCCCAGCATGGGTCCGGTGCGCAACGCTGGCTTACAGCATCTTGCGGTTTTTTGCCGCCAGGGGCAGCGCCCGGGCAGGGCCCACGATAAGATGAGGACAAAGGCGAATATGGGCCCACGGGAGAGTGGGCCAACCTAGCGCGGCCAACGAGGAGAACCGAGGTGCAACAGGCAATGCAGCCAATGATGCCGCCCATCAGACAGGCGGGGGTATTCGATGCCCTGGTCAGCACGGGGGCGCGGCTGGAGAACGCCTGCTGGCTGGAACCCGGGCTAGGCCTCGCCAGTTGGTGCAACCGCTACGATCAGACCCGCTATCACAAGCCCGGTCATCACACCATCAGCGTCTATCTGCAGGGGGGCGAGCAGACCGAGCGCCTCGATGGCCCTGGCGGCCACGGCGGAACCGGCAAGGTGTGCATCATGCCGGATCACCACAGATCCGAGTGGCTGGTGCGCGAAGAGTTTCGCTTCTTCCACCTCTATTTCAGTCCGGCCCACCTTGCTCGCATCGCCGAGGAGGCTTGCGACAAGGAGGGACGGCACCTGCTGCTGGAAGACAAGACCTTCATCGAGGATCCCCTGGCCGCGGCCCTGGTGCAACAGCAGTTGATGGGGCTGGACTGGCAGATGGACGGGGATCGCATGGCGCTCTCCCACGGCGCCTGGATGCTGATGCTCCATGCCTATCGCCACCACACCAGTGAGGCGCCGGCCCTGCCGCTGGTGCGTGGCGGGCTGGCACCCGTGACCATCCGGCGGGTGCAGGAGTACCTGCTGGCCCACCTGGCGGATCCCGTCACCTTGAGCGATCTCGCCCGGGAGGCGGGTCTGAGCGAATATCATTTCGCCCGCATGTTTGGCCAGAGCCTTGGCTGTCCGCCTCATCGCTATCTGCTGGGGCTGCGTTTGCAGCGAGCCAAGCAGTTGCTGGCGGGGCCCGAGTCCCTGGCCGGGATCGCCGCCCTGTGCGGTTTCTCCTCCCAGGCACACCTTGGCAACCGCTTCAAGGAGGCCTTCGGCCTGAGCCCGGGCCAGTGGCGTGGCCAGCTGTCATCTGGCTGTCACGGTTGAGGGGCACACTGCGAAGCCATGGCGGCGGTTGGCTGCCCTTGTCTCAAACGGAGTGCCCATTGAATCATCGCAAACGTCAGACCCGTACCCGCCACCTCTGGTTCAGCCACTGGAATGGCCCCAAGATCCGCCTCTGTGCCCCTGCCGCCCCCGAACCCCTCGTGCCTCACAGTTCCCGCTGAAAATCGTCGCAACCCGGTAGGTTTTTGCAGGCAACTTTGCCACTATGGCTCCATGTATATGGATCTGGTGTGGCTGAATGTTTCTGGAACGTATTGAAGTCAAAGGTTTTCGTGGCATAAACCGGCTCTCGCTCGGGCTGGATCACACCACGGTGCTCATCGGCGAGAACGCCTGGGGCAAGTCCAGCCTGCTGCGTGCCCTCTGGTGCCTGCTGGGGGATGCCGAGCCCTATCAATTCACCGCGGATGACTTCCATCAGCCGGAAGATCCTGAGCTGGCCGCCTCCCGCACCCTGCAACTGGTGCTCACCTTTTGTGAATACCGTCCCCAGATGTGCCAGCACTCCCTCCGTTTGGCTCGCCTCGGTGCGGCCTGGATCCCCCACAAGGACAAGTTCCACCGGGTTCACTACCGGGCCAGCGCCGAGTTGCAAGATGACGGCAGCGTGCTGACGATTCACGATTTTCTCGATGGCATCGGCAAGAGCCTGGAGGTAGAGAACAACGACGATCTGGTGCAACTGCTCATCACCATGAACCCGGTGTTCCGCCTGCGGGATGCCCGCACCGCGCGGGATGGCATCGAGACCCTGCCCTGGGGAGATCTCAGTACCCAGCGGCTGGGAGATCTCTCCGGCAAGCTGACGGACGAACCCCAGCGCATCGGCGAACCCGAGTTGAAAGAGGCGTTGGAGGCGGTGCGTCAGCTGATGGATCACTACTTCCGCGCCCTGGCCCCCATCAAGCACAAGCCGCGCAGCCAGCGGGAGATCGTCAATCGCCCCATGACCCTGCGCAACCCCGGCAACCTGCAGGTGCTGCTGCGCAGTGCGGACAACCGGGCGCTGCAACTGGCCATGGCGGGGATGGCGGCCATGCTGCTCAATGCCCGTGGCAACCGGGAGCTGGAGGAAGGGGCCAGACCCATCATGATACTGGAAGATCCGGAGAGCCGGCTGCACCCCACCATGCTGGCCCTGGCCTGGGGGCTGCTGGAGCAGTTGCCGGGGCAGAAGCTGCTCACCACCAACTCGGGGGACTTGCTGTCGTCACTGCCGCTCAATCAGGTGCGCCGGCTGGTACGGCGCCAGCAGGATATCCTCTGCCAGCAGCTTGGTGGCGAGCGCTACAGCAGCGACGATCTGCGCAAGATAGCGTTTCACGTGCGCATCAACAGGCCCATGTCCCTGTTCGCGCGCTGCTGGTTGCTGGTGGAAGGGGAGACCGAGATCTGGCTGCTCTCCGAGCTGGCCCAGATCTGCGGTTATAGCCTGCGGGCCGAGGGGGTGCGGATCATCGAGTTTGCCCAGTGCGGCCAGGCGCCCCTTATCAAGGTGGCCCGGGACTTTGGCATCGAGTGGCACCTGCTCACCGACGGCGACGAGGCGGGGGTCAAGTACGCGAGCTCCGCCCGTGCCCTGCTCAAGGGGGAGCGCGAGCGCGATCGGGTGACCCAGTTGCCGGCGGCGGACATCGAGCACTACCTCTACCAGAACGGTTTTGAATCCGTGTTCCGGCGTGAAGCCGGGGTCGGGGGGCGCTCGACCATGAGCCCTTCTCGCATCATCACCAAGGCCATCCATCATCGCAGCAAGCCCGGCATGGCGCTGGCAGTGGTGGAGGAGGCAGAGCGCCTCGGCAGTGATCGCATTCCCCCGGTGATCAAG
The DNA here is from genome assembly GCF_051125555.1 of Aeromonas sp. NJAU223. Classification (NCBI taxonomy): domain Bacteria; kingdom Pseudomonadati; phylum Pseudomonadota; class Gammaproteobacteria; order Aeromonadales; family Aeromonadaceae; genus Aeromonas; species Aeromonas sp. NJAU223. The sequence continues at coordinate 2,379,869 of NZ_CP144204.1, read as the reverse complement.
CAGATGTTTGGACGGGTGGTGGCGCTGGCTCGCGGCCAGGGCTGATCGGTGCGGATCGTCGGCCGTTGGGGAAGGGGGCGAGTTTGGGTATACTCGCCCCCTTCTATATGAAGCCGCGCACCTATGGTTGGCGCGCGTCACGCCTACTTTTTGTCTGTTGCTGGAGACCCTATGTTCGTCCAACTCCCTTCCTGGCTCTTCCCCCTGACCGGCCTGATGGCGCTGGGGGCCCTGATCGCCCTCGCGCTGGTGCTCTGGCGCGGCGATCTCTGTCCGGGACAGCGTTCGCGGATCACCACCCAGCTCTTCTCCGTCTGGGTCATTACCGGTCTCTCCCTGATGCTGGCCATCGAAGCCGGGATGAGCGGCTGGCTTATCTGGAGCGGGGGGGCAGCCCTGGTGCTGGGAATTGTCCTGTCGCTGGTCCAGTCCCGCCTCGAGGGTAAACGCGCCATTCCCGCCACCCTGCTGTGGCTGCCGCCCCTGCCGCTGGCCCTCTATGGCACAGGCTTGCTGCAACTGCAGGGATGGGTGAACGGCTTGCTGCAGATGGTGCTGCTGGGATCGGCGTTTGCCCACCTGATGTTGCTGCGGGCCCGTCACCGCTTGCAGGCGTTCAATGTCCTGCTGCCGGTGGCCGGTCTGGTGGCGGCCATCGCCAGCCTGCTCTGGTTCGTCGCCCTGATGATGATGGCGGAGCCTGCCACTCAGGTGCTGAGCGCCCTGCAACCCTGGGTGCTGACCCAGGCCGCGCTGCTGATCGCCGCCTTGCTGCTCTGGTTCACCCCCCTCTATCGACAGCAGGAGACGGCCCCCGTGGTGCTCTCCGTGACGCTCTGCGGTCTGCTGATCGCCGAAATCGCCGCAAGTGGCGCATTGCAGCAGTTGTCTCTGCCTTGAAAGAGAAAATCGGTTATGGTGTGGGTTCACAACAAGACAAGCAGGGGTGAGATGGGGATGAATACGGACTGGGTCAGTCGTATCACGGGGGGATTGTTGCTCCTGGCTGTCAGTGGGGGTGTCCAGGCGTCGGCGCGGGATATCAAGGAAGCGGACAAGCTGGCGGACGATCCCACCAAGGTGGTGACCCAGCTGGGGGCCAGTTACACCGATGAGTTCAAGGTGTCGGGTTCCATCGGGATGGGGCCGGTCAGCAAGCTCAACGCCTCCATCAACAAGGATGGCAGCGAGTGGCGGCTGGGGGGCTCCTGGCTCTCCGATATCGGCATCTTCAACTTCAACTTCCGCAAGAAGCAGTTTGATCATGATGCGGAGCAGACCAGCTACAGTCTCGGCACCTTCATTCCCCTGAGTGCCTTCGGCTTTGCCCCCGCGGGCTGGCAGATCTTCCCCATGGCGGGGGTCAGCTACAACGACGGGGACATCGCCTGCGAAGTCGGCACCCAGGGCTGTGGCTCGGTGGACATCGATACCGGCTCGGAGTTCGTCTTGATGCCCAATACCAGCAAGGGGGGATATCTTGGCGTCTTCACCCTCAAGCCGCTCTCGCCCAAGTGGACCTTCATTGCCTTCGGGACGGGGTCTATGGGGTCGAACGATTATCATGGCTACTTTGCCGGTCTCGGCATGGGCTACAAGATCACCAAGCGTCAGTCCATCAGCACCTATGCCTATGCGTCGGACAACAATTATGGGAATGATCAGCAACTGGGGATCGCCTATCGCTATCAGCTGAACTGATGGCCTGGACAGGGAATGTTGAGACGGACCTGCGGGTCCGTTTTTTGTTGTGAAAGGGGATGAACGAAGAGGTGGCGGCGTTAACTGCATAAAAACAAAGCGGTTTGTCCGGCAAAGCAGCAAATAGCGGCGGCTTAGTACACACACTCAACTTTTTCAAGATTTTTGCTTGCAATATTTGGGATGGAGCCTATTATTGGCCACCTCGGACGCGGGGTGGAGCAGCTCGGTAGCTCGTCGGGCTCATAACCCGAAGGTCGTCGGTTCAAATCCGGCCCCCGCAACCAACTCTTTACCGGCATGGCAGGGGTGCAAGTCTCTGGGATGCTGCAATGACATCCACTGCTACTGCTCGGCAGTGTGATGGTGAAAGTGTCTGGCAACGGACAACAATTCGGACGCGGGGTGGAGCAGCTCGGTAGCTCGTCGGGCTCATAACCCGAAGGTCGTCGGTTCAAATCCGGCCCCCGCAACCAACTCTTTGCCGGCATGGCAGGGGCGCAAGTCTCTGGGATGCTGCAACGACATCGACTGCTACTGCTCGGCAGTGTGATGGTGAAAGTGTCTGGCAACAGACAACAATTCGGACGCGGGGTGGAGCAGCTCGGTAGCTCGTCGGGCTCATAACCCGAAGGTCGTCGGTTCAAATCCGGCCCCCGCAACCAACTCTTTGCCGGCATGGCAGGGGCGCAAGTCTCTGGGATGCTGCAACGACATCCACTGCTACTGCTCGGCAGTGTGATGGTGAAAACGTCTGGCAACGGACAACAATTCGGACGCGGGGTGGAGCAGCTCGGTAGCTCGTCGGGCTCATAACCCGAAGGTCGTCGGTTCAAATCCGGCCCCCGCAACCAACTCTTTGCCGGCATGGCAGGGGCGCAAGTCTCTGGGATGCTGCAACGACATCCACTGCTACTGCTCGGCAGTGTGATGGTGAAAATGTCTGGCAACGGACAACAATTCGGACGCGGGGTGGAGCAGCTCGGTAGCTCGTCGGGCTCATAACCCGAAGGTCGTCGGTTCAAATCCGGCCCCCGCAACCAACTCTTTGCCGGCATGGCAGGGGCGCAAGTCTCTGGGATGCTGCAACGACATCCACTGCTACTGCTCGGCAGTGTGATGGTGAAAACGTCTGGCAACGGACAACAATTCGGACGCGGGGTGGAGCAGCTCGGTAGCTCGTCGGGCTCATAACCCGAAGGTCGTCGGTTCAAATCCGGCCCCCGCAACCAACTTTCTATCTTCTCTTTCCCCCTTATCATTTCCCCTGACTATCCCCCTGATCTTGAACATTAATCTTCAAGAGACTGGTCGCTTCTGCCGTTTGTTCGGTATCATCCTGACTTCTGTCCATGGATGAGGCTTCCCCTTATGTTGCAACCCTTTCGTTATCTCCCTCCCAAGATAGAGCTGCAAGAGACCACCCTGTCCGAGGTGATGGCGAGTCAGTCCCCCATCAAGCTGCTGCTGATCGCCGAATCCGAGCGGGCGCGCTTGCTGGCCGAGCCTGCCTTTGCCGCGGTGGCGGCCCAGATAAGCCTGGGTCAGAAGGCACCCTATCGCCTGACTGATCAAGCCGGCTTGCAACTGGTGATCTTCCTCGATGCCGCCCCGCCGCGGGATCATCGTCTCTACAAGCAGGTGCGCGACTGGGTGGCACCTCTGGCAAGTCTCAACACCGAGCAACTGGCGCTGCACCTTGCCGGTTTTGACGATGAACATCGGGCACAACTGGCCGAGCTGGTGATCGCCGCCCTGCTCGCAGCCAATGTGGCACTGCCGACCCACAAGCAGCAAACCCATGCCCCGGTGAGCTATCAACGGCTGTCCGTGTCACCCACCTGTGAGCTGGATCTGAACCGGATCCTGGCGGAGGCCGAGGGCAACGCGCTGGCGCGCCACCTCGCCGTGCTGCCCGCCTCGGACTTGACCCCCAAACACTATCGCGCCCTGGCCCGGGAGCTCGCCAAGGCAGAAGGCTGGCAGTGGCAGGAGTATGATGAGGCGGAGCTGACTCGCCTCGGCGCCGGTGCCTTCCTGGCGGTGGCCAGGGGCTCGGCAGATGGCCAGGCCGCCATCGTGAAGCTCAGCTACTGCCCGACCAGTGCCGAGCGCCGCCTCGCCCTGGTGGGCAAGGGGATCTGCCATGATTCCGGCGGCTATAACCTGAAAGTCGGCGGCAGCATGTATGGCATGCACCTGGACATGGGGGGCAGCGCGGTAGCGCTCGGCACCCTGCTTGCCATCAGCCGCGCCAGGCTGCCCTATGAGGTGCATTGCTGGCTCGCCATCAGTGAAAACCATATAGGCCCGCTGGCTTACAAGCCTGGTGAAGTCGTCACTGCCATCGATGGCACCACCATAGAGGTGGTGGACACCGATGCCGAGGGGCGCATGGTGCTGGCGGATACCCTGGCCATGGCGGTTGGGGACAAGCCGGACTTGCTCATCGACTATGCCACCCTGACCGGTGCCTGCAAGCGGGCCCTTGGCAGCCATTACAGCGGTGCTTTTACCAATCGCCCCGCCTGGCTTGGCGAACTGATAAGCCTGGGTCAGCAAAGTGGCGAGCGGATCTGGCCCTTCCCGCTGGATGAGGATTATGACGACAACCTCGAGAGTGAATGGGCGGATCTGTTGCAGTGCGCCCCCGGCAGCTCGCCGGATCATATCGATGCCGCCCGCTTCCTCAGCCGTTTTGTGGGGGCACAGACGCCCTGGCTGCATCTGGACTTGAGCGGTTTTCGCAGCAAGGGGGGCAATGGCGTGGTCAGCAGCGAGGTGACGGGGTTCGGTGTCCGGCTGACTCTGGATCTGCTCGCGAGCCCGCTGCGTTGATCAACATGGGATGCGGGGACGCCGCGCCCCCTTTGGATACAAGCAAAGAGCCAAGCATTGAGGACAAGCGTGAAACAACCAAGTTATGACTGGGTATTGTTCGATCTGGACGAAACCCTGCTGGATTTCCCGGTGACCGAAGCCCTGGAGCGGACCCTGCAGATCTACGGAGTGGTGCCCAGTCCCGCCAAGATGGCGGAATATCAAGGGCTGAACCACAGACTCTGGCAGCAGTACAACAGTGGCGAGATAGACGCGACCCACCTGCAGCAGACCCGTTTCGCCCTGTTTGCCGAACAGGTGGATGTGGCCCCCATGGCCATGAACGATACCTTCCTGCAGCAGATCATCGCCCTCAGCACCCCCCTCGACGGGGTGACGGAGACCTTGGCGGCGCTGCAGGGACGGGTACGGATGGGGATCATCACCAATGGCTTCAGCCTGCCCCAGCGGGGTCGTCTCGACAAGCTTGGCTGGGGCGACAGGTTCGAGACATTGGTCATCTCCGATGAGGTGAAGGTGACCAAACCGGCTCCCGCCATCTTCCAGCTCGCTCTCGAGCGGATGGGGCGACCGGATCCTGCCCGGGTACTGATGGTGGGGGACAACCCCAAGACCGATATCGCCGGTGCCGCGGCCCAGGGGCTCGCCACCTGCTGGTACAATCCCGCGCGTCAGGATGCCTCCTGTGAGCCGACCCATGAAATCCATCACTTCGCTCACCTCGGTGCCATCGTATTGGGGCAGTGAGGCGGCGAGTGTATGAGAAAAGGTGCCATGATGGCGCTGGTATAAAAAAGGCAGCCCGAAGGCTGCCTTTTTGCATGAATGAGCGGCCCTAGCGAGCCAGACGGCCCAGCAGCCAGGCCTCCAGCAGGGCCACCCCTGGAGCCAGCACGGATTCGTCGAAGTCAAAGGCCGGATGGTGGTGGGGGGCTGCCAGGTTGGCCCCAAGGATGAGGTAGGCCGCCTGCCCGCCATTGCGTTGCACCCGTTCGATGAGAAAACCTGCATCTTCACTCGCCCCGAAACGGCGGCTGTGGATGGTCTTGAACGACAAGGCGTTGGCCAGCGGGACTATCTCCTCGAGCAGGGCCGGGCTGTTCTCGATGCCGATGGCTTCGCCCTGCTTGCGAATGAGGTAGGTGGTTCCCTGCATGGCGGCGGCGCCCGCCACGATCTGCTGCACCTGGCTGAACATGTAGTCATTGAGCGCAGGTGTCGCGCCGCGGGTTTCTCCCTGCAACAGGGCGTGGCCCGGGATCACGTTGCGACCGCTGCCGGCGTGGAGCTGACCGATGTTGATGCGGGTCATGCCATCGCGATGGCGGGGAATGCCGAGCATGGCCGTGGTGGCCATGCAGGCCGCCGCCAGCGCATTGCAGCCGGCGTTGGGCTCAAGCCCCGCGTGGGCGGCGCGTCCCATCAGCTCCACATCGAACTTGGTGGAGCAGAGGAAATCGGTGGGATTGACCACCAGTTCGCCACTCTCGGCATGAATACCGATGTGCAGGGCCAGCAGGGCATCCACGTCATCGAGCTGACCACCGGCGGCCAGGGCCTTGCCACCGCGACACCCCTCCTCGGCGGGCTGGAAGAACAGCTTGATCCGGCCATTGAGTGTCTCAGCCAGGCTTTTTATCCGCTCGGCCAGCACCAGACCGATGGCGGTGTGGCCGTCGTGGGCACAGGCGTGCATCCAGCCCGGGTTGCACGATTGCCACTCTCCCTGGCTCGGGCCATGACCGGGATCCTGCTGCTCTTCCACTTCCACGGCATCGATGTCGAATCGAAAACCCAGGGTGGGGCCGGGTCGGCCGCTGTCCCAGAGTCCCATCACCCCGGTGATCTCCTCGATACGGGCCAGCCAGTCGGGATCGGCGCCCTGACGAAGGGCTCGCGCCTTCTGGGCGGGGACGTCGATTTCCCGGCCCATGATGAGGTTGCTGGCCAGCAGCTGGTCGCCCAGCATGACGGAAAAACCGAGTTCAGAGAGGTGACGGGCGATGAGAGAGCTGGTTCGAAATTCACACCAGGCCGCTTCGGGCAAGCGATGAAGATCACGGCGCCAGCGGCGCAGAGCATCCTGAGTCATGGTACATCCTGCATGTCGAGTCCAGTGGACATTGTGAAGGGCAGGAGGGGCGGAGTAAATCCTGGTGACGGAATGCAACGAGGGGAGCCTGTGGCTCCCCTCGTGGGTGGTCTGGATGCTTGTGATTGAAAAATGGACGGCGATTGTCGATAAACATCGACTCCCATCCATATCTCACTCCAGATCATCAAAAGTGCAATCTTCTGTTCAACTAACCAGCATCCCGGAGATGCTGGTTCGCAACAGCAGGTCTGCGCTGGCTGATTGACCGACTCAGAGCTGACCCAGAGAGGGCAGAGAGACGGCAACCAGAGTGAAAAATACGGTAAAAACGGCGGTAACAACGAACTCAGTCATCATTTGTCTCCCTTGGTTGATGAGTAGTGGGACCAAGATACCATATTGGGGCGATAAAACAACGAAGGTTGTGGTTTTTGCGGTCTTTTTGTGTCGCGCAAGCTGAGAGTGGCATTTTTGTGTTTTTATGGCTTTTTTTTGAACCGCTGGCCTCTTGCTGGAGAGTGATATGGCTGTTTAATTTTATTTATCTAATAAAAACAATTAATTGTGTGTTTTTCCCGTAATTTTCATCAAGGGTTTTTATGGGTCTCATTTGGTTTTTATCAAGTTTTCATCGGCAATATTGCCACTGGCTGAGCCAGAAACTGTCATCCAGGTGATGTTGAGGTGTCTGGGCCACCTTTTTCCACCCATCAGCAAGTTATCTGTCAGAGAATGTCATAACGCCTGTCAGGAGAAGGGAATTACCCCGGTTGAGGGAGAGGCATCTTTCAATTTGGCGGGTGATTTACCATGAAGGAGGCGGGTCTGGCGTGCGTACATGCCTTTAATGGCACCTTGGCATGGCATTGCCGCATCATCTCCGAGCTTGTCAGTGGATACTGCCGACAGATGAGCAGAGCGTCATGGTGTCCAGGCTGGCAACAGGGAGAGCAAGGGGTGAAGGCATCAAGGTGCGCAGGCGCATCGCCGGGAGGAGTGGCAGGCGTCGTTGCAGCCCGGAAATCGCCGCCATAGTACGGCGGCAGCTGATATGGACAGCGTGCCAAACCGGGTTTGCGTGTCAGGGGCCTCGTACTCGCAGGAAGAGGCGCTAGTCAGTTCCCGCCATGGCCAGCAGCTGCTGGTTGACCCAGGCGGTGGCGCTCAGATAGAGGTAGCTGACCTTCTCCTCGCTCAAACCAAGGCGGGCCGTGCTGGCCATGATCCGCTGCCAATCCGCATTTTCGTAATCTTCGCAGAAGCTGAGATAGAACCCCAGATCCCCCTGGCGAGCCAGCAGGGCGGCGCGCACCTCGTCGGTGAGGGGGATGGAGTCTATCAGGGAGGCCAGCGGTTGCCCCATGAGCACGTCCTGCAAGGAGAGCAGACCGGTGAGAAAGGCTTGCTGTGCCTGCGGGGCCGGGGCATGGGTGTGGGCAAGCAACTCACAGAAACGGGCCCGGATCAGGGACATCTGATAGAGCTCGGCGCTCTTGTCATGGCCCGTGCTGGTGGCGGCGACCAGCGTCACGAAGCGTTTTAGCTGGGCGTGGCCGAGATGGTTGGCCGCCTGGCGAAAGGAGGTGATGGGCGGCGCCAGAGGCTTCAGATTGTTGACGTAATGGAGCAGCTTGAGGGAGAGGGAGGCATCCTGATCGAGCAGCCGCTCAATGTTGTTCAGATCTGGAGGGGTCTGATTGACCTCTTGCAGCAGCTGCACCACCACCAGTTGGTCCGGCGGCAGGGTGGCCTGCTGTACCAGCTGTGGCCGGCTGAAGAAGAACCCCTGGAACAGGGCGACGCCCAGCGCCTTCATCCGTTCGAACTCTTCCTCATCTTCCACCTTCTCGGCGAGATAGGTGAGGGGCATGTGGCGATGGGATTCTATGAACGACGCTATCGTTGCCAGTGGCGTGGCGCGCAAGTCGAACTTGATGATGTGGACATAGGGCAGGAAGCGCTCCCAGGCCGGTGAGAGGGTGAAGTCATCGAGCGCCAACCGATAGCCAAGTTGATGCAACTGAACCACCTTGGCCAGTAGGGCATCATCAGGAATGGCATCCTCAAGGATCTCGATCACCACCTTGCCTTGGGGCAGGCACTCGGCCAGCCCATCCAGCAACAAGGAGTGGGGGAAGTTGATAAAACAGGGGTGGCCGCCGAGCAACTGATCGATGTTCTGGTGCAGAAACTGCTCGACGACCAGTCTGGCCGTCGCCTGCTGGGACGAAATATGGGGAAACACATTATCCAGGCTGTCGCGAAACAGCAGCTCATAGGCGTGGGTATTAAGGTCACGGTCCAGAATGGGCTGCCTTGCAACATAGGAATACATAATTCTCTCCAGCATGGGCTCTGGCTAGATTCTATGGGCAAGCGGATCACTATGCCAGCGCCAAGCCGTGCCAAGGGACAGCAACTGGTAGAGTGATCGGCGAAAAACTCCTTGTCAGAAGAGATAGTTGAGTTGCAGACCGGCCAGCCAGGCATCCCCTTCCGAGGTGCCCTGGAAGGTGGAGGTCGTCTGGGGCACGCCGGGTTTGAGCTGCATGGTCTCGCTGACATCGACCTTCTTGCCATCGAGCAGGGTCAGGCCGAGATCCAGAGAGAGGTTTTTGTCGAGCTGATACCCGACGCCCGCGCTGTACCAGATCCGGTCAGAATCGGGAATGGAGATGGTGCGTCGATCGGCGGTCACCGGGCTGCGGTCATAGGCGATGCCGGAGCGCAGCTGCCACTTGGAATCCAGTCGATAGGTGAGGCCCAGGGCATAGCGCCAGCTGTCTTGCCAGTGCTCGTCCTTGATGTGCATGGTGCCATAGTGATCGAGCCCGGCCTCCAGTGTCACGAACTTGCTCCAGTTGGTCCAGTTGATGCTTGAATGCAGCGCCAATGCAGGGGTCAACTGATGGAACAGGGCCAGCTCGGCAGTGGCGGGCAGGGGCAGGTCCAGGCTGCCGGTATCGGTGAAGGTGTGTCCTTGCAGATCGGTGCCGACGGCGTCACCGGAGAGGGTCAGGTTGACGTCGTGACGGTAGGAGAGGCCGACACGGGTCGAGGATGAGAGCTCGAGCAGTGTCCCCAGATTCCAGCCCAGGGCCCAGCCATCGCCCTTGAGGTGCTTGGCAATCTTGTTGTTCGATGGGAAGGTGCCGCCCACTTCCCCTTCACCATGAATGGCGGAGAGCCCCGCGCCGACAGACCAGATAGGGTTGATGCGATAGGCCAGAGATGCCCCCAGATCCACCGTCTTGATGTCGGAAACATTGCCGAAATGGCCGGCGTTGTAGCTGTCCGGCATCTGGACGCCGAGGCCGTAATAGGAGGTGGCCGCCAGCCCTAGTCGCCATTGCTCGTTCAGGGGAACGATGAGGTAGGCATTGGGTACCCAGGCGTCCCCAGCGATGTCATGGGCTCCCGCGTCCAGGTTCATCGGTCCCGTGGCGGTCGGCACCCGGGTGGTGCCCTCGATGTTGACGTCGGGATGGATGTAGATGACGCCGCCGGAGAAGGCGGTGCGATCGAAGCGGGTCATGGCAGCCGCATTGCGCGACAGCACGCTGGCGTTGTCGGCGATGGCGGCTTCACCGGCAAAGGCGCGGCCCATCCCGGTGGCAGACTGCTCTGCCAGCTGGAAACCGGCGGCCTGGGCCTGGGCTGATGCCATCAGCAGGGCGAGAAGAGAGAGCTTCATGTTCGGGTGCATTGCTAGTCCTTGGGTGAACTTGGTGTTCATTCTGTTTTTTGGTTGGGGGCGGGATTTTATATGGTATGACCAGCAAGGCAACGGGGATGGAGGGCGTGGCGGCAAAACGGGATTAAATGCTGAGGGAGTGGGGGGTAACAGCTTGATAAAAAACGAAAAGCGTACAGCTGTTTGCTACAGCTGTACGCTCAATCGCGATCGTGGTACAAAAAAAGAGCGCCCGCAGGCGCTCTTCTAGAAATCCTGAAATCAGAATTTCATGTTGAACTGGGCAGAGGCCAGGAAGGCGTTGCCGTGGGAGGTGCCCTGCCAGCGCAGTGTGTCGGCGTGAGTACGCATACCTTCGTTCACGTCCACTTCCTTGCCATCCAGATAAGCCATGCCGAAATCGATGCTCATGTCTTGATCGATGTGGTAGGTGGCACCGGCGCTGTACCAGACGCGATCGGAGTCAGGAATGCTCAGGCTGCGGTATTCCGGCTCGATGGGGCTGTTGTCGTAGGCAAAGCCGATACGGGCTTCCCAAGCCGGGTTGACGTACCAGGTGCCGCCGATGGCGTAACGCATGGCGTCCTTGAACTTCTCGTCTTTTTGCAGGCAGACGCCGCCAGCGCAGCTGTTGCTGGTCGCCTTGAGCTCTTGGAAGGCGCTCCAGTCAGTCCAGTTGACGGAGTAGTGCACCGCGAACTGCTGGTTCAGACGGTGGTAGCCGGCGAATTCAGCCTGGGCCGGCAGATCCAGCTTCAGGTTGCCATCGACCACACGGTTGCCGGAGGTGGCACCCTGGAAGTCGCCATCAAAGCTTAGGTCTACCTGGGAGCGGTAGGTCAGCGCCAGACGGTTGCTGTCGTTGATCTCGTACAGGGTACCGACGTTCCAGCCAAAGCCCCAGGTATCACCCTTGAGGTGGGCCAGTTGGGAGTCAGCCTTGGCGCCAGGAATGGCAGCGGCCAGCGCACCGGCGTAGCGGTTCAGCTCGGCTTCTGCATAAACGGCGTTGATACCGGCACCGATGCTGAAGTTGGAGTTGATGCGATAGGCGATGTTGGGGTTGATGTTGAAGGTCAACAGTTCGGTATCACCGGCAAGCGCACCCGCGGCATAGGTCTTGGAGTATTCGGTGGAGAGACCGTAGTTGGAGAACAGGCCAATCCCCCAGGCCCACTGGTCATTCAGGGGCTGGATGAAGTAGGCCGCCGGTACGAAAGCATCCGGCGCGATATCGCTCTCGCTGGCCGGCACGGCACCGGCAATTTTACCTTCTACATCCACATCAGGCTTGATATAGGTGCCGGATACGGACACTGCCATCTTGTCGAAGGTGGTCATGGCAGCCGGGTTGCGGGCCAGTACGGATGCGTTATCCGCAACGGCTGCTTCCCCGGCGTAGGCGCGACCCAGGCCGGAGGCCGAGTGCTCGTTCAGCTGGAAGGCAGCCGCAAAGGTCTGGGTGCTGGCCAGGGTGACGGCCGCGGCGATCAGGCTTTTCTTGAAAAAGGCAGTAGTCATAGTGTTCTCTCTTGTAAGCAGATTTTATGTCGATATCACGGCTCTTTGTCCGCTATAAACGACAAGATCTGTTGTTATTTAAGCTTCTTCCCATTCACTTCTGGCGTGATTCTATGGATCTGGTAGGAGGTAAGAAATCAGACCAGTGACAGCAGAATACATAAAAGTTTCCATTGTGTTAATCATTTGTTTTAACTCGGCGTTTTATTAGTCAGATTTATCCATTATTGGGTAATAAATGGCCAATGCAGTTTCGTTTGTGTCACTCAAATAAATTCGTGGTTTTGTGACTTCACGCGGGAAATGGGCGGGGAATTGCGGTGATGTGGAGAGGAACAGGCAGACAAAGGGCTTGTCTGCCTGTGGGACTGACATCCCCAGGGGGGCGTCAGTCTGGGTTAAGTTCTGTTAAATCGACCAGTGCAGCCGGGACTCCAGTTGCTTGGCGACCGGGGCCAGGGGCTCCTGCATGTCGCCTATCAGCACCATGTTGGCGCCCTTGAGAGGCATGATCTCCCCTTTGAGCTGACCATCCTCAAAGTCAGGCTGGAGACTGAGGGGCACATGCTTGGGCACCAGGAACAAGGTGACAGGTCCCATCTTGCCCTGGATCACCATGTGCAGCGCCGGCCCCTGGTAAAAGGCGCAGTGATTCACATAGGTCACCTTCATCCCTTGCATGTCCATCAGGGTGGCGCCGTATTTCTCCATCTTGGCGTTGATGGTCTGCAGGCTGACCTTCTCGTCCACGCCCTTGATGAAGGGCTCTTCCCCATAGACATGGGCCATGGCCACCTGAGCGAGGGAGAGTTCGGCCGGGGCCGGGGTGGGCCAGCTCAGCCAGCGGGTGCTCATGCCAAGCAGGAACGCCACAGAGGCCGCCATGGCGAGACTGCGCCACTGGGGGCGTGCCACGGGCGGCGGCAGGGGCACCACGACTTCATCATCGGCTTCCATCGCTTGGCGTAGCAGGATGCGCTCGGCCAGGCCGGGCGGTACCTCCACCTCGAGGGCACGATGCAGATGCCGATCCAGCTGCTTCATCTCATCCAGGTGTTTGCGATTGGCCGGGGAGCCCTGGGCCGCGGTGAGGAACACAGGATCGGTGTCCGTCGGATGGGCAGTGGCCCGGCGGCGAAACTCAAGCTCATCCATTGTTGTGTCCTCTCTGTTGTGCTGCTGACTCCATGGCCTCTTTTATCTGGTTGCGAGCCCGAAACAGCCGGGTCATGACGGTGTTCTTGTTCAGGCCCAGCTGCTCGGCGATCTCCTCGCCGCTGAACCCCCCCAGCACCTGCAATAGCAGGGGCTCCTGATATTCGGCGGGCAGCCGGGCGATATGACGCCTGAGCCACTCGTTTTCCATCTCCTGCTCGTTGTGCAGGTTGCCCGGATCGCTCTGGGGGTGATCGTCGAGATCCACCAGATCGAACTGCTTGCGCTCAAAGCGCCTGGCGTTTTCCCGCCGCAATATGGTGATGAGCCAGGCCTTGGCGGCCTTGTCGTCGATCAGGGTGTCGATCGCCTTCCAGGCGCGCAGGAAGGTCTCTTGCACCAGGTCTTCGGCGACCTGCGGATCCCGGCACAGCCAGTAGGCATAGCGGTAGATGTCTGCGTGCAGGGCATGGACCAGAGCTTCATATTTGGTTTGTTTATCTGCCATACCTCCATAGACCGGTGTGGTCGAGGGATCCTTTCCTGCCCCCGCACTTTTTTTTCTGAAAAAACCAAACGCCATTGCTGGACTTCCTTTTATCTGAGGTGGCTTGCTGTGCATTCACTCATGAATACACGCCAGTTTCCTGAGGAGATAGGCTATCGCAAAAGTTTCTCTGGTGCACAATCCCTTGGCGAGCGCGGACCAGTGCAGCTGGACCGGCGTGCGGGAAACGTCGGCAAAACAGGCCCTGTCCAGTGCATCGAGCAAGGGAGCGATGACGGGATCCCGATGACAGGGCAGGCTGGACAGATGCAGGCAGGCTTTTCCCCAACGCAGTTCCCCCCAACCGAGCAGTGCCCACCTGGCCGAGTCCGGCTCTTGCCGGGCCAGCGCCCTTTGCAGGCGCCAGAATGCCAGCCAGCGCGTCCCATGCTGGCACAAGCCGCGCAGCAGCAGCGCCCCCAGTACCCAGAGCAGGCTCTCCCCAACAGGCGTGAGGGGGGGGCTTGCTTCCTCATCCACCGAGCCTTCGAATACCAGCGTCCTGGGCGGCAGGTTTGCATGGTCGATGCGTCCGCTCAGGGTATTGAACCAGGACAGCTCCACGGCGGGCAGCACGTAGCGGCCGGGCGCCTCGGCAATCAGAGCCTGGCGCCATTGATGCTCACTGCGCAGGGCCCCCTTGGCAAGGAAGCGCTCCTGCTGTTGCTCCCCATCTGGCCTCATCGTGAGGCCTGCTGGCAAGGGGGCCTGAGGCGGCAGCCTCATGCGGCTGCCATCCCCGCCCTCCATGACCAGAGTCAGGGTGCGGATCATCGGCTCGCCGGTCCGGGCGCCCGACGCCGGAGTGAACTGCTCGGTCAGCACCAGGCTGCTGGCCACCGGTTCCACCGGCGCCTTGTCTACCTTGATGAGGCGGGTGGCGGCCCTGGCGGAGAGGGCTTCGCTGCCACCGTATGACTGGGGCAGGCGTCCCTGGAAGCGGGGAGACTCGACAGGGTGCAGTCCCGCCTCCTTGGCCTGCAGCAGCCACTTGCGGGTCAGTGTGCCTGGCATGCCCGGGCTGGCAGGAGATTCCCACTGATCGTTGCCGAGGCGGCGAATGATGAAGTCCTCACCGACCGGTTCGCCGAGATTGGGGGCCTCCAGGTTGGCGGGCAGCCAGAGGCTGAGCTCATAGATGAAGGGCTGGCCGGGGTAGAGCGGCCCCTGGTGCGGGACGCTGGTGATCAGCTCAATGGGGGAGGCGGCGGGCCTCGCCTGTGAGTCCGGCGGCGGGCGACTGGTGAGCGGCAATGCGGGGGTTTGCTCGGCCCCCACCGTCAGAGGCGGGATCTGGTTTGCGTCACTCGCGACCCGGTGCAGGGGGATCTGCCAGCGGGTCAGGCGGGTGACCGGGGTGCTGACGCGGCTGATGCTGACCCGGCCCACGGCGAACTGGCGCAGCAGCGGGGTGAGCTTGAGCTCATCACTGCCCCGCTCGCCATCGGCCTCGATGACAAGCAGCCAGCTCCCCTCGCTCTGCCCTGGCAGCAACTGTGCCCGGGGAGGGGCGGCCTGCACTGGCATGGCGAATAAAACGAGCAACGTGGCGAGTCGCAAGAAGGGGGACAGGGGCCCGATGCCGGGTCTGAGCCATGAGAGGCGGGAGGCTGGCGTTGTCACCAGGGCTCCTCCACCTTGAGCAGGGGACGGCGCTGCGCCTCCTTTCGAAGCCGCTGCTCCAGCAAGATAACGGGGGGCGCAGGGGGGCGGGGGCGCTCCGGAGTGGCATCTTGCTCCCTAGTTTGCTCGGGAGTGCCGGCCTGGGAACGGGAAGCCGCCTGGGAGGATTGGGGGCGCAGCAGGGCCAGATTATGGATCGCGTCCTCATTGCGGGGATCCAGCGCCAGGGCGGCCAGGTAGGCCTGTTCGGCGCCGCTAAGGTTGCCCAGCTGCACCAGGGCATTGCCCCGGTTGTAGTGGGCGGTGGCACTGCTGGCACGGCCATAGGCCTTCGCCGCGCGCTCATAGTCCCCCGCTCTGTACCAGGCATTGCCCTGCCAGATGGCGTCCTCGAAGGTACGGGCGGCAGTCAGATAATCCCCGTGCTGATAAGCCTGCCAGGCTTCCCCCTCCTGCATCGACAGCGGCGGGGAGGCGGCGGGGAGCGCTGGTTTGGCGTACAGCGAGGGGGGGCTGGTCAGACCCAGCCCCAGGCCCAGCAAGAGCAGCCAGGCCGAACCGACGCGGGCCAGCAGCGCCAGCGGCAGCAGGGGGATCAGCAGCCAGGGGCCGAGATCCCGGGATTGTCCCTCACTCGGGGTCTGGGTCATGGGCAGGGGCGTAAAGCGCGGGGTGCCTGCCTGCAACCACTGCAGCGAGCCGCCGAGCTGGCTGGCAAGCCGGGTCATGGCATCCACATCGGGGGGAGGGAGGACGCGCCCGAGACGCAGGTTCAGCCCGGGTTCGCTGGCCGGAGGCAAGGGAGTGGCCTGGCCCCCGTTGGCCAGCAGGATATCGAGGCGGGGGCTGGCAGAGTCATGGCAGAAGAGACTGCCCTGACAGGGCCACTGGGCGGCGATGTGATCCATTTGGCGGGGAGATAGCCCGTCGGTGATGAGCAGGAGCCGCGCCTGCTGGCCGGCGGGGATCTGGGCGAGCGCCAGGGCGACGGCCCGCTCAGGGGCGCTGCCTTGCAGCGGCATGATGGACGGGCGAAGGTCCGGCAGCAACAGAGCGATGGCGTCATGGTCACGGCTCGGGGGCATGGCGAGGTAGGCATCGGCGGCATACAGAATGAGGGCGACCGGGTGCTGTCCACTCTGGGCCAGCATCTCTTGCAGCATCAACCTCACCCGGGTCGCCCGATCCGGCGCCAGATCCTGGGCCAGCATGGAATCGGAGAGATCCAGCAGCCAGATGTCGGTGGCAGGCTGGGTAACCGGTTGGCTTTGTTGGCGCAGGGCGGGGCCGGCGAGGGCCAGGATCAACGGCAGACAGGCCAGCCAGAGCCAGGGGCGAGAGCGGCCTTGCCGCGGCAGCAGATAGGCCGCCATGGCGGGGGCGAGCAGCGCGGCCTGATGGTTACGCCGCCAACCCTGCCAGAGCCAGGGCAGCAGTGCCAGCAGCCAGAGCGGGCGCAGCAGGATCAGCTCCATCACGACACTCCTTTCATCTGGCTAGTCATGGGCGGCTCTCCGTGATTGTCGCGAGGGCCAGCGAAGGCGAGCGGGCCACATCAGCATCAACAGGGCCAGCGCCAGCGGCCAGGGATAGAGCTCCAGGCTCGGGCGATAGAGAAGGCGGGGGCGGGCGATGGGCTCCAGGCTGTCGATGGCCTGATTGATGTCCGCGAGATCGCTCTGGGAGCGGGCCCGGAAATAGCGGCCATGGCCGAGTTCGGCCAACTGCCTCAGCAGGGGCTCATCCAGCTCGGCGCTGGGATCCTGGCTCCCCGGGGACTGGACATCGGCGAAGGTGCCGGGATCGGCCCCCACCCCCAGGGTGTAGAGACGAATGTTCGCGGCGCTGGCGTGCCTGGCCTCGGTCAGGGGATCCGCATTGCCTGCGGTGTTGCGGCCATCGGTCACCAGCATGAGGGCGGTGGAGCGACCGGGTTCGGCATGCTGGCGGGCCAGCTGTATAGCCTCCCCGAGGGCGGTGGTACGCCCCACCAGATCAAAGTCAAGCTCCCGGGAGAGGGTCAGCAGAGCCTGGGTATCCTGGGTGAGGGGGGAGAGCAGATAAGCATGATCCGCAAACACCACCAGGGCGATGCGATCCCCTTCCCGGCTGCGGATGAGGGCCTGGATCTGCGTCTTCACGGCACTGAGCCTATCGCGCTGTTCACCGTCGTCGAGCATGTCCTGGGTGCGCATGCTGTCCGAGAGATCCACCGCCAGGATGAGATCCCGGCTGGTCTGGTAATGGACGAGGGGCTCCTCCTGCCACTGGGGGCGGCACAGGGCCAGCACCAGGGCGCACCAGCACAGGGTCATGCGCCAGAGGGGTTGTCCCGCCTGGGGTTGCAGCAGGGGAAAACCGTCGTGGGAAAGGCCGCGCCGGCCGGGGAGCAGCGGCGGCAACCCGAAGCGCACCAGCAAGGGCAGCACCAGGGCGAGGGCGAACCAGGGCCAGGCGAGGATCATGGGGCCCGCCTGCGAGGGGCGCGCGCCAGGAAGGGGATCCGGGGCGCACTGACGCAGCGCCGACCCCAGCGCAGGTAAGCGCGGCGCAGTTGGGCACGCTGCTCTGCGTCGGGCTCCCCCTGACCATAGAGCCACAGTGGCCACTCCCTGGCGAAGGCATGGAAGTGGCTGCCTCCCCGCTCATCCAGCCAGCGGAGCCAGGCGTCCCCCTGCAGGGTCCGTGCCTCGGGCCAGCGGGCCAGGGCTGCCGCTCGCAGGGTGGTTTGCAGGCGGGGGACGAGGTCCGGGCCCTGCCATGTCAGCTGGCGAGCCCAGCGGCGCTGGTGCCAGCTCGTCTTGCCAAGTAGCGTGATCAGGCAGATGGCCAGCAGGATGATCACCAACCAGCCGAGCGCCGGCAGGCGGGGATCCGCAGGGCTGGTCAGGGCGGCCCCGGGATGGATGTCCCGCAGCTGGGCCTGGATCTCGGCGAGTCGCTCCGTGGGCGCGCTGGAGGGGGAACCCTCGGGGGCAATCAGATCAGACGGCATCTACCCTCCTGCCACTGGCGCTGCAGGGGTTTGCCGTTGTCGAGACGATAGAGGCGCTGCACCAGAGGTAACAACTGCTGTTGTCCTGACTCTGCGATACCTTCTGCTGCTTCTTGGTATTTAAACCTGAAAGATACGCTGTTTCCATCGAGCCAGCCGCTATGTCTGCCTGTCTGCACCGCCAACCGTCCCGCCTCTGGCAGGGTCGCCTCCAGGGGATCCCGGATCTGCCAGTAGTGAATGTCATGTCTCTGGCCAAGGCGCTGCAACTGCTGGCGCAGGGCGGGATCGCAGGGTTTGTGATCCCCGATGAGGGTGAGTCTGGCCCCCTGGGGCAGGGTTTGTCTGGCGAGGGTCTGGGCGAGGGACTGGGGGCAGGGCGCGCGATCCAGCCCCAGCGCGTACTGGTGGCAGAGGGTTTGCAGCAGGGGCAGGAGCGAGCCGCGCTGGACGGTGATCTGGCTCTGCGCACCCTGGCAGATCAGGGTGTTGGCCTGTTTTTCCCCCTGCCAGAGCAGGGCGGCGGCGAGCTCGCAACCCAGGCGGGCTTTGAGCTGTGGCCCCGAGCCGAAGTACATGGCCGGGGAGAGATCCAGCAGCAGCCAGTGAGCCTGCTCCTGCTCCTCCCCATAGAGACGGGTATAGGGGCGGCCGAGGCGGGCGGTCACCCGCCAATCGATGTGGCGCACCTCGTCCCCCGCCTGATAGGCGCGCAGTTCGCGAAAACTCAAGCCCGGCATCCGCCCGATCCGGCCCTGCTTCGCCTGATGGACGCGGGCCCGGGGGCCCGTTCTTGCCCAGAGCCGGATGGCCAGCAAGCGATCCAGCGGCAGGGCGATATCCGGATGCTGGCGGGGATCGGTATCGGCGATCAGGGACATGTGCGCCCCCCTTGTCGATGATCCGGTGTGAGAGCGGGGCTCAGGGGCACGGTATGGTGTCCAGCAGGAGTGCGATCAGCGCCTCGTTGTCGAGGTTGTCGGCCAGCGCCTGATAACTCGGGATGAGGCGATGGCGCAGCACGGCGGGGGCGAGCTGCTGGATATCCTCCGGCAGCACGAAGTCGCGCCCGGCGAGCCAGGCCCGCGCCCGGGCAGCCCGAGCGAGACCAATGCTGGCCCTGGGGCTGGCGCCGACCGTGATGAGGGGGGCGAGCTCGGGGCAGAGCCCGCTGCCTGGGCGGGTGGCGCAGACCAGCTGCACCAGGTAGTGCTCGAGGCGCCCCTGCATCTGAACATTCAACACCTCGGTGCGGGCGCGTTGCAGATCGGCCTGACTCAGGGTCAGGGGCGGGGAGGCGACCTGCTCGCCCCGGGCATTGAGCTGCAAGATGGCGAGCTCCACGGCGGGGCTCGGGTACTCCACCATGAGTTTGAGCAAGAAGCGATCGAGCTGGGCTTCCGGCAGGGGGTAGGTGCCTTCCTGTTCTATCGGATTTTGCGTGGCCGCCACCATGAAGAGTGGCGGCAGGCGCCAGCTCTTCTTGCCAACCGTGATCTGGTGCTCCGCCATGGCCTCCAGCAGGGCGGATTGCACCTTGGCGGGCGCCCGGTTGATCTCGTCTGCCAGCACCAGATGGTTGAACAGGGGGCCGGGCTGGAACACGAAGCTCGCATCCTGGGGGTGAAACACCTCGCTGCCGGTGAGATCGGCGGGCAACAAATCCGGGGTGAACTGGATGCGGGCAAAGCGTCCCTCCACGGCGCCGGCCAGCGCCTTGACGGCCCGGGTCTTGGCAAGGCCAGGGGCGCCTTCGATCAACACATGTCCTTCACATAACAGGGCGATCAGGAGCCCCTCGATGAGGGGGCCCTGACCCAGGATCTGGCTGCCAAGATAGTCGCTTAGTTGTCTGAACCCGGTCGCTGTCATGA
Organism: Aeromonas sp. NJAU223; assembly: GCF_051125555.1. Lineage (NCBI taxonomy): Bacteria > Pseudomonadati > Pseudomonadota > Gammaproteobacteria > Aeromonadales > Aeromonadaceae > Aeromonas > Aeromonas sp. NJAU223. Next base: position 2,359,823 of record NZ_CP144204.1, on the reverse strand, counting down.
GATGAAGCCGTTGTTTTAATAGAAGTTGCTCTTTTTATACCCCAGATGCCCGACGAGGGCGAGGGAGGGGGCCGAGATGGCGACAATTTAGTTTCAATCAGGCGTATGAAAGTTGTGATTGGATTGTTAAGATGTGGCGCAATGAGGTCAGACCTCTACCCTTCAACCCAAGGAGCCAGGATGAAACAGCCATTGAAACTGACGACGCGCCAGGGCGAACGGATTGCCGTCGTGGCGGGTCTGCGCACCCCCTTTGCCAAGCAGGCAACCGCCTTTCACGGGGTGCCTGCGGTGGATCTCGGCAAGCTGGTGGTGAGCGAGCTGCTCGCCCGTACCGACCTCGATCCCATGCTCATCGATCAGCTGGTATTCGGCCAGGTAGTGCAGATGCCGGAGGCGCCGAACATCGCCCGCGAGATCGTGCTCGGCACCGGCATGAGCGTCAGTACCGATGCCTATAGCGTGTCGCGCGCCTGCGCCACCAGTTTCCAGGCGGTGGCCAACGTGGCCGAGTCCATCGTGGCCGGCAGCGTCGACATTGCCATCGCCGGCGGCGCCGACTCCTCCTCCGTGCTGCCCATCGGGGTGAGCAAGACCCTGGCGCGCGCCTTGGTGGACTTGAACAAGGCCCGAAACCTCCAGCAACGTTTCAATATCCTGCGCAGGCTGCGTATCAAGGATCTGATGCCGGTGCCGCCGGCGGTGGCCGAGTATTCCACCGGTCTCTCCATGGGCCAGACCGCCGAGCAGATGGCCAAGAGTCACGGTATCAGCCGCGAAGCCCAGGACGCCCTGGCGCACCGCTCCCATACCCTGGCGGCGCAGGCGTGGGCCGAGGGCAAATTGAGCGACGAGGTGTTCACCGCCCACGTGCCCCCCTACAAGTCGCCCCTTGAGCGGGACAACAACATCCGCGAGAGTTCTGACCTGGCAAGCTACGCCAAGCTCAAACCCGTATTCGACCGGCTGCATGGCTCCGTCACCGCCGCCAACGCCACCCCGCTCACCGATGGCGCCGCCGCCGTGCTTCTGATGCGCGAGGGACGGGCGAAGGAGCTGGGGCTGGAGCCGCTCGGTTATATCCGCAGCTTCGCCTTCTCCGCCATCAATGTGTGGCAGGACATGCTGATGGGCCCCTCCTACGCCACCCCGCTGGCACTGGACCGCGCCGGCATCACCCTCGGCGATCTGACCCTGATCGACATGCACGAGGCGTTCGCCGCCCAGACCCTGGCCAACCTCAAGATGTTTGCCAGCGCCGAGTTCGCCCGGGACAAGCTGGGTCGTGACAGTGCCATTGGCGAGGTGGACATGGACAAGTTCAACGTGCTCGGCGGCTCCCTGGCCTATGGCCATCCCTTCGCCGCGACCGGGGCACGCATGATCACCCAGACCCTCAACGAACTGCGCCGCCGGGGCGGGGGCCTTGCCCTCAACACCGCCTGCGCCGCGGGCGGACTGGGGGCAGCCATGGTGCTGGAGGTGGAATAATGGAGACGAACAAGATGAGTACCAATACCTTCGCGCTGGCCGTTCGCAAGGACGGCATCGGCATCCTGACCATGGATGTGCCCGGCGAGAGCATGAATACCCTCAAGGCCTCATTTGCGGGCGAGATCCGGGACTTGTTGGCCGAGGTGAAGGCGAACAAGGATCTGATCGGCCTGGTGGTGGTCTCCGGCAAGAAGGACTCCTTCATCGCGGGAGCCGACATCAGCATGCTGGCGGCCTGCACCAGCGCGAGCGACGCCCAGCAGCTGGCCCGGGAAGGGCAGCAGGTGTTCGCCGAGATCGAGGCCCTCGGCATCCCGGTGATTGCCGCCATTCACGGCCCCTGCCTCGGCGGCGGGCTGGAGCTGGCCCTGGCCTGCCACGGCCGGGTCATCACGGATCACGGCAAGACGGTGCTGGGCCTGCCGGAAGTGCAGCTCGGCCTGCTGCCGGGCTCCGGCGGTACCCAGCGCCTGCCACGCCTCATCGGGGTGGCCAAGGCACTGGATCTCATCCTGACCGGCAAGCAGGTGCGCGCCAAGCAGGCCAAGAAGCTCGGTCTGGTGGATGATGTGGTGCCCCCGTCCATCCTGCTGGAGGCCGCCGTCAAACTGGCCAAGAAGGGCAAGCCGCGCCATGCCCTCAAACGGGATCTGCAGGGCAAGTTGCTGGAAACCAACGCCCTGGGTCGCAAGGTGTTGTTCGATCAAGCCCGCAAGGGGGTGATGAGCAAGACCCGTGGCAACTACCCGGCGCCCGAGCGGATCCTCGAGGTGGTGCGCATCGGCGTGGAGGAGGGGATGCAGGCCGGCCTCACCGCCGAGGCTCGCCACTTCGGCGAGCTGGTGATGACGCCTGAATCTGCCTCTTTGCGCTCCCTTTTCTTCGCCACCACCGAGATGAAGAAGGAGGTGGTCTACCAGGGGGCTGCACCGCGCAAGGTCAGCCAGGCTGCCGTGCTCGGTGGAGGCCTGATGGGGGGTGGTATCGCGTTTGTTACCGCCACCAAGGCCGGGGTGCCGGTGCGGATCAAGGACGTCGCCAGTGCAGGCATCGGCAATGCCATGCGTTACAGCTACGATCTGCTGTCCAAGAAGCTAAAACGTCGTCAGATCTTGCGTAGCGATCTGGAAAAGCAGATGAATATGCTGTCCGGCACCCTGGATTATTCGGGCTTCCACCGGGTCGACATGGTGGTGGAGGCGGTGTTTGAAGATCTCGCCTTGAAGCATCAGATGGTGCAGGACGTGGAGCGGGAATGCGGCGAGCAGACCGTGTTTGCCTCGAACACGTCTTCCCTGCCCATCCACCAGATTGCGGCCAACGCCGCCCATCCGGAGCGTGTGGTGGGCCTGCACTACTTCAGCCCGGTGGACAAGATGCCGCTGGCCGAGATCATCCCCCACGCCGGTACCAGCCCGGAGACGGTGGCTACTACCCTGGCCTTCGCCCGCGCACAGGGCAAGACGCCCATCGTGGTCAAGGACGAGGCCGGTTTCTACGTGAACCGCATCCTCGCGCCCTACATGAACGAGGCGGCCCGGCTGGTGCTGGAAGGGGAACCGGTGGAGGTGCTGGACGGCGCCCTGCTTGACTTCGGCTTCCCGGTCGGCCCCATCCAGCTGTTGGATGAGGTGGGCATCGACGTGGGGGCCAAGATCTCCCCCATCCTCGAAAAAGAGCTCGGCGGCGAGCAGTTCCAGGCGCCGGCGGCGTTTGACAAGCTGCTGCAAAACGAGCGCAAGGGGCGCAAGAACGGCAAGGGCTTCTACCTCTATGGCAAGGCCGCGCCGCGCAACAAGCTCACCGGCAAGGAGGGCAAAAAGACGGTGGATGACAGCGTCTACGCCGTGCTCGGGGTGTCGGTCTCTCCCAAGCTGGCCCGCCAGGAAATGGCAGAGCGCTGCGTGCTGATGATGCTCAACGAAGCGGCCATGGCCCTGGATGCCGGCGTGGTGGCCTCGGCCCGTGACGGCGACATCGGCGCCATCTTCGGCATCGGCTTCCCGCCGTTCCTGGGTGGCCCCTTCCGCTACATGGACAGCCTCGGCATCCCCCATCTGGTGGAGCGTCTCGAGCACTATCAGAAGCGCCACGGGGATCGCTTCGCCCCCTGCGCACGCCTCAAGGCGATGGCGGCGGAGCGGCAGAGCTTCTATTGATGTGAAGGCACTGCATTCGTGATGAGCAATAGGCGGCCCAGGGCCGCCTCTTTCATCTGGTGCTATCCCGCCGGAGTCGGCTATGGTTCAGCGGGGGACCATTGCGGATGGAAAAGGGGGGGGGAATTATTGATCTGGCGCAAACCAGCCCCCTATTTATTACTTTGGTGGCATAGGCGTTGGGGGCCGCTTGAGTTCAAATAGTCCCATCGGAGCGGGAACATACCCGCAACCAAGAGGGACACCCATTTTCACTGGATGAAGGACACATTATGAGTCTGCTTGAACAAACCATCTGGAACATATTGGGATACGGGGCCATGCCTTTTATCTTCCTGAGCGGATTTGTAGCCGTCGCCGTGACCTGCTGCGTGCTGCTCAACCTCTTCGGGGTCAAGTCCGCCGAGAAATGATCCAGTCCGGTTCATACCGCCAAATGCCAGCCTTCGGGCTGGCATTTGTTTTTCTCATCTTTTAAGCACTTATCTGCGCCCTCCCGGGCAAATCTTCGGCCTGGCGGTCGAACCCTGCGTCAATATTGAGTACACTGGCGCGCAGTTTTTCGGCGCGTATTCCACTTCAAGGTATTCAAGGTTTCTATGGCTCTCAAGGCAACCGTATTCAAGGCGCAACTCAGTCTGTCCGACATGGACCGCCATCAGTATCAGGATTTCTCCCTCACCCTGGCCCGTCACCCCTCCGAGACCGACGAGCGCATGATGATCCGCCTGGCGGCCTTCGCCTGGCACGCCGCCGAGCGGCTGGAGTTCACCAAGGGGTTGTCGGCGGACGACGAGCCAGAACTCTGGCTGAAGAACTATTCCGACGAGATTGAACTCTGGATCGAGCTGGGCCAGCCCGATGAGAAACGGCTCAAGAAAGCCTGCAATCGCTCCCGCCAGGTGGTGCTCTACCTCTACGGCGGCCGTGGCACCAGCGTCTGGTGGAAGCAGAATCAGGGCAAGCTCAGCCAGCATGACAACCTGAGCATCATTGAACTCTCCGACAGCCAGACCCTGCCGCTCACCGCCATGGTCGAGCGCACCATGGCGCTGACCTGCACCATCTCGGACGGTCAGCTCTGGGTGAGCAACGGCCAGCAGGAAGTGACCCTCGATCCCATTGTGCTGATGGGCAAACCCGCCCGGGAGATCTAGGCCGTTCCATGTTCGCGACCCTGCTCGATATCGTCATTCCGGTGTTTGCCGTGGTGGGCCTCGGGGCCCTCTACGGCCGGTTGCGTGGGGGAGCCGAGCTCGGCTACATCAATCGCGCCAACATCGAACTCTTCTCCCCGGCGCTGGTGTTCTCGGCGCTGGTGAAATACCCCCTGGCGCTCGGGGATCATCTGCCCCTCATCGCCGCCGGCACCCTGGTGATCCTGCTGCCGGGCCTGCTGCTCTCTCTGATAAGGCCCAGGGAGATGGAGCGGGCGGCGCTGATCCTGCCCGCCATGTTCCGCAACACGGGCAATCTCGGCATCCCCCTGATGGTGCTGGCGTTTGGCGAGCAACAGCTCGGCGCCATCGTGATCCTGTTCGTGCTCTCCAACCTGCTGCACTTCTCGGTGGGGATCTTCCTGCTCTCGGCCAACGCCTCTCGCTGGCTCTGGCTGCGCAGCCCCATGCTGTGGGCGGCGCTGGCGGGATTGCTGGTGGCCAATCTGCAGATCTCGCTGCCGGCCTATGTGGTGACCAGTGCCTCCCTGCTGGGGCAGCTGTCGGTGCCGCTGATGCTGTTTGCCCTCGGCATCCGGTTGCTGGAAGGGGAGCTTGAACACCTGGGGTTGGCGCTCAAATGCAACCTGCTCTATCTGCTGGCCGGGGGTCTGTCGCTCTGGTTCGTGGTCTGGCTGTTGCCGCTGGATCCGGCGTGGATCCCGCTGCTGACCCTGTCGGTGGCGCTGCCCCCTGCGGTGCTCAACTACATGCTGTGCGAGCAGTACCAGTGCCAGCCCGAGAAGGTGGCCAGCATAGTGCTCGGCGGCAACGCCCTCTCGGTGCTGGTGATCCCGCTGGCGGTCTGGCTGGCACTGCATCTGGGGAATTGACCCGGTGACTAATCGGCAGCAATGGAAAAGGCCCACCATCCGGTGGGCCTTTTTCATGGCCGGGCGCTCCTAACGGAGTATCAACCCTGCACGTTGCTCAGTACCAGCTTGCCATCCTTGACCGGAATGGTGTTGCCGGGTTTTTGTTCCATCCGCACCACCCCTTCCTGGCCGGCGAGACGATAGGTCACGTCGTAACCCAGGGTGCGGGTGCTGCTGTCTTGTACTGTCTTGCAGCGCTGCTCGGTGGTGGTGTAGGTATCACCGGCCTGCATGTTGCCCTGCACCTGGTTGCCTGCGTAGCCACCGGCCACGGCTCCCGCTGCGGTGGCGACCTTCTTGCCGCTGCCGCCACCGAACTGGTGGCCGACGACGCCACCCAGGGCTGCACCGACCACGGTCCCCAGGATCTTGTGCTCATCCTGCACCGGCTTGCGGTGGGTGACGGTGACGTTGCGGCACTCCTGACGCGGGGTCTTGATGGTTTCGGTCACCGGCTTGCTGGCCAGCACCTCTGCAAACTGGGGCTCGGATGAGAAGAGGGATCCGCTGGCTGCCGCCGACAATGCCAACGCAGCGGCAATCCCGATCCCGACACCTGCCAACATGGATTTGTTCATCTCTTTACTCCTGTCTACTGTGATTGCCCGCTCTTTGGGCTTGTGGACATTCTTGTCATTTTGTCTCTCCCGCTCAAGCAAAGGAGCCCCTGTCTGCGACAGGGGCTGACTGCGCAAAAAATGACCACATCAAAAAGGCGTCTGTGTTTGGCGACAAAACGGGGCAGGGCCTTCGCCGAAGGCAACCTACTACGTTTTGCTAATATCTGGGACCCGGCCCCCTTGATACCCTTTGCCAAGAACCGCAACGTCGCCACCGGCATGAGGCCAGGGCGCGTTCCCGGCACGGCTTTGTACCCGACAAGGAAGGATCCGATGACGAGCCAGAACATCTATGAGACAGGTCTTGATAAAAATGGCGCCAACTTCGAGGCGCTCACCCCTTTAAGCTTCCTCGGGCGGGCGGCGCGGGTCTATCCCGACTACCCGGCGCTGATCCATGGCGCATTGCGCCAGAGCTGGGGAGAGACCGAACGGCGCTGTCGCCGTCTCGCCTCGGCCTTGCGCCAGCGTGGCATCGGCGAGGGGGACACGGTATCCATCGTCGCCCCCAATGTGCCCGCCATGTTCGAGGCCCACTTCGGGGTGCCCATGAGCGGCGCCGTGCTCAATACCATCAATACCCGCCTCGATGCCGAGTCCATCGCCTTCATCCTCCAGCATGCCCAGAGCAAGGTGGTGCTGGTGGATAGAGAGTTTGGCGCCCTGGTCCGCCAGGCTCTGGCTCTGGTTGAACACAAGCCACTGGTCATTGCCATCGACGATCCCCTCTATCGGGACGGGGAGCTGACAGGGGATCTCGACTACGAGGCCCTGCTCGCCAGCGGTGATGAGCAGGCACCCGGTTGGCTGCCAAGCGACGAGTGGCAGGCCATCTCCCTCAACTACACCTCCGGCACCACCGGCAACCCCAAGGGGGTGGTTTATCACCACCGTGGCGCCCACCTCAATGCCATCAACAACGTGCTCTCCTGGGAGCTACCCAAGCATCCCGTCTACCTGTGGACCCTGCCCATGTTCCACTGCAACGGCTGGTGTTTCCCCTGGACCCTGGCCGCCATTGCCGGGGTGAGCGTCTGCCTGCGCCACGTGCAGGCGGGGCCCATCTTCGAGGCCATGCACGAGCACAAGGTGAGCCACTTCTGCGGCGCGCCCATCGTGCTGAACATGCTCAACAACGCGGATCCGGCCCTCAAGGTGGGGCTCACCCATCCCATCAAGGCGATGACCGCCGGGGCGGCGCCACCGGCCACCGTGATTGCCGGCATGGAGGCCATGGGCATCGCCGTCACCCACGTTTACGGGCTGACCGAGACCTATGGCCCCTGCGTGGTGTGCGAGCCCCAGCGTAGTTGGGAAGGGCTGGATGCCACGACCCTCTCTCGCCTCAAGGCGCGTCAGGGGGTGACGGCTCCCCTGCAGGGGGAGATGATCGTGGCCAACCCCGTCAGTGGCGAGCCCGTGCCCCAGGATGGCAAGGCCCTGGGGGAGATCTTCCTGCGCGGCAACGTGGTGATGCGGGGCTATCTCAAGAATGCGGCCGCCAGCGAGGAGGCGATGGCACAGGGGTGGTTCCGAAGCGGGGATCTCGCGGTCTGGCACTCGGACGGCTATGTGGAGATCAAGGACAGATCCAAGGACATCATCATCTCGGGTGGGGAGAACATCTCCAGCCTGGAGGTGGAGGATGTGCTCTATCGCCACCCGGACGTGGAGGAGGCGGCGGTGATCGCCATGCCGGACGAGAAGTGGGGGGAGGTGCCCTGCGCCTTCGTCAAACTCAAAGAGGGCAGGGAGTTGACTCAGGCCGAACTCATTGCGTTCTGCCGCGAGCAGATGGCTCACTTCAAGGCGCCCAAGCGGATCATCTTCACCGCGATCCCCAAGACCTCCACCGGCAAGGTGCAAAAATTCATGCTGCGCCAGCAACTGGTGTGATGGGCAATGCTGGCAATAAAAAACGGGCGCTGGCCCGTTTTTTTATGGGTTTAACGCAGGGAAACGCGCGGCAACCCTCAGCGTGGGTGACTCGTTCCCTTCAGCCGTTTGCCGATGGACTCGGCAATCCCGGTGAGGAAGTAATAGAGCCCCCCTTCCTCCGTGGTCTTGGTGTACTCGGTGAGGGGCTCAATCATGCCGCTTCTGAACTTGGCGATGGCCTCTTCATCATTTGCCGCGTCGATATAATCCCCCACCACCTCGAAGCCCTGTTCGAGCAGCTGCTCCTTCTCGGACAAGAAGGAAGGGGAGGACATCAGCAGGAAGGTGACGCTGGCCGCATCCTGCTCCTGGCGAAAGAACTGGTATTTGCTCATAGGACCTCTGGCGCTGGGGGTATGTCGCCATTATCGAGGTCGCATGGCCTGCTGGGCACCCCCCATCTGCGGCGTCAAAAGACACTGTTGTGCAGGCCGGTTTCAGCTAGCGCTTGGTGGCTCCCTTCTTGCCAAACAGCCTGGGAGCGTGAAGCAATATGGTCTTGAAGAGGCCTATGGTGCCCGGCCCGCCATAGGGGCGGCTGGGGTCGGCGAGGTTGAGCTGATGCTCGTGGGCCGCGGTGTCGGCATCCTGGGCCAATATGGGTTCGCCTATGACCTCAAAGCCCTGATCGAGCAAGAAGGCCTTCTCCACAAGGAAGTTGTCCGCCCCCATGTCGAGCAGGGTAAAGGCGGCGGGGGCATCCGGGGTGGCAAACACCTGAAACTTGCTCATAGGGTCCTGCAAAAAAATGAGGAAATGTGGGCCATTATCGCGACTCATCCCGCGGAGGCGACTCCCTGAACGGGGGCTTGGCTGTGTTGGATTATGCCGAGGAAGGGTGGCGCCGAGGGCTTGCTGCTGTAAGCGGAACTGCGCTGATTCGTAATGGGATGGACTGCTATCTGACGTGGTTTTGGTGGAATGAATCGCTATCAGTTCCACTTTTCATAGAGCATTGGTAAAGCAACGGGCCATTGGGCCCGTTGTTTATGTCATTGCATGTTATTTGTTGTGCCGCTCATAGAGCCGCTGTACCACGTCTTTCAGCCCCAGTCCCTCGTTTTGCAGCAAGACCGTGAGGTGGTAGAGCAGATCCGCGGACTCGTTGATGAGCTCTTCCCTGTCTTTGGCCATGGCAGCCAGCGCCACCTCGACCCCTTCTTCACCCACCTTCTGGGCGATGCGCTTGGTGCCCCGGCCATAGAGGCTGGCGGTGTAGCTGGTGGCGGGATCGGCGCCCTTGCGCGCCGCCAGGATCTGCTCGAGTTCGGCGAGGAAACCGAGCGGCGGCACCGGGTGGGCGTCGAAGCAGGAGGGGGTACCCAGGTGGCAGGTGGGGCCGACCGGCTCGGCGGCGATCAGCAGGGAGTCCTGATCGCAGTCGGTGCTGATGGCGACGAGTCTGAGCACGTGACCCGAACTCTCTCCCTTGGTCCAGAGCCGTTGCTTGCTGCGACTAAAAAAAGTGACCTGACCGGTTTCCTGGGTCTTGGCCAGGGCTTCCTTGGTCATGAAGCCCTGCATCAGTACCTGACCGCTCGCGGCGTGCTGGACGATGGCGGGGATCATGCCCTCGCACTTGGCCCAGTCCAGGCGTTCGATCAGCGGGATATCGTTGTTTACGGCTTGATTATTCACGGATGGCAACTCCTTCGTTTTTCAGCCAGCGTTTCAATTCGGGAATGGGGATAAGACCCTTGTGGAACACGGACGCCGCCAGGGCGCCGTCCACGTCGGCCAGGGTGAAGGCATCGCGAAAGTGTGCCATGGTGCCAGCGCCGCCGGAGGCAATCAGCGGCACCTTGCACAGGGCCCGCACCAGTTTGAGCTGCTCGAGATCATAGCCCTGGCGCATGCCATCCTGGTTCATCACGTTCAGCACTATCTCGCCTGCGCCGCGCTTTTGCACCTCCCTGACCCACTCCATGGTGGTCCAGGGGGTGGTACGGGTGCGACTCTCGTCGCCGGTGAACTGCTTGACCTGATACTCACCGGTTTCGGCGTCGAAGTAGGAGTCGATGCCCACCACCACGCATTGCACGCCGAAGCGCTCCGCCAGCGCCGTGATGAGGGTCGGATCCGCCAGGGCCGGGGAGTTGATGGAGACCTTGTCGGCGCCAAACTCCAGGATCTGGCGGGCGTCCTCCACGCTCTTGATGCCGCCGGCGACACAGAAGGGGATGTCGATGACCTCCGCCACCCGGCTCACCCAGCTCTTGTCCACCACGCGGGCATCGCTCGAGGCGGTGATGTCATAGAACACCAGCTCGTCGGCCCCTTGTTCGGCGTAACGGCGGGCCAACTCGACAATGCCCCCCATTACCTCGTGATTGCGAAACTGTACGCCCTTGACCACGACACCATCTTTGACGTCGAGACAGGGAATAATGCGTCTTGCCAGCATCAGTTGTCCCCTCTTGTCGTCTCGGATGCCGCTTGCGGCTGATCTGCCCAGCAGGCGATGGCGCCCGCCACATCGAACTTGCCCTCAAGCAGTGCGCGGCCGAGGATGATGCCCTTGACGCCGGAGCCCTTGAGAGCCTCGATATCAGCAAGAGCGCCGATGCCGCCGGAGGCCTGGAAGGCCACGGTGGGGAAACGGGCGCACAAGTCCCGATAGAGCTCGACGTTGCTGCCGGACAGGGTCCCGTCACGGCTGATGTCGGTGCAGAGCACGTGCCTGAGGCCCGCGGGGAGGAAGCGCTCGATGAGCGCCTCTATGGTGACGCCGCTGTTCTCCTGCCAGCCCGCTACCGCTATCTGGCGCTGGCCGTCGCTGTCTATGTTCACGTCCAGCGCCAGCACGATGCGCTCCGGACCGTATTTTTCCATCCAGCTCGCTACCAGCTCCGGGGACTTGACCGCGGTGGAGCCGATCACCACCCGGTTGGCACCGGCGGCCAGCAAGTCTGCCACGTCCTGTTCGCTGCGCACCCCGCCGCCCACCTGCACCGGGGCGCCGGTGGCGGCGAGCAACCGGGTGATGAGGGCAAGTTGGCGCGCCTTGGCGTCCTTGGCGCCGTCCAGATCCACCAGGTGCAACTGCGCCGCCCCCTGGGCCACATAGTCATCAAAGCGTGCCTGGGGCGCGTCGCTGTACGCCGTCTTCTGGCCGTAGTCCCCCTGATAGAGGCGCACTACCTGACCGTTAATCAAATCAATGGCTGGAATAATCATTCGCGGTTCCTTGCCTTATAAGTCCAGAAAGTTTTGCAGCAGGCGGGCACCGGCCGGGCCGGAGCGCTCCGGATGGAATTGGGCGCCAAAGAAGTTGTCCCGCCCCACGATGGCGGTGAAGGGACTGCCGTAGTCGCAGGTAGCGAGCGTGGCATCCGTCACCTCCAGGGCGTAGGAGTGGACGAAGTAGAAGTAGCTGCCGCTCGGGATGCCCTTGAGCAGCGGGTGCGTCTCGTCGTGCGCTATCTGGTTCCAGCCCATGTGGGGCAGGCGCAGATTGCCCACCTCCATCAGCCGGATCCTGCCGGGGACTATGCCAAGGCCCTCGATAAGCGCACTACTGTTGTCATCCTCGTCGGTCATGGTCTCCTCGGAGGCCTCGGCCAGCATCTGCATGCCGAGGCAAAAGCCGAGCAGCGGCTGCTTGGCATTGCGAATCAGCGGCACCAGACCCCGTTCGTTGAGGTTCTTCATGGCGGCGACGGCGGTGCCGACGCCGGGCAGGATCAGCTTGTCGGCCTGCTCGATGTCGGCGGCTTCGCGGGAGACCTGCGGCTGCACGCCGAGGCGCTCGAATGCCATCCGCACCGAGGCCAGGTTGGCACAGCCGGTGTCGATAATGACAAGGTTCTGTGCGCTCATCACAACACTCCCTTGTTGCCGACAAAGATGGGCAGTTCGCCCAAGACAAGATTTTGCTTGGCCATCACAACACTCCCTTGCTGGAGGGCAGTTCGCTCCCCTCGACCCGGATGGCCTGGCGCAGGGCGCGGCCGAAGCCCTTGAACAGGGCTTCCACCTGGTGGTGGGTGTTGCCGCTGCCGACCTTCATCTGCAAGGTGATGGCCATGGCGTCCGAGAGCGATCGGAAGAAGTGGGGCACCATCTCGGTGGCCATCTCGCCGACGCTGTCGCGGCCAAAGCCGCTCGGGCAGTCGAACACGAAGTAGGGGCGGCCGCTCAAATCCAGCGCCGTGGCCACGTCCAGTTCGGTGAGGGAGGGCGCCGCGTCGCTCTGGCGCGGACGGCCGTCGATCACCGCCTGCACCTCGTCCATGGCGAGCACGAAGCCGAAGCGGCCGATGCCGCGCTTGTCACCGAGCGCCTGGCGCAGGGCCTGACCCAGGGCCAGCCCCACGTCTTCCACCGTGTGGTGATCGTCGATGTGCAGATCGCCGCTGACTTTCAGCTTCAACCTGAAACCGGCGTGGGTCGCTATCTGATCCAGCATGTGATCGAAGAAACCGATGCCGGTGACGATCTGGTTGCCACCGCTCTTGTCGAGATCCACCGCCACCTGGATGCGGGTCTCCTTGGTGTAGCGCTCCACCTCGGCGATGCGTCCCCGGGAGAGCAGCTGATCACGGATGGCGATCCAGCCGTGATCTTGCGGGTGATAGCGAATGCCGCGGATGCCCATGTTCTCGGCGAGCTGGAGATCGGTCTGGCGATCCCCAATCACGAAGGAGTTGGCAAAGTCGATGCGACCGGAGGCGAGGTACTCCTTCACCAGGCCGAGGTGAGGCTTGCGGCAGCTGCAACCGTCGGTGGGGAAGTGGGGACAGATCAGCACCTGCTCCCACTGCACACCTTGGGATTCGAACAGGTGCATCATCAGATCGTGGGGAGGCTGGAAGTCCTCGAGGGGCAGGCTGGCCGTGCCGAGCCCATCCTGGTTGGTCACCATCACCAGCACGTAACCGGCGGCCTGGAGCTCACGCAGCACTGGGATCACCATGGGCTCGAAGCGCAGCTTGGCGAGGCTGTCCACCTGCTTGTCGGTCACCGGCTCTTCGATCAGGGTGCCGTCACGGTCGATAAACAAAAACGGGGTCTTCATCTGTTACGTCCTTATACGTTGGCGGCGGGCTGGTTGCTGGCCGTCAGGCTGGCGTCCTTTGGCAGGGTGCGCAGCACGGCCAGTACGGCGTCCATCTCTCCCTGATAGCCGATGGTGATGCGAATGCTGTTGTCGAGCCCGGGTTTGCTGGAAAAATCCCGCAAGATGATGCCAGCGGCCTTCATGGCGGCAAAGACGGCGGCGCCATCCTTGAAACGCACCAGCACGAAGTTGCCCTTGTCCTCGAAGATCTCCTGCACGCAGGGGAGGCGGGTGAGCTCGGCCTTGATGAGGGCTTTTTGCCTGTTGAGCTCCAGTACCCGCTCCTGCATCAGTTCCAGCCCGATGGAGGAAAGCGCCTGGCTCGCTATCTGGGCGATGGGGTCGGGAATGGGGTAGGGGGCGATCACCTTGGCCAGCATGGCGATGACCTCCGGATTGCCGAGGGTGAAGCCGCAGCGGATCCCGGCGAGCGCAAAGGCCTTGGAGAGGGTGCGGGTCACCACCAGGTTCGGGAAGCGGGCGAGCAGGTCCACCACCGAAGCCTCGGGGCAGAATTCGATATAGGCCTCGTCCACCACTATGATGGCGCGATCCTGAGCCTTCTCCAGCAGCTTGACGAGCCCCTTGCGGCCCACCAGATCCCCGGTGGGGTTGTTGGGGGAGCAGAGGAACACCAGTTTCACGTCAGAGAGGCGATCCTGGATGGCGGGCCAGTCCGGCTGGCGACTGGCGGTCAGGGGTTGCTCGACGATGCCGACCCCGCAGGTCTCGGCGCTGATGGCGTACATGCCGTAGGTGGGCGGGCAGATGAGGATCTGATCTTCACCGGCCTCGCAGAAGGTGCGAATGAGCAGCTCGATGGCCTCGTCGGCGCCTCGGCTCACCAGTACCTGATCCGGATTGACCCCCGCATAGGCGGCGTAGCTGTTGACGACCTCTGCGGGCTGACACTCGGGGTAGCGGTTGAGGCGGCTGCCCTCGATGGTGAAGGGATAGGCCAGGGGCGCCTCGTTGGCGTTGAGCCAGACGTTGCCCTTGCCACCGATGCGGCGGGCAGACTGATAAGGGGTGAGGGCCCGCACCACGCGGCGAGCCAGATTGGCGATGCTCATGACAAATCCTTCTGCAGTGCTGTGAGTTTCAGGGTGACGGTGCTGTCTGGGCGGGCAGCGAGGCCCGCTGGGGCTGTCATCTTCATGACTGCCCCTGCTGCAGTGCCTTCAGCCTCAGGGTAACGGCATTCTTGTGGGCATCGAGCCCTTCCGCCTCGGCGATGCGCTCAACGATGGGGCCAAGCCCCTTGATCCCCTCCGCGCTCAGCTCCTGCACCGTGTAGCGGCGCTGGTAGTCGGCGAGCCCCAGGCTCGAGCAGGTGCGGGCATAGCCGTAGGTGGGCAGGGTGTGGTTGGTGCCGCTGGCGTAATCTCCCACGGATTCCGGCGTCCACTGCCCGAGGAAGATGGAGCCGGCATTTTCCAGCCTGTCCAGAAGATCCCGCGGCGCCTCGGTCTGCACGATGAGGTGCTCGGGGGCATAGGCGTTGGAGATGGTGCAGGCCTCGTCCAGATCGTCGCACAGGATCACCAGGCTGGCGCCGAGGGCCTTGGCCGCGATGTCGCGGCGGCTGAGCCTGGCCAGCTGGGCCTTGATCTCGCCGCTGATGGCATCGGCCAGACGGGGCGAGGTGGTGACCAGTACCACCTGGCTGTCCGGGCCGTGCTCGGCCTGGGAGAGCAGGTCGGACGCCACGAAGGCGGGGTTGGCGCTGTCGTCGGCGATGACCAGCACCTCGGAGGGGCCGGCCGGCATGTCGATGGCGGCGCCACGCCAGTCCCGGGAGACCTGGCCCTTGGCCTCGGTCACATAGGCGTTGCCCGGGCCGAAGATCTTGTCCACTTTCGGGATGGACTCGGTGCCATAGGCCATGGCGGCGATGGCCTGGGCACCGCCGATGGCAAACACTTGCTTGACGCCGCAGGCGCGGGCGGCAAACAGGATCTCGTCGCTGGCGGGGGACGGGGTGCAGAGCACCACGTCCCGGCAACCGGCTATCGCAGCAGGGATGGCCAGCATCATCACGGTGGAGGGGAGTGGCGCACTGCCCCCCGGCACATAGAGGCCGACCCGGCCGATGGGCTGGGTGCGCAGCTCACAGACGACGCCGGGCTGGGTCTCTACCCGCACAATCTGCTGCTTCTGGGCGCTGTGGAAGGTACGAATGTTGTTGATGGCTGCATTGATGGCATCTTTGATGTCAGCGCCGAGGCGCGCGCAGGCGGCATCCGTCTCGGCCTCGCTCACTCGCAACTGCTCGCGGGGCGCACGTTCGAAACGCTGGCTGAGTTCACGCAGGGCGGCATCTCCCCGGCTGCGGACGGAGGCGATGATGTCTTGCACCACGGCACCGATATCCGCCTCGTCGCCAAGGGCAGGCCGGGTCAGTACGTCGGCTTGCTGGGTGGGGGAGAGGGTCTTCCAGATCAGGGTCTGCATGGCGCTCTCCTTATTCCATCATCTTCTCGATGGGCAGCACCAGGATGGAGCTGGCACCCAGGGCCTTGAGCTGTTCCATGGTTTCCCAGAACAGGGTTTCGCTGGAGACGACGTGCAGGGCCACCTGGTTGGTGTCACCGGCGAGCTGCATGATGGTAGGGCGCTCGGCGCCGGGTAGCAGGGAGGTGATGGCATCGAGTTTCTCTTTCGGGGCGTGCAGCATGATGTACTTGCTTTCGCGCGCCTGCTGCATGCCCTGGATGCGGGGCAGCAGCTTGTCGATGATCTTCTGCTTGGCCTCGTTCAAGGGATTGGGGGCCTGCACCAGCACCGCCTTGGAACGGTAGATGACTTCCACTTCACGCAGACCGTTGGCCTCCAGGGTCGCGCCGGTGGAGACCAGATCGCAGATGGCATCCGCCAATCCTGCGCGGGGGGCGACTTCCACCGAGCCTCCCAGCATCACGCTCTTGAAGCCAAGGCCCTGCTCGTCGAAGAAGCGTTTGAGCAGGCCGGGGTAGGAGGTGGCGATGCGCTTGCCGGCGAGGCTCGCCGGGCCCTGGTATTCCACGTCATCGGGGACGGCAAGCGACAGGCGGCAGCCGCCGAAATCGAGCTGTTTGAGCACCTTGACTGCCGAGGGCTGGCCCTGGGCGGCGCGGATGAGCTGCACCTCTTCCAGCACGTTCTCGCCGATGATGCCAAGGTCGACCACCCCTTCCATCACCAACCCGGGGATATCGTCATCGCGCACCCGCAGGATGTCGATGGGCATGTTCTCGACATGGGCGATGAGGCGCTGTTCCCGCAGGTTGATCTTGAGGCCGCAGCTCTTGAAGAGGGCCTGGGAGTCCTGGCTCAGGCGACCGGACTTTTGCATGGCGATGCGCAGACGTTGTGTTTCCATTGCTCGATTTCCTTCTAGTCAAAAACGAAAAAACCCTCGGAAGTGTGTGCTTCCGAGGGTTTATGAATCTTGCGGTCCTTTTGGAAGTCACCAGTTAAGTGTCTTCCAGCAGTCAACCTCCTGAAAGACTATTCGGGATGATGATGGTGGTGATGAGTCTTCAGTTGGCTGAACTTCATGTATTGAATCCTTTACAAAAAAGATGTCGTAAATGACGCCCGATTTACATTACCGACCTTGACGGAAATTGCAACCCGAGAATGTGTCTTGATGAATTAAAATCAAGAAAGCGATTTATTGGTCGATATCCAATCAATCAACCCAATCGGAGTCGTCCCATGCCAAGCCAGGATCTGCTGTTCCCCATCTTGCCGCGCGCACCAGCGGCCCCGAGCCCCGATGACATCAAGCGGGAGGTGACAGAGATAAGCCAGAAACACAAGCTGCGCAAGACCAGCGCCGATGGTGGTACGGGCGGTGACAGCGGCTCGGAGCAGGCTCCCCATTCCCAGGGAAGTCGTGATCAGAAGGTATCCAAAGATGACGATCACAAGCCCGATCCAGAGCACAAGATTGATATCTTCGTCTGACCCTGTCACGCCGACCGCAGGCCCGGATTGGTGGCATGGGAGGGCGGGGCCAGATTTAGCGATCCCGCTTTGCCTTCAGGTTTGGCATAATGCCGCTTTTGCGCGGGACTCCCCTTTGACCATACAGACCCTGTTCAAGCCTGACGGCCCGTTGGCCCGTCATATCGATGGCTTCAAGGCCCGTGCGCCCCAGCTGGAGATGGCACAAGCGGTGGCCAGCGCCATCGACAGTGGCGGCCGTCTGCTGGTGGAGGCGGGAACGGGGACCGGCAAGACTTACGCCTACCTGGTGCCGGCGCTGGAATCCGGCAAGCGGGTGGTGATCAGCACCGGCTCCAAGAACCTGCAGGAGCAGCTGTTCTACCGGGATCTGCCCACCATCACCGAGGCGCTCGCCTATACCCCGCCGGTGGCCCTGCTCAAGGGGCGCAGCAATTATCTCTGCATCGAGCGGATGAACCGCCTGCTCAGCGAATCCCACCTGCAAAAGCCTGAGGTATTGAGCGATCTGGTCAAGGTGAAATCCTGGTCCACCGCCACCCTGACTGGCGATGTGGGGGATATTCCGGAGCTGCAGGAGAACGCCGAGATCCTCCCCCAGGTCACCAGCACCAACGACAACTGCCTCGGCCGTGACTGCCCCTATTATGACGACTGCCACCTGGTGGTGGCCCGCCGCAGGGCCATGGAAGCCCAGGTGGTGGTGATCAACCATCACCTCTTCTTCGCCGATATGGCGGTAAAAGACACAGGATTCGGCGAGCTGGTGCCAGAGGCGCAGGTCTATGTGTTCGACGAGGCGCACCAGTTGCCCGAGATCGCCACCAACTACTTCGGCAAGTCGGTGGGCAGTCGCACCATCCAGGATCTGGCTCAAGACATCCAGCTGGCCTATCGAGCCGAGGCCCATGACATGGCCCAGCTTGGCAAGGCGGCGGACCGGCTTGCCATCGCAAGCCAGGACTTGCGTCTGGCCTTCGGGGTGGACGGGGGCCGCGGCAATACCCGCGACATGCTGCGTCTGCCACTGTGGGCCCAGGCGCTGGCCCGCC
This sequence comes from Aeromonas sp. NJAU223, assembly GCF_051125555.1. Taxonomy (NCBI): domain Bacteria; kingdom Pseudomonadati; phylum Pseudomonadota; class Gammaproteobacteria; order Aeromonadales; family Aeromonadaceae; genus Aeromonas; species Aeromonas sp. NJAU223. The sequence goes on along the minus strand of NZ_CP144204.1, from coordinate 2,341,458 downwards.
TCAACGATGCATTGGGTTTGTGTTACGAGGTGCTCAAACTTGCCCTCGGGCGGGGCGAGCAGCTCGATCACTGCTTCGAGCGCATCAGCGAGCTGCGCACTCGCTTGGGCGAGGTGCTCGCCGTCAACCAGAGCGGTTTCTCCTACTGGTATGAGTGCTCGCGCCTGCACTTTACCTTGAGCCTCACCCCGCTATCGGTGGCCGAGCGCTTCGGCGCCGAGGTGCTGCGACCCGAGGTGACCTGGGTCTTTACCTCCGCCACCCTGACGGTGGATATGCGCTTCGACCACTTCAAGACCGAGCTGGGGCTGGCCGGCAGCGCCGAGCTGATCCTCGACAGCCCGTTTGACTATGGCGAGCAGGCACGTCTTTGTGTGCCCCGCTATCTGCCCGAGCCCAATGCCTTCGGGCGGGGTGAGCAGCTCGCGACCTTGATGATCCCGCTCATCAACAAGACTCCGGGAGGCTGTTTCTTCCTCTGTACCAGCCACCAGGTGATGCGCCAGGTGGCGGAGGTGCTGCGCCGGGAGATAGGCCGCACCGTCTTGCTGCAGGGGGAAGACAACAAGCAGCGGCTGCTCAAGACGTTTGTCGAGAACGGCCGCGCCGTGCTGGTGGCCACCAGCAGTTTCTGGGAGGGGATAGACGTGCGAGGGGCCGCCTTGTCCTGTGTTATCATCGACAAGCTGCCGTTTGCGAGCCCTGACGACCCCCTGCTCAAGGCGCGGGTCGACGACTGCAAGCTGAAGGGGGGCGATCCCTTTGCCGATATCCAGCTGCCCAAGGCGGTGATCGCCTTGAAACAGGGGGTGGGACGGCTCATCCGTGATCGCAGTGATCACGGCGTGCTGGTCATCTGTGATCCACGCATGGTCAACAAGCCCTATGGCGCCACCTTCATCAAGAGCTTGCCCGCCATTCCGCGCACCCGCGATCTCAACGGGGTAGGGGCGTTCTTCCAGCGCAGCTGACGCTTGAACGGGGCGAGCTCGCCGCTCTGGCGTGTTGCAAAAACGTGTTGCAAAAACGTGTTGCAGAAAAGAGGGGCGAGGGAGGATCTGTTGGTGACAGATCTCCGGATTGCTGCGAGGGGCCCTGGCGCCTCGCCGAACATGAACAGGGCAGGTGAGACCTGCCGATGACTTAACTGACTGATGTGAAGAGCATAAAAAGAATGGATGAGTTGAAGATCCTGGCCGTTGATACCGCCACCGAAGCCTGCTCCGCCGCCCTGCTGGTGGGGGACAAGGTGTTCTCCCGCTGGGAAGAGGCGCCGCGGGATCACACCCGCAAAATCCTGCCCATGGTTCAGGCTGTGTTAGAGGAGGCCGGTTTATCGTTGGATCAGCTCGATGCCATTGCCTTCGGTCGTGGCCCCGGCTCTTTCACCGGGGTACGGATCGGGATCAGCGTGGCTCAGGGGCTGGCCTTTGGGGCCGGTGTGCCGCTTATCGGTATCTCCACCCTGGCGGCCATGGCCCAGGGCGTGCATCGGCTGGAAGGGGCGGACAAGGTGCTCAGCGCCATCGATGCCCGGATGAACGAGGTTTACTTCGGCCGCTTTGATCTGCAAGAAGATTGCATGGTACTGGTGGGGGACGAGGTGGTGAGCGAACCCCTGGCGCTGGCGGGTGAGTTGACGGCAAACGGGGCGCTCGCGGGCAACTGGTTTGCGGTCGGCACCGGCTTTGAAACCTATGGCGAGGCTCTGGGAACCCTGGCGCAGACACAGGTATCGAGTCAGCAGGTTCGTTTCCCGGCGGCCCTCGACATGTTGCCGCTGGCACGCCGGGCCTGGCTGGAGGGTGAAGCGGTGCCGGTGGAGCAGGCGACCCCTGTCTACCTGCGTGACAAGGTCACCTGGAAGAAGCTGCCCGGTCGCGAGTGATGAATGGGCCTCGCCCAGAGGCACGACATCTATTGCGGCAAGGGGGATTGCCACCTCGGGCATGAAGAGTCAATTCGGGCATGGCCCGGCATGAAGGAGAGCGAATGATGAAACGCATGATAGTGCTGGGTCTGATGGGGCTGCTGCTCAGTGCCTGCAGCTCCGTGCCCAAGGAGCTGGCCTATGAACCCGAGAGTGCCCTGGTGGCCTATCAGCCCGCCCTGGAGGGGATGAACGGCAAGCCCGCCCGCTGGAGCGGGGTGATCGCCGCGGTACACAACGAGCAGGATCAGAGCATCATCGAGGTGGTCTACCTGCCGCTGAAAAGCAACGGGGTACCCACCCAGACCGAGAAAAGCCCTGGGCGCTTCCTCGCCATCATGAAGGGCTTTGCGGATCCCGGCCTTTATGCCAAGGGCCGCAGTCTGACGGTGCTCGGCACCCTGGAGTCACCGGAGGAGAGCGAGATAGGCAAGCACAAGTACCGTTTCTCCGTGCTCAAGGTGAACGCCAGCAAGCTGTGGCCACCGGTCAAAGAGGTGGAGATCCGCTACGCGGATCCGTACTTCTACGACCCCTTCTATGATCCCTTCTGGCCGAGACGGCCCTACCACCGTTACTGGTGATGAGCCAGGCGCCGCTGCAAGCGCGCAGCCTCACCCTGGCAAATGGCCGCCGGGTTGCCCTGCTGGATAATGGTCAGCAGGGCAAGCCCCTGCTGATCGCCCTGCACGGCTGGCTCGACAACGCCGCCTCCTTCCTGCCCCTTGCCCCTCATCTCGAGGGGTTTCACCTGATCTGCATCGACTTGCCGGGACACGGCCATTCGGATCACAAGCCGACCCCCTATGTGTTCGTCGACTGGCTGGACGATCTTCATCAGATTGTCCAGGCGGCTGGCTGGCCGCCGTTCATGCTGCTGGGCCACTCGCTGGGGGCGCTCATCGCCTGCGCCTATGCCGGTGTCTTCCCGGATCAGGTGAGCCGGCTCATCCTGCTGGAAGGGCTCGGGCCACTCAGCCAGCCGGACGACGAGGTGCCGGATCAACTGCGCCGGGCCATCCTCAACCGCAGTCGCACCCGGGAGCGGGCTGCGGCCGGCTTTGCTTCCGTCGAGGAGGCGGTGGCGGCTCGCTGCAAGGTGGCGGATATCGGCGTGGATGCCGCACGCCTCATCTGCGAGCGCCAGCTCGTGGTGCGGGAGGGGCGCTGGCACTGGCGCTGCGATCCGCGCCTGCGGGATCTCTCACCCCTGCGCATGAGCGAGGGGCAGGCCAGGGCGCTGATCCGCGCCATCCGCTCTCCCGTGCTCTTCATCCGCGGCGAGCAGGGATTTGCTGCCTTGCAGACACAGTGGCAACAGCGGGCCGGGGCATTCAGACAGATAGAAATGGCGGTAGTGGCAGGAAATCATCATTTTCATATGGATAATTCAGCGCAAACCGCCGTTTGTATCGAAAGTTTCTGCCAGATCCGGTAGGATCGGCGGCTTTGAATCCTTTCAGGTTTGCTTTCTCCCTCACACTTTCTCGTTGTTAATATGCTGTTAATCGATGTTGCCTTGTGTAACTATGGCGACGTTAGAGCTTGAGCTTAAAACAACTGATTGAAAAGATGTGGAACAGGGACGGAGGCAACACAGTGAGTGCACAGGTGCGAGTTATGCAGGAGAAGTTCGTGGAAAAAGTCTGGCTGAAGCGTTATCCAAACGGGGTTCCCGCCGAGATCAATCCAGACCAATACGGCTCTCTGGTCGAGATGTTTGAAGAGTCGGTGACCCAGTTCGCCGATCAGCCCGCCTTCGTCAACATGGGGCAGACCATCACCTATCGCCGGCTGGAAGAGCAGTCCCGCGCCTTTGCCGCCTACCTGCAAAACGAGCTGAAACTGGCCAGAGGGGACAGGGTTGCGGTGATGATGCCGAACCTGCTCCAGTATCCCATCGCCGTGTTCGGCATCCTGCGCGCCGGCATGACGGTGGTGAACGTCAATCCGCTCTACACCCCGCGCGAGCTGGAACATCAGCTCAACGACTCCGGCGCCCGTGCCATCATCATCGTCTCCAACTTCGCCCATACCCTGGAGAAGGTGGTCTACAACACACCGGTCAAGCACGTGATCTTGACCCGGATGGGGGACAACCTGGGACTGGCCAAGGGGACCCTGGTCAACTTCGTGGTGAAATACGTCAAGAAGCTGGTCCCCAAATACAACCTGCCCCACGCCAGCACCATGCGCCAGGCCCTCGCCAAGGGGCGCTACCTGCAGTACATCAAGCCGGAGATCGGCAACCAGGACATCGCCTTCCTGCAATACACCGGTGGCACCACGGGCCTCTCCAAGGGGGCCATGCTGACTCACCGCAACATGATTGCCAACGTCGAACAGTGCCTCGGCGTCTACGGCCCCGTGCTGGAGCGTGGCAAGGAGTTCGTGGTGACCGCGCTGCCGCTCTACCACGTGTTCGCCCTGACCGTGAACTGCCTGCTGTTCATGCGCCTCGGGGGCTACAACCTGCTCATCAGCAACCCCCGCGACATCCCGGGCTTTGTCAAAGAGATCAAGAAATACCCCTTCACCTGCATCACCGGGGTCAACACCCTGTTCAACGCCCTGGTCAACAACGACGAGTTTCGGACCATGGACTTCTCCCGCCTCAAGCTCACCATCGGCGGCGGCATGGCGGTGCAGCGGGCGGTGGCCGAGCAGTGGAAGGGGCTGACCAAGACCCCGCTGCTGGAAGGCTATGGCCTGACCGAGTGCTCACCCCTGGTGAGCGTCTGCCCCTACGATCTGGTGGACTACAACGGCTCCATCGGTCTGCCGGTCTGCTCCACCGACATTCGTCTGGTGGACGATGATGGCCAGGTGATCAACGAGCTCGGCAAGCCGGGGGAGATGCAGGTACGCGGCCCCCAGGTGATGACCGGTTACTGGCAGCGCCCGGAGGCCACCGCCGAGGTGATGCAGGATGGCTGGCTCTGCACCGGTGACATCGCGGTGTGCGACGATCAGGGCTTCTTCAAGATCGTGGATCGCAAGAAGGACATGATCCTGGTCTCCGGTTTCAATGTCTATCCGAACGAGATTGAAGACGTGGTGGCCCTCAATCCCAAGGTGCTGGAAGTGGCGGCGGTGGGCGTGCCCCACAAGGTATCCGGCGAACTGGTGAAGATCTTCGTGGTCAAGAAAGACGCAAGCCTGCGGGAGGATGAGATTATTGCCCACTGCCGCAAACATCTGACTGCCTATAAGGTACCGAAACTGGTAGAATTTCGTGACGAACTTCCCAAGACCAATGTGGGCAAGATCCTGCGCCGCGTGTTGCGCGACGAGGAAATTGCGAAGCAGTAACGGGCAAGACACGATATCGTGCAAAACCGTGGGTCAACCCACGGTTTTTTCTTTTTGGGGCTCCGGACTTCGACCCTTATCTTCGACCAAGGTGCAGGTAAAGATGCAATATCAACTCATTTCACAGCAAGCCGAACTGGAACAGTATCTCGCCGCCCTGGCAGACGTTCCTCTGGCCATCGATACCGAATTCGTGCGCACCCGTACCTACTATCCCCAGCTCGGTCTGTTCCAGATCTACGACGGCCATCAACTGGCCCTGCTGGATCCCCTGACCCTGGACTTGTCCGGCCTCTGGCAGCGTCTGGGCCAGGCAGGGCAGGTCGCCATCCTGCACGCCTCCGGTGAGGATCTGGAACTCATCCAGCATCAGGCGGGACATCTGCCGAACCTGATGCACGACACCCAGCTGGCGGCGGCCTTCCTCGGCCATGGCGTCTCCGTGGGCTTCGGCGCCCTGGTGAAGGAGTTCCTCGGGGTGGAGCTTGAAAAGGATCAGGCGCGCACCGACTGGCTGGCCCGTCCATTGACCGCCCGTCAGCTCGAATACGCGGCCGCCGACGTCTTCTATCTGCTGCCCCTCTACGACAAGGTGATGGCCCAGTTGCGAGAGAGCGGCAAGCAGGCATGGTTCGAGCAGGAGTGCCAGAACCACTGCGCCCGCAAGACCCAGAGCAGCGATCCCCGTCAGGCTTATCTCGAGATAGTCAACGCCTGGCAGCTGGGGCGCCGGGAGCTTGCCATCCTGCGGGAACTGGCCGCCTGGCGCCAGCAGGAGGCGGTGCGCCGGGATCTGGCCCTGAACTTCGTGGTCAAGGAGCTGCACCTGTTCAAGGTGGCGGAACGCAAACCCGCCTCGCTGCGCGACCTCAACGAGCTGGGGCTGGCCCCCATCGAGATCAAGATCCACGGCAAGCGGATGCTGGATATCGTCGCCAATGCCCAGCAGAGCGCGCCGGAGAGCTGGCCCGAGCCCATTCGCCGACTGGTGGATTACCCCCAGTACAAGGCTGAACTCAAGCGCATCAAGGGCATGGTGGAAGAGAAGGCCAAGGCCAGCAATGTTCCCCCCGAGCTGGTGGCGAGCAAGAAGATCATTCACCAGTACTTCACCTGGAGCTGGCGCATGAGCGACGAGGAGCGGGCCCGGGCCGACAAGCCCATGCTGCTGCAGGGTTGGCGCCATGAACTGGTGGGCCACCTGCTGGCCCAGTGATGCCGGGCCGCTGACACAGTCGAGATGACAAGAGGGGAAGCCGATGGCTTCCCTTTTCTATGGTGGCGAGTCTGCCGGGTAGAGAAAGATGCTGCTACGGTAAAAACCGGCAGACAGAGGTGCTACCCCATGAGGGGCGATGGCGTTATCGGGAAGAGGCGGGGAGGGGTAGGCAAACAGAGAGGGGCACAGGGCGTCCCCCCTTCATAGTTCGTGCGCGTGGAACCCTCTGCGGTAGCGGGTTTCGCAGGACGGGCAGCGTTGCAGGCTGGGATCTTGCGCCAGCTGGGCGAGGGTCAGTGGCTCCTCGCAGTCGGAGCATAAACCATAGAGGTCGAGATCCATCTGGCAGAGGGCGGCATCGATGCGCTTGAGACGGGCGATCAGCAGGTCCACCTTGGGTAGCCGCAGGCGGGTGATGAGATCCACCAGCTGGTCGCGTTCACAACCCTCGATCTGCTCTGCCCAGTCGCTGCGCCGGTTGGCCTTCAGTTCGGCAATCAGCTCTTCTCTCACTTGCGCCCAGTCTGCCTGCAAGCGCTCACGCCACTCGGCCAGCTGGGCTGGTGTCATGTCACACACACTCGCCCCCTTAGATACGGTTTATAAAACTCGGCCAGTATAGGGAGACGTGTGGATTGTCGAGATGACATGAGTCAAGTAAAGGTCGGTTAGCTCACAGTTTTTGCGGCTTGCAGCAAGGCTTCCCGAATAGGTCCTGTTTCCTTGTGCAGACGAATATCCCGGAAAAGGTCGTCAGCCTCAGGATATTCGCGTTTTAGGTAACTGAACCACTGCTTGATCCGGCTGGGATAGTAATCCGCCTTCTCGCTCGCCAGATCCTGCTCGGTGTAGCTCACCATCAGTTGCAGCACCTCGGCCCAGCTCATGTGGGCGCACCCGGTTTTCATCACGTTGGCGAGGTTGGGCAGGGAGATGGCCCCGCGCCCCACCATGAGGGACTCGCAGCCGGAGACCTGGGCGCAGCTGAGCGCATCGGCGTGATCCCAGATCTCCCCGTTGGCGGTCACCGGAATGGGCAGGGCGCGGCGGATGGCGTCCACGTACTCCCAGTGGGCCGGCGCCTTGTAGCCTTCCTGCTTGGTGCGGGCATGGACCGCCAGCTCGCAGGCCCCGGCCTGATAGACCGCCTGGGCGTTGTCCAGATAGAGGGCCTTGTCATCGTAACCGAGGCGGATCTTGGCGCTGATCGGCAGGTGGGCGGGCACCGCTTCACGCACCGCCTTGACGATCCGATAGATGGTCTCGGGCTCCTTGAGCAGCACGGCCCCTCCCTTGCTCTTGTTGACCGTGGGAGCGGGGCAGCCGAAGTTGAGATCCACCCCGGGGGAGCCGAGCTCGATGGCGCGCACCGCGTTTTCGGCCAGCCACTCGGGGTGTTGTCCCAGCAACTGCACCCGCACCGGGGTGCCGGCGCGGGTCTTGCCGTCCTGGCGCAGCTCGGGACAGAGGCGATGGAATACCTTGGCGGGCAGCAACTGATCGACGACGCGGATGAATTCGCTGACACAGAGGTCGTAATCGTTGACGGAGGTGAGCACCTCCCGCATCAGGTGGTCCAGCACCCCCTGCATGGGGGCCAAAATAACGCGCATAACAGCTTCCGCCAGGGTGAAGGAGTCAAAAAGAGGGCAGATTGTAGAGGTATTGGGGGGCGCTGTCAGCGTCGTTTCGCAAGTTAAATGGGGCAATAACGGGAGGCGCTCAGATAACGGGCAGACAGACGCCGGGCCGCTCGCGGCGCTGTCGGTGCCTCGGGCAAGTCTGCTAGGCTAGGGAAAGATGTATTGAACCGGAGTCTGAATGAAGCGTTGGTGTTTGATGGCCCTTGGCTGGTTGGCCTTTGCCACGGGGATTGTCGGGATCGTTCTGCCCCTGCTGCCGACCACCCCCTTCATGTTGCTGGCGGCGGCGCTGTTTGCCCGCTCATCCCCCCGTTTTCACGCCTGGTTGCTGGCGCACCCCTGGTTTGGTCCCCCCATTGCCGATTGGCAGCAATATCGCGGCATTCGTCGCCATGCCAGACGCCGGGCCATCATCTTTATCCTGATCTCCTTCGGGGTATCGCTCTGGGTGGTCCCCATGCCCTGGGTACGGCTCTTGCTGGTTGCTATTATGGTGATCCTGCTCACCTGGTTAATGCGTCTGCCGGTGCTGGCGCCAGTTGCAATGGAGAAGTGAAATCCCTAAGCTATTGCAGCAATAATGCTATGGAGTCGGCCCGTCATTTTTGCGTGACGGGCCTTTTTATTGCCCCAGGCGGCATTCACACAAACCGCCACAGCAGGGCTCAAAAAATAAGCGGTCAAATAATGAATCCGGATACCCTGAAGTTTATCGAAGCGAGCATCAAGACCATTCCCGACTACCCGAAGCCGGGCATCCTGTTTCGCGACATCACCAGCCTGATCGAGAACGCAGAGGCCTTCAAGGCCACCATTGATCTGCTGGCCAATCATTATCGTGATCAAGGGATCACCAAGATCGTCGGCACCGAGGCTCGCGGCTTCATCTTCGGTGCCCCCGTCGCCTTTGCTATGGGTCTGGGCTTCGTGCCGGTGCGCAAGCCAGGCAAACTGCCCCGCGCCGTCATCGAGGAGTCCTATGCCCTCGAATACGGTACCGACACCCTGCAACTGCACACCGATGCCATCGTCCCCGGTGACAAGGTGCTGGTCGTTGACGATCTGCTGGCCACCGGCGGCACCGTCGATGCCACCGTCAAGCTCATCCGCCGCGCCGGTGGTGAAGTGGCCGATGCGGCCTTCATCATCTCCCTGCCGTCCCTGGGGGGCGATGCCCGCCTGACTGCCGCTGGCGTCAAGGTGGTCTCCCTGGTCGAACTCGCCGGGGAATAAGCCGCCGATGTGACCGACAGGCAGGCCTCATCAGCCTGCCTGTTTGCGTTTTGGCCCATGCTGCCCCGGCATCGGTTTGAAAATGAAGCGATCCCTTCCCGGGCGCCTCATCCCCCATACAGCCAGCCCCGCATTTGTGTTAGCATCCGGCTCAATGCCTCGTTTTCCAGCATCGAGATCTATGAGCTATCAGGTTCTGGCGCGTAAATGGCGCCCCCATACGTTTGAACAAGTGGTTGGCCAGCAGCATGTGCTGACCGCCTTGACCAATGCCCTGGATCAGGGACGGCTGCATCACGCCTATCTGCTGAGCGGCACCCGCGGGGTCGGCAAGACCACCATTGCCCGCATCCTGGCCAAGAGTCTCAACTGCGAGCAGGGGATCAGCAGCCACCCGTGTGGCGTCTGCGACACCTGCCGGGAGATCGATCAGGGCAACTTCGTCGATCTGCTGGAGATCGATGCGGCGTCCCGCACCAAGGTGGAAGACACCCGGGAGCTGTTGGACAATGTCCAGTACAGACCCGCCCGTGGGCGCTTCAAGGTCTACCTCATCGATGAGGTACACATGTTGTCGCGTCACAGTTTCAACGCCTTGCTCAAAACCCTGGAAGAGCCGCCTCCCTATGTGAAGTTCCTGCTGGCCACCACGGATCCGCAGAAGTTGCCCATCACCATCCTCTCCCGTTGCCTTCAGTTCCACCTGAAGAGCCTGGATCAGAGCCAGATCGCCAAACAGCTGGAGTGGGTATTGGATCAGGAGGGGCAGCCATTTGAACCCCGCGCCCTGCTGGCGCTCGCCAAGGCGGCGGATGGCAGCATGCGCGATGCCCTGAGCCTCACCGATCAGGCCCTGGCCCACGGTAATGGCAGCGTGCGGCTGGACAGCGTGCTCACCATGCTGGGGACGCTCGACCACCATCATCTGCACCAGCTGCTGGAAGCCGTCTTGCGTCAGGACGCCCCGGCGACCATGGCCAAGATCACCGAGATTGCCACCCTGGGACCGGATTTCGATCAATTGCATGCCGAGCTGGAAGCTTTGCTGCACCGGGTCGCCATGGCGCAGCTGCTCCCCGCCAGTGTGCAGGAGCAGGGGGCGGATGCCGATGCCTTGCTACAGCTTGCCCAGGCGATGAGCCCGGAAGAGGTGCAGCTTTGCTATCAAATCGTGCTGGGGGGGCGCAAAGACCTGCCCTGGGCACCGGACGGACGCACCGCACTGGAGATGACCTGCCTGCGCATGCTGGCCTTCTCCCCGCGTCGCGAGGTGCTGCATCCTGCCAACCTGAGCGCGGTCCCCCTCTCCATGGTGCCAGCGCAGGCTGCGGGGGGGGCGGCACCCGCCACCCTGGGAAAGCCTCGCGGGGTTGAGCCAGCCCCCGTCGCATCGGTCGATCCCGAGCCGGTAACGGCCATCTCCGGGTCGGCAACAGCAGGCGTCCGTCCGCATGGGAATGCCGAGAGGACGCCAGACACGTCGGCTGAAGCGGGAACTGGCCACGATGTCGATGGGGATGACACGCTGACGCCGCTCTTTGCCGAGCAGGAGGAACTGCTGCAAGCTGCTCACCAGATGGGCTATGCGCAGCCGGAAGCCGTGTCACTAGTCGCCGAGGCGGATCTGCCCGTGACCGCCCAGCCCGGTGCCATGTCTCCTGAGCCGGCTGATGCCATCGCCACGCCAGAGGCGATACCCGCGGAGCAAGCCGCGCCATCCGCCGCGTCCAGCATGCAGAGCCTGCTTGGCAAGCGCAACTTGCTGCGAAGCCGTCTGCGCGGCGACGCCACCACCCCGGCGGCAGCGCAAAGAACGGCGCCGAGCAAGCCGCTCGCGACGGCACAATCTGTGTCGGCCCAAGCTGCGGTGGCCCAAGCTGCGGCGGCTCAGCCGGCTGCGGTGCAAGCCCAGGCACTCTCCCAGGTGCCTGCAACCGACCCCCGTGCGATTGGTGCCCCGGTTCAGCCAGCGACCAACTATGACGATCTGCCCCCCCTCGATGCCTACGAGGAGAGCGGCAGTGATTATGAGGAGTATCTGAGCCAGGGCTTTGGCGATACCTTCAGCGCCCCCGCACCGCAAGCCACTGCGGCCCCTCGCGCTACCGTGCCGGCACCCGTCATGGCACGACCCGCGCCGGACGATCTGCCGCCCTGGGATCTGGACGGGGTAGCGCCTGCGATGGCCCAGGCGCCTGCCGCCGCGGCCCCGTCTGCGTCACCCATGCCTGCCCCCGTGCAAGATGACGTGCCGCTGGTTCCCCTGATGGAGACCATCGACTGGGATGAACTGGAAGGTGAGAGCCAGCCGGAAGAGGAGGGGGAAGTGCCAAGGCTCGTTCCCTCTTCCTTGCTGGTCAACTGCGGTGACCCTTGGGCCGAGCTGATTGCCCGCACCGGTGTGGGCGGGCGTCTGCGTCAGCTCGCCATCAACTCGGTGATGAGCCAGCAGGGAGACAGAGTGCTGCTCACCCTCAAGCCCGAGCAGCGCCACCTGGTGAGCGATCGGGCCCGCGCCGATCTGGCCGAGATCATCGGCCCCGAACTGGGGGGGACGGTGCAGGTGGAGGTGACCCTTGGCACGGATCCCGCCCAGGAAACCCCCCTTGAGATAGAGCACCGCCTCTACCTCGGGGTCCGTGAGCAGGTGAGCCGGGACTTGGCCGAGGATCCCCATGTACAATTTCTGCAGCAGCGCTTTGGCGCCGTGCTTCATCCCGAGAGCATCGAGCCCTTGAGCCGTTGAGAGTGACTGATGAATGGAGACCGGGAGCTGCTCCCGGTTGAAAAACCCGTTGGCTGCCCCCATCTGGGGTAGAACGAGCCCACAGCCCGGCGCGTATGCCGGATTTCAAGACGAGAGACGACCTATGTTTGGTAAAGGTGGAATGGGTAACCTGATGAAACAGGCCCAACAGATGCAAGAGCGCATGCAGAAGATGCAAGAGCAGCTTGCCCAGATGGAAGTAGTCGGTGAAGCCGGTGCTGGCATGGTCAAGGTCACCATGGCCGGCAGCCACAGCGTGCGCCGCATCGAGATCGATCCCAGCCTGATGGACGATGACAAAGAGATGATCGAGGATCTGGTCGCCGCCGCCGTCAATGACGCCGTGCGCCGGGTCGAAGAGCAGAACAAGGCCAAGATGGGCGAGCTGACCGGTGGCATGCAACTGCCCCCGGGCATGAAGCTGCCGTTCTAAGGCATGAGACGGGCACCCGGGTGCCCGCTTCTGAAAAGGCCGGAGCCCTGCTTCGGCCTTTTTGTTTCCGGTTTTTTTAGCGAGCCGATGCTCGGTGGGTGCCTTGCCAGCGGTAGGCACGGGGCAGGGCGTCGTGTCATGGGGCCGTCCCGGCTCACGGCTTCGCCATGGGGGCAAATCCCAGGGCGAGGTGATCGATCAGGGCCCGCACCGAAGGCAGCAGGCCTCGCCGGCTGGGGAAGACCGCGTGGATCACCTCCTGGCGCGGCGCCCAGCCGGGCAGCAGATGCCGCAAACTGCCATTGTCGAGCGCCTCCTGCACCATCATGACGGGAAGCTGGACGACGCCTAGCCCCTCGATGGCCGCCTGCCGCAACCCCTGCATGTCGGTCGTGACGAAGCGGGGGCTGTGATGCTGTCGTACTTCGGCCCCCTCCGGGCCCAGCAGCTGCCAGCGATGCCCCTCCATGGTGCTGCCATGACCAAGGCTTGGCCAACCCAGCAGATCCGCCGGTCCCCCGGGCTCGCCATGGCGGGCCAGCAGGGCGGGGCTCGCGAGCAGGCACTGGTTTGCATACCCCAGCACCCGCATGGCCAGCTCGCTGTCCTCCAGCGGGAGGGGTCTCACCCTGATGGCGACATCCAGCCCCTCGCTCACCAGATCCACCGCCCGGTTCACCCCGACAAGCTGCACGCTGATCCTGGGGTATTGCAGGGCGAAGGTCACCAGTAGCTTGCTCACCTTGGTGTGGAGCAGATCGATGGGGCAGGAGAGGCGCACCACGCCGCAAGGTTCGGTGCGGGTCGAGTCGATGAGAGACTGGGCGGCCTCGGCCTCCACCAGCATGGCCCGGCAGCGGGCCAGATAGGCCAGCCCCAGCTCGGTGACCTGAAAACTGCGGCTGGAGCGCTGGATGAGGCGTACCCCCAGCCGCTCCTCCAGCAGGGCGATGCGGCGGCTGAGTTTGGATTTGGGGATGCTAAGGGCCCGACCTGCCTGGGCAAAGCCGCCGTTGTCCACCACCTGGACGTAGTAATAGAGGTCGTTGAGATCGGGAGCCATGACTTCATAGTTCACCATATAGGACGCTGAGACCTGATCTTACGCCTACCGCCGTGGTCGTTCCATCCACATAATGATCCCAAGCATCATCATCGTATTGGAGTGGACCATGAAAAGCGTCATCGGTATCTACAGTGCACCGCGTCCCCACTGGGTTGGCGACGGCTTCCCGGTGCGTTCCCTGTTCTCCTACCAGAGCCATGGCAAGGCCATGAGCCCCTTCCTGTTGCTCGACAGGGCGGGCCCCATGGAGTTTGCCCCGTCCCCGTCGCCACGGGGGGTGGGTGAACATCCTCACCGGGGCTTCGAGACGGTCACCATCGTCTACCAGGGGGAGGTGGCCCACCGCGACTCTACCGGGCAGGGCGGGATCATCGGCCCCGGGGATGTGCAGTGGATGACGGCGGCGTCCGGCATCATGCACGACGAGTTCCACGCCGAGGAGTTCAGTCAGCAGGGGGGCACCCTCGACATGGTGCAGCTCTGGGTCAATCTGCCCGCCAGGGAGAAGATGTCGTCCCCCGGCTATCAGGCCATCGGCAGCGACAGCATACCGGAGCATTCCCTCGCAGGCGGGGCCGGGGTAGTGCGCATCATCGCCGGCGAGCTGGCCGGGCAGACGGGGCCGGCACGTACCTTTACCCCCATGAATGTCTGGGATCTGCGATTGAATGGCGGCGCCAGTACCCTGTTGCCGTTGGTGGAGGGCTGGAACAGCGCCCTGGTCGTGCTCAAGGGGCGGGTGCGGTTCAATGGCCTGGAGGAGGCGGGGGAGGCGCAGCTGGTGCTGCTGGAGCCCAGTGGCAACCAGGTGCAGATAGAGGCCAGTGAGGACGCCGTACTGTTGCTGCTGAGCGGTGAATCCATCGATGAGCCCATCGTCGGCTATGGCCCCTTCGTGATGAACACCGAGGCCGAGATCGTGCAGGCCATCGATGACTTCAACAGCGGGCGATTCGCCCAGATCCCCCAGTAATCCCCGACCATCTCTCACCCTTTCGCAACCCGGTACCTCAGGTACCGGGTTGGTTAGCGCTCTCCCTGTGCCATGAAACGCCGCTTTTTCACCCAGCCCCCGCCATGGACGCCGAGTCGATAGGTGAACCCGGGCAAGTTTGGGAAACATCGGCATTTTCTGCGGATCCGGGATGTGACAAAATAGCCCTCTTTTTTCCCGGCATCCCCTTGCGTGCGCCCAGCTGGCGAGCCAATGGCAGGGTGGCAGAAGACGAGTGCTCTCTTGAAGCAAGATCAGAGTTTCGACGGGCGGGCCGACAAGTTCGCCCGCAACATTTATGACTCCACCAAGGGGCGCATCCGCACCACTGTGGTGTGGAGCGACATCGAGGCCTGTCTGGTCCGGCTTGGCAACCGACCCCTGCGCATCCTGGATGCGGGCGGCGGGTTTGGCTACTTCGCCCAGAAGCTGGCGGCCATGGGCCATCGGGTGGAGCTGTGCGATCTCTCGGCCGAGATGCTGGATCTGGCCCGGACCCAGATCGCCGAGCAGGGGCTGGAAGACAGAATTCGTCTCATCCATTGCCCCATCCAGGAGCTCAAGTCCCATGTGAGCGGCACCTTTGATCTCGTGCTCTGCCATGCCGTGCTGGAGTGGCTCGCCGAGCCGCGCCAGACCCTGCTCGGTCTGTTCCCTTTCGTCAATGCAGGGGGCATACTGTCGCTGCTTTTCTATAACCGCCACGGCTTGCTGTTCCAGAGCCTGGTGGTGGGCAACTTTGACTATGTGCGCCAGGGGCTGAACAAGAAGCGCCAGACCGCGCTGACTCCCACCAATCCGCAGCTGCCCGAGCAGGTGTATGACTGGATCGGTCGAGGGGGGCTCAAGATCATCGGCAAGACCGGGGTGCGCGTCATCCACGACTACATGCGCCACAAGCAGGATCAGCACGAGAAGTTCGAGGATCTGTTGGCCATGGAGCAGCACTATTGTCGACAGGAACCCTTTGTCTCCCTTGGGCGCTACATCCATGTGATGGCCCAGAAACCGGCTGGCTGAATGCGGCGTCACCGGCACTCTTTTTGCGGGATATTATCACCGGGGCACAGTGACCCCGGCCTGTACCACCACGGCGGACGTGACGCGCACATGAGGTGTGCGTCGGCCCGCCAGCCATAACAACGAGATGATAACGTCATGATGAGTACATCCCGTACCCTGCCCGAGACGGTAGGATGGGTCAGACAGGAGGGTCTGGCCTTGAACCTGCCCACCGATCGGCTGGCCTTTCTGATTGCGATCAAGACCCTCTCCGAAGAGGAGTCCGATCTCTCGGAGGCCGCGCTGCACGACGCCTTCGGTTATGTCAGCAGCGCCTTTGGCCAGATGGACGAGACCTTGAGCGGTCGCGCCAACAACGCCATCAACGACCTCATTCGCCAGCAGCTGCTGTCGCGCTTCACCACCGACATGGTGGCGGGGGAGAGTCTCTATCGCCTGTCGCGCCTTGGCGTTGGCATCGTCGATTTCTTCCTGGAGAGCCGTCAGGTCGACTCCATCAAGCTCTCCATCCTGCTGGAGCACCTGGCTGCCGAGCTCGACACCGCCCGCAAGGCGGCGCTGGAACTGGACACCCGGGAACAGTGGGACGCCGAAGTGCTGCCCCGCCTCAGTTTCTCTCTGGAAGAGACGCTTGGGCGCATCGATCTTACCCAGCGCGCCATGGATGAGCAGCAAAACCAGGTCAAGAGCGAGATTGCGGCCCTGCTGACCCAGAACTGGGTCGATGCCATCCACAGCTGCGAGAAGCTACTACACGAAACCGGCCAGACCCTGCGCGAGCTGCAAGATACCCTGGACGCCGCCGGCCATCGCCTGCAGGCCGGGCTGCTCAACATTCAGGAGGCGGCGCAGGGCCGTGACGATCTGTTCCACGTCGAGGAGCTGACCCATGCCCTGCAGGGGCGTCTGGATGTCATCACCTCCTGGGGCCAGCAGTGCATCGAGCTCTGGTCCCGCTACGATAGGCACGTCCACAAGTTCATCCGCAACGCCATCGATATGGACAAGAACCGCGCCTTCAGCCAGCGGCTGCGCGAGTCCATCCGCAACTTCGAGCAGCACAACTGGCTGCTCAGGGTGGCCGAAGAGCCCCGTTTGCTGGAGCTGCGCGATGAAACCATCGCCATCCACGATGAGGAGGTGACCGGTGAGGTGCCCCTCGAAATGGAGTATCTGGAGATGGTGGACATCAACCAGGAGCTGGCGGAGCGCATCGAGCGCTACCTCGCCCGCTATCCCGAGAGCGAGTCCCAGCTGGATTTGGCCGACGTGTTGCGCGAATACCTGCTGGACTACCCGGCCCATGCCCACTTCGATGTGGCGCGCCTCCTGATCGATCAGGCGGTGCGTCTCGGCCATGCCAGCGGTGAGCGCGAGCTGCACCGTCAACCCGCATGGAAACCCATCAACCAAGCAGGATCCAAGGTTCAGGCCTATGTCATCGATCAATACTGAGTTTCCTCTGCCGCTGCGCCTCGCCGAGGCCATCGCCAACCCCTTGTTTCCGCGCATTGACACCGCCCTGCGCGCCGGCCGCCACATCAGTGCCGACGATTTTGAACCCCACTCAGCGCTGGTGGAGTATCACGGCGAGCTGGAGATTTTCTACGGCCGTTACCAGGTCGAGCTCATCAAGGCGCCGGAAGGCTTCTTCTACCTGCGTCCGCGCCCGAGCGCCGACATCGGCACCACAGTCCTGTCCGAGCTCGACATGCTGGTGGGCAAGGTACTCTGCTACCTCTACCTGAGCCCGGACCGGCTCGCCTCGGAAGGGGTGTTTGCCACCAGCGAGCTGCAAGAAGAGGTACTGAGCCTCGCCGACGAGAAGCAGCTGCTGCGCATGGTCAACAGCCGCTCCGGTGGCACGGATCTGGACAAGAAGAAGCTCTTGGAGAAGATCCGCACCTCCATGCGCCGGCTGCGGCGTTTGGGGATGATCACGGCCCTTGGCAACGGCGACAAGTTCCGGGTCAACGAGTCCGTGTTTCGCTTCGCTGCCGACGTGCGCTCCGACGAGGACCCCCGCGCCGTGCAACTGCGGATGATCCAGGAAGGGGAAGCCATCTTCCACGACGACGAGATGCCGAGCAGCGATTCCCTGTTCGAGGACATCGAATCGGATCTGGACGAAGAGCAGCTGGAGCTGGAGGTGGAAGATGATCTGCAACGTTAAATTCTTGGCCCCGACGGGGATGATGGCTGTGATGGAGAGTGCGGCGTGAGAGGCAAATTCAAATCCCTGACCATGGTCAACTGGAACGGCT
Organism: Aeromonas sp. NJAU223; assembly: GCF_051125555.1. Lineage (NCBI taxonomy): Bacteria > Pseudomonadati > Pseudomonadota > Gammaproteobacteria > Aeromonadales > Aeromonadaceae > Aeromonas > Aeromonas sp. NJAU223. The sequence continues at coordinate 2,323,574 of NZ_CP144204.1, read as the reverse complement.
TCTTCGCCCGCACCTTCGATCTCGACCAGCTGGTCACCACACTGTCCGGCGGTAACGGGGCGGGCAAGTCCACCACCATGGCGGCCTTCATCGCGGCCCTGATCCCCGATCAGTCCCTGCTCCATTTCCGCAACACCACGGAGGCGGGCTCCAGCAGTGCGTCCCGTGACAAGGGGCTCTACGGCAAGCTGCAGCGCGGCCACTGCTACTCGGTGCTGGAGGTGATGAACAGCCGCGAGCAGCGGATCTGGGTCGGTGTCCATCTGGAGCAGGTGGCGAACCGGGACAACAAGGTCAACATCACCCCCTTCGCGCTGGTGGATGTGCCTCAGGAGCTGTCCCCCACGGATCTCCTGCTGGAAAAACTCGAGAGCGGCAAGGGGCGGGTGCGCGCCTTCACCGACCTGAAAGGGGCAGCCGCCGAGCTTGGCGCCATGAAGCTCGCCAAGTTCAATACGGTGACCGATTATCACAACTTCATGTTCGAGTTCGGCATCACCCCCAAGAAGCTGCGCGATCAAAAAGATCGCGGCAAGTTCTACCGCCTGATCGAGGCCTCCCTCTACGGCGGCATCTCTTCGTCCATCAGCCGCTCCCTGCGCGAATACCTGCTGCCGGAAAACTCCGGGGTGCGCAAGGCGTTCCAGGACATGGAGGCGGCCATCTACGAGAACCGCCGTACCCTGGAGGCCATCAAGGAGACGCAAGGCCAGCGGGATCTGTTCAAGAACCTCATCACCGAAACCACCCATTACGTGGCGGCTGAGTATGTGCGGGGCAGCGCCGAGAAGAGTCGCCTCTCCGAGCTGGCCCTGAAGGCCCGGGCGGAGCTGGCGGGCAAGCGCCGTCTGCTTGCCGAAGAGAAGCAGCGTGCCATCTATCTGGCGGACGAGGTGGATCAGCTCACCGGCCGCGAGAAGCTTTTGACCGACGAGCTGGAATCCGCCGCCGAACATCTGGCCAGGGTGCTGGCGGCAGTGGCCCTGCAGAAGAAGATCGCGCTCTATCGCGCCGATCTGCGCGATCTCAATGACAAGCTGGAGCAGCAGCAGGCTGTGGTGGAGGAGATCCACATCCAGTTGCTGGAAGTGGAAGAGCGTCGGGAACTGGCGATCGCCGAGGTAGACAGCCTCAAGACCCAGCTTGCCGACTATCAGCAGGCGCTGGACATCCAGCAGACCCGCGCCATCCAGTACCGCCAGGCAGTGCAGGCCCTCGATGCTGCCCGCGAGCAGTGCGAGCTGCCGGGGTTGACCGCCGAGCAGGCGAGCGAGACCCTGCATCAACTGCGCAGCACCGAGCAGAGCCTCACCAGCCGGGTGCTGGGAGCCGAGCAGCAGCTCGCCCTGGCGAAGGCCGCGGTAGCCGAACACGAAGCGGCCCTGACGCTGCTCCTTGGCATCGCCCCCGAGACCGCTCGCGAGGCCGCCTGGCCCACCGCCCAGGCCCTGCTCAAGCGTCATATCGAAGACAAGGCTCGCGTCAATCAGGGGCAGGGGCTGCGCGCCACCCTGGCCCGCCTGGAAAAAGAGAGCGAGAGCCAGAAAACCCTGTTCAAGCTGCGGGATGAACTGACCGAGGCGTCAGGCCAGCAGATCGGCAGCAGCGACGAGCTGGAACTCTTCCTCGAAGCCCAGCGCACTCGCCAGGAGGAGCTGGCCGAGCAGCAGGCCGAGACAGCGCAGCGCCGTGCCAGCCTGGAGCATCAGGGTACCCAGCTTGGCCGTGACATTGGCGAGCTAACCAAACTGGCGCCGCGCTGGCTGAAATCCTTTGAAAAACTCGAGCAACTGCGCGAGCAGAGCGGCTTGCCGCTGGCCAGCGCCGAGGCGCTCTCCGCCGGCATGCAGACCGTGCTCGACAAGGAGCGGGAGTTCGAGCAGGAGAGCAACCGCATCCAGGCCCAGAAGCAGGCGCTGGAGCTGCAGATTCGCAACCTCCAGCTGGGGGCCGGGGAGGCGGATCCGCGTCTTGCCCGCATCGCCGAGCAGGTGGGGGGCGTGCTGCTCTCCGATGTCTATGACGACATCTCCATCGACGATGCCCCTTACTACTCCGCCCTCTACGGCCCGGCTCGCAGCGCCCTGGTGGTGCTCGACCTTGAAGGCGCCATCGAGCGGCTCAAGAAGCTGGAAGATTGCCCGGAAGATATCTACCTCATTCAGGGCAACCCGGATTCGTTCGATGAGGATCTGGTGGAGGCGGACGAGCTCGGCGACGCCGTGCTGGTGCGCAGCAGCAAACGCCAGGTGCGTTTCTCCCGCTACCCCGAATTGCCGCTCTTTGGCCGCGCCGCCCGCGAGAAGCGCATCGAGCAGCTCGATCTTGAGCGTGAAAACCTCATCGAAGGCTACGCCAAGGCCGCCTTCGAGCAGCAGAAGTATCACCGCCTCTATGGCCACTTCCGCGACTTCATCGGCCAGCATCTGGACATCGCATTCCGTCCGGATCCGGAAGCCGAAGTGGACGCCAAGCAGAGCGAGCTGCGCAAGTTGCAGGGCGCCATGGGCGAGTGCGACAAGCAGCTCGCCGAGGCCAAGGCCGCCGGTGCCCAGCTGACCCGCCACATCCAGCTGGTGCAGGCCATGCTGCCCTATGCCCATCTGTTTGAGGAAGGGGATCTGGCGGCGCGTCTCGAAGGCGCCCGCGCCGATGTGGAGAGTCTGAAACAGGCGGAGGCCTTTATCGCCAAGCACGGCAAGGCGCTGGAGACGCTCGAGGGCAAGGTGCAGGTATTGCGCCAGGATCCGCAGGATCTCGCCGCCCTGCAGGCCGCCTATGACGAGGTGAACGCGTTGCTGGCGGAGCAGAAACGCCGTGTCTATGCCCTGGATCAGCTGGTGGCCCGCTTGCCGCATTTCGCCTATCAGGACGCACAAGACTTGCTCGGCAAGGCGTCCGAGATGAGTGAACGCCTGAAAGAGAAGCTCAAGGCAGCGGAATTGACTGCCAGAACCGAAGGTGAGCAGCACAAACAGATCGCCCAGCGCCACACAGAGGCGTTGCAACTGCGCACCGCGCTCGATTCCAGCGCGTCGGCCAAGGGGCAGACCCTGGCGGAGTTCGAGCAGGAGCTGGGGGCCATGGGGCTGACTCTTTCCGAAGACATGGAAGAGAAGTCCCGCGCCCACAAGAAAGAGATCGAAGAGCTGCTCATTCGCACCCGCTCCCGTCGCACCAGCGCCGAGGCCCAGTTGCAGGTGACCAAGCGGGAGATCGAATCCCTCGGCGGCCGTCTGAAGCTCGAAGGCAAAGACTACTTCGGTGCCCGCAAATCCCTGGTGGGCCACAAGGCGAGCTGGTCGCGAGTGGTGCGTCTGGCCCGCGACACCGACGTCGAGAAGCGCCTGAACAAGCGCGAGCTGGCGTATCTTGACAGCGACGAGCTGAGATCCATGTCGGACAAGGCTCTCGGCGCCCTTCGCGTCGCCGTGGCGCACGACGAGGCCCTGCGCGATGCGCTGCGTCTGTCCGAGGGCAACCGCAACACCGAGCAGAAGGTCGCCTTCTACGTGCAGGTGTATCGTTATTTGAAGGATCGCATTCGCAACGACATCATCCGCTCGGACGATCCGGTGGAGGCCATCGAGGAGATGGAGATCGAGCTGGCGCGCCTCGCCGATGAGCTCAAGCAGCGGGAGACTCACTTGTCGCTTTCCTCCCACGAGGTGGCGGCCAAGATCACCAACATCATCCGCCGGGAGCAGAACCGTATCCGGGTGCTGAACCAGGGCCTGCAGAATATCGCCTTCGGTCTGGTGCGCGGGGTGCGCCTCAACGTCAATATCCGCGAGGCTCACACCCGATTGCTGACCGCGCTCGCGGATCAGACCGCCATGCACAACGATCTGTTCGCCGACAAGGAGCTCAGCTTCTCCGAGGCCATGGCCAAGTTGTTCCAGCGTCTCAACCCGCAGATTGAACAGGGGGAGCGCAGCTATCAGGTGATGGGAGACATCCTGCTGGACTATCGCAACTACCTGGAGCTGGAGATCGAGGTGCAGCGCGGGGCAGACGGCTGGCTGCGGGCGGAGAGCGGAGCGCTCTCCACCGGCGAGGCCATCGGTACCGGTCAGGCCATCTTGCTGATGGTGCTCATCAGCTGGGAGGAGGAGTCCCGCCGTCTGCGCGGCAAGGACATCGCCCCCTGTCGTTTGCTGTTCCTGGACGAAGCGGCGCGCCTCGATGGCAAGTCCATCGCCACCCTGTTCGAGCTGTGCGAGCGACAGGACATGCAGCTGCTCATCGCGGCGCCGGAGAACATCAGCCCCGAGAAGGGCACCACCTACAAGCTCATCCGCAAGGTGCAGGGCAAGCACGAGCACGTGCACGTGGTGGGGCTGCGCGGCTTTGGTTTCGCCGATGACAAGCTCATTGCCTGATCCGGGTTCCCCTGACAGGGGCTGACGGAGCAATACGCAAAACGGGGGGCCAGGGCCTCCCGTTTTCCATGGCAAATGTGAGAGAGTAGGCCTCTGTTGGCAGGGGCCAGATTGGTGCAAAAAGTGGTGATGAGAGTGGCGATGGAAGAGCGCATGAGAGGCAGGGTACAAAAAGGGCTGCTGGTCTCCTTCAGCCTGCTGCTGGCGGCCTGCAGCAGCCAGCCGGAGGCGGGCAAGGGGGGGGACTGGCGCGGTTATACCCAGACCGGGCTTGCCTCCTATTATGCGGACCGCTATCACAACCGGAAGACGGCGAGCGGCGAGCGGTACAATAACGGTGGCAACACCGCGGCCCACATGACACTGCCGTTCGGCTCCCTGGTGAAGGTGACCAACGTGGCCAACGGCAAGAGCGTGGTGGTGCGGGTCAACGACAGAGGCAACTTCCCCAGAGGGAGAGTGATCGATCTCTCGAAAGCCGCCTTCAGCAGCATCGGCAACCTCAGATCCGGCCTGGTCAGGGTCAATCTCGAGGTGGTCAACTAGTTCGCATGAGAGGACACGCAGGCGGTTTGTCCTGCGGATTTGGAAGGGGGCAGTTTTACTGGGAGGATCCCCTTGGCATGCAGCCCGCCGGAGGGCGGGCTGCAACAGTGTTATCCTCTGTGGGTCGTGACGGATGTTCCCATCACCACATCATTTTTTTGGTTCACATCCAGGGTTGCCTGGTAGCTCTCCTTATAAAAGACCAGGCCATTGTCGTCGTCCTGTTGCCATCCGGCGCCCAGCAGAATCGTCACCGCCGCATCCAGCGGTTTGTTGCTGACCGCACGGTCAAGGATTTCGGCCACCTTGTTGGTGGAGAGGGTCGCAGGGGCCGATGGGTGCACCGCTGCCGCCGCGTGGTTTTGGGCGCGGGTCTTGTGGATGTCGCACCCATTGCCATCCGTCATCTGGGTACAACCGCTGCGCTCCAGCTTCTGCCGATAGGCGTCGCTGATCGCGTGGGCAGGGGCAATGGTGCCAAGGGTGGTGCCGAGGAGGAGTGACAGGCTCAGGATCATCTGTTTGTGTTTCATGGTATCTATCCAGTTAATGAGAAATAAAAAGCCAAACCGGGTTTCAGGGAGATGAGTCTCCGTCAGTGCTAGTCAGGGGGAGGGGAGATCAACACTGCCAATGCCCCTCGTAGTCGTAACATTGCTCGCGCTGGTCACTGTGATGTCGGTGGGCATGATAGGTATTTTCCTTGTGGCGGTTATCTTCATCCTTTTCATGTTTCGCCTTGTCGGCTTCATGTTTTTTGTGGATGCCGTATGCGATCCCGCCTGCCGCAGCGGCGGCACTGCCGACCAGCAAGGCTTTCTGGGTTGTCGTCATATTGTCCATGGCACAGCCGGTCAGACTGACCGTGATCGCCAATATGCCGACGCATTGCCTGATGAATACCATTTTCATAGCAAACACCTTCCATATATTAATGTTGAACTGTTTCCAATGATGACCATAGCCGTAGTCTGTGGTCCGTTTTGTTGTTATGTTGCAAGCAAAAAAATAACAGGCAGTGAGATATTCTCAGCCAAATGGATGGCTGTTATTTATTGTCAGAAAATAAATATTAAACCTGTCGTTCGTTGCTAAATAAAAAATAATAATTGTGTATATCGGTATGAGTGAATGACAGTGACTAATTGATCGTGACGCCGGCTATTCTGCCCGAGGGCGACATATCAAACTCCACAATGACGCCGGACTTTCGCCAGCGGGTATGTTCGTCGTTCATGGCATGCCAACCACTGTCTTCCATATAGTCCACGGCTTCTCCCTGATAATCACCCGCGATGTGTGAATCAAGATCTTGCAGGATCTCATGGGTGGCATCGCGATGGTCGCGGTATGACGCCACATCCTCTCTGTGTCGATGCCGAGCGGGTTTGATGTCACAGGTGCCATTGGCCTCACTGACCTGGGTACAGCCGGATTGTTCCAATTGCGCGCGATAGGCTTCACTGATGGCAAAGGCCGGTTGGACACAGACTCCTGTCATCGCGATCATCAGTATCATGTTCCACTTTTTCATGGCGTTGACCCTCTCCTGTTAACGGTACCAGCAGCGTGAGCCATTATCGGCCTGGCTGGCATCCGGCAGCGTCTCGCAGTCTGGGAGTGCGATGCCATCTCGGGTGATCATATCGTTATCCTGACGATATTGTTGGCTGCCAGAGGTGGTGACACAGCCAGCCAGAAATAGATTGGCTCCGATGATGATTAATGCCATCAAGGTGGTTCTCATATAATTACTCCTATGGATTGGTAAAACGTTTTCTGTTTTCGGGGACGACATCTGATAATTCAGATCCTGTTTTCCAATCGGCTAATGACAATGTCCCTCCTGGAATGTGATGAACATCATAGTTTTTCTAAATAGTAAAAATAAAGAGGTCAGACTTGGCATTTTATATTGTTTTATCTGTTTGATTTTAATGGATAAAAACAAAAATACCCCTTAAGTGTTAATTTTTGGTTGGGTATGGTGAGTGCAACTGTTGTTGAATGTGTGAATAGATATTGGCATTTGAGATGTCATAAATAAAATTGATTACAATTAATCACCTTGGTGTTAAACGAAGCCAATGACTCCATTTATTTAATCGTCTGTTATTGCCACAGCGTCATATCATGCAGCAATAACGATAGGTGGGCTCCCCCATAAGGGATCTCCCTGGCAAGTCATCGACGCGGCTCACCGATGAGCACGACATGGAGACATGAATAGCCGGCTGACCCAATGCCTGGGTGTTGTTGTGGCGCCTATCCGACACCGCAGCCTGATCTGCCCGATTTTTGCCCTTTGGCGGTGGACAGGTCGGTCGATGCTTCTGGCAGCCCCCTTCTTTTTTAAACATCATAATGTTGATAAATAAAAACCTGTTTAAAAATATCGGGGCGGAGTGCTATCTTGTGGCTATCAGGTGCAACCCAAGGGTATGAGTCCCATGACTATCGAACGTTATGCCACCAGCAAGCCTTTTCCGTTTGCCGATGCGGTGAAAGCGAACGGTTTTGTTTTTTTATCGGGCCAGGTATCCATGAGTACCACGGGTGAGCCTTTGCAGGGGTCGGTCACGGAGCAAACCAGGCGGATCATGCAATCTATCGCCGCGACGCTGGCCCGCACCGGTGTGGATCTCGACTCTGTGGTCAGGGTGCAGGTGTGGTTGAGCGACATGAAGCACTTCGCCGAATTCAATACCGAATATCGCAACTGGTTTACGAGCGGCTTTCCGGCCCGTTCGGTGACCAGCAGCACCTTGGCATTTGGGTTGGATGTGGAGATCGAAGTCCAGGCAATAGCGGCAACGAGAGGGGCGGCATGAATCTGGATCGCGAGAGCCTGCTCACCGTGTTGATGGCATCCCTCGAAACCCTCAAAACCACCATTCCCGCCAATACCGAAGCCGTATTGCATGATCTGACCCGGCCTGAAGAGTCCGTCATCGGTATCGTCAATGGGCACGTGAGTGGCCGGTGCGAAGGGGATGCCCTCCTGTCCGGCCCGGATGATGACATGGGATTCTTGGGGCTGCTCGATGGGGCATCCGATACCCGATACCGCACCTTCAGCGGTTATGTGTCGAGAACGGCGACCGGGAAGCGCTTGAATAGCGCATCGACCATCTATTACGGCGAGGGGGGCGTACCTTTGGTTGCCTTCTGCCTCAACGTCGATATGGAGGCGGTCAATCAGCTGAAACGCGACCTGGATTATCTGTTCCAGCCCGCCAGCATGGAGGAGGAGACGGATGGCAAATCGGGCACGATTTCCCTCCAGACGCTCGATGACGTGTTGCAGCGATACCGGCAGACCGGGGCTGAGAGCAAGATTGATTTCAGACGGCGTGTCGTGTCCGAGATTCATGGGCTGGGCTTTTTCAAAATAAAAGGCAGTGTCAATCATGTCGCCAGGGCGCTGGGGGTGACGCGATATACGATTTACAACTATCTGGAGAGATTTGATGAAAAATAGTGGCTCGACAAGGATCCCCTTCTATCAAGTGGATGCCTTTACCTCCCAGCCCTTTGGTGGCAATCCGGCCGGGGTGTGTCCCCTGGAGACCTGGCTGGAGGATGAGGTGCTCCAGTCCATCGCCATTGAAAACAATCTGTCAGAGACGGCTTTCTTCATTCCGACGAATGATGGTTATCACCTGCGCTGGTTTACCCCCGGGGTTGAAGTGGATCTGTGTGGCCACGCGACCCTGGCCGCCGCCTGGGTACTGTTCAACAAGCTGGGCCATGCCGATGAGCAGATCCGGTTTCACACCCGCAGCGGGCTGCTCACGGTGACTCGCTCGGGTCATGAATACTGCATGGATTTCCCGGCCAAGGTGGCGACACCGATAGAGACCCCCGCCGGTCTGCTGGCCGCTCTGGGTATTGATGGCGAGGTGGTCGGGGTATGGCGGTCCGATGACTTGATCGTGCTGGTGAATGACAAAGAAGTCATTGAAGGGCTGGCCCCGGATTTCAATACCCTGGTGCAGTTTGATACCCGTGGTGTCATCGTGACGGCGGCCGATGATCGCTTCGACTTTGTCTCCCGCTGGTTCGGGCCTCAGGTCGGCGTCAACGAGGATCCGGTGACCGGCTCTGCACACACCTTCCTCGCACCGTTCTGGGCCGCTCGCACAGGCAAGCGGGAGTTGATTGCCCAGCAAGGGGGGGCACGCAAGGGGACACTCCGCTGCCTGGTGCGTGATGATGGTCGCGTGGAGCTATATGGCGAGGCCCGCATGACCATTGAAGGTACCTTCCTGCTGTAATCCATCAGGCCGCACCAGATGTGCCTGCACCATCAAGCATGTATCAACCAGAGTGAGCACATGATTGGCGGCGCCATCAGCAGGATCTCGCCTTTGGGTCGCCCTGCTAGCCGAGATGTCGGGAGCCGATACCCGACTTGATGCCCGCCAGGATCCGAAGAGGCTCCGCAAGGAGCGATAGGAATAAGGAACGATAGGAGTATGGAAAACAACGTCTGGCTGGTGATCAGCGCCCATCGCAGCGAATACCCGGAGCCCATCACCTTCGTCAAGGGCACCCCGCTTATGGTGGGTGAGCGGTATGAAGGGGCAGAGGATTGGCAGGATTGGCAGGATTGGTTCTTCTGCCAGTGTGCGGGCCAACAAGGGGGCTGTGTGCCGGCTCAGCTTATCGAGTGGCTGGACAAGGGCCAGGCCCGTGCCCGGGAGGACTACACGGCCCGGGAGCTGAACGTGCAGCCGGGTGATCAGCTGATTGGCCATCGGATGATCAACGGCTGGATCTGGTGTGACAACGCCGAGGGAACGGCCTCTGGCTGGGTGCCACTGGCCAATCTACAAGCGCTGCGGGAGCCATAAACCCTTAGTGGCGCCACGGACGCTCTGCTGTGCTCCTTCGTCTGCTGTTCAATAGGATGAACAGTCTGTCCATATTGTCCGTCTATATCCATCAATAACTTGTTCTTACACTGCCTCTCATCTTGAAGGATGTGTCCATGATCCGCTGGCAAGTCGCGGCGAGGGGCATCCTTGGTCCATGTGTCTCTTGATAGGGGAGTGTGATAATGAAAGCAGACAAGCTGGTGTCGATAGCGGTACTCAAGGCCAAAGCGGGCATGGGAGAGGCGCTGCGGCGCGAGTTGCAAAAGCTCGTCGCGCCGACCCGGCGTGAGCCGGGCAACCTCGATTACGTGTTGTTCGAGCTCAAGGATGAACCGGGCACCTTCTATATGCGGGAAGCCTTCGTCAGTCAGGCAGCGCTCGATGCGCATTGTGCCACCGACTATTTCCAGGGCTTTGCCAGCCGGGCCGATGTGCTGCTGGCCGAGCCCCTGCGTCTCATCTTCCTGGAGGAGGTGGGCCCCTTGGCCTGATGGACACACCGCTTTTGAGAGGCGATGTGCCAGTGATGCAGGCCCTGGCTTCGCTATCCTTGCCAAGGGGATTGGCGATGTGAACAGAGACCCGAGCGGTGGATGGGTGAAACACCCGTCTGCCGTGCTGGGGAGGGAAGGCGCTGAGCCGGGCTCATGGGAGGCGACATGAAGAGGACTCTGGTGCTGGTACGTCACGGCAAGTCCATCTGGGCAGATACTGATCTGCCGGATAGAGAGCGGCCACTGGCCGAGCGCGGCAAGCGCTACGCCCCCATGATGGGCAGGCGCCTGGCGCAGGAGGGGGTGATACCGGATCTGATCCTCTCAAGCCCCGCTTGTCGGGCACGGGAGACGGCGCGCCTGCTTGCCGATGCGCTTCAATATCCTGGGGAGATAGCCCTGGATGAGCGGATATACGAGGGAGAGGTTCGCACCCTGCTGGCGCTGATAGGGGAGCTTGCAGACGACAAGAAGTGCGTGATGCTGGTGGGGCATGATCCCGAGTTCACTGCGCTGGCTCACCGCTTCTCCCGGGGGATCACCCGGATGCCCACCTGCGCCGTGGCCCGTTTTCTCTTCGAGGGGGCGTCCTGGTCGGTCATCCCTGACCGCGTTCCAGTCCGTGTCTGGTTTGATTGCCCCAAGCAGCCGTAAGCCCGTGTCATCGGGCGCCTCGCCTTCATGACAGCAGGGGCCTTCGCCCCTGCCTGTTTTTTCCCGATTTCCCTAGCTCACCGTGAAGGATAGCATCATGCCGGTATCCTCGTGCTCCAGCAGGTGGCAGTGGGCCATGTAGGCACGCTCTTTGGGGGCTGGGTGATCGAACTGAATGAGCACCTCGCTCTCACCCCCCTCGATTCTGACCATGTCCTTCCAGCCGCTGCGATGGGGCAGGGGCGTGAGGCCGTTCTCTTTCAGGATGCGAAAACGGGCGCCATGGATATGGAAGGGGTGCAGCATCATGTCCCCCTTGCCGGAGAGGGTCCAGTGTTCCAGTTTGCCCCGCTTGGCCTCAAAGGCCGGTACGCCCATCTCGAAGGCCTGATCGTTGATGCGATTTGCACTGAAGAGGCGCTCTCCCAGCGGCGTCATGCCTGCGTCCCCCCCCTGGGACATCCCCGCCATGGCGCCGTGATCCATGCCTTTCATGTCCTTCATGCCTTTCATGGCTGGCATGGGCTTGTCGGCCGGGGCACCGTGATCGGCCATGCTGATGCCGCTCATGGCCGCCGGTCCATATTGTTCCATGAGTCGCTGCATGCCGATCCTGTCGAGCGCCGGATCCATGGAGAGTTGGAAGTGACGACGAGTCCAGCTCCCATCCTCGGTGGGCAGGGGCGGGAGGCTTCTCAGCTGATCCGGCAGGCTCGATGTGATGCTCTGGGAGGCGGGAGTCAGGGTGAGCAGCGGCAGCGGCTGATCGAAGGGGGGCAAGGCCATGCCCATCTGGCTGACGGGCAGGGCGAGCAACTCGACGCGCTTGTCCTGGAGCTCTACCAGCACTTCGAAGCGCTCCCCCATCAGCACCTCCAGTTCGGTGAGTTTGACGGGCTCGGGCAGGAAGCCGCCGTCCGAGGCGATCACATAAAAGGGTTGGTTGTTACCGAGGGCCAAGCGCAGGGAGCGAGCGTTGCAGCCATTGAGGATCCGCAGCCGAACCCAGCCGCGGGGCGCCTGATGCTGAGGGGCCAGGGCGCCATTGACCAGGGGCAAGTCCCCGAACCAGCCCACGGCGGCGCTCATCTCATCGAGCCGATAATCGATCTGTCCCTTGCCGTCGAGCCGCTTGTCCTGAATGACCACGGGCAGATCGTTGATGCCCCAGCGGGCGGGGAGTGGCCAGCGGGCGCTCTCCTCGTCGTCGATGAGAATGAGGCCGGCGAGCCCCATGGCCACTTGACGTCCGGTCTTGCCGTGGGCATGGGGGTGGTACCAGCAGGTGGCGGCGGGTTGGGTCAGGGTGAAGCGGCTGGTGAGGGTCTCTCCCGGTCCTATCATGGCCTGGGGGCCACCGTCGGCATCGCCCGGGATCTCCAGGCCGTGCAGATGAACTGTGGTGGTTTCCGGCAGCTGGTTCAGGGTATGGAGCTGGACGACCTGCCCGGTACGCAGTTTCCAGGTCGGGCCGAGCAGGGCGCCGTTGTATCCCCAGGTCACCGCCTCCTTGCCGCGCCAGGCGGTGACTCCCGCCTTGGCGGTCAGGGCGATATTGCCCTGGGCATCCGGGGAGAGCAGGGGCGGGATGGGCAGGCTGGGGGCTTCGGCGGCGGAGAGAAAACGGGCATAGGAGAGGGGCAGTGCACCGGCGAGGCCGAGCAGGGCGCTTCGGATCAAAAAGTCACGTCTGTTCATCGCATTCATCTCCTGGGAAATCATGGTCAAGGTCACCTTGGCTCTTCCCCCTGATGGAAGGTCAAGCCGACCACCGGTACCCGGGTACCCTGTTCGTTCATCGAGGGTCAGGGTTCATCTGCTGGCTCATGGTGTCGATGAAGTCGCGAAGCACAGGCGCGATGGGCTTCCCGGCCTCCTCGGGGGCATAGAGTACGCAGACATCGGCCGGGATCGGCTGCTCTAGGCGCACGAAACGCACGTGTGGCCATTTTTGGTGAGCATAGCTGGCAGGCGCCAGGGCTACCTGCTGACTGGTGGCGACCACGGCCATCAGGGTATTGGGTTCAACCACCTCCTGATTGAGCTGGGGATAGAAGCCCTCCATCAGGCAGGCGTTGATGATGAGATCGGTGGAGGCCGAGTTGGCCCGGCTCATCAGTACGAAGCGCTCGCCCGTCAGCTCGGTGAGGGAGACCCGCTTGCGATCCCGCAGCGGGTGTTCATCCGATACTGCCAGCATCATGGACTCGGGATAGACGCTCTCGGCCTGCAAGGGGTGGATGTTGAAGGTGTCGGCAAAGCGGGCAAGGCCCAGGTCTATCTCCTTGTTGGCCAGCGCCAGCTTCTGTTTCTCCGGCGACAGCTCGGTAAAGGTGATCTCGTACTCGGGATGCAACCGATGGCACTGCCTGATCACCTCGCCAAAACCGGCCCAGAAGATGGAGCTGACCAGCCCGATGCGGATCTGGTTGTGCTCCATCCGTCCCGCCTGCACCACCTTGTTGAGGCCGCTTTCCAGTACATCGAACAGCAGGGCGCACTCCTCCATCAACCGTCGCCCCGTGGGGGTGAGGCTGACCTGGCGGGTGTGGCGCTCGAACAGGGTCAGCCCGAGCACGGTTTCCAGCTCCTTGATCTGGGCGCTCAGCGGTGACTTGGAGACGTTCAGTTGCTCGGCGGCCCGACTGAAGTGACCACAGCGCGCCACTTCGTGGAAGTAGCGCAGCATCTTGAGTGTGACGCGCTCGCGCCAGTGACTGTCCAGGGACAAAATAACCTCCGATGGATTGATGAGGCGGGGTGAGATCCCCGTCAAACATTGGGCATTCGCCGCCACGGGCAGGCCTCTGCCTGCGGGGGGCGCAGGGGATCCGGTTCACACTTTGACCTCCGCTCGTGGGGCCCGCTTACCCCTCATGCTCTCTTCATGGCAACAAGGTGGTGTCAATTGGAATCATTTCTGCCTGTTTTCCCTCCCGGCTCGCCATGCTGATGGATTTATTGTGCCGAAAATCAGGATAAAAGAACCGATTTTAATGATTTTTTTAGCTATGTGTCTTCCCTAGAGTGAACCCATCAGTCATCACTCACGAGGTTCATCCCATGCAACAAGATCCCGTTCTGAACGCCGTCGCCACCATTTTGTCCCGCAAACCGGGCTTCGCCCCCCGGGCCGCCATGATCCTGGGATCGGGCCTAGGGGTGTTGGCCGATGCGCTGGAAGAGAGAGTCAGCATCCCCTACGAGGAGCTGGACGGTTTCCCGGTCAGTACCGTGGCCGGTCACAGCGGCGAGCTGGTGCTCGGCAAGCTGCACGGCGTCGACGTCATCTGCATGAAGGGGCGTGGTCACTACTATGAGCACGAAACCATGAAGGTGATGACCACCCCGGTGCGCACCTTCAAGCGCCTGGGCTGCGAGCTGCTGCTGGTGACCAATGCGGCAGGCTCATTGCGCCCCGAGCGGATCGGCGTGGGCTCCCTGGTCATCTTCAACGATCACATCAACACCATGCCGGGTACGCCCATGACGGGGGCCAACGACGAGGCCTACGGCCCGCGCTTCTTCAGCCTGGCCAACGCCTATGACAAGACATTGCGGCAAGAGGCGCAGGCGATTGCCGACGCAGAGGGGATCGCCGTCAATCAGGGGGTCTTCGTCTCCTACAGCGGCCCCTGCTTCGAGACTGCCGCCGAGATCCGCATGATGCAGATCATCGGCGGTGACGTGGTAGGCATGTCGGTGGTACCCGAGGTGATCAGCGCCGCCCATTGCGGTCTGCCGGTGCTGGCCGTCTGCGCCATCACCAACATGGCCGAGGGGCTGGGTGACGTGCAGCTCTCCCACGAGCAGACCCTCAAGTGTGCCAAGTTGGCGGAAGCGGACTTCATCCGCCTCATCAACGCCTTCGTGCAGCGCCACTTCCAGTAACGGTTGACCAGGAGGTCATATGTTTGCAGCAGGATTTCTCGGCATGGCGGCCCTCGTGCTCATCGCCGTGCTCGCCTCGACCAATCGCAGGGCCATTCGCCTGCGCACCGTCGGGCTGGCGCTGGCCTTGCAAGTGGCCATTGGCGCGCTGGTGCTCTACGTGCCGCTGGGACGGCGGGCACTGGAGGGGATGGCCCACGGGGTGGATGCCGTGCTGGCGAGCGGCAAGGCGGGTATCCACTTCCTGTTTGGCAACCTGGTCAACTTCTCGGTGGACGGCATCGGTTTCGTGTTCGCCCTCAACGTGTTGCCGCTGGTGGTCTTCTTCTCGGCGCTGATCGCCGTGCTCTACTACCTCGGCATCATGCAGGCGGTGATCCGCGTCATCGGTGGTGGCATGGCCAGGCTGCTCGGCACCTCCCAGACCGAGTCCATGTCGGCGGTGGCCAACGTCTTCGTCGGCCAGAGCGAGGCCCCCCTGGTGGTCAAGCCCTACATGCCGAAGATGAGCGACTCCGAGTTCTTCGCCGTCATGTGTGGCGGCATGGCGTCGGTCTCCGGCACCGTGCTCGCGGGCTACGCCATGATGGGGGTGGACATGCAATACCTGCTGGCGGCCTCCTTCATGGCAGCGCCAGGGGGCATACTGTTTGCCAAGCTGATCATCCCCGAAACCAGCCAGCCGGACTATGTGTTCGACAACAGCATCCAGTTCGATGGCAAGAAACCGGAAAACGTGCTGGCTGCCGCCGGGGAGGGGGCCAGCAGTGGCCTCAAGCTGGCCGCCGCCATCGGTGCCATGTTGATCGCCATGATAGGGCTGGTGACCCTGGTCAATACTTTGCTCGGCGGGATAGGGGACATGATGGGCATGTCCCTCTCCCTTGAGCTCATCCTGGGCTGGATCTTCTCGCCGCTTGCCTTCCTGCTGGGGGTGCCGCTCGCGGATATCGGTGTTGCCGGTGCCATGATCGGCAAGAAGCTGGTGGTGAATGAATTCGTCGCCTACAGCGATCTCGCTCCCTACCTGAAAGACGCGAGCACCGTGAGCGCGGCCGGTCTGCAGGTGCTGGAGGAAAAATCCAAGGTGATCATCAGCTTCGCGTTGTGCGGTTTTGCGAACCTGGCCTCCATGGGGATCCTGATCGGTGGCCTCGGTACCCTCTGCCCCTCACGGACCGATTTCATCGCCCGCCACGGCCTGCGCACCGTGCTGGCGGCCACCTGTTCCAATTTGATGAGTGCTGCCATCGCCGGGATCTTCTTCTCCCTGGCGCTCTGACGCTCACTTCTCTGTGCGGGGCGCTGCGGCGCCCCTTTTTATGACCCTGATCCCAACCATGTCGGAGCTTCTTATGTCCCCAGCCAATCTCTGGATATCAAACAGGCCGCCCGCCTGGCCATCAGCCTGATGGATCTCACCAGCCTCAACGACGACGACACCGATGCCCGTATCCTGGCGCTCTGTCAACAGGCGGCGACCCCGCATGGCCATACGGCTGCGGTCTGTGTCTATCCCCGTTTTGTCGCCCTGGCACGCCAGGCCCTCGCTACCCAGCACACCCCTGCGATCAAGGTTGCGACCGTGGTGAACTTCCCCGGTGGGGATCAGGATCCGGACGCCGTGCTGGCCGAGACTCGCGCAGCACTCGCTGACGGCGCCGACGAAGTTGATCTGGTGATCCCCTGGCGCGCCCTGATGGCCGGGGACGAGGCGCCTGCCCGAGCACTGGTAAGCCGCTGCAAAGCACTCTGCGGTGATAGGGTGCTCAAGGCGATCATCGAGTCCGGCGAGTTGAAGACGCCCGCACTCATTCGCGCCGCCTCTCTGCTCGCTATCGAGGAGGGCGCCGATTTTATCAAGACCTCCACCGGCAAAGTGCCGATTAATGCCACCTCGGAAGCCGCTCGCACCATGCTGGCGGCCATCGCCGACTCGGGAGCCCGGCAGCGGGTCGGTTTCAAGGCTGCGGGCGGGGTGCGCAGTGCACAAGAGGCCGCCGATTATCTGGGCATGGCGCAGGAGCTGCTTGGCGAGCGCTGGCCGGATGCGGCCCATTTTCGCTTCGGCGCCTCCAGCCTGCTCACGCAGTTGCTGGCGGTGTTGAATGAAGAGGAAGAGGGGGTGGCGTCCGCATCCACCTATTGAGTCCCGGCAATCCCATGGCGCCTCCCGGGGCGCCTTCATCAGAGATCCATTCCATGTTCCATCATCGTTTCCCTGTCGCCCTGGCCCACGGCAAGGTGCTGCTGTTCACCCTGCTCATCAGCCTCTCTTTCCCCATCGGCAGCGCCCTGACGGCGGCGCTCTGCTTCGTGGTGTTGCTGACGGGTCAGCGCAAGCTGGTACTGCCCTCATGGCGGGATCTGGGGCGCTATACCCTGATCTGCTTGCCGGCGCTTTGTTACTTCGTCGCCATGTTCGTGGCCTTGCAGGAGACCAGCGCCCTGGATGCCAGTGCGCTCTATACCACAGTGCCGTTGATCAGCGCGCTGGCTGGTATGGTGATCATGAGAAAACCCATCGGCCTGTGGACGGGGCTGGCCCTGATGGGAGGCATGGTCGCTGCGGCCCTCATCATCTTTCGGGGCGATCTCGGCCAGCTGGCATCGCTGAAGCTGACCGCCAGCAACCGCCTCTATCTGCTCGGCTGCGTGGCCATGGCCCTCAACCCCATCGTGGTCAAGTGCTGCTATCGGGGGGAATCCTTCGTCCACCTCACCTGCTGGACCCTGATCTGCGCCAGTGTCCTGCTCACGCTGGTGACGGCCCCCCGTTTGCTGGCCGCAGACTGGCAGGCCGTCACCCTGCCGCTCTGGCTGGGCATGGGTTATCTGGCGCTCTTCGCCACGGCCCTGAGTTTCTTCCTGTTCCAGCAAGGTAGCGTGGCGCTGCGGCCGGAGCAGGTATCGGCCTACACCTTCCTCATTCCGGTGCTGGTGCTGCTCTGCGATCGGTGGCTGGGCAGTGCCATTCCCTGGCAACAGGTGGGTGGGGGAATAGCCGGGGTTCTGATCGCCATGGGGGTGATGGTGTGGGCGCCAGCCCGCGGCACCGTCCGAACTCAGACCGGCACGGGCTGACATCGCCGTTGCCGGCGGGCCTTGTCAGCTCTGGGGTATCCTCACTCCCTTGTCGAGATAGAGGCTGCTGTAGTGGGCACGGTGGGTGACCAGCATCACCTGATGGCGACTGCCGTCGGAGAGGATGATGAAATCCCCGGCTTGGGCGGGGCTTTGCAGGGCGATTTCGTGCTCGGGGGCCGTCAGTTTGTCGGCTTCTTCGCGAAAGCTGAGGGTGTAAGAAAACATATGGCGCTCCACGACAGGCACATATACAGACACGTATTCACAACTCTAGCCGTCAGTGCCGGGATCCGCGGCGCCCGAGCGGCACCGATGGCGCAGATAGTTCATCAAAGGGGGAGGGGCTGGGAGTTCAGGGCCGACCGCTCAGCAGGATGGCGCTGCCCAGGGTGATAAAGAGCCCGCCAGTGATGCGACCAAACAGACGCCGGCTGCGCCCGGGATGGAAGTAGCGACCGGCGCGCCTTGCCAGGGCAACATAGCAGAGGTGCACCAGGCTGACGATGATACAGATGGTGAGATACATGGTGATGAACTGCAGGGGCAGCGGGCTCTGGTGATCGAGAAACTGGGGCAGCAGGGCACAGAGGAAGATGATGGTCTTGGGGTTGCTGGCCGAGACTAAAAAGGCCTCCCGCAAGAAAGAGAGGGTCGTCCTGGTGCGCTGCTGGCCGGTTGAGGGGAGCGCACCCGGTGCGTTTTCCCTGGCCGCCCGCAGCGCCTTGTATCCGAGATAGACCAGATAGCCACCCCCTGCCAGCTTGAGGGCGATGAAGAGGGGGGGCAGGGTTTGCAGCAGGGCACCCACCCCCATGGCGACCAGGGTAATGAGCATGGCCTGGCAGCAAAGATTGCCGAGAATGCTGATGATGGCGGCACGCCAGCCGTGCTGAAGGCCGTTTTTCACCACCAGCAGTACGTTGGGGCCCGGGGTCAGCGTCGCCAGCAGATAGGCCAGCAGGAACAACATCCATGTGTGCGGATCCATGAGCACTTCCTTGATGCCAAAGCAGCATGATGCCAGCGAATTTGACGCCCCGTCCAGCGGCTTGTCGGTTCCTTTTCGGGCCGCGTGCAGCCGCCATGTCGGGTTAGCACAGCCTGCTGTTCATGATACATCTGGCAGCCAGAGATATAAAAAAACCGCCATCAGGCGGTTTTTATTGCTGCCAAGTCCTATTTCAGGGCTTTTTTGAGCTTCTTGATCTTGCTCTCCTGCTTGGCGATCTTCGCTTCGCGGGATTTGATCTGCTTCTTGATCTCTTTTTTGGACGCTTTGGCCATGGTATTTCTCCTTGTTTGAAGGGCGGCGTGTTGCCCTTGAGGGTCTTTCCATCGACATCGCACTGATGGTTGGGTGAATGGTGCTGTGGCCCGATGCGCCTTGTCCTGAGTTGTGGCTCTGGCGTCCGGCCGGGGGAGAAACGGACTCATTCTGCCTGTTTCCCCCTGTCACCAGCGTCTCTACAACCTAGTGTTATTTGTCCACAAAGCAAGCAAAAAATCCGGATCAAGAGTCAAGTGATGACGCTTTTGATGGGAAAACCCTGGCCCAGGGAGGTGAAGAAAACAGATTTTGCATCAATGGTTTGGCAATAAAAAAGCGCCCAGTGGGCGCTTTGATGGCAATGCCGAGGAGGGATCAGGCCTTCTTGAGGTAGGCGGCGACCAGCACGATCTGCACGCCATTGACCTTGCCTTCGATGTGAAGGGGGTTGTTGGTCAGGCGGATCCCCTTGACCAGGGTGCCGCGCTTGGCGGTGAAACCGCCGCCCTTGACCTCCAGATCCTTGATCAGGGTGACCGAGTCTCCTTCCACCAGCACTGCGCCGTTGGAGTCGACGGTGGGCACGCTGTCGTCATCATCGGTTGCCATGCCCGCTTCGGCCCAGGCCTTGGTCTCTTCTTCCATGTACATCATGTCCAGCATGTCCTGCGCCCAGATCTCGCCACGAGCAGCCAGGGCCTTGAGCTGGCGCCAGGCCATGACTTGCACCGCAGGGACCTGGCTCCACATGCTGTCGCCGAGGCAACGCCAGTGGTTGACCACTGTGGTGTCCGGCTGCTCCAGCTGACCATGACAGGTGGCACAAAGCGCCACGCTATGATCGTCGTCGCTGGCGGGGGAGTGGGGCACCGGGAAGGCAGTCAGAGTCTGCTCCGCTCCACAGAGTTCACACTTGGCGCCCGCGCGCGCTTGCAGGATGGCATTGATGGTCATGTTTCGATTCCGTTTATAGGGGGAAAACGGCCCGCCAGAGCGTGCCGTGCTTACAAGGGGGCGGAATATAGCACAAATCCACGTTGTTTGTCAGGCTACCCGGGTCATTGGGGTTGCGTGGCTACCAGACAAGGGACCTTGGTGAGCGGCGTCGCGTCTTTGCCGGAGTGGCCGATGCAGGCTGGACGGTGGCCGTGTATCGAGGTGGGCAAGGGATGCATTTTGGCGGCAGATCGCTAGAATGAGCCTCCTTTTTATTGCAGGACAAGCTTGCCGTGCTCGCTCATCGCTTTCAACAACTGGACGGCTTGCTGACGCAGACCCGGCGCTGGTGGCAATACCAGCCCTATCACCACCTGAGCCTCGCCTTCGCCGAGGAGGCACCCGCCCTGGCCGATTGCCTCAATGCACTTGGTCTGGATGAGGTCATGGCGCTCGACGCCGACATGGGGGCGCTGTGCGACCTGCTCGCCCCCTGGATCCCGCAAGGGGCCGAGCTGCATGCCCTGAGTGAGCTTGCTCCCTTCATCCCCGACGCCATCACCTGCGGCAAGGGGATGGCGATGTATATGCCGGGACGCAAGCAGGCCCAGATTGAGGCCTTCGTCGGTACTCTGCCAGCCCATCAGGGGCCCTACTTGGAGTGGTGTGCCGGCAAGGGACACCTTGGGCGCCTGGTCTCCCTGCATCGGGGGGCGGAGGTGACCAGCCTGGAGTTGCAGGGGCAGCTGTGCGAGGAGGGGCGCGCGCTGGCGGCCCGGGACGGCGCCAGGATGCAGTTTGTGAAGGCCGACGCCTTCGCTCCCGAGTCGGGAGCCCTCATCGGTACGGAGCACCACGCCATGGCCCTACACGCCTGTGGCGAGCTGCATACCCATCTGCTGGAGCGGGTCGCCGAACGGGGGGCGAGGGGAGTGACGCTTTCCCCCTGCTGCTATCACCTTATTCGCGGCGACCACTATCGGCCCCTGTCCGAGGCGGCGAAGGCCAGCCGTTTGCACCTTGGCAAGAGCGATCTCAAGTTGCCGCTGCAGGAGACGGTGACCGGCGGTGCCCGCATCGCCCGTCTGCGCGAGCAAGAGGTCGTGTGGCGCCTGGCGTTTGATTGCCTGCAGCGGGCGGTGCGCGGGGTGGATGCCTATATGCCGGTACCCAATATGCAAAAGAGTCTGCTCACCGACGGTTTCGAGGCATTCTGTGGCTGGGTCGCCGCGCGCAAGGGACTGGTGCTGCCTGCCGGGCTCGACTATGCCGCCTTCCTGGCAAAGGGAGAGCAGCGCTACGGGGATGTCGCCCGCATGGAGCTGGTACGCCACCTGTTTCGCCGCCCGCTGGAGATCTGGCTCATGCTCGATCGCGCCCTCTTCCTGCAAGAGCAGGGCTATCGGGTGGAGGTGGGGGTGTTTTGCGACAAACCGGTGACACCGCGCAACATTCTTATCCGGGCGGTACTCCCCTGATCGCCAGCCCTATTGCGGCCCGGCAGAACAAGCCATAGCAGGCCACTGGCATCAATCTTGGCCGTATCAGCGGATATTAAGGGGAAAGGAGGCCTGACTCACAGGACCGGGCAACTTATTTTTGCCAGCGCACCGTCGTTAAATGTTTATATCCCTCTTATCGATGCTGGAATATCGTCGCAGGCGATAATCCGGGGGGCGCGTTATCACAAAGTGAAATAGCTCACAGAATCATCAGATTCTTAATTCTCGTCGTGAATTTAGTAATTCAAACGCCTATGCTCGGCCTGTCCATTATTTCACGACAAGGATTGCCATCATGTTCCAACCCAAGTTCTGCGCCTGGCTGGTGACGGCGCTGTGCGCCTCCTCGGCGCAGGCCGCCATGAATATTCAGCCCGATCCACAAAATAGCGGTGGCTATGTGATTGCCGCCGCCGATATAACGGCCGTTGAAAAATCCAAGACGGCCAATCCCATGTATGGCGTCTGGTCAAAGGCCTTGGCCACGCGCCCCAATGTCATCGTGGATGCCATAGTGCCGCGCCTTGCCAGCAATCCGGAAAACGTGAAACGGGTCGAGCGGGTATTTACGGAATCGGATTGGGACTTTCTCGCCCAGATGGCCGCGCCTGAATATACCTATGAGCGCTTCTTGCGCGCCGTCGGTAAATTCCCCGCCTTCTGTGGTGAATATACCGATGGTCGCAATGCGGATGCCATCTGCAAGAAATCCATCGTGACCGCCTTTGCCCATTTCGCCCAGGAGACCGGTGGTCACATCGCCAAGAATAACAGTTCGGATAATCCCCTCGGCCTGGAAGAGTGGCAGCAGGCGCTGGTGCATGTGCGGGAGATGGGATGGTCGGAAGGGCAGACTGGCTACACCACGGGTTGTGGCCAGAATGACTGGCAAAACAAGAAATGGCCCTGTGCCAACGGCCAGGGCTATTTTGGCCGCGGGGCCAAGCAGCTCTCCTATCACTTCAACTACGGCGCCTTCTCCGAGGCGATGTTCGATGGGGATGCCAGCGTACTGCTCAACGATCCCGGCCGGGTTGCCGACTCCTGGCTGAACCTGGCCTCGGCCATCTGGTTCTTCCTGACCCCGCAGGCCCCCAAACCCGCCATGCTGCATGTGATTGATCGTACCTGGGTTCCCTCCCAGCGCGAGATTGCCGCCGGAATTGGCTATGGCTTTGGCACCACCATCAACGTCATCAATGGTGGTATCGAGTGTGGCGAGCAGAATAAAGACAAGGGGCAACCGGTCAACCGCATTCGTTATTGGGAAGGGCTGGCAGCCCATTACGGGATCCCCCTGCTGGCGGATGAAAAAAATACCTGCTGGCAGCAGACCCCTTACGGCAGTCTGAATTTGAACGGTGCCACCGATGTGCTTTATACCAACTGGGATGGCAACTGGAAATATTACGCCGACAGACCCGGTGGTTATTCCTTCGAGTGCGAGCTGGTGGGCTTTCAGACCGCTTATTCGGCACTGGTGCCGGGGGATTATGAGAAGTGTGTGACCAATGCCTATGGCTCTCATGCCAGTTGGCCCAAGGTCAGAATTGTCGCCAAGCTGGATCCCGCCCCGGTCGATCCTTCCAATCCGCCCGTTGGCGATATTCCAGCCTGGGTGGCCAGCAAGGTATATACGGCCGGCAACAAGGTGAGCCATCAAGGCGTCATTTATCAGGCCAAGTGGTGGACGCAAGGGGACGATCCCACCAAGGGTGGCCCCTGGGCACCAGCTGCCTGATCAATAATCAGGTTCTCATGTGCAAAGCCTGATCAACAATAAAAATGCCGGGTCTATTCCCGGCACTTTTATTCATGAGGGAGGCGCCAAGATATCGTTGGTGCGGGTACCGCCATCATATGGGGAGTTGATTTGAAACCATGGCTGCTTTATTGATAGCGGCTCTTTTCCATTTCGAATCCAATATGATCTTCTCTTCGGTGCGACTCTGCCCGGTTTGCCAGCAGCGACTATTTCCATTCAAGGCGACGCTGATCAGCCCCAAACTTAAATTCAATTGCAAGCACTGTGATACCCGGCTTGAGATGTATGAGGTGCGCCGCCGCCGCTTGTTAATGGGTTGCTGATGAGCGGCTTTCTTATGGTTGCGTTTCGGGAAAGCGATGACCTGTTGAGCCTGGCGTTTGGCATCAAGGCGGTACCCATCTTGCTGCTGATGACCTGTGTGTCGTTGAAAACCAGTGCCCTGAGAGTGTGGCAAGGGGCCCCCGGATTGGCACCATAGATCGCGTCTTGGGGCACAACTGCTCATTGGACAGATAAAAAGCGGCCATGGCAGCATCAGCTGGCGGCCATCAACAGGAGGAGTCGGTCATGAATATCGCCATCCATTTCGAGATCCCGGTACGGGATCTCGCGCGGGCCATCCGTTTCTACGAACGGGTGTTTGGACTCGAACTCGAGCGGGTCAATATCGATGGCAACGACATGGCCCTGTTCCCTCTGGACGACGTGGCCCCCGGTTGCTCGGGAGCTCTGGCCATGGGGGAGAGCTATGTGCCAAGCCTCGATGGCACCCGCATCTATCTGAGGGTGGCGGATATCGAACTGGCCATGGGCCGCGCCCTCGCGGCGGGGGCTCTGGTGCTCTACCCTGTCACTCGGGTGAGCGAGACTATCCGGGTGGCGGAGTGTCGGGACCCCGAGGGCAATCGCATCGCCCTGCAGGAGATGACGGCGGGCTGAGCCTTCACTATCAATCGACAAGGCCAAGGGGCCGGAACCCATATGATGACGATACGTATTGCCACCCCGGCGGATGTCGCCGGGATGTTCGAGGTGCGCACCCAGGTACGCGAGAACCATCTGTCCCTCGCCGAGCTGGCAGAGCTTGGGATCACCCCACAGAGCCTGCCCGCCATGCTGTGCGGTAGCAGATGCGGCTGGGTTGCCTGCGATGAGAGCAGGGTGGTGGCTTTTGCCATGGCGGATGCCGGTGAGGCGACTCTGTTTGCCCTGTTTGTGCGTCAGAGTCATGAGGGCAAGGGGCTGGGACGCCAGCTGATGCAGGCGGCCGAGCACTGGCTGGCGGCACAGGGTTGCCGCGAGGTATGGCTGCTGACGGACGCCGACAGGGCCGTCAGGACGAATGGGTTTTATCGTCATCTCGGCTGGCGGGATGACGGCATTCAGGACGATGGGCAGGTCCGCTTCACGAAGCCCTTGCCGGAGGTCGTCTGACGGAGCGGAACGGGCGGAACCCGCTCAAGTGAGAGGAGCAGGCCGAGGCATCGCTCTTATTTTTCTTCAGGAGGCGTTATGGAAGGTCATTGTCTGTGTGGCGGGATCGTCGTCTCGAGCGGCGATCACAAGGAAATCAACCTGTGTCACTGCGCCATGTGTCGGCGCTGGTCCGGTGGGCCCATGTTCGCGGTGCATGGCGGTACCCAGGTCAGCTTCAAGGGACTCACTCCGGTGGCCTACCGCTCCTCCGAATGGGCGGAGCGCGGCTTCTGCCCGACCTGCGGTACCCATCTCTTCTACCACCTGCTGCCGACGGATGAATACATCCTCTCCGCTGGCCTGTTCCAGGGGGAGGCGTTCGAACTGACGAGCCAGATCTTCATCGACGAGAAGCCGGACTTTTATGCGTTAGAGAACGACACCCCGACCCTGACCGGTCAGCAGGTGTTCGAGCAGTTTGCCCCCAAGCCTTAAAGCAACCCATCGGCTCATGCCGTGTCACAAGCACGGGAGCCGTGGCCCAAGGAGACAGTCATGGATGAACAGCCCAAGGTGAAGGGACCCGCCTCTTATTTTCCCTCCATCGAACAGAAATATGGCCAGCCCATCGCGCATTGGCTGGGGCTTCTGGCAAGCCGGGAAGAGCGAAAACACATGGCACTGGTGGCCTGGTTGAAAGAGGAGCATGACATGGGCCACGGCCATGCCAACGCCCTGGTGGCTTACTTCCTGGCGCAGGGGTAGCGCGTTTTGCTTGCCACTCGAAGATAAGCGTCGAGGGCTGCGTCCCTTCACTGGTAGCTGCGAGTGAATGCCATAGCGGCGGCAAGCTGGTTGGAGGGGCACTAGCCTCTAAGGCGAGGCAATGAGAGGAGAAGCAGGATGAAGATAAGCGTCAGCGTCTGGGTGAAGAGCCCCCTCGCCACCGTGTGGCAGTGCTGGAACACCCCCGCCAGCATCATGGCGTGGAACGCCGCCTCCGAGGATTGGCACACCGACAGCAGCCGGGTGGATCTGCGCGTCGGTGGGCGTTTCTGCCACCATATGGCGGCCCGGGATGGCAGCATCGGCTTCGACTTCGAGGGGACCTTCACCGCCGTGGATCCGCCCGGGCTGCTGGATTACGTCATGGACGATGGTCGTGAGGTCCAGGTGCGGTTCAGGGAGGGGGCGGGGGGAACCCGGGTGGAGGAGGTGTTCGACGCCGAATCCGAGCATAGCGAAGGGATGCAACGAGCCGGCTGGCAGAGCATCCTCAACAACTTCAAGCGGTATATGGAAAGCGCGCCCTGAGGCGCGCTTTTTCTGTTTGCCGTTCGGTATGCTTACTCTTCCACGTCCAGCAGCACCAGGATGGCGCTGTCGCCCCCCCACTCACGGGGGGCCTGGTGAAAGGCGCGCACATTGGGGTGCTGGGCCAGCCAGCTGGGAATACGCTGCTTGAGGATGTGTTTGCCGATGCCGTGCATCACCGAGGCAACGTGGATGTTCTCTTTTTGACACAGGGTCAGCAGGGCGGCCAGCTCCTGTTTCGCCTGGTGCTGGTTCATGCCGTGCAGATCGAGGTAAATTTCCGGCGGATAGCTGCCCCGCTTGAGCTTTTTCAGCTCGAAGGCCGACACATCTTCACGCACGAAACGGGTCGGGCCATCCTCCTCCAGATGGGGCTGGTATTCATCGCTGAAAAAGTGGTCAACCCCAAGCTTTTCGCGGCTCTCACGCAGTTCGCGTTTCTGCTTGACCGGGCGCAAGTCGGCCCTTATGGTATCTTGCTTTATTTTCCGGGTACCTTTGACCGCATCGCGAAACAGCAGGCTTTCCTCGTCTGTGGGTGAGGGCGTTTTTTTCATCAGGTACTCGTCTTGCTCGCTATATAAGAATGCTCGGGCCGGATATTACTCGACTTGGAGGTGGATTTGGACAAGATATTTATCGACGAGGTGGTTGCCGAGATGCACACCATCCAGGACATGTTGCGCTGGGCCATGAGTCGTTTCAACGACGCCGGGATCTTCTACGGACATGGAACCGACAACGCCTGGGATGAGGCCGTGCAACTGGTGCTGCCCGCGTTACATCTGCCGCCGGACGTGGATCCCGGCATGCGCCACTCCCGCCTGACCACCAGCGAGCGCCACCGCATTGCCGAGCTCATCATCCGCCGGGTGCAAGAGCGCGTGCCCGCCGCCTACCTGACCAACAAGGCCTGGTACGCCGGTTGGGAGTTCTATGTGGACGAGCGGGTGCTCATTCCGCGCTCTCCCATCGCCGAGCTGGTGGCGAACCGCTTCGCGCCCTTCCTCAAAGAGGAGCCGACCCGGATCATGGATCTTTGCACCGGCTCCGGCTGCATCGCCATCATCATGGCCCATGAATTCCCCCATGCGGAAGTGGATGCCATCGACATCAGCGTCGATGCCCTGAACGTCGCCGAGCGCAACATCAACGATCACGGCCTTGAGCAGCAGGTGATCCCCATCCGCTCCGACCTGTTCCGCGACCTGCCAGTCGGTGACAAGTACGATCTCATCGTCTCCAATCCGCCCTACGTGGACTCCGAGGACATGTCGGATCTGCCGGACGAGTTCCGCCACGAGCCGGAACTGGCATTGGCCTCCGGCTCCGATGGCCTCAAGCTGACCAAGCGTCTGCTGGCCAACGCTGCCGATTTCCTCAAAGAGGACGGCGTACTGGTGGTCGAGGTGGGCAACAGCATGATCCACCTGGAAGAGCAGTTCCCCGAGGTGCCCTTCACCTGGGTCGAGTTCGAGAATGGCGGTCACGGTGTCTTCGTGATGACTCGTGCAGAACTCGAGCAATACCAGTCTCATTTCGCGATTTACAAGAGCTAAGCAGGAGCACGCATGGCAGGGAACAGTTTTGGCCAACTCTTTCGGGTCACCACCTTCGGCGAGAGCCATGGTCTCGCCCTTGGCGCCGTGGTCGACGGCTGCCCGCCGGGGCTGGAGATAAGCGAAGCGGATCTGCAAATCGATCTGGACCGCCGCAAGCCTGGCACCTCCCGCTATACCACCCAGCGCCGCGAGGATGACGAGGTGAAGATCCTGGCAGGGGTGTTCGAGGGCAAGACTACCGGTACCTCCATCGGCCTCTTGATCGAGAACCAGGATCAGCGCTCCAAGGATTACTCCGACATCAAGGACTTGTTCCGTCCGGGCCACGCCGATTACACCTATCACCAGAAGTACGGCCAGCGCGACTATCGTGGCGGTGGTCGCTCATCTGCGCGGGAAACCGCCATGCGGGTAGCGGCAGGGGCCATCGCCAAGAAGTACCTCAAGCAGATGCACGGCATCGAGATCGTGGGGTTCCTCTCCCAGCTCGGCCCCATCAAGGCCGAGGCGTTCGATGCATCCCAGATTGAGCAGAACCCCTTCTTCTTCCCGGATGCGAGCAAGCTGGAGGCCCTCGACGAGTACATGCGGGCGCTCAAGAAAGAGGGCAACAGCATCGGTGCCAAGGTGCAGGTCATTGCCCGCAATGTGCCGGTCGGCCTCGGCGAGCCGGTGTTTGACAGGCTCGATGCGGATATCGCCCACGCCATGATGGGGATCAACGCAGTGAAAGGGGTGGAGATCGGAGACGGTTTCGCCGTGGTGGAGCAAAAGGGCTCGGCGCATCGTGACGAGATGACCCCGACCGGCTTTGCCAGCAACCACGCGGGCGGCATTTTGGGGGGCATCTCTTCTGGTCAGGAGATAGTGGTGAGCATGGCGCTCAAGCCGACTTCCAGTATCACGGTACCGGGCAAGACCATCACCACCAGCGGTGAGGCCACCGAGATGATCACCAAGGGTCGTCACGATCCTTGCGTCGGCATTCGCGCTGTGCCCATCGCCGAGGCCATGCTGGCCCTGGTGTTGATGGATCACCTGTTGCGCCACCGCGCCCAGAATCAGGGCGTGCTGACCCAGACCCCCCAGCTGCGTTGAGCGTCCCGCCGGCGTACCGGCTGATCGTTGCAGTGAAAGAAAGAAGGCGGCCCCAGGGCCGCCTTCTTGTTGTTGCATCATATCTTGCAAAGGATCAGACATCCGAGTCGGGGAAACGGGTATTGTCGAAGCGGCAACGAGGGGCGCTCAGGGTGGGGACAAGATGGCGCTGCGTGTTGATGGCCATATCGATGCGGGCCAGGGCTGCCGTGCTGAGGGCCCCCTTGGCGATGATCAGGCTGACCGGTTGCCGATGCAGCAGCAACTGGCACTGGATCTGCTCCTGTACCCCCAGCTGGGTCAACCGGTGCTGGGCGTGCTGCCACTCCATGATGACCCCATCGAGGCGCCGGGCCAGCAGCAGCTCGAGGAGTTTGTCATCCGAATTGTATTCCCGCGCCAGTTTGAGTGAGGGGCACGCCTCGGTCAGCGGGGTAGGGCGGGTGCCACGCAGCTTGCCAAGGCGCAGTCTCGTCTGCTGGCAGAGATCGGCGAAACGGGCAATTCCCTGCCAGCGATCGGGGGCTTCCTGCGTTCCCTGATGGCTCAGCAGCACGAAGCTGGCATGCCGATAAGGGACGGAAAAGTGGGCAAACTGGCGCCGCTCCGGGGTATCCATCGCCCCCATAGCCATGTCCAGTTGCTGGCGTTCGATCAGGTGCAAGGCCCGCGCCCAGGGGATGTCCCGAAACTCGGGAGAGAGGCCCGCCTCCTGCAGGATCTGGCGGGTCAGCCGAATGTCCACGCCATCGAGATGTCCATCGGCCTCGCGCTGGCTGAAGGGGGGCCAGTGGCTCCAGGCCACCGACAGCGTCTCCTGGGCGGAAAGAGGCAAACTCAGGCCTAGCCAGATCAGCGTCGACACCAGTGCCCGTGGCATGGCGCGCCTTGTATTGATGCCAGTCAACCAGAACCTCCTGTTCCGTTGGATGTCGAGACCCTTGTCAGCGAGGCAGGTGTCAGACCTGGCTCACACGGGTAACTGCGTCGTCATTCTGCCCGTGGCCACGGGCTTTTTCCAGTCGTGCTGGGAGGGGGGTCACATTTTTCTCGTGTAACTGTGACAACTCCGTTAAACTGCGCCTCTATTCTTTCCCCTTTGCTCTGCTCCCCGGGGAAATCGTGTTTTCTTCATAGGCCCGGACCCTGTGAGATGGCATCGGCTCAGCAGAGGAGCCCCACCACAACTTCCCGGCGCCACTATCCCTAGCAGGTAATTATGAGTTTTACTTCCCTCGGTCTGGCCGAACCCTTGTTGCGTGCCGTTGCCGAGCAAGGCTATGACACTCCTTCTCCCATCCAGCAGCAAGCGATCCCCGCCGTATTGGCCGGTCGTGACCTGATGGCCGCCGCCCAGACCGGGACCGGCAAGACAGCGGGCTTCACCCTGCCCATGCTGCAGCGTTTGACCGAGAGCAAGCGCAAGGTTTCCCCGAACCGCATCCGTGCCCTGGTGCTGACACCGACCCGCGAGCTGGCCGCCCAGGTGGGCGAGAGCGTGCGCAACTACGGCAAGCACCTGCCAATTCGCAGCCATGTCGTCTTTGGCGGCGTGAGCATCAACCCGCAGATGATGGCGACCCGCCGTGGTCTGGACGTACTGGTGGCCTGCCCGGGTCGCCTGATGGATCTTTACAACCAGAACGCCGTGAAGTTCGACGAAGTCGAGATCCTGGTGCTGGACGAAGCGGATCGCATGCTCGACATGGGCTTTATCCGCGACATCCGCCGCATCCTGGCCCTGCTGCCGAAGAAGCGTCAGAACCTGCTGTTCTCCGCCACCTTCGCCGACGAGATCCGCGAGCTGGCTACCGGCCTCTTGGACAACCCGGCGGTGATCGAAGTGACCCCGCGCAACAGCACCGCCGAGCGTATCGAGCAGCTGGTACACCCCTGCGACAAGGCCAACAAGATTGCACTGCTGAGCCACCTGGTCACCAGCAACAACTGGCAGCAGGTGCTGGTGTTCACCCGCACCAAACACATGGCCAACCGGGTAGCCGAGACCTTGGACAAGAACGGCGTCAGCGCCGCCGCCATCCATGGCAACAAGAGCCAGGGTGCCCGTACCCGCGCCCTTGCCGGTTTCAAGGATGGCAGCGTCAAGGTGCTGGTGGCGACCGACATCGCCGCTCGTGGTCTTGACATCGACAAGTTGCCACAAGTGGTCAACTTCGAGCTGCCGAACGTGGCGGAAGACTATGTGCACCGCATCGGCCGTACCGGTCGTGCTGGCGCCGCCGGTCACGCCATCTCTCTGGTGGCGGCCGATGAGGGCAAACTCATCAAGGCCATCGAGCGCCTGACCAAGCAGAACATCCCCTGCGAGCAGGTGGCGGGTTTTGAAGCGTCCCGCGAGACCCTGGACAACATCGCCCGTGGCATCGGTGCGCCTCTTCGCAAAGAGCCCCGCGATCCGAGTGAGCAGCGCCGTGCGCCGCGCCCGCAGGGTCAAGGCCAGCGCCAGGGTGCCGGCCGTTCCGGCAATGGTGGCAACGGCGGCGGTGCCCGCTCCGGTAACGGTGGCAAGCCCAAGCCCCAGGGCGGCCAGCGCCCGGCTGACGGTGCCGCCAAACCGGCTCAGGCCCGTCGCCCTCGTCGCGCCAGCCACAACCAGTAAGAACCGGGTGGGGATGCTTTCTCCCCTCGATAAGGTTGTCAACGTGCGCTGATGCAAAGCCCTGCCAGATCTGGCAGGGCTTTTTCATTGTCTGACCGGGCGCCAGGCGCCCCGCCTCGCAGTGGTTCTCTCATCAATGTTTCACCGTTCGGTCATCCCGGTGTCATCTGGCCGGGGCAGGCTGCCCCTATCGACAGGCGGCCAAAATCCGCCGGTCACCATGGGCCAACGCCTCGTCAAAGGAGCATCTTATGACCAGCTGGGTAATGTGGGAGATCTGGTGGAGCCGGATGTGGGGTGGGTCTGCGCTGGGGCAGACAACCGAATATGAGTACGACGCCGAGGTGGCCCATGAGCCATCCCGCCTGCCGGTGGAGCTGATTGCCGAGGGCAGGGCGACACGTCCCTATCCGCCAAGGCCGCGGGGCTAGCCGTCACAGCGTAAAGGCAACGTTAAAATAGCCGCAACTGCTCGTTGGGGCGGATAAAACGCTCCGTATTGAGTGGAATGTGGCGCTTTCCAAGGGCGAGGCGCCTGCTGACAAGCTTGAAACGCTGGGACAGCAGGTCTGCAAATTGCCCCTCACCGCGCATGCGGGTGCCGAAGGCGGGGCTGTTGAGGGAGCCGCCCCGGCTTGCCCGCAACTGATTCAGGATGGCCTCTTTCTGCCCGGGATAGTACTCATCCAGCCAGTCACTGAACAGGGTGGTGAGCTCGTGGGGCAGGCGCAGCAGTATGTAGTCGGCGCAGCCAGCCCCCGCGGCCACGGCGGACTTGATGATCTGTTCGAGCTCGGGTTCGTTGAGGCGGGGGATCATGGGGGCGGCCAGCACCCCGACCGGTACGCCGGCCCCGGCCAGCTTCTCGATCACCTTCAGACGCCCGGCACCGCTACTGGCCCTGGGCTCCAGCTGTCTCCTCAGGGTGTCGTTGAGGGTGGTGACCGATACCATCACCTGGCAGAGTCCCTCCTTCGCCAGTTCCCCCAGCAGATCGAGATCCCGCAATATCATGGCGCTCTTGGTAATGATCCCCACCGGATGGCGGTGGGCCAGCATCACCTCCAGTAGCGCGCGGGTGAGGCGATAGTGTTGCTCGATGGGTTGGTAGGGATCGGTGTTGGCGCCGAGCACTATGGTCTGAGGCTGATAGCTCGGCTTGGCAAATTCCCGGCGCAGCAGGGCGGCGGCATTGAGCTTGGCAAACAACTTGGTCTCAAAGTCGAGGCCCGGCGAGAGTTCCAGATAGGCGTGGCTGGGTCTCGCGTAACAGTAGATGCAGCCGTGCTCACAGCCCTGATAGGGGTTGATGGAGCGCCCGAAAGGCACATCCGGTGAGAGGTTGTGGCTGATGATGCTCTTGGCCTCGATCTCCTGCACCTGGGTCTGGATGGCCTGGGTGCCAAACGCCGGCTCCCACTCCTGGGTCTGCCAGCCATCGTCGACGGCGTCTACCCGAGGGCCGCTGAATCTGTGATCGACATTGTGGCTGCTGCCGCGTCCCGCCATCTCGTCATACCAATACTGTTTATATATACAGTTATTGTGGCGGCAATGGGGCGAGAGTGCAAGCCACGCTGATCGGGCGCTATCTAAAACTGCATCGCAAATAAATCTCCTGCTTGATCTGTCGCTACATTTCGTTTACATAGACGAAATGCGAACTGGATCACGGAAATCATCATGAAACCCACTGCCTCACGCTGGCTCTTTATCGGTGTCATCGGCCTGGTCATCTGGCGCCTGATCCCGCTCTCCACCGAGCAGGAGATGGCGGCGGCGAACCGTGCCTGGCGAGTGGGCCATCTCGAGGAAGCGACCCGGATCTGGCAGCCGCTGGCGGAGCAGGGCCAGCCCAGGGCCCAGGCCCTGATGGGCTGGAGCTTCGAGGTGGGGCAGGGGAGCGAGCAGGATCTGGATCGCGCCCTTGCACTCTATCGCCAGTCCGCCGAGGCGGGGGATGCCTTTGGCCAATACCGGCTTGGGGAGCTTTACCTGCGCGGGGTCGGGGTGCCGCGGGATCTGCACCTCGCGTTTCAGTGGATGGAGCGGGCTGCCCGCAACGGGGACGTGCCCGCCATGCTGAAAGTAGGGGTTCTGCACCTGATGGGGGTCAATGGCCGGGTGGAGATGGGAGAGGCCAAGCAGTGGCTCTATCAGGCCTCCCAGAGAGGCAACAAGCTGGCACTCAAGGTATTGCAGGAGCTGGCCCTGGCCGAGGAGGGGCGCAGCGAATTTGACTTCAACTGGCAACCCTTGCTCGGCACCTCCTGAGTCAAACTCCTCGACATCACCTTCTTACCTGGATGCGGCAAGAGCAGGGAGTATTCATGCCGTTAGTGGGTCGTGGTACTGAAACGAGAAGCTGTGCAGCCGCGTTTTCAATCCGGCGGGATCCCGGATGACGATGGTGCCCCTTTCCGTCCTGATGGCCCCCTGCTCTGACAGGACATGCAAAATTTCGTTCAGTCTGGGGCGGCTGATGCCCACGATGTGGCTGAGAGTTTGCTGGGTGATCTTGATGCGGCTTTCGACGTCATTGGGCGGGGCCGCCTTGTTGGCCAGTTCCAGCAGCACATAAATGATCCTGGAGCTCAACGACAGCAGTGTATTGCTGCCAGTCTGCACCAGGATCCGCCCTATGTGCT
The DNA here is from genome assembly GCF_051125555.1 of Aeromonas sp. NJAU223. NCBI lineage: Bacteria > Pseudomonadati > Pseudomonadota > Gammaproteobacteria > Aeromonadales > Aeromonadaceae > Aeromonas > Aeromonas sp. NJAU223. The sequence goes on along the minus strand of NZ_CP144204.1, from coordinate 2,289,509 downwards.
GGGCGATGAAGAATAGGAGCTGGTATCCCTCGGGATGGCGGTTCAGCCATGACTCCACCTTTTTCTTGGGGAATAGCACCAGTTCGGTGGGGGTGATGGCCTCGTAGATACCCGGGGTGGAGATCGCATGGATTGACTGGATACCAAACCAGCAGCCATGACCATGGAGCATGCCAAGGGAGGCATCCATGTTTTCACTGAAGGTATAGCCGGTGAGACAGCCGGAGCGGATATACACGATACCGGGTAATCCATCATTCAATCTCTTGAGGTCCAGCGGCTCAGCCATATCGATGAAGTCATCGCGAAGCTGAGGGGGCAAGGGGCAGGGCCATCGAATGTCGGTCGCCAACTCCCCACGCCAGTCACGTTGTTTCGTACTCATCCACGCTTTCCTTGTTCTATCTAGATAACCGACAGCGTTATTCATCCGGGATATTATCGCCAATGTTCTTCAAAGAACAGAGCTTCCCTTTATGGATTGTTAATATATGAAAGTGCCATCATGTAAAACAATAAAATAAACCTAATCCTTATGCCGGAGCATTTAATAAAGAAACATGGAGTGTTCATTGTTTTGCCAGATGGAACGTTCTGATGTCAGACCATTCTGGAGTAGCGATGCAACCCAAAAAAACATTCATTATTAGTCAGCAACAAGACAGTCTCGTACATTATTGTTCTACATTCACCGATGATATTAATTGTTTCGATGACTGCCTGGCGGCATATATGTCCATGGCTGATATGGGCTGGCCTGATATCGTCATGTGTGACTTTAACACCAGGGACAGCCATGTCGTGAAATTCCTTCATGCATTCTCTGAGGTAAAGAAATGGACTGGCGTTATTTTATTGTCAGAGACTCACCATGACATTTTGCCGTCGATAATCGACATGCTGCGATTGAATCAGGTGGATGTCCGGTTGTTATCCGGCCACATGGCGGATGATGGAGTGCTGGTTTGCACGCTGCAGAGCCTGCTGATGATGCAAGGGATGAATGTGGACAAGCCGGTGTTGGCGTTTGAACCGACGAGAGTGCAACTGCTCGAGGCGTTATCCTGCGGGCACATTCAACCCTATTTTCAGCCCCAGATAACCATTCACAATGGACGATTGATGGGGGCTGAGGCCCTTGCCCGCTGGGAACATGCCGATCTCGGCCTGCTGGCTCCGGCGCAGTTCATGGATGCAATACGTCGCCATGATTTGTTGAATCGGCTGAGCGAGGTCATCCTGGATGCCTCACTGCAATTTGCGAAAAAATGGTGTGATGCCAACCATGAGATCCGGGTGTCGGTCAATGTCTCGGCGGATCAGATCGCCGATGAACATTATCCGGAACGGGTCGTCTCGTTGTTGGCAAAGTACCGATTGCCTTCATCTTGCCTGTGCATCGAGATCACTGAGGATGAGCGCCATCAATATGCTTCCCGCACGCTGGCAGGCGCTGCCCGCCTGCGCCTGCATGGCATAGCGCTCTCGCTCGACGACTTCGGGAAGGGGCATGCATCCCTATTCAACCTGATCCGCAATCCGGTGACCGAGTTGAAGATTGATCGCGCCTTTATCAGTCGAATGCTGGACGATCCTCGCCACTATGCAGCGGTGAAAACCTCCATCTCGATAGCCCAAAGCCTGGGGCTGCAGACAGTCGCGGAGGGGGTTGAAAACATCGATCAGATCCATGCACTCAAAGCACTGGGCTGTCACTGCATGCAAGGGTTTTATTTTTCACCCGCCATATCATCACGCCATTTCTACAATTGCTGGAGTTAGCCTGATGAGAGAGAAAATTATCGATGCCATCGCCACGGGTGATGAGACATTTGTATCATCGGTCCTGACTACCGAAGACGCTGAACTGCAATACAATGACTTTTTGGGTACCCGGCTGGCTAAATTGAGCAAGTTCTGCATGCTCTCTTTTATCATCGCCAATCTGTTCTTTCTCGCCTTGGCAGGGGCAAGGTTGTCTTATTTACATGCCAATGACATGCTGATATTAAATCCCGCAGCATGGATACCATTTGAGCAAAGCAAGGTCGATATATTCTCTTTTTTGTTGGCCTCGGTTGCATATGTGGTCTTTTTATTCAGACCGGGTGGAGTGACGTCCCGGGAAGGCCATTTGACCTGCATCATCATACCTCACCAAAAACTATTCACATCACTCGTCTATGTTGTCGGCCTGGCCTGGATGTGGGTGCTGCACCTGCATCACAACATGGTGTCTGTCGCCCCGATGGGATATTCATTGCTGCCCGTATTGAGTGTGGTGCTGCCATTATCGTTTATCTGTGCCATGGTCACGTTGCCTTTTTATAGCGTCGCAATGTTGGCCGCGCTGCTGGTAGCCAATATGCGCCCTGTGGTTGAGCTGGATATCGGGTTGTTTGTCATCAACCTCGCATTCTTGATGCTGTTCGTCATCGGCGTTGTGGCCTTGGCGTATTACGTCCTCACCGTCATTGTGAGGCTCGAGTATCAACATTTTCTGCTGACCAAGAAGGTCGTGGGGCGACTCAATCTCGATCCCTTGCTGGCGATCAGCAACCGGCGGATGTTTTTCACCCGGCTTGAGAAACGGTTATCCAGAAAGCGGGCGGGGGAGAGGCCAGGGTGTCTCATGATGATCGATGTGGATCACTTCAAAAAGTACAACGACAGCTATGGTCATGCCGAGGGGGACACCTGTTTGCAACTCATCAGTCAGGGTCTGTTGGAGTGTACGCGGGATGACATGGATCTGGTGGCGCGTTATGGGGGGGAAGAGTTCTGCGTCTACCTCGACGGGGCGTCTTGCGTTGAAGCTGAGATCGTTGCAGCCAGGATTGGCCGCTGGATGCGAGAACAGGCCATTCCCCACCGATCATCGACCGTGTCTGAGCATGTTACGTTGAGTATCGGGATTGCCGAATGCCGCCTCGATGAGCCTCCGGCGGCAAGCTGCGAGCGAGCGGACAAGGCCCTCTATCAGGTGAAAGCGCGGGGCCGCAATGGCTTTCTCATCTCGCTAGGGTGAATCATGTCTGCCATGGGCGCGAACGCCTCATGGCAGAGGCTCAGGCCTGTTTGATCTCGCCGGGCTCGCTCTCTTGCTGCGGGTTCCAGGCCAGCGCCTCTTCCAGCGGCATGGGTTTGGCATAGACATAACCCTGGATGAGATAGACGCCGTGTTTGGTGAGGTAATCGAGCTGCGCCTGATTCTCCACTCCTTCTGCAATCATCTCCATCTTGGATTCGTGGCCGAAGGCGATGATGGCATCCAGCACGGTGCGCTTGAAATCCTGGGTGCCTATGGTGTCGACGAACATCTTGTCGATCTTGATGCTGCGGATCCCCAACTGCTGCAGATAGGCGAATCCCCCGTAACCGGTGCCAAAGTCGTCGATCTTGAAGTGATATCCCCGCAGTCCCAGCTTGGCTATCTCGCGTGCTGCGACCTTGATATTGGTGATGGGAAGGCGTTCGGTGAGCTCGAACGTCAACCTGTCCGGGCTTGGCCACTTCACTTTGGCCAGCATATCCAGCAGATAGCGCTGTTCAAGATGGTCAGCGACCAGGTTGACACTGACCCAGCGAGGCGGGGGCAGGTGCGCCAGATCGTCCACCACCTTGAGCACGAGCTGTTCGGTAATGGGGACGATCAATCCCTGTTGCTCCGCATAATCGATGAACATGGCGGGGGAGATGAACCCCTTGCCTCGCTGCCAGCGAATGAGTGCCTCATAGCCCACCACTTCTTGGGTGCGAGAGTCGACGATCGGTTGATAGAAGGGAATGAATTCTCTTCGCTGGAGCCCAAGTTTGAGCAGGCCGCTCAGGGAATTGCGATAGTTGCGCAGCAACCAGTAGGCGAGGGTCAACAACAGGCCGAGGAGGATGGCGCTAGGCAACCCGTAGTCGCGCAATTTCATGGCGACATAGTGGCGCAGTTCATTGCCGGCCGACAGGGTTTGATCCACCTTGTTGCGTTGGTCGAATGAGGAGACCGACAATTTGTCGGGTTGCGTCTTGATGGCGGCGTTGCCACGGGGGAAGTAGAGGTGCTCGCGCGCGGGAGCCATGTGGGAAAATTCGAGGTAGAAGCAGTCGGGGCAGGGGCTTTGCATCAACTCATGGGCCCAACTGCTGTCGAGTGCCCAGTAGGCCAAATTGCCGTTACGCTTGGAGTAAATCAAGGTCTCCTGCTCGGTGCCAAAGGCCCCACTGGTGGCTGTGACACTGTAATTCTGTCCGTTGGGTAGATCTTTGATGTCCTCCAAAATGGCCAATCCGGGTCCCATGGTGGAGCAGCTCTTGCCATTTGCCGTATGAATGCCAGCGAAGCGGATATGACGACTGTAGTAGGCCGGATCCCGCAGCAGTGCCATGTCGGTGGGTCCGCAGTCAAACTTGAAGCTTGCCAACTGGGTTCGCACGCTCTCGTTCAATACTTGAGTACGTTCGTTTTGATAGGCCCGCAGCTCCTGCTCCTTGTTGGTGAGCAGATAGCGGCTGATGGGCGTGATGAGGAGCGGGCTCAGGGCCGCGACCAGCAGCAAGGGGGTCAGCAACAGCGCCAACAAGATCCAGAAGGAGGAGTATTTCGACATGCAGATCGTCCTTATGCGCGATGTCAGGGTCAATTGAACATTATTTTTGGCTACCCATTTGTAGCACCATCCCCTGTCAATGGCTGCCAATTTTTGACCAGCATGCATCATCACCCTTGTCCGTGTTGTGACGTCTGATACAATCCCCCACTGTTCCTGTGAATGACGGGCCTAGCACGGCCACGACCGTGCGTATCACCCTTGTACTAACCGTATTGTGAACGGTGAAACACCGTGGTGAGTTGCCACTCATTCGAGGACTCTCCCAATCTGCATGTGACCTTTGGTACGGGTCACCACTGTATAAGGAAACTCACGATGCCAATCATTACTCTGCCTGACGGCAGTCAACGTCAATTTGCCCAGGCCGTTTCCGTCATGGACGTCGCCGCGGACATCGGTCCCGGTCTCGCCAAGGCGTGCATTGCCGGCCGGGTGAACGGTGAACTGGTGGATGCCTGCGAGTTGATCGAAACCGATTCTTCCCTCGCCATCATCACTGCCAAAGACGAAGAGGGTCTGGACATCCTGCGCCACTCCTGTGCGCACCTGCTCGGCCATGCCATCAAGCAGCTCTGGCCCCAGACCAAGATGGCCATCGGTCCCGTCATCGACAACGGTTTTTATTACGACATCGATCTTGACCGCACCCTGACCGACGAAGATCTGGCAGCCCTGGAAGAGCGCATGCTGGCGCTGGCCGCCAAGGATTACGACGTCATCAAGAAGAAGGTCTCCTGGCAGGAAGCGCGCGACGTGTTCGAAGCCCGCGGCGAGACCTACAAGGTCGAGATCCTGGATCAGAACATCGCTCGTGATGACCAGCCTGGTCTGTATCATCACGAAGAGTACATCGACATGTGCCGCGGCCCTCACGTGCCGAACATGCGTCACTGCCACCACTTCAAGTTGCAGAAGATGTCCGGTGCCTACTGGCGCGGCGACTCCAACAACAAGATGCTGCAGCGCATCTACGGTACCGCCTGGGCCGACAAGAAACAGCTCAAGGCCTACCTGCAGCGTCTGGAAGAGGCCGCCAAGCGGGATCACCGCAAGATTGGCAAGCAGCTTGACCTCTACCACATGCAGGAAGAAGCCCCCGGCATGGTGTTCTGGCACAACGACGGCTGGACCATCTTCCGCGAGCTGGAGACCTTCATTCGCGGCAAGCTCAAGGAGTACGACTATCAGGAGGTGAAAGGCCCCTTCATGATGGATCGCGTGCTGTGGGAGCGCTCCGGTCACTGGGAAAAATACGCCCAGGCCATGTTCACTACCCAGTCCGAAAACCGCGAGTACGCCATCAAGCCGATGAACTGCCCGGGTCACGTGCAGATCTTCAACCAGGGTCTGAAGTCCTACCGCGATCTGCCCCTGCGCATGGCCGAGTTCGGCTCCTGCCACCGCAACGAGCCGTCCGGTTCTCTGCACGGCCTGATGCGGGTGCGCGGCTTCACCCAGGATGACGCTCACATCTTCTGTACCGAAGATCAGATCATGGAAGAGGTCTCGGCCTGTATCCGCATGGTCTACGACGTCTATGGCACCTTCGGCTTCGAGAACATCGTGGTCAAGCTCTCCACCCGTCCCGAGCAGCGCATCGGCTCCGATGAAGCCTGGGATCGCGCCGAAGCCGCCCTGGCAGAAGCCCTGGTGCTGAACGGTCTGAAATACGATCTGCAGCCGGGTGAGGGGGCCTTCTACGGTCCCAAGATCGAATTCACCCTGCACGATTGTCTTGATCGTGCGTGGCAGTGTGGTACCGTGCAGCTCGATTTTGCCTTGCCGGGCCGTCTTGGCGCCACTTATGTGGGCGAAGACAACGAGCGCCACGTCCCCGTGATGATCCACCGTGCCATTCTGGGCTCCCTCGAGCGCTTCATCGGGATCCTGACCGAAGAGTACGCCGGTCTGTTCCCGACCTGGTTGGCGCCGACCCAGGCGGTGGTGATGAATATCACGGATGCTCAGGCCGATTATGCGGTGAAAGTAGCCAAGGCATTGAATGATGCGGGCCTTCGCGCAAAAGCGGACTTGAGAAATGAGAAGATTGGCTTTAAAATCCGCGAGCATACTTTGAAGCGAGTACCTTTCATGCTGGTCTGCGGCGATAAAGAAGTAGAAGCCGGTAAGATTGCAGTACGGACTCGTAAAGGGGCTGACCTGGGGACTTATCCTGTTGAAGAGCTGATTGCTCTGTTGACCCAGGAAGTTCAGACCCGCGGACAAAAGAAAGTGGAGGAATAAGCTATAAAAGGCGGAAAAAAACTGGGCAAGCAACCGCAAGCCCGCGCTCACCGGATCAATGAAGAGATCCGTCTGAAAGAAGTTCGTCTGACCGGTCTGGATGGTGAAGCCATTGGCATCACCTCCATCCAGGATGCACTGAACTTGGCCCTTGAGGCCGGAGTGGATCTGGTCGAGATCAGTCCTAACGCTGAGCCGCCCGTTTGCCGGATCATGGATTACGGCAAATTCCTCTACGAAAAGAGCAAGACCACCAAAGAACAGAAGAAAAAGCAGAAAGTCGTCCAGGTCAAGGAGATCAAATTCCGTCCTGGCACTGACGAAGGCGACTATCAGGTAAAACTACGCAACCTGGTTCGCTTTCTGGAAGACGGGGACAAGGCGAAGGTCACCCTGCGCTTCCGTGGTCGTGAGATGGCCCACCAGGATCTTGGTATCAAGGTACTGGAGCGAGTCAAAACCGATCTGGAAGAGTTGGCCGTAGTCGAATCGTTCCCGAAAGTCGAAGGCCGTCAAGCTGTGATGGTTCTCGCACCTAAGAAGAAATCTTAAGGCCCACAAGAAATTGACTCATGGGGCTCGCCTCATGAGTCGGTTCGCCTTGCGATTTTGTTGTCACTCACAATGCGGAGTATGAAATGCCGAAGATGAAAACCAACCGGGGCGCCGCAAAGCGCTTCAAGAAGACTGGCTCAGGTCGCTTCAAGTGCAAGCACAACCACCTGCGTCACATCCTGACCAAGAAGAGCAGTAAGCGTAAGCGTAAGCTGGGGCCGAAGTTCATGGTTTCTGCTGCCGACCACAAACGTGTTGTCGCTTGTCTGCCGTACGCATAAGGGGGATGTGAAAAATGCCAAGAGTTAAACGTGGTGTGACCGCTCGCGCTCGTCACAAGAAAGTAATGAAAGCCGCCAAGGGTTACTACGGCGCCCGTTCCCGTGTCTACCGCGTAGCGGTACAAGCGGTAACCAAAGCTGGTCAGTATGCCTACCGTGACCGTCGTCAGAAGAAGCGTCAGTTCCGTCAGCTGTGGATCGCGCGTATCAACGCTGCTGCCCGTCAGAACGGTCTGTCCTACAGCCGTCTGATCAACGGTCTGAAGAAGGCTTCTATCGAGATCGATCGCAAGATCCTGTCCGATATCGCCGTTCACGACAAGTTGGCTTTCACCGCCCTGGTTGAAAAGGCTAAAGCAGCGCTGGTTTAATCCGGTTCTGTTATGAAAGATAAAAGGAGGCTTCGGCCTCCTTTTTTGTTGGGCGCCTCCCTGCGTGGGAGTCACCTGTGGTCATCGCTTGTCGCGTCGATACCAGGCTGCCGACTCGTGAATTTGGCGGCCTGCGCTTCCTGCCTTCATCCTGGACTCATCATTTATGCTGCCTGTCGCGCAGTTAAATAGTCGATTTACCCACTCCTTTCTGTTCCGCTGTTTGTTTCCGTTGTTTTTCCGTTCTGTAGTGGCATTGTCATCCATTCTTTACATTCTTGATGTGTCAATCGCTGTTATTGTTTCTGTAAACAGTTGATTGAAAAACAATATTAAGTAACTGTATGTCGACTAGAATGTGTGGGCGAGAAAAACAAGCGTTTGCAACAAGGAGTGTCTATGAAATACACGCAACGAAAAATGAAACCCCTTTTCGTCAAGTTGGTACTGGCCGGTCTGGTCACGAGTTTGTCCTTGCCGAGTCTGGCCGCCGAAGATCTGCGCAGAGATGCCGCTGCGGCTACGCGAGCCGCCAATGACAAGCTGTTGACCGAGCTGCCATTTGCCGACAAGACCGATTTCGAGAATGCCAACAAGGGCTTCATCGCCGCCCTGCCGTCAGCGCCCATCAAGGGGGAGGCGGGCAACCTCATCTGGGATCCGCAGAAGTACGGTTTCATCAAGGAGGGGCAGAAGGCCCCCGCGACCGTCAACCCCAGCCTCTGGCGCCAGTCCCAGTTGATCAACATCAGCGGCCTGTTCAAGGTCACCGACGGGATTTATCAGGTGCGTAACCTGGACTTGTCCAACATGACCATCATCGAGGGCAAGGAGGGGCTCACCCTGGTGGATCCCCTGGTTTCTGCCGAAACCGCCAAGATAGCCCTGGATCTCTACTACGAGCATCAGGGCAAGAAGCCGGTCAAGGCCGTGATCTATACCCACAGCCACGTGGATCACTACGGCGGCGTGCGCGGCGTGGTCGACGAGGCCGATGTGAAGGCCGGCAAGGTGAAGATCTACGCACCGGATGGTTTCATGGAGGCGGCGGTCGCCGAGAACATCATGGCGGGCAACGTCATGAGTCGCCGTGCCAGCTACATGTATGGCAACCTGCTGCCGGCGGACGAGAAGGGCCAGGTCGGGGCCGGTCTTGGGACCACCACCTCGGCGGGGACCGTGACCCTGATCGCCCCCACCAACATCATCACCAAGACGGGCCAGAAAGAGGTCATCGACGGGCTGACCTATGAGTTCATGATGGCGCCGGGCTCGGAAGCGCCGTCCGAGATGCTCTGGTTCATCGAGGAGAAGAAGGCCATCTCCGCCGCCGAGGATGCGACCCACACCCTGCACAACACCTACTCCCTGCGCGGCGCCAAGATCCGCGAGCCGCTGCCCTGGTCCAAGTACCTGAACCAGGCGCTCTCCATGTGGGGTGACAAGGCCGAGGTCATGTTCGCCCAGCACCACTGGCCTACCTGGGGCAACAAGGAGGTCACCACCCTGCTCAAATCCCAGCGTGATCTCTATCGCTACATCAACGATGAGACCCTGCGTCTGGCCAACATGGGCTACACCCGCGACGAGATCGCCGAGCAGTTCAAGCTGCCGGATACCCTGGCCAATACCTGGGCCAACCGCGGTTACTACGGTTCCATCAGTCACAACGTGAAGGCGACCTATGTGCTCTATCTCGGCTGGTTTGACGGCAACCCGGCAACCCTGAACGAGCTGAGCCCGACCGAGTCGGCCAAGAAGTACGTGGAGTTCATGGGCGGTGCCGATGAGGTGCTGAAGAAAGCCAAGGCCTCCTACGACAAGGGTGAGTACCGCTGGGTGGCTCAGGTGGTGAAACACGTGGTGTTCGCCGATCCGAGCAACAAGGCGGCCAAGGAGCTCGAAGCCGATGCCCTTGAGCAGATGGGTTATCAGGCCGAGTCCGGCCCGTGGCGCAACTTCTACCTGACCGGTGCCAAGGAGCTGCGCAGCGGGGTGACGCCGCTGCCGACCCCGAACACCGCGAGCCCGGACACGGTGCGCGCCATGTCGCTCGACATGTTCTTCGACTACCTGGCGGTGCGTCTGAACGGGCCCAAGTCCGGCGCAGCCAAGGCGGTACTGAACTTCGACTTCGGCGATACCGGCGGCAAGTACAAGGTGGAGCTGGAGAACGGGGTGCTGAACCACACCGCCAACAGCGAGGCCAGCAATGCCGATACCACGATCGCCCTGTCACGGGATACCCTGAACAACCTGATATTGAAGCAAACCACCCTGGAAAAAGCCGTCGCGGCAGGGGATGTGAAGATCAGCGGCAACGCCGACAAGCTCAAGGAAGTGCTGGGTTATCTGGACAACTTCGAGTTCTGGTTCAACATCGTGACGCCTTGATAAGGCTTGAGCGTCCGCTCGTCACACCAGGCGTGGTCATCAGGACCACGCCTTTTTTGTCTCTGGGGTCATGGTTTGGCCGAGCGTGAAGGGAACAGGGGCGGCGGCGTACCTTTATGTCGCGCCAGCGCCGGGCGACGGTGCCCTTGTGCCGATAACATGATCGCCATCACATTGATTTGGCTTTAAATTTTGAGTCATGTCGGCGACAGCCCGGAGAAGGGATACCGAGCCTTGCCGGATCAGGGGGAGGGGATGGTGTTGTTCTGGGTCATAACAAAATGATTTCTCGGGAGAAAAGCCCACCTTAACTATGGTCAGCCGAGGCCATTTTTTTGTATTATCGCCCTCTTGACCTTATTTAGCCTAAAGGCTCCTGTTCCGGGAGTGGTGACGAGGAAGACATGCAACAGCTTGAAGAAGTAGTCGGCCAGGCCAAGGCCGAAATTGAGGGCGTGAGCGACATTGCGACCCTCGACGAGATCCGGGTCAAATATCTGGGTAAAAAAGGCTTTTTTACCGAGCAGATGAAGGGCCTCGGGGCACTCACTGCCGAGGAGCGTCCCGCCGCGGGGGCCGTGATCAACCAGGCCAAGCAGCAGGTTCAGGATGCCCTGAACGCGCGCCGTGAAGCCCTGGAAGTTGCCGTGCTGAATCAGAAGCTGGCTGCCGAAACCATCGACATCAGCCTGCCGGGCCGTCGTATCGAAAACGGCGGTCTGCACCCGGTGACCCGTACCATCGAGCGCATCGAACGCCTGTTTGGCGAGATGGGCTTCAAAGTGGAGCGCGGTCCCGAAATCGAAGATGGCTTCCACAACTTCGATGCCCTGAACATCCCGGCTCATCACCCGGCCCGCACCGATCACGATACCTTCTACTTCAATCCGGACCTGATGCTGCGCACCCACACCTCTGGCGTGCAGATCCGCACCATGGAGCATCAGCAGCCGCCGATCCGCATCATTGCCCCGGGCCGGGTCTATCGTAACGATTACGACATGACCCACACCCCTATGTTCCACCAGGTCGAAGGGCTGCTGGTAGACGAACATGCCAGCTTTACCGAGCTCAAAGGCATATTGCACGACTTCTTGCGCAATTACTTCGAAGAAGATCTCACCATCCGCTTCCGCCCCTCCTACTTCCCGTTCACCGAGCCAAGCGCCGAAGTGGACGTGATGGGCAAGAACGGCAAGTGGCTGGAAGTGCTGGGCTGCGGCATGGTGCACCCGAACGTGCTGCGTTCGGTGGGCATCGATCCGGAAAAATACTCCGGCTTTGCCTTCGGCATGGGCGTCGAACGTCTGACCATGCTGCGCTACGGGGTCAACGACCTGCGTGCCTTCTTCGAAAACGACCTGCGCTTCCTCAAGCAGTTCAAGTAAGGGCGAGAGAACATGAAATTCAGTAAATCCTGGGTGATGGAGTGGGTCCGCACCGAGTTGAGTGACAACGCACTGGCCGAGCAGATCACCATGGCCGGTCTGGAAGTCGATGCCATCGAGGCCGTGGCCGGCCAGTTCAACAACGTGGTGGTCGGTGAAGTGGTCGAGTGCTCCCAGCACCCGGACGCCGACAAGCTGCGGGTGACCAAGGTCAACGTCGGCGACGCCGAGCTGCTGGACATCGTCTGCGGCGCGCCGAACTGCCGCCAAGGCCTCAAAGTGTGCGTGGCCAAGGTGGGCGCGACCCTGCCGGGCGATTTCACCATCAAGAAAGCCAAGCTGCGCGGCCAGCCATCCCACGGTATGCTCTGCTCCTTCAGCGAGCTCGGCATCGACGTGGAAGCGGATGGCATCATCGAGCTGCCAGGGGATGCCCCCATCGGCACCGATATTCGTGAATACCTGAACCTGAACGATGTCGCCATCGACGTGGATCTCACCCCGAACCGCGCCGATTGCCTCGGCATCGCGGGTCTGGCCCGCGAGATCGGTGTGCTCAACAGCGTCGACGTGGTCGAGCCGAGCTGGGTGCCGGCCGTGGCTACCATAGATGCGACCTTCCCGATCCGGGTCGAGGCACCGGCGGATTGCCCCCGTTACCTCGGCCGTGTCATCAAGGGGCTGAACCTCAAGGCCCAGAGCCCGCTCTGGATGCAGGAAAAGCTGCGCCGGGGTGGCATTCGCTCCATCGACGCCATCGTCGACATCACCAACTTCCTGCTGCTGGAATATGGTCAGCCGATGCACGCCTTCGACCTGGCCAAGCTGGAAGGGGAACTGGTGGTGCGCCGTGCCAAGGCCGACGAGCCCATGACCCTGCTCGACGGTACCGAGGTGAAGCTCAAAGAGACCACGCTCGTGATCGCGGATAGCAAAGGCCCGGCCTGCATGGCGGGGATCTTCGGCGGCGATCGCACCGGCGTGTCCGACACCACCACCGACATCCTGCTGGAGTGCGCCTTCTTCGCGCCGCTCTCCATCACCGGTCGTGCCCGTACCTATGGCCTGCACACCGACTCCTCCCACCGCTTCGAGCGCGGGGTGGACCCCGAGCTGCAAGCCAAGGTGATGGACCGTGCCACCCGTCTGCTGCTGGATATCTGCGGCGGCGAGGCGGGCCCGGTGGTCGAGGTCAAATCCGACGCCCATCTGCCCAAGGCTGCCCCGATCCGCCTGCGCCGCGCCAAGCTCGACAAGGTGATCGGCATCAGCGTGGGCGATGCCCAGGTGCTCGAGATCCTGACTCGCCTCGGCATGCAGGTGAGTGTCGACGCCGATGGCTGGACCGCCCTGGCTCCCTCCTGGCGCTTCGACATCGCCATCGAGGAAGATCTCATCGAGGAAGTGGCCCGCATCTACGGCTACAACAACATCCCGAACCTGAAACCGGCGGCCTCGCTCGCCATGGTGGAACAGGCGGAAGGGCAGGTGACCCTCAAGCGGGTGCGTGACCTGTTGGTGGATCGCGGCTTCCAGGAAGCCATCACCTACAGCTTCGTCGATCCCAAGGCCCAGCAGACGCTGTTCCCCCAGAGCGACGCCATCGTGCTGCCCAACCCCATCTCGGTCGAGATGTCCGCCATGCGGGTCTCCCTGTTCCCGGGTCTGGTACAGGCCGTGGTCTACAACCAGAACCGTCAACAGGGTCGTGTGCGTCTGTTCGAGCAGGGCCTGCGCTTCATCAAGGACGCCAGTGCCGAGAACGGCATCCGTCAGGAGCCCATGCTGGCCGGCATCATCACCGGCAACCAGAGCGACGAGCACTGGGACATCAAGAGCCGCGGCGCCGACTTCTTTGATTTGAAAGGGGATCTGGAAGCGGTACTGGATCTGACCGCCGAAGGCGCCAGTTTCAGCTTCGAGCGTACCGAGCACAGCGCCCTGCATCCGGGCCAGAGTGCCGCCATCTTGCGTGATGGTGTCGTCATCGGTCATATCGGTGTCATCCATCCGAGCCTCGACAAGAAGCTGGGCCTCAAGTCCCGGGCCATCATGTTCGAGCTGGAACTGGACAAGCTGATCCCGGCCAAGGTGCCGGTTGCGACCGAGGTTTCCCGCTTCCCGGCAAACCGCCGCGACATCGCCGTGGTGGTTGACAGTCAGGTTCTGGCCGGTGACGTCCTGGCAGTAATTAAAAAAGTTGGCGGAAATCAGTTAGTTGGAATAAACTTATTCGACGTATATCAGGGTGCTGGTATGGCCGAGAACAAGAAGAGTCTGGCTATCAGCCTGGTGTTGCAAGACGCACAACGCACCCTGGAGGAGAAAGAGATCGCCGAGACCGTGGACAATGTCGTGCGGGCCCTCGGTGAAGAGTTGAATGCATCCTTGAGGGATTGATCTATGGCGCTTACCAAAGCCGACATTGCAGAGCACCTGTTCACCCAGCTCGGGATGAGCAAGCGTGAAGCCAAAGATATGGTGGAAGCCTTCTTTGAGGAAATCAGACAAGCGCTCGAGCGCGGTGAACAAGTCAAGATTTCAGGCTTCGGTAATTTTGACCTTCGTGAGAAGAATCAGCGTCCCGGACGTAACCCCAAGACGGGCGAGGATATTCCTATCAGCGCCCGTCGCGTGGTGACCTTCCGGCCTGGCCAGAAGCTCAAGGCCAGAGTAGAAAATGTTGAACCCAATGAGTAATAAAAAGCCAGGCAGATGCCTGGCTTTTGCATTTCGATGACAAAAATATACCTGCTGTTGGGTGCGTTGCTGGCTTTGCCGCTGCGTGCCGCCGTACTTCCCCTGCCGCCCGCCGCCCAGGCTTATGCCGATGACATCGGTCAGCTGACCTTCTGCTACCCGAGTCTGGAGCGTCCTCCCTATCTCGAAGATCAGGGGGGGCTGCTTATCGATCAGATGACCCGCCTGGCCCGGCAACTGCCGGTGCCCCTGCATTTCAAGACGTTGCCCAACTGGCCGGCGGTGGAGCAAGGCCTGCGTGATGGCCAGTGCGACCTCATTCCTCACATCGGTCCTTCCGTCGAGACCCGCTCAGGCACAGTACTGAGCCGGGCCATGCTGGAGGCGGAATCCGCCATCCTCTATCGGGGGGATCTCGAGCATGCGGCTTTTCTGGTCTCGCCGGTCTGGCAGGCGGGCGAGGTGCTGAAACGTCTCTATCCCCACTCCACCCAGTTGCAGTTGACCGATGCGGATAACTGGTATCTGGCGCTGTTTGCAGAGAAGGGCAGCGCCTATCTCGGGGACTACCTGCAACTGCGTTACCTGATGCGGGAGTACCCGGATGAGGGATTGAGATTGCGCCGCCTGCGCAGTGACGAACTGGTGGTGAGCTATCGGCTGATGATGCGAGACATCCCGGGCTTGCTGCAACTGGTGGATACGGCGATCCGCTTCTTGCCGCCGGGTAGCCTCTATCGGGATCTGGGACGCTATCTGCCCCAGAGCGAGCAAGATATCAATCCCCTGCATTTTACCGACAAGGAGCAGGCCTGGCTCATTGGCTCGGCCCGTACCATCAAGATGGTGGCGGCGCCTGGCCTGATGCCCTACAGCGGTATCAATCTGCAAGGGGAGCTGATCGGCTGGAGTGACGATGTGCTGCGGCGGGTGAGCCGGCAGACCGGGCTCAACTTTGAACTCATTCCCACGGCCAGCAAGGAGGAGGCGCTGGCCAAGCTTCGCAGTGGCGAAGCGGTGATGATGGCGGGTTTGCCGGAGTCGCCGGCGCTGGGGCAGGAGTTTAACTTCACCCGGGTCATTGCCATGAGTCGCTACGCCCTGGTCAGCCGTAAACGGGCGGAGTATCAGGCCCTGGATAGCGTTTCGGGCAGCATAGTGGTTCCCAAAGCCCTCTATGACGACAGCCAGCTGTCGCTACTGGGCCCGCATCACTGGGTACAGGTGCAGGATTTGCAGCAGGGGATCCTGGCGGTGCAGGATGGCAAGGCAGATGCCATGCTGGCGGAGCTCTATCAGCTGCAATACCCCATGCGCAACAACCTGCTGGCGGATCTCGCCATCCGGGAGCTCCCCCAGAATCTGGGTTTGAGTTTTGCCATCCGGCACGATCAGCCAAGGCTTTCCGGTGTGATGGAGCAGAGCCTGATGACCATCAACGATCGGCAGGTGGATGAGCTGGTACAGCGCTGGCATCGTCTGATCCTGAATCAGCAGGAGGGGGTCAGCTATGGTTTATGGCTCACCTCCTTGCTGCTGGCCATGCTGATCAGCGGTGCGGTCATCTGGCTGATCTGGCGCTCACGCCAGCAGCTCGCCCAGGCGGCCCGCGAGCGTCACCAGGCAGAGCAGGCGCTGGCGCTGGAGAGCAAGTTCCGGGAGTCGCTCTTCCAGACATTACCGGTCCCCGTGTTCCTGCGCAATGATCGGGGCGAGATCATCAAGCGCAACAAGCGAGCCAAGCAACTGGAGGCCCGCTATCTGGCGGATCTGGTGCTGCCATCACCCCAGCTGCAGGGGGGAGAGGGGGAGTTGGCCCTGCGGGATCAGGTCTACTCCTATGCCCAAATCCCGTTGCAACTGGGCAGCCAGACGCCAGCGGGCGACCTTATCGCACTCTCCGACATCAGCGCCCTGCGCGAACGAACCCGTCTGCTGCGTCAGGCCGAACGGCGGCTGCGGGCACTGACCAATACGGTGCCCGGCGTGGTGCTGCAGTTTACCCTCAAGGAGGGAGCCATCGGGCGGGTTGAATTTGTCAGCCGAGGCAGTCATGAACTGCTCGGCCTGGCCAGCCAGCAGATCCGCCTCAACCCCAACGAAACCCTCGTCAGGCTGGCGCGCCAGGACAGGCGAGAGATGCGCGCCCCCATGCTGACCATGTTGCTGGCGGGGCGTCCTTTCACCTACCTGCTGCGCTATCGCCACCCGAGCAAGGGGAGTCGCTGGTTGCAGTTCTCCGGCCGGGGGCGCCGCCAGGGGGAGGGTTGGCGCATCTACGGGGTGGTTCAGGATGTCACTACCCGGGTCGAGCAGGAGAAGGCCCTGCAGATCTCCCACGAGGAGGCCCAGCAGGCGGTGCTCGCCAAGGGACGCTTCCTCGCGGCCGTGAGCCATGAGATCCGCACTCCCATGAACGCCATGCTGGGGCTGCTGGAGTGGCTCGATCAGACCGAACTCTCGGCAGAGCAGTCCTCGGTACTGACCCACATCAGGCAGGCGGGCAACGAACTGCTGGGGCTGCTCAACGACGTGCTGGATTTCAGTCGCAACGAAACGCGCCAGTTGCGCCTTTCTCCCCAACCGACGGATCTGGTAGAGCTGTGTGAGCATGTGGCCGCCGTGCACTGGTCCAAGGCTCGTGCCAAGGGGCTGCAGCTTCGCCTCCATCTCGATCCCGCCTTGCCTGCATTGCTGGAGCTGGATCCCCACAGGGTGCAGCAGGTGCTGCACAACCTTATCTCCAACGCAATCAAGTTCAGCGAGCAGGGGCAGGTGGTCATCTGGGCACAACGTCAGGGGGACATGCTCTGCTGCGGCGTGGATGATGAAGGCCCCGGGATCAGCGCCGAGCTCTTGCCCCGGCTGTTTCTTCCTTTCGAGCAGGGGGAGGAGCCCGGCCAGCTGAGGGCTCAGGGCACCGGGCTTGGTCTTGCCATCTGCCACCAACTGATGGAACAGATGGGTGGCGACATTGATGTGGAACCTCTGTCCGCCGGCGGCAGTCGCTTCCGCTGCCGCTTCCCCTTGCACGCCCTGCAGGAGCGGGCTCCCTGGAAGCCGAGCGTCGACACTGTCTACCTGCAACTGATGGGGGAGGATGGCGACTACATGCGTACCTGGCTGCAGGAGCTGGGGGTGAGGGAGAGTCCGGCGGGAGAGCCCCTGAGTGCCGTCCGGGATGAACAAGGGCTGCAGCACTGGTTCTGGCAGGAAGAACCCTGGATCCCGGGAACCGTGGTGACCTTGCTGCAACCCAGGCTGAGCCAGCACCAAGCGGTGCCCGGCACCCTGCCCGGAGCGGGAATGCGGGTGCTGCTGGTGGAAGATCACGAGGTGAACCGGGTGCTGATCAGCATGCAGCTCAGCCAGCTCGGCGCCCGGGTACTGAGCGCGGCCAATGGTCGCCTGGCCCTGGATCTGTTGCAGGAGGAGACGGTGGATCTGGTGCTGACCGACTTGCAGATGCCGGTGATGGATGGCGCCGAGCTGTGCCAGCAACTGCGTGGTAGCGAGCGCTGGCAGCATCTGCCGGTCTATGTGATCACCGCGGACCTGAGCGAGCAGGCCGCGCAGCTGCTGACCAGCTGTGGCTGCCACGGTCATCTGGACAAACCCGTTCTGCTCAGGGAGCTCGCCACTTTGCTGCGCTCTGTCTCCGGCCGCGAGGGCTTCACTTCGCAAGAGAGAGAGGAACCCACCCCCGCCTGGGTCCAGCAGGATCTGATGCCGCTGAGCCCCGAGCTGGCGACGCTCTACCTGACCTCTACCCGTCAGGATCTCGCCGACATTGAGCGCTGTGTCACACAAGGGGACATTGCAGCCCTCGAGACGGCTTTACACAAGATGAAGGGGGCCGCCAAAATGGTGGGGGCGATGCCCCTGGTCCAGGTGATCGATGCCTGGCAGAAGGCGCCCGATAAGCCCCTGGTGGAGCCCCTTACCCGTGCCGTGGATGATGTCTGTCGGCAACTGAGCAAGAGAGCATGAGATGATCATCACTGAGGAAGAGTTATTAGCGCTGCTGGAGTCCGATGTGAACCTGGATCCGGCATTTCACCCCGTCAGCATCCATGCCCTCGATGCCGTGTCATATCAGGCCGCCAAGACTCTGGGCATCCCGGATTATGCCAGCCTGCACCGTACTCAGCCTGACATCAACTGGCGCTGGGAGGGGGCCTTCACCACCAGCGCGATCGCCCTGTTCGAGCCCGAGGCCCACCAGGGTCAACCCTATCTGCCCCAGCTGATGGCCGAGGGGCAAGGGATCTATCGCGTGACGGGTCCCTGGCTGGCCGAACTGCAAGCCCGGGAGCTGCGCTGGCGTGACTGGCTGGCGAGGCTCTCGGTCTTGCTGCTCGAGGATCACCCGTTTCAGGGTGCCTGCATTGCCCAGGAGATCCAGTCTCTCGGGATGCCCTGCCAGTGGGTGCAGGATGGGGACGCCTGTCTGCAGGTACTGGCACAGCACGAGGTGGGATTGCTGGTCTGCGATCTCAGCTTGGGGGAGGAGGATGCCATCGGCCTGTTGATGGGCCACGCCCAATACAAGCATCTGCCCATCATCCTGCTCTCCAGCCACGATCAGACGCTGATCGATGGTGCTCGCCGCCTGCTCCACGATGCGGGATTCAACGTGCTGGCGGCCCTCGCCAAACCGTTGAATCACGGCGATCTGCTGCGTCAGCTCAAGGCTTTCTATCTGGGGCCGGCCCAGTCTTTCAGACGACACGGATTGAAGCGCACCATCCGCAACTGGCAGGAGGAGGTGCTGGGCCAGATCAGCCTGATGGCGGATGCTGCCACTACCCATTCCCCCATCTGGCTGGCCCTGAGTGGCGTGCCACCTCATTGGGATCCCCTCAAGACCTGGCTGGAACAGCACGGTCGGCGAGCCGACGAACTGACCCTGATCGTGCACAAGCGGGATCAGCTGTTGAGCCGAGCGGATCGCTTCGCATTGGTATTGCAGGCGAGCATGGCGGGAGGGCAGCTGGCGCTGCTGCTGGACAATGGTCAACATCTGCCCTTCGAGGAGCTGGAACGCTTGCCTCTACGTTACCTGTTGCTGGGGCCCCACCTGTTGCCTGAACTGGAGGCGATGGCGACGGATTCCCTGCTGGATCGCTTCATCGCTCGCGCCAGAGAGCTCGGTATCGGCCTCTATATCGATGATCCCTTCAACCAGCAGGACGCGGCCTTGTGGCAGGAGCGCGGCGTCGCGGGTCACTGGTGACTCGCTATCTCTGCTGGCCAGTGGACGAGGCGCGGCTATTGGCCGGGTTTACCGGATGGCTGCATCCTGCCCGGCGCAACGACCTGCCGGTCATGATGGTGGTGGGTGCGCGTGATTGCTGGTTGCGGGAGTTGGCGGGGGCGGATCCCGTCCCGCTGGTGGCCGCTTACGAGCGCCTCAGCGAGCAGACGATTTACCTGCGCTTCATGCGCCCCAGACAGAAGCCAAGCGCCGAGCAGGTCTCCTTCTTCATCGATTACCCAAGGGACACCCAGATAGGCTTGCTGCTGACGGACAACGATGGGGCGCCATTGGCGCTGGCGCAGTCCATCCGGCGGCGACGACATCCGGATCGGGCAGAGTTTTCCTGCGTGGTGGCGGATGACTTCCAGCATCAAGGGGCGGGTCGGCGCATCCTGCTGGCGCTGGCGTTGCTGGCATACGGGGAGGGGATCCGGGAGTGGACCGCCGAGGTGCTGAGCCAGAATCGCCCCATGCTGAGCCTGCTGAAGGGGTTGGGATTGCCGCTGACCCTGGTGACGGGACGGGAGATGGTTTTCGTGCGCCTGGATTTGAGCGTTCTCGGCAAGCTGGATCTCCATCGGGCCTAAGACCAAGGGCGAATGGGCCGGACTCGTCCCCTGTGTTAAGGTTTGCTGGTCATCGTCAGAGGAAATCAACATGGTGCAGTCTGCCAAACATATCGTGATCCTCACCGGTGCCGGCATCTCGGCCGAGTCCGGCATCAAGACCTTCCGGGCCAGTGACGGCCTCTGGGAAGAGCACAGGGTTGAGGATGTCGCCACCCCGGAAGGCTATGCCCGGGATCCCGTTCTGGTGCAGGGTTTCTACAATGCCCGCCGCCAACATCTGCAAAGTGCCGACATTCACCCCAACCCCGCCCACTATGCCCTGGCCCGTCTGGAGCGCCTGTTGCCAGGCCGGGTGACGCTGGTGACCCAGAATATCGACAACCTGCACGCAGAAGCGGGCAGCAAGAACCTCATTCACATGCACGGTGAACTGCTCAAGGCCCGTTGTCCCGCATCGGGTCAGGTGGTGGAGTGGCGGGGGGACCTGCATCAGGAAGAACTCTGCTCCTGCTGCCAGTTTCCCCAACCCTTGCGGCCCCATGTGGTCTGGTTCGGAGAGATGCCATTGGGACTGGATCGCATCTATGCCGCCCTGGCGCAGTGCGATCTCTTCATTTCCATCGGCACCTCGGGGGCCGTCTATCCGGCGGCGGGCTTTGTCCATGAGGCGGGGCTCAATGGTGCCCATACGATCGAACTCAATCTGGAGCCGAGCGAGGTGGGCAGCCAGTTTGATGAGAAACGCTATGGCCCGGCTTCTGTTCTGGTGCCAGCCTTTGTGGACGAGCTGTTGCAAGCCCTCGGGATACAGCAGCCCAAGGCCGTCCAGGGACATAACTGGATGGAGATGCGCGGTCCCTGACTATTGTGTCATTGCACAGTTGCATTGGTTCGATGAAGTCGCCACACTGACCATTAAAGTATCAGGTGCAGCTGGCGCAACCTCTCATGGATATCTTGAAACAATGGATGGCAGGTCTCCTGTTGGTACTGATTTCATTCGGTGCCGGGGCTTCTTCACCCCTGCTGCAACTCGTCCTCGCTGACAAAACGGTCGTCACCCTGGATGAGGCGGCGCTGGCGGCATTGCCAGAGGTGGAGTTCAAGACCGCCACCCCCTGGACCACGGGGGTACACAGCTACCGGGGACCGACCCTGGCCTCCCTGCTGGCGTCCCAAGGGCTCAAACAGGTGAGCATCATCGATGTCATCGGTCTCAATGGCTATCGTCAACGGCTGGATCTCTCCCTGTTTAGCGGGATTCCTCTTACCGTCACACGCTTTGAGGATGACAAACCGCTGACCCGTCGCAACAAGGGGCCGCTCTGGTTGCTGATGCCGTTTTCCGCCTACCCCGCGCTGGATCTGCCCACCATCCACAGCTACATGGTATGGCAGCTGATCCGTCTCGAGGTCGTCCAGTGAGTCGTCGCCAGCGCCATAATCTGCTGCTTGTCGCCATCTCCTCGCTCTTTCTGTTTTCGTCGGTCTGGGGGCTCTTCCTCCAGAATCGTCATGAACAGCTGGTCGATATCTTCTATCGCAATACGCACTGGAATATCAGCCAGGTCATGCTGGAGTCCCAGCGCTTCCTGTTTGACTTGCGTCTCTACCGGACTAGCAGGCTCGACATGGAGACCCTGAGTCTGAATTACGATCTGTTGTGGAACCGGCTGGATATCTTTCTCATCAGCAGTGAAACCGCCGATGCCCGGACGCGCCACGGTCTTGGCGAGGTGCTGGCGCAATTGTTTGCCCAGGTGAAGCAACTGGAGCCCCAGATGCAGGCCGGGGCGCTGCAAAATGATGCCACTCTGGATCAGATTGAGAGCCGGATTGCGGCGCTGACCCAGCAAGTGGAACAGATTGGGGAGCAGATCCTCTCCGGCCAGGAGCGGGAAGAGTCGGTCAACAAGTTGCGCCAGAGCCTGTTCTGGTTGCAGATCTGGCAACTGCTGCTGTTGGTGACCGGAGGCATACTGGTGTTTGCCCTCATTCGCGCCAACTTGCAAAACCGCCGTCTCTCCCTGCTGGATCCCATGACGCGCCTCGGCAATCGCCGCGCCCTGCAGGGGCAGTTGCGACAGAGCCTCATCAAGAGTCCTGCCATGGCCTTGGTGGTGCTGGATCTCAAGCGCTTCAAGCAGGTCAATGATCAGCTGGGCTACCAGGTTGGAGATCGCCTGCTGCAGACAGTGGCGGCCAAGTTGCGGCAAGCCCATCCCAATCGGGCCTATCGGCTGGGGGGGGATGAGTTTGCGGTGATCCTGCATGGGGAGGAGTCACTGTTGGCATCCCAGCTGGCAGACTTGCAAGATCTCCTGCAGTTCGAGTTCGTCACCCGGGAGAGCAGCGTCGAGCTTGCCTGCCGCTTCGGGGTGGCGCTGGCTCAGGGGGGAGAGGCGAACCTGCTGCAGGAGCAGGCCATCCTGGCCCTCAATCAGGCCAAGCGGGACAATCTCTCCCTCGTCTGGTTCCAGCCCGCCATGCAGATGGCGCTCAGGCGAGAGCAACAGCAGTTGCAGCAACTGCGCAACTGGCTGGCGGGAACGGGGCCTGCCCCCATTGAGAGCGTGTTTGAGGATCTCGAGGACGAGCAGGGGCAGCGCATCGCGGCCATGCGCCTGCGCTGGTGTGCGGGGCAGCAGGCGTGTGAAATGAGCTGGATGCAGGAGCGGGGCATACTGGGGCCCGTAGTATCACGGCTTTTGACGGACGCCGTCGGCCCCCTGCCACTGTTGCTGGCGCTGGAGCAGCAGGCACAGCTGGCTCATCTGCTCGCCAGCTTGCCGTCCTTGCCGGGCGGCGCCGTGATCCTGGCGCTGCCTACCCTGCACGAGGAACCTGAACTGCTGGCCAAGCTGCAACAGAGTGGTTGCGTGCTGGCGGTGCGGGAACTCGGTAGCCGCACGCCGGATCTGCTGGAGGCGGGCTGGCCCCTGGGTTATTGGCTGCCGATGATGGGGGAGCACGAAAGCCTGTTGCAACCCCTGGCCCAGCGACTCGGGTTGCGGCGGCTGGCCAACGCCAGGGCCGGCGCCAGATGGGATGAACTGATGGGCTAGACGGCCAGCCGAAAGGCCGTGCAGGTGAACAGGGCATTGAAAACGACAAAGGCGACCTAGGGTCGCCTTTTTCAAGCCTTGCGTTCGCAGGGGCTCATGGCTGGGAGAAGGGGGCGCAGGATGACCTGATCACCAGATCCGGGTCCACGGTGATCAACCGGTTGTCGATGGTTTCACCGTTGATCCGTGCCAGCAGGCGAGTGACGGCGAGGCGACCCAGCTCCTCCTTGGGTTGATTGATGGTCGTGAGTGGCGGCGACATGTATTGGGCGAGAGCCACGTTGTCATAGCCGACCAGGGAGAGATCCGCCGGGATGCTGAGCCCCGCCTGATGGGCGGCGCTGATGACCCCCATGGCCATCATGTCGTTGCACACGAAGAGGGCACTCGGCCGACTGGGTTGGCTGAGCAGGCGCACCATGGCGTCGTGACCGCTGGCACAATCAAAATCCCCCTCCTGGATCCAGGCTGGATTGATGGTGAGCCCGGCCTCCTGCATTGCCTGGGTGAAGCCGGCGAGACGCTGATCGGCGGGGGCACGGTTGTGCGGTCCCGTGATGCAGCCGATGTCACGGTGGCCGAGGGCCAGCAGATGGCGGGTGGCCAGATAGCCTCCCTGATGGGAGTTGTCGGCGATGAGATCCACTTCACGACTCTCCATGCCCCAGTCCATCACCACCACCGGCAGGTTCTTGAGCCAGTCGAGCTGATTGAACACCTCCTGCTGGCCTTCGCTACACATGATGAGCAGGCCATCGACCCGCTTTCTGAGCATCATCTTGAGGTAGGAAAGAGCTGTGTGGGCCTCTCCTTCGGTGTTGCCCAGCATCAGGTTGTAGCCCTGCTCGAAGCAGTAGCGTTCCACCCCGCGCACCACTTCGGCGAAGAAGGGGTTGCTGGAGGTGGTGACCAGCATGCCGATGCTGTTGGTTTCCTTCACCTTGAGGCTGCGGGCCACCAGGCTAGGGGCATAGTTGAGGGCCTGCATGGCGGTGAAGACCCGCTCCCGGGTCTCCTCGGCCACGAAACGGGTCTCGTTGATGACGTGGGACACCGTGGTGGTGGAGACCCCGGCCCGGGCGGCTACTTCCTTGATATTGGCCATCAGCGACCCAGGGCCGTCTGGGCTTGCAGGAAGCGCTCGACCTCAGCCTTGGCGGGGATGGAGCTCTGGGCCCCGAGCCGGGTGACCGAGAGGGCCGCCGCGCCGTGGGCAAAGCGTACCGCGGCAGTGAAATCATCTCCTGCAAGTTCGGCTGCCAGCAGGGCACCGTTGAACGTATCCCCCGCGGCAGTGGTATCCACTGCCTCGACCCGGAAGCCCGGCACCAGCATCTGGCGCGCCTCGTTGCTGCAATACACGCCCTGGGAGCCTAACGTGATCATCACGTCCGCAATGCCCATCTGATGGAAGCGAAGAGCCGCCTCGCGGGCGCTCGCCTCGTCCTTCACCTTGATGCCGGTCAGCAGTTCGGCTTCGGTCTGATTGGGGGTGATGAGATCCACCAGGGCCAGCAGTTCGGCACTGAGAGGGCGAGCGGGCGCCGGATTCAGCACCACCCGGGTGCCGTGGGCGCGGGCCAGCCGGGCGGCTTCCAGCACGCTTTCGAGCGGCACTTCCAGCTGCAGCAGCAAGGTGTGGGCCGCGGCGATGAGGGTTTCGTGTTCCCTGACCATGGCGGGGGAGAGGGCGCCGTTGGCCTCGGCGGAGATGCCGATGCTGTTTTCCCCTTCGTCGCTCACGTAGATGATGGCGATGCCGGTGGGGAGGGTCTGGTCGAGTTCCACCGCACTCACGTCGATGCCGTCTTTGGCGAAGCCATCGCGCATCTGGCGACCGATGGCATCATCCCCGACCCGGGCGATAAAGGAGACGTCTGCTCCTAACCGGGCGGCGGCAACCGCCTGATTGGCCCCCTTGCCGCCGGGCACTATCTTGTATCCGTGGCCGGTCAGGGTCTCACCGGGACGAGGGAAGTGGGGGACGCGCAGCACATGGTCCGCATTGACACTGCCGAGCACAACGAGACGATTCATATCAGTCACCCTTGGTTTAGAACATCTTGGCTTGAGGGGGCCCAAGCCAAGAGGCACTGGCGATGCAAAGCACCCTTGATACGGGTCTTGCTCGGGGGGAGGCGAGCCTCCCCCCTTCTTGCACTTACTTGCTGACGATCTGCAGGGGAACCGGGATGGATTGCTCCACCGGCTGACCCTTGAGCACCTTGTCGGCGGTTTCCACACCGATGGCGCCGATGAGGGCCGGTTGCTGGGCCACGGTGGCGGCCAGTTTACCCTTGGCGACGGCGGCCTTG
This sequence comes from Aeromonas sp. NJAU223, assembly GCF_051125555.1. NCBI lineage: Bacteria > Pseudomonadati > Pseudomonadota > Gammaproteobacteria > Aeromonadales > Aeromonadaceae > Aeromonas > Aeromonas sp. NJAU223. The sequence continues at coordinate 2,263,763 of NZ_CP144204.1, read as the reverse complement.
CCATCATCGGTGCCGTCGAAGCCGACGATCATCACCTCTTTGCCAGCCGCTTGCACGGCGCGGATGGCGCCGAGTGCCATCTCGTCGTTCTGGGCGAACACCGCCTGCACGGTCGGGTGGGCGGCCATCAGGTTTTCCATGACGTTCAGACCCTTGGTGCGGTCAAAGTCGGCAGGCTGGGAGGCCAGCACCTGCAGCTTGTTGGCGGCCACCGCCAGGGCGAAGCCTTCACCACGGTCACGGGCGGCGGAGGTGCCGGCGATCCCCTCGAGCTGGATCACCTTGGCGCCGGTACCGAGCTTCTCGGTGATGAAGTCACCGGCCAGCTTGCCGCCAGCCACGTTGTCGGAGGCGATATGAGCCTTGACCTCGCCCTGGGCGGCGCCGCGGTCCAGGGTCAGCACCGGGATGTTGGCCTTGTTGGCAAGGCGGATGGCGTTGCCCACGGCTTCGGAGTCGGTGGGGTTGATCAGGATGGCGTCGACCTTGCGCACGGTGAGATCTTCCACGTTGGAGAGCTCCTTGGCCGGATCATTCTGGGAGTCCAGCACCACCAGGGTGTAGCCAAGCTCCTTGGCCTTGGCTTCCGCCCCTTCCTTCATGGTGACGAAGAAGGGGTTGTTGAGGGTGGAGACCACCATGGCCAGGGTATTGTCGGCGGCGTGGGCCGTGCCCAGCACGGACATGACGGCGGCGGCGAGCAGGGTATTGAGCTTTTTCATCGTTTCATTCCTTGTGTGTGCGTGGTTAACGTTCTTATCGGGTGCTTTTGTTGTCGATCATCACGGCGAGCAGGATCACGCTGGCCTTGGCAATCATCTGGTAATAGGAGGAGACGTCGAGCAGGTTCAGGGCGTTGTTGAGGAAGCCGATGATGAGCGCCCCGATGAGGGTCCCCATGATCCGGCCCTTGCCGCCCATCAGGCTGGTGCCGCCGAGTACCACGGCGGCGATGGCGTCCAGCTCATACCCCATGCCGGCGGTCGGCTGGGCCGACGACAGGCGGGAGGTGACGATGAGGCCGGCCAGGGCCGCGAGGGCGCCACAGAGGCCATAGACCGCGAGCTTGACCCTGTCCACGTTGATGCCGGAGAGGCGGGTGGCGGATTCATTGCCACCGAGGGCATAGATGTAGCGACCCAGGCGGGTGTGGTTGAGCATGAACCAGGCCAGCAGGAAGACGATGGCCATCAGCCAGATGGGGGCGGGCAGGCCGAACAGGTAACCGGTCCCGAGCCAGGCGAAGTGATCCGCCCCGTCGCTGAAACCGGTGGAGATGGGTCTCCCCTCGGTGTAGACCATGGTCACCCCGCGCAGGGCCGTCATGGTCACCAGGGTGGCGATGAAGGCCTGCACCTTGCCCTTGGCGATGATGAGGCCGCTGATGCTGCCGAGCACGGCGCCGGCCCCGATGGTGAGGGGGACCACCAGCCAGATGGGGAGCTCCATAGCGACCAGGGTCGCGGCCAGGGCGCCACACAGGGCCAGCACGGACCCCACCGAGAGATCGATGCCACCGGTCAGGATGACCAGGGTCATGCCGACGGCGATGATGGCGTTGACCGAGGTCTGACGCAGGATGTTGAGCAGGTTGTCGGCGGTAAAGAAGTTCGGGCTAAGGAAGGAGACCACCCCGATCAGTACCAGCAGCGCGACCAGGGATTTGTTCTCGATCCACCACGCCTTGCTCATGAGACCACGGCGGGGAAGGGTTTGGGTTGTCATCGTTGTGCCTCTTGCTCTGCTTGCCACTGTTTGCCCACGGCGGCCGCCATCAGTTTCTCCTGATTGGCGTCCTGGGTGTTAAATTCTGCGCTGATGCGCCCTTCGTGCATCACCAGGATGCGGTCGCTCATGCCGAGTACTTCCGGCATCTCTGAGGAGACCAGGATGATGCTCATCCCCTCCTTCTTGAACTGGTTGATGAGCTGGTAGATCTCTTTCTTGGCCCCCACGTCCACGCCGCGGGTGGGCTCGTCCAGGATCAATACCTTGGGACGGGTGAGCAGCCCCTTGGCGATGGCCACCTTCTGCTGGTTGCCGCCGGAGAGCAGCTTGATGAGCTGCTCGCTGCTCGGGGTCTTGATATTGAACAGGCGCACGTAATCGGCCACCGCCTGACGTTCCGCCTTGCCGTCAATCTTGCCACCCTTGTTGAACTCGTCGAGGGCGCACAGGCTCATGTTTTCCCGTACCGAGAGCTCCAGTACCAGACCATCCCCCTTGCGATCCTCGGAGATGTAGGCGATGCCGGCATTGAGGCCGTCGGCGGGGCTGCGGGGGCGCAGGGGATGCCCATCCACGGTGATCTCGCCAGCGCTGATGAGGTTGGCGCCGTAGATGAGCTTCATCAGCTCGGTGCGCCCGGATCCCATCAGGCCGCTGAAGCCCAGGATCTCTCCCTGGCTCAGGGTGAAGTTCACTCCGCGCACCCCGGGGCCCATCAGATCCCGCACCTGCAGGCTGACCGGGCCTAGTTCGCGCTCGAGCCGCGGGTACTGCTCCTCCAGTCGACGGCCCACCATCATCTCGATGATCTTGTCTTCATCGAGGGCGCTCACCGCCTCCTGACCTATCCATTTGCCATCCCGCAACACGGTGACCTGATCGCAGATCTGGAAGATCTCTTTCAGGCGATGGGAGATGTAGACGATGCCGCAACCCTGCTCGCGCAGCTCGCGAATGACCGCAAACAACTGCTCGGTCTCGGTGTCGGTGAGAGCGTCGGTGGGCTCGTCCATGATGATGACGCTGGCATCGAACGACAGCGCCTTGGCGATCTCCACCATCTGCTGTTCGCCGATGGAGAGATCCCCGAGCCGAGTGTCCGGGCCGTGCTTGACCCCGAGGCGTGCCAGCAGGCCACTGGCACGTTCGCGCAGTTGCTGGTGATCGATGTTGCCAAAGCGGGTGCGCGGCTCACGGCCGAGGAAGATGTTGGCGGCAATCGACAATTCCGGCAGCAGGTTCAGCTCCTGGTGGATGATGCTGATCCCCTGATCCTGGGAGTCGCGCGGTCCCTTGAAGTGAACCGGTTGGCCACGGTAGTGAATGCTGCCCGCATCGGCCTGATAGATGCCGGTGAGCACCTTCATCAGGGTCGACTTGCCGGCGCCGTTTTCACCGAGCAGGGCCATCACCTGGCCCGGATAGACCCGCAGGCCCGCCTCATCGAGGGCGCGCACCCCGGGGAAGGTCTTGACGATGCCGCTGAGCTCCAGAATGGGGCTGAGGGCCTGGTCGGCGACGCTGTCGTGGCCGGTGGCGGGTGAGGGGGCCGAGGAGGTTGTGTTCATGACAGCTTCCTTTGGATGGCTTGTTCGAGGGCTCAAAACGCCACGCCGGCGCAGAGAATGAGATTGGCGTACGGGGTGACCTCGCCGCTGCGCACAACGGCCTTGCTCTGGCGGGAGCGGGTCTTGAACGCCTCGTGCAGGCAGTATTCGATGGCGATGGGCTTGCCCTGGGCGTTGGCATGCTGCTCAATCTGCAGGAGCAGGGCCTGATGGGTGGCGGGGCTTGTCAGCTTGATCTCGCTTGCCATGATCACCTTCTCCACCACCAGATCGGTGAGCAGGGCTCCCAGTACGGTATCGAGGCTGGGAATGCCCGCCATCAGCGCCAGATCGATGCGCTCGGGACCGGCCGGAATGGGCAGGCCGGCGTCGCAGACGGTGATCTCGTCGGTGTGGCCCATCTGTGCCACCAGGGCACTCAGGGGGGCATTGAGCAATTTGCCTCGTTTCATACTGCACCTCATCAGGCTTGGGCTTTCGCCTCGCGCATTTGGCTGGGCAACCGGTTACGCAACCGGTTGCGTTATGGGGTGGAAGATAGGCCCTAATGGTTAACGGGTCTAGAAAACCGTGATGAAAATGTGAAAACGATCTCAATGCGAAGGGGGATTGGGCAATAAACAGGCCGGCTTGCTGCCGGCCTGAGGGTCAAATGAGCAGTGCCTGCTGCACGGTCGGGCGGGCCAGCATCCGCCGGGTATGGTCTGCCACCCTGGGGAAGGTTTCGATGTCGACGCCGTCGCTCTTGAGCCAGCTCGCCACCACGTACAGATAGATGTCGGCCAGGCTGAACTGCTCCCCCAGTACCCAGGGGCCGGTGAGGTAGTGGTTTTCTATCTGGGCGAAGCCGTCGCGCATGTTTTGCGGCATCTTGGCCTGCATGGCAATGATGGCCTGCTCATCATCGGCCCAGCGGGCCGCGCGCCGGCCATGGGCGTGGGCGACGTGTACGGTGGAGGCGAGGAAGCTGTTGACCTCCTGCATGCGGGCCAGCAGGAAGGGATCGTCAAGGGGGGCGAGCCCGGCGGCCGGGAAGCGCTGGGCCACATAGAGCAGCAGAGCCGGTGTCTCGGTCAGCACGCCGCGTTCGGTGACCAGGGCCGGTACCCGTCCCTTGGGGTTGATGGCCAGATATTCGGGGGAGCGCTGCTCGCCGGCGGCGAAGTCGACGAGCTTGAGCTGATGCGGGGCATTGGCCTCCACCAGCGCGATGCGCACGGCCATGGCACAGGTGCCGGGGGTGAGATACAGGGTCAGTTCTGACATGCAAAGATCCTCAAGCTAACGGTGTGGCAGGGAGAGGGCACCCGGGGATCTCCTGGGCGTCTTGGGCATCCTACCCCCATGTCGTGCGAGGGCCAAGCGAGTAGGGACAGAAGGGGCGAGAAGAGAAAGGATAGCCGGGATCTTGTTTGGAAAAACTAAACGATATGGCGTGAAATCAATGGCTTTCTGAACAGAAGATAACAGGAAAAACGGCTACGCATGCCCGGTCAAATCGCTATAATGTGCCACCTTGATAGTCGCTTTCGATGTTGGATAGTCAATTGAGTAATAAAATGCGGATCGGTGGAACCCTCGAACAGTCCCTCAGCCAGGGATATCGTCTGGACCTGCAAGGGGTGCTGAAAGAGGGCTGGCAACAGACCCGTCGCACCGGCTTCGGTCTGGCGCTGGCCATCGCGGGTGTCATGGCGATCTGGATCCTGCTGAGCCAGACCCTGCTGAGTTCCCATATGGGGGCTGAGGGTGACATGGACATGGCGCTGGTGCTGAGCCTGCTCATCACCGTCATCATGTCCCCCATGACCTCGTCCCTCGACATGCTGGGCTTGCAGCAATCCGTCGGGGTTCGTGCCCGGCCGAACCAGGTGTTCGATTTCTTCCGCCACTTCCTGCGCCTGGGGAGCCTGAGTCTGCTGGGCAGCCTCATCACCAGCCTGTTTGGTCCCCTGTTCGAACTGGTGGGCCTGCCGGTGATGCTGGCTTTCATCCCCTCGGCCCTGGTCGGCATGGGGCTGGTGTTTACCGTGCCCCTGGTGCTGGAGCGCGGCTTGTCGCCCGCCCAGGCCATCCTGGTTTCCCTCAAGCTGTTCGCCCGTGGTTGGCCCAGCATAGTGTTGCTGCATGGCGTCATGCTGGCGCTCTTCTTCGTGGCCCTTATCCCCATGGGAATTGGCCTCATCTGGGTGGCCCCTCTCTACTTCAACTGCAAGGGGATCCTCTATCGGGATCTGTGCGGGGTCGCCGTCGAGGTGACCGAGGTGGGGGAGCAGAACACCCCGCAGGGGCCGGATCATTTCAACGCCTGATGGGCGCATGGCAAAAGGATTGCAGATGAAAAAGATCGATGCCGGCCTCGCGGTCACTTTGCTGCTCATACCGGCACTCGGGCTGGCGCAGCCCTCGCAGCCACTCGAGCTGCAATACGCCACCTTCTACAGCCAGATGAAGACGGCTGCCAGAGGGGATTTTGGCGATGCCCGCCTCGGTTTTTATCTGACCGATCCACAAAACAGCCAGCGCTGCACCCTGCTATCGGCTCGTGTATCGACGCCGGAGCGTGAAGTGCCCGCCGAGGTGACGGTGGATGGCGAGCTGCGTCTGCCCTATGACGACGATCTCAACCTCGACAAGGCCAGCGTCTGGGTCGAACTGGGGGAACCTCACGAGCGCTGCGATCTCTCGGTGCAGGTGATGGCGGACGCCCCAAAAGGGTTGCGGGTGAAGGAACTCCTGGTGCGCCAGCAGCAGATGCAGGCCTTGCTGGACAAGCTGGCGGGCATGATCGGCAAGCACTTCCTGCCGAAGATGGAAGGGGTGCGCATCAGCCTGGTCAGCCCAAGCGGCACCGCCTATCTGAGTGAAGGGGATCGCCGGTTGGCGCTGCCGTGGCAGGATGGGCAACTGCTGCTCAGCAATGACCAGCTAGCCGACTTTGCCAGTGGCAAGCTGCAGCTCGATGGTGAGGTCTTGCGGCTGACCCCCTGGCTGCATCAGGGCTGAACCTTGGGAAAATGAGACATGAAAAAGGAGCGCAAGGCGCTCCTTTTTTGTTGCTCGTGGGATGAGGGCTTAGCGCACCTCGATCACATCCAGCACATCCATCTCGTCGATGTTGAGCAGGGGCGCCGTGGGCAGCTCGGGGGGATCGAACGCCTTGTCACCGCCGTCTATGATGCCGGAGTCGCGATTGATGCTCTTGAAGTCAAACAGCTTGTGATCGAGCAGGTGGCTCGGGATCACGTCCTGAATGGCGGTGAACATGGTCTCGATACGGCCGGGGAAGCGGCGATCCCAATCCTGCATCATCTGCTTGATGGCCTTGCGCTGCAGGTTCTCCTGGGAGCCGCACAGGTTGCAGGGAATGATGGGGAAGGCCTTGACCTCGGCGTAGCGCACGAGATCCTTCTCCTTGCAGTAGGCCAGCGGGCGGATCACCACGTTCTTGCCATCGTCGCTCACCAGTTTGGGGGGCATGGATTTCAGCTTGCCGCCGTAGAACATGTTGAGGAACAGGGTCTCCAGGATGTCGTCCCTGTGATGGCCGAGGGCAATCTTGGTGCAGCCGAGCTCCTGGGCGGTCCGGTAGAGGATGCCGCGACGCAGGCGGGAGCAGAGGGCGCAAGTGGTCTTGCCCTCCGGCACCTTGTCTTTCACGATGGAATAGGTGTCTTCCTCGACGATCCTGAAATCGACGCCCAGGGTCGCCAGATACTCGGGTAGCACGTGCTCGGGGAAGCCGGGTTGCTTCTGATCCAGGTTCACGGCCACGAGATCGAAATCGATGGGGGCGCTGGCCTTGAGGCTCATCAGGATGTCGAGCATGGCGAAGCTGTCCTTGCCGCCAGACAGGCACACCATGATCTTGTCGCCATCTTCAATCATGTTGAAGTCGGCGATGGCCTGGCCCACATTGCGCCGCAGGCGTTTCTGCAGCTTGTTGAAACTGTATTTCTCTTTGGCGTTAAGCTCTTCTAGCATGGCCTCAAACCCGGGACAAAAATAAGCGGCTTATTATAGCCATGTCCCGGGGGAGGGCAAGAAACGCTTATACCGGATGACGTCTGTCATCCACCGGGCAGCTGTAATCGTCCGGTTTGAGGATGAGGATGTCGCAGTTGAGCCGATCGACCACGTGCTCGGCGGTATTGCCGAGCAGGGCGGCGGACAGGCCGGTACGACCGACGCAGCCCATGATCATCAGGGTGGACTTGAGGCTGTCGGCCATGTCGGGCAGAACCTCCTCGGGCAACCCTTCTGCGACACGGGTCCACATGTGACCGATACCAAACTGTTCCGCATGCTCGCGCAGCAGATCCTCATGATGTTTGCGGATGGCGTCGTTGTAGGCGTTGGGATCAAATTCGGGCAGCTCGATGGCCACGTTGACCGGGGTGCCCGGGTAGGTATTGACCAAGTAGAGGTTGGAGCCGAGCAGATCGGCGATGGCGGCCCCCTCGCGGGTGATGCGCTCGTTCAGCACCTTCTGCTCCACATCGTCGCTCGAGCAATTGATGGCGGCGATGATGTTGCCACCACGCTGCCAATGGCCCTCTTTCACCAGCAGCACCGGGCAGGGGCATTTGCGCAGCAGGTGCCAATCGGTGGGGGTGAAGATGAAGGTCTGCAGGAAGGAGTGCTTGTGGGTCGCCTTGACCACCAGATCGTGGCGCTGGGAGAGCACCTCCTGGATGACGCACTCAAACGGACGGTTGTGCCACATCACCTTGACTTCGCACTCCAGCCCTCTGGCGCGGTAGGGTTGCAGTATCTCTTCCAGCCATTCCCGGCGCTGGGAGAGCACACCGTGGCGCATCTCCTCGCGCTCATCCACCGACAGCATGGCGGTCATCTCGTATGAGAAGTCGTAGATGGTCAGCAGCAGGGTCAGCTGGGCACCCTCGTCCAGCTCGGCAACCTTGACCGCACGTTCGAGGGCGATCTGGCGCTCCTCTTCGGGGTTGATCACGACCAGAATGTTTCGGTATTTGACCATGGTTCTCCTCCTTGGCAAAAAACGCCAATGATGGCAGCTCTTTAGCCTTTACAGCTTAGTCCAAGGGGAGGGGCAATAAGGTGGGCCGGATCAAAATTCGGGGCGAACAGACCCGGCCGAGAACGAGTTGAGGAGGGGGATCAGCCGCAGGCGGGACGGGTTGCACCGGCCATGATGCCGAGAGCCACGTGGTCCAGTACGGTGATGTACTTGCCCTTGACGCTGATGAGACCGGACTTCTGGAAGCGGCCGAGCAGACGGCTGATGGTCTCGACGGTGAGGCCGAGATAGTTGCCGATGTCGCCACGGGTCATGGAGAGGCGGAACTCCTTGGCGGAGAAACCACGTTCGGAGAAGCGGACCGACAGGTTGTGCAGGAAGGCGGCGAGACGCTCTTCGGCATTTTTCTTGGAGAGCAGCAGGATCATCTCCTGATCCCCCATGATCTCGTTGCTCATCAGCCGCATGATCTGCTGGCGGAGCTTCGGCATCTTGCCGGAGAGGTCGTCCAGCACGTCGAACGGGATCTCGCACACCATGGCGGTTTCCAGCGCCTGGGCGAAGGAGGGGTGAGCCTGCTTGTGGATGGCGTCAAAACCGACCAGATCGCCGGCGAGGTGGAAGGCGGTGATCTGCTCGTCCCCCTGCTCGGTGATGGTATAAGACTTGATGGTCCCGGAGCGGATGGCATAGAGCGATTTCAGCTCGTCGCCAGCCTTGAACAGTTCTTCACCCTTCTGGATCGGCTTCTTGCGCTCGATGATGCTGTCGAGCTGATCGAGTTCGTTGTCGTTCAGGGTGAAGGGGATGCAGAGCTGGCTGATGCTGCAATCCTGGCAATGAATTGCACAGCCACCGCTCTGAATACGTCTGCCAGGTTTCTTGTCCGGGATCATAGGCTCAAATGAATAATTGATTTATATCAAACAAGTTTACCACCAACTCATCCGTTTTGGATAGGGTTTCAAAAGGATGTGATCCCGATCCAGAGGGTGTGCAGGCCGTAAGCGATGAGCAGCAGGGCGCCGCCGAGGCGCAGACTGCGCAGGGTCAGCCAGTAGCGCAGGCGATCGGCCAGGCCCCCCAACGCAAACAGGGTCGGCAGGGTGCCGAGGCCGAAGAAGAGCATGATGAGAGCACCCCCCGTGGCGGAGCCCGCGGCCGCACTCCAGGTCAACATGGAGTAGACCAGACCACAGGGCAGCCAGCCCCATACCATGCCAAAGGGAAGGGCTTGTACGGGGGAGTGGAAGGGGAGGAATCTGCTGGCCAGCGGCTTGATATGTGGCCAAAGCTTCGCGCCCATGCGCTCAAGCAGCAGAATGCCCTGCCACCAGCCCGCGAGATAGAGGCCGAGCGCTATCATCAAGAGCGCCGCCACCAGTCTCAGCCCGGCGATGGCCTGTTTGCCGGCACCGAGTTCGCCAACACTGGCCAGCAGCCCCCCCACCAGCGCCCCCGCGATGACGTAGCTCAGGATCCGGCCGAGGTTGTAATTGAGCAGGTAGCCGAGCCGCCCCCAGAAGTGCTGGCTCTTCGGGGGGATCGCCATGGAGAGCGCCGCCGAGACCCCGCCGCACATGGCGATGCAGTGGCCGGATCCCGCCAGCCCCACCAGCAGGGCCCCCATCAGATCAAGGCTGCTGGTCATGGTGCCCCTTGCTCTCGTCCTCTGGCTCCTTGTCTTCAGCCTTGGCGAGCGGTTGCTCCTCATCGAACAGGATGTTGGAGCCCTGCCGGTCGAGATCCTCGAACTGCTCGGAGCGGATGGCCCAGAAGAAGACGACCCCGGCGATGATGACGAACAGGATGGCGATGGGGATGAGGACAAAGATGATGTTCATGGTCTCTACCTTGGCAAGTGTGCCCGTGGTGGCTGGTCCATGTTAACCCCGTTCGGGCCCGGCGCCAGCCGCCATCTGTCAGAAAATCTGGCCCGCCCCCTGGCAGGCCGTTCACTCAAGGGGCGGGATCAGCGGTTGAGCCGCATGGAGTTGGTGACCACTATGAGGGAGCTCAACGACATGCCCGCCGCCGCCAGGTAGGGGGGAAGCCAGCCGCTCGCCGCCAGCGGCAGCACCAGCAGGTTGTAGCCGATGGACCAGGCGAAGTTCTCCTTGATGATCTTGCGGGTGCGCAGCGCCAGGGTGCGGGCCGCCAGCAGGCGGGAGAGATCGTCCGCCAGCAAGATGGCGTCGGCACTGTTCTTGGCCAGATCCGTGCCCCCCGCCATGGCAAAAGAAGCATGGGCCCCGGCCAGCACGGGCGCATCGTTGATGCCATCCCCCACCATGATGCTGATCTCCCCGGCCGCTTCACGCCCCTTGAGATAAGCGAGCTTGCCATCCGGTGTCGCCCCCTTGATGAGTTCATCCACCCCGAGCTCCCGTGCCACCTCGTCGGCGGCGGCCGAGCCATCGCCCGTCAGTATGGTGGTTTTGAGGCCGGCATCCCGGAAGGCGGCGATGAGTGCCTTGGCATCTGTGCGCAGCGTATCGGCCAGGGTGAAGCGAGCCAGCAATCCGTGCTCGTCGGCTAGGTAGATGACAAGGCCGCTCTCCTGCGGCGCCTGGCCATGGTCGTCACTCAAACCCAGCCAGCTGGCACTGCCAATCCTGTACTGGGTGCCGGCAATCACGCCCTGGATGCCGTGGCCGATGACAGGGGTCACCTCGCTCGCCGCCAGCAGAATGTCGGCGGGGGCGGCGCGCTTGAAGGCACGAGCGATGGGGTGTTCGGAATAGGCCTCCAGGGTGCGGGCGATGGCGAGGCATTCGGCATCGTCAAGCCCGGCCAGCGCCCGGGTGCTGACAAGGCGGATGTCCCCCGTGGTCAGGGTACCCGTCTTGTCCATCACTACCCGGTTGGCACGGGTCAAAATGTCCAGCACATGGCCACGGCGCAACAGTATGCCGCTGCGGGTAAGATGGGCGGTGGCAGAGGTGAGCGCCGTGGGGGTGGCCAGCGACAGAGCGCAGGGGCAGGTCGCCACCAGCACTGCCAGGGTGATCCAGAAGGCGCGCTCGGGGGCGTGGAAGTGCCAGAAGGTCCATACCCCGGCGGCGATCACCAGCAACACCAGGATAAAGTGGCGGGAGAGCACATCCGCCAGCTCGGCGATGGCAGGCTTGTCGTCCAGCGCATGATCCTGCAGGCGCATGATCTGGGCGAGGCGAGACTCCTCGATGGGATGGCTGACCCGGATCTCCAGCGGCGCATCGGTGTTGATGGTGCCGGCGAAGACGGGCTCTCCCGCTTGCTTGAGCAGGGGGAGTTGCTCGCCGGTCAGCATGGATTCATCCAGACTGGCGTTCCCCGTCACTATGATGCCGTCGGCGGGCAGGGTGGCGCCCGCCAGCACCCGCACCCTGTCGCCTGTGCGCAGGGTCTTGGCGGCGACGTCGTGTTCCCCGTCGTCATCGATGCGGGTCGCCATGATGGGGACCAGCCGCGCCAGGTTGGAACTCGACTCCGATGCCTTGCGCCTGGCGCGCAGCTCGAGCAAACGCCCCAGCAGCAGGAAGAAGACGAACATGGTGATGGAGTCGTAATAGACCTCACCGGTGTTGAAGACGGTGGCCCAGATGGAGGCGACGAAGGCACCGATCAGCGCCAGCGATACTGACACATCCATGGAGAGGTGGCCCTGCTTCAGGGCGCGCCAGGCCCCCACGTAGAATGGCTGGGCGGAGTAGATCATGATGGGAGTCGAGAGCAAGAGGCTTATCCACTTGAAATAGATCATGAACTCCTCCTCGACGCTGATGAAGAAGTCCATGTAGAGCGCCACCGCGCACATCATCACCTGCATGGACCCGAGGCCCGCCAGCGCCATGCGAAACATGTAGTTGCGCACCTCGCGGGCGTAGAGGGCTTCCTGTTGATGGGTCTGGAAGGGGTAGGCGCGATAACCAATCTTGGCAAAGCTCCTGAGGATGTCGCTCAAGGAGAGTTTGTCGGGGTCCCATTTGATGCGGGCGCGGTGGGTGGTGGTGTTGACGTTCACATAATGCAGGCCGGGGAGCCCCATCAGGTGGCGTTCAATCAACCAGGCACAGGCGGCGCAGGTGAGACCCTCTACGCTGAGCTGGATTTCGCGAAGTTTCTGACTGCCTGAGCCAGTTTCCACCACGAAATCCTGCTGCACCTCAGCCAGATCGTAGTGGGTCATGGCGGCCAGTTCGCTCGGTACCAGTTCCCCCTTGATGCCGGGAGCGGTACGGTGTTCGTAATAGCTGGCAAGGCCGCATTCGAGGATGGTCTGCGCCACGGCCTGGCAGCCGGGGCAGCACATGGGTTGCACTATACCCTTGATCTCGAGGGCATAATCACTGCCAGTGGGAACCGGTTCACCGCAGTGAAAACAGCCGGTCATGGTGTATCCCTCCTTGGGAGCGGGCGGGGTGTCTGGGAAGCAGGCCGACTCGTCCAGGACGGCCGATCAGGGGGCATCAACGCCCCTTGGGATCGAGCTCGACGGCCGCCCCGGTCGGCAGATGTACCGTCTCTTGCAGGCGCCACTCGTGGTTGAAGGCATCGACCCGGATGTGCCATTTGCCGGTGATGGGCTTGTCCAGCATCAGGCGATAGACGCCCTTGCCATCGGCGGTCACCAGATGTTCGCTGTCATGACCTGCCAGAGTGGGATGAAAGAGGGATACATGCAGGGCCTGACCGGGCGGCACATCGCCGGAGAGCGGCTTCAGGGTCAGCTCGCTGCCCTTGACCTCGAGGGCGATGCGGATGCCCAACGCCTCGGCGCGATCAAACTTGCTGAGATCCTGATTGATCTCCTTGCCCTGCTTGTAATAGTCCTCGGCCACCAGATTGACCCCATCCTTGCTGGCGATGATGGCGGTTGCGATGCTGCCGACCACGGCGGCGCAGGGGAGGGCGATGATGAACCAGGGCCAGAATTGGCGATACCAGGGTTGAGTCATAGTTGCTACTGCCGTGAAACGTACGCTTAACGAATGGAGGGGTTTTAGCCAACACAAGATAACAAAAAGCCCCGAAGAGTCGAGGCTTTTTGCTGCGTAATCACGTGCTTATCACATGTTACTGCGCTTTTTGTCCCTCGTTGTGAGACAGGCTGTAGACATAGGATGCCAGCAGTTGCACCTTGTCTTCCCCGAGGATGTCCTTCCAGGCCGGCATGACCCCGTGACGCCCGTGGGTGATGGTCTGCTCGACCACCTGACGGGAGCCACCGTAGAGCCAGGTGTTGTTGGTGAGATCCGGTGCGCCGAAGGCGATGCCGCCCTTGGCATCCGGGCCGTGACAGGCGGCACAGATGGCAAAGCGTGCCTCGCCCTTCTTGGCTTCCACCAGATCCACCTTGCGACCGGAGAGGCTCAATACATAGGAGGCCACCTCCTTCACCCCATCCTGACCCAGGATCTCGCCCCAGGCGGCCATGACCCCCTGACGACCGCCCATGATGGTGGTCTTGATCTGCTCAGGCGCCCCGCCCCACTGCCATTCGCTGTCGGTCAGGTTCGGGAAACCGCGACCACCGCGGGCATCGGAGCCGTGGCACTGGGAGCAGTTTTGTAGGAACAAGCGCTGACCCACCTTGCGGGCTTCCGGATCGGCGGCGATCTCCTCGATGGGGCGATAGCTCTTGCCGTCAGCCTGGTAGGCCAGCTCGCGGAACTTGGCACCATAGACCTCATCGGCCTTGGCGAGCTCCCGATCGTACTCGACCGCGCGCCCCTCGGCCTTGGCGGAGGCCGCCGCCGCCTTGGACTCGGCCAGGGAGCGGACGTCCTGGTTCGAGCTCTGCCAGCCCAGCAGACCCTTCCAGTTGCCCAGGCCCGGGAAGGCGAGCAAGTAGATGAGGCCGGTGACGATGAAGAAGATGAACATGTAGGACCACCACTTGGGCAGCGGGTTGTTGATCTCCTCGATGCCGTCGAAGGTGTGCCCCATGGGCTTGCCTTCTTCGGTTCCCAGCTTGTCCTTCATGCACCAGAGCAGCAGCAGGAAGCAGCCGATGATGGTGCCCAGACTTATCACGGTGACAAAAATGCTAAACAGAGTGCTCATTATTGCTTCGCTCCTGCGTTCTTGTTATCAGCACTGGGTTGCTCATCATCGGCAAAAACCAGGTTGGCGGCCTCATCGAAGGAGGCCTTGCGGCGCTTGCTGTAGGCCCAGACGATGATGGCGATCATGATGATCAGCAGCAGCAGGGTGTACAGGCCGCGAAATGTACCGTAATCCATTTCCGCCTCCTTATTTCAGGGCATGACCCAGTGATTGCAGATAAGCGACCAGGGCGTCGAGCTCTGTCTTGCCCTTCACCGCCTCACCGGCACCTGCGATGTCGGCGTCGGTATAGGGCACGCCGAAGTGATCCCGGAACAGGGCCAGCTTCTTGCCGGTCAGCTCGCCGCTCAGGACGTTGGTCTCGAGCCAGGGGAAGCCGGGCATGTTGGACTCGGGCACCACGTCCCGCGGGTTGATGAGGTGGGCACGGTGCCAGTCATCGGAGTAGCGGCCGCCGACCCGGGCCAGATCCGGCCCGGTACGCTTGGAGCCCCACAGGAAGGGGTGCTCCCAGACGCTTTCACCGGCGACCGAGTAGTGGCCGTAGCGCTCGGTCTCGGCGCGGAACGGACGGATCATCTGGCTGTGGCAGACGTTGCAGCCTTCGCGGATGAAAATATCGCGCCCTTCCATCTGCAGGGCGGTGTAGGGCTTGAGGCCCTCCACCGGCTCCGTGGTCTGCTTCTGGAAGAACAGGGGGGTGATTTCGACCAGGCCCCCCAGGCTGATGGCAAAGATGATGCCGACCACCAGCATGGGAACGCTTTTTTCAAATATTTCGTGACGGTTATTGTTGCTCATGGCGTGACCTCTTCAATCAGGCTGGCTGTGCGACGGGTTCCAGGGAACCCTTGGGCGCAGTGATGGTGCGATAGGCGTTGTAGGCCATCAGCAACATGCCGGTGACGAAGAAGCAGCCACCCAGGAAGCGCACGAAGTAGAAGGGGTAAGAGGCCTGCAGGGCTTCCACGAAGCTGTAGGTCAGGGTGCCGTCGTCGTTGACCGCACGCCACATCAGACCCTGCATCACACCGGAAATCCACATGGAGACGATGTAGAGCACGGTGCCCACGGTCGCCAGCCAGAAGTGGACGTTGATGAGCTTGATGCTGTACATGCGGCCCTGATCAAACAGGTTCGGGATCAGGTGATACACGGCGCCGATGGATACCATGGCGACCCAGCCCAGAGCACCGGAGTGAACGTGACCTATGGTCCAGTCGGTGTAGTGGGAGAGGGCGTTGACCGTCTTGATGGCCATCATGGGGCCTTCGAAGGTGGACATGCCGTAGAACGACAGGGAGACGATCAGGAAGCGCAGGATGGGGTCATAGCGCAGTTTGTGCCAGGCACCGGACAGGGTCATGATGCCGTTGATCATGCCGCCCCAGGAGGGAACGAACAGGATGAGAGACATCACCATGCCGAGGGACTGTGCCCAGTCGGGCAGCGCCGTGTAGTGCAGGTGGTGCGGACCGGCCCATATGTAGAGGGAGATCAGCGCCCAGAAGTGCACGATGGAGAGGCGATAGGAGTAGACCGGACGGCCCGCCTGCTTGGGCACGAAGTAGTACATCATGCCGAGGAAACCGGCGGTCAGCAGGAAGCCCACCGCGTTGTGGCCATACCACCACTGCACCATGGCATCCATGGCACCGGAGTACATGGAGTAGGACTTCATGCCGGAGAGGGGCACTTCCATGTTGTTGACGATGTGCAGCACGGCCACCGTGATGATGAAGGCGCCGAAGAACCAGTTCGCCACATAGATGTGGGAGGTGGTGCGCTTGGCCAGGGTACCGAAGAAGACCACGGCGTAGGCGACCCAGACCACGGTGATGGCGATGTCGATGGGCCACTCCAGCTCGGCGTACTCCTTGGAGGTGGTGTATCCCAGCGGCAGCGAGATGGCGGCCGAGAGGATGATCGCCTGCCAGCCCCAGAACACGAAGGAGGCAAGCTTGCCACCAAACAACCGGGTCTGGCAGGTGCGCTGTACCACATAGAAGGAGGTGGCCATCAAGGCACTGCAACCAAAGGCGAAGATAACCGCGTTGGTGTGCAGGGGTCGCAGGCGGCTGTAGGTCAGCCAGGGGGTGTCAAAGTTGAGGGCAGGCCAGATCAGCTGGGCTGCAATCAGTACGCCCACCGACATACCGACAATTCCCCAGACAATCGTCATGACGGTGAACTGACGTACAACGGTGTAGTTGTACTCAGGATGGTTCGTAGTGTGGCTCATCGTTGTATTCCGCTTCCGATGCTGTTGTTTGTTTTTTGTCCGGAAATGAGGACCATTTTCATTCCAGATTTGCCGACTTCCGCTCGTTAACTTTTGTTAATAAAAGGAAAAGCAAAATGTGGATAAATGAAAATTCATTGGGAATGATACTGAACTGACCGGTAAAATAACAGTACAAACAGTGATATATTTGGCTCTGACGGGTCTCACCGCCGCCAGTTTTTTACCTTGCGCGAGATCACGAAAATGGCATTTTTTACGTACCTTACAAGGTTGTTTTTTCATGAAAGAGAGACTCACTTCACGCAAATTTGGGCACTTGGTGCTGGTGTTGGCCATTTTGCTCGCCCTGATGACTTATCGGACCTGGTTTTGGTCTCCACACGGGGCTGATTCTGAGGGGGGAAATGATCAGATTTGTGATCTATCCCACAGTGCCTGTGCGCTTATTATCGGAGACAAGCCCCTCTCTGCCAGTGTCGTCAACCTGCCGATCAAGGCTGAACATGACTTTAGCCTACGTCTTCAGGGGGGGGATCCTGCCATTAGCCCGACTCAGGCCTGGCTCGAGGGAAAGGAGATGTTCATGGGCCGCATCCCCGTGCAATTCGAGGCTGGCGAGGGGGGATGGCAGGGGACGGCCCAGGTGGGTTCCTGTACCTCGGCAACCATGACCTGGCTGCTCAATGTCGAGTGGAGCAATGGTCAACGCCAGCAGTTGGCGCTCTCCGTCTCCCGCTGAAGCAGTGGCTTGTTTGAGGCTTATAAGGGGGGATAGATGAAATTTGATTTGAATTTTTCAGGTGGGACTGTACCTTGCATTCATTATCAAGGAGTGAAGTTCATTTAATCATGATTGAAAAACAAGCATTTTATCGCACCCTGAACCAGCAAGCCCAGGCACTGCTGGAAGGGGAACCGGATCGCATCGCCACCCTGGCCAACCTCTCGGCCCTGCTCAATCAGGAACTGGCTGACATCAACTGGGTCGGCTTCTACCTGTTGCAGGGAGAGACCCTGGTGCTCGGCCCCTTCCAGGGCAAGCCCGCCTGCGTGCGAATTCCGGTGGGGCGAGGTGTCTGCGGCACCGCGGTATCCGAGGGCAAGACCCAATTGGTGGACGACGTGCACCAGTTTGTCGGTCACATCGCCTGTGACGGTGCCAGCAACTCGGAAATCGTGATCCCCGTTCGCCACAACGGTGAGATCATCGGGGTGCTGGATATCGATAGTCCGATTTTTAACCGTTTCGACGCCGAGGACCAGCTTGGTCTGGAAGAAACGGTGCAAATTTTGGAAAGCATGCTCTAAGTCATTGCTAGATGGTTCGCAAAAGGCCCCAAGCTCTCTATAATAGGGCCTTTGTTGTGTTCGGGCTCGCCCGTGCGTCTATATGAAAGCCAAGGTTATACATGGAAAACACTGAAAAGCTGAAGAACAGTAAAGAGATCGTTGCCTACCTGGTCGAGAAATTCCCGGCCTGCTTCATCGCTGAAGGAGAGGCCAAGCCACTCAAGATTGGCATCTTCCAGGATCTGGCCGCGCGTCTTGCTGATGACGAGAGAGTCTCCAAGACCATGTTGCGCTCTGCTCTGCGTCAATATACTTCCAGCTGGCGTTACCTGCATGGCCTCAAGGCTGGCCAGGCCCGTGTCGATCTGGACGGCAACCCGGGTGAGCTCTTGACCGAAGAGCATATCGAACATGCCAAACAGGCCCTCAAAGAGAGCAAAGAGCGTGTTTTTGCCAGCCGCCGCACCAATACCAAAGAGAAGGACGACAAGCCCAAACAGCCCCGTCGCCCGGCTCCTCGCAAGTCTGATGCCCCCCGCGCCGACAAGCCCAAAGCCGCCCCCAAGGCCGCTGCTCCTGCCGTCGACGCACCGCTGGTGAAAGTGGATGCCGCTACCCTGAAAGTGGATCAGGGCGTGCGCGTCGTACTGGGCAAGTCCCCCGTACCCGCCACCATCAAGGAAGTGACCAAGGATGACGTACAGGTTCAATTGCAGACTGGCATGATGTTGCGGGTCAAGTTCGAGCACCTGGTTCTCTAAGGAGACAAATGTTGAAGCATGGCGTAATTCGTTTTTCCCTCGTTGCCTGTAGCCTGGCGCTTGCCGGGCTTGCACAGGCCATCGAGCCGGTGCTCAAGGAAAGTGATTTGCCTGTATTGGCTCAAGAGAGCCAACATGCTACGGCCAGCAAGCGAATTACCAATCTGTTTACCCGCTCCCATTACAAGCAGTTCAAGCTGGATGATGCTTTCTCCGCGGTTGTCTTTGACAAATACCTGGAGAATCTGGATTACAGCCGCAACCTGTTTTTGGCCTCTGATATCAGCCGTTTTGAAAAGTACCGTAACGGGTTTGACACCGACCTCGAGAGAGGACGTCTGGCGCCCGCCTACGAGATGTTCAACCTGAGTCAGCAGCGGCGTTATGAGCGGTTCGAATACGCCCTCAAACTGCTCGACACTCCCTTCGATTTTACCCAGAAAGACAACTACGTCTTCGATCGGGAAGGGGCGCCCTGGCCCAAGGATGAAGCCGAACTCAACGAGTTGTGGCGCCAGCGGGTCAAGTTCGATGCCCTGAGCCTCAAGCTCAGCGGCAAGGAGTGGCCGGAGATCAAGGAGCTGCTTGGCAAGCGTTACAACAACGCCATCAAGCGGATGTCCCAGACCGAGAGCGAAGACGTGTTCCAGCTCTTCATGAACTCCTTCGCCCGCGCCATCGAACCCCACACCAGCTACCTCTCTCCGCGCAGCGCCGATCGCTTCAACACCGAGATGAACCTCTCGCTGGAGGGCATTGGTGCCGTGCTGCAGGCGGAGGATGACTTCACCGTCATCCGTTCCTTGGTGCCCGGTGGCCCGGCCGCCAAGTCCAATCACCTCAAACCCGATGACAAGATCACCGGGGTAGGGCAGGACGATGGCAAGATTGTCGATGTGATCGGCTGGCGTCTCGATGACGTGGTCGAGCTCATCAAGGGCCCGAAAGGCAGCAAGGTGAAGCTGGAGATCCAGCGCGGCAAGGGCGCCAACGCCAAGACCGAGCTGGTGGAGCTGACCCGTGACAAGGTGCGTCTGGAAGACAGGGCCGCCAAGTCCAAGGTGATCACCGCGGAAGGCAAGAAGATAGGGGTACTCGAGATCCCGAGCTTCTATGTCAACCTGCACGATGACGTCATCAAGGAGCTCTCCAGCCTCAACAAGCAGAAGATAGATGGTCTCATCGTCGATCTGCGCGGCAACGGTGGTGGTGCCCTGACGGAAGCCTCTGCCCTGAGCGGCCTCTTCTTCGGCAGCGGTCCCGTGGTGCAAATTCGCGATCACATGGGCCGGATCACGGTCAATGGGGACGACGATGGCAACGTCTACTACGGCGGCCCCATGTCGGTGCTGATCGACAGATACAGCGCCTCGGCCTCCGAGATCTTCGCCGCCGCCATGCAGGATTATGGTCGTGCCCTGATCCTGGGTGAGAACTCGTTCGGCAAGGGTACGGTGCAGCAACACCGCAGCCTCGCCAAGGTGTACGACTTCTATGAGCAGCCGCTCGGCCACGTGCAGTACACCATCGCCAAGTTCTACCGGATCAACGGTGGCAGCACCCAGAACAAGGGTGTGG
Source organism: Aeromonas sp. NJAU223 (assembly GCF_051125555.1). Taxonomy (NCBI): domain Bacteria; kingdom Pseudomonadati; phylum Pseudomonadota; class Gammaproteobacteria; order Aeromonadales; family Aeromonadaceae; genus Aeromonas; species Aeromonas sp. NJAU223. Next base: position 2,243,543 of record NZ_CP144204.1, on the reverse strand, counting down.
CACCGGACATCAGCTTCCCCACCGCCGTCTCGCCTGACGAGACCGGGGAGAGCCGGGAGTTCAACGCGCTGCCCTGGGACAAGATTGCCTCCGCGGGTTACACCAGGCTGGGTGATTTTAGCGGCATGCTGGCCAGGCTGAAGGCGGATCACGAGGCGCGGATCAACAAGGATCCGGAGTTCGCCTACGTGTTGCAGGACATCAAGGAGTATCAGGCTGACAAGGACAAGAAATCCGTCTCCCTGAATGAAGCCGAGCGGTTGGCCGAACAGGCCAAGCAGGACGAGAAGGCGCTGGCGCGAGCCAATGAGCGGCTGGTTCGTCTTGGCAAGCCGACGGTGAAGAGCCTGGATGATCTGCCTACCGACTTCGAGGCACCTGACGAGTATCAGGTCGAGGCGGCCAATATCACGGCTGATCTCGCCACTCTCAGCAAGAAGAGCTGATGGGACAACACTATGACAAGGGCGACTCGGGTCGCCCTTTCTTTTGCCTGAATGCAAACTATTTGACCCTGTTCGAGCCTTGTGACAGCCTCTGACACGTCAATAACAAAGCGTGGAAGCAACAATAATGACTGAACAACCTCAGGCCATGACGGCCAAGTATCGCCAGGATTACCAAGCCCCCCATTACTGGTGCGACAGCATCGACCTCGATTTTCAGCTGCAGGAGCCCCTGACCCGGGTCACCGCCATCTCCCGCCTGCGTCGCAATGGCGAGCACAAGGAGCCCTTGGTGCTGGATGGGGAAGGGCTCTCCCTCGTCAGCGTCACTCTGGACGGGGTGCCCTTTACCCAGTACGAGCAGGGGGAGAGCAGTCTGACCCTGTTCAATCTGCCGACCGAGTGCGTGCTGACCATAGTCACCGACCTGGATCCCGCCGCCAACACGGCGCTGGAGGGGCTCTACAAGTCCGGCGACGCCTACTGCACCCAGTGTGAGGCGGAAGGCTTTCGCCGCATCACCTATTACATGGACAGGCCGGACATCCTGGCCCGTTACAGCACCCGCATCAGCGCCGACAAGGCCAAGTTCCCCTATCTGCTCTCCAACGGCAACAAGGTGGCGAGCGGCGAGCTGGACGGCGGTCGTCACTTCGTGCAGTGGCAGGATCCCTTCCCCAAGCCCAGCTATCTGTTTGCCCTGGTGGCCGGTGATTTCGACGTGGAGCGCAACCACTATGTGACCATGAGTGGCCGCAAGGTGGCGCTGGAGATCTTCGTGGACAAGGGCAACCTGGACCGCGCCGGTTTCGCCATGGAGAGCCTCATCAACTCCATGCGCTGGGACGAGCAGCGCTTCGGCCTCGAGTATGACCTCGACATCTACATGATCGTCGCGGTGGACTTCTTCAACATGGGGGCCATGGAGAACAAGGGGCTGAACATCTTCAACTCCAAGTTCGTGCTGGCAAACCCCGCCACCGCCACCGACGTTGATTACCACGGTATCGAGCGGGTGATCGGCCACGAGTATTTCCACAACTGGACCGGCAACCGGGTCACCTGCCGCGACTGGTTCCAGCTCAGCCTGAAAGAGGGGCTGACGGTGTTCCGGGATCAGGAGTTCTCCTCCGATCTGGGCTCGCGCGGGGTCAACCGCATCAACAACGTGCGCACCGTACGCGGCCCTCAGTTTGCTGAAGACGCTGGCCCCATGGCGCACCCCATCCGCCCGGATGTGGTGATCGAGATGAACAACTTCTACACCCTGACCGTCTACGAGAAGGGCTCCGAAGTCATCCGCATGCTGCACACCCTGCTGGGGGAGGAAAGCTTCCAGGCAGGCATGAAACTCTACTTCGAGCGCCATGACGGCTCGGCCGCCACCTGTGACGACTTCGTACAGGCGATGGAGGATGCCTCTGGTGTCGATCTCGGCCGCTTCCGCCGCTGGTACAGCCAGTCCGGTACACCCGAGCTCACCGTCACCGACGACTACGATGCCGCCACCGGCACCTATCGCCTGCACGTGCGCCAGCGCACCCCGCCGACCCAGGATCAACCCCAGAAGCTGCCGCTGCATATCCCGCTGGATATCGAGCTGTATGATGCGAACGGAGCGGTGATCCCGCTCCAGTATCAGGGGGAACCTATCGGCCAGGTGTTGAATGTGCTGGAAGAGACACAGACCTTTGTGTTCGACCAGGTGCCGGTGCAGCCCGTGCCCTCCCTGCTGCGGGACTTCTCCGCCCCGGTCAAGCTGCACCATGACTACAGCGATGAGGCGCTCGCCTTCCTGATGCGCCATGCCCGCAACGAGTTCGCTCGCTGGGACGCGGCCCAGATGCTGGTGAACAAGGCGGTGATCGCTGGGGTGGCCAGCGTGCAGCAGGGCCAGGCGGTCGCCGTTTCCGACTCCCTGCTGGCGGCCTTCGTCGCCATCTTCGATGAGGCCGCGCTGGATCCGGCTCTGAAAGCCGAGATCCTGACCCTGCCGGGAGAGGTCACCCTGGGCGAGCTGTTCGACACCGCCGATATCGACGCCATCCATCGGGTGCGAGACCTTATTCAGGCTCGTCTGGCCGAGGCCTTCGGCGTCCGACTGGTCAAGGCCTACGAGGGTCTGCGTCTGACCGGTTACAAGGTGGTGCACGAAGACGTGGGCAAGCGCGCCCTCAAAGCCGTGGTACTCGGTTATCTGGCTGCCCTGAACCAGGAGCAGGCCGATGCCCTGGTACGGGAACAGTATGCCCAAGCGGACAATATGACGGACACCCTGGCCGCGCTGCAGGTGGCCAACGCCCATCTGCTGCCATGCCGCGCTGCGCTGCTCGCCGACTTCGAGGGCAAGTGGGCCCACGACGGTCTGGTGCTGGACAACTGGCTGCGGCTGGTGGGGGCGAAACCCGCCGCCGACGTGCTGGAAGAGGTGAAGCAGGCGATGGCGCATCCCACCTTCAGCATCCGCAACCCGAATCGGCTGCGAGCCCTGGTGGGGAGCTTTGCCTACAACCAGGCGCAGTTCCACGCCGTCGATGGCAGCGGCTACCGCTTCCTGACCGATCTGATGATTGAACTCAACGAGGTGAACCCTCAGGTGGCGTCTCGCCTCATCACCCCGCTCATCCAGTTCAAGCGACTCGATGCAGGGCGTCAGACGCTGATCCGTGCCGAGTTGAGCCGTCTGGCCGCGCTGGACGGGTTGGCGCGGGATCTGTTCGAAAAGGTGAGCAAGGCGCTGGCGTAGTAAGCCGGCGCCGGTGACGGGCAGGGGAGCCAGGCTCTCCTGCCCGTTTCATTGGGGCCCCGACAATCCAGAGGAGGATGCCATGCGGCACTATATCTTTCACCTCGCCCTCAGCCGGGATGAGATCATGCTGATGTACCAGGGACATGCCAATAGGCTGGTAGTGCGTACCGAGCAGGGGCTGACCCTGGAGCTGGGACTTGAGAAGATCCGGCCCTTCGTCGCCACCAACGGGGTTCACGGTCGTTTTCGACTCTCCACCGAGGATGATCACCGCTTCGTGCGGCTAGAGAGAGTCAACTGATCCGGCTTTGGAACCGGACCTAGGCAGTCGGGATGGTCAATATTGGCGGTAAAACCAGCACAAATCGCTACCGGATTCCCTCAAACGCATAAATTAACAAAACACGAACATATTTCCGGGTAAATATCTGCTTTAAGTCACTATCTATCCGGTAAATAGGCTTACAGCCAGTGCGTTTTTCTGAAAATGAACGACTTGGCAAAATTTTTCACAACCCAAGCCGTGATCTGCCCCTTGTTTTTAACATCCCGTTATCACCATCGCTCGCCTTCCTTGATCCAAGACATTACACTTCGCTGCAACTCTGAACCGGCTGGCATCCAGGGTGGATGTCGCCGTGTCTGTGATGTCGTCCGATAAGGAAACTAGCAATGGCATTGAAAGACGCCCCTACCTCAGTTCTGCTCGAAAACGTTCTCAGCCTGATCCATCAGAAGTTGCCCAAGAAGAGTGCCTCTCTGGTGGAGCGCTTTGTTGCCAAGTTCTACGGCAACATGGCCAGCACCGATCTGCATGATCGCAATGACAGCGATCTCTACGGCGCGGCCCTGAGTCTGTGGAATGCGCTCAACCAGCGTACCGGTACCGACCCCTATATCCGGGTCTACAACCCCGAGCTGACTCGCCACGGATGGCAGTCTCCCCACACCATTGTCGAAATCATCCTGCAAGATTCCCCCTTCCTGGTGGACTCCATCCGCATGGCCCTCAAGCGTCGCGGCATCACCGCCCACATGATGCTGCACCAGCCGCTGCACCTCATTCGCGGAGAAGAGGGCAAGATCAGCGCCATCCTGACCCTGGACAACACCGCCGAGCAGACGTCGGTCGAAACCGCCTTCCTCATCGAGATCGATCACCTCACCAGTGAAGAAGAGATGGAAGGGCTCTGCGCCGAGCTCAAGTCCGTAGCCGGCGAAGTAGCGCTGGCGGTGGGGGACTGGCAGCCCATGCTGGCGCGCCTGAACGAGATCATCGACGAGTTGCCAAAGCGCAAGAACCCGGTCAGCAAGGAAGAGGTGGACTCCTGCGTCGCTTTCCTCAAGTGGGTGGCCGCCCACAACTTCACCCTGATGGGTTATCGCCGCTACGACGTTCGCGCGGTGGAGGGGGATCACGAGATCCTGCCCCAGCCGGAGTCGAGCCTCGGCCTGATGAAGAACTCCATCAAGGACGAAGGCCAGCGCCTTGGCAACATGCCCGCCAGCGCCCGCCACGCGGCCTTAAGCTCCGATTTGCTGATCCTCACCAAATCCAACAGCAAGGCTCGCGTACACCGCCCGGCCTATGTGGATTACATCGGCATCAAGCGCTTTGACGAGCACGGCAAGGTCGTGGGGGAGGATCGCTTCATCGGTCTGTATGCTTCCTCCATCTACAACACCAGCGCCACCCAGATCCCCCTCATCAGCCATCGCCTCGAGCGCATCATGGCCGCCTCCGGCCACGAGACCGGCTCCCACGCCTACAAGGCGCTGCTGAACGTGCTGGAAACCTACCCGCGCGATGAGCTCATTCAGGCCCGTGAGGAAGAGCTGCTGGCCACCGGCCTCGGGGTACTGGAGATGCAGGAGCGCGACATGCTGCGCCTGTTCGTACGCCGGGATGTCTATGGCCGCTTCTTCTCCTGCATGGTCTATGTCACCAAGGAGCGTTACAACACGGCGCTGCGGGTCAAGACCCAGCAGATCCTGCAGAAATATTTCGGCAGCAGCGACGAGGTGGAGTTCAACGTCTACTTCTCCGAAGGCGTGCTGGCCCGGACCCACTACATAGTACGGGTCAACAATAACAACGTGGATGTGGATGTGAACGAAGTACAAAACAACCTGATTGAAGCCGCCCGCAGCTGGGATGACCGACTGGATTCCGTGCTGCTCTCCCACTACGGGGAAGCCCGTGGCAACGCCCTGCGCCGTCGTTTCAGCGCTGCCTTCCCCCGCGCCTACAAAGAGGACGTGCTGCCGGGCTCCGCGGTGGCAGACATCATGGCCCTCGACGGCCTGAGTGAAGAGGCCCCGCTTGGTATGCAGTTCTACCGTGCCCAGGAGGAGGAGAACGATCGCCGGGTTCGCCTCAAGCTGTTCCACCGCGCCGAGCCCATCCATCTCTCCGATGTGCTGCCCATGCTGGAAAACATGGGGCTGAGAGTCATCGGTGAAACCCCCTACCAGGTACGTACCCCGGCGGGGGAGGTGTTCTGGATCCTGGACTTCTCCATGCTGCTGCGCGGCGATCAGCCGTTCGATCTGGCCCAGAGCCAAGAGCGCTTCCAGCAGGCCTTCGCCGCCATCTGGAACAAAACCCTGGAAGATGACGGCTTCAACCGTCTGGTGCTGGGCGCCGGCCTGTGCGGTCGCCAGGTCTCGGTACTGCGGGCCTATGCCAAGTACATGCGCCAGACCGGTGTCTCCTTCAGCCAGTCCTACATCGAAGAGACGCTGACCCGCTATCCGGATATCGCCGAACTGCTGTTCACCCTGTTCGATCTGCGCCTGAACCCGTCGATCAAGCAGGATGCCAAGGCCCAGGATAAGCTGCGCGAGCAGCTCGCCGCCAAGCTGGATCAGGTAGCGAACCTGGATGACGATCGCATCATCCGCCGCTACATGGAGATGATCGACGCCACCCTGCGCACCAACTACTACCAGCAGGACAAGGCGGGCAAGATCAAGCCCTACATCTCCTTCAAGCTGGCCCCCGCCAGCATCACCGACATGCCGCTGCCGCTGCCCAAGTTCGAGATCTTCGTCTACTCCCCGCGGGTGGAAGGGGTGCATCTGCGCTGGGGCAAGGTGGCCCGGGGCGGTCTGCGCTGGTCCGATCGCAAGGAAGACTTCCGCACCGAGGTGCTGGGTCTGGTGAAGGCGCAGCAGGTCAAGAACACCGTCATCGTACCGGTTGGTGCCAAGGGCGGCTTCTACTGCAAGCAGATGCCGGTGGGTGCGGCCCGTGCCGTCATTCAGGAAGAGGGCAAGGCTTGCTATCGCCTGTTTATCCGCGGCCTCTTGGATGTCACCGACAACATCATCGGCGGCGAGGTGATCCCGCCCCGTGACGTGGTTCGCCACGACGAGGATGACTACTACCTGGTGGTCGCGGCCGACAAGGGCACCGCCACCTTCTCCGACATCGCCAACGAAATCAGCCAGGAGTATGGCCACTGGCTCGGCGATGCCTTCGCCTCCGGCGGCTCCGTCGGCTATGACCACAAGAAGATGGGGATCACCGCCCGCGGCGCCTGGGAGTCGGTCAAGCGCCACTTCCGTGAGATCGGCATCAACTGCCAGAACACCGACTTCACCTGCGTGGGCATCGGCGACATGGCAGGCGACGTGTTCGGCAACGGCATGCTGCTCTCCGAGCACACCCAGCTGGTGGGCGCCTTCAACCACATGCACATCTTCATCGACCCGACCCCAAATGCGGCCAAGAGCTTCGTCGAGCGCAAGCGCCTGTTCGAGCTGCCAGGGTCGAGCTGGGAAGACTACAACAAGGAGCTCATCTCCAAGGGGGGCGGCATCTTCCTGCGCTCGGCCAAGTCCATCAAGCTGAGCCCGGAAATCCAGACTCTGCTTGGCACGGACAAGTCCAGCATGGCGCCGAACGAGCTCATCAAGGCGCTGCTCTGCCTCAACGTGGATCTGCTCTGGAACGGCGGCATCGGCACCTATGTGAAGAGTGCCAAAGAGAGTGATGCGGACGTGGGGGATCGCAGCAACGACGTGCTGCGGGTCAACGGTCGCAACCTGCGTGCCCGCATCGTGGGGGAGGGCGGCAACCTCGGCTTCACCCAGCTCGGTCGGGTGGAATACGCGAGCCAGGGCGGTCACATCAACACCGACTTCACCGACAACGTGGGCGGGGTGGATTGCTCCGACAACGAGGTGAACATCAAGATCCTGCTGAACCAGCTGGTGGCCGCCGGTGATCTGACCCTCAAGCAGCGCAACCAGATGCTCTACGAGATGACCGACGACGTCGCCCAGATCGTCATCACCAACGCCTATCGCCAGTCCCAGTCCATCTCGGTCACCGCCTTCCGCGGCGCCGAGCAGGTCAAGGAGCAGCAACGCTTCATCCAGGGGCTTGAGCGCGAAGGCAAGCTGGATCGCGCCCTCGAGTTCCTGCCCAGTGACGAGGAGCTCTCCGAGCGGATGGCTGCGGGCCGGGGGCTGACCCGTCCCGAGCTCGCCGTGCTGGTGGCCTATGGCAAGATGGTACTGAAAGAGCAACTCAACTGCCCCGAGGTGACCGACGAGCCCTTCCTCGCCAACATGCTGGTGACCAGCTTCCCGGCCCAGTTGCAGCAGCAGTTCGGGGCGGCCCTGGCCCAGCATCCGCTGCGCTCCGAGATCATCGCGACCCGGGTGGCCAACATGCTGGTCAACGACATGGGACTGAACTTCGCCAGCCGGATGAAGGATGAGACCGGCGCCTCGGTGGCGGAAGTGGCCTGCTGCTTCGCCATGGCCCGGGAGGTGTTTGGCCTGGATCGGCTGTGGCGTGACATCGAAGGGTGTGACAACCAGGTGGATGCCAACACCCAGCTCGAGCTGATGTTCTACAGTCGCCGCATCGTGCGCCGCGCTACCCGCTGGTTCCTGCGCGCCCGCAACCGCAGTTGGAGCATCGGCGAGAACATCGCCTTCTTCCGCCCGGCCTTCGAGACCTTGGGGACGCATCTCTACGAGGTGATGGACGAGAGCGAAGTGGCCGAGCACCAGCAGGCGGTCGCCATCCTGGTGGCCAAGCAGGTGCCGGAGCACATCGCCCGTCAGGTGGCGCACATGAGCAGCCTCTTTTCCAGCCTGGATCTGGCCCAGATCGCCGCGGAGCACAAGACGGACATCCTGCGCGCCGCCAACGTCTACTATCGCCTCGGCGCCAAGCTGGATCTGCACTGGTTCCTCGAGCAGATCAACCATCAGCCGGTGGGCAACCACTGGCAGGCGATGGCGCGGGCCTCCTTCCGCGAGGATCTGGACTGGCAGCAACGCAGTCTCACTTCCGTGGTACTGGAAGGGTGCAAAGAGCAAGGGGAATGCGCTACCATACTGGCCAACTGGATTTCGGAGCATGAACAACTCTTGTCCCGTTGGACCCACATGTTGGCCGACTTCAAGACCTCCAGCACCCACGAGTTCGCCAAGTTCTCGGTGGCCTTGCGAGAGTTGAACCTGCTCCAGTTGAATTGCCGAACGCTTTAATCGCACACAGTGGCATCACCCCAAAAGCCCCGGCCAGTTGCCGGGGCTTTTTTTAAGGAGCAAACATGCTGTACCCCATCGCCAGGCATTTTCTGTTCAAACTCAACCCGGAGCAGGCTCACGATCTCTCCATCAAATATTTGCCCCGCCTTCTCGGTACGCCGTTCGATTGTTTCTTCCGCCACTCCCTGCCCAAACGCCCCGTCACTTGCATGGGGCTTAATTTTGCCAATCCGGTGGGCCTGGCTGCTGGCCTGGATAAAGACGGGGAGTGCATCGATGCATTTGGCGCCATGGGTTTTGGCTTTATTGAAGTGGGTACAGTCACTCCCAAGCCCCAGAGCGGGAATGACAAACCCAGGCTGTTCCGGGTTATTCCGGCCGAGGGGATCATCAACCGGATGGGATTCAACAACAAGGGAGTCGATCATCTGGTGGCCAAGGTTCGCGAGGCCAAATATCAGGGGGTCATCGGCATCAATATCGGCAAGAACAAGGACACCCCCATCGAGCAGGGCAAGGATGATTATCTGATCTGCATGGACAAGGTCTATGATCACGCCGGTTATATCGCGGTCAATATTTCCTCGCCCAATACCCCGGGCCTGCGTCAATTGCAATACGGTGAGGCGCTTGATGAGTTGCTGGCAGCATTGAAAGCACGTCAGCAGGAGCTCGCCGCCAAATATAAAAAGTATGTGCCCCTTGCCGTTAAAATCGCGCCGGATCTCAGCGTCGATGAAATAAACCAGGTGGCCGAGTCCTTAATCAAAAACCGGATCGATGGCGTGATTGCCACCAATACCACCCTCGAGCGCGACATGATTTATGACATGCCCCACGCCGCCGAAGCGGGGGGGCTCAGCGGTCGTCCTCTGCAGCACAAGAGCACGGAAGTGATCCGCCAGCTGGCCAAGGCGCTGGATGGCGCCCTGCCTATTATCGGCGTCGGTGGCATCGACAGTGCCATGGCGGCACGGGAGAAATTGGCCGCGGGTGCCACCTTGGTCCAAATTTACAGTGGCTTTATTTATAAAGGCCCGGCATTGGTCAAAGAGATAGTGACCCATATTTAAAAAATAACCGGTTACCCTTATATAAAGTTGCTCAATTTCTCGACATGGAATAAAGTCGAGTAACGGCTTAAGTAAGGGTAACCTCATGTGCATCCAACCCAATGACAATTGGCAATGGCATTATGACGCTCAGGATGATCGTCTGATGCTGGATTTATCCGATCGCATGATATTCGCCACCGAATATAAGGGGCGGCAACTGGTGCCTTGCTCCTTCACCACCCAACCTTTTTGCGTGGACGATGCCGCTCTCTATTATCAGTTGATGGACAAGATCGTTGAACTCGATTGGAGCACACCCCATCAGGTTCAGCTGGTATTGAATGCCATCGCCGTCAGCCGCTTTTATAAACCGCTGATGCCACAAAGCTGGTTCTTTAATGAACAGCAATCACCCTGTTCCTTGGAAGTGGGTACCCTGGTGTGCATGCAGACCCCTCATGGCCGTGGTGAATTCATGGTGATCGAGGCGGGCGATCAGGCCAGTGTCTGTCTGAATCTGACCGATGAATTAATTTTAACCACCAGTAAGATATTGCCCCGCTTCGGGGTGATCAAGGTGATGAATAATCGCATGCAGGCAAGAGCGACCCAAGCGGCGCAATATCGCCAGGTCAGCTGATCAATAAATAGCCGCGCGTTCAATCAGTCGTCATTCAATCAACAGGTCATCCGCTCTCGCGGGTATTTCCCGCATTTCCATCGTCTCTTTGCAAATACGGCCCGGGCATTTTGCCGAGCGCCTCCTGTGGCGAGGGGCAACCCCTTCATCGACACCTTGAGTTTTCCGCACCCATACCTTTCACTGCCCATCGGCCATAAAACAGATCGGTTATGCTGGGTTATTGCGCGCAAGCCACTTTGCAGGCTGCCATGCCGGTGAGAAGGTCAATATTGCGCTATTCCCGGCAGATGGCACCGACGCGTCGCCCTTTATGTGCCGGTGGAGGCCAAGGTTCGGATGCCGAGTGCGGGCCGATAAGGTATAATGCGGCACTATTTTTATGGCATCCCCGTGAGCGTGATGAAAGAATTTTTTGCAACCTGCCCCAAGGGGCTGGAAAACCTGTTGGCCGACGAGCTGACCACCCTGGGCGCAGAGCAGGTCCGTGAGACCGTTGCCGGCGTGCATTTCAAAGGCGAGCTGGCCATTGGCTACAAGGCCTGCCTGTGGAGCCGTTTCGCCTCCCGCATCGTGCTGGTGCTGTCCGAATTCCAGATGAACGACGACCTGGACCTCTACCTCGGCGCCCACACCATCCCCTGGGAAGAGCACTTCTCCGGCACGGCCACCATCGCCGTGGATTTCACCGGTACCAACCCGGCCATTCGCAACACCCAGTACGGCGCGCTCAAGATCAAGGATGCCATCGTCGATCGCTTCACCAAGCGCGGTCATGTGCGCCCGGACGTGGACAAGAAGTCCCCGGACATCCGCATCATGGCGCATCTGGGCAAAGGCAAGGCCAACATCACCCTGGACTTGTCCGGTCCGGCCCTGCACCAGCGCTTCTATCGTCAGGGCACCGGTGAGGCGCCGCTCAAAGAGAACCTGGCTGCGGCCATGATCGCCCGCAGCGGCTGGGCAGGGGAACCCATGATGGACCCCATGTGCGGCTCCGGCACCCTGCTGATTGAAGCGGCCTTCATCGCCGCCGACATGGCGCCGGCCCTGCGCCGCGAGCGTTTCGGTTTCGATCGCTGGCTGCAGCATGATGGCGAGCTGTGGCAGAGCCTGATGATGGAAGCCCAGGTGCGCGCCAAGCGCGGTCTGCAACGCTGCGAAGTGAAGCTGTTTGGTTGCGATGCGGATACCCGGGTGCTGATGAAGGCCCGCGACAACGCCAAGGCCGCCGGCGTCGCTCACCTCATCACCTTCAAGCAGGCCGATGTGACCCAGTTGCAGAACCCGCTGCCCAAGGCCGCCATCGAGGCGAGCGATGCCATGGCGCAAGGGGATCAGCCGGCGGCGCCGGTGGGCATGCTCATCTCCAACCCGCCCTACGGCGAGCGCCTCGGCGAGTTCCCGGCGCTGCTGGAAGTGCACCAGGCGCTGGGGGATGCCCTGCGCTGCAGCTTCCAGGGCTGGCGTGTCTCCATTCTGTCTGCCTCACCTGAATTGCTGAGCTGTCTGCGCCTGCGGGCCGACAAGCAGTATCGCCTGTTCAACGGGGCGCTGGAGTGCCAGCTGCGCAACTACCAGATTGCCCTGGATTCCGTCGCCTCCCAGAAAGAGGTGGCCCAGGACTTCGCGAACCGTCTTCGCAAGAATCTCAAAGCGCTGGAGAAGTGGGCGAGCAAGGAGAACCTCGACTGCTACCGCCTCTATGACGCCGACTTGCCGGAATACAACGCCGCCATCGACCGCTACAAGGATTATCTGGTGGTGCAGGAATATGCCGCGCCCAAGGACATTCCCGCCCAGAAGACCCGCCAGCGTCTGCTCGACATGGTGCAGGCTGCCATCAAGGTGACCGGCATGGATGGCGAGAAGGTGATCCTGAAAGTGCGCGAGCGCCAGGAAGGCAAGCAGCAGTACCAGAAACTCGGCGAAGAGCAGCACCGGATGGAGGTGCAGGAGTACGGCGCCCGCCTGTGGGTCAACCTCTACGACTACCTGGATACCGGCCTGTTCCTGGATCACCGTCAGACCCGGCGCATGCTGGGACAGATGGCCAAGGGCAAGCGCTTCCTCAACCTGTTCGCCTATACCGGCAGTGCCACGGTGCACGCGGGCCTAGGCGGTGCGAGCGAGACCACCACGGTGGATATGTCGCGCACCTATCTGAGCTGGGCCGAGGACAACATGCGCCTCAACTCTCTGGTGGGCCGTCAGCACAAGTTCGTGCAGGCGGATTGCCTGAAGTGGCTCTCCGAGGCCGATGGCCAGTACGATCTCATCTTCATCGATCCGCCCACCTTCTCCAACTCCAAGCGGATGGACGAGAGCTTCGACGTGCAGCGGGATCACCTGGTGTTGATGCAGCACTTGAAACGCCTGCTGGCGGCGGACGGCACCCTGGTGTTCTCCAACAACAAGCGTCACTTCAAGATGGATCTGGCCGGCCTTGAGGCCGCCGGTCTCAAGGCGCAGAACATCACCGGCAAGACCCGTCCCAAGGACTTTGAGCGCAACCAGCATATCCACAACTGCTGGCTCATCACCCACGCCCCCGAGGGGAGCGACGCGTGATGCTGAGCCTGTTTCACACCGACGGCTGCCACCTGTGCGAACAGGCCTGGGCGCTGGTGGAGCAGGCCGGGCTGGCTGAGCGGACCCGTCGCTGCGACATCATGGCGGATGATGCCTGGCTCGCCGCCTACCGGGTACGCATCCCGGTGCTGCGCGACCAGGCGGGCCGGGAGCTTGGCTGGCCGTTTACCCTGGCGGATCTCGGCGCCTGGGCTGCGGGCGAGACAATATAATGTAGCGAAAGGGTGGGGCAAGGCAGCGCCTTCTTCCACCCTTTGGCCGTTAACAAGGATACTTCATGGCTTTATTAACATTGCACGACGCTTGTCTGTCGTTCAGTGACTTCCCGCTGCTGGACAAGGCGGAGCTCTCCATCGAACGGGGGGAGCGTCTGTGTCTGGTGGGTCGCAACGGGGCGGGTAAGTCCACCCTGATGAAGGTGATCGCGGGGGAATTGCCGCTGGACGATGGCCGTCTGGTGCTGCAGCAGGATCTGAAAGTAACGCGCCTCGAGCAGGATCCTCCCGCTTCCAGCGAACTGACGGTGTTTGACTATGCCGCCGAAGGGCTGGCCGGGGTCGGCGAGCTGCTCAAGCAATATCACCACATCTCCCTCGAACTGGCCCATGATCCGAGCGATGCCAACATCCGCATCATGAGCGAGTTGCAAGAGAAGCTCGACTACCAGAATGGCTGGCAGTTGGAGACCCGTATCAATCAGGTGCTGACCCTGCTCAACCTCGATCCCGACGTGACCCTCGACAGCCTCTCCGGCGGCTGGCTGCGCAAGGTGGCCTTGGCCCGGGCCCTGGCCTGCGATCCGGATCTGCTGCTCCTGGACGAGCCGACCAACCACCTGGATATCGAGGCCATCAACTGGCTGGAAGATTTCCTGAAAGATTTCCGCGGCGCCATCGTCTTCATCTCCCACGATCGGGAATTCATTCACAAGCTGGCGACCCGGATCATCGATCTGGATCGTGGCGAGATCACCTCCTGGCCCGGCAACTATGACGAGTATCTGCAGGGCAAAGAGGAGTGGCTGCGAGTCGAGGAGCTGAAAAACGCCGAGTTCGACAGAAAGCTGGCCCAGGAAGAGGTGTGGGTACGCCAGGGCATCAAGGCCCGCCGTACCCGCAACGAGGGGCGGGTACGCGCCCTCGAGGCGATGCGCATGGAGCGTTCCCAGCGCCGCGAGCTGCAGGGCAAGGCCAAGTTGCAGCTCGATGAGGTCAATCGCTCCGGCAAGCTGGTGTTCGAGACCGAGGGGCTGGGGCTGGACTTCGGCGATCGCACCCTGTTCCAGGGGCTGGACTTGCAGGTGCTGCGCGGTGACAAGATTGCCCTGGTTGGCCCCAATGGTTGCGGCAAGTCCACCCTCATCAAGCTGCTGCTGGGGCAACTGGCCCCCAGCCGTGGCAAGGTGAAGGGGGGAACCAACCTCGAGGTGGCCTATTTTGATCAGTACCGCGAGCAGCTCGATCCCGAGCAGACCGTGGTGGACAACGTGGGGGAGGGCAAGCAGGAGGTGATGGTCCGCGGTCGCTCCCGCCATATCCTCGGCTACCTGCAGGACTTCCTGTTTGAACCCAAACGGGCACGTACGCCGGTCAAGGCCTTGTCAGGGGGCGAGAAAAACCGTCTACTGTTGGCCAAGCTGTTCTTGAAACCCAGTAACTTGTTGATTTTGGATGAACCAACCAACGATCTGGATGTCGAAACGCTGGAATTGCTGGAGGAGTTGCTGACGGACTACCCCGGCACCCTGCTGCTGGTCAGTCACGATCGCCGTTTCATCGACAACACGGTGACCGGTTGCTGGCTGTTTGAAGGGGACGGGCGGATCAGCGATTATGTGGGCGGCTACGCCGACATGATGGCGACCCGGGCGCAGCAAGCCGCGCAAGCGATCAGCAAGCCGGCGCCGAGCAAGACGCCAGAGCCTGTCGTGGTGGCGAGCCCCGTGGCCACAAAAGCCAAAAAACTCTCTTACAAGTTGCAGTTGGAGCTGGATAATCTACCGGCCCGACTGGAACAACTGGAAGCTGAGCTCGATGCCCTGCAGACGGAGATCAACCACCCCGGTTTCTTCTCCCTGCCGGCGGAGCAGACTCAGTCCAAACTGGATGCATTGAATGCGGCAGAGTCCGCATTGGAACATGCCTTCTCCCGTTGGGAGGAGTTGGAAGCGTTGAAACATCAGGAATAAGGAAGTAGATGAAAAAGCAATTATCCATACTGGCCGTACTGGTCGGCGCTAGCCTCAGCGCGCAGGCGGCACAAGGCTCTTTCTTCACCATTGTCGATGTCTCTGACAAAGGGTATGCCAGCGGGATCAGCACTGATGGCAGCGGGCTCATCGGGATCAATGCCAAGAACAATACGGCCGAGTATTTCTCGACCGTCCAGTTTGCCGACTTCCTGGTGGATCGCTTCCGCTTTGAGCAGGGCTGCCTGCTGTCCAGCTCCGTCTGTGACTCCTTCTGGGATGACAACAGCACGGGCAACTTCGCCTACCAGTGGCGCGTCGATTTCCGTGCCAACACGGATCAGCGCAGCAACGTCGGCTATGTGGTCAGCAATGAGACCGATGGCTTGGTGACGGCGCTGGGGGAAACCCCTTCCGATCGCGTCGGCTACAAGATGGCTGGCAAGGTGCGCACCGCCTACGCGGTCATCAATGATGGCAACCCTGTTGAGCTCAAGGATGCCGCCAGCACGCACAGCCTGGCTCATAGCATCAGCATTCCGACCGCCATCAAGGATCTGGATGGTCAGTATCTGGTGACCGGGACGGCCGCCACGGGTCTGAATCATGTGGTCAATGGCGACTTCTATCGCTACTGCTTCGAAGGCAATGAAGATCAGTACGGTGACTACCGTTACTGCCCGGGGGTCGATACCCAGGCCAGCTTCTGGTTGTTCAACGGCTCGGGCAATCTGGACAAGCTGATCCAGCCGACCAGCTATGCCAATGGCCGGGACTCCGTCTTGCAGACGGCATCGGCCCTGGATGCGGCCAAATACAACGGCACCGTCTATGGGGTTGGGTATAGCTCCACTGGCGAATATGGCTCCGGTGATCTGGATGGCCGCAACCTGGCCAGCTACTGGACCCTGGATCTGGCCGCCGGTACCGTGGGCACCACTCAGGTGATCCCGCTGCCGGAAGGTCAACCGGGCAAAGATGATGCGAAGCTGCAACACAGCTGGGCGGTGGCGGTCAACGACAACGGCTACGTGATTGGCAACCAGCGCTATCGCATCAACAAGGGCCAGAACCGCCCGGTGGAGATGTTCCTCTTCAACCTGAACACCCCGACCACCTCGGCCGTGGTGCCCATGCAGGACAATCCGCTCTCCGGTTCCGGCTCTGAAGCTTCGGCCATCAACGATCACAACATGGTGGTTGGCTGGCGCGACTCCCGCCATCAGACCCAGCCGGTGGTCAATGGCACCAACCGCATGCAGGAAGCCTTCCTGCTGAACGCGGCGGCCCCGAACAACAGTTGGTACCTGAACGACCTCATCTGCGGTCAGGATGATGCGGGCAACAAGCAGTGTGCCCAGAACGGCAAGTTCTATCACATCGCCTATGCCAGTGGCATCAGTGCTGACGGCACCATCGCCGCCACCGCCTATCGCTACGACAGCGAGGATGATCTCAACAAACGCACCAACGCGACCGTGGTCGCGGTGAAGCTGGCGCCGACCGTGAAAGATTACCAGGGCAACACCCCCGCCAACTACGTGGTGAGCAATGTTCCGGCCAACAACCAGACCGGTCAGGATGGTGACGGTGGTGGCGGTGGCAGCCTGTTCTGGCTGACTCTGCTGGCATTGCCCTTCGCCTGGCTGCGCCGTTACCAGCGCTAAAAAAGGGTGTCATTAAAAGTTAATGCAGTTCAGTATCTTGTGTCACATGGGCTGAATAGCATGGTATTTTTTGTTTGACCCTGCTCCCCCCCTGGGGTAAAGATGAAAGCGACCGGTGAAAACTTGGTCGCTTTTTTTGTTCCACGAAGAGGGTCGTAGATGATGAAGAGACAGAAACGGGACCGTCTGGAAAGAGCTCGCGCTCGTGGTTATCAGGCTGGCGTTGTCGGCAAACAAAAAGAAGCCTGTCCGTATCAATGCCTGGATGCCAGAGGCCATTGGCTTGGTGGTTGGCGCGATGCCATGGAAGGGCGAGGCTCAGGCCTCTTCATGAAGTAATTGATACTTCATCACTCATTGAAACAGGGAAGGGGCCACGATGGCCCCTTTACATTGCCGTTCGCATCAAGAGATGGATGAGCGCAGAGACGGAAAAGGGGCCTGAGGGCCCCTTTTTGCACGATGTTCAACCCGCATCAGAAGGCGGTGGTGTCCTTGAACAGGCCCACTTTCAGGTCGGTTGCGCTGTAGATGGGACGACCGTCCACTTCGACTACGCCATCGGCGATCCCCATCACCAGCTTGCGGTTGATGACGCGCTTGAAGGTGATCTTGTAGGTGACTTTCTTGGCCGTCGGCAGGATCTGGCCGGTGAATTTTACTTCACCCACACCCAGAGCACGGCCTTTGCCAGGGCCGCCTTTCCAGCCGAGGAAGAAGCCGACCAGTTGCCACATGGCATCGAGCCCCAGGCAACCGGGCATGACGGGATCACCCGGGAAATGGCAGTCGAAGAACCAGAGATCCGGCGTGATATCGAGTTCGGCCAGGATCTCGCCCTTGCCATGCTCACCGCCGTTGTCATTGATCTTGACGATGCGGTCCATCATCAGCATGTTGGGGGCGGGGAGCTGGCTGTTACCTTCACCAAATAATTCGCCACGGCTGCATGCGAGCAGCTCTTCACGGGTAAACGAGTTTTTGCCTTGTTCACACAGGGAAAGGCTGGGATTGGTGTCGTTATCTAGGGTCACGCTGATTATCCTTCATATGGGTCAAAGCCGGGTCAATTTAGCGTACAGTTGTTCGCTAAACAACTCCGATCTCTTTATTACAAGCCAAACAGGCGGCCAAACAGACTGCGCAGCAGCCCGCTCTTGGGCGCAGTGCCATTGAGTTCATCCAGCCTTTCCTGGATCCGGCCAAACAGGGTATCCGGCATGTCAGGCTCGCCCGCCACGCAGCCGGTGAGCAGCTCGATGGCTTCCTCCACATGATCCACCGGATGGATGTGGAACTGGCCAGCCTCGACGGCGGCAATCACCTCGTCGGACAGGTTGAGCTGCTGGGCGTTGGTGCCGGGCAGCAGTATCCCTTGCTTGCCGGTGAGGCCGTGGATCTTGCACACCCGGAAGAAGCCTTCGATCTTCTCGTTGACGCCCCCCACGGCCTGCACATTGCCAAACTGGTCGACGGCGCCGGTCACGGCAAAGTGCTGATAGATGGGCTGGCGGGCGAGGGCGGAGAGCAGGGCACACAGGCCGGTCAGGGAGGCGCTGTCACCGTCAATCTCGTGGTAGGACTGCTCAAACACCAGGTTGGCCGAGAGGGGGGAGGGATTCTCTGCGCCAAACTTGTTGGAGAGGTAACCGTGGATGATCATCATCGCCTTGGCGTGGATATGGCCGGCGAGCTCCGCCTTGCGCTCGATGTCTGCCACGTCGCCATCCCCCAGGTGAACAGTGGCGGTGAGGCGCACGGGCTCACCGAAGTCGTAGGGATGACCGGCCACCTGGATGACGGAGAGACCGTTGATCTGGCCGACCTCCTCACCATCGGTCTGCAGCAGGATCTGGCCATCGATGACCCCCTGATCGGATTGCTCCACCAGATAGTTGAGGCGGTAATCCTGCTCCTCCAGCGCGAGCATGATGTGCTCGTCGGTGACGATGTCGGCTTCCATCTCCCGCGCCAGGCTGTCGGCCATGCGCATGAGGGCACTGAGCTGCACTTCTGACAGGGCGAGCCACTCCTGATGATCGCACAACCGGCTGGCATGACGGCACAGAGCGAGGAGGGCGGCCGGCGTAAAGTCCAGCAGCTCCCAACGCTCCCGCAGCCAGGCCAAATATTGCAGGAAGGCCGGTAGATCCTCTTCAATCTCCACTTCGGAGACCAGATCGGCTCGCAAGAAGATGCGCTCCGACATGTCTCTGTCCAGCATCTGGAACTCGGCCACTTCCAGTCGGTCTCCCACCAGGATCAGTTTGAACCGGATAGGGGTCGCTTCTGGCGTGAAGAAGGGGGTCAGAGTCTTGCCTTCCTGGTAGGCGTTCCAGTCCAGTTCTCCCTTGAACATGGCGTTCTTGAGTTTGAACCAGAGATGGGGCTGATCCAGTAGTTCATCAAGCTGCAAGATGAGATAGCCGCCATTGGCTTCACGCATCAGGCCTGGCTCCAGCAGGTGCTGGTTGGCATACACAGAGCCTTGCTCTGTCTGGTAATTGATGGAACCAAACAGGGTGTCCCAGTTCAGATCCCGACCGTAAACGATCGGCGCCTGTTGCTCTTCATGATGGATCAACAGGTTGATGAGCACCGGATGCTGGAATTCGAGCCCTTGGGCGACATGGGCCGCCAGATCGGAGAGAAAATCCACGATCTTGGGGTCGTTTTCCTGCTTGCGGATGATGCGGGTGACCAATCGTTCGGCATCCAGATGATGGCTCATCAGCTTGAGCAGCTCACCAACCATCTCGCAGAACTCGAATCCGGTGCCTGGTTGCAGACGTAGCCAGATAGGCTTGAACGGGTTATTGAGGTTCTCGGTGTAGCAAAGATCGAACAGATCGCCATCCTTGCCGTTGGAGGCGGCGATCAGCGTCTGGCAGACATGTTCATAATCCGCGCCAGGAAATCCGTTGAGCAGCATGACCGGGCAGTCACCATCAAAACTGGCCAGTCTCTTGATGCCCGAAATGGCCCTGGGTTGCAGGGCTGCGAAAGGGATAGGTTCGAGTTCACTCAGGGCAGGAAACTGCTCGATCGAGAAAGCGGGTTTTAATTGTTCTGATGCTAATTCAGCCACTTAAGACATCCGGTCGGGGATAGGATCAATGGTTCCCATTATACACAGTTCAATGGGTGGAAACAGAATACCCGAACACTTCATTTAACATAATATACATTATGCGCGGTTGGGTCAGGCCCGGGATTAGGCGCCAGGAGGACAGCCATACCAAGGGCTAGCGCCGTACTGGTGCCCTTGGTGTACTTTGCCAAAGTGTCGTACCAAGCCTTTTTCAACTCAGGATCTGTGGCTCTCACTGCAGCCATGCTTATCAGTACTTCACTGACATCTAGCCCGATTTCCTCGGCCAGTTTTTTTGCAGTCTCATCAGTGAGTTGCGACTTTCCTTTGTTCACTGCGGAAATGTAAGAGCTGGTAAATCCTAGGTCGGCGGCGACTTCCTGAAACTGGCTGTACTTTTTGGCCCTCATGTAGGCCTCAATCAGTGTTTTAGAGTCCATGTTTCTGTCTCCTGAGTAGTTCGACAATCGGCCCATCATACTCATTTTGGCGAAAAAGGCCTTGTATCAATTCAACCGATCAAATGATTGAATGCAATCAACCAACCATTTGATTGCGTGAACCATGACCCACTTTAGCCCACAACAAACCGATTTGCCTGCGTTCCTGGAGCGCAAGGTCTATTGGCAGGATGAGCCCACGGGCGACATTTCCGCGTCTGTGGCGGGTCAAGTCGAGATGTTCCGCGACCTGCACGAGCTGCGGATCTACCTGGTCATGACGTACCCCGACACCGCCTTTGAGCTGGTCGAGGTCACCGAAGAGACCTGGCAAGGCTTCTATGACCAGGGAGTGTTCTTTGATGACTGGTCATAACTCCGTGATGCCGATAAATGGGGTTATCGGCAACAAAACCCTGATCGACTATCTGTCGTTTACCTGGGCTCCCGAAGAGCTGCGCCGAATGACCGACTTGGCCAAGCAAGGCGCACTGCTCAAGGCCATCCCGCGCTTTGAGACCAGCAACAAGGCTATCCAGGCCGCCTTCTCCGCCTTGCCGGTCGATGGCCTGCGCTACCTCTGGAAGCGCCCTGCCGGCTTCAACCCCCTCGCCCACTTCGACAAGGTGAGCGAGCGCCTGTGCGAGAAGGTCGCGCCCAAGCCGCTGGCGGTGCCCGCCCCCTCCCCTGTGTGTACGCCCTCCATGACGGAAATGATGGAGCGTGCTCTGCACTCCGGTTACAAGTCCCGCGCCGACATGCGCAACGAGCTGAAAAGTGTTTGTACTGCCCTCCTCGACTTCTCCGAGTTTGAGGTGGTGCCCGATGCGAAATACTGGCAGACCTACAACGACATGATCGACAGCTACGGTGTCCAGTTCCTGGATGCCCTCTGCTGCGCCGAGATCGATCTCTGGCTGGAAGAGTTGAACCAACGGATTGGGGTGCCCATCCCTGCCCCGCGATTCAGCAAACGGGATCGCCGCTCCGGCTTACACGGTTACGCCCACTCTGCCGACTTGCTGTGTGATGGTCTGCCCTGTGGCCTTATTGGTTGGGGGGCGGCGAACCATGGTTGCATGGTGAGTTTTTCCGGCGTGGGTTGTGCCGCCCTGGATCTCCAGGCTTTGCACGATGTTATCTCTCACGTTCCAGGTATTCGCATCACCCGGGTGGATCTCGCCCTGGACGATTACCAGGGAGAGACCATTTCTTACCTGGAAGCGGTCGAGTCGGCCAAGGCGGGCAAGTTCCATCCGCAACGGGGCAAGGCACCCTGCTGGATGGCTATCGAGTCCGGCGAGTTCGTGCCTGTCGAGGTTGCCAAGGGCATCGTCAAACGCTACGGCCTCAAGCCCTCCAAGGGCTGCTCCTTCTACGTGGGCAGCCGCATCAATGGCAAGTGCGCCCGCATCTATGAGAAAGGCAAACAGATGCAGTCGGCGGACTTCCCGAACTGGGTGCGGGCCGAAGGCGAGTTGCACAACAAGGATCGCGTCATTCCCCTGGATGTGCTGATAAACCCTGACCCTTATTTCGCGGGCATGTATCCGCAATTTGCTTCCTGGTTAGAACAAATCGCCCAGGTGGAAAATGAGCCCATTCGTATTACCACGTTTAAGAACCGCTTTAAAACCTCACGGGATAATGCGGTATTCAATATGTCGAGAATGGCGGGCCGCCTTGTCAATTGGTTAGCGAATATTGAGGGGCTTTCCCCTGACAAGATCGTTAACCAATTAACAGCGCACCTGGAACCGTTGGATATTCCAGCGCGGTTAAGAATGCCATTACCGCCCGATATTATATCGGGTGACTATATGCTGCTATCGACCTAAAAAAGGTTCTTCAACGAGGAAATAACATGTCTATTCTGTCCGGTGTTCTGGTCACTCGTGTGACCCATGGTTATGGTGTATCCCGTAAGTCTGGCTCTCCGGTGCCCTATGATTTCGCCCAGGTGGAATACCTGGCTCCGGCGAATAACGTTAACAAGCCGGAATGCAATATCACCTCCTGGGGCTATGAGGTTCGCCAATTGGCGCTGCGCAATGATGCGGCCACCATTAAAGAGCTGTCCGACTGCCCGAAATTGGTGGCGGTGGATCTCGTCCTGGAAGCCGACCCCAGTAATCCGACCCGCAACGTCGTCGTTGCGTTCCAGGCAACCAAGAAGCCCCTTTAATCCGCCGCGCGTGAGGAGGAGGAGCGAGGGCGCGCAGCGACCGACGACGAGAGCGCGAGAATATGCTCTGTTTAGATATTACCGCTGAGGGATATACCAAACTCGCTCAGCCGGATAACTGTCAATATGTGCTCCTGACCATTCAGGAGCATTCCAAACTCACCGATATATCCAACTGGTTTCAGTTTGATATGACGGAGGTAGGAATAGCCTTTAGCTCTGGCATTGTTATATGGGCTTTAGGTTTAAAAGTGGGCGCAATTGCCCGAATAATCGTAGGTGCAAAAAGAGGATAAACGAAAATGCAAAACTATTTCCGCAATGGCTGTATCGGTGTTGCCTGCTCCCTGGCTGCGGTGGGGGCAAATGCGGCGGAAGGTGGTGCGGCTGCCGCTGCTGCTGCGGCTCTGGATGCGGCTAAATCCGATGTGGATATGACGGCTCCCAAGGTGATGATGGTCGTCGCCTCTGTGGTGGGCTGCGTTATCCTCCTCGGACTTATCCGCAAGGCCTAAGCCATGTCCCTGCTCATCGGGACGCTGTGGTTTTTGTTCTTTGTCGAAGGCTACAGATCATCGTTTTCGATATGACACAAGGCGGCTCCGGTCGCCTTTTTTATTGGGGGTCATGTGAGAGTCCTTTATTTGCTGCTCCTGGTGCCGCTGGGGGCGCTGGCTAGCTGTCCGGCGGGTATCCAGTTATCCAACGTGCCAATCAGCACGGCGTTGCCGTACTGCGTGAAATGGGAGTCCTCTACCCTGGGCGGCTGCGAGGTTAACTGTACGTCAATCTGTGTGGAGTTTCCGAACGATGGATCCAAAGGCCCCATGCAAACAACGGGTGCTGAATGCAAACTCGGTGGCACTGGTGGTGATGGCGGTGGGGAGACTGGTGGCGGTAATAATGGGGACGTTGGCCCTAATGCGCCTATGTATCATGCGCCTGCAATGTGGGTGGGCAATTCGCAAAGTGCTAATTTAGCCCCTGGCTTTGATTCTGTTTCGAAGAATATCGAACGTTTAAAAAACTTGGTTGGGCAAGCGGACGTCGCTACCCGATATGAAATGTCTTTTATGGTAAAAGATTTGGCTAAAATTGCCCAAAATACGTCAGGGATGAATAGTGGCGCAGGGAGCTATGGCCCCTTACTTTATGAAATGAATGCACATTTAAAATCTCTCAGTGAAAAATCAGTATTTGACCCTGGTTTCTGGAACAACAAGGATATTGCGCGAACCAAACAGCTTTCTGATATGAGGCAGGATATTTCTTATTTGGGTGGTGAGCTTCAAAATATCACTAATGCCCTGGGCAATGGTGGTGGCGGTGGTTCTTCGTCGGGTGACACGGCGGCGATTAAAAACATGATGCAAACGGCCATGGGTTGGTGGGGTGGTACGCCTGGAAACCTGAGTGCTATTAATAGCCAGCTCACGGGGATTTCTAATAGTGTAGCTCCTATGTTTCCCATGCTGGAACATTTCAATAAACAGCAGACGAATTTGCAAACTCAGATGGCGGGTGACTTGTCCGCAATTAAAGAGTCGTTGGGGAGTGGTCAAGGTTCTGGCGGTGAAGGTGGTGCGGGGATTGATTATTCAAAAATACCAGGTGCGGCGGGTAATCCGTTACAGGTGGCAGGCGCTGAATATGAATCCGGCTTGTGCCAAGAAGGTGATAATTGCGCGTTTGACCTGGGTAATATAAATAAACAGTACGATGATAAAAAAGAAGAGCTGAAAGATAAATACAAGGCGGTAAAGGATGAAGTGGCCGAAATATTTAAATTCGATTTGAGCGGTTCAGGTTCGGTGCCCAAATGCTTCGAGATGTATTCGCTATTCGGTAAATCCTATTCGGTATGTCCATCGGTGGGCGGTTATTGGGAAGCGTTAGCGGCCATCATGATGTTCGTATTTTACTTTCTCGCATTGATGATTGTTGCCAGGAGATAAATCATGGAGTGGTTAGGCGATTTGTTTGGCGGGTTATTCAATGACATTTATAACCTTGCTGTCCAGGTAACGGCCTGGATTGTGGTGAAGCTGGCGATCCAGTGGGTTGAGTTCAAGCTGTTTATGCTGATGTTTTCCTGGGACGTTGCCAGGGAAATCCTGATTAACCTGCAATTCAGTGACTTAATCTCGCAGTCCTTTAATAACCTGCCCAGCGATGTGCGAGACATATTGCTTTATCTGCACTTGGACAAAGGCTTGTCAGTGATAACGCAGGCGTTTGTGACCCGTCTCTTGCTCAATATGATGGGGTGGTGATCCATGTCCATTAAAATTCACCACGGCGCCCCTGGTTCTTATAAGTCCTCCGGTGCTATTCATACCGATGTGATCCCGGCTATCAAGGCGGGCCGCTTTATCGTTACCAACGTGCGGGGCTTCTCGGTGGAGCGTTGCCGTGAGGTGCTTGGCAAAGAGGTGCCGGATAGCTTTGAGGTGCTCTATATCGAGACGGAATCCCAGGAAGGCCGCGACCGCCTGGCGCGGTTCTATCACTGGGCACCCAAAGGGGCATTCTTCTTGGTCGATGAAGTGCAACGGGTATTTCCGCCTGCCTGGCGCCAGAGCGATTTGGATGCACTCGCTTTTCCTGGTGGGCCGGATAAAGCCAAGGAAGAAGGCCGACCGGAAACCATTGAGGTGGCCTTTGATATGCACCGTCACCATAACTGGGACTTTGTATTAACGACGCCGAACATCAAAAAGGTTCACCAGGTAATCCGCGCCGCTGCCGAGACGGCCATTCGTCACACCAATATGGCAGTACTGGGGATTGGTGGCCGTTATAAGACCGTGCTTCACCTCTCCGATAATTCCGGCAGCTCTATATCCGATGTGCTGCAGGCCAAGCCATTCAACAAGGTGCCGAAATATGTTTTCAAGCTTTATGACTCGACTACAACCGGTAAAGTCTCGGATACAATCGCAGGCAGCTCGGTACTGCGAGATCCTAAAGTTCTCTTTATTCTGGCGGTGTGGGGACTCTGTTTATACTTTGGTTTCATCAAGCCTGAATATGTTGATGCTCCTGCTAAGGCCCCTGCGTCCTCTCCTACCGCTTCTGAGGCTCCTGATGCGGTGGGTGCTTCGCCCGCTGCTGATGTACGTCCTAGCGGCGCTCCTGCTGCGTCTGCTGATGGCGTCCTTGCTGTAGGCCCGTTCGCAGGCTATCGCCTCATCATCAACTGCCATGTGCTCACCAAGAGCAGCCGAGACGTCTACAGCGTCGAATACTGCTTTGCCCTGCGTAAGGGCGATGACGAGCAAGCCATCTATGCCGAGGAGTGGCCGCAATACTTCGTCGATTTGAAGCCGATGACGGCCTGCCATGCGGTGATCCAGTACCAGGGGCAACCCGTGGATGTGTACTGCGACCCTGACGGGGATGCACTGCGCAAACGGGTCAACGCTGCCCTCTTCGCGGGTCGGGATAATAAGGCGGCACCCAATGATGACCGGACATAACAAGGTGGCCGGATATTGCTACCGCGATAGTGGGTTTCTTAGGTTAAAAACAGAGGTTTCAGAATGAATACGGTGCTGGGCGTTATCGTTGTTTTCCTGGATATTTCCATCCTGGTCGCTCTGGGGATGAATGCTGAGTATTCCGCTGAGGTGCGCTGGGCCTGTGTTGCGCTGGTTGTGCTGCTCTCATTGCCTCCCCTGTTGTGGGTCTTTGGAGGGCAACTCATCGAACTGGAAGAGAGATGGCAGGTATACTGTCGTGCTAAGCGCCGTGCTCGTGCTGCCGCCGCTCGTCTTAAGGATAACCACTGAACTGCAGGGGCCTGAGCCCCTATAAGATGCCGCAGCCCATTAGCATATGGTGAGCTGCGCGAACCATGATAAGCGCCTTGCCGGAGGGCGCTTGCGTACCGAGGACCTATGCCCCCCAAGTGTCTGCCTCCCAAGGGTGATTCACGACATTGAGCGCCAAACGCTGTAATACCCCCTTCCCTGCTAAACCGGTTTTTGAGGTTCTCAGGTTCTGAATGGATATAGAGCCAAACAGGTCAAATTCAGATGGTGAGATCTTGATCACTGAGGTTAACTGATAGTCATGTCACTATCGATGGGCATATCAGATGTTTAGCGGTATTTTTATGATAAAGAAACTTTTAATATATGCCTCATTTTTTTCTATGATGGCGAGCAATATATTTCTTATTACTAATTCAGCTTATCACTCTTGGTTTTCAAATTTATTGGAGAAGGTTCCGATTGAAGGCCTGTTAGCTAACGGCCCTAGCCGGATAAATATTAAATTAAAAGCGGAAAATAAATCTCTTCGCAAAGATAATAATAAGCTAAAATATAATGCGAGAAGTTACTCCAGTAAAATCAAGGTAATAAACAACATATCTCGAAAGATCGCAATTAGAACAGTAAGGAATGTCTCAACTGATGTAGGTGAGTTAGCTTTTCGCGCGACCCCTTATATTGGGCTTGGATTACTTATATTGGGGACGGCTCAAGATATAAAAGACGGTTGCGATACACTTAATGACGTTAATCAAATTTTATATGCGCTGGACACTAAAGAGACTCTTGAAGATACAAGCAAAGTCTGTGGCGTAAAAATTCCGACCATGAGCATGGCGCCATACTTGGGTAACCTGGATGGCATGTCAGAGCAGTTTAAGAGGTTTGAGACGGATTTAGGGGGGACGCTATATGAGTTAGTCCACTAGGTGGGGCTAACATGCCCCCCCGTGTAGTAATACGGGGGGAATTCTTCATCTAGATCAAACGTGGCATCTCTATCCTCAAGCCATTGACTTCCTTTTTGGGTGATGATTGAATCCCACTTGTTTTTGTGTCTACTTATGGCCCTGTTCAAAAGGAGGTATGTGATGGCAGTAGCTCTAACTAATGAGAGCATGAAGCGATTGAAGGCGTGGCTTGATCGTGAGACGTGGCACACTTCACACGCTATAGATGAAGATTACTTTTATCAGTTCGTCGGGCAATACGTCACTGATCACGGTTATGAATTTAATGAAGAGAACATGCGGCAACTTATTGCGCAGGTTGCAGAGATTGGAGAGCGCAGTGGCTTGCGTGAGGTAGCCCATGAGCGTACAGCTTTGATGCGCGAGATCATCGATTTCATGAAGGCAACAGGTAGGCGCTAATCTAACTGTGTAGTTTTTATTTAGAAGGGGGTTTGCCCCCTTCTCTGTCTAATTAACGCCCAACTTTTTCCTCCAGTAAAACGTCTCTTTCTGCTTCTCCGAACGCTCGGCGTGGATGATGGCCATGGCCTCAATCCTTCTCCTGTCGTACGTCACACCGTTAGGGGCGACAAGGCAGTCATTCTTCATCCGCCAGCCCTCCCAGGCTTTGAAGATGGTGGGCAGCTCCCGCCCTGATGCCATCCGCATAAGCCGCTTACAGACAGGCGGGATCTCTTTACCCTTGTCCCAATTCGTGACTTGCCTCACAGAAACGAAACATAAATTTGCCGTCTCTTCCTCAGATAAACCGCACTCGAACCATCGAAAAATGAAGTTTTTGGTCAACTCTCGTTCCATCCAAGTAAATACCTGATAAACCAGCAAAATTGCATGGGCTGGCTTATCGGCAGGTTTCAGATGGGCATTTAACAAAACCGGACATTATGCGCGGTTTTGGTGGGGGCTATATCGAGGGAGGCATCGGTACTGCTCGTGAATTACCTTGATGGTGTCTTGTCGCGTGCTCATTCGTGCAGATGGTCCAGCGGTTTGAGGTTGGCGCTTTCGTGCCGTTCGCTGTGACCGGTATGCAAATACTTGGAGGTGGTGTCTATGCTGTCGTGGCCTGCGTCTGCTTGTACGTGGGACAGCGGCCGGCCATTCAAGTTGATGTCATGCGTAATGCCGGTGTGGCGGATGGAGTGCGGCGTCAAGCTGCGCATCTCGGCGGCATCCTGGGCAAAGCCATCCTGTTCGGCCAGATGAGCCGCTTGTTCGAGTACCGCCATCACCAGTTCTCGCAACTGACGGATCCCGAGGTTGGCATTGAGCTCACCTTGTTCACGACCGTGAGCCGCCGCCTTGTGGCGTATGAAGAGCGGTGTCTGTTCGCCAGGCGCCGGCAAGGCAGACAATCCTAAAAAGGTGCGATAGCGCTTGAGCGCATCCAGCAAGGCCTGTGACACCGCCACGGTGCGCCGCTTGCCGCCTTTGCTGCGCGGAATGAAATAGCCCCAGACGCCCGTCTTGGCGTCGCGTCGAAACTGGCTCATCACCGGACTGAAGCCGGGTCTGGCGGCGACCTCGGAGATCCGCAGATAACAGGCGTACATCAGACAGATGAGAAATCTGCTTCGCTCGTGCTGAGCGGGATTTTCTTCTGCCAATTGTTCGGCCGCCTGCATGACATAGGTCCACTGCAGTTCGGAAAAGGATTGGCTCTGCTCCTCCTGCTGCGGCTGCACGGGGCTATTGACCCGTTGCAGCAACAGGGCGGGATTGCGATCCATGTACTCTTCCTGGACGAGGAATTGAAAGAAACTCGAGAGGATGGCGAGCTTGGTTTTCATGGCCTGCTCGCTTAAGCGGTATGGCAGCTCCCGCCCCAGTTCCCGCTTGCCCAGAAATGGCCGCCATAGAGGATTGGGCAGCCGTTCTCCCCACTCCTTGTCCTGCACGAACTGGGCGACGTTGCGATAAGCGATAAGCGTCGCCGGCGGCGCCTGGCAGTAGTCGAGATAGCGCATCATGATGCGCCGGGTAAGATCCTTGGGGCTGATGGCCAGCTCAGCGAAACACCAGTGAAAAAAGGTGGTCAGCTCGCTGCGATAGGTTTTGTAATTGTTTTCGCTGTGGCGCTGCTCCAGCAGCCAGTCGACGGCGAGCTCATAGACGAGTCCCGCATCCGGTACATTCCCCAGGCTGAGATTGGCCAGATACTGGTTGACCAGCGGGTTGCCCGCCTCCAGATGGCGCAGGTTATCGAACAGTGGCATGGCGGGGGGGAGAGACGGATGAGTCATGGCGTTCTTGTTGTTGAAATAAGGTGTGACAGGGTCCGAGCCTGATGCCGATAAATGGGGCTATCGGCATCATTGCCCGGCTTGGCGGGATCAATGCGGGCCTGCCTCTTGGTGGCACCGCCATCACCGCGCTAGCGTTATTATTCAATGAATATGCAGGTTAGTTGGAAAATTCTCGGGGTAAATACCAACAAAAATGAATTTAAAAACTGGATATCTGAATAAACCACCCAGTTCTCTCCCCGTGAAGGCTTCTGCTACCCGCCTCCCCCTCAGGCCACGCTCTTGAGGGATTTACCCTTGGGCTTGTCGGCAGAGATAGCCTCGCTTTTCTCATCCCTGGCGGGGATCCCCTGCCCTTTGCCGCCTCGCAAGACGCTTTGCAGCAGATCCCGCTGCTCGGCCAGGTAGAAGGCCAGCCCCTCTTGCTGCTCCGGGGTCAGTTCCACCGGCGCAGTGGCCAACACTGTCATCAGTTCGTCGGCGGTATCCAGCAGCTTGTCATAGGCATCCGCCTCTTTCTTGCTGGTAAAGGTCATCTTCTCCACTCCCCCACGCACCACTACATACTTGATCTCAACGGCCATGATGGCGTCCTCCTCATGATAGTGAGATAATTATATGTACGGATATACAGTATTTGCAAACAGCTATCCGTTCCAAGGCACTGACGGCGATCATCTAGGCCCTGGCGGGATCCTGATGACGGGCGGACAAGACGCGTCATCCTCCCGGTATGCAACATGCCGACACACTTTTCTTGGGGCAAGGCGTTGCCCGGGCAAGACAGTTGGCTGGTTTTAGGGTAAATTTTGTCAATTCCTTCAACAGGTTGAATCGTATGTCGGAGACCCGTTCCGTGACCGTTTGCCCGGCCTGCGACTTGCTGATCGAACGCAAGTTATTGCCGCTGCGCCGTCATGCCCATTGTCCCCGTTGTCATCAGCACCTGTATGGGCGCTACGCCTTTCGATCCTCCCAGTTGATGGCGCTCACCATCACGGGGTTGCTGTTGCTGCCGTCGGCCTTCTTCGAGCCCCTCATCTACCTGCGGCTCGCGGGCGTCAACTCGGACGCCAACCTGCTCAAGGGCATACTGGTGCTGTTTGAAGAGCGCGAATTCTGGGTGGCGGGCTTGGTACTCTGGTGCGCCGCTCTGGCGCCGACGGGCTTGCTGCTCGGGATCTTCACCCTCGCCTCCGGCCTTGCCAAGCGCTGGCACATACTGGCGCCGACCTTGAAACTCGTCGAGGTGTTTCGCCACTGGGCCATGCTGGAGGTCTACATCGTCAGCCTGCTGGTCGCCCTGTTCAAGCTCATCGACATCGCCGATGTGCGGTTGGGGGGCGGCTTGTTGAGCCTCGGGATCCTGATGCTGCTCAACATGACGCTGCTGATCCTGTTCGACCCCTCCCCCTATTGGGAGAAGATTGCCCTGCACACCCCCTCACAGGAGCCGGCCCATGAGTCAGACCAGCGCCCGTGAGCTCGGGCTCTGCCGCTGCCACACCTGCGGCCTGCTGGTGCGCTATCAGAGCGGTGCGAGCTGCCCGCGCTGTCACAGTCATCTGCAGATGCGTATCCCCAGATCCCTTGCCTGGTCGTGGGGGCTGCTGGCGCTCGCCACCTTCATGCTGCTGCCCGCCAATCTGCTGCCCATCACCCACTTCTACAACAAGGGATTACTGCAGTCCGATACCATTTTCAGCGGTATCATGGCGCTCTATCGCAGCAAGATGTCGGGGATCGCCACCATAGTGCTGACCGCGAGCATCATAGTACCCATCGGTAAGATCCTGGGGCTGGGCTGGATCTGCTGGCAACTGCAACGGAGCAAGCCGGTGCGGCGCAAACGCCAGCTCATCATGTATCGCATCATCGATTTCATCGGTCGCTGGTCCATGCTGGATCTTTTCGTCATCTCCCTCATGGTGGCGCTGGTGGATCGGGGCGTGTTGCTCAACGTGCGGGCCGGCCCCGGCGCCACCGCCTTCGCCGGCGTGGTGGTGCTCACCATGATGTCGGCGCGGATGCTGGATACCCGCCTGTTATGGGACAAGGCATCTCGCTAGTCTATTTTCGTCTGTATCGGATGTGCTGTTTACCACGGCCAATGTAAGGAGTCGGTATGATCGGGGCTGAACCCGTCATTGAGAAACATCGCTGGTTATCCCCAGTCTGGTTATTGCCCGCCATCGCACTCTTGCTGGCGGGGGGCTTCCTCTACCAGCAGTGGAGCAACAGCGGTCAGCTCATTCGCATCAACTTTGCCCAGGGCAACGGCATCTTGCCGGGCAAGACCCAGCTGCGCTATCAAGGGGTGGCCATCGGCGTCGTGCAAGAGCTGGAGCTCGCCGCCGACGGCCGCAAGATCGCCGTGCTGGCCAAGGTGGACAGCCGCGCCCGTCCGCTGATCCGCAAGGGCTCCGACTTCTGGCTGGTGAGCCCCAAGGCGTCGCTCACCGAGATCTCGGGCCTCGACACCCTGGTCTCCGGCAACTACATCAACCTGCAACCCGGGCGGGAGAACAACCCGCAAGAGGATGAGTTCGACGCCATTGACGGCCCTCCCCCCGGCTATCAGGCCCAGGGACGCACCCTGCATCTGACGGCTGACTCCCTGGGGTCAGTGGGCATTGGTGCCAAGATCTATTTCCGCGGGCTGGAGGTGGGCAGTGTCATCAATACCCGCCTCGGTGAGGAGAACCAGAACGTGATCCTGGATCTGGTGATCGAACCGCGTTTCGAGCACCTCATCAAGACCGACACCCGCTTCTGGAACATCAGCGGCATCAAGGGCTCCTTCAGTCTGGAAGGGGTCAAGGTGGAAGCGGGCAGTCTCACCTCCATACTGAGCGGCGGCATCGCCTTCGACTCTCCCAAGGGCTCAGCCTCTGCCGCGAAGGGCCAGAACTTCACCCTCTACAAGGGGCTGGCCGAGGCGGCGCGCGGTGAGCGCATTCAAATCCAGGCGGGTTCGCTGCCCATCAAGGGAGGGATGCCCATCCTGTTTGAGGGCATCGAGATTGGCCGCATCGACCCCATCCGCCTGACCCAGCAGGGTCGGGAGGTGACGGCTCTGATCAATCCGGAGCAGGCCTTCAGGATGACCGGCAAGAGCCGTCTGGTGTGGGAAGCGCTCTCCCTCTCCCCCTCCGGCCTCAAGCATGCGGATCGCCTGCTGGCCGGCCCCGCCATTCGCCTGGACTACGTGGCCGGTGAGCGAGTGCATGCCATGACCCTGGAGAGCCAGGGACAAGTGGGCGGCATCCTCCTGACTCTGCAGGCTGACGATCTGGCGGGTCTGAGTGAAGGGGCCCCGCTCTGGTTCAAGGGGCTGCAGATAGGTCAGGTGGGGCCGCTCAGTCTGGATGCCAGCGGCAATGCCAGGGTCGCCCTGCGGGTGGAAGAGGCCCATCGCGCTCTGCTGAATCGAGCTCGTTTCTACCGCGCCTCTCCCTTGCAGATCGATGCGAGCCTCGCGGGCATCAAGGTTGATACCAGCCCGGCCAGCGCCTGGCTCGGCGGCGGCATCAAGCTCGTTCAGGCGCCCTCGGGTGAGCGGATCGATCGACTCTACCCCAGCGAAGAGCTGGCGCTGCTCGGCAGTCGTAATGCCAAACCGGAGCGCTGGTTGCTGCGGGCCGACCAGGCCGACGGGATCGGCATCGGCTCCCCCGTGCTCTATCTGGGACTGGAGGCGGGCCGGGTCAAGGGGCTCAAGGCCGACGCCAAGGGGGTCGAGATCGCCCTCGAGATCGATGCCACTTATGCCCCCCTGCTCAGGCAGCTCCCCCAGTTCTGGAAGAAGGCGGCCATCGACGGCAAGATCCGGCTCGACGGCGTGCAGGTCAAGATGGGCAACCTCGCCACCTTGCTGCGCGGGGCCATCGAGTTTGACCGCCTCGGCACCGGCCGCAGCAGCCACCAGCTGTTTGACAGCAAGGAGCAGGCGCAAACCCAGGTGCGAACGCTGACCCTGGTGGCCGAGAGCAATCCGGGTCTGGGGGTCGGCAGTCCCATCCGCTATCGTGGGGTGGACATCGGCAAGATTGAGCAGGTACTGCTGGCTCCCTCCCTCGGCCAGGTGAGCTTCAAGGCGGAGCTCGACAACCAGTATGCCGATCGCTTCCTGCAATCCGGTGCTCGCTTCACCCTGGTACAGGCCAAGCTGGGGCTGGGGGGCGTCTCTCATCTCGACACCCTGATCAAGGGCGCCTTCATCGAGGCAAGCCCTGGCCAGGGCGCCGGCAAGGAGCGTTTTTCCTTGAGTCAAAGCGGCCCCACCGGCCTGGCCCTGACCCTCAAGAGCCCTTCCGTCAGCGGGATCAGCGTCGGCAGCCCCTTGCTGTTTCGCAAGCTGGTGGTGGGCAGCGTGACCCGGGTCGCCCTGGCCCGCGATGGCAGCGAGGTGCTGATCGATGTGAGCGTCGACAAGGAGTATGCCCATCTGGTGCGGGCCAACAGCCGCTTCTGGAATGTCTCCGGCGTTAAGGCGGACATCGGCCTCACCGGCGGCACCATAGAAGTGGAAACCGTGCAGAGTCTGCTGGCCGGTGGCATCGCCTTCAACACGCCGGAGCGGGAGATGGGGCCCACCGTCAAGGGTGGCCACAGCTATCCCCTTTACAGCAAGGCGGAGAAAGAGTGGCTGGAGTGGAGTCCCCGCATCCAGCCTTGATCCTCCCCAGCTTGAAGAAAAACCGGCCTCTGGCCGGTTTTTTTATTGATCGGAGGGTCGCTTCGCCATGAAAGTGGCCTGAAGAGGGAGCGCTCCCTGTGATAAGATGTCGCCCCTTGTTTTGGGTCCGCGAGATTGCACCGTGCACGACAACACCTACCTCCCCGATCACTTCCTGCGTCATATCGCTGCCATCATGCCCGATCACCTCTCCATGGATGAGTTCGTGGCGAGCTGTCGACGACCGCTGCGCCGCAGCATCCGGGTCAATACCCTCAAGATCGGCGTCCCTGAATTTGTCTTGCAGATGCAGCAACTTGGCTGGCTGCTGGATCCCGTGCCCTGGTGCGAGACCGGCTTCTGGCTGAGTCGAGAGGACGAAAGCGTGCCCCTTGGCAACACCGCCGAGCACCTGAGCGGCCTCTTCTATATCCAGGAGGCGAGTTCCATGCTGCCGGTAACGGCGCTCTTTGCCAGCGACAAGGTCAAACGGGATGGCATCTTGCTGGATGCGGCGGCGGCGCCGGGATCCAAGACCACCCAGATTGCGGCACTGATGAACAATCAGGGCATGCTGGTGGCCAACGAATACTCCAGCAGCCGCCTCAAGGTGCTGAGTGCCAACATCCAGCGCTGCGGCGTGACCAATGTCGGCATGACCCATTTCGATGCCAAGGTCTTTGGCCAGTGGTTGCCGGAGACCTTCGACGCCATTCTGCTGGACGCCCCCTGCTCCGGTGAAGGGACGGTGCGCAAGGACGACGATGCCCTGCGCAACTGGAGCCTGGCGAGCATCGATGAGATAGCGGCGGTGCAGGCCGGACTGCTGGAAAGCGCCTTCCATGCCCTCAAACCCGGCGGCGTGCTGGTCTACTCCACCTGCACCTTGAGCACCCAGGAGAACCAGGCCATCTGCCAATCCTTGCTGGATAAATTCGGCGATGCCCTGAGTTTTGACTCGCTCGCGGACCTCTTTCCCGGTGCGGACAAGGCCTGCACGGCCGAGGGTTATCTGCATGTCTGGCCCCAGATCTTCGACAGCGAAGGCTTCTTTGTCGCCCGTCTTCGCAAACACCATTCGGTGCCCAACACCCTGTTCAAACCGGGCAAGCTCGGCAAGTTCCCCTATCTGCCGCTGCCGGCGAAAGAGAGTGAGCCCATGGTGCGGGAGATCGAAGCCAACTTCGGGGTCGCGCCCCGAGGCGTGCTCTATGGGCGAAACGATGAGATCTGGCTCTTCCCCGAGGTATTCGGGGAGCTGCAGGGCAAGTTGCGTTTCGATCGCATCGGCATCAAGCTGGCGGAAACCTTCAAGAAGGGATATCGCCTGACCCACGAGTGGGCACTGGCCTATGGTGGCGCGGCCACTCACGGGGTGGTAGAGCTGGATGCGAACAATGCGCGGGAGTACATGATGGGGCGGGATGTCTGGCCGGAGCAGGCAGCAGGATCCGGTGAAGTGATTGTCCGTTATCAGGGACAGCCGCTGGGCATGGGGAAATGGGTCGGCAGTCGGGTCAAGAATGCCCTCCCCCGTGAGCTGGTGCGCGACAACAACCTGTTCAATGGGTGAGTGGTGATGCAGGTGGCTGGGGTTGGTTCGATGGCGTCACAGACTGATGCTAAACCTGAACGAGTCTGAAAAACCTACACTCTGGTTGAACTTTTAGTCAGATCTTGAAATGCCTCGGGCCTTGTCTACGCTTAAGGCTATCTGCACACCCGTTAGCGCACGGCTCTGCAAGGAGCCAATTCCCCTATGCCAGGTACAAGGAATTCGTACCTGGCTTTTTTTATGCCCTCACGAATGAAGATCGCCGCCTGAGAAATCCTTATTCCACCGGATCCGGGAGGGGGCTCTCTGCTTCGCGATAGCTGGGTACCAGTTCGTGCTGGTAGAGCAGATCGATGGCCTGCTCGATGAGAGAGGCCTGGCTGTCTTCGAGATGTTGGCCGAGCTCCTGCAACCGCTCGGCGTGACGATTGCTGATCCAGCATTGCAACCGGCTGTGACTCTCCTGCTTGCGCTTCACATGTTGGCGCTGGCGCTCGGCATTGTCCTGCGGCTCTGAAAGCGTTTTTTCTGGCGTGATATTCTGGCTCATATAACCTTGCAACATTCAGGTTTCGTGACTGTTATCTCTCACTTCGCATATTGCGGGCGGCAAAGAAGTGCTTCCTTGCCGCTGCCCTCCCCCCGAGAGAGAGCGTGAAGGCTGTTCAGGGGGACGGCTAAATATACCATTGGATCAACAAGATGCAATTTAACATAAAAAAGGCCCTGACGCAGTTGGGCTGTAAAGGTTAAGTCCTCATGCCCCGCTTCAGAAAAATGGTGATGCCAAAACATGGCCATCCGGTTTCACTGACGATGACGATTGGCGCGTCGGTAAAGCCCCCATTAAATGACGCAGACGTATATTGCTTCTTGCCCCCTGCGCCAGCTCTGGCAAATGCAGAGGATGGTTTCAAGACAATGATGGAGTCAGTGGCCATTGATACCTGTCAAGGTTCCTACCCACATAAAAATCAATGATACTGCCTATCAACATGTGACAGCGAGAATGGGAAAAATATGTTTGAAAATACACCAACATCGCCATTGGCACTTAGCCTCAGTGACCTGTCTGCGTCGATCGCCCGCAAAGAATATAAGGCAGCAGAGGTGACGGAGTTGGCACTCCAACGCATTCAGAAATACGATATTGAATTACACGCATTTTGTTTGGTTGATGGCGATGGCGCAAGGCAACAGGCCGAACATATCGATGATTTGATATTAGCCGGCAAGCCAGTCGGCCCCTTGGCCGGTGTCCCCGTTGCGGTCAAAGATTTAATTTGTACCAAAGGCGTTCGTACCACGTTCGGTTCATTATTGTACGAAGATTTTATTCCTGACACTGATGATATTGTTGTTCAGCGCCTGAAAGAAGCAGGTGCCGTCATATTGGGTAAAACGAATACCTCGGAATTTGGTTATGGGGCAGTCGGTCATAACAAGTTATTTCCTACGACAAGAAACCCCTGGAATACCGATCTCACGCCAGGCGGCTCAAGCGCGGGATCTGCGGCGGCGGTCGCGGCAAGAATGGTTCCTCTTGCCTTGGGAAGTGATGGGGGTGGATCTATCCGGATACCCGCCGCACTGTCGGGTGTGTTTGGGATGAAACCCTCCTGGGGGCGCGTTCCTCTTTATCCCGGTTGCAGGGATGAGCGCTATCCCGGCCAGTCAGGATGGGAGTCGCTGGAGCATATTGGCCCGCTGACGCGCAGTGCGGCTGATGCGGCGCTGGCACTCTCTGTCCTCAGTGGCCCATCCCCTTATGATCGCCATTCCATTCCTGCTGAATCAGATGACTGGGCGTTAAAAAGCATCGATTCATTGCGACATTGTCGATTTGCCTACTCAACGGATCTGGGTTTTGCCGTGGTAGATCCTGAAATCATTGCCGCCGTTGATAGCGTCGCCATGCGATTAAAAGCCGTGCTTGGCAATATGGAGCAGGCATTCCCCGCCATAGGAAACAATGAAACGTTATTGGATACGATCGTTGCGCTAGAGACGGATCGCTCTGGTTTGATATCAATGTCGGAAGATAAAGGGGTTGCCATTGACGGATGGCTGGGCAGTATTCTTGAAAGAACATGGTCGGGTGATCAATTCAGCCATGCCTTGGTCGAAAGAAAACGTATTGTAAATGCGACTGCCCGTTTTATGCAGAATTTCGATTTTCTGATCACCCCAACGACGGCATCGGCAGCCTTTCCCATTGATACTTATGGCCCTTCACTGATTGCCGGAAAAGCATTGTCCCCTTCGGCTTGGGTGCCATTTTCGGCACTGGCAAACTTTACCGGGCTCCCGGCGGCCTCTGTTCCTATCGGGTTCACTCGGGATGGTCGCCCCATCGGATTGCAAATCATGGGCAGGCACTTGGATGATCGCGGCGTATTAGCCTTGTCTGCGGTGGTTGAATCGCTGTTCCCAAGTGTCCAATGGCCAGGCCCGGCACTCTAAGAGACAGGGTCAGCGATTGACGATGATTACGCTTAGCTGGCCCCTCCCCCGGTTGATACCGGGGGCGCCTAATGGCCGATAAACATCTCAGTTGTAATCGATGGTCACCATGCCCTGGACCATGACGGTGCCCGGGGTCAGGCTCTCCTCGGTCTGCACGTATTCGGCTGAAAACGGCAGGCTGATGAGGTTTTGTCCACTGCCGAGGTTTTGCAAGGGAAACTCGCTGCCGCCGGCATCGAAGGCCTGGCCGGCGGCATTGAGGATCTGGTAACCGACGCTGGGGGGCATGCCCGCATAGGTATAGACATCGCTATAGCCGGGGACCAGGGTCGGGATGACACCCGATACCGGGCTGAGGGCCCAGCCGCCGCCGCCGGCACAATCTTGCATGTTGTTTTGCCAGGCCGATGTACAGGTGATATTGACGGTGAGGCGCGCATCCGAGCCCGGGATCAGGCTGCCGAGCGCCGTATTATTCGTCAACTGGCTATTCATCATGGCCGTGTTGGGCAGATCGCCGCTGCTGCAGTTATTGGTATTGCCCGCCTGGGCCGGGAGCGGCAGAGAGAGTGACACACTCAGGCAGAGCGCCATCGACAGGCTCCAGTACAGGCTTATCCCGTTCTTCATGTTTCTCTCCTCTGTACCCGCCGGGCGGGTCAATATGCACGGATGACCACGTTAAAAAGCATACCGTGACCGCATGGTGAATCGTAAAAAAAACATCTATTACATATGTCACAAAATGAATTTCTTGGTTATTAATGCTGAAAAATAACCTATTAGCGGTGTTATGTTTCAATGCGATCCTCCTGCCAATGCTGGCTAACCGGATGTCGCCCCTCGCGATGCATGAGCATCAAGGCAGTGTCATGGTGACGATGGCCTGGGCACTGAACTGCCCCACTTCGATGGCCTGACCGGGTAGCCGGGCTGGATACAGGTTGACGAAGAAGTGCGTCGATGCGTTGGTCGAGGGCACCGAAACCGAGTTTTCGAACCCCAGTCCAATGGGGTTGTGGTTGTCGTCGAGCAACCCGATCCCGACGCCGGGCAGGGTGGTCTTGATCAGGTTGCCTTCCGAGCCGGAGGCGCTCTGGAAGGTATAGTCAATGACCTGGTTGCTCTGCATATTGACGCAGTCCACACCGAGATCGAGCCGCGCCGGTGGCGGGCTCAGGGGGGGCTCCCCTGTCTTGAGCGCATATTTGCCAATCTTGCCCAGCTCCACGGTAAAGGTATCCCCCTGTCTGAACGAGCAGGAGGTATCGGCATTGAGCTGGATATTCGCATCGACATAGGCGAAGGGATAGGCGTAATCGACGGAGCCAGGATCAGGGGCCAGTCGCCAGTACAGGGTGGCGAGCCGTCCGGAAAACAAGACCTGGGCGATGATGCCCTTGCGCAGCCGAAACTGCGTCTTGATTTGACTGCCGGTGGCGACCCCGCTGACCAGGGAGTCCCGCTTATAGCAGGTCGACAATCCGGCATTCTGGACGCTATCAAACGGCACTTCCTGAAAACCTGGACCATAGATGAATATAAAGGTTTTCACCTCGATATAATCATTGAGCATCCGCCAGCCATTGCCTGCATCTGGCAAGTCGGTCGTCGCCGTGAAAAATGAGTAATATTGGCCATCCTCCCAGCAATCACATTTCCCTCTGCCGGATTGCCCGGAGTGACTCTCCTCCTCTATCAGGGTGCCCGCGGCATTACCCGTGCTATCCGCAGCCAGGTCGGATTCAACCGCGAATTTATGCACAATCAAGGGATCCCCTTCACACTGCCAGCGATATTTGGCTGATGCTACATTGGGCCAGGCAAAGAAGAGGGTCAGCGAAAGAATGCCCACCGATTTCAATAACCAGCGAGGCCCGGCAATCATAAGGTTCATCATGGCAATACTCATACAGTTCTGACCGGTTGATTGTGGATATGACCCACCCTGGGCCGATGAAGAATTGAGCAACAACCGTTCCCTGCAATTGAAAGCGAAAAAGGGAATCCATCTCGGATCCCCTTTGCGACCATGGCTACCAATATGCATGGGGCCGCGTCTGTGTTTGAACATTCAGCCTGGCACTAGGGTATTGAAACCGTCACGATGGCTTGCGCCGAGAAGTGGCCAGGCTGCACCTCTTGTCCTGCCAATTTGGTCGGATACAGTTTGACATTAAAGTCGCTTGCGGAATTATCTACTGTACCAACCGTCGGGACCGTCACCGCATTATTGATGCCGAGTCCAATGGGGTTGCCACTCCCATCGAGCAACCCCACGCCCACTCCCGGAAGATCCGTGTTGATAAAATCACCGGTGGAGCCGGAGGCGCTCTGGAAATTATATTCAAGGGCCGAGCTGTCCAGATTGGTGCAATCCACACTCAGATCAATGTTTCTGGGGGTGTAATTGTTCGGTATGTTGCCGTCCGTCATATTGCCCTTGTAGACATCGCCCAGATCAACGGTAAAGGTATCGCCTTGTCTGAAATTGCATTGCGCGAGCGCCCCCAGCGTAATATCCGCATTCACCACCGCGAAGGGATAGTTAAAATCGGGGAGCTTATTTGAACCTATCATCCAATAGAGGGAGGCGAGCTCACCTGAATATTTCACGTACCCCACAATCCCTTTGCGCAAGCGGAAGGTCACCATTGCCCGTCCCCCTGTGGCGACCCCAGAGACCACGGTATTGGCACCGGCACATTGAGAGGTCGCGCTATTTTGTACCGAGGTAAAGGGCACCAGTTGAAATCCGGCGCTATAAACATAGATAGAAATTTGTGCGTCGAGATATTCGTTGAGTTGATAGTAACCGCCCCCCGCCTCGGGTAAGTTGGATCGCCCTGTGAACCACGAATAATAGCTTTTGCTGTCACGGCAATTGCACAGGCCAGTGCCTGACTGTCCGGACCCTGCTTCCAGGGTCATTTTATCTCCGGTGGCGGCCGTGCCATCCCCGAATGTTTGATCAATCACCAGTTGGTGATTGATCAGCGGATTACCCTCGCACTGATTCACTGGCAACTCGGCCATGGCCCCCTTGGACCAGAGGGAGACGACAACCAGCATCACCGTCAGGCAGACCCTGGTTATTGCCCCTTTATGCGCCATTGCGTGCGGGTCATTCATATGGCGTTTCCTGTATTGCTATTGCGGCATTTTTTCAAACAAATGGTCAGCATCAGGGGAGCGTGACGGTGACGATGGCGTTGGCCGAAAAGGCCCCCGGTTCGATGGGGGCGCTGTAACCCGGCGTCTTGGCGGGGTAGAAACGCAGGTCCATGCTGGACTGGCCGTTCTGGAAGGGGCGCAACACGCTGTTGCTGCTCCCCAGCCCGATGGGGTTACCAGCATCATCTGTCATGCCGACCACGACGCCGGGGTTGCTGGTGGCGATAAAGGGACCCTCGGCGTTGGGCGCGCCCACACCATTGAAGAAGTATTCAAGTTGGGTTGGGGCAGTGACCAAGTTGCTGCACTCGATGGTGATATTGAGGGGCCTTGGGCTGTAACCAGCGGGCGGCGCCCCGTCCTGCAGGCTCTGCCTTGCCACGGAACCGAGATCCACGGTAAAGACCTCCCCCCCCTCGAAGCTGCACTCGGCGCTGGATTTGACGGTGAGATCCACATAATACTCGGCGATGGGGAAGGCGCGGTCGGGGATGTTGCCATAGGTGCGATAGAGGCGACCCAGAATGCCGGTGAATCTCGACTCCCCCAGTATGCCCTTGGTGATCTTGACGTCGAAACTGCCGCTCATTCCCTCCGAATCCTGAAACTGGTTGTTGGCGCTGTTGCACTCCTGGCTATAGGAAGAGAAACGCTCGAACGGCAACTGCAGGCTGCCCGCGCCCGGCGCATTGTAAATGGAGGCTCTCGTTGAGGATGGCCCAGATATTGCCGTTTTGACCGTTATCGGGAAGGGTGTAGTAGGCCGAATAGGTCACGCCACTGAAGTTGTAGGGGTCTGGACAATTGCAGACCACGGTGGACTGGGTGCCGGTGTTGAAGTTGTTTTTATAGATGACGCCGGAACCCACATCCTGGCCATTGTCGCCGGTATCAACCACGGCAGTGACATTGCGGGTGAGATCACCGCTGCACTGCTTTTGCGGCAAGCCTGCCGGAATGGGAGTGCTGGCGGCAAAGGCCTGGTGTGCGGGCAGCAGGCTGGAGAGGGCCAGCAGCAACCAAGCTAGAGCAATATATAATATGTTAACCATACGAGACTCCACAAAACAAAACAAAACACTGAAATATTAGGTATTTCATTATTTAAAACCTGCCACTAGGTGCATGTCGCATCGCGCTGCTGGTAGACATTCTCGCTGCTGTCATCGCTCACGGGGGGATATTGCAACTGGCATTGATGCTCAGACTGCGGACCCCAGACGACTTTCAGCCCCTTGTGTTCGCCGCGCAGGAAGATGATCCCCCCTGCCCCACCAGGGCCACCTGGTTGTTGTCCCCATCTTTCACACTCGCCCCGAAGGGAATGCGGATATCGTCCAGGCGCAGTAGCAGCGGCTTGCCATTGAGGGTGGCGTAATCGAGTCGTACCACGGCGCCACGGCGTGGCACCGCGCGTTGGGAGGTGACCTGCAGCTCGACATCCATCGGCAAGCCACGGGGGCTGATGCCGAGCGTGTTCTGGCGATAAGGGGTGAGCTCTGCCTTGAGGGCCTGACCATCGCCATCCAGACGATTGCCCTGGTCGTTGTTGAGCATGGCGCCGGGGGCGCCGTCGGCCACCATCAGTGCCATGGTCTCGCCCCGCTCCGGGCTCATGACCACACCGCCCGAGTGAAGCACCAGGGTGCCGCTCGCCGTGGCCGAGTATTGGTTGTAGCTCTCTCCGTGGCTATAGCTGGCCCCGAGCTGGGCGGCCGAGGTGCGGTAGTTGAGGTTGCCGCCATAGGTGTAATCATTGCCCGTGCTGTCATGGTCCCGGCTGCCATAGAGGCCGTAGTTGAGCTGGCTGTATTCGCCGAGGGAACCGGAGAGGTTGGTTCGAACCGAACTGCTGTGGTCCTCGTTGAAGGTGGCCGTGGTGCTGAGCAGAGGGCGCTGGCGGCCGCTGCCGATGGGGATGCTGGCGGTCAGCATCAGGGTGTCGTTGCTGCCGTACTCCTGCAGTTCCCGGCTGGCGGAGACGCCGAGGCTGCCCCAGCCGAAGCTCTTGTTGTAACCGAGCTGATAGGTAGTGACGCTCGACTGCTCTCCCCAGTAATTACGGATAAGGCCGGTGAAGTTGAGATCCCCATACTGCCCCATGGGCTGGCTGACGCTGAGCTGGAAGCGATTGCGCTCGCGCATGTAGGTGCTGTCCGTGTTTTCGCGCTGGCGGGCGAAGTCGCCAAAACTCAGAAACTCTTCGCTGGAGAAGCGATAGGCGGCGAGGGAGAAGTTGGTGCGGCTCTGATCCAGCAGCTTGCTGTAGCTCACCCGGTAACTCTGACCCGTCATGTCGCCATCCTGGGGCAGACCGTTTAGTCCGCCGGGCAGCCCTCTGGCGTGGGAGAAGGTGGCGTCCAGCGCCACGGCACCAATAGGGGTCGCGAAGGCCGCTCCCCCCAGCAATGAACCGTAATCCTCAGCGAGGCCCCCCCATAGAGGGTCAGGCTGTTGCTGATCCCGCGCCGATAGGTGCCCTGCAAGAACCAGGGTTCATCGCTGAGGCTCTCGTCACGGTACTGGCCCGCCGCCAGGTTGAAGCGGGAAGCATCCGGGCGCAACATCTGCACCACGGAGGAGAAAGGCACGGTGAAGTGCTTCTCACGCCCATCCGCCTCGGTGACGGTCACCTCGAGATCGCCCGCATAGCCGGTGGCATAGAGATCGTCGATGACGAAGGCGCCAGGTGCGACCGTGGTCTCGTAGACCTGGTTGCCGTTCTGGCTCACCGTGACCTTGGCGTTGGTGTCGGCGGTGCCCCGGATGACGGGGGCGAAGCCCCGCTCGCTCTCCGGCAGCATGCTGTCGTCGCTGGCCAACTGCACTCCGGTGAAGGGGATGCAGTCAAAGTCATTGCCCGAGGTGAAATATTCACCCAGGGTCAGCTGGGACTGGAGGGGATCAATATCGGTCTGGGCATAGGTATTGAGGGCCGTATAGGTGCTGCCGGTGTCGTTACCGCTCTGATAGCTGCCGTTATGGCGCAGTCGCCAGCCGCCATGATTGATGCCGGCGTTGATATTGACGCTGTAATCCGTGCTGGAGGCCGCGCCATCGCGCTCATTGTGGAAGGCGTTGGCGTGATAGCCGAGGATGGCGGCGTCGATCCCCTCATCCCACTCGGCGGGATCCACGTAACCGCGTTTGACCTGGCCCGCATAGGCCTGGGGGATGCTCAGTACCCCGGTGAGTTCGGCCGTGTCCATGGTGAAGGTCGCCCCCGGGATCAGCTTGCCGACCTCGATGCAGTCGGTTGCCAGCAGTTGCGTGACGTCCTCCTGATTGGGCAGCTGTTCGAGCTTGGCCCCCCAGCGATGGACATCGGCGGCCTTAAAGCAGAACTTGGATGAGGCTTGCCCCTCCCCTTGAGTCACTTCGACGGATTGGCGCAGCCGCTCCTTGCCGTTGAGGGTGATGTCCAGGGTATAGGTGCCGGGCAGGATGGCCCCG
Organism: Aeromonas sp. NJAU223; assembly: GCF_051125555.1. NCBI lineage: Bacteria > Pseudomonadati > Pseudomonadota > Gammaproteobacteria > Aeromonadales > Aeromonadaceae > Aeromonas > Aeromonas sp. NJAU223. The sequence continues at coordinate 2,198,654 of NZ_CP144204.1, read as the reverse complement.
GCCTCGGAGAATTGAGAAAGGTCGATGTTCTGGCCCAGCCCCCGCAGGAATGTGTTGTCAAACTGGACGGCTTCATTGCTCGACACCGCCGGGATCGCCTCTGGGGATTCCGTCGCCAGCGCCGACGAGAGCATGCCCATGCCGAGCAGCGCACAGATCGCCTCGGCGATGGCCGTGGGTCGCCATGGTCGCTCGGCAGGCATCTGCGGGTTATCTGTGTTGGTGCATCGGGAGAAGTTCATACCGCGTATCCAGAAGAGTGAGAAATGGACAGCATGAGCGGGCCGGAGGCGGTCACTCGCGTCTGAAGTGAGCCTCGTTCATGCAAATCGAAACAGGCGATAGAGCGTGGATGATCAGGGTTTCAAGGTGTAGCTCTGGTCTCGGGTTGCCCCGAAGTCGTCGATCCAGTTGGCGCTGACGGTGCCCGTTGCGCCCTGCCACCCCTTGAGGGGGTAGTCGCGGCTGGAACGCGGGTTCACCATGCCGGCGGCCGCTATCTTGAATTGCCTGCCGGCCGCCTTCACGGTGACATCGGCAAAGCTGACGTGAAAGGCCGAGTCATTGCGCACCCGGATCCCCGTGGGGGTTGGTGTCCAGCTCAGGGACTTGGCAGCGTCAATCGGGGAGCCAGTCAACCCAGCGGGCCGATAGAACAGCTTGAGGCGCGAGCGGAAGGCAAGCTGCATGACGTTGCGATCCTGGGTGCCTTCGGCCCTTGGCGGGATCTCCAGCACATTGAGCCAGTAGACGGATTCACGATCCTGCACGGGATTGGCAACCTTGGTAATGCGCAGGACCTGCCCCTTGTTGGCTTCGATACGGGTCAGAGGGGGCAGCACCATGAAGGGGAGCTTTTCTGCGCCCGGCTCTACCGATGGATCCCCTTTGTCGAGCCAGGATTGGACCAGGGTCGGCCTTGCCGAGTTATTGGTCAGGCGCACCGTGATCTCGCGTTCCTGCTCCGGGTAGATGAAGCGGGTGCCCATGATCTTGACACCGGCCTGGGCCAGCAAGGGAAAGCAGAGTGCGCCGGCTATCAGGCAGGCAGACAGTCTCTTCAAGCTGGTTTTCATAGTGATTTCCTCAAAAAAACACTGGCAACAGCAGAGAACACTGCTGCCAGAGACGGCTTATCGATAGATATCCATCTAAAAAAGTATGGCAGCAGCACAGGGTCTGCTGCCAAGGGGTTATAGCTCGCCACGGTAGCGACGGTACCGGCAACAGCTGCGTCAGTGGCCACGTATTGAACGGTGTATTGAATGTCGGCCGAGCCGACACCGGCATTGTCAACAAAGGAGGTGAACATGTTTTGGCTTTGGTCACGCATGTCGATAGCGGCCCCAGCAGGGTTGGCAAACTGAACCTGGGCATTCTGGGCGGAACCCAGGTTCTGGAGGTTGCCGGTACTCTGGTCAACGTTCATGGCTTCAAAGAAGGCACGTACGGCACCGGAGGCCGGGCAGTTGCTCAGGGACATCATGACTGGCGTGCTGCCCGCGATGTCACCGGCATTGGCCAGGGCGGTCTTGGAAATGGTTGGCAACTGGACAGTGGCATCACTCACACCACCATTGACGGCGATGTCACAGGCAGCATCGACAACCTCACCGGTGATGGTGATTTGGCCATCGGCAGCATAGGCGCTCTGGGCACTCATCATGGCAAGACCGGATACGGCGGCGAAGATTACTTTTTTCATGTTTAGCTCCTGATAATGAAACGAGCGTCTATGTGTATTCACAACGCACCGCCATTTTAAGAATTCAGCACGAGAATCTCTGTCGGTCCCACCCTACGGATCTGTAGGAAAAGTCTTAACCACCCCGAGTCCGGTTGACCAAATGTTAACTCATGGTTTGTTTGTGGTTAATCTGGGTTTTGTTCAGCACTTGTTGCCCAATGGCCGTGATCAGCTCTTCCATGGCGGTGGCCAGTTGCAGCGCCTGTTGGGTAACCCGTGACATGTCCTGGCGCTGACACGACGCCTCCAGGGCCTCACAACAGGCAAACAGGGGGCGGGCCTTGATGATCTTGGCCGCTCCTTTAATGCGGTGAGCCAGACTGTCAAAACGCGCCAGATCCGGGGACTTGAGCAGTTGCTCCAGCGTGGCCAGATCCCCTCGGGTGCTCTCATTCATCTGCTCCAGCAATGTGATCACCAGGGTCGGGTTGCCTCCCGTCATCTTCTCCACCCCTGAGATATCGAATATGGCCTCAACGGCAGGCGTAGGCTCGGGGGTGAGATGAATTTTCTTTTGGAAAACAGGGTGATGAAAATCACCCTATGGACAGATAACTGGCGGTGAACAGGACGAGAGGCTTATAACAGGCCATCCAGGGCATGGTCGGAGAACTTGTGCGCGTCATCGAAGTACTCCTGCAAGGTGCGTATGTCCTTGTGCCTCGTTACTTCGATGATCTTGTTCATGGGCTTGCCGGCGGTGACCGCCGAGGTGATGAAACCGCGCCGCAGACTGTGGCCGCTGACCTGGAGATCGTCGATGGCCTGGCCGGTGCGCCGCTTGATCATCAGGTTGATGCCCTGTGGGCCCAGGGCATCCGGCATCAATTGCCCCCAACGGTTCATGCGCCGAAACAGCGGCCCCTCATCGATCCGGCTCTGTTTCAGCCAGCGTTGCAGCGCCCTGACCGGGCAGTGGTGTTTACCGGGGATAAGGGCTATCTCGGTCTCGTGCAACTGATGTTTGCTCGGTTTGAGGCGAAGACGGATCCCCTGCCCCACGAACTGGAGATCGCTCACTTCGATGCGGGCCGCCTCCGAGCGGCGCAGGGCTCCGCTGAACATCAGCAGCAACAGGGTGTGATCCCGCAAGCCAGCGAGGCTGCGGGTATCTATCTCATCCAGTACCTGGGTCAGCGGCTGCAGAGTCAGCGCTCCCGTCTTGCGCTTGCGATTATCCCCGAGGCGCACGATGCCGCGCATCATCTCCTTGATCTCTGCGTGCTCGGTCGGCATGGGGTGAACACCTTTTTGCTTGAAGGCGTAGCGAATGCCGGCAAGACGCCTCACCAGGGTTGCCGGTTTGCGCGGCTCGCCGTTGCGAAGCTCTCCCTTCCCCGCCTCCTTATCGAGCCAAACCCAGTCGGCCAGAATACCGTCAGCCTGATCCGCCAGGAAGTTCATGATGTCGTGATGGGTGCTTTGCAGTGGATCCAGCCGCTGCAACTGGCACCAGTAGACGAAGATGCGGGTGTCCGCCTCATAGGCATTGAGGGTCGAGTCCGATTTGGCGCTGCGCAGGAAGCGGCGAGCCCGACTGTTGAGCCCGGGATCGAATACCGCCTGCAATGAGTGATGATCAGACACCTGTGAGGATGGATGGGTCACTTAAACTGATGATTCGATGAGAAGTTTCCGAGGATCTTACAGGATCTTCCAGATCCATCAAGTATCGATAATGAATATTATCGATACTTATAGGAAGTCAGTTTTAACCCCCTTCAGCATCAGTGGGAACCTCCCATCCCCCGACTGCCATTTCACCTGTTTCCAGAAACCGAGTTGCTTCTGTTCAGTTGAATGGTGAGAGATAACGTGATTCGGTTTTCGTTTTTATCAGGTGGGTTATCCTGTCGATTGAAAATAACAAGGCCCCGTTGATGGGGCCTTGTTGATTATTTTTTTGCCAGCTTGAACAGCTCGAAGAAGTTGTGGCTGGTGGCCTCGGCCAACTGCGTCAGCGGGATCTGGCGAAGGTCGGCAATAAACTGGGCGACGTCTCGCACGAAGGCGGGCTCGTTCTCCCTCCCCCGATGGGGAATAGGCGCAAGATACGGCGAGTCGGTTTCGACCAGCAGCTGCTCGAGGGGCAGCACCTTGACCACCGCCTGCAAGGCGGCGGCATTCTTGAAGGTGACGATGCCGGAGATGGAGATGTAAAACCCCATCGCCATGGCCGCCTCGGCCATCTCGAGAGACTCGGTGAAGCAGTGCAGTACACCGCCCACCTGATCCGCCCCCTCTTCACGCATGATCCGCAAGGTATCGTCCTGAGCATCCCGGGTATGAATGATGAGGGGCTTGTTCAGTGCCCGCGCTACCCGGATGTGTTCACGGAAGGAGTCTTGCTGCACTTCCTTGTTTTCCGGCGAGTAGAAATAGTCCAACCCCGTCTCGCCGATAGCGACCACACGAGAGTCAGCCGCCTGAGTCAGCAGCAGGCTCGCATCGACCCCGGGATCCTGGTTGAGCGGATGCACACCGCAGGAGGCAAAGACCTGGGGATAGGGAGCGATCGCCGCCAACATGGTCGGGAACTGGCCCTGGGTCACACTCACGCAGAGAAAGTAACCCACCTCCTGCGCCGCCGCCTTGGCCAGCACATCGGCCATGTCGGTCTGCTTGCTGCCGTAGCTCAGGCGATCGAGGTGACAATGGGAATCAACGAGTAACATAGCTAACCTTGTGTGCTTGAACGCAAATCATAACCAGCGATTGAGCCAGTTCATGAGATGAATGGTGGGGTTGGAGAGCTGCCCCGGCTGACAGGCGGCCTTGAGGCCGACGAGTTGCTGCTCCGCCTCCAGCAATTTTTCACTGGAGTGACGCTCGGCCAGCTGCTGGCTGAGGGCCGCGAGATCCGGCATGGCCAACTGGTGATGACCGCAACCTGCCTGGGTCTTGAGGGCATCACACAGAAACAGCTGCAGCCAGTGCAGGCGAACCTGACTCTCTTCCGCCAGTTGGCCACAGACGCTGGCCGCCCGTGTCGGGGCTTGTGACAGGGAGACAAAACTCTCCAGCAGAGTCCGGCGAGCCTCATCTTGCTGGGCTTCGATATAGTCCAGCACCCGCAGCGGCGCCCCCTGGCAGATCCGCACCTGGGCCTGGGTGGCCTGGTGCCCCTGCGCTGCGAGCCAGTTTAGCGTCTCCCCTTCCGTCGGCAATTGGCAGACATGCTTGTGGCAACGACTCAGGATCGTCGGCAGCAGACGGGAAACCTTGGAGGCGATGAGCAGCAGCAGGCTGTCGCCGGCCGGCTCTTCCAGGGTTTTCAGCAGGGCATTGGCGGCAGACTCCGTCATGCGCTCCGCGTCAAAGATGATCACCACCTTGCCACGACCGAGCTGGGAGGTGCTCTGCAACCGGCCACAGATCTCGCGAATGGCCTCGACGCCGATGGTCTTGCTCTCGGTGCCGATGGTGCCGAGATCCGGGTGATGTCCCTTGTCCAGCAACTGGCAGGAGTGACACCGATCGCAGGGCTCCCCGTCCCTTGGCTGCTGGCACAGGTGCAACCTGGCCAGCCGCTCGGCCAGCTGCTCCTTGCCAAGACCGGGATCCCCGAGCAGCAGCCACGCATGGCCGAGTCGACCACGCCGGGCATTCAGGCTCAGACTTTGCCATTCCGGGATCAGCCAGGGATACATAGGCCCTCGCGCGTGAAATAAGCATCGAGGGTGGCCTCGATGGCGGCCTTGACCTCGGCCGGTGTCTGGCCTGCGTCGATCACCTTGATGGCCTCATCCTGCGCCGCCAGTTCCAGGTAACGCAGGCGGGTGCGCTCGAAGAAACCGATTTTTTCCAGCTCGATGCGATCCAGCTCGCCGCGATGGCGAGCACGTTGCAATCCGAGGGCGGGATCGATATCCAGATAGAGGGTCAGGTCCGGTTTGAAATCTCCGAGCACCGCCTGCTTGATGGCCTTGATGAGTTGGGCATCGATACCGCGTCCGCCCCCCTGATACGCCTGGGAGGAGAGGTCATGTCTGTCCCCCACCACCCAGACGCCGTCCGCCAGGGCGGGCTTGATCCGGGTTTCCACCAGTTGCACCCGGGAGGCGTACATCAGCAGCAGTTCGGCTTCGATGGTAAGGCGCTCGTCGTGCACTTCTTTCACGATGGCGCGTATCCGCTCGGCGAGCGGTGTGCCGCCCGGTTCACGGGTGCACTCGATCCGCCCCACTCCATGCGTCTGCAGATAGTCGGTGACATAACGTACGGCGGAGCTCTTCCCTGCCCCTTCGAGTCCTTCAATCACGATAAATTTAGACATTAGGGTTTCTTCAATATGTATTCGCGCACCGCCCGATTGTGTTCATCGAGGGTCTTGGAGAAGTAGTGGGCCCCGCCCCCTTTGGCGACGAAATAGAGATAGTCGGTCGACAGGGGATTGAGCGCCGCCTCGATGGAAGCCTTGCCCGGCATGGCGATGGGGGTCGGCGGCAGGCCATCGATCACATAGGTGTTATAGGGGTTGATGTCGGTCAGATCGCTGCGGCGGATGTTGCCATCGTACCTGTCCTTGACCCCGTAGATGACGGTGGGGTCAGTCTGCAGCTTCATGCCAAGACGCAGGCGATTGACGAAGACGGAGGCGATCTGCGCCCGTTCGTCCGGCTGACCGGTCTCTTTTTCGATGATGGAGGCCATGATCAGCGCCTCATAAGGGCTCTTGTAGGGCAGATTGGCCTGACGCTTGTCCCAGTTCTGCAGCAGGAAGGCCTGCATATCCTGATAGGCGCGACGTAAGATGGAAATATCGCTGGCGTGGGTGGTGTAAGCATAAGTCTCTGGCAGGAACCACCCTTCCAGCTTGCCATTCTCTATGCCCAGCTCCTGAGCGATTTCCGTCTCGTCCTGCTCCACCGTCAAACGCTCCAGATAAGGCGCGCTGGCGAGCTGTTTCTGCCAATCCTCGAAGCGGGATCCTTCCACGAAGGTGAGGCTGAAGTGGAACTCCTTGCCAGAGGCGAACAGGGAGAGGGTCTCCTTGAGCGGAGCCCCTTCCTTGATCTCATAGGTGCCGGACTTGATGGCCACCAATTCGGGATGGCCACGCAACCACAGACGCACCGCCCAGGGGGCAGGTTCCCCCTCCCCGAGCTCGGTGATGAGGCGCGCCGCATGGGCGCCCTTCTCGACGGTGAAGAGGCGGGTCGGCCCCTTGTTGGTGAGGGTCTCCACCTCTTGCCATTTGTAATACACATACCCCCCGGCGACGGCGGCCGTCAGGGCCGCTCCCGCGAGCAGAGTATAAAGTCGATTAAACTTCAATGACCAAACGCTCCTGTAAACGGCGGATCAATACCGGGTTGGGATAGCCTTGATCGCCAATGCGATTGAGCGGCACTATGCCCATCAGGGTATTGGTCAACCATACTTCTTCGGCCTGCCACAGTGACTCCAGCGGAGCCTCCACGACACGCAGTTCAATGCCCATCTGTTTAAGCATCCCCATCACACGTCGTCGCATGATGCCGTCCACACCGCCATGGGTGAGATCCGGGGTAAACACCGTCTTGCCACGACGCCAAAACAGATTCGCGCTGACACCTTCTAGCAGAAATCCGCGGCTGTTCAACACTATACCTTCGACTCCACCGCGCGCGGCAAGTTCGCGCTTGAGCAAAACTTGCTCTAGCCGCCCGAGGCTCTTGAGCCCCGCCAGCATGGGGGCGTCCCCGAGGCGTTGCTGACAGATCAGCGCTTCAATGCCGGTCCGCTGCCAGTCCGGGTAGTGGGCCGGATAATCAGCCAGCGAAACAATACGGGTGGGTGAGTCGCAGTTGACCCCGTCATAACCCCGTCCGCCACTGCCACGGGTCAGCACGACTTTCACGACAGCCTGCGTCTGACCCGCCGCCAGGCTTGCCACCTCGGCGGCAAGCTGATCCCAGGGGATGGCGGCAAAGCCGAGCCGATGGCTGGCCTGCTGCAGGCGAGCCAGGTGATCCGGCCACCAGACGACCTCCCCTCCCTGCACCAGCATGGTGGTGAAATGGCCATCTGCGTATGACAGACCGCGGTCCCTGGCAGATAGGGCTTCTGTTGACACTCCATTGATCAGCATACAGGTCCCTTTGATAAAAAAGGCCCGATACTGGCGTATCGGGCCCGACACTTCGCTAGCAATCTGCCCAGCGAGAATTATACGCGTTTGAAGATCAGGGAGCCATTGGTGCCGCCGAAACCAAACGAATTGGAGAGGGCATACTCAAACTGACCGGCCTTGGCCACGTGGGGCACCAGATCCAGATCACACTCCTCGTCCGGGTTGTCCAGGTTGATGGTGGGGGCCACCTTCTGATCCCGCAGGGACAACACAGTGATGATCGCCTCGATGGCGCCGGCAGCGCCCAGCAGGTGGCCGGTCATCGACTTGGTGGAGCTGATCATCAGGGCATTGGCATGATCGCCAAACACCTTCTTCATGCCACGCAGTTCCGCCACGTCCCCGAGGGGGGTGGAGGTACCGTGGGCGTTGATGTAACCGATCTGCTCGGGGGCGATGCCCGCATCCTTGATGGCATTCTTCATGGCGCGCGCGCCACCGTCACCGTCCGAGGGCGGCGCCGTCATGTGGTAGGCGTCACCGCTCATGCCAAAGCCGACCAGTTCGGCGTAGATCTTGGCGCCGCGCGCCTTGGCGTGTTCGTACTCTTCGAGCACCAGCACCCCGGCGCCGTCACCCAGCACGAAGCCATCGCGATCCTTGTCCCAGGGGCGGCTCGCCTTCTGGGGCTCGTCGTTGCGGGTGGAGAGCGCCTTGGCCGCCGCAAAGCCGCCCATCCCCATGGGGGTGGAAGCCTTCTCGGTCCCGCCCGCCACCATGACATCCGCATCCCCGTAGGCGATCATGCGCCCGGCCATGCCGATGGCATGGGTGCCCGTGGTGCAGGCGGTGGTCACGGCGATGTTCGGGCCTTGCAGGCCTTTCATGATGGAGAGATGACCGGACACCATATTGATGATGGTGGACGGCACGAAGAAGGGGCTCAGCTTGCGCGGGCCGCCATTGATGAGGCTGCTGTGGTTCTGTTCGATGAGACCCAAGCCACCGATGCCGGAGCCGATGGCAACGCCTACCCGCTCGGCATTCTCTTCGTTGATGACGAGGCCAGAATCGTCCAGCGCCTGCACACCCGCCGCCACGCCGTACTGGATGAAGAGATCCATCTTGCGGGCTTCTTTGCGGTTGATGCCGTATTGTTCGGGATCGAACTCTTTCACCAGGCCGGCGAAGCGGGTCGCGAATTCACTGGTATCAAAGTGGTCGATGAGGGAAATGCCGCTCTGCCCGTTGAGCAGGGCTTGCCAGCTGGATTCGGCAGTGTTACCCACCGGGGAAAGCATCCCCAAGCCGGTCACCACGACTCTGCGTTTTGACACTGAGGTAGTCTCCGAGAGGTGTTTTATGAGGGAACAAACATAAAAGAAGCGGCCCTTGGGCCGCTTCTTTCAGAACAGGATCTTATTCCTGATTAGCGGTGATGTAGTCGATAGCCGCTTGAACAGTGGTGATCTTCTCGGCTTCTTCATCAGGAATTTCGGTATCGAATTCTTCTTCCAGCGCCATTACCAGTTCAACGGTATCCAAAGAGTCAGCGCCCAGGTCGTCGACGAAGGAGGCAGCGTTCTTAACGTCTTCCTCTTTAACACCCAGTTGTTCGATGATGATTTTCTTTACGCGTTCTTCGATGTTGCTCATGACCTGAATTTTCCTTTAAAAATACGCTATTGCGTCTGGTTGGGGTAGTGTATTCAATTGACTGGAGTTTGCAAGTAGCTTGCCGCTGGTCAAACCACGAAATGTGCCAAACTTCGGCGTACTATCGCAAATTTGAACAGATCTCACGACAAATTGATTACACCATGTACATCCCGCCATTAACATGCAGGGTTTCGCCAGTGATGTAAGCAGCGTCATCAGACGCCAAGAATACCACAGCGGCGGCAATTTCTTTCGGATCGCCCAAACGGGCGGCAGGCACCTGGCTCATGATGCCGGCGCGCTGCTCTTCGTTGAGTGCACGGGTCATGTCGGTCTCGATGAAACCGGGGGCAACCGCATTCACAGTAATGCCACGGGAAGCCACTTCACGGGCCAGGGACTTGGTGAAGCCCACCAGACCGGCCTTGGCGGCGGCGTAGTTCACCTGACCCGCGTTGCCCATGGTGCCAACCACGGACCCGATGCTGATGATGCGGCCTTGGCGCTTCTTCATCATGGCACGCAGCACCGGCTTGCTCAGGCGGTAGAGCGAGGTCAGGTTGGTGTCGATGATCTCGTTCCACTCATCGTCTTTCATGCGCATCAACAGGTTGTCACGGGTGATCCCGGCGTTGTTGATGAGAATATCGATGTCACCGAAACGCGCCTTGATATCGGCAAAAACGGCTTCAATGGATTCCTGGCTGGTCACGTTCAGTGCCATACCGCAGCCCTGCTCACCCAGATAGGCGCTGATGGCGGCGGCGCCGCTCTCGCTGGTGGCCGTGCCTACAACCTTGGCGCCACGGGACGCGAACGTTTCTGCAATCGCACGACCAATGCCACGACTGGCACCGGTGACCAGGACAACCTTATCGGTAAAACTCATCTTCTGCTCCTGTTTACTTGGCTTGGGCCAGCGCCTGCTCGAAAGAGGCGGCATCGTTGGCGTGAATACCTTCCACGCGCGAGTCGATGCGCTTGGCGAGCCCAGTCAGTACTTTGCCCGGTCCCATCTCGACTTCGAGGGTGACCCCGTCGTTTGCCATCCGCTCAACGGTCTCGGTCCAACGGACCGGACTGAACAGCTGGCGCACCAAGGCTTGTTTGATGGCGGCCGGATCCTGCTCACAGGATACGTCCACATTATTGATGACTGCGATGACAGGAACCTTGATCTCGATCCCATCCAGCGCGGCGGCCAGTTTTTCGGCGGCCGGCTTCATCAGGGCGCAGTGAGACGGCACCGAGACCGGCAACGGCAAGGCACGCTTGGCGCCGGATTCTTTCATCAGCACGTTGGCACGCTCGACCGCCTCCTTGTGACCGGCAATGACCACCTGGCCCGGGGAGTTGAAGTTGACCGGCGACACCACCTGGCCCTGGGCTGCCTTCTCGCAGTTGGCGGCGATGCTGTCGTTGTCCAGCCCGATGATGGCGGCCATGGCACCGGTACCTTCCGGCACGGCTTCCTGCATGGCGAGGCCACGCAGCTCGACCAGCTTGACGGCATCGGCAAAGCCCAGGGCGCCGCTGCACACCAGGGCGGAATACTCACCCAGGCTGTGCCCGGCCATCACGGCGGGGGTCGCCCCACCCTGCTGCTGCCACAGGCGCCAGAGGGCGACGGAAGCGGTCAGCAGCGCAGGCTGGGTACGCCAGGTCTTGTTCAGATCCTCGGCGGGGCCGTTCATGACCAGGGCCAGCAGATCGTAACCCAGTACCTGGCTCGCCTCGGCGAAGGTCTCTTTAATCACGGCATGTTGCTCGGCCAGTTCGGCCAGCATGCCGACGCTCTGGGAGCCCTGTCCCGGGAAGGCAATGGCAAATCGGGTCATCATTGATTCCTTTAAGGTAAGACGAAATCGGTCAGCGAGCGCCCGAGGCCCACACCCCGGACGCGGCTTGATATCAGAAGCGCACCAGCGCAGAACCCCAGGCGAAACCACCACCAAAGGCTTCCAGCAACACTAGCTGGCCCGGCTTGATCCGGCCATCACGCACCCCTTCATCGAAGGCGATGGGCACGGAGGCGGCAGAGGTATTGCCGTGCTTGTCGAGGGTCAGCACGACCTTGTCCAGCCCCATGCCAAGCTTCTTGGCGGTGGCGCTGATGATGCGGAAGTTGGCCTGGTGAGGCACCAGCCAGTCCAGTTCGCTGGGATCGATGCCGTTGGCGGCCAGGGTCTCGGTCACGATCTCGCTCAGGCGGGTCACCGCCACCTTGAACACGTCGTTGCCCTTCATATACATGTAGGCTTCGAGCTCGGCCCCCGGCATGCCGCGGTGAGGCTGCGGCAGCTTCAGTAGATCCCCATAGCGGCCGTCCGCGTGAAGATGGGTGGAGATGATCCCCGGGGTCTCGCTCGCCCCGAGCACCACGGCCCCTGCCCCGTCACCGAAGATGATGATGGTGCCGCGATCCTTGGGATCGCACATGCGGGACAGGACGTCCGCGCCGACCACCAGGACGTTGCGGGCAGCGCCGGATTTGACGAATTGATCCGCCACGGCGAGGGCGTAAGTGAAACCGGCACAGGCGGCGGCCACGTCGAAGGCCGGGATCCCCGGCACCCCGAGCAGCCCCTGCAATTCGCAGGCGGCGGCCGGGAAGGCATTCTCTGCGCTGGTGGTGGCCAGCACTATCATGTCCAGATCGGCGGCGGTCAGGCCGGCCACGTCCAGTGCCCGCAAAGCGGCTTGATGAGACAGGGTGGCGACGGTTTCGTCGGCCCCGGCGATGCGGCGCTCACGGATCCCGGTACGCTCCACGATCCATTCGTCACTGGTTTCCACCATCTGTTCAAGATCGGCATTGGTACGCACCGAACTCGGCAGGTAACTGCCAGTACCCAGAATTTTGCTATGCATAGAGTTTTATAAATCCCTGTCGGAAAAGACAGATTCAAGGCGATCTGCAATTTGCAATGGAAGCTGATGCCTGGCCTCTTGTGCGGCCAGCAGGATCGCATGACACAGAGCGCGCCGTTCGGCACGCCCATGGCTTTTTACCACAATGCCGCGCAATCCTAACAGACTCGCGCCATTATACTGGTCGGGGTTCAGGTAAGAAAAACGCCGTTTGAACATAAATCCGGCGAGTCGACCAAGAAAACTGCGTTTTTTACGGGGATATCCGGCCAGTTCGGCCATCATCCGCACCACCCCTTCGGCGGTCTTGAGGGCCACATTGCCCACGAAACCGTCGCAGACGATCACATCGCAGTCACCGCTGAAGATCCTGTCCCCCTCGATGAAACCGACAAAATTGAGGGCGGTACACTGGCGCAGCAGTTCGGCGCTGTGACGAACCAGGTCGTTGCCCTTGATCTCCTCCTCCCCCACGTTGAGCAGCGCGACCCGGGGAGACGGGATCCCCGCCACCTGCTCGGCGACCACGGACCCCATCACCGCAAATTGCAGCAAGGTATAGGCATCGCAGCTCACGTTTGCCCCCAGATCCAGCATCACGGTACGCCCGCCCCCCAAGGTAGGCAGCGCCTTGATGAGCGCGGGTCTGTCGACACCGGGCAGGGACTTGAGCACGCATTTCGCCATGGCCATCAGGGCGCCGGTATTGCCGGCACTGACGCAGGCATCCGCCTCGCCGGCCTTGACCAGATCCAGCACGACCCGCATGGAGGAGTCTTTCAGGGTGCGCAATGCGACGATGGGTTTCTCGCCCATGCCGACGACTTGAGAGGCATGCACGAAACGAACGCGAGGGTGATCCAGCAAGCCATGTTGCTGCAAGAGAGGGGTGATCTGGTGTTTGTCACCGACCAGAATGAGATTGAGCTGAGGCAGAAGAGACAGTGCCTGCACGGCGGCAGGCACTGTTTCCGAGGGGCCAACATCTCCCCCCATTATGTCTAGCGCGACAGTTTGCGTAGACAAAGGCAATCCTTAAGCGATTACCTTTTTACCGCGGTAGAAACCATCGGCAGTCACGTGGTGACGACGATGAATTTCGCCACTGGTCTGATCAACAGTCAGTGCAGCGGTGGTCAGGGCATCGTGGGAACGACGCATGCCACGCTTGGCGCGGGTTTTACGGTTCTGTTGTACGGCCATGGTAGGCTAACTCCTAAAATTCACTTACGTTTGAGCTCTTCAAGAACTGCAAAGGGATTCGGCCGCTCATCAGCAGGTTCGATGTCACCCCAGGTCATCTCCATGTTCCCTCGCGGACAGACATCCAGAGGATGCATGGCCACTTGAGGCAACGAGAGGATGAGTTCATCCTCCAGGATTTGATGAAGATCTATCTCGCCGTTTTCGTCCAACTCAATGGGCTCATAAGCTTCCGGCAGTTCTTCCTCGTTTGTTCTCTCGAACAGCGGAGTGTAGATAAAATCAGCTTCACAAAGGTGTTCGAACGTCTCTCCACAACGCTGGCAAACCAGGTCAACCTTGGCATGGGCAGTGCCTTTCATAACGGTCAACTTCTGGATGTCTTTACCAAATTGCAGGGTGACATCAACATCACTTCGCAAGCCTTCGGTTGATTCTTCCAATCTGGGCATCTGCGACTTTTCCACTATCCCGACATAGTCGAGTAGCTTCAAGGCATTACGGACTGGATCAACCTTAACGGGCAACTTCACCTTTTGCATAGGGCGCGAATATTATAGGTCCAACAAGGGATAGTCAAAGGAAAAAGTCCTTACCGCCGATGATTTTAACTGCGCAGACCCCTGTTCACAGGAACTTGCGCTCACCGGTGACTGATTATGCCATAAACAGCCGGATCCCACACGGGATCCTGCACGGTACGGGCATGCAGGAGGGGAAATGCGGACAGCTCCCCCCAGTCCCTACGCTATGCCAGCTCTGCTGATTTGACCAAATCTGACGCTTTGCTTGAAAACAACCCGCTGAGGCTCGACGTTGTGTCTTAGGATAATCAGGGAGATGAGGCGGGGTTTATCTGGAGGTTATCGATGAAGGTGGTAATTTATCGGTGGTTTATGCTGATTTTTATCCTATCGGCGATGCAACCTGTGGTTGTCTTCGCCGAAGAGAAGAGCAGCGGTCATGTCTACCTGGATGACAATATGCCGGTCTTCCTCCCCTGCGGTTCGGACAACGCCTTCTTGCTGATTGGCCCGGACAAGCTGCTGCAATCCTTGCAACAGCAATGGCACCAACTCAATGCGCAGCGCTCCACCTCCCCTCGCCCGCTTTACGTAGAAATGACGGGGCATTTTGAAGAGAATCCCGATGCCGAGGGACGCTCGGCAGATTTCGACGGCCGCTATCGTGGAGAATCCCTCCTGCGCAGTCAGGCCGAGAGTCCCGCCACCTGCCCGGTATTGGTGGTTGAGGACTAGATCAGGACGCTCATTTCCCCGGCTATATCAGGGCCTGGCCATGCACGTCGGCTTTTGGGTGAACAGGGAGACCGGACGGCGGGGCGCCGCCTCCATCAACCGGCGAATGGCTTGAAAACTCTCGAGGGCCGCCTTGATGGCAATGGGATTGACTATCCAGCCCGGCAGGTTGTTGCCCGGATTGGTGTAGGTTTCGAGTCGCACCAGGGTGGCACCATCCCCTTGGGGCAGGGCCTCCCAGCGACCGCTGCTGGCCCGGATCCGCACCAGCCCCGGCCGCTCGCGCAGGGCATCGGGTTCGGCCCAGACCTTGAGCACCAGGCCACAATCCGCCCGTCTCGACACATGGGAGCGGGTGATGAGCTCCCTGTCCTGCACCGGCCAGGGGGATTCCAGCCGGGTGTAGACCAGTTCATCATCCTCGCCGGCTCGCGCCAGTACCCGTACCTCGCGACTCTTGGGCAGCCACTCCCGATGCCGGGCGGTGTCCCGCAGCACCGCCAACAGGGCCTCAGGGGCGGCCTTGACCCGCATCTCCAGACGCAAGGCCAGGTAGGGGCCTGGCGGGCGAGGCTGGGTCCAGAGGCTCACATTCCCCTCCCCCTGCTGCGGCAACCATGCCTGCCCCCAGCTGGCAAAGGAGAGCAAGATCACCACCAGTGCTCCGTATTTGATCATGCCATCTCCCCCCGTCCGTCCATTATCCATACCAATGCAAGTGCAGTATGACAGTCACGCCCTGGCATGAGAGCTGACCATCGATGTATCCAGTGTCGGAAGCTATGTGCTTATCCATGTCGCTGCAGGCAAGCCAGTTTACACCCTGCCTGCTGGCCTTATAGAATCAACCAATTGATTTATCACTGGATATCACCACATGATGGCTGCCACTCTGATCCTTGCCTCCACATCCCGTTATCGCAAGGCCCTGCTGGAAAAACTCGGCCTGCCATTTCAGTGTGCGGCCCCTGACGTGGATGAAACTCCGCAGCCCCAGGAGTCGGCCCAGGCACTGGTAGCAAGGCTGGCACATGCCAAGGCGAGCGCCATCGCAGCGCAGCATGATCACGGCCTGGTCATCGGTTCTGATCAGGTGTGTGTCTGCGATGGGCGCATTCTTGGCAAACCGGGCACGGTAGAAAACGCGGTGGCACAGCTGATGGCCGCCCAGGGTAAAAGCGTCACCTTCTATACGGGGCTGTGCGTACTGGATGCGGCGAGCGGCCGGGCTGAACAGTGGGTGGAACCTTTCACCGTGCACTTCAGAACCCTGGGTGAGGCGGCCATCCGCCGCTACGTAGAGGCGGAACTGCCGCTCGATTGCGCTGGCAGTTTCAAGTGTGAAGGCATGGGTATCGTGCTGTTCAAGGCCTTGGAGGGTCGCGATCCCAATGCACTGATCGGCCTCCCCCTCATCGCCCTGATCGAGCTGCTCGAGCGCCATGGGCTGGCCCTGCCATGACCCTGGCGAGAGACACATCGACATAGAAAAACGGGAGCCTTGATGGCTCCCGTTTTATGTTTTCGATGCTGGCTCATGCCAGCAGCTGGCGCAGCTCCGCCATGGTATCGACGATGGCAACGGGTTCGTATTGCGCCAGCCTGGCCCTGTCGTGCACACCCCAGGTCACCCCGATGCGCGGCATGGCAAGGGCTGCGGCCATCCCCATGTCGTGGATGGAATCGCCGATCATCACCGCCTGCTCTGGTTCCAGGCCCAGTTCATCCAGGATCTGGGTCAACATCAAGGGGTCGGGCTTGGAGTGGGCTTCATCTGCTCCGCGCGTCGCGGCAAAGAGCGGACGTAATCCCGTCTCGTCCAATACCCTGTCCAGACCCTGCCGGGACTTGCCGGGACTTGCCGGTGGCCACGGCCAGTTGAATGCCCGACTCCCGCCAGTGATGAAGCAGTTCGCTCGCCCCCGCAAACAAGGGGCTCGGCGTGTCATCGTGCAGATAAAGGTGGCGATAGCGGTCGATCAGGGCCTGGGCCCGCTCGCTCCCCTCCTTCAGGGTGAACAATCGGGGGATCCCCACCGCCAGGCTGAGGCCGATGATCTGATGGGTCTGCTGCGCCGACGGCACCGCTTCCCCACAATCGCGGGCGGCCCCCTGCACACAGGCGACGATCCGCCCCACCGAATCCATCAGGGTGCCGTCCCAGTCGAAGATGGCGAGGTGGATATCCTGCATCAGCGGGCCAGCTTGCCGAGGAAGGTTTCAAGTTCAGGGGCAAGCGGCGCTTCCACCTGCATCTCCCTGTCATCCACCGGGTGAGTAAAGCTCAGCTTCCAGGCGTGCAGGAAGAGCCGCTTCAGCCCTTGATTGCGCATGCTCTCATCAAATGCCGCCTCACCGTATTTGTCATCACAGGCGATGGGGTGGCCGGCATGCTGGGTATGGACCCGGATCTGGTGAGTCCGGCCGGTGATCGGGCTGCACTCCACCAGGGTCGCCTCGGCAAACTGGCGGGCGATGCGAAAACGAGTCTCGGACGGCTTGCCATCGGCGCTGACCCGCACAACCCGTTCGCCGGATTGCAGATCATTCTTGCGCAGAGGCGCATTGACCACCTTGACGTGAGGCTGCCATTGGCCGCGTACCAGCGCCAGATATTGCTTGCGCATGGTCTTGACCCGCAGCTGCTCATGCAGACTGCGCAGGGCGCTGCGCTTCTTGGCAACCAGCAACACGCCGGAGGTATCGCGATCGAGGCGATGCACCAGCTCGAGGAAACGGGCTTCCGGGCGCAGGGCCCGCAGCCCCTCGATCACTCCGAAGGAGAGACCACTGCCGCCGTGTACCGCCATGCCGGAGGGCTTGTTCAGCACGATCATGGCCTCGTCTTCAAACAGGATCTGGCTCTCCAGACGCTGGATGCTGCCAAGGTTGGCCGAGGGCAGTTCGTTCTTCTCGGCAACGCGCACGGGCGGTACCCGTACTTCGTCGCCGGCACAGAGCTTGTATTCGGGTTTGATGCGTTTCTTGTTGACGCGCACTTCGCCCTTGCGAAGGATGCGATAGATCAGGCTCTTGGGGACGCCCTTTAGCTGAGTCTTGAGAAAATTGTCGATGCGCTGCCCTTCATGCTCAGCTTCGATGGTGAGCAGCTGCACTTGTTGATGTATCTGTGTCATGGCGCGGATTTTAACACTGCCGATGGCCCTTGGCTCCATGCTTTGTTAAAAAATGGCGTCTTGCTATAAAAGTGGTTTAAATGGGATAATAAACAAGGTTTTGTCATTGTGTTCAAGCCTTGTACTAAGTGGCCAAAATTTATGCCACCCAATCCCGAAACACCGTGTATACAAGAACATGACGGTTCCCGGGTGCGAGGTACAACGCATGGAGAACGCAAACAGAGCCGCTTTAATTGTCTCCACATCGGTATCCTTAATTCGCGCCTTCGAGAAGGCAGAACCCGAGTGCCCTTAATTAGCGCCTCATGCATACCCCAACCGGGAGGTTGCCCAAGCATGCTGAAGACCCGAGGCCGGCGCCGGCAGGACCCTGTGGAGGGATCAAAATGACAAAATAATGAGAACTCAATGAAAAGAATGCTAATCAACGCGACTCAGGAAGAGGAGTTGCGCGTAGCGCTGGTTGACGGACAACAGCTCTACGATTTGGATATTGAAAGTCCGGGGCACGAGCAGAAGAAAGCGAACATCTACAAGGGCAAAATCACCCGCGTAGAACCCAGTCTCGAAGCTGCTTTTGTCGATTATGGCGCCGAGCGCCACGGTTTCCTGCCGTTAAAGGAAATCGC
This sequence comes from Aeromonas sp. NJAU223, assembly GCF_051125555.1. Lineage (NCBI taxonomy): Bacteria > Pseudomonadati > Pseudomonadota > Gammaproteobacteria > Aeromonadales > Aeromonadaceae > Aeromonas > Aeromonas sp. NJAU223. The sequence goes on along the minus strand of NZ_CP144204.1, from coordinate 2,180,091 downwards.
CCGCAATTATTTCCCCTCCGGTTATTCCTATCAGGGTCGCCCCAACATCAAAGAAGTGGTCCGCGAAGGCCAGGAAGTGATCGTCCAGATCGATAAGGAAGAGCGTGGCACCAAGGGTGCAGCCCTCACCACCTTTATCAGTCTGGCGGGCAGCTACCTGGTGCTGATGCCGAACAACCCCCGTGCCGGCGGCATTTCCCGTCGCATCGAGGGTGACGAGCGGACCGAGTTGAAGGAAGCCCTGAGCGGCCTGACCGTGCCGGACGGCATGGGCCTCATCGTGCGTACCGCCGGTGTGGGCAAGTCCCCGGAAGAGCTGGAATGGGATCTGAACGTACTGCTCAACCACTGGGATTCCATCCACAAGGCCTCCCAGAACCGCTCCGCTCCGGTGCTTATCCATCAGGAAAGCAATGTGATCGTGCGGGCCATCCGTGACTACCTGCGTCGCGACGTCGGCGAGATCCTGATCGACAACCCTGTCATCTTCGAGCGCGCCAAGTCCCACATCGAGCTGGTTCGTCCCGATTTCCTCAATCGCGTGAAGCTGTACAAGGGTGATGTTGCCCTGTTCAACCACTTCCAGATCGAGAGCCAGATCGAGTCGGCCTTCCAGCGCGAAGTGCGCCTGCCCTCCGGCGGCAGCATCGTCATCGACCCGACCGAAGCGCTCACCTCCATCGATATCAACTCCTCCCGCGCCACCAAGGGCGGCGATATCGAAGAGACCGCGCTGCAGACCAACCTGGAAGCGGCCGACGAGATTGCCCGTCAATTGCGTCTGCGCGACCTGGGTGGCCTCATCGTCATCGACTTCATCGACATGACCCCGGTTCGCCATCAGCGCGAAGTGGAAAACCGTCTGCGTGAAGCCGTGCACCAGGACCGTGCCCGCATCCAGCTTGGCCGGATTTCCCGTTTCGGTCTGCTGGAGATGTCCCGCCAGCGCCTGCGCCCCTCCCTCAACGAGTCCAGCAGTCATATCTGCCCCCGTTGCCAGGGCCAAGGGGTCATCCGTGACAACGAATCACTGGCCTTATCCATCCTGCGTCTCATCGAAGAAGAGGCCATGAAGGACAACACCGAGCAGGTTCACGCTCAGGTGCCGGTCGATGTCGCCGCCTATCTGCTCAACGAGAAGCGCGCCTCCATCGCCAGTCTGGAGCAACGCAATGAGGTACGCCTGTACATCATTCCGAACCAGCATCTGGAAACGCCGCACTACGAAGTGACCCGCATCCGTCAGAACGAAATTCCGGAAGTGGCCAGCTACGAGCTCAAGACCGAGATTGCCAAACCGGTTTACCAACCGAAGCAGGCTCAGGTCATTGAGCGCGAGCAACCCCTGCTGCAAGGTTTCGTGCAGGCACCCCAACCCGCCGCACCGGCTGCTGCCGCCGCGCCTGCTCCCCAGGCCGCTGCTGTCGCCGCCGAGCCGGGCCTGTTCGGCAAGCTGTTCAAGGCCATCTCTGGCTTGTTCAGTTCTGACGCGGCCCCTGAGGTGAAAGCCCCTGCCGAGAAGCCGGTGGCTCGTGAAGCGCGCAAGGAAGAGGGTCATCGTCATCAACGTGACGAGACCCGCAGCCGTGGTCAGCGTGGTCGTCGTGATGACAACCGTGGCAACCGCAACGAAGGCGGTGAGAAACGTGAAGGTTCGGCCAACCGCGAAGGCGGCGAGAACCGTAACCGTCGTCCGCGCAAAGAGCGTGAGCCGCGCCAGGAACGTGAAAGCCGTGGGGAAGCCCGCAGCGAACAGCGTATGGAACGCGAACCACGCGAGGCTCGTGAGCCCCGTCAGGAACGTGAGCCCCGCGCTCCGCGCCCTGCCCGTGAGCCGCGCGCACCTCGTGAACCCCGTGCCGAGGTGGTGGAAGCCGTCGAAGCCGTTGAGGTGAACGCTGCCGCAGTGCAAGCCGAACCCCGTCAGGAGAAAGAGCAGAAAGTGGCCGAGCGCCGCGAACGTCGCCAACTGCGCAAGCAGGTTCGGGTCGATGTCGCCGCCGCCGACACCCCTGCCCTGCCCGTTGACGAGCCTGCCTCTGATGTCGTGGAAGCCCAGACCATGGCCGGTGAGCAAGAGGAGCAGACCGATGGTCAGCGCCGTTCTCGCCGTACCCCGCGTGGCCAGCGTATCGAAGGTCAGCGTCGCAAGCGCATCAACGAAGAGGCCCGTGGCCAGCGCGATGATGAGCCTCAGGCCGAAGTTCAGCTGACCGCTGCCGCCCAGGCCGATGCCGCTCATGTGAAGGTGGAAGAACCGGCCGTGCCGGTGATCACCATCCCGAGCGCCGAAGCCGTGGCTGCTGCCCTGCAGGCCTCCTCTGCGCTGACCGAGCATGTGGTCGCCGAAGCGGTGGCAGAAGAAGCCGCTGAAGCCGCCGCCGCACCCATCGTTGAGCAGGTAGCTGAACCAGTGGTTGCTGACGTTGTGGCCGAGGTCGCCCCTGTCGCTGCCGAGCCGGTCGTAGCTCCCGCCACTGACGTGACTGTGGCCGAAGCAGCCCCTGCCGTTGAAGCTGATGCTGCCGAGGTGGTAGCTGCCGTGGTCGAGACTGCACCGGCTGTCGTCGTCGAAGCTGCGCCCGTGATTGAACCTCAGGTTGCTGCCATCGACGTCGAGCCCGCTGTCGTTGAAGCGGCCGATGCCGAACCGGTTGTTGCCCCTGAGGTTGCAGACGTCGCGCCAGCGGTCACAGCTCCTGTGACCAAGCCGGTCAACAAGGGCGGTGTCCTGGCCCGCGCTCGCAAGGCCTCTGCGCCGATGGCAACACCGGCCGCCGTGCCTGCCCAGCCTGCCCGCGAACTGGTTGCCTACGCACCGCTCGAGCGCAGTGAAGTGACCACCTCCGGTCGCCACGCCGGCAGCACCGCTGCCAGCAACGTGGCAACCAGCCCGGCCGGTCGCCCCTGAGCCAGCTTGCTAGTCTGATGAAAAGGGCCACACACTGTGTGGCCCTTTTTTTTACCCGCCACTCTCCATCCTGCCATATCTGTTCCATCACGCGCCGAGCCGTCACCTGCTTCAATCAGCGCCTCTCGCTCGACATCACACTGAGCGCTCGCAGCAGTGAAACCACCCGTTATATTTTCAGGACTTATCTCTGCCTTTCTCTACATAAACACTCCATTCCAACTACTTGTAGGCAATTCAACCGCTGGTTGATTTTTATCCAGGTTCAACTATCGGGATTAAGCACTCCCCCTAGCAACCAGCATCAATATCGGCAGTCATTGTCGGTGCCCTCACTCTGGCCATCACGGCAGACCAACATCCCATGGCGTATCCCTGGCTCACCTTTCCTTCGTAGAAAGGTTTGTCGATGCCTTCCATTCCTCCTGATGTACTCATCGCCCTGCCAGACCCCATATTCCATGGGGCAACGCGCTCTACAGTGAGAATATCCAGCCCCTCGCCTCACCCCTTCATTGGCTCACGCCAGTGTAATCAAACCCAGTGAAACTGGATCAAACGAGCGTAGCGGCTAGCCAGGTACTCTCCCCCTCTCTCAATCACTCGAGGTGACCCCTGATGAACTTTGGTTGTGGGACGCGACAATGAAAGATGACTGTGGATCGTGGTGTGAACATCAACACTAGTTTGATGGCATATAATGCTGACTACAGAGGCTTGCTGCCTCAAGGGTGCATCCATCTATGGGATGGAAGAATGGCAATAAAAAAGGGCCCGCAGGCCCTTTGATGATATCGATGAGACAGTGACTATCAGCCACCAAACAGATGGTTGCTGACGATGAACAGGCCACCGGAGAGCAGCATGGTCAGCGGCAGGGTCAGCACCCAGGCCAGCAAGATGGTCTTGATGGTCTGGCTCTGCAGCCCGGATTTGTTGGCCACCATGGTCCCCGCCACCGCAGAGGAGAGGATATGGGTGGTGGAGACCGGCATACCGGTCAGGCTGGCGACTCCGATGGAAGCGGCGGCGGTGATCTGGGCGGCGATGCCCTGGCTGTACGTCATGCCGGAGGAGCCAATCTTCTCCCCTACCGTGTAGACGATACGGCGCCAGCCCACCATGGTGCCACACCCCAGCGCCAGGGCGATGGAGACGATGACCCAGGTCGGTGCATATTCGGCGGTCGCGGTCAGATCCTTGCGCCATTTGGCCAGATCGGTCAGCTCCTTGGCCGGCAGCGGCAGCTTGGAGACCTTGCGGGCGGTGTCGTCAATACAGAGCAGCAGACGACGCACTTCACGGCGATCGGTCAGGCTCATCTCTTCATAGGTACGGACCTTGCCGAGACGATTGTCCAGGGTCGCCATGGCCTGCAGCACTTCACCGGCGGCGCAGTGGGTCATCAGCTCTTCCTGGGAATGGGCAGGCACGTTGAAGTCCACCAGAGTGGAGACCTGCTCCTGATTGCGCTGGTAGATCTCCATGATGCGCTGGTTGGCATCCTGGGTTCTGTCCAGATCATAGGAGCGGCTGTTCATGTCCAAGGCAAAGTAGGCGGGCGCCATGCAGATCAGCACCAGCATAACCAGACCTATCCCCTTCTGACCGTCGTTGGAGCCGTGCACGAAGCTCACCCCCATGGCGGAGCAGATGAGGGTGACACGGGCCCAGAACGGCGGGTGTTTCTTGCCATCCACCAGCAGACGCTCTTCCGGGGTCTTGTGGATCTTGCTGTTCAGCCAGACGCGTTTCATGGCAAACAGCAGCAGGGCCGCGATAACGAAACCGACGGTCGGAGAAATGATGAGGGAGAGCATGATGTCGATGGCTTTACCGACGTTGATGCCTTCCTGCAGGGGCTGATGGGTCATCCAGGCATAGGCGCCGCCTACCCCCAGGATGGAGCCGATCAGGGTGTGTGAGCTGGAGGCCGGGATCCCGAAGAACCAGGTACCCAGGTTCCACACGATGGCGGAAAACAGCAGGGAGAAGACCATGATCAACCCCTGGGTAGAATCCATCCCGAGCAGCAGATCGATGGGCAGCAGATGCACGATGGCATAAGCAACCCCGAGCCCACCCAGCATGACCCCGGCGAAGTTGAACAGACCGGAGGCCACTACCGCCATATGGGCCGGCATCGCCTTGGTATAGATGACCGTTGCTACCGCGTTGGCGGTATCGTGAAAGCCGTTGATGAACTCATAGGCCAGCACAAAAAAAACGGCCAATACCAAACCGATTGACCACCAAAAACCCAAACCACTAAACATTTCAAACATAAAAACGAACCTGTTTATGAGTTGCGGCGGATTATGCCAGAAGGCTAGGTGCGCCATAGCCGTGATTGAAATATTTCAGTAAGAAAAAAAAAGGGCATTCCGTCAGAAAATGTCTTAGGCCCAGTCGGAATGCGCCTTGTCATAGATTAATTAAACGCACGATGCAGCACGAGATCATGAGTCATATCAAGGCCCTATCTTGCACAAACGCGCCATATTTCCTCGCTTTTTGTCACAAAACCTTGATCTTTGGCACACATATCCAGCCACGGAGCATGCGGCATCTGTCGGCAGCAAATCAAAAAGGGTGCCGAAGCACCCTTTCATCGTTCACTCATCACAGGGGTTCAGTCCTGGTTGATACGGCTGGCGACCGCCCCTTGCTGACTCTTGTACTTGGCATTCTCACGCTTGTTGTACGGACGAGCCGCAACGCCTGAGAGCATTTCGAAGTTCAGCGCCCCGATCTTCATCTTGGGGCGCAGTGCCAAGGGCAGTTTGCCGCCGTTGTAGAACTCCAGCACGATACGGCCGGACCAGCCCGGATCGATGCGGTGGGCAGTGACGTGTACCATCAAACCGAGTCGCGCCAGGGAGGAGCGACCGTCCAGCCAGCCGACGATGTCCGCCGGCAGGGTAACGGATTCGTAGGTCACCGCTAGGGCCAGCTGACCCGGGTGCAGGTAGAAGGCTTCGCCGTCCGGGATGTGGATCTCCTCGCTCATCACCCGCTCGATGGCATCGGCCATCTCGGCACTGGTACCGCCGAGGTCGATATAAGGCGCGGTATGATCGCGAAACACCCGAAACTCGTTGCCGAGCAGCACATCGACGCTGACGCCACTGATCCGCTCGATGCCGGGGCGCGGCTCAATCACTATCTTGCCTTCATCCAGATGGCGTTCGATATCGGTATCACAAAGACGCATTCGGCGACTCTCCTGACAAATGATTCATTTAAAAAAGCCGGGCATCACCCGGCTCTTTCCTGATTAACCGATCAACATGTGGCGGATGCGCGCCTTGAGCATGTCGATGGCGATGCGATTCTTGCCGCCACGGGGCACGATGACATCGGCGTACTGCTTGGACGGGTCGATGAACTGCATGAACATGGGACGCACCGTCTTCTGATATTGCTTGAGGACGGAGTCCATGGTGCGGCCCCGCTCCTGCACATCGCGCACCAGACGGCGCAACAGGCAGATGTCGAGGGGTGTATCCATGAAGATGGAGGCATCCATCAGATCCCGCAGCCGGCTGTCGGTCAGCAGCAATATCCCTTCCAAAATGATCACCCGACGAGGGGCGAAGGGGGTGATCTCGTCCATACGCGTGTGTTCGGAATAGGAGTAACGGGGAATGTTCACCGACTCCCCGCCCACCAGCTGGGTCAGATGCTGCACGAGCAGATCGTGATCCAGGGCATTGGGGTGGTCATAGTTGGTCTTGACCCGCTCTTCCATGGTCATGTGGGTCTGATCACGGTAGTAGCAATCCTCGGTGATCACACCAATCTGACCTGCGCCCAGTTCGGCCACCAGCTCTTCATAGATGGTTTGAGCGATAAGACTCTTGCCGGATGCGGACGCACCAGCAATACCGATGATCACACAAGAATGTTGAGTATCAGACATTGAAAATACCTAAAGAAAGAAGAGCACTGGGGATTGTTTAAACCGATCCATTATATAAAAAAGGGTGAGCCATGCCCACCCTCAAATCCGCAGCAAACGGCCGACAGCCGATTATTCGTCCAGCGCCACCGTATAGAGCGGGGTCGCAATCGGTTTACCACTGAAATAGAGTTCGGCCCCGACCCGTCTGGCCAGTCTCAGATAAGCCTCTGCAAGCTCCCCTTCCGGCGCCCCGAACACGGTCGGGCAACCTTCATCCATGTGCTGACGGATATCGATGTGCAGCGGCAACTGGCCAAGCAGCGCCACTTGATACTGCTCTGCCATCTTCTTGCCGCCACCGGTGCCAAACAGCGGCTCGTGGTGACCACAGGCGCTGCAAACGTGATAACTCATGTTCTCGACGATGCCGAGCACGGGTACGTTCACCTTGTTGAACATGGCGATGCCCTTGCGCGCATCCGCCAGTGCCACGTCCTGGGGCGTGGTTACAATCACCGCCGCCGTGGTAGGCACCTGCTGGGCCAGGGTGAGCTGGATGTCGCCGGTACCTGGCGGCATGTCCACCACCAGATAGTCCACCTCGCCCCAGCGGGTCTCGTGGAGGATCTGCGCCAGCGCTTTGCTCGCCATGGGGCCGCGCCAGATGGTGGCATCCTGCTCATCCACCAGATAGCCGATGCTGTTGCTCTTGAGGCCACAGGCCATCACCGGCTCCATGGTCTTGCCATCACGGCTGCTCGGACGCTCCTTCAAGGTGCCCATCATGGTCGGAATGGAGGGGCCGTAGATGTCCGCATCCAGGATGGCGACCCGGGCCCCCTCCTTTTGCAGCGCCAGTGCGAGGTTCACCGCCGTGGTGGACTTGCCCACCCCGCCCTTGCCGGAGGCCACCACCAGGATATTGCGAATGCCCTGCACTGCCGCAAGCTGCTGGGCACGGGGCATGCTGGCGACCTCTATCTCCCCCAGCCAGTTGATGCGGCTGGCCCCCGTGGCACTGCGAAGGCGTCCACCGAAGCACTCCTTGAGCTCATCGAACAGGGATTGCCCGGCAAAGGGCAACACCAGTTTGATGGTCAGGGTCTGCTCCTGCTGTTCGATGGCGCGCACGAAATCGGCCGCCACCAGATCCTTGCCCCAGCCGCTTGGCTTAAATTCGGCCAGGATCTGTTTTACTGAATCCATCACCATTAACTCCCCATTATCTTGTCGTTATGCTGAAGTGAAACCTTCCTTTAAAAACACGTGTGTATCGCTTATTACACTGAGGTGAAAGGTTACCGCACATAAATCAGTGGGTTGCAGGCTTGTAGCCGAGTGCCGAAGCCTGGGCCTGACGGGCCAGAGCCCTAGGCAGGCTACCCCCAATTCGGGTAACATGCTCGGCACTGTATCATCCCAACAGGCACATAAAGAACGTATTATGGCAACTGATCCTCGTAGAATGCTGGTAACCTGCGCCCTCCCCTATGCCAACGGCTCCATCCACCTTGGCCACATGCTGGAACACATCCAGGCCGATATCTGGGTCCGTTATCAGCGAATGCGCGGCAATCAGGTGCATTTCGTCTGCGCCGATGATGCCCACGGTACCCCCATCATGCTCAAGGCACAGCAGATGGGGATCACGCCGGAGGCGATGATCGCGGCGGTCTCCGAGGAGCATCAGGGCGATTTCGCCGGTTTCAACATCAGCTTCGACAACTATCACTCCACCCACAGCGACGAGAACCGCGAGCTGTCGGAGCTGATCTATGGTCGCCTGAAAGAGTCCGGCAAGATCAAGATCCGTACCATCTCCCAACTGTTCGATCCGGAAAAGTCCATGTTCCTGCCGGACCGTTTCGTCAAGGGTACCTGCCCCAAGTGCAAGTCCCCCGAGCAGTACGGTGACAACTGCGACAGCTGCGGCGCCACCTACAGCCCGACCGAACTCATCGATCCGAAATCCGCCGTCTCCGGCGCGACTCCGGTGATGAAGGACTCCGAACACTACTTCTTCGACCTGCCCCAGTTCGAAGCCTGGCTCGCCGACTGGGTGCGCGGTTCTGGCGCCATCCAGGAAGAGATGGCGAACAAGATGCAAGAGTGGTTCGAATCCGGTCTGCAGCAGTGGGACATCACCCGTGACGCCCCCTACTTCGGCTTCGAGATCCCGGGTGCGCCGGGCAAATACTTCTATGTCTGGCTGGATGCCCCCATCGGCTACATGGCGTCGTTCAAGAACCTGTGCAACAAGCGCGGCGACATCGATTTTGACAGCTACTGGCAGGCCGACTCCGACGCCGAGCTCTATCACTTCATCGGCAAGGACATCGCCTACTTCCACTGCCTGTTCTGGCCGGCCATGCTGGAAGGAGCGGGTTTCCGCAAGCCGACCAAGGTCAACGTGCACGGTTATGTGACCGTCAACGGTGCCAAGATGTCCAAATCCAAGGGCACCTTCATCAAGGCGAGCACCTACTTGAAGCACCTGGATCCCGAGTGCCTGCGTTACTACTACGCGGCGAAGCTCAACAGCCGCATCGACGATCTGGACTTGAACCTCGAGGACTTCGTGCAGCGGGTCAACGCCGACGTGGTCAACAAGCTGGTCAACCTGGCCTCCCGCAACGCTGGTTTCATCGCCAAGCGCGCAGGTGGCAAGCTGGCGGATGTGTGCAGCGAACCCGCGCTCTACGCCGAATTCGCCGCTGCCAGTGCCACCATCGCCGAGGCCTACGAGAGCCGTGAATTCAGCCGCGCCATTCGCGAGATCATGGCGCTCGCCGACAAGGCCAACCGCTACGTGGATGACAAGGCCCCCTGGGTCATCGCCAAGCAGGAAGGGGCGGACGCCGAGCTGCAGGCGGTCTGCTCCGTCGGCATCAATCTGTTCCGGGTGCTGATGGCCTACCTCAAGCCCGTCATGCCCGAGCTGGCTGCACGCGCCGAAGCCTTCCTGGGTGAGACCCTCTCCTGGGACGGTATCGCGACCCCGCTCACCGGCCACCAGCTGACTCCGTTCAAGGCGCTCTTCGCCCGTATCGAACCTGCCAAGGTCGAGGCCATGGTGGAAGCGTCCAAGGAAGATCTCGCCAAGGAGCAGAGCAAGAAGCCGGCCGGCCCCCTGGCGGATGACCCCATCAGCGACACCATCGCCTATGAGGATTTCGCCAAGCTGGATCTGCGTGTTGCGCTCATCAAGAAGGCCGAAGCCGTGCCGGAAGCGGAGAAGCTGCTAAAACTGCAGCTCGACCTTGGTGGTGAAACCCGTCAGGTATTCGCCGGCATCAAGTCCGCCTACAACCCGGAAGATCTGGAAGGCAAGCTGACCGTGATGGTGGCCAACCTGGCCCCGCGCAAGATGCGCTTCGGCATGTCCGAAGGCATGGTGCTGGCCGCAGGCCCGGGTGGCAAGGATCTCTGGATCCTAGAGCCCCAGGAAGGCGCCCAGCCCGGCATGCGCGTCAAGTAAGCACGCCGTATCAGGATGCAAAAAGAGAGGCTCTGGCCTCTCTTTTTTATGTCTGCTTGTTATCTGCGTGGACTCAGTCTCAGGCCGTGCGCTGCATCGCCATCCTGAGCCCCACCAGCTCCGCCTGCTGGCAGTTGAGCTGCCGCAACTGACACCCTATCGCCTCTTCCAGCTGTCGCCTCTGGCGTCGCCGCTTGTCACTGAGCCCCTTGCGCGCCAGTTGTCTCTGCCACTGGCGTGCATCCTGCAACTGACCCAGCCTGATCTGCCACTCCACCAGCCGGGCCAGCCAGGCCGGATCCCCTTCCCCCTGTTCCAGCAGCAACTCGACCCCGTAGCGGGTCTGCTTGAGGATGAGGCGCAGCCTGTGCCAGTGACGCAGCTGACGCCTGGCACCGCCCGAGATCCCATCAAGCCCGTCTACCCCCTCCGCCAGCGTCAAGGCCAGCTGCATCTGATAGAGCGGCAGGGGATTGAACTCCACAGGCACCTGCGCCAGACGGGTCAGCCAGCGGTCGAGACGCACCGTCAGCAAAAGGACTCGCGGCGTCACGCTCTTTGCAGGCTTGCCGCCGAAGCGTTCGGCATAGACCTGGGCATCGCGCAGCGCGGAGAGCCGACGGGTCGCCCGCAGCAATCGCCGCTCAAGGCCTGGCTGATGGATGAGGGGTCGCCAGAGGGCGAGCAAGGCCAGCAGGCGCCGCGCCGCTATGCGGTAACCGTGCACCTCCTCCACCCCGGCCTGAGCGCGCAGAGCCAGGGTGGCAGCGCAATAGGCGTCGATAAGCTGCCGTGCCTGGTCGTGCCATGTCATCTGCTGCATTCCTTTCTCTCCCTCAGTTGGTATGAAACCCGCGACCCGTGGGCGGCGATGCCTTCGCATACTCCATTTTCTCGACGGTGGCGGTCCGCGGGCCGTGCTCCAGCCAGCCCAGCATCATCTGTACCTGCTGCTCCGGCCCCGCAATGAGGATCTCCACCGAGCCGTCCGCCAGGTTGTAGGCATGGCCCCGCAGCCCCAACTGCAGCGCCCGCTCCCGGGTGAAGTAGCGAAACCCCACCCCCTGGACCTGACCCCAGACCCGGACGACAAACGATTGCTCTCCCATTTTCAGCACCTTTTTCTCAAGAATGTTCACCCCAGGGCGATAATGACGGCGACTCTCTTTTCCCTGCAGGAAGCATATCATTATGAAAGAAGTAAAATTTCGTTGGGTTGACCGCTATCTCATTCACCTCACGATCAGTGAAAAATTCCTCATCACCTTCTGGTGCCCCCTGCTCTTCATCGCCGCCCTCACCTGGTATCTGCTGGCCGATAGCCATGATCAGCAGATGCACATGCGACTGGATCAACTCAAGCTGCGGGTCGAGACCACGGCCGCCCTGGTGAGCCAACAACCGACCCTCAGCCTCCCCGCCGAGCTGACCCTGAGCCAGGCTGGCAGCGATGGCCTGCAGCAGCAAGGCGATCGCTACAGCTACAGTGCACGCGCGGGTCAGGCAGGTTTTGTCACCGGCACCCTTGATACCGCCGGGGAGACCATGTGGACGGGCCAAGGCACGGCTCTCACCATCATCGCCGTGCTGGCCGCCCTGCTTGCCCTGCTCACCCATTATCTGATGACCTTCGTCTCCGGGGCGCTCTACTCCACCAACAAGGCACTGCAGACGGTGGCAAACGGGGATCTGACCTTCCGTCTCAACTTCTTCCCGGTGCGGGACGAGTTCTCCGTCCTCGCGGGCAGCATCGACAAGTTCACCGACCGTCAGCACAAGATAGTGCAACTCGTCGATGAGTCCGCCGAGGCGCTGGCCATGGCCGCCGACGAGTTCCGCGAACATGCCAGCGACGGTGAAACCCTGGCCCGTACCCAACGCCAGCACATGGACTCCCTGGCCGCCGCCATGGAGCAGATGTCTGCCGCCATCCGTGAAGTGGCCCGCAACGCCAACGACACCCTGCTGCAGACCCGCCAGTCCAGCGAGGAAGCCGCCAACGGTGCCGAGCGGGTGGCGCGCACCATCAGCGCCATCGGTACCCTGGCGGACGAGATTGGCAACGCCTCCGGCGCCGTCGAGCGACTCACCCACAACGCCAACCGCATCAACGAAGTGGTCAGCGTCATCAACGCCATCTCCCAGCAGACCAACCTGCTGGCCTTGAACGCCGCCATCGAGGCGGCCCGGGCCGGCGAACAGGGACGCGGGTTCGCCGTGGTGGCCGATGAGGTGCGTACCCTCGCCAGCCGCACCCAGCAGGCCACGGTGGAAATTCAGCAGATGATTGAGGAGCTGCAGGCCGGCACCGGTGCACTGAACGACATCATGGAGAAGACGGTCGGGCGCGCCGCCAGCAGCCAGCAGCTCATCACCGAGGTGGGTCTGGACATCGACAAGCTGAGCCATCACAGCGACGCCGTGCTGGAGATGAGCACCCAGATTGCCACCTCCAGCGAGGAGCAGAGCTCGGTGGCCGAGGAGATCAGCCGCAATCTCGATCAGGTGCGTCAGGAGGCGAACCGGGTCGAAGAGGCCGCCAGTGCCTCGGTCGCCGGGACTGCCGGCATCAAGGCCACCGCGACCGAGCTGACCCAGGCCATGACGGGCCTGCGGATCTGATATTTCTGGTTTTGACTTGAGTGACACAACAAAAGGCCATCCCACGGATGGCCTTTTTGATGGGCGCCGATGCTTGTGGGCGCTGTCTGCATGTCCCCGACCAGCAGGCCGCGCGCCCTCACAACAAAGGGACCCGAAGGTCCCTTGTATTGTACTCATCGCGACCCGCAGACTCAGCGGCCGAAGGGCCACCAGGACTTGTCATTGTCCTGGATCTCGACGCTGCTCTGCGGCACGGGCCCGACGTCTGCCCCCTGCAGACGTTGCAGGCTGACCCTGAACTGCTCGGTGGGCTCCACGAACCAGTCGTCGATGATCAGCACCTTGATGGATTTGACCCCTCCCTCACCGGCAGCCCAGCTCACGGACTGACCGAACCAGGGCAGGAAGTCCAGCCCCCAGCGGGCCGTGCCACTGTCCAGCGCCAGCTGGGCGCGGGCCGGCTTGCTCAGATCGCCGCTGCGCACCAGCGGGATCTCTGCCAGCCATTCCCCCTCGCTCACCCTGATCACCGCGCTTTGCAACGAGATGGTCGAGGGGGCCGGTTTGTCCTTGATGGTCACCAGGGTCTGGGACTGGGCCCCCAGGGCCGCTCCGCTCGCATCGTGTAGCACCAGGGTGAAGGTCTCGTCGCCCTCGTTTTTCGTATCGGAAAGGGTCGGGATCTGCAATATTTTGTCCTGCTCATCGCCATCAGACCAGTTCAAGACACCACTGATCGGCGCCACATCCTGACTGTCGGCGCTGCCATATTGCACGCTCCAGCTCACGCTGGCGGCGCCATGGCTGCCTCCCTTGCGCTCTACCGCCAGGGTCAGGGTGCCGCCCTCCTCCACCTGGGCAGCCCCCAGGCTCAGGCCGAGTTCACCGGCAGGGGGCAAGGGGTACTGGATGGCCACCAGCACGGGATCGTGATCGGAGGCGCTGAACGGCCCCTCGGACTTGCCGAGCTGGCCCGAGTACTTGTTGCCGTACTCGAAGAAGTTGCTCTCCACCGAGTTGATGTGCCAATCCTCGATGCCGACCACCTTCTGCGCGAGGCTCGGATTCGCCAGGGCGTGATCCAGATTGCCGAGCTCCCCCTCATAGCTGTAGGAGTAGGTGTCGGTGCCGTGGAACCGGGTGTTGAGGTTGATCAGCCCCGCCCCCTTGCCCACCGCCGTTGCCTGCTCCTCATAAGGCTGGCCCGCCAGCTGGGTGAAGGCGGCACTCATGATCTGGCGGGGTTGAGCGGCGGGATCATAATCCGTCAGCACCCGCACCGGATCCTCCAGCCCGTAGGCGTTGAGATCGCCGATCACCAGCAGATCCCCCGGCTCCTGCTTGAGCTTATCCCCCAGCACCCTGGCGGCGGAGACCCGCAGGGCGTTGCAATGACCTTGCCCATCCAGGGGATCGGCGCTCACATAGTCGGGGTAATCCTCATAACAGGCCGAACCCTTGGATTTGAGGTGATTGACCACCAGGGTCAGGGGCGCATCCCCTTTGGGCGAGGTGAAGCGCTGCAGCAGGGAGTCGCGCATTCCCTGCTGGATGCTGACCGGCTTGCCCGCACTGTCGATGGCCTCGGCCACCTGCACCGGCAGCGGAATGAGCTGGGCCGCGCCCTCCAGGCTGACTCGAGCGGGCCGGTAGATGAGCCCCACCGTGATGGCGTCTGTTCCCATGGGCTGACCATCGGGAGAGTGAACGAAGGCGTAGTGATCCTGCTCATCCGGCAGGGCGGCATTGAGGGCATTCACCAGGTTCGCGATGGCGGAGTTGTCACCGTAACCGTTGTTCTCTATCTCCATCAGCCCCACCACGTCCGCGTTGAGGCGGGTGATGGCGCTGACAATCTTGGTGCGCTGCAACTCGAACTCCCCCACCGTCAGGGCGCCCCGGTTGCTGTTGGTGGGATTGGCATCCCCTCCCACGACTGTGGTGAAGAAGTTCAGCACGTTGAAGCTCGCCACCCGCAGATCCCCCGCCGTGGCGAGCTCAGGGGTCTCAACCCTGTCCCAGCCACGGTGATCCACGTCGCCCTGACTTATCTGGTTGTCCGCCACCAACCGGTAGAAGTCATAGGAGTAGCCAATGGCCCCCTCCAGGTTGTTCAGACGATCGCCGATGCGCAGATACCCTTGCTCGGCATCGAAGGCGGGATACCAGGGCAGCACACCGTCCGGCGCCTTGGCGTCGGTCTCCACCACCAGCTGGTTCACCCGATTGCGATCGCTCCACTGGCTCGCCTCCGTGCTCATGGCCGGGAACTTCTGGGTCGACTTGATGAGGGGTGCCCCGTAGGCCAGCACCAGGTTGTTGCGCTTGCCGTCGTAATCGAAGCTGAAATTGCGGGTCACCACCAGGCTGGAGGCCGGCACCAGCCGCACTCGCATCCCCTCGTGACGCTCCAGCAGGGTTGCCAGGCTCTCACCCGCCACCGGCACCAGATCCACCGCCGGCACCAGGCCCACCATGGGCTCGGTCACCGTCATGGCATCGGCGCTGAGCTGGGTCTGGTTGTAATACTCCTTCACCTTGCCCGACACGCACACCTCGGCGCCCGGTACCAGATCGGCACTGACCTGATTGCTCTGCACGAAGAGGCCATCCGAGCTCGCGGGATCGCCATCCCCCTGCACGTCCTGGATGAAGAAGCCCTTGTAGAGCCCCTTCACCACCTGGGTCACCACGCCGCGGGTGGCATAGGCGGTCTCGGACTCAAACTTGCCGGTGGGCACCAGAGGGCTGCGATCACCAGTGCCCTGAATGGCGGGCACCGGGATGAGCTGATCGACCGGGCAGACGAAGGCCGGTGGCAGGCTGCCATCACAGTTATCCTCGCCGCTGCAACCGAGCCCGGCCGCTTCATCCCGGGGGAAGGCCAGGTATTCGGCGGCCGGGTCGAAGGACGCCGTCGCATCGTTACGCCCCTGATTGACGCTGGCCTTGCGCCGCAGGGTCATGTCCAGGGTCGAGACGGCGCCGGAGACCCAGGCCGTGCCGGGATCCACCCCGACCTGCCCCAGGCTGTCGACTATCTCGTCCCCCCGATAGAGCACCAGCCCATCGTCGCCGTTGAACACCAGGTTGCCGCTGGTCAGGCTGGCCTTGGCCAGGGTCGCGGGCAGCGCCGAGGGGTGTGCCAGCACCAGGCTGGCGCCGGGGGCCAGGGTGCCTTGCAGGGCGAGGCTGTTGGTGGGGCCGGCCGCCAGGGTGCGACCATTGGCATAGAGGGCGAGCCGGTATTGTCCGAGATCCAGCGCGTTGGTACCGAGGTTGCTCAGCTCCAGCGCCTTGTTGTTGCCGGATCCTTCCAGATATTCGGTAATGAGCAGCTGGGCCTGGGCCTGTCCGGACAGCGCCAAGGCGACCGAGAGGGCCAGCAGGGAGTGTCTTCCTGACATCGTCAGTTTTCCTTCTTGATTATTGTTGCCAGTTGGATCGCGATCGGGTGATCGCCGCACCTTGTGAACATGCCGTACAAAGAGTCATACGACGCACATACTCTGCCCGTTTTTCCCTTGAGGCACCGCGAGCTGGCTAACAATTGCAGAAGTTTGTTGCTGGCAAGTGACAGATAAGGCTGAGATTTACCCCAGGGTTTAACAACTGCCCCCGTCATGGCGCGCCCCTGAAAGCCTGCGACAAGGCTGGCGTAAAGCCCGGCTTGCCACTAAAATACGCCCCCTCTTATTCTGGTATCGGTAACCCCCATGAGCGCTTCCATCTATCTCGTCAAAGGCCGCGAAAAGTCCCTGCTGCGCCGTCACCCCTGGATCTTCTCCAAGGGGATCGACAAGGTGCAAGGCACCCCCATCGATGGCGACACCGTCGAGATCTACGCCAACGATGGCAAGTGGCTCGCCCGCGGTGCCTGGTCCGGCAGCTCCCAGATCCGCGCCCGGGTCTGGACCTTCGACAAGGACGAGACCGTCGACCTGGACTTCTTCATCCGCCGCCTCCAGTACGCCCAGGAGTCTCGTGACCCGCTGATCAAGCGCCAGGGTCTGACCGGCTATCGCCTCTGCGCCGCCGAGTCCGACGGCCTGCCGGGCCTGACCATCGATCGCTACGCCGATTTCCTGGTGTGCCAGATCCTCTCGGCCGGCGCCGAGTTCCAGCGCGAACTCATCACCCAGGCCCTGCGCACCCTCTACCCCGAGTGCAGCATCTATGAGCGTTCAGATGTCGCAGTGCGCAAGAAGGAAGGGCTGAAGGAGCGCACCGGCGTCATCTATGGCGAGACCCCGACCGACCCCGTGGTCATCGAGGAGAACGGCGGCGTCAAGATCCTGGTAGACATTCGTAACGGTCACAAGACGGGTTTCTATCTGGATCAGCGGGACAACCGCCTCGCGGCAGCGAAATACACTGAAGGCAAGCGGGTGCTCAACTGCTTCTGCTACACCGGTGGTTTCGGCGTCTATGCCCTCAAGGGGGGCGCCAGGGAAGTGGTCAACGTGGATCTCTCCCAGAACGCCCTGGACATCGCCCGTCAGAACGCCGAGCTGAACGGTCTCGATACCGGCAACACCCAGTTCGTGCGTCACGACGTGTTCAAGCTGCTGCGGGAATACCGCGAGAAGGGCGAGAAGTTCGACGTCATCGTGCTGGATCCGCCGAAGTTTGCCGAGAGCAAGGCCCAGCTGCTGGGGGCCTGCCGCGGCTACAAAGACATCAACATGCTGGCCTTCCAGCTGCTGGCGCCGGGCGGCGTGCTCTTGACCTACTCCTGCTCCGGCCTGATGGAGCAGAGCCTGTTCCAGAAGATAGTGGCGGATGCGGCGCTCGACGCCGGCCGCGACGCCCAGATCCTGGAGCTCTTGTCCCAGGCCTCCGATCACCCCATCGGTACCGCCTACCCGGAAGGCTTCTACCTCAAGGGCTTGGTAGTGCGCGCCCGCTGATCTACATTTGATCAGCTAAAGCACCAACCCCTTGATCAAACAGGCCCGCCATCGCTGCGGGCCTGTTTTTTTATGGGCGATCTTCGCCTCAGTCCCGCTGGGGGGCTCCCAGGGGGAAGTAGTGGCGATAGGGTCTGGCCTCGTCCACCACCCGGGCAACGCTGGGGCGGGCCAGCAGGCGGGCACGATAGGCCCGAAGCTGGGGGCAGGTGGACGGGATCTCGTGGGCCCAGTCGGCGTAGAAGAGCGCAGGCGCGGCGGCGCAGTCGGCCAGGGTAAAGTACTCCCCCGCCGCCCAGGCTCGTCCGGCGAGGTGCTGGTCCAGCCAGGGGTAGATCTTGTCCAGCATGGCCCGCGCCTCGGCCACCCCGAAACGGTCGCACTCGGTCGCCGGGCGCAGCTTGTCCAGCACCACCTTCTGCATGGGGGTCATCACATAGTTGTCGAACAGGCGATCCAGCATGTGTACCTCGATGCCCGCCTCCCCCGCAGGCACCAGGGTGCCAGGGCCGGGGTGGCGCAGTTGCAGGTACTCGATGATGGTGCTGCTCTCGAGCAGGGTACGCCCCTCATCCACCAGCACGGGAAAGCGCTTGAGGGGCCAGAGGCGGGCAAGCTCGGCCTTCACCGTGGGGGATTCCAGGTTGTGGTACTCGAACGAGAGAGCATTCTCGTAGAGGGCGATCAACACCTTCTGGCTGTAGGACGAGAAGGGATGGGCATAGAGTTTCATCTCACCGACTCCTTGTATTCTGTTGCATTCCCAGTCTTTGCATATCAGTTACGCCAGACAATTCAAAACTGGCAGTCATTTATTCCGAAAAATGAGTTTTTCGCCACTAACCTTGCGGCTTGAAGGCGAGCACCATGACCCCGCTGGCGATGAGACCGATGCCGAACCACTCCCGCAGGGAGGGACGCTCTCCCAGAAACAGAACCGCGAACACCACCACCAGCACCAGGCTGAACTTGTCGATGGGGGCCACCTGGGCGGCGTTGCCGAGCTGCAGGGCGCGGAAGTAGCAGAGCCAGGAAGCCCCGGTGGCGAGTCCGGAGAGACCGAGGAACAGCCAGCTGTGGCCGGAGATCGACAGCGGATTGCTCCACTGCCGGGTGGCGGCCACATAGAGGCAGAGCAGCAGGAAGATGATGGCGGTGCGGATCAGGGTCGCCAGATCCGCATTGATCTGCGCCACCCCCACCTTGGCGAAGATGGCGGTCAGGGCGGCGAAACAGGCCGACAGCAGGGCCCAGCCAAACCAGTTCAGGCTGGAGAAAAAAGAGGTGAAGAACGTGCTGCTCATGGTGGCTCCTTGCATCCGGGGGGTGAGCTAGTTGTAGCAGAGCCGGCAGAGAGTGACAGGGAACTCGTCGAGGCGCCCCTTGGTGGCCATGAGCGCTCCCCCCTTCAATTGCGGATCGGATCCCTCATCCTCTTTGTGGCATAATGCCCCGTCCCGTGGCCCTGGGTGGCTCAGCCTGGGCCCCTTCAGAGGGCGCGCCGGCTCACTCGTCCCGCCACCCGGACCCACCCGTTTTCTGCGATTGTCCGCAATGGGATGACCGCACCCATATCGCACCGCTTCACGCGAGCTTGAACCAAGAGGGGTCAGTATGTCTTCCATTCGTCTCACCCAATACAGCCACGGCGCTGGCTGCGGCTGCAAAATCTCCCCCAAGGTGCTCGACACCATTCTCAAGAGCCAGATCCCGGGATTTGACGACCCGACCCTCATCGTCGGCAACAGCAGCAAGGATGACGCCGCCGTGGTGGACATCGGCAACGGTCAGGGCATCGTCTCCACTACCGACTTCTTCATGCCCATCGTCGATGATCCCTTCACCTTCGGTCGCATCGCTGCCACCAACGCCATCAGCGACATCTACGCCATGGGGGGCAAGCCCATCGTCGCCATCGCCATCCTCGGCTGGCCCATCAATACGCTCGCGCCGGAAGTGGCCCAGCAGGTGATCGACGGCGGCCGCCAAGTGTGCCACGAGGCGGGGATTTCCCTGGCCGGTGGTCACAGCATCGACGCCCCCGAGCCCATCTTCGGCCTGGCGGTGACCGGCATAGTGCCGCTCGATGCCATCAAGCAGAACGACACCGCCAAGGCGGGCGATGTGCTCTACCTGACCAAGCCCCTTGGCATCGGCATCCTCACCACTGCCCAGAAGAAGGGCAAGCTCAAGCCCGAACACGAACAGCTGGCCCCCGCAGCCATGTGTACCCTCAACAAGATTGGCCAGCGCTTCGCCGCGCTCCCGGGCGTCCACGCCATGACGGACGTCACCGGCTTTGGTCTGGCCGGCCATCTGCTGGAGATGTGCGAGGGCTCCCAACTCTCCGCCCGCCTCGACTTCAACGCCCTGCCGCTGTTGCCCGAGGTGGACCACTACCTCAGCGAGGGCTGCGTACCGGGCGGTACCCTGCGCAACCACGACTCCTACGGCCACAAGCTCGATGCCATGGACGATCGCACCCGCAACATCCTGTGCGACCCGCAGACCAGCGGCGGCCTGCTGGTGGCGGTGGGTAAAGAGAGCGAAGCCGAGCTGCTGGCCATCGCCGCCAAGGCCGGTCTCTCCCTCTCCCCCGTCGGGGTGATGAAACCCCTCGTTGGTGCACGCTTTATCGAGGTCATCCAATGAGTGCCTTGCCCCAGGCGACGGATCTGGCCCGCATCTTCCTGGACGATGTGCCGCTCATCGACTTGCGCGCCCCCATCGAGTTCAACGAAGGGGCCTTCCCCCAGGCCGTCAACCTGCCGCTGATGACGGACAATGAGCGTGCCCAGGTCGGTACCTGCTTCAAGCAGCAGGGTCAGGCCGCCGCCATCGCCCTCGGACACCAACTGGTGGGCAGCGATGTGCGGGCAGAGCGCATGGAAGGCTGGCTGGCTCACCTGCGCCAGCAGCCCGATGCCCTGCTCTATTGCTTCCGGGGCGGTCTGCGCTCCCAGACGGTGCAGCTGTGGCTACATGAGGCTGGCGTTACTCGCCCCCGGGTGGCTGGCGGCTACAAGGATCTGCGCCGCTTCCTCATCGATACCCAGGCGAGCGCCTCGGCCGAATGCCACTGGACGGTGCTGACCGGCATGACGGGCTCCGGCAAGACCCACATGCTGGAGCAGGTTGCCCAGGCGGTGGATCTGGAGGGGCACGCCCATCACAGGGGCTCCTCCTTCGGTCAGCTCCCTGGGGGTCAGCCCAGCAACATCAACTTCGAGAACAAACTCGCCATCGAGCTGCTCAAGCGCCGTCACCTCGGGGAGTCCGCCTTCGTGGTGGAGGACGAGAGTCGCCTCATCGGTCGCTGCGCCCTGCCGCTGAACCTCTATGAGGCCATGTGCCAGTCGCCGCTGGTGGTGGTGGATGTGCCGCAAGCCGAGCGGGCCGAGCAGATCCGCATCGATTACGTGCAGGATCTCTGGCAGCGCTATCAGGAGATGTACGGGACCGAGGAAGGCTGGCCGCTGTTTGCCAGCTATTTGACCGATGCCCTGGCCCGCCTCAAGCGGCGCCTCGGGGACAAGGATCACCGGGAGCTGGATGCCCTGATGCAGGCCGCCCTCGCCGAGCAGGGGAGCAGCGGCAATACCGAGCTGCATCTTGCCTGGATCCGGCTGCTGCTGACCCGCTACTACGACCCCATGTACCTCTATCAGCTCGACAACAAGCGGGAACGGATCCGCTTCAGGGGCGACAAAGCGGCGTGCCTCGCCTATTTCGCAGAACAAGTCGCCTGTGGACCTAACGTGGATAGCCAGACATGCTGAAATTTGAAATTATTCCAGTCACTCCCTTTGCCCAGAACTGCTCACTCATCTGGTGTGACGAGACTCGCCAGGCGGCGCTCATCGACCCGGGTGGCGAGGCAGACAAGCTGCTGGCCGCCATCGAGAAGCACGGGCTGACGCTCTCGATGATCCTGCTGACCCACGGCCATCTGGATCACGTGGGCGCCGCCGCCGAGCTGCGCACCCGCACCGGGGTGAGCATCACGGGCCCCCACCGGGAAGATGCCTTCTGGCTCGACATGCTGCCCAGGCAGAGCCAGATGTTCGGCTTCCCCCACACCCCGGCCTTTGCCCCGGACGCCTGGCTCGAGCAGGGGGACAAGGTGGCGCTTGGCAACTGCGAACTGGCGGTCTATTTCTGCCCGGGCCACACCCCGGGGCACGTGATCCTACTGAGCCAGGCCGAGCGCCTCGCCTGGGTTGGTGACGTGCTCTTCGCCGGCGGCATCGGTCGCACCGACTTCCCCCGTGGCGATCACGCCACCCTCATTCGCTCGATCACCGAGACCTTGCTGCCGCTGGGGGATGACATCGTCTTCATCCCCGGCCACGGTCCCAGCTCCACTTTCGGCCACGAGCGGGTCAGCAACCCCTACCTCACCCAGCCGGCCTGGTAGAGCTGCTCCCCACAAAAGAAGGGCGACCCTTGGGTCGCCCTTCTTTTTAGACTCACGCCTTGGCGCTAACGCCAGAATGCAAAAAGCCACTCCGGGGAGTGGCTTTTCATTCAACGGGACTGACGCAATTAGATGCGTACGAAGTCCAGGTGAACCAGCTTGTAGCGAACCGGGTGACGCTGGATAGCCTTCACGTTCACTTTGACTTCTTCGCCGTTGATGACCAGGGTCAGCTCGGAGGAGTAGAACTCCGGCTTCTCTTGGGCCAGGATCAGCTTTTTGTGGTCCAGGGTGATGGACACGGCTTCTTTGCCTGCACCGTAAACGATGGCAGGAACTTGGTCAGCATGACGCAGGCGGCGGCTCGCACCTTTCCCCAGGTCAGAACGGACTTCAGCTTGGAATACGAAAGACATAGTAGTTATCTCTTTTAAGATGAATGTATGGTGCTGACTGCGACCGGTCAGCACCTCGCAAAACGAGCGCGAATACTAGCATGGGGTCTTGGTGGATACAAGCCGCGGGCCGCTCTTCACCGCATTATCCCGAAGGCTCGGCCGATACGGCGCAGCGCCACGGGCGGCAAGGCTCCTCTTCCTTCAGCGCCCCTGCTCCAGGCGGGCGAACTGCTGCTGACGCTGGGCCGGGCTCATGGCATCGAACTGGGCCAGGGTCTCGGCCCTGGGACAGTAGAGGCGCTGACCGGTCTTGACCCGGATCCCCGTCCCCATGCTGGTGCGATTCTCCTCCACCAGCGCCAGCAGATAGCTGTAGGTATCGTTCCCGCGCCCTCCCTCCTGGGAGACCAGCATGCTCGCGATGCGCCACAGGGTCTCCCCTGCCGCCACCTGATGGCAAGGCTGCTCGCCCCCGGCGGCGGGGGGCGACAGCGTCAGCGTGGTCTCCCCGGCTTGCTCCGGGACGCTCATGGGGCGGGAGGCCAGCTGGGTGAGGCTCCCTTGACTGGTGCCATACCCCAGCTTGGCCAGCAGAGGCTCGCCTGCGGTCAACCGCACCCCACCCCGCACAGGCAAGGAGAACTCGGCGATGAAGGGTTGCATCCCGGGCGCCATGTCCGCGGCAGTCAGCCCCTGTACCGGTGCGCTCTGGTGGGGGGCCACCCCATAGGCCATCTCGTCGATGCGCTTGAGGCGCGCTAAATAGGCCTTGGAAAGCTGGGCTTCCCCCTCGAACAAGTCAAACGGGGGCACCAAGCGGGCGGGGAAGAGGATCTGCCAGCGGCCGTTTTTCTGCTTCTGCTCCAGAGGCGGGAACTGATTGCCCCGCCACGCCACGAAGATGGGCGGCACGGCACGGTGCGCCGGATAATAGTCCGGATTGAGCTGCACCCAGGTCTGCTCCGCGATGGGCTGATAGCCGCTGATATTGACCAGCGCAGCCCCCAACCAGATCCCCCACATAGTTGCACCTCCCCCTCTTTTTTAATGCGCACCGCTCTCGCTCTTTCCCCTGTTTCTCCATCCATCACACAATGATTCAGGAAAACAGATAGATAGCAGCTTAGCACTGGGCTATGGCATTGAGCACCCGTTTATCGGAAACCGGATAGGGGGTGCCCAGTTGCTGGGCGAAGAAGGAGACCCTCAGCTCCTCTATCATCCAGCGGATATTGGCCACCTCGACCGGCACCAGCTGGGATTTCGGGATCTTGGCGAGCAGCGCCTTGTATTCGGACTCCACGCTCTGCACTTTCAGCATGTAGACCCGATCCCGGTTCGGATCGATGGCCAGCTTCTCGAGGCGCCGCTCGATGGCGCGCAGGTAGCGCAGCAGGTCCGGCAACCGCTGCCAGCCGGTCTCGGTGACGAATCCCTTGTGGATGAGCTTGTCCAACTGCAACTGGATATCCGACATGGCAAAGGCCATGTCGAGCTGCATCTTGCCCTTGAGCCGCTTCTTGATCTCATGGGACAGCGTCAGCACGGCCTCCACCTGCTTGGCCACCTCCACCACCGCATCGTTGAGTTCGGCGCGCACAAACTCCTTGAGCGACTCGAAACCCGCCTCGTCCCAGGCCAGGCCGCCGTGCTGCTCGATGAGCTTGTCACAGCCGCAGGCGATGCAGTCATCGATGAGATCGGCCACCTTGCCGAAGGGGTTGAAATAAAGACCGAGCTTGGCCTTGTTCGGCAGCTTCTCCTGCAGGTACTTGATGGGGGATGGCACCCCCAGCAGCACCAGCCGTCGTTGGCCCGCCCACATCAGTTGCTGTTGCGCCGCCAGGCTCTCCACCAGCTGGATGGAGACCGAGTCCTTCTCGTCAACCAATGCCGGATAGGCCTTGACCTCGAACCCGGCCCGTTTCTGGCTGTACTCCTTGGGCAATTCGCCAAAGCTCCACAGCGTCAAGCCGGATTGCTCGATGTCATCATCCGCCACCTGGGAGAGGGTCTCCTGCACTCGGCCGCGCAGGGACTCCTTGAGCGCTTCCAGATCCTTGCCTTCCGCGACCTTTTTCTGTTTTTCGTCCACCACCCGGAAGGTGAGTTTCAGGTGATCGGGCACCGCAGCCCAATCCCAGGCTTCACGGGGCACGGTAACGCCGGTCATGCGGCGCAGTTGGCGCTCCATCTCATCGAGCAGCGGCCCTTGCTCCGGGCTGATGCTGGCGAGCAGGGCGTCGGCATAGTTCGGTGCCGGCACGAAGTTCTTGCGCATGGGTTTGGGCATGGACTTGATGAGCGCCACCAGCAGCTCATGGCGCATCCCCGGGATCAGCCACTCGAAACCCTTCACCTCCACCTGATTGAGTAGCGGCAATGGGATATGAAGGGTGACGCCATCGGCCGCCTCCCCCGGTTCAAACTGGTAGGTCAGCTTGAGCTTGAGGCGTCCCTGCTGCCAGAGGTTGGGGTAGTCGAGATCGCTGATGTGAGCTGCATCTCCCTTCATCAACATCTCTTTCTCGAAGTTGAGCCGTTCGGGATCCTGCTTTTGCGCCTCCTTCCACCACTTGTCGAAGTGGCGGGCCGAGATGATCTCCTCCGGCAGGCGCGCATCGTAGAAGCGGAACAAGTCCTCGTCATCCACCAGGATGTCCCGGCGCCGGGACTTGTGCTCCAGCGCCTCCACCTCGGCCAGCAGTTTTCTGTTTTCGCCAAAGAAACGGTGACGGGTCTCGAAATCCCCCTCCACCAGGGCGCGGCGGATGAAGAGCTCACGGCACTGGGCGGGATCGATGCGGCTGAAGTTGATGAGGCGCTCGCCCACCAGGGTCAGGCCATAGAGGGTCACCTTCTCCTTGGCCATGACGGCGCCATTTTTCTTCGACCAGTGGGGGTCGCTGTGATGCAGCTTGATGAGGTGGCCCGCCAGGGGCTCCACCCACTCGGGTTCAATCTTGCCGTTGATGCGGGCGTAGAGGCGCGAGGTCTCCACCAGTTCGGCGGCCATCACCCACTTGGGCGGCTTCTTGAACAGACCCGATGCCGGGAACAGGTGGAAGCGGCCGTTGCGGGCACCGAGAAACTCGGGCTTCTCCAGATCCTTGTTGCCGATATGGCTGAGCAGCCCGGTCAGCAGGGCGCAGTGCACCGTCTTGAAATCCGCCGGCTC
This sequence comes from Aeromonas sp. NJAU223, assembly GCF_051125555.1. Classification (NCBI taxonomy): domain Bacteria; kingdom Pseudomonadati; phylum Pseudomonadota; class Gammaproteobacteria; order Aeromonadales; family Aeromonadaceae; genus Aeromonas; species Aeromonas sp. NJAU223. The sequence continues at coordinate 2,154,291 of NZ_CP144204.1, read as the reverse complement.
CGCATTGGTCTTGAAGCCAAGCTCTTTGACCGTCTGGCGCAGCTGGAAGTGGATATCCTGCCATTCGCGCACCCGCAGATAGGAGAGGAACTCCTTCTGACACAGGCGGCGGAACGGATTGCTGCCCAGCACATCCTGCTGCTCTTTGAGGTAATTCCAGAGGTTCACGAAGGCGAGGAAGTCGGAATCCTTGTCCTCGAAACGCCGGTGCTGCTCGTCCGCGGCCTGCTTCTTCTCCATGGGACGCTCGCGGGGATCCTGAATGCTCAGCCCCGCGGTGATCACCATGACCTCACTCAGGCACCCGGTCTGCGCCGCCGTGATCACCATTTTCGCCAATCTCGGATCAAGGGGGATGCGCGACAGCTGGCGACCGGTCTCGGTGAGCTGCAGTTTCTCTTCCAGCTCCCGTCCATTCAGCTGGCGGGCAGGCAGCTCCCTGACCGCTTCCAACTCTTTGAGCAGGGTCAGGCCGTCCTTGATGTGGCGAGATTCGGGCGGCTCGACGAAGGGGAAGGCTTCCATGTTGCCAAGGCCGAGCGCCAGCATCTGCAGGATGACGGAGGCCAGGTTGGTGCGCAGGATCTCGGGATCGGTAAACGCCGGGCGATTGTTGAAATCCTCCTCGGCGTAGAGGCGAATACAGATACCGTCGGCTACCCGGCCGCAGCGCCCTTTACGCTGGTTCGCACTCGCCTGGGAAACGGGTTCGATGGGCAGGCGTTGCACCTTGGTGCGCCAGGAGTAGCGACTGATGCGAGCGGTACCGGGATCGATAACGTAACGGATACCGGGCACGGTGAGGGAGGTCTCCGCCACGTTGGTGGCGAGCACGATGCGCCGTCCGGCATGCTGCTGGAACACCTTGTTCTGCTCGGCGTTGGAGAGGCGCGCATAGAGCGGCAGTACCTCGGTGTCTCGCAGGTTCAGCTTGCGCAAGGCATCGGCGGTATCGCGGATCTCCCGCTCGCCGTTCATGAAGATGAGGATGTCACCGAGTCCTTCCCGGGCCAGCTCTTCCACCGCATCGAAGATGCCCTGCAGCTCGTCGCGATCCCCTTCCCCCTCCATCAGGGGCCGATAGCGCACCTCCACCGGGTAGGTACGACCGGACACCTCGATGACGGGCGCCTGGTTGAAGTGGCGGGAGAAGCGCTGGGGATCGATGGTGGCCGAGGTGATTATCACCTTGAGATCGGGCCGCTTCGGCAACAGTTGCTTGAGATAGCCCAGAATGAAGTCGATGTTGAGGCTGCGCTCGTGGGCCTCATCGATGATGATGGTGTCGTACTGGGTCAGCATACGGTCATGCTGGATCTCCGCCAGCAGGATGCCGTCGGTCATCAGCTTGATGTGGGTCTGCTCGCTCACCTGATCCGTGAAGCGCACCTTGTAGCCCACGTACTGCCCGAGCTCGGACTCCATCTCCTCGGCGATGCGGGCCGCCACGGTGCGGGCCGCCAGACGCCGCGGCTGGGTGTGGCCGATATAACCTTTCACCCCGCGCCCCAGCGCCAGACAGATCTTCGGGATCTGGGTGGTCTTGCCGGAGCCGGTTTCGCCGGCGATGATCACCACCTGATGATCCTGGATGGCACGGGCGATCTCCGCCTGCTTCTGGCTGACCGGCAGGTTGTCCGGATAAGTGACCCTGGGGACGCCCGCCAGACGAGACTGGTAGCGCGCTTCGGCCAGGTCCAGATCCGCGGCTATGGTCGCCAGCACGGTAACCTGTTTGGCCTCTGGCAGCTTCTTGACCCCGTGCAGACGGCTGGAGAGACGACGGGCGTCGAGATTCATGCAGGCGGACAAGCGGCGGCGCAGCGCCTCGAGAGAGAGAGACAAGGTACTGATTCCTTATGAGAAGCCCGCAAGGGGCCAATGCGATAGCTGGGGCAGATCCTAAAGAGCGGGGGGAAAGGGTGCAAGCCTTAAAGCACCTCCTGGCGGATGAAGCCTGTTGGCAGAAATAAAAAGAGCAGGTATTCGACCTGCTCCTGTCGCGAGCCAGCTTAAGTCACACCCTCGCCTGATGCACGAAGCAGGTGCCGAGCTGGGCATGAATGGCCTGCATCACGTTGTGGCGACTGATGACGCCGAGCAACCGCCCCCCTTCCACCACCGGATAGATCTTGGGCTTCTGACCCATCATCATCTCCGCCAGCTCCAGAATGCTGGTGTCGGGGTCGACCGCCAGCACCTCCTTGCGCATCACATCCCTGACCTGGGCCACCTGCTCACAGTGATAGGCCTCCTTGAGCATGACGGCGATGCAGTCCTGCTCCGACACCCAGCCGATCAGGTGGCCCAGGGGATCCACTACGGGGCCACCGAGCTGATGGCTGTTGAGAAACTTGGTGACGGCGGTCTGTACCATCATGTCTGCGCTGAACGTGATGGGCCGGGTCTGCATATAATCCTTCGCCTTGAGTGATTCCATGACGCTTCCCCCAACAGGCCTCCCGGGCGGGAGGCGCAAGCCGGGCAGGATGTCCGGCTCACTCCAAGCATAGCCTGCCGAAGATCAGGAGATGGACTGCAGCAACAGCAGCAATTCGTTCTGACTGTGGCAATCGGTCTTCTTGAAGACCCCCTTCAGGGTGGATCGTACCGTCTCTACCTTGACCCCGCGCAACGCGGCGATGTCATTGCTGCTGTACCCCTTGCTCATCAGCACCAGCAGCTCTTTCTCGCCGATGGTGAGAGGATAGAGGCTGGCCAGGGCTTCGATGTCCGGGTTGAAGGCGTGCTCGGGGTCGCGCAACACAACTTCCACATAGCGCTCGAAGCGGCTGAGGCCACTCATCAGGGTGCATTGCACCAGCAGCGGTCGCAAATCCGCCTGGCGGGGAATAGACATATAAGCGCTGGCTCCCGGCAACAAATAGGAGAAGCCGTTCAATATCTCCTTGAACTGGCGTTGCTGATCCTTATTTTGTAGCGAAAAAATGCCATTGCTTGCCCGCAGCTCCACATTTTCATCGGAGATACGATTGAACGCCACATTAGAATAATGAATATGTCCCTTGTCATCAATGATGGCACTGGGTTTATTATGGTTTTTTACCAGTTGTTGTAGCTGATAATTCTGCGTTTCCAGGGCGAGCAGGTTCCAATAGTGCTGACTCCAGGCCGCCAGGCCGGAATAGATCTCGCCGAGGGAAGAGATATCCTGGGCGCTGAAATCATCCTGGGTGCTGCCACGATAACTGCACAGACTGCTGAGGCCCCGCCCCTTCACCCGGCAGACGCCGCCCGCCGCATATTGGGCACCAAAGCTCGCCAGCAGACCCGGTGAGCTGGAGATGGCATTGGCGTTGACGATCCCCTGGCAGCCCTTGTCCAGATAATGATTGAACCACACATCCTGGCGATGGTGTTGCACATAAAACTGCTGCTGGGCCTCGGTCAAACCGCTCGCAAAGAGCTTGATGCCGGCGCTCTTGTCATCATCCCGCAATAAAAACAGGGACGAGCTGCCGGATAGATCAACGCGAAATTGGTCCACCACCAACTTAATGTCAGAATCATTAATACCGCACTCATATAACTGGCTGATATAGGGCGATATCCTTTCTTTTACTAATGCCTTCACACCCGAACTCCTAATTCTTATTTTTATTGAAGAGGCATCTTACTCTGCAATGGGAAACTCGAGAAGCCATCAAATCAATAAAGCCTTTATAACTGATCCATGAATAGTCATGAAAACGATACATATGAAGATGGTAAAAAAAGTTTATAAATCCGAACTAATGTTTCAACTTTTTCTGGTCGATTAAAGACAGCTTCTATTCCAAACGCGCCACGTCGGCACCACCGCTAGCCTATCTCCCTTCTCTACCCCTAGGCAGCAGCCCCGCCTCATCACTGGCTTCAAGCGATCCCGTCTGGCTCTGACAGCATGAAACCCATACGACTCCTCCCTTTTAATTTGTTATTTTTTGGTGAATTTTTTGCTTCCATTTTGACCCATGGTCGATATTGTATATACAAATAACCATGCAAAAGGAGTTGACCCATGAGGATCACAAGGAGGAACCATGGAGCCTGAAAATACCCTGACTGCCCCTGCCCGCTCCGGGGCCGGGATCAAACTGCTGCTTACCAGCCTGCTCGGGATCGCCATCTTTTTCGTTCCCTTCGAGCTCGCCGATCGCAGCACCATTTTGGTGGACCACCTGGCTGGCTTTCTGATCGCCAAACGTCCCCTCGCCGTGGGTCTCATCCTGCTGCTTATCGCTTACGGCGCCATCACCCCCCTGCTGGACGGGCGCTGGCGTGCCCGCCCCATCGATCGGGTATTGAGTCTGTTCAAGCTGCTGGGGCTGGTCCTGGCCGTGCTGTATGTCACCGACCTTGGTCCCGCCTGGCTGATGACGCCGGACAGATTGCCCTTCCTGTTCGACAAGCTCGCCATGTCGGTGGGCCTCATCGTTCCCATCGGTGCCATGGCCCTCACCTTCCTGCTCGGATTCGGGTTGCTTGAACTCATCGGCGTCCTGATGCAGCCCGTGATGCGTCCGCTCTGGCGTACCCCCGGCCACTCCGCCATCGATGCGGTGGCCTCCTTCGTCGGCAGCTATTCGGTCGGTCTGCTCATCACCAACCGAGTCTTCCTCTCAGGAAAATACACGGTACGGGAGGCCGTCATCATCGCTACCGGCTTCTCCACCGTCTCTGCCGCCTTCATGATCATCGTGGCCAAGACCCTCAACCTGATGGGGCACTGGAACTTCTACTTCTGGTCCACCCTGGTCATCACCTTTGTCATCACCGCCATCCTGGCCCGTGTTCCCCCCATCAGCACCATGAGCGATGAGGGAGAAACCGACGAGCCACTGCCGGCGGGACAGAGCCGCTGGCAAGCGGCCCTCGCTTGCGGGTTGTCCCAATCCCGGCAGGCGGACTCCCTCTCCCGCCAGCTCAGGGACAATCTGAAAGATGGCGTCACCATGGCCGCCGCCGTGGTACCCACCATTTTGTCGGTGGGACTGCTGGGATTGCTGCTGGCCCAACACACGCCCTTGTTCGATTTGCTCGGTTGGTTGCTGTGGCCGATGACCTGGCTGCTGGATCTGGGTGAGCCGCTTGAAACCGCGCGAGCACTCTCCGCGGGGCTGGCCGAGATGTTCCTGCCCGCCATCCTGCTCAAGGATGCTGACTTGCTGGTGCGCTATGTGACGGCCGTGGTATCGGTCAGCTCCGTGCTCTTCTTCTCCGCCTCCATCCCCTGCATTCTGGCGACCAAGATCCCGGTGAGTGTGGGACAGCTGGTGGTGATCTGGCTGCTGCGTACCCTGCTCGGCATATTGCTGGCGGCGCTCTGTGGTCGACTGGCGCTGGCACTCGGCTGGCTGAGCTAGGCCCTGATCTTTTCAAGGTAAAAGCAACAAAGCGCCCGAGGGCGCTTTGTTGCTATCTGGTGCACGAGATTGCCATGTCTCTCGGTGATGTCTCTCACCGCAAGGCGCGGACTCACATCATGATTGGCAAACTATCCTTTCGGCCAGGCGACAGACAAAAAAAGAGCGACCCTGAGGTCGCTCTTTTTATCGGTGCAGGCTGCGATTACTCGTCGCCGGCTACACCCTCTTCGCTGGCGTCGTCGGCAGTACCGGCGTCTGGTGCGCTGTCCGCACCTTGCGCCTGCTCACCGTCGATGGCGACGACGTCGTTCTCTTCCTCGTCGCTCTCGGCAACGCGCTGCAGGCCGACCACGGTCTCGTCTTCACCGGTACGGATCAGACGCACACCGCCGGTGTTGCGACCGATGATGCTCACCTCGGAGACGCGAGTCCGCACCAGGGTACCGCCATTGGTGATCAGCATGATCTGGTCGGTATCCTCGACCTGGATCGCATCAATCACCTTGCCGTTGCGCTCATCCACCTTGATGGAGATGACGCCCTGGGTACCGCGACTCTTGGTCGGGTATTCATCCAGCGCGGTGCGCTTGCCGTAGCCGTTTTCGGTGGCGGTAAGGATGGCACCCTCGCCACGGGGGACGATGAGGGAAACCACCTTGTTGCCGCTCGGCAGACGAATGCCGCGGACACCGGCGGCGGTACGACCCATGGGACGCACGCCCTTGAAGGTGCCCTTGGTTTCGCCACCTTCGCCGTTGTCGCTACCGTCATCGTCGTTGCCGACATCGTCGTCGTTCTCAACGTCGTCACCCGCATCAGCCGCATCGGCGCGGCCGCTGCCTTCTGCGAAGCGAACCACCTTGCCCGCATCGGAGAACAGCATGATCTCGTTGCTGCCGTCGGTGATGTCCACCCCGATCAGTTCATCACCCTCTTTGAGGTTGATGGCACGAATACCGGAGGAGAGCGGACGGCTGAACGCGGACAGGCTGGTCTTCTTCACGGTACCGTCGGCGGTGGCGAAGAAGACGTACTTGTCATCGCTGTACTCTTTCACCGGCAGGATGGCGGTGATGCGTTCACCCTCTTCCAGCGGCAGCAGGTTGATGATCGGACGGCCACGGGCGCCACGGGACGCCTCCGGCAGCTGATACACCTTGAGCCAGTAGACCTTGCCACGGGTGGAGAAGCACAAGATGGTGTCATGGGTGTTGGCCACCAGCAGACGCTCCACGAAGTCCTCTTCCTTGATCCGGGTGGCCGACTTGCCACGACCACCGCGGCGCTGGGCCTCGTAGTCGGAGAGCGGCTGATACTTCACATAGCCCTGGTGAGACAGGGTGACCACCACGTCTTCCGGGGTGATCAGATCTTCGATGTTGATCTCGGCACTGGACATGCTGATCTCGGTGCGACGTTCGTCGCCGTACTGCTCGCGTACCGCCAGCAGTTCATCGCGGATCACTTCCATCAAGCGTTCCGGGCTTGCCAAGATGTGCAGCAGCTCGGCAATCAGATCCAGCAGAGACTGATACTCTTCCAGGATCTTCTCGTGCTCGAGGCCGGTCAGCTTGTGCAGACGCAGGTCCAGGATGGCCTGGGCTTGCTGTTCGGTCAGGTAGTAGTGACCCTCACGAATGCCGAACTCCGGCTCCAGCCACTCGGGACGGGCCGCGTCGTCACCCGCTTTTTCCAGCATGGAGGCCACGTTGCCGAGCTCCCAGCCACGGGCAACCAGCTTGGCCTTGGCGTCCGCCGGGGTGTCGGAGTGACGGATGAGCTCGATGATGGGGTCGATGTTGGCAAGCGCAACCGCCAGACCTTCCAGGATGTGGGCCCGATCCCGCGCCTTGCGCAGTTCGAACACGGTCCTGCGAGTCACCACCTCACGGCGGTGCAGCAGGAAGGCATCCAGGATCTCTTTAAGGTTCATCACCTTGGGCTGGTTGTTATCGAGCGCCACCATGTTGATGCCGAACGTGGTCTGCATCTGGGTGTGCTTGTAGAGATTGTTCAGCACAATCTCGCCGGACTCGCCGCGCTTGATCTCGATAACGATGCGCATGCCGTCTTTATCAGACTCATCACGCAGGGCGCTGATGCCCTCGATCTTCTTCTCTTTGACCAGCTCGGCGATCTTCTCGATGAGCCGCGCTTTGTTCACCTGATAGGGGATCTCGTGGACGATGATGGTCTCGCGACCGCTCTTGTCGTCCACTTCCACCTCGGCCTTGGCCCGCACATAGACGGAACCACGACCGGTACGGTACGCCTGCACGATGCCGGAGCGACCGTTGATGATACCGCCAGTGGGGAAGTCCGGGCCGGTGACATAGGTCATCAGCTCATCGATGGTGAGATCACCGTTTTCGATGAGCGCCAGACAGCCGTTCACTATCTCGGTGAGGTTGTGGGGAGGAATGTTGGTCGCCATGCCCACCGCGATACCGGAGGAGCCGTTGATCAACAGGGTGGGAACCTTGGTGGGCATGACAGCCGGGATCATCTCGGTGCCGTCATAGTTCGGCACCCAGTCCACGGTCTCTTTGTCCAGATCGGCCAGCAGCTCGTGGGAGATGCGCGCCATCCGCACTTCGGTATAACGCATGGCGGCGGCGTTATCGCCATCCACCGAACCGAAGTTGCCCTGACCGTCGACCAGCATGTAACGCATGGAGAAATCCTGCGCCATACGGACGATGGTGTCATACACGGCACTGTCGCCATGCGGGTGATATTTACCGATTACGTCACCGACCACACGGGCCGATTTTTTATAGGGCTTGTTCCAGTCGTTCCCCAACTCGTTCATTGCATACAGAACGCGGCGGTGAACCGGTTTCAAGCCATCACGCACATCCGGCAGAGCTCGTCCTACGATCACGCTCATGGCGTAATCCAGATAGGAACTCTTGAGCTCTTCTTCGATGTTGACCGGCGTGATCTCTCTGGCCAGATCGCTCATAGAAAGCCTTAATCCCTAATTAGTTGTTCTTTGGCTTAAACAGCGCGACATGGTAACACAGCGCGTGAAAGACCTTAAGCCGCAAATCAGGCTGGTTTGACAAAGTGCGTCCGTTATAATGCCCGCCAGGACAATAGATTGCGCGCCTCTCCCCCCTTGCGCGCCCCTGCCACAGGATCCATGAAAATGAACGCTGATGCCAATGTCGATCTGACAGAAATCGCCAAATTTGAAGCCATTGCCTCCCGCTGGTGGGATATGGAGGGCGAGTTCAAGCCGCTGCATCAAATCAACCCCATCCGCCTTGACTGGATCACCGACAAGAGCGGTGGCCTGTTTGGCAAGCGCACCCTCGACATCGGTTGCGGTGGCGGCATCCTCGCCGAGAGCATGGCCCGGCGCGGCGCCAAGGTGACGGGCATCGACATGGGCAAGGAGCCGCTCGGCGTCGCCCGCCTGCACGCCCTGGAAGCCGGGGTGGAGCTCGAGTATCGCCAGATCACCGCCGAGGCGCACGCCGCGGAAGTGACTGAGCAAGGGCCCGGTGGCCAGTATGATGTGGTCACCTGCATGGAGATGCTCGAACACGTGCCGGATCCGGCGTCCGTGATGCGGGCCATCGCCACCCTGGTGCGCCCGGGCGGCCAGGTGGTGGTCTCCACCATCAACCGCAACCCCAAGGCCTATCTGATGATGATCCTCGGCGCCGAGTACCTGATGAAAATGGTGCCCAAAGGCACCCACGACCACAAGAAGTTCATCACCCCGGCGGAGCTGTGTCGCATGGGTGAAGCGGCGGGCCTGGTGGTTGAGGACATGAGCGGGGTGCACTACAACCCCCTCAGCGGCCACTTCAGGCTGGGGGCCAACGTGGATGTCAACTACATGGTAAGCTTCACCCGTCCGGAGCAAGGCTGATGAGCGCCGCCAACCAGGCGTCCCTGCGCTGCGTGCTGTTTGATCTCGACGGCACCCTGCTCGACACGGCCCCGGATCTCGGCGCCGCCGTCAACCATGTGCTGACAAGCGAAGGCTTTGCACCGCTGTCCGACGACATCATCCGCCAGACCACTTCCCACGGGGCGCTGGGGCTACTCAGGGCCGGCCTTGGGGACGAGCTGCTTGAAGAACTCGGGGCGACACGCCTTCGCACCGCCCTGCTCGACTACTACGCCGCTCACCTCTGTGTCGGCACCCGCCCCTATGACGGCATGCTGGATCTCATCGAATGGCTCGAAGAACAGCAGTTGCCCTGGGGCATCGTCACCAACAAGCCGGGCTTTCTCACCGAGCCGCTGCTGGCCGCCCTGCCGGCGCTGGCGGGCTGCGGTGTCACCGTCAGTGCCGACACCCTGCCGGTGCGCAAGCCCGACCCCGCTCCCATGTATTTCGCCTGCGAGCAGCTCGGGGTGGATGCGGCGCACTGCCTCTATGTGGGGGATCACGTGCGCGACATCGAAGCGGGTCGCAATGCCGGCATGCGCACCGCGGTAGCGGGCTGGGGCTATCTGCACGATGACGAGGATCCCGCCGGCTGGGGCGCGGATCTGCATTTTGACACGGTGCAGGCTCTGCACCACTGGCTGCGCTACGAACTGAGCTGAATCCGGCGCATCGATTGATGGATATGGCCGGCACCTTATCGAGGCCAGGCATCCGTCGATGAACGCGCAAAACTTCACGGCAAAGCTTTTGAAAATCACGAGGGGGAACCTGGTCGGGCTCCCCCTTTTCCTGCGTGGCCGTCAGCCATTTCGGCCGGATCGGACAGCTTTTGTCCCTTGCCGTTCAAGGGATAACCAGCCTGAATTTGCTAGTAAAACCGACCCATTTTCGCAAGCAAAAAAAGTTATTTTAATTTTTCATCTTCGATCTTCGGACTTGCATTTGACGGATCGGACGCATGAAAACCCACTCACTGTGAGCAGTCACTAACAGATCCCATAACACCCACAATTTATCCACAGCAATGAGGTTATCCACACGTTGCAATACGGGGACGACCTCACTATCTTGTAGTTCGCATTAAAAATAACACTATATCTTGTGATTCATCGCGCAGTACGCCCCCACTCTTTACCAAGCCAGGTCCGTGGGGAGCGTGGCGCGATGGTTTTTCGGGAATCAACCGATGCCGGCAGGTATCAGCTAATAAGGGTCATCAGCCAATGAACTTGTTTGTGACGAAGCGTAACGGACACAAAGAACCCATCGATCTGGATAAGATTCACCGCGTGCTCGACTGGGCTGCCGAGAAGCTCGACAACGTGTCGGTCTCCCAGGTGGAGCTCAAGTCCCACATCCAGTTCTATGACGGTATCCGTACCGCCGACATCCACGAGACCGTCATCAAGGCTGCCGCCGACCTGATTTCCGAACAGAGCCCGGACTACCAGTACATGGCCGCCCGTCTGGCCATCTTCCACCTGCGCAAGAAGGCTTACGGCCAGTTCGAGCCGCCCCACCTCTACCAACATGTTGCCAAGCTGGTGGACATGGGCAAGTACGACAAGCACCTGCTGACCGACTACACCCAGGCCGAATTCGAAGAGCTCAACGCCTACCTGGATCACTGGCGCGACATGGACTTCTCCTACGCCGCGGTCAAGCAGCTGGAAGGCAAGTACCTGGTGCAGAACCGCGTCACCGGCGAGATCTACGAGAGCCCGCAGTTCCTCTATATCCTGGTGGCGGCCTGCCTGTTCTCCAAGTACCCGAAAGATACCCGTCTTGACTACATCAAGCGCTTCTACGATGCGGTCTCGACCTTCAAGATCTCCCTGCCCACCCCCATCATGAGCGGTGTGCGGACCCCGACCCGTCAGTTCAGCTCCTGCGTGCTGATCGAGTGCGATGACAGCCTGGACTCCATCAATGCCACCGCCAGCGCCATCGTGCGTTACGTCTCCCAGCGCGCCGGCATCGGCATCAACGCCGGCCGCATCCGCGGTCTTGGCAGCCCCATCCGTGGCGGCGAAGCCTTCCACACCGGCTGCATCCCCTTCTACAAGTACTTCCAGACTGCCGTGAAGTGCTGCTCCCAGGGCGGCGTGCGCGGCGGTGCGGCCACCCTGTTCTACCCCCTGTGGCACACCGAAGTGGAAAGCCTGTTGGTGCTGAAAAACAACCGCGGCGTGGAAGAGAACCGGGTCCGTCACATGGACTACGGGGTGCAGATCAACAAGCTGATGTACCAGCGCCTCATCAAGGGCGGCGACATCACATTGTTCTCCCCGTCCGACGCCCCTGGCCTGTATGACGCCTTCTTCGCGGATCAGGACAAGTTCGAGGAGCTCTACGTCAAGTACGAGCAGGATCCGGCCATTCGCAAGAAGACCCTGAAGGCCGTGGATCTGTTCTCCCTGATGATGCAGGAGCGTGCCGGCACCGGTCGCATCTACATCCAGAACGTGGATCACTGCAACACCCACAGCCCGTTTGACCCGGCTGTCGCCCCGGTGCGCCAGTCCAACCTCTGCCTCGAAATTGCGCTGCCCACCAAGCCGCTCAACAACGTGGATGACGAGGATGGCGAAATCGCCCTGTGTACCCTGTCCGCCTTCAACCTCGGCGCCATCGAGAAGCTCGAAGACCTGGAAGAGATGGCAGACTTGGCCGTCCGCGCCCTGGATGCCCTGCTCGACTATCAGGATTATCCGCTGAAAGCCGCGCAAAAAGGCAGCATGAATCGCCGCACACTGGGGATTGGGGTGATCAACTATGCCTATTATCTGGCAAAAAATGGTGCTCGCTACTCCGACGGTTCCGGCCTCGCGCTGACCCACCGCACCTTCGAGGCGATCCAGTACTACCTGCTGAAGGCCTCGGTGCAGCTGGCCCGCGAATTCGGCCCCTGCCCGGCCTTTGGCGAAACCACCTATGCCCAGGGGATCCTGCCCATCGATACCTATAAAAAGGATCTGGACGCCCTGTGCAACGAGCCCCTGCACCTGGACTGGGAAGCGCTGCGCACCGAGATCAAGACCGTGGGTCTGCGCAACTCCACCCTGACCGCCCTGATGCCGAGCGAGACCTCCAGCCAGATCTCCAACGCCACCAACGGCATCGAGCCGCCCCGTGGTCTGGTCTCCGTCAAGGCCTCCAAGGATGGCATCCTCAAGCAGGTGGTGCCGGAATATCACCGCCTGAAGGATCAATACGAACTGCTGTGGAAGCAACCGAGCGTCGATGGTTACCTGCAGCTGGTCGGTATCATGCAAAAATTCGTGGATCAGGCCATATCCGCCAATACCAACTACGATCCTGCCCGTTTCGAAGGCAACAAGGTACCGATGAAGCAGCTGCTCAAGGATCTGCTGACCGCCTACAAATACGGCCTCAAGACCCTGTACTATCACAACACCCGTGATGGTGCGGACGATGCCCAGACCGATCTGCAAGATGACGGTTGTGCTGGCGGGGCTTGTAAAATATAAGCCACTGCAAGATCTGATAACTGGGCGGGAGCATGAAGCTCCCGCCTTCCTGTTTCCCCCATTTCGCGACATTCGACAACCATGGCCTATTCAACCTTCTGCCAGACCCAAAACGATCAACTCAAGGAGCCGATGTTCTTTGGCCAATCGGTCAACGTGGCCCGTTACGATCAACAGAAACACGACATCTTCGAGCGGCTGATCGAGAAGCAGCTCTCCTTCTTCTGGCGCCCGGAAGAGGTGGACGTCTCCCACGATCGCATCGACTATCAGGCCCTGCCTCCCCACGAGCAGCACATCTTTATCTCCAACCTGAAGTACCAGACCCTGCTGGATTCCATCCAGGGCCGCAGCCCGAACGTGGCGCTGCTGCCGCTGGTCTCCATCCCGGAGCTGGAGACCTGGATCGAGACCTGGGCCTTCTCCGAGACCATCCACTCTCGCTCCTACACCCACATCATCCGCAACATCGTCAACAACCCGGGCCAGGTGTTCGATGACATCGTCACCAACGAGCAGATCCTCAAACGCGCTGGCTCCATCAGTCACTACTATGACGATCTGATCGAGGCCACCGCCCTCTATCACCTGCACGGGGAAGGCACCCACAAGGTCGGTGATCGCGAGCTGACCATCACCCTGCGCGGCCTGAAGAAGAAGCTCTATCTGTGCCTGATGAGCGTCAACGCCCTGGAGGCGATCCGCTTCTACGTGAGCTTCGCCTGCTCCTTTGCCTTCGCCGAGCGCGAGCTGATGGAAGGCAACGCCAAGATCATCAAGATGATCGCCCGCGACGAGGCCCTGCATCTGACCGGCACCCAGCACATGCTGAACCTGATGCGCAGCGGCAACGACGATCCGGACATGGCCGAGATCGCTATCGAGTGCGAGCAGGCCTGCTTCGAGATCTTCAAGGAAGCCGCCATCCAGGAGAAGGAGTGGGCCGAGTACCTGTTCCAGGACGGCTCCATGATCGGCCTGAACAAGGACATCCTCTGCCAGTACGTGGAGTACATCACCAACCTGCGCATGAACGCGGTGGGCCTGCAGCCGGCCTTTGCCGGTGCCAAGCAAAACCCCATTCCCTGGATCAACACCTGGCTGTCGTCCGACAACGTGCAGGTCGCCCCCCAGGAAGTGGAAGTCAGCTCCTACCTGGTCGGCCAGATCGACAGCGAAGTGCACGCCGATGATCTCGGTGATTTCGAGCTGTGATGAGACTTGGGGCTTGTCGCGCCATGACGGGCAGCGGGTGTCGACGCGCTGGCATGCGTGATGAGTGATGCCATCGGCACCCCGTCCCCTGCACTGCGCCATGAGGCCGAGCAGGAAGCCCTGACGCCCTTGGTGCACACCCGGGATGGCGTGCTGCACGCCCACCCCGGCGAGAGCGTGCTGGAGACCCTGGAGCGCCACGGCCATCAAGTGGAGTTCCAGTGCCGCAGCGGCTATTGCGGCGCCTGCCGTACCCCGCTGCTCGAAGGCCGGGTGCACTACCCCAGTGTGCCGCTGGCCTTTGTCTCCCAGGGAGAGTGCCTGCCCTGCTGCTGCAAGCCGGTGGGGGCCATCCGGCTGGATGTGAAGAAGGATTGAGACTCACATCCAGGTCTGGATGACGCTCGTCACCACCTGCAGCCCACAAAAAAGCCGCCGGATAATCCGGCGGCTTTTTTTATCTGCGTCCTCCCTTAATCAGGAGCGCTCGCAAACAGGAGAGATCAGATCCAGGGCGCGGCAGTGGGGCCGTGGTGCAGACCCAGCTTCCAGACCCGGCCGAAGTGCTTGTAGTGACCCGCCGCCACCCCGGCCTTCTCCCCCATGCCGTGGTAGAGATCCAGGTGCCCCTTCTTGACCGCACCGCCCACATCCAGGGCGATCAAGAGCCGCAACTGATGCTTGCCGGTCCAGTTGCCCGCCTTGTCGAGCAGCGGCACCTCCGCCAGTATGGGTGTGCCCATGGGCAGCAGGGTCTTGTCCGCCGCCACCGCCGACATGGGCAGCAACGGAATGCCGGCGGCCCCCACTACGTCATTGGTCGGACGGCGTTCGAAGAAGACGTAGGAGGGGTTTTGCTCCACCAGCTCCATGACGTTCGCCTCCGGCTGACGGTTGGCCCAATCCTTGATGGCTTTCATGGACATCTGCTCCTTGGGCACCTCACCCCTGTCGATCAGCACCCGGCCGATGCTCACGTAGCCGTGGCCGTTCTTGCCGCTGTAACCGAGGTATTGCAGCCTGTCATCATCGCCGTAGTGCACGAACCCAGAGCCCTGCACGTCCATCAGGAAGTTGTCGATGAGGGACTTGCTGTAGCCAAGCTCCAGCCCCCGGTTGGACAGCGCCCCCTGGTGGATCTGGGCCCGGGTCGGGCAACGGCCGCCACAGTTGGGCATGGCGTAGATGGGGTATTTGTATTTGGCATCCGGGCGGTGGCGCACCTCCAGTACCGGCGAGTAGTAACCGGTGAAGAGCACGTTGCCCATGCGATCGGCGCCGCCGAGCTGGGCCAGGCTGATGCCGTAGCGGGTGATCTGGGCGGGATCCCCGCCGTTGGCCACCCAGCTGGAGAGCTGACGATAGAGCTCACCATAGCGGCTCGCCATCCGGCCGGAGCGCTCCAGCACCAGCCGGCTCTGGGGGCCGAATCGGCTGAAGTCAGACGACTGGCGGCTGTTGACATACTCCACCCGCACCAGATCATCCGGCAGTGTGCCATCCAGATACTGCTTGCCCAGATTGACTGGCACCTCGCAGTTCAAAAAGCATCTGGCTTCAGGCTTCTTCGGGGGCACCTTGGCGGGCTCGGGATCGCTGGCACAACCTGCCAGCCCAAGCGCCAGGGCACTCAACCAGTACGCGCGTTTGTTCATAATTCCTCGTCTAACCAGAAAACGCTAACTTCATGAAAATAATGATGAATTCAATCAATGGCCCGGGCTGAGACGTCATCGCCGCTCAAGGCTCGCCCCCGGCCCCGCCATGGGCGGCGCTATCATACAAAAACTCGGGCCCTGTTGACCCCATAAATTGCAAAATTCATCGCACTTGTCGATCCCTGCGACACCAGGGTACGACCAAAGAGGACGGGAGGATGGCGCCGACGCGCCGCACATCAGAAAGAAAGGAGAGGCAGGTTGGCCAACTGCCCTGTCGCAGCATGGCCAGCACCGGACTACACGGGATACACGGGATCAGTGGGAGTAAGGCAGCGAGGAGTGATGCAGGATGATGCGCACCTTGCCATCGTCCCCCTTGCGAAAGCCCCAGGTCTTGTCCACATCCACCTCTTTGTTGTCCCGATCGACGAGGTGCACCGTCCCCATGGTCAGCGCCATGTTGCCATCGATGTAGATGGCGGCATTGTCGTAGCGGTAGCGCTGCCAGTTCTTCAGGGCAAAGCCGGTATCCGCCGGATAGGCCGGATCGTGGCCGACGAAATAGGCGAGCGCCCCCGCCTTGGTCAGGCGAAAGGTCTGCGCCCCGCTCGCCAGGGTCGCCTTGAACAGCACGGGCCCGTCGGCATAGCCATAGGCGCTGTCGAGCACGGCGTTGGCGGTCGCCCTGGCCTTGTCGATGCCTCCCGTCCGGTAGTCGTCGCTGATCTGGACCAGGGCCTTGCCCCAGCCATCCTGCGCGGCCTTGACGTCCGCCTCGGTGATGTTGCGATTGACCAGCTCGGCGGCGCCCAATGACCCGCTGGCCACCAGCCATATCAGTGCGAGACCCGATCCTTGATGAAACCCTTTCATGTTTGTGACTCCAGATAGATGAACCGCATCTCGAAGCTTAGCCGAGGGCCGGGCACCGAGCGCCCTCCCCGGGCAGCCATCATGCCTTGCGGCCAGCGCCTTCATGCCTGGTGTTCCTTTGGCTCACCCTCTCTCCCGCCGCCGATCTGGCACGCTATGCCCTGCATGGCTTCCCCTTCGCCAACGGGCCACTCTGGGTTATAACAAGGTAACGCGGCGCGAGAGGTGGTGAATGGAACAGCTCGAGATCTTCCCGCTCCAGAGCCCCTGTATCGGGGTCTGTGAGGTCAACAACAAGGGTTACTGCAAGGGTTGCCTGCGCAGTCGGGAGGAGCGTTTCAACTGGCTGACCATGACCCCGGCCGAGCAGCAGGAGGTGATGCGCCTGTGCCGGGGCCGCAAGGCGCGAGTGGAGGCGGCGCGGCGCAAGGCACGGGAGGCGGCCGAGCAGCCCCCATCGCCCCCTGCCGGGTGGGATTTTTAACTGCCCATCCTCAATTTTTCGATCCTGTTTCTCTGCGCAGAGGCATGAAAGCAATAAAAAAGGCGGCCATCTGGTCGCCTTTTGCACAATTCAACTACGGATCCATTTCACCCTTGACAACGTCAACCACTCAGGCCGTTGCCAGCTTGGCCGCCGGTTGCTCGGCCCGCTTGAGCATGGCGTAGGCGACACCGGTCACCAGTGAGCCTGCCGCGATGGCCAGGATATACATGAACACATGGCTGATGGCGTTCGGGATGAAGAGCACGAAGAGGCCGCCGTGGGGCGCCACCAGTTCGCAGCCGAACAGCATGGAGAGCGCGCCGGTCAGGGCACCGCCCACCATGCAGGCCGGAATGACCCGCATCGGATCCTTGGCGGCAAACGGAATGGCGCCTTCGGAAATGAAGCACAGACCCAGTACGAAGGAGGCCTTGCCCGCTTCCTGCTCCGCCTTGATGAACTTCTTGCTGGCGAGGAAGGTGGCGATGCCCATCCCGAGCGCCGGTACCATGCCGGCAGCCATCACGGCAGCCATGGGGGCATAGGTCTTGGAGGCGAGCAGACCGACCCCGAAGGCATAGGCCGCCTTGTTGACCGGGCCACCCATGTCGAAGCACATCATGGCGCCGATGATGACTCCCAGCAGCACGGCGTTGGCGGAGCCCATGTTGTTGAGGAACTCGGTCATGGCGCTCATGATGCCGGCCACCGGGCCGCCCACCACGTAGATCATGACCAGACCGGTGAACAGGCTGGCAAACAGCGGAATGATGAGGATGGGTTTGAGCGCTTCCAGGGTTACCGGCAGGCGCACCTTGTCGCTCAGGAACTTGGCACTGTAACCGGCCAGGAAGCCGCCGACGATGCCGCCAAGGAAACCGGCGCCCAGCGAGCTTGCCAGCATACCGGCGATCATGCCAGGGGCCAGCCCCGGGCGGTCGGCGATGGAGTAGGCGATGTAGCCCGCCAGCACCGGGATCATCAGGGCGAAGGCCGAGCCGCCGCCGATCTGCATAAGGGCCGCAGCGAGGGTCCCCTGCTCCTTGAACGCCTCAATCCCGAAGATGAAGGAGATGGCGATGATGAGACCACCGGCCACCACCATGGGCAGCATGAAGGAGACCCCGGTCAGCAGGTGCTTGTAGGGGCCGGCCTTCTCTTCCTTCTTGGCAACGGCGGCGCCGCTGTGACGGTAGACGGAGGCCTCGGTCCAGGCCTTGTCCAGCTCGGCGCGAGTCTTCTTGAGGGCCGCCCCCGTGCTGGTGTGATAGACGCTCTTGCCATCGAAGCGGGCCATGTCCACCTCGATGTCGGTGGCGAGGAATACCAGATCCGCGGCGGCAATCTCGTCCGCCGTCAGGGCGTTCTGGGCACCGACCGAGCCCTGGGTCTCGACGCGGATCTCATAACCCAGCTGCTTGGCCATGGTTTCCAGCGCTTCCGCCGACATAAAGGTGTGAGCCACCCCGGTTGGGCAGGCGGTGACCGCCACGATGCGCTTGGTGGCGCTGGCAGGCTTGGCCACGACGGCGGCAGCCTGATGGCGATAGACCTTGGCCTCCCCCTCGGCAGCGCTCAGCACAGCGGCGGGATCCTGCAGTGCGAGATCCATGCTGCCCTGATAGAGGCGCTTGCCGTCATAGGCGGCGAGATCCACCGGGGCGCTGGCCACCACCAGCACCAGATCGGCGGCGGCAATGTCGGCGGCCGAGGGTTGCTGACGGGGCTGCACGCTCGAATGGGTGTCGAGTTGCAGTGTCCAGCCCGCCTGTTTGGCCTGCTGTTCTATCCGTTTGGCTACGAGAAAGCTGGTGGCGATGCCCGCGGGGCAAGCCGTGACCAAGATTGCTTTCATTGGGCATCTCCTGAAGGTTCCATGGAATCAAAGTGAGCGGGACTGAGGCGTTGCAGCCGCACCTGCTCGAGTAAAGGGGTCAAGACGGCGATATCACTGAAGCCCACCGCCACCTGGCTCACCGCCAGGGCCGAGACGGCGGTCGCCAGACGCAGGGTCTGCTCGGGTGCCCAGCCGAGGCTGAGACCATGGGCCAGCCCGGCCACCAGGGAGTCACCGGCACCGACGGTGCTGACCACCTGCATGCGTGGCGGCACGGCCTGCCAGACGGCATCCGGGCCAAACCAGACAAGGCCCTCGGCGCCGTTGGAGATCACCACGTGCTCGATGCCGTCCGCCTGCAAGGCGCGGGCACACTCGGCCTGCTCTTTCAGGGTCTTAACGGGACGCCCGGCCCACTGCGCAAGCTCCTCGAGATTGGGTTTGACCAGGGTCGGCGCGGCGGTCAGACCCGCCTTGAGCGCCTCGCCGCTGCAATCGAAGATGACCTTCTTGCCACGGGCCTTGAGCAAATTGATGAGACGGGCGCAGTAGGCGGGCTCCACGCCCTTGGGCAGGCTACCCGCCAGCACGAACCAGTCCGCGTGCGGAGCCAGCTCGTCGATGGCCGCCTCCAGCTGATGTACCGCCTCGTCGCTGATGTCAAGGCCGGGCAGATTGAGATCGGTGACCCGTCCCGATTGCTCGGAGATCTTGACGTTGATGCGGGTGCTGCCCGCAACCCGCACGAAGTGATCCGCGAGATCCCGCTCGGCAAAGAGCGACACGAAGCTCTGCTGGTTGGCGTCGCCGAGCCAGCCGCTGAGCCCTACCTCGCGCCCCAGATCTTTCAAGACCATGGCGACGTTGATCCCCTTGCCGGCGGCGCGCAGGTTGCCCTCGCTCACCAGGTTCACCTCGCCGGGCACCAGGGCCTCAAGGCGGGTGGTGAGATCCAGCGCCGGGTTCAGGGTAATGGTGACGATCTCCATCAGTGCGCCCCCTCTCCCAGGCCGGCGGCGATGGCGGCGCCCAGCCCCTTGAGGGCGGCTTCGGCATCCGGCCCTTCGGCACGGAACGCGAGGCGATGACCGCATTTCACCCCCAGGCCAATGACCTTCATCAGACTCTTGGCGGAAACCGCCTCGCCGCTGCCATCCAGGTTCGCCACCCGGATGTCGGATTCATACTCTTTCGCCACCTTGACCAGCATGGCGCCCGGGCGGGCGTGCAGGCCGTGGGGGTTGATGATGGTGAAGGTGTCGGACAGCCCGGTGGCGGGGCCGGCTTGCAGCATTCCCAGGCCTTCGCTGCCCGCGAAACTGGCAAGCTGGCTGGCGGCGGCGAGTTTGGCCAGATTCTCCAGCTGGGGCAGATGGCCGCTATCGGCGGCGCAGAGCAGCAGCAGGGCATTCACGGGGAGCTCCCCTGCACTTATTGCACTGCTCGGGGTGGCCAGTACCCAGCCAGTCTGGGCCGCTTGCGTGCGGGCCAGCCAGACACCCTCCCCCAGATAGGCGGGGTCGTTTGCCAGCAGGGCGCTCACCATGGCGGCGTCCCCCCAACCGGCGGACTTGGCGCGGGCGGCGGCCCCCAGCAGCAGTTGATCCCGATCGTCGGCCGGGAAGTCTGCCAGAGTCAGGAATTGCACCTCTTTCGCAGCCGCTGCCCCGGTCAGGATGTGGATGATGGTCTCTTCATCGTTGGCGTCTTTGAGCTGCGCCGCCGCTTGTTCGTCCCCCAGCACATGGGTGAGCTGGCGCAAAATCCCCAGATGCTCGTCGGACTTGGCGGCGATGCCGATGGCCACATAGGCAATCTGACCTTCGTCCCACTCGATCCCATGCGGGAACTGGGCCACCATGACGCCGGTACTCTTGACCAGGTGACGGGTGTCCGTGGTGCCGTGAGGAATGGCGATGCCGCTGCCAAGATAGGTGGCGTGCTGCGCCTCCCGGGCCAGCATGCCATCCACGTAACCGGCTTCCACCAGACCGGCCTCGGTCAGTTTGCCTGCCAACAGGGCGATGGCTTCCGCTTTGGTCGCTACCGATTGCCCCAGCAGGATCTGCTGTCGCGCCAACTTCAACATAGAGATTCTCCTAAAGGACCGACCGTCCACAGTAGACTGGTCGGCTCAACACCTGATTTCCATTGACCTGCCAGCCAAAAGTAGACCGGAATGTGTCCCGTCGTGATCCGGAACCCGTTTTTAACCCCGGTCATCGATTGCTTGCTGACAAGCTGAATCGTTTCACCTACACTCAGACTGAATCGTTTCAGCTGATTGTTCAAGTGCCCACGCAGAGTGCTTTTCAATGATATGATCCCGCGCACACTTTTCGCCGTCCCAACCGGGACCCTCGCGGGCCTTGCAACTCAAACAGAGCCAATATGATGAAACTGGATGAAATCGCCGCCCTGGCCGGTGTCTCGCGCACCACCGCCAGCTATGTGATCAACGGCAAAGCCGATCAGTACCGCATCAGTCAGGCCACCCGTGACAAGGTGATGGCGGTGGTCCATGCCCACAACTACCAACCGGACAGCCGCGCCGCCTCCCTGCGCGGCGGCCAGACCCGCACCCTCGGCTTCATCCTGCCGGATCTGGAGAACGCCAGTTACGCCAAGCTCGCCAAGCGGCTCGAACAGGGGGCGCGGGCTCAGGGTTATCAACTGCTGATCGTCTGCTCGGAAGATGAGCCGGATACCGAGAAGGAGCTGGCCCGCATGCTGGTGAGCCGCCACGTGGATGCGCTGCTGGTGGCGAGCTGCCTGCCGCCGGCGGATCCCTTCTATTTGCAGCAGCAGGCCCAGGGGGTGCAGATCCTGGCCATCGACCGGGCCATGGCGGCGGATCACTTCATCACGGTGGCGAGCGAAAACCAGAAGGCGAGCCACTCCCTCACCGCCTCTCTGCTCACGCCCGCCATCGGGCACGTGGCGTTGATCACCGCACTGCCGACTCTCACGATCAGTCAGGAGCGCAAAGCGGGATTCGATCAGGCGCTGACAGAGTACGGCGACGCCGCCACTCCCTCATCCCGCATCTCGTCCCACCTCTGTGAGGGGGAACACTTCTCCCGCGTCGAGGGCTATCGACTGATCAAGACTCTGCACACTCAACTCGGCCAGTTGCCCGAGGCGCTGGTCGCCACCTCCTACATCCTGATGGAGGGGGTGCTCGATTATTTGCTGGAGCAGGAGAGCGACATGAGTCGGCTCGCCATGGCCACCTTCGGTGACGACAGGCTGCTGGACTTCCTCCCCTTTGGCATCAACTCCCTGCCCCAGCAACACGACGCCCTGGCGAATCAGGCGCTGGATCTGGCCATCAAGGCCATCAACGGCGACTATCAAGCGGGCCTGCATTACGTGAGCCGCACCCTCAAGCGCCGCCGCTAACCCTCCCGCCGGTCTCCCAACACCGGCGCCAGGCCAGAGGCTGACCGCTGCGCCGACGAGATGACTCGCCGGCGTATTTTTCACCACTCCCAACGCCATACTGTCATCATTTATTTCCACTCATTGCCGCCAGGCAGTACAAACCACAGCCCTTATCCCTTGTAACCACTATTTTAATCCGTTAACGTGGCAACCAACTTTTACAATAGACAGGTCTAGTGTACAGATGCGTCCATTCCGATATCCCTAGCCTCCGGCCTCACCCCCGGAGGCGCCTTGCCACCACTGCCCCTGGCACTCTTTTCCCATTTCGGATGAACCTCATGAACACCAAGACTCTCGGTTGTACCCTGCTCATCGCCGGCACTACCATAGGTGCCGGCATGCTGGCCCTGCCGCTCGCCTCTTCTTCCCTCGGCGGCCCCGCCACCCTGCTGCTGATGGTCGGGCTCTGGGCCCTGATGGCCTTCACCGCCATGCTGCAGGTGGAGGCGAGCCTCAATACCGGCAAGTGGTACCTGCACCAGTTGGCGGATCAACTGCTCGGCCCCTGGGGCAAGCGCGTCGCCTCCTTCTGCATCCTGATGCTGTTCTACTCCCTCGCCTCTGCCTACATCAGTGGTGGCAGCAGCCTGCTGGCACAGGCCCTGGCCGATGCGGGCATGAACGTCAGCCAGGAGCAGGCCGCCTGGGCCTTCACCCTGCTGTTTGGCGGCATGGTGTGCGTCGGCACCAAGCAGGTGGATTACCTCAACCGGCTGATGTTCACCGTCAAACTGGTGATCATGGTAGGGGTGCTGGCCCTGCTGCTGCCCCGCGCCGAAGGCCAGCATCTGCTCTCCATGCCGCTCGGCCAGGGCCTGCTGCTGGCGGGCCTGCCGGTCATCTTCACCTCGTTCGGCTTCCACGGCTCCATCCCGAGCGTGATGCTCTACCTCGGTGATTGCCCCAAGCAGCTGCGCCGGGTCTTCGTGTGGGGCTCAGCCTTGCCCCTCATCCTCTATGTGCTGTGGCAGGTGGCCATCCTGGGCCTGCTCGGCCAAGAGAGCCTGATCCAGACCGGCGGTGCCCTGGACAGCCTGCTCGCCAACGTCGGCAACCTGGTCAGCTGGCCTGCCTTCAATCAGGCGATGCATATCTTTGCAGATCTCGCGCTCGCCACCTCCTTCCTCGGGGTGACCCTCGGCCTGTTTGACTTCATGGCCAAGGTGACCCGCCGCAAGGACAACGCCAGCGGCCGCGTACAGACAGGCATGATCACCTTTGTGCCGCCCCTGCTGTTCGCCCTCTACTTCCCGCAAGGCTTCATCATGGCGCTCGGCTACGCCGCCATCGCGCTGGCGGTGCTGGCGGTGCTGCTGCCGGTGGCCATGGTATGGCAGAGCCGCAAACGGGCCGAGGCGCACCACTACCGCGCTCCGGGTGGCGTGCTGGCCCTCGGGCTCGCCGGTGCCATGGGGGTGCTGATCGTCGGGGTGCAGATAAGCGTGAGCCTCGGCCTCCTGCCCGCGCTCTGATCCTCATCGATTCAGAAGACAAAAGCCCTGCCACATTGGCAGGGCTTTTTGTTGGCCCGTTTCTCTGTTCAGCCATGGACCAACCAGGAGAATCGCCATAACGGCCGCAAACACATGTATTCACCAATACCTAACAGTGTACATATATGTACAACTCTTCTACACTGATAATCAGGCGACAGGCCATATCATCGCCCTCGCCAGCACAGAATATCAGGAGGCATCATGGTCGCAACAGCACAGATATCCCGGCAAGAGAACGCCATCGATCCCAGCAAGGCGCTGCCGGTGGTGTTTCGGATCCTGGATAAATGGCAGTGCAACACAGATGAACAGCTGACCCTGCTTGGCATTTCCTCGCGCTCAACCTTGAACAAGTACAAGGAGTCGAACGGCGGTATCCGCCTCGGGGTCGACCTGCAGGAGCGGATGAGCTACATCCTCAACATCCACAAGAGCCTGCGACTGCTGTTCAGCCTCGATGAGAGCATCTACGGCTGGGTGCGCAAGCCCAACAGCCACCCCTTCTTCGCAGGGCGCAGCGCCATGGACGTCATGCAGGGGGGGCGTGTGGCCGATCTCTATGAGGTTGCGACCCGCCTGCACGCCTGGCGTGGGGGTCAGGCCTGATGACTGTCTCCCCTCCCTTAAGCGAGTTGGACGATCAACACGCCTTTC
Organism: Aeromonas sp. NJAU223; assembly: GCF_051125555.1. Taxonomy (NCBI): domain Bacteria; kingdom Pseudomonadati; phylum Pseudomonadota; class Gammaproteobacteria; order Aeromonadales; family Aeromonadaceae; genus Aeromonas; species Aeromonas sp. NJAU223. The sequence continues at coordinate 2,129,851 of NZ_CP144204.1, read as the reverse complement.
GCATCATCCCGAGCCGCTATCCCCCCATCTGCCTCTATGAGGATGTGGCCAATGCCGACGAACTGGAGGCGGTCTGGGCCGTGGAGGCCCTCACCAACGATCGCCTGCGGGAAGAGGCCGGCGAGCTGACGCGAGTGCCGAAAGAGGATTGGCTGGTGGGATTGGCCGGTGGCAGCTATGTGATGGCCGCCTTCACCCATCTGAGCCCCGAGGGGGCCCGCTTCACCACGGGGGACTTTGGCGGCTACTATTGCGCCCCTGTCCTCGATACCGCGGTGAAGGAGACCGTCTATCACCAGGAGCGCGTCTTCGGCTACACCCGGGAGCCGGCCCAGAAGCTGCAGATGCGGGTGCTCCACACCGAGTTCTGCGCCCGCCTCGTCGATATCCGCGGGGATAGTTACCTCGCCTCCCCCCTCTATCACGCCACCGATTATGGGCATTCTCAGGAGTTTGCCCGGGAGCAGCAGAGCCTGGGCCAGGATGGTATTCATTATCGCTCGGTGTGCCACAGCGGCCACGACTGCTACGTGCTCTACCGCCCCCGCCTCATCACCAAAATTCACCAGACCCAGCATCTGGAGTACCACTGGAATGGCAGCGCCATCGCCAATGTGCTCGAGATCAGGCTCTATGGGGAGTGATCTCCCCTCCTAACGCGACAACAGCCTCACCCGATGAGTGGGGCTGTTGTGTTGCGTAATCTGCTGGGTTGGGATGTTTAAAAACGTCCATGTCAATAACAGAGCTTGCTCTCGCCGCATTGCCCCAACGGCTCATTTAACCTCGCATCCAATATGAATACTTATCATTTAGATCCGTTTCCTTGATTTCTCTCAATTTTATCTCTCCCCTTGCGGCGTAGAGTGGCGGCCATGGTGATCGGGGAGGCGCTTCCTTTTATCGCATCGTCCATACACCAGAAAACCCAGTGGAAGCTGGCATTAAAATGATCGTAAAGGGAATACTTTCAAATGGTTGAGACATTATTGAACAACGTCAATCGCCTGCTGCATCACGAAGATCTTGGCAAATTGCTGCTGCGACTGGCGGTCGGGGGCTTGATGTTGTTTCACGGTCTGCACAAGCTGATCGACGGCGTGGACGGCATCTATGCCATGCTGGTCGCCAAGGGATTGCCCGGCTTTATCGCCTACGGGGTCTTGCTGGGGGAAGTGGTCGCACCGCTGCTTATCATCCTCGGCATTCTCACCCGCCTCTCCGCCCTCGGGCTTGCCTTCACCATGGTCGTCGCCTGGTTGATGGTGGGGATCGGTGAAACCTGGCAACTGACGGCGGTTGGAGCCTGGGGTATCGAGAGCCTGGTCTATTTCTTTGTCGGGGCACTGGCGGTGGCCTTCATGGGGGCAGGCCGTTACGCCCTTGGCGGTCAATCAAGCTGGCGATAAGGGCGATGACCAATGATGTCGGCTACCTCACATCGCATGAGAGTCCTGAATAACCCACGTTAGACGCCACCAGCCTGGCGCATCGTCACACAAAAACAATCACACGCCATCGCTTGATGCGAAACCAAAAGCCCTGCCAGATCTGGCAGGGCTTTTTCATCATCCCCTCACCACCCTGTGTCCAACAACAGGGGATGCTCCTTCATCGACCCCCTTGGGTTGCAAGATAAACAGAAGTGGATAAGGTACAGTGATGCTCGATTGGCGAAACGCCGACATGGCACGTCTTTGGCGAATAACGCCGCTGCGGTGTGAGGTCACGTCCACCCGCAAAACGACACGACGATGTGTGATTGAGAACCCCTGGAGCCTTGTTTGTTCGAACTCAAGAAATGGCTTGGCCAGTTGCTGATGCCACTCCCCTTCTCCCTTTCCTTGCTGCTGCTGGCCTTGCTGCTGCTCTGGTTCACCCGCTTCCAGAAGAGCGGCAAGCTGCTGGCAAGTTGCGCTCTCGTGCTCATCGCCATGATGGGAATGCGCCCGGTCAGCTACGAGCTGGCCCGCAATCTGGAGCAGACCTATCCCCCCTTCGAGGCCACCCAGCATCCGGATATCGAGGCCATCGTGGTGCTCGGCAACGGCCATGTGAGCGATCCGGCCATCCCAGAGCGCGCCTGGCAGAACAACATCGCACTGGCCCGCACCCTGGAGGGGGTACGCCTCGCCGAGGCCTATCCCAAGGCGGAGCTCATCTTCTCAGGCGCCGTGGCGGGGGATCCCCTGTCGAACGCCGAGGTCAACGCCCGCATGGCGGCGAGCCTCGGCATCCCGCGCGAACGCATGACGTTGTTTGAAAACAACAAAGACACCCATGATGAAGCGGTCAGCATCGCCCGCCACCTCAAGGGCAAGCGGGTGGCGCTGGTGAGCTCGGCCACCCATCTGCCCAGAGCCATGGCGCTCTATCGCGCCCAGGGACTCGATGCGGTGCCAGCCCCCACGGATTACACCGCCAAGCAGAGTCAGCAGCCGCAACCTCTGTACACCTACCTGCCGAAGGGGCGTTATCTGATGTATTCCGAGGCTGCCATTCACGAGTGGATTGGGGTATGGTGGGCCCGTCTGCGGGGCCAGGTCAACGAATGAGCATTTGACGATTCCATTCCTGATTTGGATCAGGAAAGCGAAAAAAAATTACGTCATTTGCCGCCGGGTCAGCTATCTTGGGCTCGGTTCAATTCATATAATGTCGCGCAATCAAATGCCTAGGAGATATAGAAGATGAGACAGCACCTGGTAATGGGTAACTGGAAACTGAACGGCACCAAGGCTTCTGTCGAAGCCCTGATCAAAGGACTGACCCCGGCTGCGGCCGCTCATCCTTCGGTACAAGTCGCCGTCTGCCCGCCGGTTATCTTTTTGGGTCTGGTTGAGCAACTGACCGCTGGCAGCAAGATTGCCTACGGTGCCCAGAACGCCGACGTTCACGAGTCTGGCGCCTTCACCGGCGAGAACGCCCCCTCCATGCTCAAGGCCTTCGGTTGCACCTACTCCCTGGTCGGTCACAGCGAGCGTCGTACCCTGCATGCAGAGACCGACGACGTGGTTGCCGCCAAGTACGAAGCCATCCAGAAAGGTGGCCTGATCCCCGTACTGTGCATCGGCGAGACCCTGGCTCAGTTTGAAGCCGGCACCACCAACACCGTGGTTGAAACCCAGCTCAAAGCCGTGATCGACCGTTGTGGCATCGCCTCCTTCGCCAACGCCGTCGTCGCCTACGAGCCGGTATGGGCCATCGGTACCGGCAAGACCGCCACCCCGGAAATCGCCCAGGCCGTGCACGCCCACATCCGTCAGTACCTGGCCGGCTTCGACGCCGCCGTCGCCGCCAAGGTGCAGATCCTGTACGGTGGTTCCGTCACTGGCGCGACCGCTGCCGACCTGTTCGGTCAGCCGGACATCGACGGTGGCCTGGTGGGTGGTGCGTCCCTGAAAGTGGACGACTTCTCCCAGATCATCGCTGGCGCCGCCAAGTAAGGCTCGCACGAAGAGGGGCCCGTCCCCTCTTCGTGTTATCCCCTTTCCTATGGAACCGAGTCCCTCATTTTCATAGGAAAGCCGATATAGTAAGCAGATGGCTGACTGCATTTTCAGATACTGATTTTCGTCAACTTGGATCCAGAGGCACTCATGACCAAACAAATCAAACGTATTGGTGTTTTGACCAGTGGTGGTGACGCACCGGGTATGAACGCAGCCATCCGCGCCGTGGTGCGCGCCAGTCTGCACCATGGCCTGGAAGTCTACGGCATCTATGATGGCTACCTCGGCCTGCACCAGGACAGGATCGTCAAACTCGAGCGCCACAGCGTCTCCGACGTGGTCAACCGTGGCGGTACCTTCCTGGGCTCCGCTCGTTTCCCCGCGTTCAAAGATCCGAAAGTCCGTGCGGAAGCCATCGAGAACCTGAAAAAACACGGTATCGACGCCCTGGTGGTGATCGGCGGTGACGGCTCCTACATGGGCGCCAAGAAGCTGACCGAAGAGGGTTTCCCCTGCATCGGCCTGCCGGGCACCATCGACAATGACATCGCCGGCACCGACTTCACCATCGGTTTCGACACCGCCCTGAACGTGGTGGTGGATGCCATCGACCGCCTGCGCGACACCTGCAGCTCCCACCACCGCATCTCCGTGGTCGAGATCATGGGTCGTCACTGCGGTGATCTGGCCATGTCTGCCGCGGTCGCCGGTGGCGCCGAGTACGTGATCGTGCCGGAAGTGGCTTTTGACAAAGAGAAGCTGCTGCAACAGATCAAGGAAGGGGAAGCCAAGGGCAAGCGCCACGCCATCATCACCATCTGTGAACACGTCACCGATGTGAACGCCCTGGCCAAAGACATCGAGTCCATGACTGGCCGCGAAACCCGCGCCACCATCCTGGGCCACATCCAGCGCGGTGGCTCCCCCACTGCCCGCGATCGCATCATGTCCAGCCGCATGGGCGCCTTCGCCGTCGAGCAACTGCTGGCCGGCCAGGGTGGTCGCTGCGTCGGGATCCAGGGCAACGAGATGGTGCATCACGACATCATCGACTGCATCGAGAACCTCAAGCGCCCGTTCAATCAGGAGCTGTACGATCTCTCCACCACCCTGTTCTAAGCCCAACCGGCTGTACCGGGTCGTTGTAAAAAAACCCTCCATTGGAGGGTTTTTTATTGCGCCATGTTCAGCGGGCTGACGGGACAACGCGGCGTCGATATAGCGCGCTGCCAGCATGCCATCTTGAAATCAGTTGCCTCACCAAATCCCATCAGGCCAGATGACAACACCAAAAACAATGCGCATAAGCAGCCAATTATCTCGCCTTGGCGTTTTTATCAGGGGAGCTCGATGGCCATGGCGGTCGCCTCGCCGCCCCCGATGCACAGGCTCGCCACTCCCCGCTTGAGGTCACAGGCCCGCAAGGCGTGGATCAGGGTCACCAGGATGCGGGCACCGCTGGCCCCGAGAGGGTGACCCAAGGCGCAAGCGCCGCCGTTCACGTTCAGCTTCTGATGGGGGATCTGGCAACCCGCCATGGCCAGCATGCTCACCATGGCGAAGGCCTCGTTCACCTCGAACAGATCCACCTCCTCCACCGACCAACCCACCCGGGTCAGCAATGTCTGGATGGCGCCGACGGGGGCACTGGTGAACTCCGCCGGCAAGGCGGCGTGGCTCTGGTAGCCGACAATCCGCGCCAATACGGGCAGATCCCACTCGGCCGCCGTGTCGGCGCGCATCAATATGAGCGCCGCGGCCCCATCCGAGATGGAGCTGGAGTTGGCCGCCGTGATGGTCCCCGTCTTGCTGAACGCGGGCTTGAGAGCGGGGATCTTGTCGGGCCTGGCCTTGCCTGGCTGCTCGTCATCGGCCAGCAGCATCTGCTCCCCTGCCCGCACTGGGGTCAGTTCAGCCTCGAAGGCGCCGCACTGCTGGGCCGCCTGGGCCCGCTGGAGCGAGCTGATGGCGAAAGCATCCATGTCGGCGCGGGCCAGCCCCGCCTTGTCGGCACTGGCCTGGGCATAATGCCCCATCAACTGCCCCTCATAGGCATCCTGCAGGCCATCGAGGAACATGTGATCCAGCACGCTTTGGTGGCCCATGCGATAGCCTGTGCGCGCCTTGTCCAGCAAGTAAGGGGCCCGGCTCATGCTCTCCATGCCGCCGGCGACCACCACCCGGGTATCGCCGAGGCGCAGGCTGTCTGCCGCTAGCATCACCGCCTTCATGCCCGAACCGCACACCTTGTTGAGGGTGGTGCAGGGCACGCTGTTCGGCAGACCCGCCTTGAGGGCCGCCTGACGGGCGGGGGCCTGCCCCACCCCTGCACTCAGCACATTGCCCATGTAGACCTCGTCGATCTGCTCCCCTTGCAGGCCGGCCGATGCCATGGCTGCCGCGATGGCGCAGGCGCCAAGTTCGGGAGCGCTCTGGCCGCTCAATGCCCCCTGAAAGGCGCCCATGGGGGTGCGTTTGGCCGCCACTATCACTATGTCCATGCGTCTGCTTCTCCTTTTGTTACATGGAGATAACATATGCTGCCGGGGGAATCGGAACAAGACTTGCGGGGAAGTTGACGTTTGGGTAAGGTGCCAGCCAGCCTTGACAACCAGATGACGATGCCATGACTCAATCCAGGGATGACGTGCGGACCTTCAGTATCAGCGAGCTGGCCCGTGAATTTGATGTAACCACCCGCAGTATCCGCTTCTACGAGGATCAGGGGCTGCTGAACCCCGCCCGCCAGGGCCAGACCCGGATCTACAGCCGCCAGGACAGGGTGCGCCTCAAACTGACCCTGCGCGGCAAGCGTCTGGGTTTCAGCCTCGCGGACATTCGCGATCTGTTCGATCTCTACGATGCGGACAAGAGCAGCCGCACCCAGTTGCAGACCATGCTGGGGTTGGTGGCCGACAAGCGGGAAACCCTGCAACAACAGCTGGAAGACATCAAGATGGTGCTGCTGGAGCTGGACGCCGCCGAGCAGCGCTGCCAGCAGGCCCTGGCCCAGCTCTAGTCTTCAGCGCTCGCGCCTTCCATCGCGAACGGCGCCCATAAAAAAGAGGGAAGCCCATGCTTCCCTCTTTTTCATTCACGATGGTATCAAGCCACGGGTCAGGCATCCTTGCTCCAGCGGTTGGGATCGTAATCCGGGCTGTAACGGTCGACGATGACGGCGCAGGCCGCATCCCCGCTGATGTTCAGCGCGGTACGGATCATGTCGAACAGGCGATCCAGGGCGAACAGCAACGGCAGGCCCTCGATGGGGATCCCCGCCGCCAGCAGCACGGCCACCACCAGGAAGCTCGGACCCGGCACACCGGCCTGACCGATGGCACCCAGGGTCGAGGTGAGGATGATGGCCGCCCAGGCACCGGCGGAGAGGTCGATGTTGTAGACCTGGGCGAAGAAGATGGCCACCAGACCGTAATAGATGGCGTTGCCGCTCATGTTGATGGTGGCGCCAAGGGGCAGCACGAAGGAGGCGGTGGCGTTGGTCACCTTCAGCTCTTTCTCGCAGGTCTCCATGTTGACCGGCAGGGTCGCCATGGAAGAGGCGGTGGAGAAGGCGACGATCTGCGGCTTCTTCATCGCCGAGAAGTATTTGCGCACCGGGGTGTTGGAGAGCAGTGATACCAGGAGCGGATAGACCACGAAGCCGAAGATCAGGATGGCGGCGACATAGACCACGAACAGCTTGAGCACCAGAGTCAGCACATCGAAGCCATAGGTGCCGATGGCGTCAGCCATCAGACCGAAGACCCCCAGAGGAGCAATCAGCATCACCTTGTTGATCATCCAGACGAAGGCATCCACCAGGGTGTTGAGGCCATCGATAAGCGGCTTGGAGCGTTCACGGGGCTGCTTGGCCAGGGCGATGCCAAGGAACATGCAGAACACCAGGATCTGCAGGATGTTCGCCTCGTTCAGGGAGCTGAACACATTGGTGGGGATCATGCCGAGCAGGGTGGAGACCGCATCCGGCAGCGCGCCCTTGTCGGCGTAGTCACCGGAGAACATGGCCGCCGTTGAGCCGAAATCGACCCCGACCCCGGGTTGGAAGACCTGCCCCATCACCAGCGCCAGCAGCACGGCCAGGGCGGAGGTAACGAGGAAGAAGGCCAGCGTGCTCGCCCCTATCTTGCCCGCTGCCGGGCTGGCACCCAGGTTGGCGGCCCCGGATAGGATGGCCACCGCCACCAGGGGGATCACCAGCATCTTGATGAGCTGGATGAAAAGCGTCCCGAGCGGCGCAAAGACGGTGGCTTGCTCACCCATGAGCGCACCGGCCAAGGCCCCCAGTATCATGGCGACCACTACCTGGAAGCCGATGTTTTTGATTAATCCTTTTGTTAACACAGAATGTTCCTTTATTGAGCGACTATTGACACTATCCCAGTGCAATTGACTGCCCAGGGCGGTGAAAAGCTCGCCATTACCCTGAGGCCGCGTGTTATCTCATATTTGTCATCCGTTTTACATCCCGTTTCCTGAACGCCGTGCATTTAATATCTTATTGATAAAGTGCAGACTCATAAGATTCACCATGATTTTTCCCCGTTTCATCATGACAATGGACGAAAAGGTGTGCTACGTTGGCATGTCAATCATGCATACAGGGAAGAAAAGATGCTGAAAGTTAACGAGTATTTCGATGGAAATGTTAAATCTATCGGTTTCGAGCAAAAAAGCGAGAAAGCCACGGTCGGTGTGATGGCAACAGGTGACTACCTGTTCAATACCGCCGCCCCCGAGCGGATGACGGTGGTCAAGGGCGCCCTCACCATCCAGCTGGCCGATGAAGATGGCTGGACCACCTATCAGCAGGGTCAGTCCTTCGACGTGCCCGGCCACTCCTCCTTCAAGCTGGAGGTGAAAACCCCCACCGCCTATCTGTGCGAGTTCCTCGACTAAGCCGCGACCAGGCCCGCCAGACGCCTGCCATGAGGAGCCCTCCGGCCCTCATGGTTCTTCTCTTCTCCCCTCCCCTTGTTCATCTATTTGTGCATCCTCATCACAAGCCATCATTTCCCCTCTTTCCATCGACTACAAAAAATTTACAATGTTTAGACAAAATCCATAATCGGAGTACGTCATGATCAGTGTCTTCGACCTGTTTTCCATCGGGATTGGCCCCTCCTCGTCCCACACGGTGGGGCCCATGCGCGCCGCCTGTGCCTTCATCAACGCACTCCGGCAGGCCAGCCTCCTCTCCCGCACCGAACGGGTCGTCACCGAGTGCTACGGCTCTTTGGGTCAGACCGGCAAGGGCCACGGAACCGGCAAGGCCATCATCCTGGGACTCGCGGGCTTCGATCCCGAGTCCGTCGACATCGAAGCCATTCCGGATTTTCTAAGCCAGGTGGAGCACAGCCAGAGCCTGCGCCTTGGCGGCGAGCAGCCCAGCCAGTTCCCCCGAATCGGCGCCATTCTCTTCAACCGGCGCAAGACCCTGCCCGCCCACTCCAACGGCATGACCCTGCGTGCCTTCGAGGGGGACACCCTGCTGTTTGAGCAGACCTATTACTCCATCGGCGGCGGCTTCATCATCGAGGAGAGCCACTTCGCCAACGCGAAAGAAGAGGCCGCCCGCTTCGATGCGGCGCACCCGGTTCCCTACCCCTTCGAGAGCGGCGCCCAGTTGCTGGCCCACTGCCAGGAGAGCGGTCTCTCCATCTCCGGGGTGATGCTGGCCAACGAGAAGGTGTTTCGCAGCGAAAGCGACATCAAAGCCGGTCTTCGCAAGATTTGGCAGGCGATGCAGGGCTGCGTGGAGCGCGGCTGTCGCAGTGAGGGGGTGCTGCCCGGCGGCCTCAAGGTGAAGCGGCGTGCCCCCATCCTCTATCGTCAACTCAACGGGGAGACCAACTTCAACAAGGATCCCCTGATGGTGATGGAGTGGGTGGATCTCTTTGCCCTGGCCGTCAACGAGGAGAACGCCGCCGGAGGCCGGGTGGTGACGGCGCCGACCAATGGCGCCGCCGGCATCATCCCCGCCGTGCTGCACTATTACGATCGCTTCGTGAGAAAAGTGGATGACGAGCTCTTGATGCACTACTTCCTCACCGCCGCCGCCATCGGCATTCTCTACAAGAAGAACGCCTCCCTGTCAGGGGCCGAGGTGGGCTGTCAGGGGGAGGTCGGGGTGGCCTGCTCCATGGCGGCCGGCGCCCTGGCCGAGTTGCTGGGGGGCAGTGCGGCCATCGTCGAGAATGCGGCCGAGATCGGGATGGAACACAACCTGGGATTGACCTGCGATCCCATCGGTGGCCTGGTGCAGGTGCCCTGCATCGAGCGCAACGCCATGGGGGCGGTCAAGGCGATCAACGCCGCCCGCCTCGCCCTGCGCGGCACCGGCGAGCACAAGGTGTCGCTGGACAAGGTGATCAAGACCATGTGGGAAACCGGCAACGACATGAAGACCAAGTACAAGGAAACCGCCCGTGGCGGCCTCGCCGTCAACATCACCGAATGTTAAGACAAGGTAACAGGGCTACGTTTGGCGCTAAGATACCCGGCTCGTCCGGGTATTTTTTTGCAAAACGTTTGCAAGATGCTTAACAAATTGGATAACCATCAAAATTAATTTTATACTCGCGCCGTCAATTCAACAAAAATAGATCTGTTTCAACTTTTTTTAGGCAATGAGCCGTTAGACTATCGCCAGCTGGTTCATTGGCCTTTTGTGACGACAGACCCGTCCCATGGATCACCCCAATTTCTGCGAGCGGGCATGGCGCCCCCTTCTACCCTGAGGTAATTGTTACATGATCAGCGTTTTTGATATCTTCAAAATCGGTGTTGGCCCCTCCTCTTCCCACACTGTCGGCCCCATGAAGGCGGCCAAACAGTTCGTGGATGAACTGCGTGCTGGCGGCAAGATCCGTGACATCACCCGGATCCAGGTCGACGTCTACGGCTCTCTCTCCTGGACCGGCAAAGGCCACCATACCGACACCGCCATCATCATGGGTCTGGCTGGCAACCTGCCGGAAAATGTCGATATCGACGGCATCCCCGAATTCATCTCCCGCGTGGAGCAGACCGGTCGTCTGCCCATCGGCCTGCACTGCCATACCGTCAGCTTCCCCCGCGATGCCATGGTGTTCCATGACGAGGCCCTGCCGCTGCACGAAAACGGCATGAAGCTGACCGCCTTCATCGAAGACGCCATCGCCTACAGCAAGACCTACTACTCCATCGGCGGTGGCTTCATCGTCGACGAAGAGAGCTTTGGCAAGGCCGACAGCGGCGCCATGGCCGTGCGCTACCCCTTCAAGAGCGCCGCCGAGTTGCTGGCTCACTGCGGTCAGACCGGTCTGTCCATCTCCGCCCTGATGCTGGAAAACGAGAAGTGCTTCAACACCCCGGAAGAGATCTACAAGAAGCTCGGCAAAATCTGGACCACCATGCGTGAGGGGATCGAACGCGGTTGCCGCACCGAGGGTGTCCTGTCCGGTCCGCTGCGGGTGCCGCGCCGTGCCGCGCCGCTCTACCGTCAGCTCACCACCAACGAGAACCTCTCCAACGATCCCATGAACATCGTCGACTGGGTCAACATGTTCGCCCTGGCGGTGAGTGAGGAGAACGCCGCTGGTGGCCGCGTGGTTACCGCCCCGACCAACGGCGCCGCCGGCATCATCCCTGCCGTGCTCGCCTACTATGACAAGTTCATCCAGCCGGTAGGTCGCGACGAGTACACCCGCTTCTACCTGGCCGCCGCTGCCGTCGGCATGCTCTACAAGATGAACGCCTCCATCTCCGGCGCCGAAGTCGGTTGCCAGGGGGAAGTGGGCGTATCCTGCTCCATGGCCGCCGCCGGCCTGACCGAACTGATGGGTGGTAGCCCGGAGCACGTCTGTGAAGCCGCCGAAATCGGCATGGAGCACAACCTGGGTCTGACCTGTGATCCGGTTGCGGGTCAGGTGCAGGTCCCCTGCATCGAGCGCAATGCCATCGCCGCCATGAAAGCGGTCAACGCATCCCGCATGGCCCTGCGTCGCACCTCCAAGCCCCGGGTGTCGCTGGACAAGGTCATCGAGACCATGTACATCACCGGCAAGGACATGGACTCCAAGTACCGCGAAACCTCCCGCGGTGGCCTGGCCATCAAGGTGATGCAGGTTGCCTGCGACTGAGTCTGCTGCGTAAACACGCACCACATAGAAAAAGGCGGGAAATACCCGCCTTTTTTATTGCCTGCTATTTCCCGTCCATATCGCCGGCTATCACCGAATATGGCGATCCCCTCTTCTTCCCTGCGCGCGCATATCGCCATGGGCAGAACGGTATTCATCGCTGTTATTGGATGATGGCAAGGCGCCGCCTTCTGCCCATGTCATGCAAGCCATGGATGTCGAGCCCGCGTTCACTATTTCACGATGCGATCTGCCAGGGTGCCCACCGCCACCACGAAATAGGGGGAGCGATTCCAGTGGCGCAATACCCGGTAATTGTCATAGGCGAGATAGCTGCGGCCATGAACGTCATCGGGCCGGATGAGGGAGGCCTGCATCCCGGCCTTCGGCAAGGGAGCACCATCCTGTTGCCGTACCCCGAGGGCCTGCCAGGCCGACAGCGGCTTGCGGACCTCAAGCCCGAACAGACTCGGGTCGAGGGTGTCCGGCACCCGCACCCGCCGCCCCCAAGTCTCATCCTCGCGCCAGCCATTCTGGTGCAGATAATTGGCAGCAGAACCAAATACATCCGCAAGATTTCCCCACAGATCCTTACTGCCATCTCCGTCCTGATCCACCGCATAGCGCAAGAAGGAAGAGGGCATGAACTGCACCTGCCCCATGGCGCCGGCCCAGGAGCCCTTGAAGGCCTCCGGGGTCACGTGGCCCTGCTCGATGATCCGCAGGGCATCGAACAGTTGCGCCTTGAAGAAGGCTTCGCGGCGCCCCTCCCAGGCCAGGGTGGTCAGGGAAGATATCAGGGGAAAATGACCGGTCAATTTACCGAAATTGGTTTCGATGCCCCAAAGCGCGACAATAAAACGGGGTTGCACCCCATATTCCCGCCCTATTTTCGTGAGCAACGGCAAATGCTGGCGATATAAGGCTCTGGCCTGATTGACTTTCCATTGGGGCACGGCGCGGGGAATATAGCTATCCAGCGTCAGTTTGAATTCTGGCTGGTTTTTGTCGTGCTTGATGGCCACTTCGATAAGCCGGATATCGGCGAAGGCGGCCTGCACCGTGGCGGCAGAAATACCGGCGGCCACGGCGTCCTGTTTGAGGGTGGTGACATAGGCATCGAAGTCGGGTCTGGCCTGCAGCGGCATACTCAATACACCGCTTAGCAATAACAGCGCCAGCCGACCCCGCATCAGGATGAGACCTTTAATTGCGCCTTGTGCTGCTCCAGCAAATTCTCAGGAGGTGGCGGCACCTGCAGGTAGAACCCCTGCGCCTTGAGCGCCTCCATCACCCGTTCGGTGGAGGCCAGCCCCAGGGGCTTGGCCGGGTCCAGCTTGGTCATCAGGACCAGTTCGGGGCGACCAAAGGTACTCATCAGTGCCTCGGGCACCCGGGAAAAGTCCTCTCTTCTTTCAATAAAAAGATAGGTCTCGGCTTTTTTGCGACTTTTATAGACTGCACACAACATGGAAATTGATATAATCCAATCGGTTTATTGCCTCTGATGGTGGCAAACTATAACATCGGAAAATGAATAACAATAACGGATTACCGTCTCGGTTCGGGGAAGATTCATGGTTGAGCGCGATAACGAATTGAAAGGGACTACCTTCACTATTTCTGTTTTGCATCTCAGCGATGGCAATCCCACGCGGATCCGTCAATTGTTGGCGGCCAAGGTTGCCCTTGCCCCCCAGTTTTTTAATTGTGCCCCCCTCGTCATCAACGTGGAACGGCTCGCGGCCATTCCGGATTTCGAACAGCTCAGGGAGCTGGTCGAGTCGGAAGACTTCGTGCTGGTCGGGATCACGGGGGCAAGAGACGAGGCGATGAAGACGGCGGCCAAGGCGGCAGGGCTGGCGGTCATGGTCTCCGGCAAGAGCCGCAAGGCCGAGCCGGTCCCCGAAGCGGCCCCCCAGCCCAAACCGGCCGACCCCGTCGTCGCCGCCCCGCCAGTACCTGAACCCGCGCCGCTGCAGGCGAGCAAGGTGCATGTGGGGCCGGTACGCTCGGGCCAGCAGATCTACGCCGCCGGCACCTCGCTGGTGGTGCTGGGTTCGGTGAGCCCGGGGGCCGAGGTCATCGCCGATGACAGCATTCATATTTATGGCGCCCTGCGTGGCCGAGCCATCGCCGGGGCCAAGGGCAATGCCCGAGCCCGCATCTATTGTCAGCAATTACAGGCCGAGCTGCTTTCCGTCGCTGGCACGTTCCAGCTGAGCGATGCGCTGCCGGCAGGCCTTATCCAAGAGCCAGTCCATATCCGACTGGACAACGAACAACTCCGTATAGACCGTATCAAATAGAGTTACAAGGAAGCGAGAATGGCGCGAATCATAGTCGTTACATCGGGCAAAGGCGGCGTTGGCAAAACCACGACCAGCGCGGCGCTGAGCACCGGCCTGGCCCAGCGTGGCCACAAGACGGTGGTCATCGATTTTGACATTGGCCTGAGAAATCTGGATCTCATCATGGGCTGCGAACGGCGCGTGGTGTACGACTTCGTCAACGTGATCAACGGTGAGGCCAACCTCAATCAGGCGCTGATCAAGGACAAACGCTGCGAAAACCTGTTCATCCTGCCCGCCTCCCAGACCCGTGACAAGGATGCCCTGACCCGTGAAGGGGTGGAAAAAATCCTGGATCAACTGGCGGAGATGCAGTTCGACTACATCGTCTGCGACTCCCCCGCCGGGATCGAGTCCGGTGCTCTGATGGCGCTCTACTTCGCCGATGAGGCCATCGTCACCACCAACCCGGAAGTCTCGTCCGTGCGCGATTCCGATCGCATCCTCGGCATCCTGGCCTCCAAGTCCCGTCGCGCCGAGCGTGGCGAAGACCCCATCAAGGAGCACCTGCTGCTCACCCGCTACTGCCCGACCCGCGTCAACCGCGGCGACATGCTGAGCGTGCAGGATGTGCAGGAGATCCTGGCCATCAAACTGCTCGGGGTGATCCCGGAGTCCCAGGCAGTGCTGCGCGCCTCCAACTCGGGGGAGCCGGTCATTCTGGACAAGGAGTCAGACGCCGGTCAAGCCTATGAAGACGCCGTGGCGCGTCTACTCGGCGACACCAAGGATTTTCGTTTTCTGGAAGAAGAGAAGAAGGGCTTCTTTAGCCGACTGTTCGGGAGTTAAGCATGTCATTATTGGATTATTTTCGTTCCAACAAGAAACAAAGCACCGCACAACTGGCCAAAGAGCGGTTGCAGATCATCGTCGCTCACGAGCGCTCATCCAGAGGGGGGCCGGATTACCTGCCCCAGCTCAAGCAGGATATCCTCGACGTGATCCGTAAATATGTGCAGATCGATCCGGACAAGATCACCGTCCAGCTGGATCAGAAGAGTGATGAGCTGTCAGTCCTTGAGCTCAACATCACCTTCGCCGATGACAAGAAGGGATGAGCTGACGCCCCATGCGTGACCCCTTCCCCCAATGAAGACCGGATCCGTTGCCAGGATCCGGTTTTTTATTACCCCGACATGCGCATCGGATAACAGCGCATCTCGCCAAGGGCCCGGGGGCCAGCTAGAATATCGCCCGCCGCCGTGCGGTCAAACCGCTCAGGCTTCTTCCCCCTATCTGGAACCGACTTGCTTATGTCTTTGAATGACGAAATGCACAGCGTCGAGGAACTGCTCGACACCGCCCTCGCACTCTTCATTGAGCTGGCCTCCGACAACCTGCCGGAGCAGGAGATCGCCCTGTTCAACCAGGAGTTCAACAGCCGCGGCCTGCTGGCCGAGAGCGATCCCGCCGATGATTGGGAAGCGGACGTGGGTTTTGCCGTGAGCGACGAGGAATATGCCGAGATCTGGGTCGGCCTTGGCAACGCCGAAGAAGAGTATGAGCACCTGTTTGCCCGCATGCTGCTCTCCCGTCGTGTCGACGAGAAGTTCTGCCACATCGAATGGCTACCCCAGTAATTCCGGATCCCGATGATCCTGGCCACTACGACTGGGAGCCCGCCCCCGTGCGGCGGCCGCTGATGCGCCGCCTGCTGGGCGGGTTCGCCAAGTTACTGCTGGCGGCCGTGCTCAGCACCATCGTCTCGGTGGCGTTGCTGCGCTTCATCGATCCCCCCATGTGGACCTGGCGCCTGGAGCGGGCGCTGTTCCCTCCCGCCAAGGTGGCCGAGGTCAAGCATGACTGGGTGCCGCTCGAGCAGATCTCAAAAGAGCTACAGCTGGCGGTGATCGCTGCCGAGGATCAACGCTTCCCCGAGCACAACGGCTTTGACATGGATGCCATCAGCTCGGCCCTCAAGCACAATCAGCAAGGTCGGCGGGTGCGCGGAGCCAGCACCCTGAGCCAGCAGACGGCGAAGAATCTCTTCATGTGGAGCGATCGCAGCTTCCTGCGCAAGGGAATTGAGGCCTGGTTCACCCTGTTGATGGAGCTGGGTTGGGACAAGTCCCGCATCCTTGAGGTCTATCTGAATATCGTGGAGTTCGGCCCCGGCATCTATGGCGCCGAGGCGGCGTCGCGCCATTACTTCGGCAAGCCGGCGGCCCGCCTCACCCGCTACGAGGCTTCCCTGCTCGCCGCGGTCCTGCCCAACCCCTGGCGCTACCGGGTCAGTCCTCCCTCTCCCTATGTACAGCAGCGTTCTGCCTGGATCCGTCGCCAGATGGGGCAGCTCGGTCAGGTGACGCTGAACAGGGTGCACGGCGCCGATTAATCTTTGCCGGCAGTTTGTACTGCCGGCCCGAGATGACCGCCAATCGTCTCCCTGTGCAGGGGCAGGTAATGCCACCACCAGGTCTCTCGCCGCCGTTTGATCTGGCGCCTGAACTGTCGTCGTTTCATGCTGCCCTCATCCTGCCTCTGTACCTGCACAGCTCTATCAACCTTATCTCCTGAATCATCCCATGGACAGGGCCATTGCGCCCCGATCTGGCCCCCAACTTCAATAATTGATACAGTGGCGCACCTGGATGTACCTGGAGTAAATGCATGGAACAACGTAGCCCGGATCAACTGGTCGAGTGGGCCTATGATCAGTTTCTTGAGCAGGCCGCCGACATGCTGGCCCCCGAACAAATCGTCGACATTACCCTCGAATTCGAACAGCGAGGCGCCGTCGAGGCAACCCTGCCCAATGCAGACTGGTCGACCGAACTCGGCGTGCCCGTCGACATGGAGCGTTGGGTCGAGGTGTGGGTCGGGCTGCTGGATCATCAGGACGAATTCGAGGTGATCTACGCCACCTTCCTGCTGCCCCGCCATCGCAGCGAGCACGATGTGCATATTCGCTGGCACCGCCAGCAGCAGGCATGAGAAAGGCGCCCATGGCGCCTTTCTTGTCTCTGCAATCCAGTAAGTTTGCTCAGGGCCGGGCGGCAACCGCCTTGGCCAGACAACGGCGGCACCAGCAGGCACTCGCCTCGCTCATGGGCAGGGCCGGCAACTGGCTGCACCAGCACTCCGTAATGGTGCTTCCCGCCGACACGGCGCAAAACGCCGGTTCGCCACAACCCGGGCAGACATGGGTGCTACGTGTGCCGTCCAGCTCCGCCATGCGCGCGAGCTGGGCTTCACTGTCCATGGCGGACCACTGGCCAATTTCGGTCATGGTACGACCGCAGCCAAGGCAGAGTCCATCCTTGGCCTTGCAGTGACCGATGCAGGGGCTCGGCACTTACTCGCCGCTCACGTCGTCAGCATCGGCCTTGGGCGCATCGACCAGGGTGATGCAGTTGTCTTCGATGACGATCTTGCCCTGCTTGTAGAGGCCGCCGATGGCCTTCTTGAAGGTGCCCTTGCTCATGCTGAACATCTTGTAGATGAGGTCGGGATCGCTCTTGTCCCCCACCGTCAGGCTGCCGCCCTGCTTCTGCAACCGCACCAGAATGCGCTCGCCGGCGTCGTCCATCCGCGCCGTCACTCCCGGCTTTTGCAGGGTCAAGTCCAGCTTGCCATCGTCACGCACCTGTTTGACCCAGGCGGTCAGCGGCCGACCCGTCATCACCCGGCCGAATACCTCGTTCTTGAACAGCATGCCGGAGTATTGGCCGTTGACCACGGCCTTGATGCCGAGGGGGGTATGCTCGCCCGGCAGGGCCGTCACCTCGTCACCGGCCTTGAGGGGAATGCGGTCGATGCGCAGGAAACGTTCGAGACGGCTGGTGCCCACCATGCGTCCCTCGTTGTCCAGCATCAGGTGTACCAGATAGACGTGACCCACCTGCATGGGCTTGTTCTGCTCGCGGCTTGGCACGAACAGATCCTTTTTCATGCCCCAATCGAGGAAGGCGCCGATCTTGTTGGCATTGACCACCTTGAGACCCACGATCTCCCCCACCATGGCATAGGGTTTGTCGGTGGTGATCACCGGTTCACAGTCAGCATCCAGATAGAGGAAGACGGACACTTCGCCGCCCTCGACCACACCTTCCGGCAACTGACGCTTGGGCAGCAGCAGCTCGCCATACTCTTCGCCGGCCGCCAGCCAGGCGCCCCGCTCTTCGAGTTCGACGACGGTGAGGGTGTTCATTTTGCCAATCTGTAACATGGTGATCTCTTCTTTCAATATCCGGATGAGCCGGCTTTTCCGGCCCTGATGGAGGCGCATTGCCTGCCATCATCCCCAGAATGGGCAGGCCCGGCCCGATTGCCGATGCAGGCGCGCATGTTACCCCAGAGCCGTGTCGGGACCTAGCCCCTTGCTCTTTCAGGGCCACTATTTTCCGGCCCGCGGCACGTCCGCCTGGCGATAATAACAGCATTCAGCCGCCCATTGGCTGCATATAACCCCATTTTTGGGTAGACTGCGCCGCCGTTTACGCCACAGGACGCTTCGATGAACCCAGCCACTCGCACCCGCCTTCTCAATCAATTGATTCAGCAACATAGCCAGCAGGCGCTGAGCTACCCGGCCCTGCATGGCTTCCTCTGCGCCCGCCTGACGGGGCCAGCACTGCCGGACTGGCAGGTCCCCCTGAGTGGATTGTTTGAAGACGCATGCGAGCCGGATGCACAGTGCGGCGCCGCCCTCTCCCACCTCATCGCCGAGCTGGAAACCCTGGCCGATGAGGGTCAGCTCGCTTTGCCGAGCCAGTGCCGTCTCTCCACCGAGACCCCTGAGCAGGTCTTCGCGAAGGCTCACCCTCTCGGTCAGTGGAGCTATGGGTTCAGCCTGGGCCTCGCCTGCTGGCCCGCCCCCACCGATCTCAATGCCCCCCTCACCCGTCTGCGTTACAGCCTGGCTGCCGAGCTCTGTCTGTTCCGGGACGAGCCCATGGCCCGGATGCTGCACCAGGCCGCAGGCAGCGAGCTCTCCTTCCTCGATTTCTGCAAGCGCCAGCGTCAGCAGATGAAGGCAGCCCTCAACCAGTTGCTCATCCTGGATCAGCAGCTCTCTGTCTCTGACGATCAGCAGGCGCCCGAGACGGAGCAGAGCCGGCAATGGCAAGCATGGTTTGAACAGGCGGCCGCCTGTCGCGATCCCGGGGCGCGCCTCGGCTGGTTTGACAAGATAATCCACGATGCCGAGCCGCAATTCGATGACGCCTTCTGGCAAGCCACCGCCGGGCATGGTTGGGGCGCCGAGGCGGCGCGCCCCTTGCTGGCAGCCAGGGCCGGACGGGCGGACTGCCTGTTGCGGCTGGGAGAGCTCGATGGGGCACGGGCCGAGTATCTGGCCCTGCTCGCGCTCTGCGTGAGCGATGAGCCGGGCAGCCGTCACCCCTTATCCAGCCTCTATGCCCGGTCGGGAGAGTGGGATGCCCTTCAAGCCCTACTGATGCGCTTTGATGAAGCTTCCTGCTGGCTGCGCTACAACCAGGCGCTGATGATCTTTGTCCGGGAGGGTGACGCGGCGGCGGCCCCCTATCTGGCGGCGGCCATGGCCATCAATCCCCATGTCCCCGCCTGTCTGCTGGGTCAGCGCAAGCTACCAAAACAGGATCCCCAGGCATGGCAAGCGGGCAGCCGCGACGAAGCGGCGCTCTATGCGTTGCAGAGCAAAGAGGCCTGGCTTGGGCACAATGCCTTGATCTGGTTGAGAAAGCGTGCGACCCAAAAGGCCAATTGACGCCTTTAAAACTTTTTTCACGGCCTGACACGTGCGCCACCGCACATTTTTCTTTTGCATTCTCAGACAAATGCCCTTGTGTTCCGTATCATCAAGGTCAAAGTATCAAGAGAAACTGCACCCGATGCAGCCGTTACAGCAGGATGCCTTATGTCAAAAATCATTGAGCTGCTCGCCCACTACCCTCCCTATCAGCTGGTACACGCCGCTGAGATGGTGCGCGATACCTTTGAACAGTTTTACCAGCAGCGCTATCAGCTGACGGTGCCCCAGTGGCGCCTGATGATGGTGCTCGGCCCCAACTATCCCATCAGCCAGAAGGAGCTGGTGGAGGCGAGCGGCATGGACAAGGTGCGGATCTCCCGCGAGATCCACCGCCTGGTGGAGAAAGGGATCCTGTTCACCGAGAGCAGCCCCCAGGACAAGCGCATCAGCCTGGTCTCCTTCACCCATGCCGGGTTGGTGCTGTTCCAGCAGCTCAAGACCGAGGCCGGCAGCTGGCAACACACCCTCACCGATTATCTGCCCGCCGAGGCGCGCGAAAGCATCCGTCTGCATCTGCAGAGCGTGAGCGACGCCATCGAGCAGCTGCACCTGCTGGATCAGGAGAAGCAACCATGAATCTCAAGAACTTCGCCACCATGGACATCAACATCCTGCTGAGCACAATCAACATGCAGTTGCGTGATCACTACGATGATCTCGACGATCTCTGCCGCGCGCAGGAGCTGGACAAGGCCGCCCTGGAAGCCCGTCTCGCCAGCGGTGATTTCCACTATCAGGCGGCGCAAAAGCAGTTCAGATAGGGATCCGGATCACAGAGTGCCCAGCCGGGCTGGCTCTGACGGCAAAAGCTGCTAAGGTGGGATGACCTGTTGCCTGAGGTATGGATACATCAGGCTGTCACACAGAGCGGATAATTTATCCGTGTACCACTAGCCAAGGACGACGCCATGCACCTGACCCGACAGACCAGCCTGATCATCATCAGCGCCCTCTTCACGATCAGCCTCTTCTTCCCCCAGTTACCCGACAGCACCGAGCAGTGGCTCAGCAGCCTGCTGCTGGGATCCCTGGTCGTCGTCTGCCTGCTGGTCGGCAGCGGTTGTCGCCACTTCCTGCGAGACTGACCCCATCCGGCCTGGCCGGATCCTTAAAAACACAACGCAGCCCGAGGGCTGCGTTGTTGTTTCGTCTGGCGTAAGAAAGCGGATTTAGATAGCCAGGGCTTCCAGCTGCTCTTTTGCCTGCTCGATACCCTTGGCTTGCGCTTCCGGGCCCATGCCCATGCCTTCGGCGTAGATGAAGTCCACATCATGGATGCCGATGAAGCCGAGCACGGTACGCATGTAAGGAGTAACCAGGTCGGTGGCATTGCCCACGTGCAGGCCACCGCGGGGGCTGACCACCAGGGCGCGGGTATTTTCCACCAGGCCAACCGGGCCGGTTTCGGTGTAGCGGAAGGTCACGCCAGCACGAGCCACCAGATCAATCCAGTTTTTCAGCTGGGTCGGGATGTTGAAGTTGTACATGGGAGCAGCAATCACTACCAGATCGCTCGCTTTCAGCTCGGCAACCAGTTCGTCGGATTGTGCCAGCACGGCCAGTTGACGCTCACTCAGGTTCTCGCCACCGCGCAGACCGAAGGCCAGCTCGCCATCCAGCATCGGCAGGTTCAGGGCAGCCAGGTCACGCACAGTGACGTTGTCATCCTGGTGGTCGGCCAGGAAGCCGTCGATCAGGGCGTTGGACTGGGAGTATTGACCCAGGATGCTGGACTTGAGTACGAGGATGTTGGCCATGGTAAGACTCCATTTGGTTATCAGTTGGACAGTCACACTGTCGATGGAGACCACTATAAAGATTGGCTTTCATCCCTGAAAGCGAAAATAGATGCTCAACTTGTTCAAAATTTTTGATGCCTGGATACTTCCTCGCCACCCAGGCTTGCGCCAAGCCCCCCGCCCTTGGCAGAACAAACGATTGCCGTTATGATCCGCCGCACTTTTTTGCATGATTCCGGATCCCATGGCACTCCCTCGCAGGCACTCCCCCTTTGCCGGTGCAGTCTGGATGATGGTGGCAGGTCTCTGTTTCGCCGCCGTCAACAGCCTGAGCCAGTATGTCAGCTTCAAGCTCGGCCTCGCCTCCACCCAGGTCGCCTTCCACCAGTACCTGATCGCCCTGGTCTGCCTGCTGCCCTGGCTCATCCGCCACGGCCTGCGTCAATCCCTGATGACCAATCAGTTGCGTCTGCACCTGCTGCGGGTGGCCCTTGCCGTCATCGGCATCCAGTTCTGGCTCTGGGCGCTGGCGGTGCCTGTGCCCATCTGGCAAGGGATTGCCTTGTTGATGACCTCGCCGCTGTTCGCCACCCTGGGGTCTGCCCTGCTGCTCAAGGAGCAGGTGAGCCGGGCCCGCATCCTCGCCACCTTGGCGGGCTTTGTGGGGGCCATGCTGATCCTCGCGCCCTGGACCGATGATTTCAGCTGGGCCTCCTTGCTGCCGGTGGCGGCCGCCCTGTTCTGGGCCGGTTACTCCCTGCTGGTGCGCTATCAGGCGGCGAGCGAGTCGTCCCACACCATCGTCGTCTACCTGCTCATCTTCAGCACCCCGTTCAACGCCATGCTGGCCCTGCCGGAGTGGCAGTGGCCGACCCAGACCCAGTGGCTGCTGGTGGCGGCCTCCGGGGTGCTGTCGGCGCTGGCCCAGATGTCCATCGCCCGCGCCTACAGCGTGGCCGAGGCCTCTTTTGTTCAACCTTTCGATTTTGCCAAGCTGCCCATGAACGTGCTGGCCGGCTGGCTGGTATTTGGCTGGGCCCCTCCTGGCCGATTGTGGCTCGGCGCCGCCATCATCATTGGCGCCATCACGCTGCTGACTCATCTGGAGCAGCGCGCCCACAAGTCCGTTTCCTGAGGTACGCCATGCGTGCCTCTTTTTTTGTCCGCCCATTGGCCACACTGGTGGCCGTACTATGGCCATCGACCTGAGGAGAGATCGAATGTTTGGAACCGCCACCCGCCCCTCTGCCACCCGCGCCCTGCTGCTGGGCTCGGGGGAACTCGGCAAGGAAGTCGCCATCGAACTGCAACGTCTTGGCATCGAGGTCATTGCCGCCGATCGTTACGCAGGCGCCCCCGCCATGCAGGTGGCGCACCAAGCCCATGTGCTGGACATGCTCGATGGCGCCGCCCTGCGCGCCCTGGTCAATCAGGTCAAACCCGATCTCATCATCCCCGAGATTGAAGCCATCGCCACCGACACCCTGGCAGCCCTCGAACAGGAAGGGGTGAACGTGGTGCCGAACGCCCGCGCCACCCAGCTCACCATGAACCGGGAGGGGATCCGCCGCCTCGCCGCCGAGGAGCTGGGCCTGCCTACCTCGACCTATCGTTTCGCCCAGAACAAGGCAGAGTTTGACGCCGCCGTGGCCGCCATCGGCCTGCCCTGCGTGGTCAAACCGGTGATGAGCTCCTCCGGCAAGGGCCAGAGCCTGCTGCGTGATCTTGCCAAGCTGGACGACGCCTGGACCTATGCCCAGGAGGGGGGCCGCGCCGGTCGTGGCAAGGTGATCGTCGAGGGCTTCGTACCCTTTGACTACGAGATCACCCTGCTCACGGTGCGGGCGGTGGATGGCATCCACTTCTGCGATCCCATCGGCCACCGCCAGGAGGATGGCGACTACCGCGAATCCTGGCAGCCCCAGGCCATGAGCGAGCTGGCCCTGGCCCGCGCCAAAGAGGTCGCCGCCAAGGTGGTCGAGGCCCTCGGCGGCTACGGTCTGTTCGGGGTCGAGCTGTTCGTGCAGGGGGAAAACGTCTGGTTCAGCGAGGTCTCCCCCCGCCCCCACGACACCGGCATGGTGACGCTCATCTCCCAGGATCTCTCCGAGTTTGCCCTGCACGTGCGCGCCATCCTGGGGCTGCCCATCGGCGCCATCAACCAGTACGGGCCGAGCGCCTCCGCCGTGGTACTGCGGGACGGTTACAGCCAGGATATCCGCTATCAGGGGATAGGCGAGGCTCTGGCCCTGGTGCCGGGCGCCCAGCTGCGGCTCTTTGGCAAGCCGGAGATCGCCGGTCGCCGCCGCCTCGGGGTCGCGCTCGCCCGTGGCCTGCACTGTGAGGAGGCCATCGCGCGGGCCAAGGCGGTGGCCGCGAGCGTCGAGGTCATCCTTTAAGCAGACGCCACCCCGGCATGATCGGTCGTAAGGGGCAGTCAAATGCCCCTTTTGCATTTGCCCGTCCGGCTTATAATCCCCCTTCAACCTTGTCAGGAGTCAATGATGTTAACTGCCGTGATCTTCGATATGGACGGTGTCCTGATCGATTCCGAACCCTTTTGGCAACGGGCCCAGATGGCCGTATTCTCCGAGCTTGGCCACTGCCACACCGAGGAAGATTGCAACTCCACCATCGGCGTGCGCATCGATCAGCTGGTGGCGCACTGGTATCGCATTCGCCCCTGGAGCGGCCCGAGCCAGGAAGAGGTGGTACAACGCATCCTGGATCAGGTGATTGCCCTCATCCTGAGTGAAGGCCAGCCCAAGGAGGGCGTGCTGGAGGCGCTGGCATTGATGGAGGCCCGCGGCCTCAAGATCGGGCTCGCCACCTCCTCTCCTTTCTCCATGGTGGAGGCGGTGCTCGGCAAGCTCGGCATCAAGGATCGTTTCCTCGCGGTGCACTCCGCCGAGGTAGAGCGCTTTGGCAAACCCCACCCGGATGTCTACATCCACGCCGCCGAGAAGCTCGGCGTGCTGCCGGTGCACTGTCTGGCCATCGAGGACAGCTTCACCGGGCTGCTGGCTGCCAAGGCCGCCTCCATGAAAGCACTCATCGTGCCGGATCCCGCCCTGGTGGGCGATCCCCGTCTCGCCATCGCCGATCACGAGCTCCACTCCCTGGCCGAGCTGAATGGCGACATGCTGGAACGTTGGGTAGCCTGAGTCAGCCGGATAGCAAGGCGCTGATCGTTCCCATGCACCCCGCCCTGGTGGGCGATCCCCGCCTCGCCATCGCCGATCACGAGCTCTGCTCCCTGGCCGAGCTGAATGGTGACATGCTGGAACGCTGGATAGCCTGAAACGCTGACCCTGGTTAAAAGCCCCGCCTGCGCGGGGCTTTCTATTTTCCTCCCGCCAGCCCATAAGCTGGGCTGACGTGTTCGGCCCGCGTCAGCAATAACGGACAATCAGTATTGCGAGACCCCGCGCAAGCCTGTCTGCCCCCGAAACCCACCGCCGCGGCCCCTTTCCCTAAACGTGCGCTTGCTCGCGGATGCCTCTGCCCTCCCCGACTAGAATCAGGGGAAAGAGGCGGCCAGTCGGCCCCGGGAGGTCACCATGATCGAGTACACCAGCAAGCGCATCGTCTGCCCCCACTGCGGCCACCACACCCGGGTCGAGCTGGACGCCAGCCAGGGGGATCAGGAGTTCTACGAGGATTGCATGGCCTGCTGCAACCCCATCCACCTGCGGCTGCACCGGGACGAGGTGCGCGACTGCCTGCAGCTGTTTGTGGATGCGGACGACGAACAGCTGTTCTAACGGCGCCGGGAGTTGTTGTTACCCTGCACAAGGCAGTGATGTGAACTGCCTGACTTAGAGTTGACGATATAAACGATCTATAAAATGTAAAAAAGGCCAGCAATCTGCTGGCCTTTTGGCATCCATCACGAGATGTCGGATTAACTGCGGGCCGCCAGCACCCGCTCCACAGTGTCGACGATGGCCTGGGTCTGGGGATCGATCTCGATGTTGGTGCGCCAGCCCGCCTTGACCCAGCCCAGGTTGGTACGGGCCAGGGTCTCGGGAATGAGGTTGACGCAGAATTCATGCTCCCGCACCTCGCCGACAGTCAGGCTGATGCCGTCGATGCCGATGTACCCCTTGGTCAGTACGTATTTCATGAGCTCGGGGGCCAGGCGATACCACACCTGACGATTGTTCGGGGTATCGATGACCGAGATGACGTCCGCCGTGCCCATGATGTGGCCGGACATGGCGTGGCCGCCTATCTCGTCGCCAAAGCGGGCCGCCCGCTCCACGTTCACCTTGTCCCCCACCTTCAGCGCGCCGAGGTTGGTGAGGCGCAGGGTCTCCTGCATCAGATCGAAGCTGACCAGCTCCCCTTCGATCCGGGTCACGGTCAGGCAGCAGCCGTTGTGGGCGACGGAGGCGCCGAGCGCCAGCCCCTCGCCCCAGGCCGGGTTCGGCATGCGGATCACGTGGGTGCGAAAATTGGGCTGCTCGGTGAAGGCCACCAGTTCGGCGGTGCCCTGTACTATGCCGGTGAACATGTCTCGTCTCCTGCTTGTCCAAAAAATTGCTGGCAGGTTAACCCCCACCATTTCGCAAGACAAGCGCAGCGGCTGACAAGGCGGGCGGCGATCGCTATAGTGACGGCAGTCAGACTCGGCTATCAAAGGAAGTAAATATGCAGGTATATCAATGCTGTGAAGCCATTCGCATCGCCTATAACCAGATTGGCTCGGGGGAGCAGGGTTATGTGCCGAACGCCATCGCCGCCACCATTCGCGCGCTCAACGCCGTGGCAGGTGACGAGCGGGTGCCCAGTGATCTGCGCGAGCAGGCCGCTTACGCCGCCGCCAACCTGCTGATCAGCGATCACGAGGACGCCTGATCCCGGCCCCCCCGTCAGCGCTTTCCAGTCGGCGGTTTTTCAGGCTAGAATGACACCCCCGCTCTTTGTCTCCCCGGCTCCGGGGAAGCAAAAGCTCCTCTCAATTACCCGTTCTTTCCCTATTATCTGATCCACTCGGAGGTGTCAGTGCAACGTTATTGGTCCGAGGCGAAACAGCTCGTTCGTCTTGCCAGCCCCATTCTGGTCGCCCAGGTGGCCCAGATCGCCATGAACTTTGTCGATACCGTGATGGCGGGACAGGTCAGCGCCGTGGATCTCGCCGCGGTGTCGGTGGCCTCCAGTTTCTGGCTGCCGATCATCTTGCTGGTTCAGGGCATCATCATGGCCCTCACCCCCATCGTCTCCCAGCTCAACGGCGCTCGTAAACGAGACGAGATCCGCCCCGCCGTGCACCAGGGCTTCTGGCTGGCGCTGATGGTGACCCCCATCGCCATGGTGGCCCTCTATTTCAGCCCGCTGGCGCTGCAATTCATGGACGTGGATCCCGTGATGGCCGCCAAGACCGCCGGCTATCTGCATGCCATTCTCTGGGGCCTGCCCGCCTTCGTGCTGTTCCAGGTGCTGCGCAACTTCAGCGAGGGGCTCTCCCACACCATGCCCACCATGGTGATCGGCTTCGTGGGGCTCGCGGTCAATATTCCGGCGAACTACATCTTCATCCATGGCCACTTCGGCATGCCCAAGCTCGGTGGCGTGGGTTGCGGCGTGGCCACCGCCATCGTGCTCTGGGCCATGCTGCTGGCGATGATCGTCTATGTGAAATTCTCCTCCCATTTCAAGAAGATCAACCTGTTCTCCCAGCTCGCCCGCCCCAACGGCAGCCGGCTCTGGCGTCTGTTCCGCTTGGGCTTCCCCATCGCCATGGCCATCTTCTGCGAGGTAACCCTGTTTACCGTGGTTGCCCTGATGCTGGCGCCGTTTGGTGCAGAGACGGTGGCGAGCCACCAGATAGCGCTGAACTTCTCGAGCCTGGTGTTCATGCTGCCCCTCTCCATCGGGGTGGGGGTCACCATCCGGGTCGGCCACAACATCGGCGAAGGCCGGCCGGATCATGCCCGGGTCGCCGCCCGCACCGGCCTGATGTTGGGGATGGCGGTCGCCGCCGGCACCGCCGCCATCACGGTACTGCTGCGCGAACATATCGCGGGGATCTACACCGATGATCAGCAGGTGATCGCCCTGGCGGCGATCCTGCTGTTCTTCGCCGCCATCTATCAGATCTCCGACTCGGTGCAGGTGGTGGCCGCCGCGGCCCTGCGCGGTTACAAGGACACCCAGGCCATCTTCTACATCACCATCGTCGCCTACTGGGGCATGGGGCTGCCCACCGGCATGATCCTGGGGCTGACCGACTGGGTGGTGCCGCGCATGGGCCCGCAAGGCTTCTGGGTCGGCTTCATCGTCGGCCTGACCGGCGCCGCCCTGATGCTGGGGGCTCGCCTGCGCATCATCTATGGCCGCTTCGCCAGCCCCGAGGCCTGTACCGCCCTCTCCCGGGCCCAGTGATCGAGGCATCGCGAGCCGCGCTTTCCAGGCGGCTCGCCTGCAAAATCAACAGGCTGCGCAAGAACTGGGCAAACAGTCTCCTTTGTGCATGTCCCTTGTTGACAGCCTTGGGGGCCATGGGTAGTATGCCGACCACGCCAGCAATGCTGGCGTTGTTGAAGTGGGTTTATAGCTCAGTTGGTTAGAGCACTACCTTGACATGGTGGGGGTCGGTGGTTCGAATCCACTAGGACGCACCATATTGCCGTGAATGAGTACATCTGCTCCATCACGGGGATAGCAGCACGGAACGATGTGGGTTTATAGCTCAGTTGGTTAGAGCACTACCTTGACATGGTAGGGGTCGTTGGTTCGAATCCAATTAAACCCACCACTTCCCTGCAATCAAAGTCGCACAGCGCACCCTGCGTCCTTAGCTCAGCTGGTTAGAGCACCACCTTGACATGGTGGGGGTCGGTGGTTCGAATCCACTAGGACGCACCATCACAATGCAACACAGAATTTGCGTCCTTAGCTCAGCTGGTTAGAGCACCACCTTGACATGGTGGGGGTCGGTGGTTCGAATCCACTAGGACGCACCATCACAATGCAACACAGAATTTGCGTCCTTAGCTCAGCTGGTTAGAGCACCACCTTGACATGGTGGGGGTCGGTGGTTCGAATCCACTAGGACGCACCATATTGCCGTGAATGAGTACATCTGCTCCATCACGGGGATAGCAGCACGGAACGATGTGGGTTTATAGCTCAGTTGGTTAGAGCACTACCTTGACATGGTAGGGGTCGTTGGTTCGAATCCAATTAAACCCACCACTTCCCTGCAATCAAAGTCGCACAGCGCACCCTGCGTCCTTAGCTCAGCTGGTTAGAGCACCACCTTGACATGGTGGGGGTCGGTGGTTCGAATCCACTAGGACGCACCAGATTTAAAAAGCCCGCTTCACAGCGGGCTTTTTGCATTTCAGTTTTCGGCAATTCTCTGGAGAGGAAAACGGGTTTGTACCGGCATGACCTTGCCTCCCCCGACGTCGTTATCACCACTGCGCTCCCCACATCTTCCTGTTTATTCTTTTTCTTTGCACAGCAGCAGCTTTTACTCCTACTGCCTCTTGGGGCTAGAAGAGATCCAGCTGCTGGCCGCAGATCCGCTCGAACGACTCGCCGATGAAGGGCAGGATGGCATCGGCGATGGGTTTGAGCTGCTTGTCGATGTAGTGCTCATAGTCGATGGCACTGCGCCGATATTCCAGCGGCTCGGGCCCGTTCATGGTCACCAGGTAGGCGATGGTACCCCTGTGCTGGTAGCGCTGGGGCCGACCCCGGCGCAGGTTCTCCTCGTCCGCCAAGCGTGCCGCGCGCACGTGGGGGGGCACATTCTTCTGGTACTCCTCCAGCTTTTGCCGCAGCCGCTTGCGATAGACCAGTAGATCGTCGTACAGGCCGGCCCGGGTCTCGTCCACCATGGTGCGTACATAGCCACTGGGATCCGCATCGTGAAACACCAGTTCATAGAGCCGGGTCTGGAACTGCTTGGCCAGGATTGTCCAGTCGGTGCGCACGGATTCGAGCCCCTTGAACACCAGCTGTTCCTCTCCGCCCTCGCCCACCAGGCCGGCATAGCGCTTCTTGCTGCCCTTATCCAGCCCGCGGATGGTGGGCATGAGGAAGCGGCGGTAGTGAGTCTCGTATTCGATCTCGAGGTAACAGGGCAGGTCGAACTCACGCTTGATCAGCGTCGTCCAGTTGGCGTTGATCATGGTGGCCAGCTTGCGACCGATCTCGTCCGCCTCCTCGGCACTGACCGCCCGTCCCAGGTGAACGAAGGTGGAGTCGGTATCCCCGTAGATCACCTCGAAGCCCTCGCCCTCTATCCACTCCCGGGTCTGCTGCATGATGCCGTGACCGCGCAAGGTGATGGAGGACGCAAGACGCGGGTCGTAGAAGCGACACCCCCCGGAGCCCAGCACCCCGTAGAAGGAGTTCATGATGATCTTGATGGCCTGGGAGAGCGCCTTGTTCTTCGCCGCCTTGGCCCTGTCCCGCGCCGCCCACAGGGTGGCGATGAGGTCGGGCAAAAAATGGCGGGTGCGGGAGAAGAGGGCGCCGCGAAAACCGGGCACGGCGGTAGCGGGTTGCTGCAGGCCCTCTATCAACCCCATGGGATCGATGCAGAAGGTGCGGATGATGCTGGGATAGAGGCTCTTGAAATCCAGCACCAGCACGTGGCGGTAGAGGCCGGGCTTGGAGTCCATCACATAACCGCCGGGGCTCGCGAGGCCGCCGTCGGCGGGCAGATTCGGGGCCACGTAGCCACCCCGGTGCAAGCGCGGTAGATAGAGATTGGTGAAGGCGGCCACCGAGCCCCCTACCCGGTCGAGTTCGAGGCCTGTGAGGGAGGCCCGCTCGATGGCAAAGGGGATGAGGTGGCAAAAATCGAAGATCTCCCACACCAGCTTGCAATCTTCCAGGTTGTAGCGGGCAAGCGCTTCTTTATCCGAGTGGAACAACTCGGTGATCTTCTCCCCCCGGTTGGCCACGTCCTCGATATCCTTGCCACGGCCCAGCAGCTCGCTCGCCACCGAATCCAGGCTGTAGCTCGCAAACTGCCAGGTCGCACTTTTCAGGGTGTCGATGCCATCGAGCACCATGCGACCCGGGATGATGACGTTGCCGCTCTGGGGATCGTTGCGCGACGAGCGCCAGAAACAGAGCTCACGCCCCCGCCCGAGGCGCAGTCGCCGCCCGCCGAGCTCGGCCCGGCGCAGCAGCAGGCGAAAGTCGAAGTTGACCACGTTCCAGCCGATCACCAGATCCGGATCGTGACGGGTGAACCAGGCCTCCAGCGCACCGAGCAGGGCATTCTCATCCGCCACCCACTCGATGGGGGTCTCCCAGCTATCGGAGTCCGCCTCAGGCACACCGATCATGATGACTCGCGCATCCTGCTCGCCATAGAGCCCCACCGAGAAGAGCGCCCCGTCCATGGCACACTCCACGTCCAGCGACACCCAGGAGAGCGCCGGGGTCACCCCCTGAGGCGCACAGCGTGCCTCGTTGACCTCCCAATAGCCCTGCTTGCCTCCCTTCTTCAGCACCCGGCCATCGAAGCGCACGCCGGCGGTGATGAAACGCTCCATCAGGTAGCGCTCCGGCAGCCGGATATCCGATTCAAAATGCTCGAGGCCACGGATGAGCAGCAGTTCGATGGCCCGATGAAAGGCGCTCAGGGTGGAGAAATAGCAGCCCACCACGGCCCGGCCATCGAAGGTATGCATGGGCAGCCGGCGAAACCGGCCGCTCACGCCGGATCCCTTGAACAGCTCGGCCGCCTCCTGCATGTGGCGCTCGGGCAGGAAGAACACCGGCTCCTGTCCCGGCACCACCAGCCGTACCGGCCCCTGGGCGCTCCAGAGCCACATCACGATCTCGGTGTGCGAGCCTGCCCCGTTGCGCCCACGCACATCCCGCCCGTGACGGGTCAGAATGAAACCGTCCTGGGGAGGCGGGTCCGGTGCAAGAAGGGGGCTGGGGGCTGGGGTCACACTCATGACGGCATAGGGAACAGGGTCTGGGATGGACCTATTGTACGTTCATACAGTACCTTGCCGCAAATGCCGTGCAAGGGGCGCAGGCTCCCCTTTTCCTCCCGAGTCTGCCATCTGGCCGCGGATTGGTGCATATTAACGTTATCATCAGCCATCGCCGGAGCCCCCATGCGTATTTCCCTGCTCATCCCCCTGCTGGCCGCCGGTCTCGCC
Source organism: Aeromonas sp. NJAU223 (assembly GCF_051125555.1). Taxonomy (NCBI): domain Bacteria; kingdom Pseudomonadati; phylum Pseudomonadota; class Gammaproteobacteria; order Aeromonadales; family Aeromonadaceae; genus Aeromonas; species Aeromonas sp. NJAU223. Next base: position 2,098,289 of record NZ_CP144204.1, on the reverse strand, counting down.
GGTTGCAGCTCTTCTAGCTCGTCGGTCGGCGTGGGGGTCGGCACCGGCTATTACGGCAGCGCCTACGGCGCCTATCCCTGGTGGTATGACGACTACTTCTACTACTGGGATCACTACTACCCCTGGTGCTGCGACAATCAGGGGGATTTCGACGAGCTCATCAAGAAGTGGTGGAGCGGGCTGGATGGGGATCGCCAGCAGGAGATCAAAGACAAGTTCCACGACTGGCAGGATAACCACGGGGGCGCCGATCTCGCAGCCCTGCGGGGCGATTTCGCCACCCGCTGGCATGCCATGTCCCCGGAGCAAAAAGAGGCGCTGCGCGAACACAGCAAGCTGCGCCCGAGCGTCAGCAACCCCGAGCGCGCCCCCCGCTCTCCGCTGGATGAGAGGGCCGCCCGCGCCGGACTGGATCGTAGTGCAGGAGGCGAGCACGGCGCCCTGCTCCCCACCTCCCGGCCCCAGACAGAAGGCGGCTTGCTGGCCCCCGCGCAAACACGCCCCGAGAATGAACTCAGACCCCATCTGCCGAGCAACCTGGCGCCCCCCCTCGCCCGCCCCGCCATGCCTCACCGGATGGCACCTCCCATGCGCAGCTTTCCGGGGATCCGCCGCCGATAACGCGCCCACACTTCAGGTTTCACGTCACCCCAGTGCAAGGAGCACCCCATGACACAACAGTGGCAACGCATTCCCTCCCGCATCACGGACGTGGGGGGCATCCCGGTCGCCCGCGCCATCCCGGTCAAGGAGAGGCGCACCATCGGGCCCTGGTGTTTTCTCGACCACATAGGGCCGACCCGGTTCGCCCCGGGCGCCAGGGGGATGAATGTCGGCCCCCACCCGCACATTGCCCTGCAAACCTTCACCTGGATGCTGTCTGGCGAGATATTGCACCGTGACAGCCTCGGCAGTGAGCAGATCATACGGCCAGGGCAGGTCAATCTGATGACCGCCGGACGCGGCATCGCCCACACCGAGGAGTCGGTGGCGGGCCACCCCGACCTGCACGCCGCCCAGCTCTGGATAGCACTGCCCGAAGCCCATCAGGATGCCCAGCCCCGTTTCGATCACTACCCGGACCTGCCTCGCTGGCAGGAGGACGGGATAGCCCTGACCCTGCTTATCGGCGAGCATGGCGGACATCTGGCCCCCACCCTGCGCTTCTCTGCCCTGATCGGGCTGGATCTGCACAACGACGGACAGACTGAGTCAACCCTCTCCCTCCCCCTGGATCCCCAGTTTGAGCACGGCCTGCTGCCCCTGCAGGGTGAGGTCGCCGCCTCGGGCCAATCCTTCGCCCACGAAGAGTTGCTCTATCTGCCCCCCGGGACGCCCCGGGTCGAGCTGACCCTGGCCCCGGGGGCCAGGGTGCTGGTGATAGGTGGCGAGCCTCTGGCCCAGGCGCTGCAGATCTGGTGGAACTTCGTGAGCTTTGACAGGGAGGCCATTCGCACCGCCGCCGCCGACTGGGAGAGCGGCCACCCGCGCTTCGGGGAGGTGGTGGGCTACGCTGGCCCCCGTCTCAGCGCCCCGCCCCTGACCGGGATCTGAGCCTGCCACCATGGCAGACACCAACGAAAAGAGCGCCCTCGGCGCTCTTTGTTTTTTGCGTGATTAGCCGCATGGCCCAAGCGGGATCAGAACCCCTCTTCCTGCTCTGCCTGCAGGCGGGCACGACGCGCCATGGCCTCTTCCTGGGCGCTCTCGATCTCGTGCAGCACGGCGTCGAGATCGATGGCTTCGGTGCTCTCCTCGAACAGGCCGGTCAGCTCGGTTTCCGGACCGAGCTTGCCATCTTCGAACAGCGCCCACATCTCCCGGGCGTAGCGGGTCTTGAGCAGTTCGGGTGCATACATGCCGTAATAGGCGCGCATGTTGTTGACGTCGCGCTCCAGCATGGCTTTGGCCTGATTGTTGGCGGCGGCATTCACCACCTGAGGCAGGTCGATGATGACGGGTCCCTCTGCATCCACCAGCACGTTGAACTCGGAGAGATCCCCGTGAATGAGGCCGGCACAGAGCATGCGCACCACGTAGCGGATCACCTTGCCGTGATCGATGAGGGCCTGCTCCGGGGAGAGGGCCACATCGTTGAGCCGCGGCGCCACATTGCCATCCTCATCGGTGATGAGTTCCATCAGCAGGACGCCATCCAGGCAGACATAGGGCCTGGGCACCCGCACATTGGCGGCTGCCAGCTTGAACAGGGCGTCCACCTCGGTGTTCTGCCACACCTCTTCGTGCTGCTTGCGGCCGTATTTTGAGCCCTTCTCCATGGCGCGGGCGTCGCGACTGCCCCGCACCTTGCGCCCTTCCTGATAGACCACCGCCTGCTTGAAGCTGCGCTTGGCCGCCTCTTTATAGACTTTGGCGCAGCGGATTTCGTCGCCGCAGCGCACCACATAGACGTCGGCCTCTTTGCCGCTCATCAGCCGGCTGATGACATCGTCGACCAGGCCGTCATCAACCAGAGGTTGGATTCGATTTGGAATTTTCATGACCGCCCTTTTACCTTATTTGCACCTTGTTTGCACTCTGTTTGCATCTCATTCTCCTCTGGCAAGATAACGCGAGCCGACCCCGCTCGCCATCCCCCATCAAGAGCCTGACATCCAGACCTTGTCGCACCTCATTTCGTGAACACCACAGGGGCCTGGCCCCGGCGCGTCCCCCATTAGACGTGAGGCAAATCCCGAGCCACATCATGCAAAACGGCCCGCGAGGGGCCGTGAAGATGAGTCAAGCATCGGGGGGCAGCCCCTGGCGGATGCGCCTGATCCCCTCTTCGTAGAGGCCGTCCTTGCCCTCGTTATCCTCCTGTGTCTCGAAGATCTTGAGAAACCACATGTACTGCTCCGGGAAGCGGGTGAGTTGCCGCTCCACCATGCGGTTCATGGCATTGACGTCGGCCGTCAGATCCTCGGTAGGATAAGGGTCGAACGGTGCCTCTATCTCCATCCGGTAGCAGTGCTCGTCCTCGTCATAGCAGGCCAGCACCGACACGGCCCTGGCACCGGTCAGTTTCACCAGCTTGGGCAGGGCCGGCAGTGTCGCCTTGGGGTGGTTGAAGAAGGGCACGAAGAGGCTGGCATCCCGGCCGTGATCCTGATCCGGCAGGTAGAAGAAGCTGTCTCCCGAGCGCAGGGCCTTGATGGCCGGCTTGATGCCGACGCTGCGCTCATAGACGCGCCCTCCCTTGCTGCGTTCGCGGTTGATGTACCAGTCGAACACCGCATCCTTGGGGCTCTTCATCATGGTGCACAGGGGAACCCCCTCGTCCGTGATGAAGCGGCCTATGGTGTCCACCGCCCAGGTGTGGGGCACCACGAAGATCATGGGGCGACCGGCGGCACGTTCGGCTTCGATGTGTTCCCAGCCACGCACCTTCATGCGCCCTTTCAGGTACGCCTTGCTGCGCCAGGTCATCTCGCCAAAGCCCATGAAGGTCTTGAGACCGGTGCGAATGGACTTGAGCAGCAGCGCCTCGCGCCCGGCCTCGTCGAGCTCGGGGAAGCAGATCTTGATGTTGGTCTCGGCGATATAGGCCTGTTTCCTGGAGTAGCGCAGCAGCAGGGGCGCCATGCCGTCGGCCAGCCTGTCGCGCAACCTTGCCGGTGTCCAGGCGAGCCCGGAGAGCAGACCGAGGGCCAGCCAGCTGCCCCACCATTTGGGATGCAGCAGACGGGGATGAAATGAGGTGTCGAACACCGGATCTTGTGCGGACATGGTCGCCATCGAATCGTCAAAACAGACCGTTATTTTAGTGATCCTGACAGTTTTTTCTACCCTGAGCCCGCCAGAGTCCCTCTCCAAGTCACTGATCCGACTAGTTAGAAACAAAAAATGGCCCACATGGGGCCATCTTCAACAGGCTATTCAGCCAAGGTTCAGGGAGTGGGCGCCAAGCCCCGTCGAATGCGCTTGATCCCCTCCTCATAGAGGCCATCTTCCCCTTCCTGATCTTCACGGGTATCGAAGATCTTGAGGAACCACATGTACTGACCCGGGTGGCGGGTCAGCTGGCGCTCCACGCTATCGTTCATGGCACAGGTATCGGCCAGCAGATCGTTGCTCGGGTAATCGGCAAAGGGGGCATCGATCTCCAGTCGGTAGCCGTGGGCCGCCTCATCGTAACAGGCCAGCACGGGCACCGCCTTGGCACCGGTCAGCTTCACCAGACGCGGCAGGGCCGGCAGGGTCGCCTTGGGGTAGTTGAAGAAGGGGGCGAAGATGCTCGCCTCGCGACCATGATCCTGATCCGGCAGATAGAAGAAGCTCAGGCCGGACTTGACCGCCTTGATCACCGGCTTGATGCCGGCACTGCGCTCATAGACACGGCAGCCGTTCTTGGCACGCTCGCGGTTGATGTGCCAGTCGAACACCGGATTGCGGGCGCTCTTCATCATGGTGCACATGTTCAGCCCCTGGCGGGAGAAGTAGTAACCCGCCGCATCGATGGGCCAGCTGTGGGGAACCACCAGGATCACCGGCCGCCCGGCCGCCTGCTCGGCTTCGATATGTTCCCAGCCGCTGACCTGGATGCGCTTCATCAGGTGTGCGGGGCTGCGCCAGGTGAACTCCCCAAACCCCAGCAGGCTCTTGAGGCCGACCCGGATGGAGGTCATCAGCAGGGCTTCCCGCTCCGCCTCGCTCTTGTCCTTGAAACAGATGGCGAGGTTGGTGCGGGCAATATAGATCTGCTTCTTGGAGAACCTGAGCACCAGGGGTGCCAGCGCATCGGCCAGCTTGTCACGCCAGCGGGGCGGCACATAGGCGAACACGCCGAGCACCCCGAGGGCGAGCCAGCTTGGCCAGTAGCGGGGGCGTAGCAAACGGGACTGAAACGAGCAATCAAATACGGGATCTTGGGAGGACATGGATAGGTCAATTGATAGAGAACAGCATTGGCGGTCATCGTGACAGGTAATACCAGTGAACACCACCTTAATCTTGGCTGAATCAACGACTATTTAAGCCATTTCACGGATTGACAAATATAAAGCCGCCGGATTGCCCGGCCATGAGCTTCATGCATATCCCACCATCCCGACGAAAAACAACACACCCCGCGAGGCGGGGTGTGTTGGGCATAGTGCAGAAGCGTGGCGCCTTAACGGTGAGCGGGCGTGCGCTGCGCCAGGCTCTGTGTCAGTGGCAAACAGGCCATCAGGTAGCGCAGGGCCACATAGGTGACCACCAGGGTTGCCACGGCGAGCTCCAGATTGGCCAGCAGATGGAGCTGCTCCACATAGTGCGCCGCCTCAGGCCACTGCGACAGCAGCTGACTGACCTTGTACAGGGCGGTGGCACCGATCACCAGGGGGAAGGTGAAAGCGGCAAAGCCCGGAGAAAACGGCAGACGCAGCAGCTTGAACAGGGAGAGATAGATGATCCCCGTCATCAGCACGGCGATCCCGAGCAGCACGGCCACCAGCAGCAGGGAGGGCTCGGCGGTCACGGTCAGATAACCGGCCAGTGACAGGCTGGCGGGCGCGGCCAGGATGGCGATGGTCGGCTTGGCGGCGTCCGGCACCTCGTGGCTGAAGATGAGGCGATAGAGCATCAGCGGCAGCATCAGGCCATAGCAAATCAGGCCGAACCAGAGCAGGCCGTTGGCCAGCGCGGCGAAAGGGCCGCCCGGATAGGCGACGTCGGCGACGATGATCCCCACCGGCGGCACGAACCAGCTCGGCACCATGTGATGGATCTCGAACTCCTTGGCCCGGTGCCAGACAAAGGCGGCGAGGAACAATAGGTGCAGCACCACGGCGAACAGCCAGAGCCCCTGCCCCAAGGCCGGAGCCAATTGGCCGATGGCCTTGGAGACCACCATGGTGGCCATGGCATAGGTGGGCACCACGCTGCCGACCACGGGGTGGGCGAGATCCTGCCACAGCAGACGCGGATGCAGCAGGAACTTGCCGGTGAGGATAAGGAGCAGCACGGCGGCGATGGCAGCCCCCAGCAGTTGCAGGCGACCATCGAATTGACCGGCATTTTCCCAGCACCAGCCGAGGCTGGCGATCCCGAGAGCCAGCCCGGCCATGGGGGTCGGGGCGGCAGCCAGAGAACGACGGGTACGTGCGATCATGGTGGACATCCTCTTCTTGATGACGATGGCCATAGGATAAAGGGGACGTATCGTTTACGATATCTAAATGAATTGAATCAAGCGTTAAGGAAAACTAAACAACATGAAGCTCACCCTGCAACAACTCAAGGTGTTTGCCACTATCGCCCGCCACGGCAATCTGGGGTCGGCGGCGAACGAGCTTTGCCTCAGCAAGGGCGCCGTCTCCCAGTCGTTGCAGGAACTCGAACGCCAGCTCTCGACCCCGCTGTTTGACAGGGTTCACCCCAGGTTGCAGCTCAACAGCGAGGGGCTCTTGCTGCAACCCGCCGCCGAGGAGCTGCTGACCCGGATGCAGGAGATAGAGCAGTTGTTCAGCCCCGACGCCGAGCCCGGCAGCCAGCTGCGCCTGGGGGCCAGCCAGACCATAGGCAACTATCTGCTGCCCACCCTGCTGGCGCACAGCGTCAAGGAGCTGGGGCAGCCGCCCCGGATCAACATCGCCAATACCCATCTGCTGTGTCACGCCCTCGCCCACTTCGAACTGGATCTCGCCCTCATCGAAGGGGAGAACCATCATCCCGAGCTGTTAAGCGAACCCTGGCTCGAGGACGAGATGCTGATCATCGCCCCTCCCGATCACCCCCTGGCCGGGCGTCTCGAGCTGCCCCTCAGTCAGCTCGCCGGCGAGACCTGGGTACTGCGCGAACCCCAATCCGGCAGCCGGGAGCAGTTCGAGCAGCAGCTTCAACCCAGATTGCCACGTTGGCAGGCGGGGCTTGAACTCAACACCCTGGAGGCGGTGATGCTGGCGGTGGAACAGGGTCTGGGCCTCTCCTTCATCTCCCGATTGGCGGTGGCGGACAGGCTCGCGAGTGGCCGCCTGGTGGCCCTCACCCCCAGCCGCCGCTTCCCGCGCCAGCTCTTCCTCGTCTGGCACAAACAGAAATATCACTCCGCCACCCTGCGCCGCTTCCTCGCCTTTTGCCGTACCCAGCAACTTCCCGGGCTTCACTCGGGCAATGAGGACGGCGATACACCGGCCTGAGGCGTCGCACGACGCTCGATGACAAGGGCAGCGAAGAGCCTGCCTGACGTGAGAGTGATGACCCAATGACAGAGGGCGCCGCGGCACCCTCTGTTGATCAAGACAACATCCTCGTGAGTGATCACGTCTCTGCTGGACGAGCGGGTGCCAACCCGGCCTCGACCCAGCCCAGCACCTGCCGGGTCAGGGCCTGGGGCAGCCAGGGAGAGTCCAGCAGGCCATCCTGCACGCAGCGGGCGAAGTGATCCGCCTCGTGCTGCATGCCGCCCCCCTCCACCGGCTGGACGATATCCTGGGGCCAGGAGATGGGCGGCACTTCCCCCTGCAGGCACACCCTTTGGGGATTCCACCATTTGCCCTCGATCACCAGTGACCAGCCAGCGCCCGTGAGCGAGGCCGCCTTGTCGAGATCCTCCACGATGGAGGCCCCCAGCTCGGCGGGCAGCGCCCCGTCGAAGACAAAGCGGGCGCTCAGGTCCACCTCCCCGGGCGATCGCTGCAACTGCACCTCGGGAGCACCCGCTGCCAGCCCCAACTGCCGGCAGAAGGCGGCATAGAGCCAGAGGGGATAGACCCCCACATCCCAAGCGGCTCCCCCGTCCAGGGCGGGATCGAACAGCTTGCCCTCCCGGGGCGGGGCCGAGCCGAATGCCGCCCGCAGGGAGAGGGGGCCCGGCAGCGCGGGCAGGCGCGAAAGCAGGGTGCGCATGGCGGGGAAGCACATCACCTTCATGGCTTCGAGCAGCAGCACCTTGTGCTGCCGGGCGAGCGCGACCAGTTCATCCCAATCATCAAGACGGGTGACGGCAGGTTTTTCTACCAGCACGTGCTTGCCTGCCAGCAGCATCTCCCTGATGAGGGGGGCATGCTGTGGGTGGATCACCGCCACATAGACGGCGTCCACCTCGGGGCTCAGGGCCAGGGCCTGATAGCTGCCAAAGGCATGCGACAGGCCCTGCTCGGTCGCAAAGCTGTCGGCCCGCGCCTGATCCCGGGCGGCGATGGCCACCACCCGCCCCAGGCTGGCGTGCTGGTTGACGTCACGGCAAAAACGCCGGGCGATGGCACCGGCGCCGGCAATTCCCCAGCGCAGTGGCGCTGCCTTTCCCTCTGCTTGCATCTGATCTCCTGATAATGCTCGGCGCTCTTGCCCCACCTGGCGCTCTTACGCCTTGGCCAGGCTGCGCAGCCAACTAATTTCATCTCCCCAGATGGACTCGTCGATGGTCTCGAGGATGAGGGGGATGTTGTCAAAGCGGTCGTCGTTCATGATGTGGTGGAACACCGCCTCACCGAGGTTGCCCTGTTGCAGGCTGTGGTGGCGATCCACCCGGCTACCGAAGGTACACTTGGCGCCGTTGATATGCATCCCCTTGAGGTATTCAAAGCCGACGATGCGATCGAAATCGGCGAAGACCTGGGCGCAGCTCTCGGCGCTGCGCAGATCGTAACCGGCGGCGAAGGCGTGGCAGGTGTCGAAACAGACCCCGACCCGGCTCTTGTCCTCCACCCCCTCGATGATGGTGGCCAGGTGTTCGAACGACCAGCCCAGGTTGGTTCCCTGACCGGCGGTGTTCTCAATGACGGCGCTCACCCCCTGGCTGCGCTCCAGCGCCCAGTTGATGGACTCGCTCACCAGTTTCAGGCTGGCGGCCTCCGGGATCTGCTTCAAGTGGCTGCCGGGGTGGAAGTTGAGGTAGCAGAGCCCGAGCTGTTCGCAGCGCTTCATCTCATCGAGGAAGGCATCCCGGGATTTGGCGAGGCCGTCGGGATCCGGGTGGCCCAGGTTGATGAGGTAGCTGTCGTGGGGCAGGATCTGCTCGGGGCGAAAACCTGCCTTCTCGCAGGCGGACTTGAAGGCGCGGATGCTGGCGTCCGAGAGCGGCGCCGCCTGCCACTGGCGCTGATTCTTGGTGAACAGGGCGAAAGCGTTGGCTCCGATAGCCTCTGCGCGGGCGATGCAATTCTCCACCCCGCCGGCCGCACTGACGTGAGCACCGATAAATTTCATAGGATCTCCTCTTTGGGGCGCCATTATGCCCAAGCCCGGTCCGCGCGCCAAACCGGGATCTTCGATGGCCGCGATAGAAAAGGCGCCCACAGGCGCCTCCCTTGCATGACTGGCACGACGATGTGGCCATGGGCAACCCGCGTCATGCCCGCCATCTCCGGGTTAGCTATCCGGGGTAGCATTCAACCCGGTTGCGGCCATTGCGTTTGGCCGCATACAAGGCGCCATCGGCTCGCTTCAGGATGGCGCTGAGCTCGGTGTCTTGCGCCGACAGGTGTGAAAAACCGATGCTGCCGGTCAACCTGATGATATTGCCCTCATAGGTGATGGGGTGCGTTTCAATCAGGGTGCGAATATCATTGAATATCAACTGGCAGGTATCCGGCTGGCTGCCTGAAATAATGATGGCAAACTCTTCCCCGCCAATACGGGCAAAAATATCCTCTTTTCTTATTATTGTCTTGATGACGCTCGCGACCTCTTTCAAGACATAGTCGCCGGCATCATGCCCATATTTATCGTTCAGGTTTTTAAAGTGATCCAGATCCAATATACCGATGGCGAGCGGTATCTCTGCCAGCCGGGAGAGGATCAATCTGCGCTCCCCTTCATTCATGAAAGCCCGTCGATTCGCCGTCTCCGTCAAATAATCGGTCGATGCCTGCAGCTCCATCTCGGTCACTTTGAGATGCAACTGGATATTCAGTGCCAACCAGTTCGCCAGACACTGCAATATGATGGCATGTTCGAGGCTGTAATATGACGGCCGGTGATGCGCGACATTCAAGGTACCGATGCAGGCCTTGCCCTGTATCATGGGGGCATCCATGCAGCTGCCCATCCCGTGCTGGGACAATATTTGACAGTCAAGATCATCGGAGCCGCCCAAGTCATCGCAGATCCGCAACAGGCCGGTTGAAAATACCCTTCCCACCATAGTGCCTTGTATTGGAACCAATGACTCCATGGGGATGGCATTATTTCCCATCACGGCATATAGCCGCAGTGATATCTCATTTTCTTTGATGGTAATACTGGCGCGTTCGGCAGAGAAAATATGAAATATCCAGTTTGCCATCACATTTAGTACATCCTGAAGGGAGACGGCTTTTGTCAAATCCTGAATAAAGGCAATGGGCAGGGTTATTTTCTTGCCTGGATCGGCATGAGACAGAAAATCGGGATCAAATACTCGCTCATCATGATGCATATATACCTCACACAACGCCCTGCACTCTGCGGTGGGCCCTTGTCACGCCATCAGGCGTTCAGATAACTGCCTATACGCTTTTGTGAGAGTATAACAATCGTGTGGGTTCTGAAACGCTTATCATCAATACGCCGTCCTGGTGAGCAAATAACAGACTCATAAAAACAACACTGACAATAAGGCGTGATGAGAGGGTGTCGCCGCTCGCACCCAACCGGGAGTGCGGCGCTCCTCTTGCCGCTATCTCCCCCTTCTTCGGGGTGCCAATCATTCACAATGAACGAGGCGCCCGCAGGCGCCCCGTGTCGTTGTGCCAAGGCGATGATCAATAATCGAGACCGGCGCCGTAGGCAAAGAGGGGATCCTGGGAGTCGCTCGCCACGTCAGAGTCCTGAGCCAGCACCGCCTGCCAGCTGGAGGGAAGCTCGAAGGGCAGCTTGCCGCGGGCCTTGGCCTTGCCGCTCATCACATCGAACAGCGCCTGATCCAGTGCCCCGAAGTTAGCCAGCAGCACCTGGGCCGCCGGCGCCACCTCGGTCAGGATGGCGGGTCTGTCCAGATAGACCGACAGCACCAGGGGCACCCCGGCTTGCTGGATGGCCTGGATCTCCGCCAGTTCATCGCTGCCGTGATAGCTGCCCTCGTGAGCCGTCTCCTGCACCACCTGATCTGCACTGGCAAAGCCAAGCTGACCGAAGTGGATGGTGCCGAACGGGAAGCGCGCATCTTGCTCACCCGGGGTGTTGACCCGGGCGATGGCCAGATCCGCCTGCGCCAGATCCGTCACCACCGTGTAGCCATTGGCCTTGGCCACCTCGGCATTGACCTGGTAGAGGTAGACCCGTTTGCCCTCGGGCTGCATGGGCAGCATTGAACCCTCATTCTTCAGCAGCACATGGGCCGCGGCCTGGGCGGCCTGGGCCTCTTGCTGGAACTCGGCCTTGCCCACCAGGGCGACGGCGGCCGTGGTATCCACATAGGGATCCTCAAACAGCCCCAGCTCGAATTTCTGCTCCAGGATGCGGCGGGCGGCGGTGGAGAGCTGCGCCTCGCTCACCAGCCCGGCTTGCACCGCTTCCAACAGTGGCGCCGGATCCTCCACCCCGCCGAATTGATCCACCCCGGCGGTGATCGCCTTGGCGTAGCGCTGGGCCTGGGTCAACTTCTCCACCCCCCAGGACATGCCAAAGGGTACCGTCCAGGGGCTGACTCCAGCGCTCAGCTCCGCCTGGCTCAACCCTTCCTCGCAGCGGCTGTTGCAGTCATTGACGATGCCCCAGTCGCTCAGCACCACTCCTTCAAAGCCGAAATGGCCGCGTAAGAGATCGGTGAGGATCTGGCGATTGAAGCCAAAGCCCACCTCCTCGATGGCCTGGCCCTCATAGGTCAGCCCCTGTGGCAGGGCGTAATAGGGCATGACGGCCCCGACCTTGGCCTCGAATGCCCCCTCGAAGGGCACCAGGTGATAGGCAAAGTTGTTGCCCGGGTAGACCTGCTCCTTGCCCCAGGGGTTGTGGGCATCCAGCCCATCCTTCTGGGGGCCGGCGCCGGCAAAATGCTTGACCACGGTGACCACGCTCTCCTTGCCGATCCCGCCATCCCCCTGCTGGAAGCCTTCGATGTAAGCCTTGACCAGGGACTTGGCGGCCCGGTTGTTCTCGCCAAAGGTGCCATTGATACGGCCCCAACGCGGCTCGGTGGCGAGATCCGCCTGGGGAGATAGGGCCTCCTGGATGCCCACCGCCCTGTACTCCTGGCGGGCGATGTCGGCGAAGCGGCGCACCAGCTCGGCATCGCCGATGGCAGCGAAGCCCAGCGTCTCCGGCCATTGGGAGAAGGCTCCGGCGGCGATGCTGGTGGCCTTGGGATCGTTGGTGAAGTGGTTGCGGGGATCCGTGCTGACGGTCATGGGAATGCCGAGCCCCACCCCTTCCAGCAACGCCTGGATCTGGTTGTTGTCCTCGGCGATGGCCGCAGGATCGCCCGCCATCCGGGTGATGAAGGTGTTGACTCCATCGGTCTTGAGCATCTTGTCCATGGCGGTGAGATTGATGCGCCCTTCCCCATCGAGCACCAGGGTGCCGTGCATCATCAGCCCCGCCTTCTGAGCCAAGGTGAGGCGACCCACCAGATCCTCTGCCCGTTCGGCGGCGCCGAGGCGCCAGTCTTCATAGGGGGTCAGGTTGCCGCTGCCATCCAGATCCTTGAACTGCAAACCATCCTGTTCGATCAGGCTGGCGGTGCGATGGCCCAGGGTGGGCTGCACGGGCTTGGGGGTGGAGTCGTTGTCATTGCACCCGGCCAGCAGCAGGGCGCCGATGGTCAGGGCGAGCGGGGTCATCGCGAGACGGTGGGTTTTCATTATTGTTCTCTTCCTTGTGTGTGTAGGTCCGGCCACTCTAGGCAAAACGGACCCGCCTCACTTGCCATTCGGGTGCAGGAAGTTGACGGTTGGGAGCAGATGTCAAAATTGTGAAAAGGGTTGCAGGATTACTTTTAGTTACAAAGTTGAAACATTAAGAGGAAGCTGGCTCACAACAATTTTTCGCGACTGGCCGATGATGATGGGCCCTCGTCGACAAGGATTTCGCCGTGAAAACCGTCTCAAACCGGATCGCCCTGCACTGCCTCAACCACTGGCAGCGGCAGGGACGGGATCCGGATCAACTGCTGCAGGGTGCCGGCATCGCCAGGGAGGAGCTGATCCTCCCCCATGGCCGCATCGATGCGCCGCGCCACTTCCGGCTACTGGCCCAGGTCGCCCCCCACATGGATCTGGCGCGCAACTGGGCGCCCCCCTCCCTCACCGGGCTCTTCACCGATTATCTGCCGCTGGCGAGCCTCTGCTGCAACGCTGCCAGCTGGCGTCAGGCGCTGCATTTTTTCACCGCCTTTCGCCCCCTCATCGGCGAGTGCGACCGGATCACCTTGCAGGAGGGGGATGAACTCGCGCTGATCAGCTACCACTCGGAGTCCGATCATCCTGACGTCGTCGCCATGAGCAGCCTGGCCAACCTGTGTCATCTCTACGCCCTGCTCCAGTTCTACCACCCGGGGGCCGGCCAGCTGATGCTGCCGACACCGGTGCGACCCAGGTTGTGGCGTGAGCTGGCGGCCTGGCTGGGAGGACGATTGCGGCTCGGGGATGGTTATCGGCTCTGCTTCCCCGTCCAGCTGCTGGATCAGGCCTATGGAAACCACAACGCCCCCCTGCAACCCCTGCTGCTGGAAGAGCTGGATACCCAGATGCAGCGGCTGCGCCCCAGCCCCCACTACAAGGAGCGGGTGCTCGGCCTCATCCGCCATCAGCTGTGGCAGCAGGAGGCGGATCCGCGCACCTTGCTCGTCTGCATCTGCGAGGCCCTGCGGTTGACCCGCTGGACCCTGCACCGCCACCTGCGTGAAGAAGGCTGCCACTTTTCGGCCCTGCTGGAGCAAGTGCGCCGGGAGGAGGCCTGCCGCCTGTTGCAAGACCCCAGCCTGCAACTGCAGGAGGTGGGGGGGCGGCTCGGCTTCGCCAGCCAGAGCAGCTTCACCCGCTTCTTCAAGGAGGCATTCGCCCTGTCCCCGAGCCAGTACCGCTCAAGGCGCAGCCGGGCCTGACGCTTCGCCAAGGGCATCCGTCAACAGCGCTCCCAGCCAGTGGATGAAGGTCTGCACCCTGGGGGCAAGATGGCGGCGATGGGCATAGAGGGCGTGGATGGGCAGGGGCGGCGCCTGCCAGGCGGGCAGGATGATCACCAGCTCGCCGCTCGCCAGCAGCGGCTCCACCCCGACTCGCGGTATCTGTATGATGCCAAGTCCCGCCTGGGCCGCCGCCAGATAGGACTCGCTGTCGTTCACCGAGAGACTGGCTCTCATGGGCAGTGTGGCGGGGCGTTCATCCTCCCCGAGGTATTCAAACCCGGGCTCGCCGCGCCCCTGGCCCGAACCGTAATGGATCAGCCGATGCTGACCGAGATCGGCGAGACTCTGCGGCACCCCGTGGGCGGCCAGGTAGCCCGCGCTGGCACAGTTGATCTGGCGATAGTGACCCAGGGGCCGTGCCACCAGGCTGGAGGGCTCGAGCGTGCCGACCCGCACGACACAGTCGAACCCTTCCCGCACCAGATCCACCCGCCTGTCCGTGCTGCTCAGCATCAGTTGCAGAGCGGGGTGGGCGGCCAGAAAGGCCGGCAGCGCCGGGATCACCAGGTGGCGGGCCATCCGGCTCGGCATGTCCACCCGCAACTGGCCCGCGATCTGCCCCGTCTGCCGGAACAGGCCGTCAAACTCCTCCATGTCCGCCAGCAGATCCCGGCAGCGGGCGTAACAGAGCTGGCCGTCCGTGGTGAGCTGCACCCGCCGGGTAGTGCGCTGCAGCAGCCGGGTGCCCATGTGCTCCTCCAGTCGCCGGATGGCGGCGGAGAGGGTCGCCTTGGGGATCCCCAGCTGCTCGGCGCAGCGGCTGAAGCTCTCGAGTTCGGCGACCCGCACGAACATCCTCATTCCATCCAGTTGGTCCATGGCCATTGTTATCCAAATCGGAACAGTGCATTCATTATCGTCATCTTTATCCAGCATGAAAGCACCAATAGAGTGAAGGGGTCGGCTCGCCATGAGCCATTCATCGTTCAGACAGGAGCCATACCATGACCAGACCCATCGCCCTCATCACAGGTGCCAGCCGCGGCCTTGGCAGACACGGCGCCCTGGCCCTCGCCGCCAGGGGCGTCGATCTCATCATCACCTACCGCAGCCAGGCCGGGGAAGCGGCCGAGGTGGTCGCCAAGGCCGAGGCCCAGGGGGTCAAGGCCCGGGCGCTCGCGCTGGATGTGGCAGAGAGCGCCAGCTTCCCCGCCTTTGCGGACGCGGTGCGCCTGCTGCTGGCGCAAACCTGGCAGCGCGATCGCTTCGACTACCTGGTCAACAACGCCGGCATCGGCATCCATGCCAGCTTCGAGCAGACCACGGAGCAGCAGTTCGACACCCTGCTCAACATCCACTTGAAGGGGCCCTTCTTCCTGACCCAGACCCTGCTGCCCCTCCTCGCGGATGGTGGCCGCATCCTCAATGTCTCCACCGGTCTGACCCGCTTCGCCCTGCCGGGCTATGCCGCCTACGCGGCCATGAAGGGGGGCGTCGAAGTGCTGAGCCACTACCTTGCCAAGGAGCTGGGCCCGCGGGGCATTGCGGTCAATGTGCTGGCTCCCGGCGCCATCGAGACCGACTTTGGCGGCGGCGCCGTGCGTGACAATCCGGCTCTCAACGACTTCGTGGCGAGCCAGACGGCGCTCGGCCGGGTCGGCCAGCCCGACGACATCGGCGATGTCATCGCCGCCCTGCTCTCCACGGACAGCCGCTGGATCAACGCCCAGCGCATCGAGGCGTCCGGCGGCATGTTTATCTAGGCGGTGCGAAGTCATCCTCTGCCGATGCAAACGAAAAAGGCCCCCGCGGGGGCCTTTTCATCTGGAAGTGACATCCTGTTTGGCAAGGGCTCAGAGCGACTCGCCACCGCTGGCAATCACCGACTGATACCAGTGGAAGCTGTCCTTCTTGATGCGGCGCAGGGACCCGCCCTGCTCGTCCCTGTCCACGTAGACGAAGCCGTAGCGCTTCTGGTAGCCGTTGAGCCAGCTCAGGATGTCGGTGAAGGACCAGGCGCAGTAGCCGAGCAGTTCGACCCCGTCCTGCAGCGCCTCCTGGCAAGCCTTCAGGTGGCTCTGCAGATAGGCGATGCGGTAGTCGTCGTGCACCTTGTCCCCCGCCGCCAGCTTGTCGAATTCACCCAGACCGTTCTCGGTGATCATCAGCGGCAGGCCGTAGCGGGACGAGAGGCGACGCAGGGCGATGCGCATCCCGGTGGGATCGATGGCCCAGTCCCAGTTGCTGGTCTCGAGGTGCGGGTTCGGGGTGGTCTTGTAGAGTCCCGGCACGCCGCTGGAGGGAGTGGTGCCCTTCTGCCCCGTGGTGTTGATGCGCTGCATGGTCTGGCCACCGATGGGATTGTCGGTGAAGGTCAGGGTGTAGTAGTAGTTCACCCCGATGTAATCCGGCGTGCCCTCGCGCAAGAGTTCCAGATCCCCCGGCAGGATCTCGGGAGCCTCGCCCGCCTCCCTCAGGTAGGCGAGCGCCGCCTGGGGATAGCGGCCGAAGCAGTAGGCGTCCAGCCACCAGAGGTTGGTGAACTCTTCCGCGTTTTCGAACGCCAGCATGTCGCTCGGGGCGCAGGAAGCGGGATAGGCAGGGGAATAGGCGAAGCTCGGGCCGATGAGGCCACCCGGCACGTGCTGGCGGAACGCCTTGATGACCCGCGCGTTGGCCAGGAATGCCACGTGGTTGGCGGCGAAGAAACGCTTCCTGTCCTGCACGGCGGGCGGATGAGTCCCCAGCTGGTAGGCATTGGTCAGGTTATAATTCTGCTCGTTGAGTGAAACCCAATATTTTACCTTGCCGGAGAAGCGCTGATAGAGGGTGACGCAGTAGTGCTCGAAGTCATCGATGATGCGTCTGTCTTCCCAGCCGCCGTATTCGTCCTGCAGCGCCTGGGGCAGATCCCAGTGATAGAG
Organism: Aeromonas sp. NJAU223; assembly: GCF_051125555.1. NCBI lineage: Bacteria > Pseudomonadati > Pseudomonadota > Gammaproteobacteria > Aeromonadales > Aeromonadaceae > Aeromonas > Aeromonas sp. NJAU223. The sequence continues at coordinate 2,081,396 of NZ_CP144204.1, read as the reverse complement.
GGTCAGCACCGGTTCGATGCCGTGCGCCAGCAGGCTGTCGATCAGCCTGTCGTAGAAGGCGAGTCCCGCCTCGTTCACCGCACCGCGGCCGGTCGGGAAGATGCGCGGCCAGCTCACCGAGAAGCGATAGGCCTTGAGCCCCATCTCGGCCATCAGCGCCACGTCTTCTTCGACGCGATGGTAGTGATCCACCGCCACGTCGCCGTTGCTGCCCTGGAACGTCTTGCCCGGCAGCTTGGTGAAGCTGTCCCACACCGAGGGGCCCTTGCCATCGGCATCCCAGGCTCCTTCCACCTGATAGGCGGCGGAGGCGGCGCCCCAGAGGAAATCGGCCGGGAACCCTTTGTACTTGGCATGATGCATCTGGTCTGTCTCCTTCTGCTTGAACGAGTGAGTGCCGCACTGCCTGGGCACCCCGAATGAATTGGCATCAGCATCGAACAGATCTAGAATTCCGTCCAATGACATTTTTGACCACTCAAGATTCCGTATAGGAATGATGGAGCCGCGATGGAACTGAGGGATCTGAAGGCCTTCGTCACCCTGGGGGAAGTGCTGCACTTTGGCCAGGCGGCAGCCCGCCAGCACATCACCCAATCCGCCCTGAGCAAGCAGATCAAACGGCTGGAGGCCCAGTGGGGAGGCGAGTTGTTCGAGCGCAGCGCCAGCAGCACCCGGCTGACCGGGCTCGGTCGCGCCCTCTACCCGGATGCCTGCGCCCTCATCGCCCAGAGTGAACAGCTCGATCGCACCGCCCGCGATGTGCTGGCGGGCAACGGCGGCACCCTGCGCATCGGCTTCGGGGTCGCCACCAAGCTGCTGGTGCCCGCCGCCATCGCGCGTTTTCGCGCCGAGCGCCCCAAGGTCAATATCGAGCTCAACGATCTCTCCACCCACCACCAGTTGCTGGCGCTGGCGGAGGGGCGCCTCGATCTCGGCTTCTGCCGTCTGCCCGCCCCCAAAGGCTGGCACTTTCTGCCGGTGGTTCGCGCCCATTTCATCGCCATCCTGCCCGCGAGTTACACCGGGATAACGACACTCGCGGATCTGGTGGACAAGCCGCTGGCCGTATTGCGCCGGGACAAGGCCCCCTCCTTTCACGATCAGTTCGTCCATTATCTGGCCCAGAGCGGGCTGCGTTTTCGCGATATCCAGTATGTGAACGACTTCGCCGCCGGGATCGCCACCGCGGCAGCGGGCATCGCCTGGACCCTGGTCCCCTCCTCCACCACCATCGAGCACCCGGACGTCATCTCCCTGCCCCTCACCGCGCCCGAGGCAAGCTGGATCATCGGCCTGATCCGCCCGCCTGGTGGCGACAATCCTCTCATCGACGCCTTCTGGCAGACGGTGGCTGCCCTGCGAGAGCCGGATCTCGCGCCCCTGACGGCCTAGTAACCCGGGTCGATCACCGCGTGCACTGTCCTTGTCTGCCGGATTATATTGACTCCTCCCTTGAGGGAACTTGCCTTCGGGTCAACACTCCATGGGCACCGCGGGCGGCACGGGCAACTCGCCCTGGCCACCGCCTCTTCCAACGGGCATCAGGCCCTGCAACAAGCGAGAGCACCATGACGATGAGAGTACTCGGTTACGCCGCCCAGTCGGCTCAGGCGCCTTTGGCCCCCTTCCATGTCGAACGCCGGGATCCCCGTGCCGATGATGTGGTGATCGAGACCCAGTATTGCGGCGTCTGCCACTCGGATCTGCACAACGCCCGCAACGACTGGGGCAACAGCCACTATCCCCTGGTCCCTGGTCACGAGATCATCGGCCGGGTCAGCCAGGTCGGCAGCGCCGTGACCCGCTTCAAGCCCGGGGACAGAGTGGGGGTCGGCTGCATGGTCGACTCCTGCCAGCACTGCGCCCCCTGCGAGCGAGGGCTGGAGCAGTTTTGCGACGAGTTTCCCACTCTCACCTACAACGGCGTCGACAGGCAGGACAAACGTCCCACCTTCGGCGGCTATTCGCAGCAGATCGTCACCCGCGACAAGTTCGTGCTGCACATCCCGGACGGGCTGGACCTGGCAGGAGCCGCGCCCCTGCTCTGCGCCGGCATCACCACCTGGTCCCCGCTGCGGCACTGGCAGGCGGGGCCTGGCAAGCAGGTCGCCGTCGTCGGTCTCGGCGGGCTCGGCCACATGGCCCTGAAGCTCGCCAACGCGCTGGGGGCCGAGGTGACCCTGTTTACCCGCTCCCCCGGGAAGGAGGAGGACGCCTACCGGCTCGGAGCCCACCGGGTGGTCCTCTCCAGCGATGACGCCCAGATGGCCGCGGCCAGGGGGACGTTCGATCTCATCATCGACACCGTTCCCTATGTGCACGATCTCAACCCCTATCTGCCGACCCTGGCCATCGACGGCACCCTGGTGCTGGTGGGCTATCTTGGGGATCTCAACCCCCTGCTCAGCACGGTTCCCCTGGTCATGGGTCGCAAGTCGGTGGCGGGATCCCTCATCGGCGGCATCAAGGAGACCCAGGAGATGCTGGATTTCTGCGGCCAGCACGGCATCACCTCGGACGTGGAGACCATCGCCATCCAGGCGATCAATGACGCCTACGAGCGCATGCTCAACAGCGACGTCAAGTATCGCTTCGTCATCGACATGGCCTCCCTCAAGGGCTGAGGAGCCGCTCGGGGGTGAATCAGTTCACCCCCTTTTTGTCTCGTGGGTCCGTCACATCGGCGCCTTTTGCCCGCGGGACGCGGGCTGCAGGCCCCATCCTTGTCAGGAAGCGGCGTCCTCCACCCAATATGAAGTAGCTTTTGCGCCGCCAACCCCTTTAAACTTGCGCCATGGACCCCGGCGACTCGCTGTTTGACAAGGACTCCCTCTCCCCATGCAACCTCACTGGCTGCTGAAGTTTGATCTGCATCGTCTCATCCTGGCCCTGGCGGTATTGGGTGTTCTCGCAACCTTTGGCAATAGTTTCTACGCCATCTATCAGGCCCAGCGACAGCTGTTGATCGCCAATACCCTGGAATCCAACCGCGTCTATGCGACCAAGCTGGCGACCTCGGCCGACAACATGCTCAAGTCGGCACAGGGGCAGCTGGCCTACAGCGCCCAGCTGCTGGCACCACTGCTGCAAGCCAACGACGATGAGGCCCTGGATATCGAGGTGGAGCGCCTGCGCCAGCAGACCAGTACCTTCAACTCCGTGGTGATCGTCAATCCCGAGGGGGTCATCGTCGCGGTCTCTCCCGAGACGCTGCAGGTGAAGGGCGCCAAGCTCAGATCCCCGACGGCGCTGAAGGCCATCGAGAGCCAGCAGCCGCAGATCACGGATCCCTTCGTCTCCCTGACCGGCAACTATCTCATCAGCCTCTCCTACCCGGTGTTTTCCGCCGACAATGTCTACCTGGGCTATGTCGCCGGCACCATCTATCTGCAGTCCACCAGCGTGCTCTCCAACCTGCTGGGTCAGCACTACTACCAGGATGGCTCCTACCTCTACGTGGTGGATCGGGAGAAGACCCTGATCTACCACCCGGATCCGGCCAGGATCGGCCAGAAGATCACCGGCAACCGGGTCGTGAATAGCGTTCTCGGGGGCAGCACCGGCACTCAGGAGGTGGTCGATTCCCGTGGCGTCGATATGCTGAGCGGCTTTGCCCCCGTCTCCAGCACGGGCTGGGGCGTGGTGGCTCAGCGGCCCCGCAACGCCACCCTGGCGGGGCTGAACGATCAGATGTCAGGGGTGTTGATGCAGATGGTGCCCACCACGGCCCTCATCCTCTTCATCATCTGGCTCTCGGCCACCTTCATCTCCCGCCCCCTGCGCCAGTTGGCCAATCGGGCCAGCCTGATGGATCAGCAAGGGGCCTTCTCCCATATCTCCGGCATCCGCGCCTGGTACTTCGAGGCGGCCCAGCTGAAACAGGCCATTCTCAAGGGGCTCGGCTTGCTCAATACCAAGATCGACAAGCTGCACAATGACAGCCACACCGATCCCATGACCGGCCTGTTCAACCGGCGGGCCATCCAGCGGCTGCTGGATGAATATCTGATGGATCCCAAGCCCCTGTGCGTCATCGCCCTCGATATCGATCACTTCAAGAAGATCAACGACGGCTTCGGCCACGATGTCGGGGATGAGGTGATCATTGCCCTGGCCGCCCTGATGCAGCAGGAGGTCAGATCCGATGCGGCACTCTGCCGCAGTGGCGGTGAGGAGTTCCTGCTGCTGCTGCCAAGCGTCACCCTGGCCCAGGCCCAGGGCGTCGCCGAGCGGCTGCGGCTGAAGGTCGCCAGCCATGAGATGCCGACGGCGGGGAGCATCACCATCTCCCTTGGCGTCGCCCATTGGCCCGGCCACGGCAACCACGATCTGGATGCCGTGCTCAAGCAGGCCGATCAGGCCCTCTATGAAGCCAAACACCGGGGCCGCAACTGCGTGGTGATCGCCGAGTGAACGGACAATGGCAATGAATGGCAGCGATATGTATCGCCCCTTCACCGTTTTATGGTGATAGACACAACAAGATTGCCACCCGATAGCATAAAAACCATATGGAGCACGCCACAGGCAGATAAAAAAAGCCCCCGACCATGTGTCGGGGGCACTGTTTTGCCGGTGTCGCTTACTGGTTGACGGCCAGCCGGGTGCGCGATGCCTCGCTCGGGGTGACCAGCACGGGGATGGACTTGGAGGTGGGGGTGAAGGAGCCCTCCCCGATGCTGTCGATGGCGACCAGGGGGTTGGTCTCCGGGTAGTAGGCGGCGATGTTGCCCCGCGGGATCTCGTAGAAGATCACGCTAAAACCGCTCACCTTGCGCTCGCGGCCATCGTTGCAGATGGCGCTCATGTCCACCGACTGCTCCTCGGCGAGCCCCAGCATGCGGGCATCCTCCTCGTTCATGAACACCACGTTGCGTCGCCCCTTGATGCCGCGATAGCGATCGTCCATGCCATAAATCGTGGTGTTGTACTGATCGTGGGAGCGCAGGCTCTGCAGCAGCAGGACCGGCTCCCCCACCATCTGCTCGGCGTGACGGGTGCACTCCGGCAGGATGGAGTCCGGCAACCGGCTAGCCCGAAACTCGGCGCGTCCGCTCGGAGTATTCCAGCGCAATAGGGCGGCGCTGTTGTCCAGGTGGAAGCCACAGGGTTCCTCGATGCGGCGGTTGAAGTCATCGAATCCGGCGATGGTCTGGGCGATCAGATCCCGCAGCGCGGCGTAATCATCCCGCAGGGCGAGCCAGTCCAGCTGCTCGCTGCCCAGGGTGGCCTCGGCCATGCGCGCGACGATGTCGATCTCGGACAGGCAGAGGGGGGAGACCGGCTCGTTCATGCCGGTGGAGGCGTGCACCATGCTGAAGGTGTCCTCCACCGTGATCTTCTGGATGCCGGCCCGCTGCACATCCAGCTCGGTGCGACCGAGGCAGGGCAGGATCAGCGCGTCTTGCGTGACCATCAGATGGCTGCGGTTGAGCTTGGTGCTGATCTGCACGTTGAGCTCACTCCGGCGCAGCGCCTCGTAGGTGAAATCCGTGTCCGGCGCGGCGGCGGCCAGGTTGCCACCCAGACACACCAGCATCTTGCTCTTGCCGGCGTGCAGGGCCTTGAGCGCCTCATAGACGTTGTGGCCCGGCGTGCGCTTGAGCCCCACCGGGAAGCGGCGCTCCAGCCGATCGATGAAGGCCGCGTTGGGTTTTTCGTTGATCCCCATGGTGCGGTTGCCCTGCACGTTGCTGTGGCCGCGCACCGGGCACAGACCCGCCCCCGGCTTGCCGAGCTGGCCGCACATCAGGTGCAGGTTGACTATCTCGCGAATGGTATCGACCGAGTGCTTGTGCTGGGTGATCCCCATGGCCCAGCAGCTGATCACGCTCTCGCTTCTGGCGAAGATCATGGCCGCCTGGGTGATCTCGTCGCGACCAAGTCCTGACTGGGCCTCGATCTGTGACCAATCGGTGGCCTTCACCTCGGCCACATAGTGATCAAAGTTCGCCGTGTGCTGCTCGATAAAGGCGAGATCGAGGCGCCCGCCTTCCTCTTCCAGCACGTATTTGGCCATGCCGCGGATGGCCGCCATGTCGCCGCCAAGCTTGGGGGTGAGGTATTGATGGCTGATGCGGGTGGCGGCCGGTGTCAGCAGCTCCGCCGGGCTCTGGGGGCTGGCAAAACGCTCTAACGCCACCTCTTTCAAGTTGTTGAAGGAGACAATCTGGCAGCCCTGACGCGCCGCCTGGCGCAGGGCGTTCATCATGCGCGGGTGGTTGGTGCCCGGGTTCTGGCCAAAGACGAAGATGGCCTTGGCGGCGTCGAAGTCCTCCAGCACCACTGTGCCCTTGCCTACCCCGACGGACTGAATGAGCCCCACCCCGCTCGCCTCGTGACACATGTTGGAGCAATCGGGGAAGTTGTTGGTGCCATAGAGGCGGCCAAACAGCTGATAGAGATAGGAGGCCTCGTTGCTGGCGCGGCCCGAGGTGTAGAACTCCACCTCGTCCGGGCTCGAGAGGCCCTTGAGTTTGTCTGCGATGATCCTAAATGCCTCGTCCCAGCTCACCGGCTCGTAGTGATCGCTGGCCGGGTTGTAGCGCAGGGGGTCGGTCAGCCGCCCCTGATACTCCAGCCAGTAGTCGCTCTGGGTGGCGAGGCGGCGCACCGAATGTTCAGCGAAGAAGTCCGCCCCCACCGTCTTGCCGGTGGACTCCCAGGCCACCGCCTTGGCGCCGTTCTCGCAGAACTGGAAGGCCCCCTGCTTGTTGTCTCCCCAGGCGCAGCCCGGGCAGTCGAAGCCATCGGTCTGGTTGACCCGCAGCAGATTCTTGATGTTCTGGCGGGTCTTCTGGCTGCGCAGCACCTGTCTGAAGGTGGACTGCAGGGAGGAAAAACCGCCGGCCTTCGCCGGTTTCTCAATATGGCTGGACATTGCGTTCTCCGATCTGATCCCAGGCGGTGTAGTAGACAGGCGCGTCGGATCTGGGCACGTGGATAAGGTTCAGGTGGTACTTCAAGGCCAGTCGCACGGCGAGCTGGCTGGGTGAGGCAAGGCTGATGAGGTGCGCGGCACCATATTGCACCGCCTTGTGAATGAGTTCGCTGCCGCAGCGGCTGGTGATGACCAGGGTGTCGCTGCGCGCGGGTTGGCGCAGCTGCATGCCGATGAGCTTGTCCAGCGCATTGTGGCGGCCGATGTCTTCCCGGCAGGCCAGGATCTCCCCCTCGCCCCCGAGCGCCAGCGCGGCATGCAGCGCCCCGCTCTGGCGAGCCTTGTTCTGCCAGGGAATGATGCGCTCACGCAGGTCGAGCAGGCGATCGGCCGCAGGGGGCATGCTGGGGGACAAGGGAGCCAAGGCAGGCAGCGCATGTTCGATGGCCTCCACCCCGCAGATGCCGCAACCGCTCACCCCGGTGAGACGGCGCTTGCGACGGCTCAGCTCGGCGAGACAGCGATTGGCGATGGTGACATCCAGCACCATGCCCTGCTCCGAGGGGATAAGTTGCATATCATGCACATCATGATTGCCTCTGATGATCCCCTCCCCATAGAGAAAACCGATGGCGAAGTCGTCGAGATCATCCGGGGTCGCCATCATGACGGCATGGCTGATGCCATTGATGTTGATGGCGATGGCGGCCTCTTCCACCAGTTCATCCATCCTGGGCAACCACGAGTTGTGAAGGTCCATGCGAAGCGCTTATAAAATGTATTCGGCCCTCAAGTTTAGATAACCCTGCACATCAAAACCAATGAAACAAATCTATAACCCAATAGAACAAGGCTATTGCCGACGGCTCATTGATTGATTAAATTTGTCACCCCGTGTCGTTCACCCCAGCCAGCCTTCCAATGAATATCAAGCAGTTGCGCTATTTCTACGAACTCGCCCAGCATCGTCATTTCGCCAAGGCGGCCAAGGCCTGTTTCATCACCCAGCCCACCCTGTCGGCCAGCATCACGGCGCTGGAGAAATCCCTCGGCACCGAACTGGTGGTGCGCAACAGCCAATTCGTGGGCCTCACCCAGGCGGGCGAGGTCGTGCTGCGCCATGCCGAACGCATGCTACAAGAGCAGGATGCCATGCACCAGGAGCTCAGCCTGTTTGACGGAGAGCTTTCCGGCACCTTGCGCATCGGCATGGTGCCCCAGTCTGGCATCGACATCATGCCCCTGCTCAAGCGCTTCCACGAGGCCTACCCCAGGGTCGGTTTACGCCTGTCGGTGGTGACCCACGGCGCCCTGCTGGAACAGCTGGAGCTGCACCAGATCGATCTGGGGCTGGGCTTTGACGAACTGCTCACCGACCACCAGCGCCGCACCCTGGCGGTGCAGCAACCTCACCCCAACCCCATGGCGGTGCTGGGCCCTTTGCCCGGACATGATGAGCGACCTCAGAACGCCCCCCTGCAACTGGCCGACTTGCAGGATATCCCCCTGATCCTGCCAAGCGGCACCATGCAGTTTCGCCGCTACTTCGATGAGGCCGCCGCTCGCCAGCAACTGAGTTTCAGGGCGGTGCTGGAGACCGACTCCCTGTTCCATCTGGCCAATGGGGTGAGTCACGGGCTCGGTTGCGCCGTGGTCAGTGCCAGCATCGCCGCCACCGCCCAGCGGTTGTTCCAACTGCCATGGCGACCCCTGACAGACGCGGCGGCCAGCACCACCGCCTTCATCACCCGCAAACACAGCGTCACCCCCGCCATGCGCGCCTTTCTCGCCCTCCCCCTGGCCTGAGCGGCCATCCAGCGAGGCCCTCACCTGCCCCGCCTTCCCTGATCTGGTGCGAACTAGGGTCATCAGGCGGGCACACTGGCGCCGCCCTTGTCAGCAGCGAACAGAGAACTGATGGGCCAAACGAGGATAAGGGCAGAGAAGAGGCGGTGGGGCCGGGGAGAAAAGAGGAGAGAAAAAATAAGAAGGCGGCCCGACAGCCGCCCTCTTGCTCATCGCCTCGGCTTATTTAGCCGGGCAAAGCGCGGGATCGAAGACGGTCTTCCAATCCCGTTTCATGTCGACCAGGGTCCAGCCGTATTTGGGCGCCTCGGTCAACCCCTTTACCAGGGTGCCGCTGCTGGGGGGATGACTGTCATAGGCATACTCCCGCTTCTCGTCCGTGTGGTGCACTAGCAGGCCGAAGGTCTTGAACTCCGGGTTGGTCGAGGTGTACTGCAACATGGGTACGTCACCGTCGCTGTTGCCAAAGGCCCCCACCGGACGCTGCCCCATGAACAGATGGATGGCCGCAGGCTTGGCCGCCCCATCATCCAGATAGGCACCCTTCATGGTCTTCATGATGGAGGCGCCATCCTTCGAGAGGGAGAACTCCCCGAGAGCGAAGGAGCCGATCACTTGCTCGGGGGGAATGCCGTACATCTGCTCGGCAAACACCCGCATGAAGTCGATGCCACCACCGGAGACGATCCAGGTCTTGAAGCCATTGGCCCGCAGATAGGCGAGCAGTTGCACCATGGGCTGGTAACCCAGCTGATCATAGTGGCAGCCAAAGCGTGGATGCTTGCTGGTATCGAGCCAGTTGCGTACCCGCTTGGCATATTCATCCGCACTCATGCCGCTGTGGGTCAGGGTCATCAGCTTCACCAGCCCCTCCTTGCCCGCCTTGGCAAGGCCGGCCAGATCGTTGGCCAGAACCAGCTTGACGATGGGGTCCTGCTTCCATTCCGGGTGCTCGGGGGCCAGACGCTTGATCTCGTCGACGGCAAATTGCAGCTGGAACGTCAGGGGCGCCTCGCCCCAGAGGGTGCCATCGTTGTCAAAGACCACGTTGCGCTTGTTCACTGGGATGAAGGTGGTGCTGCCAGCCTGGGTGGCACCGGCGACCCAGGCCTCAATCGCCTGTTTGGGAGCGGTATCCTGCCAGGCCGAGAGCGGATCGGCCGCCTGCGCACTGACTCCCCAACTGGCACCGGCCAGCATGGCCACAATTAACGGGGTGAGTTTCATCTATTTCTCCTTGTTCACCGGGAGCAATCCCGGCAGTGGGACAGGTGTCCAGAAGCGTTTCAGGGCCTCACGGGCAAAGCACCAGCCTCGCAAAAGCGAGTGACGGGCAAAATAGGCGGCCCCAGCCAGCAGGAGGATGAACACCAGGCCAATGGCATAGGGTTTCCAATGGGCCAGTGATGAGGCGCGCAGCACGGCCTCCCCACCGGCCGCGCGCGGGGCACCGACCTTGTATTCGGCGCCGGGCAGGCTCTCCTGCTGCCATTGCTGCTGCTCGCTGTTCCACCATCTCAGGGTCAGGGGGGGCAGCGTCACCGTGCCTGCCGTGGTCGGCATATAGCGCAGCCGCTCCTCACGCTGACCCCCCATGAAGTCACCGCGGCCACTGTCCAGCAGACGGTTGACCGGAGCCAGACGCTGGCTCTCCTGACCCGGGATGGCATAAAGCAGTTGCGGGATCTGGGACGGCACCGCCCCTTCGGCCTGCACCGTCACCTGACGCTCGATCACATCCCCCACGTGCAGATCCTCGCCCTCCCCGGCGTGATAGGTCACCACCTTACCGGTCAGGGTGACCTTGCTCGCGGGCAGGAAGCGATCCGGCTGGGTGACATCGGGGGGCCAGGCCACGTCATGTTCGATGGCGGGCAGTTGCACCGTGTGGGGCGGCTGCCCCGGTGATGTCAGCGTGATCTCCAGGGTGGGGAAGACCAGCTTCCCTGCGTCCCAGGCAGAGACCAACCGCTCCAGACGAACGCCGCTCCAGCTCTTTCCGTCGGCCTGACGAGTCAGCAGCTGATTGGGCAGCGGAGTGGTGAGCAGGGCCCCGTTCTTGACCTCCTGAGTGGGCCAGCTGGGGGGCGGGTTGAACCAGGAGTCGGTCCAGAAGGTCACCGCGAGGCGCAGAGGCTGACCCGGCGCCACCTGGGCCGGGGCCACCAGTTCACGGGTGATGTTCACCTCGCTGTGGCCGGGCAAGCTTATCAGCAACAGCAACCACCAGAGTCGTCTCATTGAGCCTCCTGCGTATCGGCTTGGTAGAGGTTGTGCAGCAGTATCGATGGAGAGACCTGCAGATTGTCATACCACTGATTGACCTGAGGGTCGGCGCTGCCGCCGGGCTGGATATCCTGCTGATCCGCCCCTTCCCCTTTTTTCAGATCATGCTTGATCTCATCGGGGTCGTAATTGGCCTCCTCCCCCTGTGAGCCTTCCTGGTCTCGCTCCTGCTTGCGCAGCTGCATGATGATGTCGGCTATCCTGGCTCGGTTGGTCAGGGCCATATCCCAACCGGGACGAAGGCTCAGGGCCTGATCGTAACTGACGAGCGCCTGCTGCCAGGATTTTTGCTGGGCATAGCTGTTGCCAAGCCACACCAGAGACTCCGGCGTTGCCTTTGCCTGGCGAAACGCCGTGACCGCCGCCACGTAATCCCCACCCTGGTAGCTCGCGATTCCCCGCCACAGGGGATCCTCGAAGTGGCTGGCCGCCTGTTCGTACTCCTGATGCGAGAAGGCGTACTGACCCTGCTGATCCGGTGTCACCCACCAGTCCAGCAAGGCGGCCTGCCCGGGCTCGGAATAGGTGCCAAGGGAGAGCGCCAGCATGGCGAGGCAGAGCAGCTGCCTGCGCCAGAAGAGCAGCAACACCAACATGGGGATCACCAGCAGATAGCCGCCATCCTTCCATTTGAGCTCTTCGCGGGCATCGTTTTGGGCCTGGATGGCATGCTGAATATGATCCGCCACCGCCGCCAGATCATCATCATCAACGCTGGCCAACGTCACCGGCACGCCATCGTCTCGCAGCGCACTGAATCGGCCGACATCGAGCCGGGTATCGAGCCCCTTGCTCTCATATTTGGCCGGCAGATTGCCACCGCGCTCGGTGCCCACCACCCAGACCTGTACCGGCAGGGGGAAGGCCGCCAGCGACTTCGCCTCCTCCGCGGTCAAGTGATCGGCCACCACCAGCACGCTCGGAGCCTCATCGGGGGTGGTCGGCAGGTTGCGGGTCGCCAGCGTCAGCGCCTGCGCCAGTGCCGAACCCTCACCCTCGGGCATGAGGGCAGGCTCCTGGGCACTCAGAAACAGGGAGAAGAAATCGGGATCCTGGGTCAGCGGCACCGCCAGGTGCGCCGAACTGTCATAGGCAATCAGCCCAAAACGGGTGCCAGGCGAGCGTTCGACCAGCGCCGCCAGCTTGTGCTGCATGCGCTGATGGCGGCTGGGTGCCACATCCTGGGCATACATGGTCAGATCCTGTTGCAGCACCACCATGACACTGCCCTGGGGCGAGAGGGCCGCGGGGACTTCCCGCTGCCAGCTGGGACCGGAGAGCGCCAGCACCCCGATCCCGCACAGCCATGGCAGCAGCTGCAACAGGGGGCGGGACTTGCCGACCACCAGCGCCTCGGCCACCCGTTTGTCCATCAACTGATACCAGGCGCTGCGTGGCTGGCGTACCACAAACCAGAGGCCGATGCAGAACACGAGTCCCAGCAGATGCCAGGGATGGATAAAGTGAAAGTCGCTCATGCCGCCCTCCCCCTGAGGTAACGCCCACCCGTGATGAGGAGCAGAAGCAGCAGGGCCAGCAACAAGGGCCACTGGAACAGCGCCTGATGCCAGGACCAGCCAAGGGTGCGAACCTGCACCGGCGTCAGGGCGTCGATATCCTGCCAGACGCTGTCAAGGGCCGCGCCGCTGCGGGCGGCCTGCCAGCTCTTGCCGCCGGTCATCTCGGCAATGGTCTTGAGCAAGGCAAGATCCACCTTGTCATCCCCGCTCTGCTCATTGCCAAAGGCGATGGTGTGGATCTGAACCTGATGGGCGGCGGCGAGCTTGGCGGCCACCTCAGGGGTGAGCTGGGATGCGGTGTCGTTGCCATCGGTCAGCAGAATGGCCAGCTTGCTGCTCCCGTGCTGCGCCTTGTCCAGCAGTTTCACCGCCACCCCGATGGCATCGCCGATGGCCGTCTGTTCGCCGATCATGGCCGGTGCCAGCTGGGCGATGCGGGCCTGCAGCGCCCCCTTGTCTTCACTGAGGGGGGCGAAGGGATAGGCTCCGTTGGCGAAGATCACCAGACCAATTCGGTCCTGCTTGCGCGCCGTGACAAATTTGGCCACCGAATCCTGCAGGGCCTTGAGGCGGGTCTCCCCCCCCGGCAGATCGTTCTTCCCCATCGAGCCAGAGACATCGAGCAACAGCACGATGTCGCGCATCGGTTTGACGATCTGCTGGGGCGGTGTCAGCAGCTCCGGCCGTGCCAGGGCGCATACCAGGAGCAGCCAGAGCACCCAGAACAGCAGACGTTGCCAGGGCCCGCTCCTCTGTTGTTCTGCCTTCAGATCCAGCGTGTTGACGAGATGAGGCAAGAAGGGCACTCGCACATAGTCGGCCATGGGGCGCGCCGGTGGCAGCAAGAAGCGGCTGACGAGGGGGAGCAAGATGAGCAACCAGGCCCAAGGCCAGGCGAAATCGAAACGGGACAGCCAGTCAGACATGGGGCAAGGTCTCCAGCCAGGTGGCGAGTTGTGCGGCCAAGCGGGCGTTCTGCTCGGGAGTCAGCCGGTTGTCGGGGCGACAGTAACGCTCGCACAAGAGCGTACGGGAGGTTTCGTCAAGGGGCACCGCCTGCAACAAGGCGTCCGGGGTCACGGCCTGCGCCACCTCCTTGCGGGGACGATGAACCAGGCTTATCTGCTTGATGAGGGTGAGCCAGGCGTCCGCGTCCTGCAGCGTGTTCAGCTGCGACTGTGCCTCCCGGCGCCAGCGATTGCGCCGCCAGTGGGCAAGGCGGGCGATCGCCATACCGGCGGCGAGCAGCAGCAACAGGGTCGCCAACCATGTCCAGCCGGGGGCCGATGGCCACCAGGAGAAGCCCGCCGGCAGTGCGGGGTCAAGCAACGCCGGTACGGTAAAGCCTTTCTCGAGCATTCAACCTCCCTTCTGCAACTGGCGGACCGGATCCTGATGGGTAAGGATGTGGTGAACCCTGACCCCCAACCGGGTGAGGCGCTGCTCCTGCGCGGCCAGCCGCTGGGTGATGGCCTGCTGGATCTCGCGATTCATCTGGGAGGAGAAGGAGAAGCTCGCTTCGCTGCCCTGATAACGGGCGCTCACCGACCCTTGCGTGGGCAGGCGAAGGTGGAGATCGTCATAGACGACGAAGGCGTGCATGTCGCAGCGTCGCCGCAACCCGGCCAGGATGGCTTCGCTGCGGGCGTCCAGGTCGTGAAAGTCACTGATGATGGCGAGCCAGGCCCCCGGGGGGATCAGGCCGTGCACACGCTGCAACACTTCGGCCAGACTCAGCGAACCCGCAGGCTCTGCCGGATAGGCCTGCGTCAACGACTGGTTGAAGCGGCCCAGATCCTCCAGTATTCGTCCGAGGTTCTGCTTGGCAGAGCGACAGGGATGAACGGCCAGCGCCTCATCGTTGAAGGTCACCCCTCCCAGCCGGTCGCTGTCGTGCCAGCTTCGCCAGGCATAGAGCCCGGCTATCATGGCCGCCGTCACCGACTTGGTATGGCCGCGCGTGGTGAAGTACATGTCGAGGCGTTGATCGGTCAGCAGAAAGACCGGGCGCTCCCGCTCCTCGTTATAGAGCCGGATCCAGGGGGTGCGCAGCCGGGCGGTGGCTTGCCAGTCGATGAGCCGCACGTCATCCCCCGCCTGATAGCGCCGCAACCCTTCGAAGTTGAGGCCTCGCCCCTGCTGGCGGGACACCCGCTCCCCCGCCATGGCGCCGAGGGAGATGCGCTCGGGATCATTTCTGAGCAGACGGGCTTCCCCCGCCAGCGCCATCAGCCCGGCGTTATCGATGCTCAGCCGCGTCTCCATCAGGCGACCAGGGTATCGAGCAGAGTCTGGATGGCGTCGTCGGCACTGACCCCATCGGCATTGGCCTGATAGCTCATCATCAGGCGATGGCGCAGCACGGCGTGGGCGATGCCCTTGATGTCTTCGGGTAGAACGCTATCCCGGCCGGCCAGCCAGGCACTGGCGCGGCCACAGCGCTCCAGGGCCAGGGTGCCACGGGGGCTGACCCCGAGGGCAATGTAGCCGGCCAGCTCATCGCTCACCCCTTGCGGATGGCGGGTCATGCCCACCAGGTTGAGGATGTACTGCTCCACGGCCGGGGCGACATGAACGCGGGAGATCTCCTGCCAGCAGCTCAGCAGATCCTCCTGGGAGAGCAGGGCGGCGCTGTGGTCAGTCGTGCTGCTTGTGTCCTTTTCCTGGCTGTATTTGTGCTGCTGTTCCTCCCTGACCAGTTGCATCATCTGCTGCTCATGCTCTTTGGAGGGATAATCCACCAGCACCTTCATCAGGAAGCGGTCCAGCTGGGCCTCCGGCAATGGCCAGGTCCCCTCCTGATCCACCGGGTTCTGGGTCGCCAGCACCATGAAGAGGCTGGGGAGTGGCCAGCTTTTGCCAGCAACGGTGACATGACGCTCTTCCATCGCCTCCAGCAAGGCGGACTGGACCCGCGCCGAGGCCCGGTTTATCTCATCGGCGAGGATGATGTTGCCAAATACCGGCCCCTGGCGGAACCGGAACTGATCCTCTGGCGAGGTGGCATTCTGCTGGTATATCTCGCTGCCGGTGATGTCCGATGGCAGCAGATCCGGGGTGAACTGTATCCGGCTGTAATCCCCCTCGATCTGGCTGGCAAGGGCCCGTACCGCACGGGTCTTGGCAAGGCCGGGCAGCCCCTCCAGCAAGACGTGCCCATCACAGAGCAGCGCGATGATCAGCATCCTGACCAAGGCCTCCTGCCCGAGCACCTGTTCATTCATTCGTTGTTCAAGCCGTTGCAGTTTTTCCCTGTTGTTCATGCGTGCTCTCCTGGCTGGTTCTGCAAGATAGTAGCAATTCCCACCACTATGGGCTGGGCATAGTCAAAGAAGGCCTTGATGCCCGGGCACAGATAGTTGAGACCGAGCTCACCATCCGGCGCGCGCACTATCCGGTTCTTCGGGCACTCCCCCCAGCACAGCTTGAGATAGGGACAGGCCTTGCAGCAGGCGGGCAAGGTCTCTTTCTTGCCAAATCCGAAGGCCTGCTGGCGCTCGGAAAATGCCATGTGCGACAACCTTTGTATTGACATATTACCTAATTGGTACTCGGGGTAAACATAGTGATCACAGGAAAAAACATCGCCGTTTTTCTCCACCGCCAACCCCTTGCCGCAAAACTCGGAGGTGACGCAGATCTGGGCGGGCATCCCCAGGGTCTGGGCCACCGCGGTCTCGAACAGGTTGACCTGCACCCGGCCCAGATCGTTGTTCACCCACTCCTCGAACACCGCGATGAGGAAGCGCCCCCAGTCATCGGGATCCACCGACCAGTCCGTCACGATGGAGTCCAGATCCCCCGGCTTGGCCCGGCGGCTCCCCGTCACAGGAATGCTGTCATCGTGCCAGAACTGGGGCGCCGTCTGGGTGAAATCCACCGGTTCAACACAGGGGTTGAACTGGATATAGGTAGCACCGAGCTCGCGGGTGAGAAAGCGATAGACCTCGAGGGGAAAGCGAGCATTGGTGCGATTGACCGTGACCAGGGCATTGAAGGGCACCTGGAATTTCTTGAGCGCGGCCACCCCTTCCATCACCTTGTCGAAGGTGGGCTTGCCGCTGCGGGTCAAGCGGTATCTGTCGTGCAGTTCGCGCGGGCCGTCGATGGACAACCCCACTAAAAATTGATGTTCCTTCAGGAACGCAGCCCATTTGTCATCGATGAGGATGCCATTGGTTTGCAGGTCGTTTTCGATGCGTTGACCCGCCTTTTTGTACTGCTGTTGCAGCCTGACTACCTTGTGGAAGAAATCCAGTCCCATCAGGGTGGGCTCCCCCCCCTGCCACGAGAAGACCACCTGCTCCCCGTCCTGGCTGTCGATGTACTGGCGGATAAAGTTTTCCAGCACCTCATCGCTCATGTGGCTATGGCGATCCTGGTGCAGCATCCCCTCCTTGTGCAGATAGAAACAGTAGGTGCAATCGATGTTGCAGGTAGATCCCGTGGGCTTGGCCATCACATGGAAGCGGCGCACCCAGGCAGGCCCCTTGCCGGCGTATTTCTCTGCTGAGGGGAGTGCGTTGACAGGCAGTGTGGTGCTGTGTTTCATCTTCTTTCCTCAAAACGGATGGGGTTTCCCCCATCCGAATACATCGATAATCAGTGGTTCTTGGCACCTTGCTCGATCAGGGCGCTCACGTCGGAGACGGTGAAGCTGCCCGGTTTCTGGCGTGGCGGGAACTCCTTGAAGCTCTGGATCATCTCGGTGGCATACTTCTGCGCCCCGCCCAGCAGGTAGAGACGATCGTAAGCCCAGGTCTTGTAACCCATGCCGTCCGAGCCTTTCTCCAGCGGATCCACTTCCAGATCGAAGATCATGGGCACCCGCAGCTTGGTGAAGGGGTATTGCCACACGTCAAACCCGCTGTGCTCCTGGATCATGAAGTGGGCCTTCCAGCGACCGTAACGCATGGCCAGCAAGTCGCCATCATCGCTCCAGTAGAAGAACTCCTTGCGCTTGTCTTCTCCCTTGCCCTTCAGGTAGTCGAGCTGGTTGTAGCCATCCAGATGCACCTTGTAGGTCATGGCCGGGGTCTTGTAGCCCTTGAGCAGTTTTTCCTTGATGTTCGGCTCACCGGCCGCCGCCACCAGGGTCGGGAACCAGTCGTTGCTGCCGAAGATACCGTTGAGCTGGGTGCCCGGCTTGATGTGACCCGGCCACTTGATCATGGCGGGTACCCGGAAGCCCCCTTCCCAACCGGTGTTCTTCTCACCGCGGAACGGGGTGAAGCCCCCATCCGGCCAGGTGGCGGTCATAGGGCCGTTGTCCGTGGTGTAGACGACGATGGTGTTGTCTTCGATCCCCAGATCTTTGATCTTCTTCATCACTTCGCCGACGATGGCGTCATGTTCGACCATGCCGTCTGCATAATCCCCGAGGCCCGTCTTGCCCTGGTGATCCGGCTTGATGTGGGTCTTGTTGTGCATGCGGGTGGTGTTGAACCAGGCGAAGAAGGGTTTCTTGGCCTTGACCTGACGCTCCATGAAGTCGTTGTTGGCCGCCAGGGTCTCCTCATCGACGGTCTCCATCCGCTTCTTGGTCAGCGGGCCGGTGTCTTCAATCTTGCCGTCGGCGCTGCTCTTGATGACGCCGCGCGGGCCGAACTGCTTGCGGAAGGCGGGATCTTTCGGGTAATCCACGTTCTCCGGCTCTTCTTCCGCGTTCAGGTGATAGAGGTTGCCAAAGAACTCATCGAACCCGTGAGCGGTGGGCAGGAACTCGTCCCGATCCCCCAGGTGGTTCTTGCCGAACTGGCCAGTGGCATAACCCAGTTGCTTGAGCACGGTGGCGAGGGTGGGATCCTCTTTCTGGATCCCCTGCGGGGCCCCCGGCATGCCCACCTTGCTCAGGCCGGTACGAAACGGCATCTGACCGGTGATGAAGGAGGAGCGACCCGCGGTGGAGCTTTGCTCGGCGTAGTAGGAGGTGAACTTGGCCCCTTCTGCGGCGATCTTGTCGATGTTCGGGGTCTGGTAGCCCAGCATGCCCTGGTTGTAGGTACTCAGGTTCCCGTAACCGATATCATCGCCGAAGATGACCACTATGTTGGGCTTGCCTTTCTGTTGCTCCGCCGCCGTGGTCGCGGCCTGGGCCGAAACCGCGGTCGCGCCGAGCGCCAAGGCCAGCATACTGGCAACCAGGGTGCGTTTGGATGGAATATTATTCCGCATTGCAGTGACTCCATTGTGATGGTGGTAACTTAATGTCACTGGCAACTAGATAATAATCGGAAACCCCCGTCAAACTTTCACAACTTGCACCGATTGCTTAATGGGGGCTGAATATGTCAGGCGTGCAAATGGAATATATAAAAATATCACTACCCCATCCTGCTCTATTAATAAAAAAGACGGATAGGATTACGTCCTGAATAAGGGAAAACTTGCCCTCGCCGTTCATGGGACAAGTCCATCTGGTACCAAACACGACACGACCAGCCGGGCGCAACGAGAAGATGCCCGCTTCATCCATGATTTTACCCCCGTGACAGCCCCACAACTAATGCATTGATTTTATAAGATAAATCACATAAACGCATCGGTGACCTGCCACTTGCCACACTTTCTTCATGCCATGATCCGCCAGATAAAAACCTGACATATCATATGGTTAACAGCGCATGCTGAACCCGCTCGTCGATGTCGACCCGGCGCCAGAATCGGTTCCCCCTCCCGGGTATCCATTCCCGGCCCTCCGTATTGACCATGATCTCTGACAAGGCACAACGCGCATTTTGTTGACGCAACAAAATGGACGTCAGATGCTATCAAAACATAATTCCATTGCGCCTATACACACCGCAATAAAATCATTTTTACGACACAACAAAATCAAAAATAAAATAACAACCCTGTTTGTAACCCCCTCAATAAAAACGGTACACCTGTCCAGATAAAATAATGGCGGAGAAATAGATGGCGCTGATTCTTAATGGCTGAAATATGACAATAGGGCCCTATTCTTATCAAAATCTGGATGAGGTATGTCAATAACTGTCGTCACCCAGAAGAAGGATGACAGACAGCATCCAGACGGGAGGCGCTTCCATCGGTGCAGCCCGTCACTAAACCTGGATGCACGATGTAACCTGATGCTCACCGTCGGCAGTCAGGGGAGCGCCAGTGCCAACGACACGCCCCACTCCCCCGGCGAGGCAACGGCTTGGCGCAAACCTTAGCAGCGAAACCGAGCCTTCTTGGCTGGTATTCATTACCACCAGTGAATTTTGATATTCAATTAACGCCATTTAAGTGAACTAACTCACTCCCTAGACTGCTCATCGAACCTTAACGAGGAGTCTGGTATGAAACTCACCAACGTTGCTCTCTTGGCTGCGGCCATCGCCTCAGCAGTCTCTGTCAATGCCTTTGCCAACGATGTGGTCTCACTGAAATTCAGTGATGGCCGTGCCGAGGTAAAAGGCGTCGAAGCCGTCAATGCGGTGTTGAACCCCATCGGCGTCAACGTCATCACCATCGACATACCTGAAACGGCAAAACCGGTTCTGAAAGCCGCAGAATCCCGCGCACTGACTAGCGCCGAACATGCTTTCTTGATCGAGGAATTCAACTTGGATCAGGCGCAACTCCTTGAACAGGTGAAGCTCGCCGGCCGTTCGCCCGCAGTACAAGGCGGCGGTGTGCTGACGGAAGAAACCGGTTTTGGGCCCTATCCGAAGGTCTACGACATGATGGCACTGGACAAAAACGTCCATAAAGCCGTGCTGGAAAAATACGGCCGCATGCATGTCAACTCCGCAGATGACGGCACCGATGTCGATGAAGTAATGACCGTCGTCAACGGCGGGCCGTTCCGCTGGGACTTCACCTTGAAAGACGGCAGCATTGCACGCTTCCAGGTTGAGAAAGTGAGCCTCAATGACAAAGCCGTACGGGTCAGCTATCACGGTCTTGGCATGCATGCCGGGATCATGGATGCCAAGCAAGGGCTGATTGTGGCCTACGGCCATGGTCCAAAAGAGTTCACCATGCGCTACCAGGCTGATGTGCCCCATGCCAACCTGCTCGGCACCAACCCCTGGCTCGATTTCAGCGGTGACTACCCCATCGCTCTGGACAAGGTGAATTAAGCATTCCCAATGCGCGTTGGCGGTAAGGCATCAGCCTTTACCGCCTTTTTTCTGCCCGCCTTTTAAACCAGCGCACGACCATGGCCCTGCCTCAAGCGCGCATGACTGCGTGGCGGGTCGCGTCACCATCACCAGGGAATAAGCATGAATATCGCTGTTATCGGCTCGGGCCGAATGGGCAACGCCTTGGCCCAACTCCTGAAAGAGCATCACCATGAGGTCGCGCTTGAGTGGACAATGATTGAAAATACGACATCATAATTCACTAAACATGCATTGAATCGAGGGTGACATGAACAAGATCACGGCACTGAACGTCTTTCGCCGCGTGGTGGAGATGGGCACCTTCAAGGCGGCGGCGGATGATCTGCAGCTGTCCCAGGCGGCAGTCAGCAAGAACATCAACGAACTCGAGGCCTTTCTCGGCATTGCGCTCATCAACCGCACCACCAGGCGGATGAGCGTGACCGAATCCGGCATGGCGTACTACGGCCAGATCTGCAGCGTATTGGACAATCTGGAGGCCGCCGATCAATCCATCATGGCCGCCTCCTTCACCCCCAGAGGCAGGCTCAGGATCAGCGTCCCCATGTCCTATGGGCTGATCCGGATCAACCCGATCATCTGCGCGTTCCAGCGTCACTATCCGGCGATCAGCATCGAGGTGATCCTGAGTGACACCTATGTGGACCTGATTGACCAGGGGATCGACGTGGTGATCCGGGGGGGGCAGCGCTCTGGACGACTCCACCATGCGCTCGAAACAGGTGTGTCAGGTGCAACGGGTCTTGTGCGCGTCGCCGGAGTACCTCGCCAGCGCAGGCGCTGTCACGCACCCCGACGATCTGACGGCGCACAACTGTCTGGTCTACAGCCTCTCATCCTCCCCCCGCAAGTGGCTCTTCAACCGGGGGGATGAGCACCTGATGGTGGAACTCAAACCCGCCAGTTTTTCCGTCAACAACGGCATTGCCCTGAAGCAGGCGGCCATCGAGGGGTTGGGCGTCATACTGCTGCCTGAGGATTTTGTGGCAGCCGAGCTGGCATCCGGCGCCCTGGTGGAGCTGATGCCGGCGTGGCGGGCGGACAGTCATGCGCTGTTTGCCGTCTACCCCTTCCACAAGGAGCAGTCCCAGAAGGTGCGGCTGTTCATCGATTTTATCGTGAAGTCCTTCCAGCCACGCTGACCCTGATGATTGGCACTACTCGCCGATGGCCCGCTGCTCTTTGGATGCCTGCACCTGCAGCAGTATGGTTGCCAGTACACCACCGTGCTGATGAGGTAGACCAGCAAGGTGCTGGGCCGGATCTTGTCCCGGAACAGGAAGATGCTGGCCAGGGCGATCAGGAAAGGCACCAGCGTATACAGGGTGCCGGTGTTGAGGGTGGTCGTGGTTGTCAACGCCTTGAACATGATGAGAAAGAAGGCGGCATAGAAGAAGCTGATGATGAGTCCTTTGGGCAACACCTGGACGAGCACCCGCCGCCTCTCCCTGCTGAAGGCCACAAAAGGAGCGAGCAGCAGCGCAGCCAGGCTGAAGCGCATCAAGGCGAGCGAAGCGGGATCGACCGTCGTCGACAGCACCTGCGCCGAGATGAAGGAGCCGGCGATGATGACGGTGCTGACGAGCAATAACAGATGGTACTTGAGGTGGGACATGGACACTCCTGACAACCGGGGCACCCCGGCAATGAACGGTTCAGGCAGTGATTGTCGATGGGCATGTAGTTTACTGAAATGGCGGCAAAGTGATTTTATAATTCACCAATAGTGAACTAGCCGTATCGCCGGGCTCGGGGCTTCCTTGCCCTGGCCCCGCCATCAACCCGCTGCGCATTCTGTCGGGCACCCACCCTGAACTCCTCCTCTTCTATCCCAGCGCCGCCGGGTTGCGCAGACTCACGCCTGTTCGGAGGGCAGACTAGCCCCAAGATCAGCGCTGTCAGCAGCACAACAGGTCCATCCACCCCAGCTGATCGCTCGCTAGCGGCGCCACCAATGCTCGCCCGGGTGGGGGGACAAGAGTGACAATGGTTCCCCCATCATGGGGGTCGTCAGCGAGATCTGCCGCTCGCGGGCCAGACGGCTGATCTGCTCAAGGGGATCGTCCCAGCGGTGCATCGCCAGATCGAAGGTGCCGTTGTGGACAGGGTAAAGCCACTTGCCCCGCAGATCTTCAAACGCCTGCGCCGTCTGCGCCGGCAACATGTGCACGTATTCCCAGCGCGGACTGTAGGCCCCCGTCTCCACGAAGGCCACGTCAAAGGGACCGAAGCGTTCACCTATGGTCTTGAAGCCGTCGAAATAACCGCTGTCGCCGCTGAAGAAGAGATTGACCCGCTCGCTTCTGATCACCCAAGACGCCCACAGGGTCTGGTTGCCATCTCCCAGCCCCCGGCCGGAGAAGTGCTGGGCCGGGGTGGCGATCAGTGCCACGTCCCCGACGCGGATCTCCTGCCACCAGTCCAGCTCCTTCACCTTCTCCTTGGGCACTCCCCAGGCGATGAGCCGGGCCCCGACCCCGAGGGGAGTGATGAACTTCCCCACCTTGTCGCTCAGCGCCAGCATGGTGCCGTGATCGAGATGATCGTAGTGATCATGGGAAAGGATCACCCCTTCGATGGGGGGCAACGCCGCCAAGGCGATGGGAGGCGCATGCCAGCGTTTGGGACCGAACCAGGAGACGGGCGAGGCGCGCTCGCCGAACACCGGATCCGTCAGCCAGAATTTGCCGGCGAGTTTGAACAGCAGGCTGGAATGACCCAGTCGCCAGACGCTGTCGTCGGGCGCAGCCATCAGCTCTGCGGGGGTCATGGCGACCACCGGGATGGCCCGATCCGGCACAGTGTTCGCCGGCTTGTTGAACAAAAAGTCCCGCCACAGCCCCACCCCTTCCCAGAATCCCCGTGAAGGCGTGGGCACCCCGTTGCCAAAGTGCCCCTCCCGGTACTGGGCCGAGTCCGTATAGGCAGGCAACCCGGATTTGAACAGATACGACAACACACCCGCCATCATGACCCCTGTCAGCAGTAACCCATATCCCCAACCCCGACGTCGCCGGGGCTTGCTTGCATCAACCGATGATGAACGCATCCATTCCTCGCCAGCCGCCTCGATGGCAGCACTATAAAGGGAGAGCATATCCCTGCCCAGATGAAGAGAAGATGTATGAGTGACAACCAGAAGATGCGAATCGACCCATGCCCCTACGCGTACACAGGGCAAACCCGGCGCCCCTGTGATGACGTTTTATCCCCTCGCCGCCTGCTACCACACCACTGAGGGCCTACTATCGACAAACGGGTCGGCAATACAGGGTGCCCTGCCCGTTTGCCGGCTGCGCAAAACCGAATTGACGCCAGGCGTGGCGTTGACGGCATTACCCGTTGGCGTTTTTCAATTATTCATTGGGAGCGGATCACGCCCGGCACTGACTCGATCACAGATGACCCCCCCCCCCCCCGAAGCGATGCCTGATGAAAGAGGCCCGACCATTATAAATTCCGTTGCCTTCTCAAATACAAATGGTAATGATTCTCATCCCAATCAAGAAAGACCCCTAGAAGGCTATAACAAGATGTTTCGTCGCCCCATAGTCCAGCTGATGTTGCTGGCCCAATTAACCCTGGTCAGCTGGATGGCACAGGCTGCAAACCCGGTGGAAGTAGAAGATGTCATGGGCCGCAAAGTGTCGCTCACCTTGCCCGCAAAGCGCATCGTACTCGGCTTCTACCCCGAAGATTACCTGGCGGTGGCGGGTGAGGGTGGAGCCGATCGTCTGGTTGGCATGTCCCTTGGCTGGTTTGTCAAATCACGCCCCGCCACCTGGGCACTCTACCTGGCGAGCCAGCCGCAGCTGGCCAAGGTGCCGGATCTGGGCACGGTGCAAGAGCAAACCTTTTCCATCGAGAAAACCCTGGCCGTCAAACCTGACGTCGTGGTGCTGGCGAAGTGGCAATATGAAGCGTTGGTGGCCGATCTGCCACGTCTGGAGCAAGCTGGCATCCCGGTAGTGGTTATCGACTACAACGCCCAGACCCTGGCGCATCACATGGCGAGCACTCTGTTGCTGGGACAGTTGACCGGCCAGAATGAGCGCGCCGCCAAGATGGCGGAGGAGTACAAAGCCAGGATAGAAACCATTACCACCCGCCTCGCCAAGGCGAAGCGCCATGCCCCTCGCATCTACATCGAACTGGGTGACAAGGGTCCGGCCGAATACAGCTACACCTTTGGCAAGGACATGTGGGGGGCGATGGCCGTGCTCACCGGGGGTGACAACGTCGCGGCACCCTTTGTTGAACGCTGGGGTCAGCTCCATCCCGAGCAGTTGCTGGCCAGCAAGCCCGAGGTCATTCTCATATCAGGTTACGAAAACGTGACCAGTCAACAGGCGATGCAAATAGGCCAGGACATCTCGGCCAAGACAGCTCGTGATCGTCTACAAGGCTTTGCCAATCGACCAGGCTGGAGCAATCTGCCCGCCGTGCAGCAAGGTCGCCTCTATGGTGTCTATCACGGGGCCACTCGCAGCATCATGGATGCGGCTCTCATCGAATTCATGGCCAAGGCACTCTATCCGGATCTCTTCGAAGACCTCGACCCACAAGCCACCTACCTCAACTTCTATCGTACCTACCTGCCGATCCGGCCCCAGGGTACCTTCATGCTGGGCATCAACCCGGCCAAATAACGTTGAGTTCTGAGCCAGAGATTACTCTGGCTCGTTCCCTCACATTGGCCAGGCACCCACAGGCCAATGAGAGGACCCGCTGACGACGCCCACGCTCGCCAGCCATAACAACAATCACACGGAGTTTGTACGCAGCATGAATGTGTTATCCAGATATACCAGCCTGGCGCTGGTGAGCCTGAGCTGCCTCTTTGGCACCGCCCAGGCGAAGGTTGAAACCCTGACCGATGTATTGGGACGGGAAGTCCAGGTCGATTTACCTGCCAAGCGAGTGGTACTGGCCTTCTACTTTGAAGACTACCTTGCGATTGGTGGCGATCAGGCGTTTGATCGGGTCGTCGGGATCTCCCGCGAAGCCTGGGAAGGGTGGCGTCCCGCCAACTGGTCCCTGTTCACCGCCCAGCGCCCCTCACTGAAGCAGATTGCGGACGTCGGTGAAGTAGAGGTGCAGACCTTCTCGGTTGAGAAGGTGCTCGCGCTCAAACCCGATGTCGTCGTCCTCGCGGATTGGCAGTACAAGGGACTCGGCCCTGATGTTGAACGCCTGGAGCAAGCAGGCCTGCCGGTTGTCGTCGTTGACTACAACATGGAACTGCCCGCCAACCACCATGCCAGCACCCTGTTGCTGGGTAAGATTGCAGGCCAAGAACCACGCGCCCGCCAACTGGCTGACGAGTACCAGCACGCCATCGATGACATACAAAACCGGATCGCCAAGGCCAAGCTGCCCAAACCCACTTTCTACGTGGAATTCGGCAACAAAGGACCGGCCGAGTATGGTTTCAGCTATGGCAAGGGGATGTGGGGTCCATTGGGTCAGCTGGCCGGGGGGGATAACATCGCCGCCCCCTTCGTTGAGTGGTATGGCCCGATGAACCCGGAGAAGGTGCTGGCGGCCAAGCCCGATGTCGTCTTCCTCACGGGGACCGAGTCCACCAACAACCCGACAGCCATGTTGTTGGGCCAGGGAATCAAGCCGGATGTGGCCCGTGAGCGGCTGCTCGCCTTCACTCAGCGCAGCGGCTGGGCCAACTTGCCTGCGGTACAGCAGCAGCGCGTCTACGGGATCTATCAGGGTGCCTCACGGACCGTGCTGGACTACACCATGGTCCAGTTCATGGCCAAGGCGCTCTACCCGGCCCTCTTCAACGATCTGGATCCGGTCGCCAACTACCTCGACTTCTACCGTCGTTATCTGCCGGTCAAGGCTGAAGGCACCTTCACCATCGGCCTCTAACCTTTCATGGGCGCTCTTTTATGAGAGCGCCTTTTCAGGATCCCCATCATGAATGATTTGGCTGCGCTGCAGCAGACTCTCGTCCGTCAACGTAAACGGGAGCGCCGTCGTTGGCACTGGCTGCTGTTGCTGACACTGACCCTCTGTCTCACGCTCATCCTCGATATTGCCACCGGCCCTTCGTTGCTCGCCCTGCAGGATGTCATTGATGCCCTGCTCTCGCCCGCACAGGCTGATCCCATGACCCTCACCATCGTCTATGACATGCGCCTGCCCATTGCCCTGATGGCGCTGGTTGTGGGCGCCTCCCTTGGCCTTGGCGGGGTGCAGATGCAGACCTTGCTCGATAACCCGCTCGCTAGCCCCTATACCCTGGGCCTGGCGGCGGCGGCCGGGCTTGGCGCCGCGTTGGCGCTCTATACCGGTGGCCTTGGGCTATCCCCCCTCATCGCGATCCCGGTGGGTGCCTTCATCCTGTGCATGCTTGCTGCCAGCCTGCTGTTTGGCCTTGCCATGATGCGCCATGTCAGCAGTCAGACCCTGATCCTCGCGGGCATCGCGCTGCTGTTTCTGTTCCAGTCCTTACTGTCACTGCTGCAGTTTCTCTCCTCCCCGGAGTTGAACCAGCAGATCCTGTTCTGGTTATTTGGCAGCCTGATGCGCACGACCTGGGATGCCCTTCTCATTACCGCCGCCGTCACCTTATTGTGCACCGTGCTCATCTACCGGGATGCCTGGGCGCTGACCAGCCTGCGTCTCGGGGAGGCCAGGGCCCGCAGCTTGGGCGTCAACGTGGACAGACTGCGCCTCAAGACCCTGGTGCTGGTTGCCCTGCTCACCGCGACCGCCACCAGCTTCGTGGGGGTCATCGGTTTTGTCGGGTTGGTCGCCCCCCATATCGCCCGCATGCTGGTCGGTGAAGATCAACGCTTCCTGATCCCACTTTCCGCCCTGTGTGGAGCCTGCATGCTGTCGGCCGCCTCGGTACTCTCCAAGTCCATCATTCCCGGTGCGCTGTTTCCCATCGGTATCGTCACGGCGCTCATCGGTGTGCCCTTCTTCATCTGGCTGATCCTCGGTAAGGGGCGTAAACGTGCTTGAGATATCCCGCCTCTCTCTCTCCATTGGCCAGCAGACACTGCTGCGAGAGCTTGATCTGACGCTACTGCCGGGCCATGTTCACGTGATCATTGGCCCCAATGGCACGGGCAAGACCTCGCTACTGCGCGCCCTGTTTGGCGAGCTGACCCCCACCCGCGGTGATATTCACCTTGCCGGGCAGAGCCTCTCGCAGATGACCATTGCCAAGTGGCGCCAGCAATTTGGCTATATGCCTCAGAACATTCAACTGGAACTGGATCTCAGCGTCATCGAGGTCGTGGTGTTGGGACGGCTCGACAGCCTATCCATGCGGCTAGCCGATGAGGATATCCTGGCCGCTGGCCGCGCCCTGCAGGCACTCGGCATCGCGCATCTGGCCGATCGCCCCCTCTACTCGTTGAGTGGTGGACAACGGCAGATGGTGCTGTTTGCCCAGGTGCTGCTACGGGATCCCCGCATCATGATGCTGGATGAGCCGGTCAGCGCCCTTGACCTGCAACACCAGATGCAATTGATGGAGCACCTCTGCCAGCAGACTCGCGCCCAACAATGGATCACCCTGGTTGTGCTGCACGATCTCAATCTCGCCGCCCAGTTTGCCGATCAACTGATCGTGCTGGCTGGCGGTGACTTGCAAGCCTTCGGCCCCCCGGCCGAGGTACTGGATGCCCCCTTGATTGAACGTCTGTACCAGGTGCCGGTTGAGGTGATCCACGATCACACCGGCACCCCTTTCCTGCGAACATTACGGAAACAACGCTGATGAAAAGCCTGTTCATGACCACGATGGCTAGTCTGTGCCTCCTCCTCTCCCACAGTGCCCATGGGGCCGAACATCGGGTGCGCATGCTCAATCAGGAAGGCGATGAGACCATGCTGTTCCAGCCGGCATTCGTGCACGCGCAGGTGGGGGATACGGTACGCTTTGAACCGACCCAAAGCGGGCATTATGTCCGTTCACTCGCCACACCAGAGAAGGCCGAGGCCTGGCAAAGCGAACTGGATAAGCCATTCACGCTGACCCTGACTCAGGAGGGACTCTATTTCTACATGTGCCCTCCCCATCTGATGATGGGCATGGTCGGGCTCATCCAGGTTGGCAACCCCGTCAATAAAGCAGTAGTCAGCAAACAGATGCTGGCAAACAAGGGGCGCATGTACAGCAACAGTGCCCGCATTGACTCTCTGCTCACCCAGGTGAAATAGACATGAGTCGGGCATCCTACTGGCAAGATTGGCAAACCATGAGTCCGGCTGCCCGGCTGCTCATCACCAACGGCCTGGCATTCAACCTCGGTTTCTACATGATGATGCCATTCCTGGCCCAACACATGGGGGCAGGCCTCGGCCTGGCTGGCTGGGCCTGCGGCCTTGTCATGGGGATGCGGGTCTTCAGCCAGCAGGGGCTGTTTTTAGTGGGCGGGACGCTTGGGGATCGTATCGGCTATCACCCCGCCATCGTCTGGGGTTGCTTGCTGCGCTCCCTTGGCTTCGTGCTACTCGGTTTTGCCGACTCCCTGCCCATACTGCTGCTGGCGGCGGCCCTAACCGGCTTTGCCGGAGCCCTGTTCACCCCCTGCGCTCAAGCTTATCTGGCCAGCGAGTGCACGACGCCTGAACAGCGGCAGCGCGCTTTTGCGCTACACAATCTGGCCAGCGAAGCGGGGATGCTGCTCGGCCCACTGCTCGGTCTGGCACTGACCCAGCAAAGTTATGGGTTGACGGGGCTGCTGGCCGCAACCCTCTTCGCCCTGCTCGGCGTATTGCAATACCGGGTGCTGCCCAAACGTCCGGTGGGCGCCCTTGCCCCTCGCGGCACCGTCCTTCGGCAGTGGGGCGCCATCGTACGCCAGCGCCCCTTTATCTCATTCACCCTGTTGGCCGGTGCCTATCAAATCCTTTTTCATCAACTTTATCTGGCCCTCCCTGCCTATATTCAGAGCCTGCCCGATGCCACTCATCTGCTCGGTACCGTCTTCACCCTGTCCGCGGTGATCGGCGTCATGCTCCAATTACCCGCCTCCCGCCTGGTGGAGCGCAAACTGGGTGTCCCGTTGGCCATGGGATTGGGGGTCGGCTTGATGGGGGCAAGCTATCTGGCCTTGCCACTCCTGGGCCCTTGGCCTATCTCGGCGGTCTTGTTGCAAGTCACCTTGCTCTCTGTTGGGTCCATTCTCTGCTTCCCGCTCTTCGCGGCTCAGCTCCCCCGCTATGCGCCGCCAGAACAGCTGGCCAGCTACTACGGCTTTTACGCCAGCGCAGGAGGCTGCATGGCACTCTTTGGGAATCTGCTAATCGGCTTCATGCTGGGTGATGCCGGAACCCGTCCCCCTCTCGCGATCTGGGGTCTGCTAGGAGTGGTGGGAATAGTCGCAGGAGTCGGGCTATATCTGCATCTACGGGCACGACAAAACGGGGAACGATGTGTTGCGAGTCACTAGCAGCGGACTCTTGGCGGCAAGTTAAACGGCAGGATAGCGCCTGCAGGCAGTGGTTGATGATGGCCGAATTCTTGTCAACGTTCAGCAACCCCTCCTTGAACTTGACCACCTCCCCTTCGTCATCGCCGACAATCGGTCTATCCCCCACCCCACGAACGCGATAAAAGGGCCTGTATCGTTCTTTCGGTTACTGATCGCGGTCGAGGTTCAAGAAAGGGCCTGCCCTTTCTGATAGCCGTCACTCAATACCGACAGGCGTGGAGCAAACGGTTTGGCCGCTCGAGCCACCGGTTTGGAGCTCTCTTGGTTTGCAGGCCCCTCAGGGGCACCAACAGACAGCACGGTAGACGTCGGTCTTGATCGCACACAGGCAAGCAACTGAGCGACCTTGTGGCGGGCACAAAGCTTGTCGCGGGTACGCAGGGATTGTTTGATCTCTTTACGACGACCACAGGAGAGTGTGGTGACGTTCCGGTAATACCAGATGCCGTGGGGACTGAGCCAGAGATTCATTGCGAGCGCTCCTGTCGTCCACATAAAGTGGATGACCAGACGGCTCAAGAAGGTAACTGATTGAATTGCAGAAACAAGTGGTGGCCCTACCAGCCACATCCCGGCACTCGAGTCCCCCACCTTGGCTGCTACCTTCCGGTCCTGACCAGGTCGACGGGTTATCAATGCGAGAGGACCAATAGGACCACCGGCGAGGAGAATAGGCAAACTGGCCTGCCAATGCAACGGCTTTCTGCCCAAGGCTGAACCGTTCGCCTGCTTTTTCGGCAATTTGCCAATAAATCAGCTAAATAGCATGAACTTTGTCCCAATCAGCAGCATCAGCAAGGCGAAGGCCTGCTTGAGCCGCTTAGGCGGGAGGCGGTGGGCCAGGCGGGCACCGATCCGGGCAAACTGGGTACTGGTGAGTATGATGCCGAGCAGAGCCGGCAGGTAGATGAAGCCCAGACTCCACTCGGGCAAGTCGGCATGACCCCAACCGGCGTAGAGGTAGCTGAGACTCCCCGCCAGCGCGATGGGGATGCTGCAGGCGGCGGACGCCGCCACGGCATTGCGCATCGGTACGCTGTTCCAGGTCAGGTAGGGCACCGTCATGGAGCCCCCCCCGATGCCAAAGAGCGCCGACAGCCAGCCGATGATGGTGCCCGCAATGCCGGTGCCGACCGGGCCAGGCAAGGTGCGTTCCGATTTGGGCTTGAGGTTGAGCCCCATCTGCAGCGCCATGGTCCAGGCAAAGCAGCCGATGATGATGTTGAGGGTGCTGGCGCTCAGCAGGTTGGCAGTCATGCCGCCGAGCCAGGCGCCGATCAGCATGCCCGCTCCCAGCCGGCGGATCAGGGTCCAGTCCACCGCCCCCGCCTCCCGGTGCGCCCGCAGAGAGCTGATCCCGGTGAAAATCATGGTGGGCAATGAGGTGCCCAGCGCCAGATGGGTGATGATGTCGGGAGAGACTCCCTGCGCATGGAAGCTCAACACCAGCACGGGGACGATGATGAGCCCGCCACCGATGCCGAACAGACCGGCCAACATGCCCGCGAAGGCCCCCAACACCAGATACCCCAAGAACAGCATAAAAATTCCTTATCGGTCTGCGCTGCAGCGTTTTTATCTCGCCGCGCACATAAAAAAAGAGATGGCACCAGGCCATCTCTTCATTGTGCCGATTAATGCAAGGGAATGGTACCGTCCATCACCTTGTAAAACGCCAGCACGGCGCAACCGAGCAGGACCGCCGTCATCCCCTGCTCCAGTCGGTTCAGGCTGCGCAGACCGTGATGCTGGCGCGCCTTCCAGTAGATGAAGATGCCGGGGCTGTAGAGCAGCGCCACCAGCAGCAGGTACTCCACCCCGGCGGCATAGACCAGCCAGCAGCCATAAATGGTAGCCACCAGTGCCAGTATCAGATCGCGCCTGCGCTGGTGGGGCTGGCCCTCGTAGGTCTCCCCTTTCAGCGCCAGTTTGAGGCCATAGGCGCCGGAGAAGACATAGGGCACCAAGGCCGCCGAGGTGGCGATGTTCACCAGCGCCAGGTAGGTGCTGTTCTGGAAGTAGATGATGATGAGGAAGATTTGCACCAGACAGGTGGAGCACCAGAGGGATACCTTGGGGGAGCCGTTCTTGTTCTCCTTGGCAAACCACTCGGGGAAGACCCCGGTCTTGCCTGCGATGTAGGGCACTTCCGCCGCCAGCACAGTCCAGCTCAAGAGAGCCCCCATCACGGAGATCACCAGGCCGATATTGATGAGCCAGGCGCCCCAGGGGCCGACCACGGCTTCCAGGATCATGGCGGTGGACGGGTTCTTGAGGGCCGCCAGTTGCGGCTGGTTCATGACCCCGAGGGAGAACAGGGTCACCATGACATAGAGCGCCAGAGCACCGAGCAGGGCCAGCACGGTGGCGCGTCCCACGTCCTTGCGATGACGGGCACGGGCGGAAACCACCACGGCCCCTTCGATGCCGATGAAGACCCAGAGGGTCACCTTCATGGTGGACTTGACCTGATCCATCACCGAACCCAGTTCACCGTTGCCCTGCCCCCAGAAGTCCAGGGTGAAGGTCTGCAGGTTGAAGGCGAGCAGGATGGCGACGCAGAACACGATGAGGGGCACCATCTTGGCGATGGTGGTGACGATGTTCACCAGGGCCGCGACCTGGATCCCGCGCAGCACCAGAGCATGCACCGACCAGATGAGCAGGGAGGCGAGCACGATGGCCACCGGGGTGTTGCCGTCACCGAAGATGACGTTGTCCGGCGTGTCGAAGAAGTAGCTCAGGGCACTGAATACCACGATGGCGTAGGAGACGTTGGCCAGCAGCTGGCACAACCAGTAACCCCAGGCGGCGTTGAAGCCGATAAAATCTCCAAAACCCGCCTTGGCGTAGCTGAAAATACCGCCATCGAGATCCGGGCGGCGCATGGAGAGATTCTGATAAACCAGTGCGAGGCAGATCATGCCCAGCCCCGTGATGGCCCATCCCAGGGCGACGGCCCCGGCGCTGGCATGCGCGGCGATGTTTTGTGGCAGGCTGAAGACCCCGGCGCCGACCATGGAGCCGATCACCAGCGAGATGAGGGCACCTAGCCCCAGTTTCTTGTCCATCTCAATCCTGTTTGATTAGGCGGTGGCAGAGCATCCGTATTCATGCGACGCGCGACATGGGAGGGGCAAAGAGTCCGTACCCCGTGAAAAAGGCGGCAACTATATTGCATGACTATTCCGACCGCAATCCTTCGTAGCGCCAATCATGCACCGCCTTGACCGCGCGCAATTCTACAGCACTCACTCGGGGTGCCTGTGAGCTGGTTCAAATTAAGAGAGACCCATTGATATTTCACGCTTTTCCATGACTTCATCCCCCTTTTAACAAGCAGACCTCCATGGCTATTCACGCCGATAAGTGAGCGCTCAAGCCTCCGAACGCCCCCCATAAAAACGCCCCGACTGGCGGGGAGTATCCACATCATTCGTGCCGTCAGGTCAGATCCTAAGGCCTCCGTCCAGCTCGATCACCCGCCCGGAAAGATAGTCGTTGGCGAGGATGAACTGCACCGTCTGGGCCAGTTGCTCGGCCTGTCCCAGAGTGCCGGCCGGGATGGCCTGCTGCATGCGCGCCATGGCCTCGGGTTTCATCGCCGCGGTCATGTCGGTGGAGAACACTCCGGGGGCGATCCCCATCACCCGGATCTTATGGCGCGCCAGCTCCCGTGCCCAGGTCACCACCAGGGAGGCCACCCCCGCCTTGCTGGCGGCATAGTTGCTCTGGCCAATATTGCCGGCCCGGGCGATGGAAGAGATATTGACGATGACCCCCCCCTGCCCGCTTCGGGCCATCAGGGCCGCCCCCTCGCGCCCGCACAGGAAGGTCCCGGTGAGGTTGACGTCGATGACGGACTGCCACTGGGCCAGGCTCATCTTCTCCACCAGCTCCCCCTCCTTGACCTTGATCAGCATGCCGTCCCGCAGTATGCCGGCGCAGTTGATGAGACCGTGCAGGGCGCCGCACTGCTCCTCAATGGCGGCAAAGGTCGCCTCCACCTCGGCTTCACTGGCCACGTTGCAGACGAAGAGGGTGCTGCGCCCGTCCCGGCTGCGTATTTCCGCCTCCGTCACCTCCAGATCCATGCGGTTGACGTCGACAAGCGCCAGCACGGCGCCCTCGGCCGCGAGACAGAGGGCGATGGCGCGGCCAAGACCCCGCCCGGCACCGGTGATGGCGATGACCCTGTTGTTGATATCCATGAATACTCCTCAAAATTGGGGCTCGATACGGCACAGTGTGATGAAAACGATGAAATGGACGGTTAAGCCCGACGGTTGGCTCCTGCAACGGGTTCACGTCGCGTTTGAGGGGACTGGATAAGCCCAACCTTCCCTAATCCAGCTGCGCTTGCTGGTTGAACAGGTTGCGGGCGATCGCCCCAGGCCCTTACTCTTTACCCGCCTCTTTACCCCGATACAGGGTCAGAATACTGGAGAAATCCAGCCCCCCCTGGCCCTGCTGTGCATGCAGGTTGAAACCGCGATGGGAGGCGAGCGCGCCAGTCCCTTACTCTTTACCCGCCTCTTTGCTCCGATACAGGGTCAGGATGCTGGAGAAATCCAGCCCTCCCTGGCCCTGCTGTGCATGCAAGTTGAAGAGGTTGCGGGCGAGCGCCCCCATGGGCACGGCGCTGTGGGCGTGTTCGGCCAGCCCCATGGCCAACCCCAGGTCTTTCACCATCAACCGGGTCATGAAGCCCCCCTGATAGCCACGGGAGGCCGGCGCATTCTCCATCACTCCGGGCCAGGGGTTGTAGCGCTCCAGACTCCAGTTGTTGCCCGAGCTCTTGCCCATGATGGTGGAGAGAACGCCTGGATCCAGCCCCTCCTTCACCCCGAGCGCCAGCGCCTCGGCGGTACCTGCCATGTGGATGGCGAGCAGCATGTTGTTGCACATCTTGGCGATCTGCCCCGCCCCCAGAGGGCCGGCATGGAACAGGTTCTGGCCCATCAGGGCCAGGATGGGTTTGGCCGCCTCGAAATCCGCCGGCTCGCCGCCGATGATGAAGGTGAGGGTTCCCGCCGTGGCCCCGGCCACGCCCCCCGACACCGGTGCGTCGATGAAGCGAATTCCACGCGCCTTCGCCGCCTTGCCCACCTGACGGGCCGAGGCCACATCTATGGTGGAGCTGTCGATGAGCAGAGCCCCCACCGGCAGGGCGGCCAGCAGATCCTGGCCACCTTTTTCCCCTGCGCTCTCCCCGAGCCAGAGTCCGCGCACATGCTCTCCCGCCGGCAACATGCTGATCACCACCTCGCAGCCACTCACTGCCTCCCGGGCGTCACCGGCAGCGATGCAACCGGCGGCGATAGCCTTGTCCATGTTCTCGGGCATCAGATCAAAGACCTGCACCCCGTGGCCTGCCCGGGCCAGGTTGGCCGCCATGGGCCCCCCCATGTTGCCGAGCCCGATAAACCCAATCCTTGTCATTGTTTGCTCCTCCATTTTTTACTGCGCCAGCTTTCCTATTGCTCAGCGCTCCCGACGCCGAGTGTCCCTCGCAAGGGGTGGATACCCTCCGGCCAGCAATAGTAGGCATCCAGCCACTCGGTACCGGACTGAGATGCCTGCCAGCGGGGGGACTTGTCTTTGTCTATGAGCAGCGCCCTCACCCCTTCCACGAAATCCCCCCTGAGGACACAGTTCACCGACAGGGTCAGTTCATCGGCGAACACCTCGGCGAGGGATTGGCGGCGGGCCTGCCAATATTGGCGCCAGAGGATGGCACGACTGATGGGGCTGCCGCGCTGGCAGGTCTCCCTGGCCAAGGCCAGACTTGCTTCCCCCTGCTCAATCTCGAATCGGGCACTCCCGAGCCGGGCCAGCACTCCTTCCAAAGAGCGCCCCGCCAGCAGGGCATCGATCCGCTCTTTGTGAGGCAGCAGCACGGGGGCGGGAAGATCTGACACCACTGCGGCCTGGGTGTTGGAAAACAGCGTGTCCAGTTGATCCTTGGGTACCTTGCCCCAGTCGATGCGGGCGAGACGGGGCAGGAGGGTGGCCCGCTCCTGGCCCCCCATGGCGTGATCCGCGAGTCCAAGGCCCAGAGCGTCCGCCCCGTTGAAGCGGGCACCGGTGAGACCGAGCCAGAGGCCGAGTCGCCCCGGCATACGGCTCAGAAACCAGCTGGCCCCCACATCCGGGTAGAGGCCTATGGTCACCTCCGGCATGGCAAACAGGCTCTTCTCGGTCACCACCCGATACTCGGCGCCGGCAAAGAGGCCGATCCCGCCCCCCATGCAGATGCCATCCGCCACGCAGATGAGGGGCTTCTTGTAGCCGTGGATCCGGTGATCGAGCCGATACTCCTGCTCGAAGAAGTCCCGGGCATAGGCAAACAATTCAGACTCGCAGGCCGCCTGCTTCTGGTAATAGAAGGAGCGAATATCACCCCCTGCACAGAATGCCTTCTCCCCCGCCCCCTGCAGCAGGACGCAGACCACGGCGGGATCCTGCTCCCATTCGTTGAGTGCGACCCGCAGTCGCTCAATCATCGGCAGACTCAGGGCATTGAGGGAAGAGGGGCTGTTGAGGGTCAATACCCCGATCTGATACCCGTCCAGGGTGGGATACAGGGTGATGTCGACCGGCTCATTCATGGCAGACATCCCCATTCAATGACGCATTCGCGGGGTGGCAAAACGGCGGGGGGAACTCACTCATGCACGGCTCCATTTGGCTTGGTTGAAGGTCCATAGTGCCAGCGGGCCGGACGTTTCTCCAGGAAGGCAGCCACCCCCTCGCGCTGGTTCACATCCGCAAACAGTTCGAGGAAGAGGCTGCGTTCGAGTGGCAGGGCCGCATCCCGCGGGCCGAGGCGGCCCTGATTGATAAGGTTCTTGCAGGCACGCAGGGCGCTCGGGCTCTGGCGCTCCACCTGCTGGGCCATCTGGGCCGCCGCCGCCCAGGCCTGCCCCTGGGGAACCACCTCCTCCACCAGCCCTATCTCCCGCGCCCGGCCGGCCGTGACCTTCTCTCCGCAGAGGATGAGCCGCTTGGCCCAGCCCGGCCCCACCAGTTCGGTGAGACGCTGGGTACCGCCGGCGCAGGGCAAAAGCCCCACCGAGGCCTCCGGCAGCCCCATCCTCGCCTGTTCCTCCGCAATACGGATGTCACAGGCCAGCGCCACTTCCAGTCCGCCTCCCATGGCATAGCCATTGATGGCGGCGATGCTGACACCGTGGAAGCGGGCAAGGGCCTCGAAGGCGCGGCCAAAGGCCTCAGCCACTTCGCGGGCGTGATCCGGGTTGCCGTCGGCAAACATCTTGAGATCGGCGCCTGCGCAGAAGAACTTCTCCCCCGCCCCGCGGATCACCAGGGCCACCACGTCAGGACGGCCGTCCAGCTCCACCATCATCTGCAGCAGGGCCTGCAAACTGGCGAGGGTCCAGGTGTTGGCAGGGGGATGATCGAAGGTGATATAAGCCACATGACCGTGATACTCGAGCCTGATCCTTGTCATTGTCTTGTCCTTGTCAGTCACAGTGCCCGTCACTCCAGCGTCAGGCCGGGATCGGCCAGCAGGCGGCGAGCGATGATGAGTCGCATGACCTCGTTGGTCCCCTCCAGGATGCGATGCACCCGGGTATCGCGAAGGTAACGCTCCAGCGGATATTCGCGGATATAACCATAGCCGCCAAAGAGTTGCAGTGCCTCGTCGCAGACCCTGTGACCCACATCCGTGGCCAGGCGCTTGGCCATGGCGCACCAGGCACTCTTGTCAGGACTGCCTCTGTCCAGCTTGTCGGCGGCCTGGCGTACCAGCAGCCGCGCGGCGGCCAGCTCAGTGGCCATGTCGGCAAGGCGAAACTGCACGCTCTGGAACTCGCCGATGGGGCGGCCAAACTGCTGGCGCTGCTGCACATGGACCAGGGCATCATTCAGCGCCTGCTGGGCAGTCCCCACCGAACAGGTGGCGATGTTGATGCGTCCCCCGTCCAGGGCCTGCATGGCAAACTTGAAGCCTTCCCCCTCCTCCCCCAGTCGGTAACGAGCGGGAATGCGTACCCCGCCAAAATTCACCTCCCGGGTGGGCTGGCTGTTCCAGCCCATCTTCTCCTCCGCCTTGCCATAACTCACCCCAGGCATGTCGGCTGGCACCATGAAAGCGGAGATCCCCCTGGCCCCCACGCCGCCGGTACGGGCCATCACCACCAGCACATTCGTACTGCCCGCCCCGGAGATGAAGACCTTGCTGCCATCGATGAGGTAATCCTCGCCATCTCGCACGGCCCGGGTCTTGAGGGCCGCCGCGTCCGATCCAGCGCCCGGCTCGGTGAGACAGTAAGAACCCAGCAGCTCGCCGCTGGCGAGCCTCGGCACCCACTCCTCGGCCACCTCGCCAGGCAGCCAGGAGCCCAGCATCCAGCTCACCATGTTGTGGATGGTCAAATAAGCCGTGGTGGAGGTGCACCCCATGGCGAGGCGCTCGAAGATGAGACTGGCATCCAGCCTCGGCAGGGCCAGTCCACCGTATTGCTCAGGGGTATAGAGACCGCAAAAACCGAGCGCCGCCGCCTCCTTGATGGTGGCGACGGGGAACTCATGCTCCCTGTCCCAGCGGGCGGCATGGGGCTTGAGCGCCTCCTCGGCGAAGGCGCTGGCGGCCTCCATGTAGGCCTGTTGATCTGCGGTCAGCGTAAAATCCATCTTGTTTGCTTCCTTCTTGTCTTGGTCGTGACACCGCTCAACGCAGGTGGATGGTCATGTTGGGGCCGCTCGGGATGTCTTCATCGAACCAGCGTTCGGTCACCGTCTTGGTCTCGGTGTAGAAACGCACCGCCTGCTTGCCGTAGGCGTGCAGATCCCCGTAGAAGGAGCCGCGCCAGCCGGTGAAGGAGAAGAACGGCAGCGGCACCGGGATGGGGACGTTGATCCCCACCTGGCCCACCGCCACCTCGTGGCGGAACTTGCGGGCCGCGGCGCCGCAACCGGTGAAGATGGAGGTGCCGTTGCCATAGGGATTTTCGTTGATGAGAGCGAGCGCCTCGTCCAGGCTCGCCACCTCGAGGCACACCAGCACGGGGCCGAAGATCTCTTCTTGATAGATACGCATCTCTGGGGTCACGCCGCGAAACAGGGTAGGCCCCACCCAGTTGCCCACCGGGTAACCCGGCACGTCGCAAAAACGCCCGTCCAGCAGGCACTCGGCCCCCTCGGCGATCCCCGCCTCGATCAAGCCCTCGACCCTGACTTTCGCCTCCGGGCTGATCAAGGGGCCATAGGCGGCCTCTGGATCGTGCCAGATCCCCGGTTTCACCTTGGCAAACTCAGTGGCGAGTTCCGGGATCCACTCCCGCGCGTTCCCGACGAACACCGCTACGCTGATGGCCATGCAACGCTGGCCGGCGGCGCCCACTCCGGCGCCCACCAGGTTGCCGAGCACCTGCGCCTTGTTGGCATCCGGCATGATCACCATGTGGTTCTTGGCGCCGACGAAGCATTGTGCCCGCTTGAGCTGGGAGGTGGCGGTGCGATAGACATGGGCGCCGACCCGGGCCGACCCCACGAAGCTCACCGCCTTCACATCCGGGTGGGCGAGCAGTGCATCCACCTGCTCGGCACCGCCGTGCACCACAGAG
The DNA here is from genome assembly GCF_051125555.1 of Aeromonas sp. NJAU223. NCBI lineage: Bacteria > Pseudomonadati > Pseudomonadota > Gammaproteobacteria > Aeromonadales > Aeromonadaceae > Aeromonas > Aeromonas sp. NJAU223. Next base: position 2,041,700 of record NZ_CP144204.1, on the reverse strand, counting down.
AGGATGCCCCTGGGTGCCCCTGCCTCGGCGAACAGTTCCACCAGCCGCATGGGGGTGAGGGGATCCTGCTCCGAAGGCTTGAGCACAAAGCCATTGCCGCAGGCCACCGCCAGCGGGAACATCCACAGCGGGATCATGGCCGGGAAGTTGAACGGGGTGATCCCGACGCACACACCGAGGGGTTGCACCCAGGAGTGGCCGTCGACCCGGCACGCCACGTTGCCCATGGTCTCACCCAGGGTCTGGCTCGCGATGGCGCAGGCCTGCTCCACCACTTCGATGCCGCGCCACACATCCCCCTTGGCATCCGCCAGATTCTTGCCGGTCTCCTGTGCCAGCAGCTCCGCCAGCTCGTCGTGATGGACTTTGAGAAGATGTTGGTAGTTGAACATGACGCGCGCCCGCTCGGAGGCCGGCACCTCTCGCCACAACAGATAGGCGTCGTGGGCGCTGCGCACCGCCAACTCCAGCTCGGCCGGGGTGGCCTTGGGCACCCGCGCGAGCAGGCTCTGATCTGCCGGATTGGTGACCTCTATCCATTGCTCGCTGGCGGAAGCATAAGCCTCCCCACCGATATGAAGGGGCAGATCCCCGTACCGGGTCTGCGGGTGACCGCTGTGCTGGCTCATGACGCCCTCCTCCCGTTGACGGCGATCTGGATAGGGAGCCCGGTTCCATGGGTTCCCTGTCGATTGCAGTTGTTGATCATCTTCCTCACTCCCTGGATTCGACCGTCTCCCTGGATATCCCCTTGCGGTTGGCGGTCAACGAATTTACCTTAGACTAACAACTCATTTACGTTTACGCTAACGTAAACTTGATTCATTGATGGACTGACCAGTATTCCCCTTCTCTGAGATGACCCCGGGGAACCACGGTCCGCCCATCACCGCTTGATAAGGAGAGCAAGGATGCATGCCCTGATGGATGAGACCCTCCAGGCCCTGACCGAACAGGTCGAAGCCTTCTGCCAGAAACTGATCGCCCCCCGCGCCGAGGAGATAGACAGAAGCAACGCCTTCCCCCGGGATCTCTGGCCCCAGATGGGGGCGCTGGGCTTGCATGGCATCACGGTGGCGGAAGCCTATGACGGCGTGGACCTCGGCTATCTCGCCCACGTGCTGGTGATGGAGCAGGTGAGCCGCGCCAGCGCCTCGGTCGGCCTCTCCTACGGCGCCCACTCCAATCTCTGCATCAACCAGATCCACCGTCACGGCACCCCTGATCAGAAGGCGCGCTACCTGCCTGATCTGGTCAGCGGCAAGCACGTGGGGGCACTGGCCATGAGCGAACCCGGTGCCGGCTCCGACGTGGTCGCCATGCGTCTCATCGCAGAAGACAAGGGTGATCACTTTCTGCTGAACGGCAACAAGATGTGGATCACCAATGGGCCGGATGCGGACACCTTCGTCATCTACGCCAAGACGGACGCATCAGCCGGCCCCAAGGGGATATCGGCCTTTATCGTCGAGGCGGGCACGCCGGGATTCACCACGGCCCAGAAGCTCGACAAGCTCGGCATGCGCGGCTCCAGCACCTGCGAGCTGGTGTTCGAGGATTGCAAGGTGCCCAAGGAGAATCTGCTCGGCCCATTGCACGGCGGAGTCAAGGTGCTGATGAGCGGGCTCGATTACGAGCGCGTGGTGCTGGCGGCGGGACCCCTCGGCATCATGCAGGCCTGCATGGATGTGGTGCTGCCCTATGTGCGCGAGCGCAAACAGTTCGGCCAGGCCATCGGCGAATTCCAGCTAGTGCAGGGCAAGCTGGCCGACATGTATACCCGCCTCGCCAGCAGCCGCGCCCTGGTCTATTCGGTGGCCACGGCCTGCGACTTGGGTCACACCAGTCGCAAGGATTGCGCCGCCGCCATCCTGCTCGCCGCCGAGAATGCCACCCAGATGGCACTGGATGCCATCCAGCTGCTCGGCGGCAACGGCTACATCAACGAATACCCCACCGGCCGCCTGCTGCGAGACGCCAAGCTCTACGAGATAGGCGCCGGCACCTCGGAAATCCGTCGCTGGCTCATCGGCCGTGAGCTGATGGGAGAGCAGGCATGAGCCGCCTCTTCTCTCGTCTTGACAGGACCAGTCCCGAATTTGCCGAAAACCACGCGGCCATGGCGGCCCTGGTCCAGGATCTGCATGCCCGCCTGGACGAGATTGCCCTTGGCGGCGGCGCCGCCAATCAGGCCCGCCATCGGGAGCGCGGCAAGCTGCTGCCCCGCGAGCGCATCGATCGGCTGCTCGACCCCGGTTCCCCCTTCCTCGAACTCTCGGCGCTGGCCGCCTGGCAGGTCTATGACGAGGCCGTGCCCGCCGCCGGCATCATCACCGGGCTTGGCCGTATCTCGGGTCGGCTCTGCCTCTTGGTGGTCAACGATGCCACCGTCAAGGGGGGCACCTACTACCCCCTCACGGTGAAAAAACACCTGCGGGCCCAGGCCATCGCCGCGCGGCTGCACCTGCCCTGTCTCTATCTGGTGGATTCCGGCGGCGCCTTCCTGCCCATGCAGGACGAGGTCTTCCCGGACCGGGAGCATTTTGGCCGCATCTTCTACAACCAGGCCCGAATGTCGGCCCAGGGCATCCCCCAGCTCGCTGTGGTCATGGGTCTGTGCACCGCCGGCGGCGCCTATGTACCCGCCATGGCGGACGAATCCATCATGGTCAAGAACCAGGCCACCATCTTCCTGGCGGGCCCTCCTCTGGTCAAAGCCGCCACGGGGGAAACCATCAGCGCCGAGGCCCTCGGCGGCGCCCAGGTCCACTGTGCCCACTCCGGGGTCGCGGATCACCTGGCCGAGGACGATGCCCATGCGCTGGCTATCGCCCGCACCTTGGTTAGCAACTTAGGGGTTAGCAACTTGGAGGTCAGCAACCTGGGGATGAGCGACCCGGGGGCTGGCAATCAGGACACCCAACCGGCCTTCGAAGAGCCCTGCTATCCCATCGAGGATCTCTACGGCCTGGTGGGCACCAATCTCAAGCGTCCCTACGATGCCCGGGAGCTCATCGCCCGCCTGGTGGATGGTTCGGAGTTTGACGAGTTCAAGGCGCTGTTCGGTACCACCCTGGTCACCGGCTTTGCCCGCATCCAGGGCATGGCGGTGGGGATCCTCGCCAACAACGGGGTGCTGCACAGCGACAGCGCCCAGAAGGGCGCCCACTTCATCCAGCTGTGCAACAAGCGCGCGATCCCGCTCCTCTTTTTGCAGAACATCACCGGTTTCATGGTGGGCAGTGCGGCGGAGAAAGAGGGGATCGCCAAGCACGGTGCCAAACTGGTCACTGCCGTGGCCTGCAGCCGGGTGCCGAAGATCACCCTGATCGTCGGCGGCAGCTTCGGTGCCGGCAACTACGGCATGTGTGGCCGCGCCTATGAGCCCGACTTTCTGTTCAGCTGGCCCAACAGCCGCACCTCGGTGATGGGAGGCGAGCAGGCCGCCGGCGTCCTGGTGCAGGTGCGCCGTGACAAGCTGGCGGGCGAGGGAAAGACATTGAGTGAACAGGAGGCTGCGGCCATCCGTTCCCCCGTGATAGAACAGTATGAACGGCAGGGGCACCCCTACTACGCCAGTGCGAGGCTGTGGGATGACGGCGTCATCGACCCCGCCCAGAGTCGCACCGTGCTGTCCCTGGCCCTGGCCGCCTGTCAGGGAGCCGAGATTGGCCCCGAACAGTACGGCATCTTCCGGATGTAAGGAGCGCACCATGACTGACCCTCTCTTTGACGATCCTCCGGCCAGTTACCGGCTGGAGTGGCACGGCCCCCTGGCGGAACTCATCCTGGCGCGCCCGACTCGTCACAACGCCTTTGACGCCGCCTTGATGCAGGGGCTGCTCGACTGTCTCCACGAGCTGGTTCACCACCCGTCCCGCCCCCATGCACTGATCCTGCGGGCCGAGGGCAAGCATTTTTGCGCCGGGGCCGATCTCGACTGGATGCGCAGCCTGGCCCACGCGGATTTCGAGCAGAACCGGGAGGATGCCCGGCTGCTGGCGCGGCTGATGCAAACCCTGGACGAGCTCCCCTTCCCCACCCTGGCCCTGGTGCAGGGGGCCGCCTATGGGGGAGCACTTGGCCTCGTCTGTGCCTGCGATATCGCGATTGCCGCCGACAACGCCCGCTTCTGCCTCTCCGAGGTGAGCCTCGGGCTGGTCCCGGCGGTGATCAGTCCCTACGTGGTGCGCGCCATGGGCATGCGTCAGGCACGCCGCTACATGCTGAGCGCCGAACCCTTCGATGCCATCACCGCCTGCCACCTCAACGTGGCTCACCTGATGACCACCCCGGCCGAATTGCTGACCGAGGGACGTCGTCAGGCCCTGCGCCTGTGTCGCAACGGCCCGCAGGCGATGAAAGAGACCAAGCGGCTGCTGGCAGAACTCGACGCGCACGGCGGCCGCCACCACGAAGAACACACGGTCGAGACCATAGCCCGGGTGCGGGTCGGTCTGGAAGCCCAGGAAGGGATGCAAGCCTTCTTCGACAAACGCCCCCCCAGCTGGCGCCCCCGTTTCAAGGACGAAGCATGATCAAACCCATCAAGCACCTGGTGATCACCCATTACAACGGATCTGGCCGATGGACGGCTTATCCCGCACCGCACTCCCACACCACCGCAGTCCGTGAGGCGCAGATATGACGGCCCCCATCAACCGCCTGCTGATCGCCAACCGGGGCGAGATCGCGGTGCGGATCATCAAGACCGCTCGCCGCCTCGGCATCCACACCATCGCCCTCTACTCCGACGTCGATGCTGGCGCCATGCATGTGCGCGACGCCGACGAGGCCTGGCATCTGGGGCCGGCGCCTGCACGGGCGAGCTACCTCGACGCCGCCAAGGTGCTCGCCATCGCCCTTGAGGCCAAAGCCGATGCCATTCACCCTGGCTACGGTTTCCTGTCCGAGAACAGCGATTTCGCCAGCGCCTGTGAGGCGGCAGGCATTCGCTTCATCGGCCCGAGCGGCGCCGCCATCCTCGCCATGGGGGACAAATCCGGCGCCAAGGCCCTGATGCAGGCCGCGGGGGTGCCCGTGTTGCCCGGCTATCACGGGGCGGATCAGGAAGCCGGCTTTTTGCGCGATCAGGCGAGTCTCGTCGGCTTCCCGCTGCTCATCAAGGCCGCCAGCGGTGGTGGCGGCAAGGGGATGCGCCGAGTCGATCAGCTGGCCGATTTCGACGACGCCCTGGCCGCAGTCAAACGAGAAGCCAGGGCCGCCTTCGGCGACGATCATGTGTTGCTGGAGCGCTACCTGCCCCGCGCCCGCCACGTGGAGGTGCAGGTGTTTGCCGATGAGCTCGGCAACGCCATCTATCTCGGGGACCGCGACTGCTCCTTGCAGCGCCGCCACCAGAAGGTAATTGAAGAGGCCCCCGCCCCCGACATCCCGCCCCCCCTGCGCCAGGCCATGGGGGAGGCAGCCGTGGCCGCCGCCCGCGCCATCAACTACCGCGGCGCCGGCACCATCGAATTTCTGTTGTGTGGTGGGGAGTTCTTCTTCATGGAGATGAACACCCGACTGCAGGTGGAGCACCCGGTTACCGAATGCATCACGGGTCAGGATCTGGTGGCCTGGCAGCTCACAGTCGCCCAAGGCAAGCCCCTGCCGCTGACGCAGGATGAGGTGGTGCTGCGCGGCCACGCGGTGGAGGCGCGGCTCTACGCCGAGGACGTGGGAGCGGGTTTCCTGCCCGCCAGCGGTCCCATCGACTGGCTGCACTGGCCGGACGGGATCCGCATCGACACCGGGGTGGGCGCCGGAGATGCCGTGAGCCCCTATTACGACCCCATGATTGCCAAGCTCATCGTGCACGGCCAGAGCCGCGCCGAGGCCTTTGCCAGACTGGCCGAGGCGCTGGCGGCATTGACGCTGGGCCCCCTGGTGCACAACGGCGCCCTGCTGCTGCGCCTGTGCCAGGAGCCGGATGTGCTGGCGATGCGTCATCACACCCAGTGGCCCATCCCCACCGACCCGCTGCCCGTGCCAGACCTCGCCTGGCCGCTCGCCACTCTCTGGCTTGCCAGCAGGCAGCGCAAGGGACAGGCCCCGGGACCCTGGCAGCAGACCGACGGCTTTCGCCTCGGCGCTCACAGGCACTGGACGGCGGCGGTGCGAATTGGCGATGAGAGCCGCACATTGACCCTCATCGAGACCGCCGGCGCCATTGAATGGCAGGGGATCCGACTACCCTACGAGTCCGGGACAGATTATCTGCGCATCAAAGCGGGAGATGCCTGGCAACGCTACCCCGTCAAGACACAGGGGCAGCATTTCGTGCTGCCCCTGCAGGGCCGAAGCCTGCCATTTTGTGAAGATGATCCACGGCACCAAGCCCGTCCTGATCACCAGCATGGCGTCAGCACGGGGGAGATACGCGCCCCCATGCACGGCATCGTCGTGGCCTTGCTGGTGGAGGCAGGACAACGAGTCAGCAAGGGGCAAGCCTTGCTGGTGCTGGAGGCCATGAAGATGGAGCACAACCTCAGGGCCGAACAGGATGGCGTGATTGCGGCCCTGCACTGCCAGCAGGGGGAACAGGTGAGCCAGGGCAACGTCCTGGTGCAGCTCTCCCCGGACAAGGATGAACAGACACAGGCGGATGGAGCATGAACAAGGAACAGGGAAGGCCCGTGGATCGGGTGAGCCTGGTGGAGATGGGGCCGCGGGACGGGCTGCAAAACGAACTACACATACTGCCCCTGGCCCAGCGGCTCGAGTTAATCGCGCGCCTCGCCGAGAGCGGCCTGCAGCGCATCGAGGTGGGGGCCTTTGTCTCCCCCAAACGGGTTCCCCAGATGGCGGACTCCGGCGCCCTGCTGGCAGCCTTGCCCCGGCGCGCCGAACCGGGGCATCAGCGGGTACGCTACGGCGCCCTGGTGCCCAACTTGCAGGGGCTCAAAGCCGCCATCAGTGCCCAAGTGGACGAGATAGGCCTCTTCACCGCCTGCTCCGATGGCTTTACCCGCGCCAATATCGGCATCGGCGTGGAGGAGTCCCTGGTGCGCTTCGCCCCCCTGGTGGCCGAGGCCCGCAGCCTCGGCATCCGGGTGCGGGGCTATCTCTCCACCGTCATCGCCTGCCCCTACGAGGGCCCGACCCGGCCGAAACGGGTGGCGGCGCTCGCCGAGCGGCTGCTGGATCTGGGTTGTCACGAGATCTCCCTTGGCGACACCATAGGGGTCGGCACCCCGGGCACCGTCGCGCCCATGCTGGACGCCGTCTTGCACGAGGTGCCGGCGGGGCGGCTCGCGGTCCATTTTCACGACACCTATGGCCAGGGGCTGGCCAATTTACTGCCGGCGCTCGAGCGCGGGATCCGCACCATCGACTGTTCGGTGGCCGGGCTCGGTGGCTGCCCCTATGCCCCCGGTGCCTCCGGCAACGTCGCCTCGGAAGAGGTGGTCTACCTGCTGCACGGCCTTGGCATGAGCACAGGGGTGAACCTGGACACCCTCGCCGCCACCGGCCAGTGGGTGAGCGAACAGCTGGGGCGGGCCAACGGCTCCCGGGTCGGTCAGGCACTGCATGCCAAGGCCCTCGCCCGCCAGCGGACTACAAAGGATGAGATCCCACAAGGAGCCTGCCATGGTCCCTAACCGTTTCGCCAGCAAGGAGGTGACCTACAGCATCTCGGAGCTGGCCCAGGAGTTTGACGTCACCCCGCGCACCATCCGCTACTACGAGGATGAGGGGCTGATCACCCCGACCCGGGAGGGGCAGACCCGGATCTACAGCCACAAGGACAAGATCCGCCTCAAGCTCACCCTGCGGGGCAAGCGGCTCGGTTTCAGTCTGGCGGAGATCCGCGAGCTGTTCGATCTCTACGATACCGACAAGACCAGCCGAACCCAGTTGCACTCGATGATCCAGATCATCGAGGCAAGACGCCACTCCCTGCGCCAGCAGCTCGAAGATATCCAGATGGTGATGGCTGAACTGGAGGTCGCCGAGCAGCGCTGCATCCACTCCCTCAACGCGCTGACAACCGGGGCGGATTGACCGGCGCTGGGCGACAGTCCGGCTCATGAGGCTGCTCCGACGAGCTATCAACGAAAAGGTGGCGGACACCAGTGTTCGAGACCGGAGGCGGCAACGCGCCACGCCCGCCCTGCTATGTCGGAACCTCCCTGGTGCCAAGGGCTGCCAATTGCACACATGACCACCAATGCCGGTCAGAGTCCGGCGCAGCTTCAAGGAGAGATCATGCTCGGGCGGTGATTAATTGCTACCATGTGCGCATCAAATGGAGACCGCCATGCCCAAGCCTCTGCCCACTCGCCTGTTGCGCTATGCCCTCTACCTTTGCGTCGCCCTGCTCATCGCCTGCGTCATTCTGCTGTGGCAAGCCCCCGGTCTCGCCCAGCGTCATCTTCCCGGCTGGCTGGCCAAGCACTATGGACTGCAGCTCACTCTAGGGGAGATCCGGGTCAGCCTGCAGACCCCCTCCCTCACCCTGGGCCCCACGACGCTGCTCGATGCCCAGCAACAACCCATACTGGCCTTCGAGCAGCTCCTGATTGTCCCCAAGCTCAAAGAGAGCTGGCAGCAGCGAGCAGTGGTGCTGGCCGAGGCCAGCCTCAGCAAGCCCGTCGCCAACCTGGTACGCCTCGCTGATGGCAAGGGCCCGGACAAGCAGCCCGAGGCCAGATTCAACCTGACCGAGGCACTCGCCCCCTTGCTGGCGGCCGACCCTGTCACCCCTGCCGAGCCGACGCAAGAGATGCTGCCGGTACAGATCGACAAGCTGACCCTGGTGCAGGGGCAAGTTCGCTATCAAGACAGCCGCAAGCCTGGCAGCCCGGGCTGGGTGCCGAAGCTTGCCCTCGACAAGCTCGAGCTGCAACTGCCCGGTGTATCCACCGCCAAGGGGCATCAGAGCCCCTATCAGCTGAGCGCCACCCTCAACCAGAAGAGCCCTCTCAAGGCCCGGGGTGAACTCGACATTCTGACCGGCTCCGGCAAGGGAAGCGTCAGTCTCGGCAAACTGGCTCTCGCCCCCTTCGCCCCCCTCTGGACACCTTATCTCAAGGCGGAGCTGGCCCGGGGGGACGCCAGTGCCGAACTCAGCTATCGCCTGACCCAGGGCAAGCAGGGACTGGGGTGGCAACTCTCCAACGGCAAACTGCTGCTGAACAACTGGCAGCTCAAGCGTGCCAAGGGCAGCGAGTTTGCCCGCTTCAACCAGCTGGCCCTGACCGGGATCAGCGTGGATGGGGCCAAGCAATCCCTCACCATCGGCAGCGCTACCCTCAAGGCCCCCACCCTCAGCGCCGTGCTTGATGAGAAGCAACAACTGGATCTCGCCGCCTTGTTGGTCGCTCAGCCCGCTACCAAGGCTGCGGCAAAGCCCGCCAAGAAAACCAAACCGGCCCAGACCAGCCAGCCCTGGCGTTGGCAGCTCAAGCAGTCCCGTATCAGCGAGGGTCATCTCAAGCTGACCGAATCCAGCTCGGGCAAGCCGTTGCTGCGCGAGTTATCGGGGCTCAGTCTCAGCCTCGGGGCACTCGGCAGCCATGCCCAGGCGCCCAGTCCCCTGCTCCTGAACGCCACCCTCAACCAGCAGAGCCCCGTCAGTTTCGATGGCAATCTCACGCCTGCGCCTTTTGCCTTGAGCGGAACCATCAAACAACAGGCGTTGCCCCTTGCCTGGGCCCAGCCCTATCTGCAGGATCTGCTGCGCATCAAGGTGCAGGATGGCCTGCTTAGCAGCCGCACCAGACTGACCCTGGCCACCGATGCCAACGGGGTCCTGAGCCGGCTGGATCTGGAAGGGGGGCTCGATGTCGACAAGCTCTATGTACTGGACAGGGCCGACAACCAGCGCCTACTGCAGATCTCCCGCCTGGAGCTCACCGGGCTGCAGTACGATGGCATGAGCCAGCAGTTGAAGATAGCCGACATCCTGCTGCGCCAACCCTTCGCCCGTATCGAGATCAGCGAAACGGGGATCACCAACGTGCAGCAACTGCTGTTGCCCCAGCCGGACAAGCCACAGGGGGCCAGCACGCCCACTCCCCATATCCACATCGATCAGGTGCGCACCGAGCAGGGCAACCTGCGCTTTGCCGATCGCAGCCTGAGTCCGGAATTCGTGGTTGATATCGCCTCCCTCGCGGGCCAGAGCCGCCATATCAGCAACGTACCGGGTCAGCGTTCCGAGCTCGCCTTCAATGGCAAGGTGGATCGCTACGCCCCCGTCACCATCAGGGGGGGAACCAACCTGCTCATCGATGATCCCGTGCTCGACGTCGCCGTGGCCTTCAACAACCTGGAGCTCACCACCTTCACCCCCTACTCCAGCACCTACGCGGGCTATGCCATCGACAAGGGGCAGCTCTCCATGAAGCTCAACTACAAATTGCAGGGCAACCGACTGGAGGGGGACAACGACATCACCATCAAGAAGCTGCAACTCGGTGAGAAGGTCAAGAGCGAGCAGGCCAGGGATCTGCCCCTGGGCCTTGCCATCGCCCTGCTGAGCGACTCCAATGGTGTCATCAAGATGAATCTCAAGGTGAAGGGAGACCTGGATCAGCCGAACTTCAGCCTGGGCAACATCTTCTGGGACGTGCTCGGCAATACCCTGACCAAGGCCATCAGCTCTCCCTTCTCCCTGCTGGCCTCCCTGACCGGCGGCACCCAGGATCTCGACGAGCTGCCCTTCCTGCCAGGCAGCCCGGATCTCAGCCCAAGCCAGCAGACCAAGCTGGACAAGCTGGCCCAGGCCCTCAAGGAGCGCCCCAAGCTCAGCATGAACATCCGCGGCAAGGTCAATTTCAACGAGGAGAGGCCCATCTTGCAGCGCCAGAAACTGGAACGGGTGCTGGCCAAGATCACCGGCTCGCCGGTGGATCTCAACCTGCTGGAGCAAGACAGCACCATGCAATCCGCCCTGGCCGATGCCTATGAGGCGAAATTCAACGAAGATCTCGGGGATCTGGCGGACAGGCTGAGACTCGCCGAGCAGAGCCCGGCCCTGCGCAGCCAGGCCGTGATCCTGCTGCGAGACCAGCAGTTGATCACCGCCAAGTCCCTGCGCAGCCTGGCCATGCGCCGCGCCCAGAATACCAAGGCATTCCTGGTCGAAAACCAGGGCATAGCGCCGGAGCGGCTGTTCGTCCTCGACAGCCTGGTCAAGGAGACGGACAAAGAGGCCAAGGTGGTGCTGACTCTGGACAACTGAGCCCGAGGGGCGGCCCTGGCCGCCCCGTTTTCGAGCTGCCCTGGCTCCCTTCCCTCTCCTGCATCTTGCCAGCCTTGCCTTCCAGCTTCCTCACTTTCCCATTCTCCCTGTTCTCCCTGCTCTCCCTGTTCTTCCAGTCCTCCATCACACGACTCCGCCGCCGTACATTGGCGTCTCTTTCGCCTGTGACTGTCGTGCTAACTGCAACCTTCTTGATGGCCTTTGTTTGCCCCTGCCTTTGATCCTGCGACTCTAGCTCTCTCCCGCGCCGCGTCCCCGACCAGCTCTGCGCGTCTCTGGTTATCGGCATCCCGACTCGCCTCATCACGCGGAGGCATCCCCGTCATGCCAGGATGATCCCCTGGCTCGTCCCGAACGATGAGACCTTCGCCCGGACACTCGCCCTGGCAAGGCTCGCCCTAGATTCACAGCCGTTTTCACTGCCTACTTGAAGACGAGCAGTGGAATCGTCCACAGGATTCAACGCGATGCAGACAGGTGTCGATAAGTGGACCTCAAGCCGGGATAAAATAGCCTTGTCTGATGGCATATAAGGGCGTTTTTCAACCACATCGTCATACGAGCCATCGCGACCTCGGCCCGCTAGTCTCCTGCGCGGCTCGTCCGGCTGCATGAACAAGGTGTCATCGTTGTCTCCTGCCGCCCCGTCATTTACTTTCACTGCCCCGTCATTTACACAAAAAACCAACCTGACAGGCGTGATTCATTTACCTGTTTTCTACCTCCCAGACACGAATGATGAGCCGGGTAATATCCCGTGTCGTTTTTTTACTATTTATTCGCTCATCCCCCTTGCCCGGGGGTCGGCGGCTGCCTAAAATCGCGCGTCTTTTATCAACCCCCACCTCTATCGTTGGAGAACACACGTGAGCGAAAAATTGGCCAACCCTGCCCCTCTGGGTCTGATGGGTTTCGGTATGACCACCATTCTGCTGAACATCCATAACGCAGGCTTCTTCCCCATCAGTGCCATGATCCTGGCCATGGGCCTGTGCTATGGCGGTCTCGCCCAGATCATCGCCGGCATCATGGAGTACAAGCGTGGCAACACCTTCGGTGTCACCGCCTTCATCTCCTACGGCACCTTCTGGTGGAGCCTGGTGTTCCTGTTGATGATGCCTGGCATGGGCCTGGCTGAAGCCACTCCCCACGCCTTCATGGGCTGGTATCTGCTGATGTGGGGCATGTTCACCCTGTTCATGCTGGTTGGCACCGTCAACTTCCCCCGCGTGAAGCAGTTCGTGTTCGCCTCCCTGACCGTGCTCTTCTTCCTGCTGGCCGCCCGTGACTTCACCGGCAGCACCCTGATCGGCACCATCGCCGGTTTCGAAGGCATCATCTGTGGTGCCAGCGCCATCTACCTGGCCATGGCCACCGTGATCAACGAGCAGTTCGGCCGCACCGTGCTGCCCATCGGTGATCACAAGAAAGCCGCTGCCGTCCAGCTCAAGGCTGCCGCCTAAGCCGCAGGCATGGCTCGCGATGACGCGCGCCCATGATGAAATAGGCACCCCTCGGGGTGCCTTTTTGTTTGCCTGTCAAAGCAGTCCGCTAGCTGGGCAAGGACTCCTCCCCCGCCAGCAAACGGGTGGCCGGGAAGCGCGCCGCCGGCTGCTGACCATAGAAATGCTCGAACTGCTCGTAGACGGCGGGATAGACGGCCCGCAGCCGCAAGGGGTCGGTGAAGAAGCTCTCGCTGCACACCGCGAAAAATTCTGCGGGGTGCGAGGCCGCATAAGGGTCTATCTGGGTCACTTCGTCCCGGGCCAGCTGCTCATTCATCTCATCGAAGGCGCTTTGCAGGGCACGGGTCCAGGGTTGCTGCTCCATACCGCTCGGCAAAGGGGGCGCCCCGTCCGCATCGCCTCCCAGCATGTCGAGCTTGTGGGCCAGCTCGTGGATCACCAGGTTGAAACCATCCCAGTCCCCGTCCTGCTGCAACTCGCTCCAGGCCAGCACCAGCGGCCCCTGGGGCCAGGATTCGCCCGCGTTCTCCTCTTCCCACTCGCTCACCAGCCCGAACTCGTCCTGCACCTCCTGACGACGGGTGACAGGCTCGGGGATGATGATCACCTCATGAAAACCGCGATACCAGTCCATCCCCAGATGCAGGATGGGCAACACCGCCTGCAGGGCCAGCACCGCCTGCTGGCGCGCCGTGAGCTCGACCCCGATCTGGGTCAGGGTCTTGCGGGCCAGAAACTGGGTGGCCAGCGCCGTCAGCCGCTGCTCTTCGGCGGGAGTGAATCCCTGCAAGATGGGGATGGCGGCCAGCGCCTGCTGCCATTCAAGCGCCTGGGGGGCATTGTCCGCCGACCGGGCTGGTACACCGAATACACTTCTTAACCTCGACCAGAACACAGACTCTCCCGTTTCACTTCAGATGACCTTGACGAATCGCTTGGGGCGCTCGAGATAACCCTGTCCCAGATAGAAGCGGTGCGCCCCCTCCCGCTTGAGACTGCTGGAGAGCTCCAGTTGCATGCAACCGGCCACCCGGGCCCGCTCCTCCACTGTCGCCAGCAGCCTGGCCCCGACCCCGAGGCTCCTTGCACTATCATCGACGACCAGCGCCGAGATGAGGCCCCAGGCGGGTGCAACGTGCAGCGGTTGCAGGTGATGCCACACCAGCACCCCGACCACGGCCTCCGCCATGCAGGCCACCAGCACCTCCCGCGCCGGATCCGGCTGCATCAACCCCTGGCTCACCCCGGCTTCGAGGGCCGGGTAACCCAGCTGGACGAACAGGGACGCGAGGGCGGCACCATCCCCCTGCTCGGCAAGACGAACGATGCAACCATTTCCATCCTTGATGACGCGAGATCTCACTTCTGGCCTCAAACTTGCTCTCCTTATCAGGGGCACTCAGGGTCATGTCGGAAGCCACCCTCATGATGGCTGGGCCACTGGGGGAAATTCCGCCCTATGGGTAAGCGCCGTATCTTGTCCACCACTCACTGCCAATTGTTACTGTCAATTCACAAATTAACGGCTTGGCAACATATTTCGCTAGGAAGCATTGGCACAAGTCGATATGTTAAAACCCGCGGACTTTGCAGTCGAAAGTCCCGTGTCAATCGGTGTGACCCCCTTGGTCACCCACTATTCAATTTAGGGAACGAGGCGCAGACCTCGTCAAGACAGCGCAACAAAGGAGTTGTTGTACATGAATGAGATCGTCAATGCCATCAATGGTGTGATCTGGAGCCCAGCGCTCATCTATCTGTGCCTGGGAGTCGGCCTCTACTTCTCCCTGCGCAGCCGTTTTTTGCAACTGCGTCATATCAAGGAGATGATCCGGTTGATGTTTGATGGCAAGAGTACCGATGCCGGTGTCTCTTCCTTCCAGGCGCTGGCCATGACCCTGGCGGGTCGGGTCGGTACCGGCAACATTGCAGGGGTCGCCACCGCCATCACCTTCGGCGGCCCGGGCGCCCTGTTCTGGATGTGGATGGTTGCCTTCCTTGGCGCCAGCTCCGCCTTCGTGGAGTCCACCCTGGGTCAGGTCTACAAAGAGAAGATCAACGGCGAATACCGCGGTGGCCCGGCTTTCTACATCGAGAAAGGACTCGGCATCAAGTGGTACGCCTGGACCTTCGCCATCGCCACCATCTTCGCCTGCGGCGTGCTGCTGCCAGGGGTACAGGCCAACTCCATCGGTGCCAGCCTGCAGACTGCCTTTGATATCGATCCCAACGTCACCGCCGCGGGTCTGGCCATGCTGCTTGGCTTCATCATCTTCGGCGGCGTGAAGCGCATCGCTCACTTCGCCAGTACCGTGGTGCCCTTCATGGCGCTGGGCTACATCATCGTCGCCTGCGTCATCATCGCCCTCAACATCGGTCAGCTGCCGGGCATACTGCTGCTCATCTGGAAGAGTGCCTTCGGGATGGATGCCGGTTTCGGTGCCATTCTGGGCCTGGCCATCATGTGGGGGGTCAAACGCGGGGTCTACTCCAACGAAGCAGGTCAGGGCACCGGCCCGCACGCCTCCTCCGCCGCCGCCGTGAGCCACCCGGCCAAGCAGGGTCTGGTACAGGCGTTCTCCGTCTACATCGACACCCTGTTTGTCTGCTCCGCCACCGGCTTTATGCTGCTGATTACCGGGCTTTATAACGTTCAGGGTCCGGATGGCGCTGCTCTCTATACCGGTATCGCCGGTGTGGCCGCGGGCCCTGGCTATGTGCAGACCGCCATGGAGAGCATGATGCCGGGCTTTGGTAGCTACTTCGTGGCCATCGCGCTCTTCTTCTTCGCGTTCACCACCATCGTCGCCTACTACTACATCGCCGAGACCAACATCGCCTTCATCAACCGCAAGATCAACCGCCCCTGGCTCACCTTCATCCTGAAGATCGGCCTGATGGCGGCCACGGTGTACGGCACGGTCAAGACCGCCGATCTGGCATGGGGTCTGGGGGATATCGGGGTCGGCCTGATGGCCTGGCTCAACATCGGTGCCATCTTGCTGCTGCAAAAGACCGCCTTTGTCTGCCTGCGCGACTATGAGGCACAAAAAGCCCAAGGGCTGGATCCCGTGTTCCACCCGGAAAAGCTCGGCATCAAGAACGCCGATTACTGGACGGGCCGTCGCTCCGAGCAAAACCTGGAGCAGGAGCAAGCCGGTCATCCGTTCGAGGCGGATCGCACACCGTCCTGATCCCGCTCACCGAATGAGATCAAAAATGGCAGCCCTGGCTGCCATTTTTCTTTGGTAAACACTGCGTCATGAGGCGGCTTTTATCCCCTAGAGCGCGTTGCGCCTCGGTCCGAACGGCAGGCGCCAGCGAAACAGGCTGTTGAGGGTGGCGCGCCACTGATTGGGTCGCCCCAGGATCTGCCGCTGCAAGCGGGTCTCTTCTTTGAGCATCGCCTCATCGCTGCGGGCCCAGGCCTGGGTATAGAGCTGCTTGATCCCCGCCAGGGCATCCGGTGACTTGGTGATGAGGGTGTGCGCAAACGCCCGCGCCTCCTCCAGGGGATCATCGCAGACCCGGCTCACTAGGCCGAGGCTCTTCGCCTCCGCGGCCAGCAGCTCACGCCCGCTCATGGCAAGCTCCATGGCGGTATCCACCCCCATCAGATTGCGCAAGGTGACGCTGCCACTCATGTCGGGAATGATGCCCCACTTGATCTCCATCACCGAGAAGCGGCAATCCGGCGTGCTGAAGCGAAAATCGGCGCCGAGCGCTATCTGCAGGCCACCGCCGAAGCAGACCCCCTGCGTCACGGCGATCACCGGTACCGGCAACTGGTGCCAACCGTAGGCCACCCGCTGGGCCAGATTGGTCGCCTCGTCCGCCTCGCGCTTGAGAATGTCCAGGGCCGCCACCGGCTGACGCAGCATGGATTTCACATCCAGCCCTGCGCAGAAGGCGCGCCCCTCCCCGTGCAGGATCACCGCCCGCAGCCCCTTGTGCTGACTCAGCTCAATGAGTGTCTCGTCGATGGCCCCGAACATGACCCTGTCCAGCGCATTGAGTTTGTCCCCCCGGCTCAACAGCACCTCGGCGATGCCGTCCCGGATCGTCCACTTGACCCTTGGTTTGTCCATGTCCTCTCTTCTCCCTGTGAATCGACACTGGTCATACCACAACGTTACCAGAGTGTTACCAGCGGGGATAGAGAGGCTTGGCTCCCACTGCGACTAAAGTCGGCTGGCCTTTCGTCACCCCTCTTTGCCAGACTGGCACCAGGTTCCCTGCCCCAGGCCGAGACAAGCCATGTCCCTCTTGTTCGATTTCGCCCGTCCCCCCTTTGACTGCCTGGATACAGAGGCGCGCGACCATCTCGGCCAGCATCTCAGCATCTGCTATTTTCGCGCCGGTCAGACGGTGCTGAGCCCAGGGGAAGCCCCGCCCGGCCTCTACCTCATCACCAAGGGGGCGGTGGAAGAGTCCGGCCCTCACCAGCGCTTCGGCGACTACGGAGAGGGGGACATGTTCGATGTGCGGGCCCAGTTCGATGGCCATTGCCGCCATCGCTTCGACGCCCTGGAAGACAGCCTCTGCCAGCTCATTCCCGCGGACGTGTTTCAGCACCTCTGCGCCCGGCATCCCGACTTTGCCCACTACTTCACCGCCACCCTGACCGAGCGCCAGCGCGAGCAGGAGCGGCGCAGCCAGCTTGGCCAGCAGAATCTGGCGGAATTCATCCTGACCCGCATCGACCCGCATCATCTGCAACCCGCCCTGCAGCTCGGCAAGCACAGCACCCTGCTGGCCGCCAGCGAGGCCATGGCGGCCAAGGGCACGGATTGCCTGCTCTACCCGGCCGCCGATGGCAGCCTGAGCCTCGCCACCCGCAAGACCCTGCTCCATGCCCTGACCCTGAGCGGCCTGCCACTCTCGGCCCCACTCTCGCTGCTGACCCCGGCCCCGCTCATCGGCCTGACCCTCGGCAGCTATCTGTTCGATGCCCTGCTGCTGATGACCCGTCATCGCATCAAGCGACTGGTGGTCTGGCAGGGGCACGAGGTGGCAGGCATCCTGCACCTGACCCAGGTGCTCGGCCTTTTTTCCGCCCACTCCCACGTGCTGACCCTGCGCATCGCCCGGGCAGATGATCCCGCCTCCCTGGAGGCTGTCGCCCGGGAGCAGCAACAGCTCATCCGCACCCTCCATGCCCAGGGGATCCACACCCTCTTTCTGATGCGCCTCGTCGCCACCATCAACGAGCAGCTGATCGCCAAGGCCTTCACCCTGGTGATCCCGGCCGAGGTACAAGACAAGGTATGCCTGCTGATGCTGGGCTCGGAGGGGCGTGGCGAGCAGATCCAGAAGAGCGATCAGGACAATGCCCTGATCCTGCAAACCGGGCTGCACTGGCCGGACAGGGCGCGCGATCTCGCCGCCTTCAGCGCCCTGCTGGCTCGCCTCGGCTATCCCCCCTGCCCCGGCCATGTGATGGTCAGCAATCCGGCCTGGACCAGGGAGACCAGCCAGTGGCAGGACAACATCGAACAAGCCTGCCACAGGGCCAGCGAGGACGACCTGCTCTGGCTGGCGACCCTGGCCGATGCCCAGGCCATCGCCGGGGATCGCAACCTGCTGCCCCCCCTTGCCCGACATCTGCGAACCGCACTCTCGGAGCGGCCCGATCTGCTGGCGGAGATGGCGAGGGCGGCGGTCGCCTTTCACACCCCCCTGACTCTCTTCGGGCGCCTTGAGCAGGCACCGGAGGGGCTGGATCTCAAGCGCGGCGGCCTCTTCCCCCTGGTTCATGGCTTGCGCGTGCTGGCCCTGGAGGCCGGGGTGCTGGAGACTTCCACCCTGGGACGCATCGAGGCATTGGTGGCCCAGGGACGACTCAGCCAGGACTATGGCGCCAACCTGGCGGAGGCGTTTCGGCTCTTCATTCGCCTGCGGCTCGCCAGTCAGCTCAAGGGAGAAAACAGGGTGAGAGTGGAAACGCTCGGTCACGGGGAACGGGATCTGCTGCGCCACGCCCTGCATCAGGTGAAAAAGTTCCAGCAGTGGCTCGGCATCCACTTTCGTCTAAGGCAGTGAGCGGAACATGAGTCTCTGGCAGCACGGGCGCAGACGCTGGCATGGCCGCCACTTTCGTCAGGGGGAGTTCGCCCCCCTGTTCGGCCCGCCCCCGGCGGATGAGTGGGTGGCGCTGGATTTCGAGACCACCAGCCTGGATCCTAAGCGCGCCGAGATCGTCGCCATCGGCGCCGTGCGCATCGAGGGCAACCGGCTGCTCACCGGCGAGGCGCTCTCCCTCAAGGTACAGGCCCCCGCCAGCCTCAACGGGCAATCGGTCGCCATCCACGGCCTGCGCCATCAGGATCTGCAGGAGGGGCTGCCCCTCGAGGAGGCCCTGTGCCAGCTGTTGGCCTTTATCGGGCCACGGGAACTGGTGGGCTACCACATTGCCTATGACCTTCGCATCCTCAACCTGGCCTGCCATCAGCGCTGGGGGCTGCACCTGCCCCAGCGCGGCATAGAGGTGAGCCGCCTTTATCACGACAAGATCTACCGCCGCCACCCCGATGCCGTCATCGATCTGCACCTGGCCGCCATCTGCGAGCATCTTGCCCTGCCGCCCCTGCCCGCCCACGACGCCCTGGCGGATGCCGCCGCCGCGGGCCTCATCTTCCTGCGCCTCACCCGGGGCGGCCCCCTGACTTATCCCAAAGTCTAATTGTCGACAAATAACATTTAATTCACATTTCAGTTACATGAGCAGGCCTCCTGCTCGGTAGGGACAAGTTCACACACAGTCGACACAACCGTCACGGAGAACTGCAATGGAACAGCAACGCTATCTGAGGATCCAGCAAGATCCTATCTTCCAGGAGTTGGTCAGCAAACGCCAACGCTTCGCCTGGACCCTCTCCATCCTGATGCTGGGGCTCTACCTGGCATTCATCCTGCTCATCGCCTTCGCCCCCGGCTGGCTCGGCACGCCGCTGAGTGAAGGGTCTGCCATCACCCGTGGCATCCCGGTGGGGGTGGGTCTCATCCTCTCCTCCTTCGTGCTGACCGGCATCTATGTCTATCGCGCCAACGGCGAGTTTGACGAGCTGAACAACCAGATCCTCAAGGGAGTTCAATCATGAGCGGCATCTCCATGAAACAGACCGCCTTGCTGCTGCTCGGCGGCCTTCTCTCCACCCCCCTGCTGGCGGCCGATGCGCTGACGGGCGAGGTGCAGCGCCAGCCCCTCAACGTGCCGGCCATCGTCATGTTCGTTGCCTTCGTGGCCGCCACCCTGTTCATCACCTACTGGGCCTCCAAGCGCAACCGCTCGGCCTCCGACTACTACGCCGCCGGCGGGCGCATCACCGGCTTCCAGAATGGCCTGGCCATCGCCGGTGACTACATGTCCGCTGCCTCCTTCCTCGGTATCTCCGCCCTGGTCTACACCTCGGGCTATGACGGCCTCATCTACTCCATCGGCTTCCTGGTGGGCTGGCCCATCATCCTATTCCTCATCGCTGAGCGGCTGCGCAACCTCGGCAAGTACACCTTCGCCGACGTCGCCTCCTACCGCCTCAAGCAGACCGAGGTACGTACCCTCTCCGCCAGCGGTTCCCTGGTGGTGGTGGCCCTCTACCTCATCGCCCAGATGGTCGGTGCCGGCAAGCTCATCGAGCTCCTGTTCGGCCTGCAATATCACATCGCCGTGGTACTGGTCGGGATCCTGATGGTGCTCTACGTGCTGTTTGGCGGCATGCTGGCCACCACCTGGGTACAGATCATCAAGGCGGTGATGCTGCTCTCCGGCGCCTCCTTCATGGCCATCATGGTGATGAAGTCCGTCAACTTCGACATCGGCGCCCTGTTCAGCGAAGCGGTCAAGGTACACGCCAACGGCATCGCCATCATGAGCCCGGGCGGCCTGGTCTCCGACCCCATCTCCGCCATCTCGCTGGGACTGGCATTGATGTTCGGCACCGCCGGCCTGCCCCACATCCTGATGCGCTTCTTCACCGTGGGTGACGCCAAGGAAGCCCGCAAGTCGGTATTCTACGCCACCGGTTTCATCGGCTACTTCTACATCCTGACCTTCATCATCGGCTTTGGTGCCATCCTGCTGGTCAGCACCAATCCAGCCTTCAAGGACGCCACCGGCGCCCTGCTGGGCGGTACCAACATGGCGGCCGTGCACCTGGCCGATGCCGTGGGTGGCAGCCTGTTCCTCGGCTTCATCAGCGCCGTGGCCTTCGCCACCATCCTTGCGGTGGTCGCCGGCCTCACCCTGGCGGGTGCGTCTGCGGTCTCCCACGACCTCTATGCCTGCGTGCTGAAGAAGGGCAAGGCCAACGAGGTGGACGAGCTGCGGGTCTCCAAGATGACGACCCTGGTACTGGGTGTGGTCGCCATCGGTCTCGGCATCCTGTTCGAGAAGCAGAACATCGCCTTCATGGTGGGTCTGGCCTTCTCCATCGCGGCAAGCTGCAACTTCCCGGTGCTCTTCCTCTCCATGTTCTGGTCTCGCCTGACGACGCGCGGTGCCGTCTACGGTGGCTGGATGGGGCTGGTGAGCGCGGTTACCCTGATGATCCTGGGCCCCACCATCTGGGTGAAGGTGCTGGGTCATGCCGAGCCCATCTATCCGTACGAGTATCCGGCCCTCTTCTCCATGGCCATCGCCTTCATCGGGATCTGGTTCTTCTCGGTGACCGACAAGTCCCAAAATGCCAGCGACGAACATGCGAAGTTCTTCCCGCAGTTCGTGCGCTCCCAGACCGGGCTCGGTGCCGCCAGCGCCAGCTCCCACTAAGCCCGTCACTTTGTTTCCAAGCCGGCCCAGTGCCGGCTTTTTCTCTTCTCTGACCCCTCATCTCTTCCTTGTTGTTCTGTGATCCTCCTCTCCGGACGCCAATCCCTTCGTCCTCACTCCTGCGGCCTGCATGCAATAGCGCCAGATCACAGTTCTCGCTAAAACTTTCGGGGGATCTGTGCCATAATGCGCGCCATTTGACAGACCAACCGGGACATTCCAGTGCTTTCAAGCAACAACATCACCATGCAGTTCGGCGCCAAGCCGCTGTTTGAGAACATCAGCGTCAAGTTTGGCGGCGGCAACCGCTACGGCCTCATCGGCGCAAACGGCTGTGGCAAGTCCACCTTCATGAAGATCCTCGGCGGCGATCTGGAGCCCACTGGCGGTAATGTGAGCCTGGACGTCAATGAGCGTATCGGTAAGCTGCGCCAGGATCAGTTCGCCTACGAAGAGATGCGCGTGCTGGACGTGGTCATGATGGGCCACATCGAGCTGTGGGCCGCCATCGCCGAGCGTGACGCCATCTATGCGAACCTGGAAGCGACCGACGACGACTACATGAAGGCCGCCGAGCTCGAAGGCCTAGTCGCCGAGTACGACGGGTACACCGCCGAATCCCGCGCTGGCGAGCTGCTGCTGGGCGCCGGCATCCCCATCGAACAGCACAACGGCCCCATGAGCGAAGTGGCGCCGGGCTGGAAGCTGCGGGTGCTGTTGGCACAAGCGCTGTTCTCCAACCCCGATATCCTGCTGCTGGACGAACCGACCAACAACCTGGACATCAACACCATTCGCTGGCTGGAGCAGGTGCTCAACGATCGCGAGAGCACCATGATCATCATCTCTCACGACCGTCACTTCCTGAACTCCGTCTGCACCCACATGGCGGATCTGGATTACGGCGAGCTGCGGGTCTACCCGGGCAACTACGACGAGTACATGACCGCGGCCACCCAGGCTCGTGAGCGTCTGATCGCCGACAACGCCAAGAAGAAGGCCCAGATTGCCGACTTGCAGTCCTTCGTCTCCCGCTTCAGCGCCAACGCCTCCAAGTCCAGCCAGGCGACGTCTCGCCTCAAGCAGATCGACAAGATCAAGATTGAAGAAGTGAAGGTCTCCAGCCGTCAGAACCCCTTCATCCGCTTCGAGCAGGAGAAGAAGCTCTATCGCAACATCCTGGAAGTGGAAGGCGTCTCCAAGGGTTATGGCGAGGCTCCCCTGTTCAAGGGCCTCAACATGATGCTGGAAGTGGGCGAGAAGGTCGCCATCCTGGGTACCAACGGCATCGGTAAATCCACCCTGATCAAGACCCTGGTCGGCTCACTGGCACCGGATACCGGCACCATCAAGTGGTCCGAGAATGCCCAGATCGGCTACTACGCTCAGGATCACGCGGAAGACTTCGACACCGATCTCAACGTGTTCGACTGGATGGCCCAGTGGAAGCAGGCCAACGAAGACGAACAGGCGGTGCGCTCCGTGCTGGGTCGCCTGCTGTTCTCCCAGGACGACATCAAGAAGCCGGTCAAGGTGCTCTCCGGTGGTGAACAGGGCCGCATGCTGTTCGGCAAGCTGATGATGCAGCGCCCCAACATCCTGATCATGGATGAGCCGACCAACCACCTGGACATGGAATCTATCGAATCCTTGAACTTGGCGCTGGAGATGTATCAGGGCACCCTCATCTTCGTCTCCCACGACCGCGAGTTCGTCTCCTCCCTGGCGACCCGGATCCTGGAGCTGACCGAGAACGGCATCCGCGACTTCGGCGGTACCTATGAGGATTACCTGCGCACTCAGGGCGTGGTGTAAGCCTCCCCCTGCTCAAGCAGTCATGCAAACCGGCGCCCAGGCGCCGGTTTTTTATTGTCCTATGTGTATGCCTGCCTACCCGCAGTGCCTGTCTATCCGTAGTACCGCCTGCCTATCCGTATTACCTATCTATCAGCGTGGCCTGTCTGCATGTGCTCCGGGTCGCCGAGTCCCTCACCGCCGGCATCCCCTACTCCGAACCGGCCTCAGTGGGATGTGTTGTTAGCATTCCCAGGACATGGGAAGCAATTCCCCGTACACCAAGATGCTGCCAAAGCCATTCATATCAACGCACTTCATCTGCACTGACTGAATTTCACCGATGAATATCGCTGCAAAACCAAAATTTCATGGATAAAAAAACGGCCCCGATGTGGGGCCGTTTTCGATGGGTTGCGATGCCGGATTACTCGACGGTCGCTTCCACGTCGGTGAAGTACTCAATCTTGGCGGACTTGCGCAGCCCGTCGATGAGCGCCTTGTAGTCGGCCTGGGCTTTGCCCTGGCCAAGCTGGCCTTGCAGCAGGTTGACCATCTCGGACGGCTTCTCGGTCACATTGACCTTGTCCAGCGCCACTACCACGCGATCGCCATTGGCTTCAGCAACCAGTTCGACGCTCGGCTTGCCATCCTTCGGATGGGGCATGCGGAAGGCCTGGGCCAGCAGGTTCTGATCCAGATCCTGGGTGAAGCGCACGACACCCTTGTGGGCCTCGACCTTGGCACCCAGGGCGGTCAGATCGGCCTGGATATCGTCACCGGCATGCAGCTTGTCCAGCAGGGCCTGCGCCTTGCCACGGGCCACTTCGCTCGCCTTGTCATGCTTGATGGCCGCAACCACCTGCTCCTTGACCTCGGCCAGCGGCTTGGCGGCCTTGGGCTGATGGCCCATGATGTGCAGCACCAGTGCCTTGCCATCCCCGAGTTCAATCACGTCGGAGTTGGTGTTGTCATCGCGCAGCTGTTCGGAGAAGGCGGCGGAGATCACCTTGGGATCGTTCAGCGGTGCCGGGGCATCGGCCTGGCTGAAGTAATCGGAGGAGACCACCTTCAGGCCCATGGCTTCTGCAGTCAGATCCAGGGAGTCCGGGTTCTCGAAGCTGCTGTCAGCCATCTTCTGCTGCTCGGCAAAGAACTGCTCCTTGGCCTTGTCAGACTGCAGACGGGTGATGGTCTCGCTCATCACATCGACAAACGGCTTGGTCTTGGCCGGTTCGACCGCCAGCAGCTTGATGATGTGGAAACCGAACGGGCTCTTCACCACGGTGGAGAGATCGCCAGCCTTGGCCAGGGCAAAGGCCGCCTTCTCGAAGGCCGGATCCATCACCCCTTTCTCGAACCAGTCCAGCTCGCCGCCCTTCTTGGCGGAGAAGGTATCGGACGAGTTGGCCTTGGCCAGGGCAGCGAAATCTTCACCGCCTTTCGCCTTGACCAGCAGGGCTTCGGCTTGCTGCTCGGCCGCCTTCTCATCCTTGCCAAACGGGATCAGGATGTGGGCCACCTGACGACGCTCCGCACGCTGGAACAGGTCCTGGTGCTGATCGTAGTAATCCTGCGCATCCTGCTCGGTCACCTTGATGTCTTTGCTCAAGGTGGCGGCATCCAGCAGCAGATAGTCGACCTTGACCTTCTCGTCATTCATGAAGCGGGTGCTGTTGGCCTTGTAGAACTGCTCCACCTCGGCGTCGGTCACCTGAACCTCGTCGACGTAGGCTGCGGCCGCCAGACGCACCAGACGCAGATCGCGAGTCTGGTTGTAGAGCTTGTCTAGCTGCTCCGCTTCACCCTTGAGGGCGAACTCGGAACCCAGCACGGCGCCCATCAGCTGCTGACGCACCATGTCCTGGCGCAGGGAGTCACGGAACATCTCCGGAGTCATGCCGGCGCGGCGGATGAGTTGCAGATAGCGGTCGTTGTTGAACTTGCCGTTCTCGGCAAATTCCGGCATCGCGACGATGGCCTGCTTGATCTGCTCGTCGCTGACGCGCAGACCCAGCTCACGGGCCTTGCCGTCGATCAGCGCCTGATCGATGAGACGGTCAAGAACGCCGCGACGGAACTGTTTCATGTAATCGGGATTGGCGGCCAGCTGGTTGAAGGCTTCCCCCATCTGGGATTCCATGCGGGCCCGCTCGTTACGATAGGCATTCTCCAGTGCGGGAGCACTGATGTCATTGCCGTTGACGGTAGCGGGGGCGGTACGTGCCGGGCCATTGAGGTAGCTACCTACACCGGCCAAGGCAAAGGAGAGGATGATCAGGCCCAAGATAACCTTGGCTACCTTGCCCTGCGCCCCTTCGCGTAGTTTATCCAACATCATGTTTGTACTTATGCTCCCGAACTCGATGGGCGTAAATAATGAAAAGGCGCACCGATTGCGATGCGCCTTGGTCAATCAGTATGAGGGAGAGCCCTCTCACTTGTCTGGTCTGTGACCAAGGACGGTGCCGATGTGGTATCAGCGTCCGACTTAGTTGACCGCGTCTTTCAGGGCCTTGCCGGCTTTGAAGGCAGGAACTTTACCGGCGGCGATTTCGATGGTCGCACCAGTTTGCGGGTTGCGGCCGGAACGAGCAGCACGCTCACGAACAGCGAAAGTACCGAAGCCAACCAGCGCAACCTGGTCACCCTCTTTCAGCGCTTCACCAACGGCATCGATGAAAGCATCCAGCGCACGGCCAGCAGCGGCTTTGGAGATATCAGCACCGTCTGCAATCTTGTCAATCAGTTGAGATTTATTCACTCTTATTTTCCCCTATTATCGAACATCGCTGCGGCGCTGATTTCCCTGGCCACAACAGTGGAGGTTTTATAGCAAGCCTCCTGATCAGTTGCAAGTGACAATCTGGCGCAAACCCGCGCCACATCACGCATTGCGACTCATCATGAGTACCCGATCGGTGGTCAAGGCTACTTCCGTTATCCGGCGCATGCAAGCCTTAACCACCCCTCGAATGCGCCAAATTTGCGGCGCATCAACATTTACACGACAGAAACGCGTTCGAAACCCTGCGGATTGTCTTGCAGTGCCAGCGCCAGCACCTCATCTATCCAGCGAACCGGATAGATTTCAAGGTCTTGTTTGACGTTGGCCGGGATTTCTTCGAGATCCCGCTCATTCTCTTTCGGGATCAGCACCCGCTTGATGCCACCACGGTGAGCCGCCAGCAGCTTCTCCTTGAGACCACCGATGGGCAGCACTTCGCCGCGCAGGGTGATCTCGCCGGTCATGGCTACGTCGGCACGCACCGGGTTGCCAGTCAGGCTGGAGACCAGAGCGGTACACATGGCGATACCGGCACTCGGGCCATCTTTCGGGGTCGCCCCTTCCGGCACGTGCACGTGGATGTCGCGCTTCTCGTAGAAGTCACCGTTGATGCGCAGCTTCTCGGCACGGGCCCGCACCACTGTCATGGCCGCCTGGATGGACTCCTGCATCACATCACCGAGAGATCCGGTGTAGGTCAGCTTGCCCTTGCCCGGCATGTTGGTGGTCTCGATGGTGAGCAGATCGCCCCCCACCTCGGTCCAAGCCAGACCGCACACCTGACCAATCTGGTTCTGGTCGGTGGCCTTGCCGTAGTCGAAGCGCTGTACCCCGAGGAACTCCTTGAGGTTCTCCTGATTGACCAGAACATGCTTGATGCTCTTGTCCAGCAGGATCCGCTTGACCGCCTTGCGACAGATCTTGGAGATCTCGCGCTCCAGACTACGCACCCCCGCCTCGCGGGTGTAGTAGCGGATAACCCCGATCAGCGCCGAGTCATCGATGGTGATCTCCGCAGGCTTCAAGCCATTGCGCTGGATCTGCTTGGCCACCAGATGCTGCTTGGCGATGTTGAGCTTCTCGTCCTCGGTGTAACCGGACAGACGGATCACTTCCATCCGGTCCAGCAGCGGACCCGGAATGTTCATGGAGTTGGAAGTGGCCACGAACATCACGTCCGACAGGTCATAGTCCACTTCCAGATAGTGATCGTTGAAGCTGCTGTTCTGTTCGGGATCCAGCACTTCCAGCAAGGCAGATGCGGGATCGCCGCGCATGTCCGAGCTCATCTTGTCGATCTCGTCGAGCAGGAACAGCGGGTTCTTCACGCCGACTTTCGCCATCTTCTGGATGAGCTTGCCGGGCATGGAGCCGATGTAGGTACGGCGATGACCGCGGATCTCCGCCTCGTCACGCACGCCGCCGAGCGCCATGCGCACATATTTGCGGCCGGTGGCCTTGGCGATGGACTGACCCAGCGAGGTCTTGCCCACACCGGGAGGCCCAACCAGGCAGAGGATGGGGCCCTTGAGCTTGTTGACCCGCGCCTGCACCGCCAGATACTCGAGGATGCGATCCTTGACCTTGTCCAGGCCATAATGATCCGCGTCCAGCACTTCCTGGGCCTTGCCGAGGTCTTTTTTGACCTTGGAGCGGGCTTTCCAGGGCACCTGCACCATCCAGTCCACGTAGCTGCGCACGACCGTGGCTTCGGCAGACATGGGGGACATCATCTTCAGCTTGGCGAGCTCGGCCTGGGCCTTCTCACGGGCATCTTCCGGCATCCCCGCCTCTTCAATCTTGCGATTGAGGGCTTCGAATTCGTCCGGACTGTCTTCCAGCTCACCCAGCTCTTTCTGGATGGCCTTCATCTGCTCATTGAGGTAATACTCCCGCTGGCTCTTCTCCATCTGCTTCTTGACCCGGGAGCGGATGCGTTTCTCGACCTGCAGCAGGTCGATCTCCGACTCCATCATGGCCATCAGAAACTCGATGCGCTCGGACACGGAGGCGATTTCCAGCACCTTCTGCTTGTCTTCGAGCTTGAGCGGCATGTGGGCCGCCATGGTGTCCGCCAGGCGGGCAGCATCATCGATCGCCGAGATCGAGGTAAGCACCTCGGGCGGGATCTTCTTGTTGAGCTTGATGTAACCTTCAAACTGGCCGATGGCGGAGCGCACCAGCACATCCTGGTCCTTCTCGTCGATGGCGGCAGACGCGATGTACTGCGCCTCCCCGACGAAGAAGTCCTTGTCATCGATCATCCGCTCAAGACGGGCACGCTGACCCCCTTCCACCAGCACCTTGACGGTGCCATCCGGCAGCTTGAGCATCTGCAAAATGTTAGCCACTGTCCCGACGGTGAAGATCTCCTCCACCGTAGGCTCGTCTGTCGACGCATCCTTCTGGGCCACCAGCAGGACTTTCTTGTCCTGCTCCATGGCCGCTTCCAGACAGCGAATGGATTTTTCCCGCCCCACAAAGAGTGGAATGACCATGTGGGGGTAAACCACCACGTCACGAAGAGGCAGGACGGGAATCTCGATGCGTTCAGAACGCTCTAGGTTCATATATGTCCTCTCGGCTTGTTATACCGTTGGCAAAGCGCTTGGCAGAGTATATGGGGGCGCAAAGATGAGATTCAATCGCCTTGGCCGTAAAAAGCAAGAAAGGGGCAAAATGCCCCTTTATGTGATTAAAAATCAGCCAGTTACTCTGAAGCAGCGGCCTGAGTCTCGGAATTGTCGTAGATCATCAGGGGGGCGGAGTCGCCCTTGATCACCGTCTCGTCGATCACCACCTTGCTGACCCCTTTCAGGGATGGCAGGTCGTACATGGTGTCGAGCAGCACGGCTTCGACGATGGATCGCAGACCCCGGGCACCGGTTTTGCGCTCCATAGCCTTGCGCGCGATGGCGTTCAGGGCGTCGTCGCGGAACTCCAGTTCCACCTCTTCCAGGGCAAACAGGGCGGCATACTGCTTGGTCAGGGCGTTTTTCGGCTCTTTCAGGATCTGGATGAGGGCAGCCTCGTCCAGCTCGGTGAGGGTCGCCACCACGGGCAGACGGCCGATGAACTCGGGGATAAGACCGTATTTGATCAAATCTTCCGGTTCCACCTTGGCAAAGTTCTCGCTCAGGGTCGCCTTGGCATTCTTGGATTTGACGTCGGCGCCAAAGCCGATGCCGGTCCCCTTGACGGAGCGCTGCTCGATGACCTTGTCCAGGCCCGCGAAGGCGCCACCACAGATGAACAGGATCTTGGAGGTATCGACCTGCAAAAACTCCTGCTGCGGGTGCTTGCGGCCCCCTTGCGGCGGTACCGAGGCGATGGTGCCCTCGATCAGCTTGAGCAGTGCCTGCTGCACCCCTTCCCCGGAGACGTCACGGGTGATGGAGGGGTTGTCCGACTTGCGGGAGATCTTGTCGATCTCGTCGATGTAGACGATGCCACGCTGGGCCTTCTCCACGTCGTAGTCGCACTTTTGCAGCAGCTTCTGGATGATGTTCTCCACGTCCTCACCCACGTAACCGGCTTCGGTCAGGGTGGTGGCATCGGCCATGGTGAAGGGTACATCCAGCAGACGGGCCAGGGTCTCGGCCAGCAGGGTCTTGCCGCTGCCGGTGGGACCGATCAGCAGAATGTTGGACTTGCCAAGCTCCACCCCACCGGACTCGCTGCCGCTGCGCAGCCGCTTGTAGTGGTTGTAGACTGCAACGGCCAGTACCTTCTTGGCGTACTCCTGACCGATCACGTAGTCATCCAGGTGAGCACGGATCTCATGAGGGGTCGGCAGCTCGCTGCCATCACGCTTGGGGGAGATCTCGCGGATCTCCTCGCGGATGATGTCGTTGCACAGCTCGACACACTCGTCACATACATAGACGGAAGGGCCAGCGATCAGCTTGCGCACTTCATGCTGGCTCTTGCCGCAGAAAGAGCAATAAAGCAGCTTGTCGCCCTCACCCTTGCGTTTCTCTGTCATTCAGCAACCTCGTTTTATCAATAGAGGATGGATATCGTCCTGCTGAGTTTACAACAGGACGGGGTACCCTGCTCAAGCACACCCTTTGGGAAAATCGTCACCCAGGAGCGCTCAAGTCGGCTTGACGGACCTGACCGTGACTCAGCCGCGCTGGCTCAGGATGCCGTCCACCAGACCGTAGGCCACGGCCTGCTCCGCCGACATGAAGTTGTCACGGTCGGTATCGCGCTCGATGGTGGCCATGTCCTGGCCGGTATGGAAGGCCAGACGATCGTTCAGGGTGTTCTTGATCTTCAAAATTTCCTGGGCGTGGATCTGGATGTCAGAAGCCTGACCCTGGAAGCCGCCAAGGGGCTGGTGGATCATCACCCGGGCGTTTGGCAGGCAGAAGCGCTTGCCCTTGGCACCGCCGGCCAGCAGGAAGGCGCCCATGGAGCAGGCCTGCCCCATGCAGACGGTGCTGACGTCCGGTTTGATGAACTGCATGGTGTCATAGATGGACATCCCCGCAGTGACGGCGCCACCCGGCGAGTTGATGTAGATGCTGATGTCCTGATCCGGGTTCTCGGATTCGAGGAACAGCAGTTGGGCCACCACCAGGTTCGCCATGTGATCCTCGACCTGACCGGTCAGGAAGATCACCCGCTCTTTGAGCAGACGGGAATAGATGTCGTAGGAACGCTCACCCTTGGCCGTTTGCTCTACCACCATAGGGATGAGCGCATTGCGTGGGGATTCAGTCACATCGTTATAGTTTTTGTACATAAGGCATTGTCCCTAAAATAAAATGGCCCGAGTGGAGATCACACGAGCCATTATACTTAACAGTTTTGACCTTAAGTCAAATGATCTTAGGCAGCGGCACCGGACTTGTTGATCACGTCGTCGAAGGCCACTTCTTTCTCGGTCACTTGGGCCTTGGACAGGATCAGGTCGATGGCTTGATCTTCAACCGCCAGATTGCGGACGCCGTTCAGCATCTGCTCGTTCTTCTGGTAGTACTCGATCACTTCCTTCGGATCTTCGTAAGCGGTGGCCATGGACTCGATGATGCTGGTCACACGGGCTTCGTCAGCCTTGATCTCGTTGGTGCGGATGACATCACCCAGCAGCAGACCCACGCGGACGCGGCGCTCGGCTTGAGCCTGGAACAGCTCGGCCGGCAGCTCGGGAGCGTTGCCGCCCTGGAAGCCACCGAAGCGCTGCAGCGCCTGCTGACGCAGGGTGTCGATTTCCTGGGCAACAGCAGCCTTGGGCAGATCGATCTGGTTGGCTTCAACCAGGCCGTTCAGCACTTGCTCTTTCACGCTGTTTTTCAGGGCTTGGGCCAGTTCGCGCTCCATGTTCTTGCGCACTTCGGCTTTCAGCTCTTCCACGTTGCCGCTTTCGATGCCGAAGCGCTTGACGAACTCTTCGGTCAGCTCAGGCAGTACCTGCTCTTCAACCTTGGTCAGCTTGGAGGCAAACTTGGCCGCCTTGCCTTTCAGGTTTTCGGCGTGGTAGTCAGCCGGGAAGGTCACTTCGATGGTGAACTCGTCGCCGGCTTTCTTGCCGATGATGGCGTCTTCGAAGCCCGGGATCATGCGGCCAGCGCCCAGTTCCAGTGCGAAGCCTTCGGCCTTGCCGCCGTCGAACTCTTCACCGTCGATGGAGCCGACGAAGTCCAGGGTCACACGCATGCCGTTGGCGGCAGCGGTGTCCACTTCGGACCAGGTGGCGTGCTGCTTGCGCAGGGTGTCAATCATGTTGGCCAGATCGGCATCCTTGACGGAAGCAACCGGCTTCTCGACCTTGATGCTCTCCAGACCGGCAACTTCAAACTCAGGGTATACTTCGAAAGTGGCGGTGAATTCGAAATCTTGGCCTTCCTTGATCTCTTTCGGATCCATGGTCGGCGCACCGGCCGGGCTCAGTTTGTTTTCGATGATGGCTTTGATGAAGTTGTTCTGCATCATTTCATCGGCAACGCGGGCATGGGCCATGGCACCAAACATCTTCTTGATGATGGTCGCCGGTGCCTTGCCAGGACGGAAGCCGTCGATGCGACGAGTCTTGGCCAGGCCATTCAATTCTTTGCGCACGGCAGCGTCAACGGTCGCAGCCGGTACGGTGATGGTAAGACGGCGTTCCAGACCCTGGGTTGTCTCTACAGAAACTTGCATTCTTTTACCTCGTTCAACTCAGCACTGCGTGCTGACCCTTTATTACCCCTGGGCACATACCCGGAGTCTTCCTGTTTATAAAGACAACGACTGTCTTTGTGATGAGAAAATTTGACGCGACATTATAGCGGCGCACAGTGGTCGCGTCGAGCCGCACATCCCCCATCCGGGGCGCAGACGGCACAATTTGCGCAAGTCTGACCCCTATATGGGGAAAGCGGGCCGCGAGTTCAAGCATCCAGGACGCAATAATTTGCACTGGCTCACTCTTTTTGCTCCAAAAGCCCCTATTTTTCATGGGAATGGGCCCCAGACCGGGCCAGGCCTGGGGGCTGCGACCCAAACTGTCCGCCTTGTCATCTCAACCATTGCGTCCCTTGATGGGGATCGCTATGGTGACAGCCAACTTATGAGTCTGGAGTGACCCAAATGACCTTTTTTCGCTTCTTGTTTAACCTGCTCTGGTTTGTACTGGGGGGCGTCTTCATGGGGCTGGCCTGGTGGCTGGCCGGGCTGCTCTGTTTCGTCTCCCTGATAGGGATCCCCTGGGGACGCGCCTGCTTCGTCATCGGCACCTTCACCTTCTTCCCGTTTGGCAAGCAGGCGGTGAGTCGCAAGTCCATGACAGGCCAGAGCGACATCGGCACAGGGGCCCTGGGGATGATTGGCAACATCCTCTGGTTCCTGGTGATCGGGGTCTGGCTCGCCATCGGCCACATCGCCTCGGCCCTAGCCTGCTTTGTCACCATCGTCGGCATCCCCTTTGGCATCCAGCACCTCAAACTCGCCCTGATCGCCCTGGCCCCCATCGGCCAGATGGTGGTGACCAATCAGGAGGCCGAGTCCGGCCGCTATATCCGTTAATTCGCCCGTCGCAGACTAGGCGAAGGCGCAGAAAAAAGGGCAGACTAGGGTCTGCCCTTTTTCATTGCCATTGTTCGAGGTCTCCATGCTTCCCAGCCATTTCTTCGCCAACCTCGCCCGCATGCGGCTCATCTACCGCTGGCCGCTGATGCGCAACATCCAGCCGGAGAACATCGCCGAGCACAGCCTGCAGGTCGCCATGGTCGCCCATGCTCTCGGCGTCATCGGCAACCGCTTGTTCGGGGGCAACGTCGATGCCAACCGTGCCGCTGTCATGGCCCTCTACCATGACAGCAGCGAGGTGCTGACCGGCGATCTCCCGACCCCGGTCAAGTACTTCAACCCCGAGATAGCCCGTGAATACAAGAAGATAGAGCTTGCCGCCGAGCAGCGCCTGCTGGGGATGCTGCCCCCGGAACTGGTCGAGGATTTTCGCCCCCTGCTGGACTCGGGTGCCCAGGACGACGCGCTCGCCCGGCTGGTGAAAGACGCGGACACCCTCTGCGCCTACACCAAGTGCCTCGAGGAGATGAATGCCGGCAACCGGGAGTTTGAACCGGCCAGGAAACGCCTCGAGCAGATGCTGGACGCACGGATGAACCCCGCCATGCGCTACTTTATCGACGTGTTCGTGGCGAGTTTTTCACTACCTCTTGATGAATTGAATGCCCATTGATGCTGTTAACCATAACTTGTGCATGATTTAACCCCGCCCACTCCCCTGGTGGCAGCTTTTTCGGGGTTCCCCAGCAAGCAAAAGGGCCCCGCAGGGCCCTTGTCATCATCACAGTCATCTTGAAACATCAATGCCCCAGCTCCCGGGACGGCACCAGGCCGCTCGCCCGCCAGGCGGGATAGAGGGTCGCCACCAGGCTCATCAGGATGGCGGCGCTGGTCACGATCACCAGATCCTGCATGTGCAGCTCGGTGGGCAGGAAGTCGATAAAGTAGATGTCCGGGTTGAGGAAGCGATGACCGATGAGGGTCTCGACGAAGCTCAGGATCTGGGTCAGCTTGCTCGACAGCAGGCCGCCGAGCAACGCCCCGAGCAGCGCCCCCGCCACCCCGTTCACCATGCCCTGGATGACGAAGGTGAGCCGGATCTGGCCCGGGCTCGCTCCCATGGTCTTGAGGATCGCTATCTCGCTGCGCTTCTCGTTCACCGCCATCACCAGGGTGGAGACGATGTTGAAACAGGCCACCGCCACCACCATCAGCATCACCACGTACATCACGGTGCGCACCATCTGGATGTCCTGATAGAGGTAGCCCTGACGGCTCATCCAGCTGCTGATGTAGACGTAGTGCGGGAACTTGCTCGCCGCCGCCACCGTGATGGACTGCGCCTTGAGCACGTCATTGACCTTGAGGCTGAACCCCTCCACGTCCTTACCCATGCCGATGATGGCCTGGGCATCCGCCAGGTGCATGAAGCCGAGCAGGCCGTCGAGCTGACCGCCGATCTCCATCAGCCCCACCACGGTGAGCGCCTCACGCTTGGGGTTCTTGATACCGCTGGCATCGCCCCCCTGGGGCAGCAACAGGGCAACCTGATCCCCTATCTTGACCCCCAGCTTGTCGGCGATGGTCTTGCCGAGGATCACCTCCTTCTCGCCGGGCTCCAGTTCACGCAGGCCACGGCCCGTCATGTACTTGCCTGCATCCGACAGGTTCGCCTCGAGCTCCGGCAGCACGGCGCGCAACTGGACGCCCTTCAAGGCAGAGCCGTGCTCCAGCAGGCCGTCCAAACGGATCACCGGGGCCGCGGCCTCGATCCCCGGCTGGGCCAGCAGGTAGTCACGAAGCTTCGGCCAGTTGGGCAGCGGCGCCTCCATGCCGATGAGCTCGCCGTGAGGCACCACGGAGAGCACCCGGTTCTTTAGCTCCCGCTCGAAGCCGTTCATGGCCGAGAGCCCCAAGATCAGCGCCATCACCCCGAGGGCGATGCCGATGAGGGAGGAGGCGGAGATGAAGGCGATGAAGCCGTTGCGACGGCGGGAGCGGCTGTAACGCAGGCCCAGGAACAGGGGCAGCGGTTTGAACATCAGGCGACCTCCGCCATGACGCCGCTTACCAGGGTCACCCGCCGGTGCAGCTTGGCGGCGAGGCTCAAATCGTGGGTCACCACCACGAAGGCGGTGCCGAGTTCACGGTTCAGCTCGCACAAGAGCTCGTAGACGGCGGTGGCGCTGGCGTGATCCAGGTTGCCGGTGGGCTCGTCCGCCAGCACCAGGCTGGGCTCGTTGACCAGGGCGCGGGCGATGGCCACCCGCTGGCGCTCGCCCCCTGAGAGTTCGGAGGGCCTGTGATTGAGGCGATGGGAGAGCCCCACCCGCCCCAGCATCCGGGTCGCCTTCTCGCTAGCGCTTGCCACCGACTCACCGGCGATGAGCAACGGCATGGCGGTGTTTTCCAGCGCCGTGAACTCGGCAAGCAGATGGTGGAACTGGTAGACAAAACCCAGCTCCTGATTGCGGAACCTGGCCTGGGTACGACTGTCCCAGTGGTGAATGTCCTGACCGTTGAACCGCACGCTGCCGGTGCTGGGGTTATCCAGTGCCCCCATCAAATGCAGCAAGGTGGTCTTGCCGGAGCCCGAACTCCCCACCACCGCCAGCATCTCGCCGGGGGCCACGGACAGGTCTATCCCCTTGAGCACTTGCGTCTCGAGATTGCCCTCTTTGTAGACATGGTTCAGGGCCTCACAGCGCAGCAGCGGCTCGCGGGACGGATTGTCGCGGGACTCGGCGCCACGCACTACAGGCTCATTCATAAAAGGGGCTCCGCTTGGGGAAGTAATAACAGAAGAATTATTCATGACGCAGTGCCTCGGCCGGTTTGACCCGGGCCGCACGGGCCGCCGGGTAGAGGGTGGCACTGAAGCTCAGCAGCACGGCGCCGAGCAAGATGGTGATGACCTGGGCCGGCTCGACGATGACCGGCAGGCCCGAGCCCCCCGCCGCCATATAGAGGTTGAGCCCCACCGCATTGAGCAGGGGGTTGAGACCAAGGGAGAGCCCCAGTCCCGCCAGGCCGCCAAACAGGGCGCCGATGACGCCGCTCGACGCCCCCAGCACCATGAAGATCTTGACGATACCGGACTCGCTCATGCCCATGGTGCGCAGGATGGCCACCTCCCCTTCCTTGTCGGTGACGACCATCACCAGGGCCGAGAGGATGTTGAAGGTGGCGACCGCGATGATCAGCACCAGCATCAGCCCCATCATGCGCTTCTCCATGGCCACTGCCTGGAACAGCTCGCCCCGCTCCCGGCGCCAGTCCTGCCACTCCAGCCCGTCAGACAGCGCCGTCTTGATCACCTCGTCGGCGGCGAAGGGATCGTCCAGCCAGAGGCGGATGCCACCGACGGTGTCATCCGGCAGGCGCAGCATGCGCTGGGCATCACCCAGCGCGATCAGCGCCACCTGGCTGTCCACGTCGGCCCCGACCCCGAAGATGCCGGAGACGGTGAACAGCCGCTGGGCCGGTACCCGGCCAAACGGCGTGAAGCGGGTGCCTTCGGTCAGGATAAGACGCACCTGATCCCCGAGCGATACCTTCAGGCGGTTGGCCACCCCCTGCCCCAGCACGATGTGGTATTCACCCCGTTGCAGGCTGCTGAGCTGCCCCGCCAGCATCTGGGCGTGAAGGATGTCATCTTTCGGCCAGAGTGAAGGGTCGATGCCCTGTACGCTCACCCCGGTCAGCTGACCCGGGCTCTGCAACATGCCTTCGCTGTCGAGCATGGGGGCATGGGCCACCACGTGAGGCAGCCTGGCCAGGTCCGGCAGCCCCTCGGGCGCCCTCTCGATACGGCCGGCGGGATTGGTCACCACCACGTGGGGGATCACCCCGAGGATGCGTCCCTTGAGCTGCCCCTCGAAGCCGTTCATCACGGAGATGACCACCATCAGGGCGGCGACCCCGATGGCGATGCCGAAAGTGGAAAACAGGGAGATGAAGGAGACGAAGCGGTTACTGCGTCGCGAGCCTGCATAACGCAGGCCGATGGCCAGCGACAATGGCTGAAAAAGTCCAGTCTTCAAGGATATCTACGTTGCCAACAAAATAAGATACCGGATAATAATGGCAAACAGACTAGGACAACAAGGGATAGCCTCCATGCAGGAACAGTTCTTCAGCGTCACCCATGCCACGCCGGTCAATGTGATCCCCATGCCGGCCGACTTCCATCTGCCGACGCTGGAGGCGCTGGACGCCGAACTGCCAGAACCCTTTCGCATCGCCTCCGCCATCACCGCCATCGATCTGGTGAGCAGCCGGCTGCTGCGCAGCCAGAACGAGTCGATGCACGATCTGGTCGAGATCGTCAATCAGCAGTCCCGCAAGATAGACATGATCATGGGCTATGTGCTGGCGGTGCAGGATCACCCGGAACACCGCTTCCACACCCTGCGCTTCGGCGCAGGTAATCTCGTCTACCTGCACCCGCGCCAGGGGCACGGGGAGCCCCCCCGCCCCCACCAAATCGTGCGGCTCAAGATCTTCTTGCGGGAAGAGGCTTCCGCCGTCTACTGCTACGCCGAGGTCAAACAGCTGGAACCGGGCGAGCATGGCACCCAGGTGCTGCTCGACTATGTACGGATCCGCGAGGATGACCGGGAGCTGCTGGTGCGTGCCAGCCTGCACGTGCAATCCAAACAGCTCAAGCTGCGGGCCCAGGAGCGCCAGCGCTAATTCCGGTCTCACCGCCAACGTCAACGTGAAAAGAATCGAACGATGCCAATGACAATCCCCGCCTTGCCCGCCAAAGCGGGCCAGAAGATCACCCTTGGCCAGCTGGTCGGCAGCAGCCTGGCGCTGGTCGCCGCCCGTCTCACCCAGCAAGCGGATCGCCCCGTTCTGCTGGTCACCGCCGATACCCCGAGCGCCCTGCGCCTCGAACAGGAACTGCAGTATCTGCTGGCTGACAAGGGCTGCCCCGTGCTGCTGTTCCCGGACTGGGAGACCCTGCCCTACGACACCTTCTCCCCCCATCAGGACATCATCTCCCAGCGCCTCGAGACCCTCTACAAGCTGCCGCAGATGAGCAGCGGCGTGCTGATCGTCCCCATCTCCACCCTGATGCTGCGCTGTGCCCCCCGGGTCTATCTGGACAAGTACAGCCTGCTGGTCAAGGCGGGCCAGCGCCTCAACCTGCAGCAGTTGCGCGGGCGTCTGGCCGAGGCGGGGTATGTGGCGGTGGAACAGGTGCTGGAGCACGGCGAGTTCGCCGCCCGCGGCTCCCTGCTGGATCTCTTCCCCATGGGCAGCAACAGCCCCTATCGCATCGACTTCTTCGACGACGAGGTGGACTCCATCCGCCCGTTCGATCCAGAGACCCAGCGCTCCAGCGAACCGGTCAAATCGGTGAGCCTGCTGCCCGCCCGGGAGTTTCCCACCGACGAGGGGGCCATCGAGCTGTTTCGCGGCCAATACCGGGAGCAGTTCGAGATCTCCCGCGCCGAGGGCTCCATCTATCAGGAGGTGAGCAAGGGGCGCTGGCCCGCCGGCATCGAATACTATCTGCCGCTCTTCTTCAACGAGACCGCCAGCCTGTTCGACCATCTGCCAGGCAACACCCTGCTGCTCACGGTGGGAGAGATTTATCCTGCCGCCCAGCGCTTCTGGAACGACATCGGTCAGCGCTATGAGGACAGACGCTGGGATAACACCCGTCCTTTGCTGCCGCCCCAGCAGATCTATCTGCCGGTGGAGCAGCTGTTTGCGGCGCTCGGGGACTATGGCGC
The DNA here is from genome assembly GCF_051125555.1 of Aeromonas sp. NJAU223. NCBI lineage: Bacteria > Pseudomonadati > Pseudomonadota > Gammaproteobacteria > Aeromonadales > Aeromonadaceae > Aeromonas > Aeromonas sp. NJAU223. The sequence goes on along the minus strand of NZ_CP144204.1, from coordinate 2,002,912 downwards.
CGTGCGGCTGCAGGCCGACGCCACCGACGGGAGCGCCGGTCAGCACAACCTGGCCACCGCTCCCCTGCCGGACTTGCAGCTCGATCACAGCAAGGAACAGCCCCTGCTGGCACTCAACCAGTTCCTGCAAGGCTTTGGTGGCCGCACCCTGTTCTCCGTGGAGTCCGAGGGACGACGGGAGGTGCTGGGTGACTTGCTGGCGCGCATCAGTGTACAGCCCAGGGAGTTCACCTCCCTTGAAGCCTTCGTGGCCAGCACCGCGCGCCATGGCCTGCTGGTCTGCCCGCTGGAGCGAGGCTTCCTGCTGCGCGAGCCGGGACAGGAGGAGCTCGCCCTCATCACCGAGACCGAGCTGCTCGGCGGCAAGATCCGAAGCCGCCGCGCCCGGGACAAGAGCAAGAACTTAAGCTCCGATGCGGTCATTCGCAACCTCGGCGAACTGACCCAGGGTCAGCCCGTGGTGCACCTGGATCACGGGGTCGGCCGCTACCTTGGCCTCGAGACCATCGACACCGGCGGCCTGCCCACCGAGTTCCTGACCCTGGAGTACGCAGGCGGCGACAAGCTGTTCGTGCCGGTCACCAACTTGCACCTCATCAGCCGCTACACCGGCTCGGACAACCCGCCGAGCCACAAGCTCGGCGGCGAGGCCTGGACCAAGGCGCGGCGCAAGGCGGCGGAGAAAATCCGCGACGTGGCGGCGGAGCTCTTGGACGTCTACGCCATGCGGGCGGCCCGCCACGGCTTTGCCTTCAAGCACGACAAAGAGGCCTATCGCCAGTTTGCCGCCGGTTTCCCGTTCGAGGAGACCGAAGATCAGCTCAACGCCATCAATGCGGTGCTCGGCGACATGTGCCAGGCCAAGAGCATGGATCGCCTGGTGTGCGGCGACGTGGGCTTTGGCAAGACCGAAGTGGCGATGCGGGCGGCCTTCGTGGCGGTGCACGGCGGCAAGCAGGTGGCCGTGCTGGTGCCGACCACCCTCTTGGCCCAGCAGCACTACGACAACTTCCGGGATCGCTTCGCGAACTGGCCGGTGCGGGTCGAGGTGCTGAGCCGCTTCCGCTCCGCCAAGGAGCAGACAGCCGTGCTCAAGGAGCTGGCGGAAGGCAAGGTGGACATCATCATCGGCACCCACAAACTGCTGGGGTCCGATCTCACCTTCAAGGATCTGGGCCTGCTCATCGTCGATGAGGAGCACAGATTCGGGGTACGCCAGAAGGAGAAGATCAAGGCGCTGCGGGCCGACGTGGACATCCTCACCCTGACCGCGACCCCGATCCCCCGTACCCTCAACATGGCCATGTCCGGCATGCGGGATCTCTCCATCATCGCCACCCCGCCCGCCAAGCGCCTCGCCATCAAGACCTTCGTGCGCCAACAGGAGCCGGCGGTCACCCGGGAGGCGGTGCTGCGGGAATTGAAGCGGGGCGGTCAGGTTTATTACCTCCACAACGACGTGGAGAGCATCGAGCAATGTGCGGCGGATCTCGCCACCCTGGTGCCGGAGGCGCGCATCGGCATCGCCCACGGCCAGATGCGCGAGCGGGAGCTCGAGCGAGTGATGTCGGATTTCTACCATCAGCGCTTCAACCTGCTGGTGTGCACCACCATCATCGAGACCGGCATCGACGTGCCGAGCGCCAACACCATCATCATGGACCGGGCGGATCATCTGGGCCTGGCCCAGCTGCACCAGTTGCGGGGTCGGGTCGGCCGCTCTCACCACCAAGCCTACGCCTATCTGCTCACCCCCCATCCCAAGCTGATGACCAAGGACGCCGCCAAGCGGCTCGACGCCATCGCATCGCTCGAAGATCTCGGGGCGGGCTTTGCGCTCGCCACCCACGATCTGGAGATCCGCGGCGCGGGCGAACTGCTCGGGGATGATCAGAGCGGCCAGATCGAATCCATCGGCTTCACCCTCTACATGGAGCTGCTGGAGCAGGCGGTGGAGGCGCTCAAACATGGCAAGGAGCCCTCCCTGGATCAGCTGATGAGCCAGCACACCGAGGTGGAGCTACGCCTGCCCGCTCTCTTGCCGGACGACTACATTCCGGACGTCAACATGCGTCTCTCCATGTACAAGCGCATCGCCAGCAGCCGGGACGAGCAGGAGCTGCGGGAGCTCAAAGTGGAGCTCATCGACCGCTTCGGCCTGCTGCCGGAGGCGACCAAGACGCTGATGGAGATAGCGGCCTTCCGCCAGCGGGCCACGGCCCTGGGCATTCGCCGGGTGGAGATGAGCGATCGCGGTGGTTATCTCGACTTCAGTCAGGACACCAAGGTCAATCCGACCTATCTGGTCAAGCTGCTCTCCGAGCAGCCACGTATCTATAAAATGGATGGACCGACCCGCCTGCGCTTCCAGGTGCCGAACCAGGAGAGGGCCATGCGGCTGAAACTGGTGGATTCCCTGCTGGCGGACTTGGCCAAGCACGCCCTGCCCTGATGAGCCCCGCTGGCTGGTTTGACAAGCAGTGTTGGCTGGCACAATGCCATTGAGTCAGTCAGTACGCCAGACCACTCATCGCGCGGCCATCCATGACACCACTCCAACAAAACGGGAGCCCTGAGGCTCCCGTTTTTTATCTGTCTATCCTGCTCGTCATGCCTGGCCCCCTTGGGTTGCCAGTGCCCTGCGAGCCATTCATCCCTGATTGGCCGGATCCTCGTGGGCGGAAAACTCCCGCATGAAGGCCTCGGCCCTGTCCACCATCTTGGTGGAGCCGACGAAGTAGGGCGTGCGCTGGTGCAGAGCGGTGGGCTGGATGTCCATGATGCGGCCAAAGCCGTCTGAGGCCTTGCCACCGGCCTGCTCCACCAGAAACGCCATGGGGTTGCACTCGTAGAGCAGGCGCAGCTTGCCGTTCGGGGAGTTGGTACCGGACGGATAGATGTAGATGCCGCCCTTGAGCAGATTGCGGTGGAAATCCGACACCAGGGAGCCGATGTAGCGGGAGGTGTAGGGTCTGTGGGTCGCCTCGTCCCGCTCCTGGCAATATTTCAGGTACTTCTTCACCCCGTCCGGGAACTTGATGTAGTTGCCCTCGTTGATGGAGTAGATCTTGCCCTCCTCCGGGATGCGGATGTTCTCGTGGGAGAGGCAGAAGCAGCCGATGGAAGGGTCATAGGTGAAGCCGTTGACCCCGAAGCCCGTGGTGTAGACCAGCATGGTGGAGGAGCCATAGACCACATAACCGGCGGCGACCTGACGGTTGCCCGGCTGCAGGAAATCTTCGAGGGTCACCCCGGCCCCCGGCGTGCTCACCCGGCGGTAGATGGAGAAGATGGTCCCGACCGAGACGTTGACATCGATGTTGGAAGAGCCGTCGAGGGGGTCTATCAGCACCACGTACTTGGAGTGGCGGGAGAGCTCGGAATCGAAGGAGACGAAGTCCTCTTCCTCTTCGGAGGCCATGCCACACACCTCGCCGCGGGCTTCCAGCGCCGCCTTGAAGCGCTCGTTGGCGTAGACGTCCAGCTTCTGCTGCACCTCCCCCTGCACGTTTTCGGCTCCCATGGAGCCGATGATGTCCGCCAGCCCCGCCTTGTTGATCTCCCGGTTCACCACCTTGGCAGCCAGGCGGATGGAGCTGAGCAAGGAGGTCAGCTCGCCGGTTGCGGTCGGGTAGTCCGCCTGCTTTTTGACGATGAACTCGCCCATGGTGATCATGTTTCGCATTCTTCTTCCTTTAGGATCGTTTCCGTTGGCCTTGAAAACGTTTGCAAGCATCGACAAAAAAAGTGCCGATCCTCGGCTGCGTTGTTTTGTAACCTAATGTAACGTCTGTTTTTTGTTTTTGCAGCGAATTAAGGCGGTGATTGTCTCGCCAGTTCACGCCAGAAAATGGCGTCATACTGGGGAAAACAGGGCGTCAACCGACCTCTTTCACCACCTTAATTCGTAACAATAATCCAACCTCCGTTACCGCCGTTCTCAGGCCCCTCCCCATTCGGGAACAGGTCCATGACACCCTCCAATCCCTCCTTGAGATCTGGGGCTCAATCCCGCACACTGGCTTGGCTTTGGAAGCAAAAAAACATAAGGATATTCAATGAAAAGGACACTCATTGCCGGCACGGTTGCCGCCCTGATCTCTCTCCCCGCCCTGGCGGCACAGGTGCCTGCCGGCACCCAACTCCTCCCCGCAGCCCAGCAGACCTTCGTGCGCAACATCGGCACCGAGCCCGCCTCCATCGATCCCCAGATGGTGGAGGAGAGCGCGGGCAGCGAGATCGTCAACGATCTGTTCGAGGGACTCTACACCCTGGACGGGGATGGCAAGCTGCAACCCGCCGGGGCCATCAGCTATGAGCTCGACCCCACGGGCACCATTTATACCTTCAAGCTCAGACCCGACGCCAAGTGGTCAAACGGCGAGCCGGTCACGGCGGCGGACTATGTCTATGGCTGGCAGCGGGCGGCGGATCCCAAGAACGCCTCCAACTACGCCTGGTTCATCGAACTGACCGGGGTCACCCACGCCAGCGAGGTGGTGCAAGGCAAGGCCAAGCCCGATGCCCTCGGCATCAAGGCCCTGGATGACCACACCCTGCAGATCACCCTGAAAAACCCGGTCCCCTTCTTCTTGAAGACCCTCTCCCACTACACCACCTTCCCGGCGCCGAAGGCGACCATCGAGAAGTACGGCAACGAGTGGGTCAAGCCGGGCAACATCGTCTCCAACGGCGCCTTCGTGCTCAAAGAGTGGACCCCGAACGAGCGGCTCATCTCCGAGCGCAACGTCCACTACTGGGACAATCAGCATACCGTGCTGAACAAGGTGATCTATCTGGAAATCGTCTCCGATACCGCCGCCTTCAACCGCTACCGGGCGAGCGAGGTGCACTACACCAGCTATCCGCTGGAGCAGTACAAGCAGATCAAGAGCCAGAGTCCGCAAGAGCTGGTCAACGTGCCCCTGCTTGCCACCTATTACTATGTGTTCAACACCCAGCGTAAACCCTTCGACAACCCCAAGGTGCGCAAGGCGCTCTCCTTGGCCATCGACCGGGATACCATCACCGAGAAGATCCTGGGACAGGGGCAACTTTCCGCCTTCAGCCTGACGCCACCAAGCGTGGACGGGTTTGAACTCAAGCAACCGGCCAGCGAACTGATGAGCAAGGAGGCGCGGATCAAGGAGGCCAAGACCCTGCTGAACGAAGCGGGCTATGGCCCGGGCAAGCCGCTGGACGTGGACATCCTCTACAACACCAACGAGGGGCACAAGAAGATTGCCCTGGCCATCGCCTCCATGTGGAAGCACAACCTGGGGGTCAAGGCCGAGCTCAACAACATGGAGTGGAAGACCATGGTGTCGACCCTGAATGAGGGAGACTTCGGGGTGAGCCGCTACTCCTGGAACGGGGACTACAACGACGCCTCCACCTTCCTCGACATCATGACCTCCAGCAGCAGCGCCAACAGCGGCAAATGGCACAACCCGCAATATGACGCCCTGCTGGCCAAGGCCCATGACTCCCAGGACGCGGCCGAGCGCAATCACCTCTACCAGCAGGCGGAAGCCCTGATCGATGCCGAAGCCCCCATAGCCCCGGTCTATTTCTATGTGAAATCCCGGCTGCTCAAGCCCTTCGTCAAGGGCTACCCCTATCACAACCCGCAGGATCTGGTCTACTCCAAAGACCTCTATCTGACGGCCCAGTGAGCCGGCCACAAAACAAAAAGACCGCCTGTTGGCGGTCTTTTTTTCTTTCTACCGGGGTTTCAGTCGTCGGAGCAACCCGCCATGGCCAGCCGGGTACGGCGCCGCAAGATGACCGGTTTGACCAGCAACTGCGCCAGCAAGACCCCCACCAGCGTCATGCCGCCGCCGATCAGGTGGTAGCTGGTGAGCCGCTCCCCGAGCCAGCTGATGGCGAGACCTGCCGTCATCACCGGCAGCAGGTTCATGAAGATGGCGGTGCGACTCGCCCCGAGCAGGGCAATGCCTTGCATCCAAAGCCAGGGCGAGAGCGCCGAGGTCGGGATCCCCGCATAGAGGATGAGCCAGAGGGCGCGATGATCCGGCCATTGTCCGTCCACCAGCAGGTAGAAGGGGGTGAGGAACAGGAGGCTGCACAGCACCTGGCCGTAGAACAGGGTCCAGCTGCTCAGCCCCAGATCCCAGCGCTTGAGCAGCACGCTGTAGAGCGCATAGGTAGCCGCCGACAACAGCATGTAGATGTAGCCGATGTGAATGCCCTGGGTGAACATGCGAGCGGGATCCCCCTGCCCGAGCAGGATGGTCAGCCCGAAGATGGAGATAACGCCGCCGAGCAGGGCCCCCCAGGTCGGGCGCTCGTGCAGCAGCCAGATGCTGAGCATCACCGTCATCAGCGGTGTCAGCCCCATCATGAGGCCTATCTCAGTGGCCCCCAGGGTCTGGGCGGCGTAATAACCGAAGCTCTGGTTCAACACCATGCCGAGCAGGGCCAGCATGGCAAGCTTGTAGAAACCGGCTTTCAGCCGCACGCGCTCGCGCCAGGCGCGATGGGCCAGGAAGGGGGTCAGGATGATGGCCGCCACCACCCAGCGCGACCAGGCCAGGGCCGCCGGTGAGAGCACGCCCACCGCCAGCTTGCTGACAATGCTGTTGCCGGCCCAGATGGCCATGCAGGAGAAGGGAAACAAGAAGGCAAGTGGCATCGCTAAATCCAGAACAAGACAGCGGGTATTTTGCGGGAGTATAGAGAGGCAAACAGGATAAGCAAGCACCATCATCGGCTGCGCAAAAAGTCATCGACAGCTGGTAACAAAGATTGCCACAGCGATTTTCAAAACGGCGTTTTCGGGGAGCTTTAAACAATCATGCCCGCACGAGGGCGGGCATGAGGGGGAACCTATCCGGGCGTGTCTGTCACGCCGCATCCATGTGCAGCCTCGAGATCAACTCGTTGACCTCGAGCACCGTCTGGCGATGGGGAATGTCGGCCGCCATTGGCATCAATAACAGGCCCGACTGGAAATCGAAGCGCCCCCTGCCGTGGATGTAGATCCGTCCCTTGAAGAAAGTTTTGACATGTTTTGCCACCATCAGCGGCAGGTATTTCTTGAACACTCTCATCGTTTGCAACCTCTTGCAGTTGTATCCGTATGACAGCAGCTCCTGCGAAATAATTCCGTTAAATTTATATAAAATACCGGAAAAATCGCCCACCTCTTCCCTAAAAAACCATTCTGTAACTTATTATTAACTTTTATCGTATTGTATGCGGCCCTTCCAGCCAGAGCAATACCCCCTTGTCATCTTGCCACTCGATACAGGCCATGCCGGAGGTGGCAAACATGGGCGCCCCCGCCGCCGGACAGAGGCTCTGCACCAGATAACCCACCAGCGGCAGATGGCTGACCATCAGAATGTTGTCATGGCGGCTCGCCAGGGCGGTGAGATAGCTCGCCACCATGGCCGGATCCCCGTAAGGGGTGATATCGCCACTCTCTTCGACGCTCTGCGCCTTTGGCAGATCGGGAGCGATGGCCTGCCAGGTCTGCCTGGCCCTCAGATAGTTGCTATGAATGGCCAGACTCAAGGGGCCCGTCAATTGGGGAGCCAGCCAGCGAGCCATATGAATGGACTCGTCACGGCCTTGTTCGGTCAGGGGACGCTGTTCATCCGTTTTTGCATTCATGCCAGCCTGGCCATGACGCATGATGTAGATCTTCATTACAACCTCGCCCAGGGGGCCTGTTTAAATAGCGGGGGGATCTTACCCCGCCGTGCCGGGGGAAACAATTGCGCTACCTCTCAGAAAAGGGTTTGCCTCGTGAGATAGCGGCGTCGATAATCATGTTTAAATTCAAATAAATTCACCGCGAGTCAGCCCTCATGAGCCCACATGCCAGTCCCAACGACCATAGGCGGTATCACTATCTGGAGCTGGCAAACCGGCTCAGGGTCCTGCTTGTCTGCGATCCCGATACCGACAAGTCCGCCGCCTCCCTGGCCGTCAACACCGGCCATTTCGATGATCCCGCCGACCGCCAGGGGATGGCCCACTTCCTCGAGCACATGCTGTTTCTCGGCACCCAGACCTATCCCAAGCCCGGTGAATATCAGCAGTTCATGAGTCGTCACGGGGGCAGCAACAACGCCTGGACTGGGACCGAGTTCACCAACTTCTTCTTCGATATCGACAACGGCTTCTTCGAGGCAGGGCTCCATCGCTTCTCCCAGTTCTTCATCTGCCCCACCTTCGCCACCGAATGGGTCGACAAGGAGCGCAACGCGGTGGACTCCGAATACCGCCTCAAGTTGCAAGACGATGTGCGCCGCAGCTATCAGGTACATAAAGAGACCGTCAATCCGGCCCACCCCTTCTCCAAATTTTCGGTGGGCAACCTCGATACCCTGGCCGATCTGCCCGGCCGGGATCTGAGTTCCGACCTCGTTGCTTTCTACGAATCTCACTACAGTGCGGATCGCATGGCGCTGGTGATGATCTCCCCCGCCCCCATCGAGACCCAGCTCGGCTGGTGTGAGCACTACTTCGGCCCCATTCAGGATCGCAACCTCGGCGAGCCGACCCTGTCGGTTCCCCTCTATCGCCTCGAGGATCTCGGCATCCGCATCCAGATAAAACCGGTCAAGGAAACCCGCAAGCTGGCGCTGACCTTCCCCTTGCCAAGCGTGGATGCCTACTACGACAAGAAGCCCCTCACCTTCCTGAGCCACCTTATCGGCTACGAAGGGGATGGCAGCCTGCTCTCCCTGCTCAAGGGCAAGGGCTGGGTCAATCAGCTTGCCGCCGGCGGCGGGGTCAGCGGCAGCAACTTCAAGGATTTCGGGGTGAGCTTTGGCCTCACGCCCCTCGGTCTCGAGCACGTGAACGAGATCATCGAGGCGCTGTTCGGCTACCTGAAACTCATCGAGCGCGATGGCCTGGAGGCCTGGCGTTACGACGAGAAGTGCAGCGTGCTGGAATCCGCTTTCCGCTTCCAGGAGCGAGGCCGGGCACTGGACACCGCCTCCGGCCTGGTGCTGAACCTCTTCAGTTACGCCCCGGCCGATCTGCTCTACGGCGACTACATGATGCGCGAATATGACGAGGCGCTGCTGCGCCGCTTCCTCGCCAAGCTCACCCCCCACAACCTGCGCATGACGGTGCAGGCGCCGGAGGTGAGTACCGATCGCCTCGCCCGCTGGTATCAGACTCCCTACAGCGTCGCCCCCATTCCGGAGGCGCTGAAAGTCCGCTGGCAGCAAAGCGAACCGGACTCCAATCTGCATCTGCCCGCCCCCAACCCCTTCATCAGCAGCCGGCTGGATGCGCGCACGCCCCCCTTGCCTGCCGACATGCCCGCCTGCCTGGTGGACAGACCGGGTTTTCGACTCTGGCATCTGCACGAGCACCTGTTCGGGGTTCCCAAGGGCAACCTCTATATCTCCATCGACAGCGAACATGCGGTGAAGAGCCCGCGCCACATCGCCATGGCCCGCCTCGCGGTGGAACTGCTCCAGGATCACCTCAATGCCCTCACCTACCCGGCGGAGCTCGCCGGGCTCGGCTACCAGATCTATGCCCACCAGGGGGGCTTTACCATCAACATGAGCGGCTTTGCCGACAAACAGCCCCTGCTGCTCGACATGATCCTCAGCAACCGCACGCTGGGTTACCCGGATCCGGCCCGCTTTGCCGAGATAAAAGAGCAACTCATCCGCAACTGGGAGAACCAGTCCAAGACCCGCCCCATCTCCCAGCTGTTCAACCAGCTCACCAGCCTGCTGCAGCCCAACAATCCGCCGTTCGAGCAGTTGTTGCGCCACCTGCGCACCATCGAGCTTGGCGAGATGCCCGAGTTCGTCGCCCAGCTGTTCGCCAAAGTACACGTGGAGACCCTGGTGCACGGGGACTGGGACGTGGGCGAGGCACTGGATCTCGCTGCCCTGCTGGAGCGCCACCTGGGCGACAACAGCCAGCCCAGCGCCGAGACCCGCCGCCCCCTCATCTCCATCCAGGACAGGGGTACCCTCATTCGCGAGCAAGGTTGCGAGCACGAAGACTCGGCACTGCTGGTCTACTACCAGTCCCGCACCGTGCGGGCGCGGGATCTCGCCTGCTTCACCCTGGCCAACCACATCATGTCCTCCACCTTCTTCCACGAACTGCGCACCCGTCAGCAGCTCGGTTACGTGGTGGGGGCTGGCAACCTGCCCCTCAATCGCCACCCCGGCCTCATCTTCTATATCCAGTCGCCGGTGGCGGGGCCGCAGATCCTGCTGGACGCGGTGGAGGAGTTCATCGACCTCTTCCCCATCGCCATGCTGGAGTTTACCGAGCAGCAGTGGCTGGAGAGCAAAGCGGGCCTGCAGGCCCAGCTCAGCGAGCGGGATGCCAACCTGCGCAGCCGCGGCCAGCGGCTCTGGGTCAGTATTGGCAACAAGGATCTCGGCTTCGATCAGCGGGAACGGGTCTGCGAGGAGGTGGGGAACCTCAGCCGTGCCGATCTGGTGCGCTTCATCACCCAGTTGCGCTCCCGTACCTCGGACAGGCTGATCCTCTGCAGTTATGGCCAGGGCCATGAGCACGACGATCGGATCACCGGCCAGTTCCTCGACGATCCCAGAGCATTTCGTCTCGCCGCCGCCACCTTCGAGGCGTAACCGCCTCTTTTCACCAAACCGCAGATAATAAAAAGCCGACCCCTGGGGGTCGGCTGGAAAAACCATTATCAATTGCGGCCTGGGCCGCCAAAAGTGAACATGAGCGTGAAAATCAGACACTGAGCCGATGACAGGTCAGGCGATGAAACCAGAGCGCGCCGACCGAAACCTGACAGTGATTGAGAAACAGAGCCATCTTAGACAGAGCCTCTCTCCACCACGTTGATCTACATCAAAGGAGGTAAAAAGAGTCTCACGCTCCTCACCAAGGGGTCCCTAGCCCCGGCGCGTCAGCCGGTAGGCTACCTCGTCAAAATAGGAGAGCTGACCCGAGATCACCCTGGGGTGCTCCTGCTCGCTGGCCCGGCCCAGCACCTCCACCGCGAAGTCCCGCTCGAACAAATGGCGTACCTCCATCTCCCCCACCGAGAACGGCGGCTGCTTCTGCTGCTCCGGCTGATACTCCAGGGTCACCAGCAGGATCTGCCCCTGGGGCATCATCAGCCGGCTCATCAGCTCGGCATACTGGCGGCGCATGGCGGTTGGCAGTGCGATCAGGGCCGCCCTGTCATAGGCCAGTCGGTACTGGCGACCCAGCATGGGGGCCGCGAAGAAATCCCCCTGATGGATGCGTAGGCTGTCATGTTGATGGCAGCGATAGGGGCCGACCTCGGTCACCGTCTCCGTCAGCCGGTTTTCACTGAAAAACTGCTCGATGGCGCGCTCGGATAGCTCGAAGCCATCGACAGGATGACCCTGACCACTCAACCAGAGCATGTCGCCAGACTTGCCGCACAGGGGCACCAGCACGGTCTCTTCCTCTTGCCCGGCGGACCAGCCGACCGGCAGCCAGGGGTTGACGTCCGCCTGATGGAAGCCTATCCGGTTCTCTTCCCACTTCTGATGCCAAAATGCCGCTTCCATCCTCATCCTCTCGCCATCTGCAATGATGCATCAATATCACAACTTCACCGGGGCGGTGCAAGCCCTGTCGACCCTGTCTTGGCCATTTCATAACGGCCATCGTCAACAACATAAAATATGCATCCAAATCACTTTAACAGGTTCCTTTGACTACCCATTTGCCACCTTGCGACACAATACCGTCAGGACTCAGATCCCGCAGTCGTTTATCCCATCAGCGGCGCCCTCTCGGTGCGCAACGAACACAGCGCATCGTCAAGCCGGGAGCCAATCTCGGCAAAGCTCGGTCGCAGCGCCACCTCCGGGCGCTGGCATTCGTTCGCCAGTCGATGGAGCGACTCGCACTCGGCGGCTTTCGCCGGGCACAGGGCCAGCAGCTCTTCGAGCAGGCAGCCGAAGGCGCGCACCTCCAGCCGCTCCAGCGCGGCAGCCAGCACGGCGTCTGCCAGCGGATAGCAGGAGGCGGCGCCGAAATCCCCGAGCAGCACGGCCCCCTCCCCATCATGGAGCAGGTTGTGACCGTAGAGATCCCCGTGCATCACCCCCAACCGGTGCAGATGGGCGGCGGCCGAGGCGACGTTCCTGACCATGGCGAGCGCCGCCGACAACGAGAGTGCGAGCCCCTCCGGGTAGATGTCCCGGGTGCAGGAATCAAGGCTCGGCGGCCCCGCCAGGTTCTGCATGTGAGGGCTGACCAGCGTCATCCCGAGCGCCGGGATCCCGGAGGGGTGATCATCCACCCGCCCCAGCACCCCGATGAGCGCCGCATGCTGACCCGCCGCCAAGGCGGCCTTCATCTCGGCCGCCGGCAGGCCGTCGCTGGTCACCGCCCCCTTGAACAGCTTGAGGGCCAATGCCACTGGCTGGCCCGCTGCGGGGCGCCAGGTCGCACGGTGAATGGCGCCGGACGCCCCCTGCCCCAGCAGGGCGCCCAGCTCGAGCTCCTGCCAGGGAATATCGGCAACCGAGTTTGCCCTCTTCGGCTCCCACTCCCCGGCGAAGGGATTGCCCGCGTAGGCGAGCCAGGCAAGGCGCGGCAAGGCGAGCAGCCAGGTGGGGAACGCCTCTATCCGGTTTGCGGCGATACGCAGTAGTTCGAGCCGCTGACAGTGGACGAGGCTCGCGGGCAGCGCGGTCAGGCGGTTGCCCGCCAGCATCAGTTTTTGCAGGGAGGTGCACTGACCCAGTTCGTCCGGCAGGCGATCGATGGCGTTGTCGGTCAGGATCAGCCAGCGCAGCTTCGCGGGCAGCGACTTGGGGGAGACCATTTCAATCCGGTTGGCCTTGAAGCCCACCATGGAGAGCGCGGGGCAACGCCCCAGCACCTCGGGCAGTGCGGTGAAATGATTCTCGGAGCAGAAGAGGATGCGAAGCTTGGTGCACTCGGCCAGTGCGTCCGGCAGTGCAGAGAGCTGGTTGCCGGTGAGATCCAGCACCTCCAGTGTCTCTTTGAGGTTCAAAATCTCGAGGGGGAAGGTCGTCAGGTTTTCACAGAGCTTGAGGTGACGCGCACCGTTCAAGGAGCCTGCGCGCAGCTGTTCCAGGGTATGCATGGCAATGTCTCTTTCGGGGTGGCCGATTATCCGTCGTGATGGAGCAGGCCATCTGCACCGCCGGGCCTTGGCCCGGCAGCCATGAAAAGAGGGGCATTATAAAGAACTGGCGCCAGAGATCTTCTGGTTTGTTACGCCACTGGCGGATCATGTTGCAAGCAACCTGATTGGAATGCACGACTCCTTTAACGTCCAGCTGCTTGCCACGGACTGACATTGATTATCTGAAACACCAGAACCCTGGCGCTGAATCTCACGGTTAAAAGAGGGGCAAACAATGACAACCGAAAATATCGTTCAAGGTCAGATAACGCCCCTCTGCCTGCCGCTTGGTCAATCCGGCTTTCTAAGTTTGAATGCCAGATATAGCGATAACGCCCCGATCAACAATATGAAGTAAAAGACAGCATTAACCCCCTGGGACAGGGCCGCGGTTTCACTGATATCCCCGCCACTCACCAGCAACTTATCGGTAACTTGAGACATCAAGGTCACAGAAACCGCAGAGCCAATGGCTCCCGATACCTGATATAGCGTGTTCCACACCGACGAACCATCCGCATAGAGTGTTTTGGATAAGGCACTCAGCGCCGTCGTTTGAGCAGGCATGATAATGCAGGTCACCCCGCAGCAGAGGCAGGTAAATGCGATGCTGATCTTCCATGCTGATGTGGACTCATTGACGACACCGAGGAAAATTGCGGCACTCAATAGAATAAATACAGCTCCCATGACGGTAAATACTCTGGTGTCATAGCGGTGATACAAGTTTCCAACAATGGGTGACAACACGACATTTGCAATATTTCCAGGAAGAAGGAACATGCCTGCCAATGCTGCCTCCAGCTTTAAAACATTCATAAAATAAATGGGCAACACTATCGCTGTGGCCAGCACACTCATGATGCTTAACATCATCATGAATAACCCTATTGAGAACTCACGTTGGTTAAAAACACGAAAGTTTATCATGGGCAATGTAATGCGCCCTTGCCGCCATGCAAACAGGATGAGACTGGTAATCCCCAGCATCATTGATAACCAGAGCGTTGGCGACAGCAAGGGCGTTTCTGCCATGATGGACAGGCTGAAAACGACCCCACCAAACCCCAATGCTGATAGCGCAATAGAGATCACATCTACCTCAGGCTTGCTGATGTCACCGATGTTCTCCACGACACTCAGAGTCATCATGAATATCATCATATAAAGCAAAGCACTGATTATAAAGATGGCTCGCCAGTTCACGAATGTAATTATGACGCCAGACAATGTAGGCCCAATAGCGGGAGCAAGCGTGATTGCGATGCCAACGAACCCCATGATGGCAGCATGCTTTATTTTAGGAAAGGTAACCAAGGCGGCATTGATGAGTACGGGTAGAATGATGGCTGTACCTATCGCATGCACAATACGGCCAATCATTAGCGTGATGATGCTGGTCGCAACAGTGGCGATCACGCACCCAATGAAGGAGATTAGGATTGCGTTTAGAATAAGGCTTCTCGTATTGAACCATTTAGTTAAAATGGCCGAAACAGGCATGAAGATGGCCAAGGTCAATAGATAGCCAGTCACCAACCACTGTGCAATACCCGCAGTAATCGAAAACTCGTCCATGAGCGTGGGCAGCGCCATATTCAATGCTGTTTCGCCAAACAAACCAGAAAAGGTTCCTATCATCAATACCATCAACATTAGATAGGGTGATTCAACCTGTTTCTCTGGCTTTTCAAATGTGTCACAAGTCATTTTTTAATCCGAACTGTCGGTTGCTTGATAAGCTCACATAAAACAACCGCCATTAAATATCCTTAATGGCGGTTGCTTCATTTCACTTGATGTTTGTTACATTGCTTTATCGAAGAAATCACCACCATATGCCTGTGCAAAGTGGTAAGACGCCTTGCGCTCGGCCAGACGGAAGAACTGTTCAATTTCATCCGCTGACAAAGTCACAAATGACTTCGCTTTGATGGAGAGCTCTTCAAAGGCGGTCTGTGACAGGCTCTCAATTTTTTCCAAATCATACCCGACGAGCTGGCCATGGCGTTTACGGATCATGCCGTCAGCGATAACGGTATCGACATCGCTACTCTTCGTCATTTGCGCAACACTGCCAGCCACATTCATTGTCGGAGAGAAGCCTTCATGATGGCGAATGATAATAATGTCGGCTTTTTTATCTATGGTTAATGAGCCGATCTCATTCTCCATTCCCATTACCTCAGCACTGCCCAGAGTGGCCCAATGGAGTGCTTCACGCACGGTTGGCGTAATGACGAATGGCATGGTGTCACGCTGGTGAACCTTGTCATTGGCCAGGGCTCGCTCAATTTGCAATGCAATATTCAGCTGGGTGAACAGATCGTCAGTCGTTACCCCCGTCAGGTCGGTCCCCAGACCAAAGGGAATATTATGTTCGACGCAAGGCCGATAGGGCAGGAACCCCATCCCCATTTGCAATTCACTGGACGGTGTACTGACGACATACCCACCTGTCTTTGCAATCAGTTTCCAGTCTTCACCGGTTAATCCATTACTGTGTGCATGCAGGTGGCCCGGGCGCAACAGACCGTGATCATCCAGTTCTCGCAGGCCACGCAGTAGTACCGATGTTTTCGCCGCCCCCGTGTGAGAAACACATTTTATTCCCAGCTCGTCAATCAGATTGATCTGTTTGACTGTCGACTCGAAATCAACGGTACCCAAGTCAGAAATGAGCATCCCCATTTTCAGGCGATCTTGACCATTGAACTGGGTTTTCGAAATATCTTTCGCATTATCCAGGCGATCTTTCATGGATTTAAAACCGGCTGGTTTGAAATCATATACCTGCATGCCATAGGCATAGATGCCACGAATACCGCTATCCTTCATGGCCTGGATCGCATTCACCGCATGATCAGGAGTATTCACACAGTCATTGATCTCATACACAGTGGTTGTACCCGCATTGAGAGCACTCACGTTACCGCCAAGCACGGCGGCATACATGTTGTCTGCGGTAAGCACACCACCGAAAGCGTAAAACGTATTGATCAGAAAAGCCGGCAAGGACTCTTCTGTCGACACCCCACGGAAAAGAGACATCCAGTTATGGCGATGAGCATCGACCATCCCAGGCATGACGATGGCACCATCGGCATCAATAAACTCCGCATCTTCGTGACTGTCAAATTCATGGGGGTTTCGACTCACGCCTTTAATGAGGTTTCCCTCAATCAACAACGCACCATTATGGATATCACCCATGGCCTTATCCATAGTGATAAAGACACCACCCCGAATAACTTTCTTATGCTGATTCATACAGTACCTTCATTAATCCAGAAAATATTAAAAGTCACATTGCAACCAGTGTTTTTATTTTTAACACCATCACCACAGTAAAATGTTTTAAAGATGAATGGTTCCCTATCTGAGCATCATCAGGAATTCATCTTTCAATCTCATGGTGAAATTATAAAAACACTCTATTCAAGTGTCAGTGGACAATCCGGACAAGATATTGCTCAATCCGGCCAAGGTTGAATAAAGGTAACGGTGATACGGTTCAATCACGCAGGCCGTGATCCCATGCATATGGAGGAATATTTTGAGAGAAGGTTCATCTGCCTCATTGAATGGCGCAAGGCATTCATCAAGGGGATGGCTTGTCTGGAATAAACCTGCCTTGGAGATACCCTGTGCCCGCAGCGGTCGCTCACCCGGGCCCTAAGGACACATAGGATTGCTGCTTGCGTATCGCTTGCCCACCCCTCTTGACTCAACCGCATCAGCCCTCCCCTGGCAGGCGAGCAATATGTCACCACATTCGCAATGCCCGATAAGGATTTATCGAGTGAATAATAACCCCACGACTACGCTGCTGACGAAACGACCTCAGGCCCCCACCAAAGAGCAAATTTTACTCACGAACGATTGGAAAAAGAAAAGACGCCCTAGAGCGTCTTTCTTATTGATGAGGTTTGGGATCAACCGGTCGGTAGCTTTTCTCCTTCCCCGGCTTGTCCCACTACGGATCAGATCGGGGTGATGGAGGTTATCTGGGCAGTGCCTTCCAGAGATTGGAAGATCTGCACTACGGCTTCCCCGTGGATGGGGTTGGGCAACGGTACCGTGCTCTTGCATTTGAAGCGGTAGTTGGTGTCGGCGACGACCTGGGTCGAGGCCTCAAAGGGTGTGTACTGCACCCCGACAAATCCTGCCAGCGCTTGATTGAATACGGCCTGATCCTTGGTGCTCAACTTGTGGTAGGCAGTCCATCCGCCCAACAACACTGCTTGTTCTGACATAACTAACCCTCCGTGATCTCTTGTCCCTACTCGTTTGGCTGTTCGGGTTCCGCCCCGTTGATTCAAGTGGTACCAGGACTCCACCGGGGCCATACCAGAGAGTGGTATGTCCGGTGCCGACAGCGTACATGGAGGCTTTGCTGTCGCCACCCTCCCCTTCTGCCACGACCGACGCCTTACAGAGCAGGTCTCAATTGGCATGACAGAGCCTAGCGCGTGATCCATGATCCCCCTTGTCATAGATCACAGAGACAAGAAGGCGAGAAAACGGCTAACGAACAGAAAAGTGAGGCGCAAACGATTGGAAAAAGAAAAGACGCCGCAA
Organism: Aeromonas sp. NJAU223; assembly: GCF_051125555.1. Lineage (NCBI taxonomy): Bacteria > Pseudomonadati > Pseudomonadota > Gammaproteobacteria > Aeromonadales > Aeromonadaceae > Aeromonas > Aeromonas sp. NJAU223. The sequence continues at coordinate 1,985,202 of NZ_CP144204.1, read as the reverse complement.
GGGCGTCTTTTTTGCAGTTTTGCGTTATCGGCAGGAAGCGGGGTTAACCCTTATTCCCACTCGATGGTTGCAGGCGGCTTGCCGGAGACGTCGTACACCACGCGGGAGATGCCGTTGATCTCGTTGATGATGCGATTCGAGACGTGACCGAGGAAGTCGTACGGCAGGTGAGCCCAGTGGGCGGTCATGAAGTCGATGGTCTCGACGGCGCGCAGGGCAATGACCCAGTCGTACTTGCGACCATCACCCATGACGCCGACGGAGCGCACCGGCAGGAAGACGGCGAACGCCTGGCTGACCTGGTTGTATAGGTCGGCCTTGCGCAGTTCTTCGATGAAGATGGCATCGGCCTTGCGCAGCAGATCGCAGTACTCTTTCTTCACTTCGCCCAGCACGCGCACACCCAGACCCGGGCCCGGGAACGGGTGACGGTAGAGCATGTCATAGGGCAGACCCAGCTCCAGGCCGACGCGGCGCACCTCGTCCTTGAACAGCTCGCGCAGGGGCTCGACCAGACCCATCTTCATCTCTTCCGGCAGGCCGCCGACGTTGTGGTGAGACTTGATGACGTGGGCCTTGCCGGTGGCGCTGGCGGCAGATTCGATGACATCCGGGTAGATGGTGCCCTGAGCCAGCCACTTGGCGTTCTTGAGCTTCTTGGACTCGTCGTCGAACACTTCCACGAAGACGCGACCGATGGTCTTGCGCTTGGCTTCCGGCTCGTCGATACCCGCGAGAGCTGACAGGAAGCGCTCCTCGGCGTCGACCTTGACGATGTTCAGACCGAAGTGATCACCGAACATGTCCATCACCTGCTGGCCTTCGTTCAGGCGCAGCAGGCCGTTGTCCACGAACACGCAGGTCAGGCGATCACCGATGGCGCGGTGCACCAGCATGGCGACCACGGAGGAATCCACTCCGCCGGAGAGGCCCAGGATCACCTCATCCTCACCCACCTGTTCGCGGATGCGGGCGACGGCGTCGTCGATGATGGTGGCCGGAGTCCACAGGCACTCGCAACCGCAGATGTCTTTCACGAAGTGTTCCAGCAGACGGGCGCCCTGACGGGTGTGAGTCACTTCCGGGTGGAACTGCACGCCGTAGAAGCGCTTCTCTTCACAGGCCATGGCGGCGTGGGGGCAGGTCGCGGTCTGGGCTATGGTGGTGAAACCGGCCGGGATGGTGGTGACCTTGTCGCCGTGGCTCATCCAGACGTCCAGCAGGGCGTGGCCGTTCGGGGCGATGGCGTCTTCGATGTTGCGCAGCAGGGCGCTCTGACCCAGCACTTCGACCTGGGCATAACCAAATTCGCGTTCGGTGGAGGATTGCACCTTGCCGCCGAGCTGATCGGCCATGGTCTGCATGCCGTAGCAGATGCCGAACACCGGTACGCCGGCGTTGAACACGTACTCGGGGGCGCGGGGGCTGCCTGCCTCGGTCACGGATTCCGGGCCACCGGAGAGGATGATGCCGCTCGGATTGAATTCACGGATCTGCGCTTCGGTCACATCCCAGGCCCAGAGCTCGCAGTAGACGCCGATCTCGCGCACGCGGCGGGCGATCAGCTGGGTGTACTGGGAACCGAAGTCGAGGATAAGGATACGGTGCTGGTGAATATCTTTAGTCATTTTATTCCTGCATCAGGCTGATGTTGTCACAAAAAGCACGGGATAAAAAAGGGGTGGAGAAACGGGGCCGCAGCCCCGTTTTATCAGCCCATCCGGTAGTTGGGGGCTTCTTTGGTAATGGTCACGTCGTGGACGTGGGACTCTTTCATCCCGGCGCCCGAGATGCGCACGAACTCGGCCTTGGTGCGCATGTCGTCGATGGTGGCGCTGCCGGTCAAGCCCATGGAGGAGCGCAGGCCGCCCATCTGCTGGTGGATGATTTCTTTCAGGCGGCCCTTGTAGGGCACGCGCCCTTCGATCCCTTCCGGCACCAGCTTGTCGGCGGCGTTGTCGGTCTGGAAGTAGCGATCGCTGGAGCCCTTGGACATGGCGCCGAGGGACCCCATGCCGCGGTAGGACTTGAAGGAGCGGCCCTGGTAGAGCTCGATTTCACCCGGCGCCTCTTCGGTACCGGCGAACATGGAGCCGACCATGACGCAGCTGGCGCCAGCGGCGATGGCCTTGGCCAAGTCGCCGGAGAAGCGGATGCCGCCATCGGCGATGACCGGGATGCCGGTGCCTTCCAGGGCATCGACCGCGTCAGAGATGGCGGTGATCTGGGGCACGCCGACGCCGGTCACGATACGGGTAGTACAGATGGAGCCCGGGCCGATACCGACCTTGACGGCGTTGACGCCCGCTTCCACCAGCGCCAGGGCGCCAGCACCGGTGGCCACGTTGCCACCGATGATCTGCAAGTCAGGATAGGCTTCGCGGGTCGCCTTGATGCGATCCAGCACGCCCTGGGAGTGACCGTGGGAGGAGTCAATCAGCAGCACGTCCACACCGGCCTCGACCAGGGCGGCGACACGCTCCTCGTTGCCAGCACCGGCACCGACGGCGGCACCGACCCGCAGACGACCCTTGTCGTCCTTACAGGCGTTGGGTTTGCGCTCGGCTTTCTGGAAGTCCTTGACGGTGATCATGCCCTTCAATTTGAAGTCGGCGTTGACCACCAGCACCTTCTCGATACGGTGCTTTTGCATCAGGGCAACCACCTCTTCACGAGGCGCACCTTCACGCACGGTAACCAGACGATCCTTCTGGGTCATGATTTGTTCGACGGTCTGGGAGAGATCGATCACGAAGCGCACATCACGGCCGGTGATGATGCCGACCAGCTGGTTGCCGTCAGTGACGACGGGGTAGCCGGCGAAGCCATTCTTGAGGCTCAGCTCCTTGATCTGGGCGATGGTCATGTCGGGACGCACGGTGACGGGGTCGGAGACGACGCCGCTCTCGTACTTCTTGACCTTGCGCACTTCGAAGGCCTGTTGCTCGATGGACATGTTCTTGTGAATGAAGCCGATACCGCCTTCCTGGGCCAGTGCGATAGCCAGACGGGCTTCGGTCACTGTGTCCATGGCAGCGGAAATCATCGGGATATTCAGGGAGATACCAGACGTGAGCTTGGTGCGCAGGTCGGCGGTATTAGGAAGAACAGTGGAGTGGGCTGGTACCAACAATACATCGTCGAAGGTCAGCGCTTCTTTGGCAATCCTGAGCATGGCAATATCTCACCGTTGTGGAAGTGGGGGTGTAAAATATTGCCGACAAATTTTACTCATGCATTGGTCGATGGTAAAGAAGTTTTTTGAATTTTTTATGGCGTAGCCCGTTTTAACGCCCTGAACTGGGCAAAAAACCAATAAATTCAGCCGTAACCATGTCGTTTTGTGGAACAAGATGATCTTTTTTGCCGTTGGGGCAATTTCTACCGCCAACCCCTCGCCTGCGTATTTTTTAACAACCCCCCTGCCCTCTGGGAAGCCGAGGGCAGCCTCAGCTGCCCTGATAGCGACCAGGCTTGTGCCAGTTCATCAGCATGGCGTTCATGGCGAGCGCGCTCAAGGTAGACCAGAGCAACAGGGTCAACGGCAGGGTGAGCAATGAGAGGACGAACACCAGCACATCCAGCAGCATCTGGCTTTTGCCTGCATTGATGCCGGCGCGCCGCTGCAGCCAGAGCGTGACCACGCCGACGCCCCCGACCGAAGCGTTGTGGCGGGCGAGAGACAACACCCCCATGCCGAGGAAGGTGCCCCCGACCAGGGCAGAGAACAGGGGATGCACATAGCTCACCGTCAGCAGTAGAGGCACCCCTTGGGTGGCTGCCGAGAGCGCCACATTGACCACCAGGGTCTTGAGCATGAAAGCCCGGCCCATGGTGAAGTAGCTGAACACCAGAAACGGCAGGTTGGCCAGAAAGAACAGCACACCGATGGGCAAGGTACTGACGTGGGAGAGCAGCAGCGCAATGCCCGCGATACCGCCGGTGATCATGCCGGAGCATTTGAGCAGATTGAGCCCCACGGCGATGAACATGACGCCGAGCACCATGCCGTAGACATCGTCCTTGAGGCTGTGGGCCAGCCCCTGGGTTGCCGGGGATGAGATGGCCATTTCACCTTCCATATGACTCCTTTTCTTGATCCTGAAAACCTGGGTGGCTCGACCCGAAAGTGGCTTGCCGAGCCCCTGTCCCGTCAGCACATCACGGCGACAGACGCCATGACCCCCCGGCGAGAAGCGGCATCCGGATTACTCAGGGTGTGACGCGTCCATTCATCGCAGCAAAAACGGCGCCAACCAACACAAGCGACCATTAAATATTGAATTTTTGAATTTAATATCTGTTATTTATTCAATGAACAGTCGATTGCATCTGCATGAAAACGCCAGGCTTCACGGAGTCAGCATGTTTGCGCTGTCCCGGGATGGCAATGCGTGAAACGTCGCCACGACTCGGCGACGAAACGGGCAAGAGGCCGGTGGCAACAGGGCTGGGGATAGATCAGTGCCTCATCCCGGCTCCCGAACTTGCACGAAAACGGCAGGACCAATATCGAACGAGGCGCACCACAATGATGCAATAGCACCAACTTGGTGCGAATGTTGGACGGGCAAGATCAAGATGGCCTGGGTATTGGCTGCGCATCAATAGCCCTCTTCCCTGCATGGATGGCCATCAGGAAGGCCGTCGGGATCAGGGCCAGGCAGTTGCGCCGAGGAAATCGGGAACAGGGCTTGGCAACGTACCTGGAGCGCCGACGGCCCAAACAACGGGCGTACCCACTACCAGCAGTCAGCAGTCAGCAGTCAGCAGTCAGCAGTCAGCAGTGAACAGTGAACAGTGAACAGTGAACATTGCCGCGCATCATCGTTGGTGAAGATCATGGGGGGATAAAAAGTCGGCCCTCGGGCCGACTTGGGATTTGTCAGTCACGCGATGGCCCGGTGGCCGGGCCATCGCAGGCGATCATTTCAGATACTTGCCATCCCCCCCGACCTTGCCCGGGCCGTTCAGCACCCAGACGCGCGCCGAATAGGCGGGCACCGCAAAGCTCAGGCTGCCATTGCTGACGCTGACCGTGGTACCGGTCACGGCGTCCGTGTAGCTGCCGTTCTTGATGCCGCTCAGGCTTATCTGCTGGGCCGAGTTGGCGGCAAGGCCGACCGCCGCGTAGCTGCCCTCGGCGCTGAGATCGCGCACGAAGCTCATGCCGCTGCCCCACTCGTTCACCTGGCTCATGGGCGCCTTTTGCAGGGCGGGCACCGCCTTGCGGATCTGGTTCAGACGCTTGATGTGCTGGTAGAGCGGATGGGAGGCGGTCGCCGGGTTGTCCAGCACGTCGCCGTAATAGGCGCGACCGGTCTGATCCACCGTCATGGTGGCGCCGTCGATGTCTTGCGGCTTGCCGGCCTGGAACATCACCTCCTCCCCGTAGTAGAGGGTCGGGATGCCCCGCGCCGTCCACAGCAGGTTGTAGGTCATGGCCGCGTTGCCCTCCTCCCCGCCGTAGCGGTACTTGAAGTCGTTATCCGGCCCCACGTCGTGGTTCTGGAAGAAGGTAATGAGCTTGGTGGCATCCCCGTAGACCCAGTCCATGCCGAAGATGCCGCCGACTCCGCCAAAACTCCCCTTGGTGACGTTGTCACGGAAGGTGGAGAAGAGGGAGAAGTCCAGCACCGACAGGCCCGAGTCCCCACCGGCGCGCGGATTGGCCGGATCGCTGGTGGTGCGGGTGTACCACCAGGGGCGGATCACCGCGGAGGCGTTGTCGTTGGCGATCTCAGATCCCCAGCCGGTGCCCTTCACTAGGTTCTCCCCGAATACGAAGAGCCCGGGCTTGTGGGCCTGCCAGTCGTGGACATAGGTCAGCAGCTCGTCCCGCTCGATGTGCTTGAGGGTATCGATACGGATGGCATCGACCCCCATGTCGAGGTACTGGTGGATGGCGCCGTTGATGTAATCCTTGACGTTCTGGTTGCCGGTGGCCAAGTCGATGCAATCCCCCGCCATGTGCTTGCGCTGCAAAGAGAGCGGATTTTCCCAGTCACCGCCGGACATGAAGCCATCCAGGTGATACCAGGCGGGATCCAGCCCCTGGGCGTCGATGCCGAAGAAGCGGTTGGGGTTGTAACCGGCGCTTGGCACCGTGCTGCCGGTCTTGGGATCCACCAGGGGGACCAGACCTTCCGGGTCAGACTGACAGCGGGCCTTGTACCAGTCCGGCGCCGCCGGGTTGTCATCGTCACAGCGGTTTGCGCTGGCGTAATCCCCGAGGTTGCCCTGATAGGGGCCGTTGTTGATCAGCCCCTGCTTGGAGCCAGCCGGCACATAGTATTTGATGGGCAAGTGATCTATCCAGGTCTTGCCCCGCAGGCCGTACTGGCTGGAGTGGTTGATCACCACATCCTGTATCACCTTGATCCCCTTGGCGTGGGCCGCCTGGATAAACTCACGGTAGCCCGCCCCCGGCGACTCCAGCCGGGGGTCGACCCGATAGAAGTCGTAGGCATGGTAGCCGTGATAATCGAGGCCGGAGCGGTTCTCCACCGGCGGTGTCACCCAGATGGCGGTGAAGCCGAGATCCTTGATGTAGTCGAGCTTCTCGATGAGGCCCTTGAAGTCGCCACGCCAGTGAGGATCCCCCGCCTTGTAACGGTCCCGGTTGTAGTAGTTGTTGCCGGCATCCCCGTCATAGAAGCGGGCGGTCAGCAGGAAGTAGATGCTCTCCCCCCGAAAATCGCCGCTGGCCACTGCCTGATCGCCGATGTAGTAGCTGAAACTCTGCTCACGGCGATTGCCGGCAGCATCAACACTCAGGGTCTTGATCACCAGATCGGCGCCGCTGCCCTTGTCGCTGGCGCTGATCCCCTGACCGCTGTAGAGGGGGGAGCCGGTGCTCGGCGTGCTGCCATCCAGGGTGAAATAGAGCTTGGGGGCGGCATCTTGGTCATCGCTAACGGTGAGGGTGATGGACTGCGCCTGGGTGTAGTTGCCGGGGGCCGGGCTCGCGCTCACCGTCGGTGCCTGGGTGTCGGCACCCACCAGCGGCGCCACATTCAGCACCTTGCTCGTGGCATCGAAGCAGATGCGGTAGCTGGTGTTGGCGGTCACCTTGTAGTCCTGGGCCGGGTAGGCTTCCGTCCAGTCCCCCTTGTGATCCACCTTGAAGCGGGGATCGCTGTTGCCAAAGGCCTGCTCGGTACAGAAATTGACCCCATCCTGGCTGGTCATGGCGGTCAGGCCCCAGTTGTTGGGGGTGCCGCGGAAGTACCATTTGTCACCGCTCTGGGGCGCCGCCACCACCACGCTGGCACTGCTGCTCCCGGTTGCCCCCTGATCGTCGGTCACCGTCAGGCCGTAGGTGAAGGTGCCCACCTGGCTGGTGTTGACGACGATGCTCTCCGTGGTCTCGCCGCTGCTCCAGAGGTAACCCGCTATCTGGCCGTCCGCGTCCGTGGAGTCGCTGCCGCTCAAGGTGAGCGCCGCTCCCTGCGCCACATTGACCGTGCCGCCCGGGGTGATCACCGCGAGCGGCGGCTGGTTGTCATCCCCAAGGGAAGTGATGCTGTAGGCCAGGGTCTGATCGTTGACCTGGAAGCGGACATTACCGGTGCCGCCCCAGAAGATGTCGCCACCGCCCGGCTCCAGTACTCCGTCGGCGTTGCTGTCCCCGTAGTTGCTCACCCAGTCGCCCGCCAGATCGAACTTGAGGCGCTGGCTCGCCTTACCATCCATATAGGCATCCACCTGCCACAGGTGATCCGCCACCAGGGTCAGGGGCTGGCTGGCCCAGCCGTTGAAGGTGCCGCGCACCTGCAACTGCGGCCAGATCTTGGCAAAGCCTCCCGGCTCACAGCTCTCCACCGCCGTGGCGGTGATGGCCTGGGTACCGGCGTTGATGCGAATTTGATAGTGGGTATTGGCATTGACCAGCTTGTCGGCCGCCGGGTAGCTCTGCTGCCAGTTGCCGTATCTGTCTATCTTGAAGCGCGGGCCGCCGCTGGCGTCTCCGCTCTGGAAGAATTGGCAGGTATCGAAGTTGACGCCGTCGGTGGAGACCATGGCGGTCGCCGCCCATCCATTCGCGGTACCACGGAAGAACCACTCCGCGGCCGCCGCTCCTGGCGGCACCATGAGGGTTCCCAACAATCCGGCCGCGATTATCCATCTAGCCATTGATAGTCCTTTATTTTCATTGTTTTGTGTGTGACGCCTGTGTGTCGGCGTTCCCCCATCCGCTACTGTCCCGCCTTCAGATGGGCCCAGCCAGTCTAGGGCTCAAACTGGCCGCCCAATGACCCGTTACGTGCAATTTGTGACCAATATCGCCCCCGATATCTGCTGTATGTGATTGATAGCGCTTTCATTTCTAGGCAGGTTGCGATGGGCTCCGCGTGCTATGGATGAGAGCTTGGCGGGAGGGATTGCTCCTCATCGAGAAGATGCACGGCAGGTCGGCACGATGGCACCCACACCGCCGTGGATCTGCCCGGATGATTAAAACGCGATTGATAATCCTTCTTGTTTGAAGGGTGTCGGCTAGCGCATGCTGGGCGCCAAGGGCCGGTATTCACGGCCATTTCATAGACATTCGAGTACCAAGATGACATGCCGGAAGGACGCAGGTCGATGAGCACCTGCACGATGAGACCGACCCTGGGCCGCGACAAGATGACCGTTGGCCCTGCCCAGCTCGCCTGCCTGACCCTGGCTCTGCTCCTGCACCTCGCCCTTTTCGCATTGATGCAGGGCAGTCACTCCGCCCCCATTCAGCCGCCCGAACCCCTCACCCTATCTGCCCGCTGGGCGGGGGAGTCGAACAAAGATGATGCTCCGGCCAAGACGGCCGCCGCTCCCACACCGCCCCCGGTTGTCAAGCAGCCGGCGTCGGTGCAGCAGAAGGTGGTCAAGCCGGTCGTCAAGCGGCCAGCGCCCAAAACCGTGCCCAAGGCGCCGCCCAAACCCAGACCCGTTCCTGTGGTCAAACCTGTCACCCAGGCCCAGCCCGTGGTGGCCCCCGTTGCGCCTGCCGCACCGACCACGGCCACATCCAATAACCAGAGTGCCAACAGCAGCAGTACACCGGCCAAGAGCCAACCGACGGGCACTGGCGGGGGCAGCAGCGCCCCCATCGCCCGGGATGCCAGGTTGAACAACCCCGAGCCCCCCTACCCCCAGGAGTCCCGCAGGCGCGGGGAAGAGGGTCAGGTCGTGCTGAAGGTACGCGTCACCAGGGAGGGCACGGCGGAGTCGGTCGAGGTGGAGCGCAGCAGCGGTTATCGACGCCTTGACATGATCGCCAGACGCACCGTCAACCGCTGGCGCTTCATTCCAGCCAGGCAGAACAATGCCGCCGTCGCGGACTGGGCCAGGGTCACCATCATTTTCAAGCTAGGAAGTTAACCATGAATCCGGAAGTCCAAACCAACGCCATGGGCATCGCCCATCTGCTCAGCCAGAACACCGGGGTGGGCCTCATCCCCCTGATCCTGCTGGTGTTGATGTCGCTGGCCACCTGCTACTACACCCTGCTCAAGCTCTGGCTCGGGGTGCGCGAACAGCGGCTGAATGCACGTTTCATCACCCGATTCTGGCAGCATGAGAGCGTGCAGGAGGTGGAATGCCAGCTCGCCCACACGCCCCCCGACGAGGCCTATGGCAGAATTACCCACGCGGCCCTCGCAGCCGTAGCTCAGATTGACAGGGCGCAGGAGCGTGCCGTCTCCCTTAAACTCGGCGCCCCCGATGACTTCCTGCTGCGCGCCTTGCGCCAGGCCATCACCATGGAGCGCATCCGCCTCGAGCAGGGGCTGGCCTTCCTCGCGTCCGTCGGCTCGGCGGCCCCCTTCATCGGGCTGTTTGGCACCGTCTGGGGGATCTACCACGCCCTGCTGGCCATCGGTGCCGCCGGTCAGAGCAGTCTGGACAAGGTGGCGGGCCCGGTCGGTGAGGCCCTCATCATGACCGGCTTCGGTCTCGCCGTGGCCCTGCCCGCCGTGCTCATCTACAACGTCTTCGTGCGCCGCAATCGCCTCAAGCTCGCCGCCCTGGACGAGTTTGCCTACGACCTGTTTGCCCTGCTGGTGACCGGGTTTGAGCAGAGCGCCTCCAACGTGACCCAACTGCCTGGTATCGAGAATTCCAAGAGCGAGAACATCAAGAAGGGGCAGCTGTAATGGCCTTTGGCAAACTGCCCGGCGATTCGGATGAGCAGCCGCTCTCCGAGATCAACATGATCCCCATGATCGACGTCATGCTGGTGCTGCTGATCGTCTTCATGATCACGGCCCCCCTGCTCACCAATGCGGTCAAACTCGAGTTGCCCGAGGCCAGCAGCCAGGTCAACCAACCCAAACAGGAGGACGTGGTGCTCTCCATCGACGGGGCTGGCAAGCTGTACTGGAACGATCAGGAGGTCGATGAAGCGGCGCTGCTCGGCAAGATGGAACAGGCCAGCGCGGCCAAACCCGAGGCCCCCGAGATCCAGCTGCGCATCGACAAGGGGGTCGAATACGGCATCATCGCCAAGGTGATGGCTCAGGCATCCCAGCAGGGTCTGCACAAGATAGCCTTCGTGAGTCAGCCGGAAAACGAGTGATAGACCCAGGCACGGATTGAGCTAAATCGACACACCCCATGCGACAAGGCATCACCCAGGTGGTGCCTTGCTGGTGTGCCTCCCCCTCAACCGGTTGTCAGCAGCCGGGCAAGGCTGCATGATGCGGAGTCTGCAGGCCCGTCAGTGGACGCAAGCCCGGCATTTCAAGGAAGAGAACATGAGAACATGAGAACATGAGAACATGAGAACATGAGAACATCGGATTATGGAAGACTGCTGGCCCTGGCCGCCATCTGGGGCGCCAGCTTCCTGTTCATGCGCATCGCGGCCCCCGCCTTTGGCTCGGTCAATACCACCTTTTTGCGGGTCTTCTTCGCCCTCATCGGCCTCGCCGCCATGTTGGCGCTGCTGCGTACCCCCATGCAGTTTCACGGCAAACTCAAGTCGTCCATGGTGCTTGGCATCATCAATTCCGGCATCCCCTTCCTGATGTACGCCATCGCGGCGCTCTGGCTGCCGGCGGGGTATTCCGCGATCCTCAACGCCACCACGCCCCTGATGGGGGCCCTCATCGGTTTCTCCTTCTTCAACGAGCAGCTCACCCTGCGCAAATGGGCCGGCGTGCTGCTCGGCCTCGTCGGGATCACCCTCATCACCACCACCGGGGAGCTGAGCCTGACCGGCAACCTCGTCACCGGGGTGCTGGCCTGCCTCCTCGCCACCGCCTGTTACGGCTGCGCCGGCTTCCTGACCCGCCGCTGGATCAGCGAGCGCGGGGGGCTGGATGCCAAGCTAGTGGCCTTTGGCAGCCAGCTCGGGGCCTGCCTGTTCCTGCTGCCCTTCTTCGGCTATGTCCAGGCCACGGGGCCCGTGGTCAACTGGGCCCTGCCCGAGGTGTGGGCCAGCGTGCTGGCGGTCGGTTTCATCTGTACCGCCCTCGCCTACCTGCTCTATTTTCGCCTCATCGCCGACATCGGCCCCCTGCGCTCCCTCACCGTCACCTTCCTCATTCCCCCGTTTGGCATCCTGTGGGGTTATCTGGTGCTCGATGAGACCCTGACCGGTGGCTTCGTCATCGGCGGCGCCATCGTCTGTCTCGCGGTCTGGCTGGTGGTGAGCCCGGCTCGCGCCGTCAAACCCATCAGCCCACATCCCGAGCGCTGATCCCCTTGGCGGATCCCTTGAAATACCGGGCCCTGGGGCCCGGTATCTGTTTCGACCATCAGATTGCGCCGCCGCGCCTTCCCCGGACTCGGCTCACGTCGCGAACTGGGGTAAGATAGGCCCCATCGTCTTCTCCCCGCCCCGGCGGACCCAGCAGCAGGACCAGCCTTGAATCACCTCAACGACAACAGCCAGAACCGGGCGCAGCAGATCTTCACCGTCACCCGCCTCAACAGCGCCGTGCGCATGATCCTGGAGCAGGATCTGGGGCTGGTGTGGTTGACGGGGGAGCTGTCCAACCTGGCGATGCCCAGCTCCGGCCACTGGTATTTCTCCTTGAAGGACATGTCCGCCCAGGTGCGCTGCGCCATGTTCAAGGGCAACAACCGGCGGGTGCCGTTCCGCCCGCAGGATGGCATGCAGGTGCTGGTGCAGGCACGGGTCTCCCTCTACGAGCCCCGCGGCGACTACCAGCTCATCATCGAGTCCATGCAGCCCGCCGGGGATGGCATGCTGGCCCTGCGCTTCGAGGAGCTCAAGCGTCGGCTCGGCGCCGAGGGGCTGTTCGATGAGGGGCGCAAGCGTCCCCTGCCCCGTGAACCCCGCGCCGTGGGCCTGGTCACCTCCGCCACCGGCGCCGCCCTGCACGACATGCTGACGGTGCTCAGACGCCGGGCCCCGGATCTGCCGGTCTTCATCTACCCGACCCAGGTGCAGGGCAGCGCCGCCACCAGCCAGATAGTGGCGGCCATCATGCTGGCCAACCGCCGCGCCGAGGTGGACGTGCTGATCGTCGGTCGCGGCGGCGGGTCGCTGGAAGATCTCTGGTGCTTCAACGAGGAGGCGGTGGCCCGTGCCATCAGTCGTTCCGCCATCCCGGTGGTGAGCGCCGTGGGTCACGAGGTGGATGTGACCATCAGCGATTTTGCCGCCGACTTGCGCGCCCCAACCCCCTCCGCCGCCGCCGAACTGGTGGCACCGGACAGAAGCGCCCGTGCCCAGCGCCTCACCCACTTGCAGCAGCGCATCGCCCAGGCCATGGCGCGGCGCCAGACCGTCGCCAGCCACCAGTTTGCCCTGCTGCAAAAACGGCTGGATCACCAGGATCCCAAACGCCGGCTGGAACAGCAGTCCCAGCACCTGGACGAGCTTGCCAACCGCTTGCAACAGTTGCTGGGTCAACGCCTGCATCGAGGGGAGCGGCGCCTGGCAAACCTCGAGCTGCGCCTGCAGGCCAGCAGCCCCGAGAAACGGCTGGCCGCCGGCAAGCGCCGTCATCAGCTCGCCGAGGAGCGGCTCTTTGCGCTGATGGCCAAGCGTCAGAGCCAGGCCGAGCACCGCCTCGCCATGCTGAGCGCCCGCCTCGACGGAGTCAGCCCGCTGGCCACCCTGGGTCGCGGCTACTCCATCACCCGCACCCAGAGCGGCGAGGTGATCAGTCGCGCCAGTCAGGTGAGTCCGGGTCAGACACTCCTCACCACCCTGGCACAGGGGAGCCTCGAGGTGCGAGTGGACAGCATTAACGACCAGTAAATTGCGCTACGGAAAAATAAAAATGGCCCACCGTATGGTGGACCATTTTTTATGCTGTGAAACTCACACCAGGGAATGACGAACTGCGGCGCCCGGATGGCCAGATCTCGCCGCCAACACAGGCTCCCCGCCCAGGGGATTGAGCTGCAAAAACTCGAACAGCCCGGCCTGCAGATTGACGTTCCAGAAGCGCCCGGCCAGGGTCAGATCCAGGCGATCCCTCGACAGTGTCGCCAGTCCATGCTGCTGCCAGGCCTCGAACAAGGGGGCCAGATGGGCACGCAATGGCGCAGGGATCCGTTCCAGCGCCAGCCAGCCGGTGTCGAGCGCCCCGCGCAGCAGGCCGTCGATACGGGCATTGGGATTGACACTCATCACCATGCCGGGGGCACGCGCATTCGCACTCAGGGCCTCGTGCCAGAGGGACAGATCCCGGCCATACATCAAACCATGGCCGTGCACATTACCTCCGGCACCGGCGCCGAAGGGGAGGATCTCGGCCCCGCGCTTCGCCATCTGGTTGTAGCGGCTCTGCTCAGCATCGCCCCGGCGCCAATGGCTGCCGGAGAGCCGCTCCCAGCCCCCCTGCTCCAGCGTGTGGGCACCATAGGCATACATGGCCGCGCGCTGCTGGCCGTCTGCCGACCAGCCGAGCTTGCCCTTCTGCTCCGCCCGATCCAGATTGGTGCCCGCCATGGCAATGAGCTGATAGAGATCCACCCCGTGCACCCCGCTCGCCATCACGTCCGCGATGTCCTGACGCCAGATTGCATCGTCCTGTCCCGGCAGACCGAAGATGAGATCCGCGACGATGACGGCGGCATCGTCCCGGGTCAGCTCGGCCAGCCGGGCCAGTAGCGTCTCCCTGTCGTCGAAACGGGCCGCCTGCTGGCGCACGTCGGTATCGAAGCTCTGCACCCCGAACGAGAAGCGGTTGAAGCCCCCTTCGAGGGCCGTCTGCCACTTCTCGTCATCGAAGCCGTTGAGACGCCCCTCCAGCGTCAACTCCGCATCCGGCGTCAGGGGAAAACGGCGGATCACGGCGGCGAGGCTCGCCAGATCCACCGCCTCCATGTCGGTGGGGGTGCCGCCTCCCACATAGACGGCGGAAAATGGCAGGCTCTGACCGAGGGGGGAATCGGCGGCCCGCTGCAAGCTTTCGCACAGGGCGGCCATATAGCGGCTCATGCGCGCCGGATTGGCGCCATTTTCGAAGAAGTTGCAGAAACTGCAGCGCTTGCGGCAAAACGGAATATGGATGTAGAGCGCCCGCTCATCCGCCTGGCTCGGCTGCTGCCACCAGGCCTGCCAGCCCGCGTCATCCAGGGGCAAGGGACGCACGCCTCCCCGGCTGGCGTGGGCCGACGTTTTGGCGGTGAAGGCAAACTTGAGGGGATCCGGGCTGGAGACCCCGGTCATGGTGGGAGTGAGTTGTACTGTCATCAGGGACCGTTACCATCTGCAAATAATGCAAATGATAACGACTATCACTCAATGGGCGCGTTGTGCTGGATCAAGTCAGGGGCAGAGTGTGGTCATGAATCCCCGTCTTGAGACAGGATCGGGCTAGAAGAGGTTGAGTGAAGAGGGATTAGAGGAGAGAGATAGCCACCCCCCGGGGAGAGTGGCGACACACACGGATTGGCTTTGCCTGCGCAACATGGCGACCTCGCGATGCGAGAAATCAGCCAGGCAAGGCTCGCTCTCAATCGTTGCCGATGATGATGGCCACCCGGCGATTCTCGGCGCGTCCGGCCATGTTGCTGTTGCTGGCGATGGGCGCCTCTTCACCGCGGCCACGGATATCCAGGTTGGCGGGGGGCATGCCCACGGAGATCAGCACATCCGCCACGGACTGGGCCCGTTTCAGGGAGAGCTGCTGATTGTAGGCCGCCTCACCATTGGAGTCGGTGTGGCCATCCACCCGCGCCTTGTCCAGCCCCACATCCATCAGTGCCTTGCCAAGCTGCGCCACCACCTGGCGCGTGTTGGGGTTGAGTGCCCCCACGTTGTTGGCAAACAGCACCTTGTTGGAGATATCCAGAGTCCAGCCTTCGTCGGTCAGGTGAAAGCCCTGCTCCTTGAGCACGGTCAGCTGTGCCGGGGTCAGGCCCTGGGGAGCACTCTGGCATGCGCTCAGAAGGGTGAGCAACAAACCGGTCAGGCCCGCTCTTATCCAGTTGGAAGTGTTCATTCTTGTCCTCTTGTTATTGTACTTGCGTCACTCTGCGTCTCTTGTGCTCTCTTCTGCCTCCCGTCGTTGTCGTTTCGACTCATACATGGCGCCATCCGCGTGTTGCAGCAGCGCCTCCGCCGTGCCCCCCTGCTGGGGATACATGGCAAATCCGACGCTGACGCCGGCCACCAGCTGCTGGCCGTCCCCCAGTACCACGGGGGCCGCCATGGCCCGCTGGATCCGAACCATCACCTCATCCACCTCGTGCTGGAAATGCAGGGGCGACAACAGGATGGCAAACTCGTCCCCCCCCAGACGGCATACCAGATCCAGTGGCCGCAGCTGATGCTGTATCCGTCTGGCCAGGGTGATCAGCACATCGTCACCGGCGGCGTGGCCAAGGTTGTCATTGATCTGTTTGAAGCGATCGCAGTCGAGATAGAGCAAGGCAAAGTGCTCCCCCCTGGTCGCACCGGCCGTGATGGCCTGGGCCAGCCTCGCCTCGAACAGGGCCCGGTTGGGCAGCCCGGTCAGGGGATCGTGAGTCGCCTGATGGAGCAGGCTGGCATTCTCCCGCTTCTGGTGCGCCTGCCAGGCTTCCAGCTCATCCAGCAGGGAGTTGAAATCCTCCCCCAGCTCGTGCAGCTCGGCGATATTGGTCGACGGTACCCGCAGGTTGGTGTCGCGGCGGCGGCGCACATTGAAGGCCACCAGTGCCAGGGACTTGAGCGGTTCGGTGATGGAGTGCTGCATCCGGCGCGCCACATAGAGGGCCCCCAGGATGCTGAGCAGCAGGCAGACCAGGGTCGCCAGCAGGGTTTGCAGCAAGAAGCTGAGCAGGTATTGCCCGTGTCCCACCAGATGGATGCTGGCGATCTCCTGGCCATCCCGCAATATGGGCAAGTCCACCGGACCTGGCAGGATCAGGTGAGCCAGTTGCTGCTCCAGGCTGGACCAGGGGGTGGAGATGGCCCGGGTCCAGCTTGCCAGCAACTGACCATCGGCCAGATGAATGCTGGCACTCGCCACATCCTCGTGGGAAGCAATAGCCTCAAGGGCATCTCTGGCCGCCTCCTCGTCGTGGAACACCACCGCCGCCTCAGTGGTATAGCTGATGGCCCGCGCCACCAGCTCCAGGTTGTGGTCCGCATAGAGGCGCAAGGCCAGCAGGGCGGTGATGGTCAGGAACAGGCCCGCCATGCAGACGGCGGTGAGCGACGTCATCATGTGGGTGCGCCCAAGGCTCTGACGCAGGGTGACCCGGGTTGAATCAAACGAGGCGTGATCTTTCATGGCGCCCCCTCCCCGGCACGGGCCAATTTGAGCACGGCCGGGTGCACCCTGACCCCGCTGCGGGCAAGGGCATCCAGATTGACCTTGAAGCGTACCCTCTCCCCCGTCGCCTGCAGGCAGAAGACAGCGTCGGCGATGCACTCGCTGCTCTGCTCGCTGATGCTGAGGATGGGGTATCCCTCCAGTCGCTGGAACAGGGGCAGACGCAATGGGGGGGAGAGCACGCCGACGTAGATCACGTCGCAACGCTGGCCCAGGCTCTCGTCATCGGTTTCGTAGCGGTGTACCTCCACCGGACGGCCATTGGCCTGGTGCGCGATGCTGAGCAGGGCCTCCGCATATTCCGTCGGCGCCGTGATGCACAAGCGCAGGGTCGTGGGTTCGCTCGGCCAGCGGGTGTAGCTGAGGATATCGAGCACGGTCTGGCGAACCTGTTCGGCACGCAGTTCCGCACTGGTCAGGGGCTCACCGGCCTGCACCAGAGAGCCAGACAGCGTGATCAGCAGCAGCAGGGCCCGGATCAAGGAGTGTGATTGCATCATGACTGTCTGCGCTCGTCAGTACCCATGGCAAGGGGGAGGATATGTGATGCGAGCTTACCAGTCGTGCGAGCACCGCAGATCCGCAACCACCTCGGTTGTGTCAGCGGTTGTCGCAAGCACCACAGGGCCCCGTGATCAACAGGGCCCCACCAACCTGATCCACCCATCTCGCTATTTCTTGCCGAGCCCGTACTCACGCAGCTTGTTGGCGATGGCGGTGTGGGAGACCCCGAGCCGCTTGGCCAGCTGGCGAGTGGATGGGAAAGCCGGGTAGAGCCGCGCCAGCAGCTGGCTCTCGAAGCGCTTGACCGCCTCGTCGAGCCCTCCCTCAAACCACTCGTCGATGAGCGGCATGGTGTCGGCCGCCATGGGCAAATCCACGTGCTCGGGGCCGATCTCGTCCCCTTCCAGCAGGGTCATGGCCCGGTAGAGGCAGTTGCGCAGCTGGCGCACGTTGCCCGGCCAGCGATAAGCGGTCAGGTATTCGGCCATGTTGCGGGTGAAACGCGGGCGCGGGCGCTGCAACTCGCTCGCGAAGCGGGAAACGAACTGCTGGGCCAGGGCCATGATGTCCGCCTTGCGCTCACGCAAGGGGGGAAGCGCCAGACTCAGCACGTTGAGGCGATAGTAGAGATCTTCGCGGAACTTGCCCTCGTGCACCAGATCCAGCAGCTGCTTCTGGGTGGTGCAGATGAAGCGCACATTGACCCGCACCTCCTGCTCGTCCCCGACCCGGCGGAAGACCCCGTCTTGCAGCACCCGCAAGAACTTGGTCTGCAGATGGGGAGACATATCGCCGATCTCGTCCAGCATCAGGGTGCCGCCGCTCGCCAGCTCCAGCACCCCGCGCTTGCCCTCGGTGTTGTTGCCAAAGGCCCCGGGGGCGTAACCGAACAGCTCGCTCTCGGCCACGTTGTCCGGCATGGCGGCGCAGTTGAGCGCCATGAAGGGGTGGCTGGAGCGCAGGCTGGCACCGTGGCAAGCGCGGGCCAGCAGCTCCTTGCCGGTGCCGGTTTCTCCGACGATCAGCAAGGGGGCGTCCTGCATCGCGAGCTTGGCGGCCTGGGCCAGCACCTCTTTCATCTTCTGGCTCTCGGCCTGCAGGTGCTCGAAGCCCCCCACTTCCACCGCGTGCAGCGCACTGAAGTGCATGCCGACCCGGCGGGCGGATTTGAGCACCACCACGGCGCCGGCCAGGGCCTGTTTGCCCTTCTCCTCCGCCACGAACAGCGGCATGAGATCGCCGAGGTACTCCTCGCTACCGAGGCTCAGCTTGCAGGTCTGGGGGCGGATCTCTGGGGCCTCCAGCCAGCGGCTGAAGGAGAAGCCCTTGACCAGGGAGCCCAGCGCCATGCCGCGCACCTCCTCCGGTGGCAGGGCCAGCGTGGTGAGGGCGGACTGGTTGGCCTGGGTGATCTTGCCCTTGGCGTCGAGGGAGAACACCAGATCCGGCAGTGCCTTGAGCAGGGCCTCAATCTCGTGATGCTCCCGCTCGGAGGGCATGTAGGGAATGGTTTTGACGTCATAGACGCCAGGAATGCGGCGAATGCCCGGCATCAGGTGCTGGAAGTCGCTGAATTCCAGCTCGGGGAAGTTGAGGTAGATGATGCCTGAGGTATCGATTTCGATGCCACGCAGATCGATGTTGTGCTCCACCAGGCGGTCGAGGAGTTCCCGGGTCAGGCCCAGGCGGTCTTCACAGCTGACTTCAAGACGCATTCGGAACACACTTCCTAGCTAACATTCTGATTCACCGGATAATACAGACTCGATCCCGCCAGTGCGAGCGCTGACCCACAAAAATGCGGGCCCACCCGATTATCATCAGGCAGGCCCGCGGGGAAAAACCGGGGAAAATGGCTTACTTCAGCAGCGCATCCGTGCGTGCCGCCATGATGAAGTCGTTGCGATGTAATCCGCCAATCTTGTGGGTCCACCAGCTCACCGTGACCTTGCCCCATTCGGTCAAGATGGCAGGATGGTGGAACTCTGCCTCCGCCAGCTCCCCCAGGCGGTTGGTGAAGGTGAGCGCCTCCTTGAAGTTGCGAAAGCCAAACTCCCGGCGCAGTTGCAGCTCACCGGCGACTACCAGGGGTTGCCAGTCTGGGATGGCGTGCATCAGCGTCGCCAGCTCCTCGTCGCTGACCTTGGGGGCATCGGCGCGGCACGCTTCGCATCGTTGGCTTGCCAGTTCGGACATGGGGGACTCCTTTGGTTAATAAATCGGAAAGTGGACGCTGGCCTCAGCTCGCCTGCTTGTCAGGGGCCGGGGCGAACAAGGGGGCATTGAGGCCAAGGCGACGCGCCTCGGCGAGCGTCCCCATGATGTCTTGCTCTGCCAGCCGGTAGAGGGCATCCAGGCTCGGCAACACGAAGTAGATGGGTTGCATGATGTCGATGCGATAGGGGGTGCGCAGCACCTCCATCAGATTGAAGGGCTGCAATCTCGGCTGGCCGCTCAGGGCATAGGCGGTCTCGCCGATGGAGGAGAGGATGCCGCCGCCGTAGATGTGAAGGCCATCGCTCCCCTGCCCCTGACCTGCGTCCCCCTGCACCAGGCCGAACTCCACCGTGAACCAGTAAAGGCGTGCGAGAAAGACCCGCTCATCCTTGCTCGCCTGCTGGCCGAGCTGGCCGTAGACATGGGTGAAGTGGGCGAAGGCCGGATTGGTGAGCATGGCGCAGTGACCGAACAGCTCGTGGAAGATGTCGGGCTCCTGCAGATAATCGAGCTCGTCCCGGCGGCGGATGAAGGTGGCCACCGGAAACTGGCGGTTGGCCAAGAGCGAGAAGAAGCGGTCGAAGGATATGAGCGCCGGCACGGCCACCACGGTCCAACCGGTGGCGGGTTGCAGCACGGCGTTGATCTCGGCGAGCTGGGGGATCCGCTCCCGGGGCAGGTCGAGGCGCGCGAGCCCCGCCACGTACTCCTCACAGGCCTTGCCACCCAGCGCCGCGAGCTGGCGCTCGATGAGGATCTGCCAGGTGCCGTGCTCCTCATCGCTGTAGTGGATGACGCCCTGCTCGTCCGGTTGATGTGCTGTATAGAGGCTGGCCATGATCCCTTCCATCCCGTGCCCTGCCTGGGCGCCGCTGCGTTGGCTCTGCGGGAGAAGCCCTGTGTGCACAGGTTCTCTCGCAAAGGTCTATGGGATCACTGTAACGGTTTGCCCCCTAAAAAAGCAGCCGACCCCGGGGTCGGCTGCCACGCACAAATGTAAATAATTTGTGACATCCAGATTTGAGACTCCCATGCCAGACCCGAACCATCATCCGGGCTCCGGAACGGGAGTGCCAGGACCTCAGCGATTGAGATAGCCCGCCAATTGGCCGATGAGCCGCTTGCGCAACTCGCCAAGCTTGGGTTTCTCGTCGCCGCACCAGGGCAGCGGGCGGCACGCCTCTATGGTGCGCAGCCCGAGCCGTGCGGTGAGCAGCCCCGCCCCCACCCCCTGGGCGGCCCGCGCCGACAGCTTGGCGGTAAGCTCGGCACCGAGCAAATCCATCCCCACCTCGGTGACGAGTTCGGTGGCGCCGGCATAGAGCATGTTGCGAAACACCTGGCGGATCAGCTTAATTCGACTCCAATAACCGAGTTCAATGGCATAAACATCCGCAATATCTTCAATCATCCGCAGGTTTCGCCACAGCATCAGCATCATGTCGACGGTGGCAAGTGGACTCAGGGCCACCAGCACGGCGGCCTCCCCCGACCATTTGGCAACCCGGGCCTGGGCCAGCTTGTCCCGCTCGGTCAGTACCAGCTGGCTGTAAAGGGTCAGCACCTCCCGGTCGCTGTGACTCTCGTCGAGCTGGGAGAGCCAGTTGTGGTAACCCTCCCGCCCCTTGTCACCACTCTTCTCGGCCAGAGCCTCGCAAAATGCCTGGCCCTGCCCCACCCCCTGATGCGCCAGCAGGTCTTCGGCGCGGGAGCGCACGTCCTGGCGCCGCTTGAGGGTACGCAGTCGCAGCCACTCACGGCCCACCACGGAGGCCGTGCCCACCAGCACCAGACCGGAGGCCAGCAGCCAGGCACCGCCCCAGAATGGCGAGGAGGCAAACTGGTCGACGAGGAAGACCCCAAACTGTCCAAGGGAGAGCAGCCCCACGGCCCCCAGTCCCCAACCCAGCAGACGGTGACGGCGACGGGGCTTAACGGTGAGGGCGGCCTCCACCTCGGTGAAGTCATCGAGATCGTCGAGACGCTCGAAGCTCGCCTCTTCCAGCCGCTGGGCCGGTGCAGGGGCGGGTTCCCGGGCTGGTGCCGGGATCACCGGCTCCAGCACCATCTTCCCTTGCAGCGGCGCCTCATCCAGCGCGCGCGGTTTTGTCTGATCGTTCATCGCTATGTTCCTCGGCGCCAGGCCGCGGGGTTGCCACCGCCTGGCTACCTGATTATTCGAGGTGATCCCCGAGCAAGAATTCCAGCGCGGCATCGAGCCGGATATGGGGCAGCGCCTGATGGGCGCTCATGGGCAACGGGCGAAATGCCTGGAAATCAAAGCCCTGATGTTGCCACCACTGGGCCGGCGGGATCTGGGAGGGCACCTCCCCGGGAAACAGCAGCAAGGGCTCGCCGTCCAGACTGGTGCCACGGATGGCGGGGAACTCCCGGCCATTGGCCTGCCCCTTGCCCACCTCGGTGGCCTTGATGGCGGCGAGCGCCAGGCATTCGGTCTCGATGCCCTCGAAGCGGGCCTGGCCGCGACCGCTGCTCACCAGATGTTGCAACAGAGAGACCAGAGGCCCGTGCTGCTCCGGGGTCACGTGATCGGCCTTGCTCGCCACGAAGAGGAGCTTGTCGATGCGCGGGGCGAACAGCCTGCGCCACCAGTTGCTCTTGCCATAGGCGAAGCTCTCCATGATGCGGGCGATGGCTTGCTGCATGTCACCAAAGCTGGCGGCACCGGCGTTGAGGGGTTGCAGGCAGTCCACCAGCACGATCTGGCGATCAAAACCGGCGAAATGCTGCTCGTAGAACCCCTGCACCAGGTGCTGCTTGTACTGCTCGAAGCGCTGCTTGAAGGTGGCGTAGAGGGTGCCGTCGGCGGGCTCATGGGCAGGCTTGCCCCACACCCAGGGCACGAATTGCAGCAGCGGTGCACCGGCATACTCCCCCGGCAGCACGAAGCGCCCGGGCTGGATGAGGTGCAGACCGAGCTCCCGCTTGCAGGCGTGCAGGTAGTCGGTGTAACGCTCCGCCAACTCGCAGGCCGGTTTCTCCTCGAACGGCTGCTCTGCCTGCCAGGCCGGCGCCAGCCAGCGACTGGCGAGCGCCTGCAGCTCGGGGCGGCGCAGCTGCTGCTCAACCTGCTCGCTCCACTGCTCGTAGCTGAGATCCAGCAGCGGCAAGTCCAGCAGCCACTCGCCGGGGTAATCCACCAGATCCACATAGAGGGTGGAGATCTCCCCCAGATGGCGACGCAAGGGATGGCGGGTGCGATAACGAATTTCGAGGCGTACCTCGGCCACCCCGCGGGTGGGCTCGGGCCAGGCGGGGGGATCGCCAAACAGAGCGTCGAGCCCCCGCTCGTAGGGGAAGGTGGGGATGTGGACGTTTTGCTGGGGCACCCGACGGGCCCCCAGGATCCGCCCCTGACGCTGGGCATCCCACAAGGGCAGCCGACCGTCGATGGCCGCATGCTCCAGCTGGTTTACCAGCGCCGTGATGAAGGCGGTCTTGCCACTGCGGGAGAGGCCGGTGACCGCCAGCCGGATGTGGCGATCCCGAACCCGGTTCACTACCTCATTGGCCTTGTGCTGCAGCACGGACCACTGCTGTTCGAACTTGTTTCGTAGCAATTTTTTAGGTGTCAAGGCGTGCTCAATCCTCTGTGTTGCTGCGCCCCTACCCTCGCTGGCCCAGGGCGCGCTTGTCTCTTGTCACACTCTCATCACAGCTTGCTGAATTCCCGTTGCAAGTTGAACTCCTTGGAGGTGACCAGCTTCTCCATGCGCTGCAATCTCGGCTCCAGGCTGTCGAGCTCCTGGGCGATGCGTCCCAACGCCTGATGAGGGGTCACCCCCGCCTGCCAGCTGCGCGCCTTCATGCGCAGCTCGCCAAAATCGGCATCCTGCTCCCCATAGAGGGTCACCGGTTTCTTGTCGAGCAGGAACCAGGCCGCAATATAGGCGGTGAAGGTGATGAAACCGGCGAAGATGAGACCGCTGATGGCCAGCAGCCGCACTATCCAGGTCTCCACTCCGAAGTAGTCGGCAAGGCCGGCGCAGACGCCGGCAATCTTGCCCTGCTGGGGATCCCGATAAAGGTTGCGTTGACTGTTGGCGGCGCTCATACCTTGTTCCTCCAGCCGGGGACCTCGGCATCCAGGATGGACTCCAGGGCACCGACCCGCTCCTGCATCTTCTCGGCGCGCACCAGCAGCCCTTGCAGCTGTTCACGCTCGTTGTCGGCGAGGCCTGCCCCTATCCTGCCCTTGGCACGATAGTGCAGCACCAGCCAGATGGGGGCGACGATCACCATGAAGACGATGAGCGGCGTCGCCAGAATGCCAATGATGTCTTCCATCCATTACTCTCCTTTGGGAGCCGGGTTCTGACCCAGCTTCTCACGCATGGCCTCGAGTTCACGACTGATCTGATCGTCCACTTCCAGCTCGGCGAATTGCTGGGCCAGCGCCTTGTCGGATTGCCCCAGATCGGCGCGGGCTTCCATCTCGTCGATGCGACGCTCCATGCGCTCGAACTTGCTGACCACGGCCTGGCTGTCGCCACGGGCCACCTGGCTTTGCACGTTCAGGCGGCTGCTGGCCGCTTCGCTGCGAATGGCCATCGCCTTCTGGCGGGCACGGGCGTCTTCGAGTTTGGCTTCCAGCTGGCGAATTTCATCCCCCAGCTTGTCGATGCCGCTGTCCACCGCCTGTTGCTCCCGCTGGAGCGCATCGGCGAGCTCCACCTGCTTCTTCTTCTCGATGAGGGCGGCGCGGGCCAGATCTTCACGACCCTTGGTCAGCGCCAGCTCGGCCTTGGCCTGCCACTCGTCCACCCGCTCCTGATGGCGGCAGACCTGGCGGCCAATCTCTTTCTGGTTGGCGAGGAAGCGGGCCAGGTTGGAGCGCTCCTTCACCAGTTCATCTTCCATCTCCTGGATGATCAGGCGCACCATCTTCTGGGGATCTTCTGCCTTGTCGAGCAGGGCCGTCAGGTTGGAATTGATGATGTCGGCCAGACGGGAAAAAATACTCATGATTGTACTCCTGTGATGGGCATTGGGTTGTTTCTCCATTGACAATGGCAACTTGTGTGCCAATCTGGAACAAATTTTAACTTATTGATTTATATGGGCGCATTGGATGAAATTCAAGGACGCCGTCTCAAGGGGTGATAAAAATCACCAACTCTTGGTAAGATTGACCAGATTTTTCAACGAGCAGGGAGCAAGATGAGCACAACCACGGAGAGCCTGTTGGGTGAGTCCAACGCATTTCTCGAGATCATTGAGCAGGCCTCGCGACTCGCCCCCCTGCGCAAACCCGTGCTCATCATCGGCGAGCGGGGCACCGGCAAGGAGCTCATCGCCCACCGCCTACATTATCTCTCGGCCCGCTGGGATCAAAGCTTTGTCACCATCAACTGCGCCACCTTGAGTGAAAGCTTGCTGGAGACCGAGCTGTTTGGCCACGAGGCAGGCGCCTTCACCGGCGCCGCCAAGCGTCACCAGGGCCGTTTCGAACGAGCGGACGGGGGCACCCTCTTTCTCGACGAGCTGGCCACCACCAGCGCCCGGGTGCAGGAAAAGCTGCTGCGGGTCATCGAATACGGGGAGTTCGAGCGGGTCGGCGGGGCCAAGCCCCTCAAGGTGGACGTGCGCCTGGTGTGCGCCACCAACGAGGATCTGCCCGCCTTGGCAGACAAGGGGCTGTTTCGACACGATCTGCTGGATAGATTGGCCTTTGACGTGATAACCCTCCCCCCTTTGCGGGAGCGACGGGAGGATATCCTGATGCTGGCGGAGCACTTCGCCCACAGCATGACCAGGGAACTCGGCTACCCGCTGTTTGCGGGTTTCTCCCGCAAGGCGACCCAGCTGATGCTCGACTACCCCTGGCCCGGCAACGTGCGGGAGCTGAAAAACGTGGTGGAGCGCAGCATCTACCGCCAGGGCAACCCGCAATTGCCGCTGGCGGAGCTGGTGCTCAATCCCTTTGACTCCCCCTGGCGCCCTCGCGCCGCGAGCGTGCAGGCCTCCGTTCCTGCAGGGGAGGCCCTCCCCGCCGGCTCCCCCGCCCTCCAGTTGCCGCTGGATCTCAAGAGCACGGTGGCCGAGTTCGAGATTAATTTACTCAAGCAAGGGATGCAGCAATCCCAGTATAATCAGCGCAAAGCGGCCCAGTTGCTGGCGCTGAGTTACCACCAGTTCAGGGGCATGCTGCGAAAATATCAGTTGCTCGACGGGGATGATGGCAATGGCAACCCAGAGCACGACGGCGCCTGAGTCAGGACCTGCCAGGGGCCATGTCACCCGCAGTTGATGGCGGAATGTGGCAAGATAGCGGCCAGGAGAGGGATGCTGCGCCGCCACGGCAGCAGCACGGACCCTCACCACTCGCCAGCCCGGGAGCTGGCACTTTCGAATAAAAACATGGTTCCATAATGAGAATGCTCAAACCAATGCTGCTCGGGCTGCTGGTGCTGGTCACCGGTTGTCAGAAACAGGACGAGGCCTCCAAGACAGGGCTCATCTATTGCGTCGAAGGGGCGCCCCAGACCTTCAACCCGCAGCTCGCCAACTCGGCGGTGACCCTGGATGCCAGCGCCCGCCCCCTCTACGATCGCCTGCTGGAGGTCAACGCCAATACCCTGAGCATCGAAGGGGGGCTGGCCACCCGTTGGCAGATCAGTGACGACGGCCTGACTTACCGCCTCACCCTGCGCAAGGGGGTGACCTTCCATCGCACTCCCTGGTTCAATCCATCCCGTCCCTTCAACGCCGACGACGTGGTATTCACCTATCATCGCCTGCTGGATGAGCATCACCCCTACCACCACATCTCAGGTGGCGATTACCCCTATTTCTCGAGCCTCGGCCTCTCCTCCCTCATCAAGCGGGTCTACAAGAAAGGTCCCCATGAGGTGGTATTCGAGCTGAATCGGCCGGACTCCTCCTTCCTCGCCACCCTGGCCAGCGACTACGCCATCGTGCTCTCGGCAGAGTATGGCGAGCAGATGCAAAAGGCCGGTACCCCCGAGCTGCTCGACAGTCGCCCCATCGGCACCGGTCCCTTCAGCTTCAAGGAGTACCGCCACAACGAGTTCGTGCGCTACCTGCGCCATCCCGGCTACTGGGGCGGCGAGGCCAGGATTGAACAGCTCATCTACGACATCACCCCCAAATCCTCCAAGCGGCTCGCCAAGTTGCTGACCGGGGAATGCGACGTGATGAGCACCCCCTCCGCCAGCCAGCTGTCGGTGATCGACAAGGATTCTCACCTCAATCTGTCGGTGCAGTCGGGCATGAACGTCGCCTTCCTCGCCCTCAACACCCGCAAGGCGCCGTTCAACAAGGTGAAGGTGCGTCAGGCCATCGCCAGCGCCATCAATGTGCAGAACCTGCTGCAGGCGGTCTATTTCGAGACCGGACAACCGGCGGTCAGCCTGCTGCCGCCCCTCTCCTGGGGCTACAACCCCTCCTTGCACCTGCGCAAGCAGGATCTCAAGCTCGCCCGTCAACTGCTCGCCGAGGCTGGTTTCCCCCACGGTTTCGAGATGCAGGTGCTGGTCCAGCCGGGGGCGCGCCCCTACAACCCCGATGGCCTCAAGACCGCCCAGCTGATGCGCAGCGATCTGGCCAAGATTGGGGTGAAACTGAAAATCGTGCAGCAGGCCTGGCCGGTCATCGAGACCCGGCTCGCCAAGGGGCAATATGACAGCCTGCTCTCCGGCTGGGTCGCCGACAACGCGGATCCGGACAACTTCTTCCGCCAGTTGCTCAGCTGCGCCGCCGTCGAGCGGGGCAACAACTACAGCCGCTGGTGCAGCCCCGCCTTCGATCAGCTGCTCGACGATGCGGTGACCACGCCCCAGCTCGCCTTCCGGCTGCGCAATTACTACTATGCCCAGACCCTGCTCGGCGAGCAGTTGCCGGTGATCCCCCTGGCCCATGCCCTGCGCACGCAGGTGAGCCGCAACGATATCGAGGGGCTGGCCCTTATGCCCTTTGGGGGCACCACGTTCAATCAGGCCCATCGGGAGTGAGCATGTTCCGACTTCTTCATGCCAGCGATGACGCTCCGTCATCCCACCGTCAGCGAGGGCGGACCTAACCATGTTCTTCTATATCCTGCGCCGCATCACCTTGCTGCTCATCACCCTGCTGGTGCTGAGCATCGGGGCCTATCTGCTGGAATATCGTCTCATCACCCAGGTACTGGACTTCTGGCACGGCTACCCGGACTTCATGCGCCGGATCTTCGCCGGCGATCTCGGCGTCTCCAGCGTCTCCGGCCAGCCGGTGCTGGACGAGATCCGTCACTACTTCCCGGCCACCCTGACCCTCTGCCTCGCGGCCTTCGCCATCTCCCTGCTGGTGGGGATCCCGCTCGGCACCCTGGCCGCCCTCTACCAGGGGCGCAGCGTGGATCTCTCCATCATGACCGCCGGCCTCATCGGCTATGCCGTGCCGGTGTTCTGGCTGGGGCTGCTGATGGTGATGTTCTTCTCCCTGGATCTCGGCTGGCTGCCGAGCTCGGGCCAGATCAGCCTGCTCTATGATGTTCCCAACATCAGCGGCATTGCGATCATCGACGTGCTGATGAGCCAGGAGCCCTGGCGTGAGGCGGCCCTGCACGATGCCCTTCGCCATTTGGTGCTCCCCTCCCTGGTGCTGGCGGTGGTGCCCACCACCGAGGTGATCCGCCATGTGCGCAGCTCCCTCATCGACGTGATGAAGCAGAACTACATCAAGGCCGCGGCGAGCCGTGGCCTCTCCCGTCGCCAGATCGTCTGGCGCCACGGCCTCAAGAATGCCCTGCCCCCGGTGTTGCCCCTGCTCGGGTTGCAGCTCGGCAGCGTACTCACCTCCGCCATGATCACCGAGGTCGTGTTCGACTGGCCCGGCATCGGTCGCTGGCTGGTGAGCAGCATCGCCCTGCAGGATTATGCCGCCATCCGGGGAGCCTCCCTGGTGGTGGCGAGCTTCGTCATCTTCACCAGCGTCAGCACCGAACTGCTGACCACCATCATGTATCCGGCCAGGCGCAAAGAGCTCTATGCAAAGCAACACTGAACAGGGTCACGGGATGCACCGCAACCAGACACCATCCGCGATACCGGCCCCTTGCGGCTCTCGGGGTTGCCGGCCTGGCGCAAAGCACGCGATGCAACACATGACTGAACACGCCGATGGCCTGGGTGGGAGCCTGACTCATGCAAGATAAATCGAGCCTCTACCCGGAACTCAGGATCCTCTCCCCCCTGGAGCAGACCTGGGCCGCCTATCGCCGCAATCCCCTGGCCATGGCCGGACTATGGTGTTTCGGCCTGTTGCTGCTCATCACCCTCATCGGTCCCCTGGTGGTGCCCTATGGCATCGATGATCAGCACAGCACCCGCCTGTTGCTGCCCCCCTCCTGGGCCAGCACCGGCAACATCGACTACTTCCTCGGCACCGACGATCTGGGCCGTGACATCCTCTCCCGCCTGGTGGTGGGGGCCCGTCTCACCTTCGGCAATGCCCTGCTGGTGGTGCTGATTGCCCTGATCATCGGCTCCGCCATCGGCATCCTCGGCGGCATGAGCAAGGGGGTGAAATCGAGTGTGCTGCACCATCTGCTCGATACCCTGCTCTCCATCCCCTCATTGCTGCTGGCCATCATAGTGGTGGCCATCCTGGGGCCTGGCCTGTTCAACACCCTGATCGCCATCACCCTGGCGCTCATTCCGCCGTTCATCCGGGCCACCTACAACGCGGTCCACACCGAGATGCAGAAGGAGTACATCATCGCCAGCCGCCTCGACGGCTCGCCCCCCTCCCGCATCATGCGTCTCGCCATCTTGCCGAACATCGTCGAGACCCTGGTGGCCCAGACCACCCGCACCCTCTCCGCCGCCATCCTGGACATCTCGGCGGTGGGCTTCCTCGGCCTCGGCGCCCAATCCCCCCAGCCGGAGTGGGGTGCCATGCTGGCGGATTCGAGCGATCTCATCTATCTCGCTCCCTGGACCGTGACCCTGCCCGGCATGGCTATCCTGTTCAGCGTGCTGGTGACCAACGTGGTGGGTGAAGGGATCCGCGAAGCGCTCAAGGAGGGGAACGACTGATGGGGGTATCATTGAAGATAGGCAGCCGCGCGCACCTGAGCTCCGCGCTGGACATGCCGTCACGGGCTGGCGCCCGCGCACCACTCGAAGGGGGAAACGTCCATGCCCTTGCTTGATATCCGCAACCTCACCATCGAGATTGACACACCCCAGGGCAAGGTCAAGGCGGTGGACAAGGTCAGCCTGACCTTGAGCGAGGGAGAAATTCGCGGCCTCGTCGGCGAATCCGGCTCCGGCAAGAGCCTGGTGGCCAAGGTGATCGTCGGCATCCAGAAGGACAACTGGACGGTGCGCGCCGACCGGATGCGCTTCAACGACATGGATCTGCTGACCATGGCCCCCAAGGAGCGGCGCCGCATCATGGGCCGGGAGATCGCCATGATCTTCCAGGATCCCATCAGCTGTCTCGACCCCTCGACGGAGATTGGCACCCAGCTGGAAGAGGCCATCCCCACCGACTCCTTCGTCGGCAAGTTCTGGCAACGCTTCCAGTGGCGCAAGAAGCGGGCCATCGCCCTCTTGCACCGGGTCGGGGTCAAGGATCACCGCAAGGTGATGCGGGCCTATCCCCACGAGCTCTCGGACGGTATGTGCCAGAAGGTGATGATCGCCATGGCCATCGCCAATCAGCCACGCCTGCTGGTAGCGGACGAGCCCACCAGCGCCATGGAGTCCACCACCCACTCCCAGATCCTGCGGCTGCTGGACAAGATGAACAAGCTGGGCAATACCACCATCCTCATCATCAGCAACGACGTCGCCGCCATCGCCAACCTGACCGACACCATCAACATCATGTACTGCGGTCAGATGGTGGAGGTGGGGACCCGCGAGCAGATCATGACCAGCCCCCATCACCCTTATACGGACGCCCTGCTCAAATCCATCCCGGACTTTGACAAACTGGTGCGCCACAAATCCCGGCTCGAAACCCTGCCCGGGGTGATCCCGCCCCTGCAGCACCTGCCCATCGGCTGCCGGCTCGGCCCTCGCTGCCCCTATGCCCAGAAGCAGTGCGTGCGGACCCCGCTGATGAGCAAGGTGAAGGGACACCAGTTCAGCTGCCACTTCCCCCTCAACATGGAAGAGCCGAAGAAATGATCGCTCCCCGTCGTCAGCCCCGGCTCCCGGGCACCCCATCCCGACAGGCCGCTCATGACGCTGTACACCCGAGCCCCATCGATACAAAAATGATGCTAACTGCTATTTTTTCAGCATGTTCCGCTGCCCAGGAGCCAAGCCAGTGACCGAACCCTCTCTGTTGCAGGTCAGGGGCCTGTGCAAGACCTATCAGAACCGTACCGGCCTGTTCCGGCGCCAGGCGGTGGAGGCGATCAAACCCCTCTCCTTCAGCCTGGAGACGGGTCAGACCCTGGCCATCGTCGGCGAGGCGGGCTCCGGTAAGAGCACCCTCGCGCGCATTCTGGCGGGCATGATAGAGCCGAGCGGCGGCGTGATTGCCGTCGAGGGCCAGCGCCTGGTACACGGCGACTACCAGACCCGCTGCAAGCTGCTGCGGATGATCTTCCAGGACCCCAACACCTCCCTTAACCGCAAGATCCGGGTCGGCCAGATCCTGGAGACCCCCCTTCGCCTCAACACGGCGCTGAGCGAGGAGGAGCGACGGGAGAAGGTCGTCCAGACCCTGCGCATGGTGGGCATGCTGCCGGATCACGCCCTCTTCTACCCCCAGATGCTCTCCGCCGGTCAGCAGCAACGGGTAGGGCTGGCGCGAGCCCTGATCCTCAACCCCAAAATCGTGGTGGCAGATGAGGCGTTGTCGACCCTGGATATCTCGGTACGCTCCCAGATCATCAACCTGCTGCTGGAGATGCAGGAGACCACGGGGCTGAGCTATGTGCTGGTCGCCAACGATCTGGGCATCGTCAGCCACATCAGCGACGAGGTGCTGGTGATGCACGAGGGCCGGGTGGTGGAGCGTGGCAAGACCCTCAAGGTGTTCGCCGATCCCCAGCACGAGGTGACCCGCCGTCTCATCCAGAACTACAACAACGAATACCGCCGATAACCCCCAAACGGCCCGCTCGGGCCGTTTTCCCCCCTCTCAGCGACAAGAGAGAACCGGCCTGTTCGCCGTTTTCAGCCATAAAAAAACCCGGCTTGTGGGCCGGGTATTGCGCTCAAAAAAGTGATTGCGTCGCTCGTAGTAGGAACACCCCAGATACTAGGTGTGCCCCCTTATATCAACAACTGTCAGATCTGACAGGCAGTCCGCTATGGAACCTGAACTGCGGATCCGGTGAGCTGATAAGCTCCGCTTCTATCTTCCCGAAGAAGGCCACCCGCTCGCTGATATCCTCCTCGGCGAACTGCTCGGCCAGGGCCAGATAATCCTGGTAGTGACGCGCCTCCGAGCGCAGCAAGGAGACATAGAAGCGCCCCAATTCTTCGTCCAGATGGGGAGCCAGCTTGGCGAAGCGCTCGCAGGATCGCGCCTCGATGTAGGCACCGATGATCATCTTGTCCACCACGGCCGCGGGCTCGTAGGTGCGCACATGGGTGAGCAGGCTGCGAGCGTAGCGGGAGGCGCTGACCGGGCCATAGGGGATGTCGCGGGCCTGCATCAGCGCCAGCACCTGCTCGAAGTGGTGCAGCTCCTCCTGAATGAGCCTGACCATGGGAAACAACAAGGGGTTGCGCTCAAGCTCGGCAAACACGCTTCTGTCCGACTCCCCCATGGTGCGCTTGCCCAGGATCTCCGCCTTCTCGGGGATGGCGTCCAGCTCCCGGTAAAACTCGAGCTTGGGCAGCAGATGGCGCTTGCCCTTGGGCAGGCAGTAGCGGCGCACCAGACTGTGGGCGGTCAGGGCGGCCTTGTTCTCGCAGTTGGCGTGATCGATGAGCAGGGTCGACAACTGGGCGGGATCCCGCGCCATCTCCACCCACTCATCCGGGGTCTCACAATGCAGGAACTGGCGAACGGGGGCTAGCAGATCATCCATCTGAACTCTTGTACTCTCTGGTTGGCGTTGACTGACATACAGGCTGCGGCGGGTCGCCGCGGAAGGGGGCCTATGCTAACGGATCCCGCCCCCGCTGCCCACCGCCATCACGCCAGCAGGCGCTTGAGGGAGTCGCGCCGGATCAGGGTGCCGCTGAAGGAGGGCAGTGTCTGAACGCCCCCCTCCTCCACCATGGTGATCAGCCGGCTAATGGTCTCCTGGATCATCTCGGTCACCGGCATCTTGACGCTGGCCAGCGAGGGAATGACGTAAGGTGCCAGCGCGATGTCATCGAACCCCACCACGGAGACCTGCTGGGGCACCGAGACTCCGCTGGCGTGCAGCTGCTTGATGGCACCGATGGCCATGTCATCGTTGCTGGCCACCAGGGCCGTGAAACTCACCCCTCGCGCCAGCAGGGTCGCGGCGGCGGCGGCGCCGCAGGCGGGGGTCCACTTGCCGGGGGCGATCAGGGCATCTTGCTGGGGCAAGCCGTGGCGAGCCAGGGCGTCGCGGTAACCTGCGAGGCGCTCGATGCCGGTCGGCGAATCGGACGAGCCGGCGATGAAGGCGATCTCCCTGTGCCCCATCTCCACCAGCTTGTCCACCACGGTCGCCGCCGCCACCCGCTGATCGGAGTAGACGCAGTGGTGGTGGTGACGGGGCAATCGCCGGTTGAGCACCATGATGGGCTGGGGATGCTGCTCGATGATCTCGTCCATCTCCTCGACGCCGAGGAAACGGGGGTAGATGATGACGCCATCACAGCGCGAGTCCAGCAGGTACTGAATGGCCTGACGCTCTTCCTCGGCGCTGTGCTTGCCATCGGCCAGGATCAGCTGGCGCCCGCGCGCCTCCGTCATCCGCGCCGCGTGGGAGAGCAGCTCGCCGAAGTAGACGCCGTGATAGAGGGTGTTGGTCACCACCAGCCCCAGGGTCTGGGTGCTTTTGGTCGCCAGCTGCCGCGCCACCAGATTGGGGCGATAGCCGCTCTCGTCGATGGCTTTGAACACCCGATCCCGGGTCTCCTGGCTGGTATAGCCATTGCCCGACAACACGCGGGAGACCGTCGCCTTCGACACCCCTGCCCGCCTCGCCACCTCCAGCATAGTGGTCATCTTCTTCATCCCTCCTATCCGACGGGCCGCAGTGTACTGCACGGGCCCCGGGTTGTCGCAGCAAGATTGTCGACGACGGGGTGCGTTCAGTGATCCCTTTCACGGATCTGCACAATGGTGGTGCGACCACCTTGTAACCCGATATGAAACTGCGCATGCTATGTGGAACCGGTTCCACATTCAGTTTCATGCCTTCTCATCCCGCCGTCAACGGGCCCGGATGAACAGGACCCATTTGGTAAAAAGGATACAGCTAGATGTCAAAAAACTATGCGGCCCTGGCCGGCCAGGTCATCACTGCACTCGGCGGAACCGGCAACATCAGTGCCGTGACCCACTGCATGACGCGCCTGCGCTTCGTGCTGCAAGACCCCACCCAGCTCGACGGCCCGGCCCTGAAAGCCATCTCCGGGGTGCTCGGGGTGGTGCAAAGCGACAACCAGTGCCAGGTGATCATCGGCAACATGGTCTCCCACGCCTATAAGGAGGTGCTCGCCCTGCTGCCCGCCGGTGAGCACGCCCCCGCAGCCGAGGCCAAGCCCGGCTTCAGCCTCCGTCGCCTCGGGGCTGGCATCCTCGATGCCCTCATCGGCACCATGTCGCCGCTCATCCCGGCCATTATCGGCGGCTCCATGGTCAAGCTGCTGGCCATGGTGCTCAGCATGAGCGGCGTCGTGGAGACCACGGCCCCCAGCTACATCATCCTCAATGCCATCGGTGACGGCGCCTTCTTCTTCCTGCCGCTGATGGTGGCGGCCTCGGCGGCCATCAAGTTCAAGACCAACATGTCGCTCGCCATCGCCATCGCCGGCGTGCTGGTACACCCGAGCTTCATCGACCTGATGGCCAGGGCCGCCCAGGGTGAGCAGGTCAGCTTCGCCCTCATTCCGGTCACGGCGGTGAAATACACCTACACGGTGATCCCGGCCCTGGTGATGACCTGGTGCCTCTCCTACATCGAGCGCTGGGTGGACAGGATCACCCCGGCGGTGACCAAGAACTTCTTGAAACCCATGCTGATCGTGCTCATCGCCGCGCCGCTCGCCATCGTGCTCATCGGCCCCATCGGCATCTGGATCGGCACCGCCATCTCCGGCCTGGTCTACACGGTCCACGACTACCTCGGCTGGCTGTCGGTGGCCATCATGGGGGCCCTGTGGCCGCTGCTGGTGATGACCGGCATGCATCGCGTCTTCACCCCCACCATCATCCAGACCATCGCCGAGACCGGCAAAGAAGGCATGGTGATGCCGTCCGAGATCGGCGCCAACCTCTCCCTCGGTGGCTCTTCCCTCGCCGTGGCCTGGAAGACCAAGAACCCCGAGCTGCGCCAGACCGCGATGGCGGCGGCCGCCTCCGCCATCATGGCGGGGATCTCCGAGCCCGCCCTCTACGGGGTGGCCCTGCGCCTGAAGCGGCCGCTCATCGCCAGCCTCATCAGCGGCTTCATCTGCGGCGCCGTCGCCGGCATGGCGGGGCTTGCCAGCCACTCCATGGCGGCTCCCGGCCTCTTCACCAGCGTGCAGTTCTTCGATCCGGCCAACCCCATGAGCATCGCCTGGGTGTTCGGCGTCATGGCGCTCTCCGTGGTGCTCTCCTTCATCCTGACCCTGGTGATGGGCTTTGAAGACATCCCGGTCGAGGCCCCCAAGGAGGCCGACGCGCCCCAGCCGGCTGCGACGGCCCAGGCCAAGGTTGGCCAGAGCCAAACCACCGCCAGCGCCTAACCCACTCATATCAGACATGACAAGAGGTAACAGATGTCGATAACCCGATTCCCCGAAGACTTCCTCTGGGGCGGTGCCCTGGCCGCCAACCAGGCGGAGGGGGGCTACCGCGAGGGCGGCAAGGGGCTGACCACGGTGGACATGATCCCCCACGGCCCGAACCGCATGGCGGTCAAGCTCGGCCAGGAGAAGCGTTTCTCCCTGCGAAGCGACGAGTATTACCCGAGTCACGATGCCATCGACTTCTATCACCGCTACAAGGAAGACATCGCCCTGATGGCCGAGATGGGCTTCACCGTGTTTCGCACCTCCATCGCCTGGAGCCGGATCTACCCCAGGGGAGATGAGCACGAGCCCAATGCCGAGGGCATCGCCTTCTATCGCGCCGTGTTCGAGGAGTGCAAGAAATACGGTATCGACCCCCTGGTCACCCTGTGTCACTTCGACGTGCCCATGCACCTGGTGACGGAATACGGCTCCTGGCGCAGCCGCCAGATGGTGGAATTCTTCACCCGCTACGCCCGCACCTGTTTCGAGCAATTCGATGGTCTGGTGAAGTACTGGCTCACCTTCAACGAGATCAACATCATGCTGCACAGCCCCTTCTCCGGCGCCGGGCTGGTGTTTGAGGAAGGGGAAGACAAGGAGCAGGTGAAATACCAGGCGGCCCATCACGAGCTCGTCGCGAGCGCTCTGGCGACCCGGATTGCCCACGAGGTAAACCCTCGCAACCAGGTGGGGTGCATGCTGGCGGGGGGCAACTTCTACCCCTACTCCTGCAAACCGGAAGATGTGTGGATGGCGCTCCAAAAAGAACGGGAGAACCTGCTGTTCATCGACGTGCAGGCCAGGGGCGCCTACCCGAGCTACGCCGCCAGCCTGTTTCGGGACAAGGGTATCCAGATCGTCAAGGCGCCGGAGGATGACGACATTCTGAAAAACACCGTCGATTTCGTCTCTTTCAGCTATTACGCCTCCCGCTGCGCCTCCGCCGACATGAACGCCGGCAACACCAGCGCGGCCAACGTGGTCAAGTCCCTGAAAAACCCCCACCTAGCAGTGAGCGAGTGGGGCTGGGGCATCGATCCCCTCGGCCTTCGCATCACCATGAACACCCTCTATGACCGCTACCAGAAGCCGCTGTTTCTGGTGGAGAACGGTCTGGGCGCCGTGGACAAGGTGAATGACGCGGGCGAGATTGAGGATGACTATCGCATCAGCTATCTGCGCGAGCACATCCGCGCCATGGGAGATGCCATCGGTGACGGCATCCCGCTCATGGGCTACACCAGCTGGGGTTGCATCGATCTCGTCGCCGCCTCCACCGGCGAGATGAGCAAGCGCTACGGCTTCGTGCATGTGGACAGGGACGATGCGGGCAAGGGCACCCTTGAGCGCAGACGCAAGAAGTCGTTCTGGTGGTACAAGAAGGTCATCGCCAGCAACGGCGAGGATCTGACGTAACCGGATAGCCATGACAGGGATAAAAAAATGGGGGCCTCGGCCCCCATTTTCGTGTCGGCTCGCAAGCCGCGAGAAAACGTTTAACTGCCTTCGTTAAAAATTTCCAGGTTGCTGGTGCCTTCCTGCCACTCGCGCACGGCCTTGTTGTCGTCGCTGCGCATGGCATTGAGGTGATCCAGATAGCCCTGATCCACGTCGGAGGTGACGTAGTGGCCGTTGAATACCGAGGTCTCGAAGTGGCGCAGCTCGGGGTTGATCTCCCGCACCGCCTCTTCCAGATCTTCCAGATCCTGGAAGATGAGGCCGTCGGCACCGATGATCTTGCACACCTCTTCCACTTCCCGGCCATGGGCGATCAGCTCGTTGGCGGTGGGCATGTCGATGCCGTAGACATTGGGGAAACGAATTTCCGGCGCGGCGGAGGCGAAGTAGACCTTGGCAGCACCGGCTTCCCGCGCCATCTGGATGATCTGCTCGGAGGTGGTGCCACGGACGATGGAGTCATCCACCAGCAATACCTTCTTGCCCTTGAACTCGGAGCCGATGGCGTTGAGCTTGCGGCGCACCGACTTCTTGCGCTGGGTCTGGCCCGGCATGATGAAGGTACGGCCGATGTAGCGGTTCTTCACGAAGCCCTGACGGTAAGGCAGGTCCAGGGTGTGGGCGATCTCCAGCGCCACGTCGCAGGAGGTCTCGGGGATGGGGATGACCACGTCGATGTCGAGATCTTCCCACTCGCGGGCGATCTTCTTGCCGAGCTTGCGACCCATGTTGAGGCGGGCGGCGTAGACCGAGACCTTGTCGATGCACGAATCGGGACGGGCGAAGTAGACGTACTCGAAGATGCAGGAGCTCATCTGCGGGTTGTCGGCGCACTGCTCGGAGAAGAGCTGGCCCTGCTCGGTGATGTAGATGGCCTCGCCCGGGGCGACGTCACGCACGGTCTCGAAGCCGATGGCATCCAGTGCCACGCTCTCGGAGGCGAGCATGTATTCAATCTGTCCCTGCTCATCGGTGCGACGACCCAGGATCAGCGGGCGGATGCCGTTGGGATCACGGAAGCCGATGAGGCCATGGCCAATCACCAGGGAGACCACGGCGTAGGCACCGCGGATCTGCTGATGCACCTTGCGCACCGCAGAGAAGATGTCCGCCGGCGCCAGCGCCATCTTGTCGCACAGGTCCAGCTCGTGGGCCAGCACGTTCAGCAGCACTTCCGAATCGGACGTGGTGTTGATGTGGCGGCGGGCCACCTTGAACTGCTGCTCCTTGAGCGCCTTGGCGTTGGTGAGGTTGCCGTTGTGGGCCAGCACCATGCCGTAGGGAGAGTTCACATAAAAAGGTTGGGCTTCTGCGGCACTGGAGCTGCCTGCGGTGGGATAACGGACATGTCCTATGCCGATATTCCCTTTCAGACGCTGCATGTGGCGCACTTCAAACACATCCTTCACCAGGCCGTTGGCCTTGCGTTGCCGGAAGTTTCCACTGTCTATGGTCACGATCCCGGCGGCGTCCTGTCCCCTGTGCTGCAACACCGTCAAGGCGTCGTAGAGGGCCTGATTGACGGGGGTGGTGCCAACTATACCGACAATACCACACATGTCTTTGCTACCTCGAAGTCACTGTACCGGTTGAATGAAACTCGATGAGCTCTGTATGAACCCAAAAAACCACTGGATCACCGGTTTGAACTCGGGAACCAGCTTGGATGCCGCCCACCAATCGCTCTGGGAGAGACTGGTGAAGGTATCCATGAAAAACAGCAGGGCACTGACGATCAGTACCCCGCGAATGGCGCCAAAACAGATGCCGAGCACCCGATCCGTGCCGGACAGGCCGGTCTTGTCCACCAGGAGCCCCACCACATAGTTCACCACGCTGCCGAGGATCAGGGTCGCCACGAACAGGGCGGCGATGGCCAGGCCATTGCGCACGAGGGCGTCGGAGAAGGAGGTGAAATAGACGGCGAGATCGGAATAGAAATGGCTGGCGATGAAGAAGGCGACGAACCAGGTGACAAGGGACATGGCCTCCTTGACGAAGCCGCGCACCAGGCTGATGAGGGCGGAAAAACCGATGATGCCGATGATGGCGTAATCAATCCAGACCATAGAAACGGGTGTCCTGCGAAATTGCGGCGCAGTCTAACAAAAACGATTGCGCAATGCTTGATAAAATTGTGTTAAAGCTTCACTACAGCGTCGATAGAGCCCTGTTTTGCAGCGCTAAAAACGATTGAGCCGCGCCCAAATGCACAACGCCATGGCACTGCCATGGCGTTGTCATTACGGCGTTCGGCTTAGCCGATATGGGTCAGACCACCCATGTAGGACTGCAACGCCTTGGGAATGGCGATGCGGCCGTCGGCCTGCTGATAGTTCTCCATCACCGCCACCAGGGTACGACCCACCGCGAGGCCGGAGCCGTTCAGGGTGTGCAGCAACTGGGGCTTGCCGTCGATGCGTACCCGGCCCTGCATGCGGCGGGCCTGGAAATCGGTACAGTTGGAGACGGAGGAGATCTCGCGGTAGGTATCCTGAGCCGGCAGCCAGACTTCCAGATCGTAAGTCTTGGCGGCGCAGAAGCCCATGTCGCCGGTGGCCAGCGCCATCACGCGATACGGCAGCTCCAGCAGTTGTAGCACCTTCTCGGCGTGACCCACCATCTCTTCCAGGGCATCCCAGGATTTTTCCGGGTGCACCAGCTGGACCATCTCGACCTTGTCGAACTGGTGCATGCGGATGAGGCCACGGGTATCACGGCCGTAGGAGCCCGCTTCGGAGCGGAAGCAGGGGCTGTGGGCAGTCATCTTGATGGGCAGGTCCTGCTCGTCGAAGATCTCGTCGCGGGCCATGTTGGTCAGCGGCACTTCGGAGGTCGGGATCAGGGAGAACTTGCGCACGTGGCCCTCTTCGTCCCCTTCCCCGTTGATGCCGGTGTTGAACAAGTCTTCGGAGAACTTCGGCAGCTGGCCGGTGCCGTACAGGCTGTCCGGGTTCACCAGGTAGGGAACATAGCACTCGGTATAACCGTGCTGCTGGGTGTGCAAGTCCAGCATGAACTGCGCCAGGGCGCGGTGCAGGCGGGCAATCTGACCCTTCATCACCACGAAACGGGCACCGGAGAGCTTGACCCCGTTCTTGAAGTCCACGCCCTTGGCCGCTT
Organism: Aeromonas sp. NJAU223; assembly: GCF_051125555.1. Taxonomy (NCBI): domain Bacteria; kingdom Pseudomonadati; phylum Pseudomonadota; class Gammaproteobacteria; order Aeromonadales; family Aeromonadaceae; genus Aeromonas; species Aeromonas sp. NJAU223. The sequence goes on along the minus strand of NZ_CP144204.1, from coordinate 1,945,259 downwards.
CACCGAGATCGATGTGATCGCGCACCGGGAAATCGAAGGCGCGCGGGGTGCCCCAGCGGCGCACTTCCACGTTGTCGTTCTCGTCACGGCCCACCGGGGTGGTATCGCTCGGCAGGTTCGGGATGGCGTCGGAGATGGCCTTGAGGTCGCGCAGCAGCGCCTCGAGTTCAACCTTGCTGGTCTCAAGCTCTTCGTTAATCAGGGTGACTTGTGCCTTGAGCGGGGCCACATCTTCACCACGACGAGCTGCCTCACCGATGGACTTGGAGCGGGCGTTGCGCTCGGCCTGCAGCTCCTGGGTGCGGGACTGCAGATCCTTGCGTTTCTCTTCCAGAGCATTGACAGCCGCTACGTCCAGGACGTAGCCACGTGTCGCCAGACGAGCGGCAGCTTCGGCGATATCGCTGCGCAGATATTTGGGATCCAGCATGGTTTACCTACTTTTTTAATGAGATCTGAGCCCGGGGCATGGCCCTGGCGAGAAAACAGATCAGGAAGTTAATATCGATTGGCGTACCCCAGTCGTCTTTAAGAAGAAAGTTGGATCTTTCCAGCCTTCAAAATCAAGAAGATGGCACCGAGCCAAGACAACGGGGTCAGTGGGGCAGTGTAGCAGACCGCCCCCCCGCCCGAACAGGGCGTTATGGGGTCGTTTTTCGCAAGTTTTACGACAGGGGCGGCACTTCGCACCGCCCATCGGCGCATTGCACTGCCCTGCCTCATTGAAACGACTTATTTATCCCGTTTTTTCGGGCTTTGACTGTCCAGTTCACGCAGATAATCGAGCTTTTGCCCTATCTGCTTCTCCAGACCCCGATCGGTGGGCTGGTAGTAGTGCTTGCCGGCGAGCTCCGGCGGGAAGTAGCTCTCGCCGGCGGCATAGGCGCCGGGCTCGTCGTGGGCGTAGCGGTACTCGGCGCCGTAGCCGAGTTCGCTCATCAGCTTGGTGGGGGCGTTGCGAAGGTGGGGCGGCACCTCGAAGTCCGGCAGGTTTCTGGCGTCATTGAGCGCCGCCTTCCAGGCAACATAGACCGCGTTGCTCTTGGGGGCGCAGGCGAGGTAGACGATGGCCTGGGCGATGGCCCGCTCCCCTTCCGCCGGGCCGATGCGATGGAAGCAATCCCAGGCTGACAGGGCTACCTGCATGGCACGGGGATCGGCATTGCCCACGTCCTCCGAGGCGATGGCCAGCAGTCGGCGAGCGATATAGAGGGGATCGCAACCGGCACTCACCATGCGGGCATACCAGTAGAGGGCCGCATCCGGCGCCGAGCCGCGAATGGATTTGTGCACCGCCGAGATGAGGTCGTAGAAGTGATCGCCCCCCTTGTCGAAACGGGCCACGTGCTCCCCCACCACGGCGGCAAGCAGGCTGCTGTCGATAACCCGCTCCCCCGCTCCGTTCGCCTCGGCCATGTCGGCCAGGAGCTCCAGGTAGTTGAGGGACTTGCGCCCGTCCCCGTCCACGGCTTTGGCCAACGCCTCCTTCACCCCGGGGGCGAAGTGCAGGCCGGGATCACTCAGGCCGCGGGGATCGGTCAGCGCCTGATCGATCATGGCGAGGATGTCCGCCTCTTCCAGCCTTTTCAGCAGATAGACCCGGGCCCGGGAGAGCAGCGCGTTGTTGAGTTCGAACGAGGGGTTTTCGGTGGTGGCACCGATGAAGGTGATGGTGCCGTCTTCGATGTGGGGCAGGAACACATCCTGCTGGCTCTTGTTGAAGCGGTGCACCTCGTCCACGAACAGGATGGTGCGCACCCCGCGCCAGCTGTTCTCCTTGGCCTTGTCGATGGCCGCGCGGATCTCCTTGATGCCGGAGGTGACCGCCGAGAGTCGCTCCACCTCGGCCTGGCAGTAGTGCGCCATCAGTTCTGCGAGGGTGGTCTTGCCGGTGCCGGGGGGCCCCCAGAGGATCATGGAGTGGCAGTGGCCCGCCAGTATGGCCTTTCGCAGGGGCTTGTCGGGCCCCAGGATATGCTGCTGGCCGATGTATTGATCCAGGTTCTGCGGCCGCATGCGGGCCGCCAGCGGGCGAAAGTCCGACGAAAAATCCAGGGATAAATTGCTCATCAGGGTTACTCGTCCAATGGGGAGCAGGCCGCGCCCGATGAAACACCGGGCGGCGGCCTGCTCCCGCTCATCAGCGTTGGTCGTCCAGCGCCACGCCCTTCGGTGCCTTGAACACGAACTCATTGCCCTTGAGCGCCGGCTTGCGATTGAAACTGCTCAGGGTGAATTCGCTCCACTGCCCCTGGGCCTCTTTCACATCGAAGCGGTTGATGTTGTTCTGTCTGTCGAAGGTGATGCGAAAGGAGGCTATCAGCTCGTCCTTGTTGCGGCTGGTGACGGTGTAGACGTCCCCCTGCTGGGTCACTTCATAGTTCTTCCAGAGCGCGTCGTCGTTGCCGGCGATCAGCACGAAGGGGGTGTTGAGCACGGCGTCTTTCAACTTGAGGGCGGTGACCTGCTCGACGAAGGGATCGTAGATCCAGACATCCTTGCCGTCGGCCACGATCAGGCTCTCGTCCGGGGTGGTGGTGTGCCAGTTGAAACGATTGGGGCGTTGCACCAGCAGGTCGCCACCGGCGCGCTGCAGCTCCTTGCCCTTGCTGTCATAGACCACCTGGGAGAACTTGGCGGAGAAGAGGCTGACACCCGCCAGCTTCTGTTTGAGATCGCTGGCGGCATCCGCCCAGACCTGGCTGCTGGCCAGCAGCAGTACAGAACCCATCAACAATGCTTTTTTCATCACGATTCCCATGTCAGAGGGCCAGATAAAGGCCATGTCCGCAGACATGGCCAGGATGATATGAAGAGTCAGTCGCGTACCGGGGGCGGTGCCAGCACGTCCCGTTGGCCGTTGCCGCCGGGGGAGCTGACGATGCCCTGATTCTCCATCTGTTCGATGAGGCGGGCCGCCCGGTTGTAGCCAATCTTGAACTTGCGCTGCACGCTGGAGGTGGAGCCGCGGCGGGATTCCACCACGAAGGCCACCGCCTCGTCGAACAGGGGATCGAGCTCCTCGTCGCCACCACCGCCGTAGTCGCCACCGCTCCCCTCGCCGTCCGATTCACCGGAGAGGATCTCGTCGATGTAATCCGGCTCGCCGCGCAGTTTCCAGTCCGCCACCACCTTGTGGACCTCGTGGTCATCGACGAAGGCGCCGTGCACCCGGGTCGGGTTGGAGGTGCCGGCCGGCATGTAGAGCATGTCACCCATGCCGAGCAGGGATTCCGCACCGCCCTGATCCAGGATGGTACGCGAATCGATCTTGCTCGACACCTGGAAGGAGATCCGGGTCGGGATGTTGGCCTTGATGAGGCCGGTGATCACGTCCACCGACGGACGCTGGGTCGCGAGGATGAGGTGAATACCGGCGGCCCGCGCCTTCTGGGCGATACGGGCGATGAGCTCTTCCACCTTCTTGCCGACGATCATCATCATGTCGGCGAACTCGTCCACCACCACCACGATGTGGGGCAGCTTCACCAGCTCGGGCGGCATCTGATCCATGGAGTCGCCCGGACGCCACAGGGGATCCAGCAGGGGTTCTCCTTCGGCGGCGGCCGCCAGCACCTTGTCGTTGTAGCCCTTGAGGTTGCGCACCCCGACCGCCGACATCAGCTTGTAGCGACGCTCCATCTCGCCGACGCACCAGCGCAGGGCGTTGGCGGCATCCTTCATGTCGGTGACCACCTCGGTCAGCAGATGAGGGATCCCCTCATAGACCGACAGCTCCAGCATCTTGGGGTCGATCATGATGAAGCGCAGATCTTCCGGGGAGGACTTGTAGAGCATGGAGATGATCATGGTGTTCACCCCCACCGACTTGCCCGAGCCCGTGGTACCGGCCACCAGCAGGTGCGGCATCTTGGCGAGGTTCACCACCACGGGTTCACCGGCGATGTCCTGACCCAGACCCATGGTGAGCGGGTTGTGGCTGCCGGTGAAGGCTTCGCAGTCCAGGGTCTCGCGCAGGTAGACGGTCTGGCGCACCCGGTTGGGCAACTCGATGCCGACGAAGGTCTTGCCCGGGATGACTTCCACTACCCGCACGCTGCTGGCAGACAAAGAGCGGGCCAGGTCTCGCGACAGGTTGGTGATCTTGCTCGCCTTCATGCCCGGCGCCAGGTCCAGCTCGAAGCGGGTGATGACGGGGCCCGGGTAGACGCCGACCACCTTGGCCTGCACGTTGTAATCGGCGAGCTTGGCTTCCACCAGGCGGCCCATGCGATCCAGCTCGTCCTTGCTCATCATTTGGGTCTTGGCAGGGGGACGGTCCAGCAGCTCCAGGCTCGGCAAGGGTGCCATGTTGGGCTGCGGGCGACGCTTGGCCTTGGGCGCGGGGGCGGCGGCAACAGGCGCCGCGGGTTCGTCATCTCCATCCGCCCAGGGCAGATCGAGATCATCTTCCTCTTCGTTGGCCAGCTGCGGCTGGGCACGGGCCGGACGCTTGGCCTTGGCCGCGGGGGCTGGCGCGTCATCATCGTCGTCAAATTGCGGATCGAACTGGAAGGTATCCTCGTCCAGCTCCGGCAGGTATTCGTCAGATCTTGTCTTTTGCACCTTGCCGACCGCCTTGGGGCGACGGGTCCAGCTGCTGTGGGGCTCATCCTCGTCATCGAGATTGACGCCACTCGGGCCCCCTTCCAGCAAGGGATCCGGCCCCTCCATGCGCGGCTGGCGCCAGCCATCGGTCAGCCAGCGACCCAGGGTGGTGGGGAAATGGTAGATGGCGCTGACGCTGCCGGTGCAGCTCGCACCGATGCGCTCGACAATGGTAAGCCAGGACCAGCCGGTAAACAGGGTGATGCCGGTAGCCACGAAGCAGAGCAACATCAGGTTGGCACCAACGCCACCAAACAGCGGCACCACGGCGGAGGCGATCACGTCCCCCACCAGGCCGCCGGCGGAGAAGTTTTGCAGATCGTTGAAGTTCATGCTGGCGATGGCCGACATGCCAAGCACCGTCAATACGAAGCCGATGATGCGTACCGACAGGGTGAGATAGTCCACTTCCAGCAGTTTGCTCGGGCGCCAGAAGAGGCTCCAGCCGAGCAAGACGACCAGAGGGGGAACCAGATAGGAGAAGGCACCGAAGGTGAACATGGTGATATCGGCAAGCCAGGCACCGGCACTGCCCGCCAGGTTCTTCACATCCCCCTGCCAGGAGGTTTGGGACCAGCCGGGATCGGCGGGGTGATAGGACAACAAGGCGAGTAAGAGATAGGCAGCCATCAGGGTGATGGCGATCAAGACGGCCTCGAAGATCCGTTGGGTACCTGATAAAGGAGTAAACAGCTTTTTGTCGGCCAAACTCCGGCTCCTTTCTGAAAACGAGTAATGCGGGGATAGGTGGCCTAGTATCCCTGAAAAGCCCACCGATTGTCAGCCTGTGCCTGTGGGCGGCCATGGTTATCACCAGGTGATAAGAAGAAACGAGCGGACCAGCCGCTCGTTTCTGACTATCGTGACTCGTCGTTGAACAAGCAAGTCACAGCACAACCCACCTTAGCGGGTGCTGATCACCAGACGACTACTCTGTTTGACCTCTTCCATCACCACGTAGGTGCGGGTGTCGTTGACCCCGGGCAGGCGCAGCAGCGTCTCCCCAAGCAGACGGCGGTAAGCCGACATGTCGCTAACACGGGTCTTGAGCAGATAGTCAAAATCGCCGGAGACCAGGTGGCACTCCTGGATCTCTTCGAGTACCTGAACAGCCTTGTTGAACTGTTCAAACACGTCGGGAGCACCACGATTGAGGGTAATTTCCACGAATACCAGCAGGGACGCGTCAAGATAATGAGGGTTCAGAATGGCGGCATATCCTTCGATATAACCTTGTCGCTCGAGGCGACGAACCCGTTCAAGACACGGTGTAGGACTCAGGCCAACTCGCTTGGACAACTCAACATTCGAAATCCTGCCGTCCTTTTGCAGTTCGTTCAGAATGTTGCGGTCAATCCTGTCCAAATCCTTCAGCCGACTCTTAGCTTCCATCATTTAATTCCATCCTTTGGCTATTTTTTGGTAAGAATCACCAGTCATTTTATAATAATGGTCACAAATCCTGTCAATACCTGAATATACTAGGCGCAAATGTTGCTTAACACATTGGCAACATAAACCACCAATCGATAGACGAGGGATAGCATGATTATCGGTGTACCTAAGGAAATAAAAAACCATGAATATCGCGTAGGCATGGTTCCAGCCAGTGTACGTGAACTAACAGCACGAAACCATACTGTTTTCGTGCAAAGCGGGGCAGGAAGTGGCATTGGCTTCACTGACGCAGATTATCTGGCTGCTGGCGCCGAAATTTTGGCCTCTGCTGCCGATGTTTTCGCCAAGGCGGAGATGATCGTCAAAGTGAAGGAGCCCCAGGCGGTCGAGCGTGCCATGTTGCGCCCGGGCCAGACCCTGTTCACCTACCTGCATCTGGCGCCAGACCTGGCCCAGACCCGGGAACTGGTCGACAGCGGCGCGGTCTGCATCGCCTACGAAACCGTCACCGATACCCGTGGCGGCCTGCCCCTGCTGGCCCCCATGTCGGAGGTGGCCGGACGCATGTCTATTCAAGCCGGCGCCCAGGCGCTGGAGAAATCCCGTGGCGGTAGCGGTGTGCTGCTCGGTGGCGTGCCCGGCGTGGAACCGGCCAAGGTGGTGATCATCGGTGGCGGGGTCGTGGGCTCCAACGCGGCCCGCATGGCCATCGGCCTGCGCGCAGACGTCACCATCCTTGATAACAACATCGACACCCTGCGCCGTCTCGACAGCGAGTTCCAGGGCGCAGCCAAGGTGGTTTACTCCAATCGCGAGACCCTGGAGCGCCACATCCTGGCAGCGGATCTGGTCATCGGCGGTGTACTGGTACCCGGTGCCACTGCGCCAAAACTTGTCAGCCGTGACCATATTGCGCGCATGAAGCCGGGTTCGGCCATCGTCGATGTGGCCATCGATCAGGGTGGCTGCGTGGAAACCTCTCACGCCACCACCCACCAGGATCCCACCTTTATCGTGGATGAGGTGGTGCACTATTGTGTGGCCAACATGCCGGGTGCCGTGGCCCGCACCTCCACCGTGGCCCTCAACAACGCCACCCTGCCCTTCATCATCCGGCTGGCGGATCAGGGTTATCGCAAGGCGCTGCTCGGCGATCCCCACCTGCTGCACGGCCTGAACGTGATGGCGGGCAAGATCACCTGCCGGGAAGTGGCCGAGGCGCATAACCTGGCCTACACCGATCCCCTGACCCTGTTGAACTGATCGCCCGCCGAGTCGATGAGTGAAAATCCGCCCGCGATGGGCGGTTTTTTTATGGCTCTTTTCCTGCCCCCTCCCCCCTTTCAAGGCGATTGCCACAATCGATGCACCGCCCTTTGACCCCGGATCACGAATTACCTACAATCGCGCAAACTCATCACGTCTCGGAAATCACATCATGAGCCAAGTCACTCACAGCAAACTGCTGATCCTGGGGTCCGGCCCGGCAGGCTACACCGCCGCCGTCTACGCCGCCCGCGCCAACCTCAATCCCCTGCTGGTCACCGGCATGCAGCAAGGTGGTCAGCTGACCACCACCACGGAAGTGGAAAACTGGCCAGGTGACGCGGAAGGGCTGACCGGCCCGGCCCTGATGGAGCGCATGCAGGCCCATGCCGAAAAATTCGATACCCGCATCCTGTTCGACCACATCAATGAGGTCGAACTGACCCAGCGCCCGTTCCGCCTCAAGGGCGACAACGGTGAATACAGCTGCGATGCGCTCATCATCGCTACCGGTGCCTCCGCCAAATACCTGGGTCTGCCCTCGGAAGAGGCGTTCAAGGGTCGCGGCGTCTCCGCCTGCGCCACCTGTGATGGTTTCTTCTATCGCAATCAGGAAGTGGCCGTGGTCGGCGGCGGCAACACCGCCGTGGAAGAGGCCCTCTATCTGGCCAACATCGCCAAGAAGGTGCACCTCATCCATCGCCGCGACGAGTTCCGCGCCGAGAAGATCCTGATCAAGCGCCTGCACGACAAGGTAGCGAGCGGCAACATCGTGTTGCACACCCACCAGACCCTGGACGAGGTGCTGGGCGATGAAATGGGCGTCACCGGTGTACGCCTGCGCAGCACCCGCGATGACAGCACCACCGAGCTGCCGCTGATGGGGGTCTTCATCGCCATCGGCCACCAGCCCAATACCCAGATCTTCGCCGGCCAGCTGGCGATGGAGAATGGCTACCTCAAGGTACGTGGCGGTCTCGAGGGATTTGCCACCCAGACCAGCATCGAGGGAGTCTTCGCCGCCGGTGACGTGGCCGATCACGTCTACCGTCAGGCCATCACCTCCGCCGGCACGGGCTGCATGGCGGCCCTGGATGCTGAGCGATATCTGGACGCGCAATAAGCGCAAGGATATAAAGGGCATGCCAAGAGGCATGCCCTTTTCTTTTTAAGGAGCCGGATGAAGCGAAAAATATTGATAGTCGAAGACAGCCTGACGATCCGCCGGATGCTGATCCAGGCCATCGCCCAGCAAACCGGGCTGGAAGTGGATGCCTTCGATACCCTGGCGGGCGCCCGCCACTGCCAAGGAGAAGAGTATGTGGTGGCCCTAGTGGATCTCACTCTGCCGGATGCCCCGAGTGGAGAAGCGGTCAAGGTACTGCTGGAGCAGGGCTTGCCGGTGGTGATCCTCACCGCCGACATCAGCGAGGAGAAGCGGGAAGCCTGGCTGGAGGCCGGAGTGCTGGATTATGTGATGAAGGATTCCCGTCACTCGCTCCAATACGCCGTGAGCCTGGTGCATCGCCTCTACCTCAATCAGGCCATCGAGGTGCTGGTGGTGGATGACTCCCTTACCTCGCGCCACCGCACCATGGCGCAGCTGCGCAAGCAACTGCTGCAGGTGCACGAAGCCAACTGCGCCCGCGATGCCCTGACCCTGCTGGAGCAGCACCCGGCCATCCGGCTGGTACTGGTGGATTACTACATGCCGGAGATCGACGGCATCAGCCTGGTACGCATGCTGCGTGAGCGCTACAGCAAGCAGCAGCTCGCCATCATCGGTATCTCGGTGTCGGACAAGCGCGGCCTCTCGGCCCGTTACCTCAAGCAGGGGGCCAACGACTTTCTCAACCAGCCGTTCGAGCCCGAGGAGCTGCAATGCCGGGTCAGCCACAATCTGGAGGCCCTCGAGCAGTTCAACAACATTCAGGAGTCGGCCAACCGCGACTATCTGACCGGGCTCTACAACCGGCGTTACTGGTTCAACGAGGGCCAGAAGTGGTTCGAGGAGCACCAACAGCAGCAGACGCAGCTCTCCCTCTGCGTACTCGATGTGGATCATTTCAAGCAGGTCAACGATCACTGGGGTCACGCCATCGGCGATCAGCTGCTCTGCCATCTGACCCGGCTGCTCGCCCAGTTCTTCCCCGATGCCATGATCGCCCGCTTCGGTGGCGAGGAGTTCGCCCTGATGGTGCCTCATTGCACCGTACCCGTGCTGCTCAAGCGGTTGGAAGGTCTGCGCCAGCAGATGCGCCAGCAACCCCTCTCCCGGGAGACCCCGCTGTTCGTGCGCGCCAGTTTTGGCGTCATCAACGTCGGGCGGCTCTCCATGGATGAAGCACTGTCCGAGGCGGATCGCCAGCTCTATCTGGCAAAGAACACCGGTCGCGACAAGATAGTGTGTCAGGAAGCCTGAGCGTCTCGCCAAGGCACTCCGTGTAGTCCCGCCCGGCCCGCTCTCTTGCGGCGCCGGGTTCATTTCCCTTCTTCTTTATCTCTGCTTGGCCACAGTCAGCCGCTCAATAGGTCTTGTCGACCCGCACCCCGTCGCTGAAATAGAGAATGCGCACCTTGTCACCGCTCGCAAAGACCATGGCCGGATCGTAATCCTGGATCACGTTGATGAGGCCGTTCTGCTCGTTGCGAATGAGCAGCTCCACCAGTTTGTTTTCCACCACGCTGTCGTCAGACTGGTAGTGCTGCACCGCTGCCGCCCCCGCGAGCGCCCCGACGGCGGTCGCAATTTCCCGCCCGTGACCACCGCCAAACTGGTTGCCAAGCAGACCTCCCAGCACGGCGCCGCCCAGGGTCTTCCAGCCACTGTGCTCGGACTCCACTATCTGGCGCTGGGTGATGTTGCGCACCGTATCGACCTGGCCAAACACCACCTGATCCACGGGGCGCGCCGTGTTGCGCTCATAAGGCGCAGCCCAGGCGGCTGCCGTGACAAAGCAGAGCAAGCTGGATACTATCAGGAGAATGGCCTTCATCTGTGAACCTCTGTCTTATGTCTCGCTATCTCACCCAACTGGATGATGAGCTGTGCTGGTTTCCCGACCCCCGCCACGCGCTGGAAGAGCCCAACGGTCTGCTGGCCATCGGGGGGGATCTCTCCCCTGACCGTCTGCTGGCAGCTTATCACAGGGGGATCTTCCCATGGAATGAACCCCACCAGCCGCTGCTCTGGTGGTCACCGGATCCCAGGGGCGTGGTCCTGCCGGATCAACTGCACATTGGTCGCAGCCTGCACAAGGCCATCCGGCGTACCTCATTCGATATTTCCGTCAATCGCGCCTTTAATGAGGTGATAGTGGCCTGTGCCGCCCCCCGTCGCAGCGCCAGTGGAACCTGGATAAGCACCCCCATGATCGACGCCTATCAACAACTCCATCGCCTGGGCCACGCCCACTCCGTCGAGATCTGGCAGGAGGGTGAACTGCGAGCCGGGCTCTATGGGCTCTCCCTCGGGCGCCTCTTCTGTGGCGAATCCATGTTCAGCCGCATCGACAACGGCGCCAAGCTGGCCATGGTCGCACTCTGCCGCCACTTTGCCCGCCACGGCGGTGTCCTCATCGATTGCCAGATGCAGAACGACTTCCTCGCCACCCTCGGGATTCAGCAATGGCCGAGGTCGCAGTTCTTGAGTGCCTTGAACCGGCTGACCCAGCAACCCCTGCAGGCAGGCTGCTGGCAACCGAGGAGCATCAGCCTATGACCGAAGAAGTCATCCTCAAAGTGGGATTGACCCCCAGGCACCCGTGCAGCTACCTCGGCCACGAGCAGGAGCAGCTGCTGGTGCTGATGGATCATGACCTGCTCAATGCCAACGGTTACGAGCGACTGCTGACGGCGGGATTCCGACGCAGCGGCAACGACATCTATCGTCCCCACTGCCCGGCCTGCAGCGCCTGCCAATCCCTTCGCATTCACAGCGAACTCTTCGTACCGAGCCGTGGCCAGAAGCGCGTGCGTCAGCAGAACCGAGATATCGAACTGGTGCTGAGTTACGACGACAAGCCCGAGTACTATCAGCTCTACGAGCGCTACATCCGCGAGCGCCACCGCGATGGCAGCATGTATCCACCGAGCCGAACCCAATACAAGGGCTTCCTGCATTGTGACTGGATGCCTCCGCTCTATCTGGAGATGCGCAAGGAGGGGCGCCTCATCGGGGTCGCCACCACGGATCTGCTGCCCCACTCTCTGAGCGCCATGTATACCTTCTTCGATCCGGACTACGCCGATCGCTCACTGGGCACCTTCGCCATTCTGAGTCAGTTGGAACTGGCCCGGCGAACCGGCCGCAGTTGGCTGTATCTGGGTTATCTGGTGGAGGCGTGCCGCAAGATGAATTACAAACGCCAGTACCTGCCTCACGAACTGCTGGTACAGGGAGAATGGAAAAAGATCGACGCCAAGCCCGAGTAAACTTTACACATAGCCTTAAATCCGGCATGATCCAGCGGTTTTTTGTTGTGGCTTATCAAGAGGATTCAATGGCTAAAGAAGACAGTATTGAGATGCAGGGTACCATTCTCGAAACCTTGCCCAATACCATGTTCCGTGTGGAACTGGAAAATGGTCACGTGGTTATCGCTCATATTTCCGGCAAGATGCGCAAAAACTACATCCGTATCCTGACTGGGGACAAAGTAACGGTGGCTCTGACTCCGTACGATCTCTCCAAGGGACGTATTGTTTTCCGCTCTCGCTAAGCCAGGAATTCAGCAAAAAACCCCAGCCTCTCGGTTGGGGTTTTTTGCTATTTCTGTCGTCAGCGAGATTTAGTGGGACACAGCTTCAACATTGACCTGAAAATCAAAGCTGAGGCTGTCATTCACCAGTTCCACTTTCACCACCCCACCATCGACCAGGGAACCAAACAGGATCTCATTAGCCAACGGCTTCTTGAGGTGTTCCTGAATGACCCGCCCCATGGGTCTGGCACCCATGGCTCTGTCGTATCCCTTCTCGGCCAGCCAGTGACGCGCACCTTCTGACACCTCGAGGGACACTCCCTTGGCATCCAGTTGCACCTGCAGTTCGACGATGAACTTGTCGACGACCTGGTGGATCACCTGCATGTCCAGATGATTGAACCAGATGGTGTGATCGAGCCGGTTGCGAAATTCCGGACTGAACGTCTTGTTGATCACTGCCATGGCGTCGTGGCTCATGTCCTGCTGCTGGAAGCCGATTGACTTGCGCTGGGTCTCCTGCACGCCGGCGTTGGTGGTCATCACCAGGATCACGTTACGGAAATCCGCCTTGCGACCGTTGTTATCCGTCAGAGTACCGTTGTCCATCACCTGCAGCAGCAGGTTGAACACATCCGGATGCGCCTTCTCGATCTCGTCCAGCAACACCACGGAGTGCGGGTGCTTGAGCACGGAATCGGTCAAAAGCCCTCCCTGCTCGAAGCCCACATAACCGGGAGGTGCCCCGATCAAGCGGGAAACGGTATGGCGCTCCATGTATTCGGACATGTCAAAGCGCAGTACCTCGACCCCGAGCGCCTTGCCAAGCTGCTGGGTGACCTCTGTCTTGCCTACCCCGGTCGGGCCGGCAAACAGGAAGCAGCCCACCGGCCTGCGCTCGTTGCCAAGACCGGAGCGTGACAGACGGATGGCATCGGTCAGCACGGTAATGGCCTTGTCTTGCCCGAACACCACCATCTTGAGATTGCGCTCCAGGTTCTTCAGTACTTCCTTGTCGGAGGAAGATACTGACTTTTCCGGGATACGAGCTATCTTGGCGACAATGGCTTCAATTTCCGGCACATTGATCACTTTTTTACGCTTGCTGGCTGGCAGCAGTCGCTGGCCCGCCCCCGCCTCGTCGATCACGTCGATGGCCTTGTCCGGCAGGTGACGGTCGTTGATGTACTTGGCGGAAAGTTCCACCGCGGCCCGGATGGCCTTGACGGTGTAGCGCACCCCGTGGTGAGATTCATAACGGCTCTTGAGCCCCATCAGGATGCGGGTGGTGTCATCCACGCTCGGCTCGACGATATCGATCTTCTGGAAGCGGCGTGCCAGGGCACGGTCTTTCTCGAAGATTTGGGAATACTCCTGATAGGTGGTGGAGCCTACGCAGCGCAGCAAACCATTGGAGAGCAGCGGTTTGATGAGGTTGGCGGCATCCAGTTGCCCACCGGAGGCAGCCCCCGCCCCGATGATGGTATGAATCTCGTCGATGAAGAGAATGGCCCCTTCCTGACGTTCAATCTGCTTGAGCAGCACCTTGAGGCGCTTCTCGAAGTCACCGCGATATTTGGTTCCCGCCAGCAGGGAGCCCATGTCCAGGGAATATATGGTGCTACCTGCGATCACCTCGGGCACGTCACCCTTGACGATCCGATAGGCCAGCCCTTCGGCGATGGCTGTCTTGCCCACGCCGGCCTCCCCGACAAGCAGGGGGTTGTTCTTGCGGCGGCGGCAGAGTACCTGGATAGTACGATTGAGTTCCTGATCACGCCCGATGAGGGGATCGATACGCCCCTCCAGCACCAGCTGGTTGAGGTTGGTGGCAAAACTCTCGATCTGGGCGGAGGAAACCTCGTCGTCAGACTCGGTATTGTTGCCGCCACTCTCGGGCTTGCTGTCCTTGCGTACCCCATGGGAGAGGAAGTTCACCACATCCAGTCGGCTTATCTCGGCCTTTTTCAGGAAATAAGCGGCCTGGGACTCCTGTTCGCTGAAGATGGCTACCAGCACATTGGCGCCGCTCACCTCGGTATTGCCGGAGGATTGGACGTGGAATACGGCCCGTTGCAGCACGCGCTGGAAGCCTAAGGTGGGTTGGGTTTCACGGTCTTCGTCATCCCGGGGGATGAGCGGGGTAGTCTGGTTGATGAATGCGCGAATTTCCTTGCGCAGTTGCTCCACGTCCGCACCACATGAACTCAGCGCCTCATGGGCTGAGCTGTTATCCAGCAGGGCTAACAACAGGTGCTCGACTGTCATGAATTCGTGGCGCTCGTCACGGGCCAGTTTGAAAGCCTCGTTCAGCGTCTTTTCTAGATCTTTGTTCAACATAGGCACCTCCCCTCAGTACAGCCACAATGCGGTGTCGTTATCGCCATCAAGTCATCAGATTCAAACCTTTTCCATGGTACATAGCAGTGGATGTTCGTTGTTACGTGCGTAGGTGTTGACCTGGACTACCTTGGTCTCGGCAATCTCGGCGGTAAAGGTGCCGCAGACTCCCTTACCACTATAATGCACACTCAGCATGACCTGAGTTGCCTTGTCCAAGTCCATACCAAAGAACCTTTGCAGCACCTCCACCACGAACTCCATGGGTGTGTAGTCATCGTTGTTCAACACAACCTTGTACATGGATGGCGGTTGCAGCTTCGTTTTCTCTGCTTCTGCAATCTCTTCATTAGCAAAGAGTTCTTTCTGCTTGCTCATAATTGCGCTTTGGTACCTCTAGATTACTACCGTCTCGCTCAGGATTGTCAATAGACTTGTTAACCAGATCACATCGGTTGTTAACAACTTCTTGACTCGCTCAAAAGTTGGACTAGATTGGTTACTTGCTAATCGGCGCCCGTCTGCTATGGGCTGATGCTCTAGTTATATAAGGCTGGCGCAGGTTACTCAACGACTTCAGGGTAATCAATAAAAGGATGTAGATGTATGGCAACCGGAACAGTCAAGTGGTTCAACAACGCAAAAGGATTTGGGTTTATCTGTCCGGAAGGCGGTGGTGAAGATATCTTCGCTCACTACTCCACGATTCAAATGGAAGGTTACAAGACCTTGAAAGCAGGTCAAGCAGTCAACTTTGAACTGCAGCAGGGGCCGAAAGGAAATCACGCCTCTGTCATCGTGCCAAACGAAGCACAGAACATGTAAGAGTCAAACTGGATAAATTAAAAAACGGCAGGCCACGCGGCTGCCGTTTTTTATTGGGAAAAATACATAGAAAAAGGAAGGCCTGGCCTTCCTTTTTTACTGCTCGGAACGGGTAAGCGATAGTTCCTCAGCGCGCCAGCAGGATGTTCAGCATCCGGCGCAGCGGCTCGGCGGCCCCCCACAGCAGCTGATCACCCACGGTGAAGGCGGCCAGGTATTCCGGACCCATGTTGAGCTTGCGCAGACGTCCCACCGGGATGCTGAGGGTGCCGGTGACGGCGGCCGGAGTCAACTCACGGGCGGTGATATCGCGATCGTTTGGAATGACCTTCACCCAGTCGTTGTGTGCGGCGAGCAGCGCCTCGATCTCGGCCAGCGGCACGTCTTTTTTCAGCTTGATGGTGAAAGCCTGGCTGTGGCAACGCAGGGCGCCGATCCGCACGCAGAGGCCGTCCACCGGAATGGCCGCATCTTCGATACCCAGGATCTTGTTGGTCTCCGCCTGGCCCTTCCACTCCTCACGGCTCTGACCGTTGTCGAGCTTGGTGTCAATCCAGGGGATGAGGCCGCCGGCCAGCGGCACGCCGAAGTTGTCCACCGGCAGGGTGCCGGAGCGGGTCTTCTCGGTGATCTTGCGCTCGATGTCGAGGATGGCAGAGGCGGGATCCGCCAGCTCCACCGCCACTTCGTCCCGCAGCAGGCCCATCTGGGTGACCAACTCGCGCATGTGGCGGGCACCGCCACCGGAAGCAGCCTGATAGGTCGCCACGCTCACCCACTCCACCAGGTCTGCCTTGAACAGGCCGCCCAGGGCCAGCAGCATCAGGCTGACGGTGCAGTTGCCACCGACGAAGGTCTTGACGCCCTTGGCCAGGGCCTGCTCAATCACATCGCCATTGACCGGATCCAGGATGATGACGGCATCCTTGTCCATGCGCAGGGAGGAGGCGGCATCGATCCAGTAGCCTTGCCAGCCGGTGGCCAGCAGACGTGGATAGACATCCTTGGTGTAATCGCCGCCCTGGGCGGTGATGATGATCTCCTGCGCCGCCAGCGCCTCGATGTCGAAGGCATCCTGCAGGGTGCCGGCATCGACGCCGAAATTGGGGGCGGCCTCACCGGCCTGGGAGGTGGTGAAGAAGGTGGGCTGGATACGGGCAAAGTCTTTCTCTTCCTGCATCCGGCTCATCAGTACCGAACCCACCATGCCCCGCCAACCG
Organism: Aeromonas sp. NJAU223; assembly: GCF_051125555.1. Lineage (NCBI taxonomy): Bacteria > Pseudomonadati > Pseudomonadota > Gammaproteobacteria > Aeromonadales > Aeromonadaceae > Aeromonas > Aeromonas sp. NJAU223. Next base: position 1,928,899 of record NZ_CP144204.1, on the reverse strand, counting down.
ACCAAACCTACTTTTTTCATAATGTCCTACCCTGGATAGCTGCTATAGAAACTGTGTATCAAACGCCCGGATCCCTTGCCGGACGCGGGGTCCGTTTACAAATGGATCACAAGAATGGTGTTGCACGCATGCGTCTGTCCACATTACGGATTGTCGCGGCGGGCGCAAGTCGAATTGCGCAATATTCTGTGTCGATTGCCGCAATACCCCCCTGGTGCGATTGCCGCTGGCAACCCCTGGCAGCCAAGCGCACCTTGAGGCATGATGGACGGGATCTGGCAGCCCGGCTGCCCCTCGGGGACGACCCCGAGGCTCCTCTGCTCGCAGGGACGACCCTGCCCCTTCGGAAACTCCCTGATGGCGTGGTTACTCCTGCTACTGGCTGGCCTGTTCGAGGTCGCCTGGGCCATTGGCCTCAAATACACCGACGGCTTCAGCCGCCCCCTCCCCACCCTGCTGACCCTCTCTGCCATGGGGGTGAGCGTGTTCTTGCTCGCCATGGCGGTCAAGCAGCTGCCCCTTGGCACCGCCTACGCGGTCTGGACCGGCATCGGCGCCGTCGGCACCGTGCTGATGGGGATCTGGCTGTTCAACGAACCCGCCACCCTGGCGCGCATCCTCTGCCTGCTGCTGATCATCGGCGGCATCCTGGGGCTGAAGTTTGTTGGCTAAACCATAAAATGGGGATCGGACTGACCGATCCCCTGCATCATCGCCGTGTTCGGCACAGGACGCCGTGCCGGGTGGCACAGAATCGCACCAACATCTCACTGCCCGTTGCGACTTTTCATTCAGCTTATTCTGCGAAATGTATAGGGAATAGCATCTCTCACTGCCATGAATCGGCATTGATCCCTGGGTCGGCGCTCGCCATCCCTGCTCTGTCATGCGCGATCCACGCATATAAAAAGGGCCACCCAGGGTGGCCCTCTTCTTGCCTTTCCTTATTTATGGCTCTGCCAGCCTTATGCCTGCGTCAGACTGCCGATCAGCTCATGTTCGATGCGGGCCTCCGGCATCATCTGCCGCAATCCTTCGATGAGCCGATCGCCGGCCTCCTGCAAGGCCGAGAGCGGCATTGGCGGCAGGCTTTCCAGGATGAACCACATCTGGCCGGACTCGGCGCTGAGCCGGGTTCTGATCCCCTGGCGCCAGTTCCAGCGCCGGCAGGTCACCCCCTTGTCGTCACGCCACACCACTTCGCCAGGTTCCGGACACTCAAAGGCGGGCTCCCCCTCCTTTATGGTGTCAAACAGCTCGCTGCCATCGGCCACGATGAGGCGCGGTGCCCCCTCATAGGCGGTGAGATCTTCCCCCCCGACCGGAATGGCGTATTCGATGCTGATGGCGTTGTAGAGATCCACCACGGGATCGATGCTGGGCAGGCTGCCGTCCCGCTGCACCCGCTTGCGCAGGGCCAGTGCCGAACAGGGGAAACGCTGGGGCTTGGCGCCAAAGCGTTTGAAGACCTCGCCCCAGGCATCGAGGTGGGCCTGCGCCCAGGGGGCCCCGTCGGCGTCGACCGACTGACAGGCCCGCGCCAGCGCCCGGGCACCGACCTCGGCATCGACGATGGGGGCCCCGTCGACCAGAATGCTCAGGGCCCGAAATCCCGGTGCCAAGTCGGTCACGCCGGGTGCAATTTGTGGTGTCATCAATGGCATAGCAACTCCCGATAAATGGGCTCCGGACAGACAATCATGAAGAGCGGCCCGCGCCGGTGCGCGCCGCATCTTGTCTTCCGCAGCAAGAGGGCCCCATGATGGCGGAGGCCGAATCATAAAAAAAACTACTTTTTCTTAATGTTGTTTAGAGAAACTAATGAAGAAGAGGCAGATCGGCCGCCGATGGCACTCCTCACAACCTCTGGGGTGGGATTGTCCCCGCCGACTCATGCTATTATCTGCGGCCTAACATGAGTCAATAAAATCAGGATATTGTGATGACCGACCACACCTTTATTCCCGGCAAGGACGCGGCGCTGGAAGACTCCATCGAACGCTTCCAGACCAAGCTGCAAGCCCTGGGGTTTGATATAGAAGAAGCCTCCTGGCTCAACCCCGTGCCCAACGTCTGGTCCGTGCATATCCGCGACAAGGAGTGCGCCCTGTGCTTCACCAACGGCAAGGGTGCCAGCAAGAAGGCGGCACTCGCCTCCGCCCTTGGCGAATACTTCGAGCGTCTCTCCACCAACTACTTCTTCGCCGACTTCTATCTGGGCGAGCAGGTCGCGAATGGCGACTTCGTTCACTACCCGAACGAGAAGTGGTTCCCCATCGAGGGGGATCAGCTGCCCGCCGGGCTGCTCGACAGCTTCACCCGCAAGTTCTACAACCCGGACGGGGAAGTGACCGCCGACATGCTGGTGGACCTGCAATCGGGCAACGAGGGCCGCGGCATCGTCGCCCTGCCGTTCGAGCGCCAGTCTGATCACCAGACCGTCTACATCCCGATGAACATCATCGGCAACCTCTATGTCTCCAACGGCATGAGCGCCGGCAACACCAAGACCGAGGCCCGCACCCAGGGGCTGTCCGAGGTGTTCGAGCGTCACGTGAAGAACAAGATCATCGCCGAGGCCATCAGCCTGCCGGAAATTCCGAGCGACGTGATCGCCCGCTACCCGGGGATCAAGGCCTCCATCGATGCGCTCGAGGCCGAAGGCTTCCCCATCTACAGCTTCGATGCCTCCCTGGGCGGTCGTTACCCCGTCATCTGTGTGGTGCTGCTCAACCCGAGCAACGGCACCTGCTTTGCCTCCTTCGGCGCCCACCCGCGCTTCGAAGTAGCGTTCGAGCGTACCGTCACCGAGCTGCTGCAGGGCCGTGGCCTGAAAGATCTGGACGTGTTCGTGCCCCCCTCGTTCGACAACGAGCAGGTGGCGGATCACCACAACCTGGAGACCCACTTCATCGACTCCTCCGGTCTCATCAGCTGGGATCTGTTCAAGCAGGAGAGCGATTTCGAGTTCGCCGACTGGGATTTCCGCGGCAGCTCCCAGGAGGAGTTCGATCACCTGATCGGGATCTTCCACGCGCTGGAGCAGCCGGTCTACATCGCCGACTACGAGCACCTTGGCGTCTACGCCTGTCGCATCCTGGTGCCCGGCATGTCCGACATCTACCCGGTCGAGGATCTGCTGCTGGCCAACAACACCATGGGCGCGCACCTGCGGGAAGTGATCCTGGCGCTGCCGTCCCTGGAGTGGGATGCCGAGCAGTACATGGCACTGTTCGATCAGCTTGATGAAGAGGGTCACGACGAACGTACCCGGGTGCGCGAGCTGCTCGGCATCGCCGCCGCCAAGGGCACCGCCCTGCACACCCTGCGCGTCGGTGAACTCAAAGCCATGCTGGCACTGGCCGCAGGCGAGCTGGAGAGCGCGCTGGATCTCATCGACTGGACCATGGAGTTCAACCAGTCGGTGTTCCCAAGCGATCGCGCCAACTACTACCGCGCCCTGCGTGCCTGCGTCGAGCTGTTCCTGGACGAGGATCGCGATCCTGAGCAGTACCGCCCGGTGTTCACCCGCATGTTCGGGGAAGCGGCGCTGGCCGAGGCCTGGGCCCACGCCAGCGGCGAGGCACGCTTCCATGGGCTGGAGGCCGCCGATCTGTCCCTGTCTCAATTCCCGCTGCACCAGAAGTTGCTGGCGGCCTATGAGAAGCTACAGAAGGCCAAACGAGCCCATTCTTGGGCCTGATGTGGTAATGTGACGAAGGGGCCTGATGGCCCCTTCTGTTTTATGGTCTACGCTTTGGGCTGTTTGTTATTCAGGGATGAAATAAAAAACAAAAAATACCTCTAAGGGGGTTGTCAACCTCAGTACTTCTGTGCGGGGCTGCCGCAAAGATAGATTGACGATATATTTTTGCCAAAAACAAAATAATGTCATATTAAATCATTAACTTACTGTAGCATGCATTTCTGTTTCACATGAAATCTGGTGTAAAGTCAAGCTGCCAACGGGGTAGAATTTCTGTAGTAAAATTACATTCACAATCTGTAATTCTTGATCCGAGTCAAATTTGACGAAATGCCCCTTTGTTATGATTTCCACAGGCAAAATATGCAGGTACATGAGAATTGAAAGCAGAATCTCCCTTTGATTGTCTCAAGCCCGAAGCCATCGCCGCATTGGCCGAAGACATTACCTATGCCAAGGCCACCAAGCCTGCATACAAGGTCATCCCCCTGGCCATCACGGCCGGCGCCTTCATCGCCATCGCGTTCATCTTCTATATCACGGTCACCACCGGCAGCAGCGGCATGTCCTGGGGCATGGCCAAGCTGGTCGGCGGTCTGTGCTTCTCCCTCGGCCTCATCCTGTGCGTGCTGCTCGGTGCCGAGCTGTTCACCTCCACCACTCTGACTCTGGTGGCCAAGGCGGCCAATCGCATCAGCTGGGCGCAGCTGTTCAAGAACTGGGGTCTGGTCTACTTTGGCAACCTCATCGGTGGTCTCATCATGGTCGGCCTCATCATCATGTCCGCCGAGTACACCGCTGCCAACGGCCAGTGGGGCCTCAATGCTCTCAACGTGGCCCAACACAAGCTTCACCACAGCTTCTTCGAAGCCGTCGCCCTCGGTATTCTCTGCAACCTCATGGTGTGTCTCGCCGTGTGGATGGCCTTTGGTGCCCGCAGTGCCACCGACAAGGTGATGGTCATGCTGCTCCCCGTCGCCATGTTCGTGGCCTCCGGTTTCGAGCACAGCATCGCAAATATGTTTATGATCCCGGTTGGCATCGCCATTCACAGCGTGGCCGGTCCGGAATTCTGGCAGGCCATCGGCCAGGATCCGGCAAGCTTCGCCGACCTGACCGTATCCAACTTCGTGCTACACAACCTCATTCCGGTGACCATTGGCAACATCATTGGCGGCGGCGTAATGGTTGGTTTGACTTACTGGTTTATCTTCCGTCGCCATCATTAAGGACGGCGACAGACACATAAATACCTTGAGAGGTAATGAAAATGGCAGAACTTAACGAACAGTTCCAAAGCGCATGGGAAGGCTTCGCAGCCGGTGAATGGCAGACCTCTGTCAACACCCGTGATTTCATCCAGAAGAACTACACCCCTTATGAAGGTGACGAGTCCTTCCTGGCTGGCGCGACCGAAGCTACCACCAAGCTGTGGGACAAGGTCATGGAAGGCATCAAGATCGAGAACCGCACTCACGCGCCGGTCGATTTTGATACTGACCTGCCCTCCACCATTACCGCTCACGATGCCGGCTATATCGACCAGAGCCTGGAGCAGATCGTCGGTCTGCAGACTGACAAGCCGCTCAAGCGCGCCATCATCGCCAACGGCGGTATCAAGATGGTCAAGACTTCCTGCGAAGTCTACGGCCGTCAGCTCGACCCCATGGTCGAGAAGATCTTCACCGAATACCGCAAGACCCACAACCAGGGCGTGTTCGATGTCTACACCAAGGACATCCTGAACTGCCGCAAGTCCGGCGTCATCACCGGTCTGCCGGATGCCTACGGCCGTGGCCGTATCATCGGTGACTACCGTCGTGTCGCCCTGTACGGTATCGACTTCCTGATGGCCGACAAACTGGCCCAGTTCAAGTCCCTGCAGGCTGATCTGGAAAACGGTGTCAACCTGGAAGCCACCATCCGTCTGCGCGAAGAGATCTCCGAGCAGCACCGTGCCCTGGCCCAGATGAAGGTGATGGCTGCCAAATATGGCTGCGACATCTCCGTGCCGGCCAAGACTGCCAAAGAAGCCGTACAGTGGACCTACTTCGCCTACCTGGCTGCGGTCAAGTCCCAGAACGGTGCCGCCATGTCCTTCGGTCGTACCTCCAGCTTCCTGGACGTCTACATCGAACGTGACCTGAAGAAGGGCCTGATCACCGAGCAAGAAGCCCAGGAGCTGATGGACCACATGGTCATGAAGCTGCGTATGGTTCGCTTCCTGCGTACCCCGGAATACGATTCACTGTTCTCCGGCGACCCGATGTGGGCCACCGAGACCCTGGCCGGTATGGGCGTTGATGGCCGTACCCTGGTCACCAAGAACAGCTTCCGTATGCTGAACACCCTGTACACCATGGGCCCGTCCCCTGAGCCGAACCTGACCATCCTGTGGTCCGAGAAGCTGCCGGTCGGTTTCAAGAAGTACTGCGCCAAGGTATCCATCGAGACCTCTTCCGTTCAGTACGAGAACGACGACCTGATGCGTCCGGACTTCAACAACGATGACTACGCCATCGCTTGCTGCGTGTCCCCGATGATCGTCGGCAAACAGATGCAGTTCTTCGGTGCCCGTGCCAACCTGGCCAAGACCATGCTGTATGCAATCAACGGCGGTATGGACGAGAAGCTCAAGATCCAGGTCGGTCCGAAAACCGAAATGGTCAAGTCCGAGTTCCTCGACTACGACGACGTGATGGACCGTCTGGATCACTTCATGGACTGGCTGGCCAAGCAGTACGTCGCCGCCCTGAACATCATCCACTACATGCACGACAAGTACAGCTACGAAGCCTCCCTGATGGCGCTGCACGACCGTGACGTCTATCGCACCATGGCTTGCGGCATCGCCGGTCTGTCTGTTGCAGCTGACTCCCTGTCTGCCATCAAGTACGCCAAGGTCAAGCCGGTACGTGATGCAGACGGCGTCTCCATCGACTTCGAAATCGAAGGCGAGTACCCGCAGTTCGGTAACAACGACGCCCGCGTCGATGACATCGCCTGCGACTTGGTCGAGCGCTTCATGAAGAAGATCCAGAAGCTCAACACCTACCGTGGCGCCGTGGCGACCCAGTCCGTGCTGACCATCACCTCCAACGTGGTGTACGGCAAGAAGACCGGTAACACCCCGGATGGCCGTCGCGCCGGTGCGCCGTTCGGCCCGGGTGCCAACCCGATGCACGGTCGTGACCAGAAGGGTGCCGTTGCTTCACTGACTTCCGTCGCCAAGCTGCCGTTCGCCTACGCCAAAGATGGTATCTCCTATACCTTCTCCATCGTACCGAACGCCCTGGGCAAAGACATGGAAGCCCAGAAAGCCAACCTGGCTGGCCTGATGGATGGTTACTTCCACCACGAATCCAACCTGGAAGGCGGTCAGCACCTGAACGTCAACGTGATGAACCGTGAAATGCTGCTGGACGCCATGGAAAACCCGGAGAAATATCCGCAGTTGACCATCCGCGTATCCGGTTATGCCGTTCGCTTCAACTCCTTGACCAAGGAGCAACAGCAAGACGTCATCACCCGTACCTTCACCGCTTCTCTGTAATCGCTTATTTGTAAGCAAGCATTGCGGTGAACAAAAACCGGCGCCCAGGCGCCGGTTTTTTTATGGCTGTTTGGCAGTGTGCAAGCCGCTTTCCCCCTCGTAGATCCGCTGATCCACCGATTTGCTTCGACGCGCGGGCGCGACCAGACATTGGCTTCCTGACGTCCCTCTCTATGCCCCTCACTCCTCCCCTCCACCGTTTTATGCACTGATGCGCTCACCAGCACTCAGGCACTCAGGCACTCAGGCACTCAGGCACTCAGGCACTCAGGCACTCAGGCACTCAGGCACTCAGGCACTCAGGCACTCAGGCACTCAGGCACTCAGGCACTCAGGCACTCAGGCACTCAGGCACTCAGGCACTCAGGCAAGCAGAGCAGAACCGTGCTCGGCCGCCATGGACTTTGCACCAGAACCTGAATCTCTTCCCTCTCCCCTTGGGAGAGGGTCAGGGTGAGGGGATGTCATCGACATCGCGAGAAGACGCCAGAAAGCAACAAGGGCAGCTGAGTGTGAACTCTGCTGCCCTTGTGTCCTGGACGCGATTGAACGGATGCTGGCGGCGTTAGAGGCGACCTCCCAGAGCCCGGCGCTGCGCTTATCTCACAGCAAGACGTTACACTGCCTGTATCTCATAAAACTGATCACTTATATGCCTAAAACAACAGGGGCAGCGGAGTCTCACTCCCCTGCCCCTGTTGTTTGCGATAAACGGCGGCGATAAACGGCGGTTTAAGGCTTAGCTCGCCCAGGTAATGATATGGTCGGCCCAGTCGCCGGCCTGCGCCTCGTGGACCACCTTGCCACGCACCGACTGGCCGGCCTGGTGCATGGCGCTGCGGCTGCCGGTGATCAGCGGATGCCAGGCAGGCAGGGTATTGCCTTCGGCCAGCAGGCGATAGGCACAGCTCGACGGCAGCCAGTCGTACTCGGCAATCTTGTCGACGGTGATCTGCAGGCAGTCCGGCTCTTTTTTAAAGCGGTTGCCGTAGTCGGAGCACTGGCAGGTCTTGGTATTGAGCAGGTTGCAGGCCACGTTGGTGAACACCAGCTCCTCGGTGTCCTCGTCAATGAGCTTGTTCAGGCAGCACTTGCCGCAGCCGTCGCACAGGGATTCCCACTCGGTCATGGTCATCTGCTGCAGGCTTTTTACCTGCCAAAAGGGGGCGGTCTGCACGGGTTCACTCTGCTGCATAAATTTGGCTCACTCAACACACTGACAAGCGCGTGGTTATACGCTTTTCGGCCCGATTTTTCAAGGTTGGGGACTGCTCGCAGTATGATAAGCACGCAGCAGCGTTCCAATGTTGGTCAAAGATCGTGGTGTTTTAACAAAAGCTACTTAAAACAATAAAAGATGCATAAAATCAATAGATTACACATCTTGGCCAAGCGCATAAGAAACCTTACTCCCATCAACTGTTATGTGGCCCGCGCTGATCAGTGCTCGAACGATATTTTGTACGTCTTCATTAGTGAGCTGTTTCTGAAATAATGATGCAATCGTGCTATTCAACGTCGCTATCGCTCTGGGCCGAGATGTCTTCATCTGTTGAAGTTTCTTCAGAACAAGAGTCATACGTTCCAAGGAAGTCTGAGCGTTATTGCTCTTAATGAGAGGAATATCTACAACATGTTCGGTGCGAGCTGCGAATATTTTCTTGTCTTTGAGATGCTGTATGAGCGGGTCAAAGCCCTTGTCCTTCGAGATTATATGGAAAAAGCCAGCAGGATCCGAGGCAGCTAATTGGCCAATGTAATATGCAATATGAAAGTCCAAAGCATTCGGACCGCTCCCCGCAATCTTAATATACTGAGCCTTATCTCCGAGCTGCTGGATCACTGAGACCGTTTCGAAAGCGAGCTTGGACTGATTCGAGCCGACGAACACCAAGATTTTGAAGTGATCTTTCGCCAAAACAGCGAGACGCTCGGGCTGAACATTCTCAAAATCAATGAGGACGTAGTTAGTGCGCATGAAGGGGCCTCGCAATTTATTACGCGGCAATTTGCCATCTATCCATGATTCACTCGCCATCAAGCCCTTAATGGCATGGGAGCATATCCTTGTAACTTGTTGTTACATCTAAAAATATGCCATAGATTTTTATTTGTGCATAGGCTAAGAACTTACAATCTATCCAGTAAGGAAAACTCGGATACTGTATAGAAAAAATCCATTATTTGGCGATCCTTCATCAAACCGCATCCATAAAAAATGCCGCCCTAGGGCGGCATTTTTCTATCAGAGATAACAGGCTAACTTACCAGCCGGTGACTTCACGCAGGGCCTTGCCGATATCGGCCAGGGAGCGCACGGTTTTCACGCCGGCATCTTCCAGGGCGGCAAATTTCTCGGCCGCCGTGCCTTTACCACCGGCGATGATGGCGCCCGCATGACCCATGCGCTTGCCAGCCGGGGCGGTAACACCCGCGATGTAGGAGACCACCGGCTTGGTGACGTGAGCCTTGATGTAGGCCGCGGCGTCTTCCTCGGCGCTGCCGCCGATCTCGCCGATCATCACGATGGCTTCGGTCGCAGGATCCTTCTGGAACATCTCCAGGATGTCGATGAAGTTGGAGCCCGGGATGGGGTCGCCACCGATGCCGACGCAGGTGGACTGGCCGAAGCCCTCGTCCGTGGTCTGCTTGACCGCTTCATAGGTCAGGGTGCCGGAACGGGAGACGATGCCCACCTTGCCCGGCTTGTGGATGTGGCCTGGCATGATGCCGATCTTGCACTCACCCGGGGTGATGACGCCGGGGCAGTTCGGGCCAATCATGCGCACGCCGGTTTCCTGCAGCTTCACCTTGACCTGCAGCATGTCCAGGGTCGGGATGCCTTCGGTGATGGTGACGATGAGCTTGATGCCAGCATCGATGGCTTCCAGGATGGCGTCCTTGCAGAACGGGGCCGGAACATAGATGACGGAGGCGGTGGCGCCGGTGGCTTCCACGGCGTCACGGACGGTGTTGAACACCGGCAGGCCCAGGTGGGTGGTGCCACCCTTGCCCGGGGACACGCCGCCGACCATCTGGGTACCGTAGGCAATGGCCTGTTCGGAGTGGAAGGTACCCTGACCGCCGGTGAAGCCCTGGCAGATCACCTTGGTGTCTTTGTTGATCAGAACGCTCATTATTTGGCCTCCGCGGCTTTGACCACTTGCTGCGCGGCGTCGGTCAGACTCGTTGCGGCGATGATGTTGAGGCCGCTGTCGGCCAGTTTACGGGCACCCAGTTCGGCGTTGTTGCCTTCCAGACGCACCACCACGGGCACTTTCACCCCGACTTCTTTCACGGCGCCGATGATGCCTTCCGCGATCATGTCGCAGCGCACGATGCCGCCGAAGATGTTGACCAGCACAGCCTGGACCTTGCTGTCAGACAGGATGATCTTGAAGGCCTCGGTCACGCGCTCCTTGGTGGCGCCGCCGCCGACGTCCAGGAAGTTGGCCGGTGAGCCGCCGTGCAGATTGACGATGTCCATGGTGCCCATGGCCAGACCGGCGCCGTTGACCATGCAGCCGATATTGCCATCGAGCGCCACATAGTTCAGCTCCCACTGGGCGGCGTGCGCTTCGCGAGGGTCATCCTGGGAGGGATCGTGCATCTGACGCAGCTTGGGCTGACGGTACAGGGCGTTGGCATCGATGTTGATCTTGCCGTCCAGGCAATGCAGGTTGCCCTTGTCGGTGATGACCAGGGGGTTGATTTCCAGCAATGCGAAGTCGCAATCCAGGAACATCTGGCCAAGACCCAGGAAGATCTTGGTGAACTGCTTGATCTGATCACCGACCAGACCCAGCTTGAAGGCCAGCTCGCGCGCCTGGTAAGCCTGCGGGCCTACCAGCGGATCGATGGCCGCCTTGTGAATGAGTTCCGGGGTCTCGTGGGCAATCTTCTCGATGTCCACGCCACCTTCGGTAGAGGCCATGAAGACCACGCGGCGGCTGCCACGATCGACCACGGCGCCGAGGTACAGTTCCTTGGCGATGTCGGTGCAGGACTCCACCAGGATCTTGGTGACCGGCTGACCGTTGGCGTCAGTCTGATAGGTCACCAGGTTCTTGCCGAGCCAGTTCTGGGCGAAGGCACGGATCTCGTCCTTGCTCTTGGCCAGCTTGACGCCGCCCGCCTTGCCACGGCCACCGGCGTGGACCTGGCACTTGACGACCCAGGTATTGCCGCCAATCTTGTCGGCCGCTTCGGCCGCTTCCTGCGGGGTAGCACAGGCATAACCTTCGGAGACCGGCAGGCCATACTCGGCAAACAGCTGTTTTGCCTGATATTCATGCAGATTCATAGATGCTCTATCCGTGTTGTAGGTATTTCCGTCCGGGGCTCGTGTTTCTCAATCCCCTGTGAAAGGGCCTCTGGGGCCCCGGTTATCTTTCTGATTTCGCTCGGGTACTCGAAGGCGGGGGCGCTTGCCAGCAAGGGCGCCTCCCCTGCCCCTCGGACATCCTGTGCATGGCCGGATGGAAAGCCAGAGGCTTGCCATCCGGCCCATGCCCTTAAACGTCCAGCAACAGACGGGTCGGATCTTCCAGCAGCTCCTTGATGGAGACCAGGAAGCCCACGGACTCGCGACCGTCGATGATGCGGTGATCATAAGAGAGCGCCAGGTACATCATCGGCAGGATCTCGACCTTGCCATCGACCGCCATGGGTCTGTCCTGGATCTTGTGCATCCCCAGGATGGCGCTCTGCGGCGGGTTGATGATGGGAGTAGACATCAGGGAGCCGAACACACCACCGTTGGTGATGGTGAAGTTGCCGCCGGTCAGTTCATCCACGGTCAGCTTGCCGTCACGGCCCTTGCCAGCCAGATCCTTGATGGCCTTCTCGATGTCCGCCAGGCTCATGTTGTCGCAATCGCGCAGCACCGGGGTCACCAGACCACGGGGAGTGGAGACGGCGATGCTGACGTCGAAGTAGTTGTGATAGACGATGTCATTCCCGTCCAGCGCCGCGTTCACTTCCGGGTAGCGCTTCAGGGACTCAACAACGGCCTTAACGTAGAAGGACATGAAGCCGAGCTTGATGCCGTGCTTCTTCTCGAAGATCTCGCCGTACTGCTTGCGCAGCTTCATGATGGGCGCCATGTTGATCTCGTTGAAGGTGGTCAGCATGGCGGTGGTGTTCTTGGCCTCCAGCAGACGCTCGGCGATGCGCTTGCGCAGACGGGTCATGGGCACGCGCTTCTCGGTGCGACCGGCCAGCGGAGCGACCGGTGCCGCAGCCACGGGGGCGGCAGCAGCCGGAGCGGCAGGAGCCTTGCCCAGGTTCTTGATGAAGGCTTCCACGTCTTCCTTGGTGACGCGACCGCCCTTGCCGGTACCGGTCAGCTTGGCGACGTCGATGGCGTGCTCGGCCACCAGACGGCGCACGGACGGGCTCATGCCATCGGTGCTGTCGTCCGCTGCGGCTTCCACCGGCTTCTCCTTGGTCTCTTCACCGGCCACGGGGGCGGCCTTGAGCATGGCGATCAGCTGACGGGAGAGCACGGTCGCCCCTTCCGCCTGCAGGATGTCGCCCAGAACGCCGGCTTCCGGCGCCGGGACTTCCAGCACGACCTTGTCGGTTTCGATGTCGACCAGCACTTCGTCACGGGCAACCAGATCACCCGGTTTCTTGTGCCAGGTCGCGATGGTGGCATCTGCCACTGATTCGGGCAGGTCCGGTACCTTGATCTCGATAGTCATCTATTCAGTTCCTTGTTTACTTCTTGGCCAGCAGGCTTGTTCCAGCTCAGAGAGGGGCTTGGCACCCCTCTCATCCATGACTCGTTTATTCCAGCGTGAGGGCGTCTTCCACCAAGGCTTTCTGCTGCTTGGTGTGGACGGACATGTAGCCGACGGCCGGTGAGGCCGAGGCCGGGCGACCGGCATAACGCAGGCGGGCCTGACTTGGCAGCACGCTGTCATAGTGATGACGGGTGCTGTACCAGGCGCCCTGGTTCTGCGGCTCTTCCTGACACCAGACGAAGTCGGTGACATGGGCGTAATCGGCCAGGATGGTGCGCACCTCTTCCTCCGGGAAGGGGTAGAGCTGCTCGATCCGCACCAGGGCCACGTCCTGCTGCTCGGCCTTGCGACGGGCATCGAGCAGGTCGTAGTAGACCTTGCCGGAGCAGAACACCACGCGTTTGACCCCTTTAGGATCCAGCGCATCGATCTCGCCGATGGCGTTCTGGAAGGTGCCTTCCGCCAGCTCGTCGAGCTTGCTCACCGCCAGCGGGTGGCGCAGCAGGGATTTGGGCGTCATCACGATGAGCGGACGGCGCATGGGGCGCACCACCTGGCGGCGCAGCATGTGGAACACCTGGGCCGGGGTGGACGGCACGCACACCTGCATGTTGTGCTGGGCGCACATCTGCAGATAACGCTCGAGGCGGGCGGAGGAGTGCTCCGGACCCTGCCCTTCGTAACCGTGAGGCAGCAGCATGGTCAGGCCGCACATCCGGCCCCACTTCTGCTCACCGGAGGAGAGGAACTGATCCACCACCACCTGGGCACAGTTGGCGAAGTCACCGAACTGGGCTTCCCAGATGGTGAGACCCGCCGGCTCGGCGCTGGCATAGCCGTATTCGAAGGCCAGGACCGCGTTCTCGGTCAGCACGGAGTCGTACACCTCGAACGGCCCCTGCTCGTCGTGCAGGTTGCACAGCGGGGTATAGGTGCTGGCGTCGGTCTGGCTGTGCAGCACGGCGTGGCGGTGGAAGAAGGTGCCACGGCCGGAGTCTTCACCGGTGAAGCGGATGCGCGAGCCCTTGTCCACCAGGGTGGCGTAGGCCAGGGTCTCGGCAAAGCCCCAGTCCAGCAGCTTCTCGCCGGCGGCCATCAGGCGACGGTCTTCGTAGATCTTCTCGACCTGGCGTTGCAATACGTGAGTCGCCGGGTACTGGCTGATGCGCTCCCCTAAGGACTTCAGGTGATCCATGGGCACAGTGCTGTCGTAGGGCATGGCCCAGTCATGACCGAGATACGGGGTCCAGTCCACGGAGTGCAGCTCCATGGGGCGCCACTCCTTGCTCACCCGCTCACCCCGGTCCAGGGTGTCGCGGTACTCGTTGACCAGGGTGGTCGCGAGCTCGGGAGCGATGATGCCCTCGGCGATCAGCTGATCGGCGTAGATCTTGCGCGGGGTCGGATGCTGCTTGATCTTCTGGTACATCAGCGGCTGGGTCGCGCTCGGCTCGTCCGCCTCGTTGTGGCCGTGACGACGGTAGCAGACCAGTTCGATGACCACGTCGCGCTTGAAGGTGTTGCGATAATCCAGCGCAATCTGGGTCACCAGCACCACGGCTTCCGGATCGTCACCGTTGACGTGCAGCACAGGCGCCTGCACGGACTTGGCGATGTCGGTGCAATATTCGGTGGAGCGCAGGTCACGGATGTAGGAGGTGGTGAAGCCGACCTGGTTGTTGATGACGATGCGCACTGTCCCGCCGACGCCATAGGCACGGGTCAGGGACATGTTGAAGGTCTCGGCGACTACCCCCTGCCCGGCCATGGCGGAATCACCGTGGATGGTGATGGGCAAAACGCTGGAGCCATCCTTGTCACCACGACGGTCCATACGGGCACGGACCGAGCCGATGACCACGGGGTTGACGATCTCGAGGTGAGACGGGTTGAAGGCGAGCGCCAGGTGGACGTTGCCACCCGGGGTGGCGAAGTCGGAGGAGAAGCCCATGTGGTACTTCACGTCACCGGTGCCCCAGGACTCGCCATGCTTGCCGGCAAACTCGTCGAACAAATCTTGCGCCCGCTTGCCGAGCACGTTGATCAGCACGTTCAGGCGACCACGGTGGGCCATGCCGATGACGGCCTCTTTGCAGCCCTGCTCACCGGCGCGGCGGATCAACTCTTTCAGCATGGGCACCATGGCATCGCCCCCTTCCAGGGAGAAACGCTTGGCACCGGGGAACTTGGCCCCCAGGTATTTTTCCAGCCCTTCGGCTGCGGTCAGACTCTCGAGGAAACGGGTCTTCTCCTCCAGGTTGTAGTTGCCGTGGGCTTCGATGGATTCGAGCCTGTCCTGCAGCCAGCGCTTCTCCTCGGTGGAGGTGAGGTGCATGTAGTCGGCACCGATGCTGTTGCAGTAGGTCTTCTTGAGCGATGCGTAGAGATCCGACAGCACCATGGTCTCACGCCCGATGGCGTAAGAGCCCACGTTGAAGGTGGCCTCCATGTCGGCCCCCTGCAGACCGTGGAAGGCGGGGTCCAGTTCGGCAACGGTTTCACGATCCCAGAGGCCGAGCGGATCCAGATTGGCGTTTTGATGGCCACGGAAACGGAAGGCGTTGATCAGCTGCAGCACGCGCACCTGCTTGGCGTCCACCTGGGGATCGCTGACAGGGGCACTGTAACGGGAGGGATCCTTGGCCAGGCGGCGGAAATAGTCGCGAACCTGGGAATGGGGTTGGTCGACAGCATGACCGTTGACCTGGGGCAGCTGCTCAAACAGGCTGCGCCACTCGTCGGCGACGGAGTCGGGGTTTTCCAGGAAGGATTCGTACAAATCCTCAATGTAGCTTGCATTCGCACCAGCCAGGTGAGATGACTCCAACCAGGCCTTCATCACGCCGTTATGCATTTCTATCCCTTGTACATCTTGTTCGCTGCAGCGCAGCTTGTAGGGGTCAAACAGCCATCCTGCATCTCGCCTGGCACCTCGCCTGAAGAGGGGCGGGATGGCTATCCAGAGGTCGGGCCCGGCGGGTGACGCCCGGCCCTGGTACTACACGGCCCGATTGAGCAGCATCGACTTGATCTGACCGATGGCCTTGGTCGGGTTCAAGCCTTTGGGACAGACGTTCACGCAGTTCATGATGCCGTGGCAGCGGAACACGCTGAACGCGTCGTCCAGGTTACCCAGTCGTTCGGCAGCCGCGGTATCACGGCTGTCCGCCAGCCAGCGATAGGCGGCGAGCAGACCGGCCGGGCCGATGAACTTGTCCGGGTTCCACCAGAAGGAGGGGCAAGAGGTGGAGCAGCAGGCGCACAGAATGCACTCGTACAGACCATCCAGCTTGGCGCGCTCTTCGGGGGATTGCAGGTGCTCACGCACGGGCGGCAGTTTTTCATCGTTGATGAGGAAGGGTTTGACCTTCTCCCACTGGGTGTAGAACTGGGTCATGTCGATCACGAGATCCCGGATCACCGGCAGGCCGGGCAAGGGACGAATGACGACCTTGTTGCCCTTCTTCAAGAGATCGGAAAGCGGAGTGATGCAGGCAAGACCATTCTTGCCATTCATGTTGACGCCGTCGGATCCACAGACCCCTTCGCGGCAGGAGCGGCGGAAGGCGAGTGTGGGGTCCAGCTCTTTCAGCTGGATCAGTGCGTCGAGCACCATCATGTCGGAACCTTCAGGAATATCAAGGTGATAATCCTTCATGTGCGGGACGTTATCAACATCCGGGTTGTATCTGTAAACAGAGAATGTGACGTTCATTGTATTTGGCTCCGCAATCAGTAAGTCCGCACCTTGGGTGGGAATGCCTCACGGGTTTTCGGAGACATGTTGACAGCGCGACGGGTCATGGACTCGGTGTCCGGGTGATAGAGGCTGTGGCACAGCCAGCTCTCATCGTCGCGATCCGGGAAGTCGAAGCGGCTGTGGGCACCGCGACTCTCGGTACGGAAGTTCGCCGCCACCGCGGTGGCATAGGCCGTCTCCATCAGGTTGTCCAGCTCCAGGCACTCGATGCGCTGGGTGTTGAACTCCTTGGAGGTGTCGTCCAGACGGGCGTTCTTGAGGCGCTCGCGGATGAGTTTCAGCTCGGCCAGCCCCTCTGCCATGGCATCCCCTTCCCGGAATACGGAGAAGTTGTTCTGCATGCAGCGCTGCAGATCTTTACGGATCTGGGCCGGGTCTTCCCCGTCACGGTTGGCTTCCCAGCGGTTGAAGCGCTCAAGAGCCTTGGCGACCTCGGCCTCGGTGGCCTCGCGGCCATGTTCCATCTCGCCCAAGGTCTCCACCAGGTGCATGCCGGCGGCACGACCGAACACCACCAGATCCAGCAGGGAGTTGCCACCCAGACGGTTGGCGCCGTGTACGGAGACACAGGCGATCTCCCCCACCGCGAACAGACCGACCACGGGGACGTCGTTGCCGTCCTTGTCCTGGGTCAGGCACTGGCCGTTCACGCTGGTCGGCACGCCGCCCATCATGTAGTGGCAGGTCGGGATGATGGGAATGGGTTCCTTGACCGGATCCACGTGGGCGAAGGTGCGAGACAGCTCGCAGATCCCCGGCAGGCGGGATTCCAGTACCTCTTTACCCAGGTGATCCAGCTTGAGTTTGATGTGCGGGCCCCAGGGACCGTCGCAGCCACGGCCTTCGCGGATCTCGATCATGATGGAGCGAGCCACCACGTCGCGACCGGCGAGATCCTTGGCGTTCGGCGCATAACGCTCCATAAAGCGCTCGCCGTCCTTGTTCAGCAGATAGCCGCCTTCACCGCGGCAACCCTCGGTCACCAGCACCCCTGCCCCGGCGATGCCGGTCGGGTGGAACTGCCAGAACTCCATGTCCTGCACGCCTACACCGGCGCGCAGCGCCATGCCGACACCGTCACCGGTGTTGATGTGGGCATTGGTGGTGGACTGGTAGATGCGACCGGCGCCACCGGTGGCGAGCACCGTGGCCTTGGCCTTGAAGTAGACGACCTCGCCGCTCTCCATGTCGATGGCGGTGCAGCCGACGACGTGACCGTCCTGGTTCTTCACCAGATCCAGCGCATACCACTCGGAGAAGACCGTGGTCTTGTTCTTGACGTTCTGCTGATACAGGGTATGCAGCAGGGCATGGCCGGTCCGGTCGGCCGCAGCCGCGGTACGGGCCGCCTGCTCGCCACCGAAATTCTTGGACTGACCACCAAACGGGCGCTGATAGACGGCGCCGTTGTCGAAGCGGGAGAAGGGCAGACCCATGTTCTCCAGCTCATAGACGGCTTCCGGGCCCGTCTTGCACATGTATTCAATCGCTTCCTGGTCACCGATGTAATCGGAGCCCTTGACGGTGTCGTACATGTGCCACTGCCAGTTGTCGTCATGGGCATTGCCCAGGGCGACCGTGATCCCGCCCTGGGCGGAAACGGTGTGGGAACGAGTCGGGAAAACCTTGGAAAGCAGTGCGCAGCTCTTGCCGGATTGGGCAATCTGCAGCGCGGCGCGCATACCGGCGCCACCGGCACCGATCACGACCGCATCAAATTCACGAGTTGGAATAGTCACCTTACACACCCCACAGCACGACGAAACCAGTCATCAGATAGACAAACAGCACCACCACCAGTGCAAATTGCAGTGCACCGCGCAGTCCCACCGGTTTGATATAGTCGGTCAGCACCTGCCACAGACCGATCCAGGCGTGGATCAGGACGCAAACCAGCGTCAGCAGGGTGAAGACCTTGGTGAAGGTTTTGGCGAAGAAGCCGGTCCACACCTCGTAGGTGATGTCATTGAGGGCGACAAAACCCACCAGATAGAGGACGTAGGCCGTCATGATGAGGGCGGTGGCGCGGATCAGGATGTAGTCATGAACACCGCTGCGCCCGAAAGTTGCAGAATTGGTTACCATACCAGTACCCCCGCCAATACGGCCAGAATCGCGGTGATCACGAAGCCCACCCGGGCGCTCTGATTCGCGGATTCCAGCTCTTCCCAATGCCCCATGTCCATGACCAGGTGACGCAGACCGCCCACGATGTGGTAAGCCAGCGCAGTCAGGATCCCCCACAGCACGAACTTGACCAGGAAGTTGTCCATGATGGCAACGACCGTTTCAAATCCTTCGGGAGAGGCGAGTGAAGTACCAAGCATCCACAGCAAGATGGCAAGCGCCACAAAGGTGATGACCCCTGAGACACGATGCAAGATGGAAGCGATGGCGGTGACAGGAAAGCTGATCGTCTGTAGGTCGAGGTTTACAGGTCTCTGTTTGTTTTTCACGGCTTTGCCCACTCAGCTCCATTGAGCACGTTAGTTATTGTTTTTACACGCTTTGAGGGCTAGGAGTGGCATTTGTTAGGTTTTTGTTACCAAAACAACTCAGGAAAGCCAAAAATAACATTTTCAATATCACATCTGGCTTTGCGAAAGCGTTTCAAACACCGACGACCATCACCCACGTGGCGCAGTATATCGGCGGCCTTAACCAATGACAATCAATTAGCTACATAGAAAACCCAAAACCGTAAACCAGATCCCACAACAGCTTTAACAACTCATTAATGATCATCCAGTAAAATTGACAAAGCTATCGATCTCTGGTTCAAATAAGGCGCTCCAGCCGCCGTGGTACGGGTAACAACCTTTGCCAGCGTTATGAAAGTCGTAATAAAGTAGGACTGGAACCAAATTATAAAGAGCAAAGGAGACGTGCTATGGCTGATAAAATAGCCACCCTACACTTGCCCGGAAAAGAGCCGGTAGAACTGCCGATCCTGTCCGGGACTGTCGGACCCGATGTCATCGATGTCAGAAAACTGGGTGCTCAAGGGTACTTCACCTTTGACCCGGGCTTCATGGCCACCGGATCTTGCAAATCGTCCATCACCTACATCGACGGGGATCAGGGTGTCTTGCTGCACCGTGGTTATCCCATCGCCCAGTTGGCCACCCAGGCCAGCTACCTCGAAGTCTGCTACATCCTGCTCTACGGTGAGGCCCCCACCAAGGCCCAGTACACGGACTTCGAACGTCTGGTCACCCGCCACACCATGGTGCACGAACAGATCGCCTTCTTCTTCCGCGGCTTCCGTCGTGACGCTCACCCCATGGCCGTCATGTGTGCCGTGGTCAGCGCCCTGTCCGCCTTCTATCACGATGCCCTCGACATCAACAACGAGGAGCACCGTGAGATCTGCGCCTTCCGTCTGCTCTCCAAGATGCCGACCCTGGCCGCCATGTGCTACAAGTACTCCATCGGCCAGCCGTTCATGCAGCCGCGCAACGCCCTCTCCTATGCGGGCAACTTCCTGCACATGATGTTTGGCGTGCCGACCGAAGAGTACAAGGTCAACCCCATCGTCGAACGCGCCATGGATCGCATCTTCACCCTGCATGCGGATCATGAGCAGAACGCCTCCACCTCCACCGTGCGTCTGGCGGGCTCCTCCGGTGCCAACCCGTTCGCCTGTATCGCCGCCGGGATCGCCTCCCTGTGGGGTCCGGCCCACGGCGGTGCCAACGAAGCCTGCCTCAAGATGCTCGAAGAGATCGGTTCGGTCGATCGCATCCCCGAGTTCATTGCCAAGGCCAAGGACAAGAACGACCCCTTCCGTCTGATGGGCTTCGGTCACCGGGTTTACAAGAATCACGATCCCCGTGCCACCGTGATGCGTCAGACCTGCCACGAAGTGCTGCAGGAGCTGCAGATCAAGGATCCGCTGCTGGATGTGGCCATGGAGCTGGAGCGCATCGCGCTCTCCGACCCCTACTTCATCGAGAAGAAGCTCTACCCGAACGTGGACTTCTACTCCGGCATCATCATGAAGGCCATCGGCATCCCCATGTCCATGTTCACCGTGATCTTCGCCATCTCCCGTACCATCGGCTGGATTGCCCACTGGAATGAAATGCACTCGGATCCGGATCAGAAGATCGGCCGTCCTCGTCAGCT
Organism: Aeromonas sp. NJAU223; assembly: GCF_051125555.1. Lineage (NCBI taxonomy): Bacteria > Pseudomonadati > Pseudomonadota > Gammaproteobacteria > Aeromonadales > Aeromonadaceae > Aeromonas > Aeromonas sp. NJAU223. The sequence goes on along the minus strand of NZ_CP144204.1, from coordinate 1,908,005 downwards.
CTACACCGGTCAGCCCCAGCGGGAATTCGTCCCCCTGGATCAGCGCTGAATTCATCGCGGATAAAAATTGTTACAAAGGCGGTCATTGACCGCCTTTTCATTTACCGCTTTAATCGCGCCCTTTCGCCAAAAGGAGAGACCCTGATGAAAGCCCCCCTGATACTCTGTTCCGCCCTGTTGCTCAGTGCCTGCCAGAGCACCCCGCCCACCGAGACCCTCTACATCAAGAGCCAGCTGGCCGACTGCGTCGGTGTCGCCCCCATGAAGTGCATGCAGGTACGCAGCCAGCCCGGCGAGAGCTGGAGCTTCTTCTACCAGCAGATCGAGGGCTTCACCTTCGAGCCTGGCTACAACTATCAGCTGGAAGTCACCAAGGAGAAGCTGACCGATGTGCCGGCCGATGCCTCTTCCCTGCGCTACCAGCTGATCAAGGTCGTGAGCAAGGAAGCCGCTCGCTGAGTGAATGGGCGTCATATAGACCACACCAGTTCAATTAATCAGCACCTTGTGCTAGTCTGGGCCTCCCTCATGGTTTGAGTCACTACTGCAGCGTTAAAGGTTATGATTAACATCCGCGCCATCCGGGCTCCCGACTGGCCCGCCATCATGAAGATCCAGCACGAGTGCTATCACCAGTTCGATCCCGAGCCTCTCGACGTGATGCAGAACAAGTCCGAGCTGGCGCCGGCATGCTGCTGGGTTGCCGAGCGCCAGGGCAAGGTGCTCGGTTACCTGCTCTGTCACCCCTGGCGCGCCAGACGGCCCCCACCCCTCTCGGTCGCCATGCAACGACTGGCTGGGGATGAGGAGTTCTATCTGCACGATCTCGCCGTCTCGGGCGAAGCGCGCGGCATCGGGGTGGGTCAGCGGCTGCTTGCCACCGCCCTCGCCTTCGCCAGTGAAGAGGGATTCGCACATGCGGGTCTGGTGGCGGTGCAAGACGCGCCGGCCTTCTGGCGCAAGCAGGGGTTCCTGCCCGCCGCCACCGACAAGTGTCTGGCGGAATATGGTGAGGGTGCCGTCTATATGCGACTGCCGCTGGCAGCGCCAAGCGTGGCGTGAACGACAGCAAGCAAACCCGGTGTGTACGCCAGCGTACTTTTCCCGGCAGCAGTGCGGTTTGAACACTGACGACCGGCCATAAAAAAGGCGCCTTGCGGCGCCTTTTTCTATCTCGATTGTCTCGCCAGGATGGCTAGTTCATCAAGCCTTGAACTTGCTGAACACCAGGGAGGCGTTGGTCCCGCCGAAGCCGAAGCTGTTGGACATGACGGTGTTGAGATCAGCCGCTTCGTACTCGCGCACGATGGGCAGGCCCACGGCCTTCTCGTCCAGGTTCTCGATGTTGATGCTGGGGGCGATGAAGCCGTGCTTGAGCATCAGCAAGGAGTAGACGGCCTCGTGCACACCGGCCGCGCCCAGGGCGTGCCCGGTCATGGCCTTGGTGGCGGAGAGCTTGGGCGCATTGCTGCCAAACAGGGTCTGGATCGCTTCCAGCTCCTTGGTATCGCCCACCGGGGTGGAGGTGCCGTGGGTGTTGATGTAATCCACCTGACCCACACCCTGCATCGCCATCTTCATGCAACGCACCGCGCCTTCACCGCTCGGGGCCACCATGTCGTAGCCGTCGGAAGTGGCACCGTAACCGGTGATCTCGGCGTAGATGTGCGCACCACGGGCCAGGGCATGTTCCAGCTCCTCGACCACCAGGATGCCGCCGCCACCGGAGATGACGAAGCCATCGCGGTCCGCATCATAGGTGCGGGAGGCTTTTTCCGGGTTGTCGTTGTACTTGGTGGAGAGAGCGCCCATGGCGTCAAACTGGATGGTGGAGGACCAGTCCAGCTCCTCGCCGCCGCCGGCGAAGACGATGTCCTGCTTGCCGAGCTGGATCAGTTCCAGTGCGTGGCCGATGCAGTGGGCAGAGGTCGCGCAGGCGGAGCTGATGGTGTAGTTGACACCCTTGATCTTGAACGGCGTGGCCAGACAGGCGGAGGTGGTGGAAGACATGGTGCGCGGCACCATGTAGGGACCTACCCGCTTGACGCCCTTCTCGCGGGCGATGTCTGCAGACTCCGAGGTATTCTTGCCGGAGGCGCCGCCGGAGCCGGTGACGATACCGGTACGCTCGTTGGAAACCTGATCCTCTGCCAGACCCGCATCTTCGATGGCCTGCTGCATGGAGAGATAGGCGTAGGCCGCAGCGTCACCCATGAAGCGCATGACTTTACGGTCGATCAGTTCAGACGGATCGAGTTTGATGTTACCCCAGACACGGCTGCGCAGATTGTACTGTTCAAACTGCTCGGAATAGGTGATGCCGGATTTGCCTGCTTGCAGGGAGGCCAGCACTTCTTCCTTGTTGTTGCCGATACTGGAGATGACGCCGATACCGGTGATCACTGCTCTTCTCATTAATTCATCTCGTCTGGAAAAACTGGCACCGAGTCTACCCGCTTTCGGCTGCCAAACTGGTCTGCTTTCACGTAGAATGCCCGCGATTTTATGACGCGAGCAGAGGAAAACGTGAGTCAAACATCCTTACATCATGCCCGATTGGACTGGAATGAAGCGGGAACTCCAGTCTCCAGTGAGTTCGGGGATGTGTACTTTTCCAATGATAACGGTCTAAGTGAAACCCGCTACGTCTTTTTGCAGCAAAATCGGCTGCCAGAGCGATTTTCGCACCACGATAGTGACAGTTTCGTGATTGGTGAAACAGGTTTCGGCACTGGTCTTAACTTTCTGGCGACAATGGCTGCGTTTCTGGAACAGGCCGGCGATCCCGCCCGCTGCCCGCGTCTGCACTTCATCAGCTTCGAAAAATACCCTCTGACCCGGGACGATCTGTGCAAGGCGCTCGCGGCCTGGCCCGAACTCGCGCCGTTGAGCCGTGCCCTCATCGACCAGTGGCCGCTGCCGGTCGAAGGCTGTCACCGTCTGTCGTTTGCCGGTGGCCGGATACGCCTCGATCTCTGGCTCGGCGACATCAAGGAGACACTGCCGCAGGTCCCCCACCCGGCCGAGGGGCTGGTGGATGCCTGGTATCTGGACGGTTTCTCGCCTGCCAAGAACCCCGAGATGTGGACCCAGGATCTGTTCGACGGCCTCGCGCGTCTCGCGCGCCCCACTGCCACCATCGCGACCTTTACCTGTGCCGGTTTCGTGCGCCGGGGGCTCATCGCCGCGGGCTTTGCCATGAAGAAGGTGAAAGGTCACGGCAGCAAGCGGGAGATGCTGACCGGAATCCGGGAAGCGAAGACCCCGGACAGCACCATAGCACCCTGGTACGCCCGCCCGGCGGGCCGGGAAGGGGCGACCCTCATCATCGGCGGCGGTATCGCCTCCGCCATGACCGCCCTCTCTTTGGTGGAGCGGGGCCGCGCCGTCACCCTACTCTGCGCCGATGCCGAGCCCGCCACCGGCGCCTCCGGCAACCGCCAGGGGGCGCTCTATCCCTTGCTCAACGGCGAGCATGACCCCCTGTCGCGCTTCTATGCCCTCGCCTTCGGGTATGCCCGAAACCGGCTGCTGTCCCTGAGCGAACGTCACCCCATCGCCTTTGCATTGTGCGGCGTCACCCAGCTCGGCTATGACGACAAGTCGGCGGCCAAGCTCGCCAAGATGAGTCAGGGGCCCTTCCCGCCCGAACTGATGCGCCCCCTCTCGGCCAACGAGGTCGAGCCATTGGTCGGCCTGCCCTGCGGCGTGGGTGGCGTCAGCTATCCCCTGGGGGGCTGGCTCTGCCCGGCGGACCTGACCCGGGCGGCGCTAAGCGATGCCATGCAGAGTGGCTTGCTGCAGCTGGAATATGGCGCCGAGGTGACTCAGGTCGATGAACTGGCCGATGGCTGGCAGGTGACGAGCCATGACGGCCGCCACTGGCAGGCCCCCAATCTGGTGGTCGCCGCCGGTCATCGTCTGCCCGCCCTCGTCCCCTTCGCCGAGCTGCCCCTCTACCCGGTGCGCGGTCAGGTGAGCCATGTGCCGACCACGGCAGGCTTAAGTCAGCTCAACACTGTGCTCTGCTACGACGGTTATCTCACCCCGGCTCACGATGGCGCCCACTGCATCGGTGCCAGCTATGGCCGCAATCAGACCGAGCTTGGGTTCAGCGCCGAGGAGCAGGCCCAGAATCGCAGCCGGTTGCAGGCCTGCCTGCCAGATCAGATCTGGCCGGACGAAGTGGACGTGAGTGGCAACCAGGCCAGGGTCGGCGTGCGCTGCGCCAGTCGGGATCACCTGCCGGTGGCGGGGCCCGTGGTGCGTCTGCCCGGTCTGGCGGATCACTACGCCGGGCTCCAGCAGCATCCGGCGGATGCCGCTCCCCTGCCCCTCCACCCGGGCCTCTATGTGCTGGGGGCGCTCGGCTCCCGGGGCCTCTGCTCGGCCCCCCTGTGCGGTGAGCTGGTGGCGAGCGAGATCTGTGGCGATCCCCTGCCGCTGCCCCGCGATCTGCTGGAAGCGCTCCACCCCGCCCGCTACTGGGTGCGCAAGCTGCTCAAGGGCAAGTCCCTCGACTGAACAAGCAAGCCTGAGGCTGGCGGCCGATGACCAACGAAAACGGGCTACCCACTGGGTAGCCCGTTCTGTTTTGCCCCATGTCAGCGCTCAGCGCCAGACCAGCCCCAACTTGCGGCCACCGTCGGTCTGCTGCGCCAGGGTGGCGAAACGGCTGCGGGTGGTCGCCAGCACCGCCTGCCCCTGCTGCCACCCCTGATATTGCAGGGCGTCGCAATCCCGGGTCACCGGCAACTGGGCGAGCCGGATGCCAAGCTGGCTCACGCTCTCCAGCAGGATGTCCTTGTGACGGCTCTCGTAGTCAAACATGGCCGCCATCAGCCGATCCCACTTCTGCCGTTCGCGCTCGGACGCCTTCGCCTTGTCCATCCAGTTCGGCACCAGCACCTTGACGCGGGCGGTTACGCTGGCCTGCTCCAGCTCGCAGCGCGCCGCCGTTGGCTTCGTCTGCAACTGCCAGGAGAGCTGGTAACTCGCCTTGCCGATGTGGCCGTTCGCCTGGGTGGGAGCGGGACTGGCGATCTGGCGCATCAAGCTGGCGACATCGGGACCGGATACCCGGTAAAACTGAAAGTCGACCTTTATATCCGGCGCCACTCGAATACCGCTATGATGGGAGGGTTGTGCCCCGATTGAGGCGGCGTACATCAGGACGGCCGCCATCCCTGCTTTGCTGAAGAGTCCCATCTGTTCGCTGCCTTGCTCCTTGTGAGTCCGGCGTAATTTCGATTAAGAATCAATGAATTAATAGTCAAGATGGGAGATTACCCGCGTTCGGGACAACTGTCACCTCCTGTCACCCTGAGCCAGCACCAAGTGCACAAAGGGTGATCAGACCGGACGGCTTGAGTGTGAAAGATATGGAGACAGATCAAAGAAAAATACTACTTTTGAGCTAATAATCAGCACGTTTTATTACCGGGGCTAACCAATTTGGTCAGATCTGCGCCAACGCGGGCACGCAGCTCCACCGTTATTCGTACTCAGGAACTTACTTTATGATGGAACTCCTCATTGGCACCCTGGTCACCCTGGCCGTGGGTCGCTACATATTCAAAGGCTACTCGGCGACCGGGGTCCTGCTCAGCGGCGGTCTGCTGCTGCTGGCCATCACCGCCCTGATGGGCAAGGCCGTGCTGCCCGCCAGCGTCACCTCCACCGGTCATGTAGCCACTGACGTGTTCGAGTACGTGCGCTTCCTGCTGGTCGACCGTGGCGGTGGCCTGGGCATGCTGATCATGGTGCTGTGCGGTTTTGCCGGCTACATGAGCCACATCGGCGCCAACACCATTCTGGTGAAACTCGCCAGCAAGCCGCTTGGCATCATCAAGTCCCCCTATATCCTGCTGGTCGCCGCCTATCTGGTGGCCTGCGCCATGTCCCTCGCGGTGAGCTCGGCCACCGGTCTCGGGGTACTGCTGATGGCGACCCTGTTCCCGCTCATGGTCAACATGGGGATCTCCCGCGGCGCGGCGGCGGCGGTGTGCGCCTCCCCGGCGGCCATCATCCTCGCCCCCACCTCCGGGGACGTGGTGATGGCGGCCCAGGCGGCCAACATGGAGCTCATCGAGTTCGCCTTCCAGCTGACCCTGCCCATCTCCCTCGCGGCCATCGCCGCCATGGCGGTGACCCACTTCTTCTGGCAGCGTTATCTGGACCAGAAGTCCGGCGAGCACAATGCTCCGGTCGCCCCGAGCGATCTCCTCACCGATGCCCCCAGCTTCTACGCCATCCTGCCCTTCACTCCCATCATCGGGGTGCTGCTGTTTGACGGCAAAGTCGGTCCCAAGCTCGACATCGTCACCATCATCGTCATCTGCCTGGTGCTGGCCGCCCTGCTGGAGCTGGTGCGCAAGCGCGATGGCAAGGAGCTGCTGGACGGTCTGCAGATCTGCTGGCGCAGCATGGCAGACGCCTTCGCCGGCGTGGTCATGCTGCTGGTCGGCGCCGGGGTCTTCGCCCAGGGCCTGATGGGGCTCGGCTTCATCGCAAACCTGCTGGATCTTGCCCAGAGTTTTGGCACCGGCGGCATCGTCATCATGCTGGTACTGGTGGTCATCACCACCCTGGCCGCCTTCACCACCGGCTCGGGCAATGCCCCCTTCTACGCCTTCGTGGAGCTGATCCCGCATCTGGCCACCAGCCTCGGGGTCAACCCGGCCTATCTGGTCATCCCCATGCTGCAGGCCTCCAACCTCGGTCGCACCATCTCCCCGGTCTCCGGCGTGGTGGTCGCCTGTGCGGGCATGGGCAATCTCTCCCCCTTCGAAGTGGTCAAGCGTACCTCGCTGCCGGTGGCCGTCGGCCTGCTGGTGGTGATCCTCGCCACCCAGATCCTGGTTCCCGCCTAAGTCACTGCCCTACTGTCACCAGCCCGGCGCCCGCCGGGCTGGTATCTCCCCCCTCCCCTGGAGTAGACTCGGTGCTCTTTTTTCTCTAAGGAGGACCGAGATGAGTATTACGGTTCAACTTGCCCATTTCAGTGACTGCCACTCCCATTTCGATGGGGCGCCCATGCGCTTTCTCCCGGTCGGCGAATCCGAATGGCGCACCCAGTGCGGCGGCTATGGCCGCATCCTGACCCGGCTCGACCGCCTGCGTGCGCAGGCCGAGGCGGCAGGTCAGGCGTGCCTGTTCCTCCATGGCGGCGACACCTTCCAGGGCTCCCTCTATTTCAACCGCTTCAAGGGGCGCGCCAACGCGGATCTGCTCGGCCGGTTGCGCCCGGACGCCATGGTGATCGGCAATCACGAATTCGATCTCGGCAACGGCCCTCTGGTGGAGTTCCTGCGCCAACTCGACTTCCCGGTGCTGACGGCCAACCTCGACAGCAGCCAGGAGCCCGACGGCCTCTCCCTGCGCCTGCGCGGCCTGCCCAACCTGTATGACGCCAGCCGTCCCTGGCACCAACGCCTCGTCGGCGGCGTCCCCTTCGCCCTGCTCGGCATCACCTTGCCGCAGATGGCGACCATCGCCAACCCGGACGCCCACACCCATTTTCACGGCATCGAGGAGACCCTCACCCGGGCCCTCGAAGAGATCCGGGCGCAAGGCATCCACCACATCATCTTGCTGAGCCATCTCGGGCTTGAGCAGGACAAGCGCCTGGCCGCGCGCTTCCCCGAACTCAGCCTCATCATCGGGGGCCATACCCACAGCCTGCTGGGGGATCTCGCCCCCCTCGGGCTCGTGAGCGAGGGCGACTACCCCCTGATGATCGAAGGGGTCGCCATCCTGCACGCCGCCCACAGCGCGCTCTGCCTCGGGGTGTGCGAGCTGACCTTCGATGACGCAGGCCGGGTTAGCCGCAGCCGTGGCCAGCTGGAGTGGCTGCCCTGGCAACCCTGGCCGTTCGCCTCTGAGGCGCCCGCGGGCCTCTGCTTCTGCGAGCCCGCCGCCGAGATAGAGCAACATCTGGCCAAGCGCTATCGACCCGAGCTCGAGACCATGACCCAGCGGGTGGTGACCCGCCTGGATGCGCCCCTTCATCACCAGCGTCTGCCCGATGCCAGCTACCCCGCCGGCAGCCAGGTCGCGCCGCTCGTGGCGAGCGCCATGCTGAGCGCCGCTCGCGAGCAGGTGGGTCAGGTGGATTTCTCCCTGCACAACGCAGGGGGCGTGCGCTGCTCCCTCGAGGCCGGGCCCCTCAGCGAGGCGGACATTGCCGGACGGCTGCTCCCCTTCGCCATTCCCCTGACCCTCTACCGGGTCCACGGTCATGAGCTGGCGGAGGCGCTGGAGAGTGCCATCGACAATGCCACCAACAACGGCGGCGTCGGCAATGGCAACGGCAACGGCAGCTTCCCCTATACCGCCGGCGTGCGGTTCTGCTATCAGGGGGATCGGCCCAAGGGCAGTCGCATTACCCGGCTGGAGTGGGAGCCTAGCCCGGGCCAGTGGCAAGCTGTCGACGCGAGCACCGTCTATCGCGGTGTCTCCAGCGCCTATACCGCCTCCGGCAAGGAGGGCTACACCGCGCTGGCCCGTACCCTGACCCAGCACAATCAGGAACTTGGCATCACCCTCGCCGATGCCTTCAGCCGCTGGGCCCGTCATCGCCCCGTGCTGGCCCCCCTGCCGGAGCTGGTGGAGTACCACGGCGGCTAGCCTGGGTACCCCGTACAAAACGAGGCCCTTTCTCCTTGTGGGGAAAGGGCCTCGTCACTCGGGGCGACCCCGGCTGCCATGGCAGTCAAAAAATCCATAACACTGCAACCCGCCAGTTAAATGCAGATGAAAAACAACAATAACCAGAATTTAGTATCAACAGCTTTACATTGTCGATATTAAATTCTGCCTAGATGCATAGAAAATAGGTCCCTCGGCAAGGGCTTGGCCCCACTTCTCATCTCCCCGCGAGGGACTGAAAACGGGACTTTTATAAATTATTTCAAGCACATTCCTTCATCCCATTGCATAGCGCTGCTAGCCTCGGCAAGATAGGCCCGCTTTTCGTCTCCCTGCTGGAACAGGTCACCCATGAATCACGCCATCCGTTTTACTCCGCAGCGCCACAACCCGGGGCTCAAGCCACTGGTTATCCTGCTCACGGCCCTGATAGCCCTGCTGTTTTGCCTGCGCAATCCGCTGTTCCACGGCATGGCGCCGGGCTTTGACGCCTCGCTGTTCGCGGTGATGGGCAAGATGTGGAGCGAGGGGGGCGTGCTCTATCGGGACATGATCGACATCAAGGGGCCCATGATTTTTGCCCTCGATGCCCTGGGCTACGGGATGGGTGGCTTCTTCGGGATCTGGCTGCTGGAATGGGTGCTCTGCTGGTTCGGACTGCTCGCCAGCTGGCAGGCCTTCACCCAGCTCGGGCTCTCCCTGCAGGCCCGTCTTGGCAGCATGCTGGCGCTGCTGGCGCTCTACAGCACCCGCTACTACTACGGCAACATGACCGAGGACTGGACGTTCCACCTGGCCCTCATCGCCCAGTGGGCCTTCATCACCCTGTTGCTGGACAAACGCTTCAGCTGGGGACCCGCCCTGGTGACGGCCATCACCTTCGCCATCGTCGCCTGGATGCGCACCAACAACGGGGCCTTCTGGGGAGCCTGGTATCTGGTGCTGTTCTGCACCTGGGGCCTGCGGGAGCAATGGCGCTGCGCCTTCGCCCTGCTCGTCTCCAGCCTGCTGGGGCTCGCCCTCGTCGGCGGGCCGCTGTTGGCCTACTTCCAGCACCATGGCCTCCTGGCCGAGTTCCAGTACTACGCCTTCGGGATCTTCTTCGAGGGCAGCTACGGCAGCAGCGGCTTCTCGCCGGATGTCGGCAGCGTCGGCCTGCTGCGCACCGGCCTCATCATGTTGCTGCCCGCCTTCATCGTGCTGATGCTGACCCGCCGGCAGGAGTGGTACCTGCCCGCCCTGTCCGCCACCCTGCTCGGGGTGCTGTTCACCCTGGTGGCCAACTCGGTCTCCGGCCATGTGTTCGATCACTATGACGTGCTCTTTCTGCAGTTCGCTCTGTTGCCGCTCGCCTGCCTGCTGGATCGCAGCGAGCAGCAGTCCGACGCCCTGGGCTTGCTCTGCATCTCCCTGGTGGTGCTGACCGCCAGCTGGCTGCTGGCCCAGCAGCTCGGCTATGGCTGGAGCACCAAGGAGTGGACCCTGGAGAGGGTGCGGGAAGTGCTTGGCAACAGCCTGCTGTGGGCCCTGCCTGTACTGATCCTGGTGCCCCTGTGGCGTGCCTGGGATGTGCGCAGTGCCACTCCCTGGCTCGCCTCGCTGGCCATGCTGGCCCTGCTGCTCAACAACGCCTGGGAGGGCAACCTCAAGGGCAAGCCGTTCAATCCGCCGGCCCAGGTACGGGTCGACAGGATCAAGGCAGAGACGACGCCGAGTGACAAGATCTGGGTCGATGGCATCCAGCCGCAATATTACCTCTGGACCGATCGCCAGCCCGCCTCCGCCTACCTGTTCTTTGCCAACGTCAATCCGCCCTATGACGTGCGCGAGCGGGTATTGGCGGATCTCAAACGCCAGACCCCCAAGTTCATCATCGCCAAGCCGGAGCGGATCGCCGATGAGTTGAAAAAACCGAGCTCCCCCTCCAGCCTCGCCTTCTATCAGTACCTGACCGAGCGCTATGAAGAGGTGGATCCCGGCCTCTACCGCAGACGCTGAGCCGCCCCATCATGACAAGGGCCGCCCTGGGCAATCAGGGCGGCCCTTGTCATTGCCGCGGTATCCAAAGCGGCGCATCCTCACTACAATGGCGCTCATTTTTGATGTGACGAGTGAGATACCATGGCGGAACTGACCTATCTCGGTGGCTATCCCGAGCCCCTCAAGGCCCAGGTGCAGCAGCTGATTGCGGCAAACAAGCTCGGCGAGGTGCTGGCCAAGCGCTACCCCGACACGCACCTCATCCAGAGTGACAAGGCGCTCTTGGCCTACACCATGGATCTCAAGAACCGCTACCTCAAGAGTTCGGCGCCACTCTCCAAGGTGATCTTCGACGGCAAGATCAACGTGATCAAGGACGCGCTGGGTCTGCACACCTATGTCAGCCGGGTGCAGGGCAACAAACTCAAGGCCAAGAACGAAATTCGCATCGCCGCCCTGTTCAAGGAGGCCCACCCCGCATTCCTGAAGATGATCGTGGTGCACGAGCTGGCCCACCTCAAAGAGAAGGATCACAACAAGGCCTTCTATCAGCTCTGCCAGCACATGGAACCGGACTATCATCAACTGGAGTTTGATCTCAGGCTCTGGCTCACCTGGCGTGACATCGAGCGGAGCAAGGGCTGATCAGGTTGCAAGGAGGCAACATGTTCCCATGGCGACAGCGTTCCCGACGATATGGCCGCCGTCTGGTGTGGCCCTGGCTTGTCAGCGCCTGGCTGGCCTGGATGCCAAGCCAACCCCTGCAGGCGGCCGCCCGCTGGCAGAGCGATGCGTATCTCATTCAGAGCTTCATGGAGGTCGCCATGAAACGCGAATATGGCCATGAGACCCAGATCCGCTTCTCCCGCTGGCAGGCCCCCATCCGCCTCAAACTCATCAACGAATTTGGCGACAAGCCGCTGCAGGCCGAGGTGGTCAGAGTCCAGAGCCAGCACCTGGCCAGGATCACCGGCCAGCCCATCCAGCTGGTGGAGACCAATCCCAATCTCACCCTCATCATGACGCGCCACCAGCAGATGGCGAGCTGGGCCAGCCGTACCATAGGTCGGGGGGATTCGGTCAAGATCGCCCTCAAGGAGGGGATCTGCCTGGCCAATTTCGCCACCAACCCCCGCTTCGAGATAGCCCGCGCCACCATCATCATTCCGGTGGATTACAGCCGGGACAAGGGGCGTTTTTTGGACTGCGTGGTGGAGGAGCTCACCCAGGTGATGGGACTGCCCAACGACTCGGACAAGGTCTTCCCCTCCATCTTCAACGACCGCAGCATCGACAGCTTCCCGACCGGGCTCGATTACGTGCTGCTCAAGCTCGCCTACCACCCGGCCCTGCGCTCCGGCATGACAGTGGACGAGGTGCAGGCTGCCCTGCCTGCCGCCATCAAGACCCTGCGGGCCAACGGTGACATCGCCCAGGCCGACCAGCGGGTGCAGATAGATAGCCTGAAACGTTGGGCCGGGCTCTAGACTGCCCTGTGCCAGCTCGTCAGCAAATCACATCCTTTGGCTTGTTTGTCACTGCACCATCAACAAAAAACGCAGCCTGAGCTGCGTTTTTTGTCATCACAAGCGGGCCGTCATACAGCCTCGGCCTGAGTGCTAAGAGGCTCAGGCGTGCTGCTCTTCCGGCATCCAGCTGTCGGCATTCTCCCACACCTCCTGCACCATGGCTTCAGCCAACTCCTTGTCTTCCTTGCTGGCCCGGCTGACCGTCAGCGCCATGGTACTGCCCGGGGCCACCCGCACATGCAAGTCGGGAAATTTCTCGCCCAGTTGCTTGAGCAGCTCCTGGCGCAGTGCCTCCATGGTCGAGGTGGGGATCTGATGTTTCTTGTCGATGATGATTTCCAGACGCATAGGGTACTTCTCCATGATGGTTAACTGTATTTTTATACAGCAATCTAAAAAAGTAAAGCCTCCTGAAAGCGCCACTCATATCGATGCACTGAACCCCGAGCGAACCCCTGATGATCGGATCTTGCCCCTCACTGTCCCTCCCAGCCTGCGTCCACGGGTGAGCCTGGATCGATAAAAAAGAGTTGATATTGATTCTCATCTGTCGCAACATCAATTTGTTATAAGATAACATAACAAGGAAAATCATGCGCCCCCATATTCACCCCGAGTATCGTCAGGTCCTGTTCCATGACCTGACCACCAATACCCACTTCCTGATCGGTTCCACCCTGAAAACTGATCGCACCAAGCTGTGGGAGGATGGCAATACCTACCCCTATGTGACACTGGATGTCTCCAGCGCCTCCCACCCCTTCTATACCGGCAAACAGAAACAGGTTGGCAAGGAAGGGCAAGTGGCCCGCTTCGGCCAGCGTTTCGGCCAGTTCCTGAACAGAAGCAAGGAAAAATCATGAAAGTGCTCTCCTCCCTCAAATCCGCCAAGTCACGCCACCCCGACTGCCAGATTGTGCGTCGCCGCGGCAAGCTGTTCGTGATCTGCAAGAGCAACCCCCGCTTCAAGGCGCGCCAACGCTGAATGAAGCCCCCATCTACCGCTGGTCACGGGCCAGCGGTTTTACCTGCCTTCATACGGTCGATAACGGCTCACTCTCATCTTTATTAACGACCCGGCTGATCCGCATCTCGTGACAATAAACCCATATAAGATATCGCCAATCGCCATTACGCAGATTTTTACGCTAAAAAATCACACAATATCTAGATAAAAAGCCATGCCGCCGCGGTTTTATAGTCATCCTCGCTAGCCAATCCCTGCTCGAGGCCAGACCTGCATCGCCTGGCTGCTCTCAATGCCCCATCCCATCAAACCCATCGATGCCAATGACGGGAAACCACGGCACACTTTTCACCGCAAGCCTCCTATTTCTGCGATTTCCCGATGGCATAGCATGCCAACCCCCACCAGAACGACCACCCAACCGCCATGAGATGTCGATCATTTCACCGTTTATGGTGTGAAAATTGTGTCATCCGGTGAACGCATCGTTACCCAAAAGAGGTATTAGATGGTGACTTTGGGCGCCACTCTCCATAATTTTTGCGTTAAATCACAATTTAATGAAATGGCATTTCAATAGACTTGATGCATTAATTTCATTTTATAGAATGGCGATATCAGAACGGTGGAGAGTCCCATGTCTATCAAGGTTGCCGTCATCGGTGAATGCATGATCGAGTTGTCCGAAAACAAGACGGGCATCCAGCGCCATTTTGGCGGGGACACGCTCAACACCGCCGTCTATCTGGCCCGTACCAATGCCAACCTGGCGGTGCACTATGTCAGTGCCCTCGGCACGGATGCCATCAGCGATGCCATGCTGAGCCAGTGGCAACACGAAGGGATCATCACCGACCTGGTCCAACGCATGGCCAACAAGCTGCCAGGGCTTTATCTCATCGAGACCGACGATAAGGGCGAGCGCACCTTTCACTACTGGCGCAATGATGCCGCGGCGCGCTATTGGCTGCAGACGCCGGACGCCCGCTCTGTCTGCCAGCAGTTGCAGGATGTCGACTACATCTACCTGAGCGGGATCAGCCTCGCCATCCTCTCACCCCTGGATAGGGCCACGCTGCTGGCACAACTCGCCCTCTGCCGGACCCAAGGGGTGAAGATCGCCTTTGACAACAATTACCGTCCGCGCCTGTGGGAAAGCCGGGAGGCCGCACAGCAAGCGTATAGCGCTCTGCTGGCCCTGACCGACCTTGCCTTCCTGACCCTGGATGATGAGGTTGCCCTGTGGGGCGATCGCCAGATCTCCCAGACGCTGGCGCGTACCCAGGCCCTCGGTGTCGGTGAAATCGTCATCAAGCGGGGAGCCGAACCCTGTCTCATCGCCCAGGGAGATCATCAGTGCGAAGTGCTGGCCGTCTCGCTCCCCCGGGAGCGGGTGATAGACACCACGGCAGCAGGCGACTCGTTCAGTGCCGGCTACCTCGCCAGCAGACTGGCCGGCAATGCCGTCGCCATCGCCGCTCGCCATGCTCATCGGCTGGCCAGCACCGTCATACAGCATCGTGGGGCCATCATTCCCCCGGCCGCCATGACAGCCCCCTGAATATCGAGAGGACACCGGTAGCGTGCCCTTGAACAGAAGCGACCTTGGTTGCCATGCCACTCTCTCGTCAGAGGGGGTTTACCTACCTGCAACTGCAGGAAATACCGTCAGAAAGGATATTCGACTCATGATCATCGGTAATTTGAACTGCCTTGATAACGCCCTGCTGCCAGCTCCGCTGAAGGCGTTGTTGAATAAAGAAGAGTGTTCCTTTGCGCAGTTGAGTAATAAGGAAGACGGCAGGTATGACATCTTGAATAACACCGTCTTTTATATTGTTTCAAGCCCGATGACGGCCCCCGAAAATACGCTCAAGAGCGAATTCCATGATCAGTTCATCGATATTCAGGTGCTGCTGTCGGGCCATGAGGTCATCGCCACCAGCAACACCATCACCCAACCGCACCCCTATCAGGCGTGCAAGCCGGATCTCCTATTCGTGGATGATGACCAGCTCACCACCCGCATCGTGCTGGCCGCCGGCGACTTCGCCATCTTCTATCCGGGGGAGGTGCATCGGCCGACTTGTCAGCAGGAAGAGCCGACCCGGATCAAGAAAGTCGTCTTCAAAGTCTGCAAGGATTGGCTGGCCAACCAATAAGCCAGCCCCAACACCACCCATTCCATTATTTCCATTTTCGACAAGGAAGTAGCCATGAAGATCAAACAAACGTTGGACAAGATCCCGGGAGGGATCATGCTGGTGCCTTTGCTGCTGGGGGCCACGCTCAACACCTTCGCCCCTGGTGTCGCCGAATACTATGGTGGCTTCACCAAGGGGATCATCACGGGGACTGTGCCCATTCTGGCGGTCTGGTTCTTCTGCATCGGTGCCTCCATCAACCTGCGCGCCACCGGCACCGTGCTGCGTAAATCCGGGGTATTGGTGATCACCAAGATAGCCGTCGCCTGGGTGGTCGCCCTGGTCGCTGCCAAACTCATCCCCGAGCATGGCATTCAGGCCGGCATGCTGGCCGGGCTTTCGACCCTCGCCCTCGTCTCGGCCATGGACATGACCAATGGCGGCCTCTACGCCAGCCTGATGAACCAGTACGGCACCAAGGAAGAGTCTGGCGCCTTCGTGCTCATGTCCATCGAATCCGGTCCCCTGATGACCATGGTCATCCTGGGTGCGGCCGGGCTCGCCTCCTTCCAGGGCCACCATTTCGTCGGTGCGATCCTGCCCTTCCTGATCGGCTTCGCCCTTGGCAACCTGGATCCGGATCTGAAAGAGTTCTTCAGCAAGGCAACCGGCACCCTGATCCCCTTCTTCGGGTTCGCGCTGGGTAACACCATCAACTTTGCGGTCATCATCGACACCGGCCTGCTCGGCATCCTGCTTGGTCTGGCAGTCATCGTCATCACCGGCATTCCGCTGATCTTCGCCGACAAGTGGCTGGCCGGTGGCAATGGCACCGCCGGGGTCGCAGCCTCCTCCACCGCCGGAGCCGCCGTCGCCAACCCGATGATCATCGCCCAGATGAACCCGGATTTTGCCGCCATCGCTCCCTCGGCCACCGCCCTGGTTGCCACTTGTGTCATCGTGACCGCGATTCTGGTGCCGATCCTGACGGCACTGTACAACAAACGCTTCGCCCCACAGGCCATCCCTGAGGTTCCTGCCGCTGATGCCGCCATGGCCAAGGTGCGCCGGGCTTGATAGAGGGGAACCTTGCCCCTCTTACCCCATAACCCCAGGCAGACATGCCTGGGGTTTTCTTTTTCTGACTGGAATAAACACTGGTTAAATATCGTTAACCCTTGGAACTGGCATAATCTCCCACCAAAACATGCACACCTGATTTAATTCCGGCGAACCCGGTATTGATTTAGCGAGTCATTTAAAAACAAAAGAAAGGGCCATTGAATTGAGGTGGCCTGCGGGTTATTTCCCTCCATGAAGGCGGGGGAATATCGCCTCCCCCGCTCGCAGGCATACTACGCATCCCCATCCAATAATGGGGAGGTCATATTCAGGATGACGGGTGGCAGTCCTGCAACCAGTGACTGATCCGGGTCACCCCGGCGCGCTGGTTATCGGGGCGCACCAGCAAGGCATATTCGTGATCCGTGCCGAGTACCAGATCGAACGGCGCCACCAGGGTGCCGCTTTCCAGCTCTTCGGCCACTATGGTGGGATCGCCGAGGGAGAGGCCAAAGCCCTGCAGGGCGGCATTCATCGCCAAGTCCAGGGTGTCGAACAACTGCCCCCCCTGGGGTTGCCAGGGCGTGCCGAGGAAGGTCGCAAACCAGTTGCGCCAATCCCGCCTGTCCGTACTGGCATGGAGCAGTGGCAGCAGGGGAAGATCCTCGATGCGGCGCTCAAACAGGCCGTGTTTTTGCGCAAACGCGGGGGCGCAGATGGGGGTCAGACGCTCCCGAAACAGCGGTTGGCTGTGGGGATATCTGGCCTGGCTCGATTGATAGACGATGGCGAGATCGAAGGATTCGCGGGAGAAATCGATGCCATGACTGTGGCTACCCCGCACCTCGACCTCATCCCCCTCGAATGCCTGCAAGCGGCGCAGCAGCCAGCGGCTGGCACAGGAGGGCACCTTGATGCTGATGGCCTTCTCATGGGCCAGGGCCTGCAGGGCGCAGAGTCCCTCGCCCATGCGCGCCAGCCCCTCCCTGACGAAGGGCAACAGGCACTCGGCGGCGGGAGTCAGGCTCAGGCAGCGCGTCCCGCGCAAGAAGAGCGGATGGCCGAGGCGCTCCTCCAGCTGGGCTATCTGTTTGCTCACCGCCCCCTGACTCACGCACAGTTCATCGGCCGCCAGGGTGAAGCTCAGATGGCGGGCGGCACACTCAAAGACTTGCAAGCCATAGAGGGGCAAGTGGCTACGGGCGGGGTAGGTTGACATTCAGGCCTCCATGCTTGAGAAAAACTCATGCATACCATGCCGAATAATCCTTTGTCCGACAAGCCTGCCCGAGGCTAAAAAGAGGCATCTTTCACACAATCAGGTGACGGCGTGATGTCTTCCCCCCGCATTCTCAGCAAACTGCCCCAGGTGGGCACCACCATCTTCAGCGTCATCGGCGATCTGGCCGCCCGTCACCCCAGCATCAACCTCTCCCAGGGGGCGCCAAGCTTCCCCTGCGATCCCGACCTCATCCGGGTCACCCATGAGGCCATGCTGGCCGGTGAAAACCAGTATGCCCCCATGACGGGGCTGCCCGAGCTGCGCGAACGGCTGGCGGCCAAGATAGACGCCAGCTATGGCCATGCCTACGATGCCGGCGAGGAGATCACCATCACCGCCAGTGCCAGCGAGGCCCTGTTCTGTGCCATCACCGCCCTGGTTCACCCCGGCGATGAAGTCATCATGTTCGAGCCCGCGTTCGACAGCTATCGCCCCATGATCCAGCTGCAAGGGGCCACCCCTGTGGTGATCGCCCTCAAGGCGCCGAATTTTGCCATTCCCTGGGACGAGGTCGCCGCTCGCATCACCCCGCGCACCCGCATGATAGTGCTCAACACCCCCCACAACCCCACCGGTACCGTCTGGCAGGCGGGGGATCAGGAGCGCCTGGCTCGTCTGGTGCGCGGCACCGACATCGTCATCCTCTCCGACGAGGTGTATGAGCACGTGGTGTTCGATGGGGCCCTGCACCAGAGCGTCATCCGCTACCCGGAGCTGGTGGAACGCTCCGTCGCCGTCTTCTCCTTCGGCAAGACCTTCCATGTCACCGGCTGGCGGGTGGGTTACTGCGTCGCCCCCCGTCCCCTGATGGAGGAGATCCGCAAGGTTCACCAGTTCGCCATGTTCGCCGCCGACACCCCCATGCAGTACGGTTTCGCACACTTGCTCCAGCAGCCCGCCCACTACCAGGGGCTGGCTGATTTCTATCAGCGCAAGCGCGATCTGCTGGTCTCGGCCCTGGGCAATTCACGCTTTACTCTCTTGCCCTCCGCCGGCAGCTTTTTCATGCTGGCCAGCTACGAGCGGATCACGGACGAGGCGGACAGCCTGTTCGTGCAGCGTCTCATCCGCGATCACGGAGTCGCCACCATTCCGGTCTCCGCCTTCTATCACGACGGCACGGATCAGCGGGTCATTCGCCTCTCCTTCTCCAAGGATGACGATACCCTGCTGGCGGGCGCCGAGCGCCTGTGCAAGGTCTAGGAGGCGTCATGGATAGCGTGCGTGTTGCCGTATTGCAGATGGTGTCGGGGGACAGTCTCGCCCGCAACCTGGTTCAGGCCGAAGCGCTGCTGCGTCAGGCGGCGGCCGAGGGGGCCGAGTTTGCCCAGCTGCCCGAATATTTCTATCTGATGCCCGACGATGAGCGGGCACGGGTCGCCCTGGCCGCAGCCGTGGAGGATAGCCCCCTGCTGGCATGGGTGCAGGGGCTGGCCCGGGAGCTCGGGATCTGGATCCTGGCGGGCACCCTGCCCCTTGCCAGCGAAGAGCCCGGCAAGATGTACAACAGCAGCCTGCTCATCGACCCTCAAGGGCAACTGGCCACTCGCTATGACAAGTTGCACCTGTTCGGCTTTTGCACCGAGAGCGAACGCTACGACGAGGCAGCGACCATGAGCCCGGGCCAGCAGGTGGTGAGCCATCCCCTGCCCTGGGGCCTGCTGCGTTTCGGCATCTGTTACGATCTGCGTTTCCCCGAGCTGTTTCGGCTTGGACCGGCCCCCGACATCATCGCCCTGCCCGCCGCCTTCACCCATACCACGGGGGAGGCCCATTGGGAGTTGCTGTTGCGGGCCCGGGCGGTGGAGAATCTGGCATTCGTGCTGGCCTCGGCCCAGGGGGGATATCATCCGGGTGGACGACGTACCTACGGTCACAGCATGATCATCGATCCCTGGGGCCGTGTGCTGGCCCGGGTCGAGACAGGTCAGGGCATGGCCATCGCCACCCTGGATCTGGCCGCCCAGCGCACCGTGCGCAGCCAGCTGCCCGCCCTCCACCATCGCAAGATACCCGTCGGCCCCTGAGGCCGGTACATTGACGACGACTGGCATGACGCCACAACTTCAAGGGAATGACCATGAAACTCAACACAGCCATGATGCTGGTGGCCCTGGCCACCGCCGGACAAGCTGCCGCCAAGCCCCTGGTGATCGCCACCGACGCCACCTATCCCCCGTTCGAGATGGTCGACAGCAACGGCAAGCTCGGCGGCTTCGAAGTGGATCTCGCCTACGCCCTGTGCGCGGCCATGAAGACCCAGTGCGAGGTGATCAACCAGCCCTGGGATGCCCTGCTGCCGGGCCTGCAGGTGCGCAAATACGACGCCATCATGTCCTCCATGAACATCACCGACGAGCGGCGCCAGAAGGTGGACTTCAGTCAGGTCTACTACATGATGCAGAACCGCTTCGTGGGGCGCAGTGACAAGGCCGACACCTTCGCCGACGATCCCGCCCACTTCAAGGGCAAGGTGATAGCGGTGCAGGAGGGGACGCCCCAGGACAACTTCATCACCGCCCGCTATGGGGAAATGGCCAGCATCAAGCGCTACGTCAACGCCCAGTCTCCCATGCTGGATCTGCAATCCGGCCGTGCCGACTACACCTTCGGCAACATGGTGCAGCTGAAAGTCGGTTTCCTCGACAAGGAGATTGGCAAGCAGTTCACCTTCGTGGGTCCCCAGTTCAACGGTACCCAGGACAAGATCCTGGGCGAAGGGGTGGCGGTGGCGCTGCGCAAGAACGACGCCAAGCTCAAGGGCCAGTTCGATGCCGCCATCGACAGCGTCAAGACCGACGGCACCTTCGATCGACTGCTCAAAAAGTATCAGCTGGAAGACCTGCTGTAAGGCAGATTGACTCGCGATAAAAAGACTTACCACAGAATAAAACAACGCCAGTCAATTGACTGGCGTTGTTTTATTCTACTTCCAACCAAGGCGCTCCATTCCCCCGGGCCAGACGATCCCGACATCCTCAGTGATCCTGTTCCTCCCCCGTCCAGGGCAGCCGATCGGCGATGCTCCGGTACAGCACCCCATAGTCATCGTCAAAGTGGTGGGAGCCTGGCAGCGTCACCATGGTGACGTTTGGCTGTTTGAGCCTTGGGCAGAGCCGCACCGGCGAGTCATCCTCTGCCCCCTGCAGACAGAGCAGGGGCAGCGACGTGATCCGCTGCACCTCAGGTTGGGTGGGATAATTGCCCGCCTTGTTGTGTATCACCATGTCGCTGACGTGGATCTCGAAATCCGAGGCCGTCGAGGGAGAGAGCATCACCGCCCCCACCAGGCTGTCGCGATAGTGCTGTGGCAACCGGTTGATGACGAAGGGGACTATTTCAGCTCCGAAAGAGAAGCCCACCAGCAACCAGCGCTGGCGCCCCCAGCGGGACTGGTAGTCGGCGAGGATCCGCGCCAGATCGGCGCTGGCCTGCTCCGGCGTCTTCTTCTTCCAGTAGTAGGTCAGCGAACTCCAGCCCACCACCGGCATGCCGTGGCGCTGAAACTCGGCGCTGAGCCCCTTGTCGAGCGCCGCCCAGCCGCCATCCCCGCTCATGAACACCACCATGGGCGCGGGCGATGCTTTGGCCACCGGCAGCTCCACCAGCCCGAGATCCCCCTTCACCGATGGGCCCTGGGGCGCGGCGACAGAGGGAAAGACACAACACAACAGCAATAACAGCAGGGCTCTCATGGCCAACTCCTATTTCTTCAGCATGTTATTCATCAACCCAAGCGGGCCGCGGCTTATCAGGGAGATCAGGTGAGTCAGGGTGCGGGGCAGCGTCAATCGGCTGGTGCAGAGCAGATAGCGGGGCTCCCACTGGGGGGAGAACTTCTCCTTGTAGCGGCGCAGCCCCTGGAAGTTGTAAAAACGGCTGCCCCGGGTAAACAGGGTATTGCCGAGCCGGGCCCAGTAGCTGGCAAGGGGGTGATCGTTGAAGCCGGACATGGGGGCCATGCCGAGGTTGAAGCTCTCATAACCCTCCCCCTTGCCCCACAGCAGCAGCTCCACGAACAGGAAGTCCATGATGGGGGCCGTGCCCGTGTCCACGCTGTAGCGCATCAGATCGATGGAGAGGCTCTCCTTGTTGTCGCTGATCCAGAGGTTGGCAAACCCCACGATGTGGCCCTCGTGCCACACCAGCGCCGCCGGGCTCAGGGCAAGATAGTCAGGCTCGAAGCTCCCCACCGAGAACCCCTTCTCCTTGCCCTGCTTGCTGCGCAGCCAGGTGTCGGAGATGGCCTTGAGGGCAGGCAGCAGGGCGGCCACCTGGGCTACGTCCACCACCTCGAAACTCAGCCCCTCCCGCTTGCCCTTGGCGTGGCTCTGGCGCAGGTTGCGCAGCCGGCTGCCGGCGAGATCGAACCCCTTGAGATCGACGATCGCCTCCTCCCCGAGCTTGAACGGGATGAGGCCGAGATCCAGGTAGAGCGGCAGATAGCGGGCCGACACCTGATAGAACACCGGGTTGGCGTCCTGCTCGTCGCACAGTTCCCTAAACTGCCACAGCAGTTCCTCGACCAGCGAGGCATGGCCGATGGGGTCCCCCATCACTATCCAGCTGTTGCCCTCCACCCCGTACATCAGAAACGCCTCGCCACTGGCGTGAAACAGCAGTGACTTGTCACCGAGCTGGGCCAGATAACCGTGACCGCCGCCATGACGCAGCACCAGCGCCTGTGCCCGGGCCAGCTCCTCTTTGCCCGGCTTGTTGCCAGAGACCCGCAGGGGCGCCAGCAACTGGGCCACCCCCACCACCGCCAGCACGGCGATCACGCTCCCCATGGCACGCAAGGCACGGGAAGCCGCACCCGGCCCATGGGCCGAGACATTGAGCCAGAGGCTCTGGTCATACTCCACCTGGCGATAGGAGAAGAAGAGCAGCCACAAGGCCCCCAGCAGCACGGCCCCCACCGACATCAGCCAGCCGGGGGTGAACTGGGCGTGCAGCAGGGAGCCCTTGCGATAGAACAGCGACCGACAGGGGGTGATGACGAGCAGGAAGGCGCCGAGCAGCAGGGCAGACTCCCAGTCGGCCCCCTTGAACAGGGAGAACATCATGCCAAGGCCAAGCAGCCACTGGGTGATGCGAAACGCCCCGTCGTGACGCCGATAGAGGCTGTGGGCCAGCAGGATCAGCAGCACGCCGCTGACGCTGCCGAGCACATGGGAGATCTCCAGCAGGTGCAGGGGAAAGATCTGCAACACGGCCTCGATGCGCCCCCGCATGGTCGGCACCATGCCGGAGCAGAGCAGCAGTGTGCCGGCGGCGAAGGTGCCGAGACTGATGAGGGCCGGCAGAAACTCGCGCATGGCGCTCATGAGCCCCTGCAGCCGCTGCCAGCGGGCCCGCTGTTGCAAGGCCTCCTGGCTCGCGAACAACAGCAGGGCGCAGAGGAAGGGCAGCACATAGTAGATGCAGCGATAGAGCAGCAGGGCGGCCAGCAGTTTGTCCGCCGGCAGATAGTGCGCAAGCAGCAGGCTCATGCTCGCCTCAAACACCCCCAGCCCCCCCGGCACATGAGCCAGCACCCCGAGCAGGCTGGAGATCACGAAGGCGCTGAGCAGCACGCCATAGGGTACGCTCCCAGACGGCAGCAACACATAGAGCACGGCGGCGGCGGCCATCCAGTCCAGCAGGGCGACCAGCAGTTGCAGCAGCCGGTACTTCAGGCTCGGCAGGGTCAGCTGATGGCCGCGCCAGCTGAGCCGGGCGCCGGGCCAGAACAGATAACCCAGCACCGCCAGCAGCGCCAGGGCGCCAGCCAGTTGCAACCCCCAGCCCGCCCAATCCGGCCAGCCCGGCAACAGGCTCCGGGCCTGCCCCAGCAGGAGGGAGAGCCCGCCCCAGGCCAGCAGGCCGAGGAAGAAAGTGATGGAGCAGAACAGGATGACGCGAGCCACCTCGAAGGTGCCGAGCCCCAGGGAGGAGTAGAGACGGTAGCGCACCGAGGAGCCGGTCAGCAGCGCAAAGCCCAGGGTGTTGGAGAAGGTATAGGCGATGAAGGAGGTCATCCCGACCTGCGGCCAGGGTACGGGTTTGCCGAGCATGCGCACCGCCAGCAGGTCATAGCAGCAGAGGCAGCCATAGCTCAGCAGGGTCAGCAGCAAGGCCCCGGCCAGCGGTGGCAGGGGTTGGGACCAGAGGGCCAGCCGGATATCGTGCCAGTGCCAGGACTCGGTCAGGTGATACAACACGGTCAAGGCCGCCCCGAGCAGCAGCAGGCTGCACAGGGGGCCTATCCAGACGAACAATGAACGCCGCATTCCCGCTTCCCGTCATGATATTGAGAATGAACACACCCCATTGAGCCTACAGGCAAACCCGCGGTGGGGTGAAAAAACCAACTCAAATGAGAACAGACACGACGCCGCTGCGCCTGACAGAAGCCCGGCCATCCATCGGACAAGGGCGGTCACCTGCCACCGGGCCAACCCGGCCCTCTCGTCATGCACACATGATTCACCAGAGCCCCGCCCGACCGCCATGCTTCTTCTGTAACCTTATGTACAAGCAGCAAATACTGACGCTTCCCACCATCGAGCCTGCTCGTGCCCCTTTATCGATATGACGATCATGGGCTGCTGTCGGGGCATCCCCTAACAGATCTGAACGAACTGACGTTACCCGCAGCCATGGCATGGCCTGCCGATTAAAGCATCAGGCGGGAGGGCTGCACTTCGCTCTGCCGACGCTATGGTTTACCATGCTGGCATTCGTGGTGCCCGTCACCATCCACCCTGGCGCCAGGCGCCCCCGCATTTCGGACAACATGAGCAACGCAGCACAATCAGGCCAAGGGCCGACCTTCTACTTCCACGACTACGAGACCTTCGGGATCAGCCCCGCGAAGGACAGGCCGTCCCAGTTCGCGGGCATTCGCACCGACGCGGATTTCAACCTCATCGGCGAGCCCCTGGTCATCTACTGCAAGCCCCCTGCTGACTACCTGCCGGATCCCGAGGCCTGCCTCATCACCGGCATCACGCCGCAAAAGGCGATGAAGGACGGGTTGTGCGAGGCGGACTTCATTCGCCAGATCCACGAACAGTTCGCGACGCCGAACACCTGCGTGCTCGGTTACAACAGCATCCGCTTCGATGACGAGGTGACCCGCTACACCCTCTATCGCAACTTCTACGACCCTTACGCCTACGCCTGGCAAAACGGCAACTCCCGCTGGGACATCCTCGACATGCTGCGGGCCTGCTACGCCTTGCGTCCGGAGGGGATCACGTGGGCGTTCGATGAAGAGGGCAAGCCGAGCTTTCGCCTCGAAAAATTGACCGTGGCCAACGGCGTGGCCCACGCCAATGCCCACGATGCGCTCTCGGACGTGCTGGCCACCATCGAGATGGCCAAGCTGGTAAAAAAAGCCCAGCCCAAGCTGTTCGGGTATCTCTTCGATCTGCGCAACAAGAACAAGGTCAAGGCCCTCATCGACGTGGTGACCATGAAGCCCCTGGTGCACGTCTCCGGCATGTTCTCCCCCTGGCAGGGGTGCGTGAGCTGGGTGTCGCCACTCGCCTGGCATCCCACCAATCAGAATGCGGTGATCATGGTGGATCTCACCCGCGACCCCACCCCCCTCATCGAGCTCAGCAGCGACGAGATCCGCGAGCGGCTCTACACCAAGAAGGATGAGCTGGGGGATCTGGCCGGCATTCCGGTGAAGCTGGTGCACATCAACAAGTGCCCGGTGCTGGCCCCGGCCGCCACCCTCACGGCCGAGCGGGCGGACGAACTCGGGGTCAATCGGGAGCAGTGTCGCAAGAGCCTGGATCTGCTGCGAGCCCACCCCGAAATACGGGAGAAGCTGGTGGAGGTGTTCAACCAGGAGTTCGCCGGCAGCAACGACAAGGATCCCGACACCCAGCTCTACGCCGGCTTCTTCAGCCACGGCGACAAGGCCAGCATGGATCTGGTGCGCGCCACCCCGGCGGATCTGCTGGGAGAGCGGGAATTTGCCTTCAGCGATCCGCGCCTGCCCGAGATGCTGCTGCGCTATCGTGCCCGCAACTGGCCCCATACCTTGAGCGAAGCCGAACAGAAACGCTGGCGCCTGCACTGCAGCGACTACTTCAGCAGCCGGTTGCCGGATTATGCCGCCCGTCTGGAGGCCCTGGCGGAACAGAACCAGGGGAACGAACGGAACTTCGCCATCCTCAAGAGCCTCTATCGCTACCTCGAAGATCTCTGATATGTGAGTGATTTCACAGTTAAATCCCTGTACGCTGCCCTTGCTCGGGACATAATGAGCAAGGGGAGCCCAGACTCCTGATAATTTGATTATTTGTATCTACGAACGGCAGGACGCCGTGCCATCGACTCTTGGGGATTGCCGATTTGATGCGTTCAGGACTGTCTGTTTTCACCCTTGTGGCCTGTGCCCTGCTGCCCTCGGCTGCCATGGCCAGCGTGCGCTTCGAGGTACCGGACTATCTGCTGCGCCTGCCCGAGCAGACCTACCGGCTCATCGAAAGCAACTTCAGCACCCTCTATCGGCAGACCGATTTCACCCCCCAGATCACCAACAGCTACTTCAACCACTCGGATCTCTACCGCTTCGCCGGCATCCCGATCGCCATCACGCCGCAAAACGGCTTCCAGATGGAGGTGTTCGGTCAGCTCTACAACAAGTCGTCCCAGATCTACGCCCAGATGAGCGAGGATCTCTCCCTCTATCGCACCCTGCGGGTCGACATGATGGGGGATCAGACCGACGAGGTGGCCATCGGCATGGGGCTCGGCATGCCCCTGAGCAAGCGCATGACCCTGAAGGCCCTGGTCTCCAGCAACGAGATCCCGGGCTACGGCTCCTCCAACTATGCCATCGGCATGGAGTGGCACTTCTAGCGCCTCCCCAGGCAACCAGAGACACCAAAAAAGGCTCCCGAGGGAGCCTTTTTATCTGCCTGAACTGACTTTAACGGTACAGCAGCACTCTGCCTTGCCCTGCTTGCAGCGCAATCCGCTGACCCGCGGGGCGCTCATCCCAGAAGTCCTGCCCTCCCGCTGGCACAGAGACCTCCCGCGCAGCGTCTTCCCAGTTGAACAGGCAGAGCAGCTCGCCGCCACCTGGCAGCGCCACCCTGCCACGGCTGAACCCCATGTCATCGAACCGGGCCGCCGGGGCCCGCGCCTCGCACAGGGCCAGCAGCTTGTGCAGCCAGGTCGCCTGCTCGTCATCGAGATCCCGCAGCCTGTCTCCCGCCAGCACCATGCCGCCGCTCGCCACCAGGGCGGCCAGGTGGAACTGGTAGTCCGCCTCAAAGGCACGTTGACTTGGCAGATCCCGCAGGCAGACGCAGTCCGGATCCAGCGCCCACAACCGGTCATTTTGCCAGGCGCGGCAGAAGGCCTCCCGCGCTATCTGGCGAAAACGGGGGCCATGGCGCTCCACGTCGTCGCTCACCCGCATGCCGTGCACCAGCCCCAGACTCGGCCAGATGGGGGCGTTGCAGCCGAGCAGGAAGGCCCCCTCCCCGGCGCCGCGCAGCACCGCCGCCATGCCACGGCGATAGGCCTCGACCCGGGTCGCGCTAGCATCGTGGAACTGACCGCCGTGAATGGTGCCCCAGAAGTTCGCGTCCAGCTTGAAGTAGTGGATCCCCCACTGCTGGCGCAGGGTGCGAAATACCTGCTCGAGATGGGCCTGCACCTCAGGATGGGTGCCATCCAGCACATACCAGGGAGTGCAGCGCCAGCCACCGTAGGTGACCCGCTCCGAGGGGAGCGGCAGACCGTCCTCCCCCTTCACGAACCACTCGGGATGCTGCTGGAATACCCGGGAGCCGGGTTCGGCGATAAAGGGGGCGACCCAGAGCGCCGGCTCACAACCGGCGGCGCGGATCTCGCTGGCGAGCGCCGCCACCCCCTGCTCGAATTTGGCAGACGGCTCAAGCCAGTCCCCCATCCTCGCCTGATAACCGTCATCGATCTGCACATAGCGCAGGCCTGGAAAGCGCGCGGCCCGCTCGGCCAGATTCTCGCGGATGTCGTCCGCGCTCACCTGCGCGTAGTAGTGATACCAGGAGCACCAGCCGCTGGGGCGGGCCTTCACGTCGGCGACCAGGGCCGGGTGTTCGGCGCCAATCCGGCTGGCCAGCTCAGCCAGCAGCGCCTCCCGATCCGGCCCCTCCAGGCAGAGCAGGGCTTCGCTTTGCCAATGCTGGCCCGGGGCCAATGCCCGCCCCTCGCCGTTCATCAGGATCTGCAAACGGCCATCGGGATAGAGCCGAAACTCGCCGCCAAAGCGCTGGCAACTCGTGAACCCCAGCAGCAGCCAGCCCCCCGCTTGCTCCGCCAGCAGCAGGTTGTGGATGGTGTGATAACCCTGATCCGCACTGATGCGATAGACGCTCGCGTCCGGGCAGCGTCCGACCGGCTCGGGAGAACGCCAGGTGCCCATGGTCTGGGCCAGCATCTGGAATCCCTCCCCGTAGATGGCGGCATCAGGGCTAATGCCGAGATCGCCATCAAACAACAACCACGTCTGGATTGCCGCCGGCGCCGCACCCGTGTTGTCCAGCCGCACCCGGCACAGGGGGCCATCCCAGGCGGGGGTCTGCAGCAACTGGGTATGGGGGTCAGGCTGGGCGGATAACTGGCGCAGCCGGGACAAGCGCGAGGGGGCCGACATGGGATCTCCTTCTGATGGGCAGGTACGATACGTCTGGTGAATGGAAACGACGCTGGCGCCATTGTATCCCCTGTGGGTCAGTTGGCCCTGTCCTGTTCCCCCCGCGTTCTGTTAAACTGCGACCTCGCTCACAGTTGCCAAGATGAGGCCCCCGTGCTGCTTCAACGCGCCCTGCTCTACCTTCGTGATTTCATGGTCATCATCGCCTGCCTGCTGGCGGGCAAAGCCCTGGCGGCCCTGCTGCCCTTCGCCTTCCCCGGCAGCATCATCGGCATGCTGCTGCTGTTCGTGCTGCTCTCCCTGCAACTCGTCAAGTTGCACTGGGTGGAACAGGGGGCCGGTCTGCTGCTGCGCCACATGGGGGTTTTGTTCGTGCCGGTGGCGGTTGGCCTCGTGGCCTGGCTCGAGCCCCTGCGCCAATCCTTCGGCCTCATCATGCTCTGCGTGGTGCTCGGCATCGTGCTGATCCTCGCCACCGTCGGCCATCTCTACCAGAGGATGAACAAGCAATGATGTTCTGGTTTGCCATTCCCCTGACACTGGCGCTCTATTTCGCCACCCGGGCCCTCTATCGCCGTCTGCCCTGGCCCATCATCAACCCGGTGCTGATCCCGACCCTGGTGATCATCGCCATCCTGCTCCTCTTCAACCTGCCGCTGGCGGAGTACCAGCACGGCACCTTCCCCATCACGGCCCTGCTCGAACCCGCCGTGGTGGCGCTGGCGCTGCCCCTCTATCAGCAGGCGCGCCAGATCCAGGCCAGACTCAAGCCCATACTCGTCTGCACCCTGGCATCCGTGCTGATCTCGGTCTGTACCACCTTAGGCATCGGCCACGCCATGGGGGCGGATCCGGCGCTGCTGGCCTCCCTGGCCACCAAGTCCATCACCACGCCGCTCGCCATGAGTGTCAGCCAGTCCCTTGGCGGCATTCCCGCCATCGCCGCCGCCGTGGTGGTGGTGGTCGGGATCCTGGGGGCCCTCATCGGCTACCCCCTGCTCAAGCTGATGCGGGTCACCGACCCCGAGGCGCAGGGGCTCGCCATGGGGGCCTGCGCCCACGCCATCGGCACCGCCACCTCCGCCGAAAAAGGAGTGACCCAGGGGGCCTTCTCGTCGCTCGCCATGGTGGTCTGCGGGGTGCTCACCGCCGCTGTTGCCCCCCTGCTGTTTGCCCTCTACCACTGGCTCACCTGAAACACCCCACGATGGGAGGAGAGCGCCCCCTGCCCCTCCCATCGCCCGCTCCCTGACTCGTCACGCAGCCATGGCCCCGCCCGGGGTGGGAGCCGCCGCACAGATTGCGAAAGACAAACGTTTCCTTTAACATCCATCGTCCTTTGCCCACCAAGGCGTGAGCGCGCTCACACATTTCAGTGCGCTTGCTCCCTACAATGGCCCCCCAATTGGCCTTTGAGGACACAGTATGCATCCCCGTTTTGCCAAGCCATTCGACACCCTGCCCGCCCCGCTGCAAGCGGCGCTGCGCCCCATGCTGGACGACCAGTTCGCCGCCCGCTTCAGCCCCGAGCAAGTCGCCACCCTGAAAGCCGCCACCGGTCTTGAGGATCGCGCCCTGCGTCTGGCCCTGCTGCCGCTGGCCGCCGCCTGTTCGGTCGCCCCCATCTCCAAATTCTTCGTGGGCGCCATCGCCTGCGGCCTGAGCGGCAGCTGGTATTTCGGCGCCAACATGGAGTTCGCGGGCCCGGGACTGTTCCACTCGGTCCATGCGGAGCAGTCCGCCATCTCCAATGCCTGGCTCGGCGGCGAGACCGGGATCAGTGAGATCACCGTCAACTACACCCCCTGTGGTCACTGCCGCCAGTTCATGAACGAGCTGAGTACCGCCAAGACCCTGAAAGTCTCCCTGCCAGACGACTTGAGCGAGCTGCAATCCTTCCTGCCCCACTCCTTCGGCCCGGCGGATCTCGACATCACCGACGCCCTGATGAGCCCGCAGGCCCACGACGAGCTGGTGCTGGAGACCGACGATCCCCTGTGGCAAGCCGCCCTCGCGGCCGCCCGCCAGAGCTATGCCCCCTACAGTCAGGGCTATGCCGCGGTGGCACTGCAATTTGCGGACGGCCGCATCTTCTGCGGGCGCTACGCGGAGAACGCCGCCTTCAACCCCAGCCTGTCGCCGATGCAGATGGCCTGCGCCCATGCGGTCCTGAATGGTGAGGATCTCGGCCAGGTGCGCCGCGCCGTGCTGCTGGAGAACGGCAACAGCCCGATCAGCCAGCGGGATGCCGCCCAGTCCACCCTCAAGGCGCTGGGACATGTCGAGCTGGAGTACCGGGCGGTCTGATAGGCCCGTTGAACGCAAGAAGGGGAGCCCATGGCTCCCCTTCTTCATTTAATTTTCAAATACACTGCGGCTTGTCAGTGATTTTCCAAATGCCTGCCGGGCGTGGCAAGCCCGCCAGAGCGGCCAGTCATGACTCCCAGACGATGGTCTCGGCCCCGGCCCAGCGTTCGCCGATGTCGGCGTACTTCTGCTCCAGCAGGTGGCGGCGGATCTTCATGGTGGGGGTCAGCACCCCGTTCTCGATGTTCCAGGGGCTCTTCACCACCAGGATGCCGCGGATCTTGGCGTGGGGTTCCAGCTGGGCGTTGACCCGGTTGCGGGCCGCCTCCAGCTGGGCATTGACGATGGAACGCTCCCCGCGCATGGCGCTCTCGGCGAGCTGCACCAGGGCGACCGGCTGCGGCATGCCATAACCGATGACGCAGAGCTGCTCGATGATGGGCTCCTGCCCCAGCATCCCCTCGATGGGCACGGGGGCCACGTACTTGCCCTTGGCGGTCTTGAACACATCCTTCATGCGCCCGGTGATGGTGAGGTAGCCCTCCTTGTCCAGCTTGCCCATGTCGCCGGTGTGCAGCCAGCCCTCCTCATCGATGGCCTCCTTGCTGTGCTCGGGATCCTTGTAGTAACCCAGCATCATGCCCTCGCAGCGGCAGAGGATCTCCCCCTCGTCGGAGATCTTGATGGTCACCCCGGGCCCGGCCTTGCCGACCGTGCCTATCTTGTCCGCCCGGAAGGGGAAATTGAGGGTGGAGAAAGCGTGGTTCTCGGTCATGCCCCAGGCCTCGGTGATCTCGAGACCGATGCTGTGATACCACTCGAGCAGCGCCGGCGCCACCGGCGCCGAACCGCAGCCCAGCACCCGCGCCTGATCCAGCCCCAACCCCTTTTGCAGCTTGCCCTTGATAAGACCTGAAATCAGAGGGATCTTGAGCAGCAGCTCGAGCTTCTTCTGGGGCAGCTTCTCGTGGATCTTGATGCGGAACATGGCCCACAGCCGCGGCACCGAGATGAAGACGGTGGGACGGCAGCGTTTGACGTCGTCGATGAAGGTGTCGAGGGACTCGGGGAAGGCGATGGTGGCCCCGCTGAACAGGCTTCCACCGTAGATGTAGACCCGCTCGGTGATGTGGGCGAGCGGCAGGTAGGAGAAGCCGCGATCAGCATCGGTCAGCGCCACCGCCTCCACCAGCTTCTCGCAGGACCAGGCGTAGCGCTCCACGCTCAGCATGGCCCCCTTGGGCTTGCCGGTGCTGCCGGAGGTGTAGACCAGGCTCAGCAGGGCATCCGGCGCCTGCATCGGGCTGTCAGCAATGGGCTCGTGGGCCTTGAGCAGCGCGTCCCACTGATGGGGGGCCGGCATGGTGTCGTAGGGGAAGGCGATGCGCAGCAAGTCCGCCGGCACCCCCGCCTCCTGGCTCTTCCAGTCATCCAGCTTGCCGACGAAGATCGCCTTGGCCTCGCTGTGGCGCAGCACGTATTCGATGGTATCGACGTTGGCGGTCGGATAGATGGGGACGCTGACATAGTGCCCCATCTGCATCGCCAGATCGGCGATGAACCACTGTGCACAGTTCTTGGAGAGCAGGGCCACCTTGTCGCCGGGCACGAGGCCCAGCTCACGCAGTGCCGTGACCATGCGCCGCGCCTGATCCGCCACTTCACCCCAGGTGAAGTCGACGTATTCGCGGTGAATGGTTTGACGAAGGTAGACCCGATCAGGCGTCTGCCGCTCCCAGTGATAGAGCATCTCGAGCGGCAGTTTGTTGGCAATGCGTGAGGAGGAAGCCATGGTTTATTCCCTGAAACAAAAGGCAAGACTCATTATTAACCTTTTGATAACAATCAGGGAAGCAGAAAACTCAAACTTGTGTTTGAACTGCGAATGGGATCAAGCTTCTACCTGTTGTTGCAGCCGTTTCCACATATCCTGCACCAGCTCCTCGTCCTGCTCGGAGAGCTCTCCCTGCAGGATGGCTTCGTTCAGGCTACGCAACACATAGCTCTTCACGTCCCGCACCAGGGTCTTGCCCTCCAGCTCGGCCCGGGCGACGGCGAGGGAGATATGACCGCGCAGGTAGCCACCCGCAAACAGCTCGTCTTCGCTGGCCGTGGCGACCATGGCGTCGATCAGTCCCAACAACTTGTGTTCAAAATCGTGAATCGTCATTTAACGCAGCCTCATTTCCGGGGTTGCCGGCAAAATAATTCGGGGAGTGGAACCGCGATCCGGTTGATCGCGGCTCTCTGGCGCCAGGCCAGCCGCATCCTTGATGTCCTATTCCGGGTTGGCCACCGGGTAGATGACCTGATCCTTGTATCCGGTGGTTATGCGCAGATAACCACTTAACGACCGGTTCAGTGCCGGGTCATCGGTATCCACCAGCAGCGGACGGCCATCGAGTGCCGCCAGCTTGGCTTTGGTAGCGAGCACCTGGATGTGCTCGCGTCCGACGGTCCGGATCACCTCTGGACTCAGTTGCTGATTTCCGCGCCCGAACAGATGTCCCTGGCCACCGATCAGGGTGATGATCAGGCGGCAGCGACGGCCACGGATCCGGGTCAGGATCTCGGTGGCGGACAGATCCTGCCCGATAAGCCGGCCATTTTCCACCAGATCCACACCGAGCAGGGTATTTTCCAGACCCAGCTCCCCCATGCAGGCAGCCACCGTGCTGCCGGAGCCCATCAGATAGAGGGTGTCGGGCTCCATCTCCTCCACCACGCCGGCGGCGAGATCGGCGAGCACCAGCGCCTCGGACTCCCGCCCGCCCTGCTTGGTGGCCTGCACGTAGCGCAGATCCCCGGGCACCTGCATCTGGCCATAGTGGCGCGCCCGCACCTTGCCGGCCCGGAACGCCTCCTCGTCGATGTCCACCACCTCGGCGTCGATGAGGCTCAGCAGTTCACCGGCGATCATCCTGGCGACCACCCGGCCGCTGGCGGCGGGGGTAACCCCGTAGACCCCGGAGTGGATCTTGCACCCCGCCGGGATGCCGAGCACATGGCAGGACTCCCCCACCGCGGCGCAGATGTCCCGGGCGGTACCGTCGCCACCGGCGAACAGCAGCAGATCCACCCCGGCATCGCGCAGCAGGGCGGCTGCGATGCGGGTATCGGCGGCGCTGCTCGGGGAGGCAGGCTGATGCACGATGGTATGGGGCAGTTGCAGCGACGCGGCCAGCTCGCCCCCCATATCCCCCCCGACCGTCAACAGTTCGAAAGGTTGGCTCAGGCCACACAGGGGCAGCAGGGCCTGACGAGCCCGTTCTTGAGCTTTTGGTACCGCGCCCCGCGCCAGCGCCTCGGCCACCACGCCGTCACTGCCCTTGAGCCCCACGGCCCCGCCAATGCCCGCGACCGGGTTGATAATAAGCCCTAAACGAAACATGTTTTTCTCCCTCTGGACGCCGCCATTTTATCTGTTCGGCGCGCTGGGACAAGTCAGGTCCGCCTGCTAGAATGCGCTGTTTCAATCGTCAACCACTGTTCAACCAAGGTTCAATCATGCTGGAATGGATTGCTGACCCCTCAGCC
The DNA here is from genome assembly GCF_051125555.1 of Aeromonas sp. NJAU223. Taxonomy (NCBI): domain Bacteria; kingdom Pseudomonadati; phylum Pseudomonadota; class Gammaproteobacteria; order Aeromonadales; family Aeromonadaceae; genus Aeromonas; species Aeromonas sp. NJAU223. The sequence goes on along the minus strand of NZ_CP144204.1, from coordinate 1,873,900 downwards.
TGGGTCGCGCTCGCCACCCTGACCCTGCTCGAGATCGTGCTGGGTATCGACAACATCATCTTCATCTCCATCCTGGTGGGTCGCCTGCCGGAAGCCCAGCGCCAGCGTGCCCGGATCCTGGGCCTCGGCCTCGCCATGGGGACCCGCATCCTGCTGCTGCTCTCCCTCGCCTGGGTGATGCGCCTCACCGAACCGCTCTTCTCCGTGCTGGGCGAAGCCATCTCGGGCCGGGATCTCATCTTGCTGATCGGGGGCCTGTTCCTCATCGCCAAGAGTACCCACGAGATCCACCACAGCCTGGAAGGGGCCGCCGACGAACAGAGCTCTGTGAGCAAGGCCGCCGGCTTCATGTCCACCCTGGTACAAATAGCCATCCTGGACATCATCTTCAGCCTGGACTCGGTCATCACAGCCGTCGGCATGGCGGATCACGTGCCGGTCATGGTGCTGGCCATCATCATCGCGGTCGGCGTCATGATGTTCGCCGCCAAGGCCATCGGTGACTTCGTCGATACCCACCCCACCATCAAGATGCTGGCCCTCTCCTTCCTGATCCTGGTCGGGGTCGCCCTGATGGCGGAAGGGCTGGATCTGCACATTCCCAAGGGCTACATCTACTTCGCCATGGCCTTCTCGCTGGTGGTGGAGATGATCAACATCCGCCTGCGGGATCACATGGCGCGCAGCAAATAAGCACGCCCAGCACCCTGGCCCCATGAGCGGCCCCATGAAAAAAGCGCGACCCAGGGTCGCGCTTTTTGTTGCCAGTGGTGTGCTCGCCCGGGCGCTATCGGCCTGACAGCATCTCCCTCAGCCTGCGTTGCGGGTAGCCACCGCATCGGCCAGATTGCGCAGCAGCAGCTCGGTGTCATCCCAGCTGATGCAGGCATCTGTGATGCTCTGGCCGAAGGTGAGCTCGCAGCCCTCCACCAGATCCTGGCGTCCTTCCACCAGATGGCTCTCCACCATGACCCCGAACACCGCCTGGCTGCCACCGCGCAGCTGATCGGCCACGTCCTCGGCTACCCGCATCTGGTTCTTGAACTGCTTGCTGCTGTTGGCGTGGCTGAAGTCGATCATCACCTTCTGCGGCAGACCGGCCTTGTCCAGCCCCTTCACCACCTCGCTCACATGGGCGGCGCTGTAGTTCGGCTCACGGCCGCCGCGCAGGATGATGTGGCAATCCGGGTTGCCTGCGGTGGAGACGATGGCGGAGTGGCCGAACTTGGTCACCGACAGGAAGTGGTGCGGGGCGCTGGCGGCACCGATGGCGTCGATGGCCACCTTGATGGTGCCGTCGGTACCGTTCTTGAAGCCCACCGGGCAGGAGAGGCCGGAGGCCAGCTCGCGGTGCACCTGGGATTCGGTGGTGCGGGCACCGATGGCCCCCCAGCTCATCAGATCCGCCATGTACTGCGGGGTGATCATGTCGAGGAACTCAGAGGCGGTGGGCAGCCCCATGTCATTGAGATCCAGCAGCAGCTTGCGGCCGATGCGCAGGCCGTCGTTGATCTGGCAGCTGTTGTCGAGGTAAGGGTCGTTGATGAGCCCCTTCCAGCCCACGGTGGTGCGTGGCTTCTCGAAGTAGACCCGCATCACGATTTCCAGCTCGCCCTTGAGCTCGTCACGCAACACCTTGAGGCGCTTGCCATATTCCAGTGCGGCGACCGGATCATGGATGGAGCAGGGGCCGATCACCACCAGCAGACGTTGATCTTCACCGGCCAGGATCTGATGAATGGCCTGGCGGGATTCAAACACGGTCTGTGAGGCGTTCTCGGTCGCCGGAAATTTCTCGAGCACCGCAACCGGAGGCAATAACTCTTTGATTTCTTTGATTCTAACGTCGTCGGTTTGATGCTGCATGACCATACTTCCTGCTAAATGACTGCGATTGAGTGATCCCAATCTATTCCTCTATCGAAAGGGTGTAAATAGAAAATTACATACCTCAACAAAGTATTTTTGCGGCTGACCTTGCAAGTTGTTGCAATGCTGCTATTGGCATGCGGGAAAGCAAGAGGCCCGCACGGTGGCGGGCCTCTTGGATGACAACGAGCATGAGATCAGACGGCCTGGCTGATCCCCGCCAGCTTGTCGAAGTAATCCGGGAAGGTCTTGGAGGTACAACCCGGATCATTGATGGTCACCGCGGTATCGGACAGGGCCACCAGGGAGAAGCACATGGCGATGCGGTGATCGTTGTAGGTGTCGATGGCCGCATGCTTGAGGCTGGCCGGCGGAGTGACGGTGATGAAGTCATGCCCCTCCTCCACTTCCACACCCAGCTTGCGCAGCTCGGTGGCCATGGCGTGCAGACGATCCGTCTCCTTCACCCGCCAGTTGTAGATATTGCGAATGGAGGTCGGTCCCTCGGCAAACAGCGCCGTGGTGGCGATGGTCATGGCCGCGTCCGGGATCTGGTTCATGTCCATGTCGATGCCGTGCAGGGGAGCCTGCTCGGCCTCGATGAAGTCATCCCCCCAGGTGATGCGGGCGCCCATCTTCTCCAGCACGTCGGCAAAGTGAATATCCCCCTGGATGCTGTGCTTGCCGATGCCGGTCACCCGCACCTTGCCCTTGATGGCGCCGGCGGCGAGGAAGTAAGAGGCGCTGGAAGCATCCCCTTCCACCAGGAAATCACCCGGGCTGACATAGGTCTGGTTGCCCTTGATGTAGAACAGCTTGTAGTCGTCGTGTTCGATGACCACGCCAAACTGCTTCATGATGTGCAGGGTGATGTCGATGTAGGGCTTGGAGACCAGCTCCCCCTTGATGTGGATGCGGGTGTCGCCGGCCGCCATGGGGGCCGCCATCAAAAACGCCGTCAGGAACTGGCTGGAGACGGAGCCATCGATATGGACGTCGCCGCCCCAGAGTCCCTTGGCATCCACCACCAGGGGCGGATAACCGTCTTTTTTCAGGTACTGAATATGGGCACCCGCTTCGCGCAGAGCATCCACCAGATGACCGATGGGACGCTCCTCCATGCGCGGCTCGCCGCCCAGCATGTATTCACCTGAACCCAGACAGAGCGCGGCGCAAAGGGGACGCATGGCGGTACCGGCATTGCCGAGGAACAGATTGACCGGATCCTTCACCGCGAAGCTGCGGCCAAGGCCGTGCACCGTGCATTCGGTCTTGTCGGCAGACAGCTTGTACTTGACCCCGAGCTGGGTCAGGGCCGCCAGCATGTGACGGATGTCATCGCTGTCGAGCAGGTTGGTCAACCGGGTGGTGCCGCGGGCCAGGGCCGCCAGCAACAGGGCACGGTTAGAGACACTTTTGGAGCCTGGCAGATTGACGACACCGGCCACGCGAGAGATGGGTTCCAGACGCAACGAATTCATAGACTTCCTGTACGACCTCAAATAAATCACCTGACCGGACGTTAACAGCCTCGCCCCTGTGCGGCAATACCGCGCTTGGCACAAATACGGGGCTGGGGGCACAAAGGTCAGGATCCTCTACAAAAACAGACGCCGGGGAGTCCCCGGCGCCTCACGATGGGGAAAACGCCTCAACCGTGGCGCTTGGCAAAACCGTCCATAAAGCTCACCAGGGCCTTGACCCCTTCCAGCGGCATGGCGTTGTAGAGGCTGGCACGCATGCCACCGACGATGCGGTGCCCCTTGAGCGCCAGCAGGCCGGCGGCCTCCGACTCGGCCAGGAACAGCTTGTCCAGTGCCTCGTTCTTGAGCTGGAATGGCACGTTCATGCGGGAGCGGCAGGCCGCATCCACCTTGTTGCCATAGAAGCTGGAGTCATCGAGATAGCCGTAGAGGAAATCGGCCTTCTCCTTGTTGCGCGCCTCCATGGCCGCCAGACCGCCCTGCTCTTTGAGCCACTCGAACACCAGACCCGCCAGGTACCAGGCGTAGGTCGGCGGCGTGTTGAACATGGAGTCGTTCTTGGCGGTGAGCTGATAGTCGAAGATGGAAGGGACATCGGCGCGCGCCTGGCTCAGCAGATCGTCGCGCACGATGGCGATGGCGAGCCCGGATGGCCCTATGTTCTTCTGTGCGCCGGCATAGATGACGCCGAAACGACTGACATCGAGGGGACGGGAGAGGATGGTGGAGGAGAGATCCGCCACCAGGGGCACAGATCCTGTGGCCGGGATGTCGAACATCTCGATGCCATCGATGGTTTCGTTCGGGCAGTAGTGCACATAGGCCGCATCGGCACGGAATGCTGGGGCCGGCAACAGGTGACTGATCCCTTCTGCGTTCTTGGCGACCCCCTCGACGGTCTGGATGTCGCCGAACTTGCGGGCCTCGTCCACCGCACTCGCGGCCCAGACCCCGGTCAGCAGATAGTCGGCTTTTTTATTCGCGCCGCCCAGCAGGTTCATGGGCACGGCGGAGAACTGGCCACGGCCACCGCCGTGCATGAACAGCACCTTGTAGTTGTCCGGCACCGCCAGCAGGTCGCGCAGATCGGCCTCGGCCTTTTCGGCGACCGCCATATAGGGCTTGCCGCGATGGGAAAGCTCCATGACCGAGGCTCCCAGCCCCTGGAAGTTACAAAATTCGCGCTGGGCGCGCTCCATGACTTCGACCGGCAACATGGCGGGGCCGGCGCAGAAGTTGTAAATCGGTTTGCTCATGACGCTTTCCGTGAATGACTGAGTGTGAATGACGACTCGAACGGTTTTACACGAGAGGCCCCCGTGGGGGCAAAGGCTTTTTGGGATCTGGCGCACCCTTTTTGGGCAGGCATGCCCCCCTTGGCAGCAGAAAAGCCCTGAACGGGTCAGGGCTTGCAGAGAACATGCAGATAAATGGCCGACTGCTGGCATAAACGCGCAGTCACGCTCCTTTTGACAGCATCATGTCAGCGCATCACAGCTTGGCGGTGAGCTCCGGCAACAGGGTGAAGAGATCCCCCACCAGGCCGTAATCCGCCACCTGGAAGATGGGGGCCTCCGGATCCTTGTTGATGGCGACGATCACCTTGGACTCCTTCATCCCCGCCAGGTGCTGGATGGCCCCCGAGATACCGACCGCAATATAGAGCTCGGGCGCCACTATCTTGCCGGTCTGACCCACCTGCAGATCATTGGCGACAAAACCCGCGTCCACCGCTGCCCGGGAGGCACCGACCGCCGCCCCCAGCTTGTCCGCCAGCGCCTCGATAAGGGCGAACTGCGCTTTCGAACCCAGTGCCCTGCCTCCTGAGACCACCACCCGCGCCGCGCCGAGCTCGGGACGTGCGGATCGTACCGCCCGCCGCTCGATGAGGCGGGTCCTGCAGCGGATCTCGGGCACGGGCACCGACGAGATGGTGGCCACACTGGCGCCCTGCCCTGCCCCGTCAAAGGCGCTTGCCCGGATGCTGAGCACCTTGATGGCCGCCGAGCTTGTCACCCGGGCGACGGCGTTGCCCGCATAGATGGGACGCAGGAAGGTATCGGCGGACTCGATGGCCGTTACCTCGGAGATCATCTCCACCCCGAGCCTGGCCGCCACCCTCGGCAACAGATCCTTGCCCTGGCTGCTCGCCGCCATCAGGCAGTGTTGATAATCCCGTGCCAGCGGAGCCAGCAGGGCATCCACCCCGTCATTGAGCCCCTCTGCCAGCATGGGGTGTTCGGCCAGCAGCACCCTGTCCACCCCCTCCAAGCGGGCGGCCTGCTCCCCCGCCTCGGTCAGTCCCTGACCCAGCAGCAGCAGGTGCACCTCGCCACCGAGTGGCCCGGCCGCCGCCACTACGCGGGCGACACTGTCGGCCAACTGGCCCTGATGATGTTCGGCAATGATGAGTACGCTCATGGCAGCACCTTGGCTTCGTTCTTGAGTTTATTTAGCAGCTCGTCCACCGAGCCGACCCGCACTCCTGCACTGCGCACCGGGGGGGCCATCACCCCGAGAACATGGATCTCGCTTTGGGTATCCAGACCCAGAGCCGCCAGGGGCTGGCTCTCCAGAGGCTTGCGCTTGGCCTTCATGATGTTGGGGAGCGAGGCAAAGCGCGGTTCGTTGAGCCGCAGATCCACGGTCACCACGGCGGGCAGACCCATGCCGAGGGTTTCGAGCCCGCCATCAATCTCCCGGGTCACCTGCAGTTCTCCCTCAACCAGCTTGAGGGCCGAGGCGAAGGTGGCCAGGGACCAATCGTTGAGGGCGGCGAGCATCTGGCCCACCTGATTGTTGTCAGAATCAATGGATTGCTTGCCAAGCAGCACCAGATCCGGTTGCTCCTGCTCGCACAATTTTTGCAATGCCTGCGCCACCTTGAGGGGGCTCAGGGTCTCGTCGGTCACATAGTGAAGCGCCCGATCCGCCCCCAGAGCCAGGACGTGGCGCAGTTGCTCGGCCGCGGCCTCGGGCCCGAAGGTGACCACGATCAGCTCGCTCGCCACCCCGGCTTCGCGCAGCCTCACCCCCTCTTCCACCGCGATTTCACAGAAGGGGTTGATGCCCATCTTCACATTGGCGAGCTCCACATCGGAGCCATCCTGCTTGACCCGGATCTTGACGTTGAAGTCAACGACCCGTTTGACAGCGACCAGCAGCTTCATGTCGGTCTTCCTCGTACCGGTTGAGTGAGTCCATTGCGCTCACTTGCGCGTTAGTGCTTACAAAATGGTTTACGTTTACGTAAACTACCATTACTACCCTAGGCCAAGTCGAGCACAGAGGCAAGATGGAACGCGAAGCAATGGAATTTGATGTCGTCATCGTCGGTGGCGGCCCGGCGGGCCTCAGCGCCGCCATCGCCCTCAAGCAGCAAAGCCCGGCGCTGTCGGTCTGCCTGTTGGAGAAGGGGGCCGAAGTGGGGGCCCACCTGCTCTCCGGCGCCCTGTTCGATCCCGTCGCGCTCAGGGAGCTGCTGCCTGACAGCTGGCAGGAGGCTCCCCTCGGGGTGGCGGTGAGCGACGATCAGGTGCACCTCCTGCAAAACGGAAGCCGCGCCCTGTCACTGCCCCACTGGGCGGTGCCGCCGCGCATGCACAACGACGGCTGCCACATCATCAGCCTCGGCAACCTCTGCCGCTGGCTGGGCAAGCAGGCCGAAGCCATCGGGGTCGAGATCTACCCCGGCTTCACCGCCAGCGAACTCATCCTGGAAGAGGGCAAGGTCAGAGGGGTGATCACCGGCGATCTCGGACTGGACAGAGACGGCAATCCCAAGGCGGATCACGTGCCCGGCATGGCGCTTTATGGCCGCTACACCCTGTTCGCGGAGGGGGCTCGCGGTCATCTCGGCAAGCAACTCATCAAGGAATTCAACCTGGAAAACGGCGCCCAGCCGCAGCACTACGCCATCGGCTTCAAGGAGTTGTGGCAGGTTCCCGCCAACCAGTCCCACCCCGGCCGGGTGCTGCACGGCAGTGGCTGGCCCCTCACCGAGGATGGGGGCAACAAGAGCCAGGGGGGCTTCTACCTCTATCACCTGGCGGACAATCAGGTGGCGGTGGGCCTCATCGTCGATCTCAACTACCAGAATCCCTGGCTCAGCCCGTTCGACGAGTTCCAGCGCCTCAAGCACCATCCCCTCATTGCCCAAACCCTGACGGGAGGCGAACGTATCAGCTACGGTGCCCGCGCCATCACCAAGGGGGGCTGGCACTCCCTGCCCCGCATGCACTTTCCCGGCGGCCTGCTCATCGGCTGTGATGCCGGCACCCTGGATTTTTCCCGCATCAAGGGCATCCACACCGCCATGAAGTCCGGCATGCTGGCGGCTGACATTGTCGCCATGCGCCTGCGTGGGGGGGATGAAGGAGGGCGGGATCTGGCCGAGTTCGGCGATGCCGTGCAGCAGAGCTGGCTGGCAGGCGAGCTGAAGACCGCCCGCAATTTCGGTGCCGCCCTGCACCGCTGGGGTCCCTGGTTGGGCGGGGCCTTCAACTGGCTGGAGCAGAGGCTCTGGGGCAAGGGCTCCCCCGTGACGCTATTGGACAAGGAGCCGGACTATCGCCAGCTGCGCCTGGCCAGCCGCTGTCAACCTATCCCCTACCCCAAACCGGACGGCAGACTCAGTTTTGACAAGCTCTCCTCCGTCTATCTCGCCAACACCAGCCATGACGAGGATCAGCCCTGCCACCTCAAGTTGCAGGACGCGAGCATACCGGTGAGCGTCAATCTGCCCACCTGGGCCGAACCCGCCCAGCGCTACTGCCCCGCCGGGGTCTTCGAGATCATTGAGGCCGAACCCCAGGGGGCACAGAATCAACCCAGATTGCAGATCAACGCAGCCAACTGCATCCACTGCAAGACCTGCGACATCAAAGATCCCAGCCAGAATATCCTCTGGACACCACCGCAAGGTGGCTCGGGGCCCAACTACCCCAATATGTGATGGGAGTTGACGATGCACAGGATCTGCGACATCAAGGATACTCAGTCCCAGCATATCCTCTGGACACCGCCGCAAGGTGGCTCGGGGCCCAATTACCCCAATATGTAATGGGAGTTGACGATGCACAGGAGCTGCGACATCAAGGATGCTCAGTCCCAGCATATCCTCTGGACACCACCGCAAGGCGGCTCGGGACCCAACTCCCCCAATATGTAACGGGGGAATGACACATAGGATACTCAGCCCGTCACAGTCCGGGCTTCACCATAAAGGGGCATGGGGCGGATCCGTGAGGGATCAATTGGATGATAAAAGGCGACATCGTCACCTTGTTGTCATCCTCTTCTGCCCTCGGCCGACGGGGCCGGAAAACGATGGCGCCAGGGCGGGATCCGCTGCTCCGACCTCGCCGTTTTTTTGAGCAAACAGGCTGAACCCCTGATGAATAGGCCCTGACAAGCGCGGCGCACCCCTGTATAGTTCGCGGCATTCAGGTTGTCCATCGGCCCCGTCATGCTTTCCCATGGATCGCGCTCCGAACGATCCAAGGCCGTATGAACCTGTGCAACCATCCCTGATAACCCATGACTTCTTAAGGGGGACAGATGATCACCGCCTACATCCTCAACAACAAGGTGCTGGACATCGTCACGCTCGGGCCGGACGACATCGTTCCCGACAACACCGTCTGGCTGGATGCCTACAAGCCGGACACGGCGGAGCGAGAATGGTTGACGGGCCTGTTCCTGGAAGAAGTGCCGGACAAGGAAGAGCTGGATGATATCGAGGCATCCGCCCGCTTCTACTGGGACACCGACGGCCTGCACATTCACTCCCTGTTTCCCCAGCGGATCGGGCGCGACACCAAGGGTGTCCACGTCTCCTTCACCCTGCGCCAGAACCTGCTGATCAGCATCCGCGAGGATGACATCGGCCTGGTACGCCTGCTGCGCCATTACATGCGCCAGGACCGGCTGGAGGTGGAAGATGCACTGGATATTCTGCTGGAAGTACAGAATCTGAAAGTGGAATATCTCTCCGATCTCATCGAAGATGGTTATAAAACACTGGAAAACACCGCAGACCAGATTTTTGAACCGGACCAGATCAATCCCATGCTCAAAGAGCTGATGGCCCAGGAAGAGGCCAACGGCCAGATCCGTCTCTCCCTGCACGATACCCGCCGCGCCCTGCGATTCCTCAAACGCAGCCTGCGCCAGCGCATGACCGGCGAGCAGAACAAGTGGATCGACGAGATGCTGCACGACGTGGAGTCCCTGCTGCCCCACACCCAGTTCCTGTTCGACAAGATCAACTTCCAGCTGGAGGCCTCCATGGGGGTGACCAATCTGGAGCAGAACAAGGTGATCAAGATCTTCTCGGTAGCCGCGGTGATCTTCCTGCCACCGACCCTGATAGCCAGCATCTACGGCATGAACTTCGGCCGGATGCCGGAGCTCGCCTGGGAATATGGCTATCCGCTCTCGCTGGTGCTGATGGTGATGTCGTCACTCGGAACCGGCCTCTTCTTCAAGCGCAAGGGCTGGCTCTGACCTGCCGGGTGGCCGCCAGCTTGAAACAGATCGGGGAGCCAAGGCTCCCCGATTAATTCCAGCCATCTTCCCGCCTTGTAAAGGCCCGGCCCCTGCCCCATATCCCCAGGTATCACTCACCCGATGCGGAGCAGACCGGGCCCCATGACCCTCTACCCCGAACACCGATATGACGATCACGGCCAGCTGCGCCCCCCGCTCTGGTTCTGGCCCATCGCCCTGCTGCTGACCCGCTCGGTCTGGCTGTTTCTGATGGCCGGGGTCACCCGCGAGAGCGGCAGCGCCATCCTGACCCTGTTCTATCCGGACCGGCTCAGCCTCTATCTCGGCCTCTTGAGCGATCTGCCCGCCATGCTGGCCCTGCTCGCCTACGGCGGTACCCATCAGCAGACGCAGAGCATCCGCGCCTGGCTCAGACGTCACAGCCGCGGCCTGCTGCTCTGCTCCACCCTGAGCGGCCTGGCGCTGCAACTGCACAGCCTCAACCTGCAGAAGTGGTCCTTCAGCTGGCCGACGGCCCTGGTGCTCATCGGCAGCCTGTGGGCACTCTGGTACCTGCTCAGGAGTCGTCAGCTGCGCGAATATGCGGTGGATCAGCCCCACGCCGGGAGTTGATCAACACCGTTCAATCTGCGTGATCAAGCCGGTCGGGAGGGGATGTGCCGGGCCGCCTATTGACGGCTGACCCGGATCTGCAGCCTCTGGCGCTCGCCGCCGCTGGCCGTGCTCATCCCCGACGGATTGGCGATTGCCGCCCCCTGGCTCCCCTGTGTGGTGGCAAGCTCCCCCACCGTCAACCACTCGCCGGGGGCACCGCTCACCTCGGTGGCGCTCTGCCCAGTCTTGATGTCACCCCGCTCTAACCTCGCCTGCTCGCTGCCAAGGGCGATCTGCACCCGCTCCCCCACCAGGGTGGCGGTGGCGTAGAGGCCGTTCACCAGCGGCACCATGCCCACCACCCGCCCTCCCCGCCAGCGATAGAAGGTGACTGGTTGATAGGATCCCATCTGCAGCAACACGGGGCGCCCGGAGAGGCCGCGCACCTGCCAGCTGTCACTCTGAGTGCGCTGGTACTGTTCTGCCCCTCCCTCCAGCAACCATTGCCGTCTGGCGTTGTCATTGCCGATCCCCACCCCTAGCTGCTGACTGCTCGAAGCGCCGTCCACCCGCCATTCGATGAGTAGGCTCTGGGGCGGCAGGTTGAGCTTGGTCAGCAGGGTCTCGGCCTCCTGCAACTGGGCGGGCGTGCCGCTTAGCACCAATTGGTTGCCCATGGCGCTCACCCCGAGATCCGGGTAGATCTCTCTGAGCGTCTGCGCCATGGCCTCGGCCTCGAACACGGGCACCACCTTGACCTCGGCCCGCAGGGGCAGTGCCCAGAGCCAGCACATACAGATTATCCAGCAGCCACCTCTCATCACCCTCTCCCCCACTTTTCTCGCCCTCATGAATGCATCATCGACCATGGACGGCCAATTGCAACGAGTCCGTGGCAAGCGGCCACCCAGGTTCGCGTGCCATGGCCAAAAGGGCTTCATTCGCATGCTTTTTGAACCCCTGAGTACGGCGCAAAAAAGAGACTCATTGAGGGACCAATCAATACAAATAAAAATGGTTATCATTTGTTGTCACAACAAGAACGCTCGGATACAATTCGGACTCATTTTTTCGAGCAGCCTCTGATGAAGCCAGATCCTGTCGTCTCCCGTACCCCTGCCACCATCCATCTAGCCATGTTGATCAACATGCTCTCCATGGGCAGCATGATGATGGTGATGCCACTTGGGCCCGATCTGGTCACCAGCCTCGGCATGCAATCGGAGCAGACCGGCTACTTCAGCGGCGGCGCCACCCTGGGGGCTGCGCTCATGGGGATCCTGGCCGCGCCCTGGCTCGATCGCTTCAATCGCAAACCCGCCTTGATCCTGTTGCTGACCCTGCGCTTCCTGTTGCTGATGGCCTGCGCCCTGGTGCAAGACAGCCAGCAGTTGCTGCTGCTGTTCATCCTGTCGGGCTGCGTGGCCGGCCCCCTCGCCGCCATCCTGATGGCCGCCGTGCTGGACCTGGTCCCCCCGGCGGAGCGTGGACGCCGCCTCGCCTACGTGGGCATGGCGTTTTCGCTGGCCGCCATCCTGGTCGTGCCCGCCGCCCTGACTCTGGCCCAGTGGCTCGGCTGGCAGACCCCCTTCCTGCTGTTCGGTGCCTGCGGCCTGCTGCTGGCCCTGGTGAGCAGCCGCCTGCTACCCTCCCTGCCGGTCAGCCCTGCTCCCCATGGCAAGGGACTGCGACAGTTGCTCAGCTCATCCCTCTGTCAGGGCGCCCTCGTCATCCTCTGTTTGCAGATGTTCGGCCACTTCCTGCTGATCCCGCACTTCGCCAACTATTTCCAGTTCAATCTGGGCTTCCCACGCCAGCAGATCGCCGCCCTTTATCTCTGTGGCGGCCTCGCCAGCATGGCCACCATGCGCCTGTGCGGTGGCTGGATCGATCAAGGACGAGCCCAGGGTGCCATCCTGCTCACCAGCCTGCTGCTGGCCCTGGTCACCCTGCTCGGCTTCGCCCTGCCGGCGGGCTTGCCCATCTATCTGCTGTTCACCCTCTTCATGGCGCTCAGTTCGGCTCGCGCCAGCACCACGCTGGCCATCACGGCGGCCATTCCGGCCCCCCATCAGCGCGCCGCCTTCATGTCATTCCAGGGCACGGTCACCAATGTGGCGGCCGGCCTTGGCAGCTTGCTCTCCGCCAGTTACCTGGTATCGGACGAGCAAGGCGCCCTGCACGGCTTCGCCGAGCTGGCCTGGATCAATATTGCCTGCGGCCTGTTGGCCTGCGCCGGTGTCTGGTTCCTCATCAGGGGGCTGGAGCGGATAAAGAATAACAATAACCCCGCGTCTGGCATCGCCAGACAAGGAAGTCAGTGAGCAGTCGGACCAGAAGAGTCCGACCCAAATAACCTCTGTTTTTCATGGAGCTTTAACAATGCAGTTGCAGCACGGCGTATTTAAATTAAACCCCATCCTGCTCTCCCTCGGGCTGATGGCCCTGCCGGGTCTGGCCCAGGCCGAGACGGTCAAGGCCAACGAGACCGTGGTCGTCACCGCGACCCAGACCAAGCACACCGAGTTCACCGCCCCGGCGAGCGTCTCCGTGGTGACCCGCGCAGACATCGACAAGATGAACGTGAACAACATCGGCGATGCGCTCAAGCATGTGCCCGGCGTCAACATCATTGCCACCAACCCCACCGGTCGCAACGAGATCAAGATCCGTGGCATGGGCGGTGACTACACCCTGCTGCTGATCAACGGCAAGCGCGTCAACGCCCGCGAAACCCTGGGCAGCGCCTATGGCAACGACTTCGACCTGAGCTCGATCCCCATGGCGGCCATCGAGCGCATCGAAGTGATCCGCGGCCCCGTCTCCTCCCTGTACGGTGCCGATGCCCTGGGGGGCGTGGTCAACGTGATCCTGCGCCAGGCCAAGGAGCAGACCGAAGCCGCCGTCAGCTACACCCACAGCATGCCCACCAAGGGGGATGGCGGTGACGCCAACCAGGGCAGCGCCTATGTGTCCGGTGCCCTCATCGACAACAAACTGCTCGGCAACATCGTGGTCGAAGGCTACCAGCGCGACCGCTGGAAGAGCGATCAGAGCAACAACCCGGACGCCGACGCCCTGGAAAAACGGGAAGTGGTCAACGTGCTGACCGGCCTGAAATGGCTGGTGTCCGACAACCAGGACATCGACTTCGATCTGGGCTACAACCAGAACGACATGGACAGCTACTTCAACAACGTGCCGCGTGCCCCGACCGCACCGGCCACCCCTCACAACGTGCAGAACCTGGATCGCCTGAGCCTGGGCGTGACCCACAACGGCCGTTGGGAGCACTTCGACAGCCGTCTGCGCTACTACTTCGAGCAGACCGACCTGATGGACGACTCCCAGCTCAACGGTGGCGCCGCCGATGTGACCCAGACCAACAACACCGTCGATGGTCAGGTCAGCGGCTACCTCGGGGATCACCTGCTCACCTCGGGTGCCGAGTTCCGCAAGACCGAGCTGGAGCACAGCCGCAACATCACCAACGGCAGCGTGGATGCCTCCCAGAGCGCCGTCTACCTGCAGGACGAGTTCAGCTTCGGTGATCTGGCCCTGACCCTCTCCGGCCGTCTGGATCACCACGAGACCTATGGCAACGAGTTCAGCCCCCGTGCCTACGCCCTCTACACCCTGACCGACGAATGGGTGATCAAGGGCGGCGCCGGCAAGGCGTTCAAGGCCCCGACCCTGGCGCAATCCAGCGAAGGCTTCTCCACCACCGCCTGCCGCGGCGCCTGCCAGGTCATCGGCAACCCGGATCTGAAACCGGAAACCGCCGTCAGCTATGAGCTGGGTACCGCCTACGAGAGCGCTCGCTTCGGCGCCGGCGTCACCGGCTTCCACAACGACATCGAGGATCTGATCCAGAGCGATCAATGGGGCCCGGGCTACCGTCCGAGCGTCATGACCTACCTCAACGTCAAGAAGGCGCGGGTCAAGGGTCTGGAGCTGACCGGCTGGGTTGACGTGCTGGACAACGTACAGCTGACCGGTAACTGGACCCTGCTGGACTCCGAAGACAAGAGCACCGGCGAGGATCTGGCCAAGACCCCGGATCACACCGGCAACATCGGCCTGGATTGGCAGGCGAGCGACGTGGTCAGCGCCAACCTGGCCTGGCAGTACGTGGGCAGCCAGATCATCAAGGTGCCGGCCCGCAACGCCCAGGCGTTCAAATCCGAGCACTACCAGACCCTGGACGTGAACACCAACTGGAAGGTCACGCCGGCCCTGGACTTCAAGCTCGGCATCACCAACCTCACCAACACCCAGCGTGATGAAGTGGCCACCGACGCCGACTTCATCCTGGAAGGTCGTACCGTCTACGCCGGGATCGATTACAAGCTGTAATCCCCCCCTGTGGGAGCTCCGGCAACGGGGCTCCCTTTTTGCGTTTCTACTGCTCTGACATGAAAGGAGTTTTTGCGTGCTCAGATACCAAACCCGGCTGTTCTGGCTCGGCGTACTGCTCCTCTTTCTGCTGATTTGTCTGTCACTGGCCACCGGGGCCGGTGTCTATGGTGGCCGTGAGGTCGCCGGTTTCCTCCTGGGCGACCCCGCCCTCGTGGCCGATGAAAAACTCGCCATGATAGTGCATACCTTGCGACTGCCCCGCACCCTGGCCGCCCTGGTGGTCGGTGTCTGCCTCGCGCTCGCCGCCTCCATGCTGCAAAGCGCTACCCGCAACCCCCTGGCCGAGCCCGGCCTGCTCGGGGTCAACGCCGGCGCCGTCTTCGCCCTGGTCATCGGGCTCACGTACTTCGGGGTCGAGTCCGCCTACGGTTACCTGCTCTGGTCCGGCCTCGGCGCCCTCATGGGCAACCTGGTCGTGCTCGGCCTCGGCCTCATGGTGGGCCGCTCCAACCCCCTCAAGCTCATTCTGGTCGGGGTTGCACTCTCCGCCACCTTCGGCGGCCTCTCCAACTTCCTTCTGCTCTCCAACAAGGTGGTGCTGGAACAGTTCCGCTTCTGGAACTTGGGGTCGCTGGCCGCCTCCAGCCTCGATGCCGTGCTGACGGTGATGCCCTTTGCCTTCGCAGCCCTGCTGCTGACCCTGGCCCTGTGCCGTCAGCTCACCCTGATGCAGATGGGGGACAACCAGGCCCAGGCACTCGGGATCCGCACCACCCGGGTGCGCATCGGGGTATTGCTCGCCGCCACCCTGTTCACCGCCTGCGCCATCGCCATCGCCGGCCCCATCGGCTTCGTCGGCTTCCTCGCCGCCTATTGCGCTCGCCTGGTGGAACCGGTGCGCCTCGCCATCCAGGTGCGCTTCTCCGCCCTGTTCGGGGTGCTGTTCCTGCTCGCCGCCGATGTGCTGGCGCGCTGGCTGCTGCAGCCGTTCGAGCTGCCCAACGGCGTCATTCTGGCGCTGATCGGTGCCCCCGTGCTCATCATGGTGGTGCGCAGCGGGGGCTTTCGCTCCCTTCTGGCCGTGAAATAAGGATGCCCCTGATGTCTGACTCGTCGCCGATGTCCACGACCGCACTGCCCGCCGGCACCTTCTGTCTGCGTCTTGGCAGCCGCACCCTGCTGCTCGATCGCCGGGCCTGGTTGATCACCACGGGGCTTTTGCTGGCCCTCATCTTGTTATCCCTGCTGGCGCTGACCTTAGGGTCAGGCAAGCTCAGCATGCTGGGAGTGGTCCAGACCCTGATGGGGGAAGGGAGCCGCCTGAGCGAGGTGACCGTGTTCAAGATCCGGTTGCCGCGCATCGTCGCCGTGCTGGTGGCGGGGGCCGCCATGGGCCTCTCCGGCTGCCTGGTACAGACCCTCATTCGCAACCGCCTCGCTACCCCGGACATGATAGGGGTCAACGAGGGGGCATCGCTCGCCATCATCATCTTCTCCCTCTACCTGACCCTCGGCAGCTGGCCCTGGTGGGCCGCCCCCCTCGGCGCCCTGTTCGCCGCCGCCGTGCTCTACGCCCTGTGCAACAAACCGGGGGAGCAAGGTTATCTGTTCGTGGTGATCGGCATCGGGGTCTCCGAGCTGATGAACGCCATCGGCCAGTTCGTCATGTCCACCCAGTCCCTGGTGCACCTCACCAGCCTCTATCTGTGGAACATGGGCAACTTCGTCGGCCAGGGTTATGGCACCGTGCTGCCGGTGGCCATCATCATCCTGCTGATCTGCCCCTGGATTGTGTACCTCTCCCGCGCCCTCGGGGTACTGCGCCTCGGTCCCGTTACCGCTCAGACCCTGGGGGTGAACGTCAACCGGGTGCAGCTCGGGGTGCTGGCCCAGGCCATCGTGGTGGCGGCGCTCGGCACCGCCATCGGTGGCCCCGTGGTGTTCATCGCCATGGCAGCCCCCATCCTCGCCTCCTGGCTCTCCCGGGACAGGGTGGTGCCGCTGTGGATAGCCGCCCTGTGCGGCGCCCTGCTGCTGCTCGCGAGCGACACCCTGGTGCGGGTGCTGGCCAGCCCCCACGAGGTGGCCACCGGCATCATGACCCGCATTCTCGGCGGCATCCTGCTGCTGTTCGTGCTCATCAAAGACAGGCAGAAGGCCGACTGATGCAGACATTTATCCTGATCAATCAACGACAAGGGGCTCTTCGATGACGCTCTCCACGAACGGCCTCCACTTCGGCTACCAGCAAAAAGCCGTGTTCCAGGACGTCTCCTTCACCATTCCCAAGGGCAAGCTGGTGGGTATCGTCGGCCCGAACGGAGGCGGTAAATCCACCCTGCTGAAACTGCTGGCAGGGCAGGAGCAGCCCCAGCGCGGGGAGATCCTGCTCAAGGGCAAGCCCCTTGGCAGCTACGGCATGAAGGCCCTGGCCCGGGAGCTCGCCTATCTGCCCCAGCGCCCCCTGGTACCCGCCGGCATACTGGTAGAACAGCTGGTGCAATACGGCCGCCACCCCCATCAGGGTTGGTTCAATCAATGGAGCGAGGAGGATGCGCGCATGGTGCGCTGGGCCTGCGAGCGGATGCAGCTGGAGTCCATCTGGCATCAGAGCGCCAGCTCCCTCTCCGGCGGCCAGGCCCAGCGGGTCTGGCTCGCCATGGTGCTGGCCCAGGATGCGGACATCATCTTGCTGGACGAGCCCACCAGCGCGCTGGACATCGGCCACCAGACCGAGGTGATGGAAGCCATCCACCAGATCACCGCAGAGGGCAAGACGGTACTCATCGTCATCCACGATCTCGCCACCGCCGCCCGCTACTGCGACGAGCTGATCGCCCTCGGCAACGGCGGCATCCAGGCCATGGGACCGGCGCGGGAGGTGGTCACCAAGCCCCTCATCGATCGCCTCTACCACACCGATGTGGACATACTGCATGCCCCCGGCGATGGCGCCCCCGTCATAGTGCCGCGTCGGCACTCAGCAACCGTGCCGGACCGGCGCGCAGAACCAGGTGCCAGACAGGTGAATGAATAAAGCCCAGCCCTGCCAGAGATAAAAAAACCGCCATCACGGCGGTTTTTTTATCTCTCATTTCTGATGTTTAGTCCCATCAAAGCGCCAGCAGGGTGAGCACTCCCCCCGGCAGCCGCTGCCAGTGCAGGGTGCAGCCCCAGCCGGCGGGCAGGTCCGGGGCCAGCGCCGTCTTCAGACCCAGACGCAGGGTTTGGGCCCCCATGGCCGACCAGCTGGCATCAAGGAAGTCAAAGTAGCGGCCCACTCTGAGGTAGAGCCCCTTGAACAGGCTCTCCTTGGCCGAGAACACCAGGGTCAGCCCCTCTGCCAGGGTCAACCCCGCGCTCGCCGCCCCCGCGCCCAGTCGCGCCCACTCCCCCTCATCGACGATGCCGGGCCAAAGCTGGCTGACTTGCGCCTCTGACAGCCAGGCCTCCAGATCCAGTCCGAGCCCGGCACCGACCGGGCGCACCGCGCACAGGGCCACCCCTTCCCCGAGCAGCTGACTGTGGCTGATGCTGCCCTCCATCCCCGCGGGCCAACAGGGTGCCCTGTCCGGCCCGATGCTGACCGCGCTCCCTCTCAGTCCGAAGGGTGCGAGGGCCTCACGGGCCGCCAGGCGGCCCGCCAGAAACTCCCCCTGCCGCTTGGCCACGGCGCGCGCAAGGGCTGCGGGCAGCAGCATCTCGTGGTCCGCGAAGCTAGCCGGCGTCAAGGCGGCGGGATCAAAGCTGATCCGATGGATGGGCAAGGAGGCCATCCCCGCCACGCTCAGCACATCGATGTGGCGGATAAAACCGGTCGCAGGCGCCGTGGCGGGGAGGGAAGCGGGCATGGAAACCTCTCTCAGTGGGGAGCCTGATGGTACCAAAGCTCCACCATGGATCGCCACAAATACAAATGACAACGTTTCTCACTTAAGACTGTGGTAGCATGTTCCCGCCCATTTGGGGCCAATTAAACCGGACGCATCGCCCCGACCCATCGTCAACCCGAGCGCCCGCCGCATTCACCCATAAGGATGTAACCATGAAGATCTCCTCCCCCCTGGCCGCCGCCCTGATGCTGGCGAGCCTGGTCGGTTTCCAGGCCCAGGCCGGGACTCGCCAGGTCATCGATGCCAACGGCCAGTCCCAAACCGTCCCGGATGCTCCCGCGCGCGTCGTCGTGCTGGGTGAGCTCGACCTGGACGCCGCCCTGACCCTGGGTGTGCAGCCGGTCGGCACCGTCAATGGGCGCGGTCAGGCCACCCTGCCCCGCTATCTGCTGGACAAGGCGGGCAAGGAGATAAGCGTGGTGGGGGATCTGGACAACCCCAATCTGGAGAAGCTCATCGATCTGGAGCCGGATCTCATCCTGACCGCCCAGACCAAACCCGAGCTGCTGACCCTGCTCAACGAAATCGCCCCCACCGTCGTCACCGGCAACTGGGGTGAGCCCTGGAAGCAGGTGTTCCAGCGCACCGCCCTGGTGCTGAACAAGGAAGCCGAAGGCAAGGCCTTCCTGGCCCAGTACGACGCCCGTCTGCAGGAGGCCCGCAGCAAGCTTGCCAAGCATCAGGGTGAGCAGGTGAGCATAGTGCGCTGGAACCCCAAGGGGCCGAGCTACATGCACGGCAGCACCTTCGCCAGCAGCGTGGTGCAGGAGATGGGGCTGGCCCGCCCACCGCACCAGGTCGGTGACAAGAGCCCCCACTCCCCGGCCCTGAGCCTCGAATCCCTCAATCTGCTGGACGGTGACTGGCTGGTGATCGGCACCCTGAGCGCCAGCGGCGATGCGGTGGATGCCATGAAACAGGCCGAGCAGACCCCCGCCTTCCAGCAGCTCAGCGCCATCAAGGGCAAGCGCTTCGGCGCCGTGGACGGGTCCCTCTGGACCTCCACCGGCGGCCCCCAGGCGGCTCTTCGGGTGATAAGCGACGTGGAGCAGTTGATGAGCAAGCCGGACGCCGCCCCCATCACCCGCTGATACCGCCTCGCACGGATCAACACGGATAAAAAAGCCCGCATCATGCGGGCTTTTGTCTGGCTGGCGGGTGGAGCCGTGCTGACGAGACCAGGACTCCGAGGCGGGATCCGGCCTGTCAAACATCGGATAAGCCAGAAAGGGGCAAACCACCAATCATGTTTATTTTTGCAGCATATCAGCACTGCAAAACCACAAGCTGGCAGCTCAACCCATTGCCACGACTCATTCAGGCAGTGGCAACGCCTTTCTATCCAATTTCCCGCTGCCGGTCTTGGGCAGGGCATCCAGCAAGATGATGCGGGCCGGCACCATGTAGTAGGGCAGGCTCTCCTGCAGCCCCTTGCGCAGGGCAAGCCGGTTGAGGGTCACCCCACTTTTAGCCTCCACATAGCCCACCAGCATGGCCTCGTCTCCCTCGCCGATGAGCCGCACCGCCGCCTCCTGCACCCCGGCCTGGCGACGCAGGCCCGCCTCCACCTCCCCGAGTTCGATGCGAAAGCCCCGCAACTTGACCTGATCGTCGCGCCGCCCCAGGTAGCGGTACTTGTCCCCCCCGAGGGCACGCACCCGATCGCCGGTGCGATAGAGGCGATGGGTGTCAAGGCGCAGGAAGGCAGCTGCCGTCAGGGCGGGCTTGCGCCAATACCCCTCGCACAGGGCCGGGCTCTCGATGCAGAGCTCCCCCTCCTCCCCATCGGCCACCGGTTGCCCCGCGCCGTCCAGCACCCAGTGCCGATAGCCCGGCAGGCTGTGACCTATGGTGATGCGTCCGTCGGTCAGTGGCAGGCGCACCTCGCTCACCAGAGACCAGACGGTGGCCTCGGTCGGGCCATAGCAGTTCCAGAGCCGCCGGGTACGGGTGCAGAGCTGCTCGGCCAGGCCCGCGTCCAGCGCCTCGCCACCGCACAGGGCGGTGAGGTGCTCGCTCCCCTGCCAGTCGGCTTTCAGCAGCATGCGCCAGCAGGCGGGGGTCGCCTGCAGCCAGTTGATGGTGGTGTCCGCCGCCAGCAGGGCCATCATCCCCAGGGGATCCTTGTTGTGATCGTTGTCCGCCACCGTCAGGCGGCCGCCCCCCCAGAGCGGCCCCAGCATCTCCAGCAGGGAGATGTCGAAGGCCGGGGTGGTG
This sequence comes from Aeromonas sp. NJAU223, assembly GCF_051125555.1. Lineage (NCBI taxonomy): Bacteria > Pseudomonadati > Pseudomonadota > Gammaproteobacteria > Aeromonadales > Aeromonadaceae > Aeromonas > Aeromonas sp. NJAU223. Next base: position 1,852,974 of record NZ_CP144204.1, on the reverse strand, counting down.
ATAAAGAGCCAGTGACAACTCGGCGATAGGCCGAGCCGCTCGCGGATCCCGTCGAGGAAGCAGAGCAGGGCACGCCGGCTGATGACCACCCCCTTGGGCTCGCCGGTGGAGCCGGAGGTGAACATCATGTAGGCGGCCAGGGCGTCATCCACCGGAGGCCAGATGCAGGCCTCCTCGTTCAGAACTTCCTTACCCGGAGTCTCGCCACGTCCTTCCCCCCTTCTCGCGCCAAGTGGACGCAGGGGGCAGCCAAACGCGGGGCAGCCCTCGACTTCATCACAGAGCACCGCCGAGAGCCGCGCCTGACGGGCGATGCCCTGCAGCCGCTCCACCGGAAAATCCGGCTCGAGGGGCACGAAGGTGAGCCCGAGGCGCAGACAGGCGAGCAGGCTGGCCACCAGATCCGGGGATCGCGCCAGGTAGAGACCGACCCGCTCCCCTACGCCTAAGCCGCGCAGGCTGGCGGCTATCTGGCCGACTCGCGCCTCCAGCGCTCCATAACTTTGCCACTGACCGTTCATGGCGATGGCGGGGGCGAGCGGCGTCCCCCCCAGCACCCGAGCCAACCGCACGCCGAGCCCCTGCTCACCCTGCTGGGCAATAGGGGAGAGCTCCCCTTGCCGTGGGTTGAGCCTTGTTGCCGTCGTCATAGTACCTCCTCGGGCAGGCGCACCAGCCAGTGGTTGAACAGATGCGCCGGCGACCCCTGCTCTTTGAGCCGTTGCAGACTCAGGGCCCCGTGACGGGCGCCGAACGCCTCGTTGAGAGCCGCCAACAGGGCGAGCTGCTGCACCGAGTCGATGCCAAGGGCGCTCAACGCCTGCTGCCAGCTCGCATCCTGACCGCAATGGTGTTGCCACAGGGTCAGCAGTCGACAGGCCTCAGCCTCAATCGGCATGGATGGGGTCGACATGGCCTCGCTCGCCACCGGAGCCGCCACAGCGCCAAGCGCCCTGGCATCCGCCAGCCGGGCAGGTTCGGCGAGGCTCACGCCTGCCAGCCACTCGAGCTCGGCGACCCATAGGGCCAGCACGGCTTGCGCACGTCCCTGCGCTATCTGCTCGCCGTCGAATTCGAGGCGCAGGTTGAGCTGGCCGCCGCGGGCGTTGACCACAAGCGACAGAGGCAGCTCTACCTTCTCCACCACGGCGCCAAACTGCGGCACCAGCTGATGGGGCTCGAGGGTCGCCGGCGGCGATGGCATGGGGTAGTTCTCGAACACGAACAGGCTCTGGAACAGGCGCGGGCCACCCCGGGTCAGGGCCGCCAGGGACTGGGTGCCGTGCTGGTTCAGGGCCAGCAAGTCTCCCTGCAACTGAGCGATATGCTGCGCCAGAGTCAGATCGGTGCGCCAATCCAGGGCCAGCGGCAGGCTGTTGATATAGAGCCCGACGCTTTGGGTTATTCCCTCGATGGGGAAGTCCCGGCCCGGGGTCACGTTGCCCACCAGGGTCACAGGGTCGCCACAGTGACGGGCCAGCAGTCGATGCCAGGCGTACTGGGCCAAGAGGCCTGCTGTGACCCCCAGCTCGCGGGCCCGGCTCTCCAGCTGTCCGGAGATCTCCGGGGCCAGGGGCTGGCCGCACAGCGCGGGGCGCTGCTGGGTGAGGCGTCCACTCAGGCCAGATTCGAGGGCCACCCCGAACAGGGCCGACAGATCATTGGATCTCGCCAGCAGATCTTCGCGTCCCTGCCAGTAGGCGGCGCTGCTGGCGGACTGGCTGGCGATATGGCGGCCGAAGGCGAGCCAGGCGGTATCGGGGCTCACCTCGGGTGCCGTGTCCTGATTCCGGGCCTGCGTCATCGACTGCTGATAGCCGCGATGCACCGACCCCAGCAGCACTGGGCCGCTCCAGCCATCGAGCACGGCGTGGTGAGCGCTCAGGATCACCTTGTGGTGATCGGGAGCCAGTTTGAAGCAGGCGATGCGCAGCAGGGGAGCCTGATCCAGTGGTATGGGTCTGGTCAGGTCCTGCTGACGATAAGCCTGAACCCGTACCTCGGCATCCCCAAGCCCGGACAAGTCCTCATAGTGGAAGGGCAGATCGGCCCTGGCCATGATGCGCTGCAGCGCCACCCCGTCCGCCAGGACGAGGGCGGCTCTGAGCACGGGCCAACGGGCGAGCTGGGCCTGCCAGGCAGCACGATACGTGGCCACATCCAGCACCTGGCAATAGCTTATCTCGGTTTGCAGGTGGTAGGCGCTATCAGTTGGCACCAGAGCCCTGTGATGCAGCATGCTCTGCTGCAAGGAGGTCATGGGCAAAAGGGTCTCCACCTCGCCGCCAGCCTCTGCCTCGTCCAGCACCCCATCCAGGGCGGCCTGGGTCAGAGCCAGCCCCGGGAAGTCGCTCGGGGTGCGGCGCGGTTTGGCTTGCGCGCAGCAGGCGTTCACCAGGGCCTCGATATTGGCCGCCAGCGCCGCCATCAGGGCGTCGCTCGCTTCCTGGTTGAGGGCACCGACCTGGCGCAGGGTGAGGCAGCCGCCGTAGACGCCGCCGTGCAGGCTGATGAGCTCGCGCGGCAGGTTCTGTGGCGCCGAGGGTTGGCCCGGCGCCACCGGCAGGGGCTGCCAGGGGGCCGGAGTGCCTCTGTGGGAGACCCCCAGATAGTTGAAGACGATGGCGGAGTGAGGCAGTTCATCCCCTCCGGGATGGTGCAGACGCAAGGCGTTGAAGCCCACCCCCTTGTCCGGCACGGCCCGCAGCCGCTCCTTGGTGTCGCAGACCAGATCGCTCCAGGACGGGTTATTGGCCAGCGCCAGCGGATAGGTGCTGGTGAACCAGCCGAGGGTGCGGCTCACATCCAGTTGCGGATCGATAACTTCACGGCCATGCCCTTCCAGCATCACGCACTGTTTGGTGCCGTAACCCAACTCGCTCAGGGTGCGAGTCAGGGCCGCCAGCAGCAGATCCGGCACCTGGGTCAGGTGGGCCTGGTTGGCCTCATCGATAAGGCGGGCGGTGATCTGCTCATCCAGGCGCAACAGACTCGCGGCGGCGCGGCCATCGGGGGCGCGCTGCGCCTCCAGCAAGTCTTGCTCGCTGCCCTCCCCTTGCGCCTGCCAGAACGCCAGCTGCGCCGCTTCACGGCTCGCATAGGCGGCCAGCCCCTCTCCCCACTGGCGATAACTGCTGCCCTTGGCAGGCAGCGGACGCCCCTCGGCGAGGCGCACCAGATCCTCGGCCAGGATGCGCCAGGAGACGGCATCGATGACCAGATGGTGGAAGGCAATAAAGAGCCCCTCAACGGGCTCGGCATCCGCCTTATTTTCAAGGTGGCTTTCGAGGTGGTTCTCAAGGTGACTGAGCCGCGCCCAGGCCAGGGTCTGGCCCTGCTCGGGGACAAAGCTCCCCTGCCACTGGGTCAATCTGGCCTGCAACTCGGACTCACCCAGCCCGGCCGCATCCAGTCGATGCAGGGGCGGCAGGGGAAGTTCGGGCAGATAGCGCTGGCCGGCCGGGGTGACCGCGAGGCGCAGGGCGTCGTGGTGGGCGCGCAGGATGTTCATCCAGCCCATCAGCGCCGCGTCGTCGATACCGGCGGGCAGGCGCAGTATCACCCCCTGATTCCAGTGGCCGGACTGGGCGAAGCCCTGCTCGAAGAACCAGTGCTGAATGGGGTGTAGGGGGAATTCGCCCTCCAGCACGCCCTGCTCCGTCTGGTGGCTGACCGCCTGCTGCTGGCCGAGCTGGCGGCAGAGGCGGCGCACCGTCTTGGCCTCGAACACGTCCTTGACGCTGCAATGCAGGCCGGCGTCCCGCAGGCGGGTGGTGAGCTGGATGCTGAGGATGGAATCACCGCCTAAGCGGAAGAAGTCATCCTCCACGCCGAGGGGCTGCTTGAGTACCGTCTGCCAGATGGCGAGCACGGTCTGCTCCAGCTCTCCTTGCGGCTCGCCCTTGCTCTCCTGCCAACTGATGGCAGGCAGGCGGCGCAAGTCCAGCTTGCCGTTGGGAGTGAGCGGCATCTCGGGCAGCCAGCACAGGCGCACCGGCACCATGTATTCGGGCAGGCACTCGCCGGCCCGTTGCAGCAGGGCCTCGGCATCCGGCTCGGGCGCCCCGGCTTGCAGGCAGGCGTACGCTAACAGGCGAGCCTCCTGCACCACCACCTTGATCTGGCGGATGGCAGGTTCAATGGCGGCAATCTGGGTCTCTATCTCGCCGGGCTCGATGCGATAGCCCCTGAGCTTTATCTGCTCGTCAATGCGGCCCAGATACTGGATGTTGCCGTCACGGCGTTTGAGAGCCCGGTCCCCGGTGCGGTAGAGGCGATGGCGCCGAGCCCCTGTGCTGCTGACCAGGGTGCGCTCGATAAAGACGTCTTGGGTGCGATCCGGCAGGTTGAGGTAGCCGCGGGCGAGGCCGAGGCCGGTCAGGCAGAGCTCGCCGGGCACCCCCACCGGGCAGGGGTTACCCGCCTCATCCAGGATCACCGCCTTCAGGTTGTCGATGGGCTGGCCTATGGTGATGGGCTCGCCCGGATGCAGGCGCGCGCAGAGCGCGGTCACGGTGCACTCGGTCGGACCATACATGTTGTAGAGCGCGACCCGGTTCCCCCAGCGCTCCACCAGGGAGCTGGGGCAGGCCTCGCCGCCGAAGCCGATGGCCCGCAGCGACCCGAGATCCGCCGCTGGCAACAGGTTCGCGAGCAGGGCCGTCGGCAGGATCATGTGGCTGGCGCCCTTGGCCATGGCGGCGGCGATCACCCCCTCCCCCGGCTCGCCGAAGTGCAGGGCGGCGCCGCAGTAAAGGGGCAGCAAGGTGGTCATGTTGCCCGCATCGAACGAGAGAGACATGGAGTTGAACATGGCGCCACTGTGATCAAGCGCGATGCGCGCCCCGTGATCCGCCATCAGGTTGACCAGGCTGCCCTGCTCCACCATGACCCCCTTGGGCAGACCTGTGCTGCCCGAGGTGTAGATGATCTGTGCCAGCATGGCGGCATCGCGGGAAACGGCGGGGACGCTGGTCGGCATCTCAGCCAGCACCAGGGCGTGCAGGTTGTGATACTCGGCCGCCGTGCCTACCAGCGCCGCGGCAAGGTGCGCGTCCGGCTCGCCCCCCAGCACCAGGCCGATGGCGGCGTCACTCAAGATATGGGCCAGCCGATCGGCGGGATAGGCGGGGTCCAGCGGCACATAGGCTGCCCCCACCTTCCAGCAGGCCAGCAGGCCAATGACGAAGGCCGACTCCCGCTTGGCCTGCAGACCGATGGCAGCGCCAGGGGTCACCCCCTGGGCCAGCAGCCAGTGCGCCAACCGGTTGGCCTCGGCCTCCAGCGCGCCATAGCTGAGCGCATGCTGATCATCGCTGACCGCCAGGGCGTCGGGTCTGGCCGCCGCACGGCGCTCGATATGGCAGAGCAGGGTGTCGCGGCTCGGGTAGTCGACCGGCAGGCTCGCAAGCTCCAACCCCAGGGCTGCGTCGTCCATGCCCGCTTCCAGCGGCAGCTGCCAGATGTCGGTCTCGGGGGCGGCCACCACGGCGCGCATCAGGTGCAGCAGGCGATCGGCGTAAGCCTCTATGGTGGCGCGCTCGAACAGGGCGGTGGCGAACAGCCAGTCCACCCGCACCGAGTCCGTCAGCTCGGTCACCTTCACCGAGATATCTGTCTTGGCGGGCAGCACCGGGGAAGTCTCCTCCACCAGCTCGCAGCCGGGGATGAGATCGTTGAAATCCACCTTGGCCTGATACACCAGCATGATCTGGAAGATGGGGTTGATAGCGGTAGTGCGATCTGCGCCTATGGCTTCGGCCAGCGCCTCAAACCGATAGAGTTGATGGTCAAAGGCAGCCAAATCCTCTTCCCGACACTGCTGCAGGTAATCCACGAAGCTCGGTCGCCCCTCCAGCCGAGTTCTCAACACGAGCGTGTTGACGAAAAAGCCCACCAGGGACTCGATCTCGTGGCGCTCGCGGTAGGCAAGCGGGGTGCCGATGACCACCTCCTTCTCCCCGCTCTGGCGCACCATCAAGAGGGCGAACAGGGCGTGCAGGCCGATGAAGTTCGAGGTGCTGTGACGCTGGCACAGGCGCTTGAAGCTGTCCCAGAGACTGTTGTCTATGGTGGAGAAGACCAGCTCGCCGCCGCTGCCCTGATGGGCTGGGCGGGGCTTGTCGAGGGGCAGACCGTGCACCTCGGGGCTGCCCCCCAGGCGGTCCACCCAGAACGGCTTGAACTCGGCGTGATAGTCGAGAAAGTGCGGGGAGTTGAACCAGTGGGCGTAGTCCAGATAGTTGAGCGGCAACTCGGCCACCTGCAGGGGCTCCCGGTTCTGGTGGGCGAGAAAGGCGCGCTTCAAGTCCGCGAACATGTTCTTGACCGACCAGCCGTCGGAGATGATGTGGTGCTGGGTGATCAGCAGCACATGCTCACGAGTCCCCAACCGGATCAGATTGACCCGGCTCAAGTCCCCTTTGGTCAACGAGAAGGGACGGCCAATCTCCTCACGCACTCGGCGGGCCACATAGGCCTCGCGCTCGGCAGACGGCTCACCGCTCACATCTTCAATCTGCAGCTTGAACGGGGCATGGGGCAGGATCTCCTGGGCTCCCCTGCCCGCCGCGTCCTTGACGAAGCGGGTGCGCATGCTGGGGTGGCGCGCAAACAGGTGATCGAAGGCAAATTCCAGCGCCGCGGTGTCGAGATCGCCACGCACCCGGAAGTAGACCGGCATGTTGTAGAGGTGGGAGGCCTCTTCGTATTGCTCGATAAACCAGAGCCCGCTCTGGGAGGAGGAGAGCGGCCCCTGCAGGGTGCTCTTCGCCTCCTCAGAAACGGCGATGGGCGCCTCGAAGGCGGCGCGGGCGGCCAGAGCGCGCACCAGCTCATCCTTGTGGGCCTTGATTTGGGCGCCGATGGCGGGGGTCACCGCCTCCTTGCTCGACTGGGAGATGAGCTGCCCCTTGTCGTTCAGGGCCAGCTTGACCCCTTGGCGCTCCAGCTGCTTGAGCAGCGTGATCATATTGTTCATCTGTCTTTGAGTCCTCAGGCGCTCAGGGTGGCGCCGCCGTCGACGACCAGATCCTGCAGAGTGATATGGCTGGCCAGATCGGAAGCCAGGAAGAGGACGCTGTGGGCTATCTCTTGCGCCGTCGCAATCTTGCGAAGTGGTATGCCGAGCTTGAACTGATCCGGCAGCCCCGCGATGGTGCGGGCCATGGCCCCTTCATCCGGCAGCATGCCGCGCAGCATCTCGGTGTCCGTCGAGCCCGGCGACACCAGGTTGACCCGCACGCCGAAGGGGGCCAGTTCCAGTCCCACCGTCTGGGTCAGGCTGGTGACCGCCGCCTTGGAGGCGCAATAGGCCGCCATCTGCATGCGCGGCACATGGGCGGCGTTGGAGCCTATGGTGACGATGGCACCGCGCCGCTGCCCCTTGAAGTGGGGCACCAGGGCCCGCAGCAGGTAGAAGACGCCGCTGGCGTTGACCGCGAGGCAATCATCCCAATCGGCATCGCTCAAGGCTTCAGTGGGCCCGAGGCGCAACACCCCGGCACCATTGACCAGCACATCCAGCCCGCCGTCCGCCAGCAGCTGAGCGCAGCAGGCATTGACCGCCCCCGAGTCACGAATGTCGAGCACCCGGGTGGCGAAGGGGTAATCCTCATAGGGGAAGGCCAGATCCAGCCCCACCACGCTGGCGCCGGCGGCCACGAACTGCTCGGCCACCTCGCGCCCGATGCCGCGCCCTGCCCCGGTTACCCAGACCCGTTTGCCACGAAAATCGAAGGTCATATTCTGTTTGTCCATCACCACACCATCTCCACGCTCTCCTCGTCCTCGGTCAGCTTGCCGTCCAGGAAGCGACAGAAGTCGTCGAGGCGCGGGTGATCGAACACATCGGAGACCTTGACCTGTACCCCGAACTCGGCGCCGAGCCGGTTCACTATCTGGATGGTCTGCAGGGACTGGCCCCCCAGCTCGAAGAAGTTGTCAGCCGGTCCCATGGTGGCGAGCCCCAGGATCTGCTGCCAGATGACGCCGACCCGGTTCTCGGTCTCGCTGCCGAGGGTCAGGGCTTCACCCCCCGCCTGGTACTGGACCAGCAGGCCCTTGCGATCCAGCTTGTTGGAGCCGGTTCGGGGCAGCTGATCGTAGTGGCGATAGTCGGTGGGGATCATGGCGGCAGGCAGCACCTTGGCGAGCTGCGCCTTGATGACCCGGCTGTCGCGCTCGGAACCGGCCACGAAGGCCACCAGCCGGCGCACGCTGCCCTGGCTGATGCCCTGCACGCAGGCCTCATCCACCCCGGGCAGGGCCAGCAACTGGGCCTCTACCTCGCCGGGCTGGATGCGATAGCCGCTTATCTTGAACTCGTTGTCACGTCGGCCGAGATAGACCAGCCGACCGGCCACCCAGCGCACCCGATCGCCGGTGCGATAGACAGGCAGCAGCTCGGTGCCCACACGCAGGGTGCCGAAGGTGCCCTGCACGCCGCCAACGTAACCGTTGGCGAGTTGCGGGCCGAGCAGCACCAGCTCCCCTTCCCCGGCGGGTTGCTCCCCCGCCCCCAGGATCAGCGCCTGCATGCCGGGCAGCGGCAAGCCGATGGGCAGTTGGGCCTGGGCAGGATCCTCGCTCTGCAGCTCCTGCGTGGTGACCACGACGGTGGTCTCGGTGGGGCCATAGGTGTTGAACAGGCGCACATCGGAGCGCCCCTGACGCTGCCACTGGGCCAGCTGTTCGGGGTAGACCGCCTCGCCGCCGATGATGACGGTGGCCAGGTTGGCCGGAATGTGGGCCTGGCCTGCGCCCAGCGACACCACCCATTCGTTCCAGAACGCGGTGGGGAGGTCGAGGTGGGTGATCCCCATCTCCTCCACCCCGGCCGCGAAGGCCGGCATAGATTCGAGCAGGGCGTCGGTGCGCAGCACCAGGGTGGCACCGGCGCTCAGGGTGGCGAACACCTCCTCGATGCTGGCGTCGAAGTTGAAGGGGGCAAATTGCAGCATGCGCGCCCCCTCCCCCAGGTGATAACGGCAGCGGGCGGCAGCGGCGAAGTGATCCAGGGCGTCGTGGCTGACCGCGACCCCCTTGGGCAGGCCGGTTGATCCCGAGGTGAACATCAGGTAGGCGACGGCGCGGCCCGCGGCCGGCTGGCAGAGGCGATCCCCGCTCACCAGATCCCCGGCCAGCAGGGTGCGGCCTTCGAACAGGCTGGCCAGCTTGTGGCGGTACTCCGCCTGGGTGATGAGGGTCTTGACCTCGCCGATGCGCAGGATGTGACCCTGACGCTCCAGGGGCTGCTCGGGGTCGAGCGGCACATAGACGGCCCCCGCCAGCAGTACCGCCAGCTGGGCAAAGATGGCCTGGGGAGTGCGAGCTAGCATGACCCCGACCCGCTCGCCTGGCTGCACGCCGGCATTTTGCAGGGCCGCGGCCATCTGTTCGGCGCGGGTCAGCAGCGCCTCGTAGCTAAAACGTGCCTCCCCCTGCTCCAGCGCTATCTTGTCCGGGGTCTGGGCCGCGAAGTGGCAGAGGGCATCCAGCACGGGACGCACCTTGATCACTTCCTGGGCCGGCCCGGTGATCAGAGCCTCGGCCCTTTGCTCTGCCAGCCAGTCGGCCTTGAGGGTGCCGAGGGTTTGCGTCGGCTCGGCGAGCCAGCGCCCCAGCAGGGTGAACAGGGTGTCGGCGATGCGCGCCAGATCCGCGGCCTGATAGCAGCCAGGGTTGGCGTCCAGATCCAGCCTCGGCAGACCATCGGCCCCCACCTGCACCTCGATGGTGAGATCTTCCACCGGGCCGGCGCTGATGTTGAGGATATGGGCATTGAGCGGGCCGAAGCGGCGGGCGTGATCGAACGGCATGATGTTGACCAGGGGGCCAAACAGGCGCTTGTCGCCCCCCACCAGGCCAAGGTCGCGGCGCAGCAGCTCGTAGCGATAGTGCTGATGCTTGCGCACCCCGCGTTTGGCCTTGGCCACGGCGCCCGCAGCCTCCAGCAGAGCCATCTCCTCACCGAGTTCAAGGGCCAGGGGGGTGATGTTCATCTGCATGCAGGGGACGGTCAGCGACGCCGAACCGATGCGGTTCATCATCATCAGGCCCAGCAGGGTCTTCTGCTGACCGCTCGCCAGCGCCAGCTGGGCCGAGAGGCCGGCCAACAGCAGATCCGGCCAGCTCAGCTTGTTGTCATCGGCAAAGCCCACCAGGGATTGCCAGAGCGCCGCCGGCAGCGGGCGGCTCTCGCGGATAAACTCGGCGGCGATGGGGGCGCGGGACTCGCTGAAGGATTTCACCTCTGGCCAGTCTTGCAGCTGCTCCTGCCAGAAGGCACGGGCGGTGGCGTTCTTGCCACTCTCTTCCCGGGCCAGCTCTTCTTCCAGCACCTCGTCCAAGAGGCCAAACGGAGACGGCGACAGCCCAGCTCTATTTGCCAAGCCAGGGCCCTCCTGCCCCTCCCCATAGAGCTCGGCGATGCGCTGGAACAGCAAGGTGGTGCCAAAGCCGTCGAGGGCGATGTGGTGCACGCAGCTGTAGAGATAATCCCGCTCGAGCCCACGCAGCAGGGCGAAGCGGCAGGGGGATTCCGTGGTCAGCTCGAACGGGCGGCGCAGATCCGCCCAGGCCCAGGCGCGAGCTTCTGCCTCATCACCACGCGCCAGGTTTATCTCGCCATAGACGGGGGCCAGGGTGTGGCTGACGAAGCAGACCTCATCCCCACTCTCCTCGAAGTGACCCTGCAGGGCTTCACACTCCCCCACCGCCTGAGCGAGGGCCGCGGCCAGTACGGCGCCATCCACCTTGCCATCGAAGGCGATGCACTCGGCTGTGTTGAACATCGCCTTGTCGTCGTTCAGCAGATGACCGGACCAGAGCCCCTGCTGGGGAATGGTCAGAGGGAAGCGGCTCATTGCGCCACCTCCAGGGTATTTTGTTCGGCCAGTTTTTGTTCGATGAGACGCCACCAGCCGTTCAGGGTCGGCTTCTTGGCAAGATCCACGAAACCAAGCTCCACCCCGGCGGTGCGCCATTCGGTGAGCAGGGCCATGATGCGTACCGAGTCGAGGCCATAGTCGATGAGGTTCTCGTCCGCATCGAACTCGTCCTCCTCCTCGTCGATGTGGCTCAGCAGCCGGGCCTTGAGCCCCTCATAGGTTAACAAAGAGTTCAGCAACGGATTCTGCCCTTCGGCTTGACCTGCCTTGGCAACCGCTGCCTTGGCCGCCGGTATGGCCAGCACCTCTTCACAGGGGATCACCTTGCCGCAGCGGGTCGCCACATAGTCCAGCGCCATCTGGTGATCGGCGAGAGAGAAGTCCGCCACCCCGTCCGCCAGGAAGAAAGGCTGGATGTCGCGCATGAAGGCGTCACAGGCGGTCATCATGCAGCCGATGTGACCGTAGATGCCGCCGATGATCAGCTGATCCCGGCCCTGATCTTTCAGCAGTTGTTCAAATTCGGAGCGCTGGAAGGCGCTGTAGCGCCACTTGACCAGCACCACGTCGTCGCTCTCCGGGCGCAGGGGGGCAACCACCTGTTGTTGCTCGGGACGCTTGTTCAGACCCGGGCCCCACATGTCGTTGAGCAGGGCCCTGTCTTCGGGGGCCTGATCCTTGGGCTGGGCGGTGTAGTAGACGGGGATGCCGAGGGCCTTGCAGTGACGGCGCACCGCCACCAGACGTTCGGTCAGGGCGGCGATCAGCGGGCTATTCTCGCCATAAAACGCGGTGAAGTACTCCTGCATGTCGTGAATGAGCAGGGCAGCGCGTTTGGGATCCAGGGTCCAGCTGACCTTGTTGTCCTTCCATTGGCTGGGCATGGCGTAGTTGTTCAGGGTTGGGATAGCCATAACGTCATGATTCCTTTTAGTTTTAAACTGTTGTCATCGGCAGGCTGTCGCCTGCAAGAGAGTGCGCGATGCGTTCGCGCAATCCTTTCTTGTCTATCTTGCCCACCGCCGTCATGGGCAGGGCGTCGAGGATCTCGAAACGATCCGGCAGCTTGAATTCCGCCACCCCGCGCGAGCGCAAGAACTTGCGCAAGGCCAGCGCCTTGAGGCCGGGTTCGGTGGCGACGATGAAGGCGCAGCTCTTCTCCCCCATGGTGCTGTCCGGCATGGAGACCAGGGCCACCTGGGTGATGGCCGGGTGGTGCAGCAGCTGATTTTCAACTTCCTCCGCCGCTATCTTCTCGCCGCCCCGGTTGATCTGATCCTTCTGACGCCCCACCACGGTGAGGTAGCCATCGGCATCCTGTACCACCAGATCGCCCGAGCAGTAGAAGCCATCGGCATCGAACACCCGGGCGTTGTGAGCCGGGCTCTGGTAGTAGCCACGGAAGGTATAGGGACCACGGGTGTGCAGGGCACCGGGCTGCCCCTGGGCAACCGGATTGCCCTCTTCATCCAGCACGCGCACCTCGTCGTCCGGGCTCATGGGGCAACCCTGGGTGTGGACTACCTTCTCGTCCGGATCATCGAGCCGGGTGTAATTCACCAAGCCTTCCGCCATGCCGAACACCTGCTGCAAGCGGCAGCCGAGCAGGGGCGCTATCTTTCTCGCCACCGCTTCACCGAGCTTGGCGCCGCCTACCTGCAACAATGAGAGGCTCGCGAGCTGAGTCCGCACGGACGGGTCGGCCTCGGCGGCCTGCAGCCACAGGCTGACAGCCGGTGGCACCAGGGAGCAGAGGTTGATCTCGTGGCGTGCTATCAACGGGAAGCAGCTGATGGGGCTGGGGTCGTGCGCCAGCACCACGGCGCCCCCTGCGTCGAACACCCCCAGTGCACCGGGGGAACTCAAGGGGAAGTTGTGGGGGGCTGGCAGGGCGCAGAGGTAGCGGGTATGGGGACCGAGCTCGCAGATCTCGTTGCTTCTGCGCACGCTGTAGTAGTAGTCATCGTGAGTGCGGGGAATGAGCTTGGGGGTGCCGGTGCTACCGCCGGAGAGCTGGAAGAAGGCCACCTCGTCCGCCGGGCTCGGGCCAAATGTCACCGGCGCCATCTCATCTTGCGCGGCCAACCAATGGGTCAGCCCCAACTCACCCTCGTCCCCATCCAGCAGCACCAGTTCGGCGCCCATCTGTGTCAGCAGCTCGCTCTCGCGAGCCCCTGTCTCGAACAGAGGATGAGCCAAGGATCCGATGAACAGGCGGGGCTTTATCTGCTCGGCATAGGCGGCAAGCTCCAGCCGATTGTGGCTAAAGAGTGCGTTGACCGGCGCTATGCCGACTTTGAGCAGGGCGAAGAACACCAGATAGAACTCGGCCACGTTCGGCAACTGCACCAGGGCGGTGTCGCCCACCTGGAAGCCATGACGGGCGAGGCACGTCGCCAACCGGGTCGAGCCAGCGTCCAGCTCCCCATAGGTGAAGCTGCGCTCACCGCAGATGACGGCCGTGGCGGCCGGTGCCAACTCGCACTGGCGCGTCAATATGGCGGTCAGTGGCTCGCCCTGCCAATACCCCTTGGCACGGTAAGCTTCGGCCAGCGCGGCTGGCCAGCGGCTATAGGGCAGAAAACGGTGAGTCCTGGTCATAGAGCCACCTCGGTGCCCAGCCCCAGGGCCTTGAGCATGGTGCCGAGCTTGGTACCGGTCTCGGCCCATTCCATGGCGGGATCCGAACCTGCGACTATGCCGGCACCGGCAAACAGCTCCACATGATGGCCATCGAGCACACCGCAGCGGATCACCACGGCCCACTCGCCGTTGCCCTGGCTGTCACACCAGCCGACGATGCCGCTGAACAGGGCGCGCCGGAAGGGTTCCTGCTCGCGGATGAACTGGCGGGCCAGCGCCGTCGGATAACCGCACAGGGCCGGGGTGGGATGGAGCTGGCAGGCCAGGGAGAGCACAGACGCCTGCTCCCCGTGCAACTGGCCCGCGATGGGGGTACCCAGATGCCAGAGGGTATCCGTGCTCATCAGGGAAGGCTCGGCCGGAATGGCCAGCTCACGGCAGTGAGGAGCCAGCACCCGACGGATCTCGTCGATCACCAGCTTGTGCTCGTGCTGATCCTTGCGCGACGCCAGCAGCGCCCGGGCCACCGCCTCATCCTGTGCCGGTTCGCTGCCACGCTTGGCAGAGCCTGCCAGAGGATGGGTGAAGACCTCCCCCTCGCTCACCCGCAGCAGCAATTCAGGGCTCGCACCAAGCAGGCGGCGCTCCTGACCAAGCGGCAGGGAGAAGTGGAAGGCATTGGGGTTCTGGGTCATCAGACGAGCCAGCACTTGCTGGGGATCCGCCGGTCTGCTCAGTTGCAGGGAGAGTTTGCGCGACAGCACGACCTTGGCGAGGTGCCCCTCGGCAAAGGCATCCAGGGCGGAATTCACCGAGGCCTTGAACTCGGCCGCAGCCGGCGTGCTCTGCACCGAGATCACCTGATTGTGCTCGGGCAGGCTGGCTGCCGGGGTATGTCGCTCCCCCCGCTCGTAGCGGCCGGGAACGTAAAGACAAGAGGCTTCGGCGGGATCGAAGGCGAAGGCACCGATGAGCAGCGGGTTGTGCTGACCGGCGGCCTCGGCCGCCCCCAGAGCTTGCACTATCTGACGCTCGAGCAGGGACCATTCACAGGCGGGGGTACTGATGGGTTGGCCGAGCTCAAAGGCGCGAATGCAGCCCTGACTCGAGGTAAACAAGAAATCGGGCGGGGATCCGGCCTCGGCTGGCGCACCATCTTCCATTACTAGAGTATTCACGCTACACCCTCAAAGATGATTCAAAATGATAATCGTTATCAATTGCTTTTGAGCGGCGGTAAAATACTCGTCCCGAAAGAAGCCGGTCAAGGGGATTTTTCGGTGCTAAAACTGGAGTCTGATTGTGGATATTGGCGGGTTCAAGCCAGCACTGGCCTGGCGTGATTGGCCTCACGCGAGTTACTCGGATGACTGCAGATTGCTAGCCCCATATGGGGGATGCGACAGAAACGGGATCCCGGTGCCGGACTGGCGATCGACCCGCTTTGCCCCTAAGATGGCGCCATCACCCGTTGTCGTCCCGTTGATGGAAACCTTTCATGCTCAAGCATCTGTTATTGCTCCCCTTTGCCCTGCTGCTCGCGGCCTGCTCCTCCCTGACCCAGTACAGCGTCAGCGAGAGCGAGATAAACCAGTACCTCAAGGAGAGAGTCGCCTTCCAGAAAGAGATCGGCATCCCGGGGATCATGTCGAGCCGGATCAGTCTGGACGATCTCACCAGCCGCATCGGCCGTACCCGCAGCGACAGAGTTGAACTGGATGCCGCCGGGGATCTGCAAGTCGCCAGCCCTCTTGGCAGCCAGCAGATGAAGGTACGACTCTCTCTGAGTGCCCGGCCGGACTATGTGGCGGATCAGGGCGCCATCTATCTGCGGGACCTGGAACTCATCTCGGTCAAGACAGAGCCGGCCGATGTGGGCGCCGCCCTCACCCCGCTGCTGCCCACGTTCAACCAGTCCCTCTCCCTGTTCCTCTCCCAGACCCCCGTCTATCGGCTGGATGGCAACCGCCAGAACGAGGCCAGGATCAAGGACAAAGTCGAAGCCCTCAAGGTGGAGCCGGGACGCCTGGTGATCCCCTTCAAATTGATGTAATACTCATCGCCGCACCTGCCTTCTCCCCTTCCTCCAAGGTGCGGCTTTTTTCTTCTCAAGCCCCTCCCTTTGGCCCATAATGCACACCATTCTCATTTAGATTTTGAGAATCGTCATAATAAAATCAAACATATGGGTGAAAAGGACATGAGAAAAACCGTACTGGTGCAGGCGATTGCCTGCGCATTGATCGGCACCGCCGCACAGGCCGCCGTCAAGGTCGAGGACAAGACCTTCCACACCGCCGCCAGCATGCTGGCTTACACCGAATTCGAGCTCTCCGGCGAGCCCCTTGCCGAGGCGCTGGGCCTGGATCTGGACGTGCTGGATGCCAACCGCGCCGACGAACCCACCCCCTTCGACTTTGCCTCCGGCATCGAATCCTATGAGTATTCCGAAGAGGCCATGTACGCCCTGAACTATCAGTCCGGCATGGGTCCTCACCTAGTCAACGGGCCGCAAAACCTGGCCCGCGGCGGCACCCTGGCAGACCTTGGCAAGCGCGTGCTGGCCATGGCCGAGGCCGTCGGCTTCCCCGCCGACGAAGTGCCGCAAGGCATGTATCCTCTCTCCCTGCCCTACGCCTCCGCCAACCCAGAATTTGCCCAGGCGGTCAACACCACCCCGGTCAACGGCGATCAGGTCACCATCAAGACCGCCAAGGGCGTCGAGAAAGCGGTCAAGACCCAGGTTCCCGCCTATTTCCGTGACTACGCCACCCTGCGCTGGAGCGGCTCCGACAACCTGCTGAACCCGGCGGCCGTGGGCGGCATTCTGCTCAAGGAAGTAATGTGGTCCCAGGACTTCCTCGGCGGCATGCACGTGGCCGAGAGCGATGAAGAAGTGGAAGCGGCCTCATCCACCATGGATCAGGATGGCAAGCACAAGCTCGGCGTCTCCGCGGCCGACGGCTTCAACGGCATGATGCTGACCGAGCAGTCCATCGACAAGCTGAGCATCCTGCAGAGTCAGCTTGGCTTTGACGGCAAGCAGCTCGGCGCCAAGATAAGCCCCCAGTACGATCCGGCCAAGGGCGTGGTCTACTTCCCCCATCAGGTGAAAGTGACCGAGACCACCAAGAACGAGGTGGGTGCCATCGGCAAACTGGATGTGGTGGATGGTTCCGCTCAACTGCGGGATGCCTGGATGCTGCTCTGGCCCCTGTCCGAGTTCTATGCCTTCAGCGATCAGCGCAGCGCCAACACCAACCAGAACCCAGCCTTCCACGCCGTGTTTGACGGTGCCCCCTTCGCCGCAGCACCGGCCGCCAACAAGAGTAGCGACGCCGCCAAGCTGGTCGCCGGTGACGATGCCTTCTCCCTGGCCCTGAACCTCTCCGGTATGGTGTTCAAGAACCTCAATGCCCTGCACTTCGATGCCAAGGCCGGTACCCTGGTGGACAGCTGGCAGGCCGGCAAACAGGGCAAGCACGTCACGACCTTCGACGCCGCCTACAGCCTGGTCGCCCTGCAGATCTTCCAGCGCGCCCAGGATGCGCTGCCGGTCGGCTACGCCGCCGGTGACAACGGCGAGTTGAACCTCAAGACCGCCCAGGGCCAGCAGGCTCTCGCGATCGTCCGCCAGCAGGCCGACTTCCTGCTCGCCCAGCTCAAGGGCAAGAACGGTCTGCTGCACGACGGTCTTACTCTTGGTGGCAAGGCTGATGCGGGTCAGTCCATCGAGACCCAGTTCGCCGCCATCCGTGGCCTGACCGCAGCCTTCCTGGCTACCTCGGACGCCAAGTACCGTACTGCTGCGCGCGATCTCTTCATCGCTACCGACAAGGCCTTCTTCAACGTCAAGGCCGGCACCTGGCTCGCGGACAAGCAGGGTGAATACACCCCCTGGACCCAGGCCGCCATCTCCGGCGCCCTGCGCTCCGCCATGCTGAACCTGCGCAACGAAGGCGCCGAGAAGGCACCCGAGCTGGAGCTGGCCCATCTCACGCAACGTTATGTGAGCTGGTTCCGCGGCACCGTCAACGGCGGCATGCAGATGGCCGAGTGGATCGGTGATTCCGGTGAAAACGTCATCGACGGCGCCAGCCATGACACCGACGAAGATGGCGTTCCGCAAGTGACCGCCGCCGGTGGCAAGCACGGCACCGCCATGGTGATGGCCGGCAAGGCCGTCGTGAGCGAATAACGCATCAGCAAACGGGTCAGCCGCTGACCCATGAAAAAGGGAGCCCTCGCGGCTCCCTTTTGTTTTGCTTCGTTTTGCTGATCGGGCCTCGATTACCCCAGCTTGGCCAGCATCTCCTTGGTCACCAGTACGATGCCCTGCTCCGAGCGGTAGAAGCGGCGATTATCCTCATCCGCGTTCTCCCCCACCACCAGGCCATCCGGCAGCTTGCAGCCCTTGTCCACCACCACCCGACGCAGACGACAACCGGCGCCTATCTCGACCCCGGGGAAGATGATGGCCTGATCCAGGGTACAGAAGGAGTGCACCCGCACATTGGTGAAGAGCACCGAGTTCAGTACGAAGGAGCCACTGACGATGGAGCCGCCGGCGAACATGGAGTTGATGGTCATGCCGTGCTGGCCGTTTCTGTCCTGCACGAACTTGGCGGGAGGGGCCATGTTCTGACTGGTCCAGATGGGCCAGTTCTCGTCATAGATGTCGAGCTCGGGCACCACGGAGGCGAGATCCATGTTCGCCTCCCAGAACGAATCCAGGGTTCCCACATCGCGCCAGTAGGGTTTCACCCCCTCCTTGGCCCCCACGCAGGACATGCTGAAGGGGTGGGCGAATGCCTTGCCCTCCCCCACGATACGCGGGATCACGTCCATGCCAAAGTCATGCTTGGACTCCTGGTTGTGGATGTCCTCCTCCAGCAGCTGATAGAGATACTCCGCCTCGAAGATGTAAATCCCCATGGAGGCGAGGGAGAGGTCATCGCGCCCCGGCATGGCGGGCGGGTTGGCCGGTTTCTCCACGAAGGCGCGGATCTTGCGCTGCTCGTCGATGTCCATCACCCCGAAGGCGGAGGCTTCACAGCGCGGTACCTCGATGCAGGCCACGGTCACCTTGGCGCCGAGGCGCACATGATCGAGCAGCATGGCGGCATAGTCCATCTTGTAGATGTGATCCCCCGCCAGCACGACGATGTACTTGGGGCCGTAGTCACGGATGATGTCGACGTTCTGATAGATGGCATCGGCGGTACCGCGATACCAGTGCACCTCGTCCACCCGTTGCTGGGCGGGCAGAAGATCGATGAACTCGTTCATCTGGTAGCGCAGGAAGGACCAGCCCGATTGCAGGTGGCGCAACAGGCTGTGGGACTTGTACTGGGTGACCACACCCACCCGGCGAATACCGGAGTTGATGCAGTTGGAGAGCACGAAATCGATGATGCGGAACTTGCCACCAAAGTGGACCGCCGGCTTGGCGCGGTTGTCGGTCAGCTGCTTCAGGCGACTCCCTCGCCCCCCCGCGAGCACCAAGGCCATACTCTGATTCAATAACTGCCGTGCTTTGGCTGTGTTGACGGGTTCTAGTTGCATAAATACCTCGGCCTGGTTGCTGCTGTTTTCATCCCATATTCACCTTTTTTAGCCGTTATGAAAGTGTTTTCAATCACATTTAATGGGATTGCAACCCCCATTCCATGGGGGCTGACAAGCCCATCAGTACTATGCTCACCACATGGTTAGAATTGATCCACGACGACTTCATCAAGGACCCGCCGATGTCAAACAAGTCTGGGAGGACGCTGCTGCTGGTCGGCGCCATGGCCACCCTGCCGCTGCTGATGCTGCAAGGAGTCTTGCTGGCGCCCCCCATCCCGCCGCTCACCCTGCTGCTGGTCATGCTGTGTACTGTGGTTGGCTTCTTCCTGCTGCTCTATCTCACCCATCGCCTGCACAAGGTAGAGCTGGAGCGATGGGAGCAGCGCTGGCTGCAGGCACTGCAACTGCGGGACCCCACCAGACTGGATAGCCCCCATGCCAGGCTGGCCCTGCAACAGCTGCTCGCCAGCTTCAACAACGCCGAGGAAGAGGCCCGCCGCCAGATCACCGAACTCTATTCCCTGGCCACCCGGGATGAGATGACTCAGCTTGGCAACCGTCACGCCTTCCGCCGGGATCTGACCGAATGGTTGCAACAAGAGGAGTCCCAGACCTCGATCCTGGTGCTGATCCGCGCCACCGAGCTGGGCCGGCTCAATGCCCAATATGGCTTCCAGTCCGGGGATGCCTACATCAAGGACATCGCCACCCTCATCCATCTGGTGATCAACCGCTTTCAGGGGCAGCGTGTCTATCGCATCTCGGGCTCCGACTTTGCGGTGCTGCTCCCCGCCGACGCCAACATTCCCCCCCATCTGCTGGGTCAGGAGTTCAAGCGGGCCTTCGACCACTACCATAGGGAGCGGGAGCTGGAGAACGTGGCCTATGCGGGGATCACCCTGTTATCCCGCAGCCAGAACATTGAGGCAATCCTCTCCCGCGCCGATCTCGCCCTGGCCCGGGCCCAGACCGAAACCGTCAACGGCTGGGCCATCCAGCAGCATGATCACGCCAGTCTCCACGGCCAGCAACACTGGAGAAGCGTGCTGGATGAACTGCTGTCGCAACCGGATCGCATCATCCTTAACTACCAGCCGATCCAGGCACTCAACCGGGACATGGTGCCCTACCAGCAGGTCTTCGCCCGTTTCAGCAGCCGGGAAGGCATACAGTTTCCCACCGATACCCTGTTTGCCATGGCGCAGCGGCTGGACATGCTGATGCGTCTCGAGCAGATGCTGATCACCCACGTCATCCGCCACTATCGCACCTTCGA
Source organism: Aeromonas sp. NJAU223 (assembly GCF_051125555.1). Lineage (NCBI taxonomy): Bacteria > Pseudomonadati > Pseudomonadota > Gammaproteobacteria > Aeromonadales > Aeromonadaceae > Aeromonas > Aeromonas sp. NJAU223. The sequence continues at coordinate 1,832,655 of NZ_CP144204.1, read as the reverse complement.
TCAACAATCCCATCGCTGGGGGATCAACCTCTCCAGCGCTCTGTTGCAAAATAGCGCCTTCCTGATCTGGTTCGATCACCAGTTGCAAAAAGATGGAAACATCAGCGCCAACCTGGTCTTCGCTCTGGACGAAGATCAGCTCAAACACAACCTGGCCGGCGGCAAGCGACTGTTTGAGCTGCTGCGGCGCCAGGGCAGCCGCTCCGCCATTCGCAACTTCGGCAAGGGGATGGACTCCTTCACCCTGCTTCATGAGCTCAGACCGGATTACGTGAAGCTGGATCCCCTGCTGCTCGGAACCCTGGAGCGTGACATCACCAATCAGCAGTTTGTGCAGATGATCGTCGACATGTGCCATCGCATGGACTGCCTGGTGATCGCGGAAGGGGTAGAAGAGGTGGCGCAGAAAGAGCTGCTGCAAGGCATGTATGCGGATGGGTTGCAGGGAGGGCTCATCGCCAGGCCCCAGGAGCTGAGGCCGGATAGCAGTTATCAGGGACTGTTTACTGGGGACGTTTCAACTTCAACAAGGTCAGTATGATGTCGTTGAGCTGGCGGTACCGCTCCAGTTCCTTCTGATCGTAACGGGTCGCCAGCATGGTGGGATTATGGCGATTCTTGAGGTAGCGGTTGATCTGCAGGCGGTTGAAACCGGCCACCTTGTAGACCTGCCCCAGCAGCACGTTGAGTTCCTCGTCATCCAGTCCGGCCTTGGCCAGATAATCCTCCTGGGCCGGGCTCTCCAGCTGGCAGCTCTGCTTGTCTATCTGTCCCGTCTCCTGCAGATAGGCGAGCCACTGTTCCACATAGAGCGGCTTGCAGCCCGCCAGCAGATTGAAATAGCCCACTGCATCGCAGCGGCAGCCCCCCAGCAGTACCAGCGCCAGCTCATCGCTGTCGCAGCAAAAGGTCACAGGCCCGCTCTGGGTCCAGTCCAGCGCCTGCACCCGGATCTCCGCATGTGCTCCCGCCCCCGTGGTCACGTCAAAGACAAACATGGCACCTCCTGACTGGCAAAGGATTGATGATGGCCCATCCCGTCCCCCGATCCAAGCCAATTCGCCCTTTCATGCCGATCCCACCCCCATTCCCATAAAAAACCGGCAGCCTCGCGGCTGCCGGTCCTTAATCCATCGAAGGCCTGGGCCTCAATGCAGTACGGTTCAGGCGTCCAGTTCCACCAGCGCTTTGGCAAGCTCGATGGGTTCGAGTTCCTGACCTTCCAGATCCGCGTTCCAGTTCGGACCGACCAGCACATCGTCGTCATCCAGATCGTTGATCCAGATGTCGAGAAACTCTTCCAGTTCGATCACCTCAGGTTCGTAGTCTGCCCACTCATCCACACAGTGCAGACGGGCATCCCCTTCGGCGGACCAGAGCGGCATCACGTCCGCATCTTCGAACTCGGCGGAGCGGCATACTACCCAGTCTTCCCCGTAGCGCAGACCCCATACCTGACCCGACTCACGGACTTCTTCGATAAACAGCTGGAAATTGGCGTCAAGATTGTCAGTTAATTTGCTCATGGGATCTCTCTCTTGCAGGCAATGGCAGGCAGTCGACCAGCGTGGCCGATAATGGGGCTGATGGTGTCCCAAAAGCCCCCCGGACTCAAGTCAAATCCCCAAAAAGCAGGGGATAAAGCCCATCAGGTGCGATATTGCGCGACAAGGGCCCCCAATTCGTCGCAGGAGTGGGCCAATTTGCCCGCCGCCTGCTCCGTCAACCGGTTCTGGGCCAGGGCGTCCGCCGCCAGGGTCGTGATCGCCACCAGCCGCTGGTTTATCTCCTCCGCCGCCTGGCTCTGCTGCGCCGCCGCGCTGGCTATCTGACTATTCATGGCGGTGATGGTGTGCACGGATCCATCGATGGCATTGATGGCCCCATCGGCATCCCCGGCCTTGTCCGCCGTGGTGCGGGAGAGCTGCTGCAACTGGGTAATTCCGTGCACGGCCTTGCCCGCCCCCTCCTGCAGGCGCTGGATCATCTGCCGGATCTCGTCGGTGGAGCTGTGGGTGCGGGTCGCCAGGGTGCGCACTTCATCGGCCACCACCGCGAAGCCGCGCCCCTGCTCTCCGGCCCGGGCCGCCTCGATGGCGGCATTGAGCGCCAAGAGGTTGGTCTGCTCGGCCACCCCGCGGATGACGTCGAGCACCGAGCCAATCTGCTGGGTCTCCTGCTCCAGCTGGCTCACCGCCTGTACCGTATCGGCCATCTCATCGGCCAGCTGGCTGATGGTGGCAATGGTCTGGGCCACAACCTCGCGGCCATGGCGGGCAAGATCCAGGGCGGCATCCGCCGCCTCTGCCGCATCGGCCGCATGTTGGCCCACTTCACGACTGCTCACCGTCATCTGTTCCATGGCGCTGGCCACCCGCAAGGTATCCTGTTCCTGTCCAGTGACGATGGTGCCGGTGCGATCGACCACCTGCTCCAGCTGATGGGCCTGCTCCCGGTTCTGGGCGGCGATCTGCTGGCTGCGTCCCACCAGTTGCGCCATCTGGCCAGCAAACTGGTTGAAATTGGCCGACAGCTGACTCAGTTCATCCCGGCCACGCTCCGGTAGGCGGAATCGCAAGTCTCCCTCCCCTCGCGCGATATTGCCAAGGGCTGATACCGATTGGGAAAGCGGCACCACTATGCTGCGCACGATGAGCCCCACCACTACAAACAACAGGATGGCGAGCACAAGTCCGATGCCGAGCAGGGTTCGCAGCACCTCCTGGTACTGGGCCTCCACGTCGTCCACATAGATGCCTGTGCCGATGATCCAGTCCCAGGGCGCAAATCGCTTGATGTAGGAGATCTTGCGCACCGGCTCCTCCACCCCGGGTTTGGGCCAGTAGTAGGCGAGTTCCCCCGCCCCTTGCGCCTTGGCGAGATCGGCGAAGGCCACGAACAGCTTGAGCCCCTGCTTGTCCTCCACGCCGGAGAGATCCTTGCCGTCCAGCTCCGGCTTCATGGGGTGCATCACCATGGTGGGGTGGCTGTCGTTGATCCAGAAGTAGTCGTCCTGGCCGTAACGCAGCCCCTTGAGCAGCGCCAGCGCCTGGACCTTGGCATCCGCCTCGCCGAGCTCGCCACGCTGCACTCTCGCCTCGAACTGCGCCACCAAGCTGTAGGCCGTCTCGACCTGGGCCCGGGTCTGGCGGCTCTTCTCCCCCATCAATCCCTGCTGGTAGATCTGCAGACAGGAAAAGAGCAAGAGTCCGAGCAGGACCAGCACCATCAGGGTCACCAGCGACAGGCGTCGACCGATACTCCATTCTCTCAACATAAGCCCACCTCATACCGCTACATATTGTTAACAAGGTATGATGCGGCAGCGCTGACTGTCCACGACGACCGCAATGCCGCTGTCAAAAACATGATCCAGCCCCAAAATGCACGAAGGCGCCCGCAGGCGCCTTCGTCTTTTAGTCTAAACAGTCCCGCAGGATCAACGCTCCCAGTACACCTCTTCCAGACTGTCTTCCTTCTCGGGCAGGCCACGGGAAAGACGCGGGCTGCTCTGGGCCAGCACTTCGTAGCTCACCCGATTCGCGTACTTGCACACCTGGGCCAGGGAGGAGTAGGTGAGGAATTCGGACATGTGCTTGGCGGAGTTCGGCACGTTCATGCGGTGGTAGGCGTTGGCCACCATGTCGTGCAGCACGGCAGACAGCGCGCCGTCACCGGCACCGTTGGTGTTCTTGATCTTCTCGGGCCCGCCCATGTAGGGGGAGATGTGGGAGTAGATCCGTGCGGGCTTGCGGCACTTGGCACGGCTCATGGGGCGGCTGAACTCAAACATGTTGAATTCGGGAATGACCCCGGGCAGCAGGGTGTGGGTGGTCTCGCGCTTGTAATCTTCGTCGGTGTAGCTCGCCATGTAGAGGCCGATGGGACCGGCGGTGCAGAGCACCATGTCGGCCCAGTCCAGCGCCTTGTCGGCAGCGCCGAGGGGATCGCTGATCCCGGTCAGGGCCTCGGCCTCGTCCTCATTCATCGCCAGCACGGTCACGTTTTCGGCGATGAAGTCGCGCCACCACTGGGGGTTCTCATCGATGACGAAACGAGTCCCCAGGGTCAACACCACGGGCACACCGGCCTCGCGGGCATAACGCACGGCGGTCATGGCCGCGTCCTTCATGGGGGTGCCATCGGCGCCACGGACCAGATAGGCGGTGATCACCAGGGCGGAGGCCTCCTTGATGATGGCCTCGGGGATGTGCGCCACATCCAGGTGATCCATCTTGCCGGCGTTGATGCCAAAGCTGCGCTCGCCCCCTTCGGTGATGAAGGTGAAGCAGCGGCCGACCGGGCCGTCCACCGGTTGCAGGTAGTCAAGGTTGACGCGCGAGGAGGTGTTGCACAGATAGCGGTAGGCGTAGCTGCCGATGCGGATATCCTGGCTCATGACCCCGAGCAGTATGGAGTGGGAATCCGCCAGCACGGAGTAGTTGTGCATGGTGTTGCCGATGGTGCCACCGGCAAACTCGCTCACCACCATGTTGTTGGTCTTGAGCTCTTCGTAGACCCGTTCGGCCACGTCGTCGGAGATGAGCATGGAGTGGCCCTTGCTCAGGCCGTACCGGTTCAGGAAGTCTTCATCCACGTGAGCTTCGATGTCCACCAGGGTCTGATCGATGCCCACCACATAGGCCTTGCCCAATTCGGTGAGTTGGGGGTTTTGCGGGATCAGAGGATCCCGTCTGTCGACCGGGAAGTAGTGTTTGGACTTGCGCTGACCGGGAAATTTCATGGCAATCTTCTGTGCTCTGGGGAAAAGAGGGGCGGGATTTTAACACAATCCGCCCCATCGAAAAGTCGCCCGCTTAAAATATGGGGTCAGTATAGACAAGGGCTGCAGAGGAAAACGTTTGACTATGGCGGCATAAAAAAACCACCTCGATGACGGGTGGTTTTTAACAAATCAGCGTGTTGGGTTCTCAACCAAATGACAAGCCCTGCACCAGGGCGAGCACCGAGAAAAGCCCGAGGGAGAGCCAGAAGAACAGGGTGCCAAACAGACGCGGTTTGTTCGGCGCCTTGGGGATCTGGATACCGATGGCGTGCAGCACGCGCCCCACCAGCAACAACATGCCCCCCAGATGCAGCCAGAGGGCACCGACCCCTGCCAGCTCGCACAGGGCCATCAGCAGCAGGGTGAGGGGTACGTACTCGGCGAAGTTGCCGTGGGCACGGATGGCGGCCAGCATCTCCGGGGCTTCGCCCTCCCCTATCATCACCTTGAACTGGGCACGGCGCTTGACCACCCAGAAGGAGAGCAGCAAGAACAAGAGCCCCAGAAGACCGGCGTAGATCAGCGTGATATGCAGCATAAAGACAATCCTTGTGGTTGAAGATGAATCCCCAGACTCATGCCAGCTCGCGGCAGATCAGCGACACCATCATGCGAATGTGGGCCTGATCGCTGTTGAGCGCCGGGATGTAGTGGAACTGTTCTCCCCCCGCCTCGGTGAAGAGGTGGCGGTTCTCGACCTGGATCTCCTCCAGGGTCTCGAGACAGTCGGCGGAAAACGCCGGGCAGATCACATCGAGTCGCTTGACCCCCGCCTTGGCCAGATCTGTGATGGTGGCATCCGTGTAGGGCTTGAGCCACTCCTGCTTGCCAAAGCGGGACTGGAAGCTGGCGCTCCACTGCTCGGGGGCAAGGCCGAGCGCCTCTGCCAGCAGGCTGGCGGTGCGGCGACACTGATGACCATAGGGGTCACCCTCGTCTTCGCTGCGCTGGGGAATGCCATGGAAGGACATCAACAGATGCTCACCCTGCCCCTGCTGCTCCCACTGACGGCGCACACTCATGGCGAGTGCCTGAATGTACTCCGGATGGTTGTGATAATCACGGATGAGTCGCATCACCGGCAGGTGGCGCTCCCCTCGCATCACTCGCGCCCAGCCGTCAAACACGGCGGCCGTGGTGCTGGCGGCATACTGGGGGTAGAGCGGCAACAGGATCACCCTGTTGACTCCCTGGGCCTTGAGGGACTGCCAGCCATCGGCAAGGGAGGGGCTGCCATAGGTCATGGCGAGCACCACGGGCACATCCACCCCTTCCCGCTTGAGCTCCTGCTCGAGCGCCGCCCGCTGACGCTGGCTGATGGCCATCAAGGGGGAGCCCTCTTCGGTCCAGATCTGCTGGTAGAGCTTGGCAACCCGAGGAGCTCGCAGGGGCAGAATGACGCAATTGAGCAGGGGTGACCACAACAAGCGGGGGATCTCGACCACCCGCGGATCGCTGAGAAACTGGCTGAGGAAGGCCCGCACGGCCGAGGCCGTCGGCGCGGTTGGGGTTCCCAGATTGACGAGCAAGATCCCGGTTTTCGTGGTCACGTTAGCTTCCTGTCGTGTTTGTCGTTCTTGTTATGATGCAAGAAAGGGCCCTGCATGGACCCTTGTCTCGAACTCGTTGGGGATCGAAGGAAAAATCAGCCCAGGATCGCCGCCAGTTGCTGGCTGACCTGATCCACCGGCTGGGTGCCGTCGATCTTGACGTAACGGGTGTTGCCCGCTTCGGCTTCTTTACCGTAGAAACCGATGAGCGGCGCAGTCTGCTGATGGTACACATCCAGACGCTTGCGCACTGTGGTCTCTTCGTCGTCGGCACGGATCACCAGATCCTCGCCGGTCACGTCATCCTTGCCTTCAACCTTCGGCGGGTTGAACACCACGTGATAGGTACGGCCGGAGCCGGAGTGAACACGGCGGCCGCTCATGCGCTTGACGATCTCTTCGTCCGGCACGTCGAACTCCAGCACGAAGTCCACCACCACACCGGCATCCTTCATGGCTTGCGCCTGGGGGATGGTGCGCGGGAAGCCGTCCAGCAGGAAGCCGTTGGCGCAATCCGCTTGCGCGATACGTTCTTTGACCAGGCCGATGATGATGTCGTCGGAGACGAGCTGACCTGCGTCCATCACGGCCTTGGCCTTGAGGCCCAGCTCGGTGCCCGCCTTGATCGCCGCACGCAGCATGTCGCCGGTGGAGATCTGCGGAATACCGTGTTTTTCCATGATGAACTGAGCCTGAGTGCCTTTACCTGCACCCGGTGCTCCCAACAGAACAATGCGCATACACGCTCCTAATTGATTGGTTATTCAATTCTTGAGAAGGCAAAAAACTACACGGTTTCGCCCATTTTCACAAGCTTGCCCCGTGTGAGTGGCCACATTATCACCATGTGTTTGTGCAGGCACTACGACGAAAGACGCAAGGGTTGCACACAGAAAATGATTGAAAATGCAGCTAAATAGTGGTCTGGCCAGTCACGCTGACGCCAGCAAGCCATCATAAAAAAGCCCACTGCGCGCAGTGGGCTCTTGGCTATCACGCCTGGAGTAGCAGGCGGTTGATGCGGGCGACGAAGCTCGCCGGATCGTTGAGGCCACCCTGCTCGGCCAGCTGGGCCTGTTCGTGCAGCAGGCTCACCCACTCACCGAACAGACTCTCGTCCTCGATGGTATCGAGCTTTTTCACCAGCGCGTGCTCCGGGTTGAGCTCCAGGATGTACTTCTGCTCCGGCACCGGCTGGCCGGCGGCGCGCATCAGCTTGATCATCTGGGTGCTCATGCCGTTGTCGTCGGTGACGATGCAAGAGGGGGAATCGGTCAGGCGATGGGTGACGCGCACCTCCTTGATGCTCTCTCCCAGGCTCTGCTTGACCCGCTCCACCAGACCGGCATTGGCCTTCTCGGCCTCCTCCTGTGCCTGCTTGGAAGCCTCGTCTTCCAGCTCGCCCAGATCCAGCTCGCCACGGGTAACGGAGACCAGCTGCTTGCCGTCGAACTCGGTGAGGTGACTCATCAGCCACTCGTCGACCCGCTCCCACATCAGCAGCACTTCGACGCCCTTCTTGCGGAAGATTTCGAGGTGCGGGCTGTTCTTGGCGGCGGCGAAGCTGTCGGCAGTGATGTAGTAGATCTTCTGCTGACCTTCCTTCATGCGGCCGACGTACTCTTCCAGGGAGACGGTCTGGGCTTCCCCTTCACCGGCGGTGCTGGCAAAGCGCAGGAGTTTGGCGATCTCTTCGCGGTTCGCGTAATCCTCGGCCGGACCTTCTTTCAAGACGTTGCCGAACTCGCTCCAGAACTTGGCGTACTTCTCGCCGTCCTCTTTCGCGAGCTTGTTGAGCATGGTCAAGACTCGCTTGGAGCAGGCCTTGCGCAGGGAGGCGGTGACCTTGTTGTCCTGCAAAATTTCACGGCTGACGTTGAGCGGCAGATCGTTGGAGTCCAGCACCCCTTTCACGAAGCGCAGGTAGGTCGGCATGAACTGCTCGGCGTCATCCATGATGAAGACACGCTGCACGTAGAGCTTGAGACCGTGCTTCTGCTCGCGGTTGTAGAGATCAAAGGGCGCGCGGGCCGGGATGTAGAGCAGGCTGGTGTACTCCTGTGCCCCTTCCACCCGGTTGTGGCCCCAGAGCAGCGGATCCTCAAAGTCGTGGGCGACGTGCTTGTAGAACTCCTGGTACTCCTCTTCCTTGATGTCTTTCGGATTACGGGTCCAGAGTGCGGTGGCGCGGTTGACCTGCTCCCACTCGCCCGGGGTGCCGACGATGGTTTCACCGTCTTCCTCCCGATCCGGCGTCCCTTCCTTGTACATCTCAACCGGCACGCTGATGTGGTCGGAGTATTTGCTGACCACGGAGCGCAGGCGCCAGTCGTCCAGGAACTCCTCTTCCTCGGCACGCAGGTGCAGGATGACGTCGGTACCGCGCGTTTCCTTGGTCACATCCGCCACGGTGAAGGAGCCTTCCCCTTCGGATTCCCACTGCACGCCCTGGCTGGCGTCAGTGCCAGCGGCGCGGGAGATGACGGTCACCTTGTCGGCGACGATGAAGGCGGAGTAGAAGCCCACCCCGAACTGACCGATCAGCTGGGAGTCTTTACCCTGATCACCGGAGAGGTGCTTGAAGAACTCGGCGGTGCCGGACTTGGCGATGGTGCCCAGGTGTTCGATCACCTGGTCACGGGTCATGCCGATGCCGTTGTCCGAGATGGTCAAGGTTTTGTTCTCTTTGTCCACCACTAGGCGCACGCGCAGCTGGCCGTCGTTTTCGAACAAAGAGGCATCGGAAAGCGCCTTGAAGCGCAGCTTGTCCGCCGCATCGGAGGCGTTGGAGATCAGCTCGCGCAGGAATACTTCTTTGTTGGAGTAGAGGCTGTGAGCCATCAGGCTCAGCAGTTGTTTGACTTCGGTTTGAAAGCCGTGGGTTTCGGCGTGAACACTTTGGGTCATCGACCAATCCTCAAAAACGTCGGGTTGAACAGATTCCCAAGCTAGATGGGGGTGGCCTTGAAAATATCAAGGGGCGAGTGTGCAAACTTGCCCACTCGCCCCTCATGCCGGGCGCGGCTGCCCATTTCTTGTACCGTCGCGGCTAGAGGCGCTGGCGCCCCATCAGGGAGTGGGACAGCGTGGTGCCATCCACCAGCTCCAGCTCGCCTCCCACCGGCACCCCGTGGGCGATGCGACTCACCGCCACCCCGGCGGCGCGGGCCATGTCGGCGATATACCAGGCGGTGGCATCCCCCTCGATGGTCGGGTTGGTGGCGAGGATCAACTCCTCAATGGATTCATCCTTCAGGCGGCGCTCCAGGATCTCCAGCCCCAGCTCCTCGGGGCCTATGCCGTCAAGGGGTGACAGGTGCCCCATCAGCACGAAGTAGCGACCGGAGAACTGGCCGGTGTGCTCGATGGCGGCCACGTCCGCCGGGCTCTCCACCACGCACAAAAGACCGCTCTCCTCGCGCTTGGGGTTGGTGCAGATCTCGCAGCGCTCGTTCTCGGTGAAGGTACGGCAGTGGCTGCAGTGACCGATTTCGGTCAGGGCGCGGTTGAGCAGGGAGGCCAGACGCAGGCCGCCGCTGCGCTCGCGCTCGAGCAGGGTGAACGCCATGCGCTGGGCCGACTTGGGGCCAACGCCCGGCAGCACCTGCAGCGCCTTCATCATCTCATCGAGCAGGGGGCTGAATTTCATGAGGATATCCTTTGATGCCGTGCCGAAGGGAGGAGCCTGGGGGCTTGCTTGATGCAGCGCCACTCCGCCATCCGAACCTAATCTTGTTGGCGCAGGACTATACCCGAGCCCGCCCCCTGCGCCAATGCCCGCGCCACAAGGGAGCGCCAATCAAGGGGCGTTATTCCAGCAGGATCCGCTGGCGGCCACAGTAGATCTCGGCCCGCCCGGGACGGCAGAAGCCTGCGAGGGTGAGGCCGGTCTGCTCGGCCTGTCTCACCGCGAGCTCGGTGGCGGCCGAGATGGCGAGCAGGATCTCGACCCCGGCGCTGGCACACTTTTGTACCATCTCGAAGCTGGCACGGCTGGTCACCAGGATGGCCCCATCGCGGCGACCATGGCGGCACAGGTATCCCACCAGCTTGTCCAGCGCGATGTGGCGGCCCACGTCTTCACGGATGGCGAGGATGTTGCCGGCCAGGTCCAGGTGCACGGCGGCATGGGTGGCCCCCGTGCTCTGCCCAAGTTGCTGCAAGGGACGCAGGGCCGTCAGCACCTTGTCTATCTGATCGACGGCGAGGCGCTGGCTGTCTGGCAGCGGGGGGAGCGTGCGCACCACCTGATCCAGGCTCTCGCTGCCACAGATGCCGCAACCGGTACGCCCCGCCAGGGTACGTTTCTTCTCTTTCAGGCGGTGAACGCAGCGATTGGCCAGGGTGATGTGCAGTTCGATGCCCTGGCAGCCATCGACCTGCTCCATGTCGTGAATGTCGTGCAGGCCGTCGATGATCCCCTCCGTCAAGGAGAAGCCGATGGCGAAATCCTCCAGATCCGAGGCACTGCACATCATCACGCTGTGGGCGATGCCGTTGTAGACCAGCGCCACCGGGGTCTCGGCAGGCAGCAGCATGGCGCTGTCAGTGGTAACGCCATCACGGTGGTAGTGCACCACCTCGCGCTGACGGCTCAAGGGGTGCATATCATTGTTCTGCTCTGGCAACATCCGCTCTGCCTTCAATCGAGGATCTGGGGGGCTTTCGCCGAGATACCGAGCCGTTTCATCTTCGACAGCAGGGTGGTGCGTTTCATGCCGAGGCGCTGGGCGGCGCCCCGCTCCCCGGCGACGATGCCGTTGCACTCCTTCAGCGTCCGGATGATCTGTTCACGCTCGTCCTCGCCCTCCCCCTCCGAAGGAGGTGCGGTGCGCACCGGTGCATCGAAGAGCCCGCCGGCCGGTTGGTCATAGACCAGGGTCTCTATCTTGTGAAAACCCTTGAGGGGCAACAGCTCGTCCGGGGAGAGGTTCAGCACGTGGCCACGGGTCATCACCACGGCCCGCTCGATGATGTTCTCGAGCTCGCGGATATTGCCGTACCAGGGGAGCGACACCAGCATCTTCATGGCATCGGCCGGGATGGACGTGATGGTGCGGCGCATCCGCTTGGCAATCTTCTTGATGAAGAAGTTGACCAGCAGCGGGATGTCCTCGCGACGCTCGCGCAGGGGGGGCAGCTCGATGGGGAAGACGTTGAGTCGGTAGTAGAGATCGCTTCTAAAGCGCTTGGTCTTGACCATGGAGAGCAGATCGCAGTTGGTGGCCGCCACCAGCCGCACATCGATGGGAATGGGGGTACTGTTGCCCACCCGCTCCAGTTCATGCTCCTGCAAGACCCGCAAGAGCTTGGGCTGCAAGTCGAGCGGCATGTCCCCCACTTCATCCAGGAACAGGGTGCCCTTGTGGGCCCGCTCGAAGCGGCCGATGCGCTGACTGAGGGCGCCGGTGAAGGCCCCCTTCTCGTGGCCGAACAAATCGCTCTCGATAAGACCGGTGGGGATGGCGGCACAGTTCACCTTCACCATCTCCTGCTCATGGCGCAGGCTCTGCTGATGGATGGCCCGGGCGATCAGCTCCTTGCCGGTGCCCGTTTCCCCCAGAATGAGCACGGAGCAGTCGCTCTGGGCCACCAGTTTCACCTTCTCCAGCACATTCGCCATGACGGCGCTCTGGTAGATGATGTTGGCAAAATCCCCCTCCGGGGTATCGGCCACCCGCAAGGTCTTCTCCCGGGCACCGTTGGTGTTGGAGATCTCCTGCTGCGCCTGCACGTTGTTCATGGCAATCGCCGTGCGGGCCGCCACCTGCTCCAGCAGGGAGATGTCGAGATCGGCGAAAAAATCCGCCGCCGGGTGGGAGAGGATCAAGACCCCCAGCAGGTTGCCCCGATAGCGCAGGGGCAGGATGCAGGAGCTGTGCGCATCGGGGGGCAGGATCTGGGAGCTGAAGCGGCAACCCGAATCGCAGCCGTGGCCCTGCTCACGATACACAAAGAAAGGCTCGCTGTGACCGAGCGCCCCCTGCAGGCAGTGTTTCTCGAAACAGGAGTGATTGATGATGCCAGGCTTATCGCTCTCGCGCTGATTCACCAGATAGCTCTTGAAACTGTCGGAGGTGGCGTTGTACTCCGCCAGACACAGGCTGCCGATGGCAAAATGATGCTGCAAGATGGTGAACAGGCTGCGGGGCAGCTCGGCGATGCGCACCAGCTGGAGCACCGCATTGGTGATGTCCACCAGGATCTTGCAACTGTCGCGTTCAAGGCGCAGGGAGTGGGCCTGCTCCAAGGTGCGTTCCTTGTCCTGCACGCTTTCCAATGCAATGGCGACGATGGCGGCAAGCTGGGTCAGCTTGGCCAGGGCCGCCATGGGGAAGGCGTCTTCCTCGGCACTGATGAACTCGATGCCCCCCAGGTGGCTGCGGGCCGTGGTGATGGGCAGTTGGCAATAGGATTGCAGGTCGTCATAGACGGGGGTGCTGGCAAGCCCGGCGCAGTGATTCACGAAGCTTGCCGCCGACAGGACGATGGCCTGCTCCCGGGAAAAGTGCAGATCCCCCTTCTGGCAGAGCAGCTGCTGCGGCCCCGCCTCCCCCATGTAGCAGAAGAGCACCTCCTCCCCACCGAGGTTCAGAATGAGGTTGACCCGGTTCACGTCGCCAAAGCAACTGTCGATGTGGCTGAGCTTGATGATGAAGTCGTCCAGGGTGACGGCGGAGAGCAGGGTCTTGGAGAGGGAGAGGAAACCGTCATCCCAGATGGGGGAGATCTCGGTCAGCGGAATGGCATTCATGTTCAGCATGTAGGCCTCGCATACGCAGGGTATGGGAAAAGAGCGGGCACATTGCAGTGAGCAACGACGAGGGGCGATGTATTAGCCATATCCGTCAGATGTTATAATTAAGGCTTAATGATTTAACACTTAATTATAAAAACAAACATCCATTGAAATAGCATCGGGCTGGTTGAACGCATAATAACGGAGCATCCGCACCATGACAACGGCGTCACGCTTTCACATTATTAGCCAGCCATTAGATTGATCGCCCGATAATATATTCAACCGGTTCGTTCCTATTTGATGGCGATCAACTCATCCTCAGGAGAGGTGCACCTGATAGCGATTGAACTTGAGCCCACCGAAAATGAACAGGGCGGACAACAGCTGGAAGGCAGCCAGGATCAGGGTGATGTTGTCGGCCAGCTCCGCCGATACCGCCTGATGGGTCAGATAGAGCATCAACGCCGAGAACCCCATTAGCAGGCTGTTGACCAGGGTGGTGGAGAGAAAGGCGATGAGCCAGGCCACCTGCACGCTGAGGGCCGCCAGCACCATGCTCATGGCCAGGCGTGCGGCGATGAAACAGCCAAAAAAGCCAAACCCCAGCAGGAATATCATTTCGTCTTGCCATAAATAGCAGGCCACCCCGAATGACATCACCAGGAAATATGCCGATAGATAGCATATACCGAACGATACATTTAATTCATTTTTCATGACTGCCCCTTGTTCACTGAAAAAAGGGTGAAGGGATCCGGGCTCTGTAAACAGAGCCTGGATCCTTTTTATTTAACGAGACTTACCCTTTGGCGGCGCTGCGCAATTTCGCCTTGAGCGCACTGTATTCGGTCTGGACATAATTCTCCGCCTCAGACTGATTATCAATTCGCTCGATTTTAACCGCGCAGTACTTGTATTCCGGGGTATAGGAGACCGGGTCCACGTGCTCGATGGTGAGCTCGTTGCAGGCCCCGATCCACCACTGGTAGGTCATGTAGACCACACCGGCGTTGACCCGCTCGTTGTAGTTCGCCCGGGTGATCACCTTGCCGCGCCGGGACGAGATCCAGACCAGCGCCTGATCTTTCACCCCGAGCTTTCGCGCATCGCTCGGGTGGATCTGCACATAGCCGGGCTCATCGGCCAGGGTCTGCAGCGCCGAGCAGTTGCCGGTCATGGAGCGGCAGGAGTAGTGACCCACCTCCCGCACGGTGGAGAGCACCAGCGGGAAGTTTTCATCGGGCTGCTCCAGGGGTGGCCGCCACTCGGAGGCGATCAGCTGACCCTTGCCGCTCGGGGTGGTGAACACATTGCCCTCGAACAGGGTGCTGGTGCCCGGGTGATCCTCGGTCGGGCAAGGCCACTGCACGCTCTTGAGATCCGCCATCTTGTCATAGCTGACCCCGGCGTAGAGTGGGCAGAGCGAGCGCATCTCGTCCCAGATCTGGTGGGTGTCCCGATATTCCATGGGATAACCCATGGCGGTCGCCATCAGGGAGAAGATAGCCCAGTCCGGCTTCACGTTGTCGGGCGGAGTCACCGCCTTGTAGAAGCGCTGGAAGCCGCGATCCGCCGAGCTGTAGACCCCTTCATGCTCGCCCCAACTGGTGGCGGGCAAGATGACATCCGCCATCTCGGCGGTCTGGGTCATGAAGATGTCCTGCACGATGACCAGCTCCATCCCCCCGAGGGTACGGCGGAACTGGGCCAGATCGGCTTCCGTCTGGGCCGGATCTTCCCCGAAGATGTAGAAGGCCTTGCACTTGCCCTCCTCCACCTTGTGACCCAGCTCCGTCAGACGGTAGCCCGGTTTCTGGGACAGGGACTCCACCCCCCAGGCCTTGGCGAACTTGGCACTGATGGCGGGATCGGCCACGGACTGATAGCCCGGGAACTGGTGGGGCAGCATCCCCATGTCGCAAGTGCCCTGCACGTTGTTCTGACCGCGCACCGGGCCGCAGCCGGTACCGCGCCGGCCGAAGTTGCCGGTGAGCAGCGCCAGCCCCGCGAGGCCCTTGACCACGTCCACCGCCTGACCGTATTGAGTCACCCCCATGCCCCACAGGATCATGGAGGCAGGGGACGCCGAATAGGTGCGGATGGCGGCGCGGATATCCGCGGCCTTGAGGCCGGTGATCCCTTCCACGTATTCCGGGGTGTACTTGGCCACCAGCGCCTTGTAGGTCTCAAAGCCCTCGGTGTAGTTGGCGACGAACTCCTTGTCGTAGAGGTTCTCGGCGATCAGCACGTTGCCAAAGGCATTGACCAACGCCATGTTGGAGCCGTTTTTGAGCGGCAGCCATTGATCGGCGATGCGGGCGGTTTCCACCATGCGCGGATCGCAAACGATCACTTTCGCCCCGTTGGCTTTTGCCTTCAGGATATGGCGCGCGACGATGGGATGAGAGTCAGCAGCATTGTAACCAAACACCAGCAGGCATTGGGTCTCTTGAATTTCGGGAATGGCGTTGCTCATGGCGCCATTGCCTACCGTTGTCTCCAGACCGGAGACTGAGGGGGCGTGTCACACCCTCGCGCAGTGGTCGACGTTGTTCGTCCCGATGACAGCACGCGCAAATTTTTGCATCACATAGTTGGCTTCGTTGCCAGGGCCGCGGGCCGAACCGGTGGTCATGATGGCGTCCGGGCCATATTTTGCCTTGATGGCCGACAGGCGGCTGCTGGCAAACTCGATGGCCTCGTCCCAGGAGACGGACTCCAGCTTGCCACCACGCTCGCGGCGGATCATCGGGCTTTTCAGGCGCGGGGTCAGCAGGTTGGTGTCGTTCAGAAAATCCCAACCGTAGTAACCCTTGAGGCAGAGCTGCCCCTCGTTGGTACGGCCGTGGGCGCCTTCGGCCCCCACCACCTTGTCGTTGTCAACCAGCAGGTTGATCTTGCAACCGGTGCCGCAATAGGGGCAGACGGTAATGACTTTTTTCATGACTCACACTCTTGTTTGTTAACGAAAGATGGTCGAACGAATGGGCACATGGCCAATTGGCAGCGCGGAAGCATTGCAAAATACTGGATTGCCAGATAAATCCACTGCCACGGCGGCCATCGCGTCTCAGCGTCCCAGCCCTGCCAGCATGGCCTCGGCACTGGCCAGCTGTTTCTGACGATTCAGGTTATCGAGACTCTGCGGGGTCACCAGACGCAGCGCCTGGGTGGGGCACACCTCGACGCAGGCCGGGCCCGCCTCCCGGTGGTTGCAGAGATCGCACTTGAGAGCGCGGGCCTTGGTCTGCGGCCGCTTGAACAGCGCATCGGCGGCCGGGGCCACCTCCTGCACCACCACCGCCATGGCGCCGTACGGGCAGGCCACCGCACAGGATTTGCAGCCGATGCAGCGCGCCTGATAGACCTTGACATAACCATCCTCGGTGACGATGGCGTTGTTCGGGCAGGCCTTGGCGCAGGGCTTGTCCTCGCACTGGCGGCAGAGCACCGGGGTGGTCACCTTGCTGCCGACGATGACTTTCAGGCGGGGTTGAAAATAGCTGTCCCTGGAGACCAGGTGCCCATCCTCGATGGCCAGGTGCAGGCCGCTCTCCCGCTCCAGGGTGCCACTGCAGGACCCAGACTGGTGTGACACGGCGCAGGCCACCTCACAGGTACGACACCCAATGCAGAGACCGGGATCGGCAATCACGAAGCTGTTCATAAAAGAGGGATCCTAAATGGTTCGATACCGCCGGCCGGATCCCCCAGGACCCGGCCGGTCATCCCACTAGGCATTAATCAGACCAAGTCAGGCCAATCCCGCGATAAAATCCACAACCAACTGAAAATAAAGGATTAACACCATCATGCCTGGCCCCTTGCCCAGCCCCATGATGCTGACGAGCGGGAAACAAGACTGTGATCGACACGACAAAAGTGACGAGCTCGACACCCAGAGCCCCCCTTCTCCATCGGATGGGCTGACCGCTCGCCGACCTGGGGGTGACAAGTTCATGGCATGGCGGCAAGAGGGATAAAAACAGCCTGGGCAGGCACTGGGAGGGACAAGACGCTGACCAGAGCGTTTAGTTTTACTATCCACTGACTCAGAGTCGTAAAGAAAAACAGAACAAAAAAAACAGCCTTGATGGACCCAGCGATTGAGCAGAAACAACGTCTAGGCAGGCTAGGCCTCTATTTTTTTGGAACGTCGCTTTTGGCTCGGCTTATCCATCAAAGGCTCAGTCTCGTATCGCTGTGACGATTAAGGTGTCATTCGCCCGAAGGCAGGCTTGCTTAAAGCAGGCTATATGGGGTCTAGCCTGCTTGAGATGAGGATGATTACTGCTTGACTGCGAGCAGTACGGCGGAGGCTTTCACCAGCGCCAATACCCGAGCGCCGGCAACGAGTGCCATCTCTTCGCTGGCGTCGTTGGTGATGACCGAGGTCAGCTCAAAGCCGGCGTCCGTCTTCACCTGCACGGTGCTGTTGACCGCCCCCGGTTGCACCGCGCTGACGGTGCCCGGATATTGGTTGCGGGCGGAGAAGCGCAGCCCGCACTCTTCCGAGGCCAGCATGACCCAGGGGGCTTTTATCAAGGCGATCACCTCTTTGCCGACATTGAGCATTGAGCCCCAGCGCCTTCTGGCTGCTCGCCGTCACCACAGCCACCAGACTGGCGCCCCCCGCAAGGCTGATTTCCACTTCATCGTTCACCGCCCCTGAGTTCACCGCAGAGACTTTTCCTTGTAACTGATTTCGGGCTGATACGGCCATACAACACTCCTGTTTTGCTGGATTGGGGCACTCATCATGGTCGTCTCTGACGGCATATTCAACCGGCGCTGCCGAGCGCCGCCATCACCACGGCGCAGCCCGGCTGTCTGTTTTTATCCCCTGTCGAGCGTCTCGTCACAAGTGACGAACGTCACACTTCGACACGGGTCCATGCTTCTCACCCTGCTGTGATAGACAATGAAATCACCATAAAAAACATAACCTTACTTTCATTTTACGCTGCAACCCCAAGCTGGCCCGCATTTTGCCAACCACCCCCTACTTTCTCCGTTCGCGACACGACAAGGTAGGCTATGAACCGCTTCGTTATCGCTGATCCCAAACTTTGTATCGGTTGTGGCACCTGTATGGCCGCCTGTTCCACCGTCCACAAGGCCAAGGGTTTGCAACAGGCCCCCCGATTAACCGTCATGCGACACGAGCAGGCCACCATGCCGGTTCAGTGTCGTCACTGTGACGATGCCCCCTGCATCAAGGTCTGTCCGGTCGAGGCCATCGCCCAGACCGGCGATGCGGTGCAACTCAACGAATCCCTCTGCATCGGTTGCAACCTCTGCGCCGTGGCCTGCCCGTTCGGCGCCATCCAGAGCGGCGGCAGCCGTCCGCTCGCCATGGCCAACAGCTATGACACCTATATTCCCTGCTCCATCCGCTCCAGCAACCCGGCCACCTCGGCGGGGCTGAGCTGCTTTGGGGAAGACTTGCTGAGCTGGGAGCCCGGCGTGCGATCCATTGCGGTCAAATGCGATCTCTGTGCGTTTCGCGAGGATGGCCCGGCCTGCATCGAGGCCTGCCCCTCCCAGGCCCTGAGCCTGGTCAACGACAGTGTCAGTGCCAAACAGGCCCAGACTCGTCGCCTGCAAGCGGTAGCGGCTCACCCCGAGCTGGCCTCCTCCTTTGCCACCGCGGCCCTGGCCGCCGACACCCGACAGGGAGAACGCTGATGTTGCCTTCATGGATCACGGGCATGTTGATGCTCTTTGCGCTGGGCGCCGCGGCGGGCTTCCTGCTGCAAAAACAGGGGGGGCTCGCCAATCGCCTCAATAGCGGTTTCGCCCTGCTGGGGTCGCTCGCCGGTGTGGTGGTCGCCGTGCAAGCCCTCACCGCCGGCGAGACGATAGACGGCCAGCTCTGGCTGCTGGGCTCGGTACACCTCGGCTCTTTTTATCTGGACACGCTGGCCGCCCTGATGCTGCTGGCTGTCACCCTGGTGGGTACCGCGGTCTCCCTCTACTCCTTTGCCTATATCAAGGAGTACGAGGGCAAGGGGGATGTCACCATCGGCGTGCTGATGAACCTCTTCCTGCTCGCCATGACCGGCATGGTGCTGGCCGACAACGCGCTCGGCTTTTTGCTCTGCTATGAGCTGGTGACGCTCACCAGCTACTGGCTGGTCAAGACCAACCCGGCCGCCGCCAGGCAGAGCCGGCTCTACCTCGTGATGAACCACATCGGCATGGTGCTGGTGCTCGCCGCCTTCTGGCTGCTCTGCCAACGTAGCGGCAGCCTGGAGTTCAGCGTCCTGCGCGAGCATCACCTGGCCGGTCCCCTCGCCTCTTTGGTGTTCCTGCTCAGCTTCTGCGGCTTTGGCCTGCGCGCCGGTTTCGTGCCCCTGCACGGCTGGCTGCCGGTGGCCGAACCGGTTGCCCCCTCCCACATCTCGGCGCTGATGTCCGGGGTCATGGTGAAGCTCGGTCTATTCGGTATTCTGCGGGTCGGCATCGATTTTCTCGGTGCCAGCCAGCTCTGGTGGGGCTACATGGTGCTGATCTTCGGCGCCTGCTCGGCGGTGCTCGGGGTGCTGTTTGCGCTCGCCGAACACGATCTCAAGCGATTGCTCGCCTACCACACGGTGGAGAACATCGGCATCATCCTGATGGGGATGGGCATCGGCATGATTGGTCTTGCGGGCCAGCAACCGACCCTGGTGGTGCTGGGGCTGCTCGGGGCGCTCTATCACCTGCTCAATCACGCCATCTTCAAGAGCCTGCTGTTCATGGGTACGGGTTCGGTGATGTTCCGCCTGCACACCCGCGACATGGACAAGATGGGGGGGCTGGCCAAGCTGATGCCCTGGACGGCGCTGGCGTTTCTCATCGGCGCCATGGCCATCTCGGCGCTGCCGCCGCTGAATGGCTTCGTGAGCGAGTGGTTCATCTATCAGTCCCTGATCACCATGACCAGGCTCGGCACCTCCATCGTCGCCCCCCTCGCCGTGGTGATGCTGGCGGTGACTGGCGCCATGGCGGTGATGTGCTTCGTCAAGGTGTACGGCATCTGCTTTAGCGGCGCACCGCGCAGCGAAAAAGCGAGCCAAGCCCGGGAAGTGCCGGGTGCCATGGTAGCGGGTACCCTGCTGCTGGCCGCCGTCTGTCTGGTGCTGGGTCTCGGCGCCCCCTGGATTGCCCCCCTGGTCAACGGCTACGGCCAGGCCCTCGTCGCCGCTCACCTGGCAAGTTCAGTGACCAGCACGGTGGCAACCGGCGCGACCCTGATCCCGCTCGATAGCAGCCAGGCGATCCTCTCCCCGCCGGTCATTGCCATCACCCTGTTCGGCCTCTTCCTCATCCCGCTGCTGATACTGGCCCTGTTCAAGGGACCCAAGCCGGGTCGCCGTCACGCCGGCACTCCCTGGGCCTGTGGCTACGCCTACGAGGAGCGCATGAGCCTCACCTCGGGGGGCGTCACCCACACCTTGCGCCGCCTCTGTGCACCGCTCTATCGCAAGCAGCCGAGCCTGGATCTCGCCAGCGCCCTGACCGGGGTGAGCGAGGCCCCGTCCCGCACGAGCCTGGTGCTGCACGCCCTGGTACTGGTGCTCTTTATCCTGATGGCTGTAGGAGTCTGATCATGGCTGTTCTTGAAATGCCGAGCTGGGGCATGGTGGCCCTCGCCCTCACCCAGGCCCTCGCCATGTTGGCCCTGGCCCCCCTCGCCACCGGTTTCAACCGCGTGCTGCGGGCCAGGATGCACTCGCGCCAGGGGCCGGGTCTGCTGCAGGATTACCGGGATATCGCCAAGCTCCTGCGTCGCCAGGAGGTGACCCCGGAGCCCGCTGGCATCATCTTCAACCTGACGCCCTCCCTGCTCATCGCGGCACTGCTGCTGGTGGCCATGGCACTGCCGACCCTGACCCGGGAGTCCCCCTTCCCCATCGCCGGGGATCTCATCACCGATATCTATCTGTTCGCCATCTTCCGCTTCTTCTTCTCCCTCTCCGGGCTCGACAGCGGCAGCATGTTTGCCGGGATGGGCGCCCGCCGCGAGCTGACCCTCGGCATCCTGGTCGAACCCATACTGGTGCTCTCCTGCTTCGTCATGGTGATGATGGTGGGCAGCTCGGATCTCGGCAACATCAGCACCTATGTGGCGACCCAGCCCCTGGCCGCGCCCATCGCCACCCTGCTGGCGGGGGCCGCCTGCGCCTTCGCGGTCTTCGTGGAGATGGGCAAGCTGCCCTTTGACTGCGCCGAGGCCGAACAGGAGCTGCAAGAGGGGCCGCTGACCGAATACTCGGGAGCCGGGCTAGCCCTGTTCAAGCTCGGCATCGGCCTCAAGCAACTGGTGGTGGTACAGCTCTTCCTCGCGATCTTCCTCCCCTTTGGCAAGGCGGCCGGCGACAGCCTGCCCGCCCTGGCGATGGCCGCGCTCATCCTGCTGTGCAAGCTGGTCATCGTCTTCACCCTCGCCGGCATCATCGAAAACGCCATGGCCCGCACCCAGTTCGTGCGCACCCACAGGCTGACCCGCTATGGCTTAGGGATAGCCCTCCTGGCCCTGCTCGCCTACCTGGTCGGAGTCTGAATCATGGCCGCCTTCCTCCCTTTTTCCGCTTTTAACGAGACAACAGCATGACCATCGCCATCTCAGATCGCATCGGCCGCGACTACATCCAGCAGTTGCGACAGCAACTGCCCCACGCCATCACCGACGAACAGTGGCAGACCGCCGATCAGGCCACCCTCACCGTCAAACCCACGGATCTGGTGGCCCTCACCAGCATCTTGTTCCACAAACTCGGCGGCTGGCTGTCGGTCTCCTTTGCCAATGACGAGCGCAGCCTGAACGGCCACTTCGCGGTCTATCACGTCTTCTCCATGGAGGCCGAGACCAAGAGCTGGATCACCGTCAAGGTACTGGTCAACGCCATCGAGCAGGAGTACCCCTCCATCACCCCCACCATACCGGCGGCGGTCTGGGGGGAGCGGGAGATCCGCGACATGTACGGCCTGCGCGCCGTCGGCCTGCCGGACGAGCGCCGACTGGTGCTGCCGGACGACTGGCCCGACGACATTCACCCCCTGCGCAAGGACGCCATGGACTACCGCCAGCGCCCCATGCCCAGCACGGAGACCGAGACCTACCCCTTCGTCAACGAGCTCGGCAGCGATGCCAATCGCATCGTGCCGGTGGGGCCGCTGCACATCACCTCGGACGAGCCGGGCCACTTTCGGCTGTTCGTCGATGGTGAGGACATCATCGACGCCGACTACCGCCTCTTCTATGTCCACCGCGGCATGGAGAAGCTGGCGGAGACCCGCATGGGCTACAACGAGGTGGCGTTTCTGACGGATCGGGTGTGCGGCATCTGCGGCTTCACCCACAGCGTCGCCTACACCACCTCGGTGGAGAACGCCATGGGCATCCCGGTGCCGGAGCGGGCCAAGATGATCCGCGCCATGCTGCTGGAGGTCGAGCGCCTGCACAGCCATATCCTCAATATCGGGCTCTCCAGCCACTTCACCGGTTTCGATACCGGCTTCATGCAGTTCTTCCGGGTGCGGGAAAAATCCATGACCCTGGCCGAGCTGCTCACCGGCGCCCGCAAGACCTATGGTCTCAACCTCATCGGTGGGGTGCGCCGGGACATCTTCAAGGAAGATCGCATCAAGGGCGCCCAGCTGGTGCGCGAACTCCGTGATGAGCTCAAACCCCTGGTGGCCATGCTGCTCGACACCGCCAACATCTCCTCCCGTCTGGTGGGGGTGGGCAAGCTGGACCCGCAAGTGGCGCGAGATTTCAGCTGCGTCGGCCCCATGGTGCGGGCGAGCGGCTTCAAGCGCGACGTGCGCCGGGTCCACGACTTCGCCACCTACCGGGAACTCCCCATGGAGATCCAGAGCCTCGCCGGTTGCGACGTGCAATCCCGGGTGCTGGTACGCATCCACGAGCTCTACGACTCCCTGGACATGATTGAGTTCGGCCTCAACCACCTGCCGGAAGGCCCGCTGCTCACCGAAGGCTTCACCTACCAGCCGGGCAAGTTTGCCCTCGGCTTCACCGAGGCCCCCCGGGGGGAGAACGTGCACTGGAGCATGACCGGCGACAACCAGAAGCTGTTCCGCTGGCGCTGCCGGGCCGCCACCTACGCCAACTGGCCGGCCCTGCGCTACATGCTGCGGGGCAACACGGTGGCGGATGCCCCCCTCATCATCGGCAGCCTGGATCCCTGCTACTCCTGCACCGACCGGGTCACCCTGGTCGACCCCAAGAAGGGCAAGTCCACCGTGGTCTCCTACAAGGAGATCGAACGCTACGGTATCGACCGCAAGCACTCTCCGCTCAAATAAGAGGTCACCATGATCAAGCTGTTCAAGACCATCCTCAAGGCGGGCACCCCGGTGGCGAAATACCCCTTCGCCCCCTTCGAGGTGAACCGGGACTTTCGCGGCAAGCCCGAATACCAAGCGGATCAGTGCATCGCCTGCGCCGCCTGCACCAAGGCCTGCCCGGCCAACGCCCTCATCATGGAAGTGGACATGGAGAGTGGCGAGCGACGCTGGGAGCTCTCCATGGCGCGCTGCATCTTCTGCGGCCGTTGCGAAGAGGTGTGCCCGACCCACGCCATCACCCTCTCCCCGAATTTCGAGCTGGCGGTGACCAACAAGGCCGATCTCTATGAGGAGGCCCGCTTCCCCCTGGCCCCCTGCGAGCTGTGCGGCACCTTCTTCGCCCCCGCCAGACTCGTCGCCCTGGTGGAAGATACCCTCGCACAAGCGGCCAAGCCGCTGGCCTACCCACAGCGGTTGCACCACTGCCCCGAGTGCAAACGCAAACAGAGCATGCTGCATCAACCGATCCGGCCGGATGCCCAACAGGAGTGGATGAAATGAGCCAAATCAAAGGCATAGAACCGGTCGTCGGCGATGCCCATAGCCGGGCCGTGCCGCTCGCGCAGGATCCCGAGCTCGCGCGTCTCAAGAAAACACTGCTCAACGACATTCGCCGCTCGGCCTATGTCTACCGGGTGGACTGCGGCGGCTGCAACGCCTGTGAAATCGAGATCTTCGCCACCATCACCCCTGTGTTCGATGCCGAGCGTTTCGGCATCAAGGTGGTCGCCTCCCCCCGTCACGCCGATATTTTGCTGTTCACCGGCGCCGTGACCCGGGCCATGCGGGTACCCGCCCTGCGCGCCTATGAAGCCGCCCCGGATCCCAAGATCTGCATCGCCTACGGCGCCTGCGGCTGCGACGGCGGCATCTTCCACGATCTCTACTGCGTCTGGGGCGGTACCGACAAGATAGTGCCGGTGGATGTCTATATCCCCGGCTGCCCCCCCACCCCGGCGGCGACCATCTACGGCTTCGCGGTGGCGCTGGGTCTGCTCGAGCAGAAACTGAAAGCCACCAGCCACGAGGTCAAACCGGGCGAACGGGTGGAGCTGCGCCACACCGGCATCCCGAGCGAGATCCGGGTGATGATAGAGCGGGAGGCGCGCCGCATGGCGGGCTACCGTCAGGGGCAGATCATCGCCGATGAGTTCATGGCGCTGCTCGAAGGCGCGACCCAGCAAGACGTGGACCTGCGCATCCAGGGCTATCTGCAACAGCACGACGACCCGCGCCTCTCCGAGATCGTCAACAACCTGGCGAGTGCCTGCCTCAACCGGGGTACGGGCAAGAGAGAGGCCGCCCATGGCTGACCAGGTCTTCTTCTATCGCCTCTCCCGCAAGTTCGTGGACGAACAGTTCGACGTGCCCGAGGAGGCGAAAGAGGTGATGTACTACAGCCTCGCCATCGGCCACCACCTCGGGGTCGTCGACTGCCTGCACGCCGATCTCGTCTGCCCTCTGGCGGGCTATCGGGACTGGGTAGGGAAACTGCCGGCGGGCAGCGAGGCAAGGCGCAAGATGGAGGGGTTTCTCACCTTTGGCGAGATCACCGTCTATCGCGATCACTGCCACATGCTGGCCTGCGCCTTCGACCGGTTGCGCAAGGCCGAAGGGCTGCTCGACGAGCAGGAGCTGGGCTGGACCGACACCTTCATGGATCAGCTCACCGCCCTCTATAACGATCCCCATATGTACCTGATGGTAAGGAGCCGCTGATGGGCTGCAATCTCGTGTTGACCGTGGGCAATGCCATGATGGGGGACGACGGTGCCGGCCCTTATCTGGCGGAAAAGTTGCAGGCAAGCCCCCTGGCCGGTTGGGAAATCATCGACGGCGGCATCGCGCCGGAGAACATGGTGCATCGGGTGCGGGCGCTGCAACCGGATCGCATCGTACTGGTGGACGCCGCCGAGATAGGCGAGAAGGCGGGTACCCTCAAGGTGATCCCCCCCGACACCATTGCCGACATGTTCATCTTTTCGACCCACAACATGCCGCTCAATTTCCTCATCGATGAGCTGAAGACCTTCGTCCCCGAGGTGATCTTCGTCGGGGTGCAGCCGGCCATCGTCGCGTTCTCCTTCCCCATGACCGAGATGGTGAGCGGCGCCATGGATTATCTTCACCAGCATCTGGACACGGCCCAGGATACGGCGCAATTAATAAAACGCTTTGCCCAATGGAATATTCAAAATAGCGAGAAATAAAGCCCGGCGCACTATCAAAAACAATTCTCACTTCATTTCACCCCAGCCCGTTGCGACAATAAAAACTTCGGGCTAACTGCGCCATGTTTGATATAAAACAACGCTTGTGGAGATACATGTAAAAATGGCCGAATAACGGGATTTCATGACCAAAAAAGCGTTGCCAGTCACAAAAAAGTGCCACAAAATGGCGACCTCAGTGGAAGTTGATGGGGTCTGGTGGCCCTCCCGGTCTTCAAAACCGACGTGAGCCGAGAAGGCTTTGGCAGGTTCGATTCCTGCCTCTTCCGCCACTTTTTATATATTGGATGAATAGACGACACACCGCTTGCCAATATAATCCGACGAATACTCCTCTTAACCTGATTCAATTATCCAGACTGGATGTTTATTGATTTTGGGTAAGAAGCGTCATCGCGGAAATAACCGACTCCTTCGGTCAAGTTATCGGTCAACCGGTGTGCCTTCGTCAGCACAATCCGGGTAACTCCATGCCGAACCAGCCTCAGGCGCCAGCCACCGACCATCAATGCACGCCCTCCCAGCCGCAGGCTAACTGTCGCCTGCCCCAGGTGGAGCAGTTGCTGCAACAAGCCTTTCTCGCCCCCTATATCGCCTCCTTGAGTCGTCCCCTGGTGACCCAGGCGGTGCGCGATACCTTAAGCGACCTGCGCCAGAGCGAGGGCTTTCGCACGACGGGCATGGACCCGGCCAGCCTGGAGGCGCAGATAGTCGCCCGCTGCCAGCGCCTGGTGCGCCAGCGCCAGACCCGGATCATCAACGCCACCGGCACCCTGGTGCACACCAATCTGGGGCGCTCGCCGCTCAATGCCCAGCTGTGGGACGAGGTGCGTGAACTCAACACCGGTTACAACAACCTGGAACTGGATCTTGCCACCGGCAAGCGCGGTGGGCGCAAGGGGCTGATCCCCCCCCTGCTCGCCAGCCTGACCCAGGCCGAAGATTCCCTGGTGGTGAACAACAACGCCGCCTCCCTCTTCCTGCTGCTGCAAGAGATGGCCAAGGGGCGCGAGGTGATCGTGTCGCGGGGCGAGCAGATCCAGATCGGCGGTGGCTTTCGCATCCCGGACATACTCGCCCTCTCCGGCGCTACCTTGGTCGAGGTGGGTACCACCAATATCACCACGGCGAAAGATTACCTCGATGCCATCACGGATCAGACGGCCCTGGTGCTGATGGTGCACAGATCGAACTTCGCCATTCGCGGTTTCACCGAATCCCCCGACATCGGCGAGGTGGCCCGCGCCCTGCCGGATCACATCGTGCTGGCGGTGGATCAGGGCTCCGGCCTCACCACCGAAACCTTCGCACCGGACGAGACCTCGGTGCGCCAGTACCTCAAGGCGGGGGCGGATCTGGTCTGCTACTCCGGCGACAAGCTGCTGGGAGGCCCCCAGTGCGGCATCATCGGCGGCCGAGCCGATCTCATCAAGCGGCTGGAAAAACACCCCATGATGCGCACCTTCCGCCCGAGCCGCATCGTCTACTCCCTGCTCGAGCGCTTGCTCATCCACAAACTCAACAAGTCTCCGACTGGCGAAGGGATCGCCCAGCGCACCCTCTCGGCCCCGGCCGCCATGCAGGAGCGGGCCGAGCGACTGATGCGCGCCCTGCCCGGTTGCTTCGTGCAGGTACAGGCCCAACTGGTGGTGGGGGGCGGCACCTTGCCGGACGAGTTCTACCCCGCCCCGGCGCTGGCCTGCCTCGACCCTCGCCCCGCCCAGCAGTTGCTCGACGCCCTGCGGGCATTGCCGGTGCCGGTGATCGCCACCGTGCGCCAGCAGCAAGTGCTGCTCAACATGGCCTCCTTGCTGGAAGAGGATATGGAGGTGCTTATTTCGCAGTTGAAAACGCTGATAAATGCCGTTCAATGCAATGAAAACACCACAGAATCGTCCCAGGCAGGCCATCCCCTGAGCATCTCGAACGAGGCACGCTGATCCCATGAGCTCCTATCGCGCCGTCATCGGCCTCGCCGGCCACGTGGATCATGGCAAGACCCTGCTGATCCAGGCCCTCACCGGCATCATCACCGCCCGCGCCCACGAGCAGGCCATCGGCATGACCCAGGATCTCGGCTTCGCCCACTTCGACGACGGGTTGGGCAATACCATAGGGGTCATCGACGTGCCCGGCCACGAGCGTTATGTGCGCAACATGGTGGCGGGACTCTGGAGCCTGGATCTGGTGCTCTTGGTGATTGCCGCCGACGAAGGCTGGATGCCCATGACCGGCGATCACCTGCGCCTGCTCAAGGCCATGGGGGTGCCGCGCCTGCTGGTGTGCATCAACAAGTGCGATCTGGTGAGTCCGGCTGAATTGGCCCAACTGGAAGAGCAGTTGCTGGAGCGGGTGATGGACGAGAGCGGCATGGTGCCGGACATCGTCTGCGTCAGCGCTAAAACGGGCGAGAACATAGGCGCGCTGCACGCCGCCATCGTCCGCCAACTGGCGGATGTGGCAGCAGTGCAAACCGCCCGCGAACAGCAGCCCCCCCGCCTCTATGTGGACAGGGTCTTCACCGCCAGCGGCACCGGCACCGTGCTCACCGGCACCCTGCAGCAGGGGTGCCTGCGAGTGGGGGACAAGCTGCGTCTCTACCCGGCTGGCCGTGAGGTACAGGTGCGCTCCCTGCAGGCCTATCACCGACAGGTCGACGAGATTGGCGCCGTCTGCCGGGTGGCGGTGGGGCTTAAAAAAGTCCCCCACAAGGAGGTGGCTCGCGGCCACTGCCTCACCAGCGCCAGCGGGCACTGCCTGGGTGGCGAGGATGGCCCCGCCGCCGCGACCCAGCTCATCGTGCGACTCGAGGAGGATGCACGGTCGGTGAGGGAGCGGCGCAACCGGGAGGTGGAAGTGGCCCTCGGCAGCTGGCATGGCCGCGCCCAGCTGGTCTATCTTCGCGCCGCCGAGGCCGATGACCAGCCCGAGCTGGCGCGCCTTCGTTTTGCCAGCCCCCTTCCCTGCTTCTTCGGCCAGCCCCTTGCCATCATCCGCCACGGCAGCAGCGAACTGCTGCATGGCGCCCGCATACTCTGGTGCGGCGACGTTCACCCGGCCAGGCGCAAGGCGCTGCACCATCTGCTGCGAGCCCTGCCCTGGGATCTCGCGGGCCACAGCCCCGCCCGCTTGCAACTGGCGCTCAGCGGGCATGCCCTCGCCAGCGCGTTCGATGCCCTGCCCCCGGATGCCGAGCCCCTGAGGGAGTGGGTCGTCAACCCGGGCTGGCTTGCAGACACCCTCACCGCCGTGGAAAACGCCCTCGATACCGAGCCCATGAGCGCCGCCGAGCTGGCCAACCGGTTGCAGGTAGCCCTGGCCCTGATCGGCTTGCTGCTGCAGCGGCTCAAGGGAGCGCAGCGTATTCGCCTGCACCACGACAAGTGGCAACGGGGCGACGGCGAATCGGAGGATGATCTCGGGGAAGAGGCGCTGCTGGTGCTCAAACTGGTGCGAGATCAAGGCAAGGAGGGCTATGAGCCCGGTAAACTGGGCCCCGGCGGCGTGGCCATAGACCCCGTGCTCAAGCTTCGCCTGCCACAGGGTTTGCAACAAAAGGGCGCACTGCCAAAGCAGTTGCGCAATCTGGCGAGACTCAAGTACCTGGTACAGCTGGAAGGCCCCATCTACTACGATGCCGCGCTCTATCAACAGATGGTTCAGGCCGTGCTGGCAGGCCAGCAGGTGGGGGATCTGATCGACATGGGATCACTGAAAGAGAGAGTCGGGCTGTCGCGCAAATACGCCATCCCGTTCTGCCTTCGCATGGAGATGGATGGCTGGCTCAGGCGGGAAGAGAACGACCGGCGGGTGCTGCGCCTGCCCGCGAACGCGCCGCAATCTGGCGAGGCGCAGCCATGAGTCAGCAGCCAGACACGTCCCGCCTGCGCCGCGAGTTTCACCTCGACGGCATCGTGCAGGGGGTGGGGTTTCGCCCCTTCGTCTATGGTTTGGCCCTGCGCCACGGCCTCACCGGCTATGTGCTCAACGACGCCAACGGCGTCACCATCGGGGCCGAGGGTGCCCCCCAAGCGCTGGCCGCCTTTGCCCACGCACTCAAGACCCAGGCGCCCACCCTCAGCCGCATCGACCGTTTCAGCGAACAGCCTCTCCCGCTGGATGACGCCCCCGACTTCGATGGTGCCTTTCATATCCGGGCCAGCGAGCAGCAAAGCGCCGCCACCGTCGCCATCTCGCCGGATCAGGGAATGTGCGAGGCCTGCGCCCGGGACATCGCCAACCCGGCGGATCGCCACCATCGTTACCCCTTCACCAATTGCACCCACTGCGGCCCGCGCTACACCATCATCCGACGCCTCCCCTACGACAGGCCCCACACCGCCATGGCGAATTTCGCCATGTGCCCGCACTGCGCTCGCGCCTATGAGGATCCGCTGGACAGGCGCTATCACGCCCAGCCGGTGAGCTGCCCCGCCTGTGGCCCGCACCTCACCTGGCGTGCAGGCAGCGGGGATGTTCTGGCCGAGCGAGAGGATGCCCTGCAAGCGGCCGCCCGGGCCCTGCAGGCCGGTCAGCTTGTCGCGGTCAAGGGGATGGGAGGCTATCACCTGATGTGCGATGCCCGAAACGAGCAGGCTGTGGCACGGCTGCGCCGACTCAAACGCCGCGAGCGCAAGCCGCTGGCGGTGATGATGGGTACCCTCGACGAGGCCAGGTTGCACGTGGATGGCGGCGCAGAAGAGTGGGCACTGCTCAGCTCCCAGCCCCGTCCCATCACCTTGCTTTGCAAGAAACCAGCGGGTGAGCAGCCAGCCAGGGCGGTGCCACTGGCCGAGGGCATCGCCCCCGGCATCCCCTATCTCGGCGTCATGCTGCCCTACACCCCCCTGCACCAGTTGCTGCTGGAGGCCTGCGCCATCCCGCTGGTGGCCACCAGCGCCAACGGTCGCGGCAGCCCCATTCTCATCGCGGGCGAGGCGGTGGTTGCCGAGCTAGGCCCCCAGATAGACGGCATCCTGGATCACGATCGCCCCATCCTGCACCCCTGCGACGACAGCCTGGTGCAGTGGGCGGGGGGACGGCAGCAGACCCTGCGGCTGGCCCGCGGTTACGCCCCCAGCACCCCCAGCCTGAAGGAGGCGGTACAGCAATCCGTGCTGGCGGTGGGGGCCCAGCAGAAGAATCAGCTGGCGCTCGCCTTCGGTCGCCAGCGGATCTACAGCCCCTATATCGGGGATCTGCACAGCCTGCCGATGCAGCAGCACTTCGAGCAGACCCTGGAGACTTTCCGTGGCCTCTACGATCTCAAGCCCAGTACCCTGGTATCGGACCGCCACCCCGGTTATCTCAGCCATCGGTGGGCCAAAGACTATTGCGCGGCAGAGGGGGCGACTCACCTCGAGGTGCAACACCACCACGCCCATTTGCTAGGGGTGATGGCGGAGCACGATATGACAGGCCCTGTGCTGGGCTTTGCCTTCGACGGCACCGGCCTGGGTGACGATGGCACCCTCTGGGGGGGCGAGCTGCTGCTCGCCGACGTGCGAGGGTTTGAGCGCCTCGCCCACCTCAAGCCATTTCGGCTGATCGGCGGCGAGGCCGCCATCCGCGAGCCGGTGCGCCAGCTGCTCGGCCTGCTGTTCGAATCCCTATCGCCCGATGAGATAGTCGCCCTCGACATTCCGGCGATCAATCAACTGCCCGCAAAACAGATAGGCAATCTGCACCAGCTCTGGCGCCTGGGCCGCAATGCCCCCCATACCAGCTCCATGGGCCGGCTGTTCGATGCCGTGGCCGCCCTCTTGGGGCTCATCGACACCCCGGATTACGAAGGGGAAGCCGGGCTCTTGCTGGAGGCGGCGGCCCTGCGCCTCGCGCCGGATGCCGAGCCCTGGCCCCTGCATTTTGCAATCACCGAACAGGCCGGCGGCCCCTTGCTGATCGACTGGACGCCGCTCATTGCCGGGTTGCTCGGGCAGCGCGGCCAGGTAGATCCCGCTCGCCTCGCCGCCGGCTTTATCCACGCCATCGCTGAGCTTGTCACCGCCCTGGCCGCACGCTTCCCCGGCTATCCGGTGGCGCTGGGGGGCGGCGTCTTCCAGAATCGCGTGCTGATGGACTGGCTCATCCCCCGCCTCGACGCGGCCGGACGCAAGGCACTGACCAGCCAGACCCTGCCCCTCAACGACGGCGGCATCGCCGCCGGCCAGCTCTGGTTTGCCATCCATCACCTTGCGCAAGGGCCCAGCGCCCTGCCCGCCGTGCCGGAGTCTTGAATCCATGCCCTTTCCTGCCCCCGGCGACAAACGCCAGCCTTGGCTTGCCCCCTCTCATCTTGCAGCACAGAAGGGTGCTGCCGTGTCGGAGTCCTGAATCCATGCCCTTTCCTGTCCCCGGCGACAAACGCCTGCCTTGGCTTGCCCCCTCTCATCTTGCAGCGCAAAACGGTGCTGCCGTGTCGGAGTCCTGATATGTGCCTTTCCATTCCCTCCCAGGTGGTGCAACTGCACCCCGAAGATAACTGCGTCACCGTCGACACCCTGGGGGTGCAGCGGCGGGTCAGCTGCATGCTGCTCGAGGAGCCGCTGGCGCTCGGGGACTATGTGCTGCTCCACATCGGTTTCGTGATGAGCAAGATTGACGAAGACGAAGCCCAGGCGAGCCTCGAGAGCTTCCGCCAGATGGTGGCCCTGATGCCAAAGCAGGACATACTGCCATGCTGAGCCTGAACGATCTGTTCCAGGGTTTTCGTGAGCCCCAGGTGATCCGCGCCCTCGCGGCCCAGATCACCGAGCTTGCAAAGGATTTGCCCGAACCCCTGAGGGTGATGGAGGTCTGCGGCGGCCACACCCACACCATCATGAAGTACGGCCTGCCCCAGCTGCTGCCCGAGTGCATCGAATTCGTCCACGGCCCCGGCTGCCCGGTCTGCGTGATGCCGAAAGAACGCATCGATCAGGCCATGGAGCTGGCCGCCCAGCCGGGCGTCATCCTGGTGACGCTCGGTGACATGATCCGGGTACCGGGCTCCAAGGGCTCCTTGGCCCAGCAGCGGGCCAAAGGCAGCGATATCCGCCCCGTCTATGACCCCCTCGATGCCCTGCGTATCGCAAAGGAGAACCCGGACAATACCGTGGTCTTCTTCGCCATCGGCTTCGAGACCTCCACCCCCATGACGGCGGCGCTCTTGGCCGCCGCCGAGACAGCCGGGGTAAACAACCTGCTGTTTCATATCAACCATGTGCTGGTGCCCCCCGCCATCCACGCCGTCATGGCCGACGGGGTCGCCAAGGTCAACGCCTTCATCGGCCCCTCCCACGTCAGCGTCATCACCGGCGCCGATATCTATCTGCCGATCGTCGAGCGCTACCAGGTGCCCGTGGTGGTGAGCGGCTTCGAGCCGGTGGACGTGATGGAGGCGATCTTGATGATGGTGCGCCAGAAGGTGGAGGGGCGCTGCGCCCTCGAGGTGCAATACAGCCGCGCCGTCACCGCCCACGGCAACCGCGCCGCCCAGCACCTGGTCGAACACTATTTCGAGACCCGGAAGCACTTTCGCTGGCGTGGGCTCGGGGACATCAACGCCTCCGCCCTGCGCCTGCGGGACGCCTTCGCCGCGCGGGATGCGGAGCGTCATTTCTCCCTCAACCAGACTCCCATCGACGATCACAAGGCGTGCCAGTGCGCCGACATCCTGCGCGGGCTCGCCAAGCCGCACCAGTGCAAGGTCTTTGGCCGGGGCTGCACCCCGACCCAGCCCATGGGCAGCTGCATGGTGAGCTCGGAGGGGGCCTGCAACGCCTACTACCGCTATATGGGGAGCCAGTCAGCATGAGAGAAATTCAACTTAGCCACGGCGGCGGCGGCGTGGAGATGAACCAGCTGATCAACCAGCTGTTCTTCCGCCATTTCGGCAACGAGATCCTGCTGCGCGGCGAAGACGCCGCCCTGCTGCCGGTCAGCGGCCCCGTCGCCTTCACCACCGACAGCTTCACCGTCTCCCCGCTCTTTTTCGCCGGTGGCGACATCGGCAAGCTGGCCATCGCCGGCACGGTGAACGATCTCGCCATGATGGGGGCCAAACCTGAATACCTGAGCGCCAGCTTCATCATCGAGGAGGGCTTCCCTTACGCCGATCTCGCCCGCATCGTCGAGTCCATGGCGTTGGAGCTCACCAAGAGTGGCGCCCGCATCGTCTGCGGCGACACCAAGGTGGTGCCAAAAGGCG
Source organism: Aeromonas sp. NJAU223 (assembly GCF_051125555.1). Classification (NCBI taxonomy): domain Bacteria; kingdom Pseudomonadati; phylum Pseudomonadota; class Gammaproteobacteria; order Aeromonadales; family Aeromonadaceae; genus Aeromonas; species Aeromonas sp. NJAU223. The sequence goes on along the minus strand of NZ_CP144204.1, from coordinate 1,798,802 downwards.
CAGCCGACAAGATCTTCATCAACACCAGCGGGGTCGGCAGCTTCCCCCGCCCCGAGCAGAGCCGGGGCATCTCGGTACGAAATATCCAGGCCGGGGATGCCATCCTGGTGTCGCGGGATATCGGCAGCCACGGCGCCTGCATCCTGATGGCCCGCGATGCCCTGCAGCTTGGCTCCTCACTTCAGAGCGACTGCACCACCCTCTGGCCCCAGGTTGAGGCCCTGCTTGCGGCAGACATTCGCCCCCACGCCCTGCGCGATGCCACCCGAGGGGGCCTCGCCGCCGTGCTCAACGAATGGAGCAGCGCATCCGGCGTTGCCATCGAGCTGGAGGAGTCCGCCATCCCGGTGTGCGACCCGGTGCGTGGCCTGTGCGAACTGTACGGCTTCGAGCCCCATGATCTCGCCAACGAGGGCACCATGGTGCTGGCCCTGCCCGCGGCGCAGGCCGATGCGGCCCTGGCGCTGCTGCGAACATTCAACCCTTCCGCCAGCCAGATAGGCCAGGTCAGGGAGAGCGCCCAGCACAAGGTGATCCTGAACAACCCCTGGGGCAGTCGCCGCTATCTGGAGCTGCCACAGGGGGAACTGCTCCCCCGGATCTGCTGAGCCATGGCCCATCACCATAAGGAGTGCTGAACATGCACGAGATGTCTCTGGCCATGGCGGCCATCGATCTGGCGGCCGAGCAGGCCACCCAGCGGGGCTTTAGCAAGGTCACCGCCCTCTGGCTCGAGGTCGGCAGCTTCTCCTGCGTCGACCCGGACACCATCGCCTTCTGTTTCGAAGCGGCCGCCAAGGGCACCCCCGTCGAAGGGGCCCGCCTCCATTTTCAACACCAGGCCGCCGAGGGCTGGTGCTATGACTGCAGTCAGACGGTCGTGCTCACCGAGCGTGGCCAACCCTGCCCCCATTGCGGCGGCTACAAATTACGAGTCGCGCAGGGAGACAACCTGCGCATCACCGACATCGAGGTAAGTTGATATGTGCAGCGTATGCGGATGCGGCCAGGCGCGCATTGCCGGCCAGGAGCCAGACAGTCATCATCACGAGCATGAACAGGGTAACGAGCATCATCATGCTCACCCCCACGTCCATCATCATGACCACCCCCATCACCATGGGCACGACCATCATCATGAACACCCCCACGAACACCCGGGGCACGCGCATGACGAGGGACATGGTCAGCAGGAAGCCCGCACCCTGATCATCCATCACCACTATCGCCATCAGGGGGACGTGCACCACCACTACCACGGCGTCCGTGCCGAGTTCGCCGCCCCCCGGCCATCCGGCAGCGGGTCGGCTCATGACCATCACCACGGGCATCATGATCACAACCACCACCACGCAGATGAGCACGCTCACTCCCATGAGCATGAGCAGGGTGATCTGCACTACGGCCGCGGGGAAGCGGGGCTGTCGGTGCCGGGCATGGGTCAGCGCCAGCTGATCGCCATCGAGATGGATGTGCTGGCCAAGAACAATGCCCTTGCCGCCCACAACCGGGAACATTTCGAAGCCGCCAACCAGTTGGTACTGAACCTGGTGTCGAGCCCGGGCTCGGGCAAGACCACCCTGCTGTGCGAGACCCTGAGCCTGCTTTCTGGCAAACGTCACTGCGCCGTCATCGAGGGGGATCAGCAGACAAGCAGCGATGCGGATCGCATCCGTGCCACCGGGGTACCCGCCGTGCAGATCAACACCGGCAAGGGCTGCCACCTGGACGCCAGGATGGTGCACGACGCCTGCCACCAGCTGCCCGTGAGCGAAGGGGGCATCCTCTTTATCGAGAACGTGGGCAACCTGGTCTGCCCCGCCAGCTTCGATCTCGGCGAGAAGTACAAGGTCGCCATCCTCTCGGTTACCGAGGGGGAAGAGAAGCCCCTGAAATACCCGGACATGTTCGCCGCCGCCCAGCTGATGATCATCAACAAGACCGACCTGCTGCCCTATGTCAGTTTCGATCTCGCGCGCTGCATCGAGAACGCCAAACGGGTCAACCCCTATATCCAGGTGATCCAGCTGAGCGCCACCACGGGGGAAGGGATGGACGCCTGGCTAGGCTGGCTGGCCAGCGCCTGAGTCCCCGCCGGGAGGACCTGCGATGACGGCATGCCCCTCGCAGATAACCGATAAGAAGACGGATAACCGATAAAAAAAGAGGGAGGCTGATGCCTCCCTCTTTTTATCCGTAACAGTACAAGCTGCTCAGGCAGCATCATCTGACAGCATGTTAAACGCCTCATCTCGCCCCTCACCGTGGAAGATCACGCGATGACACACCTGCCTTAGCAGCGCCTGCTGGTGGCTGAATACCAGGATGCCGAGCCCGCGAGTCTCGCACTCCCGGATCAGCTCCTGCCAGAGCTGGCGCTGGATGCGGGGATCGAGCTGGGCGGTCACCTCGTCGGCGATCAGCACGCGGGTGCGGGGATCCAGCGCCCGCAACAGGGCGATGCGCGCCAGTTCGCCGCCGGAGAGCTGACCCGGCTTTCTGGATAGCCACTCAGGGTTCACCAGAAAACGCGCCAGCATGGTCTCGTCCGGCTGCCACACATCCCAGAGCGACTGCCCCGTGCTGCGGCGCGGGTTGAAGCAGAGCTCCGGGTGCTGGGGCACCAGTTGCACCGGGTTGTACCCCCGTGCAGGGAGCGGCTCCCCGTCCAGCCGAACCCGGCCAGGGTCTGCCAGGGGTTGCCAGCCCGCCAGCACCCGCCCCAGAGTTGTCTTGCCAAAGCCGCTCGGTGCGGAGAGGCCGAGCCGCTCACCGGCCTTGATCCTCAACGTCAACCCCTGCCAGAGGGTGCGCCCCCCTTGCTCAATGGCCAGATCCTCTACCTCGAACATCAGCACGCCTCCGGCCGGGTCGGGAACAAGGAATGGAACTCCGGCAGCGCCTGCCAGTGAGCCCGCAAGGTCGCGCTGCCCTGCCCGGCCCTGAGCTGCTGGCAACTCAGGGTGTCGCTCACCCGCCCTTGATGGAGCAGGACGATGCGATCGGCAAAGCGCGCCGCCATCGCCAGATCATGGGTGACCCAGAGGATACCGGTGCCCTGCTCGGCGAGCTCACGGAGCTGGCCAAGCAGCGCACAGGCCAGCCCCTCGTCCAGCCAGGCGGTGATCTCGTCCGCCAGAATGAAGCGAGCGCCGCCGAGGGCCGCGGTGCAGGCCAGGATGCGCTTGGCCATGCCACCCGAGAGCTCGCGGGGGTAGTTGTCCAGCACGACGGCGGGCAGCCGGTAGCGTGAAAGCTGCTGGCCGAGCCGCTCGCGGGCGCCGCTCTGGCCCGCGAGCCGAGCGGCGCGGCCGAGCTGGCGCTCCACCGTCAGCAAGGGGTTGAGGGCACTCACTCCCTGGGGCACATGGCAGAGGGTGTGGCCGCGCAGGCGGGCTAGCCCGGCCTCGCACAGGGGCTCACCATCCAGGGCGATGCGCCCGCTCCTTCGCAGGTTGTCCGGCAGCAGGCCGAGGGCGCTTTGCAACAGCAGGCTCTTGCCCTCGCCGCTCCCCCCCACCAGGGCGAGGATTTCGCCGGGGGCCAGGGTGAGGTCTATCTCCCGCAGCAAAGGCCGCCACTGACGGCGGCCCAGCCAGTTGTAGTGGGCCGCCTCTATGGTCACGTGCTCGAAACTCAGCATCGTCGGCTCACTCCGGCTCCCTCGCCCCCGAACCACAGTGCCTGCAGGGCGCGAGTGGCCTGATCGAACAGCAATACCAGCACCAAGAGCATCAGCCCCGGGAAGAGCGCCAACCACCAGCCACCGCTGGTCAGGTAGCGCAGGGCATCCGCCAGCAGGAGGCCGAGAGACGCCTCGTGGGCCGCGAGGCCAAATCCCAGGAAACTCAAGGCGGCGCTGTGCAGCACCGCGTGGGGGAACATCAACAGCGTCCCGATGAACCACTGGGGCAGGAGCCCGGGCAGCAGGTGGGTGCACCAGCGCCGAAGCGGCCCCATCCCCTGGCAACGGGCCAGCACCACGTAGTCACTGCAGGCGATGCGTCTGGCCTCGGCCCGCAGGATCAGGGCGAGCTTGGGCCAATGGGTCAGGGCCACCGCCAAGATCACCCCTCGCAGCCCGCCGCCCAGGGTGAAACAGATGAGGATCAGCAGCAGCATGTGGGGCAGCGCCAGCATGGCATCGATCACCAGTCGCACGGCCGCATCGAGCCTCGGGTGCAGCAGACTGAGGCTGGCGGCCAGCATGGCCAGCAGGCCGCTGCACAGGGCCGTGCTGATCCCGAGCTCCAGACTGGTGAGGGTGCCCTGGAAGGCGCGCAGCCAGAGATCCCGCCCCATCTGATCGGTACCAAACCAGTGCGCGGCAGAGGGCGCCTGCTGGCGGGCCAGCAAGTTCATGGGCACCTCCTGCCCCGCCAGGTGCCAGCCATAGCCGGCGAGCAGACCCAGGATCAGCAGCGCAAACAGCAGACGCAACAAGGAGGGGAACGGATTAAACAGCATGACGCCCCTCCCAGCCCCGGTTCATCCGGGCCAGCAGCCAGCGGGCCAGGGTGTTGCCCATGAACACCAGCAGGGTGCAGAACAGCACTATGCCCATCAGCAGGGGGATGTCCCCCTTGAGCCCCGCATCCACGGTCGCCTGACCGAGCCCCGGATAGGCGAACACCTTCTCCGCCAGGAGCGACCCGCCGATCAGCTCCCCGAGGGAGGCAAATTGCAGGCACAGCGCCGGGGTCAGGGCGTGGCGCAGCACGTGGAAACGCAACATGGGCCAGCCGCCGTCCCCCTGGGCACGGGCGTAGCGGATGAAATCACTCTCCAGCACCTCGGCCACCCGCTCCCGGGTATGCAGGGCGATATTGCCCATCCCGAGCAGGGCGAGCGTGGTCAGGGGCAGCACCAGATGGCGTGCCCGCAGCAGCCAGTCGGCGTCATTGGCGGGCAGCCCCGGGGTCCAGGCGCAGCAGACCGGCAGCAAGGGCCAGTGCACCGCGAAGAGGGCCAGCAGCAAGAGGCCGACCCAGAAGGTCGGCAGGGAGGCGAGCAGATAGGCCAGGCGGCAGATGAGCCTGTCCGGCCAGCGATTGAGATAGCGCCCGGCACACAGGCCGAGCAGGACCCCCAGGGTGCCGGAGAGCAGCCAGGCCCCCGTCAGCAGGGCGAAGGAGGCGGCGAAACGGGCCCCGATCACCTCGGTAACGGGGGAGTTGTAGAGCATGGAGTAGCCCAGATCCCCCCGGATCACCTGGCCGAACCAGTGCCAGTAACGCAGCCACAGGGGCTGATCCAGCCCCCAGCGGGCGGCGATGCGGGCGTACTGCTCGGGAGGCACATGCAGCAGATCGTTGCCGATGTAGGCCTTGATGGGGTCGATGGGTGAGTGGCTCAGCAGCACGAAACAGGCCAGCGACACCAGCGTGAGCAAGCCTGCCAGTCGCAGCAGGGTCTTGCCCAGGCTCAGGATCATCATCCGCCGGGGGGGGCTTAGGAGCAGGTCCATCGCCAATCCTGCAGATTGTTGAGCAGGGACCAGCTACCGTGGATCTCCGGCGCGCTCTTGCCCAGATCGATGCAGCCGTTGGCCAGATAGGTGTGCTGCACGTTGATAAGCCAGGCCCAGGCGGCATCCCCCTGCACCCCGGCCCCGGTGTTGCCATCCCACTCCACCTGCTGCCAGAACGGCACCGCCGCCTGCCAGGTGGGGGCATCCAGGGCCTGCTTGAGGTGCGCATCCACGGCACTGTTCCGGTAATAACCCGGGTTGTAGAACTCCACCCCGGCTGCGCCGCTCTGGTAGTGGTGATAGAGCTCCATGGGATCCAGGCTCCCCCAGCCCATCATCACCGGGTTGGCGTGCATGGCCCGCTCTACCTGCTCCCAGCTGCCGGATTTGAGGCTAACGTCGATGCCGATGGGGGTGAGCATGGCGCGCACCGCCTCGGACAAGTCCCGCCGGGTGCTGTCACCACCGGGATACCAGAGGGTGAAGGCGGCGCGCAGATCCCCCTTGTGGCGCACCCCGTCGCTGCCCATCTTCCAGCCTGCCGCATCCAGCAAGGCATTGGCATGGGCCGGGTCCCCATCCTTGAAGGCGACCGCGGGGTTGTACCAAGGCAGCCCCTGCACCGCGCTGTAGGCGGGGATGGCATGGCCTTCGAGCAGTTGATCAGCCAGCAGCTTGCGGTCGATGGCATAGTTGATGGCCCGGCGCAGGGCCACATCCGAGGTGACGTCGTTGCCGACGGGATTACCCTGGGCGTCCTTGCCGCCCGCCGCCTGCACGGGGAAAACGATGCCCCGGTTTTCCACGCTCGGGCGTACCCAGAGCTTGAGAGCCGCGGGCACGGTGGGCGCCAGGGCCGGGGGAATGCGCACCAGATCGAGCTGACGGCTCTGGGCCGCCGCGTAGGCGCTCTCCTCATCGATGAAGACGAACACCAGCCGCTTGAAGTCGTTGTGGCCATCGGCGTAATGGGGGTTGGCCTCCACCACCAGCTGCTGTCCCGGCAAATAGCTCACCAGCCGGTAAGGGCCCGCACCGACGGGGTGGCGGGCATACGCCTTGGGATCGTAATCCCGCTTCGAAACGATGCTGAGGGATCCCAGCACGTTGACGAAGGTGCTCTGGGGGGCGCTAAGGCGGATGGTCACCTCGGTGGGAGAGACGACCTCGGCCTTAACGAAGTTGCCCATGTCTATCTTGCCGCCGCCCTGAGCCGCGCTGTTGTAGGTGAAGGCCACATCTTCCGCGGTCAGCGGCGCACCGTTTGAAAATTTGAGATCCGGCTTCAAGCGGATGCGCCAGCCCTTGCCATCCTTGCTCGGCTCCACCGACTGGGTCAGCACATTGTCCCAGCCAAGATCCGCCTTCTGTTTGAGCAAGGGGCTGTGCAGCAGCAGATAACTGCCGTGGCTCCAGCCGAGCAGGGGATCGAAGCCCTCGGTGGGCTCGGCCCCGATGGCGAGCTTGAGCTCAGTAGGCACGGTCTGGGCGGCGGCGCTCTGCACCCCGCTCCCCAGCAAGAGAGCCAGCCACAGTGCTGTGCCCAGGGGGCGAATAGTCATCATGTTGATCCTGCTATGTATTTTATTTCTTTATGCCTCTTGCCCCGGGCAAGAAACGCCACCTGATTAAACCAAACAAGGGGCCTGCGGGGCCCCATTGCGACTATGACGATGTTGGCGGACTAGCCTTGCCGGGCGCCCAGCAGTCGCCTGCGGCCCAGATCCACGGCCCCTGCCCTGCCCTGCTGCACCGGCAGGGAGAGCAGCATCTTCTGCACGCTCTCCACCAGGGCCGCCCCTTCGTGGGCACCGAGGTGCGAGTCCAGCGGCGACATCAGGGAGCAGGCGAGCAGTTGCCCCGTCTCGGGCAACGCCCCCACCATGAAGGTGAGGTTGCCGCAGGGCAGTTGCAGGGCGAGGCGCGAGCTCAGCGGGCGCACCGGCCAGCACTGATCCGGCCCCGGCAGCACCACCACGCTCAGCATCCAGGGGGTGAGCACCACCCCGAGCCACTGCTCCTCATGCAGCGCACAGCGCGCCAACACCGGCATCGTCTGGTGATAGAAGGGCAAGCCCTGCATCTCTTCCCGAGCGATGCGCTTATACTGCGCCACCAGCATGGATGCGGGGTTTTCTGCAATTCCGCAGACCCCTTGCTCTGCCTGATTGCCATCTGACAGCACATATTGCTGCTTATCGCTCAAATGGGGTTGCGCCATGCGGCCTCCCGTTCCATGTCGGTGAGAGGAGTGACCGGGCAGCCAAGCTCGGCCAGCAAGGTCAGGATCCGCTCCTTGGCCTCCCTCATCGCCGCGGCCACCACCGGGGTGAGGCCGATACGGGGCTCCAGCGACTCTGGCTCTATGCCGATCAGGGTCAGTCGCTTGGGGGACTCCCCGGTCAGCTGCAGGGCCGAGAGCACGTCCGCCAATCCCAGTTGATGAGGGGAGATCTTGCGGCCGAACAGCGCCGGGATCTCCTCGTCACGCAGAGTGATGACAGTACCGGGCGGATTTGCACTCAGTACCGCATCCGCCACTATGATGTGGTCGCGGCACGCCATGGCTTCGAGCAGCTCCATGCCGGCGGTACCGCCGTCCAGCAGCTCGACGCCCGGGCCGAAGCGGTACTCCCGCCCCAGCGCCTCGACGATGCGCACGCCGACCGCCTCGTCGCTCAGCAGCAGGTTGCCGACCCCCAGGATCAGGGTGTTCATCACAGCACCTTCACCCGGGTCACATCGCCGCTTTGGGTATCCACCACGTGCACCGCGCAGGACATGCAGGGGTCGAACGAGTGGATAGTGCGCACCACCTCCAGGGGCTTGGCGGGATCCGCCACCGGGGTACCTACCAGAGACTGCTCGTAGGGGCCGGGCTCGTCGTTGAAGTTGCGCGGGCCCGAGTTCCAGGTTGACGGCACCACCGCCTGATAGTTTTCGATCTTGCCCCCCTTGATGACCACCCAGTGGGAGAGCATGCCCCGGGGCGCCTCCTCGAAGCCCACACCGCGAAACTCCTTGTCCGCCGGAATGTCAGCCTTGATGTAGGCGGTGGTATCCCCCTTGCCGATGTTGTCGATGAGCGCCTGCCACTGATGGGAGAGGGTGTCTTTGAGCACACAGCAGCGCACTGCCCGGCCGATGATGCGCCCCAGGGTGGAGTGCAGCTGTCCGGTCTTGATGGCCGAGCCGGTCAGGGTCTGATAGAGGCCACCCAGCTGATCGAAATGCGCCACCGTGCCCGGATGCTTGGCCGCGAGCTTCACCAGCAGATCCGCGAGCGGCCCCACCTCCACCACCTTGCCGTAGAAGGTAGGGGATTTGACCCAGGAATACTTGCCGTCATCCTGCCAGCCGGTGTAGTTCGGCTCTGTCTTGCCCTCCCAGGGCTTGAGGGGCTCATCGTCCTTGTACCAGGCGTGCTTGTTGCTCTCGGCGATGCCGTCCATCAGCCAGGCATCCTGATGGCTGTCGATGGGGCGATAATTCGCCAGATCCCCGTTCTCGATATAGCCCCCCGGCAGCAGGAAGCTGCCGCCGTCGCCGTCGGTGGGCAGTTCGGGAGCGCAGAGGTAGTGCTTGGCCCCCTGCCCCAGGTTCAGCCACTCGGGGTAGTGGGCGGCGATGATGGCGGCATCCACCTTGTAGACCTGCTCGATGAACTCGCCGAGGCGGTCGATGAAGCTCTTCACATAGAGCAGCCGCTCCAGGTTCAGCACACTCGGGGCGTCCAGGTTGATGGGGTTGGCCACCCCGCCCACCGCCAGGTTCTGGATGTGCGGGCTCTTGCCCCCCAGGATGGCGACGATGCGGTTGGCATCGCGCTGGCATTCCAGCGCTTGCAGATAGTGGGCCACGGCGATGAGGTTCACCTCCGGGCTCAGCTTCATGGCCTTGTGACCCCAGTAACCGTTGGCGAAGATGCCGAGCTGGCCGCTCGCCACCAGGGCGCGGATCTTCTCCTGCACCTTGGTCAGCTCGGTGGCGCTGTTGAGGGACCAGGTCGATACCCCCTTGAGGATGTCCGCCGCCTTTTGCGGGCTCGCCTCAAGGGCCGCCGTGATGTCCACCCAGTCCAGTGCCGAGAGCTGGTAGAAGTGGACGATGTGATCGTGGATGTTGTGGGCCGCGACGATGAGGTTGCGGATGTACTGGGCGTTGACCGGCACCTTGGCGCCGATGGCGTTTTCCACCGCCCGCACCGAGGCGATGGCATGGATGGAAGTGCAGACCCCGCAGATGCGCTGCACTATCATCCAGGCGTCACGCGGGTCGTTGCCTTTGACGATCTCTTCCATCCCGCGCCACATGGTGCCGGACGACCAGGCCTTGGTGACGACGCCGCCTTCGATCTCACAGTCGATACGCAGGTGCCCCTCGATGCGGGTGATGGGGTCTATGGTGATACGTTGGCTCATACGTTGGCTTTCCCTCGGGCCTGATAATCTTGGTGAACACGTTCAAGCGATGGCAACACCGGCAGCAGCCGGATCAGCAGCAGATAGGCACAGACCTCGATGGCCACGAAGCCAAGGGAGATGAGCACCTCTTCGGTACTGGGGAAATAGTGATAGCCATTGCCCGGATTGAAGGCGAGCAGGGAGTAGTCCAGTCGCCAGAGGGCGGCGCCCAGCAGCATGCTGAGGGCCCCCAGGAACAACATGCGGGAATCCCGGCGGCTCTTGTCCCAGTGGAACACCAGCAGCGGGAAGATCATCAGCGCGATCTCGCTCCAGAACATGATGGAGTAGCGGTTGAAGTCCGAGAGGTATTCCGACTTGTCGTTGATGACGATTTCGGCAAAGCGCAGAGCCACGAACAGGATCAGGAAGATATCGATCACCTGGGTCAGCTTGTAGAACAGCGGTTTCTCGTTGGGGCCGCGTCCTGCCAGGCCCGCCTGCACCAGGGAGCCTTCAAACACTACGATGGAGAAGCCCATGATGAAGGCGGTCAACAAGGAGAAGACCGGCAGCAGCTCGTAGCTCTGCCAGAGCGGATGGATCTTCTCCCCCGCCACTATCATCAGGGAGCCCATGGAGGACTGGTGCATGGTGGGCAACAGGGCGCCGAGCGCCAGCACGAAGAACATGATCTTGTTGAGCCGGATAAGCGAGGCCTTCCAGCCGAATTTCTCCAGCAGCACGGGGGCAAACTCCAGCGCCATGACCCCGATGTAGATGGTCATGCAGACCGCCGTCTCGAACAGCACCGACGAGGTGTTGAAGTGACCCGGCAAATAGAAGTACGGCAGGTTCCAGTAGCGCCCCACATCGATAGTGATGGAGAGGCCGCCAAGGGAGTAGCCGAACAGGCTGGCCAGCAGCGCCGGTCGCACCAGGGGGTGATACTCCCCCCGGTTGAACACGTAGACGGCCCAGGCAAGAGCCCAGCCGCCACAGGCGAAACCGGTACCAATCAAGAGGTCAAAGGAGATCCAGAGCCCCCAAGGATAGCCGCCGTTCAAGTCGGTGACCGAGCCCAGCCCAAAGATGAGCCGCTTCAAGATCAGCATGCCGCACAAAATGGCGAAGGGGGCCAGCACCAGCACGGGCCAGCTGACCAGCTTGCCCCCCAGTGGATGGGCCTTGTGGTTACTCATGATCCTTGCCTCCCGATGATTTTCCCTGATCCTGGTGCTGCGCATCATGATCCTTGTCATGCTGTTTGGCATTGCGCCGGATCAGCACGGAGAGACCGGTCAACACCACCATGGGCAACACCATCCCCTTGTAGAGGGTGTGCTGGATATGCTCGGAGCGGGCACCGGAGGAGAGCTCGGGTAAATCAGGCATGTCGAGCTTGGTGTAAGGCACCCCGGCCAGCACCAGCACCTGGGTACCGCCCCCCTCCTTCTCCCCGTACACATAGGGCTGATAGCTCGGCACGGCGTGCAGATAAGGGTCGTTGGCAGTGAGGGTCTGACGGGGATAGGCGTATTCGCTGCCCGGGGTCGCCAGCAGACGACGCTTGGCCTCGGCCATCAGCTCCTCCCGGGTGCCGAAGATGACGGCGCCGGTGGGGCAGACCTCGACACAACCGGGCAACTTGCCCTGATCGATCCGCTCAAGCCCCTTCTGGTTGCACAGTTCGCACTTGTGGATCGCGCCCAAGGGGTTGTCGTACTCGTATTTCGGCACGTCAAACGGGCAGCCCACCATGCAGTAGCGGCAACCGGTGCAGACGTCCGGGTTGTAGTGAACGATGCCGGTTTTGGGATCCTTGCGCAGGGCCTGTACCGGGCAGACGGAGACACAGTTGGGATCCACGCAGTGCATGCACTGCTTCTTGATGTAGGCGTAGCCATCCACCAGCTGATCCTTGTGTTCACCGCTGCCGCTTCGCCACACCTGGATGATGTTGTTGGTGTAAGGGGTCAGCTTGTCGTTGTTGGACCAGGTCTGCTCCCTTGCCGGGTTGCCCGGATTCCCGTTGAGGCGCTGGCACTCCGCCACGCAGGCCTGGCAGCCGACGCAGAGGGTGGAGTCATAGAGCATGCTGAGCGACCCGGGGATGGGAGGTTTGTTTCTGGCTTCCGCCATGGCCGTGCCGGGAATGGCCGCCCCTGCCGCCATGGCACCCACGGAGGCAAATTTGAGGAAGTTGCGTCTGTTCACGGTCATTCCCCCCGTGGCGCTTGCTGTCCGGCTTCGTGGCGTTTCTGCTGGCGACCGAGTTCACGCACCGTCATCAGGCTCACCCCGACCAGCACCCCGAGGGCGCCGCCAATCAGGCCGGTGGCCGTCGGCGACATATAGCCCCCTTCCTGAATGGCCACATCGGGTTTCTCCACCCGCGGGGTGGGATTCTCCACCTTGGCGAGCTGGAAGATCCCCTTGCTGAAACCCACCCCCTGCTCGTTGCAGCCATAGCAAGGGTGGCCGATGCCCACCGGCCAGATACCGCCACCCACATCGCAGAACTCCAGGGTGGAGCAGTTGCCATAGGTCTCGGGACCCTTGCAACCGAGGTGATAGAGGCACCAGCCCTGGCGGTGGCCTTCATCGCCAAACTCCTTGGCAAAACGCCCGGCATCGAAGTGCGGGCGGCGCTCGCAGTTCTCATGGATGAGTCGTTCATAGGCGAACAGCGGCCGCTTCTTGGCATCGAGCGTCGGCAACTTGCCGTAGGTGATGTAGTAGGCGACCGTGGTCAGGAAGTTATGGGGATTGGGTGGGCAACCCGGAATATTGATGATGGGCGTACCGATATTGCCGAGGGCCTCTTCCAGGCTGACTGCACCGGTGGGGTTGCCACCGCTGGCAGGCACCCCGCCCCAGGCGGAGCAGGAGCCGATGGCGATGACGGCGGCGGCGTCCGCCGCCGCGCGGCGAATATGATCGACGATGGGCTCGCCGGCCACCATGCAGTAGACGCCCCCATCCTTGAGCGGGATGGAGCCATCCACCACCAGCACATACTTGCCTTTATAGCGTTCGATGGCGTTGTGCTTGTTCTCTTCCGCCTGATGACCAAAGGCCGCCGAGAGCACTTCGTGGTACTCCAGCGATATGGTATTGAGGATCAGGTTCTCGATGGTGGGGTGCGTGGCGCGTAGCAGCGACTCGGTACAACCGGTACACTCCTGCGCCCCTATCCAGATCACCGGAGGCCGCACTGGGCTGGTGAGCGCAGTGGCCATCTTGGCCACTGCATTCTGGCTTAACCCCAGGGTTGCGGCCATCCCGGCGCACAACTTCATAAAATCACGGCGATTAATTCCATGAGCCGATAAAAAATTATCCGCGACCATTCGTCTTATTCCCGTCAGTGTGCATTATTTGACAAATGCTTAATTGCGGAAATGCTATGCCTCCTCCCCCGCCCCGATGTTGATCTCAATCAAGTCGCGGGACATTAGCCGCCGATAAAACTCATCATGAAAAATAAAAAAACCATATACAGCAATAGCTTATAGAAAATCATTCTCAACTAAAGAATACCCATTATGGGTTATTATCTGTTCAACTTGAATTAAAAACATTTAAATTTCGGCTCATCTCCTGGGCGTATTTATCAAAACAAAAGCGCTGTCACAGAATCATTACCCTACTGCTGATATTGGACGTTATAGAGACTGGGGTCGAGATTTTGCTAAATGGAGCACGCAAAGGAAGCCTATAAAAAACCGTACAAGGCCAATTAATTAATCAAATCAGCATTTCCTATCATCAGGACCTGCCACTGCAGCCTACGCCCTGTTTGGTGATGTCACGCCTTAAGTGAGCCTCAAACAAAACTCATTTTTTGGATTTCTCGCTGCGAAAACAACCGAGCTCGATTCTCAGACCCAAGAGAAGGAACCTGGGAGCCGTAACTACGTGCTCCCGGATATAAAAACACCGGCCTTAAGCCGGTGTCGGAAGATAATATCTATAGACAAGGAATTATTCATGTACATGAAATAACAGATAACTGTTTACCATTCTGAATTACTGATATCTCGCCCTTAGCAGGTGATACATTGTACATCGTGTTTTTATTCTTAAAGCTAAATGTTTCACCCATCAATGAAAAATCATTAAGGGATAGTTCCTTTCTCTGCTTGCCATAATTATATGTTATATCTCCTGAGAAAGGAGAGTAGCATAAGTTAAGATTTTTCCCCGATTTTGTCTTACAGTAATAGAACACACTCTCATCACTGCCACAAATTTTGTTTCCGGTATACTCTGACAATGCATTTATCTCAATGTATCTCATGTCATGATATAAATCTGAAACTTTATCATTACTCGCAAGACTATAAGAAGTGCTGATGATTTTACTTATGATGGCTGCATCCTCACTTGCTACTCCATCCAAATCAACGGCAGAAATTTCATTACCTTTATTTATTTCACCAATACCACTTACTCGCTCCTCACCTGAGCTTATTGAGATAGATGCACCACCTATATAATTAAACTTCCCAGAAACATCAAAGTAATATATAGCACTCAGTCTTGGTCTATCAGCAGGAACAGTTATCTTTATAAGTCCATTAGTATTAATTTTTTTACATGAAATATTTCCAGAAGAAAATGGAACTGTGAACGTCCGCCCTTCCCCGCTATGCATTATAGATAAGGTGCTACTTGGTTCATCATCTGAAGTCTTAGTGGTGATATAATACGATACATCATCATCGCAGGTGCTATAGGCATATGTGTACATAGGAATGATACTATAAAAAGCGATGTACAACCCTCTTAAGAAAAGATTCATTAATCTGCACCAAAAACAACATTAAAGATATTGTTTATCAGGATAACATCCCAATGCATCTTCTTTATCACATTGTAGCAAGGGGATCAGGTCTACAAGTTTGTTTGCAATTATTTTTCTGCAAGGGATATTATATTCCTTTTCAGATACATTTACTATTATACCTGACATTTCTTCATCTCCTTCGTAGTTACTAAAAACCGAATACTTGTATTTCCCTTTACTGAAAGAAACCTTTCCATATTCAGTCTGGTATCTATAGTAATAATTATGACTGAACCCATTAAAGCTATCCCTCAATGAGTGATAAGAAAACTCAATTTTATCACCTTTAGAGAATTCATAACCCAATCTATTTTCATTAACAAATAATTTAACGTCACCTTTATCAGTCTCACAAGAAAAGTATACTACTTCGTTTGCATATGACGATGTAGAAGTTAATAAAAACAATGTAAACATATAAAAACCATATCTCATTATACCTCCCCAGCTTATACTAACTTATCATATTAATTATATTTAAGAAGCATTAAAATTTAGTGAAAAAACCAATGGCAGTTAATAACAGAAACAATTTAACCTAAAGAAGTTCACTATCATAGAAATGAAGTTTAATACAATTTAAAAATAACTTCCATCGATGATGGAATCATGAGCAGATAACCATAAATTTAAAAAACACTGGGTAGTTAACAGCTACTTTTAAATAGCAAGATAACTTTTTTAATCACATGACCCTAAATTAAAGTTAGAGTCATGTGGCAAAGATCATTTACTTAGGAAAATCGAATTCACTGTTTCTAACATCCTTATCGTCAATTTCAACTATAGCATTACTATATATATTTTTATCCCCAAAAGAATTATTTACGCATAATTTGTCATGCCCAAGGCGCTCCCCCTTTCGCTTAACAGACAAAAATGCTTTAGCATTTATTGTTTCTTGTGGAATACCAAATGAGTATGAATATTCACCACGTTTAAACCCAAGATAGACAGTGTAGGTTCCTGCATCAGTCCACCTCTGAAGTTGATTTTTATTAGTAAATTTAACTGCTAATTCAGTAGCATTTTTTCTACCAAATCTGTAATTAATCACATCTATTTTTTTGTCTAAACAGAATGAGATCAATCTCTGTTTTGGCTCATCTATCTTACATGCAGCAATCTCTATCTCACCAGATGTGCATAAGTTAAGTTCGCTACCATTTGCACTGATGACATATGAAGTGGCAATTGTAACGATTAATATCGACAGATAGTTCATTTTAAAATAGTCTCTATGATTTTATACGCTTCTTTCCGCTCAT
This sequence comes from Aeromonas sp. NJAU223, assembly GCF_051125555.1. Classification (NCBI taxonomy): domain Bacteria; kingdom Pseudomonadati; phylum Pseudomonadota; class Gammaproteobacteria; order Aeromonadales; family Aeromonadaceae; genus Aeromonas; species Aeromonas sp. NJAU223. The sequence goes on along the minus strand of NZ_CP144204.1, from coordinate 1,782,809 downwards.
CAAGGCCTACACTACCTCCATTTACCCGTCTTGTAACACTTGGTACATCACTAAATCCGTTGTTATTATCACTTAAATAAACCTTGTATTTAAACCAAAACCACAGTGCGCTTCTAATTGCTGTCGGCATTACATTTATAACATTAGGCTGCTCTACTGCATCAGGGACGTCTCCTGACCAATAAGATGAATATTCAGACTTAAAGCCATTATATTTTTCGTAACCAGTAATTTGTATTAATCCTCTACCTCTAAAATTGAATCCATCATTAGGATTGGATGATCGATTTCCATTCAGTTTCTGGAAGTGTTTTCTTCCTATGGCCTGCTGATCAGCCCTACGAATGATCTTACCTTTTGAGTCTTTTTTATATCCATCAACTTCTGATTCTTGTGGGTTAGCTCTATAGTAACTACTAAATGACCTCAAAACAGCAGGAGAGTATTCCCAACTTTCTGTTCTCCCCTCCATTGTCACACCGACTTCACCTCTAATCTGAGAAAAGAAATGTCTCTGTCTAGTTCTGGTATTTAACTTAAACCGCTCGAGGTTACTATTTACTTCATCCAAAACGATATCTAATTTCGTCTTACTAGCCCCAGGGAATATAGAACGCAGTTGTTCATAAGTAATAGATAGAGAGTGAACGTTTTTTTGTAAAATTGATAACGGATAAATATGCCAAACTTCCTTATCAAGTCTTAATTTGGCAGTGCTCTGCATCCACTCCAGCTTATCGATGCGTTGCTTTTCGTGATCCACCAGCTTGTCAAAATCGGGTAGGCCAATTTTAGCCATCAGCTTGTCCAACCACAAATAACTGCTGGCGGAAGATTTCTCATACCATTCGCTGGGGTGCTTGACGATAAATTTGTTGAGTTGCTCTCTATTGCCGCTGTTTTGCAAGGCGGCCTGGATCACTTTGCTGTCAAGCTCACCGCTCTTGTCGGTATCAAAGCTGTTGACCAGATCGGTGAAGAAGGCCGGTGGCGCCTCGGGATCCAGATAGCCATCAGAGCCTGAACCATCGACCTTTTTAAAACCGATCTTCAGCCAGTCATGCTGACTCAGCAGTTCAACCTGCTCTTTTTTGACATATTTTCCTGATGAGATACCAACCCACTCCTGCTTGGCCGCATCTTTCTTTATCTTGGGGGATTCAACCAATTCCTCCAGACTCTTGCCACCGGTTGCCAGCCATTGCTCTTTACCGTCCTGCTTTTTCTTCTCATACAAGAGAAGTTCTGCCGGCACCTTGGCATAGACGGTTCCCCCCTTGGTGCCCGCCTTGTTGGCCAGCACGTCGTCAAGACGAGGGTCCTGGGTGAAAACTTCGAGATGGACCTGATGCTTGCTCTCTTTCCCGCCCATGAGGGAGCCTGGCGTTTCCACCAGGCCGAGGTACCCTATTGTCTCGCCCGCGGCGATGGCGACGGGGGATGGCAACACATAGAGTTCACCGAGATGGGAGGGAGCGCGCGTATTTGCCTTGATATATTTGTCTTCGACGCACACCCAGGCAACACCACAACTGCCTGGCATTGCGTCCACACTCGGCGTCACATATTTGCATCTGGCCATCTTGTGCGCCTTGTCACCCATCCAATGGAATTCCAATTGGTGCGCATCATACTGCAACTTGGTACCGGCAGGCAGAGAAACACTGTGCTTTCCCGCCACCGGACGACCTGTTGGTCCATCAACGCCAGGATCCGACCGGCCAACCATATTGGTCAGCAGTTCCGCCTCTATTTGATCGAATAGCCAGCTCGGCAAATTAGGCTTGATAACACCGACCGCATCCGGGCTATTGGCGATCCAGACCGAGCTCCCTTCACCGACCAAGACGCCCGCCTTCTCCGCCTCTTTTACCTGAGAGCTGGCAAGCTTGCTCTTGATAGTTACCTTGATGAAATCATATTCCTTGCCCCCCACATTTCCCTTCTGGGATGGCGCACTGCTGTCCATCTCCAGTTCGGTATCCTTGGGCAAAGCGAAGCGGGGCAAAGCCGCATCGGCACCTTGCTGCTCGGCATCGGGATTGGCATGAGGAACGGAGTTGCGCGCATTCCAACCTTTCTTCAATACCAGCTTCTCGGCAGTCTGATACTGATTCCAGGGCAGCAGATGCATATAGAGCGAATAGAAGGTGAATTCATTTTTCGCCTTGGTCTCTGCGTTGATTTCACAATATTCGTGCTGCACCAGGCAGAAGCAGTTGGAATAACGCAGGGATTCCCCCTGAAATTCGGAGGTCAGGTAATCCTCCATCATCCGAAATGCCACCACCTTGCCATCGGCGATGGCCCTGACGGGATATTTATCCTTGCACCAAGGGGCACTCTGATCGCTGATATGAATACCGCCGTGCCACTTGTTGTGATTGACGATTGGTTTTAAATAATTAAAAATCTAAAAAACAATGAAAAAATGACACCGGTTTGAGGCCGGTGTCAGGTGATAACTAGATCTGTACAGCCAATTTTTACACTATTTATTTTCATTAGGGTTGGAAGAGAGTTTATCATAAGAAAATAAATTTATTTCTTACAACTCTAACGAACTCCCCCTTCACAATTCGCGTAGCACAGAAGTTATTATTTTTTATCAAGAGCTTTCTTTATTGAATTGGCATCTTTATATTCACATGAAGAATGTTTTTTACTGTCCTTATATACACCATCAAAGCAGTTTAAAAAACGATAATCCTGATTGTCACTTTCAAAGAACTGAACCATTAGTCCCGAGGACTGAGGAAGTAATGAAAATCTAGCTACCGAGTAAATACTTCCAACTTGAAATTCATTATCAACTGTTTCTTGATTGAGAACAAACATAGATCTCCCATTCTCTTTCGCATCAGTTTCTTTTGTTTCATAAAAGAATACCGATATTATTTTACCCTTAGCGAGGCTGGGAATGCTTATATTATCTGATTTTCGTGAAGGCAATGAGATTGTATATAAATTACCGGAGGATGCACCTTCGCTAGCGAGAAAAGAAACTATGGCTTCTTTCCCTTGATACATAGCTTTTATAGGAGGGTGCAACTCGACAAGCCCACTACCTGCATTTACTAATGACGGGATTAATAAAATAATGCTAGTTAAATATTTTTTCATTTTTATGTATTCTCTTGAAATGATCTTTTCTTTCTTGATAGCTACCAGTATTCAAATTAACAATTGCGGTAATACTATCAACATTATCATCTGAATCGCCTTGATCTGCTTTGAGATATAGTCGATTGGACAACCAAAAACTAACAGCAGATCGTAGAGCATATTTTGGATTGCTGCTAAGAAGGTCTGGATTATTTATAAAATCCACATCTTCACCATGAATTTCGAGGTTTTTTTGCCTAAATATTTCGTAGTTGGATTTTCCTGTTAGTTGTTTTAATCCTCTGCCACGATACTTCCAACCCTCACCGGAGGATACGCTGCCATTTCCATTTCTATTTGCATATGCTCTATTTGCAATAGCCTCTTGATTTTCTTTTGAAACATACTTCACCCCATTTTTATAACCATAATGCTCTGCCTCAGATCTATTTCTAGAAAAATAGCTAAAAAGATTTATCAAACCTGAAGAACTGTACGTAAAGTCCTCTTCAACTCTGCATTTTGCGCCAGCCTCTTGTCTGACTTGTGCAAAAAAATGCGACAGTCTAAGGGAGGTGTCCAACTTGTATTCAATAGCGTTTTCATTTATCTGTTCAGCAATGCCAGCAAGCAACTCTTGTTTCTCTGTTTTACCATATAACCCTTCAAAAACACGCCTTAACATTGCAACAGTAACGAACTCTTTCCGTTTAGTATTGGCCACTAATCCCATCATCCCTGCTGGATGAATAAACCAAGGTTTGGTATCATCTACCACAGCAGCAGCCTGCTCTATCCAGGCCATTTTATTGGTGACTTCCAGCACGTATTTGTACAGGTTGGGCATGTTTTTTAGCTCTTGCTCGAGTCTTGACCACGTATCGCGCTTTACCCATTCGCTTTCATGCTTGATAAACAGCTTTCGCACTTTGTCTGCAACCATTTTTTCGGCCATCGCAGCCTTGATTTCATCGGCACTGATACTGCCATCGCCATCCCGATCTGTCACCAGCTCTTCGTAGACAGCGCTGAAAAAGTCCCCTCCTTCCTTGCCGTCAGTATCAGCCTTGTCAAGGAATCCATCGGGATCCGAGCCACCATCCACCAATGTCACACCCAGTCTGGCCCACTCATGTTGGCTCACCAAGCGGGTGTCACCACTGATAAGCACATGCTGATCTTCGGCCACCTTCACAAATTTGTCGGCACCATGGAGCACTATGTCCTGAGTGTTTATTGGTTTAGGGGTATCCAGTGGACCAAATACGCCTACCTTGCTGTAACTGGTTTGATTGTTCTCCTTGGTTAACTTATAAGTATCTGCCTGCTCCCCCTCTTTAAGCAGCAAATACTCTTGTCCCTTGGCCAACTTTCCTTCATTGCTGATGCATTTACTCAAAGCCTCTTTGTTACTCTCTGCAACAAATATCTCCATATGTATGGCTTTACGATCTTCATTGAGAACATAGCCATTGGCCGTTGGTTTCGGTGTCTCATGCTCTCCCCAATGCCCGACCACCTCACCGGCCTTGACTGGAATGGGATTGATATGTCGCACTACCACTTGGTCGTAAATAATGGGGAGGTGTCGAACGGCATCGCTGGGTTGACCCAGCATCTCTTTGGCAACCCAGTAACGCTCACCTTTCGAAGCATTCTGCACAGCTCTCCCTGTACCATCGGTCAGCTTGCCTTGGGCAACCTCCCAGACCTCAATCTCGAGATACTCTTTCATATTGGAAAATACGATCGGCTGAGCGCTGGTTCGTGCTATTTTGCTCATTTTTGGCAATCCCGCAGCCACAGCCTCCCCCTGTTCTTTGCTCTTACGCAGATAGCTATTGCGGCTGACCGGGTAGAGAGAAGGAATATCTTGCTTAGGCATCATCCAGTCGGGCTCAACCTTGCGTACTTCCTTGATAAATTGTGAGGCCACATAAAACTCTGACGGATCATCGCCCTTTGGGGTTGCATAGCTGACTAGCTGATAAGAATAAGGCTCATTCTTCAGATTCATCCGCTCTGATGGAACCCCAATCAAGGTAACTTCGGCCCCCTTGCGAGCCGTACCCAACCTATCCACTTTCTGAAATTGCAGATTCGATGTGGCCTTGTATATAGCGACACCGCTCCCTGTCAGCACATGACGCTCTGGCTCACCCTGATAAGCATTTTTGCAAGCAATATGCATATAGAGGCTGTAGAAGGTAAGGGTATTTCGCTTTGGCTGCTGCTGTCCGGAAACCTCTTCTGTGGCTTCATAGTGATGACGGATCAGGCAAAATGAAGGGGATGTACGCAAGGTGATCCCCTCACTAGGTTTCCCCTCTTCCGGCTCAAGCTGCACAGCTGCTGGCTCGGAGGCAATGCGGTAGGCCACTATCTCCCCATCGGAGATCGCTCGCACAGCCCCCTCTGGGTGCCAACCTCCCTTATCGCTAAAATGAATGCCGCCATGCCAGATACGGTTGCCGCCCAATAGGAAAGTGCCACCCGGTTCACTATTGAGCTTTCCGATAAACTCTTCAAGCGAGGCAATTTCTTTGGGGGCATCGCCGCTGCCCACTTGCATTGGATATAGAATTTTCATCTTCGTCTTTTCACTCGTAATCACACGACACTATTGCTCTTAACGGGATGGCACAAAGAAGGTTTGTGCAGGTTCCTGCTCCTTGAGCAGCGCCTCCATTGCCTTCTCGGTGGGAACGGCCTTGGTCAACTCCACCGCCTCGGGGGCCTTGACCACTTCCACAGCCTTGGGCGCCACAGGTGCCTTACCCGCCCAGCCAGCGCCTGAGCCCGCACTGCCGCCGGCGTTGAGCTTGATGGCGGGGCCCACCAGCTTGATGCCACTCGGGTCCACTTTCACGAAGCTGCCGCCTCCCTTGAGGGTGATCTCGGCCCCCGCCTCCAGCACCAGCTTGTCCCCCACCTTGATGTGCACCTCTTGCCCGGCCTGTACCAGCAAGGATTGCCCGAGCTTCTGGTGCATCGAGGCATCCACGGTGAGCGAATAATCAGCCTTGACGTGATCCCGCTTCTCGCCGTTGACGGTGAGGTGGTCGTTGGCCTTGATGCGGGTCACTCGTTCATTGTCGATGTCCCTGTGCTCGTCGTGCTTGATGTGCCAGGCCGCGTCATTTTCGATGAGCAGATTCAGGTCTTTCTGACCGTGGATGTAGATCTCTTCCTTGCCCGCCTGGTCCTCGAATCTCAGCTCGTTGAAGCCCTCCCCCTGATGGGTCTCGGTGCGCAGCACGGTGCGGGTCTTGTTGGCCGGCAACTCGTAGGGCGGCCGGTTGGTGGCGTGGTAGGTGCGACCGGTGACGATGGGCTGGTCCGGATCCCCTTCCAGGAAGCTCACGATGACCTCGTGGCCGATGCGCGGGATGGTCATCATGCCGTATTGACCGCCCGCCCAACCCTGAGAGACCCGCACCCAGCAGGAACTCTGATCGTTACTCGAACCGTAGCGGTCCCAAGGGAATTGCAACTTCACCCGGCCGTGCTCGTCGCAGTAAATCTCTTCCCCTTGTGGCCCCACCACGGTGGCGATCTGCGGCCCATCCACCATGGGCTTAAAGGGCGCCTGTGGGCTGCCGATGCGCGCCCTCCAGGTCGTACTCGCCTTCACTACCCCGAATTCGTTGTGATAGACGGTCGGGCCGCTGCCCCCTTCCTCCTCCAGCGCCTGGGGTTGCTGGCCCACGTGACTGATGCGCACGATCTGCCAGTCGGCATTGAGCACGCCGTTCGGGTGTTCGGTGAGGGAGAAATACTGCCCCGGCAGCAGGGCCGCGCAGTTGGACTTACCCTGACCGGTGACGGCGTCATTGCGCAGGGCATCGAGCCGGTGCTGGGCAAACGCCTTGCCGCTCGGGTCCAGCTTGTAGCGACCCGGGGAGTCGAAGTGCTGATAGGTATCGCGCTGATGCTCGAGCTCGGTACCGCGCTGCTTGTGGGAAAGCCCATAGGCCGGGGTCTTGAAGCTGTAGTCTTTGAGCTCCACATCGCTTGGACGCACCGCTTCCCGGTAGTGGAATTGACGTACATAAGGGCCCTGCTCCAGCGAGCGGTTGCCGAGGTTGAAGAAGAGCTCGGGGCCTTGAGTCAGTGCGGCTGCATCGTCGGCAAAGACGATGCGATGCTTGCCGGCTTCGAACTCGTGGAAGTAGAAGAGCCCCTCTTCGGCGGCGAGGCGGTTCAGGAAATCCAAGTCCGTTTCCCGGTACTGGACGCAGTATTCACGCTTCGCGTGCTCGTTTTTCAGTGCAAAGGCGTAGTCGGTGATGCCGTGCTCTTGCAAGAGGATGGAGAGGATTTCGTCCGGCTTCTGGGCCTGGAAGATACGCGAATTCTGGCGAAGGCCCAGCCGCCACAAGGCAGGCTGCACCAGCAGCTGATAGCGGGTACGGCGAAAGCCGCTGTCCCCTTGGCCAACATCGCTCACCACCCCGCACACCCGCCGCTGCAGCTCGCCGTTGTACCAGATGAGCAGCTCGCAGGGCTGGTCCAGCACGGCGCCGAAATCGACATCCGGCTGGGGGCTGGCGAGTTCCAGCCTCAGTTGGAAGGGGCCGCTCAGCGCCTCCTCCAGCGCAAATTCCGCCACCACGAAGGTGCTCTCGGGCAGCGCCCCCACCTTGACGGTAAATTGTAATCCTGTGCTGTCTGCCATGGTCGCCTCCTTATCCTGCCTGGCCACTGCCAGAGCCAATCACCACGCCACCACAGCCGATGGCGGTACCAGTCACGGCGATGGGTTTGCCATTCACCAGCACGGAGCCGACGCCCCCCGAGATGCTGCGCGGATGGGGAGCACTGCTGGGTTTGACGTGGGGAGCCAGGGGATCCCCCTGACGGGCCACCGGCTTGCCGTCGAGGAAGACATTGGGGCTGGCGGCGATCACCGGGGATGGGTGGAAACCGTCGTGGTCGGTGCCGATGTCACCGAGCAATGCAATCGTGGGGCACATCTGAATTCTCCCTGTGGGCAAGGGGGGCGGCACGCCCCCGCCATGGTCCGGCGCTTGCGGACAGTCATAACAGTCGGGAGGCTGGCCCAGCAGCCTCCATGCCAATGACACTGTTTTATTAATGTCTTTTAAATCATGATGTTGGACTCTATGGCGCAGAATGCAGCACAAGGCACTGCAACAACTTGCCGCCAGCAACATCAATGCACCGAGAAACATGACAAAGGCAGTCAAATACTCCGCAATGCGAGCAATAACTTGCTCCCATCAGCAGGATCAGCCACCTTCAGCCCCCTGCTGCAGCTGATAAAGGCGGACATTGAGCGCCTTGAGGTCATTTTCCAGCCCCTTGAGATCCGCCGCCGTGATGGGCTCCTGGGCCACCTTGCGTGCCTCCAGTTCATTGAGGCGCAGGCTGAACGGGATGTTCTGCATCAGGTTCTTCTGCACCTCATAGAGCTGGGACTTGAGGTAGGAGATGGTCACCGTCTTGCGTTGACGCTCCAGCTCCAGCAGTTGATCCAGCAGGGCATCTACCCCGGCGCGAGCATCCAGGTAGGTCGGCACGCTGACGGCGTCCCCCTGCTGGCCGGCCAGCGCCGTCTGCCACTGCTTGTCCAATGCCTTCACCGCCAGGGAGTCGGGATAGAGCATCTGCAGCGAGTTGCGCAGCCCTTCCCCATGGCGATAGCCATCCAGGGGGGACGCCTGTTCGAGACGGGTCAGCTGGGACTGGTAGCGCGCCACCAGATCGCTCTCCATCCCCTGCAGGGCTTGCTCACCCAGCACGATGCGCGCCTGGCGGATGTCGTCATAACTGAGCACCTTGGGTTGCTCGGATGCCGGTTGTAACAGGCGTTGGGCCGCCAGCAGCTTCGCCTCCTGCTGATGTTGCCAGCCGAACCAGGCCATCACCGGCAGGGCGCAACTGAGCAGGCCGCAGCCAAACCAGAACCAGGCAGGGCGCTGCTTGCGATGCTGCTCTATCTTGAGCACGGTCGGCTTGACCTGACCCTTCTCCCGTCCCACCAGGATGCTGCCCTGGGGCAGAGGGGGGCAAGCCTGGGCAGAGGGTGAGGCCACACTCTGCTCCATGTCCCCCTTGAAATAGACCATGGGGGGGATCTGCAGCTCATCCTTGAGCCCAGGATCGTCGGAGACGATGACGATCTCCGCCTCATCAAACAGGTGGGTGTAACCTTCGATGAAGTGCACCAGGTTCTCGACCCGGGGAATGCGGCTCAGCCCCGCGTTGTGGAGCTTTTCGCTGATGAGCTGCAACGCCCGCTCGCAGCGGTAGATCAGCCGCTTGTCCTCGTGGCTTATCTGGTACTGGCGAATGACGTCACTGATGCGGGCGATGAACCAGTCCAGCATCTCGATGCGGGCCCGCTCCTGCTGCACCGGCGGCCAGAAGCTCTCCCACTGGGTCACGATGAGGTTGGCCAGAAACTCGCAGCCCTCGGTAAAGCCGCTCAGGCCCTGCAGGCGTGAGCGCGCCAGGGTGAAGTAGATGGCGGTCTGCAGATCCACCCCGTGTTTTTCGAAGATCTGGCTCGCAAGCTGATGGATCCTGTGCCAATCCACCTCGGGGCGCGAGGCATGGCTGAGCTTGTTGATCTCGGCGCGCAGCGCCTCGTATTCTGGCAGCATCCTGGGGTCGCGCCCCACGTTCAGCGCCTGCTGACCTTGCTGGTTATATGTCATAAGTGTTCCAACTGGATGGGGGCTAAGGCCCCCACCCCATCAATAGAGGGATTCGGGCAACTTGAACTGGCTGAACAAGCCGCCGGTAAAGGGATTTTGCGCACTGTCGGTGTAGACGCGATAAGTCATGGAGCCTTGATCCACCGGGAAGCGTACGTCGAAGGTCGCCTCGTTCACCTGGGTCAGTTCCCCCTTGTCCATCAGGCGGAACATGGCCCAGGGGCCGACGAAGCCTTCGCTGCGCGGGGAGCGCTCGCGGGCGGCCGGCACCAGGGTTATCTTGCTCTCGGCCCCGTCACGCATGGTGTTGGGCCACACCAAGGGGATCTTGGTACGCCGGCCGTGGGCGTATTCCAGCAACTGGCCGTCCAGATTCAGCACGCTGCGCCGCTTGTTGGCGGTGAGTTCGATGGGCTCGAGGGCAAACTGCACCTCCAGGTTGCCCTGCTGGCTGAAGAAGATCTGGCGGATGCGGGCGGCGCGATCGAGCTGTTTTACCAGCTCGGCCTGCACCGGCGAGCCGAGCTCTCCTTCCATCAGTCCACTCTCCACCATGGGCTTGAGGTTGACCTGATAGAAGCTGTCCAGGGTCCCGTTGGGTGCGAAGAAGCGCTCCATCTCGGACAGGGGCACATCCTTGGCAGAACCCGGCTCGAACGGGTAACGCCCCGCCAGCTGGCTGTTGAAGGGGGCCAGCACCTTGTCCTGCCACTCCTGGTTGAGGGAGGACATGGCGAGATCCACCACCAGCCGCGAACTCTGCTCGGAGAGCTGACCCACCCAGCGATCCAGCGGCGCCGGCAGGCCACGGGCATACTGCTGCAGCGCAAACACGGGATCGGCGTACTTGTTGGTCAGGCGAAGCTGCACCGCCTTCAAGGCGGACTGACCCGGCTCGGTGGCATTGACGATAAGCTCCAGATAGTGCTGCAGCTCCATCAGCTTCTGGTTCACCTCCTGGATGAGGGGCCCCTGCTCACCTCGTCCCGCCAGGGCGGCATTGGTGGCCAGGAAGGGGCGACCGATACGGGCCGTGATGGCCTGGGCCGGATCCCCTTCCACATCCGAGATCTTGCGGATACGGGTGTTGTCATCCAGCGCCGCCAAGACGCGCTGGAACGGCTGATCGTTGCCGGTGATGGCGGTCAGCACGTCCAGCGCCTGCTCCGGGCTCTCCAGCGTCTGCACATCCAGGTTGGTCAGCAGGTTCTGCCACTGGTTGACGTAGTCGGTGACGTAACGTTCATTGACCTGACGGGTGATCTCCTTGCGATCCGCCTCACTCAAGCGACTCAGCTTGCGCTGACCCAGCACCCAGGCGTCCATGGCGGTGAGATCGATCAGCGCCTTGTCCTGCTTGATGAAGAAGTTGTTGAAACCCGGCCAGGTCAACAGCCGTGGCACCTGTCCCGCCGGTTCACTGCGCAGTGCAAAGACGGTGTCGAAGGTCGGCCCCACCTCGTCGCGCACGTTGAGATCCGGCGCCAGCTCGTCCCCGGCCTTCACCACCAGGTTCTGATAAACCCGCTGATAGAGCGGCAGCTTGCCGAGTTCGCGCTGGGCGCCGTACACCGGCTCCTTGAAGGGGACGAAGGCGGTGATGGCGGCCTGATCCCGCGCAGCCCGGGCCCCATACCAGTCGGTGTGATCCAGGGCATAGTCCAGATGCCCCATCAACTGCTCTTGTACCGGCCCCTGGCCCGGGAAGGCCCGCTGCCAGCGGCTCGCCATGTACTGCTCCACCAGCTCCTTGTTGCGGCCCGAGGCATCGTCCAGCATCCGCATCACCCGCAGGATGGAAAGTTTCTCCTCGCTGCCCGCCGGTGCCCGCTGAAGATCGTCCAGCAGCCCCTGCATCTGGGCCGGCAGGAAGCGCAGACTCAGCAGTTGCAGGTAGGAGCCTTCCACATAGGGGCCGATCTCGTCCCCTTGATAGAGGCCGAGATCCGCCACCAGCGGGGTACGTTCCCGATAGTTGCCAAAGGAGAGGGTCGCCTCGCGAATGAGGTTCAGGCGCGGCAACTGGCTCACCCCGAAGGCGTGATCATCGGTCAGCTCGCGGGTGCTGGTGAAGGCCTGGGCCTTGGTCAGCACGTTGCGCCCCGCCTCTTCGTTGACCCGATAGAAATAGTGCCAACCGCCGATGAGAGCCGCCGAGAACAGGGAGAGGCAACCGAGGCCGATGGCCATGCGACGACGGCGATAGAGGGTGTGCAGCCGGTTCTCCCCGGCCAGATGGGCCTCGGGGAAGATGATGCCGGAGAACAGCTGGCGCACGAAATAGGTGTTGGACTCCCCGCGCAGGGCCGAGTGGATGGGCTCCGGCAGGTTGTAACGACGGGAGGCCGCCTGGGCGAACGCATCGAACGGTACCCCTTGCTGGTAGACGGAACTGATATAGACCCCACGCACCAGCAGCGGTTTGCTCTCCTCTATGGCCAGGGTTTCATCCAGCAGGCTGGCCACATAATCCTTGAGTCCCGCCAGCTGACGCACGAAAGAGAACAACGCGCTGCGCTGACCGGCATCCAGCCTGGTCAGCATCAGCTCGGGCAGATTCTGGTTGAGGTTCTCCACCCACTGATCCCAGAACTGGATCAGCTCCTGTTGCCAGCCATCATGGCCGCTCGGGTTGAAGGTCACCCCCAGCACGGCCTCGCGGGCCTCCTTGTCCAGCTGCTCGTACACCACATCAAACCCGCGCAGCAGATCCAGCTTGGTGAAAGTGACGTAGAGGGGCAGCCGGGTGTTCATGGTGGCCGAGACCTCCTGCAGGCGCGAGCGCATCAGCTGGGCATAGGCCTTGCGCTCGGCCACGCTGGCGTGGGAGAGCCAGGCCAGGTCCACCGTCAGCACCAGACCGTTGAGGGGCTGGCGACGACGATGCTCGCACAGCCAGTTCAGCAGATGCAGCCAGAGCCGCTCGTGCTTGCGGGCAAGGGGATCGAGCTCAGGTTCGGATTGGGACAAGAGCTCGCCGGCGGGATCCAGCATCACCGCCTTCTCGCCAAGCCAGCAGTCAATGAGCTGATCCTGGGCGACATCCCTAAGCTCGGTATCGAGTCTCGGGTTCAACTTGTTGGCCGGGTTGGCCCGGTGAATGAGGCTGCTCTTGCCGCTGCCGGGCAGTCCCAGCACCAGATACCAGGGCATGGCATAGCGGGCCCCCTTGCCAAGATGCTCATCGAGGGCCTGTAGCCAGCGCCCGAGGAACAGTCCCTGACGATCCAGCAGTCCCTGCACCGGATCTTGTTCCAGCACGCTCTCCTGCTGGCGCTCGGCCTTGAGTTGCTGCATCTTGCGCCACATCCGCCAGGAGAGCACCCCCAGCAGCAGCCAGAGCCAGAGCAGGGTGAACACCACCCGCCCCCACAGGGGCTCGAAGGGTTTGGCATCGCGGATCTCGAGGCGGGGGCCGAGCCACCACACCAGGATCAAGGCGACAACCCAGAGCACGGCACCGAGCAGGGGCCAGGAGGGTTTCAATTTCGGCAGCTGTTGCCGCAGAAAGGTAAAAATGGTCTTGAACATAAAATGTGATCCAACTCCGACTCAGCGACTCATTTCGCCATGCATGTCATTTACCCAGCCGCCTGCTGTTCCAGGCGACTGACCAATCCGGGTTCCCATTGCGCCAATCCCAGGCGACTCGCCTCTTGCCAAAGATGCTGATAGTGCTGGCGCGCCAGCGCCGCCATACCCTCTTGTGCCAGCAATTCCGCCTGCACCAGTTGGGCGTGGAAGCGGGCGCGAGGCTCCTGCAGTTGCTGCATGCGTTCATCGAGCAGGGTCAGGGCCGCGGCCATGCCCTGCTCCCCGTGCCGCTGGGCGACCTCTTCCCCCAGGCTCCCGCCCGCCTCTCCCGCCCCGCGGTTCACCGGTTGCAGCCAGCGCTCGCATTCGGAGGGAAAGAAGGGAGTGCCATCGCTAAAACCCAGTTCCCGCAGGGCCGGCAGGCGCTGCAAGAAAGCCGCGAGCTCCTCCTTGATGGCCTGGGCGACGGCGCCAAAACCCAGCTTGTCCGCTACCAGGGCCGAGAGGCGATGGCCCTCGAACCAGTAAGGGGCCAGGGTCAGGCTCTGCTCGATACGCTGCCAGAGCGCCAGATCCGCGCTGGCGAGCGCGGCGCGATACTCGTCCACCATGTCCACCGACATGGGGGCCAGCGGGGTTTTGTTGCCACTGGATGCCATGGGCGGCGTGGTGATCCCCGCCCAGATGGCGTGACGGCGCAGGCGATAGCCCACGGCCGCCTCCGGTTGGCGCTCGATGAGCAAATCCGCCACCTTGAGCTGGGTCTGACGCCAGGCCCGGTCGTTGGAGCTGTCTATCTCGAGCCCGGGGGCCTGGCTGGCCCCGCTCAGTACCATGGTGGCGCCCTGGCTGGCATGGGCCGTCGTGCCCACAGCGCCTGCGGCCGGGGAGCTGGCACCATCCACCTCGGCCTGGGTGGCCTGCTGGCGCTGGGCTCGTCTCAGCCCCATCAGCAGCGGGTCGAGCAACTCTCCCTTATCCGGGCACTGCACCAGCCAACAGGCGCCGAGCTGCTCGGCCTGCACCAACAGCTGAGCCAGCTCGGCCGCCGAAGCGCTCTCGCAGACCCGCGGCAGGGCCCCCTCGAAGCGCTTGACGATCTGCACCATCAGCCGCTGTTTCTGGCTGGCATTGCCGGGCCAGGCCAGCAGCCAGTAGGCGCGGATCCAGGACTCCAGCAGGCTCAGCGCCGCCCCCATGGGCGTCGCCTTGGCGGGGTGTTGCAGGCAGCGCAGCAACTGGGCCAGTACCCGCATATCCTTGGTGCGCGTCTCCAGGAGGCCAAGGCAGGCCTCAGCTACCGCATTGAGATCCACCTGGGCGTGGGCCAGAGATCCGAGCTTGACCAGCTCGGTCTCCACATAGTCCCAGCGTGGCTCGTCTGCGAGGACGGCACTCTTGGTCTGTTCATCCGGCAGGCTGGCGAGCAGGCGGCCACACCAGGGGTGTTGATAGCTCATCTCCCCTCCTACCAGCGACACTGCTGGCGCAGGGGCACCAGGGCGGTTTTCAGACCGCTCAAGTCGACCCTCAGCAAGGCACCGTTGTCGGCCCGCACCTGCAACTCGCGATGGCCCAGCCAGCGCTTGAGCTCCTCGATGGCGGGCAGGCCGCGGCCATATTCCAGCAAGAGCCCCTGATCCCGGATAAACCAGCTCTGAGCACTGCTGCTTGGCTGACCATCCAGCGTGACCTGCACGTTTTCACCGGCCCAGGGGCTATCCAACCGCAGCCGGATGTGGGTGATGCTGTCGACACAACCGATGGAGAGCGTCGCTCCCCTCAGGGCCGGGCGGGTCAGGATCTCGCTGCCACGGCTCGGGTTGCTTTGCAGCAGGAAGGGAGGACTGTCCGGGGTGCGGCCCAGCTCCTGATCCCAGATGGCCTGCCAGGCGGGAGACTTGGCCGCCCCGCTCGTGGCGGCAGGTTCACTCCCACGACCGAGGGCGTCATAGCAGGCGAGGCGCACCAGGGGGGAGGCTTCACGCCGGCACTGTTGCCAACCCGCCAGATCGAACTGGGGCTCGGCGGCGCTTGCCAGCAAGAGGGGCAACAGGGTGAGCAGGCTCATCAGTTCACCTCCAGCTTCTGGCACTTGTGATCCAGGGTGCGCTTGGGAATGTTCAGGCTCTCGGCCACCAGCATGCGATTGCCCTGGAAGTAGCGCAGCCGCGCCTCGATGACGGAGGCCTCATACAGCTGCATGGCCCGGCGCAGGTCGCGAATGTGGTTGTAGTTGTCCATCGAGCCGGGCAGCTCCACGCAGACCCGCTCCCGCAGCTCGGGCGGCAGCGCCTCCAGCACCACCTCTTCCCCGTGGCGGGTATGGGCGCAGGCCACCTCCAGCAGGTTGCGCAATTCTCGCACGTTGCCGGGGAAGTCGTAGCTCTGTAGCTGCTTCTGGAACTGACGGTGCAAGCCGCCGAGGGCCTTGCCATCCTGCTCGGCAAACTGGGCCATGAAGTGCTGGCACAGCATGGGCACATCGTCCATGTGCTCGCGCAGCGGGGCGATGAGCAACAGGCACTGGCAGAGGCGGTGATAGAGATCGGCCCGGAACTGGCCATCCTCCACCTGACGGGTGAGGGGCTGATGGGTGGCGGCGATGAGGCGAAAATCGGAGTGGAGCTCCTGCTCGGCCCCGAGGGGCCGGTAGCTGCGCGTCTCCAGCACCCGCAGCAGCTTGGCCTGCATGGCGGCAGGCATGTCCCCCACCTCGTCCAGGAACAGGGTGCCGCCATTGGCCTGGGCCACCAGCCCGGCCTTGTTGCTAAGCGCCCCGGAGAAGGCCCCCTTCTGGTAGCCAAACAGCTCGCTCTCGATGAGGTTTTCCGGGATGGCGGCGCAGTTGATGGCCACGAACGGCTTGCCGGCGCGATCCGAGCATTGGTGCACCAGGCGGGCGACCACCTCCTTGCCGCTGCCGGTCTCCCCCTGAATGAGCACGGTCAGCTTGTGCTGCGCCGCCTGATGGACCTGCTCGCGCAACCCGCAGATCACCGCGGATTGACCCACCAACTGGTCAGCCAGCAGCTTCTCGTGCTGCTTCTTGACCTGATCCTCCCCTTTTATCTGGCGAAGAGAGTCTCTCAGCACACTCTGATCCCGGCGGCTGCGACCCAGATCCCGGATGAGGGTAAGCTGGTTGCAAAACACCTGGGAGAGCTGGGCCAGCTCGGGGCCGTCGGTCCACTCCTGCAACTGCTCGGCGCTGTCCATCATGGCCAGCACGGCGAACGGCTTGCCGTTGCCATCCAGCAAGGGGAAGGCGTGCAGGCCGCACTGCTGGCCGAGGTTGGAGAGCAGGGCGCGAAACTCCTTGTGCTCGATGCGCGCGCCCCCGTGCAGGGAGTCCCAGGTGCGGGACTGGGCCTTGTGCAGCACATAGGCAAGGGGGTGGGAGAAATCATCCACCGCCAGGGAGAGGCTCACCGCCTGCCCCTTGACCCAGCCACTGCACTGCATCTGGCGCCCGCTCACGTCCAGCATGGCGAGCAGCATGCCCTTGGGCTGGAAGCTGGCGTGCAGCACCTGTGACCACCATTGGCACAGGTGCGCCTCATCGCGCTGCTCGGTCAGCTCGAGGGCAAAGGCGAGGGCTTGTTCCATACTCAAGCCCCCACCTCGGCCAGGAACTGCTGATCCGCCACAGAGAAGCGCACCCGGTTGATGGGTTCACCGGCGGCCAGACGCTGCAGCAGTTGCAGGGAAACCGGCGGCAGCAGGGCACCGTCGATGACGGATTCGAGCATGCGGGCCCCGTTCTCGCTGCGATTGGCACGGCGCAGTATCTCTTCGGCCACCTCCGCATCCAGCTCCACCTCGGCGCCGAAGCGCTCCTTGAGCAGCTTGACCAGGCGGTTGAGCTTGCCCTCCACGATCTGCACCAGGGTCTCGTGACCGAGCGGCAGATAGGGGATCACCTCCATGCGCGCCAGCAGCGCCGGCTTGAAGAAGGCGGCGAGCTCGGGGTAGAGCGCATCCAGCAGCACGTCCGGCTGCTCGGCGTTGTCGACGATTGTCTGGAAACCCAGGTTGGAGGTGAGGAAGAAGACCACGTTCTTGCAGTCGATGATGCGCCCCTCCCCGTCTGCCAGCTCACCCTTGTCGAACGCCTGATAGAAGAGGTTCAGCACATCCGGATGCGCCTTCTCCACTTCGTCCAGCAGCACTACGGAATAGGGCTTCTGGCGGATGGCCTCAGTCAGTACGCCCCCCTCGCCAAAGCCCACATAACCGGGGGGTGAGCCGATGAGGCGCGAGACGGTGTGTTTCTCCTGATACTCGGACATGTTGATGGTGGTCAGATACTGGCGGCCACCGAACATCAGCTCGGCGATTTGCAGCACGGTTTCTGTCTTGCCGACCCCGCTCGGGCCCACCAGCAGGAAGGCGCCGAGAGGACGGCCCGGGCGGCGCAGGTCGGCGCGGGCGGTCAGCAGGTGCTTGTGCAGATGGGCCACCGCCACATCCTGCCCCTTGATGAGATCCCCGAGGTACTCCGGCAGCCGGGTCACCACGTCGAGCTCCCCCTGGGAGATGCGATTGAGCGGCACCCCGGTCCACTCGGCGATCACCGCCGCGACCTGGGTCTTGTCCACGTGGGCGGAGACCAGCACGGACTCCTGCTGCAAAACGGCGAGCTCGTCCTCGAGCGCCGCCAGCTGCTGGGCGGCAGCGTGAAGGTCCAGCGGGGCATCAGCCAGATCCAACGCCTCTGTCTTTAACAGCTCATCCTGCTCGTCAGCCAACAGCGCTGCGCGCAGGGTCACGATCTGCTGCACCAGCCCCTGCTGTTGCTGCCATTGGGCCTCTTGTTCCACCAGGGCATCACGACAGGCAGACTGGGCGGCCTGCAACTCGGCGAGGCGCTCTTCGTTGTCACCCAGACCGATGAGACGCTGACGCTCCAGCTGGCGGATCTCCAGCTCCCGCTGGCGCAACTCGTTTTGCAGGTGGCTGACGGCGCGCGGCGGCGTGGTGAGGTTGATGGCCACCCGGGCACAGGCGGTGTCGAGCACGTCGATGGCCTTGTCCGGCAACTGGCGACCGGAGATGTAACGGGCGGAGAGCTGGGCGGCGGCTTGCAGCGCCTCCTCGTCGATGAGCACCCCGTGGGACTGCTCGTAGATGCTGCGCAGGCCCCGCAGGATCACGGTGGCCTCCTCGGCGTTGGGCTCGCCCACCTTCACCAGCTGGAAGCGGCGCGACAGGGCCGCATCTTTTTCCACGTATTTCTTGTACTCGCCCCAGGTGGTGGCGGCTATGGTACGCAGCTCACCCCGGGCCAGAGCGGGTTTGATCAGGTTGGAGACGTCCAGGCCACCGGCCTGGTTGCCCGCCCCTATCAGGGTGTGGGCCTCGTCGATGAAGAGGATGACGGGGCGCACCGCCTCCTTGACCTCCTGCATCACCCCCTTGAAACGCTTCTCGAACTCCCCCTTGACCGAGGCCCCGGCCTGCATGGCACCGAGATCCAGGGTCATCAGCGCCACTTCACGCAACTTTTCGGGCACCTGACCCGCCACCATGCGCAGGGCCAGCCCCTCGATGAGGGCGCTCTTGCCCACTCCGGCCTCCCCTACCACGATGGGGTTGTTCTTGCGGCGACGGGAGAGGATGTCGATCATCAGATCAATTTCGTGATCCCGGCACAAGACGGGATCCAGGCTGCCCTGACGGGCCTGCTCGGTCACGTTGACGGTGAAGCGGGCCAGCAGGCTGGCATCGGCGGGCAGGGCCGCCCCGGTCGCACCGGAGGCGGCGTTGCCGTTGCTGGCGGCGGTCACCTGCGTCTCGGCCGATTCCTT
This sequence comes from Aeromonas sp. NJAU223, assembly GCF_051125555.1. Taxonomy (NCBI): domain Bacteria; kingdom Pseudomonadati; phylum Pseudomonadota; class Gammaproteobacteria; order Aeromonadales; family Aeromonadaceae; genus Aeromonas; species Aeromonas sp. NJAU223. The sequence continues at coordinate 1,763,677 of NZ_CP144204.1, read as the reverse complement.
CACCCACTCATCGAACTGCTGGCGCAGCAGCTCCCGATTGACGTTGGCAAGCAAACGCGTCACCGAACCCGGCAGGTAGCGCTGGGGAGTCATCAGGAGCACCAGCAGCATGACGCCGCTGCGCAACTGGCCGTGCTGCAGCTCGGCGGAGGCCAGCAGCCAGCTGTCTTGCAGCCACTCCACCAGGAGCGGCGAGAAGGAGGGGTAGCCCTGTCCATAGCCGCTGTCGGCGGACGAAGGCTGCAGCAGGGTGCGCAGCTCTTCCACCTCCACCTCGGCCCGTTTGAGGATCTGGCGTACATCGGACAAGGGGGTATCCAGCATCTTCAGCAGCAGGTGTTCGATGCGGATCTCGGCCCCCTGATGGTTAACGCAGAGGGCCGCAGCCTCCTCCAGCATGTGACGACAGATGGGATTGAGTCTTTCCACCAGTACCGGTAGCTCTATACGAATCAAGGCGTGCTCTCCTCAGAATTTTATTTTAATAATTCGCCCAGTTGACGCAGAACGTCCTGAGTCTGGTTATTGAGTTGGTGGTGATAGAGGCCAAAGATGATGGCCAGCACCACGGCGCCCCCCAGGTAAAGGCTGCGCAGGGAAACCTGTTTGCGCAGCCGATAGCGGGAGGCCTGCTGACCGAGGTCCAGGTGAAACACGCTGGGTGCCTCGCCGCTCGCCTCGGGGGACAACTGTTTGTGCAACTGTCTGACGATGCGTTCGAACTCCCCCTGCCCCTTGCTCATCACCTTGTAACGCCCCTCGAAACCGAGACACAGACACAGATAGATGAACTCCAGGATGTCCCGATAGCGCACCGGGTCCTCCTGCAGGCGGGCGAGCAGCACGAACACCTTCTCCCCGCCCCAGGTCTCGTTGTGAAAACGAGTCAGCAGGGAGTGCTCAGACCATTCGCTCTGGCTGCCCCAGTCGCGGCCCATCACGGCCTCGTCGATGAAGGTGCAGAGGATGTAGCGAAACGAGAGCACCACGCCGTTCTCGTAGCCCTGGGCCATCAGCTCCTGCTCGATGGCCTGGATCTCGGTCACCACCCGCTGGTAGAGCTCGGGTACCCGGTCATAGCGCGACAGCAGGCGTACCCGCTGCACCAGGCCGAGCAAGGGAGTCACGGCGTCGATCATGGGATTGATGCTCTGGCCCCGCAGCCGGAACCAGTAGTCCGAGTCCATGTCCAGCTGCTCGGCATGATCGAACAACAGGTCGCTGAGTTGCTCGTTCTTGATAATGTCCGTGGTCATCTGTGCTTATTCCTTGTGAGATCACTGGCTGCGAATGGCCCAGAGCTGCATGTCCAGCTCCGGGAAGTCGCCGGCGATGTGGAAGGCGAGGGTGTTGCCCACCGCCAGCATCTGCCAGGCCGGACTCTGCCGGTCGAGCTGGAAGTAGCTGTAACCAGCGTGATAGGGCAGCTGGCGCGGGGCCACCGGCAGCGGCAGCAGCGGGATACCGGGCAGTTGCAGGCTGATGAGTTCGCGGATCTTGTCGCTCGACGCCACCTTGGTCTGTTGCAGCAGTTGCTTGCGCAGTTGCTCCTGGGGCATGCGGGCACGCACCGCCAGCACGAAGTCGGCGCTTTGCATCAGCTCGCTCTCCCCCACCACGGCCACCATGACGCCGTACTGGTGTTTGCGCAGCTGGATGGAAACGGCCCGTGGCGACAGCACTGTGCTGAGGGCCTGGCGCAGGGCCAGCATCACGGGTTCGAAGCTCTGCTGCTGATCGTCGTGGCGATAGGCGGCAAACTCCGGCGGCAGGCGGGACTCGTCGGTGAAGGTCATCAACTCGCCGCAGATCTGTACCAGGGCCTCGTGCAGCCGCTCCGGGTGCAAGGTACCGAGGCGCGCCAGATGCGCCAGCTGGGGCTGGGCCCGGTTGAGCAGTTGCAGCATCATGAACTCCGCCACATCCGCCACCCCCTGCTGGCCCGGCGCCGCGATACGCTGGGAGAGGCTGCGGGCCCGCTCGGCCACGAGACCGGCGGACTCGCCGAGGAAGCGTTTCAGGGCCGGAATGGCGGAGACGCTGATGCTGCAGGGCATGAAGTTGGGATCCAGCACCAGACCGCCGTCCGGACGCTTGTCCAGGATGCGGGCGATGGCCAAGGAGGCGTAGGCGCTGCGATCGTCACGCTCCAGCATCAGTCGCAGGCTGACCCGACCCACCTCGAGGGAGACCACGTCTCCCCCTTCGCTGTGCAGGTCGCGCACATCGTGGCGATGGGCCTGCAACCGGGTAGCCACCTGGCCCCCCTGATTGACCTCGTTGACGCCGCTCACCGACAGCGGCAACGCCAGATAGACCTTCTGGTTGGCCACCGAGGCGTCGGTGACCTCCAGCGGGGTCGGCAGCACATCGTCGTTCGGGATGTTGAACACGGTGCCGTCCGGCAAAATGCCGGTGGCCCCCACCAGGGCGATGCGGCCAAAGCCGAGGTAATCCTCGTTGATGGCCAGCGACTGGAGCCCGTAGAAATAGTCCGACAGCGCGCTCAGCCGGGCGTGCAGCGCGTAGTCAGAATGCCGCTGCTGTTGTTGGAAGTGCTGGGGCTTGATGAAGAGCCCCTCTCGCCAGATAACCCGATTTCGACTCGACATGGTCACTCTTCTTCTTGTTGTAGTTCCACTTCATCCAGACGCAGATGAACCAGGATTTGATAGGCACGGCCCGTGCTCTTGACCTTGATGACCTTGCGCCACTCGGCGCTGTCCGGATCGGCGTAGCGGGCTATCACGCCGATGTAGCGGGTCTTCTCGTCGAGCTTGACGGGCGGCAGATACTTGAACTGCCCCGGCAGCAGGGTGTAGTCCTGATGGTCCAGATAGTTCTTGCCAAGCGCCTTCTCCACATCCTCGGTCACCTGGTCGTAATCGGTGGCGAGTAGCTTGGAATCCTCCGCCAGCAGCAGCACCTGGAACTCGATGGGCGCCGCCTCCCCGCTATCGTTGGGATTGACGTCCGGCTCCGCCACCAGGCTCAGGCCCAGGGTGGAGGGCTGATCATCGTTGCTGCCCACCTGGATGTCCGGGTTCATGGCCACGTCGGCCATCTTGCCCATGGTGGTACAACCTGCCAGGACCAGCAGCGCGGTACCCAGCATCAGCGCACGTCTCATCCAATCAGCCCCTGTTGCTGACGCACGGCCTGGTCATAGGCCTGGGCATAGACCTGATGGAACAGCTTGTCGAACCCCTGCTGGCGCGCAGAGGTCAGCTCGCGGTAATAGTGCTGGTACATGTTCCAGGCCCAGCCTTCGTCCGCGGCGCCCGGGGTGCCGGTGCGGCGGTAATGTTCGAAGCGCCCGACCAGGGCATCCGGCGAGAAGGCTTGCAGGATGCTGTCGAGAGCCGCGCCGATGGCCTGCTGGTTTGCCACATGGTGAATGCGCACGTTGCGCAGACTCTCGGCCACCGCCGCCGGAGCCGTCAGGTGTACCGGGCTCTTCTGCTCGGCGAACAGCACCGCCAGGGTCTCGTCGTAGTCGAGCCCCAGACGCAGGGGGTTGTCCTCGATGGGGCGCAGGTGTTTGTCCGCCAGCGCCGCCTGATCGCTTTGCAGCTGCAACAAGCCTTCCACCATGGCGCGCACCGTCTTGCCCATCTCTTCGAGCATGTCGTGGGCCTGCTGGGTATCCTGCAGTTGCAGCGGTTGGCCGAGGCCACGCATCAGCGGGGTCAGAGCGACGTGATCCACCCCGTTAAGGGAGGGGCGATAATCCGGGTGATTCTCGATGCCGGGCATATCCAGAAATTCTTGGCTCATGGTGTTCTCGATGGCAGAAAAGGGGGACAGGGACGGATGTTCCATATCCGGTTGTGAAGGGAATTCGCGCTGGCGACCCGGGGTCACCAGGGGGGTCAGAGCTGAACGCTCGTGCTGCAGCGCCAGCAGGGGATCGAGGGCCAGGGTGTGAGGATCATCCTGCCCGATGTGGGGTTCGTCGCTCGCCAACCACTCGTCCAGCTGTTCGGTTGGGCGGTTGCCCAGCACCTGCTGCAGACTCTGCTCCGGGGTGATGGCGCCGAGGTAGGCCCGCAGCCGGAACGGGCCGACGACGAGTTCGTCTCCCTGCTCCAGATGCACCTTGCGCGCCCTTCCTATGGGGGAGGTAGCGCCATTGATGTAGGTCTGGCCGCTCAGATCGCACAGGCAGAAACGGCCGTCCTGCAGCTCAATCCTGGCGTGTGCCGGCATGACGGCCCCCAGCCGATCCCGCAGTTGCCAGTCATCCTGCTCGGAGGCGCCGAGGGTCCCCCCCATCTCGCCGAAGCCGTATTGCACCTGCTGGTTGCCGTCGAGCTGTTCGCTGTTGAGCACCACCAGGGAAAGTTGCTGGTTTAGGTCGTTCACATTCACTCCTGCTCTCATTCCTGCACTTATTCCTGAACACAAATGGTGACAAACGGGTCACTCGGCGGTGCGCCGAGGAAGGTACTCCACCCCAGGCGCGCACTCTGCTCCTCCCCGAGCCTCAGCCCCCTTGCCTGCTCCTGGCCGAAACCAAGGCGCAGATCCCAGGCCAGCTGGTCACGCAGAATGAAAGAGACAAAGGTCACCAAGGCGTGGAAGTGCTCCCCGTTCGGGAGAAACCCGAGAAACTGCCCAAAACTCAGGTTATTGATCTTCAATAGAAACTTGCCGGCACAGTCATTGACCTTGTCGCCGATGACAAAGTCTCCTCCCAGGGTGGCGCAGGCACGGCCCAGCCGGTTTTGCTGATCCTGATGGATGGGCACCCGGCGCCACTGCCAGGCGCTCACCTCCACGTCCGCCAGATCGAAACAGTGGGCCACCAGCCCCGCCACCACCTCGGGGGAGCGACTGGGGCTCGCCAGCAGGCCCGCATAGGAGAGCATCTTGGCCCGGTTCACCGGCAAACTGCGGCAGACCGCCTCGTTGCCGAGCCCCACCAGGGCGAACATCAGGCGGGAGAAACCATCCTCGCCGTTGTCCTGAAAGCGCACGTGATAGCGGTATTTGCGCCAGATACGGTGCAGCAGGGTCAGCAGTCGGTGATGGAAGAAATCCAGAAACAGGCCGAGCTTCTGCTCCCCTTGCGCGTACTCCCAGGCCAGGGAGTCGAGGTAGTAACCCGGCATGGGGGACTGGCTGCCGTGCAGGCCGAGGAAGGCCACCTCCAGCTGGTGGCGCCCCTTGTCATCACGGCCGATCTGCAGCACGTCGCTGGTGGGAAACCCTAAGGAGGCGGTCGCCTTGAAGCGGATCCCCTCATCCTCTGGCAGGTAGTCGAGTCCTCGCTCCTGATCCGCGCCATCCAGCCGGTTGAGCAACTCAACCAGCTGGAAGAAGTTGAAACGGGGCGCCTCCTTGGCGGCACTCACATCAGGGAGTGTTGACCGATCTGGACTGGCCACTGGTAACGCTCCTTGTTGTCGAGATTGACCACCTCAAGCAGGTGGAAGGCATTGACGCTGGCATATAGCGAGAAGAAGTGGGCCAGCACTGTGCTGAACAGATAGAGCTCCCCCTCGCTGCCAAAGGCGGACTGGCGGACATGCAGCACGGATTTGAGCCCCCGCACCGGCATGCCACGCACCAACCTGTCCACCGGGGTGGTCTCGATCTGCTCTATCCCCCCCAGCCGCTTGCGCGAGGCCTGCTCCGCCTGTTTGTCGTGCAGGGCCGGGAAGTCATAGGTGCGCAGCACCTGCACCAGGGCATCCCGGCGCAGCAGGGAGACATAGTTGAGCGACAGGTTGGAGATGAGCGTCCAGTGCAGACTGCCATCCAGGGCCGGTCGCAGGGGCCGGGTCGGCCGGATCAAGTTGCGGAAGGTGGCGAATGACGGCGAGCTGCCGGTCGGCACGCAGATGTTGCCCACCTTGAGGGTGGCGGCCCGGGAGCGGTTGGTGCAGGTCAGGGTGACGGAGATGGATTCATCCAGTTCCACCGTGGTGGTCTCGTCCCCGCGCACGAAGGAGAGGCTGTGCTCAAACCCGTCCCCGCTCACCGATTCGCGCACCCGCACCCGGTAGTAGAGTGCCAGCCGCTGCTTGGCCCGCTCTATCTGGTGCTGGAAACTCTCGAATGGCTGATAGATGCGCGGCGTACCGCGGGAGCGACCGAGGTTGCCCTCCACCCAGCCTTCCACCTCGTCCACCGAGAAGATCTCGAAACTGTCCGCGTGGCGGTAGCTCGCCTTGAGGGGATATTCCGCCTGGCGTCCGTTGAGGTTGACCGGTTCGCTGTCGTGCTGGAACAGATTGATGGCCGGCACGCAGTTGAGCATGAAGGAGTCCGGCCGGATCTTGAGCTCGGCGGGCAGAGGCTTGTCAAAACAGAAATGGATCTTGAATTCGCTGACCGGCAGCGGTTGCTTGGGCCACTCCCCTCTGGAGAGCTCGAAGAAGAGGAAACTCTCGGGGAAGCAGAAATACTCCTGCAGGATGCGATAGCCGGAATAGACGTTGTTCGGATAGGGCAGGAGCGCGTCGTCGCGCTCGAAGCCGATGGGCTTGAGAGCGTTGGCTTCCTGACGAAAGCGCTTGCCGTCTATCTCCAGCTCGATGTGGGAGAGCTGATTGGAGAGCCAGAAGTAGAGCTCATAGGCGGTATAGCTGTCCCCACCGAGGAAGAAGCGCAGCTTGTCGAGCTGCAATTCATCTAGGGGCAAGGGGGCATGCAGGGCGATATCCAGGGAGATGGTGGAGAGATCGTTGCCGCTCTGGGCCGCGATGTGGCGGATATCGGCCGGGTAGATCCAGGCGTCGTGGCTGGTCTGGAAGTGACACGTCACTTCGTCAATGGGCAGGCTGTCGAGCTGACACCCCTGCTTGACCAGTGCCGGCTGGGTGATGGCCCCGGGGATGACCGAGAACTGCATGATGGTCATGCTGGGCACGGGACGCAGATAGTTGGGCCAGAGCATATTGAGCAGACCGTGGGTCAGCTCGGGGAACTCGTCCTCTATCTTGGCGCGCAGGTTGCCGGTGAGAAACGCGAAGCCTTCCAGCAGGCGTTCCACATCCGGATCCGTGTTTTGCTCGGACAAGAAACGGGTGAGTTCGGGATAGGCGTCTGCAAATTCGCGCCCTTGCAGGCGCAAAAATGCCAGTTCATCCCTGAAGTAATGTTCCAGCGACATTGATCAGACCATGCGGTAGTGACGGTGACTGTCCAGGTGGACGTTGAACGAGGTAACCTGTTCGATGTGCTCCAGCCTCACATGGGCCGTCACCTGAAACGACATCTCGAGCGGGCTCGCCTGAGCGTCGGGTGAACGAACTTCCACATGAACTATCCGCGGTTCATACCGACGGATGCATTGCCGGATCGCCTCACGGATCCGCCCCTTGATATCGGCACTACCCTGGGTGGCGTCATTGAGATCGACGACGCCAAGCTCGGGAGCACTGCGACAATTGCCGGGGCGGGTGTTGAGGATCTGATCGAGCTGCCGTTTGACAGAATCCACCAGATCATCCACTTCCGAACGGGGGGAAGGGTGAACCCCCTCCCCCCGGATCCGGTCAAACAGGCTGGCCGCATTTCCTCTATCCCAGGAAGAGAGAGACGGCATCGGCCATTATTCCTTGTCCAGACGACCTACCAGAGACAGCTCGAAGCTGGCCCCCATGTACTTGAAGTGCGGACGGACGGCCATGGCGACCTGATACCAGCCCGGCTCCCCTTCCACATCCAGCACCTTGATCTGGGCGGCACGCAGCGGGCGGCGGCTACGCACGTCTGCCGGCGGGTTCTCCTGATCGGCCACGAACTGCTTGATCCAGCCGTTCAGTTCACGCTCCAGATCCTGGCGCTCCTTCCAGGAGCCGATCTGCTCGCGCTGCAGCACCTTGATGTAGTGTGCCAGGCGATTGATGATGAACATGTAGGGCAACTGGGTGCCCAGCTTGTAGTTGGTCTCCGCTTCCTTGCCTTCCTTGGTGTTCGGGAACACCTTGGGCTTTTGCACCGAGTTGGCGGAGAAGAAGGCGGCATTGTCGCTGTCTTTGCGCATGGTCAGGGTGATGAAGCCCTCTTCGGACAGCTCATACTCGCGGCGATCGGTGATCAACACCTCGGTCGGGATCTTGGCCTGCAGCTGACCCATGGCCTCGTACACATGTACCGGCAGGTCGTGGATGGCGCCACCGCTCTGCGGGCCAATGATGTTCGGGCACCAGCGGTACTTGGCGAAGCTGTCGGTCAGGGAAGTCCCCATCAGATAGGCGGTGTTGCCCCACAGGTAGTGGTCGTGATCCGAACTGATGTCTTCCTGGTAGTTGAAGCCCTTGATGGGGTTTTCGGTCGGATCGTAGGGCAGGCGCGCCAGGAAGCGCGGTGCCGTCAGCCCCAGGTAGCGGGCATCTTCCGACTCGCGCAGAGAGCGCCACTTGGTGTAGGCCGGGCCTTCGAATACCGACTTGAGATCCTTGATGGACGGCAGATCGGTGAAGCTGTCCACACCGAAGAACGTCGGTGCGACGGAGGAGATGAAGGGAGCATGGGCCATGGCGCCCACCGCGCTGACATACTGCATCAGCTTGATGTCGGGAGAGCTTTGGGTAAAGGCGTAATCACCGATCACGGCACCGATGGGTTGACCACCAAATTGACCATAACCAGTGGAATAGACATGCTTGTAGAGGCCTGACTGGGTGATCTCTGGTGAGAACTCGAAATCTTCCAGCAGTTCCTCCTTGGTCGCATGCAGCACCTGGATCTTGATGTTCTCGCGAAAATCGGTGCGATCCACCAGGAGCTTGAGGGAACGCCAGGAGGACTCCAGCTCCTGCACTTCCTTGGCATGCAAGATGACATCCATCTGCTTGCTCAGCTTCTTGTCGAGCTCGACAATCATGCTGTCCACCAGGGCCTTGTTGACCGGGTCAGTGGTGGTGCCACTGTCCAGAATGTTTGCGATGAGGGCAGCAACTCCCTGCTTGGCGACGCTGTAACCCTCGTCTACCGGGGTAATGCGTGCCTGCGCCATGATTTCGTCCAGCAAGGACGAGGAGGCAGCACTCGCCCCCGCTTGAACCTGTTCTTCGACCTGAGACATGTTTTTTCCTTATCAATCAGTCAATTAATCTGCAGATCACTCGGCAGGCTTGATCAGATCCAGCTCCTTGAGCAGTTGCTCGCGAGCCTCGTCACTGGACAGCAGATCCTGCAAACGATTGCGGAAGGACGGGATATTTCCGAGCGGTCCTTTCAGGGCAACCAGAGCTTCACGCAGTTCCAGCAGCTTGCGCAGCTCGGGAACCTGCTGGGCAACGCTGTCGGGGGTGAAGTCTTCCAGGGACTGGATCTTGATCGACACCGGCAACTCGTCCTGGCTGTTCTCTTCCAGGCGGTTGGGAACGGAGAACTTCAGTTCCAGTGCAGATTCTTTCATGACAGAGGAAAAATTATTCTTGTCGATGGAGACGGTCTGGCGCTCCTCGATGGGGGTCTCTTCCGTACGTCCTTTCATGTTGCCGATAACCATCATGGTCAGGGGAAGTTCTATTTCCGCCTGTTGACCACCGGTTGCTGGCACATATTTGATATTAATACGCTCTTTAGGCGCAACGGTGGCGCCATCAATTCCTTTTCCCATGCTCTAAATACCAAGTTAAGGATCCATGAAGACCCTAAAGCTTATAGCCAACGCTTCTACAGACAACTGTAAAAAATGACAGTTGACGAGTTCAGGGGTGAACTCGGTAGAAAAACGCCAGCCGACGAGGCATTTTCGATATGAATCCCGCCAAGGCGAAATAATCAAAAACGCAATATGCATCTTGTTACTTAATACAACCCGATTCGCCTCTACTCTTTGTTAGAGGTCTTGTTGGCTTAAGAGCCATTTGTGACAGATGGTATATTTATGACTCTTTTTCAGTCAACAAAAAATATCCAAAAGATAGACAGCAAAATTCAAACAAACAGATAAAAATCATCAAAATCAATAGCTTACATGAAACCATTCACTGCGTAGGAAATATCTCAAGTTGAATGCAGCGGTATAATATTCACGTTTGAACCGACGATTAAGATAAGCCATTTGTCAACAATGACATAAAAAATGGCGGCCTCTGATGTAGGCTCATAGTGCGCGAACCATGACATTGACTAGTCAGTCGATAATTGTCATGTGAGATGTCTTATAAGGTGAAGCTTGATTGTCCACGCTGTTACGCGTTGAGAATATTGTACATATGGTGTCATTGAGTATGAATATTACCTATATCCACCATCTGATTTAGTTCTAGGTTTTATCCTTTATATCGGCAAGGGGGTACTTTCTTCGAGTTTGACAAACCAGTGTTGGGCCAATTTTTGACCAGCGGCTTTCTCCTGTTTTGTCATCCCTTTTTCCAATTCATTGCCCGCATCCGTCGCATCCTTGTTCCCATCAGTCGCGGCGAGCAGATACCATGCATAAGCATGCAAGCGGTTGCGTGGCGCCCCCCAGCCACGCTCACGCATGGTGCCCATGCGGTATTGCGCCTGCCGGTGATTCGCATTGGCCGCCAGCCGGTACTGCTTGAGCGCCTGGACGTAATCCGCCTCCCCGCCCAGCCCCAGCCGCAGCATCTCGCCATAGGCATAATGGGCCTCGACATTGCCCTGCCGCGCCGCCGAGGCGAAACTCAGGCGGGCCGCCACCAACTCACCCCGCCCCTGCTGCAATTGTGCCAACTCGAGTTGTGCCTGGCTCACCCCGCCTTTGGCGGCCAGGGTCAACCAGTGCTCTCGCGCCGCCGGATCGCTCTGTCTCAGACTCAGCTGATATTCCGCCTCGTGGGAACCATGGCTCGCCGCCAGTTCCAGCCAGTAACGGCCGAGGGCGAGATCCTGAGCCACCACCTCCCCCGCCAGATAGGCTTGTCCCAACCACAGCTGAGCCTCGGGAGCACCGGCATCGGCGGCGCGTTGATACAGGGGCAGAGCCTCGGCACCACTCGCCCGTCTGGCCAGGATCAGCAAGGCATCCGGTTGATGCTGGGCGGCGGCTTTGTCATACCAGCGCTGGGCGAGATCGGGTCGCTTGGCGACACCTTTCCCTTGCTCATAGCGCAGGCCGAGCCGATATTGCGCCTCACGGTTACCCTGCTCGGCCGCCTTCTCCAGCCACTCGATGGCATCGGCGTCGGCACCGGGCTGCTTGGCATACCACTCACCCAGCACCAGCTGAGCATCCGCATGATCCCGTTTGGCCGCCTGCTCGAACCAGTCGAGACACTCATCGGCCTGCTTGCCCTGATGTTGCTGCTGGCACGCCAGCCCCAGCTGATAACTGGCATCCGCATTGCCCAGCTTGGCCGAGCGCTGCCACCACTCCTGAGCCAGCTTTGGATTCTTGGGTTCACCGAGGCCAGATTGATACCAGCTCCCCACCTGCAGCGCGGCCTTGCCTCGTACATCCGCATCCGCCGCCAGTGGTCCTGATTGAACCGCAGCCTGTTTCATCCAGCGCATCGCCTCGGGATAATCCGGCTTGGCCGCCAGGCGATTGGCCAGCTCATACTGCGCCTTGCCCTGACCCTGCTGGGCGGCTTGAGAGAGTTCGGATTCGGTCAGTGGGACCGTTGTTGTGCAGGCAATCAACACATTCGATATTAGTATCGATAATAAAGCACGGTATACCATCAATAATTCCCAAAGTTTTAAAAAATAGAACAGTGATTGGGTATAAAACTAAGTGTAGCTATATTTAACCCCCCTTAAAAATTATGTGCCTTGCGAAACTAAAAAATATACAAGAACGCCACGCGTGGAGTATAAAGAGCATAATCTATGGCGATATTATAATTCTACTACCGTCTACCCACCCATCTTTTATTATAGTCGAACATGTCTTATAATAAACCACGCGAACCCCATCATAAGTATGCAGGAGATATATCCATGCAGTTACTAACACGAAATATTTCTTCATCAAAAAATTATTTCAGTAGGGATTTTGTCCGTATCGTAGAAAAAACTAAATTATAATCACAACATATCCATTGCTGGCTATAAATTATGTTAGGTAGCAACCAAAAAACAAATACACCTCATCATTCATGCGTGAACATATAAACCAATTCAAAAGCCACATAAAAATATAAAAAAGTACTTCATACGTAACAGCAATGTTAAACGCCGCTCTCAAACCGTTGTTACAACGGTATTCAGTAAGCTGGAGAAAGTCGCTTTCCAATAATGAAATTTTCTAAGTCAACTTCAAAAAACCAATATTGGAAATTATCAACCAAGTTACTATAAGTACCTACGATTGCGACTCCACTTGCAGAGCTAGGATGTATGGATATATATTCATATATTATATCTTCAGCAAAAGGGGTTATCTTACCTAGTTCAAACCCATACCTATTGTAGGCTGTAGCATTGAGGCTATTACCCCTTCCATACTCCATTACAACTATTAACTCATACTTATTTGAATACACACCATATCCTGTAGTGGGATAATCTATCCTGACCAACGAGTCATCGATATTCCACTTAGTATATTTAAAGTCCCTATCGTTAATAACTTCAACCATAAATATTTTACTACTAAAACCTGTAAAGAGTTAATTTTCAGGTTAACTCCCTAGGCAATATAAAACCCAACTAACTAGAGCACTAGAAAATATTAAAGACATTATTGTATAGTTCTTAATTACCATTCAGAGGTATTTTCTAAAAATTGATATGGATGTGTCATTTTATATACTGTAACACATCCAGAGTCTGCCGAAAGTCCCATTACTAGATTGCACTACAATTAGCCATTACTTTATCCATATCTGTACATAAGTTCGTCTATGAGTTCTTTCTCTAAGTTTGTAAATTGCTTTAAATTAAACTCATCCATGTGTACAAGAATTGCTTTTATAGGTATGGCTCGTTTAGTATCTAAAACCATCTGGATCAACTTTATTGCCTCAGGGTCAATGCCTAGCAAATGATTTTCTATCATTTTTTTTGTTTCTGCTCTCAACGTCAAAATATCCATTTTATTCCCCCGGCAGTATATCTATTTCATCTACTTTTATAAATATGTCTTCACCATCGTTTGGCACCAACTGTCTAGCCCCCCCCTTACCATATTGTGGATATGCTTCAGTGAACGGTTCTAAATCAGGACCTTCACCGCCATGGCTATTAGGGACCTTGACTTTAAGTTTACCGGATTCATCAAACAATTGTAACGTATCAAACTTTATCCTAAGTCGCCCATCACTCCATGACCCTGTAGTATCACTAGACGTAACATGCTTCGGCGCCTTTATTTGGAAGGCCTCAGTGACCTGTTCACCAGTATCAAACTTATCAAAACCGAAATATGAAAGCCGTACTTCACCAGTATCCATTGCTTTTTGAGCAAATCTATTTACAGAACCATCATCATTAAGATATCTCATATATCGATATCCGGTGCTTGGCAATGTCGATGCAGGGCCACTTGGGCCAACATAAAAGTCAGGTTTACTCGCACCAACGCTCGGCGGCGCTTCCATCCCCTCCTGATGCTTTTGTTGAACAACATCACTATTATCCGGGCACTGCCCCGGCACATTGCTTAACCCCAGCGGATCCACCCAGCCGGTGGGGTTGGGGGCATACTGGTAGTTGTTGAGTCCACCGGCCAAGCCTATCGGGTCGGGGGTGATAAATCTACCCGTGTCCGGTTGGTAATAACGGTGACGGTTATAGTGCAGCCCGGTCTCGGCATCGTAATATTGCCCCTGGAAACGCAGAGACGTCTCGACCTCTGTCAGCTCCTGTTTCCAGACGTTCCCATAGGCACGATAGCGTACCTGCCAGGCGGTATGACCGTCGTGATGGGTCAGGGCCAAAGGCGTGCCCAGATGGTCCAGCTGATAGTGATAAACCTCGGCCTGCGCCCCCTCTCCTTCCAGCTGTACCAGGGGTTTGAAGCTGCCCGGCTCGTAGATGAAGCTGCGATAAGCGCCGTCGCTGCGGCTCTCGGCGATGAGGTTGTTGGCCTGCCACAGGAACTCGGTCACCTGCTCGTCGGCACCGTCGCTCACTGTCTTGCGAATGCGGCGGCCAAAGACATCGTAGTCGTAACGCACCCGGCGACCATCCGGCAGCTCGGCACCGATCAGTTGATGCTGGCAGTCATATTCATAGCGGGTGAGCAGGCGTTGCCCCTTGCCACGGCGCTCGGCGGCCAGCCGGCCGAATTCGTCATAGTCGAAGTGACGATCACCGCTAAACAGCAGCCGGTTGCCCTGAGTGCGCACCGCCTCGAAGGAGGTGCCCTGGGTCTGGCTCAGCAGGTTGCCAGCCGGGTCGTGCATGAAACGCTCGGTCAGCTCACCGCGCACCTCCAGCAACCTATCCAGCGGATCATAGCGATAGTGTTGCTCCCCTCGTGGATTGCCGGCTGTCACCAGGGCACTGTCGTCCACCTTCAGCAAATTGCCAGAACGGTCGTACCCGTAGCGTCGCTCGCGGGCGACCTGCTGACCGCGCTGCAGGCGCAATGCACTCAGGCGACCCTGCTCGTCGTATTCATACTGCTGGGTCAGCGCCCCCTGGCGGCGGCGCATCTCGAGACCCGCGGCGACCTGGTGGCGCGTCAGCTCAGTGCCGTTGAGATCCACGCCACAGAGGTCGCCATCCTGATACTGGTAGTCGAGGCGATTGCCATCCGGCAACCGCCAGTGCGCAAGCTGCCCCATGGCATCGTGCTGGAAGTAGCTGGATGCCCATCCCTGATGCTCGGCAGTGAGGTTGCCGCCCTTGTCATATTCAAAAGCCAGTGGCCAGGCGCCGTCGTCAACCCGGATAAGCTGGCCATAGGCATCATAGGCAAACTGGATCTCGCGGCCATCAGGCAGCTGTTTGCTGAGCAGCCGCCCCATGGCATCGCGCTCATAGCGGGTGACCAGTTCGGTCTCTTCCTTGCCGTACTCCACCTTCTTGCAAAGATGACCGTTCAGATCGTAGCGATAGGCGATGGTGCGCCCGTCAAAGCCCGTTTCCTGGGCCACCAGTCCGTTGGGGTAATACTGGATGCGGTGCTGCTCGCCGTGCTCGTTCTCAATCTCGCTCAGGAACATCTTGGCGTTGTCGTAGCGGTACTTGAGCGCGCTGCCATCGGGATTGATGCGTCGGCTGAGCAGATGAAGGCGATCGTGGTACTCATAGCGGGTCTCGCGGCCCAGTTCATCCCACTCGGCCGTCACCTTGCCATAGGGGTTGTATTCAAACCGGCGGGTGCCGCCGCCGGGCAGGTGCACCGCCTGCAGGCGATCGGCCCCATCCCACTCGTAACGGGTGATGGCACCACGGGGATCCCGGCGCAGGATCTGGCGGCCCCGCTCGTCATAGCGCCAGCGGGTGAGGCCGCCATCGGCACCCTTCTCCTCGATAAGCTGGCCGAGGCGGTTCCAACCCAGTTCGATGCGGCTGCCATCGGGCTGCGCCACCCAGCTGAGCTTGCCTTGCGCCGTGTAGCCGTAACGGGTCTGGCGGCCGAGAGGGTCCACTCTGGCGGTGACATCCCCCTGTTCGTTGCGCTCGAAGCGCCACTCCCGCTCTCCTTGCACCACCTTGCGAACCCGACCATCCCAGTAGCTGTAGGCGGTTTCACTGCCATCCGGTGCTATTTCCAGTGACAACAACCCCTCATCGTCGTATTGATAACGGGTTTCCCCTCCCAAAGCATCGCGGGACAGTACCTTCTGACCCTGATTGTTGTAGTCAAATTCGGTGATTGCACCGTCCGGATCCTGCTGGCGCACCAGGCGGGCATTGCTGTCATGGCGATAGACTTCGAGGCTGCCATCGGTATTCGCAACCGTCACCTCTCCCTTGTCGTCATCCCAGCCGTAGCTGACATCGAAGCGGGCGACGTCGCTCCAGTGGCGAGTGGCGCGGGCCTTATTCCCCTCCCCTTCCCACTCCCAGAAGAAGCTGGCGCCACCGGCGAGAGTACGCTCGAGGATCACTCCGTCGGGCCGGTAGCGGTAACGCTCCTGCTCACCCACCCCGTTCTCGGCGGCGGCAAGCCGACCGAATTCGTCGTAGTGATAGCGTTGCAGGATCGATTGTGGCTGCCAGTGCAGGCCATCGAACTGTTGCAACTCGAGGGCGCAGAGGCGCTCCCCCTGATAGACGAGGCGCAGGGCCAGGCCCCCCTCGTTCTCCAGCCAGCTGGGGCGCCCCTGCTCATCGGCGCGTACCGTCAGCCGATTGCCGTAAGCATCGGAGAGTGCGGTCAGGCGCCCTTCGTTCCCCTGCCAGCGAAAATGCAGGAGAGGTGACCCCGCCTTGGCCAGGATCACCTCGTCATCGCTGTCGCCGAGATAGACGGCCGCCGCCGCCAGCCGGTTGGTCACCATGGGCATGCTGCCGGACGGCAGCGGCAACTCGATGGCAAGGGACTCATCATCCCACCAGATCAGGGTCTCGCCGTGGCGCTCGAGCCGATGGGCCAGAGAGTGACTCCAGCCAGCCCCCATGCCGCAGTCCAGCGCCACCGCCGAGGTGCGGTAGAGACGGCCAAAGGTGAAAGGCAGCATGCCCGGCAGCTGTGCATCTTCCAATGCCAGCAACTCTTCCCCCGTCACCATGGAGACGGGGCAGCCATTGGTGCAGGTCTGGGCTTCGGGCTGGTGCGCCTGATCCGATGGCGTCCGGCCCTGCTTGGAGGCATCCGGGGTGTTGTTGCCCTGCTTGATCTCGGTATGAGGTTCGAACCTGCGTCTGGCGGCGGTGCCCTGCAAAACTTCGGTCGTGGCGCCACCATCAATGAGCTTGAGATCCGCCTTCTTGGCTGGATTGAGCCGGGCAGCGCCGGCCACCAGCACTTTCTTGGCACTCTGGGCATGCTGAGCCAGATTGTGTTTCTTGGAGAGACTGACCAGTGCACTGACCAGCCTGGTCACCCGATCGCTTTTTCTGGCGACGGTGGCGGCCTTGGCGCCATAGCGCACCGCCAGCCCGGCCCCACCGGTCAGAACGACCCCAATGATGACGTCGATAAGCACTGAGGCGATCACCTGGGCACCAAATTCGGTCTGCTCGTCCGGCGGCAACAACTTGACCCAGCTCACCAGGGCGTAAGCGTAGAGATAGAGCAGGGCCTCGTCTTGCAGCACCAGCATGGCGGCCTCCATCTCGGAGGCCCCCGCCCTGGCCATGGCGGCCGCATCGACCCCGAACTCCGCCAGCTTCTTGGCATTGCCCACCGGATCGGCCAGCAGATCGTAAATAGTTTTGAGATCATCCCAGACCCCGACCAGGGCCTTGCCAATCCCGCTGGCGGCGGCGAGGGAATGAGCCCCGAAACCGCTCCCGTTCATGGTGTAACGGGCCCAGGCGGCCTTGTGTTCGCTGCCCCACTCCTTGGTGAGCCAGGCGATGAGATCCTGTTGCACGGGGGCATAGGAGGCAAAGAGCCCATCCAAGTCGGCCTTCTTCACATTGGGATAGAAGGTGACGCGATAGGATTTGCCGGGGACCAGTTTGCCCACCTCGGCGATGCCCTTGGCATCCAGGGTTCCTTCCTTGACCACGGACTCGCTGACGAAACGCCCTCGCACCATCTTGCCCGCTTCCACCCTGTAGGGGGTATTGCCGATGGGGATGAAACGCACCGATTCGAACAGATGCACCAACCGCAGGGTGCCGCTCAGTGGGCACTGGGTGACGACAGACTGTGCCTTTTTGCTGTTTGATGAAGCCGTGACTTTCTTGTCACCCACCTTGATGGTCTGCTCCATGTCCATGCTGAGCAGATCCCCCAGAAAGAAGCTCTCGGCATCCTTGCGGTACTCTTTCAGGGCGTTGCGATAATCGGCGATCACCTGGTTGAAGACGGCCTGACCGGCGTTGCTCATGCTTGGACCTCTTGCAGCAGCGCAGCTTCCAGCGCCGGGAATAATTCGGAGTCACTCAAGGCATTGCGCGCGACAAAGCGGGCGACCTTGAGCCGTAGATTGGCCTCGGGGAAGGACCAGTAGAGCTGACCATTTTGATCCGCAAGTTGTTGCATCAGGTTATTGATGAGAGGGGTAGGATCCCGTTTTGCCAACGCGCTCGTCAGCGCCTCAGGCAGGCTCCACCAGGGGAAGGGTTGTGATGCCTTGGCCTCGGATGCGGTCCAATGAAAGCCATGTCCAGCGACCCAGAGTCCGCTCAGTTCCGGCAGCAGGGTAGTGAAGCTATCCCCTAGCAGCTCTGCGATGGGCACCAGATAGGCGCCATCCCAGTAACGAAAGAACACCGCCTCCCCCTGATGCCATACCTGGGTCAGCCCCTGCAGATGGGCATAGAGGGTCGCCATGGGCTGCGCCGTCGACAGGATGAACCCCCAGTCACGGGAGTCCGTCGTTGCCGCCCATTCGATAAAGGAGCTACCTCGCTCCAGCTCAACCAGATAGGGCATGACGGGGTGCCAATCTTCATAAGAGGTACCGAGATAGAGCCCGCGAGGAGTATGGCGGCCATCCAACCGATAGTAGTGCTGCAAGGGGGCAGCATCGCTCGCTCCCGCCAGTACGGCATAGAGAGGGCACGGATCCTCCGTGGCGATCCACTCGCCCAAAGGGATGGACTCAGATCTCACAAGCACCCTCCTTGCACTTCTCGCACTCTTCGCAGAACGGCGCCGCGCTCTTCATGGTGGCGAGCTGAGCCGGGCTCAGCGGCACCTTGGGAGTCGGGGGAACTGCGACCCCCAGGGGATTGATCGGCGATTTACCGCCCCAGCCAGAGCCGGATCCGGGGCTGCCGCCTGAGTTCATCTTGATGGTGGGGCCCACCAGAGTGACGCCACCGCCATCGACCTTGATAAAGCAGCCGCCGACCTTGACGGTGATCTCGGAACCTGCCTCCAGCACCACCTTGGCACCGGCCTTGACGTGTACCTCCTGCCCCGCCTGGGTGAGCCAGCTTTGCCCGAGCTTCTGGTGCATCGAGGCATCCACGGTGAGCGAATAATCAGCCTTGACGTGATCCCGCTTCTCGCCGTTGACGGTGAGGTGGTCATTGGCCTTGATGCGGGTCACCCGCTCGTTGTCGATGTCCCGATGCTCGTCGTGTTTGATGTGCCAGGCCGCATCGTTTTCGATGAGCAGATTCAGGTCTTTCTGACCGTGGATGTAGATCTCTTCCTTGCCCGCTTGATCTTCGAATCTCAGCTCGTTGAAGCCTTCCCCTTGATGGGTCTCGGTGCGCAGCACGGTGCGGGTCTTGTTGGCCGGCAACTCGTAGGGCGGCCGGTTGGTGGCGTGGTAGGTGCGACCGGTGACGATGGGCTGGTCCGGATCCCCTTCCAGGAAGCTCACGATGACCTCGTGGCCGATGCGCGGGATGGTCATCATGCCGTATTGACCGCCCGCCCAACCCTGAGAGACCCGCACCCAGCAGGAACTCTGATCGTTACTCGAACCGTAGCGGTCCCAAGGGAATTGCAACTTCACCCGGCCGTGCTCGTCGCAGTAAATCTCTTCCCCTTGTGGCCCCACCACGGTGGCGATCTGCGGCCCATCCACCATGGGCTTAAAGGGCGCCTGTGGGCTGCCGATGCGCGCCCTCCAGGTCGTACTCGCCTTCACTACCCCGAATTCGTTGTGATAGACGGTCGGGCCGCTGCCCCCTTCCTCCTCCAGCGCCTGGGGTTGCTGGCCCACGTGACTGATGCGCACGATCTGCCAGTCGGCATTGAGCACGCCGTTCGGGTGTTCGGTGAGGGAGAAATACTGCCCCGGCAGCAGGGCCGCGCAGTTGGACTTACCCTGACCGGTGACGGCGTCATTGCGCAGGGCATCGAGCCGGTGCTGGGCAAACGCCTTGCCGCTCGGGTCCAGCTTGTAGCGACCCGGGGAGTCGAAGTGCTGATAGGTATCGCGCTGATGCTCGAGCTCGGTACCGCGCTGCTTGTGGGAAAGCCCATAGGCCGGGGTCTTGAAGCTGTAGTCTTTGAGCTCCACATCGCTTGGACGCACCGCTTCCCGGTAGTGGAATTGACGTACATAAGGGCCCTGCTCCAGCGAGCGGTTGCCGAGGTTGAAGAAGAGCTCGGGGCCTTGAGTCAGTGCGGCTGCATCGTCGGCAAAGACGATGCGATGCTTGCCGGCTTCGAACTCGTGGAAGTAGAAGAGCCCCTCTTCGGCGGCGAGGCGGTTCAGGAAATCCAAGTCCGTTTCCCGGTACTGGACGCAGTATTCACGCTTCGCGTGCTCGTTTTTCAGTGCAAAGGCGTAGTCGGTGATGCCGTGCTCTTGCAAGAGGATGGAGAGGATTTCGTCCGGCTTCTGGGCCTGGAAGATACGCGAATTCTGGCGAAGGCCCAGCCGCCACAAGGCAGGCTGCACCAGCAGCTGATAGCGGGTACGGCGAAAGCCGCTGTCCCCTTGGCCAACATCGCTCACCACCCCGCACACCCGCCGCTGCAGCTCGCCGTTGTACCAGATGAGCAGCTCGCAGGGCTGGTCCAGCACGGCGCCGAAATCGACATCCGGCTGGGGGCTGGCGAGTTCCAGCCTCAGTTGGAAGGGGCCGCTCAGCGCCTCCTCCAGCGCAAATTCCGCCACCACGAAGGTGCTCTCGGGCAGCGCCCCCACCTTGACGGTAAATTGTAATCCTGTGCTGTCTGCCATCGGTGCGCCTCTGCTGTCGGCCCGCATCGCTGCCGGCTGCCTCAAGGTGGGAGAGAGATCCGCCATGGCCGCCGCTTTTTCGCCGCCATGGCTACCGCACGCCCCCAAGGCGTGCGTGCAGATCCGTCGTCATGTTCTTTGTTGTGCCCGCTCACGCGGCAAACGGGCAGAAGAAAGCCATGGCATGGGTCAGGGGATGAGGAGTTAAGCGAGCGGGGTTTTGAGCTTCATCAGGCTCTGCGGCACACAAAACAAGGAGCACCCATGGGGTGCTCCTTGCAGGCATCAAGCCTCGATCGGCGCGCGCCAGTCGTCCGCACCGGAGGTACCGGCGACGGTGTGCTCCCAGTCAATCTTGCGATAAGCCAGGGAGACCTGGATCAGCTGGGTGAAATCAGCCTTCGCCGGATCCTGGCAGTGGGGCATCTGGCAGTCGATGTCGACGATGGTGGCATCGGTCAGCACGGTGCTGAAGAAGTGCTCCTGCTTGCCCTCGACGGAGGTGCGGTACCACTTCAGGGTCACTTTCGGCAGCATCTCGCCGGAAGCCAGGGAGTTGTACATCAGCGGCACAGCCTTGTTCAGGGCTACGGTGAACTTGAACGGCTTGTGGACGCGCTGACCCGCCGGCTGGCCGGATTGCGGATCGGTCGGCACGGTGACGATGTGCTGGAACTCTTGCACCAGCATCTCGTCTTCGTGGCCCTGCACGAAGATGTTGCCGACGGAGTCGGAGGTGAAGGCACCGGCGGTGATGTTGCCCTGGGTTTTACCTTCGATGCTGATATAACATGGAGTTGGCATGGAATTGCTCCTGATTGGTTAAACGGTAATGACACTCAACCGAAACCGTTAGCAGCGTCCATGCCAAACAATTTTACCAATTAAAAACAATGACTTGCCAAAACCCCGCCGTTATCCACCGCAGTAAATATCGCAACACATTGCCCCAAAAACCAAAACAACTACAAAATATTGCATGGGCAGTTTATTCATCCAAAAAAAGAGCAATGGATTGCGCCAGTCAGTAGATAACACCAAACCCGGAGTGTTTGGGATGCCCTGTCGATACTCGTGACACCCCACCTCGGTGACATGTAGCAGAAAATTCCATCCCATGGGATCTAGCGTCGTCCCAAGAATCCATTACCCCACAGGCCACGCATCGGGGAAGAACGGCAATCAGAAAAAGGGGTCAGAGAACAGAGAGTCGGCCCGGGGGTAGGCTTTGCAATATGGGGAATGGATGGTGGTAGGGGTTGGTGCTCCCCTTGCGCACTGACCGGGGGGCTTCAGACAGGCAATTTTCCTGCCGCATCAGGCAATAAGAGATGAGAGCCCCACCGGACTCACGCCTGCTGGCGCCCTGCGGATGCTCATCCCGATAAGCTCTGTGGCTCAACGCAAGGAGGCTTGCCCCTTTCAGCATCAGCACAGATAACATTCGGATAGCAAAAAGCGCCCCTGAGGGCGGCTTTTCAACCTTGAAGATGGGAAGGATAGGCTCTCTCCCAGGGGCTCGCGCCTTGGGCAGCCCGGAATGACTGGATTGCCTGTCGAGCCAGGCTCCCAATCCTTCGTCGTCGGATAAGCAAAAGGGCCTGTCTTGCGACAGGCCCTTTTGCTTTATTTGGCGGTGAGGGAGGGATTCGAACCCTCGATACGTTGCCGTATACACACTTTCCAGGCGTGCTCCTTCAGCCACTCGGACACCTCACCAAATTTTCGACCGCTGTTTAACGTGTTCAATCACCACGTCGTTCGCTACGCTGTTGCGCTGGAACGGGGCGTAATGTAAGGGATAGGTCGGGAGCGGTCAATGCTATTTTTCACCTTTTGCAGTCAACTGCTCAATTACCGAGCCAAGTGACCAAAAAGATGCCGTTTCCTACCCCTTTCACTCAATTTTCAGCCACTTCGTGCAAGGGTTCCCCTCTGAGGGCGTCTTCCAGCGAGCCGTAAAATTCCAGCTCCCCCGGGATGGGGCGCACCTTGGCGCGCGCCAGGGTCTTGAGCGGCTGGAACTGCAATTCCGCCACTCGCACCCGCACTCCGACCTTGGCCATCCGCTTGGCAAATTGCTGGAAGGCAGACAAACCACCCGCATCCAGGATGGAGACCGCCTCCATCTGCAGCACCAGCGTCTTGTGATCCTTCACCTGGGCCAACAGTTCACCGAACACTCGTTCCGCCGCCGCAAAGAACAGGGGGCCGTTGATCTTGTAGACCAGGGTTCCGCTCTGTACCTCGCCAGCGTAGCGCTTGTGCTCGGCCAGGTTGTGCAGCCGGGTCATCTTGGCGATTTCGCGCATAAACAGCAGGGAAGCCAGGATCACCCCGAAGGTGATGGCGATGACCATGTCGAAGATGACGGTGAGCGACAGACAGACCAGCAGCACCAACACGTCGGAGCGCGGGGCGCGGCGGATGAGATCCACCACCTTGTGGGCTTCGCTCATGTTCCAGGCCACCAGCAGCAGCAGGGCCGCCATGGCGGACAGTGGCAACCAGGAGAGCCAGGGGGCCAGTACCAAAATGGCGGCCAGCACCACCAGCGCATGGATGATGCCGGAGATGGGCGAGGTGGCACCGGCCCGCACGTTGGCGGCGGAGCGGGCAATCGCCGCCGTCGCCGTGATCCCGCCGAAGAAGGGGGCCAGGATGTTGCCAAGCCCCTGCCCCACCAGTTCACCGTTGGAGCTGTGCTTGCGCCCCGTCATGCCATCCAGCACCACGGCACAGAGCAGGGATTCGATGGCGCCCAGCATGGCCATGGAGAAGGCGGCGGGCAGCAGACGCTCGATGGCCGCCAGATCCCAGACCACCGGGGCACCGTCCGGTCCTGGCAATGACCAGGGCATCATCAGGGTTGGCGCTATGGGGGGGATCCCCATCCCCTGGGTGCCATCGGCCAGGGTATAGCTGAACTTGCTGCCGATGGTCGCGACCTCGATACCCATGGTGTGCAGGCCAAAGCCAAGCCCCACCCCCACCAGCACGGCGGGCAGATGGCCCGGCACAGGCAGTCGCAACCGGGGCCAGAGCAGCAGTACCGCCAGGGTCGCCACCCCCACCAGGGTATCCCCCCACTGCCAGCTTGGCAGGGCCTGAGCCAGGGCCTCGACCTTGCCGATGTAGGTCTCCGGCATCTCGGCAACGTGCAGTCCGAAGAAGTCCTTGATCTGCAAGGTGGCTATCACGATGGCGATCCCGCCGGTAAAGCCCAGCGTCACTGAAGGTGGAATGTACTCGATGAGACGGCCGAGTCTGGCCATTCCCATGGCGACCAGGAAGAAGCCGGAGAGCAGGGTCGCCATCAGCAGGCCCCCTACCCCAAACTGCTGGGCCACCGGGTAGAGGATCACCACGAAGGCCGCGGTCGGCCCCGAGATAGAGAAGCGCGATCCCCCGGTCACCGCGATGACGATACCGGCGATGATGGCGGTATAGAGGCCATGCTGGGGCGGCACGCCGCTGGCGATGGCCAGCGCCATGGCGAGCGGAATGGCGATGATGCCCACCGTGATGCCGGCGATGAGATCGCGGCCGAAACGGGCGGCGCTATAGGGTTCGTCGATACAGGATTGGCGCAATGCGATAGCCAGCTTCACGCCTTGTAAGGAAGCTTGATTGTGCATGTATTGAGTAATACCAGAAGGAGGAGACAAAGGCCGGCGTGACCCGGCACCCGATCATCATCAAGGGCCGGCAGAGCTGTCGACGCGGCGATGGTATCGAGGGCAACCATACCCGAGACGGCGTCATATTTCGATGGGCAGGATCAAGAAATGGCCATTAGCCCGCATTATTGCCGTGGATAAGCATCAAATCGCCGATCTTTATCGCCTATTGCGCCAAGAGATCATGAAAAGAACCATCGCCGACCGGCTATCGTCCTTTACTCTGCGACAACGTCCTCATCACCGACGGTGATGAGGTCGCCCGTCCCTTGTACCGGATCGCCCGCAGGGCCGAACCCGATGGCAGGCAAGAAGCCCCTCTCCCTTCCAAGCTGCTGATTGTGCTGAAAATAGTCCATGGCGACCAAGTTTTGGACAAACAGGCCGAAAACCCCTTTCTTGCCCGGGGTTACGGGTTGACACCCGGACCAGAGGCCATTAATATCCGCACCGTCTCGACGAGACAGGCAATTCCTCCTTAGTTCAGTCGGTAGAACGGCGGACTGTTAATCCGTATGTCACTGGTTCAAGTCCAGTAGGAGGAGCCAATTCCCTCGTAGTTCAGTCGGTAGAACGGCGGACTGTTAATCCGTATGTCACAGGTTCAAGTCCTGTCGAGGGAGCCATCTTCTAAAGCCCAGCCTTTTGGCTGGGCTTTTTCGTATCTGCTTCTTCATGGCGGGCTGACGCAGCCAGGTGATCCTGCCCTGGCATTGGACAGCCCTACAGACGGAAACGACGCACTGTCGCATTGAGATTGACGACGACTTTGTGCATCTGCTCCGCCTCCTCTGCGGCGTCGTGCGAGGCGGCTTCGTTTTGAACAATCATGCGGGAAACTTCATCGACACTGGCCGCAATTTCGTTACTGGCCAGACTCTGCTCGTCCAGTGCACGGGTAATGAACTCAGTGACACGCTCCACTTCGCTGGTGGTGCTGGCAATACGCTGCATCGCCTCGCTGGCATAGCGGGCCAGCTCTGTGCTGCCTTGCGCCTCACTTTGGGCCTGTTCCACCCTTAGCACTGTCGCACCCGCGCTGTCGCGCACGGCGCCGAGGGTGCGGGCTATCTCCTTGGTGGACTCGCCGGTACGCATCGCCAGCGTGCGCACCTCATCGGCCACCACGGCAAATCCGCGCCCCTGTTCACCGGCGCGAGCGGCTTCGATGGCCGCATTGAGTGCCAGCAGATTGGTCTGCTTGGCCACTTCATCGATGACCGCTACCACGTTGACAATGTTTTCGCTTTGGCTGGACAGGGTCTCAATCATATTGGCACTTTGCGCCACTTCGCTGGCGACCCGGCTGATCCGCTCGGCCATCTCGGCAATGATCCGGTTGCCTTCGCGAGACTCGTGAGCGCAGTGATCGGTGGTTGCTTGTGCCTCTTTGGCGTGCTCGGCAATCTGGCCAATACTGGCCGCCATCTGCTCAAGCGCCGCCGCCATGGTATGGGTAGCCTGGGTCTGGCGCTCGGAGCCGCTGGCAATCTGGCGCGAGGTGATGTTAAAGCGCTCGGCGCAAGCAGACACTTCGCTGGCCTCTTGCTGCACATCCTCGACCAATTGACGCAGCACACCTTGCATGCGCTGCATGGCGCCCAGCACACTGTCGGTCGGTGCTTGCTTGCCAAGCTGAAGACCCAAATCGACGTCGGCGATGGCACGGGCCAATTTGACGGCATCGGCCGGCTCCCCGCCGAGCGGGTTGAGCACCAGGCGTTGCAACAAGCTGAGCAGGACGATCAGGACGATGACAGCCAGGGCAATGCCGCCACCGATGATGGTGATGGCCCGCTCATGGGCCACCGCATCGATTTCCGCACGCGGGTAGCCGGCAATCACCCGAAAGCCCCACTGGTTGAACGGCTGCTCGGTCCACTCCCACGTGGTGTCACGCGTCTGGATCAAGGCGCTGATGTCGTCGGGTGAACGCCCTTGCGAGGCAAAGCGAAGCCTGCCCTTATCGTCGAGCACGGCGACAAACCCGGTGTCGGCCAACTTGATGCGGCTGGCGGCATGGGCCAACGGAGTCAAGTCAACCGGATAGCCGACGTACCAGATCCCGATGGTTTGACCACCGGCATCGTGAAGCGGCTCATAACCGGTGAGGTAGGGGTTGCCAAGAATATCCACCTGACCATAAAACGGCAGGTTCTGTTTGATGGCGGCAATGGCGCGGCCATCGGGATCCAGTGGCGATCCCGTCGCACGAACCCCCTCTTTTTTGACCGTGGTGCTCACCCGGATAAAGTCGTCGCCGCTGCGGCTGAACAGGGTGGCAGTCCCCCCCATCAACGCGCTGACGCCATCAACCAACTCACTCTCGTTGGCTTGTGGTCGTTGGCCAAGCAGCAACTGCGGAACTTGGCGCTCTTTGACCGTCACCATGGCCCCCTGGCTTGCCTGACCGAGTGCGGCACTGCGCTCTTTGAGCAGTCGCATGGAGGCGTCCACCCGCTGACTGATCTGGCCATCAAGCAGACTCATCTGATCGAGCAACCCGGTGACGGCATTGTTCGCATCGCTATTCGCCACCTGGTGCAGTTGTTTCTGATCGCTCCAGGCCAGCAGCAACACGCTACCGATCAGAATGGGCAACAACAGGCTGGCAATGGTCAGGGTGATTCGACCACGCAAGGTTTTCAGCATCATGCTTCTCTCTTTTTGAACAACTGCGCAGGGTTGTGTGCTGGCTGGTATCAATCAGCCAGTGATGTTCCTATCCTCAAGCCGTCACATCCTAGCTGATTGTTTTCCGAACACAACATGTCATTCACTAATTATGCAATTTGCTTTTCATTTGAAACTCGCCTGCAACCTTGTATTTAACAGGGTTTATGGCGCTTTCAATAGAACATAAGAAATGCATAAATGATGGAATATTCAGACTGCATTTGAGTCTTCGACCAGGTGGGCTGTGGATGAAACAGTGAAGAAGCCGTCTTGAGCGCTGTGTCGAGAGAGATGCGAAGAGACGTGCGGGAGAGACGAACGTCCGAGGCGCGCAACCGTTGACTGGCAAGCCCGCCTGAGATGGCCCGCTTGTGCACACCTCCCCTGATACTGTTTTTGCCAGCGTAGTGCAGGGTCTGCCGACGTCGGCACCACGAGGATCTTCAGCGTGCCTCGAGTCATCGGAAAATGGCCGCGACCTCGGCTAATGAGCCCCTTAAAAGGGAGATTTATCGGGCAATTGACGATATATACAACCAATAAGCGAGTGATTTGCAATATAAAAAACTACCAAGGCTGGACTGGGTGATACAGCATTCGATACAGGATCTGAACGCCGGCATCTGATCATTCCGCACAATGGGATCTTCTCCGCCCCCTTGCACAAACTCGCTCGCTTGCCTTCACCGGGCATGTCGCACCCGCTCGCTGGCTGTCTACTGACACCGTCTCCCGATGGCTGGTGAACCAAAAGGCCTCTGGTGGACAATTGATATAGAGGCCGCCACCCGAGGAGGCACGACCGGGTGATGCGTCGGCGCCCAGCCCTGCCAGCCATTTTGTCATGGTGACTGCCCAAGCCCGCCGATACACGCCATAATCAGCGCAATTTCAATTCGTTAAGGAGTCTGCATGCGCCGCTTCAACTTCATGCTCAACGGCAGCCGGCTGATGATGTTTCCCTTTTACGTGGCCATTCTGGTCTGCGTTGCCCTGCTGATGGTGAAGTTCGCCATGCAGCTCTATGTGCTGTGCCGAGACATCATCGAGATCCCCTATATGGACCTCATCACCGGTGTGCTGACCCTGGTGGACTTCGTGCTGGTGGCGCAGATGCTGATCCTGGTGGCGGTTTGCGGCTTCGTGCAGTTCATCCAGACCCAGGAGCAGCGCGAGGCCCTCGGCGACAACTGGCTCAGCAAGATAAACTTTGCCTCCCTGAAGCTCATCGTCATCAACTCCCTGGTGACCATCGCAGGCATAGAGGTGCTCAAGGCCTTCCTGGAAGACGGGGTCGGCAACGAAGTGGAGATGAAATGGTCGGTCATCGTCTTCCTCGCCTTCTCCGCCGCGGCCCTCATCTATGCGGTCACCGAGCGGCTGGCGGATCATAAATAGCACCCCCTTTTCATTCAGGATTTATTCATCAAGAGCGAAATTGATAACTCTTTTCATTACGGTTACCCCAAGGTAGACTTGCTCACCCGGGTTGAATGCCCGGGTGCTGGAGCCTGTATGACAAGCCTTTCTCTCTCACCACGACACTTCTGGCGATGGCTGGCCTATCACCATCAGGCCGCCGAAGGCAGCCTCTACCTGATGTTTTTCTCCGGTCTGCTGCTGTGGGAGCCCCTGACCCCCGTCTGGTCTCTGGCGCGCTGGAACCTGTTCCTCCATGTCATGCTCTCCCTCTCCCTCTTCCCCCTGCTGTTTGGCGCTTTCTGGCTCTCTCATCGCCGTCTGCTGCGCCACAGTCGCAAGCCGTTTTTGCGCACCACGGGCCAGATCATCGAAGCCCTGTTGCTGGTCTGCCTCGGCAGCGGCCTGGTGCTGGTATTGCACGGCACGCCGGGGGACAGTCTCGGCAACCTGGCGAGCTGGGCCCACTGGCTCAGCGCCCTGGCGCTCACTCCCCTGGTCTTGCGCCATGCCTGGCGCTGGACCCTGCTCAAGTGGCGTCCCTGAGCCATGATGAAGTGGCTTCTCCCCTGCCTGCTCATCGCCACCTCCCTGCTGGCGCAGGCCCAGCAGATGGGCTCGTCCCTGCAGGCCTATGACGAGGGCAAGGCACAGCGCCTGTTGAGCGCCAACCAGAGCGGCGGCTCCGTGACCCTGATCGAGCGAGACAGCGGCAAGCGGATCAAGGAGGCTCGCCTTGGCGGCGACCTGCGCCAGCTGGCGCGCGCCGATGACGGCACCCTGCTGGTCACCGACTACAACGGTGATCGCCTGCTGCTGCTGGATGAGGATCTCGATCTCAGGAAGATCATCCCCACAGGCCACAGACCCTACGGCGTCATCTTCGATCCCAAGCGGCGCTGGTTCTGGATCACCCTGTTCGAATCGGCGCGCCTGCAGGCCTATGACGAGGATGGCGATCTGCTGCTGGATCTCCCGACCGCCGAGACCCCGCGCGGGCTGGCGCTCACCGATGACGACCGCCTGCTGCTGACCCACGCCATGACGGGCCAGCTCGCCATCTACGACCTGAAAAAACTGGGCAAGGTGCCCACGGCGGCGGCCATTGAGAAGCCCAAGCTCATCACCCTGGCAGAGACCCACAGCGCCACGCCGAGCGACTCCCAAGGGCTGCCGCGTCTGCTCGATGGCATCAGCCTCTCCCCCGATGGCAGCGAGGCCTGGTTGCCCCATGTACTCTGGAGCTTCGACCACCCCTTCCAGTTCCAGAGCACCGTCTTCCCGGCTGTCTCCATCGTCGATCTCGGCAGCGAAACCGAGCGAGTGGATGAGCGCAAGCAGCTGTTCTTGCAGATCAATCTGCCCAACGTCGGCAACCGCAGCCAGATTGTCTCCAACCCCTTCGCCGCCCGCTTCGCCGCCGACGGCAAGCGGGTCTACCTGACCCTGGCGGGCTCGGAAGATCTGCTGGTGTTCGATCTCTCTCGCAGCGGCAAGCAGAACAGCAACCGCCACAGACGGAAAAAATTCCAGGGGGGGGCGAAGGCGACCCAACTGCTGCGCCACCTGCCGGGTCAGAATCCTCAGGACCTGCTCATCGATGGCGATCACATCCTGGTGCACAACGCCATGGGCCAGGATCTGACCCGCCTCTCGGCTGGCGGCAGCGGCCCCTTCGCCCGGGTGACGGTAGACAGTCCACATTTCGCCAAACTGGTGGAATCCGACCCCCGCCCTGCCGCCCTCATTCGCGGCGAGCGGCTGTTCAATCTTGGTAACACGCTCGGCAGCAGCAGTGCCAACGGCCGCTTCCCCATGGCGGGGGACAACTGGATGAGCTGCAACTCCTGCCATCTGGACGGGTTCAACTTCACCAACAAGTTCCTGATGCAGGCTCACCGCCAGAAGAGCCGGGACAATGCCATCAACGGTCACGCCAACCTCGCCAACATGGTGGCGGGGGATTTTGTCGGCGAGTACCTGCGCATGATCCAGCAGACCCAGGGCGGCATGGGCCATGACGGCCGCGATGGCGCCGAGCCGGTGGATCCCGCCAGGCCCCAGCCCGAGGTCAAGGCCATGATGGAGGACTTGCACGCCTTCGTGACCGCCGATGGCAACCTCCCCTATCTCGCCAACTGGCTGCGTCTCGACGCGCCGCGCACGGATCCGGCCAAGGCCCCCGTCACCCATCCGAAGGAGTGGCTCAGCTCCGCCTCCTGCCAGAACTGTCACCAACAGGCGTTTGCGGACTGGAGCGACAGCAATCACCGACTGATGGGCAACTCTCACCCCTACTACAAGGCGGTGCAGGCACTTGCCCGCGAGACCGAGGGGGAAGCCTTCGGCCAGTGGTGTCAGGGCTGCCACATGCCCCAGCAGGTGCTGACCGGCCAGACCGACCTGCCCAAGGGCTCCCACATGCTGGAGCGAGGGGGCGCCTCCCTCATCAAGGCCCATCAGGCGGGGGAATCCGTGGTGGAAGAGGGCACCGGCTGCCTGCTGTGCCATCGCATCACCCGGCTGGAGGACGCCGGTGGCAACAGCGCCTTCACCGTGAACCTCAAGGATCGCGAGAGCTATGTGTTCGAGGATGCCCCCGGCGGCAGCGCGCGCCACTGGCTGGCTGAGCGCCAGATCAACGCCCGCCCGGCCATGCACAAGGCCTCCTATCAGAAGGATTTCTACCAGGACGCGGCCCTGTGCAAGTCCTGCCACAACGAATTCGCCCCGGGCACGGGCGCCAACATCGTCAACACCTGGGATGAGTGGCAGAACTCGAGCTTTGCCACATCAGCAGATCCGGCGACGCGGCGCACCTGCATCGACTGCCACATGAACCCGGAGCCCGGCAATGGCGGCGCCCCCGTGGCGGGTCGCTCCACCGAAAATGGCCCCCTGAAAGCACGCCTCTATCGCCACAATTTCACCGGTGCCCAGCACCAGCTGGTGGGACTGCGCAATTCAGGACTCGAACAGGAGAGCCTGGCGCTGCTCAAATCCAGCGCCACCCTTTCTGCCCGTATCGACGCGCAGCATGGACAACCGACGCTGGTGGTACGCGTGACCAACGTCGGCGCCGGTCACGCCCTGCCCACCGGCGTCGCCGATTTCCGCGAGCTCTGGCTGGAGCTGACCCTCACCGATGCCAGTGGCCAGGTGGTGCTGCAAAGCGGCCAGCCGGTCAATGGCGCCGTCCCTGAAGATGCGCGGCTGTTCAGGAAGGTGTTCGGCGATGCGCAAGGCAAACCGGTGGGGCTCAAGTTCTGGCGCTACGCCAAGCTCCTGGAAGACACCCGCATTCCGGCCGATGGCTGGCGTGACGAAACCTGGCCACTGCCAGCGGATGCCAAGGGGCCCTTTAGCGCCGACATCAAACTCAATTTCAGAACTTATCCCAAATGGGTCAACGACATAGTGCGCAAAGGCGAACCGGATCTGCCAGAGCCCCCCATCGTGACCCTCAACCACCTGCAACTGCGGGATCTGCCATCGGCAGCCCCGTCGTCGCAGGCCCGAACCACCCTACATGCCCTCAACCTGGAGCCACATCCCTGATGTTCGCAAGTTTCCTCATTACCCTGCGTGAGGGGCTGGAAGCCTTCCTGCTGGTCGGCATCTGCCTCTCCTACCTCGCCAAGCTGGGGGCGAGCCGTTACAACAAACTCATCTATCTGGGTGTCGTATTGGGCCTCATTGCCTCCCTGGGGGTGGCCTTCCTGTTCCAGGTGGTGGTCAGCCAGTTCGAGAGCGAGCGCTATAACCACCTGCTGATGGCGGGGATCCTTATCTTCGCCACCCTGGTGCTCACCTACATGGCGGTCTGGATGCAGAAGCAGGGCAAGTCCCACGTGGGGGCCATGACGGCACGCATCGATGCGGCCATCGACGGCGGCAACCTGTTTGGCCTGGTGCTGCTCGCCTTCCTGGCGGTGATGCGTGAAGGCTTCGAGACCGTGCTCTTCTTCTCGGCCCTGCTCTACTCGGGACAAGGGGTGAGCCTGCATGAGGGGCTCGTCGGTGCCCTGGCCGGGCTGGCCCTCTCCGTGGTGCTGGTGTGGGGGCTGCTGCGCTCCACCCGCAAGGTGGCCCTGGCCCCCTTCTTCCGCTGGACCGGTCTGCTCATCATCATCATCGCCGCAGGTCTGCTCTCCTCTGCCATCAACATGCTGCAGGCGGCGGGGGTCATCACCCTTTGGACCACGCCCGTGTTCAACATCAGTCACATTCTCGACGACAGGGGCGTGTTCGGCACCTTCCTGAGGGCCCTGTTCGGCTACAATGCCTCCCCGGCCGGCCTGCAACTGGCGACCTGGCTGGCCTATCTGGCGGTCTTCGTGACCATCTGGTATCGCAACTACCAACCCAAGCCGAGCCAGATCAAACAGGGGTAATTCCTTTTTTCAGTCACGGGGCCTGCGGGCCCCCTTTTCTCCTTGAGCCGTGGATAGAGATTGATGGGCGATAACAGCAGTAAGAAGATTGCCGTGCTGGGCGCAGGGCCTGCCGGTCTGATGGCCGCCTGGCGCCTGCGCAGTGCGGGCTTTGCGGTCACCCTGTTCGAGCAGGAGACCGTGGTCGGGGGCATGTGCGCTACCCAACGCTTCGCGGGCCGGGACGGAGACTACCGCTTCGACTACGGCGGCCACCGCTTCATCACCAAGAACCCCGAGCTGCTCGCCTTCATCGACGAGCTGATGGGGGACGATCTGCTGCACGCGGAGCGCAAGAGCGTCATCCGCTTCGGCGGACGCACCTACGACTACCCCCTCAACCTGCCGAACCTCCTCAAGACCGCGCCCCTCTCCCTGATGGCGGGGGCGGTGAAGGATCTGCTGCTGCTCCCCTTTGCGAGCAAGCCCGCCGATTTTGCCAAGGCGAGCTTTGCCGAGTGGATCCAGAGCCATTTCGGCCGCACCCTCTATCGCCAGTTCTTCGAGGGTTACACGGCCAAGCTGTGGGGCATCAACCCGGACAGGCTCTCCGCCGACTGGGCCGGCCAGCGCATCAGTCTCATCGATTTGAAAGACGTGGCCCGCCGCCTGCTGCCAAGACGCAAGGGCAACCTCTCGGTGCGCACCTATGCCCGCAAGTACCGCTACCCCAAACACGGCTTCGGCCAGATCTTCACCACCCTGGGTGAGCGGCTGATCGCAGAGGGGGTCGAGCTCAGGACGGGGGCCACCATCACCCGCCTCGCCGAGGCTGATGGCCGCATCCAGCGGGTACACTGGCAACAGGATGGTAGCGAGCATGAGGAGCACTTTGAGCAGGTGATCTCCACCCTGCCCCTGCCGCTCACCTGCGCGCACCTCGGCCTGCCCTGCGACCTGCATTACCGCGCCCTGCGCTTTATCAACATGCCGCTCAACCAAGAGAACCTGTCGGACAACACCTGGCAGTACCTCTCGGATCCGCACATCCTCGCCACCCGGCTGCAGGAGCCGCGCCGGCGCAGCCCCTTCATGGCCCCTGCGGGCAAGACCTCGGTCATGCTGGAGGTGCCCTGCAATCCGGGGGATGCCACCTGGCAGGCCCCCCTTGCCACCCTGCGCGAGCGGGTCAGCCAGGATCTGGCGAGCCTCGGCGTCGATACCAACAAGCTGGGGGATGAGACCTTCGAGGCCCGCAGCGAATATGCCTACCCCCTGATGGATCTCGGTTATCAGGAGCGGCGGGATGCCGCCATCCAGCAGCTCATGCCGATTGGCAACCTCATCATGAGCGGCCGCCAGGGGACCTTCCGCTACATCTTCACCGACACCGCCATGGAGATGGGGTTGATGGCCGCGGACATGGTGATCGACGGGGTAGACAGACGGCACGCCATCTTCAATCATCGCAACGAAAACACCGTGATCGAAACCCAGAGCGTGGCCTGACATGGCGGCAAATGAAGAGGACAGACGCCTTGTCACCTTCAACCACCGCAACGAAAACACCGTGATCGAAACCCAGAGCGTGGCCTGACACAACGCTCGATAAAGGAGAACTGGATGATCTGTCGCAGCACGCTTGTCGCCCTTTTGTTGCTGACCACCATGGGGCAGGCCCAGGCCTACTCCTATGCGGCGGCGGGCAAGGAACCCCTGATCGACGCCCGCGAACAGCTATTGACCGCCGCGAGCGAAGGCCAGGATGCCAGCGCCGTGCTGGCCGGCCTCACCGAGGAGCTCGGCTACCTCGAGCAGCATCACAAGGTGGTGCTGCAGGCACCGCTCGCCGAGGCCATCAAGGCCAAGGACGTGGCGGCCACCCAGACCCTGCTCAACCGCGCCTACAAGGCCGAGATTGAACGCCGTCTCGAGGGCGCCGGCCAGAACCTTGGCGACTACCAGACCGCCAAGGTGCTGGTGGTCAAGAGCAAGCGCTTCCTGGACTTGATCCTCCCGGCCTTGAGTGAAGCGGACCGCAAGGCCGCCGATGGGGCGCTGGCCAAGGTGCTGGAGGCCATCGGCAACCCCGGGGTGTTCGGGGTGGGTGCCAAGACAGCCGATCCCGAGGCCTTCAAGGCCGCCGAGCAGGAGCTGATGACCGTGCTGGCTCCCCTCTGATCGCCGTCCGTCGATAAGTGAGCAAGGAGGCCGATATGCCCCCTTCTCCCCCGGCGGGAGAAGGGTTGGAGATGAGGAAGACGCCCCGACCTTGGGAGCCCATATACTCGCCCTCCAACTGGCTGCTGCTCCTGCTGCAAGGGGTCTGGATGGGCTGGCTGTTTGCCTTCCCGGTGGCGCTCGATTCCGACGATGCCCTGAACTTCGCCCACGGGGTGGTGCGTTTCAGCGTGCTGGAGTTTTCCCCCCATTTTCCCGGCTACCCCGCCTTTATCTGGCTGGCCCGGCTGATCAACCTGCTGGCCGACGATCCCGCCAGCGCGGTGCATTGGGCCAGTCTGCTCGGCAGCGCCCTCATTCCCCCCTTGTCGGCCTGGCTGGCGGCGCGACTCTGGCGGCGTCCCGCCTTGCTGGTGCCACTCTGGCTCGGCGTCATGGCACTGCCGCTCACCCCGACCCTGGCACTCTCCGGCCTCTCCGACGGACCGGCGCTGGCCGCCTGGCTCGCAGCCCTGCTGGCACTGCAATACCGCAAGCTGGCCCTGGCAGGTCTATTGGTGGGGCTCTTGCTGGCCCTTCGCCCGTCTTATTTGGTGCTGGCCCTGCTGCCACTCTGGCTGGGATGGCAACACAGGGGGCAGCGGCCAGCCTTCCTCGCGCCCATCGCCCTACTCGGGCTCGCCTGCCTGCTGTTCGTCTGGCAGGCGGATGGCTGGGCCTATTTTGCCGAGGGGCGGCGCTTTACCGACGGTCACTTCACCCTCTGGGGCAACACGGCGGCCGCCCACGGTTCCAGGCTGCTGAGCTGGGGCCAAACCCTGAACAACCAGCTCAGCCCGCTCTGGCCGTTCTTGATGGGGCTGCTGATCTGGCCGCTCTGGTCCAAGACCTGGCCAACACGGCTCGACAGAAGCTGGTTCCTCGGCTGGCTGGCCCTTCTGCTCTGGACCCTGCTCGGCCAGAATCCGGACAACCCCCGCCATCTGGCCCCTCTCACCTACCTCGGGCTGATCCTGCTCTCAGGCTGGCTGCCTGCGGCGAAACGTGTCGTGAATACCGCCATGCTGGGGGCCCTCGTGCTGTTTATCGCCACCCTGACGCCGCCTCGTCTGCCCGCGATGGCGCGGGCGACACTGGTCGCCGAGCAGCACTGCCCGGCCCTGGTGACCCAGTGGGGCGTGCGCCTGCTGCGCGAGACCACTCCGCTGCCCGTCACCGATGGCTGGTACAGCGGGGATGCCCGTCTTGCCCAGCACCTGGGCGCCTGTCGCCTGAGTCGCCGCCCTCTGGCCGCCGATGCCCTGCCCTACCCCTTTGAAGCGAGCTGGTTTGCCCCCCGCTTTGGCGCCGAACCCGGCCTCTGGCTCGCCATACCACGCAAGCCGTGAATAGCCCCTCCCACCATATGGGGATGGTAGACCCTATAGGCTCCCTCACTCGACTCGACTAAACTCACTGCGCATTCGCCAAGGGAGTGGTTGACGATGAAGGGAACAAGGGAGTGGGCGCTCGCCCTGCCGGTGTTGCTGGTTGCCTGTGCACTCTTGCTGCTGCCACTCTGGCAACAGGGGGGGACCCAGGGGCACGATCTCTTCCATCACCTGCTCTCCGGCCACTACTTTGCCAAGCAGCTCTGGCAGGGGGAGCTCTATCCCCGCTGGCTGATGGCCATGAACGGCGGCTTCGGCAGCCCCACCTTCTTCTTCTACCCCCCGCTCCCCTATTACGTCAGCGCCCTCTTTGCCGGCCCCGCCGCCCTGCCCCATCAGGCGGTCTACCCCCTGCTCGCCAGCGCCAGCGTCGCACTGCTGCTCTCCGGCGTCTTTGCCTATCTCTGGCTGCGCAGCTTCACCGCCCCCGGCCGGGCGCTCGCGGTCAGCCTGCTCTACCTGGCTCTGCCCTATCACCTGGCCATGGATCTCTACGCTCGTTTCGCGCTGGCCGAATTCTGGGCCTTCGTCTGGGCCCCGCTCATCTTGCTTGGGCAGGATCTCGCCACCCGGCGCCTGCGCGGTGGTCTGCCCCTGCTGACGCTGGCCCTGGCGCTGCTGGCCTACTCCCACCTGCCCAGCCTGCTGTTGATGCTGGGGCTCATCAGCCTGCGCGCCCTCTGGCACTCCTGGCGGGGCCACTCCCTCGTCCCCTGCGGGCTCACCCTCGGCGCCATCCTGCTCGGGCTCGCCATGGCGGGTGCCCTGCTGCTGCCCGCCCTGCTGGATCAGGGGGCCATCTCCATGGAGCTGATGCGTGGCGGCATGTTCGACTTTCGGCGCAACTTCCTCGATCGCCTGCCCACGGGGCTGGATGACTGGCGCTTTCGCGGCCACCTCGCCTGGCAGAGCGTGCTGACCATGGCCCTGCTGCTGGCGGCCTGGGCCGCCACCCGCGAGCCCTATCACCCCGAGCTGCTCTGCTGGGGCGCCATCGGCGTGGCCGCCTTCCTGATGATGCTGCCCCCAAGTCAGCCCATCTGGCAGCTGCTGCCCCCCTTGCAGCGGGTGCAGTTTCCCTGGCGGCTGAACCTCATCCTCACCCTGGCGACGGTGGCCGTGGTGGCCCTCGGCACCCCGGCCCAGCGCCATTGGCAAGGGCTATGGTGGG
The DNA here is from genome assembly GCF_051125555.1 of Aeromonas sp. NJAU223. Classification (NCBI taxonomy): domain Bacteria; kingdom Pseudomonadati; phylum Pseudomonadota; class Gammaproteobacteria; order Aeromonadales; family Aeromonadaceae; genus Aeromonas; species Aeromonas sp. NJAU223. The sequence goes on along the minus strand of NZ_CP144204.1, from coordinate 1,726,153 downwards.
GCCTGCTGCTGCTGACCCTCATCAGCGCCTTCCTCTATGTGCGCCACGCTCCCCTCACCCAGGCACCGGATCGCTTCGCCATCGGCGCCGAATTTGACAGCAAGCGCAGCGCCCGGGAGTACAGACCCAGGCAGGTGCCGGGAGGCCTGTTCGCCCCCAGCCTGCTCGCCTGGAAGGAGGAGTTCCTGCCCCCGATCAGCACGGATCAAGCGGGGGCCAGCTGGGAGGTACTGACCTGGCAACCCCGCAGGATCGTGCTGGAGGTGAGCGCCAGCGCCCCCACCCGACTGGTGCTGCACCAATACGACTACCCCGGCTGGCAGGCCAGACTGGACGACGCCCTGGCCCTCACGGTCAGCGCCAATCACCAGGGATTGTTGCAGGTGTGGGTGCCGGCGGGCCGCCATCAACTCAGCCTGACCCTTGAGGCTCGCTGGCCGGAGCGTATCGGCAACGGCCTCGCCTTGGGGGGACTGTTTGTCTGGCTTGTGCTCGCCGCCCGCGCCGCCCGCCGCCAGCCCCAGGTGGCAATCCCTCAGGACCGGTGCTAGCAGGGCTACCCCACAGGGCGCCGTCATGGCGCCCTGATTGAACAGCCAAACGGCCCCGGCCCAGCGCAGGTTAAGTCTGCTCCGAGGCACCAAAGCTGATAGACTCAACACTTGCCCTTTGCCGCCTTCCCCACGACACGGATAGCCTATGCCTCAAGCCTCGACCCTTTCACCCCGTTTCCTGTTCATCCTGCTCGGCGCCCTAGCGGGTCTCACGCCGCTCGCAGTCGACATGTATCTGCCCGCTATCCCGAGCATCGCCCGGGACTTGGCCAGCACCATCGACGGGGCGCAGCTCACCATCAGCGCCTTCCTCGGCGGCTTTGCCATCGGCCAGCTGTTCTACGGGCCGCTCGCCGACAGCTTCGGCCGCAAGCCGGTGATCCTGGCGGGACTCTCCATGTTTGCCATCGCCTCCGTGGGCTGCGCCATGGCGGACTCCCTGCCGGAGCTGCTGGCCTGGCGCATGCTGCAGGCCGCCGGCGGCGCCGCCGGCTCCGTGGTGGTCAATGCCCTGCTGCGGGACTTGTTTGAAAAAGATGCGTTTTCGCGGGCCATGTCGTTCGTGATCCTGGTGATGACGCTGGCGCCTCTGGTGGCGCCCGTGGTGGGGGGCTACATCAGCGCCCACAGCGACTGGCGGGTGATCTTCTGGCTGCTGGTGGGGATCAGCCTCTTCATCTGCCTGGTGCTGCAGTGGAAGATCCCCGAGACCCTCAAACCCGAGCACAAGCAGCCCCTCAAGCTCGGCCAGGTACTGCGCAACTACTGGGGGGTGCTCTCCCATCGCGGTGCCATGGGCTATGTGCTGTGCGGGGCGCTGTCGAGTTCGGGCATGTTCGCCTTCCTGAGCGCCTCGCCCTACGTCTACATCGAGTATTTCCACGTGCCGACCGAACACTACGGCTGGCTGTTTGGCCTCAACATCCTGCTGATGATGGTGGTCACCTTCGCCAACAGCCGCTTGGTGAAAGGGGTGGGGGCCGAGCGCATGCTGCAATACGGCCTCATCATGTTGCCGCTCGCGGGGGCCCTGCTCATCTACAACGCCTGGAGCCAGACCGGGGGCCTGTGGGGCATCGTCATTCCGGTGGTCTTGTTCGTCGGTCACATCAGCCTGGTGGGGGCCAACGCCATGACCGGCCTGATGGGCCACTTCCCCCAATCGGCGGGCACCGCCTCCGCGCTCGCCGGCACCCTGCGCTTTGGCATCGGCGCCCTGGTGGGGATCCTGGTCAACCTCAATCCACCCGAATCCCCCCTGCCCATGGCCATCGCCATCGCCAGCTGCGGCTTCGGCTCGGCGATCTGCTACTGGTCACTGACCGGCAAGAAGCAGTCACGCTGAGCCCAGGCGTTCGCAATTCGCCATAAAAAAACGCGGCCCCGGCGCCCTCTCATCGAACCGATGTCGATATGAGGGGCGCCGGGGCCGCGTGCATTGAGCCAACAGGAGGGACAAACCGGCCTCTCAGCGGGCTCTTTGGGTCACAAGTTCTGAAAAATTCTTATCAATATCGCCTTTTCATTAGCACAGCTAATGGCTTTGCGCCTATTTCTTGCCAAAACCGGACTGCTTGAGGGTATAACCGGCGCTGTTTTGCCAGGCGTCCAGACCGCTTCGATTGTTGCCCGCCACCAGGCTGGCGGCCAGGCTCGGGCTGTTGAACAGCTGATCGGCCACGAACACGAAGCCCCCTTCGGCCCGCGGGCTCAGCACCCCCTTGTCCAGCAATTCCAGACGCAGCTCGATCACCGCCTCACGCAGGGATGCCGCATCCTCTCCGTTGGCGGTGGATCCCGCCTGCACCATGAAACCGGGGTTCTGCCGCTTGCCCACCGGGTAGCCATGAGCCTCGGCCCCCTTGCCGTTGAAGTGGTAGAGCTCGCGCTCCCCGGGCTTGTTGTCGGAGAGCGCCTTTTGCAGGGTCATCAGCTCGTTGTAGATGTCGATGGGAACCACGGCAGCCTGCTTGGTGCCCTTGCTGTCGACGATAAAACTGACTTGCTTGTGTAACATCCTTGCTCATCCTGTGACCCATGGAGGCCCCTATTCTAACCACCTCTGGCGAGCGGGATCCAGCGAGGATCCTCATCCCTTTTGCAGCCGGGATCACTAACTGGCATAGTGGCAGACATTGTGAAAGCCATTGACCATCAACCGGTTATCCCATGCTGAGCCTGAAAAACCTGAGCAAGTCCTTCGACACTGACGCCGCCTCTCCCCCCCTGTTTGCGGGGCTGGATCTGCGTCTTCACGCCGGTGAAGCCTGCCTGCTGCTGGGGCAGAGCGGCTCGGGCAAGTCCACCCTGCTCAACCTTATCGCCGGGCTGATTCCCCCCGATGAGGGGGAGATCTGGCTCGATGAGACCCGCTTCGACAACCAGCCGAGCGGCGAGCGAGCGAGGCTTCGTGGTCGCCACCTTGGTATCGTCTATCAAGACTTCAACCTGCTGCCGACCCTGACGGTGGAGGAAAATTGCTGCCTGCCGCTCGATATCAACGGCCTGCCCCGCGAGCCTGCACGGCTGGAGGCCCTGTTCACTCGCCTTGGGATAGCGGACAAACGCCACGCCTGGCCGGAGCAGCTCTCAGGTGGCCAGCGCCAGCGGGTCGCCCTGGCCCGGGCCCTCATCCACCAGCCCCAGTGGTTGCTCGCCGACGAACCCACCGGCAGTCTGGATGAGCACAACGCCGCGCAGGTGATGGCGCTCATGATGGCGGCGGTCAAAGAGACGGGGGCCGGGCTTCTGCTAGTGAGCCACAACCCCGCCTATGGCGCCCTGGCGGATCGGGTGCTGCGCCTCGAAGGCGGGCGGCTGGTGGAACTCAAGGGCGCTGCCCATGGCTGATCTGGCGGTGAATCGAACCCCTGATCCCGCCCAAGGAGCCGAGCCGTGCTGCCCCTGAAGGCGCTGCTGCGCCTCTACCGTGCCCACCCCTGGCTGCTGCTGATGAGCCTCACCGGCCTGATGCTGGGGGTCTCACTGGTGGTCGCCATCGAGCTGCTCAACCAGAGCGCCAAGACCAATTTCGTCGCCGCCCGCAGCCAGCTCGCCGGGGAGGCAAACTACCGGCTAGCCCCAGGCGGCGGCCTGGACGAGCAACTCTACGTCAAACTGGTGCGAAACGAGCGCGCCCTCGCGGCCCTGCCCCAGGTGCACGCCTGGCTCAAAGACCCCCAGGGGCGCAGCTTCCAGCTACTCGGCATCGATCTCTCGAACCCGGGCCCACTGAGCCCATTGCTCGGCTCGGACAAACAAGGCGGCGATAAGAACCAAAGCTTCACACTCGCGCGGGCCGATGGCGTCTGGCTCGCCACCCCCGAGGCCGAGCGGCTCGGCTGGGCCGTCGGTGAGACCCGCTACTTTTTGCAGGGTGAGCGGTCACTCCAACTGACGCTCGCGGGTACCTTCGAGCCCGGCGCCGTGCCCATGGAGCGGCTGCTGCTCACCGATCTCGGCATAGCCCAGCCCCTGCTTGGCAAGAGCGGGCGGCTGGATCGCATCCTGTTCAAGCTAAGCGAGGCAGAAGCCACGGCACTGCAAGCCAAACTGCCCAAACCGCTGTGGCTAGAGCCCATCAGCCCGGCGCTCGATGCCAGCCTGCTCGGCGATGCGCTGGGGCTCAACCTCAGCGCCCTCTCCCTGCTCGCCATGGCGGTGGGGCTGTTCCTGGTGTTCAACGCCCAGCGCTTCGTGCAGAGCGTGCGCCGCCCCCAGCTCGCCCAACTGATAATCCTGGGGATGTCGCCGCGCCGGGTGCTGGGCTGGCTAGGGCTGGAACTTGGCTTACTCGCCAGCCTCGGCACCCTGCTGGGTCTGGTGCTCGGAGTCTTGCTCGCCAAGGCGCTGATGGGTCAGCTGACCCAGGCGCTGGCCGATCTCTACGGCCCCAACCCCATCGATCTCCTGCGCCTCGCCCCCATTAGCCTCGTCAAGGCCACAGCCTTGGGCCTGCTTGGGACCCTCGCCGCCAACCTGCCCGGCTGGTGGGCACTGCTGCGCCAATCGCCGCTGCAACTGCGTGAAGGCCAGGTGCGCGTAAGCGCCCATCCCTGGCGCCGACGCCTGCTGGCGCTCGCCATCCTGCTGCTTTGTGCCATTTGCCTCGCACTGCCCCAAACGGGGCTCATCGGCGCCCTGCTGATCGCCGGCGGCTGGCTGCTGGCCATGGCCCTATGGCTGCCGGATGCCCTGCGCTGGGTGCTGGGTCTATTGCGGCGCCGGCGCGGCGGTCTCACCTTGAGGCTGGCCGTCGCCGAGACCCAATACCATCTGGATCGCACCGCCATCGCCGTGATGGCGCTGCAGCTCGCCATTGCCGCGGCCATCGGCATCGGCGTCATGGTGTCGAGCTTTCGCACCAGCGTGGAGATCTGGCTGGGCCAGCGCCTCGCCGCCGATCTCTATGTGAGCGCCCCCAGGGGCGCGGCGGGCAGCCGGGGCACGCTCGACAAGCCGACTCTGGACGCCATATTCGCGAACCCAGACGTCGGCGCCGCCTCCCGCCGCTCGGTGCAGCCCGCCCGCTGGCAGGGGCAGCCCATCGAATGGGCCCAGATGGACGCAATCCCCGAGCTCAAAGCCGCCTATCCCCTGCTGAGCGGTCGCTGGCCAACAGGGCCGGGCGAGGTGCTGGCGAGCGAGCCGCTGACGGTGCGCCTCGGGGTCAAGGTCGGCCAGACGCTTGTGATCACGAGTGAGTCGGGTCCGCGATCGGTGCAGGTCACCGGCGTCTATCAGGATTACGGCAGCGACAAGGGGCAGGTCCTGCACAGCTTTGAAACCGGGCCCGTACAGTCCCTGGCGCTCTTTAGCCCACAGCCGGAGCGGCTCGCCGATGGGCTGCGGGCGCGCTTTGGAGAGAAGGTGAACCTCTTGCCCGCCCCCGCCATCCACGCCGCGGCGCTCAAGGTGTTCGATCAGACCTTTGTGGTGACCGAGCTGCTGAAATTGCTGATCCTGGGGATTGCCTTTGTCGGCATCGGCTCCGCCTTTATGGTGCTGGGGCTCGCCCGAAAAGCCGAGCTGCAGACCTTGCAGAGTCTGGGCTTAAGTCCCCACCGCTGCCGCCAGTTGCTGGTATGGCAAGGCGCCGGATTGGGGCTGCTCACCGCCCTGCTCGCCCTGCCGGTGGGCTATGGCCTGGCCTGGGTGCTCATTGAGGTGGTCAACCCCCGCGCCTTCGGCTGGCGGCTGGCATTCGAAGCCGCCCCCGCTCACGCCATCACGGCGCTATTGCTGGCGCCGGTGTGCGGGGCTCTTGCCTCCTGGTTTGCCGCGAGGAGAGTGGTATGAAGCATTCACTACGGGCCAAGCTGCTGGCCGCTCTGATCGCCCTGCTGGGCGCCAACGCTCAAGCCCAGGATCTCGGTGCCGTGCTCGGCAGCGGTGGCGAACAGTTTAAAAAGGCACAACCGGGACAGACAATAAACTGGCCCACGGATCACGCGGCCCACCCGGACTACCGATCCGAATGGTGGTATCTCACCGGTAACCTCAAAGACGAGCAGGGGCGCGAATACGGCCTGCAGTGGACCCTGTTTCGCCAGGGAGTTGAGTGGCAAGAAGCTGATAAGAAAGGCGCGGCTCGAGAGCAACCGCTCGTCAATCCCTGGCTCACCCCCCAGCTCTGGCTGGCGCAATTTGCCATCACGGATCTCGCCACCGGCAAGCATCTGCAGGACGAGCGCACCAGCCGCCAGGGGCCGGGCTTGGCGGGCGCCAGCAAGGGCGAGTATTGGCTAAGGGAATGGACACTCAAATCCGAGGGCGCTGCGCTCTTCCCGGCGCACCTCAACGTCGATAGCGCCATCGCTCAGCTGGATCTTCGAGTGAGCAATCGCAAACCCGCCGTGCTGCAGGGTAAATCGGGTTACAGCGAGAAGAGCCCGGGCAATGCCTCGTTTTACTACTCCTTCCCCCGCTTGGCGCTTACCGGCACTTTGACCCTGGATGGGGAGACCCGCAAAGTCAGCGGCCAGGGCTGGTTCGATCACGAGTGGAGCAGCTCGGTGCTAGCAGATTGGCAGGCGGGCTGGGACTGGTTCTCGCTGCAATTTGTTGACGGCCGCGAGCTGATGCTGTTTCGCCTGCGCACCAAGGCTGGGCGCGCCAATCCCGAAAACCGCTACGGTATCCTGATAGGCAAAGATGGCAGCAGCCGAGTGCTGTCCCCGGATTCCATCATCCTCACCCCAGGCAAGACTTGGCGCGGCCCCAAGGGTCAGCCCTACCCCATCGAGTGGCAACTAAAAGCTGCCGATCTGAATCTCACCATCCGTGCCCGCCAGCCCAATCAGGCCATGACGGGCCGTTTCGACTACTGGGAGGGAGCCGTCACGGTAGAGGGAGATGCCAAAGGGCTCGGCTATCTGGAGATGACGGGGTATTGAGCACCTTGAAAATCTGATCGACTTCAAAAAATCGTTCAAATTCCATGCATTAGATAGATCTTCACTCAACATATTGGAGGGTGCTTGATACCATCCTCAGATGGGCCCTTTATTGCTTTTTACATAAGATTTATGTCATCGACTACAAGATGAGAAAATCCGTGTACAAGTTCGATTTTGCTTTGCTAATAAAATCTATCGAATAGTTATAAACAGCCATAGATTTAACTCGCCCCCTTCATCTGAGACAATATTGACGAGAATACCACATGGAACATGCAGACAAACTAGAACTCCATTATTATTTTACAGATGACAGCCATAATATAGATGCAATCATACGCAATCGTTGTGAAGCGGAAATTCTGGCTATTTTAATTGAAGCCGCTGACATATTAAACATGGATGTAACTGTTAACAGCGAAGCTTATGCAGAAGGCGGTTTTCGAGAATTTTGGAAACTTCTTGGCTCTCACGGAAATCAAATAACCATATTATTAGCCATTGTATCAATACTTTTATCTCGCATTCCGATTAGTGACCCAGAGATAGAGGCTTTAGAAAAAGAGATAAAACAACTTACAATAGAAGAGAAAAAATTAAATATTCAAAAGCTCAAACTTGAACTGCAAGAGAAACCAGTAGAAAAAATTGATCAAACAGTTATCAGAAAGGCTGCAAGCTATGTAGACAAAAGCCTTAAATTTGTTAAACGTCGTTCGAACCTATACTCCCATCTAACTGGATATCATAAAGTTCAGAAAATAGGCTTCAATATTCTCGATAATAATTTTGCACCACTTGAAAGTGAGAGAGTAATTGATAGAGTGAATTTCAAAAAATTCATACTATCCTCCAACAAGCTTAACTCCGAAATTGATGAATCTGCAGTAATAGAGATTGTATCGCCAGTCTTAAAAGAGGGTCGCTACAAATGGAAAGGTATATATGAAGAAACAACTATAACTTTTGATATGCTAGATGCGCAATTCAAAGAGGATGTACTCTTAGAAAAAGTAGCTTTCAAACATGGTTCCACAATCACTTGTGTTCTTCGTATAGGTAGAGAGCTTGATGAAGTTGGTGACATTAAAATTACGGGATATGCTGTTTCTACAGTTCTTGAAATTTCTGACGGTTCTGATGTTAGCGAAACTATGCAGGGGAAGAGATACTTGCATACAAAGAAACTAAGAGATTCACAAGGGGATCTTTTTGCTTAAATATTCCATTGGTTCGATTAAATGGCTTAAGCCACGATCGTTTGGCTGGATATAAACGCCAGCGACTGCCGGTTAAAGTGCTCCGGCTGCTCCACGTTGCAGACATGGCCGCAGTTTTCGATGACGGCGAGCTGGCTGTAGGGATCGCGGGCGACCTGCTCGCGCACCGGGGCGATAAACATATGATCCTCTTCCCCCATCAAATAAAGGGTCGGGATCGGCAGCGCCCGCTCACGGAAGTAGCGCATCAATGGGTTGACCTCGGTGGCGAGGCGGAACCAGCGTTTGAACTCCTTCTGGCAGAGCTTGCGGGCCTCGCGCACGAAGAGGTTGCGGGACTCCTGATGGCGCTGGCGCGGCATGATGATGAAGGCGAACAATCGGTAGAGCCACATGTAGGGCAAAAAGTGCTGGCCGAGGCGGCCGAGCTGCACCAGCACCCGGGAGCGGATGTCGAGGCGCAGGATGGCGCCGCCGAGCACCATGCTCTTGACCCGCTCCGGGCAGAGCTCAGCCAGGTGGCGAATGAGGATGGTGCCAAGGGATATGCCGACAAAATGGGCGCGGGGGATGCGCAGGTGATCGAGCAGGCGCAGTATGTCCTCGGTCACCGCCCGAAAGCTGTAGTGACCCTGCACCACCTGCTGCAACTGGTTGGACTGGCCGTGGCCGCGCAAGTCCAGCAGCAACACATTGAAGTGCTCCCGATAGGCGCGCAGTTGCTTGAACCAGATGGAGGAGCTGCCGCCTGCGCCGTGCACGAACACCACCCAATCCCGCTCGGGACCCAGCTCGAAAGTCTTGTGGTACAACATCTTATGGGCTCCCGGGTGGTTGGGGGATATACTCGGTCGACATATTAACAGATGGGGCGCGCCCGATGAATATGCTGCTGCTCATCATTGGACCAGCATGGAGTATCGTATGACGCTCATATCCTTGCGTGAATTTCTGCTAAGCCAGCCCGGCGCCACCGAAGATACGCCGTTCGGCCCCGAGATCCTGGTCTATCGCATCGCCGGCAAGATGTTCGCCCTGGTGGACTGGCAGGCCGCGCCCCTTACCATCAATCTCAAATGCGAGCCGGAACTGGCGCTCTTGCTGCGAGAGATCCACCCCGAGGTGAAACCGGGCTGGCACATGAACAAGTTACAGTGCAAATTCACACGTACTTACTGCTGATCGTTGCTGTTATCTTCCAGCTTACTAGTATCAGCATCTGGTAACTGTATTTTTAATGACTCTAGAGATTTTTGGGCATGCTTACTTTTCATTCGTTCCAGAACAATATCCCATATTTTCTGCCGTGTTTGGAGATCAATAAATCCGTCAAAGCCAAGCTTCTGATTACCAAATAACATGGAATAGGCTACAACGATATACGTCATCCAGTTATCTAGATTCCCCAATCCGCCAGAGATTACGTTCCAAATATCCCCTGGTGAGTGAAACTGAGCTTTGGTTGTTATAGTAAGTTCATCATTTTCAACGTAGTCTGCTAACACATTGTCTAAATACGCAGTATCTACATCACCGTGCCGAGAAATTTCTTTACCTATAACTTCAACATCATTAAGTATATTGAAAAGGGATGTGACACTATAGTTCTTGATCTCATCTTTAGATGTGATTTTTAATGATAAATAAAGCCTATCCTCACAGGTGAATGCTGGATAAATCGAGTGATACAAAGCATCCCAATTTTTATCCAAGTTGAACACTGTTTGATTCGCTTTAAGTGCTCTTATTAGTCCATAGGGTAATTTTTCCCTATGAATTACAGGTCCCCATTGAACATTTCTTCGTAGATGCATATCCATATCAGAATAACGTTGAGTTTCATGGTCATATATAACCCTCAATTTCTCCTTTGAAATATAAGGGTTACCAATGACTCGACCATATCGTACTCCGCGGTCACCAACGGTAAGAACCCAATCGCCAATTTTAATATCATAAATGAAAGATCTAATTTGGGCTAAATGCGAAGATATAGTTCTTTTTTTTACCTTATCGGTATTGAATTTTACTACTCGTTCAAATAAATCAACTTGGTTTGGAAAGAAGTTTTTTTGATCTTCAATGAACAACTGGTTGAGATGTGCCAATGCAATGACACCATGGGTACAAAAATGATCATAGAAGCGACCACTATCAGCTCTAACAACCCAATAACGTCTCTCGCTTGGCACTTCATATATTTTCATCAGGTGTCTCTCTATAAGGACTCATAGCGAGTACAATGACATACGGTAATAGGTTCATCAACAATAACGTTATACCATCAACCGATACTAATAATCGTTTGCATGTTGATGCCTTAGAAGACTAAAAACAGCTGGAGAGAACAAAAAATGAGCATTAATTTATGTCGTGTATAATTGTCACAGCAAATGATTGTAATTTTCCTTTAGATACAATCAGTTATCTTGAGTTCGTGTCTTTACACTCTAACAAGCAGCACTGGAACACGGTCACCCTGGAGGGCGGTCTCGACGCCGAGCTGTGGCAGGGTTGGATAGTCCACTCCTATGAGCGGGTGGTGGCGGGTCTGCCCAAGGCCAAACGCCCCCAGGCCCCGACCATCCATCCCAAACCATGAGCCACCCCATGTCTGACGCCTCTCAATCCCAAAACCCAGCCACCTACCAAGTCGTTCCCCTGGACGAGGGTCATATCCCGGCCCTGCTCGCCCTGTTCGAGCAGTCGGTGCGCCAAACAGGCCCCGAGCACTACAGTCCCGAACAAGTGGAGCAGTGGGCTCAAGGGGCCAGCCATCCTGGTCTTGCGGCCCAGTTGCGTGAGCACCACGGCTGGGTCATCACACGCGCAAAACCGCAAGGTGAGGGGCACATGGCAGGAAAAGAGACCGTCGAGCCCGCTCCCCTTGGCTTTGTGACCCTGAGCGATGACGGCCACCTGAGCCTGCTCTATGTGAGCCCACATCATCAGCGACAGGGGCTCGGCGGCCGTCTGCTGGAGACCGCCATGCAATTTGCCCGGCGCCGCAGCCTGCCTCTGCTCACCACGGAGGCGAGCGCCTTCAGCCTGGGGCTATTCTTGCGCCACGGCTTTGAGCAGACCGGATTGGAAACCGTTGAACGAGGCGGAGTCAGTTTTATCCGTCATCGCCTGCACTGTCGCTTGCCAAGCCAGGGGTAGCCACTAAAATACGGCCCACTTTCCACAGATTGAATGAAGGCAGCCAGCATGGTGGTAGAGAGCGAAGGGTACATTGCGCTGATCGAGTATCTGGTCGAGAGTCTGGCCCTGTTCGAGAGCCAGCAGGCGGGCACGGGCAGCCAGACCATCGAGGATCTGGTGAGCGGCCGGGTAGCCGACAACCTGATGACCATCTGCGAGCAAAACCCCCAGCTCGACGCCAAGGTGCGTTTTCTCATCATGCAGGAGGCCGACGCCGTGGTCGCCGATCTGGAAGAGGTGCTCTCCGCGGTCTGGCTGCGCGCCCCCACGCCGGCCCAGCAAGCCTTCCTCGATGAATTCATCGATCTCATCAAGAACCTGTTCGACAGCGCCATCCGCTAACGCTGATTGGCACGTCCTGCACGGTTCCTCGTCAACCCGCTGATTGCTCCGCGATACAATGCAGCAGACATGCAGCAGACATGAAAAGGGCCGCCTCTGGGGCAGCCCTGCTTGCTATCATTTTCAATTCATCGCGCTTGTCTAAGTTGAATGAATCTCGAGGCAAGAAAAATGTGTCTGGTCTTGGCTGCCGTCCTTGGTAGCTACCTGTTTAGTCAGCGCCAGTTCAGTTAAGTTCCCCGCCGTGACAGATTTTTTTCAATTTTCTTTCCGTTTCACTCGTTTCTTTGTGTTTCTCTCGTCTAGCCATTAAAAAGGGGCCTGAACGGCCCCTTTTTAGCATGTTTTGCACTCAGCGATTCAGGCTGGGGGGCAGACAGACCCCGATTCCCCCGAGGCCACAATAGCCTTCCGGATTCTTCTCCAGATATTGCTGGTGGTAATCCTCGGCATAGTAGAAGGGAGCCAGCGGCAGGATGCGGGTGGTGATGGTACGCCCGTCACCGCTCGCCGCCATGGCCTGCTGGAAGGCGGCCAGGCTCTGCTGGGCGATGGCTTCCTGGCTCTCGTCCCCGACGAAGATCACCGAGCGATACTGGGTGCCCACATCCCCGCCCTGGCGCATGCCCTGGGCCGGATCGTGCTGCTCCCAGAACAGCTTGAGCAGGGCGCCGTAGCTGATGACCTTGGGATCGAAGATCACCTGCACCGTCTCCGCATGACCGGTCAGACCGCTGCACACCTCCTTGTATGTGGGGTTCGGAGTCAGCCCCCCCTGATAACCGGCGGCGGTGGAATAGACGCCAGGCTGCTGCCAGAACAGGCGCTCCACGCCCCAGAAGCAACCCATACCAAACCAGGCGGACTCCAGCCCCTCGGGCCAGGGTCCCTGAGTCGGATGGCCATTGACCGCGTGCTGCTGGCCAATCACCAGCGCCTCACGTCGACCCGGCAGCGCCTCTGCCGGTGAAATAATCTGCTCCATATGCCCTGTCCTTGTATAAAACTCGCGAAATGCCGCGACTGACGAAAAGGAGTATCGAAGATAACAGGTTATGGCATGGGATCAACTTGGCCGGACGCCGCCTGACCCACGCCAGTTTCCCGTCCTCTCCCCTCCCCCTGGAGGAGATAAATGGCAGCAACAGCCACCAAATCAATATTTAGTCTTGATTTGTGAATTTATTTTCATATATTGGGCAAATTGCTGTTTTTTTATGGAAGAAGTCTCAAGTGCGTGAACGCGAACCCAGCCTGGTCTATGCCTTTCGGCAATCCACCCCCTATGTCAACGTGCACAGAGGCGCCACCTTCGTGCTGATGATGGGGGGCGAAGCCATCTGCCACCCCAACTTTGCCAACATCGTCACCGACATCGCCCTGTTGCAGACCCTCGGCATCCGGCTGGTACTGGTGTTCGGCTCCCGCCCGCAGAACGACGAGGCGCTGGCCCGGGCCGGCATCGAGGCGCAGTACCACAAGCGCATCCGGGTCACCGACGATCAGAGCTTCGACCTCATCAAACAGGTGTGTGGCGGGCTGCAGTACGACATCACGGCCCAGCTCTCCATGGGGATCGCCAACACCCCCATGCAGGGGGCACGCCTGAGCGTGGTGAGTGGCAACTTCGTCACCGCCCAGCCGCTCGGGGTGGAGGATGGCGTCGACTACTGCCACAGCGGCCGGGTGCGCCGCATCGATGTGGAGGGGATCCGTCGCCAGCTGGATCAGCAGGCCATGGTGCTCATCTCCCCCATCGGCTGCTCGGTCACCGGCGAGAGCTTCAACCTGAGCTCGGAAGAGGTGGCACGGCGGGTGGCGGTGGATCTGAAAGCGGACAAGCTCATCTGTTTCAGTAGCACCCAGGGGGTCATGGACAGGCACGGCGAGGCCATCTCCGAGCTCTTCCCCGAGCAGGCCGAAGAGCTCCTGGTGGAGCTGGAGCAGGCAGGGGAAGAGATGTCCGGCACCGCCCGTTACCTGCGCGCGGCCATCGCTTCGTGTCGCGGCGGCGTGCCCCGCTCCCACCTGGTGAGCTATCAGGATGACGGCGCCATGTTGCAGGAGCTGTTCAGCCGCGACGGCCTCGGCACCCAGATAGTGCGCGAAAGTGCCGAGCGGGCGCGGGCCGCCGCCATCGAAGACATCGGCGGCATCCTGGACCTCATCCGCCCGCTGGAAGAGGAAGGCATACTGGTGCGCCGCTCCCGCGAGCAACTGGAGATGGAGATCGACAAGTTCACCATCATCGAGCGGGACGGTCTCATCATCGGCTGCGCCGCCCTCTACTGCTTCATGGAGGAGGCCATGGCCGAGATGGCCTGCGTCGCCATCCACCCGGATTACCGCAACTCCAACCGTGGGGATCAGCTGATCGCCAAGGTGGCCGAGCGGGCCAAACGGCTCGGTATCGAGCGTCTGTTCGTGCTCACCACCCGCTCCATTCACTGGTTCCGGGAACGGGGCTTCGAGCCGCTGGAGGTGGAAGACTTGCCAGTGGCGCGCCAGCGCTTCTACAACTGGCAGCGCAGATCCAAGGTATTGTCCAAGACTATCGCGTAACTCTTTGTACGAAGCATTTAGCTAACTGATTGATCTTGTGTCTGGTTCCTGTCGATTGTTGATTTTTTTGCAAACTCGATTGACAGTGCATTCCAGTGCAGGGTATTTCTACATGCACGCCACCTCAGGGTGGCACCAGAAGAGGAGCGCTGCCCAGGCAGCCCAAGGGAGGACGCCAGCGTCCGGTGAACTTGGGTCAGGGGGAGCAGCGCCGAGACGAGGCGGGTCGCTGGAGACCACCACGTCGGCTGCGGGGGCTGAATCCCCCGGGTTGTCATCGGTCGTGTGCATCCCACAGGCATCCATCAGGATGTCTGTGGGATGGGCACCGCGGATGGAGTGCTTCTGGCCGGGACCCTCGTGTTTTCCTGCCATTTATCGCCTCCTCCTCTCTTTTGCCTGCTGAAACCGGATTTTCACCTTGAGACAGGAGTATGTTATGAGCCAGATCAACGTCGCCAAGTTCGGCGGAACCAGTGTCGCCGATGCCGCGGCCATGAACCATTGTGCCGACGTGGTACTGGCCAATCCGGCGACCCGGGTGGTGGTGCTGAGTGCCAGCGCCGGCGTCACCAACCTGCTGGTGAGTCTGGCGCAAGGGGAACTGGACGAGGCGGGTCAGGATGCCCAGCTCGCCCGGCTCGCCGACATTCAGCAGGCCATACTGACGGCGCTGGGGGAACCTGGCGATGTGAGCGCCATCATCCACGCTCAGCTCGCCGAGATCCGTACCATGGCCCGTCAGGCCCAGTTGCACACGGACGCTGAACTCGCCGACAGGCTCATCGCCTGCGGTGAACTGATGTCGACCCGCCTCTTTACCGAGCTGCTGCACCAGCGCGGCGTCAAGGCCCAGTGGCAGGATGCGCGCCAGCTGATGCGCACCGACAGCCGCTTTGGCAAGGCGAGCGTGGATCTCGCCGCCACCCGCACCCTCTGCCAGGCCAGCCTGGGCCCCCTGCTTGGCGACAGCCTGGTCATCACCCAGGGCTTCATCGGCGCCGACGGCGATGGCCGTACCACTACCCTGGGACGCGGGGGCTCCGACTACAGCGCGGCCCTGCTGGCCGAGGCGCTGGATGCCAGCAGCATCGAGATCTGGACCGACGTGCCCGGCATCTACACCACGGATCCGCGCCTCGTCACCCGGGCCCGTCCCATTCCCGAAATCAGCTTCGTGGAGGCGGCCGAGATGGCCACCTTCGGCGCCAAGGTACTGCATCCGGCCACCCTGCAGCCGGCCCTGCGCCAGGACATTCCGGTCTTCGTCGGCTCCGCCAAGGATCCGGCTGCAGGCGGCACCTGGATCCGCGCCAGCACCACCACCAACCCGCTGTTCCGGGCCGTGGCCCTGCGCCGCTCCCAGGTGCTGGTCACCCTGCACAGCCTCAACATGTTCCACGCCTACGGCTTTTTGGCCGAAGTGTTCGGCATCCTGGCGCGCCATCGCATCTCGGTGGATCTCATCACCACCTCCGAGGTGAGCGTGTCACTCACCCTGGATCACACCGGCAGCCAGAGCAACGGCGAACCCATCCTCGGCGACAAGGTGCTGGCTGAGCTGGGGCAGTTGTGCAAGGTCGAAGTGGAAACGGATCTTGCACTGGTGGCCCTCATCGGCAACCGCATGAGTGAGGCAGCCGGGGTCGGCAGCCGGGTATTTGATGCCATCCGCGAGCACAATATCCGCATGATCTGCTACGGCGCCAGCGCCCATAACCTCTGCTTCCTGGTCAAAGAGAGCGAGGCGGGCCACATCGTCAACCGTCTCCATCAGGAGCTGCTCGACTGAGCCCAATGACGACAATCCTCCATCAACAAGAAGAGGGGCCACAGGCCCCTCTTCTTGTTTTCGTATCGGCAATCCACCGTGGCGTCGCCGCTTGTCGCGACTACGCCTGGACGGCCTGTGGCAGCAGATGCTCCCTGATGGGGTCGCGCAAAGCCGCGAGCCGCGCGAGCAAGCCCTGCTGACCGAGCCCGGCCTCTTCGTCGCTCAGGCTGGCTGCGAGGGATGGATAGTGATCCCGCACCGCCCTCTCCAGCCAGTCGAGACGACGCAACGTGAGGGGGCCGCAGCTCTTGCCGCCGAGATCGTCGTCGATATCGAGCCGATGGCTGCGATACATGTCCTGCCACCAGTTGGCCGCCAGCGCCGCGTCACTCTCGAGGGCGGTGCGCCAGCGCGCCTGCAGGGCCTGCATCCGGGCCAGCACGGCGGGATTGGCCCCTTCCCGGTGCAAGTATTGCAACTCGTCCGTGGCCCAGGCGAGGCAGAGGGTGCGCCAGTGGTGAAACAGCGGCAGGGGATCCGCCTCGTCCAGCCAGAGACCGGAGAGGGTACGAGTTTCCAGCCGCTCGGGCACGTGAAACTCGGGATCGGACAGGCCGTTGGAGTTGAATTCGTGGCGGGGATCGAAGGGCCACATGTAACCAAAGTCGAACACCGAGATCTGCTGGCCGTCATCGAGCAGGTTGCCCGGGCTCGGATCCCAGTCAAACCAGCCCCAGCGGGCCAGCTCGGCCTGCACCGCCAGCATCTGCGCCAGATTGCGCCGGTTCAGCGTCTTGACGGGATCCCCCCTGAGCCAGGGGGAGACCAGCACCCCGGCCCGGGCCGAACCAAAGCAGGTGCAGACCACGTGAGAAAGGATGGTGGGGTGCAACTCTCGTAGGGTTTCAATCTCCCGGCGCCGCTCCAGCTCGGTCAAGAAGGCGGTCTGGCCATCCACATTGGCCACCAGGGAATCGGCCCTGCGCCGCTTGAGGCACCAGTGATGACCCTCGACTTTCAGGTGAAACACTTCGGCGGTGAGGCCATGGCGATAGACCCTGAGCACATCAGGGTGATCCTCGGTCAGCTTGAGCAATTGGGCCAATGGCTGGGGACAGTCGCGTTCACGCCCGATCCGGATCTCCTCTTTGCGCTCCAGCATCTGGAGCAGCCTTGCCTGACGTGCCGCAACCTTAGGATTCATACATGTACCTCCGACCGTTATTGAGAGACTAAGCAGCAAGACAGAGGCAAACCAGCGGCAAACGCTCATGATGCCGTTTTCATCACAGAATCAATCCGGCCTCTGGATCGGGATCACAATTTGCAAGTCAATACAGTCACACAATATTCATCTTTCGGTCATTAAATTGACATCAAGGAACCCACCCAGCACCATCGGGTCAAAATAGATGCAGCCATGGCTGCGAACCCCGCTCCAAGGATGAGCTTTTTATGAATGCCCCCCAGTTCGGTCACAGCCCCCCCTCCCGTCTCTCCAGGCTGCTGTTTGGCCTGCTCAGTGCACTCTTGCTGCTGACCCTGGCCCTGCCCCTGCTCAATCCCGTCGGCTGGCTCGGGCGAGCCGAGCCGCTCATCCTGGGGCCCGCCGATCAACCCATCGCCACCCTCAACCGCCACTCCCTGCTCTACAAGAGCGACAGCCGCGGCCTCTATCTGGTGGTGAGCAGTCAGTGGCAGTTGCTCAAGCCCCTGCAGCCGGGGGACAAGGTGCGGGTGGAGCTGCTCAACGACAAGGGGGTGCGCATCGATCAGTTGAGTCAGGCGGTGGACAAGCGTCAGAAGTGTCGCAAGGAGCGCTGCACCCTGGATCTCAACAGCACCCTGCGGGCGCCGGATGATGCCCTCGACAGCCGCTATCAGCTGCGCATCGGCCTGCTGCTCAAGGAGAGACCCGAGAGCGGTGAGTACAGCCAGATCCTGCAGACCCTGCCGGAGCGTGGCTTCAACCTCGTCTATCTGATGACCAGCCTGCTGCTGGTGCTGCTGGTGAGCGCCGCCGTGCTGCGGGTGCTGCTGCCACGCCTGCGCCAGAGCCCGGCGTCACGGGTGCTGGGCAGCCTGCTGCTCGGCAACCTCACCTTCGTGCTGCTGCACGGCTTCGTGGTGTTCAAGCTCGGGGAGTTTCTGCTCTGGTCAGGCTTTCGGCCGGAGCACTACTACCTCGCCTGGGGCAGTATGGTGCTGGGCTGGAGCCTGTGTGCCCTGGCGGGCTTCAATCTCTATATGGGGCTGGTGTTCACGGCGCTCTCCGGCATCGGTCTGCTCGCCAACTTCATGAAGATAGCCATCTACGGGGTGCCCCTTGGCGGGGACGATCTCGGCAACCTGCTGGCGCTCGTTCATATCCTGCTCGATCAGCACCCCGTGTTGCCGGTGCTCGGCGCCCTGGGGCTGCTCTACCTGTGCTGGCGCTTCGCCCTCTCCCGCTGGATCCTGCGCGCCAGCGCCGCCACCGTCGCCTTCTTCGCCCTCTGCGTGTTCGCGACCCAGACCAGCAACAAGCTGCTCGGGGCCAACGTACGCTACGTGGACAGGGCGGTGAACTACCACAGGGACATCATCCGCGCCGGCCCCGGCCTCTACGTCTTCAACCTGGTGGACGAGATGCTGCAAAGCGGCAACGTCTTTCGCTACCCCTTGCAGATCAACGATCGCACCCCCGAGCTCGCCCGGCCCGGCTCTCTCCTGGCCTCCCAGCCCCCACGCTTCGATCTGGTGATCGTGCTGCAATACGAATCGCTCTGGCTCGACTGGCAGGGCAGGATCTGCGCCCCGGCCCCCACCCTGAGCCTGCCCGCCGGCGTGCAGCAATGGCACAAGACCATCCACTCCCCCACCACGGGGGGCATGACGGTGCTGGCGGAGTTCGAGATGAATACCGGCTTGCCGGTGGGGCTGCTCAAACAGGGGGTGGTGCCCTACTACTACCTCTCGGAGCAGGTGCCGGGACTGGCCCAGAGCGCCAGGCAGAGCGGCTATCAGACCCTGTTCGTTCACCCCTATGTGGAGAAGTTCTGGGGCCGCGCCAAGGCCATTCCGGCGCTCGGCTATCAGGAGCGCTGGTTCGATACCCGCTTCAGCAGCCTGGAGCACAAGGGGCTCTACATCTCCGACGACGCCCTCATCGATCACCTGCTCAAGCGCAGCGAGCAGGATGACAAGCCGCTGTTCGCCTATGCGGTCACCATGCAGGGCCATGGCCCCTTCGACGGGGATCGCTACCAGGCCCAGCAGCGAGGCGGTGCCTGCCCGGATCAGAGCGCGGCAGACCAGCAACTGCTCAACACCTACTACACCGGGGTGGTGGATGCCATGGCCTCCCTGGAGCGGCTGCTCAAGAGCCTGGACAACTCAGGCAAACGCTACCTGGTGGTGGCCTTCGGGGATCACCAGCCGTTTTTGATGTCGGCGGGCAAGGGCATTCACGGCGCCAAGCCGCCCCGGGATGCCGCCTACCAGATCCCCATGATGGCCTTCACCCGCCGCGATAGCGGAATAGCACTCGAGCGCCAGTTCGCCCCGGTGCGCCAGCTCTATCAGATGGGACAGGCTACCCGCGCCCTGCTGGCCGGCGATCTCGCCCCCATCCCGGATCTGCCCCTGCTCCACCCCGTGCTCGGGGAAGAGAAGGGGTTCGATCCCTCCCCCCTGGTTCCCCAGATCCGGGCGAGCTTCAAAGCCGATGCCCTGCCTTGAAGCCATGACGCGAAAGCGCAGATCCTGACCATGACCTTCAGAGCCGATGCCCTGCCTTGAAACCATGATGCGAAAGCGCAGATCCTGACCATGACCTTCAAGGCCGATGCCCTGCCTTGATCCCCCGACCAGAATGTAAAAGAGGCCGCCACTGCGGCCTCTTTTTATTCCCCTGCCAGTCGTTCCCCTGATCTGTCTTCCACTAGCACAACCAGGATTCCAGCAAGGTCAGCCGCTGCTCATCGACGTCCAGCTCGGCCTGGATACCGAGTGGCAGGGTCAGCATGGGATGAGTGTGGGCGCAGTCGAACTCCGCCAGTATGGGGAAACGCGGCTCCCCCACCACCTCCAGCAGGATGTCGAGCGGCCGCTTGCCGCTGCCCTGACTGTCGAACAACTCGTGCTTGCCGAGAATGAGGCCACCGATGCGATCGAACACCCCGCACAGCTTGAGGTGGGTGAAGGCGCGCTCCACCGTCTCCGCCGTCTTGAGGCTGTCCTCCAGCAGCAGAAGATCGCCAGACTCAATTTGCGGCATATAGGGGGAGCCCCAGACGCCTGCCAGAGTGTTGAGGTTGCCGCCGATAAGCCGCCCCCGCACCTTGCCCGACCCCACCGAGATCAGCCGATTCGGCTGGCACGCCTTGGCCCGGGTCTGGTGCTCCCAATCGAGCCGCTCGTCACTCCATTGTGCCGGTGTCGGCAAGACATGGGGGACGGCGGCCCCCTCGGCCATGCAGACTTGCTTAAAACCGGCCAGCGTCTCGTCTACCAGGGGCGGCAACTCGCCAAACGACGCCACCAGCGCCGGACCGTAGAAGGTAACCAGGCCCGTCTTGGCGTGGATGCCGAGCAGCAGGGCCGTCACATCCGAATAACCGATGAGGATCTTGGGATCCCGTTTCAGTGCCTCGTAATCGAGATAGGGCAGCAGGGAGTTGGAATTGCTGCCGCCGATGACCGACATGATGGCGCGCACCTTGGGATCGCGGATGAGGGCATTGAGCTCATCGGCCCGGGCGGCGATAGCGCCGGAGCGCCAGTGGTCCTGCACGCCGGTCAGGCTGCCAGCCCTCAGCTTGAAGCCCTGCGCCGTCAGATAGGCCTTGGCACGCTCGAACCGGTGCGGCGCCCAGGCGGTGGCCGCGCTGGAGGGGGAGAAGAAACCGATGGTATCGCCGGGTTTTAGCCCGGCGGGCTTGAGCAATGGCATGGGAAAGCCTCCGTCCTGTTGGCCTCTGCGCCGGGATCGGCGCAATTCTGAGTGGGCCTCATCCTAATCCACTGTTTTCCCCGCCGACAAGGGTGAAAGCCCCTGCCAGCAGGCGCTTTTTGTTTAGATAAATCAAACAAGCTCATCAATTGGTGAAGAAAAATTGAACATTTCTGTCGATCCGTGACGCGCGACCTCATCCTGCCGGTGCTCATCAGACCAGCGTGCTGCCCCGCAGCGCCGATCCCGCCCCGACAATGACGAGCGCCGAGGCACAAAAAAGCCGATCCAGGGATCGGCTCTCACAACTGGGCGGTCTGTAGCCAGGGGAGTGACTAGATCACCACGGCGGTGCCGCTGATGCTGACCATCAGCATGCTGCCGTTCTGGCCCACCACTTCGTAATCCATGTCGATACCGACCACGGCGTTGGCGCCGAGGGCCGCAGCCCGCTCTTTGAGCTCCCCGAAGGCGATCTCCCGGGCGCGGGCCAGTTCCTTTTCATAGGCGCCGGAGCGGCCGCCGATGATGTCGCGAATGCCGGCGAACAGGTCCTTGAACACGTTGGCGCCGAGGATGGCCTCGCCCACGACGATGCCGCGATATTCACGAATGGGTTTGCCTTCCAGAGTGGGGGTCGTTGAGAGGATCATGGGGTCTCCTATGGGGTCATTGTGTGCGCCGATGCGCCGTCAGCGTCAGGTTAGCAGGTCTGCCGCGATAGCATAAGCCGGCTCCTACCATGTGAGGAGATGGCAAGCACATGATTTGACAGTCAAATGCCATCTATACTCCCCACGTGCGAACAACCCCTTTATCACAGGAGCGTGACCAAGATGACCAGCCTTGATGCCAGAAGCCCCCTCATCCCCCGGCTAATGCTGCCCCTCGCCCTCTTCACCGCAGCCCCAAGCCAGGCAGGCGGCCTCTATCTGTACGAAACCGGCACCGACGATCTGGGGCTTGCCACCGCGGGCATGGCCGCCCGTGCCCAGGATCCCAGCGTCCAGCTGATGAACCCGGCGGGCTTGAGCCATCTGGAGGGACGCCAGCTCACCGTCGGCGGCCAGCTGCTCTACGGGGACGCCCCCTACGATCTGGACGATCCCGCCCAGTCGGACGTCGATACCGTCATCGGCTGGTTCCCCGCCGCCTCCTTCTACTACAGCCAGCAGCTCGACGAGCGTTGGTCCGTCGGCTTTGCCACCTATGGCAACTTCGGACTGGGGCTGGACTACGGAGACTGGGCGGGCAAACAGCAGATCAAGGAGGCTACCCTGCTCGCCCTCACCATGCAGCCCTCTCTGGCCTATCGCATCGATGAGCACTGGTCCCTCGGCGCGGCCCTTGGCGTCAACTACGGCCTGTTCGCTCTCACCCGCGACACGAATAACGGGGAGAACAAGGAGGATGACAGCGACTGGGCCCTCAACGGCAAGCTGGGGGTACTCTATGAATTCAATCAAGGGACCCGCATTGGCCTGGGTTACACCAGCGAGGTGAAGTATCACTTCAACATCGACCGCGATATTCCCCTGCCCAGCCTGCCCGGTGAAAGCGCCCGCCTCTCGGTCACCGGTCTGGTCAACAGCCCCCAGCAATTGATGCTGAGCGCCTACCACCAGCTCACCCACGACTGGGCCATCATGGGCAACCTCGGCTGGCAGGACTGGAGCAAATACAACAGTAACGAGGTCACCCTGCCCGGGCGCGTCATCACCGACAAGGGGATGTACAAGGACACCTACCACCTGGCGCTGGGGGTTCAGCACACCCTGACGCCCCAGTGGACCCTCAACGGCGGCATCGCCTATGACAGCAGCGCCTACGAGGATCAGCAGAACACCTCACTGACGGTGCCAAGCGGCGCGGCCGTGCGCCTTGGCACCGGCGCCCGCTACGCCTTCAACCCGCAAGACAGCCTCGGCGTGGCATTCGAATACCTGCACATGGATGGCTCAAGCGTCGATCTCGGTGGCCTCTCCGGCCACTACCCCGACCCGAACTTCTACTTCTTCGCCGTCAACTACCACAGGCGTTTCTGACCCCCTGCGCAAAAAAAACCGCTCACGAGAGCGGTTTTTTTATCGGTGAACTGACGCCGGCGGCTCTTGGCGCAGGTAGCCGCCCTGGGTCAGGATGCCGTAGGCCACATAGATGTAGCCCAGCAGCTCTATCCCTTCCTGCAATGGCGTCTTGAACTCGAAGGCCATCTGCACCCCCAGGATCTCGTTCCACAGCAGGGAGCCGCTGCCAAACATGCGGCTGAACACCGCCACCAGCAGCAAGCCAAAGAGCGTGAAGAGGGCGCTGCGGTGCTGTGCGAAGCGAGCGGCCCCGTGCAGCAGCGTCTGCCAGCCCTGGCGCCAGCTGTAGAGCAGGGTTGTCATGGCCAGCAACAGGGCCGGATAGAGCCAGAAGCCGTGCCGGATCTTGTCGAAGAAGACGTCCAGCTCGCGGATCAGCAGGCAGCCGAAGAAACCGGCAAGCAACCAGAGGAAGGCGCGCACCTCGGGCAGGCGCCGTCCCTTCCAGTAGAGGCCGACGACGATGGCGAGCAGGACCCCTTCCTGCAGCAGTTCGGTGATGGAGATCTCCCCCACCCCGTTGTGGAGCCAGCGCAGATCGAGGGCGACAGTGAGGGTCGGGATCAGGGTGAGCAGCAGCAGGGACAGGATGTCGCAGGCCGCCAGCAGGAGGGTTTTCAGGGGTTCGGCGACTCCGGCCGGGCATTGCTCCTCGCAAGACGTTGGATTCACGATGGGATCTCGTCGATATCGGGAAAGTGAAAGGCCCGCCGGGAGAGGCGGGCCCTGAGCGGTATCAGTGCAGCTTCATGCTCGGGCGCAGCACCCGGTTGATGCGGCCCACCAGCATGATGAGGCCGGTCTTGATGTAGCCGTGCAGGGCCACCTGGTGCATGCGATACAGGCTGATATAGACCATGCGGGCGATATAGCCTTCCACCATCATGGAGCCGCGCATCAGGTTGCCCATCAGGCTGCCCACGGTGGAGAAGCGGCTCAGCGATACCAGAGAGCCGTGGTCGTGGTAGAGGTAGGGCTTGAGCTCGCCGCCGTTCATCATCGCCAGGATGTTCTTGAACGCCTGGGTCGCCATCTGGTGGGCAGACTGGGCACGCGGCGGCACGAACTTGCCATCCGGTTGCGGGCAGGCAGCGCAGTCACCGATGACGAAGATGTGATCGTCACGGGTGGTCTGCAGGGTCTCTTTCACCACCAGCTGGTTGATGCGGTTGGTCTCAAGACCCGCGATGTCCTTCATGAAATCCGGTGCCTTGATGCCGGCGGCCCACACCATGAGATCTGCTTCAATCAGCTCGCCATCCTTGGTGTGCAGCCCATCGCTGGTGGCTTCGGTGATCATGGTGGCGGTGCGTACATCCACCCCGAGTTTCACCAGCTCCTGGTGAGCGGCGCCGCTGATGCGCTCCGGCAGCGCCGGCAGGATGCGGGGACCCGCCTCCACCAGCGTCACCTTGAGGCTCTCGGTGGTGAGGTTCTTGAAGCCGTAGGCGTAGAGCTGTTCTACCGCATTGTAGAGCTCGGCGGAGAGCTCCACCCCGGTGGCGCCGCCGCCAACGATGGCGATCTTCACTTTGTCGCCGGGCTGGTATTCGGTGGCGAACTGCAGGAAGCGGTTCATCATGCTGTTGTAGAAGCGATGGGCCTGGGAGGGACTGTCCAGGAAGATGCAGTGATCCTTGATGCCCTTGGTGTTGAAATCGTTGGAGACCGAACCAATGGCCATCACCAGGTAGTCGTAGGGGAGCTCGCGCTCGTGCACCACCAGCTCACCATTCTCGTCGTGAATGGGGGCCAGCACGATGCGTTTGTCGTCGCGCTTGATGTCGGTCAGGCTGCCGAGCTGGAACTCGAAGCCGTGATTCTTGGCGTGGGACTGGTAGCTCAGGGCATCGATGCCCGCGTCCATGGAGCCGGTGGCCACTTCGTGCAGCAAAGGTTTCCACAGGTGGGTGCGGTTGCGATCCACCAGGGTCACCTTGGCCTTGTTCTTCTTGCCCAGCTTGCGGCCCAGACTGGTCGCGAGCTCGAGACCGCCGGCGCCGCCGCCAACAACGACAATATTCATCATGATGATTTTCCCTTAGTTCCTCAAAACGAAAGGGAGCCATTGGCTCCCTGAAACGAAATTGGTCGACGTGATAGCGCAGGCTCAGGCTTCTTTGAAGGCCTTCATCCGTTGCAGATGGTGCGAGATGTTCTTGAATTTATGGGTCTCGCGCTCATCCCATACGATGTCGTAATAGTTCTTCAGTTCACGCTCAGTGGCCCGATTATCGCGGATTTCATCCTGAACGGAAAGGATGCACAGGCAGTTTCCTGAATTTTTATTACGAAATTCGGTTACACACTTGGTGCCGATATCCTCGTACTCTTCCGGCCTGTCTATCTTGCCCTGCATGCTGTGCGCCGGGTCGAGATTGGGGTTGAAGATCACCTGCTTGATGCCGCACAGAAAACCGATCCGCTCGCTCCAGTAGCCGCCGAGACCGACGCCGCAGATGAGGGGCTTGGGGTCCGTGCTCATGTCGAGCTGCTTCTTCACTTCCTTGAGCAGGTGACTCATGTCGTGACGGGGATGAACCGTGCTGTAGTGCACGAAGCGCACATCATCATCGATAAACTGCAATTGCAGCACTTTCTCATGATTGCCCGGGCTGGTGGCATCGAAGCCATGCAGGTAGATGATCATGGGTAAGACCTCGGAAACTGTGTCGGTTCTATCGAAACTACTCCAGCGGCGGGGCCGCGCGCCACCAAAACATCCAACTTTCTTGCTTTGGATCACGCCGGTTGCCGCCGGAAAAACCTTTTTCCTCCCGAATTGAGCAGAGAACGTGCAACAAAGCGCCGCCCAGCCCCCTCTGCCCAGTCGAAGATCCCGCCGCGAGAGGCGACGGGAGCTCAGTCAGTCGAGCGCCTGCTCGAAGCGATCGACCGCCTGTGCCACCAGGGCCAGACTCCCCTGCCAGAACGCCGCCTCGCGGATATCCTGCCCCAGGTGTTTTTCCACCAGCGCCTCGGCGCTCATGCGACCGGTGTCTTGCAGCAGGGCGCGATAGGCCTGGGCCACGTTCGTTTCACCTGCGGCCTTGCGGGCCATCAGCTGGTGATAGACCCCGAGACTGAACAGGTAGCCGAACAGATAGGGGTAGTTGTAGAACCCGAAGCCCGCGATGGAGAAGTGCGCCTTGGCGGCCCAGAACAGCGGGTGGTAACGCGCCAGACTCTCCTCGTACCAGCGCCCCCAGGCCTCGTCGGTCAGGGCGCTGAGTCTTGCGGCCGACACATAGCCTCCCTTTCGCTCCGCCACCAGGGCCTGCTCGAAGTCGAAGCGGGCCGGGATGTTGACCAGGAAGGTGGCGGCCCCGTCGGCCTCGGCCCAGGCGATGGCCAGCCGCTCCTCTGACGTCTGCGCCTGCTCGAACAGGGCGCGACGCACTAGGGTCTCGGCGAAGATGGAAGCAGTCTCGGCCAGCGTCATGGGGTAGCTGCGCTGGCTCATGGGCAAGTCCCGGATGAGCCAGTTGTGCCAGGCATGGCCGAGTTCGTGGGCGAGGGTGATGACGTTGTCCATGGTACCCGCGTAAGTGATGAAGACTCGCGGCTCCACCGGGGAGGCGAACTTGGTGCAGTAGGCGCCGGTGCGCCGGTTCGGGGTAGGGGCGGCGTCAATCCAGCCCCGCTCGGCCATCATGCGGGCGAACGCCCCCATCTCGGGATCGAAGGCGGTGAAGGCCTGGGCGATAAGCGCGATGGCCTCCTCGAAGGGGATGGCCCGGTTGCTGACCGCAGGGGGCGGCGCAAACAAATCCTCCGGCCCCGGCACCGCAATGCCGAGCTTGCCGGCCATCAGGGTCAGCGCCCGCTGGCCCAGCCCCCGTGCCTGATAGGTCTCGGCCATCAGGGTATCCAGGGTAGCACGATCGATGTGGCTCTGGTGACAGGAGAGGTCCAGGGCATCGAGCAGCCGCGTCTTGCCACGCTGGCGAGCCAGCTCGAGACGCCAGCCGTTGAGGGCATTCAAGATGGCGGCCACCGTCTCCTGCTCCCCCGCCCAGCCATCGCTGATGGCATCGAACGCCTCCTTGCGCAGAGCCCTGTCCGGGCTCGACAGCAGATTGCTCGCCTCTGCCAGCCCCATCTCGCGGCCACCGATGGAGAGGCGAATTTTACCCACCAGATCGTTGTAGAGGTTGCCCCAGCCGTGCAGGCCATCGGTGCCAAGCCCTATCACCAGCTGCTCCGCCGCCACCGGCAGGCGCTGATCCTGCAGTCGCCGCTCGTGGCGCAGGCGATAATCCTCCTCCCCGAGCAAGGAGTCTTGCATCAGGTGTTCGAACTCGGCCGCAGACAAGCCCAGCATCAGATCCTCCACCGGTGCCAGGGCCTTGAAGAGATCGGCGTTGAGGGCGCGTGCCCGGGAGGCCAGCTGCTTGGCCAAGGGATCCAGGGCATCCTGACTGCCCTTCGAGGCCGCCAGTACCGCCACGTTCCAGCCGATGTTGCGAATGCGCTGCGCCCGCAGGCGCACCTCGCGCAGGAAATCCTGCAGGGCCTCCCCGTTGTCCCGCACGCCGGCCAGCTGGCCGATGAAGGCATCGAGTTCCGCCAGGCTGGCACGGGCCAGGCTCATGTCCGCCTCCAGCACGCTGCTGTCGAGGGAGGGATAGATATGCTGGTTTTGCCACTGCTGGGGATATTGAATGGGTTGCATCGTTGACTCGTGTTGATTCGTTATCAAAAAATGGCGTGGCCCGGCGCAGCGGACCACGGATAAAGGATGCCTGGGGCGGCTCACGCACATGGCGCGCAGCACTCTCCCCTTTCAGTGCGGTGCAGGCCCCCTGGCCTGCCGGAGCGGCTGGATCACACCAGCCGCTCGAGGCGGCTCACCGCCTCCTCGACATAACGCAGACTCTCCTGCCAGAAGGCGGGCTCGCGAATATCGACGCCGAGGTGCTTCTCCACCAGCGCCTCGGCGCTCATCCGCCCGGTGTCGGTGAGCAGCGCCCGGTAGGCGTCGACAAAGTCGCTACCAGCCCGCTCCTTCTGGGCATAGAGCCCCAGGCTGAACAGGTAGCCAAACAGATAGGGGTAGTTGTAAAACCCGAGATCGGCGATGGAGAAGTGACCCTTGCTGGCCCAGAACAGCTCGTCGTACTGGCCAAGACTGTCACCATACCATTGCTCCTTGGCGGATTTCATCATGGCCCTGAGCTGGCTCGCGCCCACATAGCCCTGTCCCCGTGCCGCCACCAGGGCCCGTTCGAAATCAAAACGGGACGGAACATCCAGCAGCATGCTGGCAGCCCGCTCGCCGTCCATCCAGGCGATGTCCAGCCGCTGCTCCCGGGTCTCCATCCGCGCATAGAGCGCTTCTCGCACCAAAGCCTCGGCAAACAGGGACGCCGTCTCGGCCAGCGTCTTGGGATACTCCCGCTGCTCCAGCGGTAGATCCCGCAGCAGCCAGCTGTGCCAGGCGTGGCCGAGCTCGTGGGCGAGCGTGATGACGTTGTCCAGGGTGCCCTCGAAGGTCATGAACACCCGTGGCTCGGCGGGCTCGGCATACTCGGTGCAGTAGGCACCGCTGCGGCGGTTCTCACTCGGGTTGGCATCAATCCAGCCTCGCTCGGCCATCAGGTGCACGAAACGCCCCATTTCGGGGTCGAAGCTTTCGAAGGCATCCGCCACCAGGCGCAGGGCCTCTGCCAGGCTGATGGCGACCGGACTCGTCGCGGGGGGCGGGGCATAGAGATCCCAGGGGGCGAAGTCCACGATGCCAAGGGCACTGCCCATGGCGCGCAGGGCCCGCCTGCCGAGTTCCTTGTGGGTATCCGCCTCCCCCATCAGGGTCGCCAGGGTGCGGCGCTCGAGGTGCCCCTGGTGGCAGGAGAGATCCAGCGCATCGAGCAAGCGCAGCCTGCCGCGCTGGGCGGCGAGCTCGTTGCGCCAGCCATTGATGGCGTTGAGGACGGCCGCCACCGTCTCCTGCTCTGCGCCCCAGGCGGCCTGGATGCCGTGCCAGGCGTGGGCGCGGCGCGCCCTGTCCGGGTGCGAGAGCAAATTGTCCGCCTGAGCCAGCCCCATGGCCTCTCCTTCCACCCGGGGGCTGAGCCTGCCCACCAGGTTGTCGTAGAGATCTCCCCAGGCCAGCAGGCCGTCCACCGCCAGCCCCTCTATCAGTTGCTCTGACTCGAGCGAGAGGCACTGATCCTGCAACCGACGGGCATGGCGAATGTCATAGGCCAGCTCGAACAGCTCGGGATCTTGCAGCAACTGCCGCAATTGCGCCTCGGGCACCGTCACCCAGAACAGAGCCATCGGCTTGAGGCACTGGGCCAGGGTCGCCTGCAACTGCTGGGCCCGGGAGTAGAGCGCCTTGGCGGCCTCGTCACGGCCATTCTGGCTGAGCCGGTTATAGCCGTAGATCCAGGCGTTGAGGGCAAAGCGCTTGACCGCGTTGCCTTGTTCCCGAATGGCCCGCAACAGGTGGCGCAGGGCGTTGGGATCCCGGGTATCCGGCAGTCTGGCAAGCAGCTCATCGAGGGAGGCAAGGGTCTTGGCGGCGTTCATGAAACCGGCGTCAACGGCCGGGCAGTCGGGGGCGGCGAAGATGTGATCATCCTGCCAGACGAGTGGAGTCATAACTGTCCTTGTTGGTTTGCGTCCAAATCAGGTGGCGCCGCCTCTGGTGGGCAGTCGCCACCCGATAGTACGAAGGGGGCTGGCGATTGCCTAGCCCCCACCCGGGTCACACCGGCAAGGTCAGTAGGATCAGTGCCTATTTGGCGGGCTTGAGTCGGCTCACCAGCGTCATGGCCACGACCAGCACCAGACCCGCCAGCACCCCCACCAGGGCGTTGAGCAGGGTCGGTGTCACGGCGGCCAGCACGGCCCCCACGCCGGCGAGGGGAGCCAGGCTCGCGGCCGCCCCCTCGATGAGGTGATGGGCAAAGGGCCAGCCGTGGACCAGGATGCCGCCACCCACCATGAACATGGCGATGGTGCCGACCAGGGCCAGTAGATGCATCAGTTTGGGAGCCGACACCAGCAGGCCCCGACCGACGGCGCGGCGCAGGGTGCCGCCATCCGGCTTTTGCAACAGGTGCAGGCCGATGTCATCGAGCTTGACGATGAACCCCACCAGGCCGTAGACCCCCACCGTCATCAGCAGGGCGATGCCCGCCACCACGGCGATTTGCAGACCGAGGCTAGACCCCTGCACGGTGCCAAGGGCGATGACGATGATCTCGGCGGAGAGGATGAAATCGGTGCGGATGGCCCCCTTCACCTTCTGCTGCTCGTAGGCCACCAGATCGTCCGGGACCGGGCCGCTGGGCTCGGCGGCATCGTCATGGGGCAGAAACTTGTGGACCAGCTTCTCCGCCCCCTCGAAACAGAGGTAGGCGCCCCCCAGCATCAGCAGCGGGGTGATGAGCCAGGGCACCAGGGCACTGATGGCAATGGCGGCGGGCACCAGGATGAGCTTGTTGCGAAACGATCCCTTGGCCACGGCCCACACCACCGGCAGCTCCCGCTCCGCCCGCACCCCGGAGACCTGTTCGGCGTTGAGGGCGAGATCGTCCCCGAGTACCCCGGCGGTCTTCTTCGCCGCCACCTTGGTCATCAACGCCACGTCATCGAGCACGCTGGCAATGTCATCGAGCAGGGTCAGCAAACTGGCTCCGGCCATATCGTCTATTCCTCATCTGGGTAACGAACAAGCGGTCATCGCGAAGGCCTGTCTGAGCACGGGGGGCTCGACCGGACGCGCCGATGAGGGCTTCCTCATTTCGGGCAAAAGATGGCACAGTGTAGCGAGAAGCCGCCGTTTCGGCAGCCCCCATGACAGGGCCAGTTGGCCTTGTTTCACCCGCAAGCCCTTCTGGCCCAAGGAGTTTCCATGCAGCCCTGGCAATCTCTGCTCGATTTCTGGTTTGGCGATGACGCCGACGATGTCACCCGCGCCCGGCGCCAAGCCCCCCTCTGGTGGGGCAAAAGCAGCGAGACCGATGCCCTCATCCTGCATCGCTTCGGCGCTCTGGCCGAGGCTGCCGCCAGCGGCACCTTGACTGGCTGGGCCGAGGTGCCCGCCGGACGCCTCGCGCTGATCCTGCTGCTCGATCAAGTGCCGCGCAACATCCACAGAGGCACGCCGACGGCCTTCACCCAGGACGCCAAGGCGCGGGATCTCTGCCTCAAGGGGCTGGTGCTGGGGGCGGACAAGTCGCTCTCGCCCCTTGGCCGGGTCTTCTTCTACCTGCCCCTTGAGCATGCGGAATCCGCCGAGCAGCAAGCCCGAAGCGTGGCCCTGTTCGAGGCGTTGGCGGCGGAGCAGGCGGGCGGCGAGGCCAGAGACACCTTCGAGGGCTTCGCCGATTTTGCTCGCCGCCACCGGGTGATCGTCGATCGCTTCGGCCGCTTCCCCCATCGCAACGCCATCCTGGGGCGCGCCGATGAGGGGGAAGAGGCAGTGTTCCTGACCCAGCCCGGCTCGGGGTTCTGAGCCACCCAATAAAAAAACGGGCCAGCTGGCCCGTTTTTTTATGGCAATCACGCGGGCGTCAGGCCACCTCCGCCAGCGGGTTCTCCTCTTTCTTCTGATAGGCCTCGGGAGAGAGACCCAGCAGCTCCTGCACCGTGGACGCCACCGTGATGGAGGAGAGGGTCCCCACCAGGATGCCGGCGAACAGGGTGAAGGAGAAGCCGTAGAGGGCATCACCACCGAACAGCAGCAAGGCCCCCACGGTGAACAATGTGGTGCCCGAGGTGATCATGGTGCGACTGAAGGTGGCCTTGATGGCCACGTCCGAGCACTCATGGATCCCCATCTGGGTGCGCGAACCGAGCAAATCCCGCAACCGATCCGAGATGACGATGCTGTCGTTCAAGGAGTAACCGATGACCGCCATCAGGCCAGCGATCACGTTGAGATCGAACTCGATGTCAAACAGCGCCAACAACCCGATAGCCACCAGGCCGTCGTGCAGCACCGACACCAGGATGCCGATGGCCTGGCGCCACTCGAAGCGCACCGCCAGGTAGGCGGAGATGGCCAGGGAGGCCACCAGCACCGCCAGCATCCCCTGCTGGAACAGCTCGGCACCGACCTGGGGCCCGACGATGGTGGTGCGCAGCAGCTCCACCGGCAGGGAGAGCTGCTGACCCAGCAGGGCCGCCAGCTCCTCCGCCGGCCAGGGCAACTCGTGGGGGGGCAGCTTGATGAGCCACTCGCCGGGCACACCGGCCGAACTCAGCTCCACCACACCGGCCAGGGGGGCGACGAGCAGGGCGTTGAGTTCATGAGCCTCCTTCAGGGTCTGGATCCGGAACTCCAGCAGGATCCCGCCGGTAAAATCGAGACCGAGGGAGAGCCCCTTGACGGCCAGCACGGCGATGCTGGCGATGGTCAGCAGCACGGACAACCACAATCCGATATAACGCCAGCGGGTCAGCCCCATGGCGATGATCATTCTCAGCATTGTTCTACCCTCGAAAGCGGATAAGGCAGGATCTCCTGCGGGAGGCGATGGGCGCAACCTGCGGCGCCAGAGTACAGCTCGCGATGTCTGCTCATGATCAGACCCTCAACAACTTGGCGCGGCTCGCGCCCCACAGGGGGTTGATGATGGCGCGGGTGCCCCAGATCCCGGTCACCATGCTGGAGATGAGGCCGAGGATCAGGGTGATGGAGAAGCCCTGCAGCGGCCCAGAGCCGATGGAGTAGAGCACCACGGCGCAGATCAAGGTGGTGAGGTTGGCGTCGAAGATGGTCCGAAACGCCGAGCGATAGCCAAAGTCGATGGCATTGGCCAGGCTCCCCCCTTCCCGCAACCTGTCCTTGATCCGCTCGAAGATGAGCACATGGGTATCCACCGCCATGCCGACGGTGAGCACCAGGCCGGCGATCCCCGGCAGGGTCAGCACGGCCCCCGGCAGCACCGCCAGCATGCCCACCTGCATCAGCAAGTTGCCGATGAGCGCGGTGATGGCGACCCAGCCGAACTTGCGATACCAGGCCATCATGAACAGCATCATGCCAGCCATGCCGAACGCCAGGGCGGTGAAACCCGCCTCGATGTTCTGCAAGCCCAGGGTCGGGCCTATGCTGCGTTCCTCCAGGATCTTCAGCGGCGCGGTCAGGGCGCCGGCCCGCAGCAGCATGGCGAGCTCTTGCGCCTCGGGCACGCTGGCGAGCCCGGTGATGCGGAACTGGTTGCCGAGCGCGGTCTGGATGGTAGCGACGTTGATCACTTCACTCTGGGCCCGCAGCTTGCCCTGGGCATTGGTCTTGTACTCGGTGAAGACGGTGGCCATGGGCTTGCCCACGTGCTGGCGGCTGAACTGGTTCATCTTGCTGCCCCCCAGGCTGTCGAGCACTATGCTCACCTGGGGTTGGCCCATCTCCCCCATGCCGGCGCGGGCGTCGACGATGTGCTCACCGGTCAGCACCGGCTTGCGGGCCAGCCCCACCGCCTGGCCGCTGCGATCCGCCATGAAGAAATGGCTGTCGGCCTGCGCCTCGTAGAAGGCCAGGGAGGCGGTCGCCCCGATCACCTCCTTGGCCTGCTTGGGATTGTGCACCCCCGGCAGTTCGATGCGGATACCGTCTTGCCCCTGACGCTGGACCGAGGCTTCGACGATGCCGAGCTCGTTGATCCGCTTTTTGAGGATTGACAGGTTCTGGGTCACAGCGTTGTTGGCCAGCAGGGTGCGCTCGGCCTCGGTCATCACCAGCCGCAGCTCATTGCCGCTGCGCTGCTGGCGCCACTGATCCAGGCGGGTGCCGGCGCTGTCCCGGATGATGGTGAGCCAGGGCCCCTGCTCCACCCCCTCAGGCAGAATGACCCTCACCTCCCCGGCCGACACCCGCGCCACGTTGGCCCCCCTCAGGTGCGCCTCGCGAAACTGGGTGCGCAACATGTCCACCAGGTTGCGGGTCTGGTTGTCGATGACAAAATCGAGATCCACCCCGATGAGCAGTTGGGAGCCGCCGCGCAAGTCCAGCCCGAGCTTGATGGGGGCGGCGCCGAGCTGGCTTATCCAGGTCGGGGCGTTGGAGTGGAACTCCAGGGTCAGGGCCGCGCTCTCGAAGCCCTGCTGCTCCAGCAGCTGCTTGGCCCGCTGCTGGCTGGCCTGGCTGTCGAACACCAGTTCCACCCGCTCCCCCTGCTGTACCTCTTTTTGCAGGGAGATCTGGTGCTCGGCGAACAGGGTGCGCTGGGCCTCGGTCAGGCTAGACTGGCCATGCAGGCCGAGGGAGGGCTGCTCACCGAAGAAGGTGGGCAGGGAATAAAACGTGAAGGTGAGCAGCATGAGCAGCAACAGGGCGTACTGCCACAGACTCATGCGGTTCAGGATGAGATGACTCTTTTTTCTCATGAAATCGGCCTCTGTCAGGCGAAAGCGACGGATGTGACGGCGCACATCGCGTAAAAAAACGAAACAAGACAGCCAAACCGTTTAGTAAAACTAAACAGCTACGGAGAGACGATGAGGCAACAGATGGCAGGCTGGCCCCATCGGAGTCAGATGAGGAAACTCTGGGTGAAGCGGTATTGCAGGTGTCGACGCTGCAGACGCCGGCTGTGCAGCGTCGCGAAGTGATGCCGGAAACTCTGCCTGGGATAATGAAGGGCGAGATGGAACAGCAGGCCGCACAGCAGCAAGAGGATCGCCTGCTGGGACCAGCTCTGCACCAGCTCGTAGACCACCTTGCCGGGGCCATTGTCATTGCGCAGAGAGTGCTCGAGGCGCAGCAGATGTGTCTGGTTGGAGCCGACAAACTTGACCACGCCGTCGTCGCTCTGGCTGACAAGGTGCAAGGCCTGGGTCTGCTCAGCCCCCTGCTGCGCCGCGGATACGGCGACGCCCCCCGCCGGCAAGGCAGAGAACAGCAGGGTCAGCGCAATGAGCAGCGTCATCGCGGCCAGTTTCACTTTATCCAGGCGACTCAAACAGTTAATTCCCGAGTAACAGAGGGGGCAAGCTATCACAGGGGCCTGACAAGGACAAGGGCGGCAGGCCTTGCAGCCTGCCGCCCTCGCGGTGCGGACACGGGATCCTCAGCGCCCCCGCGTCATCTCCTCGAAGTCTTCGGCGTAGTCCTTGAGCAGGGTGTAGAGGTGCGCCCGCTGGGAGAGATCCATCGACTGGCTGAGATCGCTCAGCCACTGGACGGTGCGCTGGCGGGACTGATCGGTATAGCCGGTGAAGCGGCCGTCCATCAGGCCGTCTCCCTGTTGCAGCAAGCGGGTCAGCTCCTTGCCAAAGTCCGGGCTCTGGCGCTGCTTCATCAACCTGTCCAGCTCCTGGGTCCAGGCTCCCTGAAACTCGAGCCAGGGGCCCATCATCTCGTATTGCCACTCGGCCCACTGGGCGATCAGCGGCTCCTGGGCCGGCTTGACCTTGCCAATCCAGAACACCAGCCGCTCGCTCATCTTCTCCCGAAAGCCCTTGAGCATCTCGGCCTTCGACTCGGTGGCAAAATCGTGCTGGCGCTCCTGCTGGCGCTTCACCCTGTCCCCCATGAAGTGGGCCACCTGGGCATCGGTCAGGGTACGGGCGAGGCGCACGGTGCGGGGAATGGCGTTCTCCAGGGTGCGGGCCAGGCTGGCCTGGGTCTTGTCCAGATGCAGGGAGACCTGCTCCGGGGTCATGGGGCTCGCCACCGCCTTGGCCAGGGCGTCGAGATCCCTGGCGTAGATGGGCAGCTCATGCTGGCGGTGCCAGGCCATCAGCCCCTTCACCTCGGTATCCAGCAGCTTCTTCTGGCTGCGATCCAGAGAGAAGTAGTCATCGAGCTGCCAGACGATGGCGGAGTCGAGCCAGTAGTAGATGACCCGGGTGGCGCAACCCGTCAGCAGCAGGCAGAGCAGCAGCAGGCTCCAGCTGCGGGGGTGACGCCATGAGAAGGTGGTTCGCATGCATGCCTCCAATCGTTGAGATACTAGCGTCGTGTCGGGTGAGTCAGCGGTGAGCCCCTTGTTCGGCAAGTTCGCTCCCCCTATTCCAGGCGGCGGCGGTTCTTGTCGATCAGCGCCTGATAGTCGGGCCCTGGCTGCTGCTCGGCCATCAAGAGCCCCCACAGCAGCCCGATGTAATCGACCCATGGCAGGAAGGCCTCGGCCTGAAATCCCTTGCCATTGAGCAGCTTATGCCCTTCTCCCGCGCCCTCAAGCCCTATGCCTTCAAGATAGCAGCTCTCCAACTGGCGCTGCTGTTCTTCGTTCCAGTGGTGAGTGCGCACTATGCTGGCAAGCTCGAAACCCGGGTGACCGGCGGCACCATACTCCCAGTCGATGACCCAGGGCTTTCGCCCCAACAAGTTAGCCGGATTGAGATCGTGATGACAAGGGAGCCAGCAATCGTCCGGCTCCCGGCTCGCGAGCAGGGCTCGCTCAAGGGCGGGCAGCCACTCCGGCACCCGGAGCAGCCGATCACGATACCCCCTGGCGTGGGCCCGTACCGCCATCACCACCCTGGGCACCGGCAAACGGTGCATGCGGCCGAGCACCTCGGCCAGCAGCCGGGGTTGCTCGTCCGGCGGCGGCGGGGCCAGCAGCCAGTTCGGCTCCTCGCACCAGGCCAGCAGCATCAGGCCCGTGGCCGGATCGCTGTGATGACAGGGCAAGGCGATCCCCTGCCCCATGGCCCCCTGATAGAGCTGCCACTCGGTGGCACGGTCGATGCCAAGGCGCACCGGGTCCGGGTGACCGCAGCGCAAGAAACCGCACTGCCCCGAGGGGAGTGTCAGCCGATAGTTGCAGTTGGTCAGCCCCTCCCCCAGGGGCGCGAGGCGTCCCTCACGCCAGGGATCGGGCAGGCTGGCGAGCAGGGCCAGCTCGGCGAGATCGCCGCGCTGAGCCTGCGCGGCCCCGTTTCCCCCAGCTGGCTTACCAGCCAAAGGTGGAGGTCTTCGCCTGCTTGCGGATCTCTTTCTGATCGGCCCAAAGCAGCTCGCCGTTTTCCAGATCCATCAGGTTCATGGTCATCTGGTAGTAGACATCCTTCACCTTGCCGTTGTCCTTGACGATGCTGGCGAGGTTGCCATAGACCATGTAACGGGCACCGGTCTGCTTGCCAATGCGCACCATGGTCGCGGGATCCACCATGCCGCTGCCCTGTTGGTATTCCAGCTGCTGCTTGACCGCCGCCACCTTGCTCATGTCGACGAAGCGGAACTTGCCGGAGCGCAGCAGCTTGGTGCGCAGGGTATCGGTGATGGCCTCGGTGTCGATGTGCTCCGACGTCTTGTTGCGAATGGAGTCCATGAACATCACGGGGCGCCCCCCTGCGGTGATCTCGCTGGTGGCCGGCGAGCTCAGCATGGAATCCGCCATCTTGTCGGCGATGGCCTGCAGGTCGCTTGAGCCGTAATCCACGGTCACCGTCTCGGTTTCGGTCGGATCGCCATAGCTGACGGTGGTGCTGGAACAACCGCCGAGCAACAGGACGCCACTCAGGATCAGCAGGGCATGATTCATTTTCATCAGTTCGATTCCTCAATCACTTCGCGTACATAGACCCTGTAACCCTGGGCGCTCCCATTGGGTGCCAGGGCAGACAGGGTTCGGCTCTGGTGGCCGTGGAGCTTGATGGGGGTCCAGCCGCGACCATCGCTGGCCACCTCCTGGCCGCTGCCATCGTACCAGTAGAACAGGTATTGCAGATGGTTGTCCCCGGACTGGGTGTTGGTCAGGATCACGTTGACCTGCAACAGGCCGTTCTGCTGACGCCGGCTCTGTTCGGTCAGGGTCGCGTCCAGGGAGCCGTTATGGGTCTCCAGGGTCGCCGCGCCCCCTGCCGGCGCATAGAGCGCCACGCCGGAGGTATTGGTGCTGCAGGCCGACAGCAGCAGTGTCAGGGCCAGGGCAGCCATCGGGGCTTTCATCATCATCACCTCACGCTGTGTATCGCTCCCCGAGGGGAGCATTCGTTATCCCGTGGCGGGGCAGCCCCCGCTAGATGGGCATCACCCGGGTCGTCAAACCGGCACCGAGGCGCTGCACCCACACCAGAGTGGTGCGCCCGCTGTGCACCCTGAGTGGCAGGGTGCGCAGGGCGCTGCCCGCCCCCAGGGTGAGACTCACCTCCCCCGCCGGCACCATGGCCTGCCAGCTGCCTGCCTCCGCCGGCAGGGTCAGCCAGCTGCGGGTATCGGCCCGCTCGGACAGGGTATTGAAGATGCCGACCAGAATGTTGCCCACATCCCCCCCCTCTTTGGCGGCGGAACGTCTGAGCTGCTCCTTGGCCAGCAGTCGCAGGGCCTGGCGGGTCAACATGCCGGGCAACCGCTCCTGCAGATCCTTGGCGGCCAGGGCCTCTAGCCGCACCAGGGAGCTGGTCTGCTGGTGACGATTGCCAAGGCTCACCGCCAGGGGGCCGGTACTGGCGCTCCTATTGTCGTAATAGGGAACCGCCACGGTAAAGGTACGAAAATCCCCGCCCGAGGTGGCGATGGGCAGCGGCAGGAACAGCTCCCGCCGCGCCGGGATCAGGCCATCTTCAAACAACACCACCAGCTGGCCCTGATCCTTGACGAGCGGCGGGGCCTTGCGGCCCACTCGCTTCTCGGTGTCGCGGATCTCGTCCGGGGAGCCCCGCAGCCGGGCCAGACGCAGCAGGGCATCCTGCAGACTCTGGTTGTCCGGCGCTATCTGATAGCCCCGCTGGTAATCCACCCAGGCGTCGTTGAGATCCCCGCTCGCCTCGTAGAGCACCCCGGAGAGATAGAAGGTATAGGCATTCTGGAAACCGTTCTTCACCTGACCGATGAGCCGGTCGAGACTCGGAGCCCCCCGCGACATGAGCTGGCGCATCTGCGCCTCATCCCCCGCCGCCGTCGCCTCCTTCTTGACCGCACGCACCTCGTCGGCCCGACTCTTGAGGGCCTGCTCCTGCACCTGATTGGCCCGGCGCACCTCCACCTGGGCACCTTCCAGCTCCCCCCGCTGCAGGTAGTTGAGGGCCAGATAGTGATGCAGCATGGTGCGCTCATAATCCGGCGCCAGATATCCCAGGGTCTGATCATTGGTGAGCAGGCTGCCCGCCTGGGCCAGGCCACGGCTCAGCCGGTAGCGGGCCTGGTTATCTTCCCAGGCGAGACGGCTGTCGGCGGCGGCGAAGGCCTGCTTGCTGGCCGCATCCTGGCTGGCGAGCCAGGCGATACGCCCCTGCTCCAGCCGATCCAGCACATAGGTGTCATCCCCCAGGGTGGAGTCACGCACCTCGGACAAGGCATCAGCGGCCTTGCCCTGCAGCAGCAGGTTGCGCTGGGGCACCATCTGATCGGAATAGGAGACGAAAAGATCCTGCCAGTGGGAGGCGCAGCCCCCCATCAACAGGCCGGCCAACAACAGGCCGGCAGTGGAGACGGCACGGATCACAGGCTGAGCAGGGGTCCCAGGGGCTGACCACCGACCAGGTGCAGGTGGATGTGGTACACCTCCTGCCCGCCATGACGGTTGCAGTTCATGATGAGGCGATAGCCGTCCTCGGCAATCCCGGCGTCGCTCGCCAGCTTGCGGGCCACGGTGAACATCCGGCCAAGGGCCAGCTCATGATCGGGTTCCACGTCGTTGACCGTGGGGATCAGCACATTGGGGATGATCAGGATGTGGGTCTTGGCCTTGGGCTGGATGTCGCGAAACGCGGTCACCAGATCGTCTTGATAAAGGATGTCGGCGGGGATTTCCTTGCGGATGATTTTGCTGAAAATGGTTTCTTGCGCCATGGGTAACTCCTTTATATGAAAAAGAAAATTCTACACGAACCCCAAGCGAATCCCAAAAATGCCGCCGAGGCTCGCCAAGTGTGACACAAGCCGATATTTGACACAGCCGTTGTCCAAATCCCTTCAGTTATTGTTAAAAATACCGATAGCCAAGGAGACGTCCTCCGTACCAGAGGCATGACCACAGGGCATGCAGGGTACCAAAAGGACGGGGTACTCAGGCAAGGGACTTTTGCATCGACAGCGGGACAATAATGAAACAAACAATGTCAGACCTCTCCATTTTACAGAGAGTCTATTTGGGCTTTGCCATCCTGGTCGCCGTCATGGTCGCCAGCGCAGCACTGACCTTTCGCAGCCAGAGCGAGCTCAATGGGGCCCTGAGTCAGGTCACCCAGCAATCCATGCCGCTGGTGATCGCCAGCAGCCAGACCCAGATCAGCCTCCTCAGCGCCAACAAGTGGCTCACCGACGTGCTGACCGAGCAGGATCCCAAGCTGTTGCCCGGAGAAGTGGCCGAGCTGCAACAGGCCCAGGCCCAGGTCGACCAGATGCTGGCGACCCTCAAGGCCCAGGTGGCAGCCCATCCGGAGCTGCAAGGGGAGATGACGGCCCTGACCAAGCTGGTTGCCGACTACCTGCAGCTGACCCAGACCCTGCCCACCGAACACGAGGCTCTGCTCACCCGGCTGCACAAGGTGAATCAGGCCAAGGGGCAATTTCAAGTCAGCCTGCCCCAGTTCAAGAAGAACCTGGGTGACATGATGGTCTCCATCGACGACAGCTTCATCAAGATGCTCTCCGAGACCCTGACCACCAAGCTCTCCGCCATCGAACTCTCCACCATGGATGCCCTGAACCAGAGCATCCCGGCCCCCATCGAGAGCGCACTCAAGCGCAACAAGATGCAGATCGAGAGCTTCAACAGCACCATCAAGGATCTGCAGGGTGAGCTCCAGGACTTCGACAACAACATGGGCCACTACGTCCATGGGTTCGTGCGCGACACCACGGGCAACGAAGGGGTACTCGCCCAATACCTGGCGCTGATGAAGCAGCAGCAGGCCATGCGCGAACAGAGCAAGCAGGCGAGCCAGCTCATCGTTGCCATCCAGAACAAGCTGGAGGGGATCACCACCCAGAGCCAGCAGTTGATGAACGCCAGCATCCAGGCCTCGGATCGGGTGCAGACCCAGAGCACCCTTACCCAGACCATCAGCATCGTCATCGCCATCCTGGTGGCCATTCTGGTGGCCTACACCCTCGGCAAGGCCATCCGCCGCCCTCTCAAGGAGCTGCTGCGGGTGCTGACCGAGGTGACCCAGGGCGACATGACCCAGCGGGTCGGCTTCAAGAGTCAGAACGAGTTTGGTCAGCTCGGCAGCCAGGTCAACCTGCTGATCCAGCAGATGGGGGATGTGCTCAAGCAGCTCTCCCAAGCCTCCAATCAGCTCAACAGCGCCGCCCACGACAACCGCCACACCACGGAATCCGTGCGCGCCGATCTCGAGAAACAGCGCCAGGAGACCGCCTCGGTCGCCGCCGCCATGACCCAGATGGAAGCCTCGGTGCGGGAAGTGGCCCAGGCCGCCAACCAGACCCTGGAACGGGTTCAGGACGTGGAAAAGGCCTCCGAAATGGGCCGCAAGGTGATGGCTGGCAACATCACCACCACCCACCAGCTGGCGGGCAAGCTGCAGCAAACCGGCGCCGTGATCGGCGACGTGAGCGCCATGAGCGGCCAGATCGGCAATATTCTGGACGTCATTCGCGGCATTGCCGAACAGACCAATCTGCTGGCCCTCAACGCAGCCATCGAGGCGGCCCGTGCCGGCGAGCAGGGTCGCGGCTTCGCGGTGGTGGCGGATGAAGTGCGCAACCTGGCGGGCCGTACCGCCCAGTCCACCAGCGAGATCCAGCAGATGATCGAGAACCTGCAACAGGGGGTCGCCCGGGCGGTCAACGTCATGCAGGAGTGCTCCCGCGAGATGGACAGCTGCATGGATCAGAGCTCCCAGGCCAACAACGCCATGGAAGAGGTGCAGGGCATCGTCGTGCTCATCAGCGACATGTCGAGCCAGATAGCCTCCGCCGCCGAGCAGCAGCAGGCCACCAGCGCCGACATCGCCACCAACCTCAACCGCATCTCGGACATCTCGGATCTCAACTATCAGGGCATCGAGAAGGTGGCCGAGACCAGCCAGCAGCTCGACTCCCTGGCCGAGCAGCAGGAAGGACTGGTGCAGCGCTTCCGGCTCAGTGCCTGAATCGCGCATGCGACATCAGGGGCCTGCGGGCCCCTGTTTCATTCTCCCCCGCCAGTAAACACTGAAAGCCTGCGCCCGGTCACGGACAGCGGCCCGCCCCTGCGTCAGCATAGCCAGATGACCCTGCCTTCTGGCCCGTTTGCCCTCAGGATGTCCTCATGATCTCCCTCAGCCAGCTGCTGCTGTTTGCCGGTGCCTCCCTGCTGATGGCCCTGACCCCGGGCCCCAACATGATTTACCTGCTCTCCCGCTCCCTCTGTCAGGGGCGCGTGGCGGGCATCATGTCCTGGGGGGGCGTGGTGCTCGGTTTCAGCGTCCACATGCTGTGCGCCGCCGTCGGCCTGACCGCGCTCTTCATGGCGATCCCCATGGGCTATGAACTGCTCAAAGTCGCCGGTGCCCTCTACCTGCTGTGGATGGCCTGGCAGGGCATTCGGCCCGGCTCCCGCTCGCCGTTCGAGCCCTCGGCCCTGCCGGCCCACTCCCCCGGCCGGCTGTTTCTGATGGGGCTGCTCACCAGCGTGCTCAACCCCAAGGTGGCCATCTTCTATCTCTCCGTGCTGCCCCAGTTCATCAGCCCCGAGGCGGGATCCGTGCTCGGCCAGAGCCTGCAGCTCGGCGCGGTGCAGCTGCTCATCAGCGCCGCAGTCAACCTGGGAGTCGCGCTTTCTGCCGCCCATATTGCTGGCTGGTTTGCCCGTAACCGGCTCTGGCTCGCGGTGCAGCGTTATCTGATGGCCACCGTACTGGGCCTGCTCGCGGTCCGTCTGCTGGCACAAGGTCGCAGTTAATTTCTGGCCGCCAGCACACAGGCAATAAAAAGGCTCCCATCGGGAGCCTTGCTTGATACGTGCTGGGTGCCCGATCAGGCGTAGGCGATGGCGCCCTTGCCCACCCCTTCATAGGCGACGATCTTCACGAACTTGTCACCCACCTGCTTTTTCACTTCGCGGGCGATGTAGTGGGCCAGCAGCTCTATGGTGGTGTCGGTGTCGATCATCTCCACCTCCGCCGCCGGCATGGCGAGCTGGAACAGTCCCTGGGGCGCCACGTACCTGAAGCCCAGGTGATGCTCACCCAGCTGGGCCTTGGCCTGTTCACTCAAATCGAGTTCGGACAGGAACACCTTGTCCTCTTCGGTACCGAGGTAGATATCACTCCAGCGCTCGGCCCAGTTCAGCTCCAGCTCCTCGTCCCGTTCCCCATCCACCAGGATTTCGACAGGAGAGCGGTGACCGTGGGCGATGCGCTGACAGTTGCCGTCGTGCTTCTTCAGGCCATGGCTGTAGTGGTAGAAGGCGCCATCGATGCGCTCCGAGCGCAAGGTCAGCGACAAATCCTTGATGTTGCCCGGCAAACGGGTCGCCAGCACGCCCAGCAGGTAGTGGGTCACCGACTCCTTGTCCACCTGGGGAGCGGGGATGAAGGCGAACGCCTGGGCCGGGCAGCGCAGATGGATGGAGCGGTGGGGACGCAGCAGATCCACGGTGCACTCGCCATTGTCCAGCTCGGCCATCTGTACCAGGGCGCTGCCGGTGGGAACCAGCAGCTTGTGATCCACCTCATCGTCGATGATGGACTTGATGAGCTTCTTCACCCGGCCAAAGTCCAGCAGCATGCTCATCTCGTTGAGCTCACCGCTCATTTCGATATCGACCAGCCAGCTCTCCCCCACCATGCCACGGCGTTCACACAGATAGCTGGAGTCGATAACGGTCAAATCTCTTACAAATAACTTCATCACTCAGACCTTGCTACAGAGAAAGTGCAGTTTGGGATATTATGACCCCGGATTATCGGCAAAGGAACTGGAACCCCCCATGAACAAATTGCTTATCAAGAACGCCACCCTGGTCAA
Organism: Aeromonas sp. NJAU223; assembly: GCF_051125555.1. Classification (NCBI taxonomy): domain Bacteria; kingdom Pseudomonadati; phylum Pseudomonadota; class Gammaproteobacteria; order Aeromonadales; family Aeromonadaceae; genus Aeromonas; species Aeromonas sp. NJAU223. The sequence goes on along the minus strand of NZ_CP144204.1, from coordinate 1,682,258 downwards.
CGAAGGCCGCATCTATGCTTCCGACGTGTTGATCGAGGGGGAAAGGATAGCCCGCATCGCCCCCGATATCAGCGCCCCGGATGCGGTGGTGATCGATGCCGCGGGTCGTCACCTCATCCCCGGGATGATCGACGACCAGGTCCACTTCCGCGAGCCCGGCCTGACCCACAAGGGCACCATCGCCAGTGAATCCCGGGCCGCCGTGGCCGGTGGTACCACCAGCTTCATGGAAATGCCCAACGTCAATCCCCAGACCACCACCATCGATGTCCTCGAAGCCAAATACCAGATAGCCGCCAACTCCGCCGCCGCCAACTACAGCTTCTACCTGGGTGCCACCAACGACAACCTGGAAGAGATCAAGAAGCTCGACCCCAAGCAGTCCTGCGGCATCAAGATCTTCATGGGAGCCTCCACCGGCAACATGCTGGTGGACAATCAGGAGACCCTGGCGGCCATCTTCCGCGAAAGCCCGGTGATGATCGTCACCCACTGCGAGGACACCCCCTCCATCAAGGTGCTGGAAGACGAGGCTCGCGCCAAGTGGGGCGAGGATGTGCCCATGCGCGAACACGGCCGCATCCGCAGCGCCGATGCCTGCTACAAGTCCTCCAGCATGGCGGTGGGACTGGCGAAGCAATATGGCGCCAAGCTGCACGTGCTGCACCTGACCACGGCGAAGGAGCTGTCGCTCTTCACCGCCACCCCGGACCTGAAGGATCTCAAGGACAAGAACATCACCGCCGAGGTGTGCGTGCATCACCTCTTCTTCAACGAGGCGGACTACGACACCCTGGGCAGCCAGATCAAGTGCAACCCGGCGGTGAAGAGCGCGGCGGATCAACACGCCCTGCTGGATGCGGTGCGCAACGACGTGCTGGACATCATCGCAACCGACCACGCGCCCCACACCTGGGAAGAGAAGCAGAACAGCTACTTCAAGGCACCGTCCGGCGTGCCCCTGGTGCAGCACTCCCTGCAAGCCCTGCTGGAGCTCTACCACAACGGCGTGTTCTCCCTGGAGACCATCGTCAAGAAGACCTCCCACGCGGTGGCCGAGCGCTTCCAGGTGCAGGATCGCGGCTACATCCGCGAGGGTTACTTCGCCGATCTGGTGCTGCTGGATCTCGGCAAGCCCTACGTGGTCAACGACAGCAACCTGCTCTATCTCTGCGGCTGGTCGCCGTTCAACGGTTATCGCTTCCAGAGCACCATCGAAATGACCCTGGTCAACGGCCAGATCGCCTGGCAGAACGGTCAGGTCACCGACAAGGTATTGGGCAAGCGACTGACTTTCAACCGCTGATATGAGAGGTTAACCGCTTCCAGAGCGCCATCGTTGAGATGACCCTGGTCAACGGCCAGATCGCCTGGCAGAACGGTCAGGTCACCGACAAGGTGCTGGGCAAGCGACTGACCTTCAACCGCTGAGCCACCTTCACGCAAGGTATGCGCTCACTGCGCCAGACGGCCACCCACGGGGTGGCCGTTTTTTTGGCCGGCGAGACGGAATGATGGCGTCAGATTGAGCGACTGGTCGCACTTTGATCCAAAGTTGCTCGCAAAGCAGGCGAACAGTCTCGGCGTGCTATTTACCCTGTTGACAGGACCTGCCCATCTCCATAAACTCAGCCCCCGTCAGCCGAGCTGACCTCGTCGGTGTGTAGCGCAGCCAGGTAGCGCATCTGCATGGGGTGTAGAGGGTCGGAGGTTCGAATCCTCTCACACCGACCAAATTCCCCGAGAAAGGCCTTGTCAGACGACAAGGCCTTTTCTTTTTATGGCGCCGGGCCGCCCTCATTGTCTCCCTCCGCCCGTTGTGCTGTAGTGAGGCACTCTCTTCTGCCCGGATTGCCCAGATGTCGCTCCCCCGCTCTCCTCTTCCGCGCCTCGCCCTGTGCGCCCTGTTGCTTGTTCAGCTCGCTGGCTGCGCCACCCCCTATGACAGCGAGAAGTCCTTCTGGAACGGCCAGACGGGTTTCTCCCAGACCCAGCTTGGGCCCAACAAATGGCAGCTGGAGTTCGTCGGCAACGATCTGGTGGACAGGGAACTGGCCCGCAAGTATGTGCTCAAGCGGGCGGGAGAGATGGCGCTGGCACGGGGCCATGCCTGGGTCAACGTGCAAGAGCTGACCCTGGCGCGGGATCCGGTCAGGGTCAGCCCCACTCGCCCCCAGTTCGGTTTCGATGAGTACGAACCCGATACCTTCATGGACGAGATGCACGTCGAGCACCGCACCTCGGCCCTGCTGACCTTCTCCCTCGGGGACCACCCCTTGAACGATCGGAGCCTGGAAGCGTCTTATCTCGCAAAAATGAAAACAAACAGTGATTAATATCAGTCAATCGCAAGATCCATATCACATACATCTAACATCATCTAAAAAACCCACCATAAGCCGCTGGATTTCCTTGGTGCGATTAGGCATTCTGCCAGCACACCGGCGACCAGGATTCCATGGTCCGGATCACAAAAAAGGACTAAGGTGGCGCCCTTCGCCCCCTACACACGACAGCACACAGAGACTGGGATCCCCCCATGAAAATGAACAAATTGACCGTCGCCATTCTGATCGCGATGCTGCTCGGCATTGCCACCGGCCAGGGTTATCGCCTGCTGGCACCGGCAGAGGCCGCCGATTTTGCCGGCAACATCACCATCTTGACCGACATCTTCCTGCGCCTCATCAAGATGATCATTGCCCCCCTGGTGTTCACCACCCTGGTGGTCGGGATCGCCAAGATGGGGGACACTCGCACCGTGGGTCGCATCGGCGCCAAGACCCTGGGCTGGTTCATGCTGGCCTCGCTGATGTCACTGACCCTGGGGCTGGTGATGGTCACCCTGATGCAACCGGGTGTGGGCCTCTCCCTCTCCCTGCCCGATGACACCGCCACCTCGGGGGTGGCCGCCAGCGCACTCAGCCTCAAGGACTTCGTCACCCACGCCATCCCGAAAAGCGTCATCGAGGCCATGGCCACCAACGAGATCCTGCAGATCGTGGTGTTCTCCCTCTTCTTCGGCCTGGCCGCCGCCGCCCTCGGCGATCTGGCACGCCCCGTGGTCACCCTGATGGCCAGCACCGCCGAGATCATGCTCAAAGTGACCGGCTACGTGATGAACTTCGCCCCCTTCGCCGTGTTCGGCGCCATCTCCGCCATGGTGGCCAAGGAAGGGCTCGGCATCCTGGTGACCTACGGCAGCTTCATGGCCCAGTTCTACCTGGCCCTGGCCTGCCTCTGGCTGCTGCTGATCCTGATGGGCAGTCTGTTCATTCGCCGCCGCATACTGACTCTGCTCGCCATGATCCGCGAACCCATACTGCTCGCCTTCTCCACCGCCAGCTCCGAGGCCGCCTACCCCAAGACCCTGGACAGGCTGGAGAAGTTTGGCTGTGACAAGCGCATCGCCAGCTTCGTGCTGCCCATGGGCTACTCCTTCAACCTGGACGGCTCCATGATGTACTGCACCTTCGCGGTCATGTTCATCGCCCAGGCCTATGGCATCGAGCTCTCCATGGCCCAGCAGATCACCATGCTGCTGCTGTTGATGGTCACCTCCAAGGGGATGGCCGGGGTTCCGCGCGCCTCCCTGGTGGTGATCGCCGCCACCCTCAACCAGTTCCACATCCCGGAAGCGGGCATACTGCTGCTGCTCGGCATCGACCACTTCCTGGACATGGGCCGCTCCGCCACCAACGTGCTGGGCAACGCCATCGCCGCCAGCGTGGTGGCCAAGACCGAAGACAGCCTGGGGGAAGGCCAGCCCCTGCAAGAGGCAAAGGCCGAACTCGCCAAGGCGTGAGACGATGCCCCATGAAAAAAGACCCGCCACGGCGGGTCTTTTTGTTGATATGCGCCTCAGCACCAGCGCCGCACTCGTCGGCAGTAGTGCAGATAAGCGACCCCGAAGCGGGCGCGCAGGGCCCGCTCCTCCGCCGGGATCTGGACACGGGTCATCCAGCCGAAAAACACCAGCGGGCCGAGCCAGACATACAAACCGCCAAGATGGCAGGCCAGCGCCATCAACCAGCACAACAGCCCCAGATACATGGGGTTGCGGCTGATGCGATAGACCCCCAGCGTCACCAGCGCCCGACTCTGCTGCAGGCGGATGGGATTGACCGTAGTGCGCTGGCGGGCGAACTGCGTGAGCGCCCCCAGACCGAGCGCGGCTCCCACCAAGGCCAGGATCATCGCGATGATCGACCAGCCCCCCAGACCGCCGCCCTCCCCCGCGCCCAACCCCATGGCGAGCACGATGATGACAAACAGCAACAAGGGTGGGATCCGCGGCTCGAAACGCATTTTTTCTTCCTGCAACCTGTGCCACGAATGGCGCCAATGAGATACACTCCCGCAGTCGTCGCATTGAAAAAAATGGATAAATATCATCCACATACGAATAATTTCCCAAGCGACTGACGTCCGCGTCCATACCCGGACGCTTTCAACCTCAACAATAAGAAGGTTACATCCCATGCACAAGAAAACCCTGCTCGCCACCCTGGTGTTCGGCTTGCTCGCCGGTCAGGCGGTCGCCGCCCCCTACCTGCCGCTGGCCAGCGATACCCGCAACGGCCAGGAGCAGACTGCCACCAATGCCTGGCTGGAAGTGGATCTGGGCGCATTCGAACACAACATCCAGACCCTCAAGGATCGCCTCGGTGACAAGGGGCCGCAGATCTGCGCCATCATGAAAGCGGACGCCTACGGTCACGGCATCGATCTGCTGGTACCTTCCGTGGTCAAGGCAGGCATCCCCTGCATCGGCATCGCCAGCAACGAAGAGGCGCGCGTCGCTCGCGAGAAGGGCTTCGAAGGCCGATTGATGCGGGTGCGGGCTGCCACCCCGAACGAGGTGGAACAAGCCCTGCCCTACAAGCTCGAAGAGCTCATCGGCAGCCTGGAGAGTGCCAAGGGCATCTCCGACATCGCCCTGCGCCACAACACCAAGATCCCGGTGCACATCGGCCTGAACTCCGCCGGCATGAGCCGCAACGGCATCGACCTGCGCCAGTCCGGTGCCAAGGACGAAGCCCTGGCCATGCTCAAGCTCCAGGGCATCACCCCGGTCGGCATCATGACCCACTTCCCGGTGGAGGAGAAAGAGGACGTCAAGCTCGGTCTGGCCCAGTTCAAGCTGGACAGCCAGTGGCTGCTGGAAGCCGGCAAGCTGGATCGCAGCAAGATCACCATCCATGCCGCCAACTCTTTCGCCACCCTGGAAGTGCCTGACGCCTACTTCGACATGGTGCGCCCGGGCGGCCTGCTGTACGGCGACTCCATCCCCTCCTACACCGAGTACAAGCGCGTCATGGCGTTCAAGACCCAGGTCGCCTCGGTCAACCACTACCCGGCTGGCAACACCGTCGGCTATGACCGCACCTTCACCCTCAAGCGCGATTCCCTGCTGGCGAACCTGCCGCTCGGCTACTCCGACGGCTATCGCCGCGCGCTCAGCAACAAGGCCTATGTGCTGATCCAGGGCCAGAAGGTGCCGGTCGTCGGCAAGACCTCCATGAACACCATCATGGTGGACGTGACCGATCTCAAAGGGGTCAAACCCGGTGATGAGGTGGTGCTGTTCGGTCGCCAGGGTGAGGCCGAGGTGAAACAGGCGGATCTGGAAGAGTACAATGGCGCCCTGCTGGCGGACATGTACACCATCTGGGGCTACACCAACCCCAAGAAGATCAAGCGCTGATAACCATCAGACATAAAAAAGGGCTCCCGCGGGAGCCCTTTTTACTTATTTGGAAATCAGACCGTTTTCACACCGTCTTTCTTGCGGGTCACCCAGAGACTCAGCCCCATGGAGGCCAGCAGGATCAGGGCTACCACACCCAAAGCGATACCGGTCGGGATCTTGAACACATCCAGCAGCAGCATCTTGACCCCGATGAACATCAGGATCAGCGCCAGACCGTATTTGAGCAGGGCAAAGCGCTCCGCCACACCCGCCAGCAGGAAGTACATGGCGCGCAGGCCCATGATGGCGAAGATGTTGGAGGTCAGCACGATGAAAGGATCCGTGGTCACCGCGAAGATGGCCGGGATACTGTCCACCGCGAAGATGAGATCGCTCACCTCCACCAGCACCAGGATGAGCAGGAGCGGCGTCGCGTAGCGCACACCATCACGCCAGACGAAGAAGTTCTCCCCTTCCAGGTTCTCGGTCACCTTAAAGCGACGGCGCATCCAGCCCAGCAGCGGGTTGTTGGCCAAGTCCGGCTCCTTGTCGGCGGCCCACAGCATCTTGACCCCGGTCAGCAGCAAGAAGGCGCCGAACAGGTAGAGGATCCAGTGGAACTGCTCGATGAGCCAGCTGCCGGCGAACACCATGCCGGCCCGCATCACGATGGCACCCAGTACCCCGTAGAGCAGCACCCGGCGCTGCAGCTCGGCCGGAATGGCAAAGTAGCCGAACAGCATCAGCCAGACGAAGACGTTGTCCACCGCCAGCGCCTTCTCGATGAGGTAGCCGGTGAGGAACTCCAGCCCCTTCTGGTTGGCGATTTCACGGCCTGCACTGTGGTCCAGCCAGAGCCAGATGGCCAGGTTGAACAGCAAGGCCACGCTCACCCAGATGAGAGACCAGATCCCCGCCTCTTTCAGGGAGACCTTGTGCGCCTTGCCACCGCCGACGAAGCGTATGTCAATCCATAACAGGACCAGCACTATGCTGAAGAAACCGGTCCACATCCACCATTCACCCATTTTTCACTCCTCCAAAAACGACAAAACCCACGACCGAGAGGCGTGGGTTTGCGTTTGGAGCAGATACACCTTGCCTCTCGGCAAGGTCTCACTTACAGCAGACTCAATCCGCTGCCCGGCTGCCGGGTCCACTGCTATCGCGCGCACCGTAATGACGACAAACCGGCGAGAAGTTACTCCCCTTGTTGCGCGGATAGTAGCAGCCCCGAAAGATAACGCCAAGAGGCATCTTCTTGACCGCACAAAAATAAAGAGGGCGCCACCCGGGCGCCCTCTTTCTCATGCTCGCGTCAGAGCGGATCCACCTTGAGGCAGGAGACAGCGTGATCGAAGTTCCCCTCCAGCATGGGCCGGGTCTTGGCACACTCCGGCCCCGCCACCGGGCAGCGGGTGCGGAACACGCAGCCGGACGGCGGGTTCATGGGGGACGGCAAGTCCCCTTCCAGGATCTGGATGACCTTGCTGCGCTCGAGATCCGGGTCCGGAATGGGCACCGCCGACATCAGCGCCTTGGTATAGGGGTGCAGGGGGTTCGCGAAGATCTCCTGGCGGGTACCCAGCTCCACCGCGTTGCCCAGATACATCACCAGCACCCGATCCGAGATGTGTTTGACCACGGACAGGTCGTGGGCGATGAAGATGAGCGACAGCCCCATCTCCTTTTGCAGGGATTTGAGCAGGTTCACCACCTGCGCCTGGATGGAGACATCCAGCGCCGAGACCGGCTCGTCGCAGATGATCATCTTGGGCTCCAGGATGAGCGCCCGGGCGATGCCAATCCGCTGGCACTGGCCGCCGGAGAACTCGTGCGGGTAGCGGTTCACCAGGTTGGGCAGCAGACCGACCTTGGTCATCATGGCTCGCACCTTCTCCTTCACCTCATCCTTTGAGAGCTTGGGATAGAAGGTGATGAGAGGCTCGGCGATGATGTCGCCGATGGTCATGCGCGGGTTGAGGGAGGCCAGCGGGTCTTGGAAGATCATCTGGATCTCCTTGCGCTTTTCGCGCAGCGCCCCCTGCTCGAGCTTGGTCAAATCCTGCCCAAGCCACACCACCTTGCCATCGGTGGCGGGCACCAGGCCGATGAGGGCCCGGGCGAAGGTGGATTTGCCACAGCCGGACTCCCCCACGACGCCCAGGGTCTCCCCCTCGTACAGGCGCAGGGTCACCCCGTCCACCGCCTTCAGGGCGGAGGGTTTGGCCCAGGGCCAGGCCTTGTCACTCTTGATGCTGAAGTGGACCTTGAGGTCGGACACTTCCAGCAGCAGTTTCTTGTCAGTACCCATTTAGTTGCCTCCCTTGCTCATGGCATCCGATACCCAGTGGCAGGCCCGCTCGCGACCGTCGTTGAACGGCGTCAGTATGGGGGACTGCTTGCCGCAGATCTCGCTCACCCTGTGGCAACGCTCCTGGAAGGGGCAGCCGGTGGGCAGACGCAGCAGGTTGGGCGGGTTGCCCGGGATGGTGGGCAGCACCTCCCCCTCGGTGTCGAGGCGGGGGATGGCGCGCAGCAGGCCCTCGGTGTAGGGGTGGCTCGGGCGATAGAAGATGTCGTTGACCTTGCCGTACTCCATGGTCCGGCCGGCATACATCACCAGCACCTTGTCGCAGATACCGGCGACGACACCGAGGTCATGGGTGATCATGATGATGGCGGTGTTGAACTCGCGCTTGAGCTCGTTCATCAGGGTCATGATCTGGGCCTGTACCGTCACGTCCAGGGCCGTGGTCGGTTCGTCGGCGATGAGCAGTTGCGGGCGGCACAAGAGCGCCATGGCGATCATCACCCGCTGGCGCATGCCGCCGGAGAACTCGTGGGGGTACATGTTCATCCGCTTGCGCGACTCGGGGATCTTCACCGCGTCCAGCATGCGCACCGACTCCTCGAAGGCCGCCGCCTTGCTCATCCCCTTGTGCAACATCAGCACTTCCATCAGCTGATCCTTCACCTTCATGTAGGGGTTCAGCGAGGTCATGGGGTCCTGGAAGATCATGGCGATCTTCTCGGAGCGGATACGGTTGAGCTTGGACTCCGGCAGGTTCAGGATCTCGTCACCCTGAAACTTGGCGGAACCGGTGATAACGCCGTTCTTGGCGAGCAGACCCATGATGGCGAACGCGGTCTGGGACTTGCCGGAGCCAGATTCGCCGACGATGCCGAGGGTCTCGCCCGCGGACAGAGAAAAGTTGAGGTCGTTAACGGCCACCACATTGCCATCCGGGGTCTTGAACTCGACCCGCAGATCTTTCACATCCAGTAATTTCATAAAGACTCCTTATCCGTCTTTCGCGGCTCTTTAAAACGATCCTGTGGGACTGTTTTATCGATCTTTCGGATCGAGAGCGTCGCGCAGACCATCCCCGAGGAAGTTGAAGCAAAACAGGGTCACCACCATGAAACCGGCGGGGAACAAGAGTTGCCAGATGGCCACTTCCATCGCTTTGGAGCCTTCATCCAGCAGGGCACCCCAGCTGGTCATGGGTTCCTGTACGCCGAGTCCGAGGAAACTCAGGAAGGATTCGAACATGATCATGCCCGGCACCAGCAAGGTGGCGTAGACGGCCACGATCCCGAGCACGTTCGGCACGATGTGACGGGTAATGATCTTCCACTTGGAGACGCCACAGACGTGGGCCGCCTCGATGAACTCCTTGCTCTTGAGGCTCAGGGTCTGGCCGCGCACGATCCGCGCCATGTCGAGCCAGCTCACCGCGCCGATGGCGAGGAAGATGAGCGCCAGGTTTCTGCCAAAGAAGGTCACCAGCATGATCACGAAGAACATGAAGGGGAAGGCGTTGAGGATCTCGAGGACCCGCATCATCAGGCTATCGACCCGACCGCCGATAAAGCCGGAGGCCGCGCCGTAGAGGGTGCCGATGACGACGGCCACCAGGGCTCCCATGATGCCGACCATGAGCGAAATGCGACCGCCGAGCAGGGTGCGCACGAACAGATCACGCCCCAGGCTGTCGGTGCCGAACCAGTGGCCGGTTTCCATGTCCGGTGCGCTTTGCATGGCGCCCCAGTCCGGATCATCGAAGGTGTATTGGGACAGATGGGGCCCCAAGATCACCGCCAATCCGATGATGGAGAGGATGATGAGACTGGTGAGGGCCGCCTTGTTGCGCAGGAAACGGCGACGGGCATCCTTCCACAGGGAGCGTCCTTCCACCACTTCCACTTTCTGGGCGAACGCCTCGACGGCTTCGCGTTTTTCAGTTGTGACTACCATGATGTACTCCCGACTTAGTAACGGATCTTGGGATCGATGACGGCATAGAGAATATCGACCACGGCGTTAAAGGTGATGGTGAGGGCACCGACCAGAATGGTCAGACCGAGCACCATGGAGTAATCACGGTTGAGGGCACCGTTGACGAACAGCTGACCAATGCCCGGCAGGCCGAAGATGGTCTCGATGACCACGGAGCCGGTGATGATCCCCACAAACGCCGGCCCCAGGTAGGAGACCACCGGCAGCATGGCCGGGCGCAGGGCGTGTTTGAGAATGATGTGACGCAGGGGCAGCCCCTTGGCGCGGGCGGTGCGGATGAAGTTGGAGTTCATGGTCTCGATCATGCTGCCACGCATGATGCGCGAGATGGCCGAGATGTAGTACATCATCATGCCAAACACCGGCAGCACCATGAACTGGGCCCCGCCCCCCTGCCATCCACCGGCCGGGAACCAGCCGAGATAGATACTGAAGAAGAGCACCAGCAAGGGTGCCAGCACGAAGCCCGGGATCACCACCCCGGCCATGGCCGACGACATCAATAGATAGTCGATGAGGGTGTTCTGCTTGAGGGCGGCTATGGTGCCAAAAGTCACCCCCAGGGTCACCGCCAGCAGGAAGGCGACGGCGCCAATCTTGGCGGAGACCGGCAGTGCCTGGCTCACCAGATCGTTGACGGTGAAATCCTTGTATTTGAAGGAGGGGCCCAGGTCACCTTGTACCAGGTTGCCCAGATAGGTCAGATATTGCACACCGATGGGCTTGTCCAGACCATATTTGGCCTCGATGTTGGCCAAGACTTCCGGTGGCAGGGCGCGTTCGCTGGTGAAGGGGTTGCCCGGGGCGAAACGCATCATGAAGAAGGAGACGGTGATCAAGACCAGTAGAGTCGGGATCGCTTCCAGTAGACGTTTAAGGATAAATTTCAACATAGACATTTCCTGTCCTGTACTGCTTCCAAAGGGTCGCGGTTGTAATATAAGGCCCGCCATCCGGCGGGCCTGCTTGTTATGCGACTTGTTTCTTTACTCAGTGAGCAATGATGTACATGTCTTTGCTGTAGAGGTTGTCCAGCGGGTTGGCCGGGTAGCCGCCTACATAGGGTTTGACCATGCGGGAGGTCACGTACTGGTAGATGGGGGCAATGGGCATGTCTTTGGCCAGAATGTCTTCGGCCTGGACATACAGCTTGTTGCGCGCCTCGGCATCCACCTGGTTGCGAGACTCGGCCATCAGCTTGTCGAACGCGGGGTTGGAGTACTTGCCGTCGTTGTTGCCGTGGGTGGTCTGCATCAGATCCAGCATGGAAGAGGCTTCGTTGTAATCCGCGATCCAGCCGGCACGACCCACATCGAAGTTACCCTGCTTCTTGGTTTCCAGATAAGTCTTCCACTCCTGGTTCACCAGGCTAACCTGCACGCCGAGCTTCTTCCACATGGAGGCAACGGCCACGGCCACCTTCTTGTGGTTGTCGTCGGTGTTGTAGAGCAGCTCGAACTTGAGCGGCTTGCCCGGGCCGTAACCGGCTTCGGTCAACAGCTCTTTCGCCTTGGCGTCACGCTCGGCCTGGGTCAGCTTGGACCAGGCCGGTGCTACCGGTTTGAAGCCGTCGACAAAATCAGGCACCAGGGCGTAACCCGGGGTCTCGCCCTTGCCCATCACCTTGTCGGCGATCACGTTGCGATCGATGGCGTAGGAGAGCGCGGTACGCACCCGCACGTCGTCAAACGGCTTGTGCTTGAAGTTGTACTGGTAGTAGTAAGTCCCTACGTAGCCGCTGACCTGCACCTCTTTGGGCAGCTCTTTCTTCATCTGCTTGAAGCGCTCGATGGGCATGTTGTAGGTGAGATCCACTTCCCCGGCCAGGTAGCGGTTCAGCTCGGCGTTGGTGGACTGGATCGGCAGATAGGTCACCTTGTTGATGACGGTCTTGGCGTTGTTCCAGTAGTTGGGGTTGCGCTCGACGTCGACCCGCTCGTTGACTACCCAGTCCTTCAGCACATAGGCGCCGTTGGAAACCATGTTGGCCGGCTGGGTCCACTTGTCACCAAACTTCTCGATCACCTTCTTCGGAACCGGGTAGGTGGTGGTGTGGGAGAGCATGCTGACGAAATAGGGAACCGCCTTCTCCAGCTGTACCTCGAAGGTATAGTCATCCACCGCCTTCACACCCAGGGTGTCAGATGGCTTCTTGCCAGCGATGATGTCGGTGGCGTTGACGATGGTCGGGATCTCCATGTACCAGGAGTAGGGAGAGGCAGTCTTGGGATCCACCGCGCGCTTGAAGGCGAATTCGAAATCGTGGGCGGTGACCGGATCCCCGTTGGACCACTTGGCATCTTTGCGCAGGTGGAACACGTAGTGTTTGTTGTCCTTGGTTTCCCAGGACTCGGCGACACCAGGCAGGGTTTCACCCTTGGGGCCGGAGGTAACGAGACCTTCGAACAGGTCGCGCAGAATATTGGATTCTACCGTTCCTTCGGTCTTGTGCGGATCCAGGGTTGCGGGCTCGGATCCATTGCCCTTCACCAGTTGCTGAACGTCTGCCAGCTTGGTACCTGCGGGTACATCGGCGGCTTGTGCCGCATTGATGCCACCAAACAATGCTGCCACCAAGAGGGTATTAATAATTGTTTTTTTATGAGTCATTTCCATACTCCAACAAGAACATTCCATGCATTTGTCCATCCGCGAGCTAAAAAACCTCGCAGCCAGCATAATTCCCTGTGATTTCTGATAATGCAATAGATATCATCAGGGGAACCGCTTCATAATGGTTAAAAAAACAGCTTTGCCCCCATTTATCAGCATTTAAATACTATTCAATGGGCGTTTTTCGTACAAAGCCGCTCGATTCTAGAAAATGACTCACAAAAAAGAAACAAAAAAAGCCGGTCGCAAGGACCGGCTTTAACAAAGCGGAGCTGAATCACATCAAGCCAGGGAAGACTCCCTTGATACCAGCCACCATGATCTCGATGCCAAGAGACATCATGATGAGACCCATGATCCGGGTGACCACGTTGATGCCGGTATTGCCCATCAGCTTGAACAGCAAGGGGGCGGCGCGGAAGATGAGCCAGGAGCAATAGGCAAACGCCACCACCACCAGGAACATGCCCGCCATCTGCGGCAGCGTCTTCTGGCTGGCGTAGACAATCGAAGAGGAGATGGCGCCGGGACCGGCCATCAGCGGCAGGGCCAGGGGTACCACGGCGATGGATTCACGCGCCGCCAGCTCTCCTTTCTCCTGCTTGTTGTGTTTCACCTCCCCGAGCTTGCCCTGCAGCATGGACCAGGCGATCAGGGTAATGAGCGAGCCGCCGGCGATGCGAAACGACGCCAGCGAGATGCCAAAACCATCGAGGATCAACTGCCCCATGCACATGGAGACCATCAGGATGACCATCACGGCGATATGGGCCGTGGTATTGGTCTTGCGGCGCTCATCCGGCTGCATGTGGCCAGTCAGGCTGACGAACACCGGCAACAGGCCCAGCGGGTTGATGATGGCGAACAGACCAACGAAAAATTTCAGGTATAAAGAGAAGTCAATTGCTGCCATAGGCGTCATCCAGAACCAAATCGGGCCACAGGGGCCATCCCAACAAAACTGGACGTAAATTTACACCATGGTTTTTCCCTTCACCAATCAAATAATCTCACCCTTTCCGTGGCTTTTCAGTTAGTTCCTCTAATGTATCGACAAAAATCAACATATCAAGTTGTTAACGCCGCGAAAGTAAAATTAACATTCCAACGATGCCTATTGGCGCATTATACTGCCAGCATCCACTCCTGCGACATTTCCCTTCACTGAAACCACCATTTCCGGACGGAAACCGGAGTCGATAACAAAGCATTCACGATCACTCACTGCCCGACCGGCCCGGCGTCAACACTATGGCCACACTCCCCATTCTGGCAAAACCACCGTACCCGTATGCCTCTTGCATCCCCTTCCGCCTCCCGGCGCCTGGCGAGAGGCTCCGAGCTCGGTCAAACCGGGTCGCAGCGAGCGGCAATGGCCCTCTCCCCCTTGCATCATGAAACTGCGGCCTGCACGCAAGCAGGCTCCACCTCGTCATTGATAGCCAGTCCCGGCATCCAGGGTGGTCAGCGATCAGTCTGTCCGACATTTTCTGATTGAAAGCAACGGGATCCGCCCCTCAGTCTGACGTTTGGCCTTGTTCAGCCCCCTCCCGAGGCCACCTCATGGCGTCATGACAGCCGCTGCCACCGCCTCGAATACGGTGGGCAATCAATCGATAACCACATGAAATATAATTAATTATCCTGCATGCTCTTCAACCATGTTCCTCGATGCGACGCCTCGCTCACCCCCTGCCGCCCTGCCCCTACATCTGTGAAACAAAATTTCTTTTGTTCTTTTGTTACATATGATCCAGATCAAGTTTTTCTGGCGAGACCCCGCTCATAATCGAGCCAGAGAACAGTTTACTAAGACATGTAAATACCCCGTTATGGTGATTCCTTCCTTGACAAGGCATCTATAATTGCCGGGCATTGCCAAGGTCTTACTAAACAGTTTTCAAAATCATCAGGAGATAAACATGGCAGTAACCAATTTGGCTGAACTGGATGCACTGGTTGCCCGCGTCAAAGAAGCACAGCGTGAATTCGCCAGCTTCTCGCAAGAGCAGGTAGACAAGGTTTTCCGTGCCGCCGCCCTGGCCGCCAGCAACGCCCGTATTCCCCTGGCCCAGATGGCCGTGGCCGAGTCCGGTATGGGTATCATCGAAGACAAGGTTATCAAGAACCACTTCGCCTCCGAATACATCTACAACGCCTATAAAGACGAGAAGACCTGCGGCATCCTGAGCCAGGATGACGAGATGGGCACCATCACCATCGCCGAGCCGGTAGGTATCATCTGCGGTATCGTTCCGACCACCAACCCGACCTCGACCGCCATCTTCAAGGCCCTCATCTCCCTGAAGACCCGCAACGCCATCATCTTCTCCCCGCACCCCCGCGCCAAGAACTCCACCAATACCGCTGCCAAGCTGGTACTGGATGCCGCCATTGCCGCCGGTGCACCGAAAGACATCATCGGCTGGATCGATCAACCGTCCGTTGAGCTCTCCAACGCACTGATGCGTCACGACGACATCAACCTGATCCTGGCCACCGGTGGCCCGGGCATGGTGAAAGCCGCCTACTCCTCCGGCAAGCCCGCCATCGGCGTGGGTGCAGGCAACGTGCCCATCGTCATCGACGAAACTGCCGATGTGAAGCGTGCCGTCGCCTCCATCCTGATGTCCAAGACCTTCGACAACGGTGTGGTCTGTGCGTCCGAGCAAGCCGTCATCGTGGTGGACTCCATCTACAACCAGGTCAAGGAGCGTTTCTCCACCCACGCCGGTTACATCCTCTCCAAGGACGAAGCCGACAAGGTGCGTAAAGTGCTGCTGATCAACGGCGCCCTGAATGCCGACATCGTGGGCCAGCCGGCCACCAAGATCGCCGCCATGGCGGGCGTGACCGTCCCCCCGACCACCAAGATCCTCATCGGTGAAGGTCTGGAGCTGTGTGCCGAAGACGAATTCGCCCACGAGAAGCTCTCCCCGACCCTGGGTATGTTCCGCGCCAAGAACTTTGAAGAAGCCGTCGAGATGGCCTGTGACATGGTCAACATCGGTGGTATCGGCCACACCTCAGGTCTGTACACCGACCAGGATCGCAACGCCGACCGCATCAAGTACTTCGGCGACAAGATGAAGACCGCGCGTATCCTGATCAACACCCCGTCTACCCAGGGTGGTATCGGTGACCTGTACAACTTCGCGCTCGCCCCGTCCCTGACTCTGGGTTGCGGCTCCTGGAGTGGTAACTCCATCTCCGAGAACGTCGGTCCCAAGCACTTGATCAACAAGAAGACAGTCGCAAAACGGGCAGAAAATATGCTGTGGCACAAACTTCCGAAATCCATCTACTTCCGTCGTGGTTCCCTGCCGATCGCCCTGGGCGACCTGGAAGGCAAGAAGCGCGCCCTGGTTGTGACCGACCGTTTCCTGTTCAACAACGGCTATGCCGATGAAGTGGTACGCCTGCTCAAGAAGCTGAACATGGAAGTGGAAGTGTTCTACGAAGTGGAAGCTGACCCGACTCTGTCCGTGGTACGCAAGGGCGCCGAGATGGCGCACTCCTTCAAGCCGGACGTGATCGTCGCCCTGGGCGGTGGTTCACCCATGGATGCGGCCAAGATCATGTGGGTCATGTACGAGCACCCGAACACCGCGTTCGAAGACCTGGCCATGCGCTTCATGGACATCCGCAAGCGTATCTACAAGTTCCCGAAAATGGGCGTGAAGGCCGAACTGGTCTGTATCACCACCACCTCGGGCACCGGTTCTGAAGTGACCCCGTTTGCGGTCGTGACCGACGACGCCACCGGCATGAAATACCCGCTGGCCGACTACGAGCTGACCCCGAACATGGCCATCGTCGACGCCAACCTGGTCATGGGCATGCCCAAGTCCCTGTGCGCCTTCGGCGGTATCGATGCGGTCACCCACGCCATGGAAGCCTATGTCTCCGTACTGGCCAACGAGTACTCCGACGGTCAGGCGCTGCAAGCCCTGAAACTGCTCAAAGAGTACCTGCCGTCCAGCTACATCAACGGTGCCAACGACCCGGTTGCCCGCGAGAAGGTACACAATGCCGCCACCATCGCCGGTGTCGCCTTTGCCAACGCCTTCCTGGGTGTCTGCCACTCCATGGCGCACAAACTGGGTGCCGAGTTCCACATCCCGCACGGTCTGGCCAACGCCCTGCTGATCAGCAACGTCATCCGCTACAACGCGAACGACAACCCGACCAAGCAGACCGCGTTCTCCCAGTACGACCGTCCGCAGGCCCGTCGTCGTTACGCCGAAGTGGCTGACCACCTGGGTCTGACCAATGCCAGCGACCGCACCGCAGCCAAGATCGAGAAGCTGCTGACCTGGCTGGATGAACTCAAGGCGACCCTGGGTATCCCGGCCTCCATCCGTGAAGCTGGCGTCAACGAAGCCGACTTCCTGGCCAAGGTTGACCAGCTGGCCCTGGAAGCCTTCGATGACCAGTGCACCGGCGCCAACCCGCGCTACCCGCTGATCACCGAGCTCAAAGCCATTCTGATGGATACCTACTACGGTCGTCCCTTCATCGAGGAAGCCCCCGCCGCCGCGCCGGTCGCTGCCAAAGTTGAAGCCAAGGTTGAGACCAAGAAGAAATCCAAGGCCTGATAATCCAGCCTGATGACAAAAGTCCGCGCACCTGCGCGGGCTTTTTTATTTGTCTATCTGTTTAATTTTGCTAGCTTATTGGTAGGCAAACACGATACCAGAGCGAGCATATGGCGCTGATCCAAGCCTCCATCGAACAGTTAAGAGTCGGCCACTACATCCATCTCCCCACGGGATGGACCAGCCACCCTTTCATGTTCAATGCCTTCAAGATCCGCGATCAGCAACAACTCGACATCCTGCTCCATCTCGAGCTCACCTTGTTGATGGTGGATCCCGACAAGAGTGATCTGCCCATAGAGCCCCTGCTTCGCGCCGAACATACCCATACGACACCAAGCGAACCCGAGCAGGATCAGTCTCTTCCTGACACCCCACTCTTCGATGAGAAGGCATTTCGTAAATCCCTTCGCGCCGCCGACAAGGCGTTTGGTCAATCCCTCTCCGAGCTGCGCGATGCCCTCGGCGCCCTCAATCTCAAACCCGATGAGGGGCTGGCCAACACCATGCAGATAGTGCGCAACGCCGCCGCCCGTCTCGCCGAGCACCAGGGGCCCCTCGGCCTGCACCTTATCCGCAGCCAGCACACCGATAGCCTGTTGCAGCACAGCCTGAACGTGGCCTTCATCGCCATGCTGATGGCCCGGGAGCTGGAGATGAGCCCCATCGAGATCGAGGAGGCGGGGCTGGCCGGGCTCATTCACGACATAGGCGAGCTCAGGATCCCGGGGCAGATCACCCAGAAACGGGGGGAGCTCAGCCGCGCCGAGCAGAACTTTCTCAACATGCACCCCCAGTACGGCCTGGAGATGCTCAACCAGTTGCAGGCCTTTGAACCCCGGATCCGCGAGGTGGCCCACCTGCATCACGAACGCCTCGACGGCAGCGGCTTTCCCCTCGGCATCAAGGGAGGAGAGATCCCCCCCCTCGCCCGCCTCATCGGACTGGTGGATTACTATGACGAGCTGCTGCATCCTCGCAGCAGCACCAACCCGGCGGCGCCGAGCCAGGCCATCGCCCAGCTCTACAAACTCTCCCAGAAGAAATTCGACCAGGACTTGGTCAGGCTGCTCATCAAGGTGCTCGGGGTGTATCCCCCGGGCTCTCTGGTGCGGCTGGACGACGACTCCGTCGCCCTGGTGCTCTCCACCGAGCCCACCATGCCCCTCAAGCCCAAGGTGTTACCCTATGTCAGGGCCCAGCGCCCGGAGGCGGTCGCCATGCTCGACCTGCGGGAAGATGAGCGCAGCATCGTCGCCACCCTGCGCCAGGAGGACCTCGACGAGGGGCAACGCACCTTCTTCAACCTGACCCGGCGCTTCTGTTACTATTTCGCCTTCTGAGTTATCCCCAGAAGCTGGGGATAACTCATTGGACAAACCTGAATAATTGCCAGCTGCCCCTTAAAATCGTTCCCTATCGGGGCTGAATAAAAAACGCCCAGCTAAAAGCCGGGCGGAGCATGCCACCTCCGTGTGGCGTATCCTGCGGATACATTCATGCACTCACCAGCAATATCAATCCCGTGCCGATTACACAAATATCAATTTAACATGCTGATTTAATGTGGTTTTATTTTTCATTTCTGGCACACTGCGCCGCGCTGCGCAGCCGAGACGCCAAACAATGCGGGATCGGGATCACAAAACCCCAGCGGGGCCTGGCAGTCCAATCCGGCTTTAAGGAACGTTTTTCATGCAGTTAGTCCTCTCCCTGCTCCAGCAGATGAGCGTCAGCCTGGTCATCGCCTACCTCTTCTCCAAGAGTCCACTGCTGCGCCCCCTCGCCAACTACTCCGTCAGACTGCCCCACAAGGTGCTGATCTACGTCATCTTCTCCTCCTTCTGCATCCTCGGCACCTATGTGGGGCTCGACATCGACGACGCCATCGCCAATACCCGCGCCGTCGGTGCCGTACTGGGTGGTTTGCTGGGGGGACCTCTGGTGGGCTTTCTGGTTGGGCTGACCGGTGGCCTGCACCGCTATACCCTCGGCGGTTTCACGGATCTCGCCTGCGCCATCTCCACGACCTGCGAAGGCCTGCTGGGGGGCCTGGTGCACTGGCGACTGATGCGGGCCAACCGGGTGGAGGACTTGTTCAAGCCGCGCATCGCCTTCTTCACCACCCTGTATGCCGAGATGCTGCAGATGGTCATCATCCTCCTGGTCGCCACCCCGTTCGACAAATCCCTGCTGCTGGTGCGCACCATCGCCACCCCCATGATCCTCGCCAACTCCTGCGGCGCCGCGCTGTTCATCAGCATGATCCGCGACCAGCAACGGATGTATGAGAAGTTCTCTCGGGTCTTCTCCGCCAAGGCACTCACCATCGCCAACCGCACCGTCGGCATCATGACCCAGGGTTTCACCGTCGAGGCGAGCCAGAAAATCGCCCACATCGTGCAGGAGGAGACCGGCGTCGGTGCCGTCGCCATCACCGATACCCAGAAGATCCTCGCCTTCATCGGCACCGGCGAGGATCACCACAAACCGGGCACCCCCATCACCTCGGCTATCACCCAGCAGGCCATCGCCCAGAACCGGGTGCTGTTTGCCGATGGCAACCGTCAACCCTATCGCTGCAGTATCTCAAGCCACTGCCAGCTCGGCTCCGTGCTGGTGATCCCGTTGCAGGGGGACGAGGGGGTGATCGGTACCATCAAGCTCTATGAACCCAAGAAGCGGCTGTTTCTCAAGATCAATCACACCCTTGGGGAAGGGATCGCCAATCTGTTGTCACAGCAACTGCTGAGCGGACGGCTGGAGCAGCAACAGCGGCTGCTGGTGCAGTCCGAGCTCAAGCTCATCCAGGCCCAGATCAATCCCCACTTCCTGTTCAACACCCTCAACACCATCAGTGCCATCACGCGGCGCGAGCCCGAACGTGCCCGCCAGCTGCTGCTGCACCTCTCCCGCTTCTTTCGCAAGAACCTCAAGCGCCAGGATGGGCTGGTCACCCTGCAAGAGGAGCTGGATCACTGCCAATCCTATCTGGAGATAGAGCAGGCGCGCTTCGGGGAGCGGCTGCGCGTGCAAAATGAGATCCCGCCCCATCTGGGGGAGCTGATACTGCCGAGCTTCACCCTGCAACCCCTCATCGAGAATGCCATCAAGCACGGCATCTGCTCCCTCCTGGAGCAAGGGTGCATTCGCCTCTTCGCCCAGGAGCAGGCGCACGAGGTCATGCTCTGCGTGGAAGACAACGCCGGTGCCTGGCAGACCGGTACCGGCGGAGATGGACTCGGCATGAGCATCGTCGACAGGCGCCTCAAGAGCGCCTTCGGCGAACGCTTCGGCATTCAGGTAACCTGCGAGCCGGAGCAGTGGACCCGAGTCAGCTTCACCCTGCCCAAGCCCCCCGGCCCCCTCACCAAGGAGATGACATGATCCGCGTGATCCTCGTCGATGACGAACCCTATGCCCGCGCCGAGCTGGCGGAACTGCTCGCCCCCGAGGCCGACATCGAGATCCTGGGCACGGCGGCCAATGCCATCGAGGCACTGCCCCTCATCCAGTCACTCAAACCGGACGTGGTCTTCCTCGATATCCAGATGCCCAAGCTCAGCGGCATGGATCTGGTGGCCATGCTCGATCCCCTGCCCCGCATCGTCTTCGTCACCGCCTTCGATGATTACGCCATCCAGGCGTTCGAGGAGAACGCCTTCGACTACCTGCTCAAACCGGTGGAACCCGCCCGCCTCACCAAGACCCTGGGGCGACTCAGGCAGGATCTCAGCCCCCTGCCCATGACGACTCTGGCGCCCGCCATACGCCACATCCCGGGCTACCTGCACAACAGGGTCAGACTGCTGCCTACCTCGCAGGTGGAATACGCCTTCTCCGATCTCGGCGGCGTCCATGTGGCCTGTCAGGGGGAGCTGTTCCATACCCAGCTCACCTTGAAATCCCTAGAAGAGAAGACACCGCTGCTGCGCTGCCACCGCCAGTATCTGGTGGCGCCCACCGCCATCTTTGAGATCCAGCTGCTGGACAACCAGCTGGCCGAGATAGTCACCCCGAGCGGGGCGCGTGTGCCGGTCAGCCGTCGCTACCTCAAGACATTGCGGGAGGAACTGGGCCTCGAATAGCACGCCCTGACTGTGCGCCGGATCACAATGGTTCGCCGCTCGCTTCGCCATGGCGCCGCTCACGACCTTTACCTGCCGTTAACAGAAGCTCCCCACTTACACTGCCGGCGCACACCATAAAATAACAATGCTGGAGCGTAACAATGATCTGGTTCTTCCTCTGTGTCGGCCTGCTGGTGGCAGGCTATTTTACCTATGGCAAATTCATCGAGCGGCTGTTCGGCCCCAAACCCGAACTGGCAACGCCCGCCATCACCATGGCCGACGGCGTGGACTATGTGCCCATGTCGGACAAGAAGGTCTACCTGGTGCAACTGCTCAACATCGCCGGGGTCGGCCCCATCTTCGGCCCCATCCTGGGCGCCCTCTACGGCCCGGTCGCCATGCTCTGGATTGTGTTTGGCTGCATCTTCGCCGGCGCCGTCCATGACTACTTCTCCGGCATGCTGTCGGTACGCGCCAAGGGTGCCTCCGTGCCGACCGTGGTCGGTGAGCACCTCGGCACCGCCGCCAAGCACTTCATGAACCTGTTCGCCGTGGTGCTGCTGATGCTGGTGGGCGTGGTGTTCGTGCTGAGCCCGGCGGGTCTGCTGGCCAACCTCACCGCCACCGATCTGGTCTACTGGATCATGGCGATTTTTGCCTACTATATTCTGGCAACCATCGTCCCCATCGATAAGATCATCGGTCGTTTCTACCCCATCTTCGGCGCCCTGCTGGTGTTCATGTCGGTCGGCCTCATCATCGGCCTCATGGTGTCCGGCAAAGGCTTCTACAACACCGGGATGGACTTCTCCAACCTGCACCCGACCGATCTGCCGCTGTGGCCGCTGTTGTTCATCACCATCGCCTGTGGCGCCGTCTCCGGCTTCCACGCCACCCAGTCCCCGCTGATGGCTCGCTGCATGCAGAACGAGAAGTCCGGCCGCTTCATCTTCTACGGCGCCATGATAGGTGAAGGCATCATCGCCCTCATCTGGTGCACCCTGGGTCTCTCCTTCTACGACAGCACCGAAGCCCTCAACGCCACCCTGGCGAGCGGCGGCCCGGCAGCCGTGGTGCACGAGGTCTCCACCAGCCTGCTTGGCACCGTCG
Source organism: Aeromonas sp. NJAU223 (assembly GCF_051125555.1). Lineage (NCBI taxonomy): Bacteria > Pseudomonadati > Pseudomonadota > Gammaproteobacteria > Aeromonadales > Aeromonadaceae > Aeromonas > Aeromonas sp. NJAU223. The sequence continues at coordinate 1,659,869 of NZ_CP144204.1, read as the reverse complement.
GCGGCATCCTGGCCATCCTCGGTGTGGTGATCCTGCCCATCACCTCCGGTGACACCGCGTTTCGCAGTGCCCGCCTCATCATCGCCGACTTCCTGAAGCTGACCCAGAAGCCCATGGCCAAGCGTCTGCTCATCGCCATCCCCATGTTCATCCTTGGCTTCATCATCTCCAAGGCGGAATTCGGGGTGATCTGGCGCTATTTCGGCTGGGCCAACCAGACCACGGCGGTCATCATGCTGTGGGCGGCGGCCGCCTACCTCATCAAGGAAGGCAAGCTGCACTGGGTCTGCACCATTCCCGCCATCTTCATGACGGCGGTGGTGATCACCTACCTGGCCAATGCCCCCATCGGTTTCGGGCTGGCGATGGACACCTCCACCATCATCGGTCTGGTGGCGACCGCCCTCATCACCCTGGCCTTCCTGGTCAAGTTCAGACCCTCCCGTCTGACCCAGGCCGAAGAGCGCGGATAAGTCTTCCCCCTGAAAAACAAGAGGCCCGGCATCACTGCCGGGCCTCTTCGTTTCTGCCTTCCCTATCCCTGCCTGCCCTCATCCAATCCGGACGCTGACGCCTGGACGGACTCGTCGGTGGGTGTCTGCGCCGGGGCCTGATACCAGTGCTCTTTTGCCACCAGTACCGCCTGATCCGGCTGGGCGATGAAGTTGGGGGACATGATCTGTACCCCGAACTCGTTGAACACATCCTGGATATGGCCGTGCAACTCGGTCTTGACCGGCGCCGGCAGCAGATCCCCCTTCATCCGAACCTGCAGTTCGTACTCCACATACCAGTCCTGCAGGTTGAGCTGGCGCACCAGAGGCGGTTCATCCTGATTGATGAGCTTGCAGCGCCTGGCCGCCAGCTCCAGCATGGCGTGTACCTGACGCCAGGGCGTGTCATAGCCGATGGTCACCTTGGTCAGGAGCGCCACCCCCTTGCTGCCCGCCAACCGTGTGAGGTTGGTCACCCGGCCGCCAACCACCACCGCATTGGGCAGGGTCACCTCGTGCTCCTGACGGGTGACCAGCTTGGTGGAGAGGGCGTTGAGTTCGGTCACCATGCCCTCCACGTCCCCTATCTGCACCAGATCCCCCGGCCGCAGGGCGCGGGAATAGATGAGCACCAGGCCGCTCATGGCGTGGTTCATCACACCGGCGGAGCCGAGGGTCACCATCAATCCGAAGAAGACGCTGATCCCCTTGAAGGCATCGGAATCCGCCCCCGGCAGATAGGGGTAGGCCACCGCCAGGGCAAACAGCCAGATCACCACGGAGAGCAGCCGCCGGGTGGCGCCAATGGTCTCCGCATGCAGCCCTTGCAGCCTGAACTGGCCCCGCTCGATGCGATCAAACAAGATGGCCAGCATGCGGATGAAGAAGCGGGTGATGACGATGATGAGCAGTACGGTCACCAGCCCCGGCATGGCGGCGATGATCCCTTCCAGCATGTCCGCGCAGAGGGCGAACAGGGAGTCCCCGAGCCGCTCGCTCCAGGCCCGGGTCTGGGGGAAGAGCCCGAGCACATAGGTAAGCCAGCCATAGGTCAGCATGAAGATCACCAGCAGGGCCAGCAGACTCAGCAGCCGGGCCTCCACGTTGCCCGCGACCTGTCGCCACTGGTGGGGGATCAGCCCCTTTTGCAGCAACAACCGGTTGGCGAGCCACTTCTTGACGCGCCGAAGCCCCCTTTGCAGCAGCCAGACCAGGGCGAAGAAGAGCAGGCTGACCAGCAGCGTCTTGCCGACGGATTTGAGCAGATAGGAGGTCGAGTGCAACTCGAGATACTTGGTACGCACCCCGTCGAGCCGGACTTTGACGCGTTCGGCCGCCTGATCCAGGGTCAGTTCATCGAATTCATCCAGATCCCCTGCCAGCAGCACCAGGATGCGCTTGCCGTTGACCAGAAACTCCCGGCTGTCCTGACCGTGCCGGGTGCCCTGCGCCACCGTCACCGGCAAGGCGAGATCCGCGGGCTCCATCCGCTGGATCCGTTCATGGGCCAGCCGCACCCTGGCCGCCCCGTCCAGGCTGCCATATTTGGCCGGCAACATGACGATGGGTTCATGGAGCAGGATCAGGGTCTGGGCCCGTTCCTGGTCGTTCGGTTCCATCCTGGGTTCGGCCGCCCAGCCAACGCGGGATAGCAGCAACACCATCAGCACCAGGCCAAGCCGCCATCCCTCACTCCAGCCCCATCTTTCCATCCGGCTCACCTCTCCCTTCGCCCCCTCGGGCATCCATTGCTGTTTGATTTTATCTAACCAAATCAAATTTGTGCGATAAATGAGCAACCAATGAACCACGACTGTACGAGTTCATCAACTCTCTGATTGCAGTCTTGCACTGGCGTAATATGCTGTCATCATGGCCGGGTGTCTTGCCGAGAGAAAACAAGGCATTAATTGCGACTCAGATGGGAGAAATCGATGGTACTTGACTACATAGCCCTGGGCATTCTGGTGTTTGTCGTCTTGGTCATGTTTTACGGGGTCATCGTCATTCACGATATTCCGTACGAAATTGCCAAGCACCGCAACCACCCCCACCAGGACGCCATTCATGTGGCCGGCTGGGTGAGCCTGTTCACCTTGCACGTGCTCTGGCCATTCCTCTGGATCTGGGCCACGGTCTACCGTCCGGATCGGGGCTGGGGCTTCAATCATCGTCTGGACAAGGATGAAGACGAGATCAAAACCCTCAAACAAGAGCTTGCCGCCTTGCAAGCCCGCATGAACACGCTCGAACAGACTGACAAATAGGTAACTCTCCATGGACCTGCTACTGATCCTCACCTATACCGCCATCTGTATAGGCATTTTCAAGATCTTCAAGATCCCGCTCAACAAGTGGACCGTGCCGACCGCCGTGCTCGGCGGCGTCTTCATCATCGGGGCCCTCATCACCCTGATGAACTACAACCACCCCTATTCGGAGCTGGCACGCAACTACTACGTCTCCACCCCCATAGTGCCGCTGGTCAAGGGTCGCGTCAGCGAGGTGCCGGTCAAGGCCAACCAGCCGGTCAAGAAGGGGGACGTGCTGTTTCGTCTCGATGCGGTTCCCTTCCAGGAGCGCGTCGCCAGCCTGACCGCACGCCTTGCCTCCAACAAGGACTTCCTGAAGTCCCTGGACGCCCGGCTGCGCTCTGCCAGCCTCGACCGGGATCGCGCCCTGGAGCTGGTGCGTCGCGGCATCGGCAAGCAGCGTGATCTGGACGTGACCCAGGCCAACGTGGACGACATCGTCGCCCAGATCGACCAGCAGAAGGCGTCGCTGGATGATCTCACCGCCCAGCTCAACATCGCCAAATACGAGCTCGAGCAGACCGTGGTCTATGCCCCTACCGACGGTCACGTGGTGCAGCTGGCCCTGCGCCCTGGCATGATCGCCGCCCCCTTCATGTACCGCCCGGTGATGACCTTCATCAACGAGGATGCCAACTCCTACGTCGGCTGGTTCTGGCAGAACAGCATGCAGCGCCTGAAGGCGGGGGATGAGGCCGAAGTGGTGCTGGACGGCATTCCGGGTCGCATCTTCAAGGCCAGGGTGCAGTCGGTGATCCCCGCCATGGCGCCGGGCAACATCCAGGCCCAGGCCGGTCTCATCGACCAGACTTCGGCCCAGGTGCCGGGTCGATTGCCCATCGTCCTCGAGATTACCGACCCCGAGTGGGCCAAGTATCAGGTGATCGCGGGCTCCAGCGGCCAGGCAGCCATCTACACCGAGCATGTCCACCACGTGGCCATCATGCGCAAGATCCTGATGCGCATGGGTAGCTGGCTCAACTACCTGTTCCCCTTCCACTAAGCTGCGATACACAGCGACAACGGGCCAGCCTTTGCTGGCCCGTTGCATATCTGGCAGCCCCTCTCTGCCAGCCCCTGCATTTTGAACGCAACCCCCCTATAATGGCGCCACCTCGCATCAGCACGTTGCCCCATGTTCGTCCTCAGACCCTATCAGACCGACGCCGTCAACGCCGTCATCCAGCACTTTCGAAAGCACCCGGATCCCGCCGTGGTGGTGCTGCCCACCGGCGCAGGCAAGAGTCTGGTCATCGCCGAGCTGGCCCGCAAGGCCCGTGGCCGGGTGCTGGTGCTGGCCCATGTCAAGGAGCTGGTGGAGCAGAACCACGCCAAGTACGAGGCCTGGGATCTTAAGGCAGACATCTTCGCCGCCGGCCTTGCCCGAAAAGAGGCAAGTGCCCAGGTGGTGTTCGGCTCGGTGCAGTCGGTGGCCCGCAATCTCGATGCCTTCGACGGTGCCTTCTCCCTGCTCATCATCGACGAGTGCCACCGGGTCTCCCTCGATGATGACAGCCAGTACCATCAGGTGATCGACCATCTGAAGAGCGCCAATCCGGCGCTCAAGATCCTGGGGCTCACCGCCACCCCCTATCGGCTGGGGCTGGGCTGGATCTACCGGCGCCACTATCACGGCATGGTCAAGAGCCACGGAGAGCGCTTGTTCGGGGATTGCGTGTTCGAGCTGCCCCTGCGCTTCATGGTCAAGAACGGTTATCTGACGCCGCCCAGACTGGTGGATGCCCCTATCGTCCACTACGACTTCAGCCGACTGGTTCCCCGGGAGAACGGCCTGTTCAGCGAGGCGCAGCTCAACGGCGAGCTCAAGCGCCAGCAGCGGGTCACCCCCCATATCATCAGCCAGGTGCTGGAATATGCCCGGGAGCGGCAAGGCGTGATGATCTTTGCCGCCACCGTGGAGCACGCCCAGGAAATTCACGGCCTGCTCGGCAGCAAAGGAGAAAAGGCCGCCCTTATCACGGGGGAAACTCCGGGGCCGGAGCGCGATGCCCTGATCCAGGCCTTCAAGGAGCGGCAACTCAAGTATCTGGTCAACGTGGCGGTGCTCACCACGGGCTTTGACGCCCCCCACGTGGATCTCATCGTGATGCTGCGCCCCACCGAGTCGGTATCGCTGTATCAGCAGATCGTCGGCCGGGGTCTGCGCCTGTCGCCCGGCAAGGAAGATTGCCTGGTGCTCGACTATGCGGGCAACAACTTCAACCTGTTTGCCCCCGAGGTGGGCGAGCCCAGGCCCCATGCCGGTACGGAGCCGGTGCAGGTCCCCTGCCCCGCCTGCGGCTTTGCCAACACCTTCTGGGGCAAGACCGATGAAGACGGCAAGGTGATAGAGCACTACGGCCGTCGCTGCCAGGGGTTGTTCGAAGACGACGAAGGGCACCGCGAGGAGTGCGACTACCGCTTTCGCGCCAAGAGTTGTCCCGCTTGCGGTGCCGAGAACGACATCGCCGCCCGCCGCTGCCAGCGCTGCGATCAGCTGCTGGTGGATCCGGATGACAAACTCAAGGAAGCCCTCAATCTCAAGGACTGCATGGTGATCCGCTGCGCCGGGCTGAGCCTCGCCAGCGGCCTGGGCAAGCAAGGTGAGCGGCTGGAGGTGACCTACCACGATGAGGACGGTCTGACCCTGATGGAGTACTTCGGCTTTCACTCAAGCGGTGCACGGCGCTTGTTTCAACAGCGCTTTGTGCGTCATCATTGGCCCGCTCCGGGACTCGAACCCGAATTTGCCACTCTGGAGAGCGTGCTGGCCGCCGAAACCCGGTTTCGCCACCCGGACTTCGTCATCGCCCGCAAGTCCGGTCGTTTCTGGCAGATAAAAGAGAAGATTTTTGACTACCAGGGCCGCTATCGCACCGCAGATACCCTGGGATGATGGCACCCTGGCAGATGAAATGCCGATTTTGATTATCGGGGATGGTACAAAATGCCGCCCCCTTCGTTCAGTTTGAGGATCTTATGCAGCGGCAGTTGATTGGTTTATGTGCTCTCGTTTCCACGCTATTTTCCACTGTGGCACCCGCCGCTCCGCTCACGCCTCCCAAGGGGGGCCAGTATGCCGTCATCGTGCAGGGCAACAGCGGGGTGGAGTTCGCAAGCCACGCCGATGACATGATAGCCCCCGCCTCCACCATGAAGGTGCTCACCGCCCTGGCCGCCCGCCTCGAACTCGGCGCCGATTTCCGCTTCGCCACCGATATCCAGGCCCAGGCCGGCGCCAAGCAGGGGGATGCCATCAACGGCGACATCTGGATCAACTTCGTCGGTGATCCCACCTTGTCCCGCATGGACCTGGTCGCCCTGTTCAAACAGCTCGGCGTGACCCGCATCAAGGGCAATGTCTACGTCAACACCGGGGCCTACAACGGCTACGAGCGCGGCAACGGCTGGTCATGGGGGGATCAGACCCTCTGCTTTGCGGCCCCCGTCTCCTCGGTCATCATCGACAAGAACTGCGCCTACGGCACCGTCACCGCCACCCAGATTGGCAAGCCCGCGGTCGGTAACGTCGCCACCGGCGTGCCCATCGGCATCGGCGCCGACAACGTGGAAGTGATGAGCTATGGCGACATGGCGCGTCAGTTCTGCGCTCTGGAAGTGGACATGGCCAAGGGCAACTTCTATGAGCTCAAGGGCTGCATCACCCCGAACAAGGAACCCCAGGGGCTGCGCTTTGCCATCCACGATGTGGAAGCCTGGGGCTGGGACAACATCCGCTGGGCCATGAACCGGGCCGGCATCAGCCACGACGGCCTGCTGCGCGTCACCCATCAGGCGCCCGTGGGCGCAGCGACGCTGGCCACCCACTACTCGGTCTCCCTGCCGGTCATGCTCGCCAAGATGCTGAAAAAATCCGACAACCTCTATGCCGATACCTTCTTGAAAACCGTCGGCCGCCACTACTACAACAAGCCAGGCAGCTATCGCAGTGGCACCATGGCGGTACGCGCCATCCTGACCAAGAACGGCATCGATCTGGGCAACGCCACCCTGGCTGACGGCTCCGGCCTCTCCGCCCACAATCTCATCAGCGCCCGCCAGATGCTCTCGGTGCTGAACTTCATCCAGAAGAACGACGCCCAGCTCGACTTCATCAAGCTGCTGCCGAGCTCCCAGGTGGACGGTACCCTGGCCTGGCGCCGCAGCGTCACCGCCCCCATGATGAAGAACAAGGTCCACGCCAAAACCGGCACCATCACCGGCACCTCCAACCTGGCGGGCTTCATCGACACCGCCGGTGGTCAGCGCAAGGCCTTCGTGGTGTTCCAGCGCGGCCTCTCCCAGGATCCGGCCACCCATGAGCGTTACCGTGCCAGCAAGGCCCCCTGGCCTTGGACCGTGTTCGAGAAGGGCATTCTGGAGAGCATCTACCAGCAGCAACCCATCCAGATTGCCGCGCAATAAATGCAAACGGCCGCCTTGCGCGCGGGGTGGCCTCTATCGAATACGGCGAATGACCGTATCGGCAATTTCCACTTTGACTGGCCCAAGGGCGAGGCTATGCTGTGGCAAACCTCGTCTTAGCGGCGAATTTAACGGAGAGAAACGATGTTTGTAGAAATTTTTGGTCGCCCCGGTTGCCCCTATTGTGTTCGCGCCAAGCAGATCGCCGAGCAACTGACCGAGGATCGCGATGACTTCGAGTTCCGCTACGTGGACATCAACGCCGAAGGGCTCACCAAGGACGATCTGGCCGCCAAGGCGGGCAAGCCCGTCACCACGGTGCCGCAGATCTTCCTGGACGAGCAGCACATCGGTGGCTGCACCGATTTTGAAGCCTACGCCCGTGCCAACCTGGGGCTCTGATCCCGAGACTGCACACAAAAGGCGCCTGATGGCGCCTTTTTCATGGTCAAAACTGGGGGAATTCACGCCAGGGGGGTAAAGCGGCTCACCACCTGTCCCTGATGCTCAATCCACTCCATGAACATGGGGACGGGCCTGGCATAGACCTCCCCATCCTGCTCGGACTGATAGATGACCAGAGACTCCCCGGTCTCGGTGTGCCGGGCCAGGGTGAGCACCCGATAGAGGCCCCCCTTGAAGTGACGATAACGGCCGGGTGCGGGTGCTTGCATGAGAATGCCTCGGTGAAGGATGAGAGAGCCCCGTCCACGGGGCGACAGGGCACCAAGGCCCTTTTTCAGACCAGCCAATCGTGCCAGATAGCGCGTTTATTTCAATACACCGCCTTGGCTTTATGGGGTCATTCCCCATCTTTCACTGCCTTGTGGGGAAACCGGCAAAAGATCCTGCTGAATTTAACGGATCAGCAACCCTGTTTAGAGGCCCGATATCAGGGATTTATTCCATAAATTAGATTGTTCTAGCATTCAATTCTGTGAAGAATAGAGGTAGAAATATTTGATACTAAAAAACGCTTTCTGCCAACGCGCCCCCAGGGGAAGGAATCACGCTCACCATGTTCACGATCGACAAGTCGCACAAGCTCGACGATGTCTGCTATGACATCCGCGGCCCGGTGCATAAAGAAGCTCGCCGTCTCGAAGACGAAGGCCACCGCATTCTCAAGCTCAACATCGGCAACCTGGCCTCTTTCGGTTTCGAGGCGCCGGAGGAGCTCATCAAGGATGTGATCCTCAACATGCCCCAGAGCCAGGGTTACTGCGACTCCAAGGGGCTCTTCTCCGCCCGCAAGGCGGTGATGCAGTACTACCAGCAGAAGGGGATGCGCAAGGTCGACATCGATGACATCTACATCGGCAACGGTGCGAGCGAACTCATCGTCATGGCCATGCAGGCGCTGCTCAACAACGGCGACGAGATGCTGGTGCCCTCCCCCGACTATCCGCTCTGGACCGCGGCGGTGACCCTCTCCGGCGGCCATGCGGTGCACTATCGATGCGACGAAGGGGCCGACTGGTATCCGGATCTGGACGATATCCGCGCCCGCATCACCCCGCGTACCCGCGGCCTGGTGCTGATCAACCCGAACAACCCCACTGGCGCCGTCTACGGCAGCGAGTTCCTGCTGGAGCTGATCGAGATCGCCCGCCAGCACAATCTCATCATCTTCGCCGACGAGATCTACGACAAGATCCTCTACGACGACATCTCCCACACCAGCGTCTGCACCCTGTGTGACGATGTGATGGTGGTGACCTTCAACGGCCTCTCCAAGGCCTATCGCGCCTGTGGCTTCCGCCAGGGCTGGATGGTCATCACCGGGCCCAAGGGGCGCGCCAAGGGCTACATCGAGGGGCTGGAGATGCTGGCCTCCATGCGGCTGTGCTCCAACGTACCCATGCAGCACGCCATCCAGGCGGCCCTTGGCGGCTACCAGAGCATCAACGAGCTGATCCTGCCGGGGGGACGTCTGCGCCGCCAGCGGGACAAGGCCTGGGAACTCTTGAACGAGATCCCCGGGGTCTCCTGCGTCAAGCCCAAGGGGGCGCTCTACATGTTCCCGCGCCTGGATCCCAAGGTGTACGACATCCGCGATGACCAGAAGATGGTGTTCGACCTGCTGCAGCAGGAGAAACTGCTGCTGGTGCAGGGAACTGGCTTCAACTGGCCCGCACCGGATCACTTCCGGCTGGTGTTCCTGCCCCGGGAAGAGGAGCTGGAAGAGGCCATCGGCCGCTTCGCCCGCTTCCTCAAGGGCTACAAACAGTAAGCTCGGTTCACGAAAAAGGCTCCCGCGGGAGCCTTTTTGCTATCTGTCGCTGGCCAAGCCATCAGCCGTGCAGCAGGGCACCGGCCACCAGCACCCCCATGGTGATGAGGGCCACCCCGACGATGAAGGGCAGCACCCAGCGCACGAAGCGATCGTAGGGGATTTTGGCGAGCGCCAGCCCGGCCACCAGGTGGGCGGCGGTGGGAGCGAACAGGTTGATCCAGCCGGAGGCGGACTGATAGGCGGTGATCACCAGATCCCGGGAGATGCCGGAAAAGTCCGCGAGCGGCCCCATCAGCGGCATGGAGACGGTGGCCAGCCCCGAGGTGGAGGGGATGAAGAAGCTCAGGATGATGTGCACCAGATAGGCCACCAGGATGAACACCGACGATGACAGGCCGCTCACCAGCCCCTCAGCCCAGTGCAATATGGTGTCGATGATGACCCCCTGCTCCATCACCACATAGATGCCCCGGGCCACCGCCACCACCAGCGCCACCCCGATGAGATCCCGCGCCCCGTTCAGGAAGGTCGCCACATAGCTGGACTCCGGCATCCGGTTGATGAGCGCGATCAGGATGGAGGCGCTGAAGAACAGGGTGGAGAGTTCGTCAAACCACCAGCCCAGGGTCGGCAACCAGACAATGCCCAGATCCGACCAGGGCACCACCGCATAGATCATCAGCAGGAAGGTGGCGAAGAACACCGCCATGGTGAGCTTCTGCTTGCCGCTGAAGAGCCCGTCCCCGCTCTTCATCTGGGCGAACTCGTCGTCGTAGTGAATGTCGGCGAGCACGGAGCTGCCCTTGTCCTGCTGCACCCGCTTGGCGTAGCGCATCACGAACCAGGAGGCGAAGATCACCAGCAGCAGCCACAAGATGACGCGAAGGCCGATGCCATCCCCGATGGGAATGCCGGCAAAGCCCGACGCGATACCGGTGGCAAAGGGGTTGACGGTGGACGCCAGTACCCCGACCCCGGAGCCGAGCAGGATGATCCCCGCCGCCACCATACGATCGAAGCCCGCCGCCATCATCACCGGCACGATGAGCGCCCAGAAGGCCACCGTCTCCTCCGCCATGCCGAAGGTGGAGCCGCCGAGGGCAAACAGGGCGATGAGCACCGGGATGAGCAGCCGCTCACGACCGGCGAAGGCACGCACGATGGCGCCAACCCCGGCATCCAGGGCGCCGCTTTGCATAGTCACCGCGAGAAAACCGCCGATGATGAGCACGAACAGCGCCACGTCCGCGGCCTTGTGAAAGCCCTGGATGGGGGCCTTGAGCACCTCGAACACCCCCTGCGGGTGGGCGGGTAGCTCGGTGTAACTGCCGGGCACCGGCAGCAGGCGCTCACCGCCGCTGTAATCCGCCACGGCGGCCGCCGCGATCGGCTGCTTGCTGTCGGCGGTGACATAGTCATATTTGCCCGCCGGCAACACCCAGGTGAGGGCCGCCATCAGGACAATGATGATGAAAAGCAGGGTATAAACGGTGGGGAGCTGGCGCCTCGATCGCGCCGCTTGGGGGCTGGTCATAGTTTCCTTTCCTCGGCTGGGCCGTCAGTGATCCGATCAGCGCAAGACTAGCGGGTTTGATGAACCCAAAAGGTGATCGAGAATAATAAAAATCGGTGAAACACGATGATTTTCCATAAAAAAGGGCCCCGCAGGGCCCCTCTTCATCGGTGTCAGGCTCAGAGCTCGACCACATCGAACTTGACGTCCGGGTTCACGTCCGCCTCGTAGTCCACCTCGTCCAGACCGAAACCGAACAGGCGCAGGAACTCCTGCTTGTAACCGGTGTAGTCGGTCAGCTCGGACAGATTCTCGGTGGTGATGGAGGGCCACAGATCCCGGCAGGTCTGCTGTACGTCGTCACGCAATTCCCAGTCATCCATGCGGATGCGGGCCTGCTCGTCCAGGGCCAGATCGGCGCCGTACAGACGGGTGCGCATCATGCGATAGACCTGCTCCATGCAGCCCTCGTGGATGCCCTTCTCCTTCATGATCTTGAAGGCCATGGAGATGTAGAGCGGCATCACCGGAATGGCGGAGGAAGCCTGGGTCACCACGGACTTGAGCACGGCCACGTGGGCGGTGCCGCCCTTGGCGGCCAGATCCCCGCGGATGGCGCTGGCGGCGCGATCCAGGTCTTCCTTGGCGCGGCCCAGGGTGCCATGCCAGTAGATGGGCCAGGTCAAGTCGGTACCGATGTAGGAGTAAGCCACGGACTTGGCGCCGTCAGCCAGCACACCTGCATCGCGCAGGGCCGACATCCACAGCTCCCAGTCCTGACCACCCATGACGGTGATGGTGTTCGCGATCTCTTCCTCATTCGCCGGCTCGACGGTGGCGGTGATGATCTGATCCTTGTTGGTGTCGATGGCGGTGGTGGTGTAGGTCTCGCCGATGGGTTTCAAGGCGGAACGGACTACTTCGCCGGTATCCGGCAGCTTGCGCACCGGCGAGGCCAGGGAGTAGACCACCAGATCAATTTGACCGAGATCCTGCTTGATGAGATTGATGACGGTGTCGCGGCACTCATTGGAGAAGGCATCACCGTTGACGCTTTTCGCGTACAGACCGGCTTCCTTGGCGGCCTTGTCAAAGGCGGCGGAGTTGTACCAGCCGGCGGTGGCGGGCTTGGTCTCGGTGCCCGCTTTTTCGAAGAAGACGCCAATGGTGGCGGCGCCGGAGCCAAAGGCGGTGGCGATGCGGGAAGCCAGGCCATAACCGGTGGACGCGCCGATCACCAGTACCTTCTTGGGACCATTTTCGATGGTGCCCTGTGCCTGGGTGTAGGCGATCTGGCGACGGACATTGGCCTCACAGCCAACCGGGTGGGTGGTGGTGCAGATAAAGCCACGAACCTTGGGTTTGATGATCATGTGTTGTCTCTTATCCGTTTGATGGATGAAATCGGGGCATAAGATACCTCATCTTGCCGCGATTAGGTGCTCTGATGTGTTGAACCACCGCCATTTTGTGTCCATGGGCCCTGACCATCCTGGCCACGATGCCGCCCTTTCAGCGGGTGCATGGCGAGCCAGATGGCCACCATGACCCGCACCGGCCGATGCCTGATGCCTGCACGCCCTCCGCTGGGGTTGAACACTGCGATACGCCACCTGTCTTCGCCCCAAGGCGTCGTGCATGGGCTCCATCCTGTTGAACAGGGGGTGCCATGCTGGCGGCCAGCCCCATGATTGCCAACGCAGGCGCCCTCCTGCCATGAGTGCGTCAACACAGACCGGCTGGCCCATCAGGAAGCGAGCCGCTTAAACGACTACTGTTTCAGGAAGAGGCAAACGGCCCGCCCGGGCCCTGCCGGAGCCAACACGCAAGGAGGAGTTCATGTCACGCACTCTGGTCATCTGTCTCGTCGGCCTGCTCGCGTCGCCGCTGGTGCAGGCCGCCGTCTACCAGTGCACCGTCAACGGCCAAGTCACCTTCAGCGACATTCCCTGCGCCGGCAATGCCAAACCCATGGACTTGCGCATCTACACCCCGCCAGCCGAGGCGGTGGCCCAGGCCAGCAAGCAGACCGAAGCGATCGAGAAAGATCTCGCCGCCAGCCAGAAGCAGCGCCAGCTGGCGACCCTGCGCGCCGAGATGGAGGCCAAGACCCAGAAGATGAACGGCGAGATCACCCGCTACAACGCACAGCCGACGGAGACGACAGCCCCCCAGGGCGATAACGGCGGTGCGCGGCGCTCCGCCGCCGAGATCCGGGACATGAGCCGCCGCCATCAGAGCGAGATGGAGGCCCTGAACAAGCAGATAACCACCCTGCAGCAGCAAAAATAACCTGCCCTACTCCTGTTCCGCATTGCGGTGATACGAAAAAGGGGGAGCCAAGCTCCCCCGACACCGTACCGCCAGCCCCATCAATATTGCGTTTCGAAGGAAGCCTCCGTCACCCCGGCAGGCAGTGCCAGCGCCCCCGGTGTCGTCTTGCCGACCACCAGCCGGCTGGCCAGATTGAAGGTCAGCGGCGCGATGCCCGTCACATCCGATGAGGGGACCACATACACCTTGTAGGCGCCGGGCTCCATCACCCATTCGTTGGTGGCGCCGTCAAAGCTCGCCAGCCAGCTCGCCGGGATCTCGAAGCTCAGGGTCTCGCTCGCCCCCGCAGCCAGCAACCGGGTCTTGGCAAACGCCTTGAGCTCGATGGCGGGTTTGCTGAGAGCGCCGGCCGGCGCCGCCACATAGACCTGGGCCACTTCACGCCCCGCCACGGCCCCGCTGTTGTAGACGGTGGCAGTCAGGGTCACTTTCCCGTTCGAATCTGGCAGTGTATTGCTCTGTATGGCGGCGTTTTTATAGTCAAACTGGGTATAGGAGAGCCCATAGCCGAAGGGGTAATTCACCCCCTTGCCGAAGGTCGCGTAGTAGCGATACCCCACATAGATCCCCTCGTTGTAGTAATGGGTATCGATGGTGCCATCCCCGTCGGTGTCCGTGCCCGGGAAACCAGCTGATGAGGGCACATCCTGGTAGCTGGCCGGGAAGGTCTGGGTCAGCTTGCCGCTCGGGTTGACCGCCCCCGACAACAGATCGGCGATGGCATGGCCCGCCTCCTGCCCCGGCATATAGGCCAGCAGGATGGCATCGACCTTGTCCTGCCAGGCGCTGGTGTCCATGACGCCGCCGGTATTGAGTACCACCACCACCTTCTTGCCCAGGCCGTGGAAGGCGGCACTGACCTCATCGATGAGCGCCAGCTCCGTGTCGGAGAGCAGGTAATCCCCCTTGGCATTCGCCCTGTCCTGCCCCTGCATCGAGTTGCGTCCCAGGGTGATGACGGCCGCCTCGTTGCTGGCGGCATAGGCCGCGATCTCGCTCGCATCCAGCGCGGGTTCCGGGCAGCTCACTACGGTGGAGATGCCGCCAAAATCGCTCGACGTCTTGTTCTGCTCGAAGAAGGTGCGATAGAAATCGGCCAGCCCGGCATCGACGCTGAACTGCTGGCCCAGCCCGTCCACCAGATTGACGGTATAGGCCGCGTTCACGTCTCCGCTGCCGGCTCCGCCCTTCAGGGTATTGACCTGGGTAATGCCGAAGCTGGCCAGCTTGCTGCCCTGCGCCAGGGGCAGGCTGCCCTGCTCGTTTTTGAGCAGCACCATGCCATCGCTGGCCGCCTGGCGCGACAACCTGGCATGGCCCGCCAGATCCGGCGCATTGCTGGCCACATCCCCCTGATTGGAGGGCATCTTCAGCACCTGGGTCAGGATCCGCGTCGCCCCCTGCTTGATCTCCTCCGCGCTCAAATCACCGGCCGCATAGGCCTCCTGCAACCCGGTCAGGGCATCGCCGTAGCCATAGGGCAGCGCCGGGCCACCGGGTTCGATGAGATCGTTGCCGGACTTGATCATGTCCGCATAGTGGCCATCCCCTGACCACCAGTCACTCACCACGAAGCCTTCGAACCCCCACTCGTCCCGCAGCACCTTTGTATTGAGGTCCGCCCACTGGCCGGTGTAGGTGCCATTGACCTTGTTCATGGCGGTCATCACCGCCCAGGGGTTGGCGTGCTCTTCGGCATACTGGAAGCCCCGCAGGTAGATCTCCCGGATGGCGCGGGGGGAGATGATGTTGTCGACGATGGAGCGGGAGGTCTCGGCGTTGTTGGCGATGAAGTGCTTGATGGTGGTGCCCACCCCCTGGGCCTGGGCTCCCTCCACTTCGGCGGCCCCCATCACCCCGGAGACCAGGGGATCTTCGGAGAAATACTCAAAGCCGCGACCATTGAGGGGGTCGCGCTGGATGTTCATCCCCGGTGCGAGCCAGACGTCCAGCCCATACTCCTTCACCTCGTTGCCGATGGCGGCCCCCACCTGCTTGACCAGATCCCTGTCCCAGGTCGAGGCCAGCAAGGTACCGACCGGGAAGGCAGTGCCATGGAAGGTGCCGCCCTCCCCCTCCCGGGTCGGCGAGATGCGCACCCCGGCGGCCCCGTCCGCCATCTTGCTGGCGGCGATGTCGAGACCGGACTCGGCATTGAACACCCCGTTGATGTAGCCCACGCTGCCCGGTACATCTCCCTTGAGGTTATTGAGGGCCTCGCTGTTGATCTCGAAGGCGCCGTTGGCAAACACATAGCCCGGGCCCACCAGCATGCCCAACTGCTCGTCGTGGGTCATCCTGGCCACCATGCCCTCGGCGAGGCTGCGGTAGTAGGAGTTGTCCTTGACGGTTTCCTTGGGCGCCTCGGAGCTGTTGTCGTTGCACCCCTGGGTGGCGAGAGCCAGCGCGATGGCGATGGCCAGTCCGCTCCAGCCTGGATGCTGAGTGTGATGTTTCATCGGATCCCCTTTCGTTCCATGTGTTGAGAGCAATTGTTTTTAGACTGCTGTTTTTAGAGACATAACCAGACAAGCCAGGGCAGCTTATCGCTGGGGAACGGGGGTCTGCTTTGCATGGGGGAGTGACGACTTTGCATGGGGGTGGCGAGGTACCATATTCCTACCGCCGTCACAGCGTTACATTTGGTTACCTGGCACAACCTTAGGTTTCGTGGCGCTTGATCCCGCGCGCAGACGGCAGGCCGCCGGGCTGTCTTAATAGCGCGGTGCAGCAGGATGCTGCCCGCCTTGCCATCCGCTGCCGCCATGAAAAGGGAGTGTTCATGAGAAAGCATGTGTCAAACACCATCGCCCGCACGACCCTCGCCTTCCTGCGCGAGAGCGGCGTGGATACCCGCGCCATCCAGGCCCGCTGCCAGCTCAGCCAGTACGAGCTGGACAAGCCCGATGGCCGCATCACCGGTAGGCAACATCAACGTTTCATCCAGACGGTCTCCTCCTTCGACTTTCTGTGGCGCGAGCGCATGCTGCACACAGAGGCTCCCGACAGGATCATCGACGGCGCCTATGCCCTGTTTCCCGAGCTGGTGGGGTTTTGCCTCAACCAGCCCACCGCCGGGGAAGCCGTGAACAGCTACATCCACAACCGGATCATCATCGGCAACTGCGATGACTACCGTCTGCAAGGGGACGGGGAGCACCTCTTCATCACCTACCTCGACGAACTCAATGCACCCGGTCAAAGCCAGTCGGCCATCGGCAACTTCATGATGCTGCGGGAGCTGGTACGCCTCTATGCCCCCCGGGCGCAGTTGACGGTGAGTCTGTGCGGGGAGGTCGGCCCCGAACACAAGGCCCTGGACGATCTCTTCGGCTGCCACTGCCAGTTCGGTCAGCCGGCCAACGTCCTTGGCCTGCGGCACGCCGATCTCGCCCTGTCAGCCGAGACGCATCTTCCCCTGCTGCACAGGCAGCAACGCCAGCAGATAGCTCAGCGGGTACGAGCACTCCAGCAGGAGCAGGGCTTCGCCGCCATGGTGGCGAGCCTGCTGGGGGAGGCACTTTGCAACGAGAAGATGGGAGATGAGTCGAGCTGCCTGGATCACCTCTGCGCCGTCATGAACATGAGCCGCTGGACCCTCAACACCCGCCTCCAGCAGGAGGGGCAAACCTTCAGCAAGGTATTGCTGCGGGTGCGTATCGAGCAGGCCTGCGCCCTCCTGGCCGACAGCCGCATGAGCGTGCAGGAGATAAGCGATCTTCTGCGCTTCTCCTCGCTGTCTGTCTTCTCCCGTTTCTTCTCCACCCACCTGGGGGCCTCCCCCCGCCACTATCGACAGCTCCGCGCCGGGCGAGGGAGTGAAGCCAAGGTCTGAACCGCTATCCGGGGAATGGTGCATCGCCTCCCGGCGTGTTATCCATGAGACGGCGACAGGTGGCACAACGACCACAACAACGATCTCGTTTGGATACAAACGAGGGGGAATGCAGCACACCATGCAATTAATCACCGATTAATCAGGGCAATACACAAAAGTTTCATTCACGGCATATTCAGCTTTCCCGAAGATTGCCGCTATTGTTAACAAGCTCAAATAACCGTTATGACCCCATTCAAGGATCTCATGGAGGAGTTCCATATGTTCTGGAATCGCAAGACAAGCAAAGAGGCGAGTGAACAGGTGGCGAAGATGGCGGAGTTGAGCGCCTTCGAGCATGCCATCCAGTCTCAGGTACCCTATATCCAGTTTACCCCGGCGGGCATCGTCACCTTCGTCAACGACCTCTTCCTGCAGATAGTGGGATTCAACCGTGAGGAGGTGATCGGCAAGCATCACAGCGCCCTCTGCTTCCCCGAGGACGTCAAGACGCCCGAATATGAGAAGTTGTGGCAGGATCTGCGCGGTGGCGCGTTTCGCAGTGGCCGCTTCATCCGCCAATCCAAGTCGGGCAAGGCCGTCTGGCTGGAGGCGACCTACTTTCCCATCGTCGTCGAGGGACGGGTCATCCGGGTCGCCAAGGTGGCCTCTGATGTGACCCAGCAGCAATCCTCCCTCGAACGGACCCAGGCCCTGCTGGCGGCGCTCGACAAGTCCCTCGCCGTCATCGATTTCCAGCCGGACGGCACCGTCATCACCGCCAACCAGAACTTCCTGCGCTGCTTCGGCTACCGGCTGGAAGAGGTGGTCGGCCAGCATCACCGCCAGTTCTGCGAGCCCGAGTTTTATCAGAAGAACCCCAACTTCTGGCGGGATCTCGGGTCAGGGGACATCAAGTCCGGCCTCTTCATGCGCATCGGTCATCGGGGCGAGAAGATCTGGCTGGAGGCGACCTACAACCCCATCTTCAATCACGAGGGCAAGGTGGTCAAAATCATCAAGCTGGCGAGCGACATCACCGAGCGGATCGAGAAGTCCATCTCTACCCGGGCCGCGGCCCAGAAGGCATGTGCCATTGCCAGTGAAACCGTGTCGAGCGCCGCCAAGGGGCGGGAGGTGATCGACAAGGTGCTGGAGACCTCCCGCCACATCAACACCTCGGTGGGGGAAGTCAGCCAGCAGATAGAACAGCTCAACCAGCAATCCCGCAGCATAGAGTCCATCATCTCCACCATCAGCGGCATCGCGGATCAGACCAACCTGCTGGCGCTGAACGCCGCCATCGAGGCGGCCCGGGCTGGCGAGCAGGGCCGCGGCTTTGCGGTGGTGGCGGACGAAGTGCGGCAGCTTGCCGCCAGAACTTCCAGCTCCACCAACGAGATCGTCTCCGTCATCAAGCACAACTCCGAGATCACCTCCCGCATCACCCAGACCGTCTCCATCGTCTCCGACAAGGCGGTGGCGGGGCAGGATCAGGCCAACATCATCTCCTCGGTCATCAAGGAGATCATCGAGGATGCCAACTCTGTCTCCGACACCGTCAAGAGCCTCTCCATCTAAGGGGCTGGCCTTTTAAAAAAGAGACGGGGCCTGGCCCCGTCTCTTTTTCATGCAGATGGCGAAGAACGCTCAATCCTCCCCCGACAGATAGTGCCTGGCCTCCTCATCGGCCTGTTGCAAGGCGGCGTCCCACAGCCCGGCGATGCAGAGCCCCTCCTCCCCCACGGCCTCCTCTTCCAATGCCTCCAGCGCTCTGGCATCGGCCAAGGTGAAGGGATGGTGGCCGAGCAGCGCCTGTGCCCTCGCCAGTAACCTCATCTCGCTCATCATCGACTCCTCACAGATCAGCGCCTGCCTCAGACTGTAGCCGATGTCAGCGCTCAGGGATCTGTGGTGACCACAGCCCCTTGAGGACGCCGTACCGGTAGCTGGCCCACCCCGATGCCGACCAGCACGGCGGCGCAGGCGACCCATTGCAGGGCGTTCAGGGTCTCCCCCAGCAACAGGTAGGCGAGCAGCAGGGTGAAGACCGGGATGAGGTTCACGTAAGCCGCCGCCAGGGTCACTTTCACCTGGGTCACCGACCAGTTGTAGAGCAGATAGGCGCCGAGCGTCACGAAGGCGCCGAGGAAGAGGATCACCGCCATGCCCTGCCAGGCCCAGTCGGCGGGCCAGGGGGCAGAAAAGGCGAAGGGCGCGAAGAAGAGGGTACCGACGAAGGCCTGCAGGGCGGTGAGCGTCATGACGCCGTAACGGCTGGAGAGTTTCTTGAACACCACAGAATAAGTGGCGGCGCAGAGCATGGCTCCCATCTCAAGACTGTTGCCGAGCAAGGCATTGGCAGCAAATTCATCTGCTTCACCGCCCAGCCCCAGCAGGGCGATGCCGAAGATGGCGATGCCAAAGCCGAGCAACTGGCGCCGACTCACCCGCTCTTTGAGCAGCACGAACGCCACCAGAGCCACCATCAGTGGCAGGAGGGCGCACACCATGCCCGCCTGACCGGCGCTGGTGTAGCGCAAAGCATTGACCTCCAGCAAGAAATAAAGGCAGGGTTCGAGCGCCCCCATCAGCGCCAGCCAGCGCCAATCCCCTTTTTGATAATGAAAATCACCGAGCCAGCGGTAGCACAGGAGCCAGCAGCAGGCGGCCACCAGCATCCGCATGAACAACACCTGGCCGAATGACCAGACCTCCAGCACATGCTTGAGCGCGATGAAGGAACTGGACCAGAGCAACATGGCCAGGGTCAGGGCAAAAATAGGTAAAGGACGCACCACTTCCTCCATGAACTGGCATTTTGAATAATAACCATGCCGCCTTGCGGTTGTCTAAAGGCACCTAAAATCAGATAATACGGCCGCCTTCACACCGGATAACCCATCTTCAATGACTGAGTACCTGCTTTTACTGGTCGGCACCGTGCTGATCAACAACTTCGTGCTGGTGAAGTTTCTCGGCCTCTGCCCCTTCATGGGGGTCTCTGGCAAACTGGAAACCGCCATCGGCATGGGTCTGGCCACCACCTTCGTCATGACGCTGGCCAGCGCCTGCTCCTATCTGATGGAGCACTATATCCTGATCCCGCTGAATATCGCCTATCTGCGTACCCTGGGTTTCATCCTGGTGATCGCCGTGGTGGTGCAGTTCACCGAGATGGTTATCCGCAAGAGCAGCCCCACCCTCTATCGCCTGCTCGGCATCTTCCTGCCCCTCATCACCACCAACTGCGCCGTCCTCGGCGTGGCCCTGCTCAGCATCAACGAACACCACAACTTCATGCAGAGCATCATCTACGGCTTCGGCGCCGCCTGCGGCTTCTCCCTGGTATTGATCCTGTTTGCCGCCATGCGTGAGCGCCTGGTGGCCGCCGACGTGCCGGCCCCATTTCGCGGCGTCTCCATCGCCATGGTCACCGCCGGCCTGATGTCGCTTGCCTTCATGGGCTTTACCGGCCTCATCAAGATCTAGCCCTATGACTCATATACTCTTTGCCATTCTGGTGCTGGCCCTGCTGGCCCTGGCCTTCGGCATCATTCTGGGATTTGCCGCCGTCAAGTTTCATGTGGAAGCCGATCCCATCGTCGATCAGCTCGATGCCCTGCTGCCCCAGACCCAGTGCGGCCAGTGTGGCTACCCGGGCTGCAAGCCCTACGCCGAGGCACTGGCGAACGGCGATCAGATCAACAAGTGCGTGCCTGGTGGCGATGCCACCATGCGCAAGATAGCGGATCTGATGGGGGTCGAGCCCCTACCCCTTGGCGGCGGTGACGAGGCCGCCGTGCCCGTCAAGAAGGTTGCCTTCATTCACGAGGACATGTGCATCGGTTGCACCAAGTGCATCCAGGCCTGCCCGGTCGACGCCATCCTCGGCGCCACCAAGGCGATGCACACCGTCATCACCAGCGAGTGCACGGGTTGCGATCTCTGCGTCGACCCCTGCCCGACCGACTGTATCGAAATGATCCCGGTTCCGACCACGGTCGATAACTGGAAATGGGATCTGGCCAAGGTCACCATTCCGGTCAAGATAGTGGAGTAACCATGCATTCCTTGCTCGAACGTATCAAAGCCGGTTCCCTCTGGGATTTTCACGGCGGCATTCATCCTCCCGAGAACAAACACCAGTCCAGCCTGACCCCTGTGGTCCAGGCGGGCCTGCCGCCCCAGCTCATCATACCGGTGCGCCAGCACGCGGGCCCCGCCGGCGATCTGCTGGTCAAGGTGGGTGACAGGGTCAAGAAGGGCCAGCCCCTGACCCGTTATGACAAGGGCCGCATCGTGCCGGTGCACGCCTCCACCTCGGGGACCGTCACCGCCATCGAACCCCATACGGTGGCGCACCCCTCGGGGCTCGACGATCTTTGCGTGCTGCTCACCCCGGATGGCGAGGATGCCTGGGGGCCACGGGACGGGCGTCCCGATTACTGGAACCTGGAGCGTGGCGAGTTGCTCGAGCGCATCCAGCAGGCCGGCATCGCGGGCCTCGGCGGCGCCGTGTTCCCGACCCACAGCAAGCTCGATGGCCGCGGTCAGCTCACCGAGATCCTCATCGTCAACGGCCTGGAGTGTGAGCCCTACATCACCACCGATGACCGGCTGATGCAGGAGTACGCGGACGAGATCCTGGACGGTATCCGGGTGCTCAAGCACCTGCTCAAGCCCAAACTCACCCTGATCGGGGTGGAGGACAACAAGCCCGCCGCCATCGCAGCCTTGACATCGCACGCCACCGATGAGGACGTGCTGGTCAAGTCGGTGCCCACCAAATACCCCTCCGGCGGCGCCAAGCAAACCATAGAGCTGCTCACCGGTCGCCAGGTGCCCAAGGGCGGGCGCGCCGTGGACATGGGCATCATGGTGCTCAATGTCGCCACCGTGTTTGCCATCAAGCGCGCCATCATCGACGGTGAGCCCTTGATCGAGCGCATCGTTACCCTCACCGGCGATGCCTTCAAGCAACCGGGCAATGCCTGGGTGCGCCTCGGCACCCCGGTACGCTGGCTGTTGCAGCGCTTCGAACTGCAGCCGGAGGCGGATCAGCGGGTCATCATGGGGGGCCCCATGATGGGCTTCACCCTGCCCCACGCCATGGTACCCGTGGTCAAGGCCACCAACTGCCTGCTCTCCCCCACCCGGGCCGAGCTGCCGCCACCCGGCCCCGAGCAGGCCTGCATCCGTTGCAGCGCCTGTGCTGATGCCTGCCCCGCCAACCTGCTGCCCCAGGAGCTCTACTGGTACAGCCGGGTCAAGGAGTATGACAAGGCGGAGGGGCTCAACCTGTTCGACTGCATCGAGTGCGGTGCCTGCGCCTGGGTCTGCCCGAGCGAGATCCCCCTGGTGCAGTACTACAAGATTGCCAAGGACGATATCCGCGAGACCCGTGCCGAGGCCGAGAAGGCCGAGCGCGCCAAGCTGCGCTTCGAGGCCAAGCAGGCGCGTTTCGAACGGGAGAAGGCCGCCCGCGAGGCTCGTCACGCCGAGGCCGCCGCCCAGCGCCGTCAGGCCATGACCAAGGCGGGGGGCGACGACCCCGTTGCCGCCGCCCTGGCCCGTCTCAAGGCCAAGCAGGAGGCGGCCGACGGCGCAGCCCCATCGGATCTCAGACCGGACAATGCGGATATGGCTGCGGCCCGGGAGGCGCGCAAACAGGAGGCACTGGCCCGCCGCGCTGCCAAGGCGGCCGAAGCGGCAGAGGGAGTGCAGAACCTGGCCGCCGAGGCCCGGGAGAGTGCTCCCGTCGCCGAGGTTGATCCCAAGAAAGCGGCCATCGCCGCCGCCCTGGCTCGCGCCAAGGCCAAGAAAGCAGCCCAGGCTTCGGAGCCCGATGCCGCCGTGGTTAAACCCGCCCCTGTAGCGGATACACCCGCAGCCGAGGTCGATCCCAAGAAAGCGGCCATCGCAGCCGCCATCGCCCGCGCCAAGGCCAAGAAGGCGGCACAAGCGGCGGAGTCCGATGCCGAGACTGCCGTGGTGGAACCCGCCCCTGCAGCGGATGAACCCGCGGCCGAGGTCGACCCCAAGAAAGCGGCCATCGCAGCCGCCCTGGCCCGTGCCAAGGCCAAGAAGGCGGCTCAGGCTTCGCAGTCCGATGCCGATACTGCCGTGATGGAACCCGCCCCTGCAGCGGATGAACCCGCAGCCGAGGTCGATCCCAAGAAAGCGGCCATCGCCGCCGCCATCGCTCGCGCCAAGGCCAAGAAGGCAGCCCAGGCTTCGGAGTCCGATGCCGAGACTGCCGTGGTGGAGCCTGCCCCTGCAGCGGATGAACCCGCAGCCGAGGTCGATCCCAAGAAAGCGGCCATCGCAGCCGCCATCGCCCGGGCCAAGGCCAAGAAGGCGGCCCAGGCTTCGGAGTCCGATGCCGATACTGTCGTGGTGGAACCCACTCCTGCAGCGGATGAACCCGTAGCCGAGGTCGACCCCAAGAAAGCGGCCATCGCCGCTGCCATCGCCCGTGCCAAGGCCAAAAAACTGGCAGCCGAGGCCGCCGCGAAAGGCCAGACCGAGCCAGACCCACTTTCAGACAAGAGCCATTGATCCATGTTCAATATCGCGACTGCGCCCTTTGCCCATAACCGCAAGCAGACCCAGACTCTGATGTTGCTGGTGATCCTGGCCTGCCTGCCCGGTTTCCTGGCGCAAACCTGGTTCTTCGGCTGGGGTACCCTGATTCAGATCGTGCTGGCGCTGGTGACGGCGCTGGCCTCGGAGGCACTGGTGCTGACACTGCGTGGCCGCCCCGTGAAACCGGCCTTGCTGGACGGCAGCGCGGCCCTCACCGCCGTGCTCATCGGGCTCTCCCTGCCGCCCCTGCTGCCCTGGTGGATGCTGGTACTGGCCACGGCTTTTGCCATCATCATCGCCAAGCACCTCTATGGCGGCCTCGGTCAGAACCTGTTCAACCCGGCCATGGTGGCCTATGTGCTGCTGCTGGTCTCCTTCCCGGTGCAGATGACCAGCTGGCTCCCCCCCGCCAGCATCGCCGCCTACGGCATTGGCTTCGGGGATGCGGTCTCGGTGATCTTCACCGGCTTCAGCCTCGATGGCTACAGCATGCTGCAGCTCAAGCAGGGGGTGGATGGCCTGACCATGGCGACCCCGCTCGACACCCTGAAGACAGGTCTGACCCAGGGCCTCACCGCCACCGAGGTGATGACCCACAAGGTCTTCGAGGGCTGGGGCGGCATCGGCTGGAGCTGGGTCAACCTCGGCTACCTGCTGGGGGGCCTGTTCCTGTTGCAGCAGAAGGTGATCCACTGGCGCATTCCGGTGGCCGTGCTGGGCGCCCTGCTGCTCTCGGCCACCCTGGGATATCTGGCGACGCCAGATGCCACCGCTACTCCCATGCTGCACCTGTTCAGCGGCGCCACCATGCTGGGGGCTTTCTTCATCGCCACGGATCCGGTGAGCGCCAGCACGACACCGCGAGGCCGGATCGTCTACGGGATCATGATAGGGGTACTGGTCTACCTCATCCGCCGCTTCGGTGGCTACCCGGACGCCTTCGCCTTCGCGGTGTTGCTGGCCAACCTGTGCGTGCCCCTCATCGACAGCCTGACCCGGCCCAAGGTCTACGGAGCGCGCCGCAAATGACCCGACCTCTTCTCTCTCCAACCCGTGCCATGGGGGCAATTCCATGTTAAAGAGCATGCGCAAAAACGGCGTCACGCTGGCCCTGTTCGCCCTCGCCTGCACCGCCATGGTGGTGCTCACCAACGAGCTCACCAAGGATCGCATCGCTCACCAGCAGCAGCTCGACAAGCTGCGCATCCTCTCGGCCCTGCTGCCGGAGGGAAGCTATGACAACGATCTGGTCGCCAGCTGCAAGTTGGTCACCAGCCGTGAATACCTCGGCAGCGACCAGCCCATGCCCCTCTACAGCGCGACGCTCAAGGGGGAGCCCACCGGCTACGCGCTGGAGACCATCGCCCCCGACGGCTACAGCGGCGCCATTCGCATGGTGGTCGGCACCGACGCCAAGGGGACGGTCAGCGCGGTGCGCGTGCTGGCCCACAAGGAGACCCCGGGGCTTGGCGACAAGATCGAGCTGAAAAAATCCCGCTGGATCGACAGCTTCGTCGGCCGTACCCTCAATGCAGACAATGACGCGGCCTGGGCGGTGAAGAAGGATGGGGGCGAGTTTGATGCCTTCACCGGCGCCACCATCACCCCTCGCGCCGTGGTCAAGGCGGTGAAGAACCTGCTGCGCCTGCAACAGGAACACCCCGAGCTGCTGCGGGATGCCCCCGCCTGCGACGCAGCCTCATGATGCCGGAGCCAACCATGCAACAGACAATGCAAGAGTCCATGGAACAGGTGGACGTGATTGACACGGCCTCCCCGGCCGAGGGCAATGCCCGCCGTGAAGAGCTCAAGGAGCTGATGCTGCAGGGGCTGTGGAAGAACAACCCCTCTCTGGTGCAGGTGCTGGGGCTCTGCCCGACCCTCGCGGTCTCCTCCACCTTCACCAATGCCCTGGGGCTTGGCCTGGCGACCCTGGTGGTGCTGGTCGGCTCCAACCTTGCCGTCTCCCTGGTGCGCAACCTGGTGCCCAAGGATATCCGTATCCCCATCTATGTGATGATCATCGCCGCCCTGGTGACCAGCGTGCAGCTGTTGATGAACGCCTACACCTATGGCCTCTATCAGTCGCTGGGCATCTTCATCGCGCTGATCGTCACCAACTGCGTCATCATCGGCCGGGCCGAAGCCTATGCCTCCAAGAACCCGCCCCTGCTGGCGGCGGTCGACGGCTTCATGATGGGGCTCGGCTTCACCCTGGTGCTGCTGGTGCTGGGGGGCTTGCGGGAGATCATCGGCATGGGCACCCTGTTCGACGGGGCGGATCTGCTGCTGGGGGACTGGGCCAAGTCACTGCGCATCGAGCTGTTCCACGCCGATGCCAGCCTGCTGCTGGCCATCTTGCCGCCGGGTGGCTTCATCGGATTGGGGCTGCTCATCGCCGGCAAGAATGCCATCAACGATCGGTTGGGCCGCAAGCACAATGCCGACAAGGCCCACTGCGCCGTGCCCGCTCCCGGCGCCCGAGCCACAGAGCTTTAAACACAGATTCGAGAGCAATGAACAACCAAAAACGCAGAGAAATTCTGGAGCGACTGCGGGATGACAATCCCCACCCCACCACAGAGCTCCATTTCAACTCGCCGTTCGAGCTGCTTATCGCCGTCCTGCTGTCGGCCCAGGCCACCGACGTGAGCGTCAACAAGGCCACCGCCCTGCTCTATCCGGTGGCCAATACCCCGGCCGCCATGCTGGCCCTCGGGGTGGACGGAGTGAAGCACTACATCAAGACCATTGGCCTGTTCAACACCAAGGCCGAGAACGTCATCAAGACCTGCGCCATCCTGCTGGAGCGCCATGGCGGCGAGGTGCCGGAAAACCGCGAAGCCCTGGAAGCCCTGCCCGGAGTGGGACGCAAGACCGCCAACGTGGTGCTCAACACCGCCTTCGGCTGGCCCACCATCGCCGTCGACACCCACATCTTCCGGGTATCGAACCGCACCGGTTTCGCGGTGGGCAAGAACGTGGATCAGGTCGAAGAGAAATTGCTCAAGGTGGTGCCCGCCGAGTTCAAGCTGGATGTGCATCACTGGCTGATCCTGCACGGCCGCTACACCTGTCTGGCACGCAAGCCTCGCTGCGGATCCTGCATCATCGAGGACTTGTGTGAGTACAAAGAAAAAGTCTACCCGGAGAGCTAGGTATCGAGGCATGTGCTTCCACCTCGCCTTTAACGATATTTTATTTCATAGAATGAATCTCAATCAGTACAAATAACCAACCTGGAGAGGCAAGCAATGAGAATTCTGCACACGATGTTACGCGTCGGCGATCTGCAACGCTCCATCGACTTCTACACCCGGGTGCTCGGCATGAAGCTGCTGCGCAAGAGCGAGAACAGCGAGTACAAGTACACCCTGGCCTTCGTCGGTTACGGCGACGAGAAGGATGAAGCCGTCATCGAGCTGACCTACAACTGGGGCGTCAGCGAGTACGAGCTGGGCTCCGCCTACGGTCACATCGCCCTGGAAGCGGACGACATCTATGGCACCTGCGAGGCCCTGCGTGCCGCCGGCGCCAAGATCACCCGCGAGCCGGGCCCGGTCAAGGGTGGCACCACCGTCATCGCCTTCGTTGAAGACCCGGACGGCTACAAGATTGAGCTGATCGCCAAGAAGGATGCGGGCGCGGGTCTGGGCGAGAGCGTCTGACCCACCGCTTGCCAGAGATAAAGAAACGGGGCCATTGGCCCCGTTTTTTTATCTGCCAGCTCCCCGGTGCGCCCGACATCGGGGCGCACCGAGTCTCGGCAATCGATGCCTGGCATCACGCCAGACGGAAGCGGCCGATGGTCTGGCGAAGACCGGCCGCCAGCTGGCTCAGCTCCAGGCAGGCACGGGCGGTGTGATCGGCGCCGCTCGCCACCTCATTGGAAGAGTCATTGATCCGCTCCACGTTGCGGCCGAGCTCGTCGGAGACCGCATCCTGCTCACCGCAGGCGCTGGCGATCTGAATGGCCATGTCGGCTATCTGCCCCACCGCCACCTCGATCTGCTGGATGCCGTCGCTGGTCTGCTCGCTCTGGCTCACGCACTGACGGATCATCTCGCAGCTCTGGCCGGTCACCGCTTTCGCCTGATTGGCGCGGGCCTGCAAGGTCTCGATGATGGCGACGATTTCGCCGGTGGAGGCCTGGGTGCGACCCGCCAGGGTGCGTACCTCATCGGCGACCACCGCAAAGCCACGGCCCTGTTCGCCCGCCCGGGCCGCCTCGATGGCGGCGTTCAGCGCCAGCAGATTGGTCTGATCGGCGATGCCGCGAATGACGTCCACCACCACGTTGATCTGGGCCGATTCCCGCTCCAGCTCGGCCACCAGGGTACCGGCCTGCTCCATCTCCTCGGCCACCCGGGTGATGGCCACCAGGGCCCCCTGCACCTCACGATTGCCCTGTCTGGCCAGGGCATTGGCGGAGCTGGCTGACTCGGATGCCACCTCGGTATTGCCCGCCACGTCGGCCACCGTCGCCTTCATCTGGGCCATGGCGGTCGCCACCATGGCGATCTCCTGTTGCTGGCTCTGGATCCCTTGCGCCGACTGCTCGGAGACGGTACTCACCTCCTCGATGGCGGCGCCGAGCTGGGTCACTGCGGCCACCACCTCCTCGATGAGACCCCGCAGGTTGTCCTGCATCTTGAGGGAGGCCTTGGCCAGCATGCCAAGCTCATCCTGGCCGATGTGCTGGCGATCCAGCTGATGGGTGAGATCGCCGGCGGCAATGGCATTGGCCTGAGCCACCACCGCATGGAGCGGCAGACAGATCTGGCGGGTCAGGAACCAGGTCATCACCCCCATGAACAGCAGCAAGGCCCCGATACTCAGGGTGGCGGAGGTGGTCACCATGGTGACGCTGCCGAGCAGGCTGCCCCGGTTCTCCTGCACGAAGCCGAGGTTCACGTCCACCAGGGCATTGACCGACTGTTCTAGATCGCTGTAAGCGGCATTGGACTGGAACAACGCCTCCTTCGCCTGAACCAGGTTGCCCTGAGACAGCAGCACATCGATCTGGTTGACCTGGCGCAGATACTGCTGCCAGTGCTGCTTGGCACGGTTGAACGCCTGACGCTCGTGAGCCGCCCCCACCGTCGCCTCGTAGGCACTCAGGGCGCGCTCGACCTTGCCGATGCTGTCCTGAATGCGGCCACGGCGAGCCTGCAGATCGGCCACATCGTCGATCATCAGCAAGGCAAACTGGGCGCGACGAACATAGGAGACGTCGTAGAGCAGATTCTCCACCGAGATGACGCTGGGCAGGGTGGAATCGGTGAAGTTCAGCACCCGATCCCTGATGCCGCGCAGCTCGCTGGCGAGAAAGAGACCGAATATCACATTGATGACGGCAATGACCGAAAAGACCACGGCAATCTTCTTGCCGATGGAGAGATTTTTATAAGACATCTTGGTTGGTGATCCTCGACTGCTGACAAGCAGGTGCACGATGGCGATCACGTCCCTGTAAACGATGGCCCGAAGCGTCCTGACGGGAGATAAAAAAGCGCGAGCGACAAGGGAAGCGGCGCTCGCAGGGGCGGCACCTTACCACAAGACCCCCATGGCCCTCATCGCCTTTCGTTGCGACGGAACCCTTTCAGAGGTCTGCACCGTTCGGGGCGCCCGGCACAACATCGACCGGCGGTCACCAAACTTGAGCAGATTGTGGCAATCGCCCCGATGCCGTGGACAAAGGGCCCCGCCGAGGATGTAATGGAGTCCGCTCTTTTCCTCGTCTCAAGGTCTGCCCATGGATAACGTATCAACCCTCTCCCCCTCCTGGACCACCCAGCTTCGCGAGCAGATCCAGGCCCGTCCCCTCACCGCCCTCGGCCTGCTCATCGCCCTGCTGGCCGTGCTGCTGCTCCTGCTGCAAAGCCTCGTCATGCTGCTGGCGGGGGACATCAGCCCGGGGGCCCGCTATGGCCTCATCGGCGGGGTCGCCGGTTTTGCCGCCACGGCGCTGGGCGCCTTGCCTGCGCTGTTTTTGCGATCCGTCCCCCAGCGGGTGGAGGATGGCATGCTGGGCTTTGCCGCCGGCATGATGCTGGCCGCCAGCGCATTTTCGCTGCTGTTGCCCGGGCTCGAGGCGGCCGAGGGGATCACGGGGGACGGCTTTCTCGCCGCCGCCGTGGTGGTGACCGGCATGACCCTCGGTGTCTTGCTGATGTTGGGGCTGGATCAGTTCACCCCTCATGAACATGACAAGACAGGCCCCTGCGGCCCCGGTCACGAGAGCTGCTCCCGGGTCTGGCTGTTCGTATTTGCCATCGCCCTGCACAACCTGCCGGAAGGCATGGCCATCGGGGTCAGCTTCTCCCAGGGGGATATGGCGGTGGGCCTGCCGCTCACCACCGCCATCGCCCTGCAGGACATTCCGGAAGGGCTGGCGGTGGCGCTGGCCATGTGCGCCGCCGGTTTTCGCCCCTCTCTCGCCGTGCTGGTCGCCATCGGCAGTGGCCTGCTTGAGCCCCTGGGGGCCCTGCTCGGGGTCGGGCTCGCCAGCGGCATGGCCATCGCCTACCCCATAGGTCTGGGGCTCGCCGCCGGCGCCATGCTGTTCGTGGTCTCCCACGAGGTGATCCCCGAGACTCATCGCAACGGTCACCAGACCTATGCCACCCTGGGGTTGATGGCGGGCTTTGCCCTGATGATGACCCTCGACACCGCGCTGGGTTGATAAGGCACTGATCTCTCACCTAATATCTAGCCACCACGCAGCCCCTGAGGGCTGTGACTTGCCAGGGAGTGGACGGAATGAGGGTCAGGATGGCCGGGCTGCTGTGCCTGCTGCTGATGGGCGGCGAGGCCGGTGCCATCGAGTATTACCGCACCGCGGCCCAATCCGATTCGGCCCCCAAGTATCTGCGCCAATCCGATGGCCGGGTAGGCGGGATCTGCGTCGACCTGTTTCGGCTGATGGAGCAAGAGGAGCCTGCCCTGCGCATTGTCGGGGATCAGGCCTTTCTACCCCTGCGGCGACTGGAGAAAAAGGTGCTCTACGGCCAGCTGGACTTCATCTGCGGCGTGGGAGACAACCCGCAGCGGCGCCGCGACTTCAGCTACCTCAGTCCCGCCATTTTCACGGTGCGCTATCACCTGGCAGTGCGCCGCGACGATGATGTCGAGATCCGGAGTTGGGAAGATGTCAGGGCTCTTGGCCGGGACGGGGTCATTCTCATCAACCATGGCAGCGGCGCCATCGCACGGTTGCAAGCTATCGGTGACCTTCGCATCGACAGCGGCGGGATCAGCAGCGAGGCCAACTACGACAAGCTGCTGATGAAACGGGGGCGTTTTTTCTATTACCGCTCCCCGGGGTTCGAATCAGACCTTCGTGAACATCGGCTGGATACCCAGATACGCCTGTTGCCCAGGGTGATGGAGGAGACTCCCTTCTACATCCTGTTCCACCGCCAGAGCTCCCCTGAGCGGCTCAAGCTGTTTGGCGACACCCTGCAACGGCTCGCCAGCCGGGGGGAGCTGGCAGCCCTGGCGGCCCGCTACGATTGATTTTCCCGCAATCAGCCATTCGCGCCGCTCAATGCTCGGCGACATCGACAACATTTGTTATCATCCGCGCCAAGCAAGGCGGCCCTCGAGTGCCGTCCACCATAGTGCAGACACGAGACAGACGAGGTAGAGGATGAAAGTAGGTATTATCGGCGCCATGGAGCAGGAAGTCGCCCTGCTGCGTAGTCAGCTTAGCGAACCCCGCACCCTGCAACTGGGCGGCTGCGAGTTCTATCAGGGGCGGCTCGCCGGTAAAGAGGTGATCCTGACCCGCTCCGGCATCGGCAAGGTCGCCGCCAGCGTCGCTACCAGCCTGCTGCTGGAGAAGTTTGCCCCGGATTGCGTCATCAACACCGGCTCCGCCGGCGGCTTCGACCAGGATCTGCACATCGGTGACGTGGTGATCGCCAGCGAAATGCGCTTCCACGACGTGGATGTCACCGCCTTCGGCTACGAGATGGGGCAGATGGCCCAGCAACCCGCCGCCTTCCCCTGCGACGAGAAGCTGATCGCGCTGGCCGAATCCTGCATCGGCGAACAGGGCAAGCACCAGACCAAGATTGGCCTCATCTGCACCGGTGATCAGTTCATGTGCAAGCCAGAAGCGATTGCGAAAGCTCGCGCCGACTTCCCCCAGATGCTGGCGGTGGAGATGGAAGGGGCCGCCATCGGCCAGGTGTGCCAGATGTTCAAGGTGCCCTATCTGGTGGTACGCGCCATGTCTGACATCGCCGGCAAGGAGCAGGTGGAATCCTTCGATGCCTTCATCGAAGTGGCAGGCCAGCACTCCGCCGAGATGATCATCAGACTGCTCGGCAAGCTGTGATCGACGCCACCGCCTGGGAGCCTCTGGCCGCCTCGCTGCTCTCGACGAGCGCGGCCATTGCGCTCGGGGCCGCCCTGCTGGAAGCCCTGCTGCCCTGGCCTGCCCGCTTTCGACTCGGCGCCGTACTCCCGCTGCTGGTACGACTGGGTCGCCGGGTCTATCGCCCCGACGGTTCCCCGCGCCAGCAGTGGCAGGCCGGTCTGCTGGCCCTGCTGGTAGTCTGGCTCCCCTGCGCAGCCGGACTCTGGGCGGTGCGCAATCTCTCCCTGAGTGAACCCCTGTTCGACCTCCTGTTCCTGCTGTTGATGCTCGAATCCCGCCCCTTGCGCGAACTCGCCAAGGCGACCCGGGCTCTGGCAAACCAGGACACCCTGGTGGTCGCCAGGCTGCAAGTCGCCCCTTGGCTCAGACGCGAGACGGGTAGTCTGTCGGTGATGGGACTCGTCAAAGCGGTGAGCGAAACCTGCGCACTGCGTCTGGTCGGCCAATGGGCCGGCCCCTTGTTGGGGTTTGCGCTGGCGGGCGTGCAGGGAGCCCTGCTCTGGCGCCTTGCCCAGCTGATGAACCAGGCCTGGAGCCCGAAATCGAGGGAGTTTGAACACTTCGGCCGCGCGGCTTCTGCCCTCTATCAGGGACTCTGCGCCCCGGTCATCCTGCTGCTGGCACTGCCGCTGTTGCTCACCCAGCTCTGCCTCGGCCAGTTGCCCGGACTCGGGGCTCGCCTGCGCGCCGCCCTGCCCTGGCCCTATCCAGCCATGGGCTGCCTGCTCAGCCTGGTGGCGAGCGCCACAAGCACTCGCCTGGGCGGCCCCCGCTACTATCAGGGCCAACTGGTGCGCTTCCCCGTGCTCGGCGACGGCGCCGAGCCGGATGCGGGGCTGCCGCTGCGGCTGCTCAACCGCCTGGCGCTCATCGGTTGGGGATGGATGGGGCTGGCACTCTTGCTCACCACCCTGGAGCTTGTCCGTGGTTAATCGATTCGCCGTGAAAGCCCTGTTCACTCTGACGCTCCTGCTCGGCTGGCCGCAGAGCGGCTGGAGCCAGCCCCCCCAGCGCATCATCAGCCTTACCCCTCACCTCACCGAGCTGCTGTTCGACATCGGCGCCGGGGATCGCATCGTCGCCACCGACGACGCCTCTGATTTTCCGCCCGAGGTGAAGACCAGACCCCAGGTGGCCAACTACCGCAGCATCAACCTGGAAGCCCTGCTGGCGCAAAAGCCGGATCTGGTGGTGGCCTGGCGCTCCGCCCAGTCCCGCATGCTGGCCCCGGTGGCCCAGCTCGGCATCCCCATCTTCTACTCGGAACCCACCGACTTTGCCTCGCTGGCGGACGAGATGCGCCGCCTTGGCAAGTTGCTCGCATTGGAGCCAGGCGCCAATGCCCAAGCCGATGCCTATATGACGAGACTTGATGGCTTGAAACAGCAATACGGCCAGCCAAAACCCGTCTCCGTGTTCTATCAGCTCTGGTATCCGCCGCTCACCAGTGTCAGCGGCTCGGCCTGGCCGGCCCAGGCCATCGCGCTGTGCGGTGCCACCAATGTCGCGGCCGGGGCCAAGACCCCCTACCCCCAGATAGGGCTGGAGCAGGTGATCAAGGCCAATCCGAGCCTCATCCTGGCCGGGAGTCAAGATCCCGCCGTGCTGACCCACTGGCAGCAGTGGCCCATGCTGGACGCCGTCAAACATGGGCAACTGAAGCTCATCAATCCCGACGAACTGCATCGCTTCACCCCCCGCGCCCTCAATGCGGTGGAACAGGTGTGCAAGGCAATACAGGCGATCCAAGAGACGGCTCCCCATTCCTGAAGCCGATAACCGTCAATCCTGAGATATCGGTTAAGTTTCTTGCTTCAAACGTCGATAACTGTAAATCCAGCATTTTCTCGGCCGATCACATTCTTCTTGCAAGAAACTCGCGCCTTATTTGTTAGTATATGATTCATCACTGTTTTTAATGAGATGCTCACTATGTTCAATGAGAAAACGATCCTGATCACCGGTGGCACAGGCTCTTTCGGCAAGCTCTTTATCCAGACCATACTGGAGCGCTATCAGCCCCGTCGCCTGATCGTTTACTCACGCGATGAGCTCAAACAGTTTGAAATGCAGCAAGAGTACAATGCCCCCTGCATGCGCTACTTCATCGGGGATGTGCGGGATGCCAACCGGTTGACCATGGCAATGCGCGGGGTCGATTATGTGGTCCACGCGGCAGCCCTCAAGCAGGTGCCCGCCGCCGAATACAACCCCATGGAATGCATCAAGACCAACATCCACGGGGCCGAGAATGTCATTCAGGCCGCGCTGCTCAATCAGGTCAAGAAGGTCATCGCCCTCTCCAC
Organism: Aeromonas sp. NJAU223; assembly: GCF_051125555.1. NCBI lineage: Bacteria > Pseudomonadati > Pseudomonadota > Gammaproteobacteria > Aeromonadales > Aeromonadaceae > Aeromonas > Aeromonas sp. NJAU223. The sequence continues at coordinate 1,625,455 of NZ_CP144204.1, read as the reverse complement.
CGACAAGGCCGCCAACCCCATCAACCTCTACGGCGCGACCAAACTCGCTTCCGACAAGCTGTTTGTAGCCGCCAACAACATCGCAGGCCAGGATCCCACCCGTTTCGCGGTAGTACGCTATGGCAATGTGGTAGGCTCTCGTGGTTCGGTCGTACCCTTCTTCCAGAAGAGAATTGATCAGGGAGCAACGGCACTCCCCATCACCCACGCCGAGATGACCCGATTCTGGATCACCCTGCAACAGGGGGTCGATTTCGTGATCAACAACTTCTCCCGCATGAAGGGGGGGGAGATCTTCGTCCCCAAACTGCCTTCGGTCCGGATCACTGACCTGGCTACCGCCATGGCTCCCCAGCTAAAACAGGAAATCATCGGTATTCGGCCTGGTGAGAAACTGCATGAAGTGATGTGTCCCGCAGATGACTCCTATCACACCTTCGAGTTTGACGACTTCTTCATCATCGGCCCTACCATCAATTTCAATAACCGCAACAACGACTTTTCCGTCACCGCGACGAATGAAGCAGGAAACTTGGTTGAGCAAGGATTCGAGTATAACTCTCGCAACAACGGCGATTTTCTGACCATTGAACAACTCAAAGCATTGAACGACAAGATGGTGGTGGCATGATTCCGTACGGGAGACAGTCTATCAGCGAGGCGGATATCGAAGCCGTCGTCGAGGTATTGAGATCCGATTTTCTGACCCAAGGTCCGGTGGTTCCCCACTTCGAGCAGGCGGTCGCCGATTATTGTGGCGCCCGCTTCGGCGTGGCCGTCAACTCAGGTACTGCCGCTCTGCATATCGCTTGTCTAGCGCTGGGTGTGGGGCCTGGGGACTGGGTCTGGACCTCTCCCATCAGCTTCGTGGCTTCCGCCAATTGCGCTCTCTATTGTGGGGCTCAGGTAGATTTCGTTGATATCGAGTCCGACACCGGCAATATGTGCGCCATGGAGCTGGAACGAAAACTGGTAGTAGCCAAGAAAGAAGGGCGCCTGCCCAAAGTGGTCATTCCGGTGCATTTCGCGGGGCTCCCCTGTGACATGAAAGAGATCTACCGCCTGGGACAAGCGTATGGCTTTCGTATCATCGAAGATGCCTGCCACGCCCTCGGCGCTCGCTACCATGACGAACCAACCGGCAACGGCCGCTACAGCGATATCACCGTCTTCAGCTTCCACCCGGTGAAGATCATCACGACCGGTGAGGGTGGCATGGCGATGACCAACGACCCCGCCCTGGCCAAAACCATGCGCCTGCTGCGCAGCCATGGCATAACCCGGGAACCAGCCGACTTCATCAATGAGCCGGACGGCCCCTGGTATTACGAACAGCAGATGCTGGGCTTCAACTACCGGATGACGGATATCCAGGCTGCGCTGGGATTGAGCCAGATGGCGAATCTGGAAGGCTGGATCGCCAAGCGTAGCGAAATTGCCCATCGTTACTTCGAAACATTGGCCCCCGAACGTCTGCCCCGTTATTTCAGTGCAGAACGACGCAGCGCTTTCCATCTCTATGTTCATCATGTGTCCCCCGAGCAACGTACAGTAACGTTCCAGAGACTCCGAGAAAAAGGCATTGGTGCCAACGTGCACTATATGCCGATTTATAAACAGCCTTGGTATCAAAAAAGGGCCCTGATGCCCCACCCACATACTGAACAGTTCTACGCCGGAGCCATCACACTGCCGCTGTTTCCAACTTTGAACACTGTCCAGCAAGACCTCATCCACGCCTATTTGATATCAACAGTCTGAAATCGATCCCCGGGATACTTTATGCATATTCTCATTTATGGAACCTCAACCCAAGCGCTGCACTTCTTACCAGCCCTGGCATTGAACCATACCCTGTTAGGTTTTGTTGATAGCGACCCGGCCAAACAGAGTTCACGCTGGATGAACAGACCGATTTATCACCCCAGTCAACTTGCAGGGATCCAATTCGACCGAATTGTCATCGCAAGCTGTTTTGTTCACGAGATAAACCAGACGCTGGCCAGTTATGGCATAGAACCGGGGATTCCCGTCGAGGCGTTTGACGAGGTGGTCATGCAGACCAGCCGTGAATATGAAAACGCCCTGCAAGCAGTGCGTGCCAAACGCGAAGCGATGCAGCCAAAAACTCCTTTATTGCAACAACATATCGAAGGTGCAACCCTATTGACCGATAGAGCGTCGCTGCTGGCGCAATTGCCTAAACACGGGGTTGTTGCAGAGCTGGGCGTAGCTGCAGGAGCTTTTAGCCGCCAGATATATGAGATATGCCACCCCAGCAAACTGCATCTGATTGATATATGGGGTTCAGAGCGTTACGGCGAAGCGCTGTACCTAAGTGTTAACAGCCACTTTCAGCAGCAACAACAGCATGGCGAGGTGATGATTCACCGCAAACCCTCGCTAGAGGCACTGGATAGTTTCCCGGATCGAACCTTTGACTGGGTATATATAGACACGACCCACAGTTATGAATTAACCCGGGACGAGCTCAGAGCCTGTGCGAGAAAAGTAAAATCAACTGGGATTATCGCTGGCCACGACTACATACAAGGCAACTGGTGCTCTCAATACCGCTATGGAGTCATCGAAGCAGTACATGAATTTTGTGTGGAATATGATTACCGAGTGCTTTATCTAACGATGGATATTTCCGAATGTTTGAGTTTTGCACTGGTTAAGAACATTTGATTTTTATTCATGCGAAGTAAATGAAAGCCTTGATAAAAATAAAACCACCAAGGCTTTAAGCTATATACATTCAGTGATAGAAATAACAACCTGATGCTTGCTATTATACTTGCAGATCAACAGAACTTAATATATCTGACATGTTGTCCACATGCTATAGAAACACTTGAAAATTGGCGGTGGTTCACTAATTGTACGACTATATCTGCCTTTTCTAGCGCATCCGTCAATGTCATCAGTTGCACATTTTCAAAATCAGAAAACTCATGCGGCAAAGCAGAAATATATGGCTCTACGACTAGTATTTCATTCTGAGGGGCTCCGGCCAAAATACGTGTAATATTCAGTGCAGGGCTTTCACGCAGATCATCAACATTGGGCTTAAATGACAAACCCAAGCAGGCAATCTTCCGACTCGACATCTCAGATAACACGCCCTCAATTTTCTCTACGACATATAATGGTTTGTAATCATTAACTAACCTTGCTTGTTTAATAATTTTGGCCTGTTCTGGATTCTGATTTACAATAAACCAAGGATCCACCGCGATGCAATGACCCCCAACCCCACACCCTGGCTGCAATATATTAACTCTTGGATGACGGTTTGCTAGAGAGATTAACTCCCATACATCAATCCCCTGACGGTCGCAAATAAAGGATAACTCATTGGCAAACGCAATGTTGACATCCCGGAAAGAGTTTTCTGCCAGTTTACTCATCTCAGCAGTGCGCGCCGTCGTAGCTATACATTCACCATTTTTAACAAATAGTCGATAGAACACCATCGCCGCTTCGGTACTAGCTGTATCCAACCCACCAATAATCCGGTCATTGTCTACCAGCTCACGAACAACATGACCGGGTAATACCCGCTCAGGACAATACGCCACCTTCACATCCGAACAAACCCCCGCTTTTGCCGTGTGAGGAAATGTCAGGTCAGGACGAGCCTCGGATAGCCAATTAGCCATCTTCTCAGTCGTGCCAACTGGTGACGTGGACTCTAAAATCACCAGATTACCTGGCTTAAGGCATGGTGCCAAGCTGATTGCGGCCTGTTGGATAAAGCTTAGATCCGGCTCCTTGTTCTCCCCTTGAAATGGCGTAGGTACAGCGACAAGGAATACATCGGCCTGCTGCGGTATCGTATGTGCGGTTAAGTAACCATCATCAACGGCGCGGCGAACCAATTCTTCAAGTCCAGGTTCAACAATGTGGATTTTCCCATTGTTAATGGTATTAACAGTACCATGGTTGATATCAAAACCAAAGACGCGAATACCGTTACTGGCAATCACTGCCGCTGTAGGCAGTCCAATATATCCCAGTCCGATAATAGATATTCTATCGAATTTCATATTACTACAGCTCCGTACAAGTCTGCGCGGCTAACATCCTGCGATTATGTAAAACATCGAAGAAGCGGCGGTCTCAGTTATGCCATCAACTTCCTGTCAATACGGTGGCAACAATCCGCTCCCTGATTTCCCCTATCACTATAAAAGTTGGAACGGTAGTAGATAGATAGTTTCTTGAAAAAGGAAGAAATAGTATCATCATAGACCAGAACCTGGGCGACTTAAATGTCATTATTTTAAACCAGTAACAAATACTACTTTTAATTTATTTAATCCCTGACCATGCGTCATAACTTAAAAATAAAACACAGGTAGACATATAGTAGAACGAACATTAAATTCAACATATACCTATGCTGGCAGTTGGAACAGACAGCAATCTCAACGTCCGAATTACGGCTGAATACCTTGAAGCAGAAACCATCATGATGCTTTTAATAAATGTTGTGAACACAATCAGCATAGCCGTATCGACGATATGGGTGAACCTCGAAGAAGTTGATAGCTCACGCCTCTATAATCGATAGGAAATAACTGACCAATTCGTTGCACCCAATCATAGCTCAATAACCATAGCAACAAGCCATATCAGCTGGCCCCCCTATGCTGATAGCAATCATAAAACGGTGGAAGTACCCTAGAATGGTCCAGCTAAGCCTATATATACTTTATATCCTACTGTATCAGTAGGCCAGTTATTTAGCTATTTTGGCTAAGACAGATAACTACCTGCTCACAAATAAAATCAACCTCATCATTCGACAAATCGAAATACATCGGAAAACGGACGACCGAATCGGTAAAATGATCAGCATTCGGCAGCAAACGACCATCATGTAGTTCCTGAAAATAGGGGCTGCAATGCAAAGATTGATAATGGAACACTGCTTTAATTCCAGCTAAATCCAGATGCTGTATCAGCTGACTACGTTGGTGAAGACTGACACAATCCAGATAAAACATATGAGCATTGTTGGTGGCATAATCAGGAATAAATGGTAGCTTGAACCCGTATTTATCGGCCACTGGGGTTAATGCCTGAAAGTAGCGATGCCATATTTCCAGCCTACGCTTTTGTATCTCTTCCAGCTGCTCCAGCTGTGCATACAAATAAGCAGCAATGATATCCGATGGCAGAAATGAGGAACCAATATCAACCCATCCATATTTATCGACTTCACCGCGAAAGAATGAACTGCGGTTTGTCCCTTTCTCTCGGATTATTTCTGCTCGTGCTGCATATTGTTGATCATTTATAACTAGCAAACCACCTTCACCTGAAATTATATTTTTTGTCTCATGGAATGAGAATGTTGACAAACATCCGATGCTACCTAGAGGGCGGGATTTATAGAATGCATCGATCGCCTGGGCCGCATCTTCAACAACAGGAATATCATATTTCTCAGCCAGGAGCATAATCGAATCCATATCACAGGCTACCCCTGCATAGTGAACAACTACAATGGCACGTGTTCGTGGAGTAATAAGCTCGGCAATCTGTTTAGGGTCAATGTTTGGATGATCAGGGTAGGAATCAGCAAAAATAATCCTTGCACCACGCAAAACAAATGCATTAACGGTCGAGACGAAGGTATAGCTAGGGGCAATAACTTCATCACCCGGCTGGATATTGAGCAAAATTGCCGCCATTTCCAAAGCATCGGTACAGGAAGTTGTCAGCAGTACTTTATTAAAGTTGTATCTATTTTTAATAAAGTCATGACATTTATGAGTAAATACACCATCACCAGAAATCTTACCACTTGCAACAGATGAAGAAATATAAACCAACTCACGCCCGTGCAGGTAAGGTTTATTAAACGGAATTGGATATGACATAGGTGCATCCCTCAACATTTATTATATTTGCCACCCACATGATTACCTATAAAACGAATGCGGGGATAAATAAGAGCCCTTTATTTTATCTCTTTCCATGAGTTAAAGGTTGTATCATCAACCGAAAAACTATCATCTTTCAATAATCGAATAGCAAATTCGAATGGAAAATAGTCATTACGCAATACCACATTTCTAGTCAGACTATAGCCAAGAGATAAAACCTCTTCGGGGCTGCTATGATATGTATGAGTATGCATAAAGTCCACTTTGTCCGATAGAAAATCAAAGGCGACGCCTTCTGCGGCTAACGCAAGTGACTTCTTAATAACCTCGAAAATAAAGCGTTTGTTATCAGCTTTAGTAAATTTATGATTAAAAATACCAGAGGCAAGAATCACATCAAACTCACCTAATGAATGCCAATCAGAAATAAAATCACAGCACCTAAAAGATACTTTATCAGAGGAATATCTAGCCCGAGCTTCTCGAATGAATGACTCGACAAGATCTATACCCAGATAAACATAATCATCCCCGTACTGTTCCTGTAAACATTTATTAATGTCGCCAAACCCACATCCTATATCAAGAATTCGTTTTCCTTTCAGAGAAAAAAAATGAGTGAGAATATAAAATCGGATATCCTGTTTACCTTTATCCCATCCCAAAGAGCGTGGCGAGTATCCATATAATTCATAATCACACTGATACTTTGATATAGTATCTAGACGGTCCTGTACTGGAAAAACACTTTCATTCCATTCATTTATCATTTATTTCACCCAATACCGAACAAGGAAGAGAATGAGCGTGACTGGAAATTTTATTGTAAGGTAAAATACAACAATTCATACCTATTTTACATTCGTCAGCTATCTCGGTGTAACCCCCTACTGAGGCATTCGGACTGAAAAAATTATAACAACCGACTTTGTTATGGTGGGTAATAGAAACCCCTGGGAAAACGACATTACCGTCCCCCATAATTGTTTTAACACCAAGATATGTATGCGACATAATAATATTCCCAGAACCTAAAATCATGCCATCTTCCAAAACAGCGGTAGGATCTAGGATATTCATTAATGGAATCCCTGCGGCAATAATACGTTCACTTATTAGACGACGATTTGAATTATCTCCTATTGCAACAAAAACTCCTGCTTGCTGTACTGCATCCATCTTGAATATTTTCTCAAGTTTCCCTACTACTGGGGCACCACAGAATTCAACATCAGTATAATAATCATCGAAAAAACCATCCAGCCTCCCACCTCCCCGCTTGAGAACAGAACAAGCTATCTCCCCTAAGGTACTGGCTCCCACTATATACATATCAAATCCACCTGAAGTTATTATCTAGATAATGAAGAAGCTTAGGGTTATAATTCTTATCTATTATTGCTTTCCTCAATCTATCTCGATCAAAATCAAATGTTATAAACTCATGAAAACCCGACGAGGTGTCTAGCATTAGCATTCCAGTTTGATGTCTAAGATCTTTAGGAAAACCCGATGAACCGGGATTCAAATATATTAGAGTGTCAGTGTAAAGCATTGTAGCCATATGTGTGTGGCCAGCTAGCAGATAATCAACACCAGGGTGTAGAATATTCAATTGTTGTGAGTTGATAATATTCTTTTCTTTCCCAGTGCGAATGACGCCAGTCACATCATGAATCAGTCGTATATTTAAACCATCGATTTTTAAATCAAGCTTTTCAGGAAGTGAAGATAAATAATAAAGATTTTCTTTAGTTATTGACTCCCTTTGTTCCTGAAGCGCCTGATTACCAGTATAACTCCAGACCATGTCTTCGCCGGAAAGAAGTAGCTTTTCATGATCACCACAAACCATGTGAACATTCATACGCTGCAGTAGATTTAATGTCTCGTTAACTTGTGGAAATATTCCCACCGAGTCACCAGCAGATAACCAAATATCTATTTTGCTACCAAACTTCTCAACCATGGATTCTAATGCAGGAAGATTGGAATGCAAATCCGAAAACATACCAATAATCAATTCTCCTCCTGATATATTTCTTCCCAGTAACGCATAAATTTACCCACTTGCGCAGGTTGCTGATCGCGAAGCGGATTGATACCAATTATTTCTCGAATTATCATATCAGGTTCATTGAAACCGAAATGTGCACGCACACTAGTTGTGCTTGATAGACGTGGATTTATTTCATAACAATATGGTTGGCCCGCCATCATTTTGAACTGAATATTAATAGAGTACGTCGATTTCAGAGCATTGGCAATTGACAGACAGTATTTTTTAATACCTTCATCTATTATGATTTTACCGCTATATGATAGGCCAAACTTCAAATCTCGCTCAAAAATAATGACGTCATTGAAATCAGCTGAAGATGAGACATATACACCGGCCGTATAGTCTTTTGGATCTTCAAGATATTCCTGCACAACAAAGTAATCTTCAGGATACGCACCAAGCAGCGCTAATAATCGGGCTTTGTTTTTAATAATAAAAACATCATTACTTGAAGCTCCATTTCTTGGCTTTATTACAACAGGGAACCCATACCTTTTAATGAACTCTTCAATCGCGTCGTGTTCACAGCCCAATATTGTAGATGGTGCAGCTATATTATTCCGCCTGAGATATTGCATTGACTCATATTTATCGTTACATATTTCAAATACTGATGCTTCACAACTCACAATATGAATTCTTCGTTCATGAAAGTAGGTAGTATATTTTGCAAAGAATTCGTGCTCCACAGCAATAGTTGGAAAAATAACTTTGATATCATATTTTTCCACGAAACTGGTTAACTCATCAAAATAACTATTCTCTTTGACCAATGGAAGAATCACCGGATGCACATTTTCGAAATGTAATCCAGCCGCAAGTACACTTATATCTGTGGCATAGATATTATCAACATATGGGCTTGCTCTGACCGCCTTTAGAATACTTTGACCTAGTGGAGAGCCAACAGCCATGACCATGACATTTACTTTATTAGTAATATTCATACTAAATCCTCTAACGGCTAACTTTATTCACATGACTGAAAATAAATTCTTATTTATTGTCTAGCATCATGTAATGTTTAAAATCACGCCCAACATTAAATAACAAGTCTAATATAGTCACATAATGACAAAATGGCGGAAACAACTGTGGATACTCTGGGTAATGGTCATAACTCATCCATTCTAACTTTATTTCTGAAGCGATGAACTCGTTCGTATCAAGATAATCTTTGGCGGCTGGCCCAGATAAATATTCCGTTGCACCTACTTTATTAAGCAACTCGATAACACGAGCACCTTTCTTATTGTTCAAATGGTAATCTCGTGAGTCTTCAAAAATCACATTGATTCCCAATATCTCTGTGCTTATGCTTTTTATAATATGTTGATTCATGTCACTCAAATTATGCCACTTATTGTTAAGATATATCTCCTCAAAGAAATCTCGATAGTATGAGAAATAAGGTGATTTGGCATACGATTTATACAGGGCATCCCAGTGTTTTTTTTGCCACAAAGAATCGACAAGGGCGACATCACAAATTAGTCTCTTTTCACCTGTACCACACGGAACAGTAAGCCAAGCTACGCCTGAGTGCGACTTAATTTTATTTCTATTTCTCCAGTCATTTTTAGTATATTGAATATCATCATGAAAAATAAATCTATCAACTTTAGAAACTATATCAAAGTATCCCTTCCAAGGAATATAATTTGATTGTAAAATCGCAACGCGCATTCCGCCCTCTCAGCTAGATCAACTATTAAAAATAGCCTGCCAGTCATTAATCAATCTCTGCTCAGAGAATATATGGTTAACCAGTTCAATATTTGAAGTATTTTGATAATTGGCACACAGTCCATTAATATGGCTGTAAGAATCAACATGCAACCCCAGACGTTTAAAAAACCGCCATGAAGTCGTCTGTTCATTTATATACACATGTATTCCTCGCCCTAGTAAATTGATAATATTGCCTATGGCATGCTGCCGCCAAGATGGTAATATAGCTACATCAATCGAATCAAGGAAGCTGTAATATTCATGTTCATTCATCCATGAGACCAGCGGAGTAAAACGCTCACCAAACATTTTAGAACCGACATTAACTACATTAGTAATATAGCTGTTCATCAAAGGATATGATAGGGGACACCAGACATTTATGCTGTAAGGTAAGCGCTCATTTAGTAAATCAAATATCTCAATATGAATATTATCTTCAACGCCAGAATGCCCCACCATAATATTTTTCCGACTCACGTCAGCGGCTTTCTTATGTGAACCATACTTGCATATGTTACTAGGGTAAGAAAAACACTCCATATGTTGGCCAATTGATTGATAGTTCCACCGAACCCAATCCACATCTTCTTTCATAAAGGTAATCAAGTACCCGATTCTTTTTATTACCTCTAACTGTGATGGCTTATACTGGTTTCTATGATAAAAATCTCCTCCCCACATCACCCAAAATGACTTATCTAGCCAGCTTTTATTTTTTAAAAGAATGTCATTTACTTTATCACGCCAGAGGCCATGTAAAATTATTTTTTCTGCCACATCGAAATAACTTTCCAAAGTTAAAAAATCTTCATCTCGATACAAAAACTCTACTGGGTGGTGAGGCTGCAAGCCATATTGATATTTAGGGCTAGTAATAAATACAAAACGATGCAGCCCTACATCAAAATGTTTCATCATGAAGTCAATAAATGATGGCATAAACTTCTCAATGATCATGACATGTACAATCATAAAAGTCCTTACTACCCCTTACCTCTAACAGCCTGAGGATTTCACACTAATGAAATAATTTTCCATATATGAAATTTAAATATTACATCCATCGACTAGCTGTATATAAAAAAGTAATACGTTTACTCTTTAAAAGATCCAATACAACCGACTAAACAGTCCTTATCAATAAATCAAGAAAGCGCTTGTGGACCCAGTGTATCTGGAAAAAATCATCGGCAAAAAGTACCTTTATTTTACTTGAGAAGTAATATTTCTCATTTTTATGGTAATAGTATAACACGGCACAAAACATTCCATCAAGATAGGAAGGTATGTCGGTAAAACTTGGTGCTGATAATTATGTGTCATCTCCACCAGACTATATATTCATTATCAACCTAGTCCTTCAGGCCCCTGATTCATTAGGTCTCATAGAATGGAAATAATTTGGCAGCGACTAATCTATCATCCTGATATTCAGACTCAATGGTGAGCGGGCACAGTTACTCTTGAATGTAAACAATCTGACCAATTTCACCTATATCATTAGGACGGTTTATATAACTAAACAGTTTAGCTTGATGGGTGTATTTCTATTAATTAACTTACTCTCAACTGTTTCTGAATTTCAGTCATGATATTTTTAGTTTTCATCTGCCAAGTAAAATGAGACTTGGCATATTTCACCAATCCATAAAATAAATCCACTTGAGGCAGATCTAGATATTTCTCATAAATGGTAATAAGATTTATTGGACTTTCATCAGTTGGCTGGCGCCAGACACCTTCCAGTTGGTCATCACTAAAACTGTCCTGAAGACTGTAAATAAATGGCAGACCATAAAACATGAATTCACGATGTTTTAGCGCTTCTGCATAAGTAATTCCGGTACGATGGCAACCTAAGGTCCCGATGCCCAAATGCACACCAGAATAACGATTGGCTAGACACTGCGGATCCAGTGCACCGGTAAATGTCACATAGTCGGCAACACCCAATTCCTGAGCCTGTTGCGCTAATTGTTCGGATGCCGGCCCCTGACCCACAAGGAACAATCGCAGATCGACATTCGGGTAGGCTTTAACGAAGTCAGGTATCAGTGGGAACAGACGGTCATACCCATGCCAGCGTGCTAGATAGCCAACCCCCAACAGATGGAAAGCTTTGCGGATATCCAGCTTGGGCTCTGGCGCTTGAGGTTCAATCCAGGTCGCCCCGTTACCCATCTTGCGAATGGGTCTGCCTTGCAAGGTGGATCTCTCCGCCACTTGACTGGGGGTAAAGAATCCAGCCACAAGCGGTGCCAGTTGCAGAAAAAATGCCTGATCCGCCTTGGCCACTAGTGCTGGCAATTCATTCTGATATTCCAGTGTGTACATCTCGATGAACAAGGGAACTTCCACATCACGTAATTGGCGAGCCAATTGCACTAACTCGTCGTTATGCATCGGGTTATAGCGGACGTAGGCCCATTCGAACGAGCGTGCCATCGCCTGTTGCCCAGCAATCCATACCGCGACATGTACAAAGAAATCTCCAGGCACCACAGTTGCAGTGATGATCTCGCGCTGAACTTCTCGACCCTCTTCGAACACCAGTCGCACAATGTTAGGGCCATCACCACAGACCATATGAACCTGTTTGTGGTTCAGACTAAATCCCTGTGCCTGAGCCAACACTTTTCGCATAACACCCATGTGACCACGCGTTTTAAGGTTCACGTTATAAACCGTCAGTATGGACCCGTATAACCCTATTGTATTCATCATGCCTCCACAGCAAAAAATGCATCGACTGACTGACGCGACGACTCCAACACTGTGGCCATCTTCAAGGCAGTCGCCCCGTCGACAGTCTGTGGTAACAAATTCCAGAACAGGTCGGTTAGCAGCTCATCATGTGCTACCTCGGTTGAAGTAATATCAAACAGGTGAGGAACCACGACCAGATGGGTTACATTGGGCAACTCAGACAGTGGGACTGTAGTGACGCATTCTGGCCACTCTCGAATGCTCTTCGACAAGGCCTCATACAATGCCGGATCTAGCATAAAACTGTGACTATCTACACTAAATTGGCCACAACTGACGATGAAACGGCACAGGCTATTGTGCTTTCTTGCTGCGGACATATCAGCGTTTGCCACGGCGCGTGTATCTAACAAATAAACCCCGGGCGGTATCATCGTGTGAAGCAGCTTTTTCTTGCCACTACCGCGATCCGGAAAGGCTCCGCCCTGATAACGCCCACCGATGCCGGTAGCGGCATCTTGTAACCCACGTTGCATGGCAACAAGCAATTCGTCCATAGCGTTCAAATGCTGGAAAGTGATACTTCTCGCCAAGCTACGTTGTACATAGTGCTGAACCTGATGCGGAGGGTAACGAACGGGATGTTTTGCGAAGAAGCGTAGTTTGTTACGCCAGTAGTAGTAGCGAGGCAATGTATTCGTTGCATTGGCCCCACCTCCCTTGTGCAAAGCCTGTAGTCGTGGTTGTGCGACTACACGCCAACCGGCATCTTTGACTCGAACACACCAATCGATGTCATCCCAATAAAGGAAAAACTCCTCATCAAATCCCCCAATCTGTTGGATAATTTCCGCCTTTGTCATCAGGCAACAAGCGGGCACATAATCACAATCTACCAGTTCCATTGCTATCGAAGCATAAGATTCACCTGCAAAATTAAGGTGAAAACTAAAAGTAGCATCCTTCAAAGAAACGTTAGCACCAACCTCCTGTACGACCTCCGGATTATCCATCTTGCATACTGCTGGTCCAACCACACCTATATCGCTGTGGTTCGCCAGTAAATCCATCATCCCAGCTAAGGTGTTTGGTAGTACTACAGCATCATTATCCAGCAATGTAATATAACGATACCCCATTTGTTGTGCTTGATGCATGCCATGAGCAAATCCCCCAGATCCACCAATGTTTTCTTTTAATACATCAAGCCTAATATTAGGATAGAGCTGACGAATCAATGCTGCTGAGTCATCTGTTGACGCGTTGTCTACAACCAAAACATCCGCCAACTGGTCTGCTGTTTTTAGTACCGACTCAATGGCTCCGAGTACGTAATCTTGTTTATTGAAATTGCAAATAACCACGCATATTGGTTTCATTTCATTACTCGCTAGCTAATATTTTGTATCAACTGCCAACAGTTAGTATGTCATCGCCACTTGAGTGAAACGTCTCAATACATTATCAACAGCATCATCCATATCAAAATAACGGTATTCAGCGAGGCGACCCAGGGAAATCAACTGTGGGAACTGGATTAACTCATCACGATAAGCTTGATAATGCTGCTTGGCCGTGTCTGTAAAGAGCGGGTAATAAGGCTCAAGTCCCTGTTTTGGCTGATAGTCACAGGGATATTCGTATACGATGCTGGTACCGGGATGCACCTGCCCACTGAAATGCTTGAACTCGGTGATCCGCGTGAAGGCTTCTTCATTCGGATAATTGACGGTAGTGGCCGGTTGAAATTGTTCCTGCGTCAGATGGCGATGCTCGAAACGTAGCGAACGATATGGCAGGTTTTCCCCCTCTTCAGGCATCAGCTGGTCCAGCATACCGGTATATATCAAGGGACCATCAAAGGGCTCCTCATCCAAGAGAACCTGCTTCAACCGCCAGTCCAGTCTGACACGCTGCGCCATGGGAGTAGACAACCTCACCTCAATCAGCGGGTTAGCAAGCATGCGCTCAAACATGGCGGTATAGCCATCGGCTGGCATCGCCTGCCAGGGATCGGTGAAATAGCGATCATCCCGACTGACCACCACGGGCACCCGCGCCGTCACCTCGGGAGAAATCTCGTCTGGCGCCACACCCCACTGTTTGCTGGTGTAATTGACGAAGGCTTTCTGATAGATGAAATCGGCCAGCTCACCCAACAGGGGATGCTGTTCTTTTCGCAGCTCCAGGATCGGTACTCTGGCACCGTCACCAAACCGGGTGCGAAGGGTCTCGATCATGGCGCTGGCTTTATCGGCGGGGAAACATCGCTCGATGCTGGTCAGGTTGAACGGGATAGGCACCAATTGCCCGTCGATACGTGACAACACACGATGTTCGTATGGCAACCATTCGGTAAACTGCGACAGGTAATCCCACACCACCTTGCTGTCGGTATGGAAGAGGTGCGGCCCATAACGATGGATCAGCACGCCGTGCTCGTCCTGCTCGTCGAAACAGTTACCGCCGATATGATCGCGCTGCTCCAGCACCAGCACCTTCCAGCCAAGCTGGCTGGCCATTCGCTCAGCCATGACAGCTCCGGAGAGTCCGGCGCCGATAACGATTGCTTGATAGTTCACGCCGCCTCTCCAAACAGTTGTTGCATAACTTGGGATGGGTGGGCCCGATGAGTCCATGCCAGTTGATGCCGCTCATCGAAGAACCAACCCGGCGCCAATTTCGCGACCTCCGCGGCAGACTGCTCGATAAGCTGCGTGAAGCGTACGACGTCATCCTGGCGCAGAAAATAGAGCGCGGCGGAATAGTAGTGATGGGCACGTCCCTGGGCAATGATCACGGGATCAGCATCGAACATAGCGGCATTGTCACAGGCGCGCAGCAGATCGTGCAGCGACTGCTCACGGCGTTCTGCCGACTTGCGGGTCTGCCCACCAAAGCTCTGAGTATGAAAACGGTAACGCCCCAGCGGCTCGGGAATGAAATCCAGAGTCCCTGGGTTGAGGGAGAGATTCAGGATGTGCCAGGGGTAATCAAGGATGATCTTGCACCCTTCATCGATGGCATCAGCCATGCCGTCATAGCGGTGGAACATGATGGAGCTGGCATTGACGAAGACCCCAAAGCGGATCAGCGCCTCCCGCGTCATCACGGGTCCGAGGTAATGGGCGTTGTAGTAATCGCGGGTGAAGAGCTTGATGCGCTCATCGGTCTCATCGTCAAACATCTCCGCTTCATGGTAACAAAGCGTGCAGCCGGGGTGTGTGTCCAGATAGTCAACCTGACGCTGCAGCTTGCCCGGCAAGGCCAGGTCGTCTCCATCCACATAGGCAAGGTAAGCCCCTTGCGCTTCGGCAAGCAGCCGCTTCTGGGTTCTGGCCAGCCCCATGTTCTGTTCATTTTGCAGGGCCCGCAGCCCCGGCCACTGACGTGCCAGCCGCTGCATGATGGACCAGGAGTCATCACTCGAGCCATCATCGATGGCGATCACCTCGAACTCGAAATCAGTTTGCTGTTCAAGCAGGCTGAGCAGGCAGGGTTCGATGAAGCGCGCCAAGTTGTAGACGGGCACCAATACGCTGACTTTCATAGGTAAATCCAAGGAAAAATGAATAGAAAAGAAGCGGATGAGAAAAAATGGGCAAGGCTACTGCACGGCCCCTGTCAACCCTTCCCCTCTCTGTCAGATTTAATGCAAAAGCTATGCCTGGACAAGCTAATCCATTGAAGCTACAGGATTTATGTGAACCATACCCGATTATTCGCGTCGGCTGAGGCCACGGCTGCACAGTTGCAGCATGTCGATACCATCCCAGTGCCATTCGAATGCGAGCGCCTGTCCTGGCGCCACCACCCGGTCAATCCGGCAGGTGGGGGCAGTCGGCAGCACCGCTTCGACCCCGGCCCTGTCACCGCCGACCCAGACGCAGGTCTGCATGTCCCAGGGCTGTGCCAGCAGCTCATTCAGGGTATCGGCCACAAATTCGGCAACTGTACCTCCTCCGACGTGTGCGAGCCGCAGCGTGCTGGTCGGAGTCAATAAGGTGACGCCGGGCAAGCTGGTCACCTTCATTCCCCCCTGCTCGGCGGCATTTTGTTGACTGTGGATGAGCCTCTCCATCGCCAGGGCGGGATCGGCGGCAAAGGGAGCAAACAGGGCTTCCAGCAAGCGCCGGCGCAGTCCCTCGTCGGGTTCACCCAGCCAGCAGAGGGTGGTCGGCGAGGCGCAGGCCTGCTGGTTGAAACGGGTGCTGTCCTGCTGCAAGGCATCCAGCGTCCGTTGCCACTCTTGCGGATCCAGTCCGGCCAGCCAGCGGCTGTCGAGCACCGCCATCGAGCGGCGATCTGGAAATACCACTTCCTGCGCCATTGGTGCCAGGGGAATGGCCCGCACCTGGCGAATGGTCTCGTCGCCGCCCCAGATGATGCGCAGCCGGCAGCGCGCCGACAGCCAGGCGGTGATGCCCTCGTCGTGGTCATAGCGAATGAAGCGGGTACGGGCGGCGATCTCTTGCCATTCACCGAGGCTGAACAGTTCGTTGAGGATCGCCAGCATGGCCTCCTGCTGCGGATCGCGGCGTGACGACAGCCGCACCACGCAGGGGTTGCCCATCAGCAGAGCCACCAGCCAGGAGTAGAAAGCCACCGTCGGCACGTTGGAGGGTACCAGATGAAACGTGACCCCCATCGCTCCCCTTCCCTGCAGTCGCAGGCTCTCTCTGGCCAGCTGGCGTGGTCGCAACCAGAAACCGAACGCGGCCAGGTCGGGATGGCGACACCCCTCCTGCTGCAATCGGGCTGACAGCGCCGCCACGAAATCGCAGATGACGGGAGCAAAACAGGAGAGTGGCTGCGGGCAAAACGTCTGCCAGCTCCCCGTCGGTGCCACGAAGCTGACGGCCGGCCCCGCCTGCCAGAGCCCGGTTATTCTCCCGGGCGGGATCATTGGAAGGTGTCGCTGCATCCCCTCACCTCGGCGCCAGCCTGGCGCCCCAATACCTGAAAATAACGGCCATGGCGGCCACAGGGGCAATCATCTTCCCCCAGCAGCACGCCGAGATCCTCGGTCAGCAGGCTGTGACCGGGATAACTGCCCGGTATGGCTGAAAGCACCTGCAGCAAGCCTGGTTGGCCTATTGCCAGCGGTTGATGGGTCAACGGGTCACGCACCAGCAAATCGGCAAAGACGGGGGCATGGAGATGCCCCTGCTCACACTCGACGAAGATAGAGCCTACCTGCTCCACCATCCCATAAAAGTTGTGAGCTCGGCTCAGTCCCAGCTGTTCGCGGCAACGGGCCTTGAAAGCGGGATTGTCCACCGCCAGGTGCTGCAATTTTTTCCAGCCACCGCTGTGGAACAAGATGCCCTGCTCCAGTGGCAACTGCAGTCCACGCTCGCGTAGCGGCTCCAACAAGCACTGCCATACCATAAAGGTGAAGCCAAACAGCAGTACGGGCTGACCGGCATATTTCTCGCAGAAGGCTTCGATCACAGGCCAATTGGGACGCATCTGTTCATCAAGGGCATAAGTGTGGTCACGCCCAAGGAAAGAGAGTCCAAGTGCACCGGCGCCACGTGCCGAAAACCCGCTTCGATTCTGGATGAGCGCGGGTTGTTCCACCAGCAGCATGGGCAGGCGCTGTTTACCGACAAACTCCTGCAGGATTTTCACCAGCACCTTGCTTTGCAGGGCAGCGGTCTCTCTGTCCAGCACAATCTGTGACGCAGTCCCCGTGGTGCCCGATGAGGTAAGTACCTTGAACACCTCATCCTCCGGTACGCTTTTCCACCTTGCCAGTTTGAACAGGCGGGCGGCGAGATAGGGCAGCTCGGCGTAAGAGATGGCTTGTCCCCAACCAAACGCCGACAAGACGTTGGCGTATGCGGGGCAAGCCTGCTGATGGCGAGCAGTCAGCTCATTGAGACGCGTCAGCAGCAGAGCCGACTTCTCTCGTTGCGCCAGGCCAAATATTGAAGCATCCAGTAATGCGTTCATGATGCCTCCAGCAACGCCAACAGGGCCGGGTAGTCGACTTTCATGTTGCTGCGACGCGGCAGTGGCTGCACACGGATCAACACGCTGGAAGGGGGGACCTTTAACCAGCCGGCAATCTCCCGTTGCAGTTCGTCACAGGCCATCGGCTCCCCTTCGATGGCCACCAGCAGGCGATCATCCCGACCGGTCGCAGCGCAGAGATAGCCCTGCGCCTGCAGCCAACACTCCACGTCCGACAGGCTCACCCGCTTGCCAAAGAGCTTCAGGAAGCGGTTGAGACGTCCGGTCAAATAGAACCGTCCCGCCTCGTCGCAACGAGCCAGATCGCCGGTAAAGAGAGACTCCACCTCGCGTCCGTGTGACAGCTCAGCCCAGCCTTCGGCATAACCGAGCATGACGTTGGGACCGTCATAAACCAGCTCCCCCTCCCCTTCGGGCAGTCCCGCTTCGAGGTGCAAGGTGAGATGCCCTCCCGGCACGGCACGGCCGATAGCATCGGGAGCAACCAGCACTTCATCGTGCCCCAGCCAGGCAATGCGTGGTGCAGCCTCGGTCTGGCCATACATGACGAAAAAACGACGCCCCAGCGTCGCGGCCTGACGGGCGAACTGGCTTGCCAGGGCTGGCTCGAGGCGCCCACCGGCCTGAGTCAGGGTCATGAGGCTGGGATAACGGTTCCAATCAAAGCGCAAGCGGCTCAGCATCTGGAAGGTAAATGGGACTCCGGCCACGCTGGTGACCCGATGAGTATTGACCTCTTCCCAAAACTGGCGCTCGAGCGGGCTGACCGCACTCTGTACCAGCGAGGCTCCCACCAGCAGATGGCTGTTGAGCACCGACATGCCGAAGGAGTAGTAGAGCGGCAAACTGGTGATCGCCCGCTCCCCAGAGTCCAATGCCAGATACTCGGCGATGGCGGCAGCGTTGGCATTGAGGCTGGCTCGGGAGAGTCGAACCCATTTACTGGATCCCGTGCTGCCAGAGGTGGGCAGCAACAAGGCAAGATCGGCGTACAGTGCGGGGGGGTTGCCAAGAGGCAAAAGGCCGCCTTCCGCAGTGACCACCAGGCTCGCGCCGAACCGCTCGCACAGCTCACGCTGCGTCTCCTCATCTTGAGCTGGATCGACCAGCATCACCACATGCCCCTCACGCAGAGCCAGCAGATAATGCAACAAATGACGGGTTGAGGTAACAAACGGCAGGTAGATGAGCTGGCGCCCCTCCGGGTAGGTCTCGGCAAGCCGCTCTACTCGCTGTGCCAGCTCGCCATAGCTGAGCCAGCCTTCATCGGGATCCCGCCAGGCGGGGGCGCTATTGCCAACGACCAGATGGGTTAGCAAATCGGGTGCACTCAAATCAGCATTCCCCCGTCGACCCCGATCACCTGGCCCGTGACATAGCAGGACATATCCGAGGCCAGGAACAGGGCCACCTTGGCCACCTCGTCCGGAGTGCCGATACGCCCCATGGCGATGCTGGCCACCCGTTCGTCAAACTTGGCGGATGGCAACGAACGCGCCATGTCGGTATCGATAAAACCTGGGGCGATGGCATTGACCCGGATCTGGCTCGCGGCCAGCTCCTTGGCCAGAGACTGGGTAATGCCAATCACCGCCGCCTTGCTGCCGGCATAGCTGCTGAGTCCGGCCGCCCCTACGCATCCCATCAGGGAAGCCATATTGATGATGCTGCCACCGCCACTGCGCTGCATCAGGCGAGCAGCATACTGACTGCAATAGAGCACACTGAAGGCGTTGTGACTAAACGTCTTGTCCAGCTGCGCCTGGCTGACCATGCCAAGCAAAGCATCCTCAAGCACTCCGGCGTTGTTGACCAGCACATCCAGCTGGCGAGTCTGGGAAAACAGTTGCTGGAAAGCTTGCTTGACCGCCTGCGGCTCGGCAACATCGAAACACAAGGGCTGACAGGGAACACCAAACTCGGTGGTTAGCTCTGCCGCGACCCGGCACAGAGCGGATTCATCACGTCCCCCCAACCACAGCTCGGCCCCCTGTGCGGCGAACTGGCGAGCGATGGCCAGGCCGATGCCGCGCCCGGCGCCGGTGATCAGCGCCCGCTTGCCCCGCAACAGCGTCGTCATTAGAGAGCGGCCTCGTATTTGGCCAGGATCTCGCGAGCTTTGGCGACCGAGCTCATGTCGATGATGTCATCGGTATCGAGCAGGACGCCGTAGTGATCCTCCAGGTGAGCAATCAAGCCCATATGCGCGACAGAATCCCACTGAGGGATGCTGTTGTAGGCCAATGTATCACTGACGGTATTGAGCTCGATCCCCAGGGCATCGGCAAAAACCTGTTCCAAAGATATTGTCATCTGAAAAATCTCCGCAGCCGTTCTCGGGCAGCATAATAATCCACAGGATTTAGCTCAAGCGAGACAAACCCATTATCATAGCCCAATTGACGATAGCCCAATTGCTCATTCAAACGTAAGGCAGCATCATTGCCTTCCCGCACCAGGGTTCGGATAAGGCCAATATTCAAGCCATCGAATGCCTGATCCAGTTGTGACAAGGCAGCGGCAATGCCCAGCATGGGGTGACGTACAGGAGATGCGCCCAGATAGAGGCCTGCATCTGCCATGATCTGAGACTGCAAACTGCCTCTGTGCGCCCCTTTCAGGTTGACATAGCCCGCCCGCATCCCCTTGCACCAGAGCACCCAATGACGCTGATCCGGCCGTTCTTGGCTGGCAACGAACCACTGCCGCTGCTGGTGAGGAGAAACAAGCGCCTGGTCAACCATTTGCAAGCGCACTTCATCCCGATTGCGCCAGCGTCTCAGGATGGGCAAGTCCCAGGGTTCCAGCGGACGCAATTCGACACCGTAGCTCATGCTTGGTACCACTTATTGTTCACGACTTGCCTAGGTTATCGACCACAATGGGGCAACTCCGTAGCAAAAATCAGTAATATTCGTTAGAAAGTCGATATAATATCAAAAATAATCAATGAGTTGTCCGCAATAATCTCGACAATCACCACATCTTGAGAGAGTTTGTATCATGGCCATCGCCATCATTCCGGCCCGAGGCGGCAGCAAGCGTATTCCACACAAGAACATCCGCGCATTCTGTGGCCAACCCATGCTTGCTTACGCCATCAATGCGGCCCGTGCAGCTGGGTGCTTCAGCCATATCGTGGTCTCCACCGATGATGAGGAAGTAGCCGGCGTTGCGCGTGAACTCGGTGCCGAGGTACCTTTTTTACGTGCCGCCGACCTCGCTGATGATCATACCGGCACCACCCCCGTGGTGATCGATGCCATCCGGCAACTCGACCACCTGGGCATGACCGCCGAACACTATTGCTGCATCTATGCCACTGTCCCCCTCATCCAGGCCGATGACCTAAAGCGTGCACATCAGTATCTGCTCGCGAGTCAGGCCCCCTTCGTTTACACGGTCGCGGAGTTTGGCTTCCCCATTCAACGAGCGGTACGCATGGATGAACGAGGATGCGTCACTCCCTTCTGGCCCGAGCAGATGGCCCTGCGTTCCCAGGATCTGGAGCCTGCCTATCAAGATGCGGGGCAGTTCTATTGGGGAAGTCGTGCAGCCTGGCTGGGGAACATCAGTCCGGTAGGTGGCAACGGCGTAGGCCATATCTTGCCAAGGCACAGGGTGGTCGATATCGATACGCCTGAGGATTGGCACCTGGCCGAGCTACTCTATCGGGCGTTGCAACAGCATGGCGCTTGAGGTCGCGTTTCGGCTCGACGCAGGCCCCGAGATAGGGTTGGGCCATCTGATGCGCTGTCTGGCCATAGCCGATCGATTGCAAGTGGCGGGGGCCGAGTGTCACTTTCTTTGCCATGAATTGCCATCTCACCTGCAACCCCTACTCAAGCAACACCGCTATCACCCTCTTGCAGCACTGGATGATGTGGGCCCCTTGCCTCATTTACGACCAGCCTGGCTTGTCGTCGATCATTACGCCATCGCACAGTCCCTTGAAGCCTCTCTGGCCCAGCACTGCGGTCAATTGCTCGTGCTCGACGATCTGGCAGATAGGCCACACCACGGTCAATTGCTGCTGGATCAGGGGCCCTTGCGCACCAAGGCCGACTATCAGACCCTGATCCCTGACAATTGCCGACTGCTGCTCGGTACGGATTATGCGCTGCTGCGCCCTGCCTATCGCCAGCTTGCTCGCCGAAACATCGCCCAATGGCGGCGTGGTCTCATCTGCTTTGGCGGCGCCGACCCGGCCGGCGCTTGTCTCATCACCCTCAATACCTTGGCCCAATTGCCTTGGGCAAAAAACATGTCGTGGACTCTGGTGGCCGGCTCGGCCAATCCTTTCTGGGACCAGTTGCAGCAAAAAGTGGCCGAGCTGCCCGATCTTCAGATCGATTTGTTGTGCCAAAGCGATCAGATGGCACTGCTGATGGCGCGGCACGATTTTGCCATCGGTGCGGCAGGCGGCATGACTTGGGAGCGAGCCTGCCTCGGGCTGCCAACTCTGGCGGTCCCCATCGTCGACAACCAGCAATTCAACGATGAAGTGATCGCCCGCTTCCAGCTGGCCGAACGCATGACGCTAAGTGAGTTGGCCGAACCGGCACGCCTCGAGCAGGCCTTGCTTTCACTCGAACGGCGAGCTGAGGCCTATCGTCAACGTGGTCAGCAACAAGTGGATGGATTGGGGCTCGATCGTCTCATTGCCTGGTTGCTGCCTCAAACCAACTATCAACTGCTGCCAGAGGGGCAAGCGTGGCAACTTCTGCATAAAGGGACGCCACTACTCAATCTAGAACTCGCCGGCCAACAACTGCATTGGCAGGCACATCGTCCACTTAGATCCGAAGATTGGCAAGAGCTGGCACATCGCTTGCTAATCATTTTCTCTCATTTTCCACTCTATCTTGCCAACTCGCCGCAAGTGACGCCGCCCTCCCCCTGGTTGTCGGCGCCATCTGGTTGGCTACTTGGCGCAGGAACCTAATCACAGATGCAGATTGCCCATCAATCCATCGGCCCGACTCAGCGCCCCTATGTGATCGCCGAATTGTCGGCCAATCACAACGGAGACCTGACTCGCGCCCTGGCCATCATGACCGCGGCCAAGGAGGCGGGAGCCAGTGCAGTCAAACTGCAAACCTATCGTCCCGATACCATCACTCTCAAAAGCGATCGCCCCGAATTCCAGATCCATGGCGGCTTGTGGGATGGCCACAGTCTGTATGACCTCTACGAGTGGGCTCATACCCCTTGGGAGTGGCATCAGGCTCTGTTTGCCAAGGGACGTGAGCTGGGGCTCACGGTTTTCAGCAGCCCATTCGATTTCAGCGCTGTCGATCTGCTCGAATCGCTAGAGTGCCCGGCCTACAAGATCGCCTCTTTCGAATTGGTTGACCTGCCCCTCATCCGTCATGCCGCGCAGACCGGCAAACCCCTCATCATGTCCACCGGCATGGCAAATGAAGCCGAGATCGCCGCCGCGGTCGAGATGGCGCTCAAGCACGGCAATGGCCAGCTGGCCCTGCTGCACTGCGTCAGCGGCTACCCGGCGCCGGCGGCCGAGTACAACCTGCGTGCAATCCCCATGATGCGCCAACGCTTCGGAGTCGAAGTGGGTCTCTCCGATCACACCCTGGGTGCAGCCACTGCCATTGCTGCCACTGCCCTTGGAGCCACCGTCATCGAGAAGCATTTCACCCTGGCACGCGCCGATGGCGGGCCGGATTGCGCCTTCTCTATGGAACCCGCAGAGTTAACCGAGCTTGTGACCTCAGTCAATACTGCCCATGCCGCACTCGGTGTCGCCGACTATCAGCTCACCCCCAGCGAACAGGACAACCGCGCATTTCGCCGCTCTCTCTATCTGATCAAGGAGATAGCCGCTGGAGAGCGCCTGACCGAGGCTCATATCAAATCGGTCCGACCGGCCCTTGGCCTCCCCCCTGCCGATTACGATCGCCTGCTCGGCAAGCGGGTCACCCGGAGTATGGACGCCAACCAACCGCTGAACTGGGAGTGGATAGCACAGGATGAATGAAGAGTTGCTTCGCAATCAGCTGGCGATGATAGAAGAACGCTGGCCCACTCTGGCCATCACGCTATCCAATGCCCAGTTGGGGGAGCTGCAGGTCGAACTGTGCGAAGGCGCGGGGAGCACGCTCCTGGTCAATCATATTCAGCTCAGCAGCCGCCATGACCGTATCGCGGAGGCGCAGTTGCAGGCCAACAGCCTGCCAGATGCGCGTGAACTACATCTCTATGGTACTGCCCTTGGGGATTTGCCTCCTCTTTTGCTGGCCCGCCCGGATCTGGAACGACTGCATATCCACATCCTGAACCACGCCTTGTTTACACTGCTGCTGGCATTGCTGGAAATGGAGTGGCTGCAGGATCCCAGGCTCCAGCTCAGTCTGGCCAGTGATGAAACTGAAATCTCATTGCCCTTCTTCGCCATCCCCAGTGAGCTGGAACTGGCGGAGACAGCCGCCAGCCGTATCCGTGGCCGATTGATCAGTGAAATCTCGGCCGAGTATACCAAGTTGAGATTTTCGCCGGACTCAGCACGAGTCCAGTCCAGACTCACTGAAAACCTGCCATTGATACGTTCGGACGGTGACGTTACCAGTCTGTTTGATTCAGCCCCTCATGGGACGGCGCTGGTTATAGCCAGTGGTCCGACACTGCAGCAACACCTCCCCCGCTTGGCGGCATTGCTCGACTGCCATCCAGACTGGCAATTGCTCTGTGTTGATACCGCATTGGCCCCGTTAAGGCAGCATCACATCACTCCTCATCTGGTTGTCTGCATCGACGACAGCTTGACCCAGAACCATCTGGCCAGTGACGGTCTCATCACAGTGCCACTGGTTTATACCCCCATGGTGCCTAACGTCACATTGAACAGCTGGCCCGGGCCAAGGCTCACCGCCTATTCCATCAGCCCCATGTACCAGAGCCTGCGCGAGTCACTGCCCAAAGGGGTGCTGCATCAAGGAGGGAGCGTCCTGCATCCTGCTGTCGATCTCGCCGTCAACATGGGCTGCAGCGACATAATCCTGCTGGGTTGCGATTTCGCTTTTCCGGGAGGGCAGACCCACACAGGCTGGCAGGATGGCGCACTCGGACCAACCGTTCACCAGACGTTCAGCTGGACACTGGATGGCCACGGTCATCGAGTGGCAACCAATCCCAATTTCACCACTTATCAGATTGAGCTGGAACGCTACATCGCCAAGCATCCGCAGACTCGCTTCTGGAATACCAGCCGTGATGGCGCGGCGATCTTGGGGAGTCATTATCATCCGGAGTTTGTATCATGAGTCTGCGACAAGAGTGCATCAACCTGGCCCAGCGCTTCCGACTGGGTCATCATCTGGAAAGTGCGCAACATTTGCCTGTGTTGATTGAGAAAGTGCTGACCACAATTCCCGTGGCTCAGCATGCGAATATTGCCGGCATGGTCGCGGCAATGTTGGCTTGCCAGGAGCGTAGCGACTGGCTGGGACTGGCCGACTGGCTGGAAGGTGAGCTGGTGATGCTGTTGGACTCGGCAACCCAAGAGGGCCGTGATCAATGATCAGGCCCTCTTAAGGCACTCTATTTGAATACGTTCAGCCCCACAAAATAAGCGGTATCATGCCGCTCTAGTGCATCGGCGTAGATGCTCTTCGCATCGTCAAAAAACTGCTCCAGTATGCCAATGGCGACATCCAGTTTTTCGCTAAGTGCAGTCGCATCACTATTCATCTCGGCAAGCATCAAGCTGATGATATTGGCGTAGAAGTAGTTCAGTGATCCAATCAGAACCCGATACAGATGCCCCTCATTGCTCATCAGGAGATAAAGCAGATAATCGTGGTGTCGTTGCATCATCAGTTGAATGGTATTGTGTTCACGATCCACATTCTGCCAGTCATGGCGCAATTTCTCGATGATCTCATGAAACAGCGGTACGTTGATGGCAGCCTGGAAATCGATGCTGGTAACATCAAATGACTGGAAACAATTAGTCAGGATCTCATCAACGACGGCCCGCTTGTCAATATCAAACCAGTTCGGTATCAATGCCTCGACACGGCGGGGAGAAGCCCCCTTGATATAAGCCCCATCACTACTATTGATACAATTTACATCAGGGTGAGTCGCTAGCACCTGCTCCATATTATGGATTGCCAGTCCGAACAGATGGTTTATACGAACCTCTCCGCCAAAATTGGCCCGAGCAGGGAAGGTGTCTTTCAGGTTCTGTTGGTACTTTGCCTCTTGTTTTTCATTGTAATAAAGGCTTAGTTTGGAATGGTGTTTGTCCGCCGATTTATATCCATTATCGATACCAAATAGATATACTTCCTTGAATCCTAACAGCGCGGCATAATTCACCCCCGTATTTCCTACGAAAGGATTGGAGTACTGAATAGCTTCGTACTCAAACTTTGATCCAAAACGCGTGGACAATATTTTATACATGGGTTCATTGGGCTTGAATGCCATCCCTGTTTTACGGAAGAATTCCTTGCACTCAGGATGAATGACATCGACACTCAGAAAAACACAATCTTTGATGAAGTCATCTGCATTCAATATTCGCAGAAAATCGGCCGAACTTTTGGTGCGTTCGACGGCAACATAAATATCAGGCTTGATATCAGCCTTATAGAGAGCACTCACTGCCGTACCGCAGGCAATAATGATGGCCTGATGCTGATGTTGCCGAATAAAATCGATACTTTGATCCAGTGAAGGACCATTGCCTACCACAAAGACCGGCAATGTCGCAGCCAGCCTGGTGTCTCGGTCCCGCTTCAAGAATGGGGTTCCGTCTTGCAGGTGTGTATGGCTGTGGGCTAATGCGTACACATTGTCATCGAAAAATCCCCAACCGGTTCTGAGCAAGTAAAATTCATTTTCGACTTGCTGAATAAGGGCATCCAACTTGGGGGAATGGTAGTGACGGAAAGAGAAGTATGCGGCTGACCAAAAAGCGCCCTTGCGATGCAAGGCCTCCATCATGTCTGCAGCTAATAACTTCTCGTCAACACCGATGAATAGATGCAGAGTCAGAGACTCTTGCTCCATATATATCAGCAATGCATGCCAATCAAAACAGAACAGCGAGGCATAGAACAGGTCAAGGTCTGGCTCAAAAGCAAACAGATTCCTTATCTTGCATCGCTCGTAAAGATAACCCAGTTGATAACCGAGTCCTACACCATACATCAATGACAAAGGAATATCCGTGCTCAAGGCATCTTTGAGTAGTGGACTGCCCTGGCTGGATTTCTGCTTTAGCTTTGAAATTTCATTGTTGTACTTGATATGAATTTGATCGTCAAAATACCACTGCGGGGCGAAGTCAATACACTGCAACGTACTCTGTTCGAGCACTTCATTGATTTGGAGTTGTGCATCGGCGAAGGGGTCTTCACCATAGAGTGCTATTTCAGTATCCAGCCACAGAAGATTGGGAATGCCATTTTCATTGCAGAAGAAGCGAAATGGACGCACCGGCTGATAATCCACGAAAAAATCATGAATATCTGGCATGTATTTCTTGAAGGCTTCCATGTTGTTTTGAAAGCGCAGTGGCAACATCTGGACCATCGCCGCTTCTTGTTCATGCTGCTGGCTCAACCGAGAAAGCTCTGCTTCTATTTCGCCAATCTTCTGTGTGATATCCATCAGTCGTTATCCTGCGTGTTTCTTGTACAACTCGGTCGCTCGTCCTGCCTTTGACAGACTCAACAGCTCGGTTTCTATTTGGCTTCTTTCTCTTTCGACCAGAGCCAGCAAGTCTTTAAACTGCAGCAGCACTTGCCGTCCTTCATGCTGCAAAGCATGAGGTTTCGCATCGCTGAAATGTTCATCCAGCCCTGAGAGATAAGTATCCATCAAGGCCTCGACATCGCTGGGGGGGCTGACTGTCAGCATGGTCCGGATCCTCTCCCCCAAGGCATGAAGTTCTGCCAGCTCGGTAGGCATCACTCGACCTTCTCTGATTGTTGACGGGCAAGTGCCTGCGCACGTTCTTCCGCTGGGATTGCATCCCAGCCACTCTTGATGGTCAACATCAGCTGACCGACTTCGTCCAGTGGCGTCGTATCCATGCTGCGGCTGGCATCCTGCAGACGCTGTTTCATGTAGTCATAGAGTGCAAACAGATCTTCCGGCACCTTGCCATAGGAGAGATCCAAGGCATCTTGCAGGCCATTGATAAGTGCCATGCATTTGGAGATGGCAACCGATTTCCCTTCAAAATCCTTGCGCTCTATCGCCCCTTTCGACTGGGCGATACGCTCGACACAACCTTGCATCATCAACTGGATGACACGATGAGGATCCGCGACCGCCATCTCGGCTTGCAGACTTTGAGTGGTATAGGCTTTGATATTCTTGCGATACATGACAACTCCCCTCATTCGGGATCGTGATGGAGATAAATCAGGAAGATGAAGAGCCGGATGTATTAATGAGGCTCAGATAAGAGGCCGACTGATTCATCTTGGCAAGCAGGGTGTCCAGCCCACCATAGCGAGCACGCAGGTTGGCTTCATACTTCACCAGTTGAGCAGAGGCATCCGCTTCTTTTTGGGCTAGCGTACGTAGATCTGCATTAAGAGAGTCTTCTCGCTGGGCCAGTAAACCGCCGGTCTTGGAATAGCCCTCCAGAGCTGTAGCCATTTTTCCCGCCACACCATTTTCACCACCAAAGATGGCGACGACCTGCTCAAAGTTTTTGTCCAACGCCTCATCGAACTTCTCACTATCCAGGGAGAGGACCCCCTTGTTGTCCATCTTCACACCAAGCTGGAAAATAGTGGAGAAGGTGCTCGAATTATCAGAAGGAGAGATGATGGTATTGCTCATCAGGTTGGTCACACTGCGAGTGACCGAGTCACCAGCGAGAGCGCCCCCATCGTCTTTGCTCTGACCAGCCACCATGGTATTACGCTTGCCCAAGGCTTCTGTCTTGCTCACCAAGCTGTTATAGCCATCGATAAAGCTCTTGACCATGGCTTTGATGCCATCTTTATCGGTCGATACATCTACCTTGTTGGATTTTTTGGAACCATCCGTCTCTTTATCTGACTCACGCAGCACTGTGACCTTCAAACCCATGATGGTGCCATCGAAGGTGTTGGTATCACTGGTCAGCGTGCTGCCATCGACATTGATCTCGGCGCTGCCCGCGTCCTGGGTTTGGGTCAAAGAGGAGGCGAAGTTGCTCAGGCCGGTCGTGTTGCCACTGATCTGAAGATCCTTGCCGGTACCGCTCACACCAGAATCCATCACCAGCTTGGCCTTGCCATCCGAGGTATTGATGATGTTGGCGGTCAGACCGAAGTTATCACCATGGTTGTTGATCTTCTTGCGCACGCTCTGCAACGAGTCACCGGCTTTGACATCCACGGAGAAGGTCTTGTCCCCGGCCTTGAAGGTCATGGTGCCATCTTCGGTGATCAAGGGGTCAGTGGAGCTGTCAAAGGTCCCTTCAAACTTACTGGTCGTTGCCAGTTTATTGACGGTGATATTGTACTGACCATTGGAGGAACCAGCCTTGCTCTCCACCTTGAGGATCGGGTTGTCCTTGTCCTGGGTGATGTTGACGGCACGCTTGTTGAACGCATCCGTCTTGGCCATGTCTTTGAGTGTGGTGACATAGGCAGCAATGGCCGATTTCAGCTGACCCACACCAGACAGAGTGATCTGAGCATTGGTTTTCTTGGTGGTGATTGGTTGCTGAAGCTGAGCTTTCCTCGCATTCAGACTCGCGCTGATCACACTCTCCAGATCGATATTAGACCCGGCCCCTGCCGACGTTATCGTTGCCATTGTCTTGCCTCCTCATTCACGATGACCGGTTCATATCTCGCTATCAAACAGCAAACCTCTCCTGGGATTGGCTCCGGCCTCTCCTTGGCGTAAAGCTTGGATCCGCTTGTTGATGGCAATCAACTCTTCACTGGGGATCTGACGGATCATTGACTTCGTCTCAGCATCCATGACCTTGATCACCACCTGACCAAGCTCTTTCTCCACGCTGAAGTTGACCGTCCATCCTTGTAACTGGCTGAACTCCTGCAAGTTCTGTACCTGTTTCTCGATATCTGCCTGGCTCTGCTTCATCGAAGGTGTCAACTCCTTTGACCCCTGCTTGCCTTGATGCGCAATGCCGGCATCTTCCACTCCGCCAGAAAGCAATTGAGCGGCCACTTGGCCGCTCTTGTCACTTAGCTGTACGGAAGAGCCACTGGCAGATGACAAGTTGCCCAGTTCTGTTGTCATCTTTTCTCTCCCATTTCAATTAGCCTGTCAGGCTGGTGGCTTTAGCCGAGCAGAGACAGGGCTGATTGTGGACGCTGGTTGGCCTGAGCCAGGATGCTGGAAGCCGCCTGTTGCAGGATATTTTGCTTGGTCATGTTGGCCGTTTCAGTCGCAAAGTCCGCATCGCGAATACGTGAACGGGCTGCGCTCAGGTTTTCTGAGACGTTGGACTGGTTGCGGATAGTCGAGTCAAAACGGTTCTGGACCGCACCCAGCTCGGCACGCTTGCTATCCACGGCCTGGATCATGAAGTCCAGATTGGCCATGGCAGATTGCGCAGCACTGGCCGTGGTAATGGAATTCATATTCGCAACATCTACAGGACCGCTTCCATTGGTCACACTGTAGGGCTCTTTCCCTGTCCCTGTCGCGACGGTGGCACTGCCCTTGGTAGCAGAGGCAATACCGCTGATGGTGAAAGCGGAGGTCATCTTGAAGGTGATGGTCTGACCGGCATCGGCACCCACCTGGAAGGACCCTTTGTAGCTACCATCGAGCAGCTTCTGGCCACCGAAAGTGGTATCGCTGGAGATACGATCGATCTCCGTGGTCAGTTGGTCGTATTCCTGCTGCAGTGCGGTACGGTCATCGGAGTTGTTAGAGCCGTTGGCAGATTGCTGGGCCAGGGTACGCATACGTTGCAGCATGGAAGTCACTTCATCCATGGCACCTTCAGCGGTCTGGGCGACGGAGATACCGTCGTTGGCGTTACGGTTGCCCTGGTCCAGACCGTTGACCTGGGAGGTCAAGCGGTTGGAGATCTGCAGACCCGCCGCATCGTCTTTTGCCGTGTTGATGCGCAGACCGGACGCCAGACGGGTGTAAGAGGTATCCAACGATTTATTGGTGTTCATCAAGTTACGCTGGGCGTTCAATGATGATGTGTTGGTATTGATATACATAGCCATAAAAGATCTCTCCTGATGAACAAGAAACTGCGGGCTCTGCTGTCGATACAGTCAGGATCCCACCGTTCAGATGGACAGTTTGAACGGACTGTGCCATCTGGCGGGTCCTCTGTTTGAACGGACACAGGACCCGCAGTTGCGCAAATGTTGGTTTTCCGAACACCCCTCAATTTGCTTCACACTCTGTAACGGCAGCCTCATCGGAAGCTTTAGGAAATTTATTGCCGCATTCGTCAACAAAGAGGCAAGCATCAACCGCCAGCACTCGCAATGCATCATCAAGCAACCAAGTAGGCATCATAGGAGAACAACGTTCCTGACACAGAAGGGCAGTACTAGATGAAAGATTGGCATAAGAAATGCTTGAATCTATATGTCGCCGGTTTTCCGGCGCCCATAAAAAAGGCCGACATCAAGTCGGCCAAAGAAGAGCTTACGCTCAGGAGAATAACCTCGAGGATGACAGAGTGAACGATCTGCGCAACACTCGAGGGGTATACCAAGTAAGAAAATCTCTCTTTCGATAGAACAAGGCGTAAATCCGAACACCCCATTGTTCCATCTTTCTTACCAGGGCGGCCTGAACAACCGCCCTTTTCTTTTTTCTAAAATCCTGTGGTTTAGCCTTGCAGCAGAGAGAGTGCTGACTGCGGACGCTGGTTGGCTTGTGACAGTATGCTGGAAGCCGCCTGTTGCAGAATATTCTGCTTGGTCATGTTGGCGGTTTCGACCGCAAAGTCTGCATCACGGATCCGGGAGCGCGCGGCGGTCACGTTTTCCGAAATGTTGGACTGGTTGCGAATGGTGGAATCAAAGCGGTTTTGCACGGCACCCAGCTCGGCACGCTTGCTATCCACCGCCTGGATCATGAAGTCCAGGTTGGCCATCGCCAGTTGGGCACTGCTTGCTTGCGAGATGGTCTTCACATCTGCGGCCGTGACGGCAGTCCCTGCCGCCTTGCTCACTGCATACGGCTCTTTCCCGGTCCCGGTCGCCACGGTGGCGCTGCCTTTGGTTGCCGACGCAATACCATCCATGGTAAAGGCGGTGGTCATTCTGAAGGTAATGGTTTGACCTGCATCGGCCCCCACCTGGAAGGAGCCCACATAACCGCCGTTAAGCAGATTCTGCCCACCGAAGGTGGTGTCTTTGGCGACGCGATCAATCTCTGTCATCAGTTGGCTGTACTCCTGTTGGAGCGCAGTACGGTCGTCAGAGTTGTTGGAGCCGTTTGCTGACTGCTGGGCCAACGTACGCATCCGTTGCAGCATGGAAGTGACTTCGTCCATGGCCCCTTCAGCGGTCTGGGCTACGGAGATGCCGTCGTTGGCGTTGCGGTTGCCCTGATCCAGACCGTTGATCTGGGAGGTCAGGCGGTTGGAAATCTGCAGACCCGCCGCATCGTCCTTGGCAGTATTAATGCGCAGGCCGGAGGCCAAACGGGTGTAGGAGGTATCCAGAGATTTGGTGCTGTTCATCATGTTACGCTGAGCGTTGAGCGATGACACGTTGGTATTGATATACAGGCTCATAACTTTTCTCCTAAGCTATTAAATTTTATCTTTAATTCACTCAGGCTTTATTTTTTCTGTGCCTGATATGTTTAGGTTAACGGCGCGTTTTGATGATGCTTTAGTGTTTTTTTACAGCCTTTGGAGCTGTTATCGCCGCCTGACCTATATATCGGCCCCTCTTTCCGAGTCTTGAGAAAAATGTTGGCATTTTTTCCTCATGCAACGCTCAAAGACGATGTCTCCCGCCACCAACCCCTGGGTTGGAGGCAGCCATCGCGCTTGCCCGGCAAGGCCGCAAGTCGCCGGAAACTTGGTCTGGCTCCCACTTTTGCACGCCAGTATTGCTCGTCTGCCCACCTTGCCCCTAAAATCGCCGCCCCATCATTGATCAGACCTGAGTTGTTCCCCATGCAGACGCTAGTTGAGCAGATTGTTTATATCAGCGACATGTTTGGTACTGCAGTATTCGCGTTCTCCGGGGTCCTGGTCGCAGGTCGCCTGCGAATGGATGGTTTCGGTGTCATGGTATTGGCGGCGGTCACCGCCATCGGCGGCGGCACAATCCGCGACATGATCCTGGGCGCCACCCCGGTATTCTGGGTGCGCGACCCCCTCTATATCTGGGTGGTCATCGCCACGGCATTGATCGGTATGTGGATGGTCAAGCTGCCAAGGCGCATGCCCTGGTATGTGCTGCCGGTGGCGGACGCCTTCGGATTGGCCCTGTTCACCGTGATCGGGGCCCAGAAGGCGCTTAACTTCGGTACATCAGGATTGATCGCCGTGCTCATGGGCACCATGACAGGGGTGGCCGGTGGCATGATCCGGGACGTACTGGCCCGGGAAGTGCCCATGGTTCTGCAAAAAGAGATCTATGCCACCGCCTGCATTCTCGGCGGCATCCTCTACACCCTGGCCCTGGAAATCGACATGGACAGGGTGACCGCCATGCTCATCTGCATGACGGCCGTCTTCGGTCTGCGGGTGGCGGCCATTTACTGGCACCTGTCACTGCCCACCTTCTCGTTGCAACGCAACTGACACGCACCGGCGCGGGAGATCTCACCCCCGCCGGTGCAAGATTGAACCAAGCCCGCTTTTCTGTTGTCATAAAGGGGTCGTTTCAATCCGGACTATCTCATGCAAAAACTTGGGTTCATGACCACCCTGATACTGATGATGGTGGCGGCCAATGCTGGCGCACAGGCCCTGTTCGGGCGCCTGGCATCGACCCCGGTGCAGCAGTTCAACCAGCAGATCCGCCAGGCCAGCAGCAGTCAGCAGAGCTGGGTCAATGACTACCGTGAAGTGGCGCGGCGCTTTGTGGGCCACGAGAACATGCCAAGTCGCATCCATGCCCAGCAGCTGGACAAGGATCTGGTCCTCTCGGTCGCCCTCGATGGCCACAAGAGCGACATGATCTACATCCTGACCCTGTTTCGCCGTGACAATCTCTGGCAGATGCGTCAGGCCCAGATGGGCTGGCGTTGTCTCGGTCAGGAGACCTTCACCCCTGTCCCCTGCCCCGAGTCGACCATCACCCCCTAGGGCTCGGCAGACGACCATAAAAAATCCGGCACATGGCCGGATTTTTTATGGTAAGCGCGTGCTCACTCAGGGGCGATAGACCTTCACATTGTCAAAGCCCTGCTCCTTGAGATAGAGCGCCTGCAGCTTGCTCATCACGCCGCGGTCACAATAGAGCAGATAGGTCTGCTCTTTGGGCAGATCCCCGAAGGCGGTCGCCAGCTTGAAGAAGGGGATGTGCAGCACCTCGCGTCCTTCCACCACCAGCGGTTTGTCGTCGTGCTCGTCATTGGAGCGGATGTCCAGGATGACCTCGCCGGCGGCCAGCTCCTGGGTCATCTCCACTTCCTGCACCTGGGCCGCGGTCTCTTCGCCGATGCGGCGGATGTCGAGGTAGCGAGCCTCGCTCACCACCTTGTCCAGGATGGCGAAGTCGAAGTTGCCCTCTTCGGCCTCGATGCGGGCCAGATCCGCCTTCACCGTCGGCTTCTTGGAGATGACGCCGCAGTACTCCGGCATGGTCTCGGCGAACTCCAAAGTGCCGATGCGGCGCGCCTCGCTGATGATGTCCGGCTTGTCCCAGGTGATGAGCGGGCGCAGGATCACCTTGTCGGTCACCCGATCGATGACGTTGAGATTGGTCAGGGTCTGGCTGGAGACCTGGCCCACGCACTCGCCGGTCACCAGCGCGGGGATCTGGAACTCGTCGGCCACCTTGGCGGCGGCACGCATCATCATCCGCTTGAGCACCACCCCCATCTGACCGTTGTCTACCTTCTCGAGGATCTCCGCCACCACGGGCTCGAAGTCCACCGCGGTGAAACGCACCCGGTGGGAAGAACCGAAGCGGTTCCACAGGTGATAGGCCACCTGCTTGACCCCGATCTCGTGGGCGGCGCCGCCGAGGTTGAAGAAGCAGTAGTGGACGCGGCAACCACGCTTGATGAACTGGAAGGAGGCAACCCCGGAGTCAAAGCCGCCGGAGATGAGGCTCAGCACATCTTCCTGGGTGGCAATGGGCATGCCGCTCAGCCCCTGGTGGATGGCGCTGACGATGAACAGCTCCTCGCCGTCGATCTCCAGGTTGATCTTCACATCCGGGTTCTTCAGGCGCACACCGGCGCTCTCGCAGTGCTGGTTGAGGCCACCCCCGACGTAGCGCTCCACTTCGAGGGAGGAAAACTCGTGTTTGCCATGACGCTTGGCACGCACGCAGAAGGTCTTCTCCTTGAGCTGTTCACCCCAGACCCCTTTCACCTGCTCGAAGATGTCGTGCAGGTCGGTGAACTTGCTCGCCTGCACCTCGAGGAAGGCCTGGATGCCGGGAATGCAGGCCAGCGCCGCTATGGTCTGCTCGCGGAACTGGTCATTGCGGGAGCTCACGATCAGCTTGTCCCAGTCCATCCGCACCCGGGCGTCGTCGTCGAAGCGTCGCAGGACGTTGCGGATGTTGCCCTGCAGGATCTTGATGAAGCGCTGGCGAACCGACTTGCTCTTGATGGTGATTTCCGGGAACAGCTTGATAATGAACTTCATGATAATGACTCGGGTGGCCTCGATTTAAGGGCGCGGATTATATCAGAAGTTTGCGGCCAGCGCCTACAGGCTGAGCACTCCCCCGCATATCCCGCCCATTTCCCCACACAATGTTTGCCGCCGACCGGCCATGTTGCGTATATTCCTCTGCCTGCGGTCTGGCAACCCCAACAACATACAACAGATAGGCGTGATGAAGACCTACATCTACTACCCCGGCATGGAAGTGCGGGATGAACTCTGGCTCAAGTTTGCCCTGCTCTATCTGGAGCGGCTCGCCTTCGTCTTCACCGTCAGCGAGAAAAGCGGCCTCACCGCCCTGCTGGACACCCTGCGCCAACAGACGGATCTGCTGGCCGAGCGGCCGAGCGCCGACTTCTTCTCCGCCATCAGCCCCCAGATTGAAACCCAGATCGCCGGCCTTATCGCCCCGGACTTCGTGCGCCACAAGGTGTTCGGCAACAAGGAGCTGATCACGCGCTGGCGCCAGGGCGCCAATCACGACTGTTTCTGCCCGTCTCAGGCAGGGCTTGAGCGGCTGCACGGCTTTTGCCTTGCCCACGGCTTCGCCACCCGGGACGACGGAGGCATACGCATGGCACGGCGCTTTGCCAACCTGCTCTCCATGCGCCTCGCCCGTGAGTGGGCGCTCGCCAATGAGGGCGTCCTCATCACGGATCACGACTACCTCGACCGCCTGTTGCACCTGCTCGAATCCCGCTACCACCATCGCGGCGGCCAGGACTGCTTCCACCTCGAGATCCCGTTGCAAGTACCCACTCACCTCGCCGACATCTCCTTTGCCGAGCTTGTTGCCCTGCGTGGGCGCAGCGGCTTTCGCCAGCAGCTGGCCGAGTTCCATCAGGCCCTCGATGCCCTGCTCGCCATGCTCGGCAGCGGTTATGCCGACTCCGCAGTGCTGACCCGGTTCGAGCAGGCCCAGCAAGGGCTCAACCTGCTGCTGGGACCCGATACCCGGCGTCTGCCGCTCACCACCCTCGTCAGTACCGGCTTGCCGGCCATGGCGATGATCCACCGCCTCAGGGCGAGTCACCCGGATAGCACTCTCGTCTTCCACTCCATCAAGAAGAGCCACTTCCACCAGCGCAAGAGCCAACACTTCTTCACCCGGCTGGGACAGGTCAAGCCCTGAGGCTTTCAGGGCCTGCCCTTTCACCGTCGATCGGTCATCCGGGGTGAATGACGTCAATATTTTGTCGCATTGAAATGGAGTTAAAAAGTACCCCATCCTGTTTAGGAGGGGTTTTCCAGTCGAAACTCGATGCGATCGCTATTCCCTGCCTCATCAACCACTACCAGCTGATAGCGCCCTGCCGCGCTCAACACCTGATCCCCGTCCCAGCGAAGCCGCTCGCCATTCAAGAACCAGTACGCCTTGCCGATGCCGCCAAGCACCCTGGGCTGCAGCCGATAACGCTGGCTGCGGATGAGGTTCCCCTCCCCCAGCGCCACGATCCGGATGGGGGCCTGCTGATCCGCCCCCCGGCTTTCCCCCTCGCAGCCGCTGGCCAGGAGCGCCCGACGCCGCTCCGACGGTGGGCGCCAGGGTTCGAGAGAGAGGGGCCAGAGCGCCCGCCAGGCAACGTCATCGGCATCACGGCAGCGGGCCTGGGTCGGCTTGCCCTGCGCGGTCAGGGCCACCTTGCGAAGGGGTGACGGCCAATCCATGGGATCCGGCAGGGTGGGCGGATCCCGCTCATCCAGCAGCCAGGCGCTTTGATGTTGCAGGCAGGTTTCGGTCAGGGTGATGCTCGCTCGCCGCCCGAGTGGCCAGCAGACATCGGCCTCGCTCACCGTATTGGGTTGCACCGGCACGGGGCTGTCGTCCCCGAGCCTGGAGTAAACAGAGAGCAGCAGGGGGATAGCGGCGCTCTGACCGTAGAAGCCCGGCAAGGGGGTGCCATCGGGGCGCCCGATCCAGACGCCGAGAGTCCAGCGGCCGGAAACCCCCAGCGCCCAGCTGTCCCGATAGCCATAGCTGGTGCCCGTCTTCCAGGCCAGGCGATTGACCCGGCCGGTCGCCTCGCTGGTGAAGGGCTGATCCGCCCTCCCCTGGGCACTCAGGATATGCCAGATGATCCAGGCAGCCCCGGGACTCAGCAGGGGGCGGGACACCGCCTGCTGCCCCGAGAGCCAGACCGGCATCGCCACCTGACCCTGACGACTGAGGGCGCTGTAGAGTGCCACCAGCTGCTCCAGCCGGATACCCGCCGCCCCGAGCGCGATGGCGGGGTTGGGCTTGTCCGAGAGCGCGAGCCGCACTCCGGCGTTGTCCAGTCGGTTGACCAAGCTGTCCGGCCCCAGCGCCTCCAGCACCTGCACCGCCGGCACGTTGAGAGACTGCTGCAACGCCTGGGTCAGGGTCACCGGCCCCTGGAAGGCGCCGGTGAAGTTGGCGGGTCTGTAGTCCGAGCCCAGACGGGGGGCGTCAGCCAGCAGGGAGGCCGAATGCACCAGGCCCGCGTCCAGCGCCAGACCATAGATGAAGGGTTTGAGGGTAGAGCCGGGGGAGCGAATGGCCTGCACCATGTCGAGGTAACCGTGACGCCTCAGGTTGCCATACTCGGCGCTGCCCACGTAGGCGCGCACCGCCATGGTGGCGTTGTCCACCAGCAAGAGGGCCGCCGAGGTCTGCTCGGGGAAGCGGCGGATATAGCTCTCCACCCGCCCTTCCAGCCAGCGCTGCAGGTTGCCGTCTATGGTGGTGTGCACCAGGGCCCCCGGCTGGCTGCTGGCGGCGAGGCGAGCAAACAGCGGCGCCTCCATGGGAGTGAAGTGGCCCCGGGCCAGCACGGGTTCGATGCGTCCCTGCTCCCAGACCGATGGCGCCCAGGTTCCCTGCGAGACCAGACGTTGCATCACCTTGTCGCGGGCAGCCCGTGCCCGCTCGGGATGCCGGTCGGGCCGGTAACGACTGGGGGCCTGGGGCAGCACCGCCAGCAGCGCGGCCTCTGCATGGGTGAGCTTGGCCGCACTCTTGCCGAGATAGGCGAAGCTCGCCGCCTGCACCCCCTCCAGGTTGCCGCCAAAGGGAGCCCGGTTGAGATAGACGGTGAGCAGGGTGCGTTTGTCGTAGTGCCACTCCAGTTGCAGCGCCCGCGCCATCTGGCGCAACTTGCCCGGCACGCTGCGATGGTAGGGCTCGATGAGGCGCGCCACCTGCATGGTGAGGGTAGAGCCACCGGAGACCGCCCGGCCATAGTAGATCCACTGCCAGACCCCTCGCGCCATGGCGACGGGGTTGACCCCTGGGTGCCACCAGAAGTGGCGATCCTCATAGCCGAGCAGCGCCTCTATGTAGCGGGGGGAGACTTGCGACAGGGTGACCGGATAACGCCAGACCCCGCTGGTATCGGCGAAGGCCCGCAGGGGCTTGCCCTGATTGTCGAGCACCACCCGCGCGTAGGCAGGATCGAGCGGCGGCGGCGGGAACAGTCTGTCCAGCGCCACCAGCAGCAGGCACAACAGCGCGAACCCCGCCCCCAGCAGACGCAGCCACAACGGCAGTCGGCGCAGCTGGCGGGAGAGCCCCCGCCAACCCCCGCCAAGCTGCCGGCGGGCGCGCTGCCACCAACCGGCCGGACGCACCTCGTCTTGCATGGGAGCCCTACTCAGAGATGGTCACCTCGTGGATATCCTGCCCCACCGCCCGGATCTCCGGACGATACATATCCTCCACCTGGGTTGGCGGCACCTGATAATGCCCCGGGGTCACCGCCCGCATCAGATAGACCAGCTGCTGGTTGCTCCCCTCGCTCAAGTCCAGGGCTGCTGTGTAGCGATCATCCCTGAACTCCTGATGCTTCAAGTAGTCATTCCAGTCGCTCTGCCAGGCGGGCTTGCCGTCGATCCGCAACTCCTCGAGCTTGATGCTGTTGCCAAGAGTCGGGTTTTCCAGCTCGAAGCCCGCCGGCAGCATCTCCACCAGCAGGGCGTCGGGCACCGCCTGTTCGCTCGATACGTTCAGCCGTACCACCACCAGATCGCCGACCCGCACCTTGGCGGGATCGAGCTGTTTGCCATCCCCGTTGAACCAGCTGCGGGTCACGCTCATCCCCTGGCTCACGCGGCTGGGGGCTTGTTCGGGGTAACCGATGAGGGTGCGCTGCACATAGAGAGAACCCTGCCCTTCGTTGCCCACTGTGCTCATCGTCAGCGCCTCGGGGGCGCCGAGCTGCTGGCTCGCGTGGCCAGAGAGCGAGCGCTCGCCACTGGCACTCACCATCCTGGCCTGCCAGTCGACGGCGGGGTCGACCTGGGCCAGGCGCAACAGGGCGAGGCGCTCCTGGGTACTGAGCCATTGGCGGTGGGCCAGGGTGTCGGCCAGCCTGGCGCTCAACCCGCTCCAGCTATCCGGCGCCAGCTTGTGCTGGCGCAGCAGGGCGAGCGTCAACGCCCCATCCCGCAAGGGGGAGCCATAATCCGCGAGATAATCATCCCCCCGCTCGGTCGCCAGTGCCCGGTTCAGAGCCTCGGCGCCGCCTTGCTGATCCCCCATGGCGGACAGGGCCAGGGAGAGATGCAGCAACGGCAGGCCGGAGCGGGCGTGATCGGCCTGCTGCTCCCAGATGAGGCGCAGGGTGGAGAGCGGCGCCTTGCCCACCCGTGCCAGCACATAAGCGCTGTAGGCCTGATAGGCCAAGCGGCTGTGCTCGGGAGCACTGCTCCAGCGTTCGCCATACTGGCTATCGGTGAGATAGCTTTGCAGGCGGTTCAAGGCTTGATTGAGCATGGCCTCAGGCACCGACTCACCAGCCTCCTTGCGGGTCAGCAGGTAGTCGGCGGCGTAGGCGGTGAGCCACTGCTCCTCATCGGATCGACCATCCCAGAGACCGAAGCCGCCGCTTGGCAGTTGCAACCGTTGCAGTCGCTGCATCAGGGCCCGCGGCACCTCGGTCTCACTCTGCGCCTTGGCGGGCTTGGGCAGAGGCCTGGACCAGGCCTCCCGCTCGGCGGCCGTGGTGAGCTCATAGGGCCAGGCGCGCGACAAGGTCTGCTCCAGACAGGCATAGGGATAATCGGCCAGAGCCTGCCACTGGGCTGCCGGATCCCAGGGCGGGGTACCCGAGAGGCTCAGCAGCCCCTGCAGGTTGGTGCTATCAAGCCCTGCCAGCTCGTCCGGGGCGAAGCTCATCTGCTGACCGGGGGTCAGCATCTGGTAACGCTGGCGGGTCTGGGCCGGCCAGGGGGATCGCAGGGGCAGGGACCAGTCGCGACTCATGGCAAAGCCCTCGCCGCTGGCAGCCAGCGCCAGACGCGCGACCCCGCTCGACCCCGTGACGGT
The DNA here is from genome assembly GCF_051125555.1 of Aeromonas sp. NJAU223. NCBI lineage: Bacteria > Pseudomonadati > Pseudomonadota > Gammaproteobacteria > Aeromonadales > Aeromonadaceae > Aeromonas > Aeromonas sp. NJAU223. Next base: position 1,584,002 of record NZ_CP144204.1, on the reverse strand, counting down.
GAGGGGCAGGGTGAGCCAGCGCTCCTCGCCATTCTTGAGCGCAAGGGTAGCGGGCAGCTCGCTCCCTGCCTGCAGGCCACCACTCAGGGTCCAGTCCAGGGAGAGAGATTGATCGCTGCCGCTCATGTTGCGCAACTGCACCAGAGCGCGGGTCTCGTCCCCGCGGGCGCCGAAGCGCGGCCAGCCTATCTCGGCCACCAGGGGGGAGACCACCTTGACGGCACGTTCCGCCTGACCGACCTGCAGCTCGTTCCAGGCCAGCGCCATCAGCGCCAGCTCGCCGTTGAAGTTCGGCAAATCCAGCGGGATGACCGCCTTGCCGCTCTCATCGAAGCTCACCTCGCCACTCCAGAGCGCCGCCACCTCGACCCGGCTCTCCAGGGCGCCCCCCTTCTTGAGGGCCGGGGCATCACCGCCATAGTTGAGGCGCGCCAGCTTGCCGTCCTGAGGGGGGATCACCTGGCCGTAGTTATCGAACAGGTCCTGGGCGAAGCGCTTGCGACCGAAGAAAATCTCGAACGGGTCGAGGGGTTTATAGTCGCTGATATTGAGCACGCCCCGGTCCACGGCCGCCAGTACCACCCGCCCCCGGCTGTTGGGGGTGGAGCTCGCGCTCACCTCGAGGCGAGTCAGGGGCACCGCCTTGTCCGGCGCACTCAGGGTCAGCGGCAAACGACGCGCTTCCCTGTCCAGGGTCAGGGGCACCAGACCGACCGAGCGCAGGCTCTGCACCTGCGCCGGGCTCGGCACTGCGTCACCATCCGGGGCCGCAATCTGGGCCGAGATGTGCAAGTCGTGGCGCTGCCACTCGGGACGGATGGGGATCTCGAACTCCCCTCGACCCGTGGTCGCGTCCCCCTCCTGGGCGTGCAGCTCGATGCGTTGCCACCAGCGCAGGCCATCGCCATCCTCCACCATCAGCAACCCCTTGCCGGCGCGCGGCGCCGCCAGCGTCACCCTGGCGCTGTCACCGGCCTGATAGGCCCGCTTGTCGAGGCTGATGGCTATCTTGTCGGGGCGGGCCTGTTCTCCGCCGCCGCTCCAGGCGTAACTGCCGATCTCGAGGCGCAGGCTGGAGACATGGCCCTGGCTGTTTTCCACCTCCAGGCGATACCAACCGGTTGCCAGCGGCAGGCTCAGGGGCGTCGGCCCCTTGCCATCCAGTGGCAGGGTCAGTTCCTGCTCGAGGTAGGGCTGGGGATTGTATTCATACTTCCAGCCCTCGCCCCCCGAATAGTGCCAGTAGTAGTCGCGGTATTCGTTGATGAGGCGTACCTTCACCACCCCCGCCACCGGCTGCCCCTGTCCATCCAGGTTGAGGATCTGGAACGGCAGGGGCCTGCCCCCTTCCACCCTGTCGGCCACGAAGTCCGCCTTGAGGGCGGGCCACTGGCTGCCCGCCGGCCAACCGTATTGGGTGCGACTGCGATTCACCGCCCGGCCACCGGGCTCGGAGAGGGAGACCCGGAATGCCACCTGAAGCGGACCCAGCGCCTTGACGTCGTCGAGCTGATCGACAAGGGACACGATCCCCTCCCCTCGCTCATCCAGCGTCAGGGAAAGGGGCTCGGGTTCTTTCTCCTCATCCTGCAGCCGCACGTCTCCCAGGGTGAATCCCTGCCACTGGCCGAAGGGCATGAGGGCACGGCTGATGGTCACCTCCGCCTTGGCCTTGGTGCCGCTGGCGGGGGCGCCGTAGAGATAATCCCCCTTGAGAGACAGCGAGAGCGCTTCGACATCGCCGAGCAGCTCCCCGTCAGGCCCGGTGCCAAGCTGGAGTTTCAGCCGCTCCGGCAGGAACTCCTCCACCAGGAAGGGCCACTCGAAGCGACTGCCGGCGGCGGTTTTCAGCTGGATGGTCCAGCGACCCAGGGGGGCATCCTGTGGCAATCGCAGGCTGTAGCCCGCCGCCCCCAGGTTGTCCGGCAACAGCCGCCGCTGCTCAAGCAACTGCCCATCCGGTTGCTTCACCTCCAGCTCCACCGCCATGCCGGGCAGCAACTGACCATCTTGCCCCTTGAGCAGGATCTCGCTGTCGAGCCGCTCACCGGGGCGATAGAGATCCCGTCCGCTGAACAGATAAAGCTGCTGCGCCTGCCAGGGCTGGGTACCCAGATCGAAGGCGGAGAGATCCAGCGCCGCGCCGTCGAGGCGCAGCACTGCCAGATGCTTGCCTTGCTCCGCCAGCAGCAAGCGGGCACCTTGCACCTGCTCGAAGCGGCGATGGCCCTCGGCATCCGAGCGCTGCACCTGCAGCCGGTTGCCCTTCTCGTCGAGCAGGGAGAGTTGTACGTCCTTGAGGGGTGAGGCGCTGGCCAGGGAGCTGACGAACACCTCCAGCTGATCCGGATAGCGGCGGGCGCTGAGGCCCATGTCGCTCACCGCGAAATAGGTGGTTTCCTTGCGCCAGTGGTAATCGCCAAGGGGGGACATGACCGCAAAATAGACCCCGGCCTCGGCCAGTTGCGGCTCCTTCACGTTGATGAGGCGGGTCTCGCGGCGGTTGGGATCGAGCGCGAGGGCATAGCGGCCGCTGAACACCCGCTTGGCCCGCGCACTGACCTGCTCCAGATCCCAGTTGCCCATGCCGGCGCCGGGTCTGTACTGCGCCAGGAATCGGGGCAGATAGTCCGCATCAATCCTGAAGAAGTCGATATTGACCTCATCCACGTTGACCGCGCTGATGGGCAGGCGCAGCTCCTGGCGCAGCGGCAACACCATGCCGCTGGCGGTAAAGGAGGCCCCCGCCTCCAGCGGCCGGGTCTTGAGGGTCCAGTGCTGGGCTCTGGGCCCCAGCCCCGCCTTGAGACTCACCTCATAGGCCGTGTCGGGTTTGACACTCGGGAAGTAGAGGGTGCGACCATCCTCGGCCAGGATCCACTCCCCCTGCACCTGCTTGCCCCCTTCCGTCACCCCAAGCCAGCTCTGCCAGCTGCGCCTTGGCGGGAGCGGGCCGGAGAAGACCAGGGCCAGCGCCGGGGCATTCCGGTATTGCCGCGCACTGGCCTGGCTGATGTGTTCAGGTGCGCCGGGCTCTTCCGTGCCCGCCATCGGAGTGGATCCCGCCTTGGGCTCCGCCGGTTCAGGGCCGCAGCCCCCCAGCAACACGGCCAACGACAGGGCAAGCAATGGAAGAATGCGGGGCTTGGAGAGGGGCGCGAAGAGGTACATGGATGTCATCCCGGATTGAATCACCGCGACGGCGGTGCAAGGAGTACAGGATAAGGGATCCCGTCTCATTAATACAAAATCCCTTATCCAGAACGAGATACTACATAAGTGGCATATTAAAGCAGAACAGACCATCCATGAATGTCTCAGGGATATAATTCAATCGCCACTCTCGGTAGGAACATCATTATATCGCTGCCGGAATTTATCCGTTTTCTGAACCCAGGCTAAACTGCAAACAATAGTTCACTTGTGCGCCTCGCGTGGACTATTTATGCTTTGCCGCCATCAAATCAGAACCATCAATCAAATAAATTTCAAATAGTTAGGAACCGTCTTTACAAGCCCATTGCCTGTGCCATAAATGAAGCACGGGTATGCAGCAATGCCAAGACGAACCCAATTATTGAACTCAGGTTCATTTATTACTGCATCACAGTATCCCCGTTGGCCCGGCTTTTTTGTCGGGCCAACATCGTTATGTGCTCACTACCTGCCGGAGTCATACCAGAATGGAAAATAACGATCTCGTCATAGTCGAAAAAAGGCTGGTGACCCGATTCCTGGATATGTTTATCAAGTTCGGGCTTATCCTGGGTCTGGCCTCCTTCTGCTTTACCGTCTTCTCCCCCTTCATGAACATGATGCTGTGGGGTCTTATCCTGGCGGTGACCCTCTATCCGCTCCATCAGCGCTTCGCCGCCCGCCTCGGTGGCAAGCAGGGTCGCGCCTCCACCTTGCTGGTGCTGCTGGGCATCGTGCTCATCGTCGTTCCCACCATCGCCATGGTCAGCTCCCTGGGTGACAGTGTCAGCTCCCTGGTTCACAAGGTGGAGAACAACACCCTGACCATACCCGCGCCCTCCGACAGCATCGCCGCCATTCCGCTGGTGGGCGAGAAGCTGCACGCCTTCTGGCTGAAGGCCTCGGTGGACTTGCCGAGCCTCATCAAGAGCTACCAGCCCCAGCTTGGCGACATTGCCAAGCAGGTCGTCGGCATGCTGGCCAGCATGGGGGGCGGTCTGCTGGGCTTCGTCGCCTCCTTCATCGTCGCCGGCATCATCATGGCCTGGGGGGCACCGGGCGCCGTCAGCGCCACCCGCATCGCCATTCGCTTCACCGATGAAAACAAGGGGATCGCCCTCATCAAGCTGTGCTCCAGCACCATCAGGGCGGTGGCACAGGGGGTCATCGGCGTGGCCTTCATCCAGGCGCTGCTGGCGGGCATCATCATGTCTCTCGCGGGGATCCCGGCGGTGGGCATCTTCTTCGTGCTGGCGCTGATCCTCGGCATCGCCCAGGTGCCCGTCATCCTGGTCACGGGGCCGGTGATTGCCTACATGTGGATGGCCGGGGATCACGGCACCGTCGTCAACATCGTCTATACCGTGCTGCTGGTCATCGCCGGCATGGCGGACAACGTGCTCAAGCCGTTGTTGCTCGGCCGCGGGGTGGACGCCCCCATGCCCGTGGTGCTGCTCGGCGCCCTCGGTGGCATGGCCACCAACGGCATCCTCGGCATGTTCATCGGTGCCACCATGCTCTCCATCGGCTATCGCATCTTCATGGCCTGGGTCAACGAAGGTCAGCCCGGCGTGAAGCAATAACCCATGGTCGTCGTTCATCATGCCATGCGCCCCCTCTTCGCAGGGGGCGCATGCCTGTTTCTGAGTGCCTGCACCCTGCTTGGCCCCGACTATCAGACTCCCCAAGTCACCGAGCTGGCAGGCTGGCAAAACGCCAGTCAGGGGCAGCGTGTCGCCACCGCGACTGACTACCGGCAATGGTGGGCGCAGTTGCACGATCCCGTGCTCAGCGCCCTGATCGAGGAGGCCCTTCGCAACAACCCGGATGTGCGCATCGCGGGTCTGCGGATCCTCGAGGCCCAGGCCCAGCTCGGCATCGCCGAGAGCCTGCTCGGCCCGCAGGCCACGGTCGGTACCGGGGAGTTCCTGCAGGCCGGCCGGAGCCGGGATGGTCACAGCAGCGCAGGCAGCAACTATGGCGCGGGGTTCAACCTCGGCTGGGAGCTCGATTTCTGGGGCAAGTTCCGGCGCGGGATCGAATCGGCGGATGCCAACTACTTCGCGACCTTGGCGCAATACGACGATGTGCAGGTGCTGATGATTGCCCAGGTCGCCCAGCTCTACGTGAGCATCAGAACCGTCGAGGCCAGGCTCCAGATAGCCCATGACAACGCCCGCCTCCAGCGCCGCAGCCTGGAGATCACCGAGCGGCTGTTCAAGAGCGGCAACAGCGCCGAGCTGGATGTGCAACAGGCCAGAACCCAGTATCTGGGCACCCTCTCCGGCATACCGCAACTGCAGACCAGTTTGCGCCAAAGCCAGAACGCCCTCTCGACCCTGCTGGCCCGCACGCCGGGCCCCCTGCCCGAGATGGGCGCAGGGACGGGGCAGATCCCCCGGGGTCAGCTCGCCCTGGTCGCCGAACTGCCTGCCGACTTGCTGCGCCGCCGCCCCGATGTGCGGGTCGCCGAGCGGCAGCTGGCCGCCCAGTCGGCCCTCATCGGAGTGGCCGAGAGCGAGCTCTACCCCTCCATCACCCTGCTCGGCACCCTGGGGGTCAGCGCCACCGGTGGCAGCAGCGGCACCTACTCCTGGGCTGTGGGTCCGTCGCTCAGCTGGAACCTGCTGGATCAGGGGCGCCTCGGCAATCAGGTACTGGTGCAGGATGCCCGCTTCCAGCAGCTTCATGAACGCTATCGCGACACCCTGTTCAAGGCAGCCAGGGAGGTGGATGATGCAGCCATCGCCTACGCCAATGGCCAGGACGAAATTGCCCTGCTGACCCAGACGGGGGCCGCGGCACGGCGCTCTCTGGACATCGCCAACACCCAGTACCGGGAAGGCATGGCCGACTTTCAGCGGGTGCTCGACTCCCAGCGCGCCCTGTTCAGCCAGCAGGAACGGCTGGTCAACAGCCAGGGCGCCCGCATGCGCGACCTCATCACCCTCTACAAGGCCCTGGGTGGCGGCTGGGAGCAGGGGCGATCCCGCCCCCTGGTAACGCCCGCCGTCGAAGCCCAGTTGCGCAAGCGCGCCGACTGGGCCCCCTTGCTCGACCAGGTCCAGCCGCCAGCCCCCTCTTCCCAGAAGGTAAGTGCCCATGACTGACAACACTCCCCCCGGCAAGGCCAGCCGCAACGCCACCCTGGGGCTGCTCGGGCTCATCGCCCTGCTGCTCGGCTGGTATCTGCTGGCCGACCGGCTGACCCCTTACAGCTCCCAGGCCCGGGTACAGGCCTTCGTGGTCCCGATCGCCGCCGAAGTGGCCGGCCAGATCCAGCGGGTCCATGTGCGCGACAACCAGGACGTGGCGGCCGGGGATCCCCTGTTCGAGATAGATCCCGAACCCTATGAGATCGCCCTGGCCAAGGCACGCTCCGACTACCAGACGGTGCTGAGCGGCGTCAAGGCGGGCAACGAGGGGGTCAAGGCGGCCGAGGCGGCCCTGATGGCCATGCGCGCCGCCTATGACAATGCCGCCAAGGATGCCGCCCGCCAGGAGCGGCTCTATCGGGAGGATCCGGGGGCCATCTCGGTACGCCGTCTCGAGGTCGCCCAGGCCAGCCGGGAGACCGCCAAGAGCCAGGTGGCGGCGGCCGAAGCCGACGTGCGCCGCGCCATCGAAGCCGCCGGCGCCAGCGGCGATGACAACTCCCAGTTGCTCAGCGCCCGCTCGGCGGTCCACAAGGCCGAGCTGGATCGCGCCAACACCCGGGTGGTGGCGCCAGGGCGCGGCCTCATCACGGATCTTCGCACGGACAGCGGTCAGTTCATCGGTGCCGGTGCCCCGGCCATGACCCTGATCGCCATCCACGACGTCTGGATCTCGGCGGATCTGACGGAGAACAACCTCGGCAACGTCCAGCCCGGCGACAGGGTCGCCATCTTGCTGGACAGCCTGCCCGGTCGCCTGTTTGAAGGGGAAGTGCGCAGCATCGGCTACGGGGTGAGCGATGGCAAGAGCCAGCCCGCCGGCACCCTGCCGAGCGTGGACAACAACCGGGACTGGCTGCGGCAGGCCCAGCGCTTCCCGGTCAAGGTCGCCTTCAAGGAGGGGGATCTGCCACCGGCCGACGGGCTGCGGGTCGGTGGCCAGGCCGATGTCATGATCTATGCCGCCGACAATGGCCTGATGAACCTGCTGGGGGGGCTCTACATCCGGTTGATGAGCCTCTGCTCCTTCCTCTACTAGGTGGTCTATGCATAACGCCGACAGGGCAATCCTTCGCATCGGCACCGGCATCGCACTGGCGGCGGGGCTCTGCTACGGACTCGCCCTGCCCATGCCCCACCTTGGACTCATCATGGCCTGGGTGGTGTTGTGCCGCCCGGGAGACCCCCTGTGCTTACAGAAGGGATTGGTGGGTGGCCTTTTGCTGATGGTCGTGATGATGGGGGGCGTGCTGCTGGTGCCCCTGCTGACCCACTACGCCCCGGCGGCCGTGCTGCTCGTCACCCTGCTGCTCTATTTGCTGATGCTGCAGGGGATGGCGGGCAAGGGGGTGGCCTCCATGCTGCTCATCATGGCCATCACGGTGATCCCGGTGGCCGGCCTCATCGAGCAGCGACTTGCCATCGCCATCGCCCAGATGATGGCGGTGGGGATCCTGGTGGGGGCCCTGGTCAACGCCCTGGCTCATCGCCTGTTTCCACCCATACCGGCGACAGAGTCCGCCCCAAGGCCCAGGCCCGCCTCCCCGGAGCATCCAGAGCGGCTGGCGCTGCGCGCTGTCATCATAGTGCTGCCGGTCTGGCTGCTGGCCCTCGGCAATCCCGCCTTCTACATTCCCGCCGTGATGAAGACGGTGGCCCTGGGCCAGCAGAGCAGCGCCCTCAGCGCCAAAGCGGCGGGCAAGGAGTTGTTGGGCTCGACCCTGATGGGGGCCCTGCTGGCCTTTGCGCTCTGGATGGGGCTCGGCATCTGGCCGTCATTGCTGATGTTGATGCTGATGCTGGCCCTGATGACCCTCTGGCTGGCGCGGCGACTGCTGGGGCTGACACCGACCCGCTTCCCGCCCTCGTTCTGGAGCAATGCCTGGATCACGGCGATCATTTTGTTCGGCCCGGCCATCGAAGACAGCGCGGCGGGCAAGGATGTCTGGCTCGCGGCGGCGATGCGCTGCGGCCTCTATCTGTTGGTGGCTGGCTACGGCTGGTGCTGTATCTGGCTGTTCGAGCAGCGGTGGCCGGTCGGCCGCCCCCTGGCAGAGCAACCCGTTGGAGAGTGATATGTTGACCATCTTTCTGGTCGGGATCCCGGTGATCCTGGCCAACATGCTGCTGCAATCCCTGGTATCGGTCTGGTGCATCCGCTTCTATTTCAGACGCTTTGGCGAGCGGGAAGGCATCGTCGCCGGGGTGTTGGCGCTGTTTGGCATCATCACTCTGGTGATGCTGGGCAACCTGGCCCAGATCGCCATCTGGGGGGGGCTCTTCCTCTGGCTGGGGGAGTTCTCCACCCTGCACGACGCCGTCTATCACTCCGCGGTCAACTTCGCCACCCTGGGTTACGGGGATATCGTCATGAGCCCGCAATGGCGACTGCTGGGGCCACTGGAGGCGGTCAACGGCGCCCTGATGATTGGCCTCTCCGGTGCCTGCATGCTGGCGGTGCTGCAGCATCATGTCCGCAAGCAATTTCCGAGATAACGCGAAGCGGCGGGGCCACATCACCTCCCCCTGATTTTCAGCCCCGCCAGGGCGGCAGAGTGCGTCCTGCATCACGCCAACAAAATGTTGTTTGACGCGGTTTTGCAGTATTCTTGCCATCCGACCGTTTCCCAACAGGACAGTGCCCGTTCATGTCGTCTACCGCGCTCAGTCATCTCCCGACCGCCAGCCCGGCGCCGCTGTTCTTTCGCCTGGACACCCGCAGCCAGCGGCTGGTGGCCCTGACCGATGTGATGCAGACGCCCCTTCACTGGCTCGATGAGCCCAGAGACGCCTGGCCCGCCCAGTTGCCCGAGGCCTTGCGCCTGCCCATAGAGCAAAAACTGGCCAGCGGCCAGGGCGGCAGACTATTAGTTCGCTTCGCCGACCTGCAGTGGAATATTTCACTATCCCATGAGCAAGATGCCTTCTGGTTAATCTGCCTGCAGACCCAGCGCCAGGACAGCGTGGCCAGCCTCGCCCTGCAGCTGCCACGTCTGAGCCAGATGGCCAGCCAACGGCAATATGCCCCCATGCTGGAGAGCCTCAAGGAGTGCCTCGGCGCCGACCGGCTCATCCTCTGGCATTATCAGGCCAACGGCCCCCTCGGCAGCGAGCAGCTGACCCCTGTCTTCACACTGGGGGTGGATTCGCTTGCCCCCATCCGGGGAGACAGCCGCTACATCCGCGCCCTGCGTACCCGCGGCGCCTTGAGTTTCTCCGAGGCCGCCCACCAGCCCATGCTGGGGCAGCACTACTATCTGGGGGAGGCCAATGTCTGCTCTCGCCTGGACGGCGCCCTGCTGGAGCAGGAGAAGCTCATCGGCGTCCTCAGTCTCGAATACCTGGAGTCGACCCTGCCCGGCGAAGAGGCGCTGCAACTGGTGCGACACTGCGCCCAGTTGCTCGGCCACTGGCAACCCGAGCCGGTGATGACCGAGGCCCCCACCCTGACCCCGCCTGCGGATCTCGCCCTCAAGACGGGACACGACTATTGCCGGGCCTTGCTCCACTGGGCCATGGGTATCAGCGGTGCCCGCATCGGCTGGCTCGCCGAGTTCCAACCCCGCGGTCAGGAGCTCTGGATCATCCCGCGCTGCACCCTGGAAGGAGAAACCTTCTCCACCGTCAAACCCCTGCGGCTGGAAGCCGGCCCCGGACTCGAGATCTTCCGTCACGGCCAGGCCCTCTACATCGACGATCTGCCCCAGCGCTACCCGCAGGCCGAGCAGCTCAACGCCCTCAAGGCCAGGGGTTACATCGGCATCCCCCTCTCCAGTCAGCCGGGAGACCCCTTCGGCCAGCTCACCCTGCTGCTCGATGAGCCCATCGCAGATCCCATCCCCGTGCTCGATATCCTGAGCGGCCAGCGGGCGCGGGCCGCCATCGAGTTGCAGCGCCTCGCCACCGATGTGGCCCTGCGCCTGGCGGAAGTCGCCTTCAACACCCATGACGGCCTGCTGGTGATGGATCAGGACGGCATCATCCTCAAGGTCAATGACTCCTTCACCCGCGTCACCGGGTTCGAGGGGGATGAGATGATAGGCCTGCACATCACCAAGCTGCGCCCGACCTACTATGGGGACAGCCTGAAAGCGGACGTCACCACCGCCGTCAACAACGAGGGTTACTGGCTTGGGGAGGAGCAGTGCCTGCACAAGAGCGGGCACCTCTTCCCGGTTCGGCTCATGGTGACCGGGGTCAAGGAAGAGGAGGAGATCAGCCATTTCGTCTGCAGCTTCCACGACATCAGCAGCGAGAAGGAGGCGGCCCACCATATCGAGCGCCTGGCCTACTACGACGATCTCTGCGATCTCTACAACCGGCGCAGCCTGAACGACATCATGCAGCGCACCCTGCAACACCCGACCGGGCAATGGGGCGCCCTGCTGCTGCTGGATCTGGATAACTTCAAGTCGGTCAATGACTCCCTCGGCCACGCCTGTGGCGATCTGCTGCTCCAGGCCGTGGTGATCAGACTCAAGTCCCTGCCCCAGGAGAATCTGGTGCTGGCCCGCACCTCGGGGGATGAGTTTGCCCTGCTGTTTACCGCCCTCGGCCAGGGGTATGTGACCGCCAAGATCCTGGCGGAGCACTTCGCCCGCGAGCTGATGGGGATGTTCCGCAACCCCTTCGATGTGGGGGATCACAAGCTGCACTGCAGCGCCTCGGTGGGGATCAGCCTCTTCAGCGACGAGGACAAGGATCACCTCGTCCTGATGCAACAGGCCGATACCGCCGCCCACATGGCCAAGCGGGCCGGCCAGGGCAACTATGTCTTCTTCAGCGAAGCCATGGCGGAGAAGGAGAAAAGCAAGCTGGCCCTGAACAACCAGCTGCGGGACGCCCTTCGCAACAACGAACTGGTGCTGCACTACCAACCTCAATACCGGGTCGACAATGGCAGTCTCTCCGGGGTGGAGGCCCTGGTGCGCTGGCAGAAGAGCGATGGCACCATGGTGCCGCCCGGCGACTTCATTCCGGTCGCCGAGGAGACCACGCTCATTCAGGAGATCGGCTACTGGGTGATGAAGACCGCCTGCGCCCAATACAGTTTCTGGCTCAACAACGGCCTCGCCATTCCTCACCTGTCGGTCAACGTCAGCGCTCGTCAATTCCACACCACCGGCTTCGTGCAGCAGGTGGAATATATATTGCGCGACACCGGGGTGCCCCCTTCCCGCCTGCTGCTGGAAGTGACCGAGTCCGTGGTGCTGGAAAACCGGCTGGAGAGTATTGCCCGGATCCGCCAACTGAAAGCCCTCGGCATCCTCATCTCCATCGATGATTTTGGCACCGGCTACTCCTCCCTCGCCTATTTGCGCGATTTGCCCGCCGATGAGGTCAAACTGGACAGGAGCTTCATCCAGACGCTGGTGCACAGCGAACAGGACAGGGCCATCGTCAAGGCCATCCTGGATTTGGCCAAGGTGTTTCGCTTCACCGTGACCGCCGAGGGGGTGGAGGATGAAGAGCAGCTTGGCGTCCTCAAGGGGCTGGGGTGCCAGCACTATCAAGGCTTCCTGACCAGCCGCCCCCTGTCGGTCAAGGCGCTGGAGAGTCTGCTCGGTGCGAGCCCCCTGGGCTAAACAGGTAGGATTTATAGGGCCTTTTGTAATAAAATAACGACCTGCTCGCCCCCAGCACGAACTATTGGAGTCGTCTATGTCAGTCACAAACCGGATCCCGGCCATCAGCAGCACCGACGTTATTGGCCGTATCCATTCCGTTGAGACCTGCGGCACCGTCGATGGCCCCGGCATCCGCTTCATCGTGTTCATGCAAGGCTGCCTGATGCGCTGCAAGTATTGTCACAACCGGGACACCTGGGACACCCAGGGCGGTCGCGAGGTGACGGTGCCCGAACTGATGAAGGATCTCACCAGCTATCGCCACTTCATGAATGCCTCCGGCGGTGGCGTCACCGCCTCCGGTGGGGAAGCCATGCTGCAACAGGAGTTCATCGCCGAGCTGTTCAGCGCCTGCAAGGCACAAGGGATCCACACCTGTCTCGACACCAACGGTTTCGTGCGCCACTACGATGAATTGCTCGACCGGGTGCTGGACAACACCGATCTGGTGCTGCTCGACATCAAGCAGATCAACGACGAGAAGCACATTCCCCTCACCCACGTCAGCAACAAATACACCCTGGAATTTGCCCGCTACCTGGCGGCCAGGGGCCAGACCATGTGGATCCGCTACGTGGTGGTGCCCACCTGGTCCGACGATGACGAGAGTGCCGAGGGGCTCGGCCAGTTCATCGCCGAGTTGGGAGAGTGCGTGGAGAAGGTGGAGCTGTTGCCCTACCACGAGCTTGGCAAGCACAAATGGGACGTGCTGGGCGATCACTATGATCTCACCGGGATCAAGCCCCCCAGCAAGGAGATCATGGACAGGGTCCAGGCCATCCTTGGCAAGTACCACCCCAACGTCAAATATTGATGACAAAGGGCTGGCCCTCTCGGGTCAGCCCTTTTCTTCAGCCGCCCCCTCCCTCGTCACAGGCCAAGGACGCTGCCATGACTGACGGACAAGTCGCCGCCCTGCTGCTCTGGCTGGTACTGCTCGCCTTCAGCCTGAATGGCCCGCTGCTGCGCACCCTCCATGCCAACCCCCTCTATCAGCATCTTTGCCTCGGCAGCGCCATCGCCCTGATCCCCCTCTGGGTGCTGCGGGCGGGATTGCACGAGGGGCTCGAGATCCATTTTCTCGGCCTGACCGCCCTGACCCTGCTGCTGGGCTGGCGCCTCGCCCTGCTGGCACCCAGCCTCACCCTGCTGATCCTCGGCTGCTTCGGCGTCACGGACTTGGCAGACTTTGGCTGGCAGGCGCTGCTTGGCATCGCCCTGCCGGTCGCCACCAGCTGGCTGCTCTTTCTGGCGAGCTGGGCCTGGCTGCCCCGCCACCTGTTTGTCTACCTGTTCGTGGCCGCCTTCCTCGGCGGTGCGCTCGCCATCTCGGTCAAGGTGATCGCCAGCGCCCTCTGGATGGGGTTGGATGGCCGATACGGCTGGCAAACCATCAGCAGCGACTATCTCTCCATCTGGCCGCTGCTGCTCTTCCCCGAGGCCCTGCTCAACGGCATGGCCATGACCCTGCTCGCCGTCTACCGCCCCCATTGGGTCAATACCTTCTTCGATCGGGAATATCTGGGGCGCTGAGCCATCATCCTGGAAACATGAACAAAAAAGCCCGCGATTGCGGGCTTTGTTGTTCATGGCCTTTGCATCCGCTACACGCTGCGGGGGCGCAGGTGGGCATGCCAGCGGGCTTCCCACTTCTTGAACAGCCAGACGATGACGAAGGTCAGCAGCATGTAGAGCAGGCCTGCAGTCAGGAAGGCCTCGAACGGGCTGTAGTAGCGGGAGTTGATGATCCGCGCCGCGCCGGTGAGATCGACGATGGTGACGATGCCCGCCACCGCCGAGCCCTGCAGCATGAAGATCACCTCGTTGCTGTAGGCGGGCAACGCACGGCGGAAGGAGTTCGGCAGGATGATGCGGGTGAGGGTCTGCCAGCGGGTCATGCCAAAGGCATTGGCCGCTTCAATCTGTCCCTTGGGCATGTTCATCACGGCCCCACGCACGATCTCGGCGGTATAGGCACCGGTGTTCAGGGTGAACGCCAGCAAGGCGCAGAACCAGGCCTGGGCGAACAGATCCCAGGCGATGCTGTTTCTGAGCCACTCCCACTGGGCGGCGCCGTAGTAGATGATGAACAGTTGCACCAGCAGCGGGGTGCCACGGAAGAAGTAGATATAGGCCCAGATCGGCCCCTTGATCAGCCAGTTGCGGCTGTTGCGCAAGATGCCGAGAGGAATGGCCAGCGCCAACCCGAGTGCAAGGGAGCCCGCCACCAGCAATACCGTGGTGTAGAGCCCCTGCCAGTAGGTGGGCCACTCCTTGAGGATGATTGAGAAGTCCATGGCTTACCTCGTTTTGATGGCGTAGTGACGTTCGGCCCACTTGAGCGCCGAGGTGGAGACGGCGGTGAAGACCAGGAAGATCAGCGCCACGGCCATGTAGAAGGTGAAGGGCAACTGGGTCGAACCCGCCGCCAGCGACGCCTTGCGCACCATGTCATCGAGCCCGATGATGGAGACCAGCGCCGTGGTCTTGAGCAGCACCAGCCAGTTGTTGCCAAAGCCCGGCAGGGCGTGGCGCATCATCTGGGGGAAGAGGATCCGCACAAACACCTGGCGAGCCCGCATGCCGAAGGCGCGAGCGGCCTCGAGCTCTCCCTTGTCCACCGCCAGGATGGCACCGCGGAAGGTTTCGGTCATGTAGGCGCCGAAGATGAAGCCGATGGTGGCGACCCCGGCCGCAAAGGGACTGATGTCGATGTAATCCGGCAGCAAGGAGACCCATTCCTGGTTCGGATTGCTCGCCAGCAGATAGTTGTTGTAGCTCTCGTTGACCCAGGTGCAGAAGTTGTTGATGAGCACCTGGCCGCCGAAGAACAGCAGCATCATCAGCACCAGATCAGGTATGCCGCGAATGAGGGTGGTGTAGCCGGCGGCTATTCCGCGCGCCCAGCGGTAGGGAGAGAGCTTTGCCAGCGCCCCCAGCATGCCGAGTAGCAGGGCCAGCAGCAGGGAGGCGAGCGCCACTTCCAGGGTGACCCAGGCCCCCTCCAGCAGGGAGGCTTCGTATCCTTTCAAGTCAAACATATGCGGCTCCATCGCCATTGAGTGGGCTCAATCAGCAGCTTCATATCCTTGTCAGATCCATGTCATGCCACCCGTCGCGTCGTGTTCGACGAGGCCGGCATTGTCAAATCAACCAGATACAGCTTCATTGCAATCAAGTAGGCCCGCCACTCCCGGCGGGAGCCAACGGGCCTGATGACGACTGGCGGTAGCCCCATCGACGGGACCACCACCCGAATGGTCGTTATTCGCCGTAGACGTCGAAGTCGAAGTACTTGTCGTTGATCGCCTTGTACTTGCCATTCGCACGCAGTGCCAGGATGGCAGCGTTGAATTTCTCTTTCAGATCCTTGTCAGCCTTGCGCACCGCAATGCCGGCACCCTCGCCAAACCACTTGGGATCGGTCAGTTTCGGGCCGACGAACTCGAAGGCATCGCCCCCTTCTTTCTTCAGCAAGCCGTCGCTGATGGCGGCAGAATCGGCCATCACGTAGTCAACCCGGCCGGATTTCAAGTCGAGATAGGCCTCGTCGGCAGTGCCGTAGCGCTTGATGGTGGCATTGGGGAAGTTGTCGGTGATGTAGGTATCCATGGAGGTGGCGCGCTGCACGGCGATGGTCTTGCCATCCATGAAGGCTTTCTCCAGTTTCACCTCGGTGCCCTTCTTGGCTGCGAAGCGGGCCGGAATGTGCTGGTACTTCTGGGTGAAGTCCACCTTCTTCTTGCGCTCTTCGGTGATGTCCATGGTGGCGATGATGGCGTCATATTTGCGCGACAGCAGCGCCGGGATGATGCCATCCCAGTCCTGTTTGATCAGGGTACACTTGACCTTCATCTCTTCGCACAGGGCGTTGGCGATGTCGATGTCAAAGCCTTTCACCTCGCCGCTCGGCTCGGTCCAGGAGAAGGGGGGGTAGGCACCCTCAACCCCGATCCGCACCTCTTTCCACTCCTTGGCCATCAGGCTGCCGGAAGACAGGGCGGTCACAATGGCAGTCGCCAGCATCAGCTTGTTCATGTATCTCTCCTTGATAAACACGTCGATCGTTGAAAGTGCAGCTTGTTGAAAATAACGCCCGCCATCAATAGATGGAGGAGATGAATTGTTTGAATCGCTCAGACTTGGGGTGGGCAAAAATCTCCTTGGGATTGCCCTCCTCCTCCACCCGCCCCTGATGCAGGAACATCACCTTGTTCGATACATCCCGGGCAAATGACATCTCGTGGGTCACCACCAGCATGGTGCGCCCCTCCTCGGCCAGCTCGCGCATCAGGCCGAGTACCTCCCCCACCAGTTCAGGATCGAGCGCCGAGGTGGGCTCGTCGAACAGCATCACATCGGGGTCCACCGCCAGCGCACGGGCAATGGCCGCACGCTGCTGCTGGCCGCCGGAGAGGTGGCCGGGGTAATAGTCACGGCGCTCCCAGAGTCCCACCCGGTTGAGCAGATGCTCCGCCTTGGCGATGGCCTCGGCACGGGGCACCTTGAGCACCTGGATGGGGACTTCGATGATGTTTTGCATGATGGTCATGTGGGACCAGAGATTGAAGCTCTGAAACACCATGGCCAGCCGGCTGCGGATCCGCTCCACCTGGCGCATGTCCTCCGGCAGGCGTTCACCAGCGCGATTGCTCTTCATGCGAATGAGTTCACCGTGCAGAGAGACGGTACCGGCCGAGGGGGTTTCCAATAAATTGATGCAGCGCAGAAAGGTCGACTTCCCAGAACCCGAGGAGCCGATCAGGGAGATGACATCCCCCTTGTGGGCGGTCATATCGATGCCCTTGAGCACTTCGTGGGTGCCAAAATACTTGTGCAGATCACGAACTTCCAGTGCGGCGACGTCGCTCATCCATTACAACCTTGTCTGTCCCTAGACGCCCCGTTGGGCGTGACTCAAACCATCGTCCATTTAACAAATCGTTAACCGATGGCAACCTCCAGCGAAAATATCACTCAGGTAGTCAAAAAACAATACAGAACCGAGGTATTTGGTGTTTTATCTGTATTTTTATTGGTCATTAACGGTTTTTTCAGCAGTTTGTCTGCATAAAATCCGAGTTTTGTCATGCGCCGAATACCGCATTTTTATACCCCCAATGCACGAGTGGCAAGAAAATTTCGCGATCAGGTCGAAATCACGACCAGAACAACTTTATTCACCACCCTTGCGCTCTGCCATCTGGCACTTTTCGAAGGATGAAATTGATTTTACTGACGATGACGTTGCCAGAATGTGACTACTTTTCCATTCGAGACTACCCAGAAATCACAACAATATGGTAAAAAAGCCTCGCATGAGCCGCTCAAACCACTGGATTTGTGACCCTTGTGCAATAAGAAGTGATAGTGTGTCGTTTTTCCAAGTTTTGTGACCGAGGCCCCAATGTTGCTGAATGTGTTGCTGATCCTGCTGCCGCTCGTGATCGGCTATCTTGTCCCCCTCTCTTCCGCTCGGCTCATCAGGCTGGTCAACCAATCCCTCGGCAAGATGGTCTACCTTATCCTGTTCCTGATGGGGCTGGGGCTCGCCTATGTGGAGAACCTCGGCACCAACCTGGGAGTGATCTTCAAGGTGGCGGCCATCATGCTCGGGGCCATCACCGTCTGCAATCTGCTGGCGCTCTGGTGGCTGGACAGGCGCAGCCCGCCGACCCACGAGGCTAGCGACGGCAAGATGCCGAGCAAGTGGCACCTGCTGTGGGAATCACTGCAGCTCTGCTTCGTGGTGCTGGCGGGGGTCGGGCTCGGCCTGCTGGTAGACTTGCGCGCCCTGCCCATCGACCGCTTAAGCGAGTGGGCGCTGATGCTGTTGTTGCTGCTCATCGGCATCCAGATGCGCAACTCCGGCATGCGGCTGCGCCAGATCCTCCTCAATCCCTGGGGCATGAAGATAGCCGCCACCGTGATCTTGAGCAGCTGGGTCGGCAGCCTGCTGGCAGCCCAACTGCTGGCCATGCCCTGGAGTCACGCCCTGGCGCTCGCCTCCAGCTTCGGCTGGTATTCCCTCTCCGGCATCCTGGTGGCGGACAAGCTCGGGCCGGTGCTCGGCTCCGCCGCCTTCATCAATGATCTCGGTCGCGAACTCATCGCCATCCTCATCATTCCTGTGCTGATGCGCCGCCACCCCTCCGCCGCCATCGGCTATGGGGGCGCCACGGCACTGGACTTCACCCTGCCGGTGATCCAGAAGTCAGGGGGTATCCAGGTGGTGCCGGTGGCCATCGTTTCTGGCTTTATTCTGAGTCTGCTCGGCCCCATCCTGATCCTGGGTTTCCTGGCTATCTGACCTCGTCCTCCTCTCTCCTGCGAAAAAGCCCGGCATCGCTGCCGGGCTTTTTACTTCTTTAAAAGACGGGGGCATGACGGGCGCAGCGCCCCGAGTCACACTCGCCACTGACCGGCGCTCATCACCCATCTGATGGCCATGGTTTCCGGGTCTACCAGCAGCAGATCCGCATCCTTGCCAGGAGCGATCACTCCCTTGCCTGCAAGACCGAGCGCCCTCGCCGGATTCACCGTCACGACCCCGAGAGCCGTCTCCCACGCCACGCCCAGCGCCCGCGCCTTGACGCACGCCTGCCACAGGCTGCCAATCTGGCCGCAGCGCAGCTCGATGAGCCGCCCTTCGCCATCGAAGCGCGGCAGACTGGCGTTGGCATCCGAGCTGAAACTGATGCGATCGGCTGACACACCGGCGGCCAGCAGTTCCACCAGCGCATCCGCCGCCAGCCGCTCCCCATCCTCCAGCAGGTCGGGGAAGCTCGACGTGGTGAGATCGACCCAGCCTCCCACCTTGCCCCAGTCGATGGCTTCGGCAAACAGCCAGGGGTTGCGGTTGCAGTGGGTCGGATAGAGCTGGCGCAGCGGGATGTCGGTGTTATCGCGCAGGGCTCTGAGCGGCGCCAGGGCACCCTTGCCATCCCCCAGATGAAAGAAGCTGACTCCGCTCTTGCCCGACAGCAGCCCCGCCACCCGCGCCTCGCTCACCAGCCGGGCCAGCTCGTCATGGGTGGGCGCGCTGGAGCGGTGATCGCTGATGGCGACCTCCCCCACCCCCAACACCTCGGGGATCAGCATGATGTCGGACTCCACCGAATCGGTGAGAGTCTTGACCGGCAGATGGTAGGAGCCGGTGTACATGAAGGCGCTTACCCCGGCGGCGTTGAATTCGCGCACCTTGCCGAGCACCTGGGATGGGCTCCGGGTCAGGCTGTCGGTACCCAGCGCCGCCACCAGGGTGGTGACGCCCGCCTGCAGGGCTTCTCCCGCCGCCAGCTCGGGGGTGCGAAAACCAAAGCCCCCCTCACCGCCACCGCCGGTGATATGGGCCAAGGGATCCACCAAGCCCGGCACCAGATAGTGGCCACGGCCATCCACCCGTACCAGCGGCCAGTTGGCGGGCACATCCAGCCCTTTGCCTGCCCAGGCGATGCGGCCATCGGCCACCAGCAGATCCTGCTGGCCAAGATAATGGGGACTGTAGATCTCGGCACCTTCGATCAGGGTCAACATGGGGTCACTCCTTGCGAAACATTGTCTGGAAGCCGGCGAGGCGGGAAGCGTCATTAACCCACCTTTGGCACGCCAGGGGAAGGGCTCATGTCGTATTGCCCATAGGCAAAGCCGCGCGGATCCGCTAGGCTCACCTGCAATCTTCGCTGGTCGATATCGCTCCCATGAACTATCTGGCTCACCTGCACCTGGCCGCCCACACCCAGAGCTCCCTCACCGGCAACCTGCTGGGGGATTTCGTCAAGGGCTCGCTCCCGAGCCAGCTCGGGCCCGAACTGGACGAGGGGATCTGGCTGCACCGCAAGATAGATGCCTTCACCGATGCCCACCCCGAACACAGGGCCGCGGTCGCCCGCTTCGAGGCCCCCTGGCGCCGCTTCGGCGGCATCTTGGTGGACATGCTCTATGACCACTGGCTCTGCCGACACTGGTCCCGCTACGCCAGCCTCCCTCAACCCGATTTTCTGCGGGAGAGCTATGGCCGTCTGCTGGCCGATGATGCGCGCCTGCCCCAGGGCTTGCCCCTGCCCCTCAGACGGATGGCGGAGCAGGACTGGATAGCGTCGTACCACCACAAGGAAGGGCTGGCCCAGGCCCTCGACGGTATCGGACGCCGGTTGCGCCGGCCCCTGCCCCTCGGGGAGGCGCTCCTCACCCTGGATGCGGCGCAGTGGCGGGCCAGTGAGCAGGGCTTTCTGCGCTTCTACCCCGAGTTGATGGCCGCCAGCGAGCAGCAGCTGGCAGCCTATCGGCGGGGCGAGCACCCATAAAAAAACGCCCCAATGGGCGTTTTTTATCTGCGTGCGATTCAGATCGCAGGCTGGAAGACAAACGGCTTGCTGGCCACAAACTTCTCCGCGGTCTCTCCCGCATAGAGCTGCCCCTCGGTCAGCCCCAGCTTCTTCACCGCGGCCCCTCCCTTGAGATCCAGCTTGTCCATGCTCACCCAGAAGGTGTTGGGCAGGTTGGTCAGCTCGAAGAAGTAGCGGCGATGCTGCTGATCCGCCACGCTGCGCCACAATGTGGTGGAGATGTTGGGCTGATCCGGCGTGCTGATCCCCATGGGAACGGAGACATTGCGCATCACGCTCATCACCCCGGCCACCCCCTGCTCCATCTTGCTGGTCTTGGGCAGGGTCTTGATGTAGAAGGAGGCCCGCGCGAAGCGATCCGCCGAACGGTTGGTGCCGGGCAACATGGTCAGCCCCCCGATCTCTTCCCAGTAGTCGTTGAGGGCCAGCTGCTTGTCGAAGGTGGGGGAGTTGGTCATCACCTGATAGCTGCGGTCGTGATGGATCTGCAACTTGCCGCCCACATACTGGAAGATGGCCGAGTCACCGCTCGCATCCGAGAGGGAGAGGTGCAACTGGGCCGGTCGCCCATCCGGCGTCATGCCGGTCATCACGTAGAATTCATCCTTCGCGAGCGCCGTCACCGCCTCGTCCACGGTGGCGAAGTTGTCCAGCACATACTGGGCCCAGAGGGAGATGGAGAGGGTCTTGCGCTTGTCTGCGGCGCTCGGGGTCACATATTCCGATTCGGTCAGATAGAGCAGGTTCGCCACCAGCCCCCGCTCGTTCATGCCATCCGCCGTGCCCGCATCAAACCCCGCCGCCACCACGGAGCCATAGCGTGCCTGCCATTTCAGCGAATTGGGGCCAGCGGCGCCGTCCCGGCTGATGCCCCGTGGCAGCGACCAGAGGTTGGTGGGCATGGCGGTGCGCCAGTCCATGGTGCGCCCCGTGACGATGAGGCCATCCTCCCCCTGATAGAGGGCGCGGGTGCAGGCCTGCGCCGCGCCACCGACCGAGCAGGCCAGCGCCAGGGTCAACAGGGAGTGTCGAAAGAGAGGAGCAAGTTGGATTGTCATAGAGGTCTCGCAGATCGGGGCCAGGGGCACCCGACTCATCAGGTCATCCCGTGGATGACGTTCAGGAGCCTGATCAATACAGAGGGCAGTCAAGCTCCAGCCGAGGCTTTATTTTATCACCATACCTCTTTGGAGATGGGAGCGGAGAGGCTGTCAGGGTCAATAGCTGACGGATGGCGCCAAAAAAACCGGACGCGTGGTCCGGTTTGATGGTCAGGCTCTGTCAGCTCGACTCTTTCTTCTTGCGGATACTGAGACCCAGCTCGCGGCCGCGCAGGCGGGCGTAGTAGATGGTGCCGATGAAGGCCAGGGTGGTGAACACCAGCTCCACCACCGCCAGCCAGCGCTCCCCCTCGTCCGTGGTGATCAGGGTCAGGGCGTGCAGGAAATAGGGCATCAGCACGAAGTTGCCCCAGGCGTGGGTGTAGGGGTTGCCCTGCACTATGCCCTTTAGGGGGAACAGCAGGGGCACCGTCCAGATCACCGGCAGCAGCCAGGGGTTGAGATCCGGATGGGGAGAGAGCCACAGATGCCACAGCAGGACCCATCCCAGCAGACCGAAGAAACCGGTCAGGGTCAGCAGACGGGCGAAGCGGGTGCTCACTTGAGGATCTCCAGCACCTGCTCGGGAGGACGGCCGATGCGGGCCTGTCCGTTCCTGATGACAATGGGGCGCTCGATGAGCTTGGGATGCCGGTACATGGCGGCGATCAGCGCCTCACCCGCTTGTTCGGCCAGTCCCAGCTCCTTGTAGAGATCCTCCTTGGTGCGCATCAGCTGACGCGGATCGCTGAAGCCGAGCTGGCTCAGCAGGGTGCGGATCTGCGCCTCGCTCGGCGCCTGTTCCAGATAGAGCACCACATCAGGGGCGATCCCGTGCTGCTCCAGCAGCGCCAGGGTTTCACGGCTCTTTGAGCAGCGCGGATTGTGGTAGATTTGGGTCTCGCTCATGGTAACTCCCTGATATGACTGATGGGACAAGAAACCGCGCTATTGTAGGGGAAACGTCGGATGAGGGTAAGGGCAATGGTGCCAGAAATGAAACGAATTTGTTGGCTGATTGTGGTCGCTCTGCTGACGGCCTGCTCGCCGGCACCGAGCTTCACCGACGCCGGGGGGCAAGCCGTGACCCTCGACGACTTCACCGGCAAGCCGCTGCTGGTCAATTACTTCGCCCCCTGGTGTCCCCCCTGCCTGCGGGAGATGCCGCTGCTGGCGGCCCTGCAGCAGCAAGGGGTGATAGGGGTGATCGCCATCAACTATGATGCCGCCACCCCCGCCGAGCTGACCGCGCTCGCCCGCCAGCACGGGATAACCGTGCCCCTGCTGACCCCGGCAGATGAGTCACGCCTCCCCTTCCCCCGCCCCGCCATGCTGCCCACCAGCTACCTGCTCAGTGCCGAAGGCGAGCTGCTGGAGACCCTGGTCGGGGAGCTGGACGAGCAGAAACTGGCCGAGATAAAAGCCCGGACAGTCACACCCCGGCAGCATCAGTAGCTGCCAATCAGCGCATTGACCTCGCAAGCCTTCTTCAACAGGCATCATCGGCAGCATGAATACCCAAAAAAAAGAGACGGGGTGCCCCTGATGGGGCACCCCGTCTGTCATCACCCGCCTCGGGATCAGCCTTTCAAGCTATCGAGATCCTTCTTCGCCCGCTCCAGCTGGGTGATGCGCGCCTCGATGCGGGCCAAGGTCAGCTTGTCGGTGGTGGTGCCGCGGGCCACCACCAGCTCGTCGATAGCCGCCTGATAGTCACCACGCAGGGAGAGGGTCTCCGCCCGCGCCATGTGCAAGTCCGTCATCCGGCCCGACTTGCGATAGGCGTCCGACAACAGGCTCCAGGCCAGGCTGTTCTCCTCGTGCTCGCGGGCGTAAGGATCCAGGGTGGCGATGGATTTCTTGTAATTGCCCGCCTCCAGATAGGCGTTGCCGAGGTTGACCACCACCACCTCGTTGTCCGGCATCCGGGTACGGAAGCGCTCCAACCGGGCGATGGCCTGGGCACTGCGCCCCTTGGCGAGATCGATGTCGGTCATGGCATCCACCATGAAGAGATCCTCGGGGTGGCGCGCCGCCAGCTCCTGCATCAGCGCATCCGCCTCATCGGTGCGCTTGAGCTGCAGCAGGGCCAGGGCCTTGCCGTAGAGGGCGGCATCCTTGAGGGGGTAGTCTCCCTTTTGCAGGCGGTTGTCAAAATAGCTCAGCAGTCCCTGGGGGGTCTCGGTGCCGTAGCGCACCTGGATGCGCACCTTGGCCAGCCAGAAGTCGAGGCTGGGAGGCAGGGTGCGGCGGCCATAGCTGCTGGCGCGGGCGCGGGCCTCGCTGATCCGGGTCTCCGGCAGGGGGTGAGTGAGCAGCATCTCCGGCGGCTTGCTGGCGTAGCGATACTCCGCCGCCAGTTTCTGGAAGAAGGTGGCCATCCCCATGGGATCGAAACCGGCGTCATAGAGCGTCTTCATGCCGATCCGGTCCGCCTCGTATTCGTTGTCCCGGGTGTAGTTGATAGCGGACTGCATGGAGAGACCCAGGGTGGTCTGCAAGGCGGCGATACCGGCGGTGGGGTTGATCACCGCCAGCGCAATGGAACCCACCAGCCCGGCCAGGGTCATGGCGGAACTGCTCGCCTGGGACTCCATGTAGCGGGCGATATGGCGCTGGGTCACGTGGGTGATTTCGTGCGCCAGCACCGAGGCGAGCTCGCTCTCGCTGTCGGCGTAAAGGAACAGGCCGGTGTGCACCTTGACTCGTCCGCCCAGGAAGGCGGCCGCGTTGATGCTGGGATCGTTGATGAGGAAGAAGGTGAAGGGGAAGCGCACCCCGTCCGCGTTGGTGAGCAGTCGCTGACCCAGATCGTCGATGTATTCGCTCAGCACGGGATCGTCGATGATGGGCAGGCCGGCCCGGGCGAATCGCATGAAGGCATTGCCATAGCGCACTTCCTGCTCGATGGGCAGGGCCGCTACCCCGGCGGTGCCGATGTCGGGCAGCTGGTTGTTCGCCTGGGCGTGGAAGGTCGCGCTCATCAGGGAGACCAGCAGGGGAAAGGATGCCATCAAGGGGGAAAAGCGGGCCACTGTGTCTCTATCTCCATCAGAAAGTGCTCGGGCAGAATACCCTTGCCCATCAAGGCCTACAAGCGTTGTTTCATCCTGCCATCGCGGCCATAATGACGGCCATCATACGCGATGGAGCCCTCCCCGAGATGGAACAGCACTGGGAACAGCTCGACCTGACCCCCTGGCGTTGCCCCGAGCCCCTGATCCGGCTCAAGCTCTGGCTGAGGGCGGCCCATGACGGCCAGTGCGTGCAGCTCCTGCTGGCCGATGCGGGTTCCAGACAGGACATTCCCGTCTGGTTGCGCCGACAGGGCCATCAGGTACAACCGTTGCAGGAAACCGAGACCTGTCTAAGGCTGCAACTGGTGGTCAGCAGTCCCTCGTCATGATGCGTCTCTTTGCACACCGTCGTCGGGCGCATGTCATCCCATGCCCCAGTAATGTAAGGAAGCTCCGATGTTAGAAGTCCTGAAGCGCTGGTACCAGACCCGCTTCTCCGATCCCGATGCGGTCACCCTGTTCCTGCTGCTGGTGTTCTGCTTCGCCGTGCTCTGGCTGTTTGGCGACATCCTGGCGCCGCTGCTGGTCGCACTGGTGATGGCCTACCTGCTGGAGTGGCCGGTGAGCCGATTGCAGCGGGCCGGGCTTTCTCGCACCCTGGCCACCAGCCTGGTACTGCTGCTGTTCATCGCCCTCACCGTGACGGCCTTCCTCGGGCTCATTCCGACCCTGGTGAGCCAGGGCATCAACCTGGCCAAGGAAGCGCCGGCCATGCTCAACCACGCTCAGGACTATGTGCGTGCCCTGCCGGAGAAGTACCCGGAGATCATCGACGTCAGCCTGGTCGAGACCATCATCGACAACATCCGCCAGCGCATCTTGGCGGGGGGCGAGCAGTTGGTGAGCGCTTCCCTGAGCTCCCTGGTCAACGTGGTCGCCATCCTGGTCTACGCCATCCTGGTGCCCCTGATGGTGTTCTTCATGCTCAAGGACAAGCAGGTTCTGATGGGAGGGCTGCGCCGCTTCCTGCCGCGCAACCGCACCCTGGTGAACCGGGTCTGGGTGGAGATGAACGACCAGATCATCAATTACATCCGCGGCAAGGTGATCGAGATCCTCATCGTCGGCATCGCCACCTATGTGCCCTTCGCCCTGATGGGGCTGCGCTACTCGGTGCTGCTGGCGGTGGCGGTGGGCTTCTCCGTGCTCATCCCCTACATAGGGGCGGTGGCGGTGACCGTGCCCGTGGCCATGGTGGCCCTGTTCCAGTGGGGGCTGACCCCGGACTTCGCCTGGCTGATGGTGGCCTATCTGGTCATCCAGGGGCTGGATGGCAACCTGCTGGTGCCCCTGCTCTTCTCCGAGGCGGTCAACCTGCACCCTGTGGCCATCATCATCGCCGTGCTGGTGTTTGGCGGCCTCTGGGGCTTCTGGGGGATCTTCTTCGCCATTCCCCTCGCCACCCTGGTCAAGGCGGTGATCAATGCCTGGCCCAAGCGCGAGGAGCTGCCCCGCCCCGCGCCATAAGCCCCATGACAATCCAACAAGAAGAGAGGCCCCGGCCTCTCTTCTTGTTGCCTCTTTGCGTATTTACTCTCCCCCGCGACGTGGTTGGACACACCGGCGTACTTTCCTCCCCCCTTAGCCCCCACTTGCTGACACCAACCTGAATTCCTGCGGCTATCGACTTGAATTCACAGCAAAAACACGCTTCACTGACGAAGACTCCACCTACGCCCCGGCCTGAAAACCCAAAAGGATCCCTTGATGCCCCCTGTCTCCTTGCGCCACGCCTGTCTCCCCGCACTCCTGAGCCTGTTGCTCGTCGCCCCGGCCCGGGCCGACATCGACATCGGTGCTCTCAGCGCCTTCTCCAGCGACAGCCCGAGCAGCCCCATCCCCAAGGGATTGGTGCTGGGCGGCGTGGTCCTCGGCGGCCAGGCCCGTTATCAGTATCAGGATGATGCCCTGCTCCCCATCCCGGGGGCCCTCTATTTTGGCGACAACCTGATGTACCTGGGGGATCGGGCCCGTTACTACCTCAGCCGGGATGGCGGGCTGTCGACCTATGCCTTCGGGCGGGTGCGCTTTGGCAACCTGGATCCCGATGACGATGCCTATTTCACCGGCATGGAGAAACGCAAAGGGGAGTTCGAGGCAGGCTTTGGCGCGGATCTCATCACCCCCTATGCCCTCTGGTCGATGCGGGCCACCACGGATGTCACCGGTACCAGCAACGGCCAGGAGGTGATGCTCTGGGCCAACTTCCCCATAGTGCGAGGCCGCCTGCTGCTGATGCCGGGGGCGGGTCTGATGCTGCGCAGCCACAATCTGGCGAACTACTATTTCGGCGGCATCGGGGCGGATGAAGTGGCCCCCGGTCGTCCCCAGTGGAATACCGGCACCACCCTCTCCCCCATGGCCTCCATCATCGGCAGCTACCGCTTCAGTCCCAACTGGATTGGCGGGTTTGGCTTCAACTACGAGCGCTATGACGACGACATCGCAGACAGCCCCCTGGTGCAACACCAGGGCGAGTTCTATGCCGGGGTCGGCGTCGGATACATCTGGTAACGGTGCAACATAACGAGAAGGGAGCCCGAGGCTCCCTTCTTCGCAATCAGGTCGTGGCCGGCACGCCTCAGAGCGCCGCGAGAAACGCCGCCAGCGCCTGGTTGACGAATGCCGGGTTCTCCAGGGTCGAGATATGGCCCGCCGCCGGGATCTCCTTGAAGGGGCAGCCGAGGGTCTCGGCCATCAGGTAGCCTTCCAGCACGGGACGCGCCTTGTCCTCGCAGCCTGTCATCACCAGGCTCGGCACTGTGATCTCTTCGAGCCACTCCATGCGATCCTCCCGGGTCACGAAGCTGCGCCCCACCGCCACCAGGCTGGCCACCTTGTCCAGCGGCCAGTTCGCCAGCCGAGCCTTGAAACCGGCCATCAGGGCCGGATCCGGCTGGTTGGCGAAAAACAGCGGCGCCACCTGATCGATGATGGGAGGCGGCAGGTTGCCCCGCTGCTCGATGGCGGCGAGCATGGCGAGATAGCGCTCGCAGGTGATCTGGGGCTCCCAGCCGACGAAGGTGTCCATCAACACCAATCCCTTGAGACGGGTCGGCGCCAGTCTGGCCAGCTCCATGCCCCACATGCCGCCGATGGAGAGGCCGATGAGCACGAACTCCTCGACGCCGAGGGCATCGAGCAGGGCCAGGTGATCCCGGGCCAGGGTGGCCAGGGTGCAGGGGCCCTCCGGCACGGGATCTGAATCCCCGTGACCCCAGAGCTCAGGCACGATGCAGCGGTACTGCCCCTTGAGAGCCTCGATCTGCGGCGCCCACATGGTGCTGTCCCACAGATAGCTGTGCCCCAGCAGCAGCACAGGCCCCTGCCCTTCATCCAGATAGGCCAGGCGACGCCCTGCTATCTCCATCATTTTCTTCATGTTTTCTCCTATGACCCGCTAGCTGGCGCCAGTGTAGCACGAGGGGCAGGCGCCTGACCTCCCCAGACGGGCGAGGCCTCCGGCCAGCCTGCGAGCGGGCAATAAAAAGCCGGTCGTCAGACCGGCAAAAGGCATTGAAGATAACGGAAAACCTGGCGTCATCAGACGCGGATATATTTGGCCGTGCGCGGGAAGGCTTGCTCCTTGGCATCGAACAGGTAGCAGGCCTCGGCCGGGATGCCGACGCTGTAGGTCTGGCCGGTGGCCACGTCCACGTCAGAGCTCGCCTTGACGGTGAAGTCGTGACCATCCACGTCCATGTAGACGAAGGACTCGGCTCCCAGGTGCTCGGCCACCTGCACCATACCGCTTACCTTGCTGTCGGCATGGGCGTGATCCAGCGGCACCAGGTGCTCGGGGCGAATGCCCAGTTCCACCTTGTCACCGACCGCACCGCGGCGGGCATCCACCCGCACCCGCACGGTATCGCCGGAAGTCAGCTTGACCACGGCTTCCTGCTCACCGATCTCCTGCAACTCGCCGGAGAGGAAGTTCATCTTGGGAGAGCCGATGAAGCCCGCCACGAACTTGTTGTCCGGGTTGTGGTAGAGCTCGAGCGGGGTGCCGAACTGTTCCAGGTTGGTCTCGGCCTCACCCTTGAGAGGGCTCAGCACCACGATGCGGTTGGCCAGGGTCATGGCCTCCACCTGATCGTGGGTCACGTAGATGATGGTGGAGTTGAGCTCCTTGTGCAGCTTGGCAATCTCGATGCGCATCTTGACCCGCAGGGCCGCATCCAGGTTCGACAGCGGTTCGTCGAACAGGAACACCTGAGGCTGCTGGACGATGGAGCGACCGATGGCCACCCGCTGGCGCTGACCGCCGGACAGGGCCTTGGGCTTACGGTCGAGCAGGGGCTCGAGGCCGAGGATCTCGGCGGCGCGCATCACCCGCTTGTGGATGTTCTCCTTGTCCATCTTCTTGAGCTTGAGGCCGAAGGCCATGTTCTCGTAGATGTTCATGTGCGGGTAGAGGGCGTAGGACTGGAACACCATGCCCACGTTGCGCTCCACCGGCGGCACGTCGTTCATGTAGCGACCGCCGATGGTCAGCTCGCCGCTGGTGATGTCTTCCAGGCCCGCGATCATCCGCAGCAGGGTGGACTTGCCACAGCCGGACGGGCCGACGAAGACGATGAACTCCCCTTCCTTGATGGCCAGATTGATGTTGCGCAGGGTGTCCTTGTGGACCGCCGGATCATAGTTCTTGCGAACCTTGTTGAGTACTACTTCAGCCATGTCGAGCTCCGCTCTTGAATCTTTGCAAATCGTGATGGCGGGGGGAGAAGCCTCCCCGGCCATGAACCTTAACCTTTGACGCCACCGGCAGTGAGACCACCTACCAACCAGCGCTGTGCCAGCAGGAATACGACGGTGATCGGCAAACCAGACAGCACTGCTGCTGCGGCGAAGTCACCCCACAGATAGTTCTGCGGATAGAGGTATTGCTGGGCACCGACCGCCAGGGTCAGGTTGTTCACATCCGACAGCAGGATGGACGCCACGGGCACCTCGGTGATGGAACCGATGAAGGCCAGAATGAACACCACCGCCAGGATGGGCACCGACAGGGGCAGCAGGATCAGCCTGAATGCCTGCCAGGGCGTCGCACCGTCGATGGCCGCCGCTTCCTCCAGGGAGGAGTCGATGGTCTCGAAGTAGCCCTTGATGGTCCACACGTGCAGGGCGATGCCTCCCATGTAGGCCAGGATCAGGCCGCCGTGGGTGTTTAGGCCGAGCCAGGGAATGTAGTCCCCAATCTTGTTGAACAGCGCATAGATGGCCACCAGGGCCAGCACCGCCGGGAACATCTGGAAGATCAGCATCCCCTGCAAGATGGTCTGCTTGCCACGAAAACGCAGGCGGGCAAAGGCATAGGCACAGGTGGTGGAGAGCACCACTATCATCAGGGCGGTGATGCCCGCGATCTTGATGGAGTTCCACAACCAGGTCAGCACCGGGAACGGCGGCGGCGTGATGCTGCCGTCGGCGTTGGTGATGGACATGCCGAGCGCCAGCTTCCAGTGATCCAGGGTCGGATTGGTGGGGATGATCTCCCCCACCGAGAAGTTGCCGTTACGGAACGAGATGGCGATGACCATGATCACCGGGAAGATGATCAGCGCCAGGAAGGCCCACATGACCAGGTGGGTTGCCCACACCCGGTATTTGACTGATTTGGGTTGTACGATAGCCATTTTCGAGCCTCCTTACAGCTTGTCCGCTTTGGACAATTTCAGGTTGAGCAGTGCGAGCGCGCCGACGATCAGGAAGATGGCGGTAGCGATGGCACTGGCCAGACCGTAGTCCTGACCACCCGAACCCTGGAACGCGATCCGGTAGGTGTAGTTCACCAGCAGATCCGTGGTACCGGCCGGGGTACTGGCCCCGATGATGTCCGGTGCTCCGTTGGTCAACAGCTGGATAAGCACGAAGTTGTTGAAGTTGAAGGCAAACGACGCGATGAGCAGCGGCGTCAGCGGCTTCATCAACAGCGGTACCGTGATCTTGAAGAAGTTCTGTACCGGACCCGCCCCGTCCATGGCGGATGCCTCATAGAGATCTTCCGGAATCGCCTTGAGCAGGCCCATGCAGAGGATCATCATGTAGGGGTAGCCGAGCCAGGTGTTGACGATGAGGATCATCATCTTGGCCAGGAAGGGGGTGGTGTACCAGTCCGGCTTGATGCCGAACGCCGCTTCCAGGAACAGGTTGATCTCGCCGAAGTTCTGGTTGAACAAGCCCTTGAACACCAGGATGGAGATGAACGCCGGTATGGCATAGGGCAGGATCAGCATGACCCGGTAGAAACCACGGCCGCGCAGTTGTTCCCACTGTACCAGGCAGGCCATCACCATGCCGATGGCCAGGGTGAAGGCCACGGAGCAGGCGGAGAAGATCACCGTCCAGACGAAGATCTGCATGAAGGGACCCTGGATACCCGGGTCTGTCATGATCCGCACGAAGTTCTTCCAGCCCACGCTGACCACGAAGCCCGGTGCCAGCCCCTTGCCGACGAACTGGCCATCCGCGTCGATGTACTGGTAGAAGCCGGTGTCGGGGTTGGGCAGCATCAGCTCGCCAGTCTGGTTGTCACGCAGCAGGTTGACATCCTTGATCATGACCCCGGACTTGAGCACTGCGCCGTCCACCAGCTGGGTGTAGAGCGGTTTTTGCGCCGCAAACTTGCGCAGGCTGCTCATGGTCAGGTGCACGCTGCCGTCCGGCAGCACCAGATCCAGGGCATTGAGATGGCTGCGGTGATCGACGATGGCGCGAATGGGCGCCGCCTGGCCGACCGCTTCCCCGTTCAGGGGCTGCAGTTGCACGGTTTCAGGCTCACTCGGTGCGCTGCCCTCGCGAACGGCCAGGGTGTGCGCCTTGTTGTTCTGCAGGTGAAGAGGCTGGCTGATGAAGGATTGGTCATCCTGCTGCAACAGCAACTGGTACTGACCCTTGTCCCCACCCAGCAGGGTGAAGTCGAATTCGCCCCCCGCCACCTTGTAGATCTTTTTCAGATGGAAATTGCGTGCCTGCTCGAGGGAGAGCAAGTTGGTGCCCGAATAGTTGGTGAAGGCGATGCCGATCGTGTAGGCAAGAGGGAAGATGATAAACACCACCATGCCAGCCACACCGGGGAAGATATAGCGGTGGGCATAGGTCTTCTTGTTCATGAAGACATACAGCCCGACGGAAACCACCACCAGATCCAGCAGCGCGAACACCCACTCACCGCTGGCATACATCATCACGGCGGCATAGCCGTTGAGGATGGCGACCAGGGCAGCGATGGTCCACTTGAGCCAGGAGTGCTTAGCCTTCGGACCGGCATAGGATTCAATAGAAGGTACTACTTCCATGCCAATTAACCTTTATTACGCCAAGAGAGAGTTGAGAGAGTGGGAGGCCCGAAGGCCTCCCGGGTAGTGCATGCTTACTGGACGATACGCTTGGCTGCAGTATCCAGGGCTTCGTCAACGCTCTGACGGCCAGAGGTGACGTTCTTGAGGGCAGTTTCGAAGGAGGACCAGAAACGGCTCATCTCAGGCACGGACGGCATCGGCTCGCCATTCTGGGCGTTCTGCATGGTGGCCTTGATGTTGGCATCCGCTTCCAGGGTCTTCTGGAAGGACTTCAATGCCACGGCACCCAGCGGCTTGTCGGCATTCACCGGCGCCAGACCGGCATCGGTCAGCAGATAGTTCTCGAGGAACTCGATGGCCAGGTCCTTATTCGGGCTGGCAGCGTTGATGGTCGCACCCAGTACGCCAACGAAGGCCTTGGCCGGTTTGCCCTGCAGGGTCGGCAGCGGCGCTACGCCGTACTTGATGCCGCTCTTGTCCAGGTTGCTCCAGGCCCAGGGACCGTTGATCATCATGGCCACTTCGCCCTTGTTGAACTTGGCATCCATGACACCGTAGTCGATGCCCTTCTCCAGGTGACCGGACTTGATCATCTCGGAGATGTAGCCCACGCCCGCCTTGGCACCCGCGTTGTTCACGCCGGTGTCTTTCACGTCATAACCGGTGGCGGTCTTCTTGAAGGCATAACCACCGTTGGCAGCCACCAGGGGATAGCTGAAGTAGGGGGTGTCATAGGCCCACATGATGGCGCGCTTGCCATTCTTCTTCAGATCTTCGTCGATCTTGGCGATCTCTTCGAAGGTCTTCGGCGGGTTCGGCAGCAGATCCTTGTTGTAAATCAGGCTGACGGCTTCAACTGCAACCGGGTAGCCGTAGGTCTTGCCGTCGACGGTCATGGCGTCCCAGGCGAACTGCTCGAACTTGGCCTTCTCGGCGGCATTCGGGGTCACCGGCACCAGCAGACCGGCCTTGACCCACTCACCGTAACGGTCGTGAGCCCAGAAGAAGATGTCGGGACCGTTGCCGGTGGCAGCGGCTTGCTGGAATTTCACTTCAACCTGATCCGGGTGAGCCACGGTCACCTTGATGCCGGTCTCCGCTTCGAATTTCTTGCCGACTTCGGCCAGGCCGTTATAGCCCTTGTCACCGTTGATCCAGATGGTCAGCTGACCTTCGTCAATGGCAGCCGTGGCAGAGCAAGCCACACCCAGAGTAGCCAGACCGATCAGGGATGACAGCAATTTCTTTTTCATGAGCCTTTCCTTGTATAAGTTCCGCGCTGTAAGAGCATTGTGTGCAAGTGAATATTATCCCAAGCCGTGCATGCCTCACATGACACGCCTCGCATTTTTGAAATGCAATTACGTATTTTCTTCCAGAAAGTTCTGAAAACATTTTCTTATTTCCGCGAATACCGGGGGTTTATTCCCGTATTTTTGACTCCACAAGGAAATAAAATTACCAATCGGTAATAAAATTTCATGAATGAAAGGGGTTTCACCCCCATGAAAGCCCTTTCAAACCCTTTATTTTGTCCAATGTGTTAACAAAGTACCGAGTCCATTTCGATGTGCGCCAACCCCATAAATAAAAAGACACCCGGGGCAGCCCGGGTGTCTTTTTGCCGAAAATGAAGAGTGGATCACATTATGACTGGCGCAGCAGTTGATCCTTGAGGTTGGGGGGGACGCCACGGATGGTCAGCGTGTCGGTCTGGGGATCGTAAAACACGCGGCTGTTCAATAGCTTCTGCTCGAAGCTCAGGGTCAGACCACCGCCTGAACCGACAAATTTGGTGAGCCCCCGCAGGGTGGACCTGTCCGCCGGGAAACGATCCTCCAGTTCATATTCCTGGCCGATGAAACTGTAGAAGTCGAGATCTCCTTCATCTTTTGCAGCCAGTTCAGCCGAGAGTTCTTTTATCTCTATTTCTGCACCGGCACTGGCTTGCTCGGTGCAATATTGGAAGACCTGTTTCTTGTAATCATGGCGCTCGGCGGGCTCGAGTTGGCGGCTGTCGCAATAATCGTCCACCGCCTGCAGCAATCCCTTGTTTTGCACCTTGGCATCCATGCCTTCACGGGCACCCAGATAATCCATGAAGAAGTCCCCCAGTTTGCGGCCGACCCGCCCCTTGCTGAAGGTAATATAACGGCGGGAATCGGGCTGGGTCTTCCACTCGGTCAGATCGATGCGGGCCACCAGATTGAGTTTGCCGATATCCAGATACTGGATATGACGCAGCTCCAGTGCCTCGCTGACGGTGACGCTCTCCTTGCCCTCCAGGAGGGCGACCATCAGATAATCAACCCCCACATAGTTGTATTTGGCAAACAGCAGCACCCCCTGCTCTCCCAGGGCATGTTCCACCAAATTCTTCACCAGCAGCTGGGTCATGGTCACGGAGAAGGGAACGAACTCGGTCTGCTCGGCGAGCAGCTGTTCGAGGGCGATGCGAAATGCGGGGGAAGGCTGTTTGGGGGCATCGCTCCCTTCTGCCAGCTCGGCGACGGCGGCTTCCGGGTCCGCGAAGAAGCCGAAGCCCTTGCCACCCTTGCCGTTGTAGATGCGATGCAGTTCAGCCATCAGCCCTTGCACCGCCTCGTCTGCGGGCAGGGTCTGGCTGCGGGTGTCGGCGTGCGGTTGACCATCGCCGCCCTGGCGCAGGGAGTGAAGAATGATCTTGTCGATATCGAGACTCATGTCACAAAGCCATAGTGTTAGCCGAAAGGGTGAAGTATTATAAGGCGCTTTGAACCGAGATGAACTGAAGATTATGCCCATCGTATCAAAGTACAATAACGAGCAGTTTGACGCCCTGATGAACGACCTGATCACCGCCCTGGAAAAGCACAAGGCCCCGGTGGATCTCAGTCTGATGGTGCTTGGCAACCTGACCACCAATATCATCAACGGTATGGCCCCGGCCCAGCGTCAGGCGATCACCGAGAAGTACATCCAGGCGCTCACCGCCTCGGTGAGTCTTCGTCACGATGCTCACTGAGTTTCTTCGCATTCTTTGACGTTTCTCAACCCTGATGGATCACTATGGTCGAAACCGGCAACCCCTATCGTGATAATGTCTCTCGCCTGATCACCTGGGGGCATTGGTTCTCCTTCTTCAACATCATCCTGGCCATGCTGATCGCCACCCGTTATCTGGGCTCCATCAGCTGGCCATCGACCACGCTCGGTGTCACCTATCTCATCATCAGCTGGATAGGGCATTTCTCGTTCCTGAGCTTCGTCACCTATCTGTTGACCATCTTCCCCTTGAGCTTCGTGCTGCCCAAGGAGCGGGTGCTGCGTTTCACCTCGGCCATCATCGCCACCCTGGCGCTGGTGCTGCTGCTCATCGACACCCAGGTGTTCCAGCTGTTCAAGTTCCACCTGAACGGTCAGGTGTGGCAATTGCTGCTGGATCAGGCCCAGACCGAGGAGGGCTCAATCTGGAGCATCATCTTCGTGGCGGTGCCCACCATCTTCCTGCTTGAGCTGCTGCTGTCGGCCTATGTGTGGCGCAAGATCAACAAGCGCAAGCGCCGCCAGTACGGCAATCAGGTCGGGCTGGCCCTGCTGGTCTGCTTCATCCTGACCCATCTGGTCAACAGCTGGGCCGATGCGACCCTCTATCAGCCCATCACCATGCAGCGGGCCAACTTCCCCCTCTCCTACCCCATGACCGCGCGCAGCTTCCTGGCCAAGCACGGCTGGCTGGATCTGGAACAGTACGAGAAGAAGGCCGAGAGCCAGGGCAGTGCCGAACACAGGCTGATCTATCCCCTGCGCCCCCTCAACGTGAGCGCCCCAGTCGAGCACATGAACCTGCTGGTCGTCGTGGTGGATTCCCTGCGGGCGGACATGCTCAACAACATCAACATGCCCAATCTGCAGCGCTACGCAGACAATCATCTCAATTTCCGCCAACACATGAGTGGCGGCAATGACGATGTCATGGGGATGTTCGGGCTCTTCTACGGGTTGCCCGGCCACTATTACGACGACATCAGTGCCGACAAGCGCCCCCCGGTGCTGTTTGACGAGATGCTGCGCCAGGACTACCAGTTTGGCCTGTTCGGCTCGCTGGAAGATGCCCAGAAGTACCGCCAGAGCCTGCTGGCCGGCCTGCGCAAGCAGGTGTTTGTCTCCGAGCAGACCGACGATACCCGCCTCATCGGCGACTGGCAGCAGTGGCTCGGCAAGCGCTCGACCGATCGCCCCTGGTTCTCCCTGGTCTATCTGTCGAGCCCCGGGGATTATCAGGTGCCCGCCGATGTGAAGGGTCCCTTCCAGCCTGAGCTGACCCGCTTCAACCCGGCGACGGCCTATCGGTCCGAGAATCTGCAGAAGCTGGAGAATCGCTACAAGAATACCGTCTTCTATACGGATCAGCTGCTCGAGCAGATGCTGGATCAGTTGCAGCAGCAGGGCCTGAGCGAGAAGACCATCGTCGTCATCACCTCCAATCATGGTCAGGAGTTCAACGAAACCCAGAGCAACAGCTGGGGCTATGGCAGCAACTACTCCCCCTATCAGGTGCAGGTGCCCTTCGTACTCGCCTGGCCAGGGGCCGAGGAGAAGCCTCAGGAGCAGGCCAGCAGCCACCTGGATCTGGTGCCGACCCTGATGAAGGGTATGCTGGGCGTGCGCAACCCGCCGCGAGACTACAGCATTGGCCGCAGCCTGTTCGATATCAGTCCGCGCAACTGGCTGCTGGCGGGGGATCAGAATGACTTCGCCATCTACCAGGACAACACCATCACCCACTTCAACAAGCAGGGGGATTTCGAGTTGCTGGATCGCGCGAGCTACAAACCCATCAAACACGGTACGCCGGATATGGGGGCCATGATCCAGGTGATGAACGAGCTCAATCGCTTCTATCGCTCCCCCTGATCGATGCGATAAGTGTCACCAGGCCCGCCTTCATGGCGGGCTTTTTTATGGCCTCCCGGGCCCACCTTTCCCCTTCTGTCCCGCAGACGTTTGCGCTGCTTTTCGATTTCCATCCGGAATACCTCATCAACCACTAATGAGTTATCAGTCAGAAAAAGTCCAATCCGATCAAGATCATAAAAACAAAATGATAATGATTATCAATCATTGAACTAAAAAGATTCATCTGCAATAATCCGCGCCCTTCAGGCTTAAATAACAATCATTATCAACAATGAAAACACTACTGCACTACTGGCCCATGCTGCTGTCCGGTACAGCTTTGGCTGCCAGCGATCCGGCGAGGATCGACTCAACCGACATGAATCCGGAACTCAAGGCGCGCGAGACCATCGTGGTCAAGGGCCAGCGAATAGAGCAGAAGTTATCCGACGTGTCCGGTGCCATCACCGTCATCACCGAGGAAGACCTGGATCGTCAGGTGGCGACCGAACTCACCGACGTGTTCAAGAACGAACCCGGTGTCTCGGTCACCGGCTCCGCAGGCCGGCCCCAGAACATCATCATCCGCGGCATGGGCGGCAACCGGGTGCTGATCATCAAGGACGGGGTCCGGGTCAGCGACGGCTTCGGCGCCGACGATCTCAACGACAAGGTGGGCCGCTTCAGCTTCGACCTCGATGACGTCAAGCAGATCGAAGTCGCCAAGGGCGCTGGGTCATCCCTGCATGGCTCGGACGCCATCGGCGGTACCATCGTCATCAGCACCAAGCAGCCGGAAGACTACCTGCAAGGTCAGGATGCCTACCTCAGCAGCAAGGTGCTGCAAGACGGCAGCTCAGACAAACAGAAGCTCAGCGCCACCGGCGCCGCCAGAATCATGGATACCGAGCACCTGCTGCGGGTCTCCGGCTGGCAGGGGCACGAGACCGCCAACTATGACGAGAGCCGCATTCCAGCGGATCTGGACGGGCTCAGTGCCTCCACCAGCTCCCGCTTCCAGCTAAGCGACCATCACCTGCTGCGCCTCGAGCTCGACTATTTCGAGGACAATGCCGAGCGGGATCAGGGGCCTCTCGAAGTCCCCCAGCCAGACGGCAAGTGGCAGGTGCGCCAGTACCGGGAAAATGCCAGCCAGAAAACCCAGGGGGGCAAGCTCGGCTGGGAGGCCAGCGACCTTGGCACCCTGCTGGCCGACAGCTTTACCTGGAGTGCCTACGGCAACCACTCCAAGAACACCGCCAACAAGCGCAGCCTGCTGCAAAACGATCTGCTGAGCGGCTATCCCCGCTATCGCAGCGAGCGGGAACTCGCCACCTTCACCGAAGACAGGGTCGGCACCGAGCTGGACGTGCGCCGGGATCTCGTCACCGGTGATATCGCCCACAAGCTGAGTTACGGCCTGGAGCTGGAGCGCACCACCCACGAGCGACCGGTCGAAAAACTGAGCCTGGAGGCCGGCGTGCCCCAGCCCCAGCAATCCGCCCCCTTCAGCCGTGCCCGCACCGACCGGGCCGGGGTCTGGCTGAGTGACGTGGCCTCCCTCGGCCAGTGGCAGTTCACCCCTACCCTGCGCATGGATCACCAGTGGCTCAAGCCCCTCGATGGCAGCAATGGCGAAAACCACAGCTGGCACCTCTCCCCGAGCCTGGCCACCAGCTACCGCTTCAACGAGGAGTGGCGCAGCTGGCTGAGCTACGCCAACGGCTTCCGCGCCCCCTCCTATGACAAGGTATACGGCAACATCCCCCACTACTTTGCCCTGCCGCCGTTCGAGATCATCGCCAATACCGAGCTGGAGGAAGAGACCAGCCACAGCTTCGAATGGGGGGTCAGCGGCGAGGGAGAGAACTGGAGCATCAAACCGTCCCTCTTCTACAACCGTTACTACAACTTCATCGACTGGCGGGAAGTGGGCATGCGCCTGCGCGACGGCGTCTACCTGCGTCAGTACCGCAACGTGGCCAAGGCCGAGACCTGGGGCGCCGAAGTGGCCGCCAGCTACTGGCTGACCCCGGAGTGGGAACTCGCCACCAAGCTCGGCTGGGTTGACGGAGAGGACAGTCAGGGCGAGGCCCTGCGTACCCTCACACCGCTGGAAGGCAACACCCGCCTCACCTATCAGGCCAATGCCTGGAGCCTCGGCCTGCAGGCGGACTACGCCGCCGCCATGAACCGGGTGCCCACTTGCAGCAACAGCCTGACCAGCAGCCAGGGGGA
The DNA here is from genome assembly GCF_051125555.1 of Aeromonas sp. NJAU223. Classification (NCBI taxonomy): domain Bacteria; kingdom Pseudomonadati; phylum Pseudomonadota; class Gammaproteobacteria; order Aeromonadales; family Aeromonadaceae; genus Aeromonas; species Aeromonas sp. NJAU223. Next base: position 1,545,080 of record NZ_CP144204.1, on the reverse strand, counting down.
CTGCTTGAAGAGCGCCGGCTGGTTCAGCATGGCGATGACCGCCGACTGGCAGGTGACCGATGCCCTCAAGGTCAACCTCAAGCTCGATAACCTGTTCGACACCCGCTACACCCGCTATCAGGATGTGGCCGGGCTGGAAGCCGGTACCGACGCCGATCTGTTCACCCAGACAGGCCGCTCCCTGAGCGCCAGCCTGCGCTACACCTTCGTGGGGCTCTGATGCGTCGCCTGTTGATACTGGCCAGCCTGCTGGCCATCCCGGCCCTGGCCGAGGAAGAGGCGCCGCTCATCCCGGAGCGTCCCGCGCTGATGAAAGGCAGCATCGCCCGGGTCGACCCCTACGGCGGCTGGCGCGATGACAGTCGCAGTTCACCCGAGCTGTTGACCCTGCTGCGCGAGCAGAACCGCTGGACCGAGCAACGGCTCGCCGGCCTGCAACCCCTGGTCAAGACCCTGCAAGGGGAGTGGCAGCGCCAGGCCAGGGGCGAACCCATGCCCGTGGAGTGGTTGAGCCAGGCCGGCAGCCAGTGGCGCATGGGCGCCGATGGCAGCCTGTGGCAGCGCACGGACGAGCAGGCGGAGCCACGCCAGCGGCTGGCGCCGCGCCAACCGGCAGAGGGCTACTACGAGCTTGCCGCCTGGGCGCTGCATCCGAACGGCCATTGGCTGGCGCTGGCCGAGGACAGCCGTGGCGATCGGGATTACCGCATCACCCTGCTGGACCTTGCGAGCGGCAAAACCCTGGCAACTCTGCCCCATCGTGCCAGCGATCTGCTCTGGAGCCTGGACGGCAAGACCCTCTACACGGTGGCCAACGAGCGCAGCACCCTGCGCCCCTGGCAACTGCAAGCATGGCAGAACGGCAAGGAGACCCTGGTGTACGAGGAAGCCGATCCCGCCTGGCTCATCGGCCTCTACCGCACCACGGATCGGCGTCACCTGATCCTGCAGAGCAACAACCACAACAGCTCGGAGCAATACCTGCTGGATGACGGCAAGGCGACCCTCGTCAAGGCTCGCCAGCGCGGGCTCGAGTACTACCTGGATACCCAGGGCGATCGGGTACTCATCAAGAGCAATCTGGATGGGGATCTCGGTCTCTATCAGGCCGGCAGCCTGGCCGAGGCAGGAAGCCAACCCTGGCGCCCGCTCTGGTCCGGCAAGGGTCACAGCCTCGAGAAGTGGCGCCTGTTTGAGCACCACACCGTGCTGCAATATCGCAAGGAAGGAGACGACTGGCTCGACGTGCTGGATGCCGACGGCAGGCTGCGTCACAGCGTTCCCCTGACCGAGGGCGCCGGCACGGCCTGGATCCAGGGCAGTCAGGATCCGGCCGACACAGGGGTGCTCATTCGCCGTCAGGGCATGGCAGAGGCACCGCACCAGCGTTGGCTGAGTCTGGACTCGGGTCAGTGGCAGGACGATGACACCCGGGCCGTCGCTTCCCCCTATCAGAGCGAGCGACGCTGGATAGTGGGCAAGGACGGCGTCAAGGTGCCCGTCTCCCTGGTGTGGCGCAAGGACATCACCACCCCCAAGGCGCTGCTGCTCTACGGCTATGGCGCTTACGGCACCCCCATGCGCCCCTACTACCAGCCCAGGGTATTGAGCCTGCTTGATCGCGGCTTCGTCTACGCCATCGCCCATGTGCGCGGCGGCGGCCTGCTCGGCGACCCCTGGTATCGGGAAGGCCGTGGCCAGCAAAAGCAGCACAGCGTGGATGACTTCCTGGCGGTGGCCGAGAGCCTCTCCCGGGATCCCGCCATCGATCCGGCCCGACTGTTCGCCATGGGCGGCAGCGCTGGCGGCCTGCTGGTGGCGGCAGCCTTGAACCAGGCGCCGACCCGCTTCGCCGGTGCCGTGCTGCAAGTGCCCTTCGTCGACATGCTGGGCACCATGACCGACCCCGAGCTTCCCCTCACCCGGCAGGAGTATGCGGAGTGGGGCAATCCGGCAAATAGCGATGATTATGCTGCCATGCGCCGATTAAGCCCCTATGACAATCTGCATGAGGCTCACTATCCGCCACTTTATGTGACAGCAGGCCTGCATGACAGTCAGGTCCCCTACTGGGAACCCCTCAAGTGGCTGGCCCGCCTGCGTGCCCACAGCACGGGGACGGGTCCCTATCTGCTCAACACCGAGCTCGAGGGGGGGCACCTGGCCAACCCCAACACCGCCACCCAGCGGGCAGCCCAGGAGTATGCCTTCCTGCTCGATCTGGCCGGAGTCAAACACTGATGCCAGCACTCAATCTTCCTGTTTTGGAGTCATTTATGAAGCCCTCTTCCCTGGCCCTCTGGCTGGCGGCCACCCTGCTCGCCCAGCCCCTCGTCGCGGCCGAGCTCATCTATGTCGATGAGGCGCCGCTCTCCACCACGCCCCAAGCCTGGCTCGAACAGCGCCTCGGCGTGACCCTGACCCCCGACTATGACAGGGCCAGCCTGCTCGGCCATCACTACAGCTTCCGCCAGCAGGTCAACGGCCTGCCGGTGGCCACCACCCAGGCCGCCGTCAGCCTCGATGCCGCCGGCAAACCCTGGCGCCTCTATCACAACCTGCGCCCGCTCCAGAGCACCCAGGCCGGCTGCGATCCCAGCACGGACCTGGATCCCCTGCTCACCAGCCTGCGGGATGCGGGAGCCGAGATTGACTCTCTCGGCCCGGTGGAGGCCTGGTACTGGCGCGACGGGGAGACCCTGACGCCGGCCCTGCGTCTGCGCATCCGCGAACATCGGGATGGCAACGCCAAGGCGGCCTACCAGCAGCTGTTTGCCAGCTGTGATGGCAGCCAGGAGCTCGGTCGCTGGCTCGATGCCGCCACCACCACGCCGACGGACCCTGCCGATGCCGGCGACGTCAGCGTAGAGGCGCGGGTGTTCGATCCGGACCCCCGCACCCAGTTGCAAGATGCCAGCCTGGTCTGGCACGAATCCCTGGTACTTGCGGATGCCGCCTATCAGGACAGGGTCGCCCTGCCGGTCACCCTGCGCGGCAGCGACTATGTACTGAGCGGCCCCAACGCCCGGGTGGTGGATGCCATGGAGCCCAACACGGCACCCTACAGCGCCGACAATCCGCAGGCATTTCGCCTGACCCGGGATGATATCGGCTTTGCCGACATCAATGCCTACTACCACCTGGATCTCGCCCAGCGCCACATCAAGGCGCTCGGCTTTGCGGATCTCATCCCGGGTGCCATCGATATCGATACCGATTCCGGCTATCAGGACAACTCCCTCTATGACCCCTTCGAGCGCAGGCTGGAGCTGGGTCGCAGCGGGGTGCCCGATGCCGAGGATCCCATGGTGGTCTGGCACGAGTTCGGTCATGCGGTGCAGCACCACATAGTGCCGGACATGGGGGACGAGGCGGATTGGGGCGCCATCGGCGAGGGCTTCAGCGACTATCTGGCCGCCAGCCATCGTCAGCGCAGCGAAGCGGGCCGCAACTTCGAACCGGCCCTGGTATTCAACTGGGATGCCCGTTTCACCGATCGTGCCCCGCGCCAGCTGGACGACATGCGCGCCCGCTACCACCCGGACTACACCTACCCGGCCCACAGAACCGTCAACGGCAGCAACGGCGATCAACTCTGGGGCACCCCCTTGTTCCAGGCCCTGCTGGCCTCGGTCGCCGAACACGGCGAAGCGGCGCGCGATGAATTCGATCGTCTGATCATCGAGTCCCACTTCGGCCTGGGCCCGGCCATCAAGATGCCGCAGCTAGCCCGCCTCACGGTGGAAACCGCCGAGCGGCTCTATCCGGCCCGTCACTACGGCCGTCATCTGGAGCAGGCGTTCCGCCAGCACGGTCTGTTGCAGGCCCCCGTCAACCTGGCCCTGGCCGATGGCAGTGCCATCGAACTGGGTCAACCCCAGTCCGTGGTGCTCACCTTGAGCAACCCGGGCAACAGCCCGGTGACCCTGCACAGCCTGACCCTGGCCCTGCCGAGCGGCTTGCAGGCCGATCCTTATCAGTGGCAGACCAGCACCCTGGCGGCGGGGGCCAGCATGAACACCACCCTGCGTCTGCAAGCCCAGAGCCCCCTCGCCTGTGGCGATGTGGCCGAGCTGCCCCTGACCTTGGGCCTCACCGGCGCCAGTCCGAGCGAGCGTCAATGGCAGCAGTCCCTGAGCCTGCCCATCGGTACCCCTGTCATCGCCCGGGCGAGCGGCCAGGCCCAGACCCTCAAGGATGCCCAGAGCACCGACGAGAAGGGACTGAGTCAGGCCAGCCTGGTGATGGCCAGAAGCGATGCCCGCGTGAGTGGCGAGCTGCTGCTGAATATTGACTTGCAGCACGAGGCCCTGGACGAGCTGGAGATCTGGCTCAACTCCCCCTCCGGCACCCGGGTGCAGATCTGGGACAAGGGCCACAGCCCGCTGCCACGGCTCAAAGGGACCTTCCCGACCGATCTGCAATCCCTCCAGTCTCTGAGCCTGTTCAATGGCGAGCCACTGGCGGGCCAATGGACCCTGGAGATCGTCGACAACGCCCCCGGCAAACAGGGTCGTCTCAACAGCTGGAGCATCAGCCAGCGCATCGGTGCCCAGTGCGGCGAGCCCATCCCCCTGCCGGATGACGGCATCCTTCACTTCAACGTCCCCGACAGCAGCGGAGGCGGTGCCTTCAATCTGCTCTGGCTGCTGCCGCTGGCGTTCTGGCGTCGATGGAGCCGTCGCGGCTAAAGACCCGATCAACCCTTAATCAAGCGCGAGGGGCCGGTGCCCCTCCAAGGAACAAAGATGAAGATGAGAATGACCCCGCTGGCCTGCTTGCTGGCGCCCCTGCTCACCGCCTGCGGCGGTGGCGGCACGGATGAGGCCCCCCTGGCGGCGCCGGACTATCACCTGACGGTCAACCTGCCCCAGGCGGGCACCCTTTGTGTCAACCTCAACCAGAACGAGAGCTGCGATGCCGGTGAACCCGAGGTCAGCGGCACTGCCGGTGCCCGCCAGCTGAACGGCACCTCTCCCGCCCTGCTGACCAGCCCGCTGCTGTTCATCCCGACGGATGCCGCGGCCCTGACCCTGACCCACCCGGCGGCACGTCTGGATGGTCAAACCCTCACCCCGACCCCGCTCAGTACCTTGCTGCAGGTGCGCATCGGTGACGGCCTTCCCCCCGCCCAGGCGCTGACCGCCCTGCTGGCGGATCTGGCCCCCCTGCAGCCGGGCCAGGATCTGGCCGCCCTCGGCCAGCTTGAGGCGTTCAACCAGGCCCTCGCCGAACTGGCGCTGGCCGCCCTCGACGATGCCACTACCCTGCCGGGCGTGGCGGCCAATGAACGTCGCCGCCAGATCTGGCAGGGTCTGATGACCCTGCTGCCCGAGCTTGGCCAACATTTTGCGCAAAGCCCCGAACTGTTGAGCTTGCAATCCCGTCTCGCCGACGTGCTGAGACAGCAACAACCCAGGGCCCTGGTCACCGCCAGCGGCGTCACCACCTACACGGACGGGGTGGACTACCTGCTGACCAGCGAGCCTGCGGATCACCCAGGTCAGGATGCCAGCCTAAAGCAGTCCCCCTTGCGTTATCGCAAGCTCGACAGCCAGGGACAGCCGCTGCCAGACAGTGCCACCCAGTGGGATTGCGTGGAAGATCTCAACACCGGCCTCGTCTGGGAGAAGAAGCTGGATGATCCGGACAGCCCGCGGGATCTGCACCGGGTCTTCGCCTGGGAATTTGGCAACTATCACCCGAGCCAGGATGAGCGGGACTACGCCTGCCCCGATGGCGATGCCATCTGCTCCACCGAGGAGTACCGTCAATGGCTCAACAGCCAGAAGTTGTGCGGCATCCAGACGTGGCGCCTGCCCCACAATCAGGAGTTGATGAGCCTGCAGCATTTCGGCTCCCTCACTCAGCAAGATGGCCAGGTGGTCAGCATGGATGTGCGCTACTTCCCGGATGTTGGTCCCTCCAACGGGGACTACGATGGCATCTACTGGAGCCAGACCCTGACCCCGTCCAGACGCCTTGAGAGTGTGCCCATCGCGGTCCTGGGTCCCCAGTTCCTAGGGGAGGATCCGGGCGCCGATTATCCCTATGCGGTCCAGAATCCCGATGAAGTCAATGCCCTGCAACTGCGCCTGGTGGCCGAGGTAACCCGATGAACAAGTTTCTCCTGACTCTGCTGCTCAGTCTCTGCAGCCCGCTGGCCCTGGCCATCGCCATCTGTGACGACAGCCTGCCCAGAACCAGTCCGACGTCCCGCTTCCTCGATCACGGCAACGGCACGGTGACGGACCGAGCCTCCGGCCTCACCTGGATGCGCTGCCAACTGGGGCAAAGCTGGCAGGGCAACAGCTGTAGCGGCGAGCCGACCCGCCTCTACTGGCAGCAGGCCCTGCTGACCGCCGAGCGGATCCGCACCGAATCCAATCACGCTCTCTATGGCTTTGGCGGTCACACCGACTGGCGTCTGCCCACCATCAAGGAGCTCACCAGCCTGCTGGAATCGGCCTGCTACAAGCCGGCACTGAACGAGACCATCTTCCCGCGGGCCATGGCCGGTGAGGGCAAAGAGGTGAACGACGGCTATGTCTATCTCTGGTCCTCCACCCCCTTCCCCGCGGGCAAGACGGTGGCCTACCTCGACATCACCAGCGGTTCTGTCGGACTGCGCGCCCCCAGCGCCTGGGCCAAGCAGGTGCTGCTGGTTCGCTGACCAATGAAAGGGACCGGATCCCCGAGATCCGGTCCCTTCCCATATAAAGAAGGCGTATATTTGTGAGGCGCCTCGTCAAAAAAGCATCAAATTACGTCATTGCGTGCCGGTTCATGCAGGTTTTGCCCCCCGGGGCGCTGGAATGAAACCGGCAGAGCGGTTAGTCTAGCGGCGTTGAACCAACCCCATGAGGTACAGATGAAAACCGTATTGCGTTTTAGCCTGCTGGGCGCCTTGTTATTGGGCGGCCATGCCTTCGCCGCCGAGCCTAAAAAATTCGATATCAGCATGTTCCCCGCCGCCGAAGTGAACCAGGAACGTGTCGTGATCCGTCTGCCAGAAGTCGAGAATGAAGCGGACATGATGGTCGAGCTGCAGGTCGGCAAGAAGATGCTGGTGGACTGCAACCTGCCGCGCTTCGCCGGCAACCTGGAACAGCACAGCGTCAAGGGCTGGGGCTACAACTACTTGGCACTTGGCCAGGTCTCCGGCCCCGTCAGCACCCTGATGGCCTGCCCGGATGGCCAGAAGAAGGAGACCTTCATCCAGATCTACGGTCAGGGCTTCTTCGTGAACTACAACTCTAAGCTGCCCTTCGTCATCTATGTGCCGCAGGAGTATGAAGTACGCTACCGCCTGTGGCGTGCCGACAACCTGGCCCAGCCAGCCATGATCGAGTGAGTATTGAAGTTCAGGTTCAGCGGCTTCACCCAGACTCAAATAAAGCGCCATTTGGCGCTTTATTTTTTGGCTTTTGTCTGTCAAACGGTGACGTTTCCTTTACAGAAACTGACATAACTCCACTATTTTTCAGGCTTTTTTGTGTCCGGCAGCGCAAAATCCCGGTGCGGGATGAGACAAAGGCTGTTCGATGAAAGATATTTATTAACATAGTAAGAAAATTGATTTTGCACTCTGCGACGGCCTGATGATACTTGCCCGCAAAGGTCAAACTAACCAGAACAAGAGACTATGAGCTTCGAATCAGATAAGCGTTTCAATGACTTCAAACATTTCCCCCGTGGCCTGCGTCGCAGCGGTGAATTTACCGTCGCCGAAGCGGACAGTCTGGAAAAATACGGTACCGTCATGCTGGCGCTCTATCAGGGCAATCTGGCCCCCCGTGATGATGTCGAAACCGCCTTTATCGAGCAGGTGAAATCCGGTGCCGCCGGCAGCAACCCCCACGCCAAGGTGTGGTTCAAGTATCTGAAGGTCATCGGCCCCAAGCGGGTTCATCGCCTGTGTACCGTGGCCGGTGGTGCCAACGAAGATGCCGGTGGCAGCTTCGAGAGCAGTGGCGGTGGCGGCAGTGACGAGTCCCTCGATTAATGGATACCGAACTGCTTCGGACCTTTATCGAGGTGAGCAAGACCCGGCACTTCGGCCGGGCTGCTGAGAATCTCTACTTGACCCAGTCGGCGGTGAGCTTTCGGATCCGCCAGCTTGAGCAGCAGCTCGGGGTCAGTCTGTTTGCCCGGCATCGCAACAACATCCGCCTGACCGCCTCCGGCGAGCGGCTGTTGCCCTACGCCGATGCCATCTTGCACACCCTGGGCCGCGCCAAGCAGGACGTGGCCCTCTCCCCCGGGTTCAGCCAACAACTCGCCATCGGTGCCCCTGCGGTATTCTGGGAGCTCGATTTCAACGACTGGCTCAATCACGTCTATGCCCTGGCTCCCGGTCTCGCGGTACGCCTCGAAACCGCATCGCGCGAGCACCTGTGCCGCCAGTTGCTGGAGCGCTCCCTCGACTTGGCCCTGCTCTCCGAGCCGACCAAGATCGACGAGATTGCCCTGCACCCCATCGGCGAGCTGGTGTTCGAACTGGTGAGCCGGGATGCCAGCGCCAACGCTGACAGCCTGATGCAGATGCCCCATATTCATCTGGATTGGGGCACCAGCTTCGAGGCCCAGCCGAGCCGGTTGCAGAGCCTGCAAAAGACGCCGGTGCTGCACTCGAGCTCCGCCAACATGGCGTTGCAGTTCGTGCTGGCCAACGGCGGCGCGGCCTATCTGCCGCGGCGGATGGTGAGCCCCTTCCTGGAGCAGGGCAAACTGCACCTGGTGGACGGGGCCCAGGCCCTGAGCCGACCGCTCTACCTCGCCTATCTGGAGAAATCCGATCGCCGGGAGCTCATCGATCAGCTGCTGACCCTGCCCCTTGGCTGGGATGGCGCGGATCTGCGACTGCCCGCCACGCCATGAGCCAGCGGCAGTGAGCACGGCAGGCTGATTGGGGCTCTTTCGGCCCCATGTCATGCTGCCTGATTGCAGTTTTACCTCATCATTTATCTGTGTGATTCAAAAAAGGCAGCGCAAGTGCAACGAAAAAGGGGCCTGATGGCCCCTTTTGTCTGGGTAAAAACCGGGTGTCAGCCGTGGTGGCGACGATCGTTGGCCTGGGCCAGCAGCATGCGGCTCTCGCGCAGGAAGTCGTCCGCCTTCTCGCCAAAGTAACCGGAGACCTCGGAGAAGGCATCGATGAAGCCCGCCCGATCCCCCCGATCCAGCAGCCCCAGCACCTCGCCGAAGTTCTGGTAGTAGCGGCGGATCATGGCGAGGTTCTGCGGTGACGACAGGATGATGTCGGCGTAGAGGTGGGGATCCTGGGCAAACAGCCGCCCTACCATGGCGAGCTCCAGCCGGTAGATGGGGGAGCTCAGGTTCAGCAGCCGGTCCAGATTGGCCTGCTCCCGGGAGAGGTGCAGACCGTAGGCGAAGGTGGCGAAGTGGCGCAGCGCCTGGATGAAGGTCATGGCCTCGTCGTGCGCCTTGGCTTCCACCTGCTGCAAACGGGCACCCCAGATGGTCATCTGATCCAGCAGCCACTGGCTGGCGGCGGGCTCCCGTCCCTGACAGCAGACGATCACCTGCTTGGCGAGGCTCGCCACGTCGGGCCCGAACATGGGGTGCAGCCCCAATACAGGCCCCTTGTGCACCGCCATCATATGGGCAAGGGGCTCGGCCTTGACGCTGGTCACATCCACCAGCAGGCAGTCGGCGGGCAAGTTGCCGAGCCGGTCGATGATGTCGCAGGTCACGTCGATGGGCACCGCCACCATCACCATGCCGGCGCCGCTCAATATCGCGTCGGCGCGCGGCCAGTCGGCCTGCTCCAGGCTCTCGACCCGGTAACCCGACAGGCTGAACAACTGGCCGAACAGGCGACCAAGCTGGCCCTGTCCGCCGATGATCACCACCTTGCCGAGGGCCGGATTCATGCACTTGAAGTGATGCTCCTTGTCGCTGGCGGATTCGAGAATATAGGATTCGCGCATCACCCGGCGCAGCACATCCTCGATAAGATCCCCGGGTACCCCCAGGGTCTCGGCCTCGGCGCGGCGGCGGGCCAGCATGCTCGCCTCCCTGTCCGGCGCATAGATGGGCAGGCCATGACGGCTCTTCACCTCACCCACTTCCCCCACCAGGGCCAGACGGGCGGCCAGCAGATCGATCAGCTGCTTGTCCACCGCGTCTATCTTGTCCCTGAGGGCATTCAACTCTTCGGCCATATCCAGTCCTTGTTGGCGCCGCCCCTGGCCGCGCCCTGTGATCCAATCGATCGCAACAGATGTCATGAGAGCGCCACGACCGCTGGCCGTGGCGCTCTCCTCCCAAGTCAGTGATGACAAGATACCACGGCTTAAGACGCGGTTCTGCCCTTGAGGGGCGCGGCCAGCTGGCGATGGCAGCGAGCCAGCAAGTCGGCGGTGGTGTCCCAGTCGATGCAGGCATCGGTGATGGAGACGCCGTAGCGCATCTGCGCCTTGGGCTGCTCGCTGGACTGGTTGCCCTCCAGCAGGTTGGATTCGAGCATGACCCCGATGATGGAGCGGTTGCCCTCCTGGATCTGGTGGATGACGTTGTCCGCCACCTTGGGTTGCAGGCGGTGATCCTTGCTGGAATTGCCGTGGCTGCAATCCACCACCAGGCCCGGCAGCAGACCCGCCTTCTCCAGCGCCTCTTCCGCCAGCGACACATTGACCGAATCGTAGTTCGGGTGCTTGCCGCCGCGCAGGATCACATGGCCATCCGGGTTGCCCTGGGTCTGCAGCAAGGCGACCTGTCCCTGCTGGTTGATGCCCATGAAGGCGTGGGGGCTGGAAGCCGCCTGCAGCGCGTTGATGGCGGTGCCCAAGTTACCGTCGGTACCGTTCTTGAAGCCGACCGGCATGGAGAGCCCGGACGCCATCTCACGATGGGTCTGGGATTCCGTGGTGCGGGCACCAATGGCCGACCAGGAGAAGAGCTCCGCCAGGTATTGGGGGCTGATGGGATCCAGCGCCTCGGTGGCGAGTGGCAACTCCAGCTCGGCGAGCCAGCAGAGCAGCTCGCGGGCGCGGTGCAGCCCGAGCTCCACATCGAAGGTGCCGTCGAGGTTGGGATCGTTGATAAAGCCCTTCCAGCCGACCGTGGTGCGTGGCTTCTCAAAGTAGACCCGCATGACAATGTAGAGAGAATCCTGATAGGCATCATGCAGCGCTTTGAGTCTGGTTGCGTACTCTTTGGCGGCGTCCATGTCGTGGATGGAACAGGGCCCACAGATCACCAGCAGACGGTGATCGCGACGATGGATGATGTCGGCGATGGTGTTGCGGGCCCCTTGCACGAAGGCCAGCGCGCGATCGGAGATGGGCAGTTTCTCCTTGAGCTGGGCAGGCGTGATCATCACTTGTTCGGACTGGATATGGATGTTGTTCAGGGGATCTCTTTGCATTTTCTCATTCTCTCTACTGTATCAAGCCAAAAGTGCGAGTGTATTTTTATGTTTACACGAGTCAGCACTTTGTTACGCAACCGCCCCCACCTTACCAAGGAAAAACAAACAATCAAGTGAAACCAGCGGTGAAACGGCTCAACAGGTGAATAAACGACCACCCCGCGAATCTAAACAGCCATAAAAACGGGTGTTCCTTACCTCCAAAGCACAAATGATCGTAAATATAATTTTACACACAAAGAGCCTAGGTCACAGGCAGATGACTCCCCTTTGCCATTATCAGGCATAAAAAAGCGGGGCACCGGCCCCGCTTGCGTTCCCATGCTCTCTTTTCGTTGTTATGCCTTGCCGTGCGCCTTGATGACGGCGACCGCCTTGTCCGGGAAATCGCTGAACACCCCGTCCACGTCCGCCTGATAGAGGAAGATGTTGAGCAGATCGGTGAAGTCCTTGGCATAGGCCGGGATCTGGCCTTCATCCTGACGGAAGGTATAGGGATGCACTTTCAGACCGGCGGCGTGGGCCTCCTTCACCATGCCGGTGATGACCGGCTTGCCCGGGGTGCCCGGCTCGGTGACGATCATCGGCTTCCAGGGACCGATGCCATCGGCGTAGGTGGCGATGGTCTTCATGGCCCCCGGTTTGAACATCCAGTCGTAGTCATAGGGGGTCGCCTTGCCCTTGGCGTCGTAGACCATGGTCTCGTTCCAGTCGGTCTCGGCCATCAGCTGTACCAGCTTCAAGTCCATGCCAAGCGCCGGCATCAGCTCGCCGTCGATGCGCTTGAGCTCATCCGCATCGAAGCTCTGCAGGTAGATCTTGCTCTCCTTGCTGGTGTAGCCGTACTGCTTCAAGACCTTCAGCACCGCCTTGGAGATGTCCTTGCCCTCGTGACGGAACAGCCAGGGGGCCTTGATCTCCGGGTAGATGCCGATGTTGTTGCCGGTGCTTTTGTTGAGCCCCTGGATCATCTCGATCTCTTCCTGGAAGGTGTGGATCTTGAAACTGGACTGCCAAAGGGGGAAGCGCGCCGGGTAGACGGGCACCTGCTTGCCATCCACCAGCTGGAACGGCTCGGTCATGCGCAGTGAGCGCACCTCAGCCAGGGTGAAATCCACCACATAGTAGCGACCATCGGCGCGGGCACGGCCCGGGAAGCGCTCGGCCACGTCGGTGATGCCATCCAGGAAGTGATCGTGCATCACCACCAGCTGGTCATCCTTGGTCATCACCAGATCCTGCTCCAGATAGTCGGCCCCCATGCCATAGGCGAGCGCCTTGGATTCCAGGGTGTGTTCGGGCAGGTAACCGGAGGCGCCGCGGTGGGCGATGACCACCTTGCCTTCGTCGACGGCGAGTACAGGCAAGCTGAGTGCGGCCCCGAGGCCAAGGGCGACCAGGGAAAGGGAGGATTTTTTCATGGCTAGTGCTCTTTGTTATTGTTTATTGGATGTAGGTGATTGTTATAGCAGAGGTTTGTTGCAGTAATGCGGCGGGCGGCCAGGGCCGCCCGCCATCATGTCAGCTCGCCTTGGGCAAGGCGTGATGATGTTCGCCGAGCCAGGCTTGCAGCTGTTGCTGCTCGGGCTCGGAGAGGCGCAGCCCCAGCTTGCTGCGGCGCCACAGGATGTCTTCCAGACTGTGGGCCCACTCCCGGTTGATGAGGTAGCGCACCTCGGATTCATACAGACCGGCACCAAAGTGCTGGCCGCGCTCCTCGTGCAGCCAGAGGCGGGCCTGGCTGCCATACGCCTCGGCGATACGATGGGCGCTGCGTTCATCCAGCCAGTCGAACTCGAGCTGATAGGCGCGGGCCAGTTCGCTCGTGGTGCAGTCGAACTCGCCGCCGGGCAAGCGGGTGGTGGCGGTCCAGTCTTCCCCCATCTGGCCGAACCAGGGTTTGAGTTTGTTGCAGGCGGCCTGGGCCAGCTTGCGATAGGTGGTGAGCTTGCCGCCAAACACGGAGAGCAGCGGGGCGCCATCGGACTCGCCACTGAGCTCCAGGGTGTAGTCGCGGGTCACCGCCTGGGGGGAGTCCGACTCGTCATCGCACAGCGGACGTACCCCGGCGTAGGTCCAGATCACATCGGATGGCGCTATCTGGTGGTTGAAGTGGCCATTGACCACCTTGCACAGATACTCCACCTCGGCGCTGCTGATCTTGGCGTCTCGCGGCTCCCCTTTATGCTCCACGTCCGTGGTGCCGATCAGGGAAAAGTCCTGCTGATAGGGAATGACGAAGACGATGCGGTTGTCCTCGTTTTGCAGGATATAGGCCTCTTCGCGCTCGTGGATGCGCGGCACTATGATGTGACTGCCCTTGATGAGGCGAATGCCACGGGGGGATTTCTCGTGCAGGCTCTCGTCATAGAAGGTCTTGACCCAGGGGCCGGCCGCATTGACCAGGGCGCGGCAACTGACGTTGAACTGCTCGCCCCCTTCCCGCTCCAGGGTCAGGGTCCAATGTTTGGAGCCGCGCACCGCCTTGACGCAGCGGGTGCGGGTCTGCACCTCGGCCCCCTTGTCCCGGGCCAGCATGGCGTTGAGCACCACCAGGCGGGCATCATCCACCCAGGCATCCGAATACTCGAACCCCTTGTTGATCCCCTGTTTCAGGCCATCTTGCGGCAGGAAACGCACCCCGCAGCTGCCTTTTAGGCGATCCCGCTTGGCCAGGTTGTCATAGAGGAAGAGGCCGGCGCGGATCATCCAGGCCGGTCGCAGGTGTGGGCGATGAGGCAGGCGAAAGCGCATGGGACGGGCGATGTGGGGGGCCATGCCAAGCAGCACCTCCCGCTCCGCCAGGGCCTCTTTCACCAGCCGGAACTCGTAATGCTCGAGGTAACGCAGGCCACCGTGGATCAGCTTGCTGGAGTTGGAAGAGGTAGCCGAGGCAAGATCCTGCGCCTCGAACAGCGCCACCTTCAGCCCGCGCCCCGCCGCATCTGCCGCAATGCCGACCCCGTTGATGCCGCCGCCGACGACGACCAGATCATAATGTTCGCTCATGTTCACCTACTTTCTTATTTTGGGTTTGCCACGGTGGCAATGTTTGATTTCGCTCATATTAGAACATTAAAAAATGATAAACGAACATTTCATGGAGGAAATGTGATCGGGATTGTTCTGACAATGCTAAAAATGCTGCCAGTCGGTGACCGTCTGGTCACTCGGTCGCAACCCGGATAACGACGCGCAGACGAAGCCGCGAGAGTGGCCGTGAAGGTGCCGTGCACAAGCGTGCGCGGCAGGCGCAGGGAAATGTGCGGGGGATTGGGCGAAGCGCAGAGTCAAAGCGGCCGCCCGGAGGCGGCCTGTGCTAATGCGGGTGCAGAAGGTTCAGCAGATGTGGCAGGGGATCTGGTGCTGGGTCATCAGCCGCATCAGCCGCTCCGGCGGCTCTTCGTCGGTGAACAGGGCATGGATCTGGCTGAGGTTGCCGAGGTTGACCATGGCGTTGCGGCCAAACTTGGTGTGATCCGCGGCCAGGAACACCTGACGGGAGTGGGCGATGATGGCCTGGGCGATCTTCACCTCGTGATAGTCGAAATCGAGCAGTGAGCCATCGTTGTCGATGCCGGAGATGCCGATGACGCCGTAATCCATGCGGAACTGGCCGATGAAGTCCCGGGTCGCCTCCCCCACGATACCGCCGTCCCGGTTGCGGATCTCGCCCCCTGCGATGATGACGGTGAAGTCATCCTTGGCGGTGAGAATGCTGGCGACGTTCAGGTTGTTGGTGACGATGCGCAGTTCGCGATGATCGAGCAGGGCGCGGGCGATGGCTTCCGTGGTGGTGCCGATGTCGATGAACAGCGACGAGCCGTCCGGGATATTGGCGGCCACCTCGCGGGCGATACGCTCCTTCTCCTTGAGCTGCATCACTTTACGGGCGCTGTAGGCGGTGTTGACCGTGCTCGAATGCAGGGAGGCTCCGCCGTGATGACGCCGGATCTTGTTCTGCTCCGCCAGATCGTTCAAATCCCGACGAATGGTCTGGGGGCTGACGTCAAAATGGGTCACCAGATCGTCGGTCGAGACGAAGCCCTGCCGGGTCAGGACGTCCAGGATCTCCAGATGTCGTTGGGTTTGCTTCACGCTTGCACTCCGCAGATGAGACGAAAAAAGGCCCCGGCAGTGCGGGGCCTTTGGCAGTGTACCCTATCCCTTTTCGGATCGATAAGGGCAGGATCACGTTTTATGCCTTGTTGACGCTAGCCTTGTGTGCCAGAGACTGGTTCTCGTGCTTGAGGGTCATGGCCAGCAGCACGATGGAGAGCACGCAGGAGACCACCAGCACCATGAAGCCACCATCCCAGCCGAAGTGGTCGACGGTATAGCCCAGCATGGCGTTGGCGGCCACGGCGCCCCCCAGATAACCGAACAGCCCGGTGAAGCCTGCGGCGGTACCGGCGGCCTTCTTCGGCGCCAGCTCCAGGGCGTAGAGGCCGATCAGCATGACGGGGCCATAGATGAGGAAGCCGATGGCGACCAGGGCCATCATGTCCACGCTCGGGTTGCCCGCCGGGTTCAGCCAGTAGACCAGCACGGCGATGGTGACCAGCACCATGAACAGGATGCCGGCCGGTGCGCGGCGGCCCTTGAACATCTTGTCGGAGATCCAGCCGCACAGCAGGGTGCCCGGGATGCCCGCCCACTCATAGAGGAAATAGGCCCAGGAGGAGTGATCCACGCTGAAGTCTTTCGCCTCTTTCAAGTAGGTCGGTGCCCAGTCCAGCACACCGTAGCGGATGAGGTAAACGAAGGCGTTGGCGATGGCGATGTACCACAGCAGCTTGTTGTGCAGCACGTACTTCATGAAGATCTCCTTGGCGGAGAACTCCTGCTCGTGGCTCTCGTTGTAGTCCTGCGGGTAGTCGTTCTTGTACTCCTCGATGGGAGGCAGACCGACCGACTGCGGGGTGTCGCGCATCACGAAGAAGGCGATCACCGCGATGGCTGCCGCGGCCGCCGCCGGTACATAGAAGGCGCTGCGCCAGTCGTTGAACCAGCCCATGCCGAGGATGAACAGCGGGCCTATCATGCCGCCGCCCACGTTGTGGGCCACGTTCCAGACTGAGACGATCTCGCCCCGCTCTTTCTGTGACCACCAGTGCACCATGGTGCGGCCGCAGGGAGGCCAGCCCATCCCTTGCACCCAGCCGTTCAGGAACAGCAGCACGAACATGATGGCGATGCTGGAGGTGGCCCAGTGCACCGTCCCCATCATGAACATGATGCCGGCCGAGAGCAGCAGGCCGGCGGAGAGGAAGTAACGGGCATTGGAGCGGTCCGACACGTTCCCCATCAGGAATTTCGACAGTCCATAGGCGATGGAGACCCCGGACAGGGCCAGACCCAGATCACCGCGGGAGAAGCCCTGCTCGATGAGATAGGGCATGGCCAGGCTGAAGTTCTTGCGCACCAGGTAATAACCGGCATAACCGAAGAAGATCCCGAAGAACACCTGCCAGCGCATGCGCTTGTAGAAGGGATCGACCTTGTCGGCCGGCAACCGCTCGATATGGGGTGCGGGCCTGAAGAGACTAAGCATGTTCTGCTTCCTTATTGTTGTTATGGGCCGTTGAGAGTGCCCCGAGTACAGCTGCGACCAAGGAAGACCTCATTCGCAAGCGAGCCAATTGTGCTCACTTGTGAACATTTAATCTGTGATGAAGACTCAATTATTGCAGTTTTATTACAAAATAAACCATCGAATGAGCGTTTGCTCATTAACCAAAAGGCCTTATGAAACAAGGTTTCGCAGTACCCACTAAGTGGTAATCCAATCGAAGTTAGCGGTTATTAGTCACATTTTATTAGCAATGAGTGGGATCTTGCCCACATTTCCGATGGCGAGGGGATGGTGAATCGGCGCAGAAGAGTTATTTTCTCACTCGTCCAAGAACGAGCGCAAACGAGCATAACGTTTGCGTCAACTCAAACAACAAGAAGAAACGTTTTCGGGCGCAATAACTAGGACGAAAAGATAACGAAACGGAACATCAAACCTACTCTGGGTGGATATAAGGAATAAAAGGTATGAGCATACAAAGACCCAATACCCTGCTTGGCGAGTGCATCGCCGAGTTTATCGGAACCGGCCTGCTGATCTTCTTCGGCGTCGGTTGTGTGGCCGCCATGGTGCTGGCTGGCGCCAACTTCGGGCAATGGGAAATCTCCATTACCTGGGGTCTGGGCGTTGCCATCGCCATCTATGTCACCGGCGGCATTTCAGGTGCCCACCTGAACCCGGCCGTGACCCTGGCACTGATGACCTTCGCCGGTTTTGACAAGCGCAAGGTGGTGCCCTTCATCATCGCCCAGATAGCGGGTGCCTTCGCCTCCGCCGCCCTGGTCTACTTCCTGTATGATAACCTTTTCACCCAGTGGGAACTGACTCACAACGTGGTGCGTGGCAGCGTCGAGAGCCTCGGTACCGCCGGCATCTTCTCCACCTATCCCAATGCCCTGCTCTCCAACATGCAGGCCTTTGCGGTGGAACTGGTGATCACCGCCGTGCTGATGCTCGGCATCATGGCGCTCGGTGACAACAACAACGGTGCTCCCAAGGGCTTCGCCGCCGCCCTGCTGATCGGTATCCTGATCGCGGTGATCGGCGCCTCCCTCGGCCCCCTGACCGGCTTTGCCATGAACCCGGCCCGTGACTTTGGTCCCAAGCTGTTCGCCTTCTTCGCCGGCTGGGGTGACGTGGCCCTGACCGGTGGTCGTGACAACCCCTACTTCTGGGTTCCCATCCTCGGCCCCATCGTCGGCGCCCAGATTGGTACCGCCCTCTATGTGAAAGTGCTGGCTCCCTGCGTGCCGGGCAACCGTGTTGCCGCCGCCGAAGAGGCCGCCAAGCTGTCCAATAAAGAAGAGGCCGCCGCGTAAGAGCGGCCCTCCCCTGCGTATAAAAACGTGGAAAATAAAAACGTGGAGAACATCATGTCTGCTGAAAAGAAATATGTCGTCGCCCTGGATCAAGGCACCACCTCGTCCCGCGCCATCGTGTTTGACCAGGACGCCAACATAGTCGCGACCTCCCAGCGCGAATTCACCCAGCACTACCCGAAGGCGGGCTGGGTCGAGCACGACCCCATGGAGATCTGGGCCACCCAGTCTTCCGTCTTCACCGAGGTGCTGGCCAAGAGCGGCCTGCACAGCGAGCAGATCGCCGCCATCGGCATCACCAACCAGCGTGAAACCACCGTGGTGTGGGAAAAGGCCACCGGCAAGCCCATCTACAACGCCATCGTCTGGCAGTGCCGCCGCACCGCCGCCATCTGCGAGGAGTTCAAAGCCCGCGGCCTGGAAGAGTATGTGCGCGAGAACACCGGCCTGGTGCTGGATGCCTACTTCTCCGGCACCAAGGTGAAGTGGATTCTGGACAACGTGGAAGGGGCCCGCGAGAAGGCGATGAACGGCGAACTGCTGTTCGGCACCATCGACACCTGGCTGGTGTGGAAGATGACCAACGGCGAGGTGCATGTCACCGATCCGACCAACGCGTCACGCACCATGCTCTACAACATCCGCGATCTGAAGTGGGATGAGCGCATGCTGGACGAGCTCGGCATCCCCATGTCCATGCTGCCGGAAGTGAAACCCTCTTCCGAGATCTATGGCTACACCACCCGTGGCGGCGGCTCCCGCATCCCCATCGCCGGCATCGCCGGTGACCAGCAGTCCGCCCTGTTCGGCCAGCTCTGCTTCGAGAAAGGCATGGCCAAGAACACCTACGGCACCGGCTGCTTCATGCTGATGAACACCGGCACCGAGCCGGTTCGCTCCAGCAACGGCCTGCTGACCACGGTCGCCATCGGCCCGAAAGGGGAAGTGAATTATGCCCTCGAGGGTGCCGTGTTCATGGGCGGCGCCACCATCCAGTGGCTGCGTGATGAACTCAAGATCATCCACGATGCCCGCGACACCGACTACTTCGCCTCCAAGGTGGGTGACACCAACGGCGTCTACCTGGTACCGGCCTTCGTGGGCCTGGGCGCCCCCTACTGGGATCCCTACGCTCGCGGCACCATGGTCGGCCTGACCCGGGGTGCGAACCGCAACCACATCATCCGCGCGGCGCTCGAATCCATCGCCTACCAGAGCCGTGACGTGCTGGATGCCATGCAGCAGGACTCCGGCATCAAGCTGGCATCCCTGAAAGTGGATGGCGGCGCCGTCGCCAACGACTTCCTGATGCAGTTCCAGGCCGACATGATGCACACCCCAGTGGTGCGTCCGACCCGCATCGAGACCACCGCCATGGGCGCGGCCTTCCTCGCGGGCCTCGCGGTCGGCTTCTGGAAGAGCTCGGAAGAGCTGGAAGACAAGTTCAGCGTGGACCGCGAGTTCATCCCGCAGATGGACAGAGACGATCGCGCCAAGCGTTACAACGGCTGGAAGAAGGCCGTGGAGCGCTCCCGCCGCTGGGCAGAAGAGGATTGATAGGGCGACCTGTCCTTTCGTGAGATGAAAAAGAGGCCGACAGCGATGTCGGCCTCTTGTTTATGCTTTGAAAGCCATAAAAACAGCACAAATGCGCTGTCAAAATCGGCCCGTCACAGCTCATTGGCGCCGAGTCGCTCCTTCAGGAAGTCGAGCCAGACCCGCAGCCGGATATCCCGCTGGGCATCGGAGTAAAACACCGCATGGATAGGGCGGGACGCGCCGCTGTTGCTGCGAGCCAGCACTTCCACCAGGGCGCCGCTCGCCCTGTCCGGCCCTGTCATGAAATCCGACAAACAGACGATCCCCTGATCCGCCAGCGCCAGCTGACGCAAGGTCTCGCCGCTGCTGGCCCTAAGCGTCGGGGTGATGGCGAATCTGTCTCCTTGTTCGCTGCTCAGCAGCGGCCAGTGGTTGAGGTGATCGGGGTGCAAAAAGCCGAGCAGCTCGTGGCCTGCCAGCAGATCCGCCGGCTGGCGCGGCGTGCCTCGCGCCGCCAGATAGGCGGGGGACGCCAGCAACCGCAGCCGGGAGCGACCAAGCGGCAGGGCCCGCAGGGAGGAATCCGTCAGCTCGCCGATGCGGATGGCCATGTCCACCCGCCGCTCCATCAGGTTGATGAAACCCTCGGAGCTGTGCAGTTGCAGCTCGATGCCGGGGTAGCGGCGACGGAACTCGCCGATGAGGGGCACCAGCCGGTGCAGGATGAAAGGGGTGGCGGCATCGACCCGCAATACCCCTTCCGGCTGCTCCCGGCGCATCAGCAGATGCCCCTCCGCCTCGCTCATCTCGGTCAGGATCCGCACCGCCCGCTGATAGAACCAGCTCCCCTCCTCCGTCAGGCTGACCCGCCGCGTGGTGCGATTGAGCAGGACGGTCGAGAGTTTCTCCTCCAGCCGTTTGATGCCGCGGCTCACCACGGAATTGTCCATCCCCAGGTTCTCCGCCGCCTGGCGAAAACTGCCCGCCTCCACCACGGCCACGAACAGGGTCAGTTCATCGGAATGGGTCTTCATTGTTGTTATCCCGGCAAGAAAGATGGGTCTTTATAGGCGTAATGCCCGTTAGTTGGCAAGACGGATGAGGACGATCAGCCCCTTTACTGGCGCCGCAACCATTCCCTGCAGACAGTCCCCTTGTCGCTCCCGGCCCCCGCAATGGGGCCTGACTATACTGAGGCGGGTCGCTTATCGCCCCGTGACAGGCATGCCCTGGATCACGCAGGCGCCTGCTCGGGGATCCATCAACCAAGGAGTCAGTCATGAAGTACAAGGGAAGCTGCCACTGCGGCAAGGTGGCATTTGAAGTGGAGGGGGAGCTGACCCAGGCCATGGCCTGCAACTGCTCCATCTGTCAGCGCAAGGGATCCCTGCTGTGGATGCTGCCGCGCGCCAAGCTGACGTTGTTGACCCCGGACGAGGCGGCCAGCACCTACACCTTCCACAAACACGTGGTCAAACACCGCTTCTGCCCGGTGTGCGGCATCCACCCCTATTGCGACGGCGTGGATCCCAAGGGCAATCACATCGTCGCCGTCAATGTCCGCTGTCTGGAAGGGGTGGATCCCGACGCCCTGCCGGTGCAGCACTACGATGGCCGGGCTCTGTGAGCAGGTGCTGAGCCCTGTCATCCGCACGCCGGGGCAGTCGAGCCTTGGCGTGCCCCCCTTTGCACCACCGCCCCTCCCTCAGGCTCGGTCAATCCCTCACCCCCAGGATGGGATCTGGCGCTAACTCTCCAGCCCACAACAAGGTTACAATCGACGCCTACATAGGGATATTCGGAGCCGGCGTCTTGTCGCCAGCTCCGCTTTGCTGTTATGAAAGGGAAGCAGATGTCATTTGAACACCGCCTGTTCGCCGCCCACAAAGAGCTGGCCAGCAAGGGCATTAAGGAACTCAACTACAACCCGCCACTCATCTGGCTGTTGCGCAAGGCGGGGATCAATATCAGACCGCCCTACTATGAGCACTTTATGGTCAACCTGCTCACCATGGGGCTGCCGACAGGCATCATCTGGGGTCTGCTGATGTGGTTCTTCGGCTGGGAGCATGAGGTGAGCCTGGGGTATGCCCTGCGCCAGACCAGTTTTTTTGCCATCGGTGTCGGGCTGCTGATGGCCATCGTCTTCTGGGTGCGCCGTAAGCAACTCAAGCTGACTCCCTGGAAGGCACTACCCGGCTCCACCCCACGGACCCAGCAGCGCTGGCAGCCCAGATAGGGCAACCACTCAGGCAACATCCATCTAGCAAGGAGCCGTGCATGACCCAGTCCCATGAAAAACTGAACTATGTGGAGTTTGCCGCCAGGGATCTCGCCGCCACCAAAGCCTTCTTCGAGGGAGCCTTTGGCTGGCAGTTCGTCGATTACGGCCCCGACTACTGCGCCTTTGCGGGAGAAGGGCTGGATGGCGGCTTCTACCGGGCGGATCTGTGCAGCCACAGCCACCAGGGAGGCGCCCTGCTGATCTTCTACAGCGCCGATATTGCCACGACCCAGGCCAAGGTGAGCCAGTGGGGCGGCATCATCAACCGCCCCCTGTTCGACTTCCCCGGCGGTCGCCGTTTCCATTTCGTCGAACCGAGCGGCAATGAGTTTGCGGTCTGGTCCGAGTCGGCCCAAGCCTGAGTTGGCGCGGCAGTGCCCTGTTCCCATTGAAGGGTTGGCAGTCCATGCCGCCAACCCGCGATTGCTGCGCTGCGCTCAATAGTGTTTTGCGACCTGCCCCCTCTTTCACACCCGCCGCCGCAGGCATACTGACCCTCGTTGTCCCGAGGAGAGTCAGATGCCCGTCCCCATCACAGTGATTGCCGAGCTGGAGGCCAGACCCGAGTTTGGCGCCGAGCTGCCATCCGCCCTGGCCCCGCTCATCGCGGCCAGTCTGCAAGAGCCGGGGTGCCTTCGCTACCAGTTGCATCAGAGCCTGGATGCCCCCCACCGCTGGATGCTGCACGAGGAGTGGGCGAGCGAAGATGCGCTTGTCGCCCACCAACAAGCGCCCCACTTTATCGCCTTCCGGGCCCAGACCCGGGACTGGCTTGCCACGAGCCAGGTTCGCCGCTATCACTTGGCCTGACCGCCTGCACCGCTTTACTGCCCATCAAGAGGGTCAGCCGCCGATGGCGACCCGAGTGATGAGCAACCCCATAAACAAGAGCGTAAAAAATAGAGAACATGAGGAAATTGATGATGAAAATGCCCGCAATGGGTTTGGGGACCTTCCGCCTCAAGGGCGAGCCCCTGATCGCCACCCTGAACACCGGCCTCGAACTCGGCTATCGCCATATCGACACCGCCCAGATCTATGACAACGAGTCCGAGGTGGGCCAAGTGCTGGCAAGCACGAACGTGCCTCGCCAGGATATCTATCTCACCACCAAGGTGTGGACCAGCGAGTTCGGCCCGGGCAAGGTGATCCCGAGCCTCAAAACCAGCCTCGAAAAACTGCGCACCGACTACCTGGATCTGGCCCTTATTCACTGGCCCTCTCCCAAGGATGAGGTGCCGATGGCGGTCTATCTGGAGCAGCTGGCCGAGGCCAAGGCCCGGGGCCTGACCCGGGAGATCGGGGTTTCCAACTTCACCGTGGCTCAGCTCAAAGAGGCCATCGCCATCCTGGGACCGGGCGCCATCGCTCACCAGCAGGTGGAAATTCACCCTTTGCTGCAAAACCGCAAGGTGGTGGCGTTCTGCCAGGAGCAGGGCATCGCCCTCACCGCCTATATGCCGCTCGCCTATGGCAAGGTGCTCACCGAGCCGCTCCTGCTGGAAATAGGCAAACGCCACGGGGTCTCCCCGGCCCAGGTGTCCCTGGCCTGGCTGCTGGCCCAGGGCATGGCGGTGATCCCGAGCTCCACCAAACGGGAGAACCAGGCCGCCAACCTGGCCTCTCTCAAGGTACAGCTCAGCGGCGAGGAGATGGCCCAGATAGCGACCCTGGATCGGGGCGAGCGCTGCGCCAATCCGGACTTTGCACCGGCCTGGGACTGATCTGTCAGCATATTCAACTGCACCATGATGTTGTGAAAGCGGGAGGCACTGTGCCTCCCGCTTTTTTTGGTTTTGTGTACGTCCCACATCACGTCTAACCCGATAATCCCCGCCTTCCTCGATGTATTGCTGCTCATTTGGCAAAAGTAATTTGATGTCATCGTCATTTTTGCCAACAAACTTGCTGGGCATACTGCCGCCATTCTCCCGTCGGGAGTCCATTTCAAGGAGTTTGTATGCCACTGGCGTTGTTTGCCCTCACCCTGAGTGCCTTTGCGATCGGCACCACCGAATTTGTCATCGTGGGGCTCATTCCCACCATCGCCGAGCAGTTGCAGGTATCCCTGCCCTCGGCGGGCCTCCTGGTCAGCCTCTATGCCCTCGGCGTCGCCATCGGCGCTCCCGTGCTGACCGCGCTCACCGGCAAGCTGCCACGCAAATGGCTGCTGGTGGGGCTGATGGCGCTCTTCACCGCCGGCAACCTGCTGGCCTGGCAGGCCCCCGGTTACGAGAGCCTGATCATCGCACGCATCCTCACCGGGCTGGCCCACGGGGTCTTCTTCTCGGTGGGCAGCACCATCGCCACCGGTCTGGTGGCCAAAGAAAAAGCGGCGAGTGCCATCGCCATCATGTTCAGCGGCCTGACCGTGGCACTGGTGACCGGCGTGCCCCTCGGTACCTGGATTGGTCAGCAGTTCGGCTGGCGCGAGACCTTCCTGGTGGTGAGCCTGCTCGGGATCGTCGCCATGGTGGGCAGCCTGCTGCTCATCCCGAACAACCTGCCCAAGGGAGCGGCCTCCAGCATCCGCGAGCAGCTCGTCGTGCTGACCAAGAAGCCGCTGCTGCTGGTCTACGCCAAGACGGCGCTGGGTTACGGTGGCGCCTTCACGGCCTTTACCTTCCTCGCCCCCATCCTGCAGCAGGTGAGCGGTTTTGGTGCCAACGCGGTGAGTCTCATCCTGCTGGTGTACGGGGTATCGGTGGCGGTCGGCAACATCTGGGGCGGCAAGCTCGCCGACAAGATGGGCCCGCTGCCCGCCCTGAAGCTGCTGTTTGCAGGCCTCGCCCTGGTGCTGCTCACCCTCACCTTCACCGCGCCGCACCCTGTGCTCGCCGTGCTTACCGTGCTGGTGTGGGGGGCCTTTGCCTTCGGCAACGTGCCGGGTCTGCAGGTGCTGGTGGTGAAACAGGCCGAGATCCACACCCCCAATGCCGTGGACGTGGCCTCCGGCCTCAATATCGCCGCCTTCAACGTCGGCATCGCCCTGGGTTCCGTGGTGGGTGGTTTCGTGGTGGAGCACCTTGGATTGATGCACACCCCCTGGATCGGGGCCCTCATCGTGCTGCTGGCCTATGGCCTCACCCATCTCAGCGAGGCCAGCGAGCGGCGCGGCGCCCGCCCGGCCATCGCCTAAGCCCCTGGCAACAAAAAGGCCGACACCCAGTGTCGGCCTTTTTCATTGGCAAGATGGCGCGGCTCAAGACTCCTTGAGATCCTCATCCGCGGCCCAGCGCGCCTCGAGCCAGAGCAGATTGACCAGGCCGCACAGCAGCGCAAACCCCAGCCCCAGTATCCAGGTGAAATACCACATATCGATGACTCCTCAATTCTCTTGTTAGTAGAGGCTATGGCCGTGTTCGCGCACCTGCTCGGTGCTCATCTTGCCCCGCGCCACCCAGTAAACCCAGAGGGTATAGCCGATGTTGATGGGCATCAGCACGGCGACTATCCCCAGCATGATGAAGAGGGTGCGCTCACTGGAGGTGCCGTCCCACAGGGTCAGGCTGCTCGACGGATCCAGGGACGAGGGCAGCACGAAGGGGAACAGGGCGATGGCGATGGTCAGCATCATGGCGGTGCAGGCACCGCCGCTGGCCAAGATGGCGAGCCGCGCCCGACCAAGGGCGCTTGCCAGCGAGCTCATGAACGGCAGCAAGAGGCCAAGGGCCGGCACAGCCCAAAGCACGGGGTGCGCAATGAAGTTGCCAAACCAGCCATCCGGCGCCGTCGTTACCTGTTTCATCAGGGGGGTCAGGGAGCTGTTGAGATCCCCAATCTCGGCTATCTGGTAGCCGCGCATCTGGCTGAGCCAGAAGCCGCCCAAGGCAAACAGAGCGCTTGCCAGAGGGCCGAGCCAGCGGCTCTGGCGAGCGCAGCGCGCCGCTATCACTCCTTGAGTCTTGCACTGCAGGAAGCTGCAGCCATGGAGCATCAGCAGGGCCAGCGCCGTGCCCATGCAGGTGAAGAGCAGGGGCCAGTTGAAATCGAAGGCGCCATAGTGGATGCGAAGGGCCGAATCGAAGCGAAACGGCAAGCCTTGCAGCAAGAAGCCCAGGGTCGCGCCAAACACCAGGGTCGGCAGCAGGGCCCCCATCACCAGGGCCCTGTCCCACCAGCGGCGCCACACGGGGTCCGGCAGCTTGCTGCGATAGTCAAAACCGACCGGGCGCAGGAAGAGGCCGAACAGCAGGAACATGAAGGGCACATAGAGCGCCGAGAAGGAGGCGGCATAGACCAGGGGCCAGGCGGCGAACAGGGTGCCGGCACCGGCGATGAGCCACACCTGATTGCCCTCCCACACGGGCCCCACGCTGTTGAGCAGCACCCGCCGTTCCTCATCGTTCTTGGCCACCACGGGCAACAGCATGCCGACCCCGAGATCGAAGCCATCCATCACCACGAAGCCGATGAGCAGGAAGAGCACCAGCCCCCACCAGACGAGTTTCAGGGTTTCGTAATCCATCAGACGGGACTCCCGTTTTTCAACACTTCACCTTGATAACGACCCGTCTGCAGGCTGGCGGGCCCTTTGCGGATCACGTGACGCAACAAGAACAGCTCCACCACCAGCAGCGTGCTGTAGATGAGGAAGATGGAGATGAGGCTGAACCAGAGTTGGCCCGGTTGCAGCAAGGAGACGGACGCCGACACCGGCAGCACGTCGCTGATGGTCCAGGGTTGGCGACCGAACTCGGCCACGAACCAGCCCGCCTCGATGGCAATCCAGGGCAGCGGTATGCTCCAGAACAGGGCCTTGAGCAGTTGGGTCGATTGCACCAGCCGGCCCCGGCACAGCTGCAGGAAGGCGGCGGTAAAGAGCAGCAGCAACACCACGCCTATGCCTACCATCAGTCGGAAGCTCCAGAACAGTGGCGCCACC
Source organism: Aeromonas sp. NJAU223 (assembly GCF_051125555.1). Taxonomy (NCBI): domain Bacteria; kingdom Pseudomonadati; phylum Pseudomonadota; class Gammaproteobacteria; order Aeromonadales; family Aeromonadaceae; genus Aeromonas; species Aeromonas sp. NJAU223. Next base: position 1,518,083 of record NZ_CP144204.1, on the reverse strand, counting down.
TGGGGGATGGAGTCGTCCACCGCCTTGGCAATGGCCGCCTCGTCCGCCTTGCCAATCTCCTTGGCGTAGGGGGTCAGCAGCAGGCCGTAGCCGAGATCGGCGCGGTGGCGCTCGAAGGTGGCCCTGGCCTTGGCATTGCCGCCATCCGCCCGCAGGGCTTCCAGGGCATCGTGGGCCAGCATGCCACTGCGGATGCGCACCTCGTGCTCGGCCTTGAGATCTTTCAGGCCCGTCACCTGCTCATCGAGGGAGCGGGTGGCGATAATGCCCATCAGATAAGGGATCTTGACCGCGGCGTGGGTGGTCTCGGCGCTCTGATCCGGCAGACCGAACAGGGTGAAGGAGGCCGGGGCAGGCTCGGTGTGCCACTCCGCCTCGATGGCGGCGAGTTTCACCTTCTGTACCTCGCCGGTGCGATAGCCAGACTCGTCACCCAGTACTATGACCGAGAGGATGGCGGCCAGACCGAAACCCGAGGCGATGGCGAAGGATCGCAGGGCGAAGCGCACCTCCATGCGGCGCAGCAGATACCAGCTGCTCACCCCCATCACGAACAGGGAAGCAGCCACATAGCCCGCCGCCACCGTGTGCACGAACTTGACCTGGGCCACCGGGTTGAAGATGACAGCGGCCACGTCCACCAGCTCCATGCGCATCGTCATGGGGTTGAACTCGGCGCCGACCGGGTTCTGCATCCAGCCGTTGGCGATGAGGATCCAGAGCGCTGAGAGGTTGGAGCCGAGCGCCACCAGCATGGTCACCATCAGGTGCTGACCGCGGGAGAGTTTGTCCCAGCCGAAGAAGAAGAGTCCCACCAGGGTGGATTCGAGGAAGAAGGCCATCAGTCCCTCCACCGCGAGCGGAGTGCCGAAGATGTCGCCGACGTAGTGGGAGTAGTAGGCCCAGTTGGTCCCGAACTGGAACTCCAACGTGATCCCGGTAGTCACCCCCATCACGAAGTTGATACCGAACAACTTGCCCCAGAAGCGGGTGATGTCCTTGTAGATCACCTTGCCGGTCATCACGTAGGCCGACTCGGCAATCACCAGGATCCAGGACAGCCCCAGGGTGAGGGGTACAAACAGAAAGTGGAACATCGCCGTCGCGCCGAACTGTATTCGGGAGAGGCTGACCACATCATCCAGGCTTATCATGCATGACTCTCTATGTTGCATTTAACAGACAGGTTTTCGCCCGTTAAGTACAACACGTGCCATGACACCTATAACAGATGCAGTTATAGTGAAATACACCTATAACAGTTTAAACCCATCATGTCCCGCTACGGCCAACTGGCAGATCAGCTGCAGCAGCAGATAGAGAGCGGCGTCTGGCGGCCGGGGGAGCGTATCCCCTCCATCCGCCAGAGCTGCAAGACCCACCACCTTAGCCCCATGACTGTGCTGCAGGCCTATCAGTTGCTGGAGAGCCGCGGCCTGGTGCTGGCGCGGCCCCAGTCCGGTTACTACGTCAAGGCCGTCGCCTCCCCCCAGCGCATCAGCACCCCCCAGCAGGCGCACTACAGCGGCTCTGTGGACATCAACGATCTGGTGTTCGAGGTGCTGCAGGCGAGCAAGTCCCGGGATCTGGTGCCACTCGGCATGGCGGTGGCAGATCCCACCCTCTTCCCCCACCCCCAGCTCGGCCGGGCGCTGGGCAGTTGCATGCGCCGCCTCGATCCCTTCAGCACGGTGGCAGACCTCCCCCCCGGCAACGAGACCCTGCGCCGGGCCATCGCCCGCCGCTATGCGGACGACGGCCTGCTGGTCGACCCCCAGCAGATCATCATCACCACCGGGGCCATGGAGGCGCTCTCCCTCAGCCTGCAGGTGCTGACCGAGCCGGGGGACTGGGTGGTGGTGGAGTCCCCCACCTTCTACGGCGCCCTGCAGGCCATAGAGCGCCTGCAACTCAAGGCGGTGGAGATCCCGGTCACCCCCGGGGTCGGCATCGATCTCGCCCTGCTGGCCCAGGCCCTGGCCGAGCGCCCCATCAAGGCATGCTGGCTGATGGGTAACGTCCAGCATCCGCTCGGCCACACCATGCCGGATGGCCACAAGGAGGCGTTGATGCAGTTGCTCAACGCCCACAAGGTGCCTTTAGTGGAAGACGACGTCTATGCGGAGATCTATTTTGGCCGCGAGCGGCCACGCCCGCTCAAGCATTGGGACTCGCGGGGGGACAGCCTGCTGTGCAGCTCATTTTCCAAATGCCTGGCGCCGGGTTTTCGGGTCGGCTGGGTGGTGGCGGGCCCCCACGCCGAGCGCATCCAACGGCTGCAGCTGATGTCGACCCTGTCCACCAATGTGCCGAGCCAGCTCGCGCTCGCCGACATGCTGCGCCAGGGCGGGGTGGATGCCCATTTTCGCCGCCTGCGCCACACCCTGGCCCAACGCCAGCAACAGATGCGGGCCGCCCTGCTGCACCTTCTCCCCGGAGAGGTACGTATTTCCAACCCCGATGGTGGCTACTTCCTCTGGCTCGAATTTGACGAGCGCCTCGACAGCCGCGCCCTGCACGCCCAGGCACTCGCCTGCGGCTTTTCCCTAGCACCCGGGGCCCTGTTTTCCAGCCAGGGTCAGCACAACCACTGCCTGCGCCTGAACAGCTCCCATCCCTGGAGCCCAGAGCTGGAAGCCGCCCTCAGCCAGTTGGCCGAGCTTATCCATCAGCAGTTGGACAAACCCTTGTTGCGTTGAGCCCTTGAGGCGGGCGCGGCGAACACAAACAGGCCCCATGACGGGGCCTGTTTCATCCTGCACTGGCGTGCGGATCAGCTCGGCGCCCCAAGCTGGGCGACCTGTCGCTCTATGCTGCTCTTGAGGTTGTCATCGAGTTTGAGCGCCTTTGCCAGCTCATCGAGATAACCGCGCTCCATGAAGTGATCCACCTCGACGGTGAGCAGGGAGGCGAGATAGACCTCGGTGGCCTGCTCCATGTCGGTGACCTCCCGGGCCAGGGCTTGGGGATCCAGCGGGCGGGCCAGCTCGGCGTCAATCCAGCGGGCCGCGTCGCTCTGCCCCTGTTCGGTCAGGTACTGCTGGATCTTCTGGCGCTCGGCGTCGTCGATGTGACCGTCGGCCCGGGCCGCCGCCACCATGGCCCGTACCAGCAGGGTGGCACGGGCGTCCAGCGCCTGTCCCTGCAGGGAATCCAGAGGCTGGGCCGGTTGCGCCGCGCCGCCTTGCTGGGATTGCCAGTCCTGGTAGAGCTTGTAGGCGAGGCCACCGAGGGCCGCCGCGCCGCCCACCGCCGCCACCTTGCCACCATATTTGCGTATCTTCTTGTTGCCGAGCAGCAAAGCCATGGCACCGGCTGCCAGGCCGCCCTGCGCCATGCCCTTCATCTGGGCCTTGCGGCTGTCGCCGCCGTCGTTGAGCCAGCTCTTGCCGCTGCCGAGCAGTTGATCGAGTATTTGTTTCATAGGCCCTCCTCATTGCATTTTGCTTTATGCTGGTTCGCCGCCACTGAACTCAAGGTGAATAAATGCCGCTACCCCGCCTGTTGCTGCTCACTCTGCTGACCCTGGTGGCATTCGCCGCCAACTCGGTGCTCTGCCGCCTGGCACTGTTTGAAGAGCGCATGGATCCGGCCCTGTTCACCCTGCTGCGCCTGACCAGCGGCGCCCTGGTGCTGTTCCTGCTCTGCTCGGCCCGCCGTCCCACGCCAGCGCGCCAAGGAGACTGGGCTGGCGCCCTCTGCCTCGTCATCTACGGCGCCGCCTTCTCCTTCGCCTACCTGACCCTGACCACAGGCACCGGCGCCCTGCTGCTGTTCGCCGCCGTCCAACTCAGCATGCTGGCCCCACCGCTGCTGCGTGGCGAGCGGCTTCCCCCTTTCCAGTGGGCCGGCCTGCTGCTTGCCATGGCGGGGCTTATTTTGCTGCTGCTGCCCGGCATCAGCGCGCCGGATCCCCTGGGGGCCGTGCTGATGGTCGCCGCCGGCATCGCCTGGGCCTGCTATACCCTGCGCGCGCCGCGCTTTAGCGATCCCATCGCCGCCAACGCGGGCCATTTCCTGATGGCCAGCCTGCCTGCGGCCCTGCTCTATCTGTGGCTGGGGCAACTCAATGCCAGCCCGACCGCCATCGGCTACGCCCTGGCATCGGGGGGGCTCGCCTCCGGTCTCGGCTATGCCCTCTGGTATCAGGTGCTGCCCCAGCTTGGGCGCACCCTGGCCGCCAGCATCCAGCTGCTGGTGCCCCCACTCGCCCTCCTGGCCGGGCTCATCCTGCTCGATGAGTCGGGATCATGGCGGCTGTTGCTCTCCTCCCTGGGCATCCTCGGGGGGATAGCGCTGGTCATCGCGGGGCGCCCCCCGCAAGGAGACAAATCATGATGAAGCTTGTCATACTGCTGCTCACCTGCACCCTCGCCGGTGGCCTGCTGGCCGCCACCCCGGACAGGCAGACCCATCAGGACGGATTGGACAGAGCCTGCCTCAACGCCCGCCAGTTGCAGACGGGACAAGACAGACAGCAGCGCATCGATGCCTGCGTCAGGGCGGGAGGCAAGGCGACCCGTTGTCAGCAACAATACGCCAGCGTCGGCCAGCGCACCGGCAACGAGCGCCCCTATGTGTCATCCCTGCCTCCCTGCCAGCAGGCCGAGGCTTATCGCAAGAGTACCCGGCCATGAGCCGGCAGCAAGGAGAGAACATGACCCCACCCCGCGAGCTGACCCTGCAGTTTCTGGCCGAGCCCGCCGACGTGAACTTCGGCGGCAAGGTGCACGGCGGCATGGTGATGAAGTGGATCGATCAGGCGGGTTACGCCTGCGCCGCCGGCTGGTGTGGCGGCTATGCCGTCACCGTCTACGTGGGGGGCATCCGCTTCCTGCGCCCCATCCAGATAGGCCAGTTGGTGGAGGTGCACGCCCAGGTGATCCACACCGGCACCACCAGCATGCACCTGGCGGTGGATGTCTACAGCCGCCACCCCACCAGCCGGGAGCGCCACAAGACCACCCACTGCATCATCATCTTCGTCGCCATGGACGAGCACGGCAAACCGGACAAGGTGCCCCAGTGGCAACCGGTGAGCGAGGGGGATCTGCAGTTGCAACAATACGCGCTCAAGCTGATGGCCCTGCGCGAGGAGATAGACAAGGAGATGCGCCAGCACCTGTAGTGGCGTACCCCTGCACCAACCCGGGCGCGGCCCTGTATACTGGCCCCCGACACGACACTGATGCGGAGAAGAGAATGTCACTGGAGAACGCCCCCCCCGAGATCAAGCTCGCGGTGGATCTTATCGAACTGCTGGAGACCAACGACATCGATCCGGCTCTGGCCCTGGCGGCGCTCGCCATCGTGCAACGAGACTATGAGCGCAAGATCCAGCAGGCGGCGCACACCCAGGCCGCCAGCACCGACCCCGACCGAGGGGGGAGTGCTGGCTAAGCAGGCCGCAGGCGGCCAAGCACTGGCCAGCCTGATGTATTCAACCGGCAGAGAGGAAACGTCATGACAGCCCCCATCCGATTCGAGCAAGGTCGCCCCATGCTGCTGGGGGGAATACGCCGCCATCACCTGTTTTCACAGGGGGATTTCGGCGGCCAGTGGCACGACTTCGGCGCGCTGGGCCCCTTGCCGGGCCAGCTCGGGGAACACGCCTACGGGGTCATCTGCGGCGCCGACGAGCACGGCTGCGAATACCTGTGTGCGGTGGAGGTGAACGCCCTGGAGGTGCTGCCCCCCACTCTTGGCCGAATGCGCATCACTGCCCAGACCTATGCCGTCTTCCTGCACCAAGGCCATGTGGATACCTTGCCCCAGACCTGGCAAGCCGCACTGGCCTGGCTCGCACAATCCAGCTATGAGTCTGCCCACAAGCCGGATTTCGAGCGCTACGGCCCCGAGTTTGACGCCCAAACCGACAGCGGCGAGGTCGAAGTCTGGCTCGCCGTGCTGCCAAGGCAAGCCATCGCCTGATCCCGGCACTCGGGCTCAGCGCAGCCCCATCACCTCGTCACACAGGGCGATGAGGGCCTCGCTCAGGCGGCGAAGGGCTTCCCCGCCCTCCTCCCCCCGATGCAAGGCCAGCTCCACTGCCCGCATGGGGGGCCAGTCGATGAGTTCGACCTGATCGTCTTGCACCAACCGGCTCGGCAACAGGCTCACCCCGATGCCGGCGCTCACCGCTCCTTGCAGGCTCGCGAGGCTGGCGCTGACATAGGCGATGCGCCAGCGCAGCCCTCGCTCATCCAGTGCATCCGTCATCTGCCGCCGATAGAGCCCCTCGCTTGGGAACACCACCAAAGGCACGGGATCCCGCGTTGCCGCCGGCCAGTCGCGACTGTCGACCCAGGCGAGCGGCTCGCGCCAGCGGGCGACAGGATCCCCCTGCCCCCGCGTCTGTTTGATGAGCGCCAGATCCAGTTCGCCCCCCTCGAAACGTTGCCAGATCTCGTGACTCAGCCCGCTTGCCACCTCCAGTCGCACGGCAGGGTAGTCCCGGGCGAAGGCCCCCAGCACCGGGGCCATGGCACCGGCGGCAAAATCCTCCGGCACCCCGAGCCTCAGGGGCTGGCTCGCCTCGCTCACCCGCTCCCGGGCCTCCTCCAGCAGCGCCAGAATGCGCCGCGCCAGTCCAAGCAGCTTCTCCCCGGCCACCGTGGTGGTCACGGTGCGGCCCGTGCGATCAAGGAGCGGGCAGCCGAGTTGTTCCTCAAGGCGCCGCATCTGCTGGCTGATGGTGGACTGGGTCAGATGGACCCGATCCCCGGCCCGGGTAAAGCTGCCGGTCTCGATGATGGCGACGAAACTGCGCAGTAATTGGGGATCCAGCATGGCCGTTTACCATTTATAAAATCACTGATTGTCATTCTATCATTTAATTTCCAAATGACCTGGCGAGTCGCTAGGCTCCCTCCACCCCCACTTTTTGCCCAGGACAACCCCATGTCGCCCCACGCCCAGTCCGGTACCGGCCTCGTCAACTCCCTCACCGCCCTCAGCGACCCCAACCATCAGGAGTGGCTCGAGCAGACCCTGCACCTGGCGCTGACCCACCGCCAGCAAGGGGGCCGCCCCTTCGCCGCCCTGCTGGTGAAAGAGGGAAAACTGGTGGCGAGCGCGGTAAACCTCATGCTGGAATCCGGGGATCCCACCCGCCATGCGGAGATGGAGGCGCTGCGGGAGGCGAGCTTGCTGGGGCCGCTCAAGGACGCCGTGGTCTACGCCAGCGGCCACCCCTGTCCCATGTGCCTGTGCGCCCTGGTGATGAACGGCATTCAAGCGGTCTACTACGCCTTCGACAATGCCGACGCGGCTCCCTTCGGTTTTGACAGCAGCGCCAGCTACGATCGGCTGCGGCTCCCTCTCTCCCCACCGCCCCTGCCGCTCATCAAACTCAACAGCCCCATCCCGGCCTCAGCCCTCTACGGCTGCCAGCATGAGTAAGGGCGGCAACCCGGCCCTGCTGGTGCTGGTGGTGCTCATCGCCCTCAACCTGCGGCCCTTTCTCACCGCCATCGGCCCGCTGGCGGGGCAGATAGACGGGCGCCTCGCCATGGGCATGGATAGCCTCGCCTGGGTCACCCTGCTGCCCCTGCTGCTCATCGGTGTCGGCGTGCTCTGCACCCCGGCGCTACTCGGGCGCACCCGCGCCGGCGTCTTGCTCGGCGCCGCCTTGCTGCTGCTCGCGCTCGGCAGCGCCCTGCGCTTTGACTTGACGAGCGGCGCCCTGCTTATCGCCAGTGCCGCCCTCTGCGGCCTGGGCTCGGCCCTGGTGCAGGGGGTGCTGCCCGGCCTCATCAAGGGGGCGTTTGCCCGGCGAGTGCCGCTGGTGATGGGGATCTTCTCCGCCTGCATGATGGGGGGCGGGGCGCTCGGCGCCATGCTGAGCCCACGGCTCGCGGGCCTCATCGACTGGTCACGGGTGCTGGCGCTGTGGAGTCTGCCGGTGCTGTTCGCGCTCGCCTGGCTCCTCTGGCGGGTGCGGCTGCCACGCCCGGCGCCGAAGCCTCCGTTGCAGACAGAGCAGCGTCTCGTCGCCCTGCCCCGCAGCTGGCTGTTGATCACCTGCTTTGGCATCATCAACAGCGGCTATGGCATCGTCGTGGCCTGGCTCGCGCCCGCTTACATGGCCCAGGGCTGGAGCGCACAGTCCTCGGGTGAGCTGGTGGCCTGGCTGGCCCTGGCCCAGACCCTGAGCGGCCTGGGATTGCCACTGCTGGCGGCACGCAAGGAGGACAGGCGCCCCTGGATGGGGCTCGCCATCACGCTGCAGGTGCTAGGCTTTGGCGGTCTCTGGCTGGCCCCGCAAACGGCCCCCATCCTCTGGTGCCTGCTGTGTGGCGCAGGACTTGGCGGCAGCTTCTCCCTCATCATGGTGATAGCGCTCGATCACCTGCCGGATCCGCGCCGGGCCGGCAGCCTGAGCGCCCTGATGCAGGGATTTGGCTTCATGCTGGCGGCGACCGGCCCCTGGGTGGCGGCGCGCCTGCATCATATAAGCGGGGATTTTGCCAGCGCCTGGCAGTGGCAACTCGGCGGGTTGGCGCTGATGAGCCTGCTGGTGCTGCGGCTCAACCCCTTGCACTACCCGAGCGTGATGCGCCTGCCCGTGACTGGCGAGACGGCTGTCCCCCTGGCTGGCAAGACGAGCGCTCCCCTGGCTGCCCAAAGCAATACACCGGCCTAGGGCCGATGTATTGAGAAGGTTGAAAAGCGAGTGACGGGGCGCCTTAACGCCCCTTCTTCTGCCGTCCGCCCTGGTTCGTGCGCGGTTTGCCCGCCGTGGCGGGTTTGCCACCCTTGGCCGGTGCGCCCTTGCCCCCGGCCTGTTTGCCAGCACCGCCTTTGCCTGCCGTGCCCTTGGTGGGGCCTTTGCTCTCAAATGCCTCGGGTCCCGGCACATTGGGACGCCCGCCAATCTCGTGATCGTCGCTTCGGCGGGGCTTCTTGCCCTGCGCCGTCTTGCCAGCCGCGCCGCTTGCGGCCTTGGCCACCGGCTTGCTGGCAGGCGCCGCCCCCTTGGCGGGTTTCACTTCGGAGGAGGAGTCTTCGATGAGCTTGAACAGCTCGATAAGCTCGTCGTCGGTGAGATCGCGCCACTCCCCCACCGGCAGCCCCTTGAGGCTGACGTTCATGATGCGGATACGCTCGAGCTTGGTGACCTCGAAGCCGAAGTGTTCACACATGCGGCGGATCTGGCGGTTCAGCCCCTGTACCAGGGTGATACGAAACACGAAGGGGGACTCTTTCTTGACCTTGCACTTCTTGGTGACGGCGCCGAGGATCGGCACCCCGGCCCCCATGCCGCGGATGAATTCATCGGTCACCGGCTTGTCGACGGTCACCAGGTACTCTTTCTCGTGATCGTTGCCCGCCCGCAGGATCTTGTTCACCAGATCCCCGTGGTTGGTGAGGAAGATGAGCCCCTGGGAATCCTTGTCGAGCCGGCCGATGGGGAAGATGCGGGTGCTGTGGTTGACGAAGTCGACGATGTTGTCCTTCTCCCCCGCCTCCGTGGTGGAGACGATGCCCACCGGCTTGTTCAGCACGATGAACACCAGGCTGTCCGCTTCCCGCGCCTCGATCACCTGACCGTTGACCTTGACCAGATCCCCGGCAAACACCTGATCCCCGATGCCGGCGCGCTTGCCGTTGATGAAGACGTTGCCCTGCTCGATGAAGCGATCCGCCTCGCGGCGCGAGCAGATGCCGCTCTCGCTGATGTATTTGTTCAGGCGCATGGATTCATCGGCCAGCATGGGTCACCTGCCAGATCATGGGGTTGAGGGAGCTTGTCGGCTGGGTCAGCCAGGTCATCATCGAGTTAGTCTGCATACCATTCCATCTGCAAAAAGCATCTTCAAAAAGGTCAAAGCCTGCACAATCATCAAAAAAACGCCGCTACAGTAGCATATTGCCCGCCGTCGTTCGCCGGATACTTGCATCTGGCTCATGGCGCCCAGAGCCGGGTCCCGGCCTGGCGAGCTCGGCCCCCTCGATGCCCGCCCTGTTACTCATTCACTTTTCACGCATTGTTAACCTTTTGTTGTATCCCATGGCGGCCAAGGGGCTCTTCTCTGTTCCCCGCTTGCCACCCTGACGACGCCGCGAAAAGCCGACAGGAATCGCTTGCTATTTATTAATCTAAAATGCATAAAAAGATTTTCGTCCGCACGAATTATCTTGCCGAAGCCAAGGGGAGACGCCATGAGCACTGCCCCATTCGGCGAGGATCGCAATCCCTGCGATCACAGCTCATTCCCGCCATCGAACGCAGAGTTGGCTGCGGGGCATGATCGTCTCTGGCAAGACGCCAATTGCACATTCACGACAGGAGTTATAGATGAGTCATTCCCTCTCCCAGGCCGACTTTCTGGCCCAGGTGGCCAAGCGCAACCCCCATCAACCCGAGTTCATCCAGGCGGTGAGCGAGGTGGTCGCCTCCATCTGGCCCTTTATCGAGCGCCATCCCCGCTACCTGCAACACGGTTTGCTGGAGCGCCTGGTGGAGCCGGAGCGGCTGGTGCAGTTTCGGGTTAGCTGGGTCGATGACCAAGGCCAGGTGCAGGTGAACCGCGGCTATCGCATCCAGCACAGCTCCGCCATCGGCCCCTTCAAGGGCGGCATGCGCTTCCACCCCTCGGTGGATCTCTCCGTGCTGAAATTCCTCGCCTTCGAGCAGACCTTCAAGAACGCCCTCACCACTCTGCCCATGGGGGGCGGCAAGGGGGGCAGCGATTTCGATCCCAAGGGCAAGAGCGAAGGGGAAGTGATGCGCTTCTGCCAGGCGCTGATGCTGGAGCTCTATCGCCACCTGGGTGCCAACACCGACGTGCCGGCCGGTGACATCGGCGTCGGCGGGCGCGAGGTGAGCTACATGGCGGGCATGATGAAGAAGCTCACCAACAGCGCCGAGTGTGTCTTTACCGGCAAGGGGCTCTCCTTTGGCGGCAGCCTCATTCGGCCGGAGGCCACCGGCTACGGCCTGCTCTACTTCGTCGAAGCCATGCTGGCTCACCGCGGCCAGTCGCTGGCGGGCATGACGGTATCGGTATCGGGCTCGGGCAACGTGGCCCAATACGCCATCGAGAAGGCGATGTCCCTCGGCGCCAAGGTCGTGACCGCCTCCGACTCCGGCGGCACCGTCTACGATCCGGACGGTTTCACCCCCGAGAAGCTGGCCCGATTGATGGAACTCAAGAACGAGCAGCGCAAGCGGGTCGCGGATTACGCCCACGAGCTTGGGCTCGAGTTCTTCACCGGCCGTACCCCCTGGCACCTGCCGACCCAGGTCGCCCTGCCCTGCGCCACCCAAAACGAATTGGATGAGTCGGACGCCGCAGCCCTCATCGCGGGCGGCGTGCAACTGGTGGCCGAGGGGGCCAACATGCCCTCCAGCGCCGCCGCCATCCAGGCGTTCCATGCAGCCAAGGTCCTGTTCGCTCCGGGCAAGGCCGCCAACGCCGGTGGGGTCGCCACCTCTGGCCTCGAGATGAGCCAGAATGCCCAGCGCCTCTCCTGGACCCGGGAAGAGGTGGACGCCCGCCTCAAGGGGATCATGAACAGCATCCACAGCACCTGTGTGCGCTACGGCCAGGATGGGGATAATCATGTGAATTACGAGAGCGGCGCCAACATCGCCGGTTTCGTGAAAGTCGCCGACGCCATGCTGGCGCAAGGGGTCTGCTGATCCCGGCGCGATAGCGGGAGCGACCCGCCGAGCCGATCACGAAGGGCAGCCATGGCTGCCCTTTTCACATGCGCTTTCAACAGCGTGATGCCTGCCCCTTGTGCATCTCGCTTCACACTCCCTTCACCCGGCCATGACAGAGTGCCCGCTCTTTAGCAGCAGCGAGGACAATAGCATGGTCAAGTTCGGTGTTTTTCTGATGGGGCTGGGGATCGCCAGCTTTATGGCATTCAGCCTGATGGGATCCAGCCTGGATGAAGCGGGATGCTTGCATGAGCCTTTCGCCTTGCTCCCCTTGGGCTATCTGTTGCTGCTGGCGGGCGCCTGCATCGGCATTGCCGGGGTGATCAGGGCGAGGCGCCGACCAAGGCCGGCCTCGACAGACTGAATCTGCTGTCGACACTTCCTCCATTCAGGGCCAAGGCAGTCAAAGACTCTGAATTTATAAACATTAACAGCATTTAATATTAAAAATACCAACAACGCAGCATAACTCGTCTTATAGATAACGACTTATCTCGATAAGATGCTGATCCGGATCTAGAAAATAGACGGATTCGATGGGCCCGCAGGCACCGCTCTTGGTCACGGGCCCCTCCACTATCTCGATTCCGTGATTTTCGAGCTGATGCATCACCTGCGCAAGCGTCCAATGGGTGATAAGGCAGATATCCCCCGCTCCCACCTGGGCCCGGTTGCGCGGCTCCTCACCCAGCAGTTGCAGATTGATCTTCTGATTGCCAAAGCGCAGCGCCCGCCGCCCGGCCCCGAAGGTGACTGCCTCCATTTCCAGCACTGAACTGTAAAACGCGACCGAACGATCTATGTCGCTCACCGTCAACACCAGATGGTCGATATGGCTGATCATGACGCCTCCTTGTGATGATGATTGCTACCTCATCAAACCCCTGTCTCAACGGAAGTTGTGGTATGGGGCACAGCGGGGTTTCTAACCATTCATTTTCACTCGAAAATTGCCTCAGCGTACTGCGGCACATGATTTGTCTCGCTGAGCCAGCAGGGTTTCGTCTTCACTGCCCATGGCAGCCAGAATGGCCTGATTACAGGCTCGCTCCGCAAGCGTTACCGGGTCTTGCTTAGCGTCGGTGATTTCCGCAATCATGGGGCGGTAGTTGACAGCCGCCGAACAGTACATGGTGCGGTACTTAGGAAGCTGCCAGTTGCTATCGTCTTGTCGTGTCAGGTCATCGCACAATTTGCCAAACAATGCCCGCGCCTTAACCGTGCACTGACTGAAGCGCCGCACATCTTGCTCGTAGGGGCGGCAAACGCTGTTCTGTTTGATCTGCCAGAGTTGGAAAGAGAAGGGGACCTGCTCTCCCTCATAAGGCACTACCAGCGTTTTTAGCTCTGTGCCATAAATATCCGTCACCTGCTGCTGCACCAGATTGAGATAAGCCGAGAAAAGATAAGAAACCGGATCCATAACCACCCCCTTGTGGTTGCCACTGCCGAACTGTATCACGAAAAATAGGGGAGATTTTCAAACGAGCAACAGGCGACAACAGCTCACTGATTTGACAACAAAAAATGATCACTTTTATCAGGCTGTTTGAGGGCTGGGTCGAGAGTGCTCTCTGGTCAGCCATGCGGATGGGAATGATCCATTGCGATCTGCAGTTCACGGCCACCGGCAATCTCGCCATGACTGAGGCCACTGGTCAGCCACCAGCTGATAACCAGCAACAGCCGCTCAGGATCATGGCGAAGACGCCCCGTAAGAGCACACTCCCAGATAGTCAGACGACGAATACCCAGTTGTTCCAGCTCGGCCAGATGACGGGTATCACGCTCGCGATTGCTGGCAATCTTGGTTTGCCAGAAGGCCGTTCTGGTCGATGGCAACCTGAAGATGTGACAGTCATGACCATGCCAGAAACAGCCATCAACCTCGATCACCGCACGGTAACGCGCCAGCCAGAGATCCGGAGTGCCCGGCAAAGCTGCATTGTGCAAACGGTAGCGAAACCCGGCACGATGCAACATGGCACGCACCCGCTTCTCGGGACGGGTATCCCGGTTACGAATGCCAGCCATCATCTCGCTGCGCTTTTGGGGTTTCACGATATCTGTCACAATGGCGCCTCGCTTGTGAATCTGCACAATTCACTGTATAAACAAACAGTTAAATCAGATAGATTTTAGTGCTGTCATTGGATATAAATCATACTGTTCCGATGCATTCAAAGAGCTTCATAACTACTGACTATCCAGCTCAAAAACTCATCACCAAGAGAATCAATCAATGAACCACTCTGTTTTTTCTTTTTTTTCAGGCTCCGGGTTTCTGGATCTCGGCTTTGAAAAAGCAGGATTTAATGTCGTTTTTGTTAATGAACTGAACAAAGATTTTCTCAATGCATATAAATATAGTAGAAAGAAAATGGGTATTTCAGAACCCGAATTTGGTCATTTTTTGAACTCCATAGATGACTTTCTTGATGGCCCTTTAAGCTCAGAGCTTAAGACAATGGTTAGTAGTGCAAGAATCAAGTCAGAGAGTATTGGATTTATTGGTGGTCCACCATGCCCAGATTTTTCGGTTGCAGGAAAAAATAAAGGTCACGATGGTGAAAATGGCCGCCTTTCCAAGTCATATATAGACTTGATTATTAAAAACAAGCCAGACTGGTTTGTTTTCGAAAATGTCAAAGGCTTGTGGCGTACAAAAAAGCACCGAGAGTTTTATGAATCAATAAAAAAGCAGCTTCAGGATGCAGATTACGCTATTACTGAAAGACTAATCAATTCAATCGAGTTTGGTGCTCCTCAAGACAGAGATCGCATCATCATGTTTGGTTCTTTAAACCATAAAGATGAAGATATGAGTACATTTTCCTGGGAAAAGTATATGCCATTCCCTAACCAGATGGCATTTAACTATTCGTGGCCAACCCAAACTCCATTCAACTCGACCCCCGGCAAAGCTGAAGTACCAGAGGAATTGACAGTAAACTGGTGGTTCAAAGAGAATAATGTGGATGAACATCCTAATAGTCAGCATTATTTTACTCCCAGAGCTGGTCTGGCCAAGTTCATGGTGATAGATGAGGGCGATACCACCAAAAAGTCATACAAAAGACTACATCGTTGGAGATATTCACCTACTGCTGCCTATGGCAATAACGAAGTGCATTTGCATCCATGGTTACCTCGGCGGATCTCTGCAGCAGAGGCCCTGGCTATTCAGTCACTACCGAAAGAGTTTGAATTACCTCCAACAATGACTCTTTCGGCGATGTTCAAGACTATTGGTAATGGGGTTCCATATAAATTCTCATATGGTATAGCAAAAACTATCGCTGATTTCATGGAGTGAAAAAATGAGTGGTGACGTTATCTTTGACGAGATTTTAAATGAGATTGCTGCCTTAAAAGGCAGCAATCTTAAGTATATTCTGGGCAAAAAGACAACAAAAATTACTGATGTAAAATACGATGAAAAAGTTATTTTAGCTATCCGTAATGAGGATACTATAAGAATCTCGTTTGATAGAATAAAACAGGTGGTTGATACACTTAAAAATAATAAACCAGTCCATGTTGATACTTTTTTTCATAGTGGAGCAAACGAGAGAACGGTTATAGAAACTATACTTTGCCATACATCACACATTGGTTATATGAAAGCCAAAACGGGAAGAAATAAAAGAAACAACAAAGTAATACAGTATTTTAACAAAAAAATACATAACACTGGCGAAATGTGTGATGTCAGTGGTGAAGAATTCAAATCAGATAATGATGATATTTTCACTAACGAATCCTCAATTCTGAGTCTATATAAACCACTTCTGTTGTTCGCAGGTATTTCCGGCACAGGAAAAACCCGTTTTATTCGTGAGCAGGTCAAGAGCAATCCCGACCAGGACAATTACTGTCTGGTTCCCGTACGGCCAGACTGGCACGAACCCTCCGATCTGCTGGGCCATATCTCCAGGATCAGTGGTAAAAAGGAGTATGTATCGACTCCGGTGCTTCATTTTATTACCCAAGCCTGGCTCCATATTTTCGGGTGTGTTGGCGAAGTCAGAACCGATAGTAAGATTGGTCTGAGCCAGGAACAACTGGACCATATCCCCCCCTTCTGGCTCTGTCTCGACGAGATGAACCTGGCTCCGGTTGAACAATATTTCGCCGACTATCTCTCGATACTGGAGACCCGTCACTGGTATACCTCACCCGAACTGACGGCATTTAACGACAAAGAAGGGGTCGAATACGACTATCTCTACCAGTGCGATCCCCTGCTCAAAGCAGATACGCTTCGCCAGCAACTGGATGAGAACGCGCGTACCGAACTGGCGGAAAAACTGGGACTGGACCTCGATATTGCACTGCATCGGCAGATCTGGGCCAGCTTCTGCCAGCACGGTATCGCTATCCCCTTCAATCTGATGGTGGCCGGTACCGTCAATATGGACGAGACCACCCACGGCTTTTCCCGCAAGGTGATCGACAGGGCCCTCACCTTCGACTTTAACGAGTTCTTCCCCAACGATTTCGATGCCTACTTTGCACCGGCATTGCAGCCAAAACGGCTTGGTTATCCGACCTGGTCAGACGGACGTGCCATTACTGACATCCCCGAGCTGGAGCAACACAGTAAAGAGAGCGTCACCTTCCTGAAGGCAGTCAACGGGATACTGCAACAGAGCCCGTTCGAACTGGCCTATCGCGCCCTGAACGAGCTGATGCTGGCCCTGCTGGCCCATCACCCCGCCAATACCGCAGAGCTGGTCGCCATCTGGGATGACTTTATGATGTGCAAGGTATTGCCGCGCATTGAGGGAGATAGCGACAAGTTGCGCAGCCATCACACGGCTGATAGCGACCTGCTGACCGAGCTGGAAAAGGTGTTGACGGAACAATTTGGTAGTCACTGGGATGACACACGCCCTGACCTGTTTAACCGCAAGGTGGCTGCCGTCGGTGAAGATTCCGCCCCCGCAGAACCTCCACATGTCCCCTGTCGCAGCAAGAAGAAACTGGCCTGGATGAAAGAGCGGCTGGTACGGCAGTGCTTTACCAGCTTCTGGCCGTAAGGGGGTTGTGATGGAGTGCCTGTTTACCCTGCAGAGCAGTGACTGGATTTTGCGGATCTACGCCAATGAGAAGACGGTCCGGGATCGTTATCGGCAGTTACAAGCCACCCGCGCTCATCATCAACAAGAGAGCAACAAATCGGACCTGCCGGCGAGCGCTGGCAAATACGAGCCACCTGTTGTGCGCTTCTCGCAGCCCCTTTCCATCATCCGGGCTAACGCTGATGGCTGCACGCTGGAGCTGCCCGATGGGCGAGCTCTCTCCTCTCTGGTACTGCCAACCCCCCTGTTGTATGAGAACTGCTTTTACGAATTCGAATGGGAGTTTCTCCACAAAGTTAGCGAAGGGAACGATGCACCGCGGCTGGAGCATCATCTGCAGAGGATCTGCGAGTCGTTTCGCTTCAAAAGCAGGCATAGCTCGCAGGAGCTGCTGGGGGGATTCAATACCGGCAACAACGTGGGCACACTTGCGCTCCCTTTCTCTTATCAACCGAAGCCGACTGTAAGAAATGCAGTACGCATTCAGCTGACGCTCTGGTTCGAGGTCTATCCGGTCAAGCTGGATATCCGCCGGGATGTGCCTCTGATCCATCAGGTGCTGGATGAACAGTACCCCTACTGGCGTTTTACCCTGAACAGCACAACCAGTCAGCAAGGGGGCCGTAGCCAGCGCAAGGCCGAACCGTTCCCCCTGCTCTGGCTCGCTCATTTCGAAGCCCTGCACAAGGAACTTGAGCGGGGGATCCGCCAGATCATCAATGCGCCCCATAGTCGGCTGCAAAGCAAGACCGAGCATCTGCTGGCCGCCAGAATGAAGCGGCCGCCACGCCCGAAGCAGGCCGAACAGATCCGCCAGGATCTGGATAACGGTATCGAACGCAGATACCGGGTAGAGCGTAAACAACTGACCACGGATACCCCGGAAAACCGCTTTATCAAGTTTGTACTGGAGCGCACTGGAAGGATGCTGCAACAGCTGACACAACAGGGCGATCGTACCCTGCTGTCCAGGGCCTTTTTTGACCGCCTCAAGGCGTGGAGCAAACCGCTGGATCTGGCGCTGGCTCACCCCCTGATGCGTGAAGTTGGTCCGGCGGCGGTGTTGTATCGCGAGTCTCTGGTACTGCAGCAAAAGAGCGGCTATAGCGCGGTTTACCGGGTCTGGCAGCAACTGCGCCTCTATCTCGACTCGTTGGGGAATGATGCCGTGGCTGGCGTGCGCAGCATGGATCAGCTCTACGAGCTCTGGTGCGTTATCGAGGTGCGCCGAATTATCCTGACCCTGGGGTTTACCGAGGTGAAAACACCTGCATTTAACTTCACCCGTGATGGCTGGGATACCAGGCTGGCCGAGGGGATAAAGTACTGCTGGGAGTACCATCGTGCAGAAGACGGTGTAAGGCTCAAACTGGCCCATGAACCCAGATTCCACAAGAGCAGTCTGCCGGTTCACTCCCTGCTGGTTCCCCAGAAACCGGACATTCTGATCGAAGCCACCACAGGAAAGGGTGATACCTTTATCTGGCTGTTTGATGCCAAATACCGGGTCGAAAAGGGCCCACTGGAAGACTCAAGAGACAGGGTACCTGAGGATGCCATCAACCAGATGCACCGTTATCGGGACGCCCTGCTCTATCGGCAACAGGGGGACACGATACCGAGTCGGCCCACCTTTGGCGCCTTTGCGCTCTATCCAGGCTTTATGAGCCAACAACTAGGGAAGACAAATCCCTATAAGGAGGAGATCAATCGGATTGGTATCGGTGCCTTTGCCCTGCTACCAGCAGAAGATCACCGCGGCTCCTGTTGGCTGCAAGCCTTCCTTGAGCAAAAGCTGGGTAAATCCGGGGAAGAGTTCCGCTATCCAGCCATCCACTCGGGCCACTTCTATCTGGAAGAGCCCAGCCGAATTGCCACCCTGGGGATGCAGCAGGTCCGCCACCATGATCTCACCCTGATCATTCCGACCGCACCGGAGAACAGCCGCCCAGCCAATTACTTCGATGCATTTCGTGATGGTTCTGCCCGCTGGTATCACACCCCTGCCAAAACCATTGCCACTCGTTACGATGATCAGCTGATGAACGAGATCAGCTATCTCGCCGTAGCTACCCTTTCAGCAAATGGCCTGACACGGGAGGTCACCCGGGTCTGGCCTGTACTGACATGCCGGAAGCTGCGAAGAGAACAACTGACCGAAGAGCAGACAGGAACACCGAAGGCTGAGGGGAATGTGGATCCTTACTGGTTGCTGGAGCTGGGACCATCGTTCGAACTGGCTAACTCTCTCACAGAACTGGATGCAAACAGTTTCAGAGCTGCGATGCGACTGACCAAGCTGACAGAGCTGGAATTACAGTTGCAGTCTGAAATGACTGATTTTGCATCTCTTCCCGATTGTTATGGACAGCTGTTGCAGCATGCTTAAATCCATCAGTTTTTCCTGATGAGCCTCTGCTCGGCACAACACCTACCAGCCCCTATGGAACATTAAATGTGAATATATTTGGTGTTCCACTTATTCCTGTCACATCAGATATTCGCCGAACAAGCGTTATAACCTTCTGCCTTATAGGAAAATTAGGCGCCTTGTCCAGAAGATGGCGTTTAAAGCTGAGCAAAGGCAGGTTTTTCGCTCTGAACCGGGGCCTTTTTGGTACATATCTCTGGCCCACAAGAGGGACGCCTGATATACAATCTGCCACTCGATTTCCCAGGCCTGGCCTAGGCTCAGGCCCTGATGTATCCCAGAGTGAGTGAACGTGACCGCGACCCACACCATGCTCGACAGCTCTTACAGCCAGGATCTGGTCTTCTTCTCCATTCTGGTGGCCGTGCTCGCCTCTTACACCGCCTTGAACATGACGAGTCGAGTGAGCCAAAGCAAGGGGCGCGCCGCCGTGCTCTGGCTGGCCGGCGGTGCCTTCGCCATGGGGCTCGGTATCTGGTCCATGCATTTCATCGGCATGCTCGCCTTCGAGCTGCCCATCGCCCTGGGTTACGATCTGGCGCTGACGGGGCTCTCTTTGGTGGCCGCCATCGTCTCGTCGGCCTTTGCGCTCTGGCTGGTGAGCAGGCCCCAGTTGCCCTGGCGTCATATCGTCATCGGCGCCCTCTTGATGGGGGCGGGTATCGCCAGCATGCACTACATCGGCATGGCCGCCATGAAGATCATGCCCGGTATCCATTACCACTCCGGCCTCGTCATCCTCTCCATCCTCATCGCCGTGCTCGCCTCCGGCGCCGCGCTCTGGATAGCCTTTCGCCTGCGCGACAGCCATCAGCGCGCCTTCTTTCGCAAGGCCCTGGCCTCGCTGGTGATGGGATCCGCCATCATCGGCATGCACTACACCGGCATGGCGGCCGCCGAGTTCCCAGAACACAGCCTGTGCGGCGCCCTCTACACCGGGCTCAACACCCAGTGGCTGGCCACCGTGGTCATCATCGTCACCCTGGCGGTGTTTGCCATCGCCCTGGTGCTCTCCATGCTGGATGCCCACGCGGCCCGGCTCTCGGCCTCTCTGCACCAGGCCCACGACGAGTTGCTCAAACTGGCACTGCACGACAGCCTGACCCAGCTCCCCAACCGCCTGCTGTTTGCCGATCGGCTGGAGCAGCGCATTCAGGAGTGCCGGCACAGCCAGCGCAGTTTTGCACTGCTGTTTCTCGATCTGGATGGCTTCAAGATCATCAACGATGCCCATGGTCACCACATCGGGGATCAGCTGCTGGCGCAGGTCGCACAACGGATAAAAGCCTTGCTCGGCGCCAACGATAACGCCTCCCGCTTCGGCGGTGATGAGTTTGTGCTGACCCTGGCGCCGGGGGATCTGGCGCAGAGCACCGAGTTTGCCGAGCGGTTATTGGCGAGCCTGGCCGAGCCCTATGCGTGGGAGCATCACAGCCTGCGCGTCACCGCCAGCATCGGCATCGCCGTCTATCCCCAGGATGGCACCAGCCTGCATGAGCTGACCCTCAACGCCGACGCCGCCATGTACCATGCCAAGAAGCGGGGGCGCAACGACTACTACTACTTCGACAGCGCCATGAACGCCAACGCCCACCAGCAGTTCTTGCTGCAACAGGAGCTGTGCCATGCGCTGGCGCGAGGGGAGTTCTCCTTGCTCTACCAGCCCAAATATGACGCGCGCGAGGGCAAGGTGGTCGGGGCCGAGGCGCTGCTGCGCTGGCACCATCCCCATCATGGCGCCATCTCCCCCGCCAGCTTCCTGCCGCTGGCGGAGAAGAGTCGGCTCATCATCGCCATCGGCAACTGGGTGCTCGACGAAGCCTGCCGCCAGATGAGCCAATGGCGCGACGCGGGCCATCATGACTGGAGCGTGGCGGTCAATCTCTCTACCATTCAGCTCGCCAGCCCCGGCCTGCTGGAGGAGGTAGAGGCCTGCCTGCACCGCCATCGACTGGAGGCTCGCCACCTGACGTTGGAGATCACCGAGTCCACCGCCATGGAGAACGCCGAGGAGAGCCTTGTCATCCTCAACCGCCTGGCTCAGCTGGGCATTGGCATCTCCATCGATGACTTCGGCACCGGCTACTCCAGTCTGCTCTACCTCAAGCGCTTCCCGGCCTGCGAGCTCAAGATAGACAAGGGCTTCGTCGCCACCCTGGAGCAAACCAGTGAAGATGCCACCATCATCAGCGCCATCATCGCCCTGGGTCAGGCGCTGGGGATGCGCATCGTGGCAGAAGGGGTGGAGACGGAGCGCCAGCGCGCCCTGTTGACTGACCTCGGCTGCGATACCCTGCAAGGCTATCTGCTCGGCAAACCCATGCCAGCCAAGCAGTTGCTGGCCCACTGCACTCCCCTGTGCCAGGCCCCCAGTCCGGTTGCCGCCCATTAACGACAACTGGCCAAGCGCCGCAGTGGCATCGCTGTCATGGGGTGAACAGGGCTCTTGATACGCTCGGGTCAGGCCTCCATCAGGGTTACGCCCGCCTCATCGAGCCAGCCTCGGGGCTCTGCCCCGAGCGTCCCCTCGGTGATCAGGGTCCCCAAATTGGCAAGCGCCATGATCCGATAGGGTGACACGGCCCCCAGCTTCTCGTGCCCGGCCAGCATGATGACCTCCGCCGACTGCTCGGCCATCAAACGCTTGATGGTCGCCTCTTCCCTGTCCCCCGTGGTGATCCCAAGCTGTGGATGGATGCCGGTCGCCCCCATGAAACACAGATCTGCGCGCACCTCCGAGATGGCCGCCGCGCTCAGGGCGCCCACGGCCACCAGGGAGTGTTTGAACAGACGCCCGCCAATCAGCTCCACCTCGATGTGGGGATGGTGAGCCAGCGCCACCGCGATGCTGGGGCTATGGGTCACTATGGTGGCGTTCAATGAATGGGGCAGCTGTTGCGCCAACTGCACATTGGTCGTCCCCCCGTCGATAAACACTATCTGGCCGGGCTGGACCAGCCCGGCCCCCACCTTCCCCAGCCTCGCCTTGACGGCGGACCCCAGCTGTTCACGGGCCCCAAAATCGACGATGGCAGAGGAGGCGGGCATGGCCCCCCCATGGACGCGCAGCAACAGTCCTTCACCGGCAAGTTCCCGCAAATCCCGCCGTATGGTGTCGTCAGAGACACCAAGTTGCTGGCTGATCGCCTTGGCAATGACGCGTCCATCACGCTTCAATACATTCAAGATCAATGCCTTGCGCTCTGATGTCAGCATGCTTCCCTCGGTATGCACGAAACCAATTGATAATGCACGATATTACATGAAAAACTGTAGCCATGGCCAGCACAGGGCTGGCCCCTGGCCGATAAAGGACGATCCATGAGTGTTGCAACGCGTGTACGGGTGGAAAGTGTCGATGTGCTCTCCGACGACTGGTATCTGCTCAAGAAGACCACCTTCTCCTTCCTGCGAAGTGACGGCCGCTGGCAGCGCCAATCCCGTGAGACCTACGACAGGGGGAACGGGGCGACCATACTGCTCTATGAGCCCGCGCGGCGCACCGTCATCCTCATCAGCCAGTTCCGCTACCCCGCCTTCGTCAATGGTCACGACGACTTGCTCATTGAAGCGCCCGCCGGGCTGCTCGATGCGGCCGATCCCGAGACCCGCATTCGTGCCGAGGCCGAAGAGGAGACCGGCATCCGTGTAAGGGAGGTACGCCAGATCTTCGATGCCTTTATGAGTCCGGGCTCGGTGACGGAGCGGCTGCACTTCTTCGTGGGAGAGTACAGGGAGAGCGATCAGATCTCCCGGGGGGGTGGCAACGAGGCGGAGGGGGAAGACATCGCCGTGCTGGAGGTGGATATCGATGCGGCGCTCGCCATGATAGAGGCGGGGAAGATCCGAGATGGCAAGACCATCATGCTGCTGCAATATGCTGCCCTGCACCTGTTTCGATAAGCCAGCCAAACCGGGTGGGTCCCGCTCCTGCCGGGCATGACCCGGCAAGCGCCCATGTTGGGGGAGAGACCCCTGCCCTATTGATGAGCAAGCGCGCGTCGCCTTAGCACGGGATCCGCTCGATGCGGCCACCGCTTAGCTTGAAGAAGGCATCCTGAGGCAGCTCTTGTGACCAGGTGGTGGCGTAGTCGAGATCGGCGTAAGCACCGCGCAGCATGGCGCCGAGCAGGCCGTGGGAGACCACGATAGCACGCTCGGCGATGGCCGAGTCCATCAACCAGCTCTGGGCCCGGCGTTGGATGCTCCCGGCGCTCTCCCCCGCCGGGGCCTGCAGATACCAGTCCGGCTGGCTGATATCGAGGGAGGGATGCGCTGCCAAGAGATCCGGTACCCGGCAACTCTCCCACTCCCCCATGCCGAGCTCCACCAATCGCTCGTCCCAGACGATGCGCCCGCTGCCCAGCCCCAGCTGCTGGCAGACGAATTCTGCCGTCTGACGAGCACGGCCCAGGGGGCTGGCGTAGAGCGTCCATTGCTCAGGCTCATCCAGAATCTCGCGCAGGCGATCCCCCATGGCGATGGCCTGGGCCTCTCCCTTGACGGTCAGATCCGAGTTGCAGCGCCCCTGCAAACGTTGTTCGGCGTTGTAGCGGGTCTGGCCGTGGCGCAGCAGATAGATGATGCGAGACATAATTTCTCCAATGGGCTCAACGAGATAGAAAGAAGGCAGGATACCAGATATCAGCCCGGGAGGACGATGTTACGAAAAGCCGTGGCAGGAGCGCGGCGCGTGGCCACTCATATGGGGAGATGAGAGCAACTCTTTGACGGGATAGACTCCTCGCAGTGAGTCCCACGCAGTGTTGCTACAGACGGCTCACGGCACCAGGTCCAACCTGCATCACTCTTCTACGTCTCAATCTCAGGCGAGGCAACATGGCCAAGTATCAGTTCCTGACTCTGCCGGCATCCCAACGGCAGACCTACACCTATCTGGACGCGGACTCCCCCACCTTCATCCAGGAAAAGCATGCCCTGCTGGCCCAGGGATTCGAGGTGGAGGATGACTTCATCTACGCCAATACCCCGGCCGAGGCCATCGAGAAGTACCGATCCGGCTTCACTTATGTGGCACAGGAGTACGCCCACGCCAACGGTATCTATGCCTTTTTCCATCTCCTGCTGGTGCTGGCCAAATCCCTCTTCGGGCGCAAGCAGCCCCGCTGAGGCACGGAATTTCAGGTATCGGACCAATACAAAAACGGCGCCCGAAGGCGCCGTTTTTTATTCCCGTCTCGTACTGCCCGGGTGAACAAGCGCGATGCTTATTCCTCTTCCAGATAGGCGTAGCCTTGCAGACCCAGCTCCAGCTCGTCGAGCAGGGCCTTGCGGGTCGCATCGTCCAGCGCCGGGTGGGAGGCGATCCGCTGGTAGTTCTCGCGGATGACGGAGGGGTCGATGTTGACGTAACGCAGCAGCTGGTCGACGGTGTCGCCGCGCACCACGTTGCGGATGTCCATCTTGCCCTCTTCGTCCAGCCACACTTCCGCGCAGTGGGTATCGCCGAACAGGTTGTGCAGATCGCCGAGGATCTCCTGATAGGCCCCCACCAGGAAGAAGCCGACGTGGCACACTTCGTTGGCGCCGTACTCCGGCATCGGCAGCGTCTTTTCGACACCGAGGCCATCGACGTAGTGCTCCACCTGACCGTCGGAGTCACAGGTGATGTCCATCAGGATGCCGCGACGGCTGAGCGGACGCTCGAGGCCGGCAAGGGGCATCACCGGGAACACCTGGCCAATGCCCCAGGCATCGGGCAGGGACTGGAACAGGGAGAAGTTCGCGAAGCACTTGTCCGCCAGCTTCTCGTTCAACTCGTCCGCCAGGGCACGGTGGTTACGGTTGACCGGGTTGAGCAGCTCTTTGAGCGCCAGACAGGTGTTCTGGTGCAGCATCTCGGCCCAGGCACGCTGTTCGAGGTTCAGAAGACCCATGGTGTACTGGGCGTTCACGTCCCCAAGGTCAGCCACGGAGTCGTGGTAGATCTCGAGCAGGGAGGGATCCTCGGTGCGCAGATCCAGCCATCCCTTCCACATGTTCTGCAAGATGGTGGGGGCGTCGTCGCCCGGTTCGCTGATGTCGTTCACCTCCACCCCTTCGGCCCCGATGATATCGGTGACCAGCACGGCGTGGTGAGCGGTCAGGGCACGGCCGGACTCGCTGATGATGGTCGGGTGCGGCAGGTCGAACTCACGACACACATCGCCGATGCCCCAGACCACGTTGTTGGCGTACTCGGACAGGCTGTAGTTCGCGGAGCAGTGACTCTGGGAGCGAGTGCCCTCGTAGTCCACCCCCAGGCCACCGCCCACATCGACCACGTCGATGGGCACGCCCAGGCGACGCAGCTCGGCGTAGAAACGGCCACACTCGCGGATACCGCCCTGAATGTCGCGGATGTTGGCTATCTGGGAACCCAGATGGAAATGCAGCAGTTGCAGGCAGTCCAGCTTGCCAAGGCCGCGCAGACGCTCAACCAGCGCCAGGATCTGGGAGGCGGAGAGACCGAACTTGGACATGGAGCCGCCGCTCGATTCCCACATGCCGGAGCCGGTGGAAGCCAGCTTGGCGCGCACCCCGATGTTGGGCTTGATGTTGAGACGAGCTGACTCGTCCAGCACCATTTCCAGCTCGGAGGGTTTTTCCACCACGATGTAGACCTTGTGGCCCATCAGGTTGCCCAGAAGGGCGTGGCGGATGTATTCACGGTCCTTGTAGCCGTTGCAGACGATCACCGAGCCTTGCTCATGGTGATGGGACAGCACGGCCAACAGCTCCGGCTTGGAGCCCGCTTCCAGCCCAAGCCTCGGCTTGTCGCTGTAGGACTGACTGATGGTCTCGATGACGCGGCGCTGCTGGTTCACCTTGATGGGGTAAACGCACAGGTAGTCCCCTTCATAGGCGGACTTCTCGATGGCCTGACCGAAGGCGTTGAACAGCGCATCGACCCGGCTCTTGAGGATGTCGGGGAAGCGCAGCAATACCGGGGTGGTCAGCCCGGACTGGCGCAGCTGTTCGATGGCATCGGACAGCACGATCTGCGCCTCGGGACGAGACTTGTCGGGGGAGACGGTCACATGACCCGCGTCATTGATATTGAAAAAACCCGCTCCCCAGTAGGGAACGTTGTAGACCTTCAAGGAGTCCTTGCTGGACCAGTTAGTCATGGGCTATGCCTCGCAAATGAGCGGCCGGTGGCCGCCTTCGTTACCCTCAATCACATCCAGACCATCTATTGCAAATCGCGGCAAACCTAAGCTGCCTGCTGGAACCGGTCAGGGGCCTGCGGTCAATGGCGATCTTCGCCATCTCGACCAAAGGGGTCCTGCCATCACATCCAGACCATCTGCACATCGCGGCAAGCCAGGGCTGCCTGGTGGATCTTGGGGAAGTAACGAGTCTTGATGTGGGGCTGGTGGCTTTACATCAAGCTCAACGGTATACGGTGTCACGCTAGCGCGATACCGCGGTACTTTGATGACAAGGGGCATCAGCCACGCCGCTTGTTCATCATTCGGCAGCCGTCACGACGACGAGGGAGGTGTCCAGGAAGAGAGGGAAGGCATCTGCACGCAACCGTGTTGTTAGACGACAACCACCACAGCCAGCTCAACACCGACGACCGCCCATGACAAGGGAAGATGATGAGCCAGTGGCCCACTCGGTCGGCGAAATGATGAGAGTCCGTTGTTCTCCCTGATACCGGAGCCTAACCGGTATTAAAGAAACCATGCCCTAGCAGTGTCAGTCGTTTCTGCGTGCCTCGCCCTATAGGCGCGTGATCCTCCGGGTGCTGGCGGCCACGCCTGCGCAGGGTTACCCTCGGATCGGCGCGGAGTGTACACATTTACCGCGACCGGTGACAATAAAAAATCGCGTAAAAAAATCCGTTTGATCCGCATCGCCTGATCTCGCTGTCAGCCAAGCGGGCTCTGGGATAGCGCATCATGACCCCCTTCCCCGTCGGCCCTGAAAATAACCTGTGATTTGCCCGTTTTTCCCGATGCCTTGCCAGTGCTGGGATGCGGTCATATCCGGCCACACCGAGGCTGCTTATTCAGTTTTTAAATCGGAATTTTTATGCAAACCTGAGTGTTTGCCCGCGCTCTACCCTCTATGGGGAGATTTCCGTATCCCGTTCGACAAATGCGCCAAAAACTGCGCTGACGCAAAAAGTGGCGGGGCAGCTTTGGCCACAATGTCCCCTCATCATCAGTCTGAGGCCTGCCAATGGATACCCTGCTTGAGCGTTTTCTCCGCTATCTGACCTTCCATACCCGCTCCGATGCGACCAATCCCGTCTGCCCAAGCAGCGAGGGGCAGCGTATCTTCGCCCGCGCCCTGCAAGAAGAGCTGCAGCAGCTCGGCTTGAGTCAGGTGATCCTGGAT
Source organism: Aeromonas sp. NJAU223 (assembly GCF_051125555.1). Classification (NCBI taxonomy): domain Bacteria; kingdom Pseudomonadati; phylum Pseudomonadota; class Gammaproteobacteria; order Aeromonadales; family Aeromonadaceae; genus Aeromonas; species Aeromonas sp. NJAU223. The sequence goes on along the minus strand of NZ_CP144204.1, from coordinate 1,490,545 downwards.
GACAACGGCTACCTCACCGCCTGCCTGCCGGGCAACCAGCCAGCGGCACCGGCGATCGGACTGATTGCCCACATGGACACCGCCGACTACGAGGCCGAGTTCGTGGTGCCCCAGATCGTCGAGAACTATCAGGGGGGGGATATCTGCCTCGGCAAGGGGGACGAGGTGCTGGCCATCCGCCAATACCGCTTCCTGAAGAACTACCTCGGCCAGGATCTCATCACCACAGACGGCACGACCCTGCTCGGCGCCGACGACAAGGCGGGGATCGCCGAGATCCTCACCGCCGTCGAACACCTGCAAAATCACCCCGAGATCCCCCGCGGCGATCTCTGGCTCGGTTTCACCCCGGACGAGGAGATAGGCCGGGGGGCCGACTTGTTCCCGCTGGATCGCTTCCCCGCCAAGTGGGCCTATACGGTCGATGGCGGGGAACTCGGGGAGCTGGAGTACGAGAACTTCAACGCCGCCAGCGCCACGGTGCGCTTTGTCGGCAACAACGTGCACCCGGGCACCGCCAAGGGGGGCATGATCAACAGCCAGACCCTGGCCGCCCGTTTCCACGCCGACATGCCCGCCGCCCAGACCCCGGAGTGCACGGAAGGCTACGAGGGTTTCTTCCACCTGGCCCAGATGAGCGGCACCGTGGAAGAGAGCCGCCTGCACTACATCATTCGCGATTTTGACGACGACAGCTTCGCCGCCCGCAAGGCACAGCTCAAGGAGCGGGTCGCCTCCTTGCAACTGGACAACCCCAAGGCGCGCATCGAGCTCACCATCACCGACAGCTATCGCAACATGCGTAGCCAGATTGAGCCGCACATGCACATAGTGGCGCTCGCCAAGGCCGCCATGGAGGCCGCCGACGTGGCGCCCAAGATCAAGCCCATTCGCGGCGGCACCGACGGTGCCCGCCTTTCCTTCATGGGTCTGCCTTGTCCGAATATTTTCACGGGGGGTCACAACTTCCACGGCAAGCACGAGTTCATCCCGCTGCAATCCATGGAAAAAGCGGTCACCACCCTGGTGGAACTGGTCCGCCTCACCGCCGCCTGGCGCGGTTGATCCTGCCAGCCTGACGTGCAGGGCGAACCCGTCGCCCTGCCATCAAACTGTCATCTCACTGCCACGAGGCAGGCACAGAAGGGGCGCACGCTGGGGCAAAGGATCAGCGGAGCCACCCCATGTTCAACGTCGATACCCTGCTGCAACAGCACCTGCCCCAACTCACCAGCCAGCCTCTTTTTCGCCCCTTGCTGAGGCGAGGACTCGGCTGGTTGCTGCACGAGCAGGCCTTCCAGCGCTTTGCCGAGCACTATCCCCACCTGCGCGGGCTCGACTTCATCGAGCAGGCCCTGGCGCAGCTCGATTTTGACTACCGGGTGAGCGAGGCGGAGCTCGAGAACATCCCCGCCAGCGGCCGGGTCATCCTGGTGGCAAACCACCCCATCGGTTCCCTGGACGGGCTGGCCCTGCTGCGACTCATTGGCCGAGTTCGGCCGGACGTGAAGATAGTGGCCAACCGGCTGCTGGCCGAGCTGCCTCCCCTGCGCCCCCTGCTGCTGCCGGTGGACAACCTCGGCGGCAAGACCGACCGGCAGGCCATCCTGGCCATGGGGGAGCACCTGGCCCGTGAGGGCGCCCTCATCATCTTCCCCGCCGGGGAGGTCTCCCGCCTCGGTCCAAGGGGGGTGAAAGACGGCCCCTGGCAGGGGGGCTTCATCAAGCTCGCCAGACGAACCCTGACCCCCCTGGTGCCCATCCACCTCGGCGGACGCAACGGCGCGGGCTTTTATCTCACCTCCTGGCTCAACAAGAACCTGGCGGGGCTCTTGCTGGTCAAGCAGCTGTTTCGCCAGCAAGGGCAACGCATCCCCCTCACCATCGGAGAGCGGATCCCCCCCAGCAGCCTAGGCGAGTTGCCCGCCAAGACGGCGGCACGCCTGGTGCGCAGCCACCTCTACCGCATCGGCAGCGGCAAGTCCGGCCGCCTGCTGACCGAGGCCCCCATTGCCTTGCCGGAGGAGCGGCGCCTGCTGAAAGCGGCCATCGACGGGTGCGAGGCGTTGGGGCAGACCCCGGATGGCCAGCAGATCCGGCTCTATCGGCGTCATGAACTGAGCCACTCGGTGATCCTGCGCGAGCTCGGGCGGCTGCGGGAGATCGCCTTTCGGGCGGTGGGGGAAGGCTCGGGGCGGCGGCGCGATCTCGACGCCTTCGACGATGACTACTACCACCTCATCCTCTGGGATCCGGCCCGCCTCGAGATAATCGGTGCCTACCGTTTCATTCCGGTGGCCGAGCAGCTGGCGCGCAAGGGCCTCCACGGCCTCTACAGCCACAGCCTGTTCGGTTTCGAGGATAGGCTGCTGCCCCGGCTGGAGCAGGCCATCGAGCTCGGTCGCAGTTTCATCCAGCCTGCGTACTGGGGCAAACGGGGGCTCGATTACCTCTGGTTCGGCATCGGCGCCTATCTGGCGCGCTATCCCCATTACCGTTACCTGTTCGGGCCCGTGTCACTCTCCGGCAGCCTGCCGCCCCAGGCCAAGGATCTGCTGGTGAGCTTCTACCGCCAGCACTTCGCCCCCGATGGAGCCCTTGCCCCCTCAAGGCGCCCCTACCCAGCCACCCCGCCCCTGTTCGAGGGACAAGATTACGGCGCCGATCTCAAGGTGCTCAAGGCCAGCCTCGACAACCTGGGCTGCGCCATCCCCACCCTCTACAAGCAGTACTCGGAGCTGTGCGAGCCGGGAGGCGTCCAGTTCATGGATTTTGGCACCGACCCGGCCTTCAACCACTGCATCGACGGCCTGGTGTGGGTGGATGTGAGCCGCATCAAAGCCCACAAGCGGGCACGCTATATCGAGCAAGCGTCGGGCAGCAGTTGAGAACACTGCAAATCATAAACCCCACAGCCGAAGTGACCACAAACATACAAAAGGGAGGCATGGCCTCCCTTTTGTTTACCCTTTTACCGCCGTTCACTCGGTAGCCGGTTTGCGATCCGCATGGCCGAGGTCGCGTTCGGGGGCGATGATGTCCCGCACCCGCTGCTTGATCTCCTTGGCCTCGGGGAAGCCCTCGTCCACCACCCTGTCCCACACCTGCACGCCATTGACCAGGATCTTGAACTCCCCCTTGCTGGCCGGCACCAGTGCCACCTCGCCGAGGTCGCTGTCGAAGGTGGAGAGCAGCTCCTGGGCCAACCAGGCGGCCCGCAGCATCCAGCGGCAGAGGGTGCAGTAGCGGATCTCGATGCGGGGCTTGAGGAGGGGGCTTGAGGGTTCTGTCATTGGGTCACTCCGTGAAAATCTGCCAACCAGTGGCAGGCGATGGTGTTCATGGTGCTCTGGGGCAGCTCGAACAGCCCGGGCGGCGGCATCTGGCGCGCCAGCTGATGCACCCCTTCGATGATCTCCGCCAACACCAGATAGACATATTCGCCGATCACGGCGCCATGGACAAAGTTGACCGCCTCCCCCCGGTTGAGCAGGAAGATGGTGCTGCCATCCGGACGGGTCAGGGCCAGCACATGAGGGCACACCTCGGCACTCGGCCAGGAGAGCCGGGAGAGGCAGAAGGCAAATTCGTCGTCCGCCGAGGTGACCGAGGCCAGCATGGAGCCGGGGCGCAGGGCCAGCAGATCCTCGATGTCCAGCGAGCCATTGCCGGTGGAACAGATCACCAGCTCGGCCCGGCTGAGGGCCTCGGCCTTGTTCACCAGCTTGAAGCCGTGGGAGAGCGCCTCCACCTGGCGCAGGGCATCGGTCTCCACCAGCTCCAGGTGCAGGTTGCGGCAACGCAACTCGCGGGCGATGCTGCGCCCCACCTTGCCATAACCAAACAACGCGGCCTGGCAGACGTTGAAGGTGCGTCTCAAGGTACGGGCCAGGGATTCGGCGGAATAGACCACGCTCAGGCCGATCTGGATATCCTCCGCCTGCTTCAAGGGACTGCGGGCCACCGACACCACGGGGACGGCCAGGAGCTCCTGCTCGTAGCGCTGATGGCCGTTTTCGGTCATCTCCACCACCCCGATGAAACGATCGCCGAAGTGCTCGGCCAGGCTGGGCTGGGTTCTGGCGAAGTAGCCACCGATATCCAGGATGACGAGCCGCTCATGGGGTTGCACCAGGGGGGCTATCTGGGTGATCACCTCGCCAGGATCCGAGGTCCAGTGGCGATTGAGGGGCAAGACGGGGTAGTGTTGCTGGGCCCAGTTCAGGGTTGCTCCATGCACTGACTTGGGTTTGGGCAAGATGGCACCGACCCGCCCGACCCGGTCCAGCACCTGAATGAAATGGGGGCGATCGGGCAAGAGGTGCGTCACCAGCAGGATACAGAGATCCTCGAGGCGCGGCTGCTCGATGAAATGGCGAAAAAACAGATGCTCAGATCCTTGACTGCGCAACTGTGGCCTCCTTAGTGTGCCGCAAGCATGCAGGCAAACAGAACCCGGCCAGGCCGGGTTCTGTGTGTGTCCAGATAATTGAAAATCCTTTTTATCCGAAACCACTATGGGGCTCAATCATTATCTATGCAGACTATGAGCTCTCATGCAAATTAAGGGGTAATAGCCTGTTTTTCATGCGAAAATCAATAAAGTGATGCCTCGGGCCAGACCCACCACAGACTCAACCCAGCGCCAACTCCCGCCACCAGGATCAGCAGACCCCAACGGACTGGCCAGGGCTTGCCGCGCAGGGCCCACTCCAGCAGCGGCAGCAACCAGACCGGCAACAGAGCCACCAGCGGCACTTCCACGTATTGCCAGGCCAGCATCTGCACGAAGGCAAGCGCCAGAGCCAGCGCCGCCGGGGCGTTGTTCAGGCCGGCGAAGACCCCAAGCAGGGCACGAAAACCGGCGAAGGCCGCCAGGGCTCCCGCAAGCTGGGCGATAAGCAGGCTGCCATCGATACCGATGACCAGCGCCAGCCAGACGAAGCCCAGGGCAAAGCCGAGCCCCTCCTGGCTGTCGGCACGCAGCTGCGTCCAGCCAAACCAGGCGATGGCAGGCAACAGCGCCAGCCAGATGCGCGGCTCGCTGGCGATCACCATCGCCAGCCCTTGCCACCACACCAGGGCTCCCAGGGCCGCAAACAGCAGCAGGGCGACCCGCTTGTCCGCAACCTCAGCCGCGATGGCGGGCACCAGCAGGGTCAGGGGCAGCCATTGCCACGCCTTGACCGGCAAGCCGTAGGCGCCACCCAGCAGACAACCCACCAGCCAGATGGCCAGGGCACCCCAGAGGTAGCCGAGCCGTGGCCAGCGCCAGGATAGCAAAGCGGCCCCCAAGGGAGCCGCCAGGGTTTGCAACAGGAGTGCTGCGCCCATTACTTGCGCACGCCTTCGACGAACAGGTTGATGCCCATCTCGTCAGGAATGCCGGGCAGCATGTAGTTCACGCCAAAGTCGCTGCGCTTGATGGTGGTGGTGGCGTTGAAGCCGCTGCGGTAGCCGCCCCAAGGGTCTTTGCCTTCACCGACATGGACCAGATCGAAGGCCACCTCTTTGCTGACCCCGTGCAGGGTCAGGGTGCCCTTGAGCACGCCCTTGTCCTTGGTGCCTTCATAGCCGGAGCTGACGAAGGTCATCTTGGGGTACTGCTTCACGTCCAGGAAGTCCGGGCTGCGCAGGTGCTTGTCACGGGCTTCATGGTTGGAGTCCACGCTGGCGGCATCGATCTCGAAGCTCGCCTTGGCCGCAGCCGGATTGGCCTCGTCCATGCTGAAGGTGCCGCTGAAGGTGTTGAAACGGCCAACCAGATCGGAGAAGCCCAGATGGCCCACCTTGAACTGGACAGTGGTGTGCGCCGCGTCCACATCGTAATCGGCCGCCATCAGGGGCGCCGTCATAAACAGGCAGGAAGCCAGCAGGGCCTTGGTCATTTTCATTCCAGTCGTTCCTTCAATTAGGGGTTCACATTGATACCCGACATGCTAACCTCCGAACAGGAATGGATAATCACCGATTTATTAAAATAATTATCAACCGAGAGTGGAATATGGATCAGATAGCCGCCATGCGCACCTTCATCAAGGTGGTGGAGTGTCAGAGTTTTACCAAGGCCGCCCACCAGCTCGGCATCTCGGTGGCCATGACCTCCAAACTGATGCAGCAGCTCGAGGAATCACTCTCCACCCGGCTGCTGTCCCGCACCACCCGCCAGGTCAACCCCACCGAGGCGGGCCAGTTCTACTACCAGCGCTCACTGGCCCTGCTGGCTGAGCTGGAAGAGACCCACAGCCAGCTCACCCACAACAACCAGCAGCCCCAGGGCACCCTCAAGCTGTCGGTGCCCATGGACTTTGGCTACCTGCACCTCTCCCCCACCCTGCCGCTCTTCTATGAGCGTTTCCCCGAGCTGAAGCTGGAAATTGAGTACAGCGATCGGCGGGTGGCTCTGGTAGAAGAAGGGTTCGATCTGGCGCTGCGCATCGGCAACTTGCCGGACTCCTCCTTGGTGGCCAAGCCGCTCGCCATGATGAAGCTGGAGGTGTGTGCCAGCCCGGCCTATCTGGCCAAGCACGGCACCCCCAAGACCCCCGAGGATCTCAAGCAGCACGACTGCCTCATCTACACCCTGACCCAGCCGGACTGGGTGTTCAAACGGGATGGGCTACAGACCAGCGTGCGCCCGCAAGGGCCCCTTCGCGCCAACAACGGGGTGGTGTTGACCCGGGCCGCCTGCAATCACATGGGGATCATCTGGCAGCCCACCTTCATCGTCGGGGACGCGCTGCGCTCGGGGGAGCTGGTGTCACTCCTGCCCGAGTGGGACAAGGGGCAGATAGGCCTCTATGCCCTCTACCCTCACCGCCGCTTCGTCTCCGCCAAGGTGCGCTGCTTCATCGAGTTCGTGCAGGAACGCTACCTCGCCCCCCACTACTGGGACAGAGTGGAGTAGGCAGGGATCAGGCCGGCGTTGTCGGTTGTTCGTCCGCGGGCAGGGGCAGCTCGGCCACCAGCAGTTGCTCGTTCAGACGAAGCTGCCAGCGCGGCAGACGGCGCTGCAAGGCGGCAAACTGATCGTCACCCAGGACATAAGGCAGGCTGATATGCAGGCAGTGGCAGTCCAGCATGCCCGCCAATTGCAGCGTCAGGGTGAGATTGGCCTCATCGGTCTTGTGCTTGTTGATGCGCTTGCCGAGCTCGTGGCGAAAGTGCGTCTCGGGATCCTGGGTCATCGCCTGCCAGCCGTAGCCGAACAACGGGATGAAGGCGCTGACGATGCCAAGGGCGGTGAGCGGCTGCTTGGGGGGATGATAGAGGGCGTTGAGATCCAGCAGTATGGGGGTTAGATGTCGCTCACGACTACCGGATAAAATGTTATTACTCATTGGATAACCTTGTTGATTCCTCTAGACTTCGCCGCATCTTTGACCCGACATGCCAACGAGGTGCTGATGCTAAGCGATATCGAGATCTCCCGCCAGTCCCCCCGCCTGCACATCGACGAACTGACCCGGCGTCTCGCCATCCCGCCACATCTGGCCAACCCCCAGGGCCACCACAAGGCCAAACTCAGCCTGGCCCTGCTCAAAGAGCCCCCCAAACGGCAAGGCAAGCTGGTGCTGGTGAGCGCCATCACCCCCACCCCCCTCGGGGAGGGCAAGACGGTGACCACCCTCGGTCTCTCCATGGGCCTCAACCACATCGGCCAGTCCAGCGTGGCCACCATACGCCAGCCGAGCCTCGGGCCCGTGTTTGGCGTCAAGGGAGGGGCCGCCGGTGGCGGTCATGCCCAGGTGGTGCCCATGGAGGAGATGAACCTGCACCTGACCGGGGACTTCCACGCCCTCGCCGCCGCCCATAACCTGGCTGCTGCCGCCCTGGATGCCCGCCTGTTCCACGAGCAGACACTGGGGGATGCGTTCACCCCCAGAACCGGACTGGCTCGCCTCGATATCGACCCTGCCAACATCCTCTGGCCCCGCACCCTGGACATGAACGATCGGGCCCTTCGCCACCTGACCATAGGCCAGGGTGGTCCGGCCGATGGGGTGGAGCGCCAGGATCGCTTCGTCATCACCGCCGCCTCCGAACTGATGGCCATATTGGCGCTCGCCAGCGATCTCAAGGATCTGCGTGCGCGCATCGGCCGCATCCAGCTCGCCCTGGATCTGCGCGGCCAGCCCATCACCGCCGAACAACTGGAAGTGGCAGGGGCCATGACGGTGCTGCTCAAGGAGGCCCTGCAACCCACCCTGATGCAGACCACGGAGCAGACCCCGGTGCTGGTGCACGCCGGCCCCTTCGCCAACATTGCCCACGGCAACTCCTCGGTCATCGCCGATCGCATGGCACTGGCGCTCACCGACTACGTGGTGACGGAGGCGGGTTTTGGTTCCGACATGGGGCTGGAGAAGTTCTTCAACATCAAGCATCGCCAGTCCGGCATCACCCCCTCCTGCGTGGTGCTGGTCGCCACGGTGCGCAGCCTCAAAGCCAACAGCGGCCTGCTCGACATCCGCCCGGGCCAGCCTCTGCCGGCCAGCCTGCAGGATGAAGATCTGCCGACCCTGCGCCAGGGCTGTGCCAACCTCGCCTGGCATATCCAAAACGCCCGCCGCTACGGGGTGCCCGTGGTGGTCGCCATCAACCGCTTCCCAAGTGACAGCCCGGCCGAGCTGGCCCTGCTGGAAGAGGAGGCGCGCCGGGCGGGCGCCTGCGGCGTGGCCCTGTCGGAAGCCTTTACCCGGGGCGGCGCAGGCGCGGCAGATCTCGCCAGGGCCGTGATGGCCGCCAGCGCACAGCCGAGCGAGGTGCAACTGCTCTACCCCGATGCCATGAGCCTGGAGGCCAAGCTCGCCACCCTGGTGGAGTGCGGCTATGGCGGCCGTGGCGTCATCCTTTCTGACAAGGCCAAGAGTCAGCTCGCGGCCCTCTCCAAGGCAGGCTGGGATCATCTGCCGGTCTGCATGGCCAAGACGCCGCTGTCGCTCAGCCACGACCCCGCCCTCAAAGGCGTGCCCACGGATTTCGAGGTGCCCATCGAGGAGGTGCGCCTGTGCGCAGGGGCCGGTTTTGTCTACGCCCTCGCGGGTCCCATCATGACCATGCCGGGGCTTGGCAGCCTGCCTGCCTACCGGCATATCGATATCGATGACGACGGTGAAATCATCGGGCTGAGCTAAGTCGAACGACCTACCCAACCGGCTAGGATGCCTAGAGAGGGCTGACATTGTTGGGTTGAAACAACACTGCCTAACACCGGATAACAAGAGGCCCCGCCAACCGGCGGGGCCTCTTGCTATCCGGCATAACCCTGAAGGGCCTAGAGCGTGAAGCGCTGGGTCATATGGTGCAGCGTATTGGCTAGCTTGCTCAGCTCGATGCAGGCCTGGGCGGTCTGCTGGGCCCCCAGGGCGTTCTCGTCTGCGGCGCTGTGAATGTTCACTATGCTGCGGTTGAGCTCCTCGGTCACCGCATTCTGTTCCTCGGTCGCGGTGGCGATCAGAGTATTCATGTCGGTGATCTGGGTGACGGCGCCATTGATGCTGTCGATGCTGTTGCCCGCTTCCCGCGCCAGCCCGACGCTGTTTTGCATCTGCTGACGGCTCAGCTGCATGGCGTTGCCCGCCTCGGCGGTGCGCTCCTGCAACACCTCGATCATCTTGCTGATCTCGGCGGTGGAGTTCTGGGTACGCTGGGCCAGGGAGCGCACCTCGTCGGCGACGACCGCGAAACCGCGGCCCTGCTCACCGGCGCGAGCCGCTTCGATGGCGGCATTGAGCGCCAGCAGGTTGGTCTGCTCGGCGATGCCGCGAATGACATCCAGCACCATGCTGATGTTGGTGCTGTCCTGCTCCAGCTGCTGCACCACGCTCCCGGCCTGCTCAATCTGCAAGGAAACCTGCTCTATGCTGCCGATGGCGCGACCCACCACCTGATGCCCCTCACTCGAGGTGTGGGAGGCGGCCTTGGCGGCGCTCATGGCGTCCGTGGTGTTGCGAGCCACCTCGTGCACGGTGGACTGCATCTCGTTCATGGCGGTCGCCACCTGGGAGACTTCATTCTGCTGGCTGGCCATGCCCTTGGCAGACTGCTCGGAGATGGCGCTCACCTCCTCCACCGCGCTGCTGAGCTGGCTCACCGAGCCCGCTATCTCGCTCACCAGGTCAGCCAGGGCGCCCTGCATGCGATCGATGGCGCCGCCGAGCTGACCCAGCTCGTCGCGCTTGAAGCGATTGCCGCGGATCCACTCCTGCAGCTCACCCTTGCCGAGATCGCCGCTGGCGATGCGCTGGGCCTGGCGGGCCAGCATTACCAGGGGATCCCGGATCTGGCGAGTCAGTACCACGGAGAGCACGGTGACCAGGCCAAGGCCCAGTACCAGGGCGATGATGATGCTGAACCTGGCGCTGTCGAAGGCCCCGACCACCTCGGCGCGGGAGTTGACGGAGTAGCCATGGTTGATCTGAATGAGTGTGGACACCGACTTGGCCAGGCTGTTGTAGAGGGCGATCCCCTCGCTCATGAAGATGCGCTGGGCCTCCGCCATCTGGCCGTTGTCCTGCATCTGCTTGAGGCGCTGATGCATCGCCACGTACTTGCTCCAGTCCGCCTTGACGATGTCGAAGGTGCGACGCTCTTCCACGTCCTCCGCCCAGATGGTCACATCATGGGCAGCCACCTGCCGCTCCACGTCCCGCAGACTCTGCTCGCTGGCATCGCGGTAATGGGCCTTCTGCTGGGGGTCATCCGCCACCAGGAAGACATCCAGTTCATAACGGCGCAGATCATTGATGGTCTCCCCCAGGGCGCTGGTACGCACCACGGCAGGCAGAATGCTGTCGGTGAAACCGGTGGCGGCCCGGTTCATGTTGCCAAACTGCAGCAGCGAAAAGCCGCCGATAAAGGCCATCATCAGGCCGAGCACCGCAAAACCTGCGGTGAGTTTCTTGCCGATCGTCATGGTACTGGGATTCATGGTTTGTCCTGCAATGGGTGAATTACTGGCATCCGCCTGAGTTGTGCCCTCCTGGCACGAAACACGATAGCTGCCATCCATTGCAGTCATGCAAGTGCGCCGCCTCGAGGGAGGCGGCGCCAAGGGGTCCGAACGTGCAGATCCCGGTCGATACGGGTGATCATCGCAAGAGCATCGTCTGCGCCGCACCGACCATCCATCGGTATGAAGAGCTATATCGACCCGACAGGGTCATGGCTTTAGGTGTTTTTTGGTTAAAAATCAGCAGAAAATAGCGAAGAGGAGCAAAGAAGAGGCATGCCCGGGGGCATGCCGTTGGCCACTCAGCCTTTCAGCCCGCCCAGAAACTCGGCACGGGTGTCCGGCTGGGTCTTGAACACCCCACCGAGGGAGGTGGTGGTGGTATAGGAGGTGGAGTCCATCACGCCGCGCGCCTTCACGCAGTAGTGGGTCGCCCGGATGCTGATGGCCACGTCGCTGGTACCGAGCAGGGTCTGCAGCGCCAGCAGGATCTGCTGGGTGAGACGCTCCTGCACCTGGGGACGGCGGGCGAAGAACTGGACGATGCGGTTGATCTTCGACAGCCCGATCACCTTGCCACGGGGGATATAGGCCACGTGGGCCAGCCCGTCGATGGTGACGAAGTGATGCTCGCAGGTGCTGGTGAGACTGATGTCCCGCACCATGATCATCTCGTCCACCTTCATCTTGTTCTCGATCACCGTCACCTTGGGGAAGGTGGCGTAATCGAGGCCGGAGAAGATCTCGTTCACGTACATCTTGGCGATGCGGTGCGGCGTCTCCGCCAGGCTGTCATCCGCCAGATCCAGCCCCAGCGTCTCCATGATGGCGCGCATGTGGCCTTCGATCTTCTCTCGCTTCTGCTGGTTGTCCAGTGCATTGGCCACTAGTGGTGTCTCGAGACCTTCGGCCTCGAGCGCTGCCCTGACCAACAGGGCTTCCTGACTCATATTCGTCATTCTCGTACTCTCCCACGCTCAGGGACTGTGATGGTCGCCATCTGTTGCGGCGGCATTCTACTGTGGCGCAATCTTACAGGGCGATTATTGTCATAATTCGAACTAACTCAAGCCCGGTACCTGACTTTATGTCAATCCGTCGTGTTTTACTCCCGTGCCACCCGCCCGTATGGGGTGTCCGGCCATCAATATCGCCACCTACCCACACCAGCCTGCCCAAGCGGTCACTTTTTTGGGATAATCCGCCCTCACCACAATAAAGAGGTCATGATGATGGGATTCGATACCGGCACACTCCTCCCCCTAAGCGACGCCCTGCAAGGGATGCTGGACCAACTGGCCTGCTGCTGCGACACCGAGCAATTGCCGCTGCCTCAGGCGCTGGACCGGATCCTGGCCGAGGATATCGCCTCCCCCCTCTCGGTGCCTCCTTTCGACAACTCCGCCATGGACGGCTATGCCGTGCGCCTGGCCGATCTCGCCGCAGGCACCCCGCTCAAGGTGGCAGGCAAGGCCTTCGCCGGCCAGCCCTATGAGGGAGAGTGGCCCGCCGGCCACTGCGTTCGCATCATGACCGGTGCCCCCGTCCCCGCCGGTACCGAGGCGGTCGTCATGCAGGAGGAGACCGAGGCCCTGGGCGAGCTGGTGCGCTTTGTCAGCCAGCCCAGGCTCGGCCAGAACATTCGTCGCCGGGGCGAGGACATGGCCGAAGGTTCGCAAGTGCTGGCGAAGGGCCTGCGCCTGAGCCCCCGCGAGCTGCCGCTTCTGGCATCGCTTGGCATCGCGACCGTGACGGTCCATCGTCCCCTCAGGGTCGCCATCTTCAGCACCGGGGATGAGCTCAAACCGGTGGGTACTCCCCTTGAGCATGGCGACATCTACGACTCCAATCGCTACGGGGTCAAGGCCATGCTGGCGCGCCTGGGTTGTGAGTGCCTGGATCTTGGCATCATCCCGGACGATCCCGCCGCCCTGCGGGCCGCCTTCCTCCAGGCCGATCGGGAAGCCGATGCCCTCATCACCACCGGTGGCGTCTCGGTCGGTGAGGCGGACTTCACCAAGCAGCTGCTCGAAGAGCTAGGCGAGATAGGCTTCTGGAAGCTCGCCATCAAGCCGGGCAAGCCGTTCGCCTTCGGCAAGCTGCCCCAGGCCTGGTTCTTCGGCCTGCCGGGCAACCCGGTCTCCGCCATGGTCACCTTCGATCAGCTGGTGCGCCCGGCGCTCGCCAGGCTCGCCGGCCAGACGCTCGCCCCTGCGCTGCGTCTCAGTGCCATCGCGAGCGAACCACTCAAGAAGGCGCCGGGGCGGATGGACTTCCAGCGCGGCATATTGAACGCGGGCCCGAACGGCCTCGAGGTTCGCAGCACCGGCTCCCAGGATTCGGGGGTGTTCAGCTCCCTCTCCAAGGCGAACTGCTACATCGTCCTCGAGCAGGAGCGGGGCAAGGTAGCGGCAGGAGAGACGGTCACCGTCGAACCTTTCGCAGGGTTGCTGCTGTGAGCGAGATCCTCTCGGACGCGGAGCTTCTGCGCTACAACCGCCAGATCATCCTCAAATCCTTCGACTTCGAGGGGCAGGAGGCGCTCAAGCAGGCCAGGGTGCTGGTGATAGGGGCCGGGGGCCTTGGTTGCGCCGCCGCCCAGTATCTGGCGGTGGCCGGGGTCGGCCAGCTGACCCTGGTGGATTTCGACAAGGTGGAGCTTTCCAACCTGCAGCGCCAGGTGTTGCACTGCGACGCGCGCATCGGCCAGTACAAGGTGGACTCCGCGGCCGAGACGCTGCGCGGCCTCAACCCCTGGCTCACCGTCGAAACACACGCCGCCCTCGCGGACGAGGCACTGCTCGACAGCCTGTTGCCGAGTCATCAACTGGTGCTCGATTGCACCGACAACGTGGCCATTCGCAATCTGCTCAACCAGAAAGCGAGACAACATGGTGTGCCGCTGGTCTCCGGCGCCGCCATCCGGCTGGAGGGGCAGCTGTGCAGCTTCACCTGGCAGGAGGATGAACCCTGCTACGCCTGCCTGAGCTCCCTGTTCGGCGAGCAGTCACTGACCTGCGTCGAGGCCGGCGTGCTGGCCCCCATGGTGGGAGTCGTCGGCAGCCTGCAGGCGCTCGAAGCCATCAAGCTGCTGGCTGGCATGGGCAAAACCTACAGCGGCCGGTTACTGATGATCGACGGCCTCGGCGGGGGTTTTCGGGAGCTGAAACTGCCCAAGCGCCCCGACTGCCCGGTCTGTGGCCAGCCCTGATGGCTTGAGGCAAGCACCAAGTCTGAGCCGTTGTCACAAAAAAGCCGAACCCCCGGGTTCGGCTTTTTATTTGCATGAGATTTGTCGGTTCGAGTCGCCATCCGGAGGCATCCTCGGACGTCGCCAATATCAGTGCATCGCCAGGATCCGCGTCAGCAAATGATTGAATCCGGCGGGATCTTCCGCTGGCCAGGCGTGATGGCCCGGCGGGGTATGGATGCTGGCGTTGGGCAGGGCAGCGAATTGTTCCACCCGTTTGGCGAGCGGCAGATAATCCTGGGTGGTGGAGATGATGGCCACCGGCTGTTCTATCCGGCCAAGACGGGAGCGGGCCGACCAGCCGGGCAAGTCCCCCAGCAGCGCCCGATAGGTCTTTTTCTTGTTGCTGCGCACGAAACGCTGCCGGAAGGCGTGGCGTACCTGGGCGAGCTCGGGGCCCGGGAAGAGCTCGCGCCCGAGCCACCAGGCGAGCGGGCGCAGGCCAAACCAGCGCAGCCATTTCAGGCGCTGGGCAAAGCGCGCCTGCTCCTGCGGGGTCTCCAGCAAGAATTCGCTGAAGCCGTTGACCAGCACCAGACCATGCACCTTGTCCGGCAATTGCAGGGCCAGTTCCAGCGCCACCATGGCTCCGAGCGACAAGCCCACCACCCAGGCGGGCTCTGGCTGCTCATCGAGCCAGCGCGCCACATCCCGGGTCAGGGTCAGCACGTCGAAGGGCCCCTCCTGCAGGCTCTGGCCGTGACCGCGCAGGTCGAGCGCCACCACCCGGTAGTGATCAGCGAAGTGCTCAAGCTGGGCCTGCCAATCGAGGCTGGAGGAGCCGAGCCCGTGCAGCAGCACCAGCAAGGGGCCCTCCCCCGCACTGCGCAGGGCCAGCCCGTGGGATTTCATTACCTGATTACGACGCACTTCGCCTCTCCCTCCCGGCCCATGCCGGCTCTCGATCCCATCGGCTCCCCCGCTCACTCACGATGGCTGAGCATAGCTTCTCAGCCTTCCCCCACCAGACTCACCGCCTTGATGTAGGCATAGAGGCGCTGATCCGGCGCGAGGGTGAGCCGCTTGGCGGAGCGGCTGGTGATCCGGGCCAGCAGTATCTGCTGCCCCAGCGCCAACTGCAACAGGGTTTGCCCCGGCCGTACCTCGTGGGCGTTGAGCAGCCGGGTCTCCAGGCAGTTGGAGAGGCTGGAGTCGGTGATGGGAGCGGTGGCAATCACCACATCCCGCCCCGCCACCTTGATCTGCAAGGGGCCGGGCTCGTCGGGGGCATGCTCCATGGTGACCATCAGCAACTGCTCACCGAGGCGCAGGCTCGCCATCTGCTCCCGCTGATCGTAGCTGTCCAGGGTCGCCGCCAGCATGACACCGGCGTCGTCCCGGCTGGCGAGCGAGAGATCGGTACGGGCGAAGATATCGCTCGGCCGTCCCTGGGCCTCTACCTTGCCGTCGGCCAGCAACACCAGCTGGTCGCAGAGCAGGCTGACCTCCTCCATGGCGTGGCTGACGAAGATCATCGGGATGCCGCTCTCCCGCTGCAACTCCTTGAGCACGTGGGCCTGATGGATGCGGCTGCGCCTGTCCAATGCCGAGAAGGGTTCATCGAGCAGCAGCAAGTCCGGCTCCGCCAGCAGGGCCCGGCCGAGGGCCACCCGCTGGCGCTGACCGCCGGAGAGGCCGTGGGCGGGTTGGTCCAGCAGCTCGGCAAAGCCGAGTCGCGTCGCCAAGGGGGCCGGATGCCAGCGTCCCTTGCCCTTCTTGGCGGCCAGTTGCAGATTGGCCAGCACCGTCATGTGCGGGAACAGGCGTGAATCCTGAAACACCAGGCCGATGCGGCGCGCCTCGGGCAGCGTCTCCGCCAGCTCCCTTCCCTGCCAGCAGAGGCGGTCACCGGCCTCTCGGTCAAGGCCCGCCAGCACCCGCAACAGGGTGCTCTTGCCACAGCCGGAGGGGCCAAAGAGGCCGAGTATGCCCCCCAGCGGGAGTTTGAGATCGCAATCGAGTGTGAATCCACCGAAGTGGCGTCTTGCCCTGATATCCAGCGTCATCCGAACAGCCTCCGTTGCCGGTGTTGCAGCACGCCATAGACCAGTACCAGCATGACGAGAGAGAAGCCCATCAGGCCGCCGGCCAGGATGTGGGCATGCTGGTAATCCATGGTCTCCACGTGATCGAACAGGGCGATGGAGAGCACCTGGGTCTCCCCGGGAATGTTGCCCCCTATCATCAGCACCACCCCGAACTCCCCCAGGGTGTGGGCAAAGCCGAGCGCCGCCGCCATCACGAAGCTTGGCAGCGTCATCGGCAAGATGATCTGAAAGAAGCGCTCGACGGGCCCGAGCCCCAGAGTGGCCGCCGCCTCCAGCTCCTTGTTGCCCATGTTGACGAAGGCGGAGGTGAGGGGTTGGACCACGAAAGGCAGCGAGTAGATGATGGAGGCCAGCAGCAGGCCGAGGAAACTGAACGCGAGGGGGGTGCCGAAGGTCTCTCGCCACCAGCTGCCGATGCCGTATTCGGGGGAGAAGGCGAGCAGCAGGTAGAAACCGAGCACGGTGGGTGGCAGCACCAGAGGCAGCGCCACCAGGGCCTCCACCACGGGCCGGAGTCTGTGTTGACTGCGAGACAGCCACCAGGCCAGCGGCGGCGACAGCAGCAAGAGTATGCCCGTGGTACTGGCCGCCAGCTTCAGGGTGAGCCAGACCGCCAGCAGATCACCTTCACTCATCGCCACCTCCCGCTCGGGATGCGCATTTTCATGATTCTCCTCCTTGATTCAACAAACTGGCCGGCGCAGGGCCGGCCAGTCATCAGGGGGTCAGTGCCTTGCCGTCATTGCGGCAGGGCATAGCCCGCGGCCTTGATCTGCGTCTGGCCCGGGCCCTTGAGCCAGGCAACCAGGGCATCCACGGCCTCACCCTTTTTCAGTACCAGTGCTTGCTGCTCGATGGCGGGGTAATAGGCCCCCGGCACGGCCCAGGCTTCACCGGTCTTGCCCGCTTCCACCAGGTTGGCCCAGGCCACGAAGCCCATCTCGGCGTTGCCGGTATCCACGAACTGCCAGGTCTGGCTGATGTTGTTGCCGGTCAGCACCCGATACTGCTTGGGATCGATCTTGAGGTGCTCAAGGGTCGCCATGGCGGCGGTGCCATAAGGGGCGGTTTTCGGGTTGGCGATGGCGAGGTTGCCCTTCCAGTTGCGCAGGGTGGCCTCGTCAGGTGCCGGGCCGCCCTTCTTCCACAGACCCAGCTGGCCGATGGCGTAGGTGAAACGCTCGCTGCCCTTGCCCTCTTGTTCCAGCTTCTCAGGGGTCTTCACATCGGCGGAGAGGAAGAGATCGAAGGGGGCGCCGTGGGTGATCTGGGTGTAGAGCACGCCCGTGGCCGCCGAGCTGATGGTGACGGTATGGCCGGTCTTGGCGGTGAAATCCTTGCCAATGCGCTCTATGGTGCCCTTGAAGTTGGCCGCCACGGCCACCTTGACCTCGTCGGCCTGCACGGCGCTGGCGCAAGCACTCAGCAACACCACGGATAACAGCTTTTTCATTCCCTTACTCCTGTCTAAGCCTGAGCCTGTTGGCGGCTCTGTCATGGGAAGCCCTGATGGACTCATTCCCCTTGTTGCCAGCGGGCCGCGGCAGCGTCATCGCTCTCCTTGGCTTCCACCCAGCGTTGTTGCCCTGCCGCCGTCAGCTCTTTTTTCCAGAACGGCGCCCGGGTTTTCAGAAAGTCCATGATGAAATGGCAGGCCTCGAAGGCCGCCTCGCGGTGGGCACTGCTCACCGCCATCAGCACGATTTGATCGCCGAGCAGCAGCTCGCCGATGCGATGGATCAGGGTGCACTCCTGCAGCGGCCAGCGGGCGCGCGCCTGTGCAACGATCCCCGCCAGCGCCTTCTCCGTCATGCCGGGATAGTGCTCGAGGGCCAGCCCTTTCACCTCCTCCCCCTGATTGAAGTCCCGCACCTTGCCCACAAAGGTGACGATGGCGCCGGTATCGTGGCGGGTGGCGAGTCGCTCGTACTCCTCGGCCAGGGAAAAATCGGCCCGCTGCACCAGAATGCGATCCACTGTGGTTGCCTCGCTCATGATCAGCCTCCGGTCACCGGCGGGAAGAAGGCCACCTCATCCCCGTCGGTCAGGGGCGTCCCCAGCGGCACCAGGGTCTGGTTTACCGCCACCAGCAGCTTGCCCGCCTCCAGCGCCAGGGCCCACTTGTCCCCCCGCTCACACAGGGCGGCACGCAGCGCCTCGGCGGTGTCGTAGTCAGGGGACAGGCTCAGTTCGTCACAACTCACCAGCTCCCGCACCTGGGCAAAAAACAGTACCTTGATCATGCCTGCTCCCCTTGCGCGTGTTCACCGCCCACGACCGGGGCCTGGAAGTGGCCGGACTTGCCGCCGCGTTTCTCCACCAGTCTGAGCTGCTCGATCACCATGTCCTTTTGCACCGCCTTGCACATGTCGTAGATGGTCAGCGCCGCGACCGAGGCGGCGGTCAGGGCTTCCATCTCCACCCCGGTCTTGCCGGAGAGCTTGCAGAGGGTGCGAATATGCACCCTATTGTGCGCGGGCTGGGGTTCTATCTCTACCTCCACCTTGGTGAGGGCCAGAGGATGGCAGAGGGGGATGAGATCGGCGGTCTTCTTGGCCGCCATGATGCCGGCGATGCGGGCGGTGGCGAACACGTCGCCCTTGTGGTGCTGACCACCGAGGATCAAGGCCAGGGTCGCGGGAGCCATGGCGACATACGCCTCGGCGCGGGCTTCCCGCTCGGTCACCTGTTTGTCGGTGACGTCCACCATGTGGGCCTCACCGCTCTGGTTGAGATGGGTCAGGTTCATCTAGCCCCCTATCAAGAAATAAGATGGATGATCCGGGGCAACTCTCGGGATCACAGATGGGTCACGAAGTTGCACGGTCGGGTACGGGCATCGAGCTGATCCCGGATGAGCTGCTCCCAGCCGAGTCGGCAGGCGCCGGTGGAGCCCGGCAAGCAGCAGATCAGGGTGCGATTGGCGAGCCCGGCCAGAGCCCGGCTCTGCATGGCTGAACCTTTGATCTCGGCAAAGGAGAGCTGGCGGAACAGTTCGCCAAAGCCCTGTACCTTGCGCTCGAACAACACCCCTACCGCCTCGGGTACCCGGTTCTGCTCGTTGAAGCCGGTGCCGCCGTTGACCAGGACCACCTGCACCCCTTCGTCGGCGATCCAGTCGCTGACCTGGGCGCGAATGCGAAACAGATTGTCGGCGCACAGGGCTCTGTCGGCCAGTTGGTGGCCCGCCTCGGTCAGGGCCGAGACCAGGTAGTCGCCGGAGCTGTCGTCGGCGGCACTGCGGCTGTCGGAGACCGTCAGGACGGCGATCTTGAGGGGAATGAATTCGTTGCTTTTAGGTGCCATGGAGCGAGTCCTGTAACACGGGAGAAGAGAAAATCGGCCACCACCCGGCGGGCAAAACCGGCCACAGGCGGGCTGGCAGCGTTACCGAGGGCGGATTCTAACAAAGAAGTCGGGTTGACGGGGATGAATTAGATCACGCAAAGACCATGGGGCCGGGTCCGGCCCCATGGTCACGGGCTTAGAATCCAGGCACGCCCTTCATGTCAGGCAGCTGGTGAGCAATCCCCTTGTGACAGTCGACGCAGGTGTTGGCCCCGCTCGCCAGGTTGGTGGAGTGCATCTGGGCGGCACGACGCCCCTGCAAGGAGAAGTCCATGTACTCGAAGTTGTGGCAGTTGCGGCACTCCCGCGAATCCGTGTCCTTCATCCGTTGCCACTCCCGCTCCGCCATCTCGCGGCGATGGGCCTCGAACTTCTCGCGAGTATCCACCTTGCCGGTCAGCATGCCCCACAGCTCCTTGGAGGCCTGCACCTTGCGAATGATCTTGTAGGTCCATTCGTGGGGTACGTGGCAATCCGGGCAGCTCGCGCGCACCCCTGAGCGGTTTGCATAGTGGATGGTGTCACGGTACTCCATGAAGACGTTGTCTTTCATCTCGTGACAGCCGGTACAGAACTTCTCGGTGTTGGACGCTTCCATGGCGGTGTTGAAACCACCCCAGAAGATGACGCCCCCGAAGAATCCCATCAGCAGCAGCACCCAGAGGGCCGCCTTGGAGGGAGATTTGAAGGTGACCCACAGTCGCTGCACAAAACCAGGTAATTTCATCGATGAACTCCTCAGTTCAGGGCTTCGACCGGCTTGAAGGTATTCCCCACCAGCGGCTTGGTATCCGCTTGCGGCACGTGGCACTGCAGGCAGAAGTAACGACGGGGGGAGACTTCACCCAGGGTCAGGCCATCGCGAGTCTCGAAGTGCGTGGGGCTGATCTTGGGGGCCTTCATGGCGCTGGCATTCTTGAAGCTGTGGCAGGCCAGGCACTTGTTGACCTTGTTGTCCACTTCATAGTTGCGGATATCGTGGGGGATCAACGGCGGTTGATGCATATACTGGCGATCATAGGTATCCCCATCCTTGCGGAAGTTCTTGAGGGGGGCGGCTTCGGCCTCTGACGCCAGATCCGTACTGCCCCGTTCCGATTTGATCCCCCCCGTGCTGTTGGTGATCTCAGGCACGGCCGCCATCAAGGAACCCGCCATCAGGCAGGCCAGCATTGCTCCAATCAGCTTTTTCATTATGTGTTCTCCGACATTGTCTCTGCCTTGACGGCAAAACCTACAGTGATTTCAAAAACTTGTTCCGCGCAGACATCGATGCAACGGCCACAATTTGTACACTCCTGAGCCACAATCAAGGGCCCATGACCGCGTCTGGCGCCGTGAACCGGACCGCGCAGTATGGGGCGTTCCGGGCAGACCGCATAACAATCCATGCAGTTGCTGCAACGCTCACGCCCTTTGGCTGAAATCTTGATAAACCCGACCCGGTTCACCAGGGCGTAGAAGGCCCCCACCGGGCAGAGATGACCACACCAGCCCCGCTCCACCACGAACAGATCGAACAGAAAGAGCGCCAGCAGCAGCCCCCAACCCGCCCCCATGCCAAACAGCAGACCGCGCAGAGCCAGCGACACCGGGTTGACCAGCTCCCACACCAGCACGCCTGCGATGGCGGGCACCACCAGCACCATGGCCAGCAGCCAGTAGCGGGTGTTGCGGTTGAACTGGCCGTTGCCCTTGAGGCCGAGCCGGGCCCGAACCCAGGCGGCCGCATCCGTGATGAGGTTCACCGGACAGACCCAGGAGCAGAAGACCCGCCCTCCGACCAGCCAGTAAGCCACCAGCACCAGGGCGGCCCCGAGCCACAGGGTTGCCATGGGCCAGTGGCCCGCAGCGACCGTTTGCAGCAAGGTGAGAGGATCCGTGAGCGGCACCGTCTCCAGCAACAATGAGCTGGAGAGGTTCCCCTTGAGGATCCAGACACCCGCCAGCGGACCCAGCAGGAACAGACCGAGCACGCTGAGCTGGCTCACCCTGCGCAGCAGCAGGAAGCGGTGCGACCGCCACCAGCCCAGCTTCGCCCTGGCCTCGGCTCCCGGATAACGACTCATAGCCCCTCCGGTTTGCGGGTCGGCAGGGTGAGTCGCTCACCGATGAGGGACTTGCCGGCCTTTTGCTTCTCTTCCCAGCCGAGCCGGTAGTGATGACCCAGCTCCCCCTTGGCAAGACCGCGAGGCACCACCTTGATGGCCGCCTCCTCCAGCACGCAGGCATGCTCGCACTTGCCACAGCCGGTACACAGATCGCTGTGCACGGTCGGCAGGAACATGGCGTGCTTGCCGGTACGGGGGTTGCGTTGCAGCTCGAGGGTGATGGCCTCGTCAATCAGGGGACAGACCCGGTAGCAGACGTCGCAGCGCAGCCCCAGGAAGTTGAGGCAGGTCTCGTGATCGATGAGCACCGCCACCCCCATCCGCGCCTGATCGATGCTGGTCATCCCCTGATCCAGTGCCCCGCTCGGGCAAGCCACCACACAGGGGATGTCTTCACACATCTCGCAGGGAACGCTGCGGGCCTCGAAGTAGGGAGTGCCCGTGGTCACCGGGGTCAGCAGTCTGGCGAGCTTCAAGGTGTCATAGGGACAAGCCTCGACGCAGAGCCCGCAGCGCACGCAGGCACCGAGGAAGTCCTCCTCGGCCAGCGCCGCCGGGGGGCGCAGCGCCTGGGCCGGCACGGCTTGCGCCTGCTGGCGTGCAACCGTGCCAAGCCCGGCCCCAAGCAGGCCCACTGAGCAGGCCCCCTTGGCAAAGTCGGCCAGAAACTGGCGGCGGCTACGGCTCATCCCCTAACCGCCTCAGGCCTTCACGACCTTGACGGCGCACTTCTTGTAATCCGTCTCTTTGGAGAGGGGATCCGTGGCGTCCAGCGTCAGCTTGTTGACCAGTTGGCTCGCATCGAAGAAGGGCATGAACACCAGGCCTTTTGGCGGCTTGTTGCGACCACGGGTCTCGACGCGGGTCTTCACCTCGCCACGACGGGAGGAGACGATTACCTCTTCCCCACGGCGCACCCCACGGGCCTTGGCATCTTCCGGGTGCATGAACAGCACCGCATCCGGGAAGGCGCGATAGAGTTCGGGCACCCGGCGAGTCATGGTACCGGTGTGCCAGTGCTCCAGCACCCGGCCGGTGGAAAGCCACATGTCGTATTCGCTGTCCGGTGCTTCGGCGGCCGGTTCGTAGGGCAGCGCGAAGATCACCGCCTTGCCGTCCGGCTTGCCGTAGAAGCGCACGCCTTCGCCCGCTTTCACATAAGGGTCGAACCCT
The DNA here is from genome assembly GCF_051125555.1 of Aeromonas sp. NJAU223. Taxonomy (NCBI): domain Bacteria; kingdom Pseudomonadati; phylum Pseudomonadota; class Gammaproteobacteria; order Aeromonadales; family Aeromonadaceae; genus Aeromonas; species Aeromonas sp. NJAU223. Next base: position 1,467,661 of record NZ_CP144204.1, on the reverse strand, counting down.
TCGCGGTAGCGCCACAGGGTCTCCTTGCCGTCCACCACGGGCCAGCGCAGACCGCGTGCCTCATGGTACTGATCGAACGGAGCAAGATCGTGACCGTGACCACGCCCGAAGCTCGCGTACTCCTCGAACAGCCCTTTCTGGACGTAGAAACCAAAGTGCTCAGCCTCGTCGTTCAGGACACCCTTGCTCTGCTCTTTCGGGAACTGATCGACCTGGCCGTTCTTGTAGAGCACCTCGTAGAGGGTCTTGCCCTTCACTTCCGGCATCTTGGCGATGAGCTCAGCCGGCCACACCTCTTCCACGGTGAAGCGCTTGGAGAACTCCATCAGCTGCCACAGGTCGGACTTGGCCCCTTCCGGTGCCTTGACCTGCTGGTGCCAGAACTGGGTGCGGCGCTCGGCGTTGCCGTAGGCCCCCTCTTTCTCCACCCACATGGCGGTGGGCAGGATGAGGTCGGCGGCTTGCGCCGTCACGGTCGGGTAAGGATCGGAGACCACGATGAAGTTGGCCGGGTTGCGATAACCGGGCAGCCCCTCCTCGTTCATGTTCGGGCCGGCCTGCATGTTGTTGTTGCACATCACCCAGTAGGCGTTGAGCTTGCCGTCTTTGAGCATGCGGTTTTGCAACACGGCGTGGTAACCCACCTTGTCCGGGATGGTGCCTTCCGGCAGCTTCCAGATCTTCTCGGCGGTGGCGCGATGCTTGGGATCGGTCACTACCATGTCGGCAGGCAGACGGTGGGCGAAGGTACCCACTTCCCGGGCGGTGCCACAGGCGGAGGGCTGACCGGTCAGGGAGAAGGGGCCGCTGCCCGGGGTGGAGATCTTGCCGGTCAGCAGGTGGATGTTGTAGCAGAGGTTGTTGGCCCAGACACCACGGGTGTGCTGGTTGAAGCCCATGGTCCAGTAGGAGACCACCTTCTTGCTGGGATCGGCATAGAGCTGGGCCAGTTTCTCGAGTTTGTCCTTGGAGACACCGGAGAGTTTGGCCACGGAGTCGACGTCGTAATCCGCCACGAATTTCGCGAAATCGTCGAAGTTCATGGGGGTGGAGTCGCCGCTGTCCGGATTCTTGGCTTTTTGCTGCAACGGGTTGGTGGGACGCAGGCCGTAACCGATGTCGGTCACCCCTTTGCGGAACTGGGTGTGCTTGTTGACGAACTCCCAGTTCACCTTGTCGTTCTGGATGATGTAGTTGGCGATGTAGTTGAGGATCGCCAAGTCGGTCTGGGGCGTGAACACCATGCCGTTGTCCGCGAGCTCGAAGCTGCGGTGCTCGAAGGTGGAGAGCACGTGCACCTGCACGTCCTGGTGGGACAGACGACGATCCGAGATGCGCGACCAGAGGATGGGGTGCATCTCGGCCATGTTGGAACCCCAGAGCACGAAGGCGTCGGCCTGCTCGATGTCGTCGTAGCAGCCCATGGGTTCATCCATGCCGAAGGTACGCATGAAACCGACCACGGCGGAGGCCATGCAGTGACGGGCGTTGGGATCCAGGTTGTTGGTGCGCAGGCCTGCCTTCATCAGCTTGGCGGCGGCATAGCCTTCCCAGACGGTCCACTGGCCGGAGCCGAACATGCCGACCGCGGTCGGGCCCTTCTCTTTCAGGGTGGCCTTGAACTTCTCCGCCATGATGTCGAACGCCTGATCCCAGCTGATGGGGGCGAAGTTGCCGTTCTTGTCGAACTTGCCGTTGGTCATGCGCAGCATGGGCTGGGTCAGACGGTCCTGGCCGTACATGATCTTCGACAGGAAGTAGCCCTTGATGCAATTGAGGCCACGGTTGACCGGGGCATCGGGATCACCCTGGGTCGCCACGACGCGGCCTCCCTGGGAGCCGACCAGCACGGAACAGCCGGTCCCGCAGAAACGGCAGGGGGCCTTGTCCCAGGTGATGGCGGTCTTGTCGGTGCTGGTGATCAGGTTCGCCGCCATAGTGGGGGCACTGACACCGGCCACCGCAGCGGCTGCCGCCACCGCATTGGCCTTCATAAAGTCGCGTCGACTCAGCTTCATGGCATATCCTCACATCGCTTATCGCGTAAGTTGTCGAGTGTATCGATCTGTTAGTGGCTCGGGGCGGTGAACAACACACCCGGCATCGCCTGTCTCACGTCAATGGCTGCCATCCTGATGAACCCGTTGGCACAGCCTGTTGACATGACTTCCTTGCTAGTTCGCATCGGGGCCGACCATGACGGCGCCCCTGCTGCCTTACTCCTCGCCTTGCTGGTCGAGTTCATCAAACTGGTGGTAGATGAGGGCGGCGGAGAGCACCCCCGGCATGGCCTGAATGGCATCGATAGCATCCATGATAGGACGTTGGCTGATCCCTTCCAGCGTGACCACCAACTTCCCCTCGTCGCTGACGGCGTGGATCTCGGCCCCATTCAGGGTAGCAATCTGCTGGGCGAGTTGATGGCGCTGGGAAGGCTGTGTCAGCACGACCAGGCTGGATACGTGAAACTCTTCTCGGCTCATACTGCTTCCCTACTCTCTTGTTCGTCTGTGCTGGATGAGTGGCACCGGCATCGCTGTCATGCCGCCAAAATAGCATCCGTATACACTACCCAAATGACACTTTACCACTTGGCATGCTGATTTTTATGCTGCCAACAGGACAATCCGCTACACAGGCGCCGCAGCCGTTGCACAAATCGTTGTTGATCACCGGGGTCGGCACCTGTCCCAAGCGGGGAGAAAAACCGATGGCCCGCGCTTCACAGCTGTCCTGACAACGCTGGCAGTACACCTGGCCCAGGGCCAAACAACCGGATTCGATATGGGCCACATAGTCCCAGGCCACCTCGGTGGTTGGACGGAACAGGGGCTGCTTGCAGGCGGAAACACACTCGGTACAGAAGGTGCACTCTCCCAGCTGGAAATCCACGATCGGAAAGCCGCCATCCCCGTTGACCAGGATCTGCTCGGGGCAGGCAGCCAGACAGTCACCGCAACGGGTGCAGTCGGCCACGAAGTCGGGCCAGGGGATGGACCAGGGCAGTTGTACGTCTGGCGTGCGGGCACTCAGCTTGCCTCGAAACAGGCTGCGACGTGACAGATCTACCCCATCCGGCATAAGGCTTCCTCTTCCCTGGAGAGATGCGTGACAGGCATTTTCAATACCGATTATAAGATTGGGTGTATATTGCGACCCTGACAAGTCGAGGGATATACCACCTGGGAGATAAACAGGGGGGAATCTTGCGCTGGATCAAAACCTTGGCGCAATAAAGCAGCAGAGGGGCAAACCAAATTACCCCTATGTGAGGATTGCTTATTAATCAGTGGCTATTTGGAACGGGCGATGAACCTGTCAGCCACCGATGGAGGCAAGATGGGGGGTGATGCCGGCATTGCCCTCGTGCAACCGATGGCTGGCAGCCTTGCCGACCAGGGCCTCGCGGATCCGCCGTTGCAATGCCTCTTGCTGATCATCGGCCTGCAGCAGATCCCGCAGCTCCACCCCGTTGTCACCAAACAGGCACAGGTGCAGCTTGCCGACGGAGGAGACCCGCAGCCGGTTGCAACCGGCGCAGAAATCCTTGCTGTAGGGCATGATGAGCCCCACTCCCCCTTGTGACGCGGGGTGCATGAACACCTGGGCCGGCCCATCATCCAGGCCGCGCAGCTGTTGCATCCAGCCACTGCCGAGCAGTTGCTGCTTGATGAGCTCACCGCTGGCGTGATGGTCGCGAAACAGGCTGTCCATTTCGCCGGTCTGCATCAGCTCGATGAAGCGCAGTTCGATGGGCTTGTCTTTTATCCAGGCGAGAAACGCTCCCAGCTGATGATCGTTCAGCCCCTTGAGCAGCACCGCATTGATCTTCACCGATTTGAAACCGGCGGCCAGGGCGGCCTCTATCCCCTCCATCACTTCGACCAGCTTGTTTTCGCCGGTGATCTGGTGAAACTGGCGGGGATCCAGGCTGTCGACGCTGACATTGATGGCGGTCAGGCCCGCATCGAACCACTCCCTGGCCCGCTCTTTCAGGCGATAACCGTTGGTGGTCATGGCCACCTTCTCGATGCCCGGAGTCGTGGCCACGGTGTCGATGATGGCGGTGAAGTCACGGCGCAGGGAAGGCTCGCCGCCAGTCAGGCGCACCTTGCGGGTCCCCATGGCGGCGAAGCCGGAGACGGTGCGGCGGATCTCGTCAAGCGAGAGGAATGACTTGCGCGCCTCCCCGTTTCCGTGTGCGGGACGATAGCCATCGGGCAAACAGTAGGTACAACGAAAATTGCAGACGTCGGTAATCGACAAACGCAGATAGTAAAAACGACGGGAGAACCCATCTTCAAGTGGCAACATAAACACCTTTCCAAATACGGGAGGCCAGGGCATTTCTTTCCTGACCCTTACAGCTCAAACGGCGGCTGACGGCGGTTTCCCCTTATCTCAATGACTTAGGCGAAAACAGCTCGGAGTTCATCTAGTTTTTCGATGCTAGCACAAGTTGGAGTACACTCCCATGCTACTTTGTGGGGTTATTGCCGTATCCGGGGAAGAACAGCGACATGGGAAAGTGGTTCAAAGTACATTCGGTCAGCAGCGCCATCGGTCGCTCCATGCTGCTCATCCTGTTCATGGCCAGCCTGATCGCCGTCGTCGCCATGGTCACCCTCTTCTACTCGGTGCCCGATGCCAAGGCCATCAATCTGTCGGGATCCCTGCGGATGCAGGCCTACCGGATGGCCTATGAAATAGAAAAAGATCAACCCGTGCTCGGGCGGCTCGCCCAGTTCGAACAGACTCTGCGCGCCCCCGAGTTGCAGGAGACCCAGCGCTGGATCACCCCAGCCTCCTTGCGCCGCACTTACGGCGAAGTCTTGCTGCAATGGCAGGTGATGCGCGAGCACATCGAGAATGCCACCCCCAAACGCTATACCGACAACACGGAGCAGTTTGTCGCCGCCATCGACGATTTCGTCAACCAGATGCAGTATCACGTGGAGTTCAAGGTACGCATGCTGGCGCTGGCCGAAGGGCTGGGGCTGCTCTCCATCATCACCATCGCCTGGTTCACCGTGCGATTCACCCGCCAGCAGGTGGTCGCCCCCCTCAACCAACTGGTGCTTTGCGCCCGCCAGATCCAGCGCCAGGAGTTCAACTTGGCCCTGCCTCCTCATTGCGAGAATGAGCTCGGGGAGCTGTCGGGGGCTTTCTCGACCATGGCGGACGATCTCGGCAAACTCTACCGGGATCTGGAAAGCAAGGTAGAAGAGAAAACCGCCAAGCTGCAGCAAGCCAACGACACGCTCTCTTTCCTCTACTCCACGGCCCAGAAACTGCACGCGGCGCCGCTCAGCCGGCGAACCCTGCAGAAGCTGCTGGAGCGGGCCGCCGCCCATCAGCATATCGACTACATCCGGCTGACCCGTTTCGAGCATAACGCCATGCCGGTCTACATCACGGGGCGCAACGGCTGGCCCGGCGATCTGGAGGCGGTGGTGAGTTTCTACCTGCAGATGGATGAGCAGGAGTATGGCCGCCTCGACATGATAAGCGCCCACCCCATCGACGAGCGGTTGATGAAGAACTTCTCCATGCTGCTGGCCCAGGTGCTGCACAAGGATCAGACCCTGCTGCAGCACCAGCGCCTGCTGCTGATGGAAGAGCGGGCCGTCATCGCCCGCGAGTTGCATGACTCCCTGGCCCAGGCCCTCTCCTACCTCAAGATCCAGTCCACCCTGCTCAAGCGTTCCGTCGCCAAGGGAGAGAGCGCCAAGGCGGAAGCGGCCATGCAGCAGATCGACGAAGGGCTCAGCAGCGCCTACATCCAGTTGCGCGAGCTGCTCGGCACCTTCCGCCTCAGCATCGGCGATGCCAATCTGGGGGAAGCCATCGGCGTCATGCTGGAACAGCTCAAGCCGCAGACCAAGGCCGAGATAGGGCTTCAATACGGTCTGGCAGACACGGATCTGGAGGCGGGGCAGCATATTCACATTTTGCAGCTAATTCGTGAGGCAGTCCTCAATGCCATCAAACATGCCGGCGCGCAACGCATCGAGGTTAGCTGTGAGACCCTGACTGATGGTAACATTCAGGTTCAGATTTCAGATGATGGTGTCGGGATCGGGGGTGCAAGCTCCGCGGTCAATCACTACGGACTTAGCATCATGAACGAGCGCGCCAGCAAGTTGCACGGTCAGTTGACCATCAGCGAGCCGCCCTCCGGTGGTACCCGTGTGCACCTGACCTTCCCCACCAGCCTAACAAGAGATGCCTGATGGACGAGATGAAATACAGTGTTCTGGTCGTGGATGACCATCCCCTCATGCGCAAGGGAATTGTGCAATTGCTGGCCCTGGAAGAGAACATCGAGGTCGTCGGTGAAGCGTCCAACGGGACCGATGCCGTTGCCATTGCCAAAGAATCCGAGCCGGACCTGATCCTGCTCGACCTCAACATGAAGGGACTGTCCGGTCTCGATACCCTCAAAGCACTGCGGGCCGAAGAGGTCACCTCCCGGGTGGTGATCCTGACCGTTTCCGACGCACGCCAGGACGTAGTGGCCCTGCTCAAGGCCGGTGCCGATGGCTATCTGCTCAAGGATACCGAGCCCGACATGCTGCTCGGCCAACTGGCGGATGTCATGACCGGCAAGCAGATCCTGAGCGAACCGCTGCGCCCCTATCTCGAGAACATCTATGAGCTGGATCATCTGCAACAGAAACTCGAGAGCCTGACCCGCCGCGAGATGCAGATCCTGCGCGAGATAGCCAAGGGCCTCTCCAACAAACAGGTCGCCTCCGTGCTCCACATCTCCGAAGGCACGGTCAAGGTTCACGTGAAGAGCCTGCTGAAAAAGCTCGAGGCCCAGAGTCGGGTGGAAGCGGCCGTCATGTACCTGGAACAGCGTAACTGACGCCAAGCCTGGCTGTTTTCGCAAGCCGGCCCCAGGCAAGCAACCTGCGCCCAGCGCCCACGCAAAAAGGCCCTGTCATGACGGGGCCTTTTGCTGACCGATTCCTCTCCCATTCCTGGCCATGGACGAGCCGTTTAACCACTTTTTATCTCTCTCAAACCACTATTGAGTTAATGCATTATTATTTCAGGCGATCACAACGAAAGGATGGGCAACATGACTCCCACACAGATCGAACTGGTACAAAAGGCATGGGGCAAGGTCACCGCGCTGAACAACTCCTATGTGGCGGAGGTCTATGAGGAGCTGTTTCGCCTCTCACCGGAGCTCAGCGCCCTCTTCCCCGACCATCCCCAGTTGCCGGTCACCAAGGTGTCCGAAACCCTGAACACCGTCATCACCAGCCTGGAGCAGCTCGATGCCCTGGGGTTCATCATCCGGGATCTCGGCCGCCGGCATCAGAAGTTCAATGTGCAATCCCATCAGTTCGACCTGCTGAAACAGGCGATGACAGTGGTGCTCGCAAGACGGCTGGAAGGGCGTTTCACCCCCGAGCTGGCAGCGGCCTGGTCGCAGATGTACGATGAGGTCGCGGCCCTGATGCAAGAAGGGCTCAGACAACCCACGGATACCCTGGCCTGAACCCCCTCGTACCGACAGCACAGTGAGCGCATGGCGACTCATTGGAGACATGCATTCTGCATGAGAACCATTTGCAATATGCGACATATCTCCCGTTCTGCAGATGGGTCATGTTCGAGCCCCTGTAAATCTATCTGCATCCCATCCAGCCCCGGCCCCCAGCCAGATTCGACAAGCCACATAACCATATGATTTAACATGGTTATTAGTTAACTACTGCTCAATCTCTACCGCGCTGCCCTGATTTATCGCTCTCTGGCACAGTCACTGCATTGTCACATTCAGACATGACTACTCGGAGGATGGAACATGAAACTTCAACCCTTGGCACTGTTCCCCTTGCCTTCGCACATACTGCCGGGCGGCAAGCTTCCCCTGCGTCTGTTCGAGCCACGCCACATAGAGATGCTCAAGGCGTCGTTCATCGACGATCGGGGCTTTGGCATCGTGATGGAAGAAGCTACCAATGAAGGCGCCAGCGGGCGGATCCTCCCGGTTGGCACCAGGGTCAGAGTGACGGATTTTTATACCCTCAACGATGGCCTGCTCGGCGTCACCGTGCTGGGTCTGGAACGCTTCTGCATCCATGAAATGGACACCGACGCATCGGGTTTGCGCCATGCCCAGGTAGAAACCCTGCCCAACTGGCCAAGCGCACACTCAGATTTCAGCGACAAGCAGCTGGTGAGCCGTCTGCGGGAGGTGTTTGAGCAGTATCCGGAACTGGATGAGCTCTACCCGGACAAGCAGTTTGACGATGCCGCCTGGCTCTGCCAGCGCTGGCTCGAGATCCTGCCCATGCCCATCTATGAGAAACAGATGTTGATTGCCAAACAGAACAGTGAAGCGGCGCGTCAATTCTTGCGCCGACTGATCGCGCAGTGAGTCAGTAGTGAGTCAGTAGTGAGTCAAGCCGGGTGTCGCAGAATGCGAATATTCTTACAATGAAAACACAACATTCGCATTTTGCGACTCGCATGCAGCCATAAAACCATCAAAACCGTGCTGCAAGCTGCAATAACAGGTCCGTAAAAGTTGGCACGACTTTTTCATATAGGATCGTACAACCCGATTTATCCCGTGCTCTCTTCAGTATTTGCTGAAGAATTGGTCAACCAACAGGTTGACCATTTTTTTATCCAAAATTCGCTCAAAGCTCCCGGCAATGGCGCAGCAGACAGCTCCGCAGCCGGCTCAGGCTGATGGGCTTGGCCAGGAAATCGTTCATCCCCTGTGCCAGACAGCGCACCCTGTCTTCGGCCATGGCATTGGCCGTCAGCGCCACGATCGGCACCTCGCACCCCATGGCACGCAGTCGCCTGGTCGCCTCCAATCCATCCATCTGCGGCATCCGCATGTCCATCAGGATGAGGTCTGGCCGTAACTCGCCGACCTGTGTCAACGCCTCCAGCCCATTGCTGGCCACCCTTACCCGACACACCAGTTTTTGCAGCATGAGTGAGACCACCAGTTGATTGACCGGGCTGTCTTCCACCACCAGCACATCCAGATCCAGGATCCCGCCTTCATCCCTCGGTGGCTGGGCAATAACGGATCCAGGTGCCGCCATGCCGGGCAGTTCGAACCAGAAACAGCTGCCTTGCCCCACCGTACTCTGCAGACCTATCTCTCCCCCCATCAGCTGCACCAGGCGTCGACTGATGGCGAGCCCCAGACCGGAGCCACAGAAACGGCGGCTGGCGGAGCTGTCGACCTGATAAAAAGGCTCAAACAACAGGGCCTGATCCTCGGGGGAGATGCCGATGCCGGTATCCGTCACCGAGACCCTCAATCGCTCGCTGCGCCACTCCAGCCGCAGCTCCACATCCCCGCTGGCGGTGAACTTCAGCGCATTGCCAAGCAGGTTGCCGATCACCTGGGAGAGGCGAACCGGATCCCCCAGCAGATGGGTGGGCAGGGCCTCATGCAGCTGCCAGTGCAGGCGTACCCCCTTGCCATCGGCCTCGGCTTGCAAGGGTTCCACCAGGGCCTGACAGAGCCGGACAGGTTCAAAGCGCTCGCAATGCAACGCCAGGGTATGGGATTCAATCTTCGAGAAGTCGAGCACATCGTCGATGATGGTCTGCAACAGGTGCGCCGAGTGGGTCGCATGGCCAAGCAGCGCCTGCTGCGATGTCGCCAGCTCCCCGTGCTGCAACAGATCCAGCATCCCCAGCACCGCATTCATGGGAGAGCGGATCTCATGGGTCATCATGGCGAGGAATTGCGACTTGGCCCGGTTGGCACTCTCCGCATCATCTCTTGCCCGCGCCAGCTCCTGCTCGCGGCGGATCTGGATACCGATGTCCCGCGCCGTCCCCCTATATCCCACGAAGGCGCCGGCCCCATCGAAACAGGGCTCGGCGTTGATCTCCATCCAGCAGGGACCGCTGGCCAGGGCAACCTGGGCTCGTATCCCCCGTACAGGGAGATGATGCGTGATGAGCCGTCGGTACTTGCACCACTCGGGATCCCCCTTGTCATGGGCAAAATCATAGAGGCTGCGACCCGTCTGGCGGCTGATCAGCTCCCCCTGATAACCGGGGGCCGATACATAGCTGAGTCGGTGCTCGGGATCCGTCTCCCAGAACCAGTCGGAGGCCATGGCAGCAAAACTGCGAAAACGCTGCTCGCTCGCTTGCAGCGCCAGGGTCTTGAGCTCGACCTGCTCTTGCAGCCGAGCCCGGTAGGCGATGTTGACCAGTGCCTGGGAGATAAGCGGCCGGCAGCGCTGCATGGCCGCCTTGCTCTTGAGATCGAAGGTGCCGGCCACGCTGTGCCGACAGACGAGAACTCCGGTAAACCCCGGCGCCTGCAATCCGGTCATCATCACACTCGCCCACCCGGTCACGCCCACCAGAGGGGCGAGTTCAGGCAGCTGGGTCGGGTCGTAGATCACCAGGGTTTCCCCTGCGAGCGCGCGTGAGAAAAGGGGAGTCAGGGGCCAGGGGCGGCCCACCTCCGCCGGCTGCGTGCTGAGGTGCGTCGTACCGCTCGACGGGGTCCAGGCAATCACATCCGCCTGTTCGAAGCCGATAAAGGGCTTGAGCGCGAGGATGAGGCTGTCCAGCACCTGCTCCAGGCTCTGGGCATCTGCCAGTGTGGCCACCCCGCACAGCAGCGCCTGTGACTCCTGGCGATATTTGGCCTCTCGCTCCCGGCAGCGCACCAGTTCCACCAGGGTGGTCTGCAGCTTGTCACCCAGAGCCTCGAGTTCGCTATTGCCTATCATCTTGTGTCCAACACTGTATCAGCTCAGCTATCGAGGAAAATGACGCTCGATACCATGAGGTTGCCATGAGCCAGCTCGCCATGGGGCAGACGCCCCTGCTCGCCGAAGGTAAACGGAGTGACGAAGGGGATCTCTCCCAACTGATTGCGGAACTGGCTGACCACGTCCTTCAGCTCATCCCCGAGTGCCAGACGGCAGCCGGCGCAGAAAATGACCAGGGCTCCGAAGGGCTGCAGAGTGCCGGCCATCCCGTACTCGGGTTCGATGCGCACCGCATTCAGGCTGCGTTGCAGCAGTCCTTCCTGACTGCTGTACATCAATTGCAACCGCTCACCCACCCGGGTTTCGGTGAAGAGGCGAAGCCCCTCCCTCGGGGTCACGGCCTCGGGGTGGGAGAGCTTGTAATAGGGCAGATCATCGAGCAGGCCAACCTGGCGGGCCAGTGGGGAAAGCGTCGTCTCCCGCAATATGGGGCCTGTCTGCCAGGGCTCCTCACGCTCCACCCAGCGGGCATAGACCCGGGCCGCAGGCTCATGATCGATGGTAAGCACCTCCCGTCCATCCAGGGCGGTGATGATGCCATGTCGCTCGGTCGGCACATAGCCGGAATGGAACTGGAAGGCGAGCTGGCAATCAGGATAGAGCACCGCCAACACACAGCCCTGCGGGCTGTCGCCCTCGTCCCAGCACAGTTGCCACTGCCCCCTCACGTCATCATCAGCCGCCGACCCTCCCACGACGGGAACCGTCGTGCCAAACTCCGCTTCGATCCCTGCCAGCATCACCTCTTCCAGCCCTGGGCTGGTGTGGAGCAAAATGAGTTGCGGCAACTCTCCGGGACGTCCCCCATCGGCGATGGCTCTGCGCAGCAGTTGGCGGGCATCCAGCGTTTCTCCGGCCTGGCCCGCCACGCCGTAGGCTCCCTTGTCGTCATAGAAGGCGGCCACCGCCAGGCTCCATCCCTGCTCGGCATGGTGGCCAGCCTGGGTCAGGATCCCGCAGCAGGAGCTACAACCGATGAGGCGACTTTCAGGAAAGCGTTTTTTGAGGGTCTGGCGCAGTACCGCAACATCGTGGGCTTGAGTAAAATAGACCAGCAAGAGTGAAGGGGGGTGGGGTATCTGATCGAACAGCCTATCCGCTATCTGCTCGGCGGCCAGCGGGGTCGTCTGTGCAATAGAGTGAGCTGTCAGGAAGTTCAACACCATCTCCTCGTGGTATGCGATGCACAAGGCAAGCAAAAATCATACCCTTATCAATTAATTAACTGGCCACCTTGGCTACAATGATGTTCACCGCCCCCGCAGGATAAAGACATGTGGCAGAACAATATCAATGACTTTGAACGAGTCGTCGCCATAGGTGGTGGCCACGGCATGGGTCGGGTGCTCTCTTCCCTCTCGTTTCTGGGGCCTCGTCTCACCGGTATCGTCACCACCACGGACAACGGTGGTTCCACCGGTCGCCTGCGCAAGAATCAGGAGTGCATCGCCTGGGGAGACTTGCGCAACTGCCTCAACCAGTTGGTGACCGAACCCGGCATCGGCAGCCTGCTGTTCGAATACCGCTTCACCGGCAAGGGGGAACTCGCGGGTCACAACCTTGGCAATCTGATGCTGCTGGCCCTGGACAATCTCTGCATCCGGCCCCTCGACGCCATTCGCCTCATCAGCGACATGCTGAAAATCGAGCCCCAGTTGCTCCCCATGTCCGAGCAACCCACGGATCTCTGTGCCCACACCCGCTGTGGCGATCAAATCCTCGGGGAGGTGTCCATCGATCAGCTCACGACCCCCCCCCTGTCACTGGGGCTGAGCCCCATGGTGCCGGCCACCCGGGAAGCGGTGCAGGCCCTGACCCGGGCCGACATGATCATCCTGGGGCCCGGCAGCTTCCTCACCTCCGTCATGCCCCCGCTGCTGCTCGACGAGCTGGCAGATGCCATCCGAAGCAGCCAGGCCATCGTCGTCTTCATCAGCAATCTGGTGGCAGAAGAGGGGCCCGCCGGTCAGCTCACGCTGCTCAATCAATATCGCTGGCTGGAGGAGAGAATTGGGAGCGGCCGCATCGATGCCATCCTGGCCCCCGAAGAGCAGTCGGTTCCCGAACTGGCCCATCGCCTCATTCTGGCGGATCTCGGCGAGGCGGCACTGCCCCATCGCCATGATCGCCGCAAACTCAGGCTGGCGCTGGACGGAGTGATCCAGGGTTGGCACCTCGCCCATGACAAGCTGGGCTGAGCCCGGCTGCCGGGCTCAGTGATAGCGCGCCAGGTGGGAGAACACCTGTGGCAGGGAGTGCTCCAGCTGGGTCAATAGCTGCCCTGCGGTCTGCGCATCCTCCTGGCGGCAGGCGAGCTCCAGCGCCAGCACTTGCCGATAGCTGGGCTCGGCACCATAACTGCCGCAGGAGGACTTCATGCTATGGGCAATGCGCGCCATGGCGGGCCAGTCCCGCTGCTCGTACAGCGGCCTGAGCTGGGCCAGTTGCTCACCCACCTCCTCGACAAACACGGAGATGACCACGGGCATCATCTCCTGTCCGATGTCTTCCGCCAGTTGTCGCAGTACCTTCTGATCCAGCCATTCCATCTTGCCATTCCTTTGATGGTATCCAAACAGACCACAATATAGTCGATCCTGAAACCGGCTGTCATCTGCGGCCAGCGGAGAAATGAGTCCCAGTCACCGACTGACCTCCCCCGCCATAATGTGAACCAGCTCAAGTTATCGTGATGCTGACATCGTGAGATGAAAATTAATATTGCAACAAAATTAACAACAAAATAACAATATGGGTCATGAGAACGATGCGACTCAGCAACACCTCTCTCATCCCTTTTTGCCTGTATGGCTGCTGCGAAGAACCAGGGTAGGATTCTACTCTGGTATTTTTTTATGCCTGAGAGTCTGCACCAAGACCCTTGCCTTCCACCCGCTCACCCAGCCGGAACAGACAGGACTCTCCGACGACCATCTTCACCCAGTTTTCATTGCCGGTCAGCGGCCGGGTCGCGATCAGGGTCACCACGTCATTGGGCGTGGTCTCGCTCTGAAAATCGATGGCCACATCCTCATCGAGCAGACGCGCCTCCCCGAAGGGGGCCCTGCGAGTCAGCCAGTAGAGGTTGTTGCTGCAATAGGTCATCACAAATTCGCCGTCCGAGAGCAGCATGTTGAACACCCCCAGGGTGCGCAACTCGTCGCAAAGCGTGCCCAGGTAGCGAAACATGGCGGGGAAGTTGGCGGGGCGCTTGGGGTATTTCTGCTCCAGCTTGCCAAGCAGCCAGCAGAAGGCGTGCTCGCTGTCGGTATCGCCCACCGGACGATGGCGCCCGGTCGGCAGCTTCTTGTAGCCCGTCAGCTGGCCGTTATGGGCGAAGGTCCAATAACGTCCCCACAATTCCCGGGTGAAGGGGTGCGTGTTCTCCAAAGAGACACAGCCCCGGTTGGCCTGCCGGATATGGCTGACCACGGCGCGACTCTTGATGGGCAGCGCCTGTACCAGTTTGGCAATGGGCGACTGGGCGCTGGGTTCGGGATCCTTGAAGGTGCGAAAACCGCGCCCCTCATAGAAGGTGATCCCCCAGCCATCCTTGTGGGGCCCCGTCTTGCCACCCCGCAGCATCAGCCCGGTAAAGCTGAAGCAGATGTCGGTCGGCACATTGGCGCTCATGCCGAGCAGTTCACACATATCCCCTCCACAACCTGGATCAATGGCGGATCCCCTCTGGGTGCTCCGCCAGCATGGGGAGCGACATCATGGGCCGATATCGACCGCAAGGCTCCCCATTCGGTGGGCCCGTCCGCTTATTTGGCCATCTCTTTTTCAACCAGCTGGATCAGGATGTGGATCACCTTGATGTGCACTTCCTGAATGCGGTCGGCATAACCGAAATGGGGCACCCGGATCTCGACGTCCGCGAGGCCGGCCATCTTGCCGCCGTCCTTGCCGGTCAGGGCGATCACCTTCATGCCCTTGGCACGGGCGGCCTCGATGGCTTTGAGGATGTTGCCGGAGTTGCCACTGGTGGAGATGCCGAGCAGCACGTCACCACGGCGACCGACGGCTTCCACATAGCGGGAGAAGACATAGTCGTAGCCAAAGTCATTGGAGACGCAGGAGAGATGGCTCGGATCCGAGATGGCGATGCCAGCATAACCAGGGCGGTTTTCCCGGTAACGGCCAGTCAGTTCCTCTGCAAAATGCATGGCATCGCAGTGGGAACCACCATTGCCGCAGGAGAGTACCTTGCCTTCCTGCTTGAAGGAGTCAGCCAGCAGGGTGGCGGCGGCCTCGATGTTCTTCAGATTCTGCTCATCGGCCAGAAAGGCCTGGAGCACGCTGGCAGCTTCGGTCAATTCATTGCGGATAAGTTCTTGGTACATGGGTCTGAACTCTCTTTGTATCGTCCAACATAGGGTTGCCCCATTGTCGCACAAGCTGATCCCGCCGTCGCCCCCCTGCCCTGGCAACCGCGCAGGAAAGCAGAGCGTTAGCTGGCTCACACCCGGAAGGTAACCAGCTTGTAAACAGCTTGATAATTTTGTGCCCATGAATTACAACAGAGGCCACATCCAACAGGTCAGACCTCTGGATCAGTTAAATCAACCTGGCAACTCATTCAAGGAGCGAAAAATGACGACGACCCTCACTCTGCTCGGAGTGATCCTGGTGATCGGCGCCATGGCTTATCGCCGTGCGTCCCTGTTCACCGCCACGCTGGCCACGGCGGTAGCCCTGGTTATCGGCACCTTCTATGGCCATGTCCCCTTGCTGGTGTGGGCTCTGTTTGCGGTAGTCGCCATCCCGCTCAACCTGGTGGAGTTTCGCCGCAACCAGCTGACCAAGCCCCTGTTCAAGATCTACAAATCCATCATGCCGGAGATGTCCCGCACCGAGAAGGAAGCCATCGAGGCTGGCACCACCTGGTGGGAAGCGGATCTGTTTGCCGGCAATCCAAACTGGAAGAAGCTGCACGCCATTCCGGTCGCCACCCTCAGTGCCGAGGAGCAGGCCTTCATGGACGGTCCGGTGGAAGACGTGTGCCGCATGGTCAATGACTGGGAAGTGACCCACGAGCGTGCGGACCTCTCCCCCGAGGTGTGGCAGTACCTGAAGGATCACAAGTTCTTCGCCATGATCATCAAGAAGAAGTACGGCGGGCTGGAATTCTCCGCCTATGCCCAGTCCTGCGTGCTGCAAAAACTCTGTGGCGCCAGTGCCGTGCTCGCCTCCACCGTCGGTGTGCCCAACTCCCTCGGCCCGGGTGAGTTGCTGCAGCACTACGGCACCGAGGAGCAGAAAGACCACTACCTGCCCCGTCTGGCCATCGGCAAGGAGATCCCCTGCTTCGCCCTGACCAGCCCGGAAGCTGGCTCCGACGCCGGCTCCATCCCCGATTTTGGCATCGTCTGCAAGGGCGAATGGGAAGGGGAAGAGGTGCTCGGCATGCGCCTGACCTGGAACAAGCGCTACATCACCCTGGCCCCCATCGCCACCGTGCTCGGTCTCGCCTTCAAGCTGCGCGACCCCGACCATTTGCTGGGTGAAGAAGAGGAACTCGGCATCACCTGCGCCCTGATCCCGACCCACATCGAGGGCGTCGAGATCGGTCGCCGCCACTTCCCGCTGAACGTGCCGTTCCAGAATGGCCCGACCCGCGGCGAAGAGGTGTTCGTGCCGCTGGACTTCATCATCGGCGGCCCGGCCATGGCCGGCCAGGGCTGGCGCATGCTGGTGGAGTGCCTCTCCGTCGGCCGCGGCATCACCCTGCCCTCCAACAGCACCGGCGGCGTCAAGATGCTGGCTCTGGCCACTGGCGCCTACAGCCGTATCCGTCGTCAGTTCAAGCTGCCCATCGGCAAGATGGAAGGCATCGAGGAGCCCCTGGCACGCCTCGGCGGCAACGCCTACATCATGGGCGCCGCCGCCAAGTTGACGGTGACCGGCATCGATCTGGGGGAGAAGCCCTCGGTCATCTCCGCCATCGTCAAGTATCACCTCACCGATCGTGCCCAGAAGTGCATTATCGATGCCATGGACATCCACGGCGGCAAGGCCATCTGCATGGGGCCGAACAACTATCTGGCGCGTGGCTATCAGGGCGCTCCCATCGCCGTCACGGTGGAAGGGGCCAACATCCTGACCCGCAGCATGATCATCTACGGTCAGGGGGCCATTCGCTGCCATCCCTATGTGCTGCCGGAGATGCTGGCAGCCAGTCACCCGGATCAGGACGTGGCGCTCAAGGCCTTCGACAAGGCGGTGTTCAGCCACGTGGGCTTCGCCATCAGCAACCTGGTACGCAGCTTCTGGCTGGGTCTCACCGGTGCCCGCTTCGCCGGCGCGCCGTACAAGGATCAGACCAAGGGCTACTACCAGCAGCTCTCCCGCCTGTCCGCCAACCTGGCCTTCCTGTCCGACATGGCCATGGGCACCCTGGGGGGCGAACTCAAGCGCAAGGAGCGCGTATCCGCTCGTCTCGGCGATGTACTGAGCCAGCTCTACCTCGCCTCCAGCGCCCTCAAGCGCTTCCAGGACGAGGGCCGTCAGCAGGCGGATCTGCCACTGCTGCACTGGGCGCTGCAAGATGCCATGTTCAAGGCACAGGAGGCGATCGACGAGTTGCTGCGCAACTTCCCGAATCGCTGGATTGGATTGGCCCTTCGCGCCGTCGTGCTGCCGCTTGGCCGCGACCTGAAGCGCCCGTCCGACAAGCTGGACCAGCAGGTTGCCCGCTTGCTGCAAACCCCGAGTGCTACCCGTGACCGTCTGGCCGAGGGGCAGTACCTCACCCGCGAGGAGGGCAACCCCTTCGGCCTGCTGGAGCAGGCGCTGGATGACGTACTGGCGGCGGAGCCTCTGTTCGACAAGATCTGCAAGGCGGAAGGTGCCAAACGCCCCTTCACCCAGCTGGACAAGGTCGCCGAGGCGGGTCTTGCACTCGGCGTCATCAACCAGAGCGAAGCCGAATTGCTGCGCCGCGCCGAACTGAACCGTCTGCGCACCATCAACGTCGACGACTTCGACCCCGTCGATCTGGTCGCCAACAAGGCACTGTTTGAGCCTTCTGCCTATCACAGAGCGGCCTGAGCCCGGAGTTGAACCTCACAACGCCTCCCTTAGTGGAGGCGTTTTTTATGGCGGGCCAGCGGCGCAACAACTGCTGGAATAAAGAGAAGGAAGCGGGATCATATTTTGTTTATCAATCCGTTTCCTATCCTGAGTGAAGCAGTTAAGGTAAGCACAGAACCCAAGACAGGATTGCATAATGGATGATCAAATCCTGATTATTGATGACGACGATCTGGAGCAGCCCAGCCCCCCCCTTCCCGGCTGGAAGGTGATGATCGTGGACGATGAACCCGAAGTGCATCGCATCACCAAGATCACCCTGAGCAAGTTCGAATTCGACGGCAAACCCATCGACTTCTTGCATGCCTACTCGGCCGCCGAGGCCAAAGCCCTGCTCGCCAACACCCCGGATCTCGCCCTCCTGCTGCTGGACGTGGTCATGGAGGCCGACCATGCCGGTCTGGAGGTGGTGAAGTTCGTGCGGGGAGAGCTGCAAAACAAGATGGTGCGCATCGTGCTGCGTACCGGTCAGCCCGGGCAGGCGCCGGAAGATGACGTCGTCGCCAACTACGATATCAACGATTACAAGGACAAGACCGAGCTCACCTCCCAGAAGCTGCGCACCCTGCTGCGAGCCAGCCTGCGCTCCTATCGGGACATTCGCGCGCTGGAGAGCAACCGCCAGGGACTGGAGAAGGTGATCGAGGCCTCCAAGGGGATCTTCGAACAGCGGGCCCTGCGCCAGTTTGTCGAGGGCGCCCAGACCCAGCTCAGCGCCCTGCTGAATCTGGAAGAGTCCCAGATCTACGACGTGAAGCATCTGGCCTACGAGGTGCGGGATCAGGTGCTCGAGCCCCTGCTCAGCGACGGCCCCGCCCTGCGTCTGAGCGAAGCCCCCGCCATACTGCGTCACGCCATGACCAAGGGGGCCAACGTCTACGACGGCAACCAGCTGGTGCTCTACTGCCAGAATGCCCGCCACCACCTCTTGTTCCACATCGAGACCAGCCGCCCCCTCAACCAGATGGATACCGGCCTGCTGAGCTTGTTTACCGAGAACATCATAGTGGCGCTGGAGAATATCCGGCTCAACGAGGTGATCGGCGACAACCAGCGGGAGATCATCTATCGCATCGGCGAGCTGGTGGAGACCCGCTCCAAGGAGTCCGGCCTGCACGTCAAGCGGGTGGCGCTCTACACCGAGCTGTTCTGCCAGTTGCTCGGCATGCAGGAGGAGCGCTGCGAGCTCATCAAGCGCGCCTCCCCCCTGCACGACATCGGCAAGGTGGGCATTCCCGACGCCATCTTGCATAAACCGGGCAAACTCACCCCCGAGGAGTGGGAGATCATGAAGACCCATGCCCAGCTCGGGCAGGACATGCTCTCCGGCAGCGATCTGGCGCTGTTCCAGATAGGTGCCACCATCGCCGGCAGCCACCACGAGAAATGGAACGGCAGCGGCTACCCCCGTGGGCTCGGCGGCGAGGCCATCCCGCTGGAGGGGCGCATCGTCGCTCTGGCCGATGTGTTCGACGCCCTGGGATCGGATCGCTGCTACAAGAAAGCCTGGCCACAGGATCAGGTGCTGGCGCTGATCGAAGCCGAGCGTGGTCAGCACTTCGACCCCCAGCTGGTGGATCTGATGCTGGCCAACCTGGACAAGTTCCTCGACATCCGCGATCAGTACAAGGACACCTACCTCGGGGAACATTGAGACCTTCTGAAACGCGCAATGAAAAAGCCGCCCATCGGGCGGCTTTTTCGCAAACAGACCTTACTGCTGCGGCAGGTTCAGGTCCAGCTTGGGCACAGGGGGGGCGGCATTGTCGCTTTGCGCCTTCTGCGCGGCCATCGCCTTGTGCAGGGTGCGACGTTTTTGCAGCAGCAGGAAACCGGCGCCTCCCAGCAGAAGCAGGAGCACGGCCCCGCCACCCAGGGCCCAGGGCAGCCAGGCTCGGCTCTCTCGCTCCTCGAACTTGACCGGCTTGGGCGCCGGCGCGGCAGAAGGCGTGGGGGCCAGCACCGGCAAGATGTTGAACGACTTGACCGGCAGCTGCAGCTGGATCTCGCGCCCGAGGCGGGTAGTACCAAACAGGGTGGTCTCCACCTTGTATTGCCCCACCCCCTTGAGCCCGGACAGATCGATGCGCACCTCGGGACCGCTCGCCACGGCATTGAATACCTGGCGCTCCCCGGTCGCGCTCCCCGCCTTGCCCTGGATGACCACGGACGCCGGATCCAGCTCCTCCCCGTCGATGTGCAAGGCGATACTGGCCCCAGCCTCATCCGAGGGCATCGTCAGGGTATAGCTCACCGGCATGGGATAAAGCAGAACCTGCTGTGACTGGGCGCGGGTGAACACCTGATTGCCCGTGCTGTAGAGCGCGCGGTACTTGCCCGCCGGCACCTCTACCACCGCCTCGGCGGTCAAGATACCGTCTCCTGGCCGTTCATCGAGCCCCTTGCCGTCATCGAGATAGTGTCCGAGCGTCTCCTCCAGCACGGGCTCTCCGCTCTGGCTGTCGTCGCCAAATTGCTGCAGCCGCACCGTCATGCCGAGATCCGTGAGGTAGTAGCTGGCATCGGGAGCCGCGCCATCGATCAGCAGGCGGGATTCGAGCTTGATGCGCTCCCCCTGATAGAGACGGGCCGGCAGCGGCTTGCTCTCGAGCCGGATATCGGTCAACAGGCGTACCCGATTGTCCGGATCCACCGCGCCGATGGCCTGCCAGGGGCCCGGCATGGGATCACGCACGGTAACGAGATCCTGCTGTGGCAGTGCCAGCCAGCCCACATCGGGAGGGGTCACCTTGCCCGCGTAGAGCTTGCTGCCATCGGGCCGCACCAGGATCATCGAGGGGGTGCCCGGCTGGCGTTTGATGATGAAGGTAATCTCCTTCACCCCGTAATCGATGCGAAACCGGTTGTCGAGCAAGGGGACATCGGAAGGGGCAAACACCTCGTTGGCCGCTACTCCGCACGAAGCCAGCAACAGCAGGCTGCCCCAGAATCTGCTCATTGCCGCCACAGGCAGGCTCCTCCCTTTTTTTGCACCAGATCGAGGCGCGACTCATGGGTCGCGACCACCTCGTCGCTGGCGCGGATCACCCGCAGAGGGGCTCTATCGTCCGCCAGTCGGCGAATGCTGGTGTCCTGATTGCTGTCGCTTTCACTGCTCTCGCTGGCCAGATTGAGCTTGGTCTGGCCACCGGTCATCAGCAGGTAGACGTCCGCCAGGATCTCCGCATCCAGCAAGGCCCCGTGCAGGGTACGGTGAGAGTTGTCGATGCCGTAACGATCGCACAGAACGTCCAGGTTGTTGCGCTTGCCGGGGAAGAGATCCCGCGCCATCGCCAGGGTATCCGTGATGCCGCAGATATCCGCCGTCTTGAAACCCAGGCCGAGCTTGCTGAACTCGTAGTCCATGAAGCTCACGTCGAAGGGCGCGTTGTGGGCGATGAGCTCGGCGCCGCGAATGAACGCGATGAAATCATCCGCTATCTGGCTGAACGCGGGTTTGTCCGCCAGGAAGGCATCCGTGATGCCGTGCACCGCGATGGCCTCGGGGTCCACCAGCCGATCCGGTTTGATATAGACATGGAAATGGTTGCCGGTCAGCTTGCGGTTGATCACCTCCACACAGCCGATCTCGATGATGCGGTGGCCGAGGTAGACGGGACCGCCTGCCGTGTTCATACCTGTGGTTTCAGTATCCAGAATAACCGTCCGCTGAGCCATATTTTGTAACCTCACCCTAGATAATCAAACCATTAATCCAATAATATCATTCATTTAGCTTAAAAACACGTTGATTGACAAGATAAAAAGTGTAAACTCCAAAGGCATGTACAAACAAACTCCTGAAAAGTGTAAACGTGAAACTACAGATCAAACATTTCATTGCTCAAAACGGTGAGCGTTTTTCGCTACTGTACAATGTTGACCATGATGATCCTGATCATGCCGCGTTTCCACTCTTCTATCCAACTGCTTATGTGACGAGAAATCTGCTAGGCCAGATGCACAGCAGCCAAGTTGAACAGCTCCAGGTGATCAAAAAACTTTACAACTGGGCTCATCAGGAAAGACCTGCTCTCGATCTGCACCATCTCTTGCTTTCACGCCAATTTCTCACATCTTGCCAAATGGATTCATTAGCGGCCTATTTATTAAAAAAAGATAAGAAAGGGAATACTGTCTCACGGCTGAGATATCACCGGTCAATAAATGTTGCTGCTGAATACTTGGCATGGTATGCAACCGAAATAATTTCTAATGCAAATTCACCTGAGATCGCTCAAGCCATAACGCTTATGAAAAGTGCGCTTAATGCGCGTTGCGGCAATCGGCAGGGATCCACCTCTAGACAACGGCAGGCACAACTGACCAAAAAATTATCTGATGAAGCAAGGTCAACCCTGCTTAATCTCTTTCAAAACGCAGAAAATGGGATTAAAGGTGAGACCCAAAAAGACAGTTTCCATCGAAATATTCTTGCCTTGCACATTATGTACTCTACTGGGATGCGCATCGGAGAAGTGCTAGGACTTCAACTGCAAGATTTTATTACCTCTTCTGGTGGTGAACCCGCCTACTTGGTTGTACGTCGAAATCATGACGCCATAGAAGATGATCGAATCCAGCAGCCTGTAGCTAAAACGCTTAACCGTCAATTAGCAATTGATGATGGGCTTTCCCACAAAATTTCTGATTACTTGGTTCAACGCTCCAAAATTTCTAATGTAGAATTTCATGATAATTCCTATCTATTAGTCAATTTCATGAGAGGCTCTCGACAAGGACTAGGTGTTAGTATCCAGAATTTCAATTCTTCATTAGACCGCTTGAGGAAAAAATTTCCTACATTAAGTGAAGTCCATCCACATCTATTGCGACACGATTGGAATTTCCGATTTTCTCAGAAAGCAACTTTACTAAAAATGAATGAGAAAGAAGAACGAGCTGCGCGAGAGTACAGCATGGGTTGGGTAGACGATTCACCCTCATCAAAAATTTACAATCGACGATACATTGAAGAGCTAGCGTTTGATATAGGCATACGAATAGCCAGTGATACTCAGAAAAAGGACTTGTAATGAGCTCAGAGTATGCGTTTACATTAAGTTCGGATGAATTGTCACCTAAAGCCAAGGAGCATGATTTCCGAGAGGAAATCAAACGCACTGAACTTGGCATTAATTTCCCCAAAAACGTGATCTTGGAAAAAACAAGATTGGTTATAATTGGCGAATACTCATTCGACATTTCATTAATTCAAAAAAAACTCCAAAAAATAGAGTTTCACTCATTTCTTGGTGTCATAGCATGGATGACAAATAATGATGAAACTGGGTCACTGATAAATATCATTCCAGCGTTCAGAAGCTACATTAACCTTGCATATGTGAATGGCATTACAGTTAAGTCGCTATCATCCTTTCTCGACAGCTGTCGCAGTCACGAAGTTACACACGGTTACTTTAGTTTCATCAAACGATTTTTAAAAAAATGGCATGAGCTAAATCTACCAGGAATTACCGATGATGTAATTGATTTCATCTCCCAGGTTCAGCTTCCACAACCCAAAAGGCCAGCTGGCAGTAAAATTAGGTCAGACGACCCAACTGAGGGATGGTATACTGACTCAGAATTTGATTCTCTTGTGCAAGCAATTTGGCGCGCATACGAATCTGGTGTCAATAGTTTATGGCGAACATGTATCCTTCTGTTATCAGCACAGTTTGGACGACGCCCTATACAAATCGCACATCTAAAAATTCTAGACCTAAAAGAGACAGGTGCAAGCTGTGGAGTCTCAGGTCGTCGCATTGAATTTCCTGGCGCCAAGGATAGAAGCGCAAATGGATTCCGACAATCAAAAATAGAAGTTCATCCTATTAGCGATGAGTTATGGTTCCTTTGTAAATGTCAAGCAGAAAAAACAATTCTTCGATTTGAAACAGTTCTAGGGCAAAAATTAACCCCAAAAGAGAAGCTAAACTTACCATTGTTCCCATCTATATCGGACAGAGCCTTAGAGAGGAAATTAGAAGCCTCCACATTTCTTCATAAAGTTGACAGCGCTATTTTAGCATCTCCAGTCCTTCATATCCCTAATGGTAAAGTTTCAATTGCCATAATGATGGGCCCTTATGGTGAAACTATAATATCCCACAGAACTGGGCGGCCTCTCGTCCAAAATGCGTATCGATTCAGGTACACCCGCGCACGACAATTGGCCCGTTCCGGTGTCCCAAGAGCTGTTCTTAAATATTGGCTAGGACATGAGACAGATTATTCCATAGATACCTACTACGACGATCCAGCTGAACGAGCAAGGGTATTGAACGATCAAATAGCCCCATTATTAGCCCCTCTGGCCCAAGCTTTTCAGGGGAATCTCAAGGATAGCGAGGCAAGCGCCGCCAGAGGGGATGACCCGGCTAGCCGTATTGAACTTGATGGGCAGGAAGCTTTGGGGGTAGGCACGTGTGGTGAGCATGGTTTTTGCTCTGCCTCGGTCCCAATCCCTTGCTACCGCTGTACCAAATTCCAACCATGGGTGCTCGGCCCCCATCATGAAGTACTGAACCGGCTACTAGAACGTCAACGTCTAGAAAATGAAGTACCTAGACCTGGGCTCAAGCGTCGACTGCTTGTACCACTTCAATTAGATAAAGATATTCAGGCCGTAATGGAAGTTATTTCTTTGTGCGAAGCTCGCAAAGCTGAGTTAAGGGATTCGGAATGAGCAAAGTTGTTATTTTTAAGTCTAACGCAACATTATCTACAGAGACTAATTTGCGTAACCTAATTGCTTTTGCTCGTGACGAGATAACCCTTTGGGGTGAGCTTGAGGGCTTCACATGGGAGAATTCCATATGGCCGACCCACCTTACTTCTATACGATTTATAGAGCTATATCAGCGGGAGTTGCACGCTTCAAAAATACCAACAGAACAGCAATTGATGACTTCGCCATTTATATGGTTCGCGAAGGCGTATATACGCTACACCCAGAGCATTCGCCCAACAAAAACATTCACGAGAACCATGGTAGCATTGCAATTACTAGAAACAGCTTTACTAGAAATTAATATGCACACAGATGTCACCAAGGTGACAGCTCGACATTTAGACAGCGCTATGGATTTACTGATTTCTGAGAAATTTAAAGATCGACAAGGGATTGGTGGTGCGCTCCAGACCATAGCTAAAAATTTAGCAAAATGGCATATTGTCACATCTAACATAAAACACTGGCAACATCCATTTATAGGAAAACATTCAAACTATAGTGTTAGTAAATGCGATCCTGATGCTATAGCGAAAAAGTTACCACAAGATGATACTATTTTGGCTATAGCAGAGATATTTTCTAATGGCTATACCAATGCTCAAGATGACGAAGACATTTTTATCTCTTGTGTCACTTGTCTACTGCTATGTGCACCGATGCGTATTAATGAAATACTGCATTTTAGAGAGAATCCGCTGAATGAGGAACTGGATTCCAATGGAAATAAACAGACTTACATCTCCTATTGGGTTCCTAAAAATGGCCTTTATGTCAGAAAGGAAATCCCTGAGGTTATGGCCGGTTTCGCACGAGAAGCGGTTAGACGACTCTGCCTTATCACAGAGGAATCTCGCAGACTAGCTCTTCACATTGAAAACCATCCAGAACAATTTTATAGGCATTCGCAATGCCCTGACGTTATGGATGATCAAGTTTTAACTATTGAAGAGTTGACACAAGCTTTAGGATTTAACAACGCTAAATCGACAGAATCATTCATCTATCGTTGTACAGGCAGATATAAGTACAAAGGATGGACGCTCAATTCAGTATGGCCATTGATAATGGCTGAGCACAAAAAATTAAACCCACATTTCCCCTATCAGATTGATCCCACTGATGCCTCCCACAATAAACCATTAAGAATGTCAGAGTCTCTTATATGTCTCAGATACATGCAATTATCTACCAGAAATCAGACTAGTTCCGTTCTTCTGGCCCCAACCAACCGTGATTTCTATGCCAAACGCCTTGAATCAAGGGATATGCAGCGCGGAAATAAGATAGTAAACATGAGTGTTTTGCTCAAACATGGTTATGAGGGATTAGAGTTACGATCACATCAACTACGACATTTTTTAAATACTTTAGCACAAGAAGCTGGTGTTGGTATCGATGTAATTACACGTTGGTCTACCAGGGCATCTCCGACACAGAGCCGAGTCTATATGCACCAAGATCCCAAGCGAAAAGCCAGCAATGTAGCGGTTCAGCTAGGTATGACTCCAAGCCAAAAAACCGCACAGCCTATAACTCATGATGAATACCGTCTCATGGATTTTGGGCCCATCATCACTACTCGCTATGGTATCTGTACACACAACTACGTTGAGACCCCCTGTAACAAACATGCAGATTGTCTAAACTGCTCTGACCTGCTGATATGCAAAGGACACAGGAGGTCTCTTAAGGCGATGATTGAAGAACGTGACCGCATAGCCGAGAATCTGTCTGCTGCACAGGCTGAGATTGATGCTGGACGCAGAGTTGCCAGTCGCTGGCAACAAGCCCATACACAAACTCTCGACAGAGTAAATAGACTCATTGACATTATGACAGACAAAAACATAGAAGATGGGAGTCCAATAAGACTTCAAGGCAACGACTTCAACCATCAAGTACGAATTGTAGAAAATACAGAATCAAAGCCATTTAATAACACTATTAACGTTACAGATTTTGGACATAGTGATGATGTTGCGGCCTGCCTACGATTACTCTTGGAGGAAAATTAATGCCAAGCCCAATAACTACGAAACACCTTCAACACATTGTTGCCATTATTAGAGATTGGCCAAGAGATGAGCCTCTCACTTGGGATAAAATTTGTGATGCTTCTGAGGTTATCATTGGTTATAAGCCAACACGTCAGGCATTATCTAAAAAAACAATGCTAACAAATGCCTATAAGACAAAAAAGGTAGAGTTAAAGGCGAAGCGGCTTGCATTAGCTGGCGTACCAACACCAAAGAGTATGCCTGCTGCTATTGAACAAATATCTAGATTGAAACAGGAAAACATGCAGTTAAGGCAAGAATTAACAAGAATGGCAGAAACTGCACAGCGTTTTATCTATAACGCTAGCCTCCGTGGCTTGACACCTGCATACTTGATGAGACAACTACCCAAACAAAATCGCAAAGAGTAAAAATTACGAAGCAGTTGTTCCGAAGAGTAAAGTCCTTAGCGAATACAACGCCTACCTATAGCGTCTGGTAAATTTATCAACAACATTCAAACTGGAAGTACATGTGTCTATGCATGTACTTCCTGATTATACATAAATACACTTGGCTGGATTCAACAAGCTGGATAAAAAATAGTCATTCATACGTTTACCCAGGGCTTGCGGCTACCTCACATCACCATGACAACCGGAGGTGCTGTCCTACCTCATGGATTAAGGATTGCGGCACATCGTTATCACGCGCTAGCGTAGGCCACTTGGAGACGACATCAACCACCCGCTCTAGCATTTCATCGACCACTTTCGGGCTAAATATCATGATGGTTTTGCCGACACTGTGCAGATCCTCTCGCGTGAAGTCATCTCGTTTGCCATTGAGCGTCATCCAGTGTGAGTTGATCCACTTGTTGCCAGGTTTGTAGCTAAAGGCCAGATCGTATGCGGGGGACAGTCTCCATGTGCCCTGATTGTCCATTGTGAAGGCCCAGTTTTTGGGGTGGTCATCGTGATTTCTGGCAACGATGTTGAAGATCATGCGCAACAGGATTTGGTGTGCGTCTTCGACAGGGAGTGCTAACTGTCGTGCAGTCTGAAAAATCTCATGATAGGAATAAGTACCTGGCATTTTGTAGTCAACGTGCTGCATGGCGTTGAGTGTTTGAATGTGTACTTTCTCTTTGCCAATGCGATCAAAGCGTTGCGTGAGAAAATGTCGTCGCGCCCCTTCTTCCAGTAATTTGCAATAAGACATGTTGATCCCAACCGCCGTTGCCATCAGGTAGTACACATACTCCATGGCACCGTACCCCAAGGGATCACCAAACGTCTCAGTATCTGTCCTGTGGGTGTTCACGCCATCGAACTTGAGTAAGTAGTGATTCCACCCTTCCGGCGCTTCGACCTGACCCGATTTAACATGGCGAAATTGGGCATCAAACGCCAAGACCGCCTTCGGTCTCGCACCGCCAGCACTCATTCCCACCTGCATTAGTTGTTGCATCGCAAGGCTATCCGCACCATTACCGTGGGCTAGGGTCGCCTCAAAATTGGTTCTGGTATCAATGACTGTCTGGGCCACCCGCACGAGATCTTCAAGCGCAACGTCTTTAGGTGTGACTGCAATCCCCTTGCGGGTGGCAGGCCGGAATTCTAATGCGCCCATCCCTCGGCTCCCTGTGTATTGCAGTCGTTGCAAAGGGGTGATCTGTGCAGGGTCTTTCCCTTGGCTTGCCATCCAGGCATTCAGAACGGCATTACCGAAATCATCAGGGAGGCTATCAGCCAGCATTCCAGGCAAACCTCTGAATGTGGCGTGACCGAGATTAGGGAAGTTGTAAACTATCCCTTGCCTGAGCGGCATCATCAGGGGGGAGAGTTGCAAGCCAGTGTTAACAAACTTCGGGGTGTACTCGAAATAGCCTCGACCGGTCTCTGGGTCGAAGCTCAGAACACCAACCTTGTGTTGGGCGTAATGGATACTGATGAACTCGTTTACCATTCGCTGCTCTCTTGTTTGCTTGGTTTGCTCGGTGTACCGGACGCTCGCCGCCTTTCCTTTCCTGCTAACTGAGCAAGTTGGATTGGTGAGATAGGAACTGGGGGTAGGAAGCTATCGAGGTGATCGGCAATGTTCATTGCTCGCATCAATTTGACGAGGGTGGTCAGATCGACATTGCCTGTTTCGGCGTGGATCACTTTTTTGCGAGTCACTCCAGCCAACTCAGCAAGTGCCGCCTGAGTGATGTTGAGATTCAACCGTACCCGCTGCAATCTCGCCCCCAATTCTTGGGTGATCACATCTACAGGGTCGCTGTTTGAGATGATCATGCAATGTTCCTCTTTTCGGACATTGGATTGCTTTTACACAATTGTGTTCCATATTGGGAACACAATAGCCTTTATCAGAAGATCAATCAAGGTTCCAAAAATGGTACGCAATTGGCTTTTATTACAATAAAGTCCCAAATATGGGTCTTTATGTGGTTTGCTAAATCTCTGGGGTAAACCCTAGCACAGGTAGAAATCCCTAATCCATGAAGTTGAACTAGGGTCGGCAGAGCTCGATGTGTGGCTCATGCGCCATTCCTAGTTAAGGGGAATAACAGACATTCACTAATGTGGATAGGTTGGATGTGGCCACATGCAGCGCAAGCTGCAAGATCATCACAGCATGGGTGTCTACGAAGTCCAGAAAAAAAGGGCCTTCTGTTCCAGAAGGCCCTTTTGTCATTTATGAGAACAGCAACTGGGTCAGGTAGCCCATCATGACGGCCATCCCCAGTATGACGGTGAGGAATGCCACGATCATGGGGGTTCTGAACATCGACTTGAGCAGGATCACCTCGGTCAGGCTGGCTCCCGCACTACCGATGATCAGAGCCATCACAGCCCCCATCCCCATCCCTTTACTCATCAGTACCGATGCAAGCGGGATAACAGCTTCTGCCCGGATATAGAGCGGAATACCCACGATGGCACTGAATGGAATAGCCAGGGGGTTATCTGCCCCAGCGTGGGCGGCGATCCACTCTGACGGAATAAAACCGTAGATAAATGACCCGATCAGTACCCCCAGCAACAAGTAGGGCAGTACCTCTTTGAATTGCTGCCAAGCATCAGCACGAGCTTTGGCAAAGGCAGTGGGGATCACTGGCGCCTGGGTCAGGGTCGCGGTGCCATCTGCGCAGCAAGAGAGCGCTGGCGTTGCCTCTGCCTCTGGTTGTGGGGCACAGCAGGATGCCGCAGCACTTATCGGTTTGACTGACTTGATGGTGCTGCTTGCACAGCAAGCGGTTGCATTCGCACTGGCCGGTTCACTCGCAGTAGTGCCGCAACTGGTGCCACAGCTGCTTTTTGGGGCACCTTTAGGGTCAATGACATGACGCTCGAACCCCAGCATGTCCAGCAGCATGCTCGCCAGTACGGAGACGCCAGCTGCGATCACGGCATACAGCACCGTCACTTTCCATCCGAAGGTAGCCCACATCAGGCCGACAATAATCGGATTGAGCAACGGAGAGACAAACAGGAAAGTCAGTGTTGGCCCAAATCCGGCTTTGGCAGACAAGAGTCCACGCAGCATAGGGATGGTTGAGCAACTGCAAAATGGGGTCAATGCGCCCAGTACCGCAGAGATCAAGTAGCCTCTGCCTTTTCGTGCCCCCAGCATGGCTTGGATCTTGGCGTCGGGTATCTTCTGGCGGATCAAGCTGACCCCGGCACTGATCACCAAGAACAGCACAGAGAGCTCAAAGGCCAGGAACAAAAACATCTGAGATGCATCTGTCACCATGGTTAACCAGTCATTCATCTTCATATCCTCCACGTAAAAACCACATTTCTAGAATAATGGAAATGATGTGGTGATCAAGATATTTCTGGTATTATCGAAATATGCATCGTGTGGAGGGATTGGGTCATGCAGTTGGAAGAAGTCGCTAAAGCGTTGAAGGAGCTTGGTCATCCAACTCGCCTGTTCATTTTCAAGCATCTCATCAAAGCTGGGACGCAGGGCTTGCCTGTTGGAGAGCTGCAAAAGCAACTATCTATCCCCGCATCAACCCTCAGCCACCACATCTCGGCTCTGGTATCGGTAGGGCTCGTCAAGCAGAACCGAGAGAGTCGCACGCTCATGTGCGTGTCTCAATTCGAGGTGCTGGAAGAGGTCATCGCATTTTTCCGTGAAGAGTGCTGTGTAAACGGCAGCTCAACCTGAATAGATTCAAAGCAGTGGCAAGCTGCCTTGATCATTTCAACTGTTCTTGTATAGTTGTAATCATGAAATGAGTGATAGAGGTTCAAATGAATAAAGATACTGCTACTAAAGTCTTCGAGTCTCTGTCGTCCGGTATCCGCCTCGATGTATGGCGCCTGCTGGTCAAAGCTGGGCTGGAAGGGATGGTTGCTGGTCAGTTGGCCAGTGAGCTCGATATCGCTCCGAATACCCTGTCATTTCACCTGAAAGCCATGCTTCACGCGGGCCTCATCTCGGTGGAGCAAGAAGGCCGATTTTTACGCTATCGCGGCAATATCCCACTGATGCTTGAGCTGATCGGTTACCTCACAGAGGAGTGTTGTAGCGGTCATCCCGAGCAGTGTTTAGATATGCGCGGCACTGCCAATTGTGCTCCCGAAGTGCTTCCCCCTCTTACCTCCTGCAACAAGGAAGGCTGTTCATCATGAACATCCTGCTTTCATGCTCGGGGAAGCGGAGCGAAGCCCTCTTATTAGAGGTGTTTTCCGTTTTTCAACAGATCGCGAGGGGCTAAAAGCAGCTCTGGATGCGATTGCCACTGAGATTAAGCGAGGAAGTGATTATGAGATT
This sequence comes from Aeromonas sp. NJAU223, assembly GCF_051125555.1. NCBI lineage: Bacteria > Pseudomonadati > Pseudomonadota > Gammaproteobacteria > Aeromonadales > Aeromonadaceae > Aeromonas > Aeromonas sp. NJAU223. Next base: position 1,436,249 of record NZ_CP144204.1, on the reverse strand, counting down.
GATACAAGTATTTGACCCTGCCTTGTGCTGCTCCAGCGGTGTGTGCGGCACAGATATTGACCAAAACCTGGTGGTCTTCGCTGGCGATGCAGAATGGCTCAAGCAGCAGGGGGGCTCTCTATATCGCTTCAACCTGGCGCAACAGCCCCTGGTATTTGCTGAAACCCCTGCGGTGGCTTCTTTCCTGGAGCTCTCCGGTGAAGAAGGGCTGCCTGTGACCTTGGTTGATGGCCAGGTGGTACTCACCGGTCGTTATCCGAGCCGCACTGAGTTGATGCGCTATGTCGGTCTGGCGTTACCGAAAGCCTCCGAAACTGATGGCGCAGAGGCCAATACAGAGCCAAGCAAAGCGGGCGCCATCAAAGGGATCGTCAAGAGTGAATGCTGTTCCGGCAGCAGTGGTTGCTGCTAAGCGAACTCATGTAGTTAGCAGGATCGCTGTTCGGTTCATTGCCTTGTTCTTCCAGATAGGAGTCTCTCATGTTCCAGTTTCTGACCAATCCACCACCGTTTCTCTTTTACACCGGGAAGGGGGGCGTGGGTAAAACCTCGCTGGCTTGCGCCAGTGCGGTTGCCCTGTGTGACAGTGGGAAAAAGGTACTCTTGGTGAGCACGGATCCAGCCTCAAACGTGGGTCAGGTGTTCGATACCAAGATAGGCAACCAAGTCACCAAGATCCCGCAGGTTGAGGGATTGTCTGCGCTGGAGATTGACCCGCAAGCTGCCGCACAAGCGTACCGTGAACGGATTGTTGGCCCAGTGCGTGGCAAATTGCCCGAGAGCATAGTGCGCAGCATTGAAGAGCAGCTATCCGGTGCCTGTACCACAGAGATAGCCGCTTTTGACGAGTTCACCGCCCTGCTGACCGACCGTGACTTAGTGGGTCAATACGACCATATCCTGTTCGACACTGCCCCCACGGGCCACACCATCCGTTTATTGCAATTGCCTGGGGCATGGAGCGAGTTCTTGGAACAAGGCAAGGGGGACGCTTCTTGTCTGGGGCCGTTGGCGGGGCTGGAAAAACAGCGCAGCCAATACACAGAGGCCGTCGCTGCCTTGTCGGATGCCGGGAAAACACGATTGATCCTGGTCGCCCGCCCCCAAACCTCGCCCCTGCGGGAAGTAGCACGTACTCATGATGAACTGGCGGCCATTGGCCTTGCCAATCAGCAACTGGTCATCAATGGCATCTTCCCAGAAAGTGAGCGGGTTGATGACCCCTTGGCCGCAGCCGTATGGCAACGAGAGCAGCAGGCTATGGCTAATATGCCAGCGATGCTGGCAAGTCTTCCACAAGACAGAGTTCCTCTCTTGGCCACCAACCTGGTAGGTGTAGACAGCCTGCGTCAGTTACTCAGCGCAGAACCGGTCAATGGGGCCTATGAGGTCGAGAGCACGACCGCTGAGCAACATCCTGATTTGAAGCAATTGGTCGATGAACTGGCCACCGATGGTCATGGGCTCATCATGTTGATGGGTAAGGGGGGAGTGGGCAAAACCACCCTGGCGGCAGCGGTCGCGGTGGAGCTCGCCAATCGGGGACTGCCGGTTCACCTGACCACCTCAGATCCCGCAGCCCATCTGGGTGAGACGTTGGCAGGTGCCCTGCCTAGCCTGGAAGTCAGCCGTATTGATCCTCACGCCGAGACTGAGCGTTACCGCGCTCAGGTGCTGGCCACCAAGGGGGCGAGCCTAGATGAACAGGGCAGAGCTCTGTTGGAGGAAGATTTGCGTTCCCCCTGCACCGAAGAGATTGCCGTGTTTCAGGCCTTCTCACGGATCATTCGCGAGGCGGGTAAGCGCTTCGTGGTGATGGATACAGCGCCGACTGGCCATACTCTGTTGCTGCTTGATGCGACCGGCGCCTATCACAGAGAAATTGCCCGCCAGATGGGCGGGAAAGGGATGCACTTCACCACCCCCATGATGCAACTGCAAGACCCGAAACAGACCAAGGTGATGATCGTGACTCTGCCCGAGCCAACTCCGGTGCAAGAGGCGGCCAACCTGCAAGCTGACTTGCGCCGTGCCGGCATCGAGCCCTGGGCCTGGGTGGTCAATCACATGCTGGCCCCAGCCAGTGTCACTTCCCCCCTACTTGCCCAGCGAGCATATCGCCAGCAACCCCACATCGATGCGGTGAAGGGGGAGCATGCTCAGCGCTATGCGGTGGTGCCCTTGCTGGCGACCGAGCCGGTGGGTGTGGAGGCTCTACAAGATTTATGTCACCCCATCCACAAGGAGATGTGAGATGCAACGCCCGTTAAATGTGCTCTTTCTCTGCACCGGCAACTCGGCTCGCAGCATTATGGCTGAGGCACTGCTCAACCGGCTCGGTCAGGGCAACTTCAATGCCTTTAGTGCAGGTGTCTCCCCGAAAGGGGAGATCCATCCGCTGACGCTGCAACTGTTGGAGCAACAAAATCTGGACACCAGCGCCCTGCGCAGCAAGAGCTGGGAAGAGTTTGCTCATCCTGATGCCCCCAAGATGGATTTTATCCTGACGGTGTGCGACCAGGCTGCGGGAGAGCAGTGCCCGGCATGGCCAGGTCAGCCTATTACCGGCCATTGGAGCTTTAGCGATCCGGCAGCGGTGAGAGAGAGCGAGGCAGCACAATGGGCGGCGTTCAATAAGGTCTTTCACGAAATCGGTAATCGGTTGCGGATCTTCCTCAGCCTGCCACTGAACAAACTGGATCGCATGTCGCTGCAACAAGCGCTGCATACCATCAACCAATCCCAATCCACCTGACGTTCTCATTGAGACATGGAGACGCTGTTTATCATGCACCCGTTTGACATCCTGAATCTGGATAATGGCGCCCGCCTTATCTTCACTCCCTGCCCTGGCACCAAGGAGGCTTCCCTGCAAGCCTCCCTCAAGACCCTGCAAGAGGCTGGGGCTGATGCGGTGGTCACCATGATGCCTGATGCCGAGCTTAGCGAATTCAAGGCTGATGCCCTGCCCGCCGAGTGTGCTGCATTGGGGCTGGCCTGGTTCCAGCTACCGGTAGAGGATGATTGCGCGCCCGAGGCGCCATTCACAGCAGCGTTTACGAGCCACAAGGCAGACTTGCTGGCGCGACTGGCCTCTGGCCAGACCTTGGCCATTCATTGCCGAGGCGGCTCGGGCCGTACCGGACTGATGGCGGCTATCTTGCTGTTGGAGGCAGGCTACGCCCCCGCCAAGGTCAAGACCCTGGTGCAAGGTCTGCGTCCCAAGGCGTTGACCCTGACCCCTCACGTCAATTACCTCAACACCCACTACTCATTCGCCGGTTAAGGAAAGCAGCATGACTATCAAAGTTGGTATCAACGGCTTTGGCCGCATGGGCCGCCTCTCATTTCGCGCCGCCTTCGATTGGGCGGATGTAGAGTTTGTGCGCATCAATGACCCGGCTGGGGATGCAGCATCCCTAGCACACCTCATCACCTTCGATTCAGTCCATGGCCGCTGGCATCACGAGGCCCGCGCCGAAGGTGACGAGATGGTGATTGGCAACCATCGCATCCCCTGCACTCGCAACAAAGAGATCGGTCAGACTGACTGGTCGGATTGTGATGTGGTGATCGAGGCCTCTGGCAAGATGAAGACCAAAGCCCTGCTGAGCGCCTACCTGGCACAAGGGGTAAAGCGCGTCGTGGTAACGGCTCCGGTCAAGGAAGAGGGTGTCCTGAACGTAGTGATGGGGGTTAACCACCACCTTTACGACAAGGCGCAGCATCCTATCGTGACGGCGGCCTCCTGCACCACCAACTGCCTGGCGCCTGTGGTGAAGGTGATCCACGAGCAGTTGGGTATCAAGCACGGCTCCATGACCACCATTCACGACATCACCAACACTCAGACCATTTTGGACGCCCCCCATGCAGATCTGCGCCGTGCCCGTGCTTGTGGCTTGAGCCTCATCCCCACCACTACCGGCTCTGCCACCGCCATCACTCATATCTTCCCCGAGCTCAAGGGCAAGCTGAATGGCCATGCCGTGCGAGTGCCGCTGGCCAACGCCTCCCTCACCGACAGTGTGTTCGAGGTGAGCCGTCCCACTACCGAAGCCGAGGTCAATGGCTTGCTCAAGGCCGCTGCCGAGAGTGAGCTCAAGGGGATCATGGGGTATGAAGAGCGCCCGTTGGTATCAGTGGATTACAAGACGGATCCGCGCTCTTGCACCATTGATGCGCTTTCCACCATGGTGATCAACGGCACCCAGGTGAAGATCTATGCCTGGTATGACAACGAGTGGGGCTATGCCAACCGCACTGCCGAACTGATGCGCATGGTTGGTCAGATGGACAAGGTGCAAGGATAACCCGGCCATGGCACTGACCCGACTCTCCCCCGAGACCCGCCAGTACCTGCTGGTGACCGGTAACTACTGGGCCTTTACCCTGACCGATGGCGCTCTGCGCATGTTGGTGGTGCTCTACTTCCACGGGCTGGGTTACAGCCCGCTGGCCATTGCCTCCCTGTTTCTCTTCTACGAGTTCTTCGGGGTCGTGACCAATCTGGTGGGGGGCTGGCTCGGTGCTCGCCTTGGGCTTAACCGCACCATGAACATCGGGTTGGCCCTCCAGGTGCTGGCGTTGGGCATGCTGCTGGTGCCGTCAGTCTGGCTGACGGTGCCTTGGGTGATGGCGGCGCAGGCGCTCTCCGGGATTGCCAAGGATCTCAACAAGATGAGTGCTAAAAGCTCCATCAAGTTGCTGGTGCCGGGGGAGGCTCAGGGTCAGCTCTACAAGTGGGTAGCACTCCTGACAGGCTCGAAAAATGCCTTGAAGGGGATGGGGTTTTTCCTCGGTGGTGCCCTGTTGACCTTGCTCGGGTTCCAGGGGGCTGTGCTGGTCATGGCCCTCGCACTGGCGCTGGTGTGGTGCGTGAGCATGCTGACGCTGAAACGTGACCTGGGCAAGGCCAAGAATAAGCCCAAGTTCAGTGAGATCTTCTCCAAGAGTCGCGCCATCAATTACCTGTCGGCAGCCCGCCTGTTCCTGTTCGGTGCCCGCGATGTGTGGTTCGTGGTGGCGTTGCCTGTGTACCTCGCATCCAGCTTTGGCTGGGATCACTGGTATGTGGGGGGCTTCCTCGCGCTCTGGATCATCGCTTACGGGGTGGTGCAGACCCAGGCTCCCCGATTTACCGGTAAGCGCCAGGGGCGTGTGCCTGATGGTAAGGCGGCGATGCGCTGGGCGCTGTCGCTGGCCTTGATCCCTGCCCTGATTGCGCTGGCGCTCCACTATGGGGTGCATCCGGCCATCAGCCTGGTAGGCGGTCTGATGTTGTTCGGTGCCCTGTTTGCCATCAACTCTTCTCTGCACAGCTACCTGATAGTCAGCTATGCCGGTGCTGATGGGGTATCGCTGGATGTGGGCTTCTACTACATGGCCAATGCCCTGGGGCGCTTGCTCGGCACCCTGCTGTCGGGGCTGGTGTTCCAGCTTTACGGTCTGGAGGCATGCCTCTGGATCTCCACTCTCTTTATTCTGTTGGCGGCATTCATTTCCATCGGCTTGCCACGCCATCAGCCTTCCGTTTCATCCAACTCTCATGGAGCCTCATAATGAGTACCAATGCCTGCTGCGATCTGCCCGTCAGCAAAAAAATGAGCTTTCTCGACCGTAACCTCACCCTGTGGATCTTTGTCGCCATGGCGATTGGGGTCGGGATTGGATATCTGTTCCCTCAGGTGGCTCAGTGGAACGAGGCGATGTCTGTCGGCACCACCAATATTCCGCTGGCCATTGGCCTGATCCTGATGATGTATCCGCCGCTCGCCAAGGTGAACTACGGCACCATGGGCGCGATGACTCGTGACCGTCAGGCCATCACTCTCTCATTGGTGATGAACTGGTTCGTCGGCCCCATCCTGATGTTCGTGATCGCCTTGGTGTTTTTGCATGACTACCCAGACTACATGGTAGGCCTGATCCTGATTGGTCTGGCGCGTTGCATCGCCATGGTGCTGGTGTGGAACGACCTGGGGGGTGGTAACAAAGAGTATGGTGCTGGCCTGGTAGCGCTCAACAGCGGTTTTCAGATCTTAACCTACAGCTTTATGGCTTGGTTGTTCATTACCGTACTGCCTCCGCTGTTCGGCTTGCAGGGGGTTGCGGTGGATATCACCATGCTGGATATCGCCGAGAGCGTGCTGATCTATCTGGGGATCCCCTTCCTTGCGGGCTTCTTGAGCCGTAAATATCTGGTCAAGGCGAAGGGAGAGAAATGGTATACCGAGCGCTTTATCCCGGCTATTTCCCCCATCACGTTGATCGCCTTGTTGGCCACTATCGTGCTGATGTTCAGCCTCAAGGGGGAGATGATCGTCGAGCTGCCGATGGATGTGCTGCGGGTCGCGGTTCCACTGGTCGTCTATTTCGTGTTGATGTTCTTCACCAGCTTCCTGGTCGGCAAGAAACTCGGCATCCCCTATGACAAGAATGCCTCTATCGCCTTTACCGCCACCGGCAACAACTTCGAGCTGGCTATTGCGGTCTCCATCGCCGTATTCGGGCTGAACTCGGATCAGGCCTTCGCCGGGGTCATCGGCCCGCTGGTTGAAGTACCGGTGTTGATCGCCCTGGTCAATGTAGCCCTGCGTATGAAGCGCAATTATGTGACAGCGGAGGCCTAATCATGAATGACGCCAAGATCACCATTTATCACAACCCTGCGTGTGGCACCTCTCGCAACACCCTGGAGCTTATCCGCAACTCCGGCGTTGAGCCGACAGTCATCCACTACCTGGAGACCCCGCCGAGCCGCGAGACGCTGGAGTCCCTTATTCAAGCGATGGGGATGCCGGTGCGCGACCTGCTGCGCAAGAATGTCCCCCCTTATGAGGCGCTGGGCCTCGCCGAGGAGCGGTTCAGTGATGAGGAGTTGGTCGATGCCATGCTGTCTCACCCTCTCCTGATCAACCGCCCCATTGTGGTTACCCCACTTGGCACCAAACTGTGTCGCCCGTCAGAAGTCGTGCTGGATATCTTGCCAGACCCCCAGCAAGGAGCCTTCACCAAGGAAGATGGGGAGCGGGTAGTTGATGCAGAGGGACATCGCATCAAGTGAGCCAGCTAACCGGTGCGCCACCTTGTCTGATGACGGCATGGCAGCAACACGAGCATGAGATCTATGGCTGGCTGCTTAAGCAATCTGGCAGCCAGATGGATGCTGATGATCTGCTGCAAGAGACCTTCTTGCGAGCTATACGCCAGCAGGGGAAGTTCTGTGCCATCGAGAACGCCAGAGCCTGGCTATTTGAAGTCTCCAGACACCTGGTGATTGATAAAAGCCGTAGGCAACGTCCGTTGTCTCAACTACCTGATGAGTTGGCCATGCAGCAGGAGCCGCTGGATGCTGTGGCTTCGCTGGCCGGGTGCTTGCCCAGGGTGTTTGAGAAAATGACCAAGAGCGACCGGGATATTCTGGGGCTGTGCGATTTGGAAGGTATGAGGCAGGCCGATTTTGCAATCCAGCATGGTCTGACACTGGCCGCCACCAAGTCCCGTTTATTGAGGGCCAGGGAGCGTTTGCGCCAGCAGCTCTCCCTGGATTGCCAGGTCAGGCTGGATGACCATGGCCGAGTGTGTTGTTTTACCCCAGCGGTGAAGTAATCCATGGCTTATCAGCAAAAAAGTCAGGGTAAGTGAACCAGCGATCAGGAGCATATGATGAGTTCTCTTGGCATCCAAAAAACCAAAGATGATGCAGTCGAGTGGGCGTTAACACACGGCGTAGCCTTCAAGGAATCGGTGCATTCTGCCGTGCATACTCCATTCACCCTGACACCAACACCGATAAGCCGAGGGGGTTATCAGCAGTTAAAAAGTGCGGCCCAGACTCTCAGCAAGCTGATCTATTCGGTATCTGAGGATCACGGTTTCCTGTTCGATGCGATTAATCCCATCACGGCTGGAGATCCCTTCTTTTCAGCCCTGCTTCGTATGCATCAACAAATACACTCATCACCCAACCAAGCTCCCCGGCTGCCATTGCTCATTATGCGCAGCGACTTTATGGACGATAAGGGCGATGGTCACAAGCTTGTTGAATTCAATGGCATCGCTGCTGGCATGGGGCCATTCGGCCAGCGAATACATGAACTGCACCGCTATCTACAACAGCAATGTCCCTCTGCATATGCCGAATTATCGCATCAGGCAGTGGGGGAGCTTGTCGATAATCAGGCCATTGAGGGGCTATCGGCTGGCATTGCCAAAGCCACTTTCAAGATTAAGCAGGAGTTTGGAGACCTTGGCCCAGCAAGGTTTTTGATGATTGTGCAAGAGCATGAAAACAATGTGTTTGATCAGCACCTGCTTGAGTTTGCTCTCCAGCAGAAAGGGATAGAGACACAGCGCAGAACGTTTCGCGAGCTTCACAATCAATTGAGCACGGGCGACAACAATAGATTGATCCTCAATGGTGTCGGGCCACTCGATACCGTCTACCTTCGCGCCGGATATCAGTATTCCGATTATGAAGCTGCCGACCTCAAAGAGCAGAGATGTTGCCAGTCGCTGATGGCGACTCGTGTGTTGATTGAGCAACATCGAGTCGCAGTCAATGCAACGGTTGCCCAGCAGTTGGCAACGAGCAAGCGAGTACAAATGCTGCTATCTCGTCTTGGAGAAGATGGGCTGGTCGCATTTGGATTGACCCCGCAAGAGGCCGCAAGAGCGAGAAGCCTTCTGGGAGAGATGCATCCTGTTACCCCAGATAGTGCTGACTTTGTAAAAGCAGCTCCCTCCGATAGTTGGGTGCTTAAAAATCAAGGAGAAGGTGGCGGGCATTGCCTGTTTGGGGCAGACATCTTGGCAAAACTGGCAACGCTTGATCCCCAACAATATCAGGCCTGGTCGTTGATGCGCCGCTTACACCCCATTCCCAGATCTATGCCTGCATTGATTGTGCGTAAAGGTGAGCTACATCAGGTGACTGATTTGATCAGTGAACTGGGTATGTTCACCGTTCAGGGAGATGGTAATCCTGCCAGTATTGAGCACTGTTATGCTGGATATCTTATTCGAAGCAAATCAGCTGGATCGACAGAAGGAGGCGTTCACAGCGGGCAAGGCGTTCTTGACTCGCTGGTATTCAGTGATTGAGGCCCTCCAGGCGGTGGGTGTAGTGGTCAAGAAAGACTGGCCACGATTTTCTGCCGCTTAATTCTGTGTGATGTGAAAGCACTGTCACGATGATGACGCTGGGCGTTGCGGTTTATCGACTCCATGGAACAGCAGGCCTGTCATGATCACTCTTGCTGGACGTATGTGTGAACCACATCCGGGCGGTTCAGGTGGCGAAGCAGGTGCGGGAGCAGGTGTCCGGCATCTGGCCCTACGCCTCTGAGGGTTGCCGAGGCGAAGTTGCGTTGCTTGGGCAGACCGACAAAGTACAAACCGGGGACATGCATGGAATGTCCGTCACATTGCATCACCTGACCCCGTTCATTCATCACAGGCAGGTTTTCGAGAAATGGCAGGTTGGGGCGAAAACCAGTGGCAAACACCAGGCTGTCAACGGCTTCATGCTGTCCATTTGGCCAGACAATGCCTGTTGGCGTTACCTGGGTGAACATCGGGCGTTGCTTGAAATAGCCGGTTTTCAGTGCCTTCCTGTAGGTGCCGTTGTCGAGCACAGGTGTGCTCTGGTCGTTCAGCCAGCGGGTTTTCTCTAGGCCCGTCCACTTCAACCAAGTGTGAAAATCTGCCCCGAATATGCGCTGTGGTGCAAACCGAATTGCTTCTCGTGTGGCCAGTGTCACTGTGGCAACGCTGGCTAGGTCATAAGCGATCTGTACGGCGGAGTTCGCTGCGCCAATGACAATGATGTTTTGCCCTCGAAAAGGCGTGGTATTTCGATAGTCGGCGCTGTGGATCAGAGTGCCGTTGAAGTCGTCGAGTCCGGGAATATCAGGCAGGTAGGGGCGACTAAAGGCTCCCGATGCCACTATCACCGCATTCGCCAGCAGGCGTTGCCCGTTGGCGGAGATTATCTCGAAGCCCTCATTACCCAGCTCTACCCGCGAGACTTGAACCCCCAAGCGAATAGGTAGCTGGAAGAGGTCGACATACTGCTCAAGATAACGCACCACCTCATCACGACTGGGGTAGTGGCCTGGTGTACCGGAGAACGGCATACCAGGTAACGAGGAATAGGCCGCTGGCGAGAACAGCTCAAGGCTGTCGTAGTAGTTGCGCCAGTTCCCGCCTGGCCGCCTCTGCTCGTCAAGAATAATGAAGTTGAGCCCCTGCTGTTTCAAGTGCCAGCCACTGGCCAAACCGGCTTGACCTGCTCCTATGACAACCACATCAAATCGTTGATCCATTAAGTTCATATGTGCGCATCCATACACGTATTTAGATAAAGAAAAATCAATCTGAACTGCTTGGGCAGCACAGTGCAGTAATGTTCTTGGTGTGGCGGAGTATGTCTTCCAGACGCTGGATAATGGCTGGGCCATCCACTTCGTAAAACACCTGCCGTCCAACCTTGGAGGCGCGAACGATCCCGGCCTCAAGCAGTACCTGGAGATGGCGGGAGACAACAGAGCGCTCCTGGGGCAACTCAGCTGCAATTTCAGTGACATCTGCTCGGCCCAATTGCATGACGCGCTTCAACACTGCAACCCGTGGCGGCTCGCACAGGGCTTTGAAGAAGGCACCATCAAGAGATGCAATAGCGGCATCAATGGCCTGGGTTTGGGTGAAAATTGTATTCATGGAACGAGTATATGTGCGCATCTATACACATGTAAAGTGCAGATCATACAGCTATGAGCCATGCAGCAAAAAATTGAAAAACATGAGCATCCTTTGGAAAAGTGCTGCGTCTCCTAGATATCACTGATGTTAATGGAGTCGTTATGTTTCAGATTTTCACCGACCTTGCCAGCTGGCTGGTTTACCAGCAGCTTGGCCTTAGCCCACAAACCAAACTGGGGGATGCCCTACATTTCTTCGTGGAGGATGTGAGCAAGATTTTTGCGCTGCTGCTAGTCATGATCTACATCGTGGCCATGTTACGGGCCTCTCTGAATGTAGAGCGGGTGAGAGACTATTTAGCGGGCAAGCACAGAGGTCTGGGCTATTTACTGGGCTCTGGCTTTGGCGCAATCACCCCCTTCTGCTCTTGTTCGAGTATTCCAGTGTTCCTGGGATTTACCTCTGCCGGGATCCCGCTTGGGATCACCATGGCATTCCTCATCACCTCACCGCTTATCAACGAAGTGGCGGTCTTGCTGCTGGTCAGTTTGTTGGGTTGGAAGTTCACCCTGATTTATGTCGTGGTCGGCATGGCGGTTGGCATGTTAGGCGGCGCCTTTCTGGACAAGATCAAGGCCGAACGTTGGTTGGCCGACTTTGCCGCTGACGCGCTCAAGCAAGGGCAGCATGATCAAGGTGATATAACCCAGCAAGATCCGCAGGCTTCCCGCATGCCGTTTGTGAAACGCCATGCCTTTGCCAAAGACGAAACCCTCACCATTTTCAAACGTGTCTGGCTATGGGTAATTGTCGGGGTTGGGCTCGGAGCTGCGCTCCATGGCTTTGTTCCAGATGGTTGGATTGCCACCCACCTTGGGGCAGGACAATGGTGGTCAGTGCCTGTGGCGGTAGTAATCGGCATTCCTCTCTATTCCAATGCCACGGCGGTGATCCCGGTGATGGAGAGTCTGATAGTCAATGGGTTGCCGATTGGTACGACACTGGCTTTTTGTATGAGCACGGTGGCAGCCAGTTTTCCTGAGTTCATTCTGCTCAAGCAAGTAATGAAGTGGCAACTCCTGGGGGCCTTACTGTTGGTGCTGCTGGTGTCATTCACGCTCGTTGGGTGGGTTTTTAACTTCGCATCGCCGCTAATTTCTTGATGAGGAATGTGAGATGAAATATGTAAAAGTGCTGGGTATCGGTTGTACCAACTGCAAGAACACCGTTCAACTTATCCGTCAGGTCGTGGATGAACTGGGGGTATCCATCCAGCTTGAAAAAATCGAGTCATTGCCCGAGATAATGAAGTACAAGGTGATGTCTACTCCGGCTGTTGTCATCGATGACAGGGTTGTGCATGCTGGGGGGATCCCAGCCAGAGAGGCCGTGCAAAGCTGGTTCTGAACGTCTCCGGGGGGGGGGTATCCCACCCCCGGATGACTGACTATCAAAGCCAAAAGCAGAGATGCGCTGGTTGTTCTCAGTCTCTCTATTAGTTCTTCTGCCAACGATTAACGGTCTGAACCGTAAGTAGCCATAGAATCGTCATTTTTCGATAAAGCGTGTTTATTGTATTCCGCACCGTAGGTGCGAATATGACCATAGTTTATTTATGTGAAGGCTTTATTTTCTTAACTAATGAAAGAGAACCAACATCCTAAATAACTTGTTCTGATTTCCTATGAGATAGGATGATTTACAGCCAAAAAAGAAGGGAGGAGAGGCAAAGAAGAAACTGGATCTATTCGCTGCAACGCAGCGGAATGTTGAGAAAAAATTTTTTGTTCTCATAATTAATAGGTGGACACTTTTTCACTTTTTTCAAGTGGCTAAAATGAAATAAAGATTATTTTGATAGTTTTTTGTACAGATGAGTGTGGTTTTTAACCACCCTAACTGAGTGGGGCTCGTTTAATACACCCCATGTTCAATTTGTCCTGCGAGATCAATAACAGCCTGGACTCCCATCGCGGTACTCAATAAATCGACAGGTTTCTTGCCTCCCAGTCCCCAATGAGGCTGGCATCTCTCCGAGAAATCACAGTCAGCATCCATCCCAGCCAAGGTCAGTTGACTGAGATAGGTGGGCCTGGAATTGCGAACCATTAATCATCCCTTGGCAGCAATTTAGATAGGCCCACATGAGTCGGTAGCTCCCCGATGACCTTAATCTCCCAACCCGCGAGATTGGCCCGACACATGTGATAGTGGTGCGCGATGTTGGCCTGCGCTTGCACGGCGTGACGGGCTTTATCCAGGGCCTCTGTTGCATCAATGCCTATGCGGCTCAGCAATAGCTCAACGCGGGTTTCCAGTTGCCTGCATTCATGGGAGGAGAGCACCCCAGCCATCACCCTTGACGCCACGTAAAAACGGGCGTCGTCTTGCGAAATAGGCTTCAAGACACCGCGAGCATGCGCGTTGGCAAGCGTGACTTCTTGGGCCATGTATTTGTGCATGAGATGACCCTCTTCGAGACGCATGATCACCTCGTTGACGTTGTAGTGACTGTGCTCCTCCAGATAATCACGCACCAGGATCTTGTGGGCTAGCGCGATGATATCAGCCCGCTCGATATCGTTAGTGAGCCGAAGACGTAGTTCGGTTGCGCTGGCTAATTTGCCCATCGCGGCAGAAAGCAGACGGCCACGTTGCGCCTGACCGGGGGACTCATCGCGACCGGTAACGCCTGTTGGCAGGAATTTATCGGCTATCTCGCGGCTGACGGTAACGCGAATGCGGCTATTTTCCACGGTGAGGGTTTGATGCGTCATGTTACTGCTCCTGAGGCTGCTCGATGACCCGCCTGTTGTACGGTGGCCTGTTGAATATTTCGCAAATACGATAAAAAGCTGAAAGCGGATTTATATGGCATTTATTGCCAAAATAGTTCCCCAAAAGGAACCTTAATGGTGTTACTCGCCACCCATATTATGCTCCACATATGAAACATAACGACATAAAAAGGCCACAATGTCCCAATAATGGAGCACAATATGAACATCTCCAATAGCGATCCTGTTGTAGTGGTCAACTAAATCCGGACACACAGTTAAGCCATTTTTCGGCTTTGCTGGAGGTATCCCATCATTGTGTTGATGTGGAGGCCGCCAGTTGCAGTAACCCATCAGGTAATCCCTGATATCCCGCTTCGCTTCCCGCAGGCTCATGTAGCCCGTGGTCGGAAGCTACTCCGTCTTCAAGCTCCTGAACAATCACTTCATCGGCGCATTGTCCCAGCAGTTGCCACGCAGACCCATGCTCTAGGTCATGCGATAGCGGCACAGCCGTTGCCGAAATGCACGGCTGCCTTATTGACTGCCCTGGTCGTAGTGAAACCGCACGTCTGATGGGCAACCCCTACGGATAGGCCATCTCAACCACTCGTAACTTCCTTTGCTGTACTGCTACTAGGGCAGAGGTTTGACTATCCCTATCCATAAGCTAAACGTGCAATAATTGGCTCATATTATGAGCCGATTATGAGGTCTAATCGGCTCATTGACTGGGAGGCAAGGAAATGAGTTGGATTTGGCAGCAACAGGATTGGCCAAGATTTCATTGGCAGGACGAGGTTCTTCAACCACGCCTACGCTCACTTCATCGTCTGCTAGGCCAGCTGCTGGGGAGTTGTGTGATAGCCCCGATTCAAGAGCTTGATACTCTGGTTGCCAACATCATGACCTCATCAGCAATCGAAGGTGAAGTTCTCAATGCACAATCTGTTCGAGCGTCCCTAGCAATGCAGCTAGGGGTCAGCCAAGCCGAGCAATACCCTACAACTGAAAGGACTGATGGCTTGGCAGCTATGACAATGGACGCCATTGCTGAGCCCCACAAGCCATTGTCACTTGAGCGGCTTTTACAGTGGCATCGGTGGCTATTCCCAGCATCAGTTTCTAGAGGTAGTAGCATCTGTGGTGGTCAATTGCGTGAGGATGGGCCGATGCAGGTCGTTTCAGGCCGATTTGACCAGCTCGTAGTGCATTTTGAGGCACCATCCAGAGCAGGTTTGGATCTTGAAATACAAAACTTTATTGAGTGGTTTAACGAAAGTCGATTGAACCCCATGCTTGACCCACTGCTTAGGGCAGCAATTACTCATCTGTGGTTCGTGACGCTGCATCCCCTGAAAGATGGAAATGGCCGAATAACACGAGCACTGACGGACTTAGCGTTAGCCCAGGCAGACCTGCACACCATCCGCCTATACGCCATGTCGGTCACCATATTTGAGCAGCGCGACAGGTATTATCAGCTTCTGGAGCAGACTCAAAGAGGAGGCTTAGATATCACACCTTGGTTAGTCTGGTTTCTGGATACGTTGGGGGAAGCCTTGCAGCTAGCTATCACTCAAGTGCAAGTTGATTCGGTCAAAAACGTTTTTTGGCTACAACATCATGCTACTTCGTTATTACCTGAACAAAGAATGTTACTGGATCAGCTATTGGATAGTTGCGCTCAAGGTTCCAACAAAAGCGTGTGCGCCAGTCAATATCAAAAATTGACTAGCGTGAGTAAATCAACAGCAACTCGTCATCTCTCAGAAATGGTTACAAAAGGATTATTAGTAAAATTGCCAAGTCGAGGTCGGAGTTCCCGCTACCAAATTGAGTTACCTAGTTGATTGTGCGAAGAACTCATAGCGTATGAGACTGTGAGTAAATTGAAATGCGCAGGCCAAGGGCATTCACTAGGGTCTTCGTATCGAGATATCAGCCAAAAATAATAGATGACTACTGCATCTGGTAACGTCCACACCAATACCATCTGAGTGTGTTGCCTGCGAAATTATCATTACGAGCGGCCTAAGCTTGTCTCAAGAGGATGCTGGGGAGCTGTTTGGGCACAGCCAGAAGGCTATCTCGTCCTTTCGAAGATCCTCCAGGAGGCACCAAGCTATACACGCTAGGCAAACTGCTCTCGGAGTCATGCTTGGAGTCGTATGTGGTCAAGCCAGAAGGGCTGCTGGCTAGGGTACAATGGACAGAAGAGTGATAACACTTTTCGTGAACCTCTGGAGAAAATTTCACCGGAGGCCTTTATGAGACCCAGCTTATGGTGTATTGACTATGTTAGATCTCACAAACTAGTCCTGAATAAGAAGGTTAGGTCATGAACAAAGAGCCATCCGCACATGAACTGAAACAAACGTGGGGGCTACCTGCTCACGCAAAAATGTTGGGTTGGCTTCTTCATGATCCATATAAGGACGAATTCTTGGTTAAGTACACATCAAGCCCAGATATGACGGGTATGTGGTGGGGCCTGAGTCCTGAAACCGCAAAGGCTTTTAAAACGTTAAAGAAGGCAAACTCTGTCATTCAATCGCTGGAACTTACTGGGCAGGCTGTTGCAGCCCCAGCTTTTGATATTGGAAAGCAGATCATCGTTCTTACGGATAAAATTGGTGTTGAAAACCCACTTAGAGAGCTGACGCGCTTAACTCAAGATCTTGACTGATCGGTAATAGATGAAAACTGAATTCCACAATTTGGCATTAGGTTGAGAAATTTTCGTATGGCCATCAATTTTGACTATCGCTGCGGGATCTTAGAGGCTTCTGACACGAGAACTGACCGTGAGTGGTGTTGGTACAAAGGGGATACCGAGATCACTAGGACTCAAAATGGCGAGCTATCGAGCTCGATCAGTGTTCCCGTTGGTGCTGCCGTTGTTGAAGTAAAAAGTATTATTCGTGACGACGCGAGGAAGTAACACTAAAACTGGAATGGAGAACAATGAATGTGGTTCACTTATGTATTATCTAAATGGTTTATTTAATCTAGATTGATGTAAAAACCAATGGAGCTGTTGGCGATATTGAGTGATAATCCATTCGATTTAATAAAGTGATACATGAGGTCGTAAATGAATGATTTTTTGAAAACCCTGCTTAATATCCGCAGCCTTCGCGCTGTTCTGCGTGAGTTGTCATTTGAGCAGCTGGTCGAAGTTAAAGAAAAATTCGAAGAAGTGTTTGCTGAGCGGGAGCAACACGAAACCAAAATCAGACAAGAGTCTGCGGAACGTCATCAGAAGCTGGCTCAGTTCACTGAGATGTTGCGAGATGCAGGGATTGACCCGAGTGAGCTGGTTGGCTCCTCCGCCACCGTTAAGACCGAAGGGGCTGCAAAGTCCAAGCGAGCGCCTCGTCCTGCAAAATATAAATACACCGAGAATGGTCAGGAGAAGAGCTGGACTGGTCAGGGCAGAATGCCTAAAGCGATAGCAGAAGCTGTGGCCAGCGGCAGAGCTCTAGAAGAGTTTCTTATCTGATGCTGAGTAAGCCCATGCGTGTGATGCATGGGCTTCATTTTATTTTCGGTAGGCAATTTTCTATTTCTCCGTAGAGAGAGTAGTGAATGGGTAGAGTATTACCATGTTGTAAAAGCAGCTAAAGAGCACCTTCAACTCGTCTTTCGATACCATAAAGATAACCTCTCCCCATCTAACCCAGCCACATAGGCATTCATTTTCTTTACCGTCATTATGTAATGGCCCGCCAATGTTTGCCTGGCTCACACATCGACCTGTAGAGCACCGTTACAGGATAGGCATTCGTAGATTATAGAGAAAGGTTCCTTTCCTGTTGCAACCCAAGCGGTGCCGTAAGCTTTCGTGGCAGTAAAGTAGATTTAGCCACCTGCCCAGATTCAGTAGCCTCTCTTGCCATGAGCCGAACGCTTGGGTAAGACGGCTAGCAAACACCTCTGACGTCATCCCCTGCACGAGCACCATCAAGACTAAATCGACATTTTCTGAAAGCAAGGTTGTCTGATTTAGCTCTACTAAACAGGGAGAGAATGAGTCTCAGTTAGATCAAAAAACAATCTTAATGACACATCAATCGTTTTCCTTGATCGCCTCAATCGGATCAGCTATCGTTTGCTGTGCGTATATACAGCACCATATGTAGTGTCCAAACCAACCAAACAATACAGGATATGGCGATGACTACGAACAACAAAACTACATCCGATAAGGTTGCAACACTTGCCTCACAAGTGCTCAATGATGCGACGTCTTCTGCAACAGCACGTTCCCTCGCTGCTTCTGCGTTATCTCAGGCTAAAGCAGGGAAGCAAACAGGCGCTGAAATGGAGTCTTTTGCCTCAATGGTGTTGCAAAGCAGTAAGTACAGCGAAGCTACAAAGACTCTGGCAGCTAGTATCTTGGCCCAGGCCAATAAAGAACGATGAGCCAGGAGGGGCATTTGCCCCTCCTAGTCCAAAGGATTGAGTACATGCACGATTACGCGGTATTTGGCCACAGTAGGACAACAATCGGTCGGTATCTTGGTACTGCGTCAGTTATTCTTACTGGTTTTATCTCAAGTATTATACTGTGGCTTAGTCAAATTGATGGCCTCAGTTTTATGACTGGGGCCACGATTTCGATAGCTGTAGTATATTTTTTCTTGCACATGGTGTTCAATAATTATGTGTGGAAAGCCCCATACTTTAAGATCCCCGATCTCAATGGCATTTGGTCAGTGAGAGGTGAAACTCTGTCTGAGGAAGATGGATTAGTAAAGTATAACTGGGAGGCGGAAATTGATATCGAACAAACTTGGGAAAAAATCAGTATAAGTCTAAAAACTAAGCAAAGCTCTAGTGAAAGTTATACTGCTACCCTCGCTAAAAAACCAGGTACTCGTGGCGGTTGGCTGCTTCATTATAGCTATAGCAATTCTCCAGATGCATCTCAATTCCATGAATTAAACTCACATAGAGGTTACTGTGAGGTTCTTTTTAATAAGGAACTCACCTCCGGCGAAGCTACATATTTTAATAGTAATGGAAGACGTACTTTCGGAAAAATGTATTTGACGCGAGGCAAATTATGATTAATTTCAGTGACCGCTTGAAAAAACTCAAGGATAGACGTCAGGGGACAGCTCAACGCTATGCCCTTGATGAGGGTTATACTGCGCTAGCGTCAGCATATGATTTACGTCCTTATGAAGACTACGAAAAAGTCAAAGACAGTGATGCCATAAGATACGTTATCGGTGCTATGGCTCCGGTGAGCGCTCAGTCAACCAAAGTATCTATAGAAGAGGGAGAGCGTGTAGCCAATACACTTGTCAGCATGCTCAAAACAGACCTGATCAATACGGAGTTTAGACTTCAAGGGTCTGTCGCTCTTGATATTCACATTGAAGGGCATTCTGATGTGGATATGCTTATTCTTAAAAAAGACGTAGTTCAAGTTCAGATACCTATATTACCGCTTACTAACTACGAAGATGCTCCAGACAAACGAAGTATGCTAGAACAAGTAAAAGAGATCCGCTTGGAGTCTGAAAACAAGCTTAAAAGCAGGTATTATCAAGCAACCGTTGATTGCTCTAATAGAAAGTCGATATCAATCAGTGGTGGGAGCCTTGCTAGGAAAGTTGATATAGTTCCAAGTTGTTGGTTGGACACTCATGATTATCAGCGTTCAGGGCAGCAACATGATAGAGGGATAAAGATTTATGATAAGGAAAAACATGAGTTTATAGAAAACAAACCATTCTTACATATTAAAAAAGTCGGTGATAAAGATTACATTTATAATGGTAACTTGAAAAAAGTAGTTCGATTGATGAAGAATATTGTTGCTGATATGCCAGACTATAAAAAGAAGTCTGCAAAAGAATTGACAAGTTTTGATCTAACTAGCATTGCATATCATATGAATAGTGATCTAAATTGCCATAACCAATTGCCTTTACTGCTTGTGCAAAGGCTTAATAACTGGTTGGAAATATTAAAAGACAATAAAGTGTTGCGTGAGTCGCTCAAATCGCCTGATGGCACTCAATTCATATTTAATAAAGCTGAAAAGTATGAAGCCCTTGAGCTGCTAAGCAAAGAAGTATCTGACCTAGCGGCTTCTATTTATAGAGACCTATATCCACAAGACTACACAAAAGATTTTAATAAATTTGCTAACAGAATTGTTTATACATAATAGCACTGTTATATAGACCCTATAACAGGCTCTTATGGAATCCATTGTAGATGGTGGTCACTTCTTACGTGCATTGGATGAGTAATAGATGGTTGATAATGAAAATGAATTTTATCGTTTCAAATATCTTGGTTTTGGCGCTGATAATTTAAGTTTAAATGTGATTAAAAATGGAACGATTAAGTTCACATGCCCTCTAGAATTCAATGATCCATTTGACTGTCAGCCTGTATCTGTTGTTGATGATGCGGTCACCCAAGCCAGTTTTTTTAAAAGAGCACTAGCAGAAAAGAAATTATCTCCGGCTAAAAAGATTATGGAAAGAGGCAAGCTGATTGCTAACTTGAAAAGAGCAACAGAATCTGGAGAACTTAACAATACCTTGCTTAAGTCGATAGGCGTTTTGTCTCTTAGCCGAACACCCTCTGATATCTTAATGTGGTCGCATTATGCTGAGTTTCACCAGGGATTCGTTGTTGGCTTTAAGTATGATATGGCCACTATGCCTTACAATGCTTCTTTTCAAGATTTAATTCCTCACGCTGTAGAATATTCTGATGAACGATTTGTTAGATACGCATCAAAAGGATTTTCATGTGTATGGAGATTGTATTCACCTGACAGTTGCCCACAAAAGGGAGTGGTCATACGGCTTCAAACCGGATAACAAAACGGTACCCCTACCGTGTTATCCGGAGTCACCGTATGACCACCAACGAGAAAGTAGCACGTCGTAAACTCAGCCTGCTAGAGCTCGCCAAAGAGCTCAATAACGTCAGCAAAGCCTGCAAGCTCATCGGCTACAGCCGCCAGCAGTTCTACGAGATTCGCCGTAACTACCAGACCTATGGCGCCGAGGGCTTGCTCGACAAACTCCCCGGCTGTAAAGGCGCTCATCCCAACCGGGTCGCTCCCGAGATTGAGCAAGCCATCCTCGATTACTCTCTCACCAGACCAACCCATGGCCCGCTGCGGGTCGCGCAAGAACTGGCTCTGCAAGGCATCAACGTCAGTGCGGGCGGTGTGCGCGGCGTGTGGCAACGTCACGACTTGCTCTCCAAGCATGACCGCTTGTTGCGCCTCGAGAAAACCCATAGGGAACAGACGATTGAGCTCAATGACGAGCAGATCCGCCTGCTCGAGCGCTTCAGCCCCGAGTTTCGCGAACGCCAAATTGAGGTTCACTACACCGGGGAACTGGTGGCGGTCGACACCTTCTTCGTCGGCGCACTCAAGGGGGTAGGCAAGGTGTATCTGCAAACCGTGCTGGACTGCTACAGCCGCCACGCCTGGGGACGGCTCTACACCAGCAAGCTGCCGGTGACCTCGGTTCATGTGCTCAACGAAACGGTCCTGCCGTTCTTCGAGGCTCACGAGGCGCGGGTCTATACCATCTTGTCGGACAACGGGCGCGAGTTCTGTGGGCGCCCTGACCATCATCCCTACGAGCTGTTCCTGCAACTGGAGGGGATTGAGCACCGGACCACCAAGGTACGCAGACCGCAGAGCAACGGCTTTATCGAGCGGCTACATCGTACCCTGCTGGATGAACACTTCCGTATCAAGGGGAGGACAACCTGGTATGAGTCGGTAGAGCAGATGCAGACAGACCTGGACAGCTACCTGGAGCACTACAACACCCAGCGGCCACATCAGGGCAGGATGATGGAGGGTCAAACCCCCTACAGCATGTTCAAAAAGGGTCTGAAATTGATACCGAAGGAAGTGCGCACTAAAGTAGCGTAAACAAGACACCGGTTTGAGGCCGGTGTCAGGTGATAACTAGATCTGTACATCATGGGAATGTCTTCTACGAAAAAGTACAGCTTGGAAGTATGAACAAGAGGAGCGAGTATTCACTACGAGTGAAGGCCCCGGTATACATTCTTACAATCGCAAGGATATGCTTTATTGTGTTATCGCCGGAGCTAGGATTAAAAAAGATAAACTGGCTCTTTTAAAAGATACCGTGCTATATACTTCTGAACTACTGAACAGAGAAATAAAACTTAAGCAGGCAAGCCTTTCCAGAGATAAATTTTCTATTGATATTGTAGATATAGGCTAAATGATTATATCAGAAAATCAGTGTGATTCCCTCTTTCATGGAAGGGCTACGATATGTATCTTGAGTGTAACAGCAATTTAAGGTAGTCAATCTGAGATATCTCTAGGCCCCGTATGCAAAACCAAATCCTGCATCTCAGGCGCCTAATTGCACAGTGCCGTATATAAGTGCGGTTAATCGCCTCACTTCTGCAAGTTTTATGAGGCAGATTAAGGCTGCTATTCGCCTCATTTTAAGGTGTCATGGTGTTTGGAAAGAGCCATCTCTCATTTGATGAAGAGTACATTATGTATATAAATCATGGCAATATCACAGTTCTGTAGATAAATTGTGATATGTTGTGCAAAGGAATGGCAGTTATTGAACCCGCTCTTGAAGTGTGCTTTTGTACTTGTTCACAGATCAAATGCTGGTTAGAAAGAACACAGCTCTAACACCATAATCTCCAACATAGGAGTAAATAATGAATAATAAATACCCTTATAGTCTTCCTTTGATGGACGCGATCCGACATGACTATGAGCGATTTAGGTTTAATACTCATCAGTATTCACACAAAGGGTTATTTACTAATGGTGAACGTCTGATTGCAGTAATACTGGAAGTAAAAGATAATCAGGCACTACTAGAAAAGCTAGAAGAGCAATATAATAATTTTCGTACGCTAGGTGTCCCGCCTGCAAATATCGTTAATGAGATACCTGAGGGCTTTGAACCTATAGCCCTGCGAAATGTCTTTGAAAAAAGTAATCTTCATGGTCAACCAATGAATATGAATGAGGTGATTAATCAGTTAAACCTGAACATCCCTCAAAAATATCATCCTTTCCGTTTTGATTTTAAATATCATACTAATGAATTTAGAATTACATTTAAAATTGAACTTACAGAAGATGATAAAGAAGAGATACAATTGATTTGTGAGTCTCAGGGATATCAAGGATATGATTATATCTTTGAGTATGACCCTAGCATCAGTGATTATCCAGGTAAAGTAGTTTTTAAACCAAATCAATTTAACAACTTGCAACTCCCAGCTAGTGGTTTTATACAAAAGCAGTTTTCAAGACAATTGTTGGATCGTTATGAAGAAGATGAAGACTTTTGGCTTCAAAACCGTCAGTCGGTATTTAGTGGTAAGCATTTTCAACAACGAGATCATTTCTTACTGCCAAGCTTTGAAAAAACAAACAAGACTCGTTGCTTTGTTGATGCCTCAGTATTTTCTCGACAAAATCTGAGAGTGTACCTGACTCTCTATGAACAAGTTATTATTGCATTGCCTTTAAATGACGACTCCAACCATTTTTATCAAATGTTTAAACTCCGATCGTTTGAGTTACGAGAATTAATTTCTCGTGGGCGATTATTGTTTGTTGCACCGCAAAATCTTGCAAGATATTCTCAAGAGCTTCTCTTGGACATTATATCGGTTAACCCTAATGCAATTATTTTCTCACGTCGTTTAGCCGCAATAACCATTCAAGGGATACAAAATAAATCTGGTATTGTCGGAACTACATTCTCAAGCGACGAGCAATATGACTTCGTGCATCAGTGCGCTCGTTCTGGAAATCCTGGGCTACTGCGGTTGGCGAACATGCTATCCGAGCAGTGGCAGATTGGTGAGTATATCGTAAATAAAGAGGGCGCTGCTTCTACGTATCGCTTAGGTTTGTCGGGTTTTGCTATAAGCGAGTATAAGGATAGAGGACGAGATCTGGCTATCGAATTAACATCAGCAAGCTCTAGTTACGAATTCTCTCAGGGATTATACGCTCATCATTTCCCGTTCGACTCTAATGGTTATTCAGAGGTAGATGCTTGCCGAGTTATTGGCGGATTATATAATGGCGTAGTCAAAAACGCACACAATATACGAGAGTCAGAGTTGACTATGCTTTTAAGTGAAGTGCTAACAATTAACAACGATATGAGTATATTGGAGTTAGATGATGTACTAGCTAGCAGCCTTATTAGAACCTTACCAAAAGTAATAAGTGAGTTTGCCAGTCTCAATGATGAGAAACGAATGGAGAAAATGTATCTACTAAGAAAAGAACTCAAACAAATAGAAAAAAATCGTTCTAGAATAGCATCATTAGACTTTATAGGAACAGGCTTACCAGCTGCTGCGGGGGCAGTTATGGAAGCTGCTGATATAGCAGGTGGAGGCTATGTAGCACTTGGTGGATGGATGCTTAAAATACTATCTACTTACAGCGAAGGCTCAAAATTATTAGATAATCCGGTATTTATTAAACTCTCTAGCTTAAACCACCGGGTATCCCAAGATGCCTTAATAGTAAAGCGAGTGCGGGATTCGATTTCTACTATTGGTTAAATGATAGTTGCCAGCACTTGTTGCTGCTGTGAGTCACCATTATTTACGAGGCATTAAAAGTTTAAATTCCTACTAAACGCACTCATTAACTTTTAATGCCATCTAGAAAATTGACTTAGGGTAATAAGTCTCGTATGTCACAACCTAAAGCTCTAGCAAGGCAATATGCTATCTCTAGTGTGACGTTCACTTCACCACGCTCAATACGGCCAACATAGCTTCTGTCAATATCAGCCATTAACGCGAGTCTATCTTGCGATATCCCCGTTTGAAGCCGCCTCTCGCGTAAGGCATTGCCAAATTTAATTGCTAGATCTTGCATGTGTCGCCTCTCTAAAGGCGAGCACTATCTCTAGTTGTCTGGCTCAATGCCACGGACTATAATCCGCAATCGAATGTAAATACCCACTTCAAATTATCGTAAGAGATAAAGGATAAGTTATGGATGCCCAGGTTGTTTGGTTGCCGATACCACTCTACACGGCGCTAATTCGAATGCAGATGGATGATTTCACTACGATAGAGTGCGTGCATGCAGCCTTTGGTGACAAAGGACACAAGCAGACTCAAAGGAAGCGCTACGGCCTTATCTATCGTCATCTGATCAAGCTGGTCAATATGGGTCTTCTAGAACGAAGAAATGTTGATGACGTGCGATTGCATCCAAGTTTTGTGAAAACCCCCATGTTTCATGGTGTGATCTTTCAAGAGGAACCGAGTGGCCCAGAGGCCCAAGAGATCCAGGAACCTGATGTGGAGGCGAGTGATGCTCTCTTGGATGAGTTAGAGGCGAAGGCGCGATTATACCGTCTCAAAATTCAGGAGTGCCAAGCAGCAATTGCTGAATACAATAAGCTGCAAGCAGATTTCCCCGCCCTAGATATGACCATTGAGCATGCACTTAATCGCTCCTATGGGGAGTTTCACGGGTTACGAGGCAAGCTGGGTGCAGTTGAGGCTGTGATGAAGGAATTAGGGGAGGTTGGGATTTCTGGTGAGATGTGAGGCAAGGAGTTACAAGTCACCATAAAATACCCTCCCCCATTCCTAGAGGCAATCCAAGCAGCAATCTCCATAATGCTCACAGTTATGCGGAGGGTGTCCCAATCATGACGCAGATTCACCCGTCATCGTGGGGCGCCATCAAACTGTAAACACATTGGCCTTAAAACACGCACTTGTTTACTTTTTGCTGTGAAAACACTAACAAAATTAATTCACAAAAAAAAATAAACACCTTATTATCAAGCAGTTAATGACATTGAGGCGGCGTTTACACTCTAGTGGAGTGTATAAAAGATAATGATCTGGCGATTCAGTTGGGGTGTGCTCATGATCCAATCTATGTCAAACTTCAGCTTTGCTCGCTAGTTTACCCCAAGGCTCTGCCTAAAACAGATTGATTGCTCATGTTAAAACAGATTGATTTATTTACGGATGGTTCCTGCCTCGGCAACCCGGGCCCCGGCGGTTATGGCGCCGTCATGGTCTATGGCAAGCATCGCAAGGAGCTGGCGGGGGGTTACCGCCTCACCACCAACAACCGGATGGAACTGATGGCGGCCATCATGGGGCTGCGTGCCCTCAATGAACCCTGCCAGGTCAGACTCACCACCGACAGCCAGTATGTGCGCCAGGGGATCACCCAATGGATCATCGGCTGGAAGAAGAAAGGCTGGATGACGGCCAACCGTCAACCGGTCAAGAACGTCGATCTCTGGCAGGCGCTGGATGCGGAAGTGGCACGCCACCAGATCGAATGGCTCTGGGTCAAGGGTCACTCCGGCCACCCGGAGAACGAACGCTGCGACGAACTGGCCCGGGATGCGGCGAGCGGCAAGCAGCTGGCCGAAGACACCGGCTATCAGCCCTGAGCATCAGGGCGAAGCTCCCCTGCCGCGACTCGACCTGAGTGGCGGCTTATCCGCCCTGGCGCGCCATCCCAGGTGCCGCCATCGAGTTTGGCAGACGCCAACGGCGGCGTACCGGCGTGATGGGGAAGCGCCGCTTGCGGGCGGCGATGACATAGACAGACGCCAGGGAACGGCAATAGTCCCGCCCCAGGCTCTCCCGCCACCAAGCTACCCGGCTCTGCCTGCCCATGAAGGAGAAGCCGAAACGCTCGTCGAACATCACCTCACACCCCAGCAGTTGCAACCAGTCCGTCACCCGGGCCGGGGTAAACATCCGTGCCGACCAGGGCAGGTGCTGGCGCATGAAGGGCACATAATGGCCGAGCCCCACCAGACTCGCGGGGTTGTAGCCGCTGACGATGAGCCAGCCATCGTCGGTCAGCACCCGCTCGGCCTCGCGCAACACCTGATGGGGATCCTGGGAAAAATCGAGACAGTGGGCGAGCAGGCAGGCATCCACGCTGGCACTGCGCACCGGCAGGGCGAGAGGATCCCCCACCATGTCCAGCGCCCTCCCTTCGGGGGCGATGCCTACCTGGTGGCGAATGGAGGAGTTGCCGCAGGAGAGTTCGGCGCTCAGGGCGCCAATTTTCAGCAGGTGATAGCCAAACAGATGCGGGCACCAGTTATCGAGGCGCTCCTGCAGTTCGGCGGCCACCCAGTCGCCCATGGGCAGCATCGACCAGCTGGTCGGGATCGCGATCTGTTGTTCGGTACGAGCCAGCTGCATAATGGGACCAATCCGGGGTGCGAATGCCATCCTGTTATATAAGATCCCTTCCACAAAGAGAACAGCAAGAGACACCGACCCATGTATAGCGTCATCACAATTCCCGCTTTCAACGACAACTACATCTGGTTGATCCGACACGAAAATCACTGCCTGGTTGTCGATCCGGGCGAGGCTGCGCCCGTGCTGGCACGGCTCGAGGCCCTGGGGCTGGAGCTCGATGCCATCCTGCTGACTCACCATCACAAAGATCATGTGGGTGGCGTGGGCGAACTGCTCGGCCAATTCCCCCACGCCCGCCTGTATGGCCCCAAACATGATCCCATGCCGGATCATCAGGGTCAGTGGCTGGAAGATGGCGACCAGATCGGCTGGCATGGCCTGAGCCTGGAGGTCATGCACGTCCCCGGCCACACCCTTGGTCACATCGCCTATTACGGCAACGGCATGCTGTTTTGCGGCGATACCCTCTTCTCCGCCGGTTGCGGCCGTCTGTTTGAAGGCACCCCGGCCCAGATGTACGCCTCCTTGCAACGGCTGGCGGCCCTGCCCGACGACACCCTCCTCTACTGTGCCCACGAGTACACCCTCTCCAACCTGCGTTTCGCTCACGCAGTGGAGCCGGACAACCCGGCGATCCAGCGCCAGATCGGGCTGATCAGCAAGCTGCGCCAACAGGGTCTGCCGAGTCTCCCCTCCCGTCTGGGAGATGAACGCCATTTCAACGTATTTATCCGCTGCGAGCAGGACTCAGTGAAATTTTCTGCTGAAAAATACGCCCTGAAATGCTTGGAAAATCCAGAGGATACCTTCGCCACCTTGCGTCGCTGGAAGGACGTTTTTTGAACAAACCTTGATCAGGGGGCGGTTGCCCCTTATGATGCGGGCTGTTTTTCCAATATGACCTGAGCGAGATGAAGCTACGAACGGCCTTATTGGCGGCGCTGTTTCTCAGCGGCTGTCAAAACCTGAGCCATCAGGATGACCGGGCGGTAACGGCAATCGAGCCGATCAAATCCCCCCAAGTCAGCAAGAAAACGTACAAGAAACACTCTTCCAGAATGCTGTTCGGCGACGAGCAGTTAGAAGAGATGGATGACACCGATAACCTGTGGGTGCGTATCAGCGATGATATGCAGCTGGACTCGCACGATAATGCCCGAGTCCGCCAGCAGCGTGATTGGTTACTGCGTAATGATAAGCATATGGCGACCATTGCCAGCCGGGCTGAGCCCTACCTGTATCTGATGGTAGAGGAAATCGAACGGCGTGAGCTGCCAATGGAGCTTATTACCATCCCCATGATCGAGAGCATGTTCGATCCCAATGCCCGCTCCCGCAGCAATGCGGTCGGTCTTTGGCAGTTCGTTCCTGCGACCGGCAAGAACTTTGGCCTGCGCCACGACAACTGGTATGACGGTCGTCGCGATGTGATTGCGTCCACCAACGCCGCGCTGGACTATCTGGAGTACCTGAACCGTTTCTTCGACGGTGACTGGCTGCAGACCATGGCCGCCTACAACGCCGGTGAAGGCCGGGTGCGCAACGCCATCATCCGCAACCAGAAGGCCGGTCGACCGACCGACTACTGGTCCCTGGACTTGCCCCGCGAGACCCGGATGTATGTGCCCAAGATCCTGGCCATGGCCGACATGATCCGCAACGCGGACAAGTACGATGTCACCCTGCCGGTGCTGGCCAACAAGCCGCAACTGCGGACCATCAACACCGGTGGCCAGATCGACCTGAACGTGGCGGCGCAACTGGCAGGGGTTTCGGCCTCCCAGCTGAAGGCGCTCAATCCCGCGCTCAAGCGTGGCATGACCTCGCCCCGCGGCCCCTACAACCTGTTGGTGCCCGTCGAGTATGCCGACACCCTGGAGCTGGCCCTGGCCGATCTGCCCCAGCGTGAACGCAGCCGTGGCGTGCGCTCCTATCAGGTTACCAGCGGGGATACCCTGTCCCGCATCGCCCAGAATCACGGGGTGAGCCTGCAGCAGCTCAAGCTGGCCAACAACCTGCGCAGCAACAACCTGCGCCGTGGCCAGAGCCTGATCATCCCCAATGGCGGCAAGGCCATGGTGAGCCAGGCCGCCCAGAGCAAGCCGCAGCAGCTCGCCAGCACCGGTGGCAACAAGATCCAGTATCAGGTGCGCTCCGGCGACAACCTGTGGAGCATCAGCCAGGCGCACGGGGTCACCCACGCCGATCTGGCCAAGTGGAACGGTCTGAACGCCAAGTCGGCCCTGAAACCTGGCATGAAGCTGGTGGTCTGGCCGAAGCAGGGCAAGGGCAGCAACAAGTCCATGGTCTATCAGGTGCGCCGCGGAGACTCGCTCTCCTCCATCGCAGCCCGCTTCCAGGTCGCCGTCAACGATGTGATGCGCTGGAACCAGCTTGGCAAGAGCGACTACCTCAAGCCGGGCCAGGAGCTGACCCTGTTCGTGAAGAACAACAGCTGATGGCTGAAGCCGGATAAAAAAATACCCCGCCTGGTGCGGGGTATTTTTTTGTCTGCCATCCGGCGAGCCTTAGGGTGTGATGGCCTGGGCCGCGAAGCGCGCCATGATGGGATTGTGATCCGAGGCATCGGTGGCCGGCGAGCTCACCTCCACCAGATCCAGATTACGGTAGTAGAGGTGATCCAGCGGGCGGCCGAAGGCGGTGCGGCGCAAGTCCGGCACCGGGATGGCCTCCTGCAGACCGAGTTCGCCCACCAGCTTGTTAAGCCAGAATTCCCGCTTGTCGCTCCAGGTGTTGAAATCCCCGGCCAGGATCACCGGCCCCTGGTGGCGATGGACCAGAGCGGTCAGATCGTTGATCTGCTCGCGGAAGGTCGCCATGCCGAGTTCGAAGTTGACCGCATGCAGGTTCACCACCAGCACGCCATCCGGATCCCCCTGCAGGGGGTAGAGGCTCACCAGACCGGACTTGGGGATGCGCAGCAGGGGCTCGGGGGAGCGCACGCCGCAGACGAAGGCCTGGGGCGTCTTGGCCACCGTCATCACCCCGAAGGAGACACCGCCCTGGGTGAAGGCCTGCAGCTGTTGCCACTGGAAGTCCCCGCGCTTCAGCCAGTCCAGCATCTCGGGCCGGGTAGCGGACTCTTGCAGCAGCACCAGATCCTGGGACTTGGCATACTCATCCAGCCCTTCCTGCCAGTTTTTACGCTGCCCTTTGTACAGATTCCAGACGGTAATGCCAAATTCTCGAGGTAAAGCAGTGGATGCCAGTGCCACCAAGGGTGGTTTGTTACAGCTCATGCCGGGCACTATGCCCGCCGCCGTCACCAGATGATCCTGATCCGGCACCTCGAAACAGCCGACCAGCCCCAGCGTCAGCAGGGAGGTCCCCAGAATGCGATAACTATTTTTCATTGGCTAACAACCACCTGCCTCTGCAAGGCGCCACGACCATCACAAATGTCATGAACGCCGACTAGTCTCATTATTCGTGTCCGGCCCGACTCATCCATGAGGGATCCCGCAATGGCGAGACAGCACCAGTACCGCGTGACATTTTACGATCAACAAGGAACTTGTCATCAAGTGGAGCTTTCCACCATCTATCAGATCAGGCGGGATCCCCAGTGCGATCTCTGCCTGTTCGACACCTTCCAGTGCGTCGGCTCGGAAGAGATGCTGGAGCGCATGATACGGCAAAAAACCGGGCTTGAGCAGGAAATATCCATTATCAGCGCCCGGCTTGCCTGAACCGGATCAGACCGGCACGGGCCGGGATTTCCCCTGATCGTCGATGGCGACATAGGTAAATACCCCTTCGGTCACGCAGTAACGCTGGGCTTCATTCTCCCGCAGCACCGGTTTGACCCAGACCTCCAGCTTCAGCCGCATGGAGCTGCGTCCCACCTTCAGGCAACGCCCGTAGCAGCACACCACGTCTCCGACCTTGACCGGGCTGTGGAAGGTCATGCCCTCGACCGAGACGGTACAGATGCGCCCCTTTGCCAGCTCCTTGGCCATGATGCCTCCACCTATATCCATCTGGGACATGATCCAGCCCCCGAAGATATCGCCATTGGGGTTGGTATCGGCTGGCATCGCCAGGGTTCTCAGCAACAGTTCACCATCGGGGTGACGCAGGGTATCGACCATCATTACGGCTCTCTATGATGTGGGGAAAGGTGCCACGATGCAGGATGTTATTGACGTCATCCGGCCCGCATCATGGCCACACACTCACTATGGATGCGGCATGATAGGGGGGGAGCCTGCCCTTGGCAAATCGCGATTGCCCCGAAGCGGACGCGCGCCGGGCAGATGGGGCATAGCAGATAATATTGAGCCCCACCGATTCCCCTCCTTATTGTGCTGCCGGATCCGCAAACCAGTGGGCGGGATCGGGCCAGCGATAGACGAAGCCGAGCCGCTCGCAGATCCGCTGCCCCTCGATGGGAGCAAAGTCGCCGCGAGGCTCGGTAAAGAGCGGCGGCGTCAGCCCGAGCAGGCGGGACGCGAAGGGATAGAGCTGTTCCCGGCGCGGGTGGACGGGGGCGCTCAGGTTGTAGGCATCCCCATCCTCTCCCTTGTCCAGCATCAGCACACAGGCGGCGATGACGTCGTCCAGATGCACCAGGTTCACTGCCTGCCCTCCCCCCGCCAACGTCTTGCCCGCGAGGAAGCAACCGGGATGCCTGTCCGGCCCATAGAGACCGGCGGGGCGCAGCACCATGGCACACTCAAACCCGGCGGCCAGCACGGCTCGCTCGGCGGCCAGCATCCGCTCCCCCCGCTCATGGAGTGGACGCGGCGACTCTGCTTCCGCCTGTCCTGGGCGCCATACCGAGGTGGCGCCGATGAACAGCACCCTTTGCGTG
The DNA here is from genome assembly GCF_051125555.1 of Aeromonas sp. NJAU223. Taxonomy (NCBI): domain Bacteria; kingdom Pseudomonadati; phylum Pseudomonadota; class Gammaproteobacteria; order Aeromonadales; family Aeromonadaceae; genus Aeromonas; species Aeromonas sp. NJAU223. Next base: position 1,404,689 of record NZ_CP144204.1, on the reverse strand, counting down.
CCCGCCTCCAGGGCCAGCTGGCAGAGTCTGGTCAGCGCTGCCGGGTAATCCTCGGTCTTGCTCGGTGGCACGCAGACCACCAGCTCATGACAGTGAAAGGGCAAGGGTTCCGCCATGTCGGGGGCCAGTCGCACGGACCAGGCGTCGATGCCCTCGGCGCATAGCCGCGCGGCCTTCTCGGCCGAGCTTACCGTCACCGCGACCGATTGACCCCGCTCCAGCAGCGTCTTCGCCAGCGGCCATCCCAGCCAACCCGCTCCCACTATCCCCGTCTGATATTCAGGCTTTGTCGTCATCGCTAACATCTCGGCAAAAAAAAACGGCCATCGTATGATGACCGTCGAAAGTAACGAAGGAAATAGCTGGATTAACCAGTTACCTCCCACAGCGGGAAAATCGGGAGCGCACGCTCCTAATTCGTGGGGCCTATGCTAGTGGCAGCGCGGGCAAAAAGCTTTGAAGCCGATCACAGTTGAAAAGGATTTCTGAAAGCGCTTTCAATTCGATGCAAAAAAGTCGGCCCAGTTGGGACCAACCTTCTCTCAGGCGACGGACTCCCGGCTCACCAGCTCGGCTGCAAACTTCAGGACCAAGCCGTCTGCGGGTTTGTGATCGAGCAGCCGCAGCGCGAGCTCGGCGGCCCGCTCCCCCATCTCCTCGATGGGATAGCGCACCGTGGTGAGCTTGGGGTAGATGTAGCGGGCATAGGGAATGTCATCGAAACCGACCACGGACACCTGCTGCGGTATCTTGTAGCCCCGCTCCAGCAGGCAGGAGATGGCCCCCGCCACCATGGCATCGTTGAAGCCGAGCACGGCGCTGAATTCGACACCCCGCTCCAGCAGCTCGCCCATGGCCACATAACCGCCTTTCTCGTCGGCAAAGGCGCGACCGATGAGGGAAGGATCCAGCTCGATACCCGCCCGCTGCAGAGCGACGCGATAGCCCGCCATCCGCTGCTGACCGTCGACGAAGTCTTCATCGTCCGAGGTGACAAAGGCAATCTTGCGGTGTCCCGCATCCAGCAGGTGCTGGCACGCCGTGGTGATCCCCGCCTGGTTGTCCAGCCAGACACAGCGATCCTCGCAGCCCGGCACCTGGCGGTTGATGAAGACGATGGGGGTGGACCCCGCCGCCAGCTCGCTCAGCTCTTCGTCCGGCAGTGCCTTGCTGTGCAGGATCAGGGCATCGCACTGGCGCTGCAACAGGGCCTGGATGGCGTGGCGTTCACGGGCCGCATCGTGGTTGCCGGAGACAACGATGGTGAACTTGTTGGCCTGATCGACCACGCTCTCGATACCACGCATCATCTGGGCGAAGAAAGGGCCCCCGCAGAGATCCCCCACCAGCACGCCGATGCAATTGGAACGTTTGCTCACCAGTGCCTGAGCGAAGCTGTTGGGGCGGAAACTCAGCTCCTTCATGGCCGCCAGCACGGCCTCACGCTTCTCGGGGGCGACCTGCGCCGTGTTGTTGATGACGCGCGACACCGTCGAAATGGACACATTAGCCAGCTGAGAAACGTCTTTGATCGTTGCCACTCTCAATTCCTTGGTTGTGAAGCCTGTAGGTGTTGATCGGGGCATTATATCGAACCTGTCAGACCAAGACGTGGCGCCCGATCACCTGGCAGGTTTCCTTTTGTAACAAAATCTTAAGGGATGATAACCATTTTGGGGGAACAATGGGAGGCAGCCGCCACGGCGACGGCCTCCTCGTGTCAGTAGGTGTGATTCAGCTCCCGCTCGGACATGAATCGCAGAGGCTGCTGCAGCTTGTGCTGATAGATGAGATCGAAGGAGAGCACGTTCTGCACGTAGTTGCGCGTCTCCCGGTAGGGAATGCTCTCCACCCAGACATCCATCGGTCTGTCCGCACTCTGCTCCCGCCAGCGTTTGACCCGGCCAGGACCCGCGTTGTAGGCGGCGGCGGCCAGGATCCGGTTGCCGTCATAGACATCCAGCAGACGCTTGAGATAGGCGCTACCGAGGCGGATGTTCATGGTCGGATCGAACAGCTGCTGCTCGTTGCGATAAGGCACCCCCAGCTTGCTGGCAGTCTCCTTCGCGGTGGCCGGCATCAGTTGCATCAAGCCTCGTGCACCCACGGGTGACTGCGCCAGCGGATAGAGCGCGCTCTCCTGACGGGAGATGGCGTAGAGCAGGCTGGTGTTCATGGTGCGCTCCTGGGCCATCTGGGAGAAGGTGCGCTTGAGTGGCAACGGGAAGCGCAAGTCCAGCGCATCCCAGGCCTCGGCCCGGATGCTGGAGAGGATCGCCAGTTCATGCCACCCCTGATTGAGGGCGATGTGACCAAATTCGATGCGCTGGGCCACCGTGTTGCGATCCATGTTGTGGATCCACTCAGAGCGTGCCGCCGTGATCTCGTTCATGGCCAGCAGCTCGCGCACCCGCAGCAGGAAGGGCCAGCGACTGCTCGCCGTACGCCAGTCCGGTACCTTGAGCCCCGAACTCTGGTTTTTCATGCGATAGGGCACGCCGGTGCGCTGGGCCGCCATGAAGCCGTAGAAGCCGCGCAGATTGGCGGTCTCGAGATAGAGATCCCGCGCCGCCTTCTGTTGACCCTGCACTTCCAGCGAACGGGCCATCCAGTAGCGCCAGCGATCCTCCTTCTGGGATCCCATGGGCATCTTCTTGACCCAGCCCGAGAGGCCACGCCAATCCAGCTCCCAGATGGCGAGACGGGCTCTGAGCTCCAGCAACTCTGCATCCTTCATCCGCACCAGGGTCGCATCCAGCCAGCCACGCTGGGCGGTGGATCTGTCCAGCAACAGGCGACGGGCGGCCGCCCGCTCCACGCTGCTGACCTCGGTCTGGTTGAGACCAAAGCGGCGCTTCATCTCCCCCAGCTGGCGCAGCACCGCCTCGGGTTCCTGGTTGGCGTAACGCGCAAGGCCGAGGGCGAGCAGATGCCTGGATTGGGGCGCTGTCGTGAAATAGACCGGATTCATCGCCCGGGCCGGCTGCTCATAGAGGGCGATCATCTGATCCCCATAGGGTTTCAGGTTCCCCCCCAGCTGGGCACCGAGGTGGCGGATGAGGTTGGGGTTTTGCGCCTCGAACGCGAGCTGCATGCGCTGCCATATCTTGTCCTGGGTTCGCAGCCCCGCCTGTTGCCAGAGATCGAACAGGGGATCACACGCATCCGGCCTGGATTGCCCGCTCAGCCAGAGCTTGCCCGCCTCCCGCAGCGCCTCTTGCCGCTGTCCGGTGTAATAGCGGGCCTGATAGTGCTGGCAGAGCAGATCGGTGGAGCTGGGCTTGTTCGGATAGAAACGCAGGAATTGGGACCACTGCTGGCTCTGGGCCAGATAGGTGAGATAGCTGCGCTCCAGCCGGTTGGACTGGGGAGTATCCCCGTGCTGGCGGATGAAGCGGGTCACATCGTCATAGTCCGCCGCCCCCGGCCGGAAAGCCAGCTGGTAGTAATCCAGGTAGGGCAGCAGAGGATAGTGGGTCAGGCGGGAACGAATTTGCTGGAAACGGGCCTGATCATCGGCGCGCACCGCATCATAGGCCTGACGGTAGAGGGACTGTTCCATGGTTTGCGCGAAGACCGGTGCCACCGGCCCCGATGCGCACAGCGCCGATACGATGATTCCCCAGACGGCTTTCACGAATAGCGTACTCCCTTGAGAGGCAGAACCACCGCCCGCTGGCGGTGGTGATATGGCTCTCATTCTACCCGCTAATCAGGGGGGCGACGCCACACTATTTTTATCCGCAGAGGGAAGCCGTTCGACGCGGCAGACGCTCGATATAACGCTCCAGATAGGGCACGGGCAACGGCTTGGAGGCGAGGTATCCCTGGAAGAAATGACAGCCCTGCGCCTGCAGGAATTCCAGCTGCTGGCGCGACTCCACCCCCTCCGCCGTCACGTTGAAGCCCATGTGACGCGCCATGGCGATCACCGCCTCGACGATGGCCATGTTGTCGCCATCCCTGGGAATATCCTGGATGAAGGATCTGTCTATCTTGAGCTCATCCGCCGGCAACCGCTTGAGGTAGCTCAAGGAGGAGTAACCGGCACCAAAGTCATCGATGGCAAAGCTGATGCCGAGTGTCTTGAGCTCGGCCATCTTGCTGATGGTGTCTTCTGCGTGGCCGAGCACTACGGATTCGGTGATCTCCAGATTCAGACAGCCAGGATCCATGCCGGTCGCGGCCAGGACGTCGTGAATGCGATCGACGAAGTCGTGGGCATGGAACTGCTTGGCACTGACATTGACCGACAGCTGGGGCACGTGAATGCCACTCTCTTCCCAGGAGACGTACTGGGTGCAGGCTTCATGCAACACCCAGTTGCCGATGTCGACGATGAGATCCGTCTCCTCGGCGATGGGGATGAATTCACCGGGGGACACCAGGGCGCGGCCGGGAGGCTGCCAGCGGATCAGCGCCTCCACCCCGATGAACTCCCCGCCCTCCACCATGTGCTGGGGCTGATAGTGAAGCGTCAATTCCTGGTTGTTGAGGGCGCTGCGCAGCTCGTTGTGAATGAGCAGGCGCCGATCGGCCTGCAACTGCATGGAGGCGTCGAAGAAGCGCCGGGTCTTGCGTCCCGCGGATTTCGCCTGATACATGGCGGTGTCTGCCTGCTTGAGCAAGTCCCCCGCCTCCTGCTCCCGGCCGGGGAAGAGGGTGATGCCGACGCTGGCCCCGATATGCAGCACCTGGCCCCCATGGCTGTAGGGAGCGGCAATCTCCCCGATCAGGCGCTCGGCAATCATGTCGGCCTGCATCTCCGCCTGGGGCGGGCTGGCCGAGAGCGACGGCAGCAGCAAGACGAACTCGTCCCCCCCGAGCCGGGCAAGGCAATCCCCCTGCCGAACCAGCCGCTTGAGGCGACTCGCCACCTCCTTGAGCAACCAGTCACCGGTGGCGTGGCCAAGGGAGTCGTTGATGGTCTTGAAGTGATCGAGATCGATGAACAGCAGGGCCCCGACCAGATGCTCGCGGCTCGCCTCGATGAAGGCCTGGGCCAGGGTTTCATGAAGCTGACGGCGATTGGGCAGGCCGGTCAGCTCGTCGTAATAGGCGAGATCCTGGATGCGGCGCTCCGCCGCCTTGCGCTCGGAAATGTCCTCGAAGAAGATGACGTAGTGGCTGATCTCCCCCTTGTCGTCCTGCACCGGCGTGACGATTTCCCACTGGGGATAGGCCCGGCCATCGGCGTGCTGGCGCTGGGTCTCCCCCTGCCAGCGCGTGAGGTCGCTGAGCTCGTAACCCAGCCCCCCCAGACCGGACCAGAGATCGTCCCCCAGATGCAGACCTATCACGCCCTGGTTGTCAAAGCCGGTGATCTGGCCGAAGGCATGATTGACCCGCAGGATCTTGAACGCAGGGTCAGTGATGATGATCCCTTCGTGGGTCTCGAAGGCAACCGCAGAGAGTCGCAGCTGGGCATCGCTGTGCAGGCGTTCCAACTCGGCAGCCATGCGAGCCGAGAAGAGGGTCAGCACGGCGTCCAGATCGGCGGTCTGGATCTCGCCGGGGAACAACAGGGCCAGATGACCCAGCAGTTGGCCGCCGCGATCCCGCAGCGGCTGGGCATAGTAGTATTGGCCCGGCAGGGATCCCGCCTCCTCCAGCAGTCGCCCGCTCACCGGCGCCATGTCGGCGGCATGCTGCTCATAGAGGCGCTGGCAGGGCATCTGCGCCGGGGAGTACTCCTTGAGCTCGATGCCGTGGCTCGCCAGCACCCTGAGCCGATCCCGTGCGAGGCACTCCGTCAGCCAGACCGCGCTGGCACCCAGAATATGGGCGAGCTCGTTGACCAGGGTATGGCAGAAGTCGAGCCCCGTCTTGGCGGAGAGCGCCTGCGCCAGCTGGGCCAGCAAGGGTTCTTGCAGCAGGGGAAGTCGCGGGGAGACAGTGCCCAGCGGATCGCTGGTGCCCTGCAGGCGGGATGCCATGTCCAGGGGCGCCACCCAGCCACAGCAGAGACCCTGGGTGGGCACATACTGGCCGCACCAGAGCATGTGATGCATGACGCCGTCTTCACCCTGCAGATGTCCGATGAACTGGCCGGGCTGGTCCGAATCATGGAGCCGGGAGAGAAACTCGGCGAAACCGGCTTCATCTTCCTGTGCCAGCCTTGCGGCCCAAGGGTGGGCCCCCTCTCCCTGCCAGGGCTGGCAGGTGAGATGATCGGACAAACTCCATTTCCCGAGTGGCCGATCATAAAACCACATCAGCTGAGTGGCTTGCTGCTTCATTGACGACTCCAACACGACAACCACGTTACCGACCCGCACATCTGCGAGCCGATAACTATCAACGCATATCTTCACCGGCACACGGCATGCCGTCTGCGATGGGGTGGGAGAGATATGGGCAATTAAATCCGAAACCAGGGGGCAGAGACCAGACATCAGGTCGGCACGAGGCGCTGCCAAGGGGGGACAGAAACGATTCTACTTCCGTCATACTGCCTGCCGGTTTCGCTGAGCTCAAGCGGTTTTTGGCACGAAACCGGAAAAGGTCACAATTTATAATTCGCTAAATAATCGAGAAGATATTTCGTGATCCAGATCACACTTTCATCCCGCTACATGGGTAATCTGGAGGTGAAGACACAAGCAAGACGACCCAAAGGGGGCCAATATGAAAATTGAAATTACCAGTAAAATCATTGAGATTACCCCGGCTATCCGCGAGCGCATTGAATCCCGGTTTGAAAAGCTCGAGCGTCTTCAGGTGCCTCTTATCACACCGCATGTGATCATCTCGAAAGAGCGTTTGATGTATATCGTCGAGGCCAAGGCCGGCGTTCCCAACGGCAAGCTGTTTGCACAGGCAGAACACGAGGATCTCTACGCCGCCGTCACCGAACTGGGCCAGAAGCTGGAACGCCAGCTCAATCGTCACACCGAGAAGCCCATCGCGCGCCGTGCTTCGACCAAGGAAGCACCACAACTGGAACCCGACGAGGCCGATGTCTGAGCCTAGTCCGGTACAGATCACATCATTGACGAGAGAGGCGGGGTAACCCGCCTTTTTGCTGCCTCTCTTTCCACCATCAGCTCAGCCAGTGCAGACCTGCCTCCACCCCGCCCTTCAATCTATCGAGCAGAGGAAGCATCAACAGAGGATCCTCTCCCCTGGGGACCGACACCACGGCATCAGACACCTGCCTCGCTTGCCAGCGTTCGCGTCCGAGCGCCGACAGGTTGTCGTAGACGGCGGGAGCCAGCGCCGGCGTCTTCGCCACTATGGGAGGGGAGCGCAGTGCCAGCCAGAGCTGCAGATCCAGCGCGCAGCCCCCCTGCTGCAGGCGCTCGTTGATGCCGCTGGCATCCCCCTCCTCCACACTCCCCTGCAAGGCCGTCTGCGCCGGCAGGCCGAAGTGCTGGCGCCATTCACGGGTCTCGGTGGTCGCAGGAGAGCGCCCCTCGAACCAGGGCTGCTCGTCGACGGCATCGGTCAGCAGTGCCAGGTGCAGCCGGAAGTCGGCCCTGTCCCCCTGGCGCAGATCCTGGTTTAAGCGCTGACCCAGCTGGGCTTCATCGACGAGCAGGCGATCGCGAATGGCGTTGGGTAGCATGAGATAAATCTTATAAATAGGGGTTTCATTGCTTATCGGCCGTCAACCCGATCCTTTAAGCATTAAAAATCCGGGGCAAGGGGTTCACAACGGTGAGGGATCTGTTAGTATGCGCCTCGCACTTGGGGAGGGGTTCCCGAGCGGCCAAAGGGATCAGACTGTAAATCTGACGGCTCTGCCTTCGAAGGTTCGAATCCTTCTCCCTCCACCATTCAAGTGCGCGTCTCGCAAGGGATGCATCAAAACCAGCAAGGCCCCGTGGAGGGGTTCCCGAGCGGCCAAAGGGATCAGACTGTAAATCTGACGGCTCTGCCTTCGAAGGTTCGAATCCTTCTCCCTCCACCACTCTTCAGACAACCCGGCCTTGCGCCGGGTTTTCACTTTTTTGCCTCCCAGATCCTACCACCACCAGCTGCCCAAAATAAGAACGGGAGGCCAGCGCCTCCCGTTCCCAAGTCATGCCCGCCCCTTACAGGGTGAAGCGATAGAAGATGTCCACCGCCTGGGCTACCCCACTCATGGCCTGCAGATAGAGCCTCGGCATCACCTCGTAGCGCAGCTTGAACTCGGCGATGGGGCTGAACACCCCTACCCCGTACTGGAACTGCAGGCCGGGCAGCAGATAGGCCGACAGGGTGACCTGGGTATCGTCTCCGCTGCCGGCGGTATCCAGGGCCATATCGCTCATGCCAAGGGACTCGCCAAGCCCGGAGACCACCCCGTTGGCCTGGCTGACGGCTCCCGCCACCAGCAGGCCGTTGAAACCGCCATCCTCACCCCCGGTCTGCAACCCCTTGCCCCGGAGCAGATAGGAGAGCTGCTCGGACTGTGCCATCTGCGGCTCGGAGTAGACGGAGATCTTCGGCTTGGTGGCCGGCCCCGTCACCCGCACCCCGACGGTCACGTTGTCCTCCATGGTATCGGGATCCCGATAGGTCTCGATATTGAGGTAAGGCTGATCGATGGGGCCGGAGAAGATGATCCGCCCCTCCTTGATGATGAGGTTCTGACCATAGGCCTTGAAGCGCCCATCCTTCAACTCCAGCTGACCGTTGCCCGACAGGGGCTTGGCGGGATCCTGGCGGATGTTGAGCCCGCCGGCCACCTTGGTCTTGAGCCCCATGGCCTCAAGGCGTACGTCATCCCCCATCCGGATGGCGAGGTTGATCTCCATCGGCAGGGGTTCGGCCTTGGGTACGGGGGGGATGTCGTCGTAGATCACGGTCACATCATCCGACACCGCCACGGCGCTATCAGGCAGACTCTTGACCAGGATCCGTGACCAGGGGATATCTACCTTGCCACTGACCTTGGTCTCTTCCCCGAGGGAAATGGCGATGTCCGGCGTCACCCGCACCCGTCCCATGCCGGGATACTGGGCTTCCAGATCCTTGCCCTGAATGGTGAGGCTGCCGGTGAGAGGCTGCCTGGCCCAGCTCATCCAGCCCCCCAGTGCCAGCGGCCCCTTGCCCACCAGCATGGAGCCATCAAGCTCTGCCCGGTTGCCATCTATCTTGAGGCGCGTCACCAGCTTGGAGAGGGTCACCATGTCGGAGTGGGTCTGCACCTCCCCATCCCTGAGGGCGAGCTCCCCATACAGCAGAGGCGCTGCCAAGGTGCCATCGAAGCGGGCATTGGCGGAGATTATTCCCTGCAGGGAACGCACCTCGGGAATGAGGGGGGCAAAGGCGGTGAGCTTGAGATCGTCGAACTTGAGCTGACCCGACAGCTGGCCTCGTCCGGCGGGTTCCCGGATGAGTAGATCCGTATCGATGTTCCCTATCTTCTGGGAGGCGAAATCGAGACGAATGGCGGCCTGCTGACGCTCGAAGTCGACCCCGAGCTCCAGACGCTGGTAGTCGGTCTTCAGCTCATCGGCCACCAGGGTGCCCGGGGTGGTGCGCACGGTGGCGTGCAGGGTCGGCTGAGAACCACGCCAGCTTGCCCGGCCATCGGCCGACAGCACCGCCTGCCAGCGGAAGTTGTCCGGCATCCAGGGGCGCAGGCGCTTGAGATCAAACTGGCTCAGGGCAAACTCCAGGCTGCCCTGGGCTGCCGAGAGGCGGCTGCCCTTGACGCAGAGGCTGGCGCCCTGCGAGGCGAGACAGAGATCCCCCATGGTCAGTTGCTGCTTGGGCAAGTCCACATCCAGCGCCCAGGGAGCCGTCAGGGCCCAGCGTTTGAACGGCGTCTTCAACTTCAATTCGGACAGGGCACCACGCCAGTGATCCCCGCGCAGGCTGCCGTTGATGCTGAGATCCGCCGCCACCGGCTCCCCCTTCACGGTCAGTGTCAGCCCATGGCGATTGAGATCACCGCTGGCGTTGAGGGCGAGGTCGGAGAGCTTGTTCGCCCCCTGCGCCAGGCTTGCCACCGTCAGCGACAGCTCGCCGGCCGGCTTGTCGGACGCCAGCACATTGCCCTTGATGGCGATCCCCTTGAGCACCATGCCGTCATAGGCGAGGCGACCAGCGGCCAGATCCGCATTCACCCTGGGGGCCTGCTGGTTGCCGGTGACGCGCACCTGGCCCTTGATGTCCCCCTTGAGGGCGGGATAGAGGCAGCCCAGCTGGGGGGCATCGAGATCCGCATCCAGCTTCCAGGCCTGCTGGGTCAGCGCCCCCTTGGCCTGCAGCCGGTTCGGGCCGCTTTGCAGCGCCAGAGAGGGGATGGTCCACTCCATCTTGTCGTTGCCGCTGAGGTTCCCCTTCAGGGCCAACGGATACTGATTCAGCTTGCCTTCGATGTTGAGTTCAGGCAGCGCCAGCTGCCAGTGCCCTGCCTCTGTCATCTCGAAACGGCTGGCAATCTTGCCCGCCAGCTTGCCCTTGATCTCGGGCACCAGCTCGGCCGGGTTGATCCCCTTGAATTCTGTTGTGCCCTGCCACTGGACGCCCTTGCTCCAGGCCAGCTTGCCATCGAGCTTGAGTTCACCACTCAGGGCATTGAGCAGCAGCTCGATGCGGCCAAGCTGGGTCAGATCCCCCTTGCCATCGATCGCCAATTTGAAGGGAGGCACGTCCGTCCCCCTGCCCCCCGTGTTCAAGGCAAACTGATAGCCGGAGAGCTTGCCCTTGGCACTCAGGCGGCCCTTGTCCAGCTGATAGCTCGGCTCCTCTTTTGCCGGCTTGTGCAGCGGCCAGCCCAGGCGCTTCCAGTCCAGCGCCAGATCGAACGGCAAGTCGGGATCCAGGGCCGCCAGGGTACCCTTGAGGTTGGCGGCGACCGGTCCCTTGGCTTGCAGCGCCAGCGCCAGCTTGCCCACTGAACCGTCCAGCTTGAGACTGGCCTGCTCGCTGTCGAGCTCCCACTGTTTGAGCCCCTTGCGGGCCTTGGCATCCAGAGTCAGGTCGAGGGGATAGTCATCCACCAGGCGCACATGACCGTGCAGGGAGAGATCCGCCATGTCGTGGCGCAGGGAGAGTTCGCGAACATCGATGCGCTCCTCCTTGGCCGAGACGGTCAGCAGCAGACTGTCGAGCCCCTCGATGAGCTCACCCTGCTGGTAACGCACCCGGGTGGCGTTCAGCCCTTGCAGCTCGATGGGGAATGGCAGACGAATGGCGGGCAGCACGATGGGCTCCGGCTTGCCGGGCGCCACCTTGTCGGCCGTGCTCTTCCTGGTGTTGCCTGTCGGCTTGCTCTTCTGCTCGGCGGGCAGGCTGACCACGACACGAGCCTCATCCTTGGCGGACTGGGTGGCGACAGCGCCGGAGGGGGGAGTGTTGGCCTTTGCCGGCCCCTTGCCGTCGGCAGGCTTGGCCCCCTTGGCATCCGCGGCGTCCGCCAGGGTGATGGTCAGCCCGTCGAACACGGGGCCGCGCACGATGAGCCCCTGCCGGTTCAAGGTGGCGCCGATGTCGAGATCCTTCAAGGTCACCGCCACCCCGGGTACCACCAGATCCAGGTCCGCCACCTTGAGGCTGTCGAACTGGATGCGCAGGGGCAAGGGATGCCAGACGAAGGGCTCTGACGGTTCTTCCACCGCGGGTTCGGATTCCGCGACCCGCACCACGGGATGGGTCACGTCCAGGGATTTTATCCAGAGCTTGCCCTGCAGCAACTTGCCGAGATCCCAGTCCAGCACGGCTCGCTCGACGGTGACATCCACCAGCTCATCCTGCCAACCGACCCCTTCCAGGGTCCAGCCGTAGCCAAGCTGACCCGCCACCAGCTCCCCTTTCAGGGCGGGCAGAGCGGATTTGGCCTGTTGCCACAGCCATTTGTTGCCCTGATGGGTGAACCCCAGCAGGCTGACGCCGATGAGCAGCAGGAAGATGATGCCCATCAACCACAAGAAAATGCGTTTTACCCAGATCACGATGCAGACCCCAGCGAGAAATGCAGCCGCAGCGGCCAATGAAGATGAATCACGCTTTCAATTGCGACTTTTGCAGCGTGTAATGTCGCAGGATATTCAACAAGCAGTGGAAGTCTCGGCATCATAGCTCCGGCCCCAACGCGAAGTGCAACCGCAGCGGCTTGTCTTCCTCGGAGATGCCGACCGCCAGATCCAGTCTGACCTGCCCGATGGGGGTCACCCAACGCACCCCGAAGCCCGTCCCTATCTTCCAGGCCTCGCTGTAATCGACGGTGGCGGTGCCCGCATCCACGAACAGGGCCCCCAGCCACTTCTCGCTGATGCGGTAGTTGTACTCCAGACTGCCCACGCTGGTGTAACGACCGCCGGTGAGCTTGCCGTCCTCATCCCGTGGCGAGATGGTCTCGTAGCCATAGCCACGCACCGTCTGATCGCCACCGGTGAAGAAACGCAGGGAGGGCGGCACCAGGGAGAAGTCGTCCCCGACGATGGCCCCCTGCTCGACCCGCATCAGGAAGCGGTGATCCTCCCCCAGGGTGCGCAACCACTTGCTGCGTCCCCACACCCGCATGAAGTTGATGTCCGATCCCCAGTAGGGGCTGGAAAACTCGAAGGTCAGTTGCTGGCGATCCCCCCACTCCGGCACCAGGCCACCGCGTACCCGCAGTCGTGACCAGGAGACCCCGGGGATCAGCAAGAGGCTGTTGCCTTCGTCGTTGCCCTGCACGTAACGCTCGTTCTCCAGACGCAGGAAGACGTCTCTGTCCCAGCTCTCCGGCCGCCGCTTCCAGCGGTGCACCCCGATGCTGGTGAGATCGGAACGGGTATCGTTGTTGTTGGTGTACTGGTAGCCCGCCTGCAGGGAGTAGTAATCCCGCAGCGGGTTGCCTACCGGGATCTGGTAGTCGAAGCTGAGCTCGGCTTCCGGCGCCGAGACCTTGGCAGTGCTGGAGAGGCTGTGACCGTAACGGTTGACCCAGGGCTTCTCCCAGGTGGCGCTCATGCGCGGCCCCACGTCGGTGGCGTAGCCGACACCGACCTCGATCTCGTGATCGACCCGGTTGGAGAGGGTCACCTGTACCGGCACCCGGTGATCCTTGGCCTGGCTGATCATGGGTTTGATATCCACCTGCTTGAACAGCTTGGTGGAGGAGACATCCTGGGACATCTCGGCAAGGCGGATGGCGAGATAGGGCTCACCGCTCTGGATGTTGATGAGGGGCTTGATGAGGCGCAGGGCTTCCGGGGTCGCATCGTAGTGGATGTCACCGAAGCGATAGCGGGGGCCGGAGCGGAACACGATATAGATCTCCGCCTTGCCCTGATCCGGGAAGACCTTGACCTGACTCTTGCTGATCCTGGCGTCGAAGTAGCCGCGGGCCAGCCCCAGACTGCCGAGATCCGCCTTGATGGACTCGTACATGCCGTGATTGAGGGGATCCCCTTCCTTGAGGGGCAGCTTGTCCAGCAGGGCGCTGTAGATCTCGTCGTTGCCCGCCTCCCCTTCCAGCAGGATGTCGAGGCGGGAGACCAGCACGGGCTTGCCTCTGTCAATCTCTATGCCGACCTTGGCGGGAGCCTTCTTGTCACGGGTCAGGGTGATCTTGGGCTGGTAGTAGCCATAGACCTGCAGCGCCTTTTGCACTTCCTCGGTGATCCGGGTGCGCGCCGTGCGGTACTGGCGCTCCTGATAGACGGGCAGAGCGTTGAGATAAGCCTCGACGTTGTCTTTCTGCTCCCCCTTCACCCCCTTGACCTGATAGGTCAGCTTGGCGGCCATGGCGGGCATCGCCAGCAACAAGAGGCAGAGGGCGAGCAGTGTGCCGAGCCCAGGGCGAAAATATCGTCCAGGCGTTCTGGTCCCTGCAGGCAGGAGAGAATAGCATCCTGTCAAACGTCGGTTTCCCCGCATAACGTGATTAAATTGCTGTATTAATTAGAATGATAATGGGGACTGGCCCCTGACAAGCGCCGCTCATCCTAGCATAACCTCGTCCGGGGTCGCAGCGCCTGCCCCCCACACTGTCCCCTCTATTCTGGCACCGCCTTTCCCCGTCCCGGGTCGCCTCGCAGGGTCTGCCCGCGAAAACCTGGCCCTCGACGGGTAAAACTGGACACTCCTTGGGCACTCATGGGTAAAAAACCGGCGCCGGGGCCGTTTCTCACCCCCGGCAAGTCTGACAGCTCCTTCGCTGGCGCCGCGCGACAATCTCTGTCGGAGCAGCGATGTCCCGGCCCCCATGGGCGTCAAGCGTTACTTGACATCATGCCTGCATCCCGGGGGCTTGACCAGCCGCGAATGGGCGAGAAAACAAGTTTAAATCAACAACTTGAACCGAAAAAGTGAAAGCCTCGTTCAATCCAATCGATTTATCCCGCTGCCACTGGCCGCTCCCCTGCCCCACACTTCTCCCATCCGATGCAAGAAGAGACTCCATGCCCATGCGTAGCGAACAGATGGCGGACTACATCGCCGACCGACTCGAGTTCATCACCTTCCTGGCCTGTTGCAGCGCCCTGCTCGCCCTGCTGACCGGCATGAACGGCCAACAGGCGCTGGCCTTCACCGCCCTCAACCTGCCCTTCGGCCTCGCCCTGCTGCTGGGGTTGGCCATGCTGGCCCCCCTGCCCGTCCATTGGCGCCTGCCCGGCGTCACCCTGCTGCTCGCCGGTGGCGCCCTGCTTACCCTGCAACTCGGGGGAGAGTGGCTCAACCCGCTGGCCATCTGGAGCCTTTATGCCCTGCTGGGGCTGGAGATCCTCTGGCAGGCTCGCCCCCGGGCACGGCTGACCGCCAATGCCCGAGGCTGAAAGAGGCACCTCACAGCGCAAGCCGGCGGCTGACGCCTGACCAGATTTGGGGTAATCTTGCGCCCCTGGTTTTTAGCCAGCCCTGTTCAGCCGTCCGTTTCAGTCATTTGCGATCCGCCGAGGAGCCCCCCATGAAGAAAGCCTGTGCCCAGCACATCCTGGTCAAGACCGAGAAGCAGTGCCTCGAGATCAAGGAGAAGATCGAGAAGGGTGCCGACTTCGGCCAGATGGCCAAGCGCTTCTCCACCTGCCCGTCCGGCAAGCGCTCCGGGGATCTGGGGGAGTTTTCCAAGGGGGACATGGTCAAGGCCTTTGACGACGCCGTGTTCAAGGGAGAGCTGCTGACCGTGCTGGGGCCGGTGCGCACCAAGTTCGGCTTCCACCTCATCAAGGTGCTCTACCGCAGCTGAGCCCCGCGCGCGTCAGCAGGGGCGACCGCCCGTCGCCCCTGTTTGCTCCCGCCATCCCCTCCTTATCTCGCCCCGCATCTAGTCCCTCCCGCAGTGACCCGGTCTCTTCCATCATATCCCTGCTGCCTCTGCCGAAGTCCCGCCCTCTCTCCACCCTTGCTGGCACCTGGCTCTCCATCGAGGCCAAGGCCATGTAATGTGGATGAATTTACTAACGTTATCAGTTAATTAAGTTTATCCTTCTGAGCATTGCCCATCAAAATCCGCGGATCCCTGATATGCCCAGCTTTTTGTGGTGGCCCCTGCTGGCCTGGTTGCTGCCCCTCGGGGGGGCCCTTGGCAGTCGCATTCATCTCTGGCCCTGGTGGGCTGGCTTCATCCTCTGTCTGGGAGGGGCCCTCCTCAGCCTCTGCCTGTTGCTGCGCCTGCCCTGGCGCCGTCGCCGCACCACCAATCTCTGGCCGGATATCTGGGGCATAGTGCCCCTGCTGCTGCCCCTGCTGTTTCTGGTGCAGGCTTTGCGAGCGCCGCTGACCAACGACGTCAGCACGGATCCCTACAACCCTCCCCGCCTCACCTGGGCCGAAGAGCTCAGAACGGCGCAGGATCTGCCAATAAATGCCGCCCCCTTGCAAGCATTTACCGGCAACCCCGGTCCTCTCTATACCCAGGCCTCCCCGGCCGAGGTGCTGGCCGAGGCCGAGGAGTTGATGGCCGAGCTCGGCTGGCGCGTCAGGGAGACACAGAGCGGGCTCGACGCCGTGGTCACCAGCCCCTGGTTCGGCTTTGAGGACGACGTGGCGCTGAGGATCTTCAAAGGCCCCCAGGAGACCCGCGTCGACATGCGCTCCGCCTCCCGCCAGGGCCGCAGCGATCTCGGGGCCAACCGCGCCCGGATCCTGGACTTCAAGGAGCGTCTGAACGAGCGTCTCGGCCAGGCCTATAAACCCAAGATGAAAGATTGAGGTCAAGATGCGCATCGAGGTGAAACCCGACCATGACTATGCCTGGTTTATCCGCCCCTTCTTCTGGTTGCAAAAACGCAACTACGGCCAGGTGCTGATCCCCGGCAAGTGCTGGGGCCGCTCCCCGCGCCTGTTCGCCGCCGTGGCGACCCTGTATGGGGTCATCAACCGCAAGCGCTCTCCCATCACGCCCGTGCTGCGCTCCCTGGTCACGGTGCGGGTCTCCCAGCTCAACTGGTGCCGTTTTTGCGTCGACATCAACGCCATGACCCTCATCAAGCGGGCAGGATCCAGCGAGAAAGTCGAGGCCCTGGCCCAGTGGCGCACCAGCCCCCTGTTCGATGAGCAGGAGCGGGCCGTGCTCGACTACGCCGAGGCCATGACGGGGCTGGATGGCGTCAGTGACGAGCAGGTCGCCCGGCTCAGGCCCTGGTTCGACGACGATGCCATGGTGGAGCTGACCGGCCTCATCGCCTTCCAGAACATGTCCGCCAAGTTCAATGCCGCCCTCGACATCGCCCCCCAGGGCTTCTGCCAGTTGCCGGTGCAACCCGAGCGTGGCACCGCGCCCACAACCCGCGTCGCCGCCGCCCCGATAAAGAGTGACACTTCCCCTCCCCAGCAGGACAAACCGCTGCCATGAGCCGTTCTCGCCTGCTGTTGCTGCTGCTTATCCTCGGATTGGTCGGTACCTTCTTCGCCTTGGATCTCGGCCGCTACCTGAGCCTGCCCGAGTTGCAGGCCCGCCAGGCCGCGGCCGCCACCTGGGTAGAGGCCCATTTCGGCCAGGCGGCCCTGCTGTTCCTCGCCGTCTATGTGCTCAGCACTGCCCTCTCCCTGCCGGGGGCCAGCCTGCTGACGCTCGCCGGCAGCGCCGTCTTCGGCATCGGTTGGGGGCTGCTGCTGGTGTCGTTTGCCAGCACCCTCGGTGCAACCCTCGCCTTTCTCAGCGCCCGCTTCCTGCTGCGCGACTGGGTCAAGGCGCGCTTTGGCGACAGGCTGGCCCAGTTCGAGCAGGGGATGGCAAAAGATGGCGCCAGCTATCTGCTGACCCTGCGTCTCATCCCCCTCTTCCCCTTCTTTCTGGTCAACCTGCTGATGGGGCTCACCCCCATCAGAGTCAGCACCTACTTCTGGGTGAGCCAGCTTGGCATGCTGCCCGGCACCTTCGTCTACGTGCTGGCGGGCTCCGAGCTCGCGACCCTCACCAGCACCGGCAACATCCTCTCCCCCGGCCTCATCCTGGCGCTGACCCTGCTGGGGCTCATGCCCTGGCTGATGAAGCTGCTGATGGCGCGCCTCGCATTGCGCCGACTGCACGCCCCTTATCAGAAGCCCGCGCGCTTTGACTACAACCTGCTGGTCATCGGCGCCGGTGCCGGTGGCCTGGTCACCAGTTACATCGCCGCCGCCGTCAAGGCCAGGGTCGGGCTCATCGAACGCCACCGGATGGGGGGAGATTGCCTCTATACCGGCTGCGTCCCCTCCAAGGCGCTGATCCGAAGCGCTCGCTTCGCCGCCGAGCAGCGCCGGGCGGCCGAACTCGGCTTCACGCCGGCTCAGTCACGGGCCGACTTTGCCGCCGTGATGGCCCGGGTGGCCGAGGTGATCAAGAACGTCGAGCCCCATGATTCGGTGGCGCGCTATCAGGGACTGGGGGTGGAGTGCATTGAAGGCACCGCCCGCCTCGTCTCCCCCTGGGAGCTGGAGGTGGACGGTCAGCGCCTCTCTGCCCGTCACATCGTCATCGCCACCGGCGCCCGGCCCCGCATTCCGGAGCTGCCGGGGCTGGCAGAGGTTCCCTACCTCACCTCGGACAACCTCTGGCAACTGCGCGAAGCGCCGCGCCACCTGCTGGTGCTGGGGGGCGGCCCCATCGGCTGCGAGCTGGCCCAGAGCCTGGCCCAGCTCGGGGTCCCCGTCACCCTGGTGGAGCTGGCTCCCCAGTTGTTGCCAAGGGAAGAACCCAACGTTGCGGCCCTGTTGCAAACCAGGATGGAAGCCGACGGCGTACGGGTGCTGACCGGCTGGCGCGCCGAGCGGGTCGACTACCTGCCATCTGCCGAGGGCTCGCAAACCGAGTCGCAACCCATTCGATTGCACCTGCGCCGTGATGACGAGAGCCTGATGCTGGACGGGGATCAGCTGCTGCTGGCCCTCGGCCGGGTCGCCAACATCAGCGGCTTCGGGCTGGAGACGCTGGGCGTGACCCTCTCGCCCGGCGGCACCGTCGCGGTGGATGAGTATCTGACGACCAATTACCCCAGCCTGCTGGCGGTGGGGGACGTGGCCGGCCCCTATCAGTTCACCCATGTGGCGGCCCACCAAGGCTGGTACGCCGCCGTCAACGCGCTGTTCAGCCCCTTCAAGCGCTTCAAGGCTGACTATCGCGTGATCCCGACCGTCACCTTCACCAGCCCGGAAATCGCCAGGGTGGGCCTCAATCAGGGGGAGGCCCGCGCCCGCGCCATCCCCTTCGAGCTGACCCGCTTCGAGATGGCAGAGCTCGACCGATCCATCGCCGACGGGGAGCGTTCAGGGTTCGTGGAGGTGCTGACGGCACCCGGCAAGGACAGGATCCTCGGCGCCACCATCGTCGGCGAGGGGGCGGGGGAGCGCCTTGCGGAGTTCGTGCTGGCCATGAAGCAGGGGCTCGGCCTTCGCAAGATACTGGCCACCATTCATCCCTATCCCACTCTGGTGGAGGGGAACAAATACCTGGCCGGGGAGTGGCAACGGGCCCACCAGCCGCACCACCTGCTGCCCTGGCTCAACCGCTATCACGGTTGGCGCCGCGGCGCCTGAATCTACCCAGAGGTCATCATCATGCCCAAGATTTCCGCCTTGCTTCGCACCTTGCTGCGCCCCCTGCAACTGGCCGCCCTGCCCCTGCTGATGGCGGGCCCCCTGCAGGCGGCCCCCGCGAGCGATCCCCAATGGCAACAGACCCTCGAGGAGGCGAAGGGGCAGAGCGTCTATTTCAACGCCTGGGGTGGCAGCCCCGAGATCAACGCCTATTTGCAGTGGGCAAGCGGCGAGGTGCAGCGCCAGTACGGCGTCAAGCTGGTGCAGGTGAAGGTGGACGACATCGCCCAGAGCGTGAGCCAGTTACTCGCCGACCGGCAGGCGGGCAAGCAGAGCGGTGGCCCCATCGACCTGCTCTGGGTCAACGGCGAGAACTTCAAGGCCCTCAAGGAGCAGGGGCTGCTGGGTGCGCCGTTCACCCAGGAGCTGCCGAACATGGCGCTGGTGGATGGGCAGTTGCCGGTGAGCGAGGACTTCACCGTGCCGGTGGAGGGGCTGGAAGCCCCCTGGGGCATAGGTCAGCTCAACCTCATGGTCAATGAAGACGAGGTCAAGACGCCGCCCACCTCGGCGGCAGCCCTGCTCGCCTGGGCAAAGGCTCACCCCGGCCGCTTCACCTATCCCAAGCCACCCCAGTTTCATGGCTCGAGTTTCCTCAAACAGATGTTGCTGGAGCTGACACCCGATCCCGCGCCACTGTATCGGGAGGCGACCGATGCCGAATTCCAGCGCCAGACGGCCCCACTCTGGGCCTGGCTCGACGCGCTGCACCCCGCGCTCTGGCGCAAGGGCAAGCTGTTCCCCACCGGCGCCGCCGAGACCAAGCAGTTGCTGGACGATGGTGAGCTCGCCATGGCCATCAGCTTCAATCCCCAGGAGGCCCAGAGTTCGGTGCAAAACGGCACCCTGCCCGCCGGCGTCAGGGCCCTGGCCATGGAGAAGGGAGCCCTCACCAACAGCCACTTCCTCGCCATCCCGTTCAACGCCAACGCCCGAGCCGGGGCCAAGGTGGTGGCCAACTTCCTGCTGAGCCCCGCCGCCCAGGCCCGCAAGGCCGATCCCGCGTTCTGGGGAGATCCCAGCGTCTTGCGAAGGGATGCCCTGCCCCAGGGCACGGCCCCGGCCTTGCGCTTCAAGGCGCAGGCCGAACCCCACCCCAGCTGGCAACTGCGACTGGAAGCGGCCTGGGCCGAGCGTTATGGCCAGTGAGCTGAGTCATGGCGATCACCCTTAAGATGGCAATCCGCTGAGCATGGGGCGCACCCTGTTCATCCTGCTCTGTGTCCTGCTGTTCGGGGCCCCGCTCCTTGGCGGCCTGATCCTGCTGCTGGTTGATGGCATGGCGGCCGACAACCTCGGCCTGCTGCTGAGCCAACCCGGACTCTGGCACTCTCTCATGCTCAGTCTCTGGATCGCGGGCGCCTCCACCCTGGGGGGCCTGCTGCTCACCGCCCTGGTGCTCGCCCATGGGGACGGGAGCCGCTGGTTTGGGATCTTGCAGCGCCTGCTCTCCCCCCTGCTGGCCATGCCCCACGTGGCTTTTGCCATCGGTTTTGCCTTCCTGCTCGCCCCCTCCGGCTGGCTGCTGCGCCTGCTCTCTCCCGCACTCACCGGCTTCGAGCTGCCGCCGGATTGGCAGAGCGTGCGCGACCCTCTCGGGCTCGGCCTCATCGCCGCCCTCATCCTCAAGGAGACGCCGTTTCTGCTGCTGATGGCGCTGTCGGCGCAAGATCCCGCCAGGATGGCCCGTCAGCAGTGGCTCGGCCAGACCATGGGGTTCAGCCCTCCCCAGATCTGGTGGCGGTTGCTGCTGCCCGCCCTCTGGCCCGCCCTGCGCCTGCCCCTCTATGCGGTGGCGGCCTACGGCCTGGCGGTGGTGGATCTCGCCCAGCTGCTGGGACCGGATGCCCCGCCCCCTCTGGCGGTGCGGCTCTGGCTCTGGTATCAGGACCCGGATCTGCACTGGCGCGGCGTGAGCGCCAGCGGCGCCCTGCTGCTGCTCGCCGCCAACCTGCTGCTGCTCGCCGCCTTGCGGCTGCTGGAGTGGGGTCATCGGCAGGGAGGCAAGGCGTTGCAGCTCGATGGCGTGCGGCGCGCAAGTGCCCCCTTTCACCGCCACGGGACCGGCGTGCTGGTGTGGGGCCTGCTCGCTGTCAACCTGCTGGTACTGGCGAGCTTGCTGCTCTGGTCCCTGACCCGGCGCTGGCCCTTTCCGGCGCTCTGGCCTGCGCAGTGGAGTGCCCAATATTGGCAGGATCTGCTGCCAGCCCTCGGGCCCCTGCTCGGCCAGAGCCTGCTGCTCTCCCTCGCCTGCGCCGCCATCGCCCTGCTGCTGGTGATCCTGAGCCTGGAGGCGCAGCAAGGCAGACGCCCCTGGCCACTGTGGCTCATCTGCCTGCCCCTGCTGCTGCCACAGGCCAGCCTGCTGTTCGGCCTGCGGCTGCAGATAAGCCTGCTGGGCGGGGGGATCGGCTGGGGCTGGGTGCTCTGGTGCCAGCTGCTGTTCGTGGCGCCCTATGTCTATCTCTGTCTGCACGGCCCCTATCGCCAGTTTGACGACCGCCTCACCCAGGCGGCCCTGCTGCTCGGCGCCAGCCCCTGGCGTACCTGGTGGCAGGTGAAGGCGCCGCTGCTGGCCCGCCCCTTGCTGTTTGCCTTCGGGGTCGGGGCGGCGGTGAGCCTGGCCCAGTATCTGCCCACCCTGCTGTTTGGCGCAGGGCGCATCGTCACCATCACCACCGAGGCGGTGGCCATCGGCAGCGGCCTCAACCGGCGGCTGGCGGGACTCTATGGCCTGTTGCAGCTATTGCTGCCGCTCTGCCTCTATGGACTGGTACTCTGGCTGCCCCCCCGCATCAACCCCGCCCTGAGGCCCTGACCATGCTGCGCACCACCTCCCTCACCCTCTGCCTGCACCACACGCCCCTGCTCCAGCTGCCGCCCTTGACGGTGGCGCCCGGCGAGATGCTGACCCTGATGGGGCCGAGCGGCTGCGGCAAGAGCTCCCTGCTGGCGGCGCTGGCGGGGGTGCTGCCCGGCACGCTGGGCCGCGGCCCATTCAGATTGGCGGGAGATATCTATCTCAATGAGCGGCGACTCACGGCACTCCCCCCCCAACAGCGCCAGATCGGCATGCTGTTTCAGGAGGATCTGCTGTTTGCGCACCTCAATGCCACCGAGAATCTGATGTTCGGCCTGCCCGCCCACATGAAAGGAATGGCCACCAGGCGGGAGGCCGCGCTGGCCGCCTTGCACGAAGTGGGGCTGGCCGCCGAGGCCGACAAGCTGCCGAGTCAGCTCTCCGGCGGCCAGAAGGCCAGGGTCAGCCTGCTGCGCACCCTGCTCGCCGAGCCCGCGGCCCTGCTGCTGGACGAGCCCTTCTCCCGCCTCGACAAGCCCCTGCGATCGGCTTTTCGCACCCTGGTGTTCGAACGCATCGCCGCGCGCCGGATCCCGGCCATCCTGGTCACCCACGACGCGGAAGATGCGCCGGACACCATTCTTGACCTTATGCCTTCCACTTCCCACACACGCGAGGAGATCTGACCGTGTTCGACAGCCGCATCATTCCCCTGATACGTCGCCCTCTGGCGCTCATGGCCACTCCCCTGTGCCGGGTCGGGGTCAGCGCCAACCAGATAAGCCTCACCGGTTTTGCCATCGGCATGCTGGCCCTGCCGCTGCTGGCGCTGGGGCTGCACGGCTGGGCCCTGCTCGCCATCCTCACCAATCGGCTGCTGGACGGGCTGGACGGCGCCGTGGCGCGCCAAAACGGCATCACCGACTGCGGCGGCTTTCTCGACATCACGCTCGACTTCATTTTCTACGCCGCCGTGGTGCTGGGTTTTGCCCTCGTAGCTCCCGCCAACGCCCTGCCCGCCGCCACCCTGCTGTTTGCCTTCATGGGCACGGGATCGAGCTTCCTGGCCTTTGCCATCATGGCGGGCAAGCGGGGCATCGAGAATCCCGTCTATCAACACAAGTCCCTCTACTACCTCGGCGGGCTCACCGAGGGGAGCGAGACCATAGCCCTGTTCGTGCTGATGTGCCTCTGGCCCGCCGCCTTCCCGGCACTGGCCTACGGCTTTGCCCTGCTCTGCTTCATGACCACGATGACCCGGCTCTGGAGCGGCTATCACACCCTGCGGGATTAGATTCATTTGAGAGAGGACAAAGCGACGCTGCACTTGCGCACGGGCGCCAATGCTCTACCATGACGACACTCAGTTTCAGGCCCTTCGAGATCCCTATGCGTCGCCTTGTCTGCCTTCTCACCCTCTCTGCCCTGCCGCTGCTCCAGAGCTGCAGCAGCACCCCGGCCCCCAAGCCCGTGGTCAAGCCACAGCCCAACAGCGCCTTCATCAACCAGACGCCGCCGAGCAAGCCCTTCTACGGGCAGGGAACCGGTCAGGGGGTCAGCAAGGGGGATTTCGCCAATCGCCCCAACGTGGACAACTTCGTGCGGCGCATGGTGCAAAAACACGGCTTCAACGATGCCGAGCTGCACCAGGTGCTGGCCCAGGCCCAGCGCTATGACTGGATCATCCGGCTGATGGACGCCCAGGCGCCCACCAGCACGCCGCCCACCGGGCCGACCGGGGCCTGGAATCGCTACCGCGCCAAGTTCATCACCCCGGACAACGTCCAGAACGGCGTCAACTTCTGGCGCGAATACGAGAGCGAACTCAATCGGGCGCAGCAGATCTACGGGGTGCCGCCTGAGATCATCGTCGGCATCATCGGGGTGGAGACCCGCTGGGGTCGGGTGATGGGCAAGACCCGCATCCTGGATGCGCTGGCGACCCTGGCGTTCGACTACCCACGCCGGGCCGAGTTCTTCACCGGCGAGCTGGAAGCCTTCCTGGTGATGACCCGGGATGAGGGCATGGATCCCACCCAGCCGCAGGGCTCCTACGCCGGCGCCATGGGTTACGGTCAATTCATGCCGTCGAGCTTCCGCAGCTATGCGGTGGACTTCAACGGCAACGGTCACACCAACCTCTGGGATCCGGTGGATGCCATCGGCAGCGTGGCCAACTACTTCAAGGCTCACGGCTGGGAGAAGGGACAACCGGTGGCGGTGCGCGGCCAAGGCCAGCTGCCCGGCTACGAGCATGGCTTCCAGACCCGCTACCCGGTCGCCACCCTGCGCGGTGCCGGACTCGCTCCCATCGCCTCTCTCGGCAATCACAAGGAGGCGAGCCTGCTGCGTCTGGACGTGGGGACCGGCTATCAATACTGGTACGGCCTGCCGAACTTCTACGCCATCACCCGCTACAACCACAGCACTCACTACGCCATGGCGGTGTGGCAGCTGGGTCTCGCGGTGAAAGATGCCAAAGGCAGTTATTAATACTGCCAGAATGTAACAACGGGCCATCTGGCCCGTTTTGCTATTCGTTCTCCAGCAACCAGCGTTTGAGCAGGGCCGCCAGCTGGGCCTGTTCGGCCCCGGTCAGTGGCGCCAGCAGGCGCCGCTCGTTCGCCACGTGCCGCTCCACCGCCAGATCGATCTGCGCCCGTCCCGCCTCGGTCAGGCAGACCAGCAGGCTGCGCCTGTCACTCGGGGCGGCCTGACGCTCGATGAGCCCCCGCTCCGCCAGCTTGTCCAGACGCGCGGTCATGGCCCCCGAGGTGAGCATGGCGGACTGGTAGAGGGCCGTGGGAGTGAGCGGCTCCCCGGCGCGGCGCAAGGTCGCCAGGATGTCGAAGTCCGATCCCAGCAAACCGCACTCTTTCAGCTCCTCATTGATCTCGCGCCCGGCGATGGCCGCCATGCGCGCAACCCGTCCAAACACCCCCATGGGACTGCAGTCGAGATCCGGTCTCTCCCTGGCCCACTGCGCCAGCAGCAGATCCACGTGATCTGTCTCCATCATGACTCCAATATCTTTTCGTAAAGATACTTGATAGTAAACCAACTCGTGGCTAATGTATCTTCACTTAAAGATACTTTCTTATGAGATAACCATGCCGCTGCTGATCGCCCTGCTCGCCCCCCTGCTATGGGGCAGCACCTATGCCCTCGTCAGCCTCTACCTGACCGACTACTCCCCTTACTGGGTGGCGGTGTGGCGAGCGCTACCCGCCGGCGTGCTGCTGTTGCTGCTGCATCCGCGCTGGCCGCCGCTCACCTGGAGCCGCCAGTTCCTGCTGGCGTTTTGCAACATCACCGCCTTCTTCGCCCTGCTGTTCGTGGCGGCCTTCCGCCTGCCGGGCGCCGTGGCGGGCACCCTGGGTGCCACCCTACCGCTCATCCTGATGGCGCTCGCCTGGTTGCAGGATGGCAAGCGGCCGACCCTCAAGTGGCTGCTGCTGGGGTTGATGGGGCTCGCCGGTGTCCTGCTGCTGCTCAACCCCTCCGCCAATCTGGATCCCGTCGGGGTCGCCTGCGCCCTGCTCGCCACCGTGCTCATCGGTCAATCCAGCCGCTGGATGCAGCGCTGGCCGGTGAGCGATCTGCTGGCCCTCACCGCCTGGCAGCTGTTGCTCGGCGGCCTGATGCTAATCCCGCTCGCCTGGTGGCTGGCGGGGCCCATGCCGATACCGCACCTGGCGAGTGCCCCCGCCTTTGGCTGGCTCATCCTGCTCAACACGGCGCTCGCCTACTGGGCCTGGCTGTGGGGTCTCAAACGCCATGGTCCCGAGGTGATGGGCATGCTGGCCCTCACCAACCCCATGGTGGCGGTGTCCCTCGGGGTGCTGATGGTGGGAGAGAGCCTGGACGGTCGTCAGTGGCTCGGCATCGGGGTGATCCTGCTCTCCCTGTTCCTGATGAAGCTGCCGTCCCGCCCCTTCTTCAAGCGCTGGCAGACCCGCAAGGCCGTCACCGGCAAGGTGGATAACGGTTAATCCGTGCCAACGCCGCATAAAAAAGAGGAGCCACCAGGGCTCCTCTTTCACATGAGATGACTCAGACGATCTAGACGCCGGCCTTGGCCAGGGCGGCGGAGACGATCTGCTGGGCCTCCTGTTGAATAAGGTCCAGGTGGGATTCGCCCTTGAAGCTCTCCATGTAGATCTTGTAGATGGACTCGGTGCCGGAGGGGCGCGCCGCGAACCAGCCATGCTCGGTCACCACCTTCAAGCCACCGATGGCGGCGTCGTTGCCGGGGGCACGGGTCAGCTTGGCGAGGATGGGGTCGCCTGCCAGGGTGGAGGCTTCCACCAGCGCCGGATCCAGCTTGGAGAGCACGGCTTTTTGCGCGCCATTGGCCGGGGCGTCGATGCGGCGATAGCTGGAGCGGCCGAACTTGGCCTCCAGGGCATCGTAGTGGGCCTGGGGATCCTTGCCGGTGACGGCCAGGATCTCGGCGGCCAGCAGGGCCAGGATGAAACCGTCCTTGTCGGTGGTCCAGACGGTGCCGTCCTTGCGCAAGAAGGAGGCGCCCGCACTCTCCTCGCCGCCGAAGCCGAACTCACCGCTATAGAGGCCGTCAACAAACCACTTGAAGCCGACCGGCACCTCTTTCAGGGTGCGGCCAATCTCGCCGGCGACCCGGTCGATCATCGAAGAAGAGACCAGGGTCTTGCCGACGGCGGCTTCCTTGGCCCAGCCGGTTCTGTGGGTAAACAGGTACTGGATGGCCACCGCCAGGTAGTGGTTCGGGTTCATCAGACCGGCCTTGGTGACGATGCCGTGACGGTCGTAGTCAGGATCGTTGCCAAGAGCGATGTCGAATTTGTCTTTCAGCGCAATGAGGCTCGCCATGGCGAAGGGACTGGAGCAGTCCATCCGGATCTTGCCGTCCTTGTCCAGGGTCATGAAGGAGAAGGTCGGATCGACACGGTAGTTGACCACCTCGATGTCGAGGTCGTAACGCTTGGCGATGACGTCCCAGTAGGCGACGCCGGAGCCACCGAGAGGATCCACCCCAATCTTGATGCCAGCCCGTTTGATGGCGGCCAGATCCAGCACGTTTTCCAAGTCGTCCACATAGGGAGTGACGTAGTCGTGCTCAACCACCAGAGCGCTCTTGAGCGCCTCGGCAAAGGGCATCCGCTTCACATCGGCCAGGCCCGCTTCCAAAATCGCGTTGGCCCTGTCTTCCACCCACTTGGTGATCTCCCCCTCGGCGGGGCCGCCGTGGGGCGGGTTGTACTTGAAGCCACCGTCTTCCGGCGGGTTGTGAGACGGGGTGATCACCACGCCGTCCGCCAGCGCCGCCGGCTTGCTGGCATTGTGACGCAGGATGGCGTGGGAGATGACCGGGGTCGGCGTGAAGCCAAGGCCGGCCTGGATGCGGGTTTCAACGCCATTGGCCGCCAGCACTTCCACCGCGCTGGCAAATGCGGACTCGGACAGGGCGTGGGTATCCATGCCAACGAACAAGGGGCCAGTGATGCCGGCCTGCTGGCGATACTCTACCAGTGCCTGGGTCACCGCCAGAATGTGGGATTCGGTGAAGGCGCCGTGCAGGGCGCTGCCGCGATGGCCGGAGGTGCCGAAGGCTACCCGCTGCTCGGGGCGGCTCATGTCCGGCTTGTTCAGGTAGTAGGCGCTGACCAGACGGGGAATGTTGCTCAGATCGCTGAGACGAGCCGGTTTGCCGGCGTGAGGATGCTGTGCCATGGCGTTTTCCTTGCAAGATGGCGGCCTTGCCGGGCAAGGCCTGGAATCAGTGAACCGTTAAACCGCTGCGCACACCCGAGCCGTCAGGCTCTCGTCATACCCCATGCTGTTCATCAGCTGGGCCACCATGTTCTGTTTGCGGCTGGTGTTGGTATTGGTGATGACCCAGAACGGGGTATCCGGCACCTGCTTGGGCTTGGTGGTGCTGCCACTGGCCCGCAGCGCTTCCGGATCCCGGGAGAAATAGACGCGCTTGCGCCCCTTGATCTCGGTGGCCTGGGTAAAGCCTTCCGGGTTGTCCCGATAGAGGGTACTCAGCACCAGCATGAAGCGGTTGATGGACTTCTCTTCCTGTTGCAGGGCTCCGGCATCGAGCAGGGCCTGCAATCCTTGTGCATCTGCCACCAGTTGGGGCAGAGGCTGGGCCGGTGCCACGGCCTTGGGAGCCGGCGCTCGTTCACCGGGTTGCTCCAGCAGGCGACGCAGAATATCGGACGCACTCTCGCCGATGTGTCGGGTCTGGCTCGCGATAAAGAAGTAGAGATCGTCATCAAGCTCGATGGTTTTCATAGGGATGCGCTGGGCTCGTCGAAGTTCGGATGCGGCGATTATACATAGGCAAACCCGGCAGCCCAAGCAAGGGGCTGGCAGATGTGCATGAATCTCATGGAGAATACGGCATAATGCGCAACCAGATGTGTGATCCCCCGCACTGATAACCGATCCCGGGGCAATTTTTTTGAAAAAAAACCACAAAAAAATTCCCACGAAAGAATGAAATCCTTTTCTTTCAACGCATTAAAAATCTGGCGATAGCGCCATCGACCGAGAGGATGTCATTTTGCAACAGAATCCATGTTTGAATTTCAAGGATCAGGGCCAGGGCGCTCCGGTCGTACTGATCCACGGCCTGTTCGGCAGTCTGGACAACCTGGGCCTGCTGGCGCGCCCCTTGAGTGAACAGTTTCGCGTCATCAGTGTCGATCTCCGCAACCACGGCGCCTCCTTCCATTCAGACGAGATGACCTACCCCCAGCAGGCCGCCGACGTGCTCGCCCTGCTGGACCATCTGGATCTGGCGCAGGTGGCCATCGTGGGCCACTCCATGGGCGGCAAGGTCGCCATGCAGGTCGCCAAGCAGGCGCCGACGCGCGTCAATCGGCTGGTGGTGGCCGATATAGCCCCGGTCGCCTATCCCCATGCTCGCCACAAAAACGTGTTTGCCGGTCTGAACGCCACCCTGACCAGTCCACCCCAGAGCCGCAGCGAGGCCGAGGCCGTGCTGGCCCGACACATCGAGATCTCCGGGGTGCGCCAGTTCCTGCTCAAATCCTTTGCCAAGAAGGATGCTGGCTGGGGATGGCGTTTCAACGTGCCAGCGCTCGAGCACAACTACGCCAACATCATGGGCTGGCCGGACAGTGAGACCCGCTTCGAGGGGCCGACCCTGTTTATCAAGGGGGGGGAGTCTGACTATGTGCTGCCCGAATACACGGACACGGTGACTGCCCAATTCCCGGCCGCCAAGGCCCGGGTCATCGCCGGCACCGGTCATTGGCTGCACGCCGAAAAACCGGTTTTGTTCAATAAATTGGTTGTGGATTTCCTGTCCACAGGCGGTTAACAGTTTCAAATCCTTTGTGATATAGTGCGCCCGTCATAAGGAGTGTGCGCAATCCATGCTGAGTGAACATATCGATCTCATCGAGAGTCTGGGCCTGAAGC
Organism: Aeromonas sp. NJAU223; assembly: GCF_051125555.1. Taxonomy (NCBI): domain Bacteria; kingdom Pseudomonadati; phylum Pseudomonadota; class Gammaproteobacteria; order Aeromonadales; family Aeromonadaceae; genus Aeromonas; species Aeromonas sp. NJAU223. Next base: position 1,375,513 of record NZ_CP144204.1, on the reverse strand, counting down.
TGTTCTTCGTGGCCATCTTCCTGCTGATTGGTCTGGCCATTCAAGACGTGCTCAAACGCGGCAACGTGCCCCGTTTCGGGCGTCTCATCGTCTGGCTGGTTCTATTTCTGGGTTGCGCGGGTTTTGTCGCCAAGGGGCTGATCGAAATGGGCTGGGAAGGCTCAGGGATCGGCTAACTACTTTTCATCTGTGATGTATGGCCAAACAGCAAACTGATCGAACAACACTGGATCTGTTCGCCAATGAGAAGCGCCCCGGCAGGCCGAAGACCAATCCACTCCCCCGTGAGACCCAGCTCAAGATCAACAAGCGCAACCAGCTCAAGCGCGATCGGGAGAACGGTCTGAAACGGGTTGAGTTAAAGGTGGAGGCCGAATTGCTGGAGCGCCTGAACCAACTTGCGCTGCAACAGAACGTCAGCCGAGCCGAGCTGATCCAATCTATCCTGAAGCAACAGATTGAGTCTGCTTTTGCAGCAGGCATCGCAATCTGAACCGTTAAGCATCAACACCAAATACGGGTAACTAAACACTATGGCTAGTGTAGGTCTGTTTTTCGGCAGCGATACCGGTAATACCGAAGCTGTCGCCAAGATGATCCAGAAAGAACTGGGCAAACAACTGATTGAAGTCCGTGACATTGCCAAGAGCAGCAAGGCCGACATCGACAGCTTCGATCTGCTGATGTTCGGTATCCCGACTTGGTACTACGGCGAGGCCCAGGCCGACTGGGATGACTTCTTCCCCGAGCTGGAAGAGATCGACTTCACCAACAAGCTCGTAGCCATCTTCGGCTGCGGCGATCAGGAAGACTACGCCGAGTACTTCCTCGACGCCATGGGCACCCTGCGTGACATCGTCGAAGCCAAGGGCGCCATCGTCATCGGCAACTGGCCGACCGCGAGCTACGAATTTGAAGCCTCCAAGGCCCTGGTGGACGACAAGCACTTCGTCGGCCTCGGCATCGACGAGGATCGCCAGCCCGAGCTGACCGCCGAGCGCGTCAAGGGCTGGTGCAAGCAGTTGCACGACGAGCTGAATCTGGGCGAACTGGCCTGATCCATCTCCTCCCACAACAAGGGCCCCATCGGGGCCCTTGTTGCTTGTGTGCCATTCCTCACGAGTCCTGGCTGACCGTCCTGTACTCCGGCTTGGATCTGACATAGAGGACGCGTTGAACCTGGGCCACCAGCTCGCCCCTCCTGTCCTGAACCTGTACCTCGAACTCGGGGAAGTGTTTGTCGCCCCCCTCGGTCGCCGCCACGATGGAAGCCAGTTTGGCATCGGTCAGGTTGAACTCGGCCACCAGCATCCCCTTGCCCGGCTTGATATAGTTGATGCTGCCCGCCTTATCCCAGACGTAGTAACGGTTCTTGAAATGCCCCATCAGCATCAGCGGGTAGATGGGGTCCGTCATGGCAAACATGCTGCCACCAAACTGGGTCCGGTTCGCGTTCTTGTTCCACCAACGGGATTTGAGGGTGACACGACAGAAACGAAAGTCATCGCTGAGGATCTCTATCTTGATCCCCGCGCCCCAGAAGGGGGGCCAGGCGTTGAGGGCGCGACGCACCCAGGCTGCGTTGCCAAAAAGCCAATCCATGGATCTCATCCGACCAGATAATGAAGAAAGTTACATCTTATCAACATTTCCTTCATGAGCAAGCCCGGCCCTCACCGGGCAAGATTTATCCATGATGGGAAAAGGATGGCTAAAGCCCTTGATTCACTGGGTTTATTTTTCCCCTCGCTACGACCTATAATGACAGGCCAAGCGAGTTCGTGGTTGCCATTCCAGCGGCAGTCAATCAGAATAACCACACCTTCGAGAATGCGAATAAATAGAACATGCCTGACAACAACCAAGCATTGAAAAAGGCCGGGCTCAAGATCACCTTGCCCCGCGTCAAAATCCTGGAAATCCTGCAACAGCCGGACTGCCAGCACACCAGTGCGGAAGATCTGTACAAGCGACTGATCGATCAGGGTGAAGAGATCGGTCTCGCCACCGTCTATCGCGTCCTCAACCAGTTTGATGATGCCGGCATCGTCACCCGCCACCACTTCGAAGGGGGCAAGTCGGTGTTCGAGCTGGCAACCCAGGAGCACCACGACCACCTGGTCTGCCTCGATTGCGGCAAGGTGATCGAGTTCTCCGACGAGGTCATCGAGCAGCGTCAACGGGACATCGCCAAGGCCCACAACATCCGGCTGACCAACCACAGCCTCTATCTGTACGGCCACTGCGCCTCCGGTGAGTGCAAGCACGAGGAGTGATCCTCTCGCCACCACCCATAAAAAAAGCCAGCTTAGCGCTGGCTTTTTTGCATCCATCATCCAGTCAAAAAGGGCAAGGTCTCCCCTGCCCTTTGACGATCAGCCTTCGGCCTTGCCCCAGACGTCCCGCAGCGCCACGGTGCGGTTGAACACCAGGTGCTCCGGGCTGGAGAGCTTGTTGTCGGCGCAGAAGTAACCTTCACGCTCGAACTGGTAGGCAAACTCCGGCTTGGCCTCTTTCAGGGAAGCCTCGACACGGGCCCCCTCGATGACGACCAGAGAGTCCGGGTTCAGGGCCGCTTCGAAGTCATCCTCGGCACCCGGGTTCGGGACCTTGAACAGACGATCGTAGAGGCGGATCTCTGCCGGCAGAGAGTGCGTGGCGCTGACCCAGTGGATCACCCCCTTCACCTTGCGGCCATCGGCCGGATCCTTGCCGAGCGTCTCGGGGTCATAGGAGCAGTAGACGCAGGTCACCTTGCCATCCGCGTCCTTCTCGACCCGCTCAGCCTTGACCACGTAGGCGTTGCGCAGGCGAACTTCCTTGCCCAGCACCAGACGCTTGAACTGCTTGTTGGCCTCTTCCTTGAAGTCCGCTTCATCGATGAAGATCTCGCGGCTGAAGGTCAGTTCACGCGTGCCCATCTCAGCATTGCTCGGGTGAGCCGGTGCAATGAGCACCTCATCGGCGGGCAGATTCTCGATCACCACTTTCAACGGGTGCAGCACGGCCATGGCGCGCGGGGCGTTCTCGTTGAGATCCTCACGGATGCAGGCTTCCAGCATGCCCATCTCGACGATGTTGTCCTGCTTGGTCACGCCGATGCGCTTGCAGAACTCGCGGATAGAGGCCGGAGTGTAGCCACGGCGACGCAGGCCGGAGACGGTCAGCATGCGCGGATCGTCCCAACCGCTCACGTGCCCCTCGGTCACCAGCAGGTTCAGCTTGCGCTTGGACATGACGGTGTATTCGAGGTTCAGACGAGAGAACTCGTACTGACGGGGGTGGCAGTCGATGCTGATGTTGTCCAGCACCCAGTCATACAGACGGCGGTTGTCCTGGAACTCCAGGGTGCACAGGGAGTGGGTGATCCCCTCCAGGGCGTCCGAGATGCAGTGAGTGAAGTCATACATCGGGTAGATGCACCACTTGTCACCGGTCTGGTGGTGGTGAGCAAACTTGATACGGTAGATGACGGGATCGCGCATCACGATGAAAGGGGATGCCATGTCGATCTTGGCGCGCAGGCAGGCGCTGCCCTCGGCCATCTCGCCGTTCTTCATCTTGGCAAACAGGGCCAGGTTCTCTTCGACACTGCGGTCGCGGAACGGGCTGTTCTTGCCCGGGCTGGTCAGGGTGCCACGGTATTCGCGCATCTGCTCGGCCGTGAGCTCGTCCACATAGGCCAGCCCCTTCTCGATGAGCTCGACGGCATAGCCGTGCAGCTTGTCGAAATAGTCGGAGGAGTAGCAGATCTCGCCATTCCACTGGAAGCCGAGCCATTGCACGTCCTGCTTGATGGACTCCACGAACTCGATGTCTTCCTTCGCCGGGTTGGTGTCATCGAAGCGCAGATTGCACTGGCCCTGATAGTCGCGGGCGATGCCGAAGTTCAGGCAGATGGACTTGGCGTGGCCGATGTGAAGATAACCGTTCGGCTCGGGCGGAAAACGGGTATGCACGCTCTTGTGCTTACCGCTGGCCAGATCTTCATCAATGATCTGACGAATAAAGTTGGTTGGGCTGCTCGCCTCGCTCATGGCTCACCTCAAAAATGCGTCACTGGCGGAAGTTGTGCCGGCTGGCACCCTCATCCCCCCGCCGTCAAGCCGGATATGATCCCTCATAACGCGCCCTGTCTCAACCTGAATTTGGCCATTCCTGGGTATTGGCGCGTTAAAACCGAAGGAGAGGTGAGTCATGGCAGGCACAGGTGAAAAAAAGCCCCGCACGAGGCGGGGTCACAAGTGATGAAAAACAGACAATACACACACAACAAAGGCTCACACGCACAGTCAACCTTTCCCAAGCCCGATGGCCACCGCCCTTGGGAAAGGCGGGTCTTGCGACCCACCTTGCGTTATGGATTAAAGGCTATCAGTTCAGCTCGGTGACGCGGCTGGTGCGCTTGCCATCGAAGCTGGTGGTACGCAGGTAGACCTTGCCTGTCACGCTCGGCTTGGCCGCGGCGTCATAGGCGCTCCAGCTCTTGCCATCCAGGCTGTACTGGATGGGCAGACCCGGCAGATCCACGTTCGCTTCCAGCACGCCGTTGACAACCTTGGCACCCGGTACGGAGAGGCGGTATTCCACCCCGGCCTGATCCAGTTTCGGCAGCTGACGCTGGCCCAGCAGGTTCGCGAACTGGTTCCACTCTTTGTTCAGGGTCGCCTTGTTGACGAACTTGGTGGCACCGGAGAACTCACGGCCCTTCACGTAGTCCAGCTCGAAGCCGCCCTTGTGCCAGGCACGCTCGGCCACGGAGAAGATGCGCGGGTAGACCATGTACTCGTACTGGGCATCGGTACGCACCGTCTCGCTCCACAGCTGACCGGAGATCCCCTTGAACTTGATCGGCTCCTGATCACCCTTGGCGACGAAGGCGTTGCCATCGCGGTCCACCGAGGTCTCGGCGTTCTGCGGCAGGTTTTCCGGCGCGAAGGCGAACACCTTGCGGGTATCGTTGAAGCGGGTGGCCCAGTAGTAGCCACGCTCGGCCGGGTGTACCTCGTTCGGGAAGTCGAAGTAGAGGTAATCCGGGTTGGAGAGCACCACGTCATAGCCGTTGTGCGCCCACTTCATCGCCTCGTTGAAGCCACCCCAGTAGAGGGTTTCCCAGAAGTTGACCCGGGTCTTCTCGGTGGCGAAGACGCTGGCATCCTTGGCGTACTTAAGGCCATCTTCCCACGCCTGCAGGGTGGAGAAGCCGTGGCCCTTGACCATCTCGCTCACTTCCTTGGCGAAGTAGACAGGCAGCTCGGCCACGTCCTTGATCTTGCCGTCATCGATCATCTTCTGGCACAGGGGGGACTTGCCGAACGGCTTGTCCTGCTTGCTCCAGTCGGTGTTGCCCTTCCAGGCCACCAGCTCTTCTTTCTTGGTGGTGTTGGGATCCTGATAGCCACCGCCCAGCATGATGTTCTTCGCCTCGTCACCACCGTAGTGCCAGGCAGTCAGCGGCTGACCGGCGTCCTGGTGCATCTTGGCCACTTCATCCATCACCTTGGCCACGAAGGTGGCGGCACCCGGCTGGCAGGGGTTGATGAAGGACATCTTGTCGTAGAACTGGACCGAGGTGATGTTGGAGGTATCGGCCGGATCGGTCAGGCGATACTGGTTCGCCTCGACTTCCTTGCCCTCCGCCATCAGACGCTTGTAGCGGGCTTCCATGGAGACCACGGCGGCACGGGCGTGGGCCGGCATGTTGATCTCGGGGATCACGGTCACGCCGCGCGCCTTGGCATAGCGTACCAAGTTGATGTAATCGGCCTTGCTGTAGAAGCCGGTGCCCTGGTTGTCGCTGCCGGGGCCTGAGCCCAGCTGCGGCAGGATGCACTGGGTCTCGGTGAGATCGTGGCAACGCTCGCCACCGACGTCGGTCAGCTCCGGCAGCCCCGGGATCTCGATGCGCCAGCCTTCATCGTTGGTCAAGCCCAAGTGCAGGGTGTTGAGCTTGGTGGCGGACATCTGGTCGATCAGCTTCTTCAGGGTTGCCGGGTCGCGGAAGTGGCGAGCCACGTCGGTCTGCATGCCACGGTATTCGAAGCGCGGTGCATCCTCGACCACCATCTGGCTGACCTTCTTGTCATCCACCCCGAGCAGGGAGATGAGGGACTGCGCCCCCCAGAAGGCCCCCTGGACATCGTGCCCCTGGATCACTGCGCCCTTCTGGCCAATGGTCATGTCATACCCTTCGGCCTGCTTGTTCTTGCTGCCGAGCTTGACGGTCACTGGATAGCCGGTGTCGGAGAGGGTAACACCCAGCTTGGTCAGTTGAGCCTTGATGACGTCGGCGCGGTCGGACGGCAAGTCCAGCGCATTGAGCTTGATGGTGGACAGATCGACCTGAGGGCCGGCCTTGACCACCTGCTTGTGCGGGGTCGGCAGGATGCGATCATCGATCTTGCTGGCGGGCAGCAGGGTGCTGGTCTGGTTCGCGGCGAAACGGGTCTCGCTGTTCATCAGGATGTTGTTGTCATCCTTGGTGCGCTTCCAGCCATCCGCCGGCATCGGTTTTTCGTAGGTGGTGGCGTCGTTGATGTTGCTCATGCTGGCGATCACCTTGGGCTCGGCGCCCTCGGCAGTCACGTACCAGCTCGGCATGATGTCGGTTTCGAACAGTACCCAGTACTCCACCACCATGGGCACTTCGACCGTCGCATCCTTGGCAAAGCCCTGGAACTTGTCGGTCGGCGAGAGGCGATAGAGGTCACCGGTCAGGTGGGTGATGGTGAACTGATCGTTGTCGACACGCTGAATGCGGCGGATGGAGGAGACATAGATGCTCCAGTCCTTGGAGGTGACGTCGGCACCCGTGTTGGTCAGGTGCAGCTTGGCCACCCCGCAGCTCGCCCACTCGGAGCCGAGCGCCTGGCAATCCAGACCGGCGCCGGCACCATCGTTGGTCACCACTTCGTACTTGACGACGAGGTTATTGGCGATGGAATCGATCACGGCTTGCTTGGCGGTATCGGCTGCCTGTACCTGGGCGGTAAAAACGGTAGACATGGCAATGGCTAACAGAGAATGTTTCAAGTTCATAACTGCTGCTCTCTTTTGAAGTAAAGGTTGGATTTTCTTGGCTTTTTTTATGTGGGGCCCCTGGGTGGGGCCCTTATTTATGTCAACAATGGACTTAGTCTTGAGGTGAGCTCGTGCTCGATTAACGCAGGGCTTTCATCTCACCGGCGATGATTTCGGCCAAGGGGCCCAGAATCACCTGCAGGTTCTGCTCACCGAGCTTGACCACACCGGCCGCGCCCAGGGCTTTGAGCTTGCGCTCATCGACGATGCTGCGATCTTTCAGGGTCAGACGCAGACGAGTGATGCAGGCATCGATGGTGACCAGGTTGTCTTGACCACCCAGCACTTCCAGATACTGCTTGGCCAGCTCGGTGCGGTCAGTGGTCTGAGCCTGTACCGGTACGGCTTCGTCGTCTTCACGACCCGGGGTCTTCAGGTTGAACTTGACGATCACGGCGCGGAAGATGACGTAGTACAGACCGAAGAACACCAGGCCTTGTACCAGCAGCATGTACCACTGGGTCGCCAGCGGGTTGCGGCTGGAGAGCACCATATCCACCAGACCGGCGCTGAAGCCGAAGCCAGCGATCCAGTGCATGCTGGAGGCGATGAACACGGAGACACCGGTCAGCAGCGCGTGGATGACGTACAGCACCGGCGCCACGAACATGAAGGAGAACTCGAGCGGCTCGGTCACACCGGTGAAGAAGGCGGCAAAGGCGGCTGCGATCATGATGGACGCAACTTTCTCTTTGTTCTCTTTCTTGGCGGAGTGATAGATGGCCAGGGCGGCGCCCGGCAGACCGAACATCATGATGGGGAAGAAGCCAGCCTGGTACATACCAGTCACACCAACCACCGCTTTACCCGCATCGATGGAGCTCTGACCACCCAGGAAGTTCGGGATGTCGTTGATGCCGGCCACGTCGAACCAGAACACGGAGTTCAGGGCGTGGTGCAGACCCACGGGGATCAGCAGACGGTTGAAGAAGGCGTAGATACCGGCACCGGTGGAGCCCATGCTGACGATGGATTCACCGAAGGAGACCAGGCCACCGTAGATGACCGGCCAGACGGCCATCAGGATGAAGGAGACCACGATCATGACCACGGAGGTCACAATCGGCACCAGACGACGGCCAGAGAAGAAGGCCAGCGCCTTGTGCAGCTCGACGCTGCTGAAACGGTTATACAGCTCGGCGGCGATGACACCACAGAGGATACCGACGAACTGGTTGCTGATCTTGGCAAAGGCAGCCGGAACCTGATCGGCCGGGATACCCTTGATCTGGGCAACGGCGCCCGGGCTCAGCAGAGTGGTTACTACCAGGAAACCGACCAGACCGGCCAGTGCGGCGGAACCGTCTTTATCTTTGGACATGCCGTAGGCAACACCGACGGCAAACAGGATGGGCATGCTATCGATGATGGCGGCGCCGGCTTTGATCAGGAAGGCTGCCAGTGGACTGCCACCGCCCCAACCGTTCGGGTCAATCCAATAGCCAATCCCCATCAGGATCGCTGCGGCAGGCAATACCGCCACCGGCACCATCAGGGCACGGCCGATCTTTTGTAAATAACCGAGAATGTTCACGGTTCCTCTCCTTAGTTGATGTTTTTCTAGAAATTAAGTGCTTATCACGTTCGACGCATAAGCCATCAAGGCTTGATTGGCAGTCTATGGGTTTTATTTCGCTGCGCAAATTAATAAACCAGCATTCGTGATCATTATCACTCAACAGAGATAAAAGTAGTCGATTGATGTGGCTTAGTCCGCAATCTTTATTTACGCTATAAAACAACTTAAAAATGTTTAGTCCTTGCCGTCGATAGACTGCCGCAACCCGTACAGAGGTATAGAAATGCGCCTGATCCCGTTGAAGTCAGCCAGCCAAGTGGGTCTCTGGTCTGCCCGTTATATCGTTGACCGCATCAATGCGTTCAAGCCCACCAGCGACCGCCCCTTTGTACTGGGTCTGCCCACCGGCGGTACCCCGCTGGCAACCTACAAGCGTCTGATCGAGCTGTACCAGGCCGGTGAAGTGAGCTTCGAGCACGTGGTCACCTTCAACATGGACGAATACGTGGGCCTGCCGAAGGAGCATCCCGAGAGCTACCACAGCTTCATGCACAACAACTTCTTCAACCACGTGAACATCCGTCCGGAAAACATCAACATCCTCAACGGCAATGCGCCGGATCTGGTGGCCGAGTGCCAGCGTTACGAGGACAAGATCAAATCCTACGGCAAGATCAACCTGTTCATGGGCGGCGTCGGCAACGACGGTCACATCGCCTTCAACGAGCCGGCCTCCTCCCTGGCTTCCCGTACCCGGGTCAAGACCCTGACCGAAGATACCCGCATCGCCAACTCCCGCTTCTTTGGCGGCGACATGGATCAGGTACCCAAGCTGGCGCTGACCGTGGGCGTGGGCACCCTGATGGATGCCGAAGAGATCCTGATCCTGGTGATCGGTCACGCCAAGGCCCAAGCCCTGCAGGCCACGGTCGAGGGCAGCGTCAACCACATGTGGACCATCTCCACCCTGCAGCTGCATCCGAAAGGCATCGTCGTGTGTGACGAGCCCTCCACCATGGAGCTGAAGGTCAAGACAGTGCGCTACTTCCAACAACTGGAAGTCGACAACATCAAGCACCTGTAAGGAGTCCCCATGTACGCACTGACTAATTGCACCCTCTACACCGGCAGCTGTGTGCTGACCGGTCATGGCGTCCTCATCGATGGCGACAGCATCGTCGCCATCCTGCGCCAGGACGAGTTGCCTGCCGGTGTCAAACAGCATGATCTGCAGGGTGCCAACCTCAGCGCCGGCTTCATCGACGTCCAGCTCAACGGCTGCGGCGGCGTCATGTTCAACGGTCACATCACCACCGAGACCCTGGCCATCATGCAAGCGGCCAACCTCAAGTCCGGTACCACCAGCTTCCTGCCGACCCTGATCACCAGTCCGGACGCGGACATGAAGCAGGCGGTGGCGGTGACCCGCGACTACATGGCCGCCCACCCGAACGAGGTGCTCGGCGTCCATCTGGAAGGGCCTTACACCAACCTCAAGCGCAAGGGGATCCACCCGGCCGAGCAGATCCGCCAGCCTGCCGACGAGATGATCGACTTCTTCTGCGCCAACAGCGATGCCATTGCCAAGATCACCCTGGCACCGGAGCGCAACAAGCCGGAACACATCCGTCGCCTGGTTGAGGCCGGCATCCTGGTCTCGGCCGGCCACACTGCCGCCAACTACGAGCAGGCCATGGCCGGGTTCGACAACGGTATCCAGTTCGCCACCCACCTCTACAACGCCATGACCCCCACCGTGAACGGGCGCGAGCCCGGCGTGGTCGGTGCCATCTATGATCGCAAGGATGTCTATGCCGGCATCATCGTCGATGGCCACCATGTGCACTGGGCCAACGTGCGCCTGGCGCACAAGATACTGGGGGAGAAGCTGGTGCTGGTCACCGACGCGACCGCCGCGGCCAGTGCACCGGAAGGCTTTGAGAAATTTGATTTTTGTGGGGCAACCGTCTATTTCCGCGATGGTCAGTGCATCGACGAGAATGGTACACTCGGCGGTTCTGCCCTCACCATGATCGAAGGGGTGGAAAATCTGGTCAAACAGGTCGGTTTACCGCTCGATGAAGCACTGAGAATGGCCACCCTTTACCCCGCTCGCGCCATTGGATGGGACTCACGTCTCGGTAGTATCCAGGTCGGAAAAATTGCCAACCTCACCGTCTTTGATCAGGCCTTCGCGGTCTGCGGGACCGTGGTTAACGGACACTACACACAACAGTGACACTATGACTGGCGGACAAATAGCAAACGTAGATCTTATCAAGCAGGTGAACAGTGCGGTCGTCTATCGGCTCATTGACCTGCAAGGGCCCATCTCCCGGGTCAAGATTGCCGAATTGAGTCAGCTGGCCCCGGCCAGCGTGACCAAGATAACCCGGCAATTGATCGAGCATGGGCTGATCAGGGAGACCTCACCGCAAGCCTCCACCGGCGGGCGGCGCGCCATCTCCCTGACCACCATCAAGCATCGCTTTCAGTTTGTCTCCGCCAAGCTGGGCCGCGGCTATCTGCAGCTGAGCCTCTATGACCTCGACGGCAAGGAGCTCGATCAACACGTCACCCAGGTGACCGAGATCGAGCAACAACCCGTGGTCGACATGCTGCTGCGGGAGATTGGCGCCTTCATCGACGCCAACACGGATCGCAGCCGCAACCTCATCAGTGTCGCCCTCACCATGCCGGGGCTGGTCAACCCGGAATCCGGCATGGTCATCTATACCCCGACCTACCAGATCCGCAATCTGGGTCTGGCCAAGTTGCTGGAACACCACTTCAACCTGCCCTGCTACGTGGGCAACGACACCCGTTCCCTCGCGCTCGCCGAGCACTTCTTCGGCGAATCCCGCGACTGCATGGACTCCATCCTGGTGAGCGTTCACCAGGGGGCGGGCTCGGGCATCATCACCAAGGGCAAGGTGTTCCTCGGTCAGAACCGCAACGTCGGCGAAATCGGTCACATCCAGGTGGAACCGCTGGGCAAGCGCTGCCACTGCGGCAACTTCGGTTGCCTCGAGACCATCGCCTCCAACGAGGCCATCGTCGACAAGGTCAAGGAGCTCATCAGCCGCGGCCACCTGAGCTCGCTGCAGGAGAAGCACATCACCATTGCCGAGGTGTGCAAGGCTGCCGTGGCGGGGGATGAACTCGCTCGCAGCGTGATCGAGAACGTGGGGGAACATCTGGGCCGGGCCATCGCCATCACGGTCAACCTGTTCAACCCGCAGAAGGTGCTGATCGCCGGTGAAATCACCGCTGCGGAAGAGATCCTGATCCCGGCCATCCGTCGCTGCGTCGAGCATCAATCCCTGCCGAGCTTCCACCGTGGTCTGCCCATCGTGAAGGCACGCTTCCAGAACCAGCCCACCATAGGTGGCTTCGCCCTGGTCAAGCGCTCCTTGCTGGAGGGTGATCTCTTGCAGATCATCATGGAGCAGAAGTAGCTTCCCCTACCCCATAAGACAATAAAGGCAGCCTCGGCTGCCTTTATTGCATTCCACCTTGTCAATCATCTACCAATATCAAACTAAGCTACTGAATCTGCTGAATCTGCTGAACAGGCCGCATTTCACCTCTTCCCCGAGATTTCCCGGCCCGAAGGTGGCCCTTCCCGGCAATGACACCGTCACTGTCACCGCGACCCGAACTCGCAACAGGCACACCCGGCGCGCCAGCCCGAAGGCCGCCCGCGCCCGGCGGTGACTCTTGCCCATAAAAAATGGCAGCCCCTTGGCTGCCATTGTGGTGCATGTCGCCTGTTCAGGCATCACGCCCGGCAAGGTTTGAACATGTCCAGCGCCCCGTCATACACCTTGGTCTGCACATTCATGATACCGAGCATGGAGTGGAACAGGTTGTCGTGGGAGAAGCGTCTGGTGGCGGCCTCCTGGCGCAGGCAATCCTGGTTCAGCTGGCGATCCTGCTGCAACTGGGGGGAGAACCAGGTCAGCAGGGGCACCCGGGTCTGATCATCCGGCGCAAACTTGTAGGGGGTGCCGTGCAGATAGAGGCCCAGGGCACCGAGGGATTCCCCGTGATCCGACAGATAGACCAGGCCTACGTTGTAGCTGCTCTCCAGGGTCTTGAGTTTATTGATGAGCTGGGCCAGCACCTTGTCGGTGTAACGGATGGTGTTGTCATAGGTATTCACCAGCTCCTCGTTGCTGCAGTTCTCAATATCGCTGCGCGGACAGTCCGGCAGGAAGAAGCGATCCTCGGCCGGATAGCGGCGATAGTAAGTCGGGCCATGGCTGCCCATCAGGTGGAAGGCCACCACCTTGTTGCCTTCCTTCATGTCGGCGATCTGCTTGTCCAGCCCCTGCAGCAGCACGGCGTCGTAGCAGGAGCCACCCTTGCAGAAATCGGGGTACTGCTTGGGTTCGATTTCTATGGTGGGCACGTTCTTGCACACGTCCTTGCAGCCGCCGTCGTTCTCCTTCCACAACACGGAAACACCGGCGTGTTGCAGCACGTCCAGCAAGCCGTCCCGGGACTTGGCCAGCGTCTCGTCATAGCTGCGCCGGGTCAGGTTGGAGAACATGCAGGGCACGGAGACCGCGGTGGCGGTGCCGCAGGAGCGCACATCCTTGAAGGAGACGACCTCGGACTCCTTCGCGGTGAAGCCGTTGGTCTCTTTCTCGTAGCCATTGAGGGAGTAGTTCTTGCTGCGCGCCGTCTCCCCCACCACCAGGAACATCAGGGTCGGCTTGTCGCGCTTGCCCGCTATCTTGGCATCCGTCCCTATCTGCTCGTACGGGATGGGCGTCGCGAAGACGATGTCACGGAAGTAGCGATAGACCCCGCGCACATAGTTGGAGGGCACTATCTCCTTGACGATGGTGTGATTGTTGCGGCCCACCGAGGCGTAATCCTGGTAGTAGAGCGCCGCGACCCCGCCGAGGAACAGCAGCGAGAGGGCGATGCTGCCAAGGCGCATGCCAAGCCCCTTGTACCAGGGGCTGGGGTAGTCAATCTTGATGGCCAGCAGGCAGATCACCGGCAACACGCCGGTCAGCAGGAACCAGAGTGCCACCGAGGCATTGAGGTAGGAGGTCGCCTCCCCCCTGTTGGTCTCGATGATGTTCTGCACCATGCCCACATCGAAGATGACGCCGTATTTCAGCATGGCGTAGCTGGCGATGGAGCCGGTCAGGATCATCAGGGTGAAGAAGGGCTTGAGCACATATTTGAAGGTAAACGGCAAAAAGACCGCATTGAGGGCCGCCATCAGCACGAAGGGGATGGAGAGCGCGAAGCCCGCCTTGACATGCTCCAGTGCGGTGAGGATCCGATAAAAGTGCAGGAAGATGGGCCAGTTGAACACCAGTGCAAACAGCAGCACCAGCAACAGGTTGACCTTCATCACGCCGAGGGTGAAACGCATAACGATACTCCGACAAGCCAGTAAATCTGAAGCCCTTCAAGGGGCGTTGGGCACGCCTGTCACCTGTCTCTCATCCCGAGCAGACAAGGGTGACGGGCACAGCAGCCCGGATACTGGACAAGCCTAGGGAGGCAAACTTAAGCGGAAATTAAGGCGGTAGAAGATTGAGTCCTGATTACATTTTCAAGACAAAAAAACGGCAGCCGATGGCTGCCGTTTTAATAAGGAAGCGGGATCAGAGGGTCGCCGCGACCTCGTCGGAGATGGAACCGTTGTGGTAGACCTCCTGCACGTCGTCCAGATCTTCGAGCATGTCGATGAGACGCATCAGCTTGGGGGCGGTCTCCGCATCCAGCTCCGCCTCGGTGGAGGGGATCATGGTCACTTCCGCGCTCTCGGGCTTGAAGCCGGCGGCTTCCAGACCGTCCAGTACGGTGCCGAAGTCGTTCGGGCTGGTGTAAACCTCGATGGAACCATCTTCTTCGGTGACCACGTCATCAGCCCCCGCTTCCAGGGCAGCATCCATCAGGGCATCTTCATCAACGCCCACGAAGGTCAGCAGACCCTTCTTGCTGAACAGGTAGGCAACGGAGCCATCGGTACCCAGATTGCCGCCGCACTTGCTGAAGGCGTGACGCACTTCGGCCACGGTGCGGTTGCGGTTGTCGGTCAGGCACTCCACCATGACGGCGGAGCCCGCCGGGCCGTAGCCCTCGTAAACGATGGTTTCGAGCTGCTCACCGTCACCGCCACCGGCCCCACGGGCGATGGCGCGGTTGATGGTGTCACGGGTCATGTTGCCGGTCAGGGCGGCGGCCACGGCCGCGCGCAGACGCGGGTTGTTGGCGGGATCCGCATCACCCAGACGGGCGGCCGTGGTGATTTCACGGATCAGCTTGGTGAAGATCTTGCCGCGCTTGGCGTCTTGCGCCGCCTTGCGGTGTTTGATGTTGGCCCACTTGCTGTGACCTGCCATAAAAACTCTCCGTTATACTTATAAATCAATCAGATACATGGAAACAATCGGGCCGCAAGTGCGGCCCGAACAAGTTATTCTGCCCCTTCGGCCTTGGCATCTGCCTTGGCGACGGTGGCAATGGCCAGCTCGGTCAGCTGAGCCTGGTTGGCGAAGCTCGGGGCATCGGTCATCAGGCAGGCTGCCGCCGTGGTTTTCGGGAAGGCGATGACGTCACGGATGTTGTCGGTGCCGGTCAGCAGCATGCTCAGGCGGTCCAGGCCGAAGGCCAGGCCGGCATGGGGCGGGGTGCCGTATTTCAGGGCATCCAGCAGGAAGCCGAACTTCAGGCGCTGCTCGTCCGGGGCGATCCCCAGGATGTCGAACACGGTGGACTGCATCTCGCTGTTGTGGATACGCACGGAGCCGCCACCCACTTCGTAGCCGTTGATCACCATGTCGTAGGCGTTGGCATAGGCACTGACCGGATTGGCCTTCAGCTCGGCCGGGCTCAGCTTGCTCGGTGCGGTGAAGGGGTGGTGCATGGCTGCCAGACCGCCTTCGCCATCTTCCTCGAACATGGGGAAGTCGATGACCCAGAGCGGTTTCCAGACGTTCTCCACCAGGCCCAGATCGCGACCCACCTTCAGGCGCAGGGCACCCATGGCGTCACAGACCACCTTCTTGCTGTCGGCGCCGAAGAAGATGATGTCGCCATTGGCGGCACCGGTACGGGCCAGGATTTCGCGCACGATGGCGTCGGAGAGGAACTTGGCCACCGGGGACTGCACGCCTTCGAGGCCGTTCGCGGCGTCATTGACCTTCATCCAGGCCAGGCCCTTGGCACCATAGATGCCGACGAACTTGGTGTACTCGTCGATCTGCTTGCGAGAAAGCTCGGCGCCGCCCGGCACCTTCAGGGCCGCCACACGGCCTTTCGGATCCTTGGCAGGACCGGCGAACACGGCAAACTCCACCTCGGCCAGCAGATCGGCCACGTCCACCAGCTCCATGGGCAGGCGAAGATCCGGCTTGTCGGAGCCGAAGCGGCGCATGGCCTCGTCGAAGGTCATCACCGGGAAGTTGCCGAGATCCACGGCCAGCACGTGTTGCCACAGCTGGCGGATCATCTCTTCCATCAACTCGCGCACTTGCGGCGCGGTCATGAAGGAGGTCTCCACGTCGATCTGGGTGAATTCAGGCTGGCGGTCGGCGCGCAGGTCTTCGTCGCGGAAGCACTTGACGATCTGGTAGTAGCGATCGAAGCCGGACATCATCAGCAACTGCTTGAACAGCTGCGGAGACTGGGGCAGCGCGTAGAACTTGCCCTTGTGGACGCGGCTCGGCACCAGGTAGTCGCGCGCCCCTTCCGGGGTCGCCTTGGTCAGCATGGGGGTCTCGATGTCGAGGAAGCCCTGCTCGTCCATGAAGCGACGCACGAAGGCGCTGGCCTTGGCACGGGTCTTCAGGTATTTGGCCATCTCGGGACGGCGCAGATCCAGGTAGCGGTACTTGAGGCTCACCTCTTCGCTGTTGACCTGGTTGAAGTCGATGGGCAGGGGTTCGGAGCGGTTGATGATGGTCAACTCGTGGGCGAACACCTCGATGGCACCGGTGGCCATGTCCTTGTTGCGCTGGGACTCGGGACGAGTGCGCACCACGCCGGTCACCTGGATGCAGAATTCACCGCGCAGTTCAGAGGCCAGGGCGAAGGCATCCGGCTTGTCCGGATCGAAGAACACTTGCACGATCCCTTCCCGGTCACGCATGTCGATAAAGATCAGACCACCGAGATCACGACGACGATGGACCCAACCGCACAATGTAATGGTCTGCCCTGCATGGGCCTCATTGACCTGTCCGCAATAGATAGAGCGCATGGACTTCTTCCTTCGAAATAGTAGAGAGACGGTTTGGGTCGCCGGGCACGACTGGCAAGCACCGTCTGTCTCATAGCTGGCCAGATTCGGATTCTTACCCGGTTTGAAATCAGTCTCATATCATCCGGCTCCCCCGAGCCGGATCAGTACTGCCGAGCATATGCGAGCACACCCCCCGTAGGGGTCTGCGATGGCATCGGCAGCGTCGTGCCTGCTCAATTCGTGGGCGCCATCATGCTCCCCCTGGGGACATGTGCGCATGAGTCACAACGAATTGGCAAACAAAAGGGCTGGCATTATAGAGGAAAACCCCCATTTGGGTAAAATAGCCCGCAGCCACCTTTGCCCTGTTTTTTCTTGTCCTGGCGCAAAAACAGGGACGAAATGAGACAAACCTGCAGACAGGATCCCTTATGAGCCTCTATCTGGGCCTGCCCCAATGGTCCCATCCGGCCTGGCCCGGCCAACTGCTGGGCCTGCATGCCAGGCCCGCCGAGCACCTTGCCGACTACGCCCGGGTGTTCAATACCGTGGAAGGCAACACCACCTTCTACGCCCTGCCGACACCTGACACGGTGCGGCGCTGGGCCGATGCGGTGCCCGCGCACTTTCGTTTCGGTTTCAAGTTTCCGCAGACCATCAGCCACCAGAGCGATCTGGTGAGTGTGGACAAGGAGGTGACGAGCTTTATTCGCCTGCTGGAACCCCTGCACCCCAAGCTCGGGCTGCTCAAGCTGCAACTGCCCGCCCGCTTCGGCCCTGCCGGCCTGGCACGCCTCGCGGAATTCTTCCGCCGTCTGCCGCAAGACTTCACCTATGCCCTCGAGGTGCGCCACCCGGATTTTTTCGCCAAGGGTGAGGCAGAGCGCGCCCTGAACCGGCTATTGATGGAGCAGGGCATCAACCGCATCATGCTCGATTCCCGGCCGCTCTTCTCGGTGTCCGCCACTATCGCAGCAAAGAGTGCAGCCATGGTGGATGCCCAGGGCAAGAAGCCGAGACTCCCTGTGCACCTGCTCGCCACCGCCCAGGCGCCCGTGGTGCGCCTGATCGGCCTGCCGGATCCGGCGGCCAATCACCCTTTCCTGCCACCCTGGCTGCCCCGCTGGCAACAGTGGCTGGCAGAGGGCAAGGATCTCTACCTCTTCATCCATACCGCCGACAATGCCGAGGCACCGGTACTGGCTCGCCAGATCAGCCAGTTGCTCGGTCAGGAGATGGCGCCCTGGCCGGGGGAAAACGATCGCGCCCGCCAGGGAGAACTCCACTTCTAATACATCCCTTCATTCCCCACCCACAGGGGGTAAAAAAAGCCGATTTTTTGTGGCGCCAAGGGGTGCGCCGTCAAGACAAACGCCAGTCAATCCACTACACTAGCGCCCCATACAACAGGGCCAGCCCTCCGTTTCTTGCAACAGTGTGCAACAATCGGTCTGGTCTCACGAAGGGCCAGGATGATGGCCCGTTGCGAACGGAAGCGGCGCCAGGGATCCCAAGGCCGCTACCCCGTCCGTCAACCGGTGATGACGCCGGAGCGTCGCGCCAACACCCCATTGAATAACACAGCCAGGTTCTGTCCCGACTGTCAGGTTGCGCCAACATGCACGATCAGATTTTTGCCGCCCCCATCGCCCGCCTGGGGGATTTTTGTTTTGACGAGCAGGTCGTCGATGTCTTCCCCGACATGATCCAGCGCTCGGTACCGGGCTACAGCAACATCATCTCCGCCATCGGCATGATGGCCGCCCGCTACGCCCAGCCAGACAGCCGTCTCTATGATCTCGGCTGCTCCCTCGGTGCCGCCACCCAGGCCATGCGCCGCAACCTGACCCAGTCCGGTTGCACCATCACCGCCGTCGATCTCTCCCACCCCATGATAGAACGGGCCCGCGCCCACCTCTCCGGTTTCAAATCCGAGGTGCCGGTGACGCTCATCGAGGCGGATATCTGCGACATCGCCATCGAGAATGCCTCCGTGGTGGTGCTCAACTTTACCCTGCAGTTCGTCGACCCCGAGAAACGGGCCGCGCTTATCCAGCGCATTCATGACGGTCTGCGTCCCGGCGGCATCCTGATCCTGAGCGAGAAATTCCGCTTCGAGGATGCCCAGGTCAATGAATTGCTCATCGACCTGCATCTCGACTTCAAGCGAGCCAACGGTTACAGCGAGCTGGAGATAAGCCAGAAGCGCACCGCCCTCGAAAACGTGATGCGCACCGATACCCTGGCCATTCATCAGGCCCGCCTGCACGAGGCCGGTTTCGTCCATCAGGATCTCTGGTTCCAGTGCTTCAACTTCGGTTCCATGATTGCCATCAAAGCCAGCGACGCCAACTAAGCCAACTAAGCCATGATCGACTTTGCCAATTTTTATCAACTCATTGCCAAGAACCGGCTGAGCCACTGGCTGCACACCCTGCCCGCCCAGTTGCACGCCTGGCAGCATGACAACCTGCACGGGGATCTGCCGCGCTGGAATCGTGCCCTCAACAAGTTGCCCGCCATCGCCCCCGGCCACATCGAACTGCGTGACAGGGTCGCGATCGGGGATGAGCACAGCCTGAGCGAGGGGGAGCGCAAGAAGACCGAGAGCCTGCTGCGCCAATTCATGCCCTGGCGCAAGGGGCCCTTCCATGTCCACGGCATCCACATCGATACCGAGTGGCGATCCGACTGGAAATGGCAGCGGGTACTGCCACATGTCAGCCCGTTGGCAGGACGTTATGTGCTTGACGTGGGCTGTGGCAGTGGTTATCACCTGTGGCGCATGGTCGGCGAAGGCGCCAGACTCGCGGTCGGCATCGATCCCAGCCCCCTGTTCCTGTGCCAGTTCGAGGCCATCCGCCACTTCACGGGGGGGGATCAGCGCGCCCACCTGCTGCCGCTCGGCATCCAGGAGCTGCCGGAGCTGCGGGCGTTCGATACCGTCTTCTCCATGGGGGTGCTCTATCACCGCAAGTCCCCCATCGAGCACATCGAGCAGCTGCGCAACCAGTTGAAGGATGATGGTGAGCTGGTGCTGGAGACCCTGGTGATCGACGGCGGCGTCAATGACGTCCTGGTGCCGACCGATCGCTACGGCAAGATGCGCAACGTCTGGTTCATCCCCTCGAGCGCGGCCCTCAAACTCTGGGTCGAGCGCTGTGGATTCAAGGATGTGCGGATCGTGGACGAGAATATGACCAGCACCGACGAACAGCGTCGTACCGACTGGATGATCAATGAATCCCTGAGCGACTACCTGGATCCCGCCGATCCTGCGCTCACGGTAGAAGGATATCCGGCACCCAAACGTGCCGTACTGATTGCCAGAAAGGCCAAAGACTAGCCGATGGCGCCTGTGGAAGTTACACTGACCCAATTCCAGGAAGCACAGTTAAATGAATGACATGAAAAGCAAATTAAAAGGAATGACCCTGCTCTCCCTGCTCAGCCTTGGCGGGTGTGTCAGTATGGAGAAAGCACCGCCGGTTCCGACCCTGACGCTGGCCGATCTTCGCACCGAGATAAGCCTCAGCGAACAGCGCCTGCAGACCGCCATGGAACAGCAACAGAAACAGTATGTGCAGCAGCAGCACCTGCTGGTTCAGCTCAACACCGATGTCACCAACATGAAAGAGTCCGTGAATAAAGTCGACAGCAAACTGGCGACATTGCCGCCAGAGCCGCCCAAGGCCATGCCCATCCCGACCGAGAAGTGCCCGGCCCCGAGTCAGGGCCACACCGTCGATGGCAAGCTGCTGGTGGGTGAAGCGGAGTGGATCTGGGTCGATGCGGCCAACGACGCCTTCCAGGCGCGGGTCGATACCGGCGCCACCACCTCCTCCATCAGCGCCCAGGAGATCACCATCTTCGAGCGCAACGGCAAGAACTGGGTGCGCTTCTTCCTGAGCCATCAGGAGATGGATGACAAGATCCAGATTGAAGCGCCCCTGGTGCGTCACGTCCGGGTGCGTCAGGCCTCCGCCGACGACCTCGATCGTCGTCCCGTGGTGCGCCTCGCCGTGCGTATCGGCGACATGACCGAGAAGGCCGAATTTACCCTGAAAGATCGCAGCGACATGACGTTCCCCGTGCTGCTGGGCCGTGAATTCCTCAAAGACATCGCCGTGGTCGATGTGGCCCGCGAATATATCCAACCCAAACCCAAGCTCAAGGATGTGAAATAATTCATGGTCTCCCGCAAGCCGTTCTATCTGCTGGTTGCCCTGCTGTACATTGTCGGCCTGGGTATGACGATCTATCACCATGCCGCGTTGGATGTCCCGCTGACGCCCGGTGAAAAACGTCAGATCTGGTCCATCGAAGCCAAGCTGGAGTTCGAGGCCACCGGCGAGCCGGTCATCGCCTCCCTCGCCATCCCGGGCACCCAGCCCGGCTTCACCCTGATGAACGAAAACGCCGCGAGCCCGGGCTACGGCCTGTCGTTCGTCGAGAAGGACGGAGACGCCCGCGCCGAGTGGTCCATCCGCACCGCCTCCGGCCGTCAGGAGCTCTACTACCGCGTCGACATGATGGCGGACGCCCATGCCAAGCCGGCCGCCAATCCCCAGCCCCCTGCCATCGAGAAGCAGATCGAGAGTGAGCCTTATGCCACCGCGATGAAGCAGATCCTGGAGCGGGCGCAGGAGCGTTCTGCCGACGGTTACACCCTGACCCGCGAGATCATCAAGGAGATCGAGAAGCAGGAGCAGAACGCCGAGCTGCTGAAATCCCACAAGACCCGCGCCAATCTCATCGCCGAGCTGCTCAACAACGCCGATGTCCCGGCCCGGGTGGTCCATGCGCTGAATCTGGAAGATGGCCGTCGCCGTCAGGAGCTGGTGGACTACCTGCAGGTGTTCAACAGCCCGACCGACTACAAGCTGTTCAACCCGCAAACCGGCGAACAGGGCCATCCGGCCAACCTGCTGCTGTGGGAATACAACTCCGGTGCCCTGCTGGACGTGACCGGCGGTCACAACTCCCGCGTCACCTTCTCGATGATCGAGCAGGAGCAGCCGGTGAACGTGGCGCTGGCGCAGAAGTTTGAAAAGTCCGAGATGATGAACTTCTCCATCCACAGCCTGCCGCTGGAAGAGCAAGCCCTGTTCAAGGGTCTGCTGCTGATCCCCATCGGCGTGCTGATGGTGGTGTTCCTGCGGGTCATCGTGGGTATCAAGACCTCGGGCACCTTCATGCCGGTGCTGATCGCGGTGGCCTTCATCCAGACCTCCCTCATCACGGGTCTGGTGGGCTTCCTGCTCATCGTCGGCACCGGCCTCATCATCCGATCCTACCTCTCAAGGTTGAACCTGCTGCTGGTGGCCCGAATATCGGCGATCATCATCATGGTGATCTCGATGATCGGCATCTTCTCCGCGCTGGCCTTCAAGCTGGGGCTGACCGATGGCATGAAAATCACCTTCTTCCCGATGATCATCCTCTCCTGGACCATCGAACGGATGTCCATCCTGTGGGAAGAAGAGGGTCCGAAAGAGGTGGTACGCCAGGGTGGCGGCTCCCTGCTGGTAGCGGTCATCGCCTACCTGGCCATGGATAACGAGCTCATTCGTCACCTGACCTTCAACTTCCTCGGCCTGCAGCTGGTGCTGATGGCGACCGTGCTGCTGATGGGTAACTACACCGGCTACAAGCTGAGCGAGCTCAAGCGCTTCAAGCCGCTGGTCGACGAGATGAAGTCCGGCGGTACCCCGGGTAAGGACAAGTAACAGATGTGGTTCTGGCAGAAATACACCAGTCCGTGGAGCCTGTCCCAGGCAGGCATCCTCGGCATGAACAAGCGCAACCACTCCTACATCAGCCGCTACAACCCGCGCAGCCTCTATCCGCTGGTGGATGACAAGCTCAAGACCAAGCGCATCGCGCTGGATGCGGGAGTGACGGTGCCCGAGCTCATCGGCACCATCCGCGAGCAGCACGATGTGGGCCGGATCACCGCGCTGGTCAAGGAGTGGCCGGGCTTCTGCATCAAGCCGGCCCGCGGCTCGGGGGGCAAGGGGATCCTGGTGATCCTGCGCCAGGAAGACGGCCTCTTCTACAAGCCAAACGGCAGCGCCAGCAATGGCCAGGATCTGGAGCGTCATGTTTCCAACATCCTGGCAGGGCTCTATTCGCTGGGCGGCAAGCCCGACGTGGCGCTGGTGGAAGGCCTCATCAACTTCGATGACGTGTTCGACGGCTACTCGTTTGAAGGGGTACCCGATGCCCGGGTGATCATTTTCAAGGGTTTCCCGGTGATGGCCATGATGCGCCTCTCCACCTCGGCCTCCGACGGCAAGGCGAACCTGCACCAGGGCGCCGTGGGGGTGGGTCTGTGCCTGCGTACCGGCCGTGCCTTGCGGGCGGTGCAGTTTGGCAGCCCCCTGCGTCACCACCCGGACACCGGCCTCGATCTCTACGATCTCAAGGTGCCCCACTGGGATACCCTGCTGACACTGGCCGCCTCCTGCTACGAGATGTCGGGCCTTGGCTACATCGGCACCGACATGGTGCTCGACAAGTTCCGCGGCCCCATGCTGCTGGAGCTCAACGCCCGTCCCGGCCTTGCCATCCAGATCGCCAACGGCCGCGGCCTGGTGCCCAACCTCAAGACCATCGAGAAGCTGGGTCAGGTCAAGATGACGGTGGATCAGCGGGTCAACTTCGCCAAGGATCACTTCGGGATCTTCGACGAGTAGCCAATGTGCTGCCCTCGCAAAAACGCGCCCATCGGCGCGTTTTTTATGGTTTCACGCCATGAACAGGCGGGGACGCACCTCTGATGCGGATCCCCATCACATCCCCTCGCCTGGGCGCTTCAACGGCACAAGCGAAGAAGATAAGCTGCCAGAGCCCTTGCGTCTGCCCGCCACGGCGGCTCCGTCAGGGATGCGCTTCACGCCCTGCCTGCAACCAGATTGGCGCCTAATCCCGGCGACAAACCCGCTTGCCGATGGTAGATTAATTAAATCAAATAGATAGCAACTATCGGGTTTCTTTATGCAACGTTGGCCCAGCCTGAAACAGCTGCAATATCTGGTCGCTCTGGATGAGCACAAGAACTTCAATCGCGCCGCCAAGGCCTGCCATGTCAGCCAGTCCACCTTGAGTACCGGGATCCAGACCCTGGAGGACATGATGGGTCTGCAACTGGTGGAGCGGGATCACAAGAGCTTCATCATGACACCGGTCGGCATGGAGATCGTCACGCGCGCCCGCCACCTGCTCTCCGACGCCCGGGATCTGATGGAACTCGGCCAGCAGCAGGGCGGGGTCATGCACGGCACGGTGCGCCTCGGCTGCATTCCCACCATAGCCCCCTTCCTGCTGAGCAAGCTGTTGCAGGTGTGCGGCAAGGCCTATCCGGAGCTGGAACTGCTGCTGCGGGAGGACACGACCACCAATTTGCTCAAGCAACTGGAGCAGGGGCAGCTGGATCTGCTGATCCTGGCGCTGCCGGTGGAGATCGGCGGTTTCCACAGCAAGGTGGTGGGCATGGATCCCTTCCACATGGTGATGCCCTCCCACATGGCGGCGGGTCTGCACATGCCGTTCGATTACAAGGAGCTGCCCAACCAGAGCATTTTCCTGCTGGAGCGGGAACATTGCCTCACCGAGCATGCGGTGAGCGCCTGCCGGCTGCGGGACAAAAGCAAGATCAATCCCTTCGCCGCCACCAGCCTGCACACCCTGGTGCAGATGGTCGGGGCCGGCCTTGGCACCACCTTCCTGCCCCAGATGGCCATAGATGCCGGCATCCTGGACAACTCGGATCTGGTGGCCATTCCCCTGCCCGGGGAGAAGCCCTACCGGGAAATCGGTCTGGTGTGGCGCCCCAGCACCACCCGGGTACAGACCTTCTACAAACTGTCGGAGCTGCTGACACCGTTGATCGCTCCCGCTAGGGAGAAAACCGAGTAGGAATGGGCTGAATGGCAGCTTGTCGCTAGCAAAATATCTGCACAATGCAGCACTTTATGCTATCGATATTCAGGTTACAGGCAGAATCACGCGGCTATGATGAGTCTCGTATCCCATGAAGGAGTCCGGATGCTTCGCACCTCGCTGCTACCTCCCCTCTTGGCCCTGCTGCTGACGGCCTGCTCCAGCACGCCGAAGCCACAACCCGTGGCCCCCCGTCAGAGCGGAGCCTTCGACGGCTTCTATCAGCAGTGGCGCGGCGTTCCCTATCGTATGGGGGGCGAGGATCGCGCCGGTCTCGACTGCTCCGCCTTCACCCAGCTCGCCTACAGCCAGGTGCTGGGATTCAACCTGCCCAGAACCACGGAGTCCCAGGCCAGCCTGGGTCGACCGGTGGATCGCTACCGCCTGCAATACGGCGATCTGGTGTTCTTCAAGACCGGCTGGCAGCAGTATCACGTCGGTGTCTACACCGGGGCGGGGGAGTTCATCCACGCCTCCACCAGCAAGGGGGTGATCCGCTCCCGCCTCGACAACGTCTACTGGAACAGCCGCTACTGGCAGGCCCGTCGCCTCACCCAGTGACGGCATCGATAAAAAAGCAGGGCCCGCCGGGCCCTGTTTTTTTATCGATCGATTCAGTGCTTGCGGTGCCAGCGGGGCGAGGTGGCGCGCTCTCCCCAGGGGGTCGTGCAAGGCAACAGGGCCCCCTCTATCACCCCGTCGTTACCCGCCAGTGCCTCGGCAATCTTCTGATGCAGCGCCCGGAACAGGCACCCCTCCTGCCCGGCGAGGGAGTGACCGGCGGCGAAATATTCCCGCTGGTGTTTCAGCGCCAGCTTCTGGGCAAACTCGTAGGTATTGAAACTCTCGGGCATGCGTTCGATCACATCGTCGAGCCTGCTCAACAGGCTGTGCAGTTCCTTGGTCATCGCTGCTCTCCATAAAAATAGACACCTCAAAACTACCCACTATTAGATAGAAACCCAATCCGTGCGCCCAAAAACTGTGGCTCAGGACACAGTTCCCGCCCCCCATTCCTCCCTCCGGCAGCATGAACGCCGTCGGATGTTTACAAAATATCAACATCAGGGTAGATTCAGACCGACTAATCAGTCGGCCATTTTTCGAACGGAGCCTTTCATGGAAGCCACACCGCTGCAATCCACAGAGACCGACAAATTTGCCCTGCCAGATCGGCTGCTTCGTCTCAAGCAGGCCTATCAGGCCGACCCCATGCCGAGCCTGGATAGCCGCAAGGATCAGTTACTGCGACTCAAGCAAGCCCTGCTCGCCCACAAGCAGAGGCTCTGCCAGGCCCTGACCCGCGACTATGGCCAGCGCAGTGCCCATGACTCCTTGATCGCCGACATCCTGCCCTGTGTCATGCAGATCAACTACTGCCACAAGCGCCTTCGCCGCTGGATGAGGCCGGAGCGTCGCCACGCCGGCCTGCTGCTGGCGCCGGCCTCCATCGAAGTGCACTATCAGCCCCTCGGCGTGGTGGGCATCATGGTGCCCTGGAACTTCCCGGTGATGCTGAGCCTCGGCCCCCTCATCAGCGCCATCGCCGCCGGCAACCGGGCCATGCTCAAGCTCTCCGAGTTCACCCCTCACACCAATGCCGCCCTGCGCGCCCTGCTGGCCGAGGTGTTCGATGAGAACCAGGTGTGCGTCATCGAGGGGGATGCAGAAGTGGCCGCTGCCTTCAGCACCCTGCCCTTCGATCACCTGTTGTTCACCGGCTCGACCGCCGTGGGAAAACAGGTGATGGCGGCAGCGGCACCTCAGCTCACGCCGCTGACCCTGGAACTGGGAGGCAAGAGTCCCTGTCTCATCGCCCCCGACATACCCATGGCCCTGGCGGTGGAGCGGATGATCTTCGGTAAGAGTCTCAACGCCGGCCAGATCTGCGTGGCCCCCGACTATGTGCTGCTGCCTCGCGGCCAGGAGCAGGCCTTCATTGATGCCTATCGAGACCACTTCAGCCGCCTCTACCCCAAGGGGGTGGCGAGTCCGGACTATGGCGCCATCATCAACGAGCGCCAGTATCAACGGCTCACCGCCTGGCTGGCGGAAGCCGAGCAGGCGGGAGCCCAGCTGCACCCCTGCGCGTCACCGGCCCGGGATGATGCCAGCCGGCGGCTGGCCCCCCATCTGCTGACCGAGGTGCCCGAGCACTGCCAGCTGATGCAGCAGGAGATCTTCGGTCCCCTGCTGCCCCTCATCCCCTACGATGAGCTGGACGAGGCCCTGGCTTATGTCGCCGCCCGTCCCCGCCCGCTGGCCTTCTATCTGATGACCCTGGATCCGGCGCTGCAGGCCCGCGTCATTGGGGAGACCCATGCCGGCGGCATGGCCATCAACGAGAGCCTGTTCCAGGTGGCGGCGGACGATGCACCCTTTGGCGGCATCGGCCCCTCCGGCATGGGCCACTATCATGGCCGCGAGGGGTTCCTCACCTTCTCCAAGGCCAAAACCGTGCTGCGCCGGGGCAAGTTCAACCCGGGCACCCTGGTTCACCCCCCTTATGACCGCTGGTATCAGCGGCTGATGATGGCCCTGTTTCTGCGCTAGGAGCTCCCATGACCGACAAACGCCGCCAGATCCTGGAAGCCACTCTCACCCTGTGCGCAGAAGATGGTCTGCAGGGGGCCGCGACCGCCCGCATCGCCAAGGCCGCCGGTGTCGCCAACGGCACCCTGTTTCACCATTTCCCGAGCAAGGAGGTGCTGATCCAGCAGCTCTATCAGGACATCAAACAGCGTCTCGGCGCCGCCATCAGCGAGGCGGACCCGGCGCTGACGCTGAAGGAGCAGGTCCGCCACTACTGGGGCCAGTCCATGGTCTGGATGATCGAGCATCCATATGAGCTCAAGTTCGTGCTGGATTTCTTCCACTCTCCCCTGCTCTCTCGCCCCTTGCGCAGCCAGATCTTGAGCGACACCCTGCGCTTCCTGCCCCGGCTGCTGGCCCAGGGCCAGGCCAGCGGAGCGCTGCACCCCGTCCCGCCCGAACTGATGCTGGAGGTATGCCAGAGCCAGTTTCTCGCCTGCGCCTCCCTCTTCGTCGACAAGCCGACACTTGGGCAAGATGCCGACTGGCAAGAAGGCGCCTTCACCCTGTTCTGGTCCACCATCGCAAGGAGCACCCATGACACTTGAACGCCTGCGCCAAACTGGCCACCGCCTCTGGAATCTCTGCCTGCTCTGGGTACTGGGGCGAACCCTGTGCCGGGCCGCCCGCATCGATGAGTCGGTGCGCCGCGAGCTCTCCCCCCTGGCCGACGGCACCTGCATCCGGCTGGAGATCAGCGGCTACCGGCACGGGCTCGACCTGTACAAGCAGGACGGTCGCTGGCACTGCGGCGCCCCTGCCCAGGCTGCGCCGCATCCACTGCGGGTGCGCTTCAAGCATCCGGCCATCGCCTTTCGGGCCCTAAGCTTTCGCCTCGGGATCAACCAGGCCTTCTGCGAGAACCGGTTGCAGGTGGAGGGGGATCTCACCACCGCCATGCACCTGGTGCGGGCCATCGAGCAATTGCAGGCCCTGATCCTGCCCGCCTTCATCGCCAGGCCCCTGATGCGCCACTATCCGGCCCCAGTCAGCAAGGGCGTGCGGGCAGGTCGCATCTATCTGGGGCTGCTGACGGGCTGACCTCGGCCTCTTTCATTCCGATCTTTCAATCACTCGCACACAGGGAGTCTCGCGATGAGCCGATACTACGATTTCTTCTGCCCGGTCAAACTGCTGGCAGGGGAGCAGGCGCTGGAGCAAGTTGCCAGCGAATTGATGGCACTGGGGGCGAGCCGTCCCCTGCTGCTCACCGACAAGGGGGTCAGTGGCAGTGGCCTGGCAACCCTGGTACAGGAGATGCTGGCCGAGGGAGACCTGCCGGCGGTGGCCTGCTGGGACGAGATCCCGGCCGATTCCTCCACCGCCGTGGTGGAGCAGATAGCCGTGCGCTATCGCACCCTCGACTGTGACAGTCTGGTGGCCCTGGGGGGTGGCTCCGTCATCGATACCGCCAAGGCGGTCAACATCCTCGCCACCCTGGGCGGCAACAACCTGATGGATCATGCCGGTGCCGGCAGCCTCACCCGCCCGCTCAATCCCCTGGCCGTGATACCGACCACGGCGGGCACAGGTTCGGAGGTGACCCTGGTGGCGGTGATCCGGGACGAGCACAGCGGTCGTAAGGTGCCCTTCACCTCCCCCTTCCTGCTGCCTCAGTTGGCGGTGCTGGATCCGCGCCTCACCCAGGGGCTGCCCCTGCCCATCACGGCCGCCACCGCCATGGATGCCATGACTCATGCCATCGAATCCTTCATCGGCAACGGCAAGAATCCGGTGAGTGACGCCCTGGCCCTGGGGGCAGTGGGGAAGATAGCGAACGCCCTGCCGAAGGTGTTGGGCTCCCCGCAGGACAAGGGGCTGCGGCTGCAACTGGCGGAAGGGTCGACCCTGGCGGGCATGGCGTTTTCCAACTCCATGGTGGGGCTGGTGCATGCCCTCGGTCACAGCCTGGGGGCCCGCTGTCATCTGCCCCATGGCCTGTGCATGAACCTCTTCCTGCCTGCCGTGCTCGACTACAACAGGCCCCAGATCGATGAGGAGCTCGCCCGCCTGCTGCTGCCGCTGGCGGGGGCCGAGCGCTTCGCCGCCACGCCCCCCTCCCTGCGGCCACAGGCCACCCTGGATGCCATCAATAGCCTGCGAGACACCCTGTGGGAGGCAGTGCGCCTGCCGCGCACTCTGGCGGAGGCCGGGGTGACAGACCGCTCCCTGCTGGAGGAGATACGGGATCTCGCCATCAACGACGGGGCCCTGCTCTATAACCGCAAGGATGCCGACAGGGAGCAGTTGCTGGCCCTGCTGGAGCGGGTGTGGGAGTAGCGGGGCGACGCTCACTATGATCTGCGGGATCAGATTTTCCTGATCCCGCCTTGTGCGCCACCCGGGCGAATGGGGATCAGTTGCCGAACACCCCGGTGGAGAGGTAGCGATCTCCCCTGTCACAGATGATGGCGACCACGACCCCGCGCTCGAGGCTCGCCGCCACCCGCAGGGCCCCCGCCACGGCCCCGCCGGAGCTGACCCCGCAGCAGATCCCCTCTTCACGGGCCAGACGGCGCATCATGGCGAGTGACTCATCCAGCGTCACATCCAGCACCCGATCGACCCTTGCGGGTTCGAAAATGGTGGGCAGATAGGCAGCGGGCCAGCGCCGGATGCCGGGGATCTGGCTCCCCTCAGCCGGTTGCAGGCCGACGATCTCGATGGCGGGGTTACGCTCCTTGAGATAGCGGGAAACCCCCATGATGGTGCCCGTGGTCCCCATGGCGGAGACGAAGTGAGTAACCGCCCCCTCGCTCTGCTGCCAGATCTCGGGGCCGGTCGACTGATAGTGGGCATCCGGGTTGGCCGGATTGTTGAACTGATCGAGCACCAGCCCCTCCCCCCGCGCCTGCATGGCCAGCGCGAGATCCCGCGCCCCTTCCATGCCATCGTCCACCAGCACCAGCTCGGCGCCATAGGCCTGCATGGCGTCGCGCCGCTCCTGGCTCATGGTACGCGGCATGATGAGCCGCATCCGGTAGCCCCGGGCGGCCGCCACCATGGCGAGCGCGATGCCGGTGTTGCCCGAGGTGGCCTCGATCAGGGTGTCGCCGGGGCGCAAGTGACCGCTCACCTCTGCCGCCTTGATGAGGTTCAGGGCCGGTCTGTCCTTGACCGAACCGGCAGGGTTGTTGCCCTCCAGCTTCACCAGCAGGGTGACCTCTGGATGGGGGTTGATGCGCTGCAACCGCAGCAGCGGGGTATTGCCGATCAAACTCTCCAGGGTGGCGAAGGCCATGACGGGATCCATCCTCTGTTAAC
Organism: Aeromonas sp. NJAU223; assembly: GCF_051125555.1. Classification (NCBI taxonomy): domain Bacteria; kingdom Pseudomonadati; phylum Pseudomonadota; class Gammaproteobacteria; order Aeromonadales; family Aeromonadaceae; genus Aeromonas; species Aeromonas sp. NJAU223. The sequence continues at coordinate 1,344,899 of NZ_CP144204.1, read as the reverse complement.
TGTTCTATACCTTGGCTTATCAACCCCCAGGCTCTCGCCATGGGCTGGCGGCCAGTGTAAGCGAGCGGGATGGATAGGCAAAGCGGGCCCTTGGCCTAAAGTGCGGTTGGCAAATGACCCCCATCATGCTCTCATCACCCCTATCACAATTCGAGGAGCCATCATGAGCGAGATCCTTCATCAGAGCGATGAGCACCAATTCGTCTGCATTGTCGACGGCCAGCTCTCCCGCCTCGCCTACCGGCCACGGGATGCCGGCACGGTCGAGGCATACAGCACCCAGGTTCCGAGTGAGCTGCGGGGACAGGGGATCGCCGACAAACTGGCTCGCGCCTTCTATGACTGGAGCCAGGAGAAGGGACTGACCATAGTGCCGACCTGCAGCTATATCGAGGTCTGGCTGCGCCGCAATGCAAAGTGACGTCATTACTCGCCAGGAGATCGCCTTGCAGATGAAGACCGAGGCGCTGCTGAGGGCCGATCCGCTGCGGATGGCCTGCCTGCGCACCGCTCGGACACTGGATTTGTCCGACTGGGCCCTGGGGGCCGGTTTTGTCCGTAACCTCGTCTGGGACCATTTGCACGGCAAGACAGTGCCAACGCCCCTCAACGACATCGACCTCATCTATCTCGATGCCGCTGATCCGGAAGGGCTGGCAGAGGGGGATCATGAAGCCTGGCTGTACGCCCGTCTGCCGGATCAGCGCTGGGAGGTACGCAACCAGGCCCGCATGCATCTTCGCCAGCGGGTGCCTCCTTTTCACAGCAGCCAGGAGGCACTCAGCCACTGGGTAGAGATCCCCACCTGTATCGGGGTGCGCTTGCTGGCCGATGATAGCTTCGCCTGGCTGGCGCCCTATGGCTTTGGTCATAACTGGTCACTGCGAGTGAACGCTAACCCGAGATGCCGCCAGGATCACCAGGTGTTCGTGCAACGCATCCTGACGAAACGTTGGCAGCAGATCTGGCCCGACCTTGAGGTGATCTGGTCATAACGCCGTTGCAATGCCCCGCCATGCATGGGCAAACTACGAAAAAGCTGTTTATTACTCAATGGGTTAATTAATGCGCGACTTCTTCTCTCTCGAACGCTGGCTGCCGGGCCTTGCCGCCCTGCTGCAATATCAGCGGGCCTGGCTGGTGCCGGACCTTCGCGCTGGCCTGTCGGTGGCCGCCGTGGCACTGCCCGTGGCCATCGCCTATTCGGAGCTCGCCGGCGTCGGCGCCATCGTCGGCCTCTACTCCTGCATCCTGCCCATGCTGGTCTATGCCATGTTCGGCACCTCCCGCCAGCTCATCGTCGGGCCGGACGCCGCCACCTGCGCCGTCATCGCCGCCGTGGTGACCCCGCTGGCCGCCGGGGACGCCACCCGTCACTGGCAACTGGTGATGACCATGACCGCCATGACCGGCTTCTGGTGCCTCATCGCCAGCCGCTTCAAGCTGGGGGTGCTGGCAGACTTTCTCTCCCGTCCCATCCTGATGGGCTTGCTCAACGGGGTCGCCATCACCATCATGGTGGGTCAGCTTTCCAAGATCTTCGGCTTCACCTTCAGCGAACGCTACCTCATCGAGCGGATCCTCAACGGCACCCACTACATCACCCAGACCCATCTGCCCACCCTGGCCATGAGTCTGATCACCCTGCTCACCCTGCTGCTGGCCAAGCGCTACAAGCCGGCCTGGCCCTCCTCCATGGTCGCCATGGTGGTGACCGCGGCCCTGGTATGGGCCTTCGACCTCTGGCGATTCGACATCGCGACCCTGGGGGCCATCGGCTCCGGCCTGCCTGCCTTCCAGATGCCGGAATTTCCCCCCGGTCTGATGCGTGAACTCGTGCTGCCCGCCCTCAACCTCGCCATGGTGAGCTTCGTCTCCATGATGCTCACCGCCCGCAGCTTCGCGGCCAAGAACGGCTACGAGATTGACGCGGACAAGGAGTTTCGGGCGCTCGGCATGGCGAACCTGGCGGCCGCCGCCTCCCAGGGCTTTGCCATCAGCGGGGCGGACTCACGCACCGCAGTCAACGACGCCAATGGCGGCAAGAGCCAGCTGGTCTCCATCATCGCCGCCATCGTCATCGCCCTGGTCACCTTCTACCTGACGGCCCCCCTGCAATACATTCCCACCGCCGCCCTCGGCGTGGTGCTGGTGATGGCCTCCCTGTCGCTGACCGATTTTCGCGGCCTCTGGGCTCTGCGCAACTCCGACCGTGCCGCCTTCTGGCTGGCCCTCATCACCTTCATCAGCGTGTTGACCATGGGGGTCATCCCGGGGATCACCCTCGCGGTCTTGCTCGGCCTGTTCCAGTTCCTGCGCAACGTGATGCGCCCAACGGATCAGCTGCTCGGCATGGATGATGAAGGGGTGGTGCGCACCCTGGGGGACAACGAACAGGCCAAGGCCATCCCCGGCATCCTGGTCTATCGCTTCAACTCGCCGCTGACCTACTTCAACGCCCCCTATTTCAAGCGGCGGGTGCTGGCCCTGCTGGTGCAGGATCCCCACAGCCCCAAATGCCTGGTGATCGACGCCGTCGCCTGTTTCACCCACCAGGACATCAGCGTGATGAGCATGGTGGGGGAGCTGCACAAGGATCTGAAGCGGCGCGGCATTCACATGGTGATGGCCGGTCGTCACGGCCAGATGACCCACTGGTTGCAGCAGGCGGGGATCCGGGTCGGCGAGGAGGGCATACTGCTCAGCCCCGACATGTATCAGGCCCTGCGCCTGACCCGCTGTTACCGCGAGCCGGTATTCAAGGATGATGAGGTGCAGCAGACCATTCCGGACAGCCCGGCGCCCTCCTGGCCGCGAGATGAGATGCTGCCGGATTCGGCGCGCCACACCCTGCCCTCTGAGCAGGAGGCCGGTGCCACCCCGGCCTGATCCGTTCTCCCCTCACCCCTCCCCCACGGACAGGGGTGAGGGGATCCCCATTGCACCGCTCAGGCTCTTGGTGTTAAATGCCCGTCCAGATGGCCCTGACGAGGGCCATCATCAGTATGTGGACACCCCATGCAGACTCAATCCCATGCAGGCCCCGGCACCCTCTTCGCCCTGACCTGGCCGCTCTTTATCGATCTCGCCCTGCACTTTTTGACCGGGGCTCTCAACACCTTCATGGTGGGCCATGTCTCTTATCAGGGAGTGGCGGCGCTCGCCGTCGGCAACCAGGTGTTCGATCTCGCCATCACCCTGTTCAGCTTTGTCAGCATCGGCACCAGCGTGGTGATCACCCAGTATCTGGGAGCAGGCGACAAAGAGAAGGCGCGCATAGTCATCCATACCGCCATCGGTTTCAACCTGCTGGTGGGACTGGTGGCGGCGGTGGGGGTCATGGCCGGCGCCAGCACCATGCTGGCGCTGATGAACCTGCCTGCCCACCTGATGGGGGATGCCACCCTTTACTTGCAGATCATCGGTCTGTGTCTGCTGCCGGAGGCGGCGGCGCTCTGTCTGGCAGCCACCCTGCGCGCCCACGGCCACACCCGTCAGGCCATGTACGTGACCCTGATCGTCAACCTCATCACCTTCGTCGGCAACCTGTTGCTGCTCTATGGCTGGTTCGGCCTGCCCCAGCTCGGGGTGGCCGGGGTCGCCATCAGCACGGTGGCGGGGCGCATCGTCGGCGTGGTACTGCTGGTGTGGCTGGTGGCCCGCAAGACCGGCATCCGCCTGCGTCTGCCCGAGATCGTTCGGCCGAGCCGTGCCATGCTGGACAAGGTGCTGCACATCGGCCTGCCGGCGGCGGGGGAGAACCTCTCCTGGATGCTGCAGTTCATGGTGGTGACCGCCTTCGTCGGCCTGCTCGGCGACAAGGCTCTGGCTACCCAGTCCTACTTCTTCCAGATCTGCCTGTTCATCTTGCTGTTCGGCCTCTCCATCGGCCTTGGCAACGAGATCATCATCGGCCATCTGGCGGGGGCGCGGCGCTTCGAGCAGGCCTACAAGCAACTGCTCAAGAGCCTCAAGCTCGGTCTCATCGTCACCACCCTCATCGCCATCGCCGCAGCCCTGAACGGGCGCGCCATCATCAGTCTGTTCACCGACGATGCCGACATCATCACCCAGGTGGCCCAGCTGTTCCTCATCAGCCTCATCCTCGAACCCGGCCGCACCTTCAACCTGGTGGTGATCAACGCCCTGCGCGCCACCGGGGATGCCCGCTTCCCCCTCTACATGGCGCTGGTCTCCATGTGGGGAATTGCCGTTCCTCTGGCCTATTTCCTTGGTATCATGCAGGGCTATGGGCTGGTCGGCATCTGGCTCGCGCTCGCCTGTGACGAATGGGTGCGCGGTCTGGCCATGTTCTGGCGCTGGCGCAGCCGTCGCTGGCAAAACAAAATCCTCGTTGAACCATCAGTGGAATCATAAGCAGAATCATGATGAAGAAAATCGGACTCTTGCTGGCAGCCCTGCTGCTCAGCCCGCTGGCCATGGCGCAGACCGCGCCCAAGGCCCCCAAGGCACCGGCCCCCCAGACCTGGTATGTGGCCCCCATCGCCATCGATGAGAGCAGCGAGGCCCAGAAGGCGCTGACCAAGGAATTCATGGCTCAGATGATCAAGACCATCAAGATCAACGAGTACCAGACCGGCAAGGCAGTGGGCAAGACCAAGGATCCCAAGTGGCTGATCCGCACCAAGCTGATCCCTGCCAGTACCGACCCCCTGGTGGGCAAGAAGCACGCCCAGGGCCTGACCTATGGCAAGGGTATCCCCACCCAGGAGATCGTCGGCGAACTCATCATGAATGGCACGCTGGTGGCCCATATCGGCCAGGGCTGGCGTGAACCCATCGTCCCCGGCACTCCGGTGGCGGAGAGGATCACCATCGCCAACTACCAGTACGCCATTGGCAACGAGGCCAAGGCACCGGATCTGGAAGAGCTGGCGGCGCAGATCGGTTTCGAGGCAGGCAAGGTGATCGCCCGTGACGGCAAGCCCCTGCCCGAGAAGAAAAAGAAAAAAGAATAAGCATCGCTGTCGTTATCTAAAAAGGGGCCTCAGGCCCCTTTTTGCTGCCCGCCCGGCGGCGCTTCCCCCGTCATCAGGCTGCCAAGTTGTGATCCCAGCGGCAGTTTTTGGACTCGCTGTGGATGGTGAGCCTGCTTATCAGCTTGTGATTCAAACAGTTAGCCATCGACATTTCGAGAGCGGCGATCATTGCCCCCGAATTTGAATTGGATCACGTTTCTGTGACCCGCTTAGGGGTAGTTTGAAGGTCAAGGCACAATCAAACAGCAACAAGGAGGCCGCATTACATGTTCCCAGAGTACAGAGAGCTCATCTCGAAACTGAAGAGCAGTGATGTCCATTTCCAGAAGAAGTTTGACTTGCACAACGACCTGGATGCGGAGATTAGAAAACTGGAGAAGCATCACGCCAGCGATTACAGCTCCGAGGTGAAGGATCTGAAAAAACAGAAACTTAAACTGAAAGAGGAGATATACGACATCCTCAAACAACATCCACACTAGACGCCTCGACGAATACCCGGATAAGCAACTTATCCCCCAGCCCGGCCTCTGCGCCGGGCTTTTTATTGCTCGCTCACGAAGCGGCGCCCAGCGCATCGGAGGGAGCCTGGCGACGGAACGCGCTGGGGGTCAGGCCGGTGTGGCGCCGAAATGCGGTGTTGAAGGTCGATTTGCTGTTGAAACCGGCCTGGTAGCAGATGCTGGCCACCGTCTCCTCGCTCCCTTGCAGCAATCGCTTGGCCTCCTCCACCCGGTAGCGGTTGATCCAGTCGTAGAAGTGTCCCCCCGAACAGGCGTTGATGGCGCTGGAAGCCTGATGCGTGCTGATCCCGCACTCCCCCGCCAGCTTGCCAAGCGACAGGGCCGGATCCCGATAGGCACCGCTCCTCAGTTGGCGTTCCAGCTCGGCAAACAGGCACGACAGCCCCTCATCCCGCAGGGGGCCTCGGGTTCTGGGCTCACCGATGAGGCCTCATGAGAGGGGGTCGCCACAACGGGCGATGGCTGTGGCAGACGGGCGTGAGCCAGGATCTGCAACAGCAGCCAGGCGATGACCGGGGCCTGCAGGTAGGCGGTGGAGAAGGACCAGTCCAGCCAGCTCACAACAATCCTCACCAGCAGCAGCGAGGCCACCAGCAGTTGCAGCCCTTGCAGCTGCATCACCCAGGCTCGCAGCGCCGGTTTGCGGCTGGCGACCCCGAGTCGCCGCTGCTGCCACCAGTATCCCAGCCCCAGCAGAGCGATGATGAGCAGGTATTGATTGCCATAAGGCGTCGGCCCGAACCAGAGCGCCTCATCTTGCGCGCCGAGCAAGATCCTGCGGATTTTTTCCTCCGCCGGCAGCAGCCAATAGGGCAGATCCAGCAGGGCGACCAGCAGCAGCGGCAGGCCATGACCCAACTTTTCACGCCAGCGACCGAGCACGGCCTCCCCTTGCAGGGCTCGGATGTAGCCATAGAGGCAGAAGGGGATCATCACCACCAGGGGATCCGCCAGCTTGAGCAGATGGGGCCAGTACATGAACCACTGCTGCTGATGGTAGAGGTATTCAAGAGCCTGCAGGCTGCTCAGCATCAGCAGGGCCAACAGGTAGCCGGAAGCTCCATCCCAGCGGGCCCGCCACCAGTTGATCACCGCCAGCAGCAGCATGGATCCCAGGCTCAGACTGAGCACCGCCGCCATTCCTTCCCATTGCATACCCGCTCCTTGAGGTACGGCTCCATCGAGACGAACCTGTTTATCCTTGATTTAATTGACTATTTATACCGATGACCGGTTCCATCCAACGGGGCGACATCCCGGTTCCCCTGCACTTAAATACCCTCTCCCCCACGCAAAAAGCAACAAGTTCATAACAACAGAGACCACAGAAGGAACTGACATGCGATCCCCTTTTTCCCTCCCTCTGCTCGGCTGCCTGGTATTGGCAGGCTGTCAGGACAACAGCAGCGAAGCGGATCCCCGCAGCCACTACAAGGTGGCCATCACCTACACGGAACAAGGGGTTCCCCACATCAAGGCGGATGACTACGCCAGCCTCGGCTTTGGCGCCGGTTATGCCCACGCCGAGGAGAACCTCTGCACCCTGAGCGAGCAGATCATGAAACTCCAGGGTGACAAGTCTCGCTGGTTCGGTGCTGGCGAGCAGCAGCGCAACCTGCTCTCCGACGTGGGTTATCGCACCCTGGCGCTGGTCGATGAGGCCAGGGGCCTTTATGACAAACTCTCCCCCGATGCCCGGGATCTCATCGAAGGTTATGTGGCGGGTTTCAACCATTCACTCGCGGCCAGGACCAGTCCGGCAGACTATCCCTCTCCCTGCCGCGGGGCTGAGTGGGTCACCCCTATCACCCCCACCCAGCTGCTGGCCTATCATCTGGATCTCGCCCAGCTCGCCAGCGGTCGCAGTTTCATCTCCGCCATGGCGGCGGCCCAGCCTCCCAGTCCTCAGGTCACCGCCCGTGCCCTGCCAGCCCCGACACTGGAGTCTGAGTGGCTGCTCACCTCCGAGGGGATCAGCAGCAACGGCTGGGCACTGGGGGCGGATCGCAGCCGCAATGCCAGCGGCCTGCTGCTCGGCAACCCGCATTTCCCCTGGGATGGCGAGCTCAGGTTCTATGAACAGCACCTGCAGATCCCGGGCACGCTCAACGTGACCGGGGCGACCATGATGGGCTTCCCTGCGGTACTCATCGGCTTCAACGAGCAACTCGGCTGGACCCATACCGTCTCCCAATCCAAGCGCTTCACCCTCTATCAACTGACACTGGATCCGGACAATCCCCTGTGCTATCGCTACGGCAACGAGTGGCGGGAGATGAGCCAGAAGACTGTCAGCCTCGAGGTGCGCCAGGCCGACGGCAGCCTGCAATCCTACAGCAAGACCGTCTATGCCAGCCACTTCGGCCCCATGGTCAACCTGGCCTCCCTCTCGCCAGCCCTCGGCTGGAGCCGCAGCACAGCCATCAGTTTCCGCGATGCCAATGCCGGCAACTACAAGATGCTGGAACAGTGGCTGGCCATGGCCAGGGCCCAGAGCACCCCGGCCTTCTTCGACGCCCTTGCTGAACATCAGGGGATCCCCTGGGTCAATACCCTGCTGGTCGACAAGCAGGGAGAGGCCAGCTACGTAGATGCTACCCAGGTTCCCCGCCTCGGCGCCAAGGCCGAAGCCTGGTGGCGCACGGCTTCCCAGAGCCCGCAGCTCGCCCCCATCTGGCTCGACGGTGAGGGCAGCGTGTTGCTGCCTGGCAATGACCCCGACTTCGAGTGGGTCGACAGCGGCCAGACCCGTGCTCCCGGTCTGGTCCCCCTGAGTCAGGCCCCCCGGCAGACCCGCAGCGACTATGTCTACAACGCCAACAGCAGCCATTGGCTCACCAACCTCGATGCCCCCCTCGAGGGCTACTCTATCCTTTACGGCCCCGAGCAGACGGTACGCAGCCCGCGCACCCGCTATAACGCCCTGCTCATCACCCACCCGGACAGCCAGGGGCTGACCGGCCCGGATCGCCGCTTCACCCTCTCGGATCTGCAACGGGTGGTCACTCACAACGGTTCCCTGTTTGCCCGCGAGCTCAAAGAGCCCCTGCTGGCCCGCTGCCAGACTCATCCCCTGATCCAGCTGACCACGGGCCCCCTGGACCTGAGCCCGAGCTGCAATGCCCTGGCCGGCTGGGATGGGGAGTATCAACTGGACAGCCGGGGTGCCCACCTGATGCGCGAGTGGTTGACGGCATTTCGCACCGGCGGTCACAGGGACATCAAGGACACCCTGTTTGCCCTCCCCTTCGATCCGACCAACCCCGCCACGACGCCTCGCGGATTGGCCCCCTGGTCCGGCAACCCGGATCAGGATCCGGCCCTGCTGGCTCTGGCCGGGGCACAGCAACGCCTGCAAGGCGCCCGGATAGCGCTGGATGCCTCCCTCGGCGAGTTGCAGTTCGTGCAGAAGGCCAGCGGCCTGGCTCCTGTCGCCCTGCCCGGTGGCAACTCGTTCGAAGGCATGTTCAACATGGTGCAGACCAACATGCCCTCGCGCAGCACCTCGGATCTGGCCAACATCATCACCGGCCAGGCCGTACCAGGCACCACGCTGCGCAGCCGGGATGATGATGGGGATGGTCAGCCGGATCTGCGCTATCGCGCCAACTATGGCTCCAGCTTCGTGCTGGCCCTGCAGTTCGATGCCGACGGCCCCAAGGCCGAGCGCTACCTGAGCTATGGCCAGTCCCACGACCCCGAAAGCCCGCACTTCATCGATCAGACCGAACAGTTTGCCCGGCAACAGTGGCAGCCCATGCGCTTTACCGACGAGGAGATCGCCGCCCATCAGGAGCGTAAGTTGACACTCCAGGTGCCTCGCCCCCTCACACCCTGATCACCTTGTGTAAACCATCCATCGCGGGCCCACGGGCCCGCTTGCTGGTTTGCAACTGTCGCCACGTTTTTGCCCGCCTCCCTCGATGAGCAGTGGCTGCTCCCCCGCCATTGCATGTAACATCCTGCCCATGACGTTCCGCCGTCTGCGACCAGGCCTGTCCTTCTCATCTCTCTTCGCGCCTGATCATGGGGGCGGCCGTGCTCGCGGGGCCCGCCCCCGCCTCACCGGAACCCGCCACGCACAAGGATTTCAGATGCCAAGGCTCGACAGCATTCACCTCTACCCCATCAAATCGACGGCAGGCATGCCACTCTCCCGCGCCCGGGTGATCGAAGAAGGCCTGCTCGGGGATCGCCGCTACATGGTGGTCAAGCCGGACGGCAGCTTCATCACGGCCCGCACCCATCCCCAGTTGCAACTGGTGGTGGCCACGCCCATGGAGGGCGGCTTGCAGCTGCGCTACCCGGGCATGGCGCCCCTCGCGCTGCACGAGAGCGACTTCAGTCGCACCCCCCAGGCTACCGGGGTCTGGGGTGACAGCTTCCAGGCCCTGCACACCCACGATCAGGCGGATGACTGGCTGAGTCGCGTGGCCGGTGAGCCGGTACGCCTGCTCTGGCTCGGCGAGCGCTCCGAGCGTTTTCGCGCCAAGACCGGCACCCGGGTCAGCTTCGCCGACGGCTATCCCCTGCTGCTGATAAGCCAGGCCTCCCTTGAGGATCTCAACCTGAGATCCGATGCCCTGCACCAGATGAGCCAGTTCAGGACCAACCTGGTGGCGAGCGGCACCAAGCCGTTCGAGGAAGATGGCTGGAAGCGGATCCGCATCGGTGAGGTGGAGTTCCTGGTGGCCAAGCCCTGCAGCCGCTGCATCATGACCACGGTGGAGCCCGGCAGCGACAGATTCAACGCCCTCAAGGAGCCGCTCGCCACCCTCACCCGCTATCGCCGAGGCGAAGACGGGGAGGTCTATTTCGGCCAGAACCTGGTGGCCCTGAACGAGGGCTGGATTGAAGCGGGCAGCGAGATCGAGGTGCTGGAGCGCACCCGTCCCCCCGTCTATCCCAACGGCGCGCCGAAGAAGCGAGAACTGGTCTGCGTGGCGCGCGAGCCCCTGGCCCAGGATCTGGAGACCTTCTGGTTCGAGGCCGCCGATGGGGAACCGCTGCCGGATTACCTGCCCGGCCAGCACCTGCCCATCAGCCTGGATATCGGTCAGGGGCAGGCGCGAGAGCGGCAGCAACGGCGCTACACCCTGAGCTCCACGCCAGATCTGCCGGAGCGTTACAGCATCAGCGTCAAACGCATCGGAGATGGTCGCCTCTCCCCCTGGTTGCACGGCCAGTTCAAGGTCGGCGACCGGCTGCTGGCTTCCCCCCCCGCCGGGGACTTCCATCTGGGGCGCGAGCGCAAGCTGCTGCTGCTCTCGGCAGGTTCCGGCGTCACCCCCATGCTCGCCATCGCCCGCACCCTGCAACTGCGCCATGAACTCGACGAAGTCCATTTCATGCACCTGTGCCGCAGCGAGGCCGACATCCCGGCCGCCGCCGAACTCAATGCCCTGCGCCAGGCCGGCATGGGCCTCACCCTGATACTGAGTCAACCGGGGAGCCATTGGCAGGGGCTGCGCGGTCGCCTCAGCAAGGAACACCTGGCCCGATTGCCGGATCTCGCGACCCGGGAGATCTTCCTGTGCGGCCCCCATGGCTTCATGGGCGAGGCGGTCAAGCTGTTGCGGGCGCTGGACGTGCCCGCCGATCGCATCAAGCAGGAGAGCTTCGGCGGCGCCATCCTCTCGGTGGCAAGGCCCCATCAGGCGGTGCAACTGCGCATCGGCGAGCAGAGCTTCATGGGCAACAACCAGGGCACAGTGTTGGATCAGGCCCACAAGCAGGGGGTGGAGCTGCCCTGGAGCTGCCGCGCCGGCATCTGCGGCAGTTGCAAGCAGACCCTGCTCTCGGGAGAGGTGGATCATCCAGAGGCGCCGGCCATCACCGCCGCGGAGCGGGCCGAGGGCAGGATCCTCACCTGCTGCGCCGTGCCGCTGACCGATCTGGTGATTGAATAGGGCAACCTGCGGGCTGCCCCGGCCGCGATAACGATCCCGCCCGGTTCATCGCCAAGGCGGAAACAAAAATGGCTGCCCGAGGGCAGCCATTTTTCATTGGGGGCAGGATTAACCGCGCAGGGCGGCGATACGCTGCTCGATGGGCGGGTGGCTCATGAACAGCTCGCTCATGGAGCGCTTGCCGTTGATGCCAAAGGCCATCATGGAACCTTCCATCTGGGGCTCGGCACCGCGAGAGAGGCGCTGCAGGGCGGCGATCATCTTGTCGCGACCGGCCAGCTTGGCGGCGCCCGCGTCGGCGCGGAATTCACGCTGACGGCTGAACCACATGACGATGATGGAGGCCAACACGCCGAAGATCATCTCCAGCACGAAGACGGTGATCATATAGGCGAAACCACCGGTGCTGCTGCTCTCTTCCTCGTTGTTGGAGCTGAAGAAGTTGCTGATGACGCCGGCCACGATGCGGGCGAAGAACATCACGAAGGTGTTCACCACCCCCTGGATCAGGGTCAGGGTCACCATGTCGCCATTGGCCACGTGGCTCACCTCGTGGGCCAGCACGGCTTCCGCCTCGTCACGGCTCATGCTGTAGAGCAGGCCGGACGACACCGCGACCAGCGAGTCGTCACGACGGGCGCCGGTGGCGAAGGCGTTCATCTCGGGCGAGTCATAGATCCCCACTTCCGGCATCTTGATGCCGGCTTCACGGGCCTGACGCGCCACCGTGCTCACCAGCCAGTGCTCGGTCTCGTTGCGGGGCTGCTCGATGACCTGGACGCCATAGCTGCGCTTGGCCATCCACTTGGACATCAGCAAGGAGATAAAGGAACCCCCAAACCCGAACACGGCACAGAACACCAACAGACCGGAAATGCTGGACTTGTTGATCCCCAGAACCGAGAACAGGATATTGAGTACCACCCCCAGCACCAGCATGACGGCCAGGTTGGTCACCAGGAATAGCATAATTCGCTTCATATTGACTCCTTGAAAGATAGATATGTGGTCAGGCCCGATCCATCGTCGCGCCGGTCCCACTTCTGTCCCAGATAATAGATAGACGCGATGAATGTTTGCTGAATGTGCCCCTCAAAGCAGAGGGGAAACGTCGAGACAACCGCGCAGATCTGCATCGAGTGGATTGTTTACAAAGGGTATTTCACCCAAAAACGGCGCCGGCATCAAGCCCCTCAGGGTATCCAGGTTCTCCGGATAGTGGCTCATGTGCTCATCCAGCCGGTTGATGACCCAGCCCGCGATGGGCAAGTCCTGATGGCGGATGGCGGCCACCGTGAGCAGGGCGTGGTTGAGGCAACCGAGCTTGGCCCCCACCACCACGATCACCGGCAGATTCTGCTGCTTGACCCAGTCCGACAGCAGGTGGGTTCTGTCCAGGGGCAGGAACCAGCCCCCCGCCCCCTCCACGATCACCAGTTCGGCCCCCGCCTGCTCGATGGCTCGCAGGCCGGCGCTCAGCCCCGCCATCTCGATGGTCTCTCCCACCTCCCTGGCGGCGATATGGGGGGCGATGGGCGGTTCATAGGCGAAGGGATTGACCTGCTCGTAGGGGAGCTTGAGGCTGGCGGCGGCCTGCAGTTGCAGGGCATCCTGATTGCGCAGGCCATCCGGAGTGCGGGTGCAACCCGCCGAGATGGGCTTGTAACCGGCGCAGCGAAGGCCGAGGGCTGAAAACTCCTGCAGCAGGGTGCGGGCGACCAGGGTCTTGCCCACGTCGGTGTCGGTGCCGGTGATGAAGAAGGATGTGGCCATGATGACTCCTCGGCGTGATGGCGGGCGACCCTCCGGCCGCCCATCGCACTCATGATATGGGGTGATAAAGAGGCCGACCCCGCAGGGTCGACTGATGGCAATGTAGGCAAACGTGCCAGCCTGTGGCCGGCGCGCTAACCCATCCTGGATGGGCACCGGTCATTGGCGCACGAGCCGCCCGAGGCAAACCTGATAGCTGGCGGCCAGCAGGCCGTCTGGCTGGCGATACCGCTCATAGGCCTCCCCCAGACGCCGCAGGCGCTGGCGATTGCCAAGGCCCTGGCTGCGCCCGTCGTTGACCTGGCTCGCCCCTATCCCCTTGAGATCCCGAAGCAAGCTGCCGAGATCGCCATAGGCCAGTTGCCAGGTCAGGGATGCCAGCTGGATGTCGGCAAAACCACCGTCGGCCACGGCCCTGCGCAATTGTGGCAGCCCGAGGAAGCGATTGACATGGGCAGACTCGTCAACCGTGCGCCAGGCCTCACGAAGCTGCCAGAGGGAGTCCGAGAGCAGGGTCGAGAAGAACAGCTGGCCGCCGGGCTTGAGCACCCGATGGAGCTCGGCGAAGGCCAGAGCCGGCTGCTCGCACCACTGCAGGGCCAGGCTTGAGAAGATCCAGTCAAGGCTATGATCGGCGAAGGGAAGCGCCTCCGCATCGCCGCACACCAATCGGGCCCCGCTCTGGCGCCTTGTTGCCTCCTGCAGCATGCCGGGGGCGAGATCCAGCCCGTAGAGCTGCCGGCAGCGCCCGGCGAGCGCGGGCAGGAAGAAGCCGGTGCCGCAGCCGAGATCCAGGCCAGCTTCGGGTAGATCAGCGGGCAAGCGCCGGGGCACGGTCACGTCATGAGCCAACCCTATCTCGGGCAAGCACAGGGCCGTGTGTGCATCAATCGCCTGCCCGCTCGGTGACCACTCCCCCGCCGACATGCGTTCCAGCAGCGCCTGCCCCACCTCCTGCTGGAAGCGGGCATGGGCGTCATAGTGGCGGGCGGCGGCGCCGAAACGCCGCGCCAGCTGCACCTTGTCCACCCGCTGGAAGGGGGCCACGCTGCCGACCTCATTGAGGATCCGGCCTTGCGAACAAGGGGGGCTCGACGGGGCCTCGTGGAACGGGGCTTTATCCATGGGCTTGCCCTCCCTCATTGGATGCGAGGCCGAGGCCGTCCAACAAGCGATCGATGTGCGCTTCCTGATGGGCGGCGCTCAGGGTAATGCGAAGGCGCGCCGTGCCCGCCGGCACCGTCGGGGGGCGGATGGCGCCAACCCAGAGGCCGGCCTCTCGCAGCCGCTCGCTCAGGGCCAGGGCGGCGCGACTCTCCCCCACCAGCAGCGGCTGAATGGGAGTCTGGCTCGCACCCAGTGTCCAGCCGAGTTGCTCCGCCCCCTGTCGGAAGCGGGCGATCAGATGGTTCAAGTGGGCACGACGCTCATCGGCACCGCGTACCAAGGCGATGCTCTCGCTCACCGCCAAGGCCTGGGCGGCGGGCATGTGGGTGCTGTAGACATAGTGGCGGGCGAAGTTGACCAGATAATCCACCAGCTCGCGGCTGCCACCGACGAAGGCGCCGGCCACCCCGAGCGCCTTGCCAAAGGTGCCCATCTGGATGTGAACGCTATCCGGGCTAACCCCCTGGGCCGCGAGGGTGCCGCGCCCCTCTGGCCCCAGCACGCCGAGGCCGTGGGCGTCGTCGATCATCAGCCAGTTGTGGCTCTGGGCGGCGAGGCGGGCAAGCTCGGGCCAGGGACCCTGATCCCCGTCCATGCTGAACACCCCCTCGGAGACGATCAGCCCCCGACCGGGTTCCAGCTGCCGCGCCAGCGCCGCCATGTCGTTGTGGGCAAAGCGCCGCATCTTGCAGGGCAGCCGGCTCCCCATCTCCTGCAAGGAGGCATGATTGAGCCTGTCTTGCCACAGCAGGTGCTCCTTGCCGAGCAGGGCCCCCAGCACCGCCTGGTTGGCCGAAAAACCGCAGTTGAACAACAGTACCGCCTCCAGCCCCAACCACTCGGCGATGGTCTCCTCCAGTCGCTGATGGGCCCGGCTGTAACCGGTCACCAGGGGGGAGGCACCAGCACCGGCACCATATTGCTCGACGCCCGCCACCAGGGCGGCCTTGATGGCCTCATCCCCCGCCAGCCCCAGGTAGTCGTTGGCAGAAAAATTCAGATACGCCCGCCTATCCACCCAAAGCCTTGGCCCGGTCGGCCCTTCGGTCGGAACACGGCGACGCAGCAAATCCTGCTGCGCCCGGGTGGCCAGCGCCTCGCTCAGGGGGAAAGGGCCATAATGGGCAGTCACATGCGCAGATTTCATACCGATTTGACAGTGGATTGTGCTGATGACAGCGTCCTGCGCTGGCGGGTGGCGTCGTAGAACAGATCGCCACTCACCGGCTGGCTGGCGGCACGGGCCCGCAGTTCGGCCTCCAGCTCCTCGGTCTGCACCGCGTCCGGCTTCTGGGCCCGCTCTGCGGGGCGAATGCCGAGACGCTTGAACAGCTGCATGTCGCTGTTCTCGTCGGGGTTCGGGGTAGTCAGCAGCTTGCAGCCATAGAAGATGGAGTTGGCACCCGCCATGAAACACATGGCCTGCATCTGCTCGTTCATCTTCTCCCGCCCGGCGGAGAGACGCACGTGGGAGGCGGGCATCAGGATCCGCGCCACGGCGATGGTGCGGATAAATTCGAACGGATCCAGATTCTCCTCGTTCTCGAGCGGCGTGCCCTTCACCTTCACCAGCATGTTGATGGGGACGCTCTCCGGGTGGCGCGGCAGGTTGGCGAGCGCGATCAGCAAACCCGCCCTGTCCCGCGCCTGCTCCCCCATGCCGACGATGCCGCCGGAGCAGACCTTCATGCCGGCGCCGCGCACATGTTCCAGGGTGTCGAGACGGTCCTGATAGGTGCGGGTGGTGATGATGTCGCCGTAGAACTCCGGCGAGGTGTCGAGGTTGTGGTTGTAGTAATCAAGCCCGGCGGCGCCAAGACGCGCGGCCTGATCCGCGGTGAGCATCCCCAGGGTCATGCAGGTCTCCATGCCGAGCCCACGCACCCCCTCGATCATCTGCAGGATATAGGGCATGTCCCGTTCCTTGGGGTTGCGCCAGGCGGCCCCCATGCAGAAGCGCGACGAGCCGTTGGCCCTGGCCTCCCGGGCCCGCTCCAGCACTTTTTCCACCTCCATCAGCCGCTCGGCTTCGAGGCCGGTATGATAGCGGGCGCTCTGGGGGCAATATTTGCAATCCTCCGGGCAGGCACCGGTCTTGATGGAGAGCAAGGTGCTCACCTGCACCTCGTTGGGATCGAAATGGGCGCGGTGCACCGTCTGGGCCCGGAACAGCAGATCGTTGAACGGCAGGGCAAACAGGGCCTGCACCTCGTCGTGGGTCCAGTCGTGACGCAAGGCCGGCTGGCCCGTCGGGAGTGAATGCATGAATGGCTTCCAGTGATGTTGAAGGACTTCGCCTTCTTGATGGGGCGGATCGCCTCAGTGCCAGGACGCAGTCCCGAAGACTGCCGTCGGTGGCCGCATCAGCAACCGAGTAAGTGGCTGAAATTGTTGGCTAGTGTAAGCAGCAGGCGTAGACTGTCAACACCGACCAGATCATATGAATTGACAATAGAACAGATAATGACCAACCAAGAATTTGACCTGCGCCACGTCTGGCACCCCTATACCTCCCTCACCCAGCCCCTGCCCTGCTACGAGGTAGCCAGCGCCCAGGGGGTGACCCTGACCCTCAGCGACGGCCGTCAGCTGGTGGATGGCATGAGCTCCTGGTGGGCCTGCGTGCACGGTTACCAGGTGCCCGAGCTGGACGCCGCCGCCACCGCCCAACTCGGCAAGATGTCCCACGTCATGTTTGGCGGCCTGACCCACGAGCCCGCCATCGCGCTGTGCCGCAAACTGGTGGAGATCACCCCGGCCGGGCTGGATCGGGTGTTCCTGGCGGATTCCGGCTCGGTGGCGGTGGAGGTGGCCCTCAAGATGGCCCAGCAGTACTGGCACGCCAAGGGGACACCGCGCGCCAAGTTCGTCTCCCTGCGCGGCGGCTATCACGGCGACACCTTCGGCGCCATGAGCGTCTGCGATCCCGACGGCGGCATGCACGAGCTCTACAAGGGCTTTCTGCCCGAGCACCACTTCGTCGAGGCGCCGAGCTGCCGCTTCCATGCGCAGTGGGATGAGGAGTGCGTGGTGGAACTCGCCACCCTGATGGCGGACAAGCACGAGGAGATCGCCGCCATCGTGCTGGAGCCCATCGTGCAGGGGGCCGGTGGCATGCGCTTCTATCACCCCCGCTACCTGCAGTGGGTGCGCGCCCTGTGCGACGAGTTCGGGGTGCTGCTCATCGCCGACGAAATCGCCACCGGCTTTGGCCGCACCGGCCAGCTGTTTGCCTGCGACTGGGCCGGCATCAGCCCGGACATCCTGTGTCTGGGCAAGGCGCTGACCGGCGGCTACCTCACCCTGTCGGCGACCCTGACCACGGAGCATGTGGCCCGCACGATTTGCGATGGGAAAGCGGGCGTCTTCATGCACGGCCCCACCTTCATGGGCAATCCGCTGGCCTGCGCCGTCGCCAACGCCTCCATCGATCTGCTGCTGGCTTCCCCCTGGGCCGAGCGGGTCAAGGCCATCGAACATCAGTTGAAAAGCGAGCTGGTCCAGCTGACCCTGCACCCGGCGGTCGCCGATGTGCGGGTGCTCGGTGCCATCGGCGTGGTGGAGATGAAGGAGCGGGTGGACGTGGCACGCATCCAGCGCAGGTTCGTCGAGCTGGGTGCCTGGATCCGCCCCTTCGGCAAGCTGGTTTACCTCATGCCCCCCTTCGTCATCACCGAGGCGGAGCTGCGCGTGCTGACCCAGGCCATCGCAACGGCCATCGCCGACGGCGAGTTCTGATCCCTGGCGGCCCCGCCATGGCGCGGGGTCTTTTGGCTCTTTTTTATCAGAATGTGAGCAAACCATCAGAAGCCCGGGAGCAAGGGGGTGTAGACTGTGTGGGTTTTACCCAACAGATGTACCTTTCCCATGCGCCTCTCCATCGCTGCCAAGATCAATTTTTTCCTGCTGTTCATCTTCTCCATGGTGCTGGTGTTCTCCGCGGCCTATCAGGCGGTGCGTGAACGCGACCTCATCCTGACCCTCATCAAGGAGCAGAGCCACGAGCAGACCGAGGCCTATTTCGATGGCCTCAACATGTTGATGCTGACCAACAAGATGGAGGCCCGCGACACCCTGCGCAACAAGTTCCTCGCCCATGCCCATGTGGAGGATGCCCGCATCGTGCGCGGCGCGCCGGTCAACAAGCAATATGGCCCAGGACGCGACATCGAAGCCCCCAAGGACAGATTCGATGCCCTGGCGCTGTCGGGCAAGGGCAGCCTGGAAGTCGTTCATGACGGCTTGCACAGTCGCCTGGTGGTGACCCGCCCGCTGCTGGCCAAGAAGGATTTTCGCGGCACCGACTGCACCAGTTGCCATCAGGTGCCTGAAAACACCGTGCTGGGAGCGGTGCGCTTCGATTACTCCCTCGACACCCTGTTCACCCGGGTCGAGAAGAACATCCTCACCTCGGCCCTCAGCCTCACCGTCATCTTCGGCCTCGGACTCCTGCTGACCCTCTGGGTGATCCGCACCTGGATAGTGCGCCCCCTCAACCAGCTGACCCGCTCCATGGAGGAGGCCACCGATCGCCATGACTTCGGTCACCGGCTGGAGGGCGATGAAGGGGACGAGATTGGCCGGGTGGCGCTCGCCTACAACCAGATGCTCGACAGCGTGGAGCGCCAGCTCGGCAAGCGCCCCATGGCGGCGCCGGGAGAGCCTGAACCGGAGCAGCCAAGCTCACCGGAGCGTCAGAACCAGGCCGGCTAGCCAGAACCGGCAAAGGGATGGCCGGATCGCTAGGCCAGATAGTGAAACAGCAGGCTGGCCAGCAGGATCAGCAGCAATATCCCCAGATGCACCTGGCGGGCATCCTCCTGGCGTCGGCCGCGCAGGCGCGACAGCAGTAAGACCCCCAGGGTCAGCAGACAGCAGCCCCAGAGCCCGTATAATAACCAGGTCGCAAGGACGGGATCCCACTCCTTGCGCACCTTGACGCCCCCATAGACCAGATAGCCAAAGAGGGTGGGCGGCCTGGCATGGTGATAGAGGGAGAGCAGCGCGATGAAGCCACCCCAGCAGAGGATGACCAGCCCCTGCAACAGCCTTATCAGCCCATCCGGCCCCGATCTTCGCTCCTTCACGCCCTCTCTCCTTTCATCGCACAATCCCCCATGCTTGCTGCCGAAAAGCCCGCAGGAAGCAGACATTTTTGCTTGTTTATCACACCTGCGCGGGTAAGATGAACGGCTCAGTCTGCCATGGTGGGCCACCTGTGCCCGGGCCAGACCCCGAGTGTTGCAAATAGCGCTGCAAGAACAAGCTGGAGACAAATTTTCGATGACGCACGCATCCGTAGTAGATGTGCTGACCGGTAAGTATGCGGTCGGCACCACCCAGACAGTCAAAGGGTGGATCCGGACCCGCCGCGATTCCAAGGCGGGGATCTCATTTTTGGCCATATCCGATGGCTCCTGTTTCCATCCGGTACAGGCCGTCGTCCCCAATACCCTGGCCAATTACGAGAATGAAGTGCTGCGTCTGACCACCGCCTGCTCCGTGGAAGTGACCGGCCAGGTGGTCGAGTCCCAGGGCAGCGGCCAATCCTTCGAGCTGCAAGCCTCCGAGGTCAAGGTGGTGGGCTGGGTCGAAGATCCGGACACCTATCCCATGTCCGCCAAGCGCCACAGCATCGAGTACCTGCGCGAGCAGGGTCACCTGCGCGCCCGTACCAACGTGGTCGGCGCCGTGACCCGCGTGCGCAACTGCCTGGCCCAGGCCATCCATCGCTTCTTCCATGAAGAAGGCTACCTGTGGATCGCCGCGCCGCTCATCACCGCCTCCGACACCGAAGGCGCCGGCGAGATGTTCCGCGTCTCCACCCTGGATCTGGAAAACCTGCCGCGCACCCCGCAAGGCAAGGTGGACTACGACAAGGACTTCTTCGGCAAGGAGACCTTCCTGACCGTGTCCGGCCAGCTGAACGTCGAAACCTATGCCTGCGCCCTGTCCAAGGTTTACACCTTCGGGCCGACCTTCCGCGCCGAAAACTCCAACACCAGCCGCCACCTGGCGGAGTTCTGGATGGTGGAGCCGGAGATCGCCTTCGCGGATCTGGAAGACAACGCCGCCCTGGCCGAAGCCATGCTGAAGTACGTCTTCAACGCCGTATTGGCCGAGCGCCGCGACGATCTGGAGTTCTTCGCCCAGCACATCGACAAGGATGCCATCGGCCGTCTGGAGCGCTTCGTCGCCTCCGACTTCGCCCAGATTGACTACACCGACGCCATCGAAGTGCTGAAAAACTGCGGCAAGAGCTTCGAGTTCCCGGTCTCCTGGGGCATCGATCTCTCCTCCGAGCACGAGCGCTACCTGGCCGAGGAGCACTTCAAGTCCCCGGTGGTGGTCAAGAACTACCCCAAAGACATCAAGGCCTTCTACATGCGCCTCAACGACGACGGCAAGACCGTCGCCGCCATGGACGTGTTGGCCCCGGGCATCGGCGAGATCATCGGCGGCTCCCAGCGTGAAGAGCGTCTCGACGTGCTGGACGCCCGCCTGGCCGAGATGGGCCTGAACAAGGAAGACTACTGGTGGTATCGCGACCTGCGCCGCTACGGCACAGTGCCGCACTCCGGCTTTGGCCTGGGCTTCGAGCGCCTGGTGGTCTATGTGACCGGCATGGGCAACGTGCGCGACGTCATCCCCTTCCCGCGCACCCCTCGCACCGCCGAGTTCTAAGCCGCGAACTGCACGCAAAGATCATAAAAGCCGACCCCAGGGTCGGCTTTTTTCATGCACTCCCGCTGAACCGCCATTCGGGCTGATGACGAGTCGCCCCTGATGCGGCCGAATCTGACAACCCACACGCTCACGCCGTCCGGCAAGGCGCCATTATCCCTCCCGCACGCCGGGCCCCATCGATGACACCTCCATCGCCTGATCGGGCACCCATTCGTGCAAGCGAGCAGTCTCTTATGCATCTCTTTTGACTAACGAATCAGTTGATTTGTGGCCGTGATGACCACTGCAACCCCTTGTCCGTAGTTTTTATGCACTTAAATCGGAAAAACATGGGTTATTGAACCACCTCAATTTTTTACCCCTTTTGAGTAGGCAGAATAACCACTAACCCTTTAGGGCTAAATAACAACAGACAATGTCGTCCTGGGCGCTGCGCCTGCATGGATTGAATCACACGAGGTAATGGAATGATCTTCATGGAATTTATGGTGGTACTCGGCTGTTTGCTGCTGGGTACCCGTTTCGGGGGCATGGGACTGGGTCTCATCAGTGGCATAGGTCTGTTCCTGCTGACCTTCGTGTTCGGCCTCACCCCGGGTGAGCCGCCGGTACAGGTGATGCTGACCATACTCGCGGTCATCGGCTGCGCCGCCACCCTGCAGACCGCAGGCGGCCTCAACCTGATGATGCAGGTGGCCGAACGACTGCTGCGTCGCCACCCCCAGTACATCACCATTCTGGCGCCGCTGACCACCTGGACCCTCACCTTCCTGTGCGGTACCGGCCACGTGGTCTACACCATGTTCCCCATCATCGCCGACATAGCGCTGCAGAAGAATATCCGGCCGGAGCGCCCCATGGCAGTGGCATCCGTTGCCTCCCAGATGGCGATCTGCGCCTCGCCGGTGTCGGTGGCCGTGGTCTCCATGGTCTCCATCCTGGCGGCCGGTCATGGCATCGGTCAGGCCTACGGTCTGCTGGACATCCTGATGATCGCCATCCCCTCCTCCCTGGCCGGGGTCATCGTCGCCGCCCTCTGGAGCCTGCGCCGCGGCAAGGATCTGGACAAGGACGAGGAGTTCCAGGCCAAGATCAAGGATCCGCAGCAGCGTGAGTTCATCTACGGCGGCGGCGAGACCCTGCTGGGCACCAAGTTCCCGAAAGAGGCCTACTGGTCGACCTGGATCTTCTTCGCTGCCATCGCTGCCGTGGTGGTGCTGGGGGCCGATGCCTCCCTGCGCCCGGTGTTCGAGATCAAGGGCAAGACGGGCCCCCTCTCCATGAACCTGGTGATCCAGATGATGATGCTGATCGCCGGCGCCCTCATCCTGATGCGCTGCAAGGTCAAGCCCGGTGACATCTCAAACGGCGCCGTGTTCAAGGCGGGCATGGTCGCCATCTTCTCGGTCTTCGGGGTCGCCTGGATGAGCGAGACCTTCTTCCAGGCCCACATGCCGCTGCTCAAAGAGACCCTGGCCCACGTGGTACAGGCCCAGCCCTGGACCTATGCCCTGGTGCTGTTCCTCATCTCCAAGCTGGTGAATAGCCAGGCCGCCGCCCTCACCGCCATCGCCCCCATGGGGCTGGCGCTCGGGGTCGAGCCCAAGCTGCTGATCGCCTTCCTGCCGGCGAGCTACGGCTACTTCGTGCTGCCGACCTACCCAAGCGATCTGGCCTGCATCGGCTTCGACCGCTCCGGCACCACCCGCATCGGCAAGTTCATCATCAACCACAGCTTCATCATTCCGGGTCTCATCGGGGTCGCCACCTCCTGTACCCTGGGCTACCTGCTCACCAGCGTGCTGCTGTAATCGCGCATCCCTCGACCAGACAGGCCCCCATTGCGGGGGCCTGTCTGCTTTCCGGCGCTTTGCCAAGGGGTCGCGGCGGGTTAGCATGCCCTCCTTTCATCTTCCAAGGAGAGCCCATGTCCCGCGTCATCGTACTCTGGAGTGGCGGCAAGGATGCCATGCAGGCGCTCTGCCATGCCCGTGAGCAGGGCCATCAGGTGGTCGCGCTGGTCACCTTCGGCCCGCCCAATCCCCGGTTCCTCGCCCATCCCCTGCCCCTGGTGCGCCGTCAGGCCGAGGCGCTGGGCCTGCCCCACCGGCTGGTGACCATCACGGCCCCCTTCGAGCAGAGTTACGAGCAGGCGCTGGCCGACTTGCAGCGAGAGTGGGCGATAGAAGGCGTGGTCACCGGCGATATCGACCGGGTCAATGGCGCCGACAACTGGATCTGCGCCCGCTGCCGGCCGCTCGGCCTCTCCGTGCATACCCCGCTCTGGCAGCAATCCCGAGAGGCGCTGCTGGCGGACCTGCAGGCGCGCGGGATTGTGGCCCATCTCTCCTGCGTCGATACCAGGGTGCTGGCGCCAGCCTGGGTGGGGCGCGTGCTGGACGCAGCCGCCCTCGCCGAGTTGCAGCAGCTGGCCGCGGCGCAGGGTTTCGATGCCTGCGGCGAGCAGGGGGAATATCACACCATGGTGACGGACGGGCCTGGCTTTGCCGCCCCCCTCGCCCTCGACGGCTGGCAGGTACGCAGACAGGAACATCTCGCCTATCTGGCTGAAGAGGACGCCAGCCATCTAGTCAGTTAGGTATTAGTCAGTTAGGTATTAGTCAGTTAGGTATTAGTCAGTTAGGCGTCAGCCATCTAGTCAACCAGGCGTGAGTGACCGGGCCGGTTAGCACAACACCGGACCACCCGGAATACATAAAAAACGGGAGGCCTGAGCCTCCCGTTTGCACTGCCTTCACGTTGTTTTTTAGCGCGCTAATTTGGCAAGTACGCGCTTAAGCAGACGAATGCGCGGCTCTATGCTGTCCAGCAGCAGGAACTCCGCCTCCGAGTGGAAGCCGCCCCCCATGGGGCCGAAACCGTCAAGGGAGGGCACCCCGGCCGCGGCGGTGAAATTCGCATCCGAGCCGCCACCGGCCTCCAGCCAGTTGAAGGGGATCCCCTCCTCCTGCCCGGCCGCCTCCACCAGCGCCATCAGCGCCTGGGTATCCGCACTCGGGCGCATGGCCGGCTTGAAGGTCTGGCGCTCCACCTCGACCCGGCAACCCGCGAGGAAGGGGTTCTTGGCCATGAAGCCGAGCCGGTCATGCACGGCGGCGGCCTCTTCATTGCTCCAGAAGCGCAGGTCGACGATGGCCTCGGCAAAGTCCGGCACCACGTTGACCCCGGTTCCGCCCTGTATCACCCCCACGTTCATGGTGGTGCCCGTCTCCATGTTCACCTGCTCGTTGATGGCGAGCACCCAGTTCGCCAGCTCGGTGATGGCGGAGATGCCCTCCGCCAGGGCCGAGCCCGCGTGGGAGGCCTTGCCGTGGAAGCGGATGCGATACTTGGCGTTGCCCTTGCGGGCGCTGATGAGATCCCCGCTCGGGCGGGCCGCCTCGGCCACCAGCACGCAGGCGCTCTGCTTTGCCTTCTCCACCAACCAATCCTTGGACCAGGGAGAGCCAATCTCCTCGTCGCAGTTGCAGCAGACCAGTACCTTCAACTTGGCCAGCACATCGGGATCCATACCCTGCAAGGCATACCAGGTGGAGAGCAGGCCGCTCTTCATGTCCGACACGCCGGGGCCGAAGGCCTGATCGCCCTCGACCTTGAGGGGTCGCTTGGCGACGGTGCCTTCCGGGAAGACGGTGTCCATGTGGCCCACCAGCATGACGTCATAGTGGGTAGCGCCGGGGGCATTGGTGATCTCAAGGCAAGGGCCGCACTCGTCGGCAAACTGGTGGCGCACCACCTGCCAGCCGATGGCCTGGTACTTCTCCGTCATGATGTCGGCGACCCTGGCCACCCCGGCCGGGGTGCGGGTGCCGCAATCGAGGTTGATCAGCGGCGCAAGGTTCGCCAGATAGTCGTCCAGGGAAAAATCGTTGTGAATGTTTGTCATCATCGTCTCCATGGGATGGGGAGGCAGGCTCCCCAGCCAACAGCCGAGTGAAAAGAGCGGACGGCCCAGCCGTCCGCCACCTGATTACATAAACAGCAGATAATTGAGTGCCAGGGCGGTCAGTAGGGCACCGACCATGGGCACGCTGGTGCGCTTGACCACCACGAAGGGGGAGACCTTGGCGATGCCGGCGCAGGCGATGAGCACGGCGGCGATGGGGGAGATGCTGCGCCCGATACTGGAGGCGAGCTGCATGGGCAGCAGCATGGTCACCGCCGGCACCCCGAACTTGGCCGCCACGGCGGGGGCCAGGGTGGAGAAGCTCAGGAATGCGGCGTTGCCGGAGCCCATGATGACCGCGGCCACCATGATGAGACCCACCATCACCAGGGTCATCAGCCCGCTGCCGATACCGGCGTTGCTGGCGGAATGGAGCAGGGTGTCGATGGCACCGATGGCCTTGAGGGACTCGGCGAACAGCTCGGCGCAGACGATGAGCGCCACCACGGGGCCGAACACCTTGCCCATGCCGTCGAGGAAGCTGGACAGCCCCGCGAAGGCGGTGCGCACCGAGCGGCTACGCAGCAGCTCGCACAGCATGCCGAGGAACACCGACAGCAGCATGGCCACCTCCACGCTCATCTTGATGTCATCCACCAGCAGCTTGGAGAAGGTCATCATTAACACGAAGGGGATGATGGGCAGCAGGGCATACCAGGTCGGCGCCTTCACCTCATCCGTCCCCTGCTCGTCGAGCTCGGCGTGATCACCGCGGTGCTTGGCGGGATCCCAGCCATCCTGGCGGTCACAGTGACGCTGCCAGAAGAAGTGCAGCACCATGGTCACCAGCAACATGGGGGCCACCAGCCAGATCTGGTAATCCACGAAGTAGCTGGTCGGATCCATGCCGGACTGACCGGCGGAGAAGATGGCGTTGGTCTGGGTCGGGCCGATTTCGAACGCCTGGGAGGTGGCGATGACGCCGCAGGCGGAGGCCGGGCTGATGCCGAGGTTGCGCATCACCGGATACATGGTGACCATCAAGAGCAGGCCCAGGCCGGTGGCCGAGGTGACAAACAGGGAGACGAACACCGCCACCAGGTAGCAGATGGCCAGCATCAGGTAGCTGGACTGGATCCCCGCCACCGGTTTGACCGCCACCCGTACCAGGGCCTGGGAGGCGCCGATGTGGGACATGTAGGTGGCAAAGCCCGCCACCGCCATGATGGTGAGGCCGAGCCCCGCCGCCCGGTAGGAGAAGATCCCCTTGAACACCTCGAACAGGTCGAACAGGGCAAACCCCGTGCTCTTCTCCGCCGGCAGGATGGGATGCAGACCGAGCCAGTAGGCCAGGGTGAACAGGCTCATCCCCGCCAGGGCGAGCACCGCCTGGGGGTTGTAGTCCTTGACGATGCCGTAGACCACGGCCATCAGCACGAACGAGACGAATAAGAGTTCCAAAGTGCGCTCCTGATAAGGTTATCGAGGTGCGAAATCTAGTGGTGAGGCCGGGCTTTCCTATTGATCCCTATCAATAAAGGTTGTTTGAATGCACATTTGCAGCATTAAATTCCACTTAAGTCACAAAAAATAGCCATTAAATCCAGCAATAAGGTTCTAGAATTCCTCTTCGTGGGGTTTGGGCCAATAACCTCAACTTTTTTTGCTTTGGATCAACATCCGGGGTGGTTGAACTGGCCAAGATGCCCATCGACACAAAGCGACCATTTCGCACCGGAGAGAGTTATGACAAACCTGGCCACCGTAGAGAGCACCAACTGCGACTACAAGCTGTGGGACATCCTCGTCGAGTCTGCAAAGGAGCGCACCACCATTCGTTACTCCAAACTGGCCAAGCGGGCCGGGCTGGAGAGCAGCCAGGACGAGCTGCGTACCCTGTTGCAGCGCATCCGCATGTATTGCACCGAGCACGAGCTGCCGATCCTCTCCACCATAGTGGTGGATGACGTGGGCAAATACGGCGGCCTCTCCTCCAGCCTGCCGGGGGCCCCCTGGGAGCGTGCCCGGGTATTCGATTACCAGTGGCCCGTCTCCCCCTGAGCCACATGGCTGGACATCCATACGACAAAACGCGCCCTCTGGCGCGTTTTGTGCTAACAGGGGCTCTCCATCTGGTCGAAATCCCTGTGTAAAAAGCCTGGGCGCGGGGCGCCGCCGTTGCCATCGGAAGATCGGGATGCCAGAATCGGGCCTTGCATTTATTCAGGGCCGCTGGCCCCGCGATTTAAGGATCCCCATGGCCACCACCCTCTATGGCATCAAGAACTGCGACACGATCAAGAAGGCCCGCAAGTGGCTGGACGAAGCCGGTGTCGAATACCGCTTCCACGATCACAGAGCCGACGGCCTGGATCCCGCCGCTCTGGATGGCTGGCTGGCGAGCCTCGGCTGGGAGGCTCTGCTCAATACCCGCGGCACCACCTTCCGCGCCTTGCCGGAGGCGGACAAGCAGGGGCTCGACGTGGCCCGTGCCCGCGCCCTGCTGCTGGCTCACCCGGCCATGATCAAGCGCCCGCTGCTGGACAAGGACGGCGAGCTGCATCTGGGTTTCAAGGCCGATCACTATCAATCCCTCTTCTCTCGTTAACTTCTTCTTTTAAGGAACGCCGATGTCGGATGTCATCGCACTGGCCAAGGATCTGATCCGCCGCCCCTCAGTAACCCCCCTGGATGAGGGGTGCCAGACCCTGATGGCGGCGCGCCTCGAGCGTCTGGGCTTCGTCATCGAGCCCATGGTGTTCGAAGACACCACCAATCTCTGGGCTCGTCGTGGCACCGAGGGCCCCCTGTTCTGCTTCGCCGGTCACACCGACGTGGTGCCGGCCGGGCCGCTGGACAAGTGGCACACCCCGCCGTTCGAGCCGACCATCCAGGACGGCATGCTCTATGGCCGCGGCGCCGCCGACATGAAGGGGTCGCTGGCCGCCATGGTGGTGGCCACCGAGCGCTTCGTCGCGGCCCATCCCGATCATGCGGGCTCCATCGCGTTTCTCATCACCTCCGATGAAGAGGGGCCCTTCATCAACGGCACCGTGCGGGTGATCGAAACGCTGGAGGCGAGAGACGAGAAGATCCGCTGGTGCATCGTCGGCGAACCCTCCTCCACCAGCGAGGTAGGGGACGTGGTGAAGAACGGCCGGCGGGGCTCCATCACCGGCGATCTGCTGGTGCGCGGGGTGCAGGGCCACGTCGCCTACCCCCATCTGGCGGACAATCCCATCCATAAAGCGGCCCCGGCCCTGGCCGAGCTCGCCGCCACCGTCTGGGACGAGGGCAATGCCTACTTCCCCCCCACCAGCTTCCAGATAGCGAACATTCAGGGGGGCACCGGCGCCTCCAACGTCATCCCGGGCGAGCTGCAGGTGCAGTTCAACTTCCGCTTCAGCACCGAGCTCACCGATCAGGATATCCGCGAGCGGGTCGAGGCTCTGCTGAACCGCCACGGGCTGGATTTTGAACTGAAATGGACCCTCTCCGGCCAGCCCTTCCTGACCGACACCGGCGCCCTGCTGGACGCGGCGGTGGCGGCCATCGAGCAGGTCAACGGTCAGCAACCTGCCCTGCTCACCACGGGGGGAACGTCCGATGGACGCTTCATCGCCCCCACCGGCGCCGAAGTCATCGAGCTGGGTCCCGTCAACGCCACCATCCACAAGGTGAACGAGTGCGTGAAGGCCGAGGATCTGGATCTGCTGGCAGACATGTACCAAGGGGTGCTGGCGCGCCTGCTGGCCTCATGACCAAGCCACACCGACCGGGCTGGCTGTGGGCCGGCCCGGCTTGCCATCTCATCACAAAGGAGCGGACATGACCCAGGATCAACTGCTGGGGCTGGACGACAGTCACCTGACCCTGCTGGGGCGCGGTCCCCACCGCCTCACCGTCGCCACCGCGGCGGCCTTCAACGACATGCAGGTGGCCGCCGCCTACGAGGGCCACAACCTGCAACCCGCCTCCAGCTGGCGCGGTTTCGAACGCCAGCTCGCCATCTGGAATGGCAAGTGGCGCGGCGAGCGGCCATTGCTGGACGCCAGGGGCCAGCCGCTGGATGCACTGCAACTCGACGAGACCGAGCGGCTGCACGCCATCCTGCGCTGGAGCGCCCTGCCCGGCACCAGTCGTCACCACTGGGGGACGGATCTGGATATCTATGATCCGGACTGTCTGCCTGCGGGCACCAAGCTGGCGCTGGAACCCTGGGAATACGAGGGAAACGGCTGGTTTGGGGAGCTGAGCGCCTGGCTCGGGGATCACATGAACGACTTCGGCTTCTTCCTCCCCTATGCCCAGCTCTCTGGCGCGGGCTGCGGGGTCGCCTACGAACCCTGGCACCTGAGCTTCCGGCTGGAGTCAGCCGATCTGCAGCTGGATCCGGATGCACTGGCGCTTTGCCTGCAGCAGGCGGATATTGAAGGCAAGGAGTGCATACTGGCCCATCTGGACGAGATCCTGGCTCGTTACGTCACTCCCGGTCTCGACGCGAGGAATCACCCATGAAGACGGGGTTTATGGAAGGCCGATTGACCCGGCTCGACCAGCGCCAGGTCAGTCATGACGTCACCCCCTGTCTTAGCAAAATGAGGACGCACCCATGAGTCTGTGGTTATGGATAGGGCTGCCGCTCTTGTTCCTGCTCGGTCTGTTTCTCAACGCCATCAAGGACATGAAACAGCTCGAGAAACAGCTCCCCAAATACAGGGACAAGATCCGGGAAGTCAAAGACGACGAAGACGACTGACCCCCAGGCTCCGGGCGCCGAACGACCTCCGGAGCCCGTTTCTAGTGCCGCCCGAACCTGCCTGCCCTCTCCTTCCCGCCCCCATCCCAGCGCCAAACCAGCACCAATCGTTACTGTTTCATTTTCATTTCATTCTTGCTTCTTCACGCCTTCTTTTTGCTTAAAAACAGCACCGAAAGGTAAAAAAGTGCAAATTAATGCACGATTAAGCCACACAAGGGGACGCAAACTGCATATAATGTGCCTGTTTTGCAGCCCGCCATAAGGAGTTCGCCATTGGATGCCACCACCATCAACAGTTTCTTCTTTGTCGCAGCCTTGTTGGTGGGATGCAGTGTCCTGTTAAGTGCGCTCTCTTCCCGTATCGGCATCCCCATCCTGGTCATCTTCCTCGCCGTCGGCATGCTGGCCGGTGAGGATGGCCCCGGCGGTATCCATTTCGCCGACTACTCGGTCGCCTACCTGGTGGGCAACCTGGCGCTCGCCATCATTCTGCTGGACGGCGGCATGCGCACCCGGGTCTCGTCGTTTCGGGTCGCCCTCTGGCCCGCCCTGTCGCTCGCCACCGTCGGGGTAGCCATCACCACGGGGCTGACCGGCCTTGCCGCCGCCTGGCTGTTCGATCTGAACCTGATGCAGGGCATGCTGATCGGCGCCATCGTCGGCTCCACCGATGCGGCAGCGGTCTTCTCCCTGCTCGGCGGGCGCAGCCTGAACGAGCGGGTCAGCGCCACCCTGGAGATAGAGTCCGGCAGCAACGATCCCATGGCGGTATTTCTCACCGTCACTTTGATCGAGGTGCTGGCCACCCAGCAACAGGGGCTGGACTGGACCTTCCTGCTGCTGCAACTCGGCAAGCAGTTTGGCCTCGGGGCCGGTATCGGCCTCGCCGGTGGCTGGTTGCTGTGGCGCCTCATCAACACCGCTCGCCTGGCTCCCGGCCTCTACCCCTTGCTCACGGTGAGCGGCGGCCTGCTCATCTTCGCCCTCACCACGGCGCTCGGCGGCAGCGGCATTCTCGCCATCTACCTGACCGGCCTCTTGCTCGGCAACCTCTCCCTGCGCAGCCGCAGCACCACCTTGTCGGTGCTCGATGGCCTGACCTGGCTCAGCCAGATCGGCATGTTCCTGGTGCTGGGGCTGCTCGCCACCCCGAGCAACCTGCTACCCATCGCCCTGCCGGCGCTGGTGCTGGCCATGTGGATGATACTGTTTGCCCGCCCCATCTCGGTCTGGATTGGCCTGTTGCCGTTTAAAAACTTCGCCCCCCGGGAGCGCTGGTTCATCTCCTGGGTGGGGCTGCGCGGCGCCGTGCCCATCATTCTGGCGGTCTTCCCCATGATGGCGGGGCTGCCCAACGCCCAGCTCTACTTCAATGTCGCCTTCTTCGTGGTGCTGGTCTCCCTCATCCTGCAGGGCAGCTCGCTGCCGCTCGCCTCCCGTCTTGCGCGAGTCGAGGTACCGGCCCCTCCCTCTCCCATCAACCGCTCGGGTCTCGAGATCGATCTCGACAGCCAGTGGGAGACCTTCGTCTATCGCCTGGGCGATGAGAAGTGGTGCATCGGCTCCCCCTTGCGGGAGCTGCGCATGCCGGAAGGGACCCGCATCTGCGCCCTGTTCCGGGGCCAGGAACTGCTGCACCCCTCGGGCAGTACCCGGCTGCAGTCCGATGACATCCTCTGCGTCATCGGTCATGAGCGCGATCTCCCCGCCCTCGGCCAGCTGTTCAGCCAGGCGCCCGAGCAGGATCTGGGCCCGCGCTTCTTCGGTGACTTCCTGCTGGAGGCGGGTGCCAAGCTGGTGGATCTCGCCCCGCTCTACGGGCTGGATGTGAGCGAAGTGGCGGATCTGACCCTCGGCGACTTTATCGCCGGCCAGTTGGGCGATAATCTGGTGGTCGGTGACCACTTTGCCTGGCAAGGATTGCTCTGGACGGTGGCCGAGATGGAAGAGGGTGAGCCTCGCAAGATAGGGGTACGCTTCCTGGAAGAAGATCCGGTTTAAGACGCGAGTCTGCCCATAAAAATATGCTCAGCGAGCAGGGAGTTGCCCATGCCTTACCAAACACTGCTGTCTGGTCTTACCCCTCCCTCCCCCAGGCTCGGCCTCATTGAGGGCTTCTTTGGCAAGGCCTGGAGCTGGGACGCCCGCGCCCGCTACGCCCAGTGGCTGCCCCGCCACGGCTACGGCTTCTACCTCTATGCCCCGAAGGAAGACGGCTATCTGCGCAAGCACTGGGCCAAGCCCTGGCCTGCGGATCAGCTGGCCGCCCTCCGTCAGCTCGCCCAGCAGTGCCGTGACAACGGCCTGGCCTTCGGAGTGGGCCTGAGCCCCATGGGGGCCCATCACGATTACGATCGTCAGCGCCCGGCCCTGCTGGAGAAGGTGCGACTCATCGAAGAGGCGCTCAAACCCGACATACTGGCGGTGCTGTTTGACGACATGAAGGGCGATACTCCGGATCTCGCCCACTGGCAGCTCACCATCGCCCACGACATCGCCGCCCACACCCGCGCCAGCCGGTTGCTGTTCTGCCCCAGCTACTACTCCACGGATCCCGTGCTGGAGAAGGTGTTCGGCGCCATGCCCCCCCATTATCTGCAGGATCTGGGACAAGGGCTGGACAAGCGGTTCGACATCTTCTGGACCGGCCCCAAAGTCTGCTCAAGCGAATACCCGGCGGCGCACCTCAAGCAGGCCGCCGACTGGCTGCACCGCAAGCCTTTCCTCTGGGACAACTACCCGGTCAACGACGGTAGCAAGGCCAGCAGCTTCCTGCACCTGCGCGCCTTCGAGAACCGTACCGAGCTCGGGGACCTGGTGGCAGGCCATGCGGTCAATCCCATGAAGCAGGCGGCCCTCTCGGTGCTGCCCCTCGCCACCCTGCCCATCAGCTACAAGCTCGGCAAACAGTACGATCCGGACAAGGCGCTGCATGCCTCTCTCAACGCCACCTGCGGCCCGCAGATCTCCGCCATGATCCAGGCCGATCTGCCGCTGTTCCAGGATGTCGGCCTGAGTCTGCTCACCCAGGAGCAGCAGGATTACCTCAAGGCCCGCTACCTGCCATTCCAGGATCAGATCTGCGTGGACGAGATCCTGCGCTGGCTCGCCGGGGAATATGTGTTCGACCCGGACTGCCTGACCGACTGAGTAAGGCGCTCGCCGTTCACGAAAAAGGCCACCCTCTGCACGGCAGAGGGTGGCCTTTTTACACTGTGACATTCACCTGTCTGTCACGGCAGACTGCCAACTGGCCCCGCAGTAACCCGAGCCCATCTACATACATAAGCCATTGATTTCACGTCGAAGAATGGCCCATGGAACTGACTCGCCAGATCCGGCTCTCAACCGAAGGCCAGCCAGACGCCGACAAACAGCATCAGGGAACCCGCGATGCGGTTCATCAGGGTGACATTGCCGCTTTTCGCGAGGAAGTGGCGCAGGGTGCGACCACCGCCCGCGTAGAGCAGCAGGCAGGAAAACTCGATGACAAGGATGAGGCCCACCAGGGCGCTGATCTGGGGCACCATCGGCTTGGCCGCGTTGATGAAGGGGGGCAGCAGGGAGATCATGAAGGCCCAGCCCTTGGGATTGGCGATGG
Source organism: Aeromonas sp. NJAU223 (assembly GCF_051125555.1). NCBI lineage: Bacteria > Pseudomonadati > Pseudomonadota > Gammaproteobacteria > Aeromonadales > Aeromonadaceae > Aeromonas > Aeromonas sp. NJAU223. The sequence continues at coordinate 1,311,569 of NZ_CP144204.1, read as the reverse complement.
CGGTGACGAAGCCCTGCAGCGCCAACCCCAGCCGGCTTGTCTCCTGCTCCTTGGATAAATCTGCCGGAATGGCCATCTTGCCCTTGGCCTGCCACATCTGGATGCCGAGCCAGAACAGATAAGCACCGCCCACGTATTTGAAGGCCGCGAAGATGGCCGGGTAGTGCAGCATGACGGCAGCCACCCCGACCACGGAGAGTACGGACACCAGGCCGACGCCGATGAGCTCGCCCCACATCATGTGCAGGGTGCGGCGCACCCCCAGGCTCATGCCGAGGGTCATCGCCAGGGTCATGCACATGCCGGGGGTAACGGATACGAAGAAGAACGTGGGAATAAACAGCGCCAAGATAGCGGGATCAATCCAGTGGGACACACTACACCTCCATGGTAACAAGCCATCAATCTTGCCCATCGCCCCCCATACGCACAAGTAAAAACCTGAGCCGCCGCCGGATTTCAGTGATTATCACCGCCCCTCCCCCGGTTCCCCCGCGCTGATGTGCAAAACCTGGCGCAGGCCCGCACATCATGAATCCACCCGAGCCCCAGCGGGCCTCACATCAATCCGCCCTCCGGCGGTGGGGTCAGGGCAACAGCCAGGCGCGGCACAGCGGCGCTGTCGCCCTCATTCATCCCCTTTCAGCGCCATGGGCCCCCACGTTTTAAACGAGTTTTTGAATTTCAGGCTTCATTAGGGGCTGTGCTACTCAGGCAAATATGGGTATGGTAGAGGCACGTCACTGCCCCTCACAGAGAACACCATGAGCCTGAAGTTCAAGAAACCCGCTTTTATCGCCTTGGGCCTCATCGCCCTGCTCTCCGCTATCTGGCTCGATTTCTACCTGCCGGAACACACCATCGCCACCATCACCGGGGTGGAGGTGAAGCGTACCGACAAGGATGGCCCCATCAGCCAGAAGAACCCGGCCGACGGCCCCATCACCGATGTCTACTACATCTACACCGAACGCCCTGGTGAGAAGATCCGGGTGTTTCGCAATGAGGATACCCAGTGGGGCTGGCCCTTCTACTTCAAGTTCAATGCCGCGGATGTGCAGGCCAAGGCCAAGTCCATGGAATTCGAGAAGCGTCTCGCCATCATCACCTCCTACGGCTGGCGCGTGAACATGTTCTCCCTGTTCCCGAACGTCACCAAGATTGAGAGCACCCAGCCCGACGCCTCCACCTGGAGCTTCTTCCGCTGGTTCTGGTTCGGAGTCTGGGCCCTGGTGATGGGCAAGGCCGCCATTGCCACCTGGCGTTATTTCGACCGGCTCGAGGATGAGCTGTAAACCGGCCCGTCTGAGCGCGAACGACGTCAGGAATCGACCATGACAGAACCCAGCAAGACCCGCACCAGCTTCTACCGGCGCCTCTATGTCGCCTATCTGATAAGCCAGGGGACGGACACCGTCCCCGCCATCATGGCCGCCACCGGCATGCCGAGGCGCACCGCCCAGGATACCCTGACGGCGCTGGCGGAACTCGACATCCTCTGCCTGTTCGAGCAGACCGAGGGGGCTCGCCACCTGCAGGGGCACTATCGCATCAGCGACTGGGGCCCCATCAACCCCGCCTGGATTGCAGCCCAGCTCGTGACGATCAAGGGGACCCTGGGGTATCCCTGAAAAAGTCATCAGCAATAAAAGAGGGGAGCCCAGGCTCCCCTCTTTTATTTACGCCAGCGGTGCTTTGAACCCGGAATATCGAGTCGCCTCCGCCTTCAACCCACTGGAGGCGACTCGTAACCACGACCCGGACACCCGCATCTCCGAGCCCATGACCTTCTTCGCCGATGGCTGCGCCGGTTACGGCATCCAGTATCTGACCCGGGACGAGCTGAGCGCAGACGTCTTGCGCCAGTACGAACGCTATCTGGTGCTAAGCCAGGATGAGGGGCAGGATCTGCTGAGCGCGGCGCCGGAGCACAGCCCGCCGGAGGCTGGGGGTTGATAGCCCCATTGGTTAGATGAATGTATCGGATGGTTAAATTACTTGGTCAGTGTGGCAAGGCTTTCTGCCTTGCAGGTCTGTTGAATAGGTTGAACTGGTTTATTGCTCAAGTCACTTGGTTCTTGATGATCGAGATAACAACCCTAAAGGTCGTAATTCCGGCCCTAACACTTTCATATTTACAACCGATGAATCAAGTCAAGATTATTTTGTTCATTATGACAAACTAGTCAATGGCAGCTGGGGGGAGTGGAGTAGATTAAAAGAAGGCGATCAAATCGCAATAAAACCTGATAGTAGAAATACTCGGCCAGGCAAAGCCATATCAGTTATTGAAGTTCATTTCATTTCTACCTAGTCATAGAAGCAATGTCGGCGTACCACCTTTCTGAGCCAGCCATTACTCGGCTGGCTCACGATTTAACCCCCTATCCCTCCAACCAATACTCTCTTTCAATTCCCACCCCGGCTACAAAGTCGGGATCGTGGGAGACCAGCAGCAAGGTGCCCGGATAGTCGGCCAATACTTGAGTGAGCAGCTGGCGTGAAGGGTGATCCAGATGGTTGTCCGGCTCATCCAATAACAGCAGCTCTGGCTGCTGGGCCAGCACCATCAAGAGGCCCAATTTCAACCGCTCGCCACCGCTCAAGCCGTGGCTCGGTTGCAAGGCTCTGTCTCGCCGCAATCCTATACCCGCCAGCCGGGTTCTCGCCTCGCTCTCAGCCGAATCAGGCGTAGCCACCAGCAGATTGGCAAGCGGACTGAGCGTCTTGTCGATGAGGCTCAATCCCTGATCCAGACAGGCAAGCCTGCCGCTGATCCGGTAGGAACCCGACTCGGGCGCCAGCTCCCCGCGCAGCATCTTGAGCAGGCTCGATTTTCCGCTTCCGTTCTTGCCGCTGAGCAGGCAGCGATCTCCCCGCTGTAGCACCAGACTGACGCTCTGGTTATGCCAGCGCAGGTGACTGGCCGCCGTAATAGCCAGCGGCTGGGCACTGCCCGATTTGCGGGCATCGGCTCCATACTGCCACTGCATGCGCAGGGGCTGCACCGCCGCCAGCGCGGCGGCCGCATCTGCCTTGAGGCCCAGTTGCTGTTGATGACCACGCTCATGGCGATCCAGTACCTTGCCAAGAGACTTGCCCGCCTGATCCGCGTTGAAATCCAGCAGGACCTTGGCCTGAGAGCCGCGATCCCGCCGTCCCTGACTGGCGCGTTTTGCCGCCTGCTCGCGCACCCTTTGCAGCGCCTGGGCCGCCGCCTTCTCGTTGCGCGCGGCCTGATCCAGGCGCGCATGTCTGGCGGCCTGCTCCTGTGCCTGCTGCTGCAGATAGGCCTGGAATGAAAGCTGCGAGCTTTGCAGCCCCTGCTCGCTTAACTCGAACAGTTGCTGGGCCTGATTGAGCAGCCGCCGGTCGTGGCTCACCAGCAGATAACCGCCAGGGTGACGCGCCAGTTGCTGCCCGAGCCAGTCGATACCCTCGGTGTCGAGATGATTGTCAGGCTCATCCAGCAGCAGGAAGTGATCCGGGTTGGCGAAGAGCGCTAGCAGCCTTAGCCGGGTGAGTTGACCGCCACTTAGACGGGTCAGGGGTTGCTTGAGATCGACAGCCAGATTGGCCTTAGCCAGCAGCGCCGCGAGATCCTCTCGCAGGGTCCAGCGCTCTGCCAACAGATCGAAATCTCGACTGTCGATACTGCCCTGCTCGATGCGCTCAAGGGCGCCCAGGGCCTCCCCCCAGCCAATAAGGTCAGCCACCGAGCCTTCACGGTCGGGGGCGAATTGGGAAAGCCAGGCGATGGGCTGAGCCCATTCCACCTTGCCCGATACGGGGGAGCGCAAACCGGCCAACACCGCCAGCAGCAGGCTCTTGCCGATGCCATTGCGACCGATCAGGGTACAGGGCGCCTGGGGCAGGGAAAACGTGAGGGGCGCAATGCCGGGCAGATAAGGCAGTTGCAACTGTTTGATATGACATGAAATAGGGGTCATCTGTACTCCTGTGGGTCAATGCCGGAGCATCAAGCCAAGAGCCAAGCCAAATGACAGGGACGTGCGTCCACGGATACGAAGCAATGAGGAATCAACATCAACCTGTCACGGTAAAGACGCACCCGGCCTCGCAAAGCGAGGGCAAAGACGATAAGGGGTGCGGACAGGTTAAATGCGCATCGGAGGAAATACTCGGGTATCAAGGGAGCCCAGAGGCTAACCCAATGCCGGCAGCAAGGTCAACCGACACTCAAGGGGCGCTTGATTCACCTCAAAAACGGGCGAAAGCCGCCCCCATCCCGAGGGCGGCTGTTGGACATGAATAACGGCCATGACAGAGCCTTGTGCAAGGCCGCCGATAAACGACAGCCCCTGCATCACCACTCGCCGCGGGGATGACTCCTGTTTTTCGCCTCCACCATGGCGATCAGGATGGCCATGAAGCTCGATATCAACATCAGCCCCATGGCGATGGGAAACGTCACCAGGACGTAAGAGAAACGCCCGATCTCTGCCGCCGGAGAGTCCGATAGCATCATCATTGGCAGGGGGGAATACCAATAACAGGGCCAGGTAAAACATGATTCTGGCGATCGCCAGCGGCGTCTTGAGGGACTGGGTCACTATCTTTCGGTACGGCCACATGATGGTTTGCTCCCTGCACTGTGGTTTTGTTGTTGTCAGTCGGCCGCGCCCATGGGAAGTCTGCGGCCTTGCTCGTCCATGATGGTTTTCAAGCAGCCCCCTGATTAACAGCCGGGAGGGATAGGGTCAATAGGGCTTCTGTGACCCTGTCTATACCTCGATATTGATTGTCCTTATGGGGCCGGTTTTGATAGCAGAAGTGATCACCAAACCATGACCAGACAACAGCAACCACTGCCATAAAACCTGCAGGCAGCAGGTTGTGATGGGCATCCATTCGGGGTCTTGTGTCGGGAGCCAGGCTGTGATCCTGAGCTCACACCAGAAAAAGCCTTTTATGACCAAGGCGTTACCCCGGCATCAATGGTGGAAGAACCCCTCTGCCGCCAGCAGTGCAGTGCCGTAGGAGTTGTCGATGGTGCAACGCCACTGCCCATCAGGCTCTTTGCGAAACACATAGGTGGCCCGGCGGGTCTCATCGATCCAGTCACCTTGCCCGTCTGGGTAGCGCAGCCGGGTCTCCATAATTACCAGCGCATTGTCGGCCCCCTCGATCACCTCCATGGCGCCCTGAGTCACCTCAAGCTGCCCGTCAAAGTAATCCGAGATGGCCCCGAAGGCGCGGCGGATGGCGGGGATGCCGCGCACCACCATGCCGGGTTTGACCACCAGGGCGGCGTCCTCGGCGTAGAAGGCCATCAGGGCGTCGAAGTCGCGCCGGGAGATGGCGGCGTCGCAGGTTTCGATAAGCGTGCGAAGGGGATGCTGGCTCATGCTCTGCTCCTCAATCCTCTGGGTTAATCCAAGACGGTTTCAGCCTCTGGCCGAAAACAAACATCCCCCGAAGCCGGGGGATGTTTCAGGTTGCTTAACCGAGCAGGAAGGCTCTTAGCGGCGCGAATTCCGCCGGCAGGTTGTGGGACAAGAGCGGCAGCACGGCGTGCTTGGCAAGGGGCCCCGGCAGCGGCACATCCAGCCCCAGGATCGCGTCCACCGACTCCTTGAACTTGGCGGGATGGGCGGTGCAGAGGAACACCCCCACTTCGTCTTGCCCAAGCTGCTCATTCAGCAGATCCCAGGCGATGGCGCCGTGGGGCTCGCACAGGTAGTCCAGCTGGTGCAGGCGTTTGAGTGCATCCCGGGTCTGGGCATCGTCACGCATGCCTGAACCCAGGGTTTCCAGCGCCCAGCCGTTGCGGCGGCACAGCTCCTCTACCCTAGGCCAGTTGTTGGGGCGGCTCACGTCCATGGCGTTGGAGAGCGTTGCGACCGTCTGGTGCGGCTCCCACTGGCCGGATTTCAGGTAGCGCGGCACGGTATCGTTGGCGTTGGTGGCGGCCATGAAGCGCTTCACCGGCAGCCCCAGCGCCTTGGCAATCAGGCCCGCGGTCAGGTTGCCGAAGTTGCCGGACGGCACGCTGATGACCGCTTTATGGCGCTCGGATCGCGGCAGCTGGGCCACGGCTTCGAAGTAGTAGCAGACCTGGGCCAGCAGGCGGCTGATGTTGATGGAGTTGGCGGAGTTCAGGCCGATGGCCTTTTTCAGCTCCTCGTCGTCGAAGGCCTGTTTCACCAACGCCTGGCAGGCGTCGAAGTCGCCGTCGATGGCGATGGTGCGGATGTTGCCGCCCAGGGTGCAGAACAGCGCCTCCTGCAAGGGGCTGATCTTGCCCTTGGGATAGAGGATGACCACTTCTATCCCCTCCAGGCCATAGAAGGCGTGGGCTACGGCGGCGCCGGTGTCGCCGGAGGTGGCGGTCAAGATAGTGATCTTGTCGTTGGTGCGGAAGGCGGCCAGGCACTGGGCCATGAAGCGGCCGCCGAAGTCCTTGAACGCCAGGGTCGGGCCATGGAACAGCTCCAGGGCATAGGTGCCGTCTTTGAGCTTCACCAGGGGCGCCGGGAAGGTGAAGGCGGCGCTGATCAGCTCGCTGACCTTAGGCAAGGGCACCTCATCCCCCAGCAGGTGGCTGATGATGCGCGCCGAGCGCTCGGCCAGCGGCAAGTCCAGCAAGGCATCCACATCGGCCAGCGGTTCCAGTTTCTCGGGGAAGAAGAGCCCCTGTTCGCGGCCCAACCCCTGGCGCACCGCCTGGGCGAAGCTGACCTGTTCACTCTTGTCCTTGATATTGTAAAGATTCATAGCTCGCTTCCTGTTACCCGTGCCCCGGCCATGTCCAATTTACAGACCCGGGCAAATCCATCTTCGTTCTGCACGAAATGTGCGTCCATCCAATCCTTCATGCGCTCGGCCTGGGCCAGATCCTTCATCACCACGAAGACGCTGGGGCCGGAACCCGAGATGCCGGTGGCGAGCGCCCCGTTCTGGGCGGCCTGGGCCCGCACCTCGTTGAAACCCTCGATCAGGGCCGCGCGGTAGGGCTCGGCAATCACGTCTTTCAAGACGCTGGCGGCCAGCCCCTCCTGGCGGGTGTAGCTTGCATGCACGAAGGCGGCCAGCCGGCGACCATAGGTGAGGCAATCCTGGCGGCGATACTGGGCCGGCAGGATGGCGCGAGCGGCGGCGGTGGAGACCACTGTGCCCGGGTAGCAGACCACCCAGTACCACTCCTCGAACACCGGAATGCCCTGACTGATGACGCCTGCTTCTTCCACGATCAGCTGCATGCCGCCGAGATAGCAGGGGGCCACGTTGTCGTAGTGCACGGAGCCAGAGATACGTCCTTCCATCTCCCCCATCAGCAGCAGAAGATCGTGCTCACTCAGCGGGTTGTCGTGGAAGGCGTTGAGCCCCTCCAGGGCCGCCACCACGCTGCAGGCGCTGGAGCCCATGCCGGAACCCACCGGCAGGTTCTTCTCCAGCACCATTTCCAGCGGCCGCAGTGCCTTGCCCAGCTTGGCCAGCGCCTCGCCGTAACCGACCCAGCAGTCGTAGAGGATGTTCTTTTTGGGATCGTCCGGCAACTTGTGGGCATAGCGCCCCACCGCCGACAGCGCAAACGGCACCTCCGCCGCCTTGACCTGAACGCGATCCCCGAGCAGAGAGCCATCCACGGGGGCGAGCGCCGCCCCCAACACATCGAAGCCCACGCTCAGATTGGCGCTGGAGGCCGGGGCATAAGCCACTACACTGCGGCTCTGGTACATGTCTGAACTCATGCTTATAGCTCCTGCTTCCAGTTCTGGGTGCGCAGCACGTCGGCGAAGACACCGGCGGCGGTCACCTCGGTGCCCGCGCCATAGCCACGCAGCACCAGGGGGATGGGCTGGTAATAGGTGGAGAAGAAGGCGAGCGCGTTCTCCCCGTCCTTGACCTTGAACAGCGGTTCATCGGCGCCGACCGCCTTGATGGCGACCTTGCACTTGCCCCCCTCGATGGAGCCCACGTAGCGCAGCACCTTGCCTTCACGCTGGGCAGCCGCGAACTGGTCACGGAACCAGCCGTCTGCCTCCGGCAAACGGGCCATAAAGGCCTCCACATCGCCACTGACGTCAAAGCCCGGCGGCAGCGCCTGCTCCACTTCCACATCGGACAGCTCCAGCGCCATGCCGGCCTCACGGGCCAGGATCAAGAGCTTGCGGGCCACGTCCATGCCGTTCAGATCGTCGCGGGGATCCGGCTCGGTGAAGCCGTTGCCACGGGCGATGCCGGTGGCCTCGGAGAAGCTCATCCCCTCGTCCAGCTTGCCGAAGATGAAGGAGAGCGACCCGGACAGCACGCCGTCGAAGGCGCGCAGCTTGTCGCCGGCCTTGATGAGGTTCTGCAGGTTCTCGATGACCGGCAGACCGGCGCCGACGTTGGTTTCGTACAGGAACTTGCGGCGAGTCTGGCGGGCGGTGCGGCGCAGCGCCTTGTAGTAATCGAGCGAACCGGTGTTGGCCTTCTTGTTCGGGGTGACCACGTGGAAACCGGCGGCCAGGAAGTCCGCATACTGGACGGCGACCGCTTCGCTGGAGGTGCAATCGACGATCACCGGGTTGATGAGATGACTCTCTTCCACCGCTTTTTTCACCGACTCCAGGCTAAAGCTGTCCCGGGCCTCCACCAGCTGTTCACGCCAGTTGGCGAGGTTGAGACCATCCTTGTTGACCGCCATCTGGCGGCTGTTGGCGATGCCGACCACCCGCAGACCGGTGCCCTGCTCGGCCAGCACGGGTTGCTGACGGGCAATCTGATCTACCAGGGCCGCACCGACGCCGCCGACCCCGACCACGAACAGATCGATGAACTGCTGGCTGCCGAAGAAGTTCTGGTGGCAGGCCTTGATGGCTTCCGCCACCTTGCGATCCCGCACCACGGCGGAGATGGAGCGCTCGCTCGACCCCTGCGCGATGGCGACGATGTTGATGGAAGCCTGGGCCAGGGAGGTGAAGAAGCGCGCCGCCATCCCCTTGGATGTGCGCATGCCGTCCCCGATGAGGGAGATGATGGCGAGATCGGTCATGATCTCGAGGGGATCCAGCAGCTGGTTCTTGAATTCCAGTTCGAACTCGCGCTCCAGCACCTTGCGGGTCTTGTCGCAATCGTAGCTGTGGATGCAGAAGCTGACGCTGTACTCGGAGGATGACTGGGTGATGAGGACGATGCTGACCCCGGCGCGGGAGACGGCGGAGAAGATGCGGCCCGCCATGCCCACCATGCCCTTCATGCCGGGGCCGGAGACGTTGAACATGCACATGCCGGAGAGATCCGAGATGGCCTTCACTTTCAGGTCATCATCCCCCTGCTCAACCCCGATAAGCGTCCCCGGCCCTTGCGGGTTGAAGCTGTTCTTGATGAGACAGGGGATGTGGAACTGGGCCACGGGGGCGATGGTTTTCGGGTGCAGCACCTTGGCACCGAAGTAGGAGAGCTCCATCGCCTCCTTGTAGGAGAGGGTTTTGAGCAAGTAGGCGTCCGGCACCAGGCGCGGATCGCAGTTGTAGCAGCCCTCCACGTCGGTCCAGATCTCGCAGCACTCCGCATCGACGCAGGCGGCCAGCACGGCGGCGGAGTAGTCGGAGCCGTTACGGCCCAGCAGCACCGTCTCACCCTTGTCGCTGCCACCGGTGAAGCCCGGCATCAGATAGAGACAATCGGAACGCAGGCCCTTGGCGGCGAAGCGCAGGCGGGAGGCCTCGATGTCGACGTGCGCCTCCAGATAGCCGCCGTCGGTGACCAGCAACTGTTCCGGCACGATGAGATCCAGTTCGAGACCACGTACCCGCAGCAGCTCGTGCATGAAGGCGATGGAGAGGTTCTCGCCCCGGCTCAGGATGCGGGCCTGCACGTTGTCCGGGCAGAGCCCGAGCAGCCGGATGCCCTGCATCAACCGCTCGACCTGATCCAGTTCGCTGGTCAGACGGGCCAGCAGGGCCTTGTCATCCAGGGCCGGATAGGCCGCCTTGAGCCCTGCCAGCAGGCGGGAGAAGATACCGTTGATCTCGAACAGGGTACTACTGGCATCCATGCCGCGACTGGTCTGTTCTACCAGGGCCACCAGATGATTGGTCACCTTGGCCGGGGCCGACAACACCAGGGCGACCTGGGACTGACCATGGGTGTTCACCGCGATATCGGCAACCCGTAGGAAACGTTCTGCATCGGCCAGTGACGACCCGCCAAACTTCAACACTCTCATCGCTTTCTCTCCCTGTATTTTTTTGCAAACCGACCGACAAATTGACCCGAAAATCATCCAACAAAAAGGCCCGTACTGGGTGGGTACGGGCCTTTTCTGATTTCTGTGCTTGTTCGTCAGCGCATCAACCGGCCCCAGTGCCACCTGTGGTGGTACCGGTAATAATGGTGGTGGTGATGACGTTGATGAATGACTGCATGACGAACACTCTTGAACGAAGCTGGCTTTTAGCAATACCGCGCCGGGCGATGGGCTGTCAACTTAAACCGCTTCACTCCTTGCGTTCAAAACGGCGAACGAGGTCTTTGCAGAGCAGATGCAGCATATTCAGATCCCGCTGCGGCAGCATGGGCACTCGGTCCATCACCCATTGATGCAGTTTTTCATCCTGCGAAACACCGAGTTCACCGAGAATTTCTGCTGTTTTTGATTTCAGTACCCGAACCTGTCCAAGGTTATCAAAATTTTCTGCTACGGCTTCGGGCTCATCCAGCAGCGGACTCATCTCGTAGGCATACAGCATGATCGCCTGCCCCAGGTTCAGGGAGGGGTAGCTCACCTTGAGGGGCAGGTAACTGATGAGATCCACCTGGGCGAGTTGCTCGTTGGAGAGACCCGACTCCTCGCAGCCAAACACGATGGCAACCTTGTTCAACGACGGTTTGGCACGGATCTGATCGCGGATCTCGGCCGGGGTGAGGTAGTGCTGATAACGGCCACGCTGGCGGGCGGTGGTGGCAATCACCAGATCCATGTCCGCGAGGGCCGCCTCCAGGGTATCGAACGCCTCGGCCTCGGTCAGGATCTCCTGCGCCCCGTGCGCCACCCAGCCCGCCTCATCCTCTTCATGCACCCGGCTCGCCACCAGGCGCATGGCATCGAAGCCCATGGTCTTCATGGCGCGGGCGGCGGCCCCCACGTTGGCGGCGCGGGCCGGTGCCACCAGTACAAAATAGAGTTTCATCGGGTTTTCTCCTGGAGGGGCCGCGGTCGAAAAGGGCGTGGGACCATCGGCAAAACAGGGGCGCAATCTACCGTTTATCCCCGAAAAATGCCACTTGAACGGATGTTTGAATGTTGCCATAGTGGCCCGATATGTGAACAAACTGCAGACAAGTGCAGACGCCATCGGATGGACAGATCACAAGGAAGAGAGAGATGCAGCAGCCATTGGAACAGGCGGTCGCCGAGACGATCTTGCAGCGCTTCGAGTCGTTTTACAGCCGCTTTCTCGAGATAACCCAGGGCAGCAAGAGCCGCTTCGAGAACAGCGACTGGCTGGGCGTCCAGCTCGCAGGGCGCGAGCGCATCCGCCTCTACGATCACCACGTGGGCGCCACCACGACCCAGATCAAGCAGATGATGGGCGAACAGTTGCCAAGCCAGGGACTGCTCAAGCAGGTGAAGGGGGCCTTCAGCGATCTGTTGCCCCAGTGCGAGAACTTCGAGGTGGCGGAGTCCTTCTTCAACTCCGTCTACCGCCGCATCTTCCGTCATCGCAACATCCGCGACGAGAACCTCTACATCCACCCCTTCGTGAGCCGGGGGGAACACCCGGATCTCGGCAGCCTGCTGCGAATCTATCGCACCGATCTGGCCCATTTGCCCCAGACCCTGAGCAAGTTGCTGGGGGATTACAGTTTTACCCTGCCCTATGAGGACAAACAGCGGGATATTGTCGACATCCACCGCCATCTGGCCGAGAACGGCCCGGCCATCTTGCACGAGGAACCCTTCGCCATCGAGCTGCTCAGGGAGGTGTTCTACCGCAACAAGGGGGCCTATCTGGTGGGGCTCATCCGGGTAAAAAAGGAGGTGTATCCCTTCATCCTGCCCCTGCTCAGCACCGGCCAGAGCATCTATGTGGATACCGTCATCTTCGAGCCCGAGCTCGCCTCCATCGTGTTTGGCTTCGCCCGTGCCTACTTCATGGTCTATGCCCCGGTACCGGCCCTCTATGTGCTGTTTCTGCGCCAGATCATGCCCCGCAAGCCCGATTACGAAATTTACAACGCCATCGGCTGCCAGAAGCACGGCAAGACGGAACTCTATCGCCACTATCAACAGCACCTCGGCGAGAGCCGGGAGCAGTTCGTCATCGCCCCCGGTATCAAGGGCATGGTGATGAGCGTGTTCACCCTCCCCTCCTACGACGTGGTGTTCAAGGTGATCAAAGACGAGTTCACGCCCCCGAAAGACGTGAGCCACGAGCAGGTGAAGGCAAAATACCGGCTGGTCAAACAGCACGACCGGGTGGGCCGCATGGCCGATACCCAGGAGTTCACCAACTTCGAGTTTCCCCTCGATCGCATCTCCCCCGAGCTGCTGGCGGAACTCAAGACGGTGGCCCCCTCTGCGCTGGCCATCACCGCCGACAAACTGGTGATCAGGCACCTCTACACGGAGCGCAAGATGATCCCGCTCAACCTCTATCTGGACAGAGCGGACGAGCAGCAGACCCGGCTCGCGCTGGAGGAATATGGCAACGCCATCAGACAGCTCGCGGCCGCCAACATCTTCCCGGGTGACATGCTGTTCAAGAACTTCGGCGTCACCCGCCACGGCCGGGTGGTGTTCTACGACTATGACGAGATCTGCTACATGACGGAGTGCAACTTCCGCCAGATCCCGCCGCCGCGCTACCCGGAAGACGAGTGGAGCGCCGAACCCTGGTATTCGGTGGCACCGAACGACATCTTCCCCGAGGAGTTCGCCACCTTCCTGCTGCAAAAACCCCAGGTGCGGGAGATCATGATGCAACTGCACAAGGAACTGTTTGATGCCAACTACTGGAAGATGCTGCAAAGCAACATCAAGGAAGGGGTATTCGAGGACGTCTATCCCTACCGGCGCAAGAAGCGGTTTCGCTTCCAGCGCGGGGGATGAAGAGGTCCGATAGGGATCTTCACGAAATGCAAAGAGGGACGCCGCGGCGTCCCTCTTTGTGTGCACGACATGACGGCCGGGTTGCGACAGCCATTGACGGTACCTCGACTTATTTCATCGCATCGAAGGTGAGCAGGGGTGCCTTGCTGGCATCACGCAGTACCAGTTGCTGACCCTTGATCTCGAAGCTTGCGACCTTCTCCAGGGCCTGCAGGTAATTCATCTCCTTGCCTGCCAGATCCCCCATGCACATCATGCGGGTCGCCCCCATGGGACCGAGGGCCAGCACACCATCCCCCTGCTGCTTGATGGCGCCGAAGTAGCGGTTGCAGCCGCCCTTGCCAGCCACCTTGTCCCCTGCCAGTTGCAAGGTGAAGGTATCGCCGCTCGCCCCTTGCAACTGCCAGGTCGATGCTTGCAAGTTAGCCAGATTGGAACCCGTTGCCATGGCGCAGCCTCCCAGGGCCAGGGCGGCCAGCAGGGTCAGTTTCTTGTTCATGAGATCGCCTCTTGATGAAGAAAATTAATGAAGACTCAGAGTGACCGGGCCTGTGTAGCATGAGTCGGGTGCCAATTTAAACTCTTTTATTGTGACGAAAGTAGCCTTTACAGGCAGAAGCGATGTGCCATGCTTGTAGTCCTGTTCGGACCCAGGGAGGGGAAACGAATGGTCAAATCTCTCGCCATCGCACTCGCATCTGCATTCGCGCTTTCGGCCCAGGCGGCCGACTGGAGTTTTCTCCAGGACGATACCGACAGCCAGCTCTACGTCAAAAGCTATTCCGGCGTATTGCTCGGCACTCAGACCCACCCCAGCGACAGCTTCGACATCTGGCTCATCAATACCGGCTATCAATATCCGCTTGAAGAGGACATCAGCCTCTACATGGAGGCAGGCCCCGCCCTCGGTGCCCGCAGCGATCAGGCAGGTTTCAACATCAGTTCCGGGGTGCGCTATCAGCTCTCCCCGTCCCTCAACATCGGCAGTCAGGTCAAGCAGCTGGAGACGAGCAAGCCCAGCACCCTGGTGGAGCTCAACAGCAGCCTGCTGCTGACGCCCCAGCTGGCGCTCACCGCCAACTACGGTGTCAGCGCCTTCAGCACGGAACAGTTCCTCATGCTGGGGCTCGGGCTGCATTTCTAGCCTTTCAGATCAGCCGGCTGGCACTCACCAGCACGCCGTTGAGATCGGCATAGACATAATTCCCCGGCGATATGGTCACCCCCGCGAAGGAGACGGTAGCATCGAGCTCGCCCAGACCACGCTTTTCCGTCTTGACCGGGCAGGCCGCCAGCGCCTTGACCCCGAGCGACAGGGTGGCCAGGGTGCCCACATCCCGCACTGCGCCATAGACGAGGATCCCCTCCCATCCCTGCTCCGCGGCCTTGATGGCCAGTTGATCCCCGAGCAGGGCACGGCGCAGGGAACCGCCACCGTCGATGACCATCACCTTGCCATGGCCCGGGCGATTCACCAGCTCCCGCACAAGGCTGTTGTCCTCGAAACAGGAAAGCGTCACCGCCTCCCCATGAAACAACGGCTTGCCGCCATAATCGCGAAACAGCGGCTCGGCCACTTGCACATTATCGAGGTGTTCATCACAGAGATCGGGCAGTAAATCCAGCATCATCGTCATCCTTCCATGGGTGAGTGATAAACACACAGGTGAGTCGCCATTCTTCCATCATGTCGGCGCTCTGACAATCCAGTGAGCGGCAAGGGGCCCCAGATGGCAGGGAGGCACATTCAGCAGCGCAGGCTCCAGCCAGAGTTCTCCCCGCTCGACCCGGTAGAGGGCATATTGTCCAAAGGCGGCCGCCAACCGGGTGGCATCAAGGCGAGAAGCGCGCAGCAGCCAGGACTCCTCCTGCCAGTTTTCATCAAGAGCACTGCCCCATACCGGCCCCATGGCAGACAAGGTGTCGGAGCGATGGATGACACGCAGAAGGGCATGCTGGCGGCGGGTGTTGCGACGCCTTCCCGTGGGCTGGCTTCCCGGATTCCAGGCCGTGACGATGGCATAGTCAGGCCAGTCCGGCGGCGAAAAAGGGGCAATAAAGCACACTTTTCTGTAGTTTTCCCACAAAGTCATGTCAACCATATGTTGCATCTCATTACATTTCATAGGGGCGAAAATGGAGCCAAGCCCAAGTATCATGCAGATAACTCAGGGTTTGACTTATATCAAGCCAGAGTTAAAAAGTTGCTATCTGACAGCAAAGAGTGTTGTTATGCGCCTGTTAACTGATAAAATGCAGCAACTTTTGCAATGGACTACCTTTCAGGGCACCGCTCAATCAGGCTTGTTGAGACCCCGTCTGTGGCATATGGATGTTTGCCGGCACAGTGACCAAATTCGCGATGATTCGACCCGATATTCATACCCAGGATGACGTAATAAATTTTCAGGGCCGGTCGGATAACGCCAAAGAGTGTTAAAATTTCGAAAATTAACTGATAAGAATCTGGGAATACTCAATGCAAACACCACACATACTGATCGTCGAAGACGAACTGGTTACCCGCAATACCCTGAAGAGCATTTTCGAGGCAGAGGGTTACATTGTGCTCGAAGCCAACAATGGCGACGAGATGCACCAGGCCCTGACCGCCCACACCATCAACCTGGTGATCATGGACATCAACCTGCCGGGCAAGAATGGCCTGCTGCTGGCGCGCGAGCTGCGTGAAGATGACAACATCGCCCTGATGTTCCTGACCGGTCGTGACAACGAAGTGGACAAGATCCTGGGTCTGGAGATCGGTGCCGATGACTACATCACCAAGCCCTTCAACCCCCGTGAGCTGACCATTCGTGCCCGCAACCTGCTGAGCCGCACCATGAACGTGGCCGCCGGTGGTGAAGAGAAGAAGCTGGTCGAACGTTACCTGTTCAACGGCTGGGCCCTGGACATCAACAGCCGCGCCCTGGTCAGTCCGGCTGGCGACATGTTCAAGCTGCCGCGTTCCGAGTTCCGCGCCATGCTGCACTTCTGCGAAAACCCGGGCCAGATCCAGACCCGTGCCGAGCTGCTCAAGAAGATGACAGGTCGTGAGCTCAAGCCCCACGACCGCACCGTGGATGTCACCATCCGCCGCATTCGCAAGCACTTCGAGAGCGTGGGCGACACCCCGGAGATCATCGCCACCATACATGGCGAAGGCTACCGCTTCTGTGGTGAGCTGGAGCAGGAATAATCCGTTCAGGATGATGTGTGTGGTTGAAAAGAGGCGCCGATGGCGCCTCTGCTGTTTCTGGCATTTGACGGCCACGAGGTACAGGAGAAAGGCACTGCCAATCCCGCTTTCCCACAAGGATGCGGCAAACAAAAAGCCCACTCGCAGGAGTGGGCTTTTTGCATGAAAGCTGGAGCGGGCAGCGGGAATCGAACCCGCATCATCAGCTTGGAAGGCTGAGGTAATAGCCATTATACGATGCCCGCAAGGCATCAAAACTAGCAGTAAGTACCGGATATGGGGTCAACGTCAGGATGGCGTGCTAGGCAGAGGCAGGAACGAGACTGGCGCTTTATCAGGTCTTGAAATTGGAGCGGGTGATGGGAATCGAACCCACGTATGCAGCTTGGGAAGCTACCGTTCTACCATTGAACTACACCCGCGTCAGTGGCCTCTACTATATGCATTTTGCCGGCGAGCGCAATCACCACCCTGGTATTTTTTGCCGTAAATCAAGCTGTTCGACCAACTAATGAGCATGAAGTCTATTTTTCAGGCAACCGACTCCAGACTCCCGCATCGACAAGGTTGCCAAGCCCTGGGGGCGACGATAGTCTTGCGCCACTCGTTTGAGGAGGGTGGTAATGGACAAAGGTACGCAGAAACATCTCTATGGCTGGTTGCGCAAGCAATCGAGCCATGGCCGACGCTGGATCGGTCTCTCCATCGGCCTGGGCCTGGGTCAGGGCATGCTGATGGTGGCACAGGCCTGGCTGCTGGCTACCCTGCTCCATGGCTTCATCATCGCAGGCAGCACCCCGGAGCAATCCATTCCCCTCTTCATCAGCCTGTTGCTGGTCACTGCGGCCAAGGCGCTGCTGGCCTATGGCCGTGAAGTGGCCAGTTTCAAGGCGGGCAGCGCGGTGCGCCTGGCCATCCGCGAGCTGGTACTCACCCGCCTCGCCCGCCTCGGCCCCGCCTATATCCAGCGTCGCCCCGCAGGCAGCTGGGCCAGCCTGTTGCTGGAACAGATCGAAGAGATGCAGGATTTCTTCTCCCGTTATCTGCCCCAGATGGCGGTCGCCGTCTTCATTCCCCTGGTGATCCTGGTGGCCGTGTTCCCGGTCAACTGGGCCGCCGGCATCATCTTGCTCGGCACGGCTCCCCTGATCCCGCTGTTCATGATCCTGGTGGGGGTCGGCGCCGCCGATGCGAACCGCCGCAACTTCCTCTCCCTGGCGCGCCTCTCCGGCCACTTCCTCGACCGGCTCAAGGGATTGCGCACCCTGCAACTCTTCATGCGCACCCAGGCCGAGGGGGAAGCCATTCGCGACGCCTCGGAAGATTTTCGGGAGCGCACCATGGAGGTACTGCGACTGGCCTTCCTCAGCACCGCCGTGCTGGAGTTCTTCGCCGCCCTCGCCGTGGCTCTGGTGGCGGTCTACTTCGGTTTCTCCTACATCGACCACCTGAACTTTGGCAGCTACGGCGTCAAGGTCACCCTGTTCACCGGCCTGTTCGTGCTCTTCCTCGCCCCCGAGTTCTATGCACCGCTACGAGAGCTCGGCGCCCACTATCACGCCAAGGCCCAGGCCATCGGCGCCGCCGAACAGTTGCTGGAATTCCTGGAGGCCGACGTCAGCGAACCCGCCTCCGGCACGGCCCCCTTCCATACCCGGGGCCCTATCCGGGTTGAGGCCAGCGCACTCGAGGTATTGAGCGCCGAGGGCAAGGTACTGGTCGGCCCCATCGACTTCCAGCTGGAACCCGGTTCACGCACGGCCCTGGTCGGCATCAGTGGTGCGGGCAAGAGCTCCCTGGTCAATGCCCTGCTGGGCTTCACCCCCTACCGCGGTTCCCTCAGGGTCAACGGCCAGGAGCTCGCCGAGCTCGACATGGGCCTGTGGCGATCGCAGCTCGGCTGGCTCTCACAGAGCCCCCAGCTGTTCCACGCTTCCTTGCGCGACAACCTGCTGCTGGCAAAGCCCACGGCCAGTGACGCCGAGCTCGAAGCCGTGCTCAAACGGGCGCAGGCTTGGGAGTTCGTACAGGAGAAAGGCTTTGACTATCGGGTCGGGGATCAGGCAGGCGGGCTCTCGGTGGGTCAGGCCCAACGCATCGCCCTCGCCCGCACCCTGCTCAAGACGACCCAGATGATGGTGCTGGATGAACCCACCGCCAGCCTGGATCGCCACTCCGAGCGCGCCATCATGAGCACCCTCGAGCAGGCGACGACGGGTCAGACCCTGCTGATGATCACCCACCGCCTCGATCAGCTCAGCCAGATGGACAACATCCTGGTGCTGGAGCGCGGCCAACTGGTGGAGCAGGGCGGCTTCTCCTCGTTGAGCCAGGCAGCGGGCCCCTTCGCGAAGCTGCTGTCGCAACACCAGTCCCAAACCAATGGAGACTCTCTCGATGCGTGATCTGTTGCCCTTCCTGCGCCTCTATCGCCAGCACTGGCTGAGCCTCTCCACCGGTCTGCTGCTGGCCCTGGTGACCCTGGTGGCCGGTATGGGGCTCTTGTCCCTCTCCGGCTGGTTCCTCTCCGCCGCAGCCGTGGCCGGATTGGCTGTCGCCACCCGCGACACCTTCAACTACATGACCCCGGCCGGAGGGGTGCGCTTCTTCTCCATCATCCGCACCGCCAGCCGCTGGGGAGAGCGGGTGGTGAGCCACGATGCCACCTTCCGGGTGCTGACCCGGCTGCGCGTCTGGTTCTGGCAAAAGCTCTCGCCGCTCTCCACCGGCACCCTGGCCAGCTTCCGCCAGACGGATCTGCTCAACCGGCTGGTGACCGACATCGATGCGCTGGATCACGTCTACCTGCGCCTCATCACCCCCATAGGGGCGGCCCTGCTCAGCACCGCCGGTCTGGTGTTCTTCCTCTCCTTCTTCGACAGCGAACTGGCCCTGACCCTGGGAGCCATCTTGCTGGTCGGCATGCTGGCCCTGCCCCTGGTGTTCTACTTCCTCGGTCGTAAACCCGGTCAGGCCCTGATCGCCGAGAAGTCCCGCCTGCGCACCCGACTGGTGGACTACCTGGACGGACAGGCCGAGCTGCAGATGTTTGCCGCCGCCCCCCAGGCCCTCGATGAACTGCAACAGGCGGAGCAGGCCCTGATCCGCGCCCAGGCCCGCATGGCCAGCGTGAGCGGGCTGGCCAATGCCTCCGTCCAGTTGCTGAGCGGCTGGACCCTGACCCTGATGCTCTGGCTTGCCGGTCACGGGGTCGGCGGTGCCACCCCGGACCCCATCACGGCGCTCATGGTGTTCGCCACCCTGGCGAGCTTCGAGGCCCTGTTGCCGCTGGCGGGAGCCTTCCAGCATCTCTCCACCAGCCTCACCTCGGCCCGTCGTCTCAACGAGATCCTGCAGGAGGCCAAGGCCCCGGAATGGGGTAGCGAGCAACAACCTGCCATTGCGGGCAGCCTGCAGATAAACGACCTCACCTTCGCCTACCCCAGTGCCCATGCTGATGCAGACGCCAGTCCCGTGCTGCGCGGCTGTTCCCTGCAACTGAAGGCCGGGGAAAAACTCGCGCTGCTCGGCCAGACCGGCTGTGGCAAATCCACCCTGATGGGGCTGCTGACCCGGGAGTGGACTCCAGTGAGCGGGGAGATCCTGCTGGATGGCAAACCGCTGACTCATTACAGCGAAGAGGCGCTGCGGGCTTCCTTCTCGGTGGTGAGCCAGCGGGTACACCTCTTTGCCGATACCCTGCGCGGCAACCTCAAGCTGGCGGCGCCGACAGCCAGCGACGAGCAACTCGTCGCCGTGCTGGAGCAGGTGGGCCTCGCTGGCCTCCTGGACAACCCGGAGGAGCTGGCGGAAGGGGGACTGGATGCCTGGCTCGGGGATGGCGGTCGACCGCTCTCCGGCGGGGAGCGTCGTCGTATCGGCCTCGCCCGCGCCCTGCTGCACGACGCCCCGCTCTGGCTGCTGGACGAGCCCACCGAGGGGCTCGACAGCCAGACCGAGCGGGAAATCATGGCCCTGCTGTTCAGGTTGGGCGCTGATCGCACCCTGCTGTTTATCTCCCACCGCCTGCTGGGGCTGGAGCAGATGGACAGGATCGCCCTGATGGAAGAGGGGCGCATTCGCCTGTGCGCCCCTCACGCAGAGCTGCTGAGCGATGACTACTACCGCAGTCTGCACCAGCGGCTCGCGCCGGTCTGAATCCGTTAAGTGCAAAGGGGGGCATCATGCCCCCTCTCTACTTTTGGCAAGACGCCATTCTCATGACAACCTGCCGACCCCGATGTCGCGCCAGGCCAGCTCTTGGTCACCCCCCGTCCCGGTGGCTAAAAATGGGGCTGGTCGCCAGCTGCGACTGGCCCCTATAATGACCCCCTCACTGTTCAACAAGACATCGCCATGAAACGCCTGACTCTATTGCTGCTGCCCCTCTTCGCCTCCGGTTGCTCCTACTTCTCCTTCAACAGCAACCTGGACAAGGAAAACTTCGACGAGTACTTCAAGCCCGGGAGCGTGCGGATCTATGAACAGGGCGAGCTGGCCGATCTCAACTACCTCTATCTCGGTACCGTCGAGGGGGAATCCTGCCAGAGCGATGCCAACCAGGCGGTGCCGAATGCCGGTGAAGCCCGCACCCTGGCTCGCCGCCGGGTGGCGGACATGGGGGGCAACGGCGTGAGCTTTGACAAGTGCGCCGAGTTCAGCGATGTGCCGGGCTGCCTCAAGCAGGTGATCTGCTATGGCCAGGCGCTGAAAGTCGCCGAAGAGAAATAAGCCTGTGGCTCTCGCCGTCGTCCGTCTCGGCACCCCTCGCCTGCCCGGTGAGGGGCTTCGCATCGGCACGGTGCGTCGCCCGCCCCGGGGCGTGCCCAAAGCTGAATTTGCGAGCCAGGATTGGTACGACGTCTGGTTCCCCAACTTGGCTCCCAGCCCCGAGACCATGAAGCTCGGTCAGGGTGCCGAGACGCCGGCCCAGTGGGCCGCCTTCTGCAAACAGTACAAGGCCGAGATGACCACGCCGACGGCAAAGCACGATTTGGCCCTGCTGGCAGCGCTCTCCCACCACACGGATCTCTCGGTGGGCTGCTACTGCGAACATGAATCCCGCTGTCATCGCGGCATCCTGAAAGAGTTGCTGGCCGGCTGTGGCGCTGTCTTGCGCTAAATCCTGCAGTCCCATTGCAAAAAGAGAGGGCGCCCCATGGGGTGCCCTCTCTTTGATTCGGCTTTCCGGTACACATGGCGCCGTGCTCAGGCTGCAAGCATGACTTGCCTACTGCATGGCGTGTGCAGCCAGCACCCGTTGGCGCAACGTCGCCTCCTCTTCGGCCGTCATGCCTGCGGCCTCTCCTTGCCCCCCTTCCGCCAGCCAGAGGGCGACATCCGCCACCGTCTCCTCCAGGGGACGAAAGTTGAGCCCCTGCACGATCGCGGCCTCGGCGCTGATCCGGCCATACCCCCCATACTCGGCCAGCTCGTTTGGCAGCAGGGTCGGATAGCTCTGCCAGGGCTCAACCCCGGCGGCCAGCAGCGCTGGCCAGGGTGCCCATTCGAATTGGATGGGCGACGCCGGGGCCAGACGGGCGGTAATACGCTCCACCCAGTCCCCCAGCAATATGCCGGGCTTGAGCAGGTTGAACACGCCCCCAAGGCGCTGCTCGGCGGCCCGCAACACGAATTCGGCGCAGTCCCGTACGTCCAGATACTGCAACCTGTCCTGCCCCTCCCCCGGCAACAGCCAGGGGCCGCCCTGCTGCACTCGTCTCACCCACCAGGCAAGGCGACCCGTGTGATCGTGAGGGCCGCACAGAACCCCGGGGCGCAGGATGCACAGTCGCTCCCCCCAGCGGGCCTGATACGCTTGCTCGCACAAGACTTTGAGGGGACCGTAGTCATCCGGCATCGTCCCTTGGGGGATCTCGTGCAAAGGGGCCGACTCATCCATTCCGGGCCGGGCAAAGTCCCGGTAGACGCTGATGGTGGAGATGAAGATGAGGCGCTCGCAGCGCCCAAGCAACGCCGCCGAGAGGCTGGCCGCCTGCTCGGGTCGATAGCAACAGGTATCGATGACCAAATCCCAGTGCAGCCCCTCCCCGTGCAGGGCCCCGAGATCGCCATCCCTGTCTCCGTGCAGTTGCACCAGATCCCGCCAGTCCGGGTGCTGACGATGGCCGCGGTTGAACAAGGTGACCTCGTGGCCCCAGTCCAGCGCCAGCGCACTGAGATAGCGGCCCAGAAATCCCGTGCCGCCGATGATAAGCAGTTTCATCCTGTGACTCCCTGTCAGCCATACCGGCGACCTTGAGCGTCACGGCCGGATGGCGATCGTTTTTCCTGCCCCTACCCTACGCAAGTCGACGCCAAGAGGCAGCCCCCAGCGGGCAGGGGTGGGACGGGGATCACTATGGTATCGAAGGGATGGGCGAGGCAGTGAGCCTGCGTTTTGGGGCTGCTTGTGCTAAATTGCCGGGGTTTTTAGCCACGAGTGTGCCATGAAGTTCGAAATCGACACCCTGGGGATCATCCATTCTCCCTACAAGGAGAAGTTCGCCATTCCCCGCCAGCCCGGCCTGGTCAAGTCGGCCCGCGCCCGCCTCGAGCTGCTGCCTCCCTACGATCAGCCGGACGTGCTGCGCGGCATCGAGCAGTTTTCCCACCTCTGGCTCAGCTTCGTGTTCCACCAGACCATGGCCCAGGGCTGGCACCCGACGGTGCGCCCGCCGCGCCTCGGTGGCAACGAACGGGTTGGGGTCTTCGCCACCCGCTCCACCTTCCGTCCCAACCCGCTCGGCCTCTCTGTGGTCGAGCTGCACGGCGTAGGCCGTGAGCGCGGCAAGCTGTGGCTCGAACTCGGGGCAGTCGACCTGCTCGATGGCACCCCCATCGTCGACATCAAGCCCTACATTCCCTACGCCGACAGCCTGCCGGATGCCCGCGGCGGTTTTGCGCCGGACGCCCCCACTCCGCCGCTGATGGTGAGTTTCAGCCAGGAGGCAGAGCAACAGCTTGGTCAACTCGCCCCCCGCCATCCCGAGCTGCGCCAGCTGGTGAGCGAGGTGCTGGCCCAGGATCCGCGTCCGGCCTACAAGAAGGGCAAGCCGGATGAGAAAGAGTACGGAGTGAGATTGTTCGACCTGAACGTCAGGTTCCAGATAACCGAGCCTGAGTGCCTGGTGCTGGCCATCACCCCCTGCTGATGGCCGCCCTGATCAGCGCCCCGCTGAGTGACTGGCGATGGTGGGGCCTTGACCATGGCATGTGTTGCTACGGTCCAGGCCATGTCAATCATGATCTCTGTGCTGATCGGCAATCTGCTGGAAGGCGGCTTCACAAGCCAGGAACCCGTCGACCACGGCGGGATCAAAATGGCTGCCCCGTCCCTTGAGGATGACCTCCCTGGCTTGTTCATGGCTGAACGCAGGCTTGTAGACTCGCTTTGAGATGAGGGCGTCATAGACGTCTGCCAGTGCCATCAATCGGCCTGAAATGGGGATTGCCTCCCCCTTCAACCCATTCGGATAGCCACTGCCGTCCCATTTTTCGTGGTGGGTGAGCGCTATCTCCCGCGCCAGTCGCAGGAAGGAGTTGGAACCGAGCTGCGATTCGGCATTGGCCAGCGCCTCGGCGCCGATCGAGGCATGGCGCTTCATGATGGCAAACTCTTCATCGGTCAGCTTGCCGGGTTTGAGCAAGATGGCGTCTGGAATGCCCACCTTGCCCACATCATGCAGCGGCGCCGACTTGAACAGCAGCTCTATGGTCTCTTGGTCCAGCGGGTAGCGCGCGGGATCGGCCTGGCTCAGATGCTCCGCCAGCACCCTGACATAGTACTGGGTGCGGATGATGTGGGCGCCGGTCTCGTTGTCCCGTGTCTCTGCCAGGGTGGCCAGGCCGAGGATGGCCACATCCCGGGTCAGGTTGATCTCGTCGTTGCGCGCCTTCAGCTCCTCGATCATCTCGTTCGTGCTCGCGGCGATCAGACCAAACTCATCGTCCCGGGTCACGGGTATCCGCACCTCCAGATTGCCGTGCTGAACCTGCGCCATGGCCTGGATCTGATGGGTCAGGGAGAAGGCAAGATTGCGGCTGAACGCACGAATGATGAGCCAGAGATAGCCGAAGGTCACCACCATGATGAAGGCGACCTCTTGCAATATGTAGCGCTGGGCAAGACCGCGGGGCAAGTCGCTGCCAACCGTCACAAACCACTCCAGATCCTTGTTGATCAATAGAAAGATGACCCCTCCCAGCAGCGTGAGGGTGGCCAAGGCAAACAGGGAAAACTTGCGGGAAAACGCCATGGTCGACGACTGGGTCAACGCAAAAATGCCCTCTTTCTCACGCTGCCTGGCCAGCTCCCAATCCCGCTCGAGGGAGAGATCGGCGGCAACCAGAAAACCCAGGGTGAACATGCCGAGCAGGATCTTGAGGTAGCTTTCCAGGGGAAAGTTGCCAAAAAGCAATCCGTTATAGATGCAGAGCAGCACGGCCCCCAGCAGATAGATCCCAAGCTCCAGCCCGAAGCTGCTGAACTCCACCTCTGGCAGCGTCAGACGGTTGAGCAATATGTGGCGAGCGACGGCCATGATCCCGAACACAACCAGGGTGGGAATAAAAAGCTGGGCAAGGGTCAGGGTGTCCAGAAACGGGCACACCTGAAAGCCATACAGGCAAAAGAGCAGCAAGGCGACCCCGTGATGCAGGGTGCTGCGCCCCAGAGTCTTCTCCTGAACGTTATCCAAATCGACAGCAAGTATCGTCATATCACAAGATTCCTCACCCGCGCTCCAGCAGCAGGCTGCCTATCGAATAACCGGCACCGAAGGAGCAGAGCACACCCCGGGCGCCACTCGGCAAGTCCTGATTGAACAGGTGGAAGGCGATGATGGAGCCCGCCGAGCTGGTGTTGCCGTAACGGTCGAGGATCACTGGTGCCTCTTGCTGACTGGCATCGTGCCCCAGCAGCTTGCGGCCGATGAACTGGTTCATGGTGAGATTCGCCTGATGCAGCCAGAGTCGGTTCAGCTCCCCTGCCTGCCAACCCTGCTCGGCCAGCTGGCCGGCAATCTGATCGCACACCAATGGCAGCACCTCCTTGAACACCTTGCGCCCTTGCTGGCGAAACAGCTTGTCATCCCCGTAGCGGGTGCGCGGGCTGAAGCGGTTCAGGAAGCCGAAGTTGTTGCGGATATTGTTGGAGTACTGGGTCACCAGCTTGCTAGTCACCAATTGCCAGGGATTGGCCACCTTGCAATCTTCCGCCAGCTCCAGCAGCACGGCGGTGCAGGCATCGCCGAAGATGAAGTGGCTGTCTCTATCTCTAAAGTTGAGGTGACCCGAGCAGATCTCCGGGTTTACTACCAGCGCCAGCCGGGCCGAGCCCGCCGCCAGCAGATCCGCCGCCGTCTTGATACCGAAGGTGGCCGACGAGCAGGCCACGTTCATGTCAAACGCCATGCCGGTCGCACCGAGGTAATGCTGCAGCTCGATGGAGAGCGCCGGATAGGGCCGCGGCATGTTGGAGGCGGCGACGATGACGAGATCGATCTCCCCCGGCTCGCGACCGGCGGCGATCAGCGCCTGCTCGGCGGCAGCCACGGCCATCTCCACCATGATGGAGGGCTTGTCGTCCGGGCGCTCCGGAAGCAGCGGCTGCATGATGTCCGGATCCAGCACCCCCTCCTTGCTCACCAGATAGCGGCTCTTGATGCCGGAGGCCTTCTCGATGAACTCGCAGCTCGAATGCTGCTTGGCATCGAGCTGGCCCGCATCGATGGCGGAGGCGTTTTCTTCGTTGTAGAGATCCACATATTGATTGAAGGCGGCCACCAACTCTTCGTTGCTGACGGCAAAGGGAGGGGTATAGAGGCCTGAGCCACTGATCACGATGGAAGTCATCTTTGCTCCTGGCCGGGTGCAATCCCGGCTTGTCTGTTTTGTAGGATGAGGGTTTATAGCCTGTCGATCGCCTCGGCGAGACCGGCCAGTGTCAGCGGGTGCATACGCCCGCCAATCAGGTCATTCATCAGCTTGATGGAAGGATGCCAGAGCCACTCCCGCCTCGGGAGGGGATTGATCCACACCAGTCTGGGGTATTGGTGCTGCAGCCGGGTGAGCCATACCTGACCCGCCTCTTCGTTCCAGTATTCGACCGCACCACCGGGCCAGGTGATCTCATAGGGGCCCATCTTGGCATCCCCCACAAAGATCACCCGATAGTCGCTGCCATAGGTGCGCAGCAAACGCCAGGTGTCGAAGCGCTCCTCGAAACGGCGGCGGTTGTCCTGCCAGACGAAGTCATAGAGGCAGTTGTGAAAATAGAAGAACTCCAGGTGCTTGAACTCGTGGCGCAGGGCCGAGAACAGCCGTTGCACCTCGGCCACGTGGCTGTCCATGGAGCCCCCCACATCGAAAAACACCAGCAGTTTGACGCCGTTGTGGCGCTCGGGTCTGAGTTTCACATCGAGCCAGCCCTGACGGGCCGTGCTGCGAATGGTGTCATCGAGATCCAGCTCGTCTGCATTGCCCTTGCGCACCCAGCGTCTGAGACTTCGCAGGGCCAACTGGATGGCGCGCTGACCCAGGGGGGAGTCATCGTCGCTGAAGTTGCGAAAGTGGCGTGCCTCCCACACCTTGGCGGCACGGCCATGTTGCCCCTCGCCCCCCATGCGGATCCCTTCGGGGTGGAAACCACCGTGACCGAAGGGACTGCTGCCGCCGGTACCCACCCACTTGTTGCCACCGGCGTGGCGCTCTTTCTGCTCCACCAGCCGCTGATTGAGGGTCTCCAGCAACTTGTCGAGCCCCCCCAAGGATTGCAGCAGGGCTTTTTCCTCCTGGCTCAACAGCCGCGTGAGCTCCTGGCGCAGCCAGTCGTCCGGCAGAGACTCCGGCAACAAGGGGCTGGCCTGCAGCCCGTCATAATACTCGGCAAAGGCGCGATCGAAGCGATCGTAGTGGGCCTCGTCCTTCACCAGCAGGCAGCGGGCGAGCAGGTAGAACTCATCCATGTCGAGGCTGGCGAGCCGCGCTGCCAGCGCCCCGTGCAAGTCCAGCAATTCGCGCAGGCTGCAGGGCAGCTTGTAACGGCGCAGATGAAGAAAGAAATCAACCAGCATTCAGCCGCCACGCCGGGCCAGGAAGGCCAGCTTTTCGAACAGGTGCAAGTCCTGCTCCGTCTTGAGCAGGGCACCGTAGAGGGCCGGCACCAGCTTGCCCGGCTCCCGGGTCCGCATCGCCTCCGGGGATATGTCATCCGCCAGCAGCAGCCGGATCCAGTCAAGGAGTTCCGAGGTGGAGGGTTTCTTGCGCAGCCCCTCTACCGCCCGCAGCTCGAAGAACAGGGCCATGGCTTCGTCCAGCAGCGCCGCTTTCAATCCGGGATAGTGCAGTTGGACGATGGCCTGCATCTCGGCCTTGTCGGGGAAGCGGATGTAATGGAAGAAGCAGCGGCGCAGGAAGGCATCCGGCAGCTCTTTCTCGTTGTTGGAGGTGATGATGACCACGGGGCGCTGGCGCGCTTTCACTCGCTCGCCGGTCTCGTAGACGTCGAACTCCATGCGATCCAGTTCCAGCAGCAGATCGTTGGGAAACTCGATATCCGCCTTGTCTATCTCGTCGATGAGCAGCACGGGCCGCTGCTCGGCAGCGAAAGCCTGCCACAGCTTGCCACGGCGGATGTAGTGATTGATATCCCCCACCCGGGGATCCCCGAGCTGGGAGTCCCGCAGCCGCGCCACGGCGTCGTATTCATAGAGCCCCTGCTGAGCCTTGGTGGTGGACTTGATGTACCAGGCGATGAGCTCAGCGCCAAGTGACTCGGCCACCGCCTCCGCCAGCACCGTCTTGCCGGTGCCGGGTTCTCCCTTGATCAGCAGCGGTTTCTCCAGCACCACGGCCGCGTTGACGGCCATGCTCAGCTCTTTAGAGGCGAGATAGCGATCGCTTCCTGCAAATCCCATGGTGTCCATTTCCTTGGTAGCACAAGGCCCGGGCTGGACCTCGGTAATAAAGAATAAGTTCTATATGTTGTAATAACATATTGTTATAACGATTCGTCACTTCTCATTCAGAAATCACAGGGTAATCTTGTTTCATCGCCTTAACAAACACAGGGATAGCACCATGAGCAAAATTTTTGAGGACAACAGCCAGACCATAGGCAACACCCCGCTGGTTCGTCTCAACCGTGTTACCAAGGGCCGCGTGCTGGCCAAGATCGAGAGCCGCAACCCGAGCTTCAGCGTCAAATGCCGGATCGGTGCCAACCTCATCTGGGATGCCGAAAAGCGCGGCGTGCTGACCAAGGGCAAGGAGATCATCGAGCCCACCAGCGGTAACACCGGCATTGCTCTGGCCTTCGTGGCCGCCGCCCGCGGCTATCCCATTACCCTAACCATGCCCGCCACCATGAGCCTGGAGCGCCGCAAGCTGCTCAAGGCCTTAGGGGCCAATCTGGTGCTGACCGAAGGCCCACTCGGCATGAAGGGCGCCATCGCCAAGGCCAACGAGATCCTCGAATCCGAGCCGGGCAAGTATGTGCTGCTGCAACAGTTCGAAAACCCCGCCAACCCGGAGATCCACGAAAAGACCACAGGCCCCGAGATCTGGGAAGCCACCGACGGTGACGTCGATGTGTTCGTGGCGGGCGTCGGCACCGGCGGCACCATCACCGGTGTCTCCCGCTATATCAAGCAGACCAAGGGCAAGGCCATCGTCTCCGTCGCCGTCGAGCCGTCAGAATCCCCTGTCATCAGTCAGAAACTGGCCGGTCAGGAGATCAAACCCGGTCCTCACAAGATCCAGGGCATTGGCGCCGGCTTCATCCCGGGCAACCTGGACTTGACCCTGCTGGACCGCGTCGAGCAGGTGAGCAGCGAGGAGTCCATCGAGATGGCCCGTCGCCTGATGGAAGAGGAAGGCATTCTGGCTGGGATCAGCTCTGGCGCCGCCGTCGTGGCCGCCGCCCGTCTGGCCGAACTGCCGGAATTCGAGGGCAAGACCATCGTCGTCATCCTGCCGAGCGCCGCCGAGCGCTACCTCTCCAGCGCCCTGTTCGCCGGGGTGTTCAGCGAGCAGGAACTGCAGCAATAATTGATCCCCTTACATCAAAACAACGGCGCTCTTCGGAGCGCCGTTTTCTTTATGAGCTAAACTCTGTAGCCGACAGTGTCAGACGACCCTTATTTTTTGGGGTAAAATAACAAATTCCGGGATGACAAAAAAAGCAGACATTCTGTGATAAATCTCATATCCTGTGCCCCGTCACGAGGTGATTCCCGGCTAGGTATCACAAGGTAACAAAGTGTTATTTTTCGTTATAAATTAATCTCAAGCCAGTACTGATGCGGCCTGTAGAGCGATAACGAAAAAGAGTTAGCCGGGGCGCTGAATACTGCACAGAAAATTGACCTGGATTAAACCATTGCAGGTCTTATTTCGTTACTTTACAACATATCCATACTGACACGGTGAGACTGGAAGCCTCAAAAGCGACCACCTCTCCACACAATATCAATAATATGGGGTGAAACCATGTACGAGAAGTCTGTTGTTATTACTGCTGAAAACGGCCTGCACACCCGTCCTGCAGCTCAGTTCGTGAAGGAAGCCAAAGAATTCCAAAGCGAGATCACTGTGGTCTCCGGTGGCAAATCCGCCAGCGCCAAGAGCCTGTTCAAGCTGCAGACCCTGGGCCTGACCAAAGGCACCAACGTGACCATCCAGGCCGACGGCCCGGACGCACAGAAAGCCGTTGAGAAGCTGGTTGCCCTGATGGACGAGCTGGAGTAATCCAGCTTTATTCCTCCCCCACAGTCGTTTTAATAGGAAGGATTATGATATCTGGCATTCTTGCGTCCCCCGGTATCGCATTCGGCAAGGCGCTTCTTCTGAAAGAAGATGAAATCGTTATCAATCAGGGCAAGATTTCTGTTGACCAGATTGACGCCGAAATCAACCGCTTCCTCGAAGCCCGCACCAAGTCAGCCGCACAGCTGGAAGCCATCAAGGTGATGGCCGGTCGCACCTTCGGTGAAGAAAAAGAGGCCATCTTCGAAGGCCACATCATGCTGCTCGAAGACGAGGAGCTCGAAGGGGATATCAGATCCTTCATCAAAGACAACAAGGCATCCGCCGACAAAGCCATCTACGAGGTGATCGAGCAGTACGCCAAGATGATGGCCGAGCTGGATGACCCCTATCTGCGTGAGCGCGCCACCGACTTCCGTGACATCGGTACCCGTCTGGTGAAGAACGTGCTCGGCATCGCCGTTGTCAACCTGAGCACCATCGACGAAGAGGTCATCCTGGTCGCCAAAGACCTGACCCCGTCCGAAACCGCTCAGATCAACCTGAAATACGTGCTGGGTTTCGTTACCGACATCGGTGGCCGTACCTCTCACACCTCCATCATGGCCCGCTCCCTGGAGCTGCCGGCCATCGTGGGGACAAACGATATCACCGAGCGCGTCAAGAATGGTGACGTGCTGGTACTGGATGCGATCAACAATCAGATCGTCCTCAACCCGACCGCCGAACAACTGGCCAAGTTCAAAGAGCTGCAGGCCCAGTTCCAGGCAGAGAAAGATGAGCTGGCCAAGCTGAAAGACTTGCCCGCCATCACCCTGGACGGTCACCAGGTCGAGGTGTGCGCCAACATCGGTACCGTCAAGGATACCGAAGGCGCCATCCGCAACGGCGCCGAAGGCGTGGGTCTGTACCGCACCGAGTTCCTGTTCATGGACCGTGATGCGCTGCCGACCGAAGACGAGCAGTTCAAGGCCTACAAAGAAGTGGCAGAGGCCATGCCGGATCAGCCGATCATCGTCCGTACCATGGACATCGGCGGCGACAAAGAACTGCCCTACATGAATTTCCCGAAAGAGATGAACCCTTTCCTGGGCTGGCGTGCCGTGCGGATCTTCTTCGATCGCGCCGACATCATGAACGCCCAGCTGCGGGCCATCCTGCGTGCCTCTGCCTTCGGCAAGCTGCGCATCATGTTCCCGATGATCATCTCCGTCGAAGAGTTCCGCAGCCTGAAGGCCACCGTGGAGACGCTCAAAGCCGAACTGCGCGCCGAAGGCAAAGCCTTTGATGAATCCATCGAAGTGGGTATCATGATCGAGACCCCGGCTGCAGCCGTGATGGCACATCATCTGGCCAAGGAAGTGGATTTCTTCAGTATCGGTACCAACGACCTGACCCAGTACACCCTGGCCGTCGACCGTGGTAACGAGATGATTTCCGCCATGTACAACCCGCTGTCACCTTCCGTCCTGACCCTGATCAAGATGGTCATCGACGCTTCCCATGACAATGGAAAGTGGACAGGTATGTGCGGCGAACTGGCCGGTGACGAACGCGCCACCTTGCTGCTGCTGGGTATGGGTCTGGATGAGTTCTCCATGAGCGCCATCTCTGTACCGCGTATCAAGAAGCTTATCCGTAACACCAACTTCGAAGATGTGAAGGCAATGGCAGACCAGGCCCTGAGCTATGCGACCGCCGCCGAAATCGAAGCCTGTGTAGATAACTTTATTAAGCAGAAGGCAGTCTGCTAAGATCGCTGCAAACAGCGACAATCATCTCTAGGAGCTTTTACTATGGGTCTGTTTGATAAACTGAAGAAACTGGTTTCCGATGACAGCTCTGACACCGGTGGCATCGAGATCTTTGCCCCCCTGTCAGGTGAAATCGTACCGATCGAAGACGTGCCCGATGTGGTCTTCGCCGAGAAGATCGTTGGCGATGGCATCGCCATCAAGCCGGCTGGCAACAAGATGGTCGCGCCGTGCGACGGCACCATCGGCAAGATCTTCGAGACCAACCACGCGTTCTCTCTGGAATCCGACTCTGGTATCGAGCTGTTCGTTCACTTCGGTATCGACACCGTTGAGCTGAAAGGCGAAGGCTTCACCCGTATCGCCCAGGAAGGTCAGCAGGTCAAGCGCGGTGACACCATCATCGAATTCGATCTGGCCGTACTGGAAGCCAAAGCCAAGTCTACCCTGACGCCTGTGGTCATCTCCAACATGGATGAGATCAAAGAGCTGATCAAGATGACTGGCGCCGTGACCGTCGGTGAGACCCCGGTGATCCGCATCAAGAAGTAATGCGATCCTGGCCTCGCGCCAGTGACTGCAACAAAAAACCGAAGCCCTGGGCTTCGGTTTTTTTATGGTCCCGTGTCAGAGACCATCAACCATGTCAGCATAGATATCCACCCATCCGGCAACTGACCGCAGCAACACACCGCAAAACAAAAATACCCAATAAAAAACCCTGCCAGATCTTCATCCGGCAGGGTTGTGATGGCCGTCACCGCCGAGTCAGGGCAGGCATATCCGGCTCTCACCGCCGCCCAGGGCCTCGACCCTCACCTGCACACCGATGCGCTCCACCAGGGTCTGTACATGGGAGATGACGCCGATCTGGCGCCCCGCCGCCTGCAGGGAGTCGAGGCTGGAGAGCGCGAGATCCAGGCTGTCCGGATCCAGGGTACCGAACCCTTCGTCGATAAACAGTGATTCGACCTGGGTCTGGCGTGACGAGAGGCTGGAGAGGGCCAGCGCCAGCGCCAGCGACACCAGGAAGCTCTCGCCACCGGAGAGGGAGTCCACCGAGCGCACCTCATCCCCCATGTCGAGATCCACCACCTGCAACGCCAGATCCGTGCCGGGTACCCGCTCCAGCCGATAGCGGGGAGAGAGCTCGGCGAGCTGGGCATTGGCCTCCAGCAACAAACGCTCAAGGGTCAGGCTCTGGGCGAAGGTGCGCAGTTTGGCGCCGCTGGCGGAGCCGATGAGATCGCTGAGCTGCTGCCAGTGATCCGCCACCCCTTGCTGGCGCGCCAGCGCCGCTTGCAGGCTGCCCGCCTGCGCCTGCGCCGCCTCGGCCTGGGCCTGGGTGCTCTTGCACTGGAACAACTGCTCCTCCAGCTCGCGGCAACGGGCTTCGCTGATGATCAGGGATTGGCCGAGCGCCTCGACGGAGAGAGCGCAGAGCTCGCCGTGATGTTCGCGATAACGCTCGAGCTTGGCCTCCTCCTGCGCCTGCGCTCGCTGGCGTTCACCGAGTCGGGTGCGCGCCTCGGCCAGGGCCTCGTCCAGTTGCTGCAGGGCCGCACGTCGCCCCTTGAGATCCTCGGCGGAGAGAGCCAGCAGACGGCGCAATTCGTACTCGGCGATGCCGAGGTTGCTGGCATGGGCGGCCCAATGACCCAGCACCTCCCGCTGACGACGGCTGCTTATCTGCTTGTCCTGCTCCAGATGGGCCAGGCGAGTCTTGAGTTCGGTGTGTTTTTCCCGCAGGGCATGCAGAGCCTGGGTCGCTGCCTCCAGCTGATGGTTCAGCCCATGCAGCCGCTGCTGCCACTCCTCCTCCACCTCGGCTATGGGGCGCCCGGCAAGGCAGGCGTCTCGATTGGCGAGCAATCCTTGCCGCTGCAGCTCCCCTTCCTTGTAATCCCGTTCCAGCTTGTGCAGCAGTTCGTTCTGGCTCGCCGTCCGCGCCTCCTGTGCACTCAGCATGGGCGTCAGATTCGCCACCTCGGCGCCGAGCCGCTCCCGCTCCCTCTGTCCCTGCAGGCAGGCCTCACAACTCTCTTGCCACGCCTGCCAGCGAGCCCCTTCGGCCCAGGGACGCCAGGGCTCTGCTCCCATCTGCCGATCCAGCCTGGCCTCTCCCTGGACCAGTCGTTGGCGCAGGCCCGCCTCCTGCTCTTCCAGCCCCTTCAGTTCGGCCTCCCACTCGGCCTTCTGCCGCGCCTGCTCGTGCCAGCGCAGCTCAAAGGCCTGCAGGCGGGTACCGAGCTGGGCGAGCTGCTCCCGCAAGCCCGCCAGCGCCTGCTGTCCCTGCCGGGCCTGCTGCAACTGCTGCTCATACGCCGCCAGGCGCTGCTCCAGCGACTCTCCCTCTGTCAGCAGCCGGGCCTGCAATTCGGCCCATTCAGCCGGGCTCGGGTTAGGCGGCAACGACAGCCCCGACAGACGCTGCCCCCCGAGCTCGGCCCAGCGCTGGGCAAGTTGTTCGGATCTTGCCATCAGTTCAGGCCGTTGTTGCTGGCGGGCCGCCAGCTGGCGGGTCAGCTCGGCCTGCTCACTCCGCCCCTGGATATGCAAGTGATTGAGCTGCTCCCACTCCAGCGCCAGTTGACGGGCACGCTCCCCCTGCTGGGCCAGAATGCCCGCGACCTGGGGCTGGCTCTGGCGATAGGGATGGTCGGTTGAGCCGCAGAGCGGGCAGGGCATCTCATCTTGCAGCTCATGGCGATGCTGCTCGAAACTGGCCACGGCCCGGGCCTGCTCCAGCGCCAAGCGTGCCTCGTCGCGCTGGATGGCGAGGCGAGTCAGCACGGGCTCCCGCTCGTCATGCAGGGTTGCGAGACGGGCGAGCTGCTGTTCAAGCTGACTCAATTCCTGGCAGAGACGCTCCAACTGCTCGCTGTGGCTGCGCCCGCTTCGGGCCAGCTCCAGCAACTGATGCACCCGCGCCAGTTGCTGGGTATCGGCCTGGCGCTGCTCCTGCACGCTGGCGACTCTGACATCCCACTCCTCGGCCAGCCGTTGATCGTGCTGCTGTTGCAGCCGGATCTGCTCCTGCTGCCAATAGTCCCGCTCCTGCTGCCCCTGCTCCAGATCGGCCTTCAACTCTCGCAGGGCCAGATCCCGCTGCTCATGGAGCTGACGCAGGCGCTGCAATTGTCCCTTGCCCTCTGCCCAGTCCTGCATGGCGGCCAGCAGGGGTTGCCACTGGGGCGCCAGCGGGATCAGCGTCTTGCGCTCATCGAGCCTGTTAGCCCAGCGCTGGCGGCTCTCTTCCAGTGCCTGCACCTGCTCGCGCTGCTGCTGGCACTCCTGCTGCAACGCAACTTGCAGGGCCCGGGCCTGGGTGCCCTGCTGCTTGATCTCCTGCAGCAGGTCGGCTTTTTCCCTGATCCGGGTGTCGAGATCCTGAGCCCGTTTGAGTTCGGGCTGCATGGCCCCCCATTCGCGCTCAGTCGCACTCTTTTGTGCCAACAGTTGTTGCTCATGCAGCACGGCCTGCTGCTGCGCCTGTTCAACCTGGATCAACTCAGGCCCCAACTGGCCAATGAGCAGTGCTTGCTGCTGCAATTCACGTTCAAGACGCGCCAACTCGTCATGGTCGGCACGCGCCACCTGGGCCTGTTCGGCGCGGGTGAACTCTTCTCGCAAGGGGGCCGCCTCACGGTGGGCCAGCTCGGCGGCGGCCAGTTCAGTCTGGCCGGCCTGGCAAGCCTGACTCAACGCCGCGATACGCTCGCCCAGATCGCGAAAATCCTGCAGCAACTGCTGCTGCTGGCGCTCGTGCTTTAGTTCGGTGGCAAGGCTCTGTTGGCGAGCGACCCACTCCTCGCGGGTCGTCTCGTCCATCAGGGGCACATCGCCGAGGCGCTGTGCCAGTGTGGCCAACGCCTGCTGCTCGGCCCGGGCCCGCTCATGGGTCTGGATGGAGATGGCGGAGTAGAGCTCGGTACCGGTCATGCGTTCCAAGAGTGCTGAGCGCTCGTCCGCGCTCGATTTGAGGAAGGCGGCAAACTCCCCCTGGGGCAGGATCACCGCCCGGCGAAACTGCTCCCAGGAGAGGCCCACCAGCTCGTCGATGCGATCCTGCAGCTCCCGCTTGCTGCCGGAGAAGACCTGGCCGCTCTCGACATCGGTCAGGCTGCGCTCCTGAGCCTGGAAACGCCCTTCAGCGCGGTTGCGGGCACGGCGCACTGCCCAGCGAGCCAGGTAGCGGCGGCCGTCACAGCCACGAAACTGCACCTCGGCAAAGCCGCTGGCATGACCGCGGCTGAGGATGTTTTTAACATCATTGGCTGTTAGTTTTTCTTTTTCGTCCTCATCTGCTCGGCCAATTTTTTCAACATTCTTGCGATTGGCGATAAAACGCGGCATCTCGTCATAGAGGGCAAGGCAGATGGCATCGAGCAGGGTGCTCTTGCCCGCGCCCGTGTTGCCGGTGATGGCAAACAGGCCGGCGGCGCCGAGGGCCCCCCGGTTGAAATCGATGGCGAACTGGCCGGTCAGGCTGGCGAGGTTCTCGCCAGAAAGGGAAAGGATCTTCATGCGTTCACGCCTCCATCCATGGCAAGCCGATGTCGCGCATGCTCTTGCCCCCATCAGCCCGCGTGTTGCCGGTGATGGCAAACAGGCCGGCGGCGCCGAGGGCCCCCCGGCTGAAGTCGATGGTGAACTGACCGGTCAGGCTGGCGAGGTTCTCGCCAGAAAGGGAAAGGATCTTCATGCCTGCTCCTCCTTCACCTGCACCAGGATCTCTTCAAACGAGGCCACTAGTTCGGGAGAGGGTTCCCCCTCGAACTGACGCTGATAACAGAGCCTGAACACCTCGGTGGGGGAGATCTCGTCCAGCCTGCGTCGACTCACCCCGTCGGCAAGCCCCTGGCCGGAACCCTGATAGCGGGTGCTGATACGGGCCAGACGCACCGGCTTGCCCGCCATGGCCGCCAATACGCGCTCGCGGATCCGGGCCTCGGGTTTGGGCAGCAGCAGTCGCACCTCGAGGAAGGGTTGGGCCTCTGCGGGCAATGGGGGCACCTCGAGCGCGGCGATGGCGTCAAGCGCCTCATCGAGGGCGCTCTCCGGCAGCCGGATCATCTCCACCGCACGGGGCACGGGGATCCGCTCCAGCCCGGCCAGCTTGCCCTCCTCCAGCGTCACCTCCAGCACCTGATGGTTGTAATTCGCCTCGGCGAGAGACAACGGCAGCGGCGAGCCGCTGTAGTGCACCCCGGGCGCCGGGCTCTGGGCCAGATGCAGATGCCCCAGAGCCGTGTAATCGGCCAGGGCGAAGATGTCGGCGGGCAGGGCGTGCTGGTTGCCGCCGAGTACCCGCCGCTCGGAGAGCTCGGAGAGCTGGCCCGCCGCCAGATAGGCGTGACCCATGGCGATGAGCCCCTGGCCCGGCTCACAGCGCGCCCGGCCGGCATCCAGCACGGCGGCATAAACCTGGCGAACCCCTTCTATCAGTCTGTCCTGCCCCTCTTCCAGGCATTCGACCCGCAGATCGCTGCTGCGCAGGAACGGCACGGCGGCGCACCAGGCGGCAACCTTGCCCGTCTTGTCTTGCAGCGGCACCAGCAGACGTTCGGTTTCGAGCCGCCCCTCGGCGTCCCGGCTGATGCTGCCCACCAGGTGCAGATCGAAGGCACGCAGCAGCTCGTGGGGGGCATCCAGCTTGGAGGGAGAGTCGTGATTGCCACCGATGAGCACCATGTTGAGATGGGGCAGCTCGGCGCGCAGCCGCGCCAGGAAGCGATAGAGCTGTTGCCAGGCGCTGGCGGGAGGGTTGGCGGTGTCGAACAGATCGCCGGCCACCAGCAGGGCGTCTATCTGCCGCGTCTTGATGGTATCGGCCAGCCAGTCGAGGAAGGCATCGTGTTCGAAACGGCGCTCATGGCCATGGAGTTGATGGCCAAGGTGCCAATCGGCTGTGTGCAGGATCTTCATGAGAAAGCGGCTCGGATAAAGAGGGAGGTAGTCACGCTACCCTGTGCAGACAGGATGCGGACAGCGCTCCCTTTTTTCAAGCAAGACAGCCCGCTAAATCAGGGCACTAGCCTCGGTGTCAGAGGGCCGGACAAGACATCTTGTACTGCAGATGGCCCGTCAGGGGATCGGACACCTCATCACCGATGACGAAGCCATGGCGGCGATAGAAGCGCACCGCCGGCTCGTTTTCCACGAATACCCGGGTATGCAGCTCCCGCCCCTGAGCCCTCACCTCCTGCAGCAAGGCATGGCCCACCCCTCGCCCCTGACGGTCGGGGCGCACGAAGAGGGCGGCCAGGAAATCCTCCACCAATGCCGTGAAACCGAGCAGATCACCCCGTTCTTCAAACACCCAGATACGGGCATGATCGAGGTAGCGGGTGCGCAAGTCCTCCTGAGCCTGCCACCAGCAGGAAGCGTCGACGAAATCATGGGCCTGCAAGGAGGCCAGCAGCCAGATTTCGACGATCTCTTCCATGTCTTCCGGCCGACTCAGTCTCAACATTTTTTTATCCTTGTTAACAAGCTGAACACATGCAGTCTAGGGGAGTTTCCTGCTGATTTTGGGGAGCAATATGGTGCCCTGTGAGCATGATCATCCTTTATTTAGCGAGAATGATTGGCTGATCACAAAGCGCCTCTCTAGTACAATGCCGGCCGGACAATCTATGAGACCGAGGACGCCATGTGGTTTAAAAACCTGCAGATTTATCGCTTTACCCGCCCCTTCGAGCTGACCGCAGAGCAGCTGGAAACCCAGCTTGAGGCCTGCGCTTTCACCCCCTGTGGCAGCCAGGACATCTCTCGCTTCGGCTGGGTCAAGCCCCTCGGCAAATTCGGTTCCACCTTGACCCACGCGGCCGCTGGCCACCTGCTCATCTGCGCTCGCAAGGAAGAGAAGATGCTGCCGGGTACCGTGGTCAAGGAGATGCTGGCGGAGAAGGTCGAGGCTATCGAGTTCGAACAGGGTCGTGCCCTCAAGAAGAAGGAGAAGGAGGCGCTGAAGGAGGAGATCATGCATACCCTGCTGCCCCGCGCCTTCAGCCGCACCAGCCAGACCTTCGCCTGGATCAACCCCGCCGACAACCTGATGGTGGTGGATGCGGGCTCCGCCAAGAAGGCGGACGATCTGCTGGCGCTGCTGCGCAAATCCATCGGCACCCTGCCGGTGGTGCCGGTGGCCCTCAAGAATCCGCCCGAGATCACCATGACCGAGTGGCTCAACGAAGGCAACCTGCCCGCCAGCTTCACCCTGGAGGACGAGGCCGAGCTGCGCAGCGCCATGGAACACGGTGGCATCATCCGCTGCAAGCAGCAGGATCTGATGAGCGACGAGATCAAGAACCACCTGGCCAACGACAAGCTGGTGACCAAGCTGGCCCTGAACTGGGGCGAGACCCTGAGCTTCGTGCTGGGGGACGATCTCTCCATCAAGCGGCTGAAGTTCAGCGAAGAGTTGCGTGAGCAGAATGACGATGTCACCAGCGAGGATCCCGCCGCCCGTCTGGATGCCGACTTCGCCCTGGTGACCGCGGAGCTCGCCCAGTTCATCCCGGCGCTGTTCGCCGCCCTGGGTGGGGAAGAGCAATCCATCTGAGAACGCCGCCCTGACGACAGGATCTAGCGTAAAAAAACCGCCAGCTGGCGGTTTTTTCATGTCTCGTCGGCCTTCGCCGCACTAGAGGGCTCCGCGCTCCTGCAACAGCCCGTGCAGCCGCTCTGCCAGGGTTCGGTAGCCCTGCTCGTTGAAGTGCACCGCATCGGATTTGAGGGCCGGGCTGCGCAGCAACTCACCGATGCTCTCGTTGTCCAGCACCAGCCGATACTGATCCGCCAGTTCCCCGTAGAGGGGCGCCCCATCGGCGAACAGGGACTTGCGAGGCACCCCCACCAGCAGCAACTGGGCGCCGCTGCCTTGTACCATCTCTATCATGGCGGCGAGATTGGCCTTGAGGGCCCCCTCCCCGCTG
Source organism: Aeromonas sp. NJAU223 (assembly GCF_051125555.1). Taxonomy (NCBI): domain Bacteria; kingdom Pseudomonadati; phylum Pseudomonadota; class Gammaproteobacteria; order Aeromonadales; family Aeromonadaceae; genus Aeromonas; species Aeromonas sp. NJAU223. The sequence goes on along the minus strand of NZ_CP144204.1, from coordinate 1,271,846 downwards.
CCCCGCAGGATGTCGTTGCCCCCCTCCAGCAGGATGACCAGCGCCGGCCTGTGCTCGGCCAGCAAGGCGGGCAGCCTGGCCCTGCCCGCCTCACTGAGCTCCCCCGAGACGCCGGCGTTGATGACGGGGTGACCGCTCAGTGTCGCCAGCACGCTGGGGTAACTCTGGGCCGGGTTGACTCCGCGTCCCTCGGTCAGGCTGTCGCCGAAGGCCAGAATGGTTTCTCCTGCGCCCAAAGGCCTGAACTCGGACTCACCACACCCGACCAGCAGCAGACAGAGCAAGCCCATCACGGCATTTCTCATTCTTCCCCCTTGGAACCTGGCATTCAATCATTGATAGATTTGTAACCATATGAGCAGAAAGACAATCTTTCAATAGTGTTCAAGTTGTGACAGATTTCGATGGTTGAACAAGAAACCGACAAGGAGAGTGTCATGTCCCTCAAGCCCCTCGGCCTGCTGGTAGCCCTTGGCCTGCTCGCAGGTTGCGCCCCCCAGAGTGCCTTCCACTATGTGCCCCCCTCCCAGACCCTGATCGCCCCCGAGGCGGCCAGCGGCTGGACCGACAAGCCCGGCTGGCAGGGCCACGACTTCATGGTGGCCGCCGCCAACCCGCTGGCGGTGGATGCGGGCTACCAGATCGTCAAGGCCGGTGGCAGCGCCGTCGATGCCGCCATCGCGGTGCAGCTGGTGCTGACCCTGGTGGAGCCGCAATCTTCCGGCATCGGGGGCGGCTCCTTGCTGCTGGTGTGGGACGGTCAACAGGTCATGGCGGTGGATGGCCGGGAGACGGCGCCGGCGGCGGCCACGGATCAACTGTTCATGAAGGACGGCAAGCCCATGGCCTTCTACGACGGTGTGGTGGGGGGACGCTCCGTCGGCGTACCGGGCACGGTGCGCGCCCTGGCGATGGCCCATCATCGCTATGGCAAGCTGCCCTGGACCAGCCTGTTTGAACCCGCCATCACGCTCGCAGAGCAGGGGTTTGTCATCAGCCCGCGTCTCGCCACCCTGATTGCCAAGGATCCCTATCTCGCGCGCGACCCCGAGGCCCGCGCCTACTTCTATCAACCGGATGGTTCCCCCAAGCCCGCCGGCACCAGGCTGACCAACCCGGCCCTGGCCAAGGTACTGAAGACCCTGGCCAATGAGGGGGCCGATGCCTTCTACCGGGGGCCGCTCGCCGACGCCATGGTGGCCAAGGTACAGCGGCACCCCACCAATCCGGGCGTGCTGGCGGCGACGGATCTCGCCAGTTACAGCGCCAAACTGCGGGACGGCCTCTGTTTTGATTATCGCCAGCGCGAGATCTGCGGCTTCCCCACCCCCTCGTCCGGCACCATCGCCCTCGGCCAGATCTTCGGCATGCTGGAGAGCCGGGACATGGCGGCCCTCAAGCCGGTGACCGGGCCTGACGGCAAACTCGCCGCCTCCGCCGAGGCCATCCACCTCTACAGCGAGGCGGCGCGACTCGCCTTTGCCGACCGCAATCAATATGTGGCCGACGGCGACGTCGTCTCCGTACTGGTGGCGGGCATGCTGGACAAAGGCTATCTCGCCGAGCGGGGCAGCCTCATCGGGCCGCGCTCCATGGGAGTGGCCAAACCCGGCAACCCGCCCCAGGCGCTCGCCCGTGGCCGGGATGCCACCCCGGAACTTCCCTCCACCAGCCATGTCTCCATCGTCGACAAGGCGGGGATGGCCATCTCCATGACCAGCTCCATCGAGGATGGCTTCGGCGCCAGGTTGATGGTGAACGGTTACCTGCTCAACAACCAACTCACCGACTTCTCCTTCACCTCGGTGGATGCGGCCGGCCTGCCGGTGGCGAACCGGGTAGAGCCCGGCAAGCGCCCCCGTTCCTCCATGTCCCCCCTGCTGGTGTTTGACAAGCAAAACGGGGAGCTTGAGATGAGCCTCGGTTCGCCAGGAGGCTCCGCCATCATCAACTACGTGGGCAAGGCGCTGCTGGGCACCCAGGACTGGGGACTCAATCTGCAGCAAGCCATCGACTTGCCGAACTTTGGCAGCCGCAACGGCCCCACCGAGCTGGAGCAGGGGCGAACCCCCGCCACCGTCATCGAGGGGCTCAAGGCCAGAGGGCACGAGGTGGTGCTAAACGAGCAGACCTCGGGACTGCAGGGGGTGGAGCGCAACGCCAGCGGCTGGTTTGGCGCCGCCGATCCCCGGCGCGAAGGGGTCGCCAGGGGCGAGTAACGACTCGCATATAACGTGGTCTTTCCATCACGACGAAGGCGGCCTGGGGCCGCCTTTCTATTTAGCACGACAACTCATCACCGATTGATTAAATCTGCCAAGGGAAGAAGAAAAGACACCATTTCTCTCCATAATAATTATATTTATGCGCCTTTTATCTCAATTTACGTCTTAAACTTGGATAAGTGTTGTTCCAAAAAGATAAATACATTATTTTTCAATAGAAACGGCAACTGTTGTCCCCCAGTTTCCTGCTTGCTGCGGCCAACACTGTCTCTTTCGCCCCCTGCTCATTGACAGCTGCCCTCTTCGCCACCAAGCGATCTGGTAGCCCCTGACTGCCATTAGCGAGGTGACGACATGGACCACTCACTCCCCCTTATCACGACCCTGGTTGGCGGCCTGGTGCTGGCCTATATCTTCGGCATGCTGGCAAGCCGCCTGCGCATTTCCCCCATGGTGGGCTATCTTGCCGCCGGAGTCATATGCGGCCCGTTCACCCCGGGTTATGTCGCCGATCTGCAGCTCGCACCCGAGCTCGCCGAGATCGGGGTCATCTTGCTGATGTTCGGGGTCGGCCTGCACTTTTCCGTGAAAGATCTGCTCTCCGTCAAACACATAGCCATCCCGGGCGCCATCGTCCAGATAACGCTCGCGACCCTGCTCGGCCTCGGCCTCTCCCAGTTGCTCGGCTGGAGCATCACCGCCGGGGTGGTATTCGGTCTGGCCCTCTCCACCGCCAGCACGGTAGTGCTGCTGCGGGCCCTGGAGAGCCGGGGCCAGGTTGATACCAACGAGGGGCGCATCGCCATCGGCTGGCTCATCGTCGAGGATCTGGTGATGGTGCTGGCGCTGGTGCTGCTCCCCATCCTCGCCAACCTGCAACAGGGGGACGAGAGCCTGACCCTGGGTCATGTGCTGCGGGATATCGGTTTTACCCTGGCCAAGGTGGCCACCTTCATCGCACTGATGGCCATCGGCGGTCGACGTCTCATCCCCTGGCTGCTGGCCCGCACCGCCGCCACCGGCTCCCGCGAACTGTTCACCCTGGCCGTGCTCTCCTGCTCTCTTGGCATCGCCTTCGGTGCGGTCAAGCTGTTCGGGGTCTCCTTCGCCCTCGGCGCCTTCTTCGCCGGAGTGGTAATGAACAGCTCCCACCTCAGCCACAAGGCCGCCAACGATACCCTGCCATTGCAGGATGCCTTCGCCGTGCTTTTCTTCGTCTCCGTGGGCATGCTGTTCGACCCTACCATCTTGCTGCGCGAGCCCTTGGCAGTGCTGGCGACCATCTTCGTCATCGTCTTCGGCAAGTCGGTGGCCGCCTTCGCCATCGTGCGACTGTTTGGCCACAGCCAGCGCACGGCGCTGACCATCTCCGCCAGCCTGGCCCAGGTGGGGGAGTTCTCCTTCATCCTGATGGGACTCGGGGTCATGCTGGAACTGGTGCCGGACGTCGCCCGTGATCTGGTGCTGGTCGGGGCCTGCTTCTCCATCATGCTCAACCCCCTGGTATTCAACCAGGCCGAGCGCTGGCTAAAGCGCAGTCCGGAGCCACACGAGGTTCCTCCTCAGTGCGCCCTGCAGGGACATGTCGTGGTGGTGGGGGCCGAGGCCATCGGCAGCCATCTCATTCGGCAGTTGCACGAGCAAGGGCGGGAGATGGTGGTGATCGACACGGAAGAGCGACTGCTGGAGCCCTGGCGCGCACAGGGGATCACCTGCCTCACCGGTCATCCTATCCAGCAGGATCTGTTGTCGGTGGCCCTGCCCAATGCCAGCTGGTTACTGATCACCCTGGAAGACAGCCTGCTAGCAGGTGAAATCGCTGCTGCGGCTCGGGAACAGGGTGCCTTGCTGCGCATTGCCGCCTGTGGCCAGCAAGCCGAAGAGGTGCATCATCTGCGGGTACGCGGGGTACATCAGGTCGTGCAGCAGGAAGAGGAGGCCGCGCGCCGCCTCTGTCAACTGGCGACTCAGCCGACCTGATCCCTCTCTATGCAGGCCATGCCAGCATGACATGAACCATGAATACAATCGCCCGGGTCAATAACCCGGGCGATTTACATGGTGGCAGGCACATCCTCCATGGGGTTACAGCAGATCGTGCTTGTCCAGCAGCCGATAGAGGGTCGCGCGGGAGATATCGAGCTGACGAGCGACCTCTTCCAGTTGATCCGGGAAACGTGCCAGGGTCTGCTGCAGGGCCTGGCGCTCTGCCGCCTCCCGCACCGCCTTGAGAGAACCATCCAGCAGCAGGGAGTCCATATTGGTCAACTCCATGTCGTGGGCCTCGATATAGGGGCCGGAGCACATGACGGCTGCCCGCTGCACCCGGTTGCGCAGCTCCCTCACATTGCCCGGCCAGCCGTAAGACTGCATGGCCTGGCGCGCCTTGTGGGTGAAACTCAGCACCCGCCCACCGCGCACCTCGGCCAGAATGTCATCAGCCAGCAGCTGGATGTCTTCGGTTCGCTCGCGCAGGGCGGGGGTGCGCAACCTCACCACGTTGAGCCGGTAGTAGAGATCCATGCGAAAGCCGCCATTGGCGACCGCCTGCTCCACATCGATATTGGTGGCGGCAATGACCCTGACATCGACATTGCGAGACAAGTGGCTGCCCACCGCCTCTATGCTCTGCTCCTGCAAGAAGCGCAGCAGGGTGGCTTGATCCTCCAGCGGCAACTCACCTATCTCGTCCAGAAACAGCGTGCCGCCATCGGCCGCCTCTATTTTGCCTATCTTGCGGCTCTGGGCACCGGTGAAGGCCCCCTTCACATGGCCGAACAACTCGGACTGGATCAGCTGATGGGACATGGCGCCACAATTGACGGCGACGAAGGGGCTCTCTTCCCCGAAGGTGCTGTAGTGCAGCTCCCTGGCGACCAGCTCCTTGCCGGTACCGCTCGGCCCCGTCACCAGCACCGGCAGGCGACAATGCTGCAAACGCATGATCTGATCCCGAAGCTCCCGGATGGGGGAGCTCTCCCCTTGAATGAAGCGCAACTGTGCCGGCAACTTGGGCCGATGACGCCGGATAAGCTGCGCCATTCCCAGCGCATGCCCCAGGCTGTGGGCGAGCCTGTCCGGCTCGAGGGGAAAGGTGTGAAAGTCATGGAAGCAGGCGGCAAGCAGATTGCGCAGCGGCTCGCTCGCCAGGCAGTCCCGATGGATCAAGCCAATCCACAGGCTGCTGGCATGATCGGCAATCAGGCTGTGCAGCGCCTCGTGCTGATCCGGTTCTATCGCCACCAGCACCAGCGGATAGTCATGCTCCTTCAGTTTTTTCTCTGCCACCGCCAGGGAGGCCGCCCGCTCGATTCGCCACTCCCCCTCCACCAACAGGCTTTCCAGCACGGCGCATGAGTTGATGAGTAACAATGCCGTTTCGGTCATATGGGAACCTCCACGATGTGCCTTAAAAACGAGAGAGCCGGAACATGATGCATCAGGGCTCACTCTTTTTATTCTCGGAGACATATTAACGCTTTCAAATGACGCCAATCTCCCATCGCCAGACGATGTTAACTATAACTCATCCCATTTATAGACTAATAGCACCACAATAATGAGAACGTCATTTTATGAGTGAGAACGAATAAAACCATTGATAAACAGTGTGTTAATGACTGGTATAGAAATTCGTCTCAACACTGAGACTTGATTACAATGAAGGCAATTAAAAAACAGTTAAAAATCAAATGATTATATTTTGGCACATCCATTGCTCTCTCTGATTTGCCCAAGTGGCAAATGGAGAAAAAGCATGAAGATTTATATTGCAGTGGCACTGTATTCCCTTTCGGTATTGGCAAGCCAGGCCAGAGCGGAAAACCGCGTGGATCTGGGCTCGCAAGCATTGAGCAATATCCGGGGCGCCATGGGCGTCAATATGGTTTCCGGTGACAACAACCAGCAAGGCAACCTTGCCGCCATCGCCATCTCCGGTCCGGCAGTCATTCAATTTAGCCAGCAAAATCAATCTACTACCAATCTCACCGGCCACCAGAGCGTGGCCATTCTGGGGTCGGCTCTCAGCCACAACCAAGGACTCGTCGGCATCAATCAAGGTGCTGGTGAGGCCAATCAACAGCTCAACGCCTTCGCCCTCTCCCTCAATGACGACAGCGGTATCGGGGTGGTGACCGACATCAACCTCAGCACCAGCGTCGCGACCTCTCCCACTGGCAAAGGTTCAGCACCAAGCACCACCAGCATCTATCTGGATGACAACGCCCTGACGGGCACCAAAGGGGTCATCCAGGTGAACCAGGTCACGGGACAAGGAAACCAGGCAGTCAACATGGTCTCCTTGCCTCTGGCAGGCGCAGTAACGGTATCACCATGATGCCGCAAGGATTGGAAACCGGATCTGGTGACAGAGGATTGGCCGCTGGAACCGTCTTCCACAGAAAGTTCAATGGAGAGACTCATTATGCGTGGACTTATCTATAGCTCATTAGCCGCAGCGGTCGTCATGGCAATGTCGGGCACCGCATACGCCGAATATCGCGGTGACAGAGATGAGACAGGGGCAACCTTGACCAAGAAGGTCAAGGCAGAAGTCGATGTGGAATATGAAGGCAGGGTCAATGTTGGTGGCTACATCAATGTCAACAAGCTTGGCATGGCGGTCGTGGACAACCAGCAATCCAGCACCATGATCGGCACTGCCAACACCCGAACCGACAACACCAGCAAGATTAACGGTTCCTTCAAAGATGCATCCGGTAACGTCGGCGCCAACGTCGCGGCCGGTGACTCCAACGTCCAAGGCAACAGTGCAGCCTTGGCCGCCTACGACCAGGTCGATGCCGACGCTGAATTTGTCATGGGACGAAGTCAGCAACACGGAACCGCGGGTGGTTCCTCAGATGCCGAGATCTTCTCCGACCAAAGCGCCAACCACAACTGGACCAGTAATCAGGGACATCAGAACAAGGCAAGTGTCGGCGATGGTGCCTTCAAGGATGCCGCAGGCAACATCGGGGTCAACGTGACTTCAGGCTCTGGTAACGTGCAGGCCAACAACATGGCAGCCTCCGTTTCCACCGGCAACATGGCTGTCGCAACCGTCGCCAACAGCCAGAGCGTCTCCCAGAACCTGACCGAGAACAAGAGCCTCAGCGCCACCAAGACCGTGGACTACAACCCGATCTACCTCAAGCTCAAAGCTGATGGTGACTACAAGGGAACCAGCAAGCAGTCCAACGACGTCTATCCGGAAATCTGGCAAAGTGGGGATCACCCGGGTGGTGGCAATATGTGGGGCCACATCGACTACGACAATGAAGGTAAAAACGACGGCAAGTTCGAGTTCAAGGAAGAGGGGGATATCAAGCTCAGTGGTTATGCCACCGGCTACATCCCCGTGGTCAACACCTACACCAGTCGTGAGACCTTCAACCACGCCACTATCGATGGCGGCTCCTTCAACGGTGCCGTGGGTAACATCGGGGTGAACGTCTCTTCTGGCAGCAACAACCTGCAAGCGAACAATCTCTCGCTGGCTGCCGGATTTGCCAAATAACACACTGCATGGGGGCCTTGGTGCCCCCTTTTTCCAGGGATAAGGAGAGACAGATGCGCTGGCTACTGCTGTTGCTGTTTTGCCCCATGGCCTGGACCGCCACCCTGCCCATGGGAGAGCACCTCTCGGGATTGGGGGATCTCAACAAACCAGTACAGAGCCTGCTGGAGCGCAAGTACGCAAATATAGAGCGCCAGCATACGGATTTCAGCTGCGGCGCTGCCGCCGTCGCCACCATATTGCGTTACTCCTACGGTCAGGCAACCAACGAACGTTGGGTGATGGATGGCATGATGGCCATGGCCGACCCGGCGCTGGTCAAACGCTACGGGTTTTCCATGCTCGACATGAAGCAATATGTACAGATGCTCGGCATGCGCGCCCGGGGCTATCGCCTGAGCGATGCCAAACTACGTGAAGTGAGAGTGCCCACCATAGTGCTGCTCAATATTCGTGGCTATCAGCACTTCGCCGTGCTGCGCGCCATCGACCGGCATGATCGCGTCTACCTGGCCGATCCAGCCCTCGGCAATCGTGTCATCACGTTCAAAGAATTCAAAGATAGCTGGAACGGGATCCTCCTGGCCGTCATCGGCTCCGGTTACCGCGCGGATGCCCCTCTGGCCAATCCCGCCCCGCCACTTTCTGTCAGGGGCAAGGATGGACTCTTTGCCCCCCTCAACGAAACATCCTTGCTGGAATTCGGTTTCCAGTCCAAAGAGCTAATGTGAGGTCAACATGAACACCCGACCCGCTCTATGCCTCATCTGTAGCCTAGGTGGTGTTGCCTGCCCACTCATGGCCGCCTCTGACCCATTGGCGCTGCTGTCAGATCAGTTCGCGCCCGAGATGGCAGACGGCGAGCTGGCCAGTCAGCGGGGTCGCTATGTCACCCCTCGCGGGATCAGCTATTTCGGCATCGAATTTATTTCGACCCTGACCACGGTCCAGGCCCAGCAGACGGCAGCCATGAATCTGGCCCTGAGTGTGGTGCAGAATCAACCCAAGCTCGACATCCGGATCAAGGATGACGTCAAGACGGTGACCAGCCCCCCCGAGAACGCCCCCATCCAGGGTTCGGGACTGGTGCAGGTGATGCAATTGGAAGGGGCCGGTAACAGCTCAGTCAACCAGGCCGGTATTGCACTGACAGCCCCCGTCATGACAGGGCAAACCGTCGCGATCGGCAGTTACGAGAGCCAAGGCAGTCTGGGCACCTCCAGTTATCGGGTTTCCGGCAATTATGCAGGGCTGCAGCTAAACTCGTCCGATGGACGAGTCCAATTGGAACAGAGCCTGAGAGGGACCGACTTCAGCCGAGGCCTGTTGCAACTCAACCGAGTCAAGGGTGATGGTTTTCAAACGCTGAATCAGACCAGGATCTGGCTCTCCCGTTAGCCCTGATGCATCCAGTGGACTTGTGTAATAGAAGGACAATAAACAACAAGGATGTGATGCGATGAAACAGTCTACCGTGCTGTTGCTTGCGCTGGCCCCAATCACCTGCTGGGGCGCAACCGCAGAGGAAGAAGCCCTACAACAACAGCTGGACCAGTTGCGTCAGCAACTGATCCAGCAGAATCAGGCACTCCATCAGTTACAGGCCCGACTGGAAGCAGTCAAGGCTGCCGGCGCCACGAACACCACGGCAGCCGCCACAGGCGCTGTCGCTGGCGCCACCGCAGCCACCGCAGCCACCGCCCCACAAGATTCGGCGACTCGCCGCACCCCGGAAGCAGGCCGCAGTACCGAAGACCTGATGCTGGAGCAGCACAACGTCTTCGACCGGGCCTTGACTCTGGATTTCGGCCTATCCTACCAGCATTACAATCGCAAGGATCTCGCCTTGCGTGGCTTCCTGGCGCTGGATGCCATCTTCCTCGGGGAGATCAATCTGGACAGGGTACGCTCCGATCAATGGACCGCGGATCTCGTTACCCGCTACACCCTCAACGATCGCTGGCAGTTGGAGCTCGCCATCCCCTATCTGTATCGCAACACCAACTATCAAAGCACCGGCAAGGAGAACTCCAGCCGGGACTTTGAGGAGCAGAGCGTGAGTGATGGTGGCCTCGGCGATCTCAGCATGGCCGTCTATTATCGCGTCCTGGCCGAGGATGAAAACTGGCCGGATCTGGTGTGGAACTTGAGAGCCAAGGCCCCCACGGGCAAGGATCCCTACGGGATTGAATTCAACACCTCGGCATCGGGCAACCTCAATACGCCCAAAGAGCTCGCCACCGGCAACGGACTCTGGGAACTGTCCACGGGTTTCTCCCTGGTCAGAACGCTGGATCCCGCCATCCTGTTTGCCAACTTCAACTATGGTCATAGCCTCAAGCAAGACTTTGACGACATCTCCTATCTGCCGGGCAACCAACCTGGCAGCATCCAGCTCGGTGACTGGTATGAATACGGACTCGGGGTAGCTTTTGCGCTGAACGAGCGCTTCAGCCTCTCCTTCAACATCAATCAACGCATCACGCGGGAATCCGAACAGGGCAGCGAAGGCTTCGACATGGAAAAAGTCACGGGGACGGATGCCAATGCCGCCAGCTTCGGCATGGGCTCGACCTGGGCCATCACCGACAACCTCTCCATGGCGGTGAACTGGTCTGCCGGTCTCACCACGGACGCGCCGGACTACAGCATTGGGCTGCGCTTCCCCTATCGCTTCTGATAGGCAGCGGCCAGTACTCAACCACCACCAGGCTGTCGAGCCTGCCAACAACCCCCATGGCGCTCGACAAACAGGTCAAACAGAGAGGGAGGCATATCGCCTCCCCCTGTCTATCGATGCAAATCATCCCTGAGCAACCTCGACCTACAGCAAGATGCACTCCGGCCAGCGGGTATTCAATCTCCCTCAATAGAGACCGCTCAAAGCATGGGACTCGTTGAAGGCGCATTGCCGATTCAGCCATTCCCCGTCACCCGCAATCGATTGTCGTCAGCTAGCCCCAGTCTTCAGGTGTGCCCAGCCAATCAGCCAATCAGCCAATCAGCCAATCAGCCAATCAGCCAATCAGCCAATCAGCCAATCATACCCTCCCGCTTAAACCCCCAAGCGATCCCGCAGGGTATACCAGGCGGCACCGGCCGCGGTGAAGGGGATGCGGAACAGGCGCCCTCCCGGGAAGGGGTAGTGAGGGAGTTTGGCAAAAGCATCGAACCGTTCCGCCTGACCACTCAATACCTCGGAGAGCAACTTGCCCGCCAGATGGGTACAGGTCACTCCGTGGCCGCTGTAACCCTGCATGTAGTAGATGTTGTGGCCGATACGGCCGAACTGGGGCAACCGTGACAGGGTCAGCAGGAAGTTGCCGGTCCAGGTGTACTCCACCTTGACGTCTGCAAGCTGAGGGAAGGTCTTGAGCATCTTGGGGATGATCAGCCGCTCGATATCCGCCGGATCCCGCGCCCCGTAGACCACGCCGCCGCCGTACAGCAGGCGATGATCCCCGGTGGTGCGATAGTAGTCGAGCAGGTAGTTGCAATCCTCCAGGCAGTAGTTTTGTGGCAGCAGGGAGCGGGCCCGTTCCTCCCCCAGCACCTCGGTGGCGATCACCTGGGTGCCGCAAGGCATGCTCTTGCCCGCCAACTCGGGCACCAGGTTGCCGAGGTAGGCATTGCCCGCCACCACCACGAAGCGCGCTTTCACCGCCCCCTTGGCGGTCTTCACCAGAGCGGGCTGGCCCGGGGTAATGGCCGTCACGGCGGATTGCTCGAAAATCTTGCCCCCCTGGATGCGGATGGCTTCCGCCTCCCCCAGTGCCAGATTGAGGGGATGGATATGGCCGCCCCGCTTGTCGAGCAGGCCACCGACGTAGCGATCGCTCGCCACCACCTCGCGCACCCCCTCTGCATCGAGCAGCGTCAACTCCTCGTTGCCCCAACGCTGCCAGCGATCGTGCTGGGCCTTGAGCTCATGAAGCTGTTTCTCGCTCTCGGCGACAAAGACGCCCCCCTGCTGCAGATCGCACTGGATGTTGTAGCGCTTGATCCGCTCGCGGATGATGTCCCCCCCCTCAAACAACATGGAGCCGAGCAGCTTCGCCTGATCCGGCGGGCAATTCGCTTCTATGGTGTCGATGTCACGGCTGTAGGAGTTGACTATCTGGCCGCCGTTGCGACCGCTGGCGCCAAAGCCGACACGGGCCGCCTCCAGCACCACCACCGAATAGCCTTTCTCCACCAGGTGCAACGCGCTGGATAGGCCGGTGTAACCCGCGCCTATGATGCAGACATCGCACTCGAGCTGCTCGGTCAGGGTCGGATAGGGGGTATGTTGATTGGCACTGGCGGTGTAGTAACTGTTTACATGTTCGGTCATGATCCTTGCTTCCTTACCGGTTCTTTTCCAAATCAGAGGCATCAAAACATTAAAAACTGGCCGGGGTATGGGCGCTGACGATGCGGCAGGTCTCCCCGGACGGGTTGCTGAAACTGTGGGGCTCGCCGGTGTCGATGACGTAGCTGTCTCCGGCGCTGAGGCTGTAGCTCTGCCCGCCCAGGGTCAGAACCACCGACCCTTCCAGCACGGTTCCCACCTCCTCCCCCAGATGCTTGACCTGACCCCCTGTGCCCGTACCCGGGGCATAGGTCTCCAGCATGAAACCGAGTTGGCGCCGGTTGTTGCCGTTGTGCACCAGCCTCATGGAGACCCCCTGACTGCCCAGCTCGATGAGCTGATCAGGCTTGATCACCACGCTCGGGCTGCGTCCTTCCTCTTCGGCGAAAAAGCGCGACAGGGGCAGCTCATAGACACTCAGCAGCTTTTGCAGGGAAGCCACCGAGGGGCTCACCTTGTTCTGCTCTATCATGCAAATGGCACCGTGGGTCAGGCCACTCAGCTCGGCGGCACGCCGCTGGGAAAGCCCGAGCCGGCGGCGGGTGGCGGCGAGCCGCTCTCCCATGCTCGACTCACCTCTTTCCTCGACCCGCTTGTCGTGCCCAGTTTCTGCGTCTTGCGGGGCAAGGGGATTGTCCGTCATGGCCTGCCATCTGGCCTCTCCGTGTGACTGCTGCATCGCCCACCTCCCTGTGTGCCGATCGAGTGCGCTGTTATCTGGTTAAAATAGTGGACCAACTCCGTCCCGGTGTTCGTTATCCTTCACAGGCCAAGCTGTTCATTATTTTGCACAGCCGTTTCGATAAAAACCGGTAGAATCGTCCTGACAGCTCCATTTCTAGCATGCCACGTCCGATTTACTCAAATATATTTAACACTTGAAAAACATTTCAGCTCAATTTATGGTCGTTGTGTGCTTATTATTCTATACGGTGGCACCTGGGACGAGTCGGCCACCTGAACCCACAATCGAGGCTTCTTATGTCAGCATCACAACCCGTTCATCCCTTGCTCAAGTCTCTTGCCTATATAGGTGGCCGCTGGTGCGAGGCCCAAGATGGTCGCCAGTTCGAGGTGCTGAACCCGGCCAACGGTCAGCTCATCACCCGGGTACCGGACATGAACGAAGCGGATACCCGTCGTGCCATCGAGGCGGCGCACCAGGCGCAGGCCCCCTGGGCGGCCCTCACCGCCAAGGAACGCAGTGCCAGGCTATATGCCTGGTTCGAGCTCATCATGGCCAATCAGGACGAGCTCGCCCGCCTCATGACCGCCGAACAGGGCAAACCGCTGGCCGAGGCCAAAGGCGAGGTCGCCTACGGCGCCAGCTTCATCCAGTGGTTCGCGGAAGAGGGCAAGCGCGCCTATGGTCGCACCATCCCCGGTTTCTCCGGGGACAGACGCCTGGCCACCATCAAGCAACCGGTGGGCGTGGTCGCCGCCATCACCCCCTGGAACTTCCCCATCGCCATGATCACCCGCAAGGCGGGGCCGGCGCTCGCGGCCGGTTGCACCATCGTCATCAAACCCGCCGCCGAGACCCCACTCTGCGCCCTGGCCCTGGCGGCACTGGCGGAAGCGGCAGGGATCCCGGCCGGGGTCATCAACATCGTCACCTCCCATCAGGCCTCGGCGGTGGGTAATGAGCTGTGCGCCAACCCCAGGGTGCGCAAGCTCTCCTTCACCGGCTCCACCCGCATCGGCAAGTTGCTGATGCGCCAGTGTGCCGACACCATGAAGCGCCTCTCCCTGGAACTCGGTGGCAACGCCCCCTTCATCGTGTTTGACGATGCGGATCTCGACGCTGCCGTCACCGGGGCGCTGGCTTCCAAGTACCGCAACGCGGGCCAGACCTGCGTCTGCGCCAACCGTATCCTGGTGCAAGCCAGCGTCTATGATGCCTTCGCCGACAAATTGGCCGCCGCCGTGCGGGCCTTCAAGGTGGGGGATGGTCTGGGCGAGGGCGTGCAGATCGGCCCCCTCATCAACCCGGCCGCCGTCGACAAGGTGGCCAGCCTGGTCAAGCAGGCCGAGGCCGCCGGCGCCAAGGTGCTGGTCGGTGGCGAACCCCACGGCGCCGGCCCGCTCTTCTACAGTCCCACCATCCTGACCGAGGTGGCCAAGGGCAACCCCATTCTGGCTGAGGAGATCTTCGGGCCCGTGGCCCCCCTGGTGCGCTTCGAGACCGAGGCCGAGGCCATCGCGCTCGCCAACGACACCCCCTACGGGCTGGCCGCCTACTTCTATGGCCGGGACATCGCCCGGGTATGGCGGGTAGCCGAGCAGCTGGAGTACGGCATGGTGGGCATCAACGAGGGGATCATCTCCACCGAGCTGGCCCCCTTTGGCGGGATCAAGGAGTCGGGGCTCGGCCGGGAAGGGGCCGCCGAGGGGCTGGAAGAGTATCTCGAGACCAAGTATCTCTGCTTTGGCGGCATTCGCTGAGGCCGGTGCGGGGCAAAGGCATCTATAGAAAAGATGCCTTAGGCACCAATCCATCGCTTTTATAGATAGAAAAGGGGGGGATGGCCACCGTCTCCGTGAGCCAGATAGGCTCATCAGGGCGCAGCCAGCCCCCACACCAGACATGTCGCCCTGCCCGTTGGCAGTGCGCGATTTGATTGATAGCCAGACGGCACAGGAAGATCCGGGGCAAAGCCCCTCAGGGAGGAAAGATGAGTCATTCACAGAGTAACGGGGCCCACAATCAGGCATGGCAGGCCCGCCGTGAAGCGGCCGTGGTGCAGGGGGTCGGCACCCTGCTGCCGGTCTTTATCGAGCGGGCGAAAAACGCCGAGCTGTGGGACGTGGAGGGCAATCGCTACATCGATTTCGCCTCCGGCATCGCCGTGCTCAACACCGGCCACAACCACCCCAGGGTGGTCGCCGCCGTGCGGGATCAGCTGGAGAAGTTCAGCCACACCTGCTTCCAGGTCACCCCCTACCCCGGCTACATCGAACTGGCGGAAAAATTGAACGCCCTGGTGCCGGGCCCCACCCCCAAGCGCACCCTGTTCCTCTCCACCGGTGCCGAGGCTGTGGAGAACGCCATCAAGATTGCCCGCGCCCACACCGGTCGCAGCGGCACCATTGCCTTCAAGGGGGGCTTCCACGGCCGCACCATGATGGGCATGGCGCTCACCGGCAAGGTGGTCCCCTACAAGACCGACTTCGGCCCCTTCCCGGGGGAGGTCTATCACCTGCCCTTCCCCGCCGACTACCTGGGGGTGAGCGAGGCCGATGCCCTGGCCGCGCTGGATCTCTGCTTCAGCGCCGACATCGAACCGGCCCGGGTTGCCGCCATCATCATCGAACCCGTCCAGGGTGAGGGGGGCTTCTATGTCGCCAGCCCGAGCTTCCTGCAGGAGCTGCGCAAGATCTGCGACCAGCACGGCATCGTGCTCATCTGCGACGAGATCCAGACCGGATTCTGTCGCACCGGCAAGACCTTCGCCACCGAGTACAGCGGCGTGGAGCCGGACATCATGACCCTGGCCAAGAGTCTGGCGGGGGGCTTCCCGCTCTCGGCCGTGGTGGGCAAGAGCGAGATCATGAACGCCGCCAAGCCGGGCGGACTCGGCGGCACCTATGCCGGCTCCCCCATCGCCTGCGCCGCCGCCCTGGCGGTGCTGGAGGTGATCGAGGAGGAGCAGCTCAACCAGCGGGCGCTGGCCCAGGGGGAACAGATCAAGGCCCGACTGCATCAACTCGCGGAGCGCTTCGACTGCATCGGCGATATCCGCGGCCCCGGTGCCATGGTGGCCATGGAGCTGGTCAAGGGGCGCGATGCCAGCCAGCCCGACCCGGATCTCACCAAACGCCTGGTGGCCGAAGCGGGCAAACGCGGCCTGGTGCTGCTGGCCTGTGGTGTGCGGGCCAACGTGATCCGCTTCCTGGCCCCCCTGACCGCCTCGGCGGCCATCGTCGATGAGGGCCTGGCCCTGCTCGAACAGGCGCTGACAGCCGCCAGTGCCTAGGTTGCTCACCAGCACCTCGCGTTTGTGCTAAAAAATGCGTTTTTTCCCCCTTGATATGCTTGTCAGGGGGGCATCACGAATGCACAATGCGCCTCCGCTTTCAAGGACCGTCCGCTCATCGCAGCCCGGTCTTTTTTTGCGGCAACCAAATCCATAACGAGGCCGGAACCGACCGGAAATGATAGCGAGATGGGCTGCCATCTCACGACACCCGCTTCTTGAGTGAGGAACACCATGGGGTATTTCACCGCTTTCCTGCCGGCCCATGCCGGTCTGCGCCTGCCGTCTGTGCAACACATTGGCGCCCCCACTGTACAGGATGACCCGCAGGTCACCCTGATCCCCCCGGCCAAGGCAGAGGGGAACGCATGATGCATGCTCACCCCACCGGTCTGAAAAAAAGCCTCAAGCTGTGGCACGTGGTCATCATGGGCTTGGCCTACCTGACCCCCATGGCCGTGTTTGACACCTTCGGCATCGTCACCGAGATCACCGAAGGCCACGTGCCGACCGCCTACCTGTTCGCCCTCGTCGGCATGCTGTTCACCGCCATGAGTTACGGCCACCTGGTGCGCAAGTTTCCCTCGGCGGGATCCGCCTATACCTATGCCCAGAAGGTGTTCCACCCCTATGTGGGCTTCATGGTGGGCTGGGTCTCCCTGCTCGACTACATGTTCATGCCGATGATCAACATGCTGCTGGCCAAGATCTACATGGAGGCCCTGTTCCCGGACGTAGAACCCTGGACCTACATCCTGGCCCTGACCGCGGTGATGACCTTCCTGAACCTGCGCGGCATCAAGCTGGTGGCGAACTTCAACAGCCTGATCGTCATGATGCAGTTCAGCATCATCGCCGTCTTCATCGGCCTCATCGCCTGGGGCGTCTATCACGGCGAGGGGCTCGGCACCCTCCAGAGCAGTCGCCCCTTCTTCTCCGAACAGATGCACCTGGTGCCCCTGTTCACCGGCGCCTCCATCCTCTGCCTGTCGTTCCTGGGTTTCGACGCCATCAGCACCCTGTGCGAGGAGACCCCCAATGCGGATCGGGTGATCCCCCGCGCCATCCTGCTGACGGCGCTCATCGGCGGCGTGCTCTTCATCTCGGTCTCCTACTTCCTGCAGCTGTTCTTCCCGGACATCTCCCGCTTCCAGCAGCCGGATGCGGTGCTGCCGGAAATTGCCCTCTACGTCGGCGGCAAGCTGTTCCAGGCGGTGGTACTGGTGTGCACCACGGTGGCGGTGCTCGCCTCCGGGCTCGCCTCCCACGCCGGGGTGTCGCGCCTGCTCTACGTGATGGGACGGGATCGGGCCCTGCCGAGCCGCTTCTTCGGCTATGTTCACCCCAGGTGGCAGACCCCGGCCCTGAACGTGCTGCTGGTAGGGGCCCTGGCCCTCTCCGCCGTGTCGTTCGATCTCGAGATGGCGCTGGCACTCATCAACTTCGGCGCCCTGGTGGCCTTTACCTTCGTCAACCTGGCGGTGATCGCCCACTTCTACCTCAAGCTCGGCCACAACAAGAGTCTGCGGGATCACCTGCTGTTCCTGGTGCTCCCCTTGTGCGGCGCCGCCTGCATCGGGGTGCTCTGGCTCAACCTGGAGCCTGCCTCCTTCGAGCTGGGGCTGATCTGGGCCGCCCTCGGCGCCCTCTATCTGCTGCTGCGCCTGACCATTTTCGGGGTCCAGTTGCGCCAGCCCAAGACGGATGCCTCCTGAGCCATCCCCCTGCCCACAGAGCCCGCCCCGTGCGGGCTCTTCTTTTGGATACCTTCCCCCGGACAGCCGTCATCGACCGTCCGGCCGCAGCCCCTGGTGCGCCCCGCTTTCGAGGCATCTGGCACAGGCAACGGCACCACCCTGACCCCCGTCAACAAAATGCCCAAAAGCGGCCTTTTTTGCTTGTCACCCCCCCCCTCTGGGGGCACAATACGCCGCCCCTTGAGAGCCGATGTTTTTGCAACATCGGTTCTTTGCTTTTTAGGGGCAAACCACCATTCACCAAGAGGCCGGACTTTGCGCCGGAATTGATACCGAGATTGCCAAACAATCTCCCGACATTGTGAGGAAATACATGGGGCATTTCATTGCTTTCCTGCCGGTCCCCGCTGGCGTGCGCCACCCGTCTTTATCCCAGACTGGCGCCCCCTGTGTCCAGGCACGCGCCGCCGCGTCCCTGATCCCGTCCCCCTTCGCCTCCCGGGCGTGTGCAGAGGAGCAAGCATGATGGCCGGTGCCAAGCTGCTCAAGACGCTCACCCTGTTCCAGGTGGTGGTGATGGGTCTGGCTTACCTCACTCCCATGGCGGTGTTCGATACCTTCGCCATCGTCGGCGACATCACCGATGGCCGCGTGGCCACTGCCTATCTGCTGGCGCTGGGCGGCATCCTGCTGACCGCCTTCAGCTACGGCCATCTGGTGCGCCGCTTCCCGTCGGCGGGCTCCGCCTACACCTATGCCCAGAAGGTGTTCAACCCCTATATCGGCTTCATGGTCGGCTGGTCCTCCCTGCTGGACTACATGTTCATGCCGATGATCAACATCCTGCTGGCCAAGATCTACCTGACCGCCATGTTCCCCGGCGTCGAGCCCTGGATCTTCATCTTCGGTCTGGTGACCGTGATGACCTTCCTGAACCTGCGCGGCATTAACCTGGTGGCGAACTTCAACGGCGTCATCGTCTTCATCCAGATCGCCATCATCCTCACCTTCCTCGGCCTCATCGGCTGGGGCCTGACCCAGGGTGAGGGAGCCGGCACCCTGCTCAGCAGCCGCCCGTTCCACGTGGAGTCCGCCAGCATGTTGCCGCTGTTCACCGGCGCCACCATCCTCTGCTTCTCCTTCCTCGGCTTCGACGGCCTGAGCTCGCTGTCTGAAGAGACCCCGAACGCCGGCAAGGTGATCCCTCGCGCCATCGTGCTGACGGCGCTCATCGGCGGCATCATCTTCGTCACCGTCTCCTACAGCCTGCAGCTGTTCTTCCCGGATCTGGCCCGCTTCAAGGAGCCGGACGCCGTGCTGCCGGAGATCGCCCTCTACGTCGGCGGCACCCTGTTCCAGAGCGTGGTGCTGGTGTGCACCACGGTCGCGGTACTCGCCTCCGGCATGGCCGCCCACGCCGGGGTGTCGCGCATCCTCTACGTGATGGGTCGTGATCGCATGATCCCGGAGCGGGTGTTTGGCTACATTCACCCCACCTGGCGCACTCCGGCCATCAACGTGCTGCTGGTGGGAGCCCTGGCCCTCTCCGCGGTGTCGTTTGACCTGGACATGGCGCTGGCCCTGGTGAACTTCGGCGCCCTGGTGGCCTTCACCTTCGTCAACCTCTCCGTCATCGGCCAGTTCTGGGTGCGCGAGAAGCGCAACAAGAGCCTCAAGGATCACCTGCTGTTCCTGGTGCTGCCGCTGCTCGGCGCCGCCACCATAGGAGCGCTGTGGATCAACCTGGAGAAGAGCTCCCTGGAGCTTGGCCTCATCTGGGCGGGACTGGGGGTGACCTATCTGTTCCTGCGTCTGGCGGTGTTCCGCATCCCCTTCCGTCAGTACGAGGAAGCGGCCGACGGCCAATAAGCCATCTCGATGGCAAGATGCAAAGAGGGGAGCCCACGGGCTCCCCTCTCTTGTTTGCACGACGCATCGCCCGCTGCCGGGTTTCCCCTCAGTAGGTGCCCGTCTTGCGCAGCACGGCGCGGCCTGCCGCCTTGGCGGGATCGTCCACCACGTTCTCGACGCGCTGCTGGGTGTTCTTCGCCTTGTTGTAGGTCTCGCCCACACCGGCAGCCTCGGCGGCCTTGCGCTTGGCGTAGTCACCGGGATTGTCCACCGCATTCTCGACCCGCTGCTGGGTGTTCTTGGCCTTGTAGTAGGCGTCATCCACGCCGGTGGCCTGGGCCGCCTTGCGCTTGGCATAGCCAGCGGGATCGTTGACCGCGTTGTCCACACGCTGTTTGGCGCTCTGCGCGGAGCAATGGCTGTTGACCCCGGTCGCGCTGTTGACGGCCGAGCCGATCGCCACGTCTTTGGAGCTGCAATCGGAGGGCAACACGGCAGCATGAGAGGAGAGAGAGGCCATCGCCAGGGGCAGGAGAAGAAGGGACCAATGTTTCATGACAGACTCGCAATTACTGATGAAATGACGAGGCAGTCTACTCCCATTGGCAGAGTGGCGGCACAGGATCCACCAGCGGGTGGCACCCAGTCCGTCAGTTTCTAACGCATCCCTACATTCGGCAGACCAATTCACTTCAAACAGCAAAATAATCAGAATTAATCACTACTCTCCCCATCTGGGCCGCCAATCCCGAGCCCCCTGTCATCAAATCATCATCAAAGTGTCACTTTGTCATATTTCTGTCATAGAGCACTGCTGTAATGCGCCCGTCCAATTCAACGCAGACGTCCCAAGAGGCACCATGCAAAGCAAACCGTCATCCCCGCAGACCCGCGCTACCGGCCCCCTGTTCAACTGGCTAGCGGTGATCACCTTTGTTTACCTGATCCTGGTCGCCGTCGGGGCCGTCTCACACGGCTTCAAAGGGTTTTCCGGCGGCGCCGAGGGCGCGGCCCAGATCTTCGCCTTCGCAAACAACCCCTTCGTCGCCCTGCTGCTCGGCATCCTGGCCACCGCCCTGGTGCAATCCTCCAGTACCGTCACCTCCGTCATCGTCGGCCTGGTGGCGGGCGGCCTGCCCATGAGCATGGCCATCCCCATGGTAATGGGGGCCAACCTCGGTACCACCATCACCAACACCATCGTCTCCCTCGGCCATATCCGTGACAGGGGCGAGTTCCGCCGTGCCTTTGCCGCCGCCACCGTGCACGACTTCTTCAACCTGCTGGCCGTCTTCATCTTCCTGCCGCTGGAGCTGATGTTCGGTCTGCTGCAAAAGAGCGCCGAGTGGTTGTCCAGTCTGCTGATGGGCTCCGCCGACATGTCCATGAAGGGCATGGACTTCATGAAGCCCATCATCTCCCCCTCTCTGGATCTCATCGACAGCGCCGTCGCCTTCCTGCCGGGCAAGGGCCCCGCCATCGCCACCATCGTCATCGGCATTCTGCTGATCCTCGGCTGCGTCACCGCCCTCGGCAAGGTGCTGCAACGGGTCATGGTGGGTCGTGCCAAGGAGCTGCTGCACAAGGCGCTGGGCCGTGGTCCCCTGACCGGCATCGCCTCCGGCACCCTGGTGACCGTCATGGTGCAGTCCTCCTCCACCACCACCAGCTTGATGATCCCGCTGGCAGGCGGCGGCGTGTTCAACACCCGTCAGCTCTACCCCTTCACCCTGGGGGCCAACATCGGCACCACCATCACGGCCCTGCTGGCGGCCACCGCCATCAGCGGCGCCGGCGCCCAGCTGGCGCTGACCATCGCCTTCGTGCATGTGCTGTTCAACGTCTTCGCCGTGGCGCTCATCTATGGCGTGCCCTTCCTGCGGGAATTGCCCATCAAGGCCGCCGAGACCCTGGCCCGGGTCGGCAGCGAAAACAAGCTGCTGGCGCTGGGTTACGTGGCTGGCCTCTTCTTCGCCCTGCCTGCCCTGATGATGGTGGCGGTCAAGTAAGGGAAGATGCTGTGCAGCGAGGGGCAACATTCGAGTTGCCCCTCGTTGTTTGTCTGCCCGGTCGCATCCTCCACGCTCCCGCTCGCCCTCTCTGGCCCGCTGGGATAAAATGCCGCTCTCATTGCTCTCTTTGTATGACAGGGAATAGGGAAAACTGATGAAATTCATTCTGATAGCACTGCTGGTTGCCGGGGTCGCCTACTACTTCTACTCCAGCGCCAACAACAAGAAGGTGGCGGCCGAGAACGTCCGGCTCGGGGCCGAGTTCCTCGCCAGCAACAAGGAAAAGCCCCTTGTCACCACCACGGCCTCCGGTCTGCAATACGAGGTGCTGACTCCGGGCACAGGCACAGTCCATCCCACCGCCACCAGCAAGGTGAAGGTGCACTATGAGGGCAAGCTGCTGGACGGCACCGTCTTCGACAGTTCGGTCGCCCGCGGTGAGCCCATCGAGTTTGGCCTCAATCAAGTCATTGTCGGCTGGACCGAAGGGGTACAACTGATGGTGGAAGGGGAGAAGACCCGCTTCTACATCCCCGCCAACCTGGCCTATGGCGACAGAGCCGCCGGCAAGATCCCGCCGGGATCCGTGCTCATTTTCGACGTGGAACTGCTCGGTATCCAGTAACCCCGGGACAAGCTCCCACTGAGTGCCGTGCTCATCTTCGACGTGGCGCTGCTCGGCATCCAGTAACCCCGGGCAAGTACCCACTGAGTGCCGTGCTCATCTTCGACGTGGAGCTGCTCGGCATCCAGTAACCCCGGGCAAGTACCCACTATTCTCTACCAGGCCAGCTCCGCTGGCCTGGTTTATTTCCCCTTCTCTGAACCCATACTCCTCGCCAGACCCCGGCCACTATCAATTAATAGTGAACAGTGCTTATACATATCACCAGATTGTTAACCATGATACTTGGGCAGATAATGACTTCAATGTCAGTGGCATCCTGCCCTGACCCCCTATCATGCGGTTGCGGCCGGTTGTGCCTACACCGCCAACCAGGAGTCTCATCATGGCTATCGCTCCCGTCTGGTTCATCTCCCACGGCGCCCCGGATCTGGTCTTGCGGGATCAACCGGCGACCCAATTTCTGAAAAGCCTGCGCCTCGAAGGGGTCAAGGGACTGGTGGTGATCTCGGCCCACTGGTTCAGCCGCACCGAGCTGCAGATCAACGTCGAGCCCAATCCGGCCCTGATGTATGACTTCTACGGCTTCCCGGAACCCCTCTACAGCATCCGCTGGCCTGCCAGCACTCCGGCCTGGCTGCAGGAGGCGGTGAGCGATCAGTTGCTACTGAGCGGCCTGCCCGCCACTCCGGTCAAGCGCGAGCTGGATCACGGTGTCTGGTCTCCCCTCTCCCTGATGGATCCGGCGAGCGAGCTTCCCCTGGTGCAGCTCTCCATCCCCGCCAGCTTCAGCCAGGCGGAGCTGTGGCGACTGGGCGAAGCGCTGCAAGCCCTGCGTGAACAGGGCATCGGCATCCTCGCCTCCGGCGCCATTACCCACAACCTGCGGGCCCTCGGGCCGGACGGCTCCCCGGTCCCCGGCTGGGCCAGCGACTTTGCCCACTGGCTGGAGCAGGCCATGGCGGCGGGGGACCGCCCCGCGCTGGAAGATTACCGGGCCCGCGCCCCGGGGGCCGTGGAGTCCCACCCCCATGACGATCACCTGCGCCCGCTGTTTGTGGCGCTGGGGGCGGCAGGGAGTGACAAGCCCTCGAAACTGCACGACAGCTGGGATTACGGCAGCCTCTACATGGGTGCCTACCGCTTCGGCTGACCCCGACAAGGGGGTCAATCATCTCTGCGCATGGCGGGTCACTCCCGCCATTTTTTTCCGTCGTTTTCGCCGATAAATGACTTAATAAGAGACTCATCGTGCTGAACTTCCGGTAGAATGCCCTCTTTCGGGTAATATCGACTGGCAAGGATGGCTGTCGCATTCCAGGTGGCATGATGAACCCTCTTCGATCACTGATCCTGCTCTGCCTGCTGTTCGCCCTGCCCGCGCAGGCGCTGATCCTGCACAGTCGCCACGATTTCCAGCCTGTCTATTCCCCGATGCCACCGGCCGAAGCACGCTGGTTGCAACAGACCCCGCAGTTGCGGGTCGGCATACTGCGCCACGACTACAAACCGTTCAGCATTCTCATCCCGGATGACCGTTTCGAGGGTGTATCAGCCGATTATCTCGATATCATCGCAAAATCCCTGAAAAAACCCCTGTCATTCACGGTGTATGCAGATAAAACCGCCATGCTGTCGGCCCTGCGCGAAGGCAAACTCGACATCGCCAATATCGGCAACCAGGCCCTGGATGAACAGGAGACCGGCATCAGCCTGAGTCGCCCCTATTTCAGCAGCACCCCCATCTTCTCCGCCCTCAGGCAGCGCCAGGGTCCCCTGCTGACCCCGGGTCAGAGCGTGGCCACCGTCGCCGGTTATGCGGATGCAGCCCAGTTCAAGCGCTATTACCCCACCCTGAAACTGGTGACCTATCCCTCCAACAAGGCGGCTTTCGATGCGGTCTTCTTCGGTCATCAGGACGTTTTGCTGAGCGATGCCTATGCCATGCGCTACCTCAATGGCGAACGCTTCGATCAGCTCAGAGCGCGCGGCGAAGCCCAATCCGGTCTTGCCCCCGGCGCATTTCGCTTCGCCGTCTCCAGCCAGGCCCCCCAGCTGCTGAACCTCATCAACACCACGCTGAAAGATCTCGGCGATCTGACCCGCTACTTCATCTTCAGCCAGTGGAGCGGCCCCATCCGGGATACGGTAGACAGCCCGGCCAACCTCTTTGATGCCGATGAACTCGCCTGGCTACGCCAGGCTCCCACCATCAAGGTCTGGCTGATGGACAACCTCTACCCCTATGGCGCCAGAGACTATGACGATCAGCTGACCGGCATGGCGGTCGCCATGCTGACCAAGGTGAGCAAGCGCACCGGCCTGCACTTCAACTTCGTCTCCTATCACTCGGAACAGCAATTGAGCGAGGCGGTCCGCCACGGGGAGGTCGATCTCATCGGTGCCATCTCCCGCCCCGTTGCCCAGCACTATGGCCTGCAGACAACTGCCCCCTATGCCGCCGACGACATCTACGTGATCCTGGCCCAATCGTCAGATGCCAGCATCCACGGCATGGGGGATCTGGCAGGTAAACAGGTGGGCATGACCCGCCACAATCCTCTCGCCAAGCGGCTTGGCAGCAGCCGACTCACCCTCACGGAAAGCGCGGCCGAGGCGATACGTTCACTCAAACTGGGGCGCCTCGATGCCGCCATCGTGCCGCTCTACTTCGCCCAGCACATGATGGGGAGCAGCGAGGCCCAACTGCGCATCACCGGCCCCGCCAGTGACGAGCCCATCCAGATGGGGTTTGCCGGCATGCCGCGCAACGCCATGCTGATGCAGATCCTCGACAAGACCATCCTCTCCATCTCGCCAAGCGAGCTGGCCATGATGAACTACGAGTGGCGCAACCGAACCCTGCCAGCGCCCAGCTTCATCGATCGCCATGCCCACTACCTCTACCTGCTGTTTGCGGCATTGTTCGGGCTGGCCCTGCTGCTGTGCTATCGCAACCGCATGCTCAAGCGGCTGGCGCAATCCGAGCAACACTCGCGCCATCAGCTCGAGGCCCATGTGCGTTTCATCGAGGCGCTGGGGGAGAGCCTGCCCCACCCCATGGTGGTGCGAAACAGGGATGGCCGGGTATTGATGTGCAACAACCGGTTTCTGACGCAGCTGGGAGCGAGGCGGGAGCGGGTGCTGGATCATGCCTTCGCAGAGGGGCTCGCCGGCCGGGTCAATGACGAAGACATCGCCGTACTGGAACAGGATTTTGCCCAGGTGCTGGCGACGGCCGAGCCCATCTTCGCGGATCGCTTGTTCCACCAGGGGGAGCACTGCTCCGTCATCTATCACTGGATGGTGCCCTACTTCGATGCCGGGGGGGTCGTCAGCGGGGTGATCGATGGCTGGATAGACATCACGGATCGCAAGACACTGGAGGAGGACTTGCGCCTGGCCAAGGAGCAGGCCGATCGGGCGAGCCGTGCCAAGAGCGACTTCCTCGCCACCATGAGTCACGAGATCCGCACTCCCATGCACGCCATCCTCGGCATGCTGGAGCTGGTCAGCCAGGATCCGGCTCTGAACCATCGCAGCGCGGAGCAGCTGGGCATTGCCTCGGAGTCGGCACTCGGGCTGCTGGATCTCATCGGGGATGTGCTGGATATCTCCAGCATAGAGGCGGGTCAGATGACACTGAACCCCGTTCCCTGCACCCTCAGCCCCCTGCTCTATTCGGTCTGCCGGGCATTCCAGGGCATGGCCGAGCACAAGGGGCTCGGCTATCGCGTCGAGATCGCCACCGACGCCCTGCCCCAGGTGGTCATGGATCCCCTGCGCCTGCGTCAGATCCTCTTCAACCTGCTCGGTAACGCCATCAAGTTCACCCATCAGGGAGAGGTGAGCGTAGCGGCAAGGCTGGATACCCACGGGCAGGATCCGCTGCTCCTTATCTCCATCCATGACAGCGGGGTAGGCATTGCCGCCGATCAGCTGCCGCGGCTGTTCACCCCTTTCTATCGTGGTCGCAGCTCCCAGCCTCAGGAGGGGAGCGGGCTTGGACTCAACATCTCCCGCATCCTGTGCCAGATGATGGGCGGTGACATCAGGGTCGAGAGCACTCTCGGGGCAGGCACCCGGCTCGAAGTGAGCATTCCCCTGCAACTGGCACAAGCCCAGGTCATGCCCCCTCATCCCCTGCCCGCCGAGCAGGCCCCGATGGATCGCCCCCCCTTACGCATCCTGGTGGTGGATGACAACCACACCAACCAGACCCTGCTGCGCCAGCAGCTCAAACACCTTGGACACCGGGTGAGCGTGCGTGGCAACGGCGCCGAGGCGCTCAGGGCCATCCACAGCAGCCACTTCGATCTCGTCATCACCGACTGCCAGATGCCGGTGATGGATGGATTCGAGCTCGCCCGTCGCTTGCGGGCCTACGGCCATGATCTCCCCATCTGGGGCTTCACCGCCCATGCCCTGCCGAGGGAGCGGGAGCTCTGCCTCGCCGCCGGCATGAACGAGTGTCTGTTCAAACCCATCGGGCTGGCTCGTCTGCAAACGGCGCTCATGGGGATCACACCACGAACCCCGTAAGCGCCTGGCTCGTCAGTGACAAACGCCCATAAAAAAGAGAGCCTAGGCTCTCTTTTTTCATTCGATGCCGGGATCAGTAGAAGATCCGGTCTGCCTTTTCACTCATCTTGAGCCACACCGGCTTGGTGCTGGTCTTGTTCCAGATGCGATGCAGATAGCTGTAGAAGCGGGCACGATCGCTGCGAAACAGCATCACCGGAAAGGCCAGCACACCCACCAGCATGGCAAAGCTGCGACGAAGGATTATCTGAGTCAGAGAGAAGGGATGAAACATGATGAACACCTCACTGGTAAGACCACTGAACAAAGATTACGCCATAAATTGTAGGATTACTACACCATGAAGGCCATTTTTTTATGAAAAAATGCCTTTTCAGGAGGTAAATGAAAGTCGGTTACATTCATTAACCAAAATACAACAAGAGTGGCAAAAGGCCTGGGCTGGTTCAGAGTTAATCAACGAGAGGAGCGGCAAGGAGGAACAGGGTATGAAACTGGCAGAAGTGGCGATCCTGGGGCTGCTGGCGCTGCTGATCCGGGCCCAGTGGCAGGAGTGGGAGCTCAATCGCAATGACGCCATCGAGATCGCCTATCATGGCGCCCCCACGGTCAGCCTGTGGCAATGTGGTCAGCTGAAACAAAAGATGGGGCAGCTGGGCGAACATTCGGCCGAGATGCAGTACCAGTTTCGCGGTCAGGCCATCGCCGATCTGGAGCGTTATCTGCAAAAGGAGTGGCGACTGCAGGGGTGCGATCAGTTGATTGCGGATCAGTGAAGACGGGTCAATCCGACCGAAGCGTTCTGGACAAGAAGATGAAAACAATGGGGAGATATGGAGGCACGTTCCGGAGTCGAACCGGACTAAACGGATTTGCAATCCGCTGCATAACCGCTTTGCTAACGCGCCATGCTGCAAGACAAGTGTCTTGAGAGTGATACTCATGCTTGGTGAACATGAGAAATTGGAGCGGGAAACGAGACTCGAACTCGCGACCCCGACCTTGGCAAGGTCGTGCTCTACCAACTGAGCTATTCCCGCCTGACTGCCTGATGCCAGTTACCTGACAACGAGGCGCATTATACGTACCCCGAGCCCGGGCACAACCCTTTTTTATGAGTTTCAGCGCTTTTGCCGACTGTTTGCTCAGGCTTTAAACGGCTTGCTCGAAAATCCCTCCAATCCTTGTGATCTGACAGGCGAATCCGGGATAAAGTCATTGAAATAATTAGCCTTTAATCAGAAACTTACATGGCTTAGTAACTGGATTCTCAATTGAAAATCACAAAATGAAATGGACCTTCAGGCCTCGTGGGCTCAGACCGCAGCTGATGCTGGCGTTTTTCATGCTGGCCATGGTGCCCTTTCTGGTCATTACTCTCTTCTTCCTCTATAGCCACGGCAAGGATCTCACCACCCAGACCTCCAACCATCTAGTCTCGGTGCGCAACATCAAGAAGAGCCAGCTGGAGGATTACTTCGGCAACCTCAAAGAACAGATCACCAACTTCTCCCAGCAGGACTTTGCCGGCGACAGCATAGGCCGCTTCTACGGCTTCACCGGCGCCTTCGAAAAGCTCGGCACCACGCCGCAAAGTGCCCGCGCCCGCGCCCAGGCCCGCTATGTGCCTGGCTCCTGGGACAAGCTGCAGCAGCCGGACAGCAAGCTGGTCATCGAGCCCTCCATCAGTGCCCTCATCCTGGCGGACGAGATGTATGGCCGGGTCCATCAGCGCTTCCACCGCGGCTACGCCGACATGGTGCGCAAGAGCAATTACAGCGACATCTTCCTGGTGGATCTCAACGGGGACGTGGTCTATTCCGTCACCAAGCAGCCCAACTTCGCCACCAATCTGCTCTCCGGTCCCTATCAGGCGAGCGGACTCGGCAACACCTTCGCCAAGGTCAAACGCCGTCTTGACGGCGGCCAGCCACCGCGGCAGATCTTCGAGTTCACCGACTTCGGTCGCAACGAGCTGACCGGCAAGGTGGTCGCCTACCTGGCCGCCCCCGTCATGCAATACGACGACGTGCGCGGCGTGGTGATCTTCGAGCTGCTGCCGGACAAGCTGAACCAGATCATGGCCGAACGCGAGGGACTCGGAAACACGGGGGAGACCATCCTCATCGGCCCGGACAAGCGGATGCGGGCCGACGCCTGGCTGGCCCCGGAATTCAGCGTGGAGAACAGCTTCAGCCCCAACTTCAGGCCGCTGCAGACTCCGCTCATCCTCACGGCGCTCTCCGGCGAGCAGGGGGTAGGCCCCTTCCTCTCCTACCACGATGACGAGGTGCTGGCCGCCTATACCCAGGTCAAGGTATTCGATACCGAGTGGGCCTTCATCGCCGAGATCTCCACCAGCGAGGCCTACTCCCCCATTCGCCAGCTGGAGACGCTGGTGATCCTGCTGGGAGCCGCCTCCCTGCTACTGCTCATTTTGTTCTCCCGCTGGCTATCCCACTCCATCACGGCGCCCCTGCGATCCCTCACCGCCGCCGCCGAGCAGGTGGCCGACGGCGCCCTGGATCACCCCATCACCATTCCCCGCACCGACGATGACATCGACCGCCTGGCCCAGGCGTTTCGTCACATGCAGCGCTCGGTGAAGGACAAGATCGAACTCATCGAGCGCCAGACCCAGGAACTGCAACAGCAGGTCAAGCTGACCCACAGGCAGAACCAGAGCCTGCAACAGGCCGACAAACTCAAGGATGAGCTGCTCGCCAACACCTCCCACGAGCTGCGCACCCCCATCCACGGCATCAAGGGGATGGCGGAGTCCATGCTCGCGAGCCAGCAGAGCCTGACCGAGGGCCAGCAAAAACAGCTCGGCCTCATCATCAAGAGCGCCGACGGCCTGGCCCGGTTGGTAGACGATCTGCTCGACTATCACCAGATGCGCTACGGCCAGTTGGAGATCCACCCCCAGCCCGTCTCCTCCAAGGGGGTCATCCGGCTGGTGCTGGATCTCTGCCAGCACCTGGTGCAGGCCAAGCCTCTCACCCTGGTGGATATCAGCCCGGCCGAACTGCCCCCCGTGCTGGCGGACGAACAACGCCTCGAACAGGTGCTCTACAACCTGGTGGGCAACGCCATCAAGTACACCCCCCAGGGCAAGGTGGTGCTGAGCGCACAGGTCGAAGGCCAGTTCCTGCGCATCAAGGTGACGGACACCGGCATCGGCATCCCCCGGGAACATCTGGAACACATCTTCGAGCCCCTGGTGCAGATGAACCCGGAGCTTGGCAAACAGGGGGCCGGGCTCGGCCTCTCCATCACCCGCCAGCTGGTCCACCTGATGGGGGGAGAGCTCAAGGTGGAGAGCGAGCCCAGCGTCGGCTCCACCTTCGCCTTCACCCTACCCCTTGCCAGCGGCAAGGCGGGCAGCCTGACCCTGGACAGCCGCCAGATAGAGCATCAGCTGGTGCGCCAGCAGCCCCTGATCCTGCCGGACTGGGAGAGCGATGATCTGCCTATCCCCCCCGATGGCGCCCCCCTTATCCTGGTGGTGGACGACGAGCCCATCAACTTGCACATACTGCGCCATCTGCTGCAACCCTGCGGCTACCGCATCCTGCCGAGCAGCGATGGCCACGATGCCCTCGCCAAGCTGGCCCAGGAGCCGGTCAACCTCATCCTGCTGGATGTGATGATGCCGACCCTGTCGGGCTTCGATGTCTGTCGTCGCCTGCGGGAGCAGCACCCCAAGGATCAATTGCCGGTGCTGCTGCTCACCGCCCTCAACCAGCCAAAAGATATCGAGGAGGGCTTCAACGCCGGGGCCAACGACTACCTGGTCAAGCCATTCTGCAAGGAGGAGCTGTTTGCCCGGGTCAAGGCCCTGCTGGAGGCGAGCGCCGGTCGCGCCTCATTGGTGGAAAACCGCCTGCTCAAGCAAGAGATAGAGCACCGTCTGCGCCTGCAGGGACAGCTCCATCAGGATCAGGAACGCTTGCTGGCCCTGCTCGGTGAGGGGGCCGACCCCATGGTCTTCATCGATCCCCGGGGCACTGTGCTGTTCGCTTCGCGGGTGCTGGCGCGGCTGCTCGGCCAGGAACCGGAAGCCATGGAAGGGCAATCCCTCGACGAGTGGCTGGCCACGCCGCTGGCCCACCAATGGCCCGATCTGGATGAACAACAGGAGTGCTCCCTGAGCTTCCTGGTGGCCGGGCAGAAAGATGAGCTCAACGCCCGTGCCCTGCCCATCAGCCTCGGCGGTCAGAGTGCCTATGCCCTCACCCTCAGCAGCGATGCGAGCCCCGATGACAACCGGGTGATGGCGCTGGAGAATGCCCTAAAGAGTCTCTCCCGTCAGGCCATCATCGAGGACGGTCAGCTGCTGGGCGAGCTGAGCCGGCTCGGGGGGGAGTTCCGATCGCTGGCCGACAACCTCATCCGCCAGCAGGATGACGAGCCCCTGCGCCGGGCCCTGGTGGACACCATGCACCTCACCCTGGATGCCTGGCAGCAGAGCACCGGCAAGGGCAAGATAGTGCTGGCGGAGAAGAGCAAGCTGTGGCGCGTCTACATGGACAGATCCAGTCCCCAGACCCGCACCCTCGACAAATACCTGAGCCTGGACACCCTGCCCAAGGCACCGCGCTGGAAGACGGTGGTGGCGAGCGCCGAATACGTGCTCAAGCAGTGCCCCCTGAACGAGACCCAGCGCCAGAGTCTGCACCAGAGCACCCAGCTGCTGCGTCAGCTCGCATGTCGCAAGGGGTGAGTCCTTCGCCCCATCTTTTTCCCCCTCAATGAAAAAGCGCGCCTGTCTGGGCGCGCCTTCTTCAATCTGATCCAGTCTCCCTCTCAGTGGCCCTCTTGATGACCGTAGTAGTGCTCGAGCAGGGCGCTGGCCTCCGTCGGTGAGATTTCCATCTGCGGCCAGCGGCTCGCCTTGTCCCGGATATCCTCCAGCCCCCCCTTCTCCGGGCGAAGCTGACTGCCGAGCTGCCGATTCAGGGCCTCATAGCGGGCGATGACCGCCTGCCGGGTGAAATGACCAGGCGCGAGATCCAGCCGGTAACCCTTGAACAGCCACTGCAACCCCTGGTAGAGCGCCGGGTGATAGACGCTGTGGTGATCCTCCTCCTCGAAATAGCGGCTGGTAACGTGCAGATTCGTGGCGCTCTGCGCCGTCACCCGCTGGGCAAAGGTCTGCAAGTGATCCCGATGAAACTCGGAACGCCCAAAGCCAGGGGTGAAGGGGTTGTTGGCCACCGCGATAAACAGGGAGGCCGGGTGCTTGAGGGGCCGGGTCAGGGCCCGCTCGATACGCTGATAGTTGTGGGGATAATCGAACCAGAGGCTGGCATCGATGGAGAGATAGCCCTGAAACTGGCCTTCGTCTTTTGCCACTGCATCCAGGGTCAGCAGACCGCCCAAGGAGTGACCCACCAACAGGGCGGGTGAGGCGGTGCGATAACGGCCGTCGATGAGCGGGCGCAGCTCCCTGGTCAGATACTGCATGAAGCGCGGACCGCCCCCGGTCTTGACGTAGCCGGCCCCCGCCGGCGCCCCGTTGGGCAGCGCCATGGTGTGGCTCGGGGTGTAGTCCCGCATCCGGTCGGTGTTGTGCACCGCCACTATGATGAGGGACGGGATCGCCGGATTGAGCCCGGCCCGCAGCGCCTGGGTGATGCCCGCCACCTCCAGCAGGAACTTCTCCCCGTCCAGGAGATAGAGCACCGGGAAGTGCTGATCCGGCTTTTGCGCATAGTCATCCGGCAGATAGACGCTGTATTGCCGGGTTTCGTTGAGCAGGGCCGAGTGATGGCTGAAGCCTTCGGCGTAGTGAAGCAGGTCTGCCTTGGCAGAAGAGAGACTGAGCATAGTGAGTAGTAGAGTAATGAGTCTTGTCATGGGATGGGTCATGGTCGGCCAGCCTTGGCGATCCGGCGCCGGACGATACAGGGAAACGGCAACAGGGCTTGTGGGCCCTGCTGCCGTCTGTCATCACAGCTTGTAGGTGAAACCTGCCATCAGGTTGGCCGGTTCGCCATACATGTTGAAGGTATTGGTGGATCCGACCCGGTAGAAGTACTCACGGTCAAAGATGTTGTAGACGTTCAGGGTCGCCTGCATCCTGTCGTTGATGTCGTAACGCACCGCCGCATCGAACAGGGCATAGCCTCCCTGATGGGTCTCGACCCCCTTCTGGTTGAAGGAGTAATCGCTCACCGCCGTCATCCCCGCCCCCAGATGCAGCCCCTGCACCCAGTCCGCCAGGTGGTAGTCGGTCCACAGCGAGAGGGAGTGACGCGGGATGGCATCGAATTTCGGGTTGTGATCGCCGGACTTCTCCTCGATGTCGGTGAAGGTGTAGCCGGTCATCACCATCCAGTTCTGGCTGAGGTAACCGGTCGCCTCCAGCTCCACCCCCTGGGTATCCACCTTGCCGGTGGCCCAATAGGTGTTGGTGATGGCGATGCCCTGATCGTCATAGGCCTGGGCGGCGATATTGCTGTCCTTCATCAGGAAGGCGGTCGCCCGGGTGTTGAGCAGGCCATCTCGCAAGGAGGACTTGATGCCCGTTTCCCACTGGCTCCCTTCCCGCGGTTTGAGCATGTTGCCGCTCTCATCCTGACTGGTCTGGGGCTTGAACACCTGGGAGTAGCTGGCGTAGAGCGCATGCTCGTCGGTCAGGTCATAGACGGCCCCGGCATAGGGGGTGAACTTGCCGTTGAACTCGCCGGACTCGCTGCTTGCAGCGCCTGAGCTCAGGGTGGTACTGACGGTGTCCAGATCGTACCAGGAGACGCGGGCCCCGGTGATCACTGCCAGCGGTTCCAGCAGACGCCAGGTGACCTTGCCATAGAGGCCAAGCTCGGACTGCTCTTCATGGTCGTTCTTGGTGTAGCTGTAGGTCGGCTTGGCCACCGTGGTCGGGTCGAAGTCGAACACGTTGATCTTGCCGATGTTGCGATTGGTGTAAGTCTGGGTGTCGGACTCATAGCGTTTGTAGTCAGAACCCAGCACAAACTCACTCTTGTGACCAAGCAGACCAAACATCTGGCTGTAGCTGGCATCAAATGCCATATTTTTCTGCTGGTTTGCCTGACCATTGAACATCAGGCCGGTATTGCCGGCGGCATCCACCGGACCATTGGTGAAGGTCTGCTCCAGGTGCATGTCGTGATCCATGTAGCGGGCCGAGATCTGGCCCACCCCGCCGTTGGCGAAGGCATGCTGGAGGGTCCCTCCCACATCCGTGGTATCGGCGTCGAAGAAGTCCTCATCCGACCCCAGGTAGGTGCTGCGGCTGATGTCGAGCATGGTGCCGTCTTTATAGGCCGGCAGCCCGTTGGTGGGCAGGATGTCCTTGGTCTGATGCAGGGCATAGACGGAGAGCAGGGTGCGATCCGACAGATCGAACTCCAGGGTGCCGTAGTAGGTGCCGTTGTCGTTGTTGTTGTAGTCGACCTGGTTCTTGATGTCGGCGTTGGCCACCACGGCGCGACCGCGCAGGGAGCCCTCCTCGTTGAGGGCGCCCCCCAGATCCGCCTCCAGATAGTGCCGATCCCAGCTGCCATAACGGGCCGTGACCGAGCCGTTGAACTCGTCGGTCGGGCGCTTGAGCACCATGTTGATGACGCCACCCAGCTCGCTGGTGCTGTTGAACAGACCGGAGGGGCCGCGCATGATCTCCACCCGATCCACCGCCGCCAGCGACGGCAGGGTACCGTACTTGCTTTGCAGGGGAGACGGCAGGCCGTTGAGGTTCACCTCATCGTACTCATAGCCGCGGGAGAAGATGGAGGAGCGGCCGCTGTCGTTGACCATGGTGCGCAGGCCCGGCGTGTACTTCGCCAGATCGTCCACCGCGACGAAGTTGCGCTCCTCGATATAGTCGTTGGTCAATACGGTGATCGACTGGGGAATGTCTTTGAGGGCGGCCGGGGTCTTGGTCCCGACCGTGGCCGAGTCGACGCTGTAGCCCCCCGTCTCTTCCGATGACGCCATCCCGTAGAGCGGGTTGCCATAGACGACGACGGTTTCATCCGGTGCGATATTCGCGGTTTCCGCCCTCGCGGGGGAAGCCACAGTGACAGCCAGAGCGGCAGAGACGGCCAGAGCCAGTGGACTGAGCGCTTTATCCTTAAAGACAACCATAGTAAGAGCGACCCCCAAACAGAGATGATAATCATTTTCATTTGATTTTGCGGGGGCTAATATAGCACCCAATCATCCGCCGTAGTTTTGCGGTGTGGTCATTTAATACTTCGAAATGGTCAAAGTTTCAGATGGTCGACGTGCACATGGCTGACTCAGTGGTCAGAGATACCAAGGTTAGAAAACGGGGTCTGTTTACCGGAAGAGTGGAAAACCTGATGATCCAGGATGGTATCCTCTTTCACAACAAAGACATCGTACACAAGGCCGACTTCGCCACCGAGCGGGAGCTGCCGCCGCAACTCATCATCGCCCTCCCCCTCGAGAGCAAGGCCCTGATGACCTATGGCGCCACCCATCGCCTACGAAGCTGCCGCTTTCACAAGTCAGACCCCATCGTCGCCACGGCCATCCTCTATACCCGGCCCGACAAGGTGCAGGGCGCGGCCAAAGCCCATGTGCGCAGCCGCAGCATAGTGCTCTCCCTCAGCCTGCCCTGGCTTGAACATCATCTGGATGGCAAGCAGCGCGCCTCCTTCGAGCGCATCTTCAGCCATCACCTGAGCCGTTTCGACTGGTCCCTGTCACCGCACCTTGGCCAGATCGCGGAGGCCCTGAACCTCACCAGCAGTCAGAATGCCCCCGAGATGCTGATGCGAGAGGCGTTCGCCCTCACCCTGTGGGAGAGTCTGATGACCAACCTTGTGCAGGCGGCCCTGATCTCGGGCCTCAGGCACAGCGAGCAGCCGACTCGGCTGAAGATGTTGCTGATGGATGAGAAGGTGGACGAGATGACCCTCGCCGACATCGCCGATGCCCTCGGCATGAGCGTCTCCACCCTGCAGCGGGCGGCCAGAAAGGAGCTGGGGATGAGCCTGCAGCGCTACCTGCGCGAGCGCAAGTTGCAGGAGGCCAGGGCAAAACTCGAGGAGCGCAGCCTCTCCCTGCAAGACGCCGCCGAGCTCGCGGGTTATGCCCATGTCGCAAATTTCATCACGGCGTTTCGAAAACTGTTTGGTTTCTCGCCAAACCAGTTCGTTCGGCAGACTCAGGGCGATGGCGCCCTCTCGCCGGTCACCACGCAGGATCACTAAAGCGCGAGGCCTGGGCATCCTGGCCAGCGGGCTGTTGGCATCGACTAATCATGCGTCTCGACGCTGATGGTCATGCCGATGCTCATGCGATCGCCACGGGCCAGCAGTCGCAAGCCTGGGTGACCCGTTCGATTGCAGTGATGCTGTCAATGAGACGCGCATCCGCCTGGGCTCGCTCAAGCGAGCCCAGCAAGTGATGGGGATTGGTTATCTCTATGTGGAAAGGGCCCTGGCACAGCCCGGTTGATGGGGCAAGGAAGATTCACCATGTATCAATCAGAGAGCGGCAGCAGCAGCTGACAGGCTGAGTGAAACATCACGGGGGCCTGCCCGGCCCCCGTTTGCTCATTGCTCCTGTGCTCAGCGCCGCCTGTTTATCTGGGAGACGGCTCCTGCAAGAGGGTCGCTATCCCCACCACCATGGGCTGGGCATAATCAAAGAAGGCCTTGATGCCTGGACACAGATAGTTGAGGCCGAGCTCGCCGTCCGGCGCGCGCACTATCCGGTTCTTCGGGCACTCCCCCCAGCACAACTTGAGATAGGGGCAGGCCTTGCAATAGGCGGGCAAGGTCTCTTTCTTGCCAAACCCGAAGGCCTGCTGGCGCTCGGAGAAGGCCATGTGGGCCAGCTTGGTGGTCGCGATATTGCCCAGCTGATATTCGGGGTAGACATAGTGATCGCAGGAATAGATATCGCCGTTCTTCTCCACCGCCAATCCCTTGCCGCAAAACTCGGAGGTGATGCAGATCTGGGCGGGCATCCCCAGGGTCTGGGCCACCGCGGTCTCGAACAGGTTGACCTGCACCCGGCCCAGATCGTTGTTCACCCACTCCTCGAACACCGCGATGAGGAAGCGCCCCCAGTCATCGGGATCCACCGACCAGTCCGTCACGATGGAGTCCAGATCCCCAGGCTTGGCCCGGCGGCTCCCCGTCACCGGGATGCTGTCATCGTGCCAGAACTGGGGCGCCGTCTTGGTGAAATCCACCGGCTCAACACAGGGGTTGAACTGGATATAGGTGGCACCGAGCTCGCGGGTGAGAAAGCGATAGACCTCGAGGGGAAAGCGAGCGTTGGTGCGATTGACCGTGACCAGGGCATTGAAGGGCACCAGGAATTTCTTGAGCGCGGCCACCCCTTCCATCACCTTGTCGAAGGTGGGCTTGCCGCTGCGGGTCAAACGGTATCTGTCGTGCAGTTCGCGCGGGCCGTCGATGGACAGCCCCACTAAAAATTGATGTTCCTTCAGGAACGCAGCCCATTTGTCATCGATGAGGATGCCATTGGTTTGCAGGTCGTTTTCGATGCGTTGACCCGCCTTTTTGTACTGCTGCTGTAACTTGACCACTTTATGGAAGAAATCCAGTCCCATCAGGGTGGGCTCTCCCCCCTGCCACGAGAAGACCACCTGCTCCCCGTCCTGGCTGTCGATGTACTGGCGGATAAAGTTTTCCAGCACCTCATCGCTCATGTGGGTATGGCGATCCTGGTGCAGCAGCCCCTCCTTGTGCAGGTAGAAACAGTAGGTGCAGTCGATGTTGCAGGTAGACCCCGTGGGCTTGGCCATCACATGGAAGCGGCGCACCCAGGCAGGCCCCTTGCCGGCGTATTTCTCTGCTGATGCCAGCGCTTTGATAGGCAGTGTGGTGCTGTGTTTCATATAATCCTTAAAGACGGGCGGGGAACTCCCCGCCCGAATACGTCGAGCATCAATTGTTCTGATTGTTGCCCTTCTCGATCATGGCACTCACATCGGAAACGGTGAAGCTGCCCGGTTTCTGACGTGGCGGGAACTCCTTGAAGCTCTGGATCATCTGCGCGGCGTATTTCTGCGCCCCGCCCAGTAGGTAGAGACGGTCGTAGAACCAGGCGTTGTAGCCCATGCCGTCCGAGCCTTTCTCCAGCGGATCCACTTCCAGATCGAAGATAAGCGGCGTACGCAGTTTGGTGAAGGGGTACTTCCACAGATCCAGACCAGTATGCTCCTGGATCATGAAGTGAGCCTTCCAGCGACCGTAACGCATGGCCAGCAAGTCGCCGTCATCGCTCCAGTAGAAGAACTCCTTGCGCTGACCTTCCCCCTTCCCTTGCAGGAAGTCGAGCTGGTTGTAGCCATCCAGATGCACCTTGTAGGTCATCTTGGCCGTCTTGTAGCCCTTGAGCAGTTTTTCTTTGATCTCGGGCTCACCGGCCGCCGCCACCAGGGTCGGGAACCAGTCGTTGCTGCCGAAGATGTCGCTGATCACCGTCCCCGGCTTGATATGACCCGGCCACTTGACCATGGCGGGTACCCGGAAGCCCCCTTCCCAACCGGTGTTCTTCTCACCGCGGAACGGGGTAATACCTGCATCCGGCCAGGTGGCGGTCATGGGGCCGTTGTCCGTGGTGTAGACGACGATGGTGTTGTCTTCGATCCCCAGATCTTTGATCTTCTTCATCACTTCGCCGACGATGGCGTCATGTTCGACCATGCCGTCCGCATAATCCCCGAGGCCCGTCTTGCCCTGGTGATCCGGCTTGATGTGGGTCTTGTTGTGCATGCGGGTGGTGTTGAACCAGGTGAAGAAGGGTTTCTTGGCCTTGACCTGACGCTCCATGAAGTCGTTGTTGGCCGCCAGCGTCTCCTCATCGACGGTCTCCATCCGCTTCTTGGTCAGCGGGCCGGTGTCTTCAATCTTGCCGTCGGCGCTGCTCTTGATGACGCCGCGCGGGCCGAACTGCTTGCGGTAAGCGGGATCCTTCGGATAGTCAGGATTCTCCGGCTCCTCTTCCGCGTTCAGGTGATAAAGGTTGCCAAAGAACTCATCAAAGCCGTGGGCGGTGGGCAGGAACTCGTCCCTGTCCCCCAGGTGGTTCTTGCCGAACTGGCCGGTGGCATAGCCCAGGTTTTTCAGCATCTCGGCGATGGTGGGATCTTCTTTTTGCAGACCTTGCGGTGCCCCCGGCATGCCCACCTTGCTCATACCGGTACGAAACGGCATCTGACCGGTGATGAAGGAGGAGCGACCCGCAGTGGAGCTTTGCTCGGCGTAGTAGGAGGTAAACTTGGCCCCTTCTGCGGCGATCTTGTCGATGTTCGGGGTCTGGTAGCCCATCATGCCCTGGTTGTAGGTACTCAGGTTCCAGTAACCGATATCATCGCCGAAGATGACCACTATGTTCGGCTTGCCCTTGTCTTGTTCTGCCGCCGTGGTCGCGGCCTGCGCCGAGGCCGCCGTCGCGCCGAAGGCCAGCGTCAACATGCTGGCAATCAACGTCCTTTTTGATGGAATTTTATTCAGCATTGCAGTGACTCCATATCCATTGGGGTGGGTTTCAGTGCAATGATAACTTAATAATCTATAAGGGATTGGGTCAAGCCGTAAGTAACATACTTCTCTATAGGTTCACAAATTCTTCACCTGCCCCCTCCTGGCTGATAAAAACCTCAATGCAAGCGCGACTTATCGTGAGCCATGGGCCCCGCACCTTCAGCAGGATTGATCACAAGTAACAATGAGTAATCGAGAGTCCTGACCCCTTATGCGCACATTGCGTATTCCTAGGTTTCGGCAAGCAGCCAGCCCCGAAAGATCACCAGTTTGGGCAAGTGCGGCCACGGCCTGTCTATCTGACCAAGGAGGCAAGGTCACCGGTGGGGTTTGGGGTTTGGGGTTTGGGGTTTGGGGTTTGGGGTTTGGGGTTTGGGGTTTGGGGTTTGGGGTTTGGGGTTTGGGGTTTGGGGTTTGGGGTTTGGGGTTTGGGGTTTGGGGTTTGGGGTTTGGGGTTTGGGGTTTGGGGTTTGGGGTTTGGGGTTTGGGTGGCGGCGTCATGACCGATCGCAGCTGACCGCTTCAGTAGAGGACTTCAATAGGAGCCTTCTCCTGGCTGGCTTCCTGACGATTCAGGATGCCAGCACGGCCAGGCGGATTGCCGAACGGCCAGAGGCCCAGCAATAAAAAACCCAGCCTGGGGCTGGGTTTGATAAATGGCGGAGAGACAGGGATTCGAACCCTGGGTGGCATTGCTGCCACAATTGATTTCGAGTCAATCCCGTTCGGCCACTCCGGCATCTCTCCGCGGGCCCTCATAGTGGCCCAATCCGGGGCGAGAAATCAATGTAAATATCGTTGCAGATCAGACAACTGGCGATTTAAACGACAGTGGTCACCCCAAAAATTGCCACGCAGAACCTTGTCAGGAGTTGTCTTCTCTCTTTCCCGTCACCATCTTGACCCTCCCTTCGCCAAGAAGAGCCGGGGAGATGACCCACGCCCCCATGGCTGGGGCCCGGGAGAGTGCAAAGGCCAAGGCCAGGCGGCGGCCGCTGCACGGCAGCAAGGCTGGTAATCCCCTGTCGATTGGTTAACAATCCCCGCTCATTTTCGGGGAGGGAAAGATCCCTCAAGACACACAGATAGGAAAAACCATGTTGTACACACGTATCGCCTCACTGTTGCTGGTCGCAGCCAGCCTCTGGGCCGCGCCGGCCTGGTCCAAAACCTATCCCCTCCCACCGGCTGACAGCCGCCTCATCGGTGAGCTGGAAGATTACATCGTGCAAGAAGGCGACCATCTGGAGCTCATCGGCAAGCACACCCAGATAGGCTTTCTGGCACTGCTCGAAGCCAACCCCGGGGTCGACCCCTACTTGCCCACCCCGGGCAGCCGACTGACGCTGCCAACCCAGATGCTGCTGCCCGACGTGCCACGAGAGGGCATCGTCATCAACTTGCCGGAGCTGCGCCTCTATTACTTCCCCAAGGGCAAGCAGGAGGTCATGGTACTGCCCATCGGCATCGGTGACATCGGCCGCGAGACCCCGGAGATGACGACCACCGTCATCGCCAAGAACCCGAACCCGACCTGGGTGCCCGGCCCCATGGTGCGCAAGTCCTGGCTGGAGCAAAAGGGCATCGACCTGCCCGCCGTGGTGCCACCCGGCCCGGACAATCCCCTCGGCAAATTTGCCATGCGCCTTGGCTATGGCAACAAGGACTATCTGATCCACGGTACCAACAAGGACTTCGGGGTCGGCCTGCGGGTCAGTGCAGGTTGCATTCGCCTGCGTCCCGACGATATCGAGTTTCTGTTCAAGCAGGTCCCCATCGGTACGCCGGTGCGGGTGATCAACCAGCCGGTCAAGATCGCGGTGGAACCGGATGGCCGGCGCTGGCTGGAGGTCCACGCCCCTCTGTCCCGTACCGAGCAGGAGTTGAACGACGGCGCCCCCCTGGTGCTCTCGGCCGAAGCCGAACAGTTCGTCGCCGCTCCCGAGGTGGACAGCACACGGGTCATGGCACTGCTCGATGAGAAGAACGGGCTGCCTCAGCCCGTCAGCGGCTGACACGGTGATGACGAGGCTCCTGACCGCCCTGC
Source organism: Aeromonas sp. NJAU223 (assembly GCF_051125555.1). NCBI lineage: Bacteria > Pseudomonadati > Pseudomonadota > Gammaproteobacteria > Aeromonadales > Aeromonadaceae > Aeromonas > Aeromonas sp. NJAU223. Next base: position 1,230,480 of record NZ_CP144204.1, on the reverse strand, counting down.
TCTGCTTGCTGGCAAGCAGCAGCGCAATGGCTGATATCCTCTGGATGCACAACGGGGATCGGCTGACCGGCACCATCGAAGAGATCACCGATGACGAGGTGAGCATCAAGTTGCCCTACAGCCAGGTATTGAGTGTCCGGCGCGATGCCATCAAGCGCTGGCGGCTGGACAAGCAGGAGCAACCCAAGCCCCTGACCAAGACGGGGATCCCTCTGCTGGACTCACCGGACGAGCTGAACGCCTGGCTATGGACCGGCACGGCGGATCTGAACGTCAAGCTGAAGGAGAGCGACAAGAAGACCAACAACATCAATCTCAAGGCCTCCACCGAGGTGGCCAACCTGGATTGGCGTTACACCCTGGATGGGGAGTACATCTACGAGACCTCGAACAGCGTCACCGACAGCCACGAGTACAGGCTCAGCCCCAAGCTGGACTTCTTCTTCGATGCCAACTGGTTCCTGCGATCCTCCGTCGAGGCCGAGTATGACATGCTCGATACCAACTACCTGAACCTGAGCTACGCCACCGGGCCCGGCTATCGCTTCTGGAATGACAAACGACGGCGATTGGAGCTGATCGCCCAGCTCGGTCTGCAACGGGCCTACTTCACCCCGGATGAGTGGGTCTATTCAGACTTGTTCGACGATCGCATCATCAACTACCCCGTGATCAACCTGGGATGGGACTATCGCCAGCCGCTCTCCCTGTGGCAGCAGCGTTTCGAGCTGTTCAGCAAGGGTCACTACGAGAAGTTCATCGATCAGCCCTCCCCCTATCTCACCCGCAACCAGACCGTCAACGGCAACCTGGGGCTGAGGTATTACTTCAACGATCACCTGCGTCTCTCCTGGTCGAGCGAGCTGAGCTGGGATGACAGCTGGCTCGACTACGGCGGGATGCGGGAGGGTCTGGGGGACAAGGAGTGGCGCCATACCATCACCCTGGGCGCCAGCTTCTAGCCCGGAGCGGATCGATACCTCCCCAAAACGAAACAGGCCCACCGAAGTGGGCCTGTTTGCTTTCGCGTCAAGCGAAGCGGGGCATCAGAAGTAGATGCGGGTGAGGGACTCGATGACGCAGCCGGGGCGGCGGATGCCCTCGATCTCTATCTTGATCTCTTTGAGCAGCTCGAGGCCGCCCTTGATGGGGGTCACGCGCGCCAGCTTGGTACGGGCGCGGATATTGCTGTCCACCTTGATAGGATACGGGAAACGCACCTGCTCCAGTCCGAAATTCACCACCATGCGGGCAGTTGGGAACTCGGGGGTCGCCTCATCCACCGAACCGGTCAACTGGGGCAGCAGCGCCAGGGTCAGGAAACCGTGGGCGATGGTGGTCTTGAACGGCGACTCGGCGGCCGCCCGCTCGGGATCGGTGTGGATCCACTGGTGATCACCGGTTACCGCCGCAAACTGGTCGATCAGTGACTGGCTGACCTGCAGCCATTCACCGACATGAGTCTCTTCCCCGATCTTGCTCTGCAGTTCCACATAGAGGGCCGCCGCCTCGCCGCTCAGCTCGATGGCGTTCTCTTTGAGCACGGGTTGGCTGTTGACCGCCTGTGCCTGATTGGCGGCCTGTTGCTGCAGTTGCTGATCAGCCTGAAAGTCGAGCACCCGGCCCAACAGGGGATGCAGGTGTGCCTTTTGCTGAAACTCACGCCAATAGTCGCGGATCGCCGGAGAGAGCCAATCCTTGAGCTCAAAGGGGTGTTGCGCCAGAATTTCGCGCTTGTGCTTCAGAAAATCGACAACTTTCATGTGCGATCCCTATTCGATTCAATGCCTGTGAAGAGGTCTAACCAGTCCTATTTTATGAAAGTTTCACCCGTAAGTGCAAAAAAATCTCGGCGTACAACTGTACCGGGGCCGAAAGTGCCCACTAACTTGTGTCGAAGATCTCGCGCGGAACAGGCGGGAAAACGATTGACCAGATGGCAATATCGGAAGGAAAGCAGAGTGATGAAAGGGCGCCGTTTGGCCAGGTTTTCCCGCCAGCGCCCCGTTTTTATCTAGCGGCCCGACGCTGACCACCAGGCGACCCGACTCGCCTCATCCAGGAAGCTCCAGGCGAGGATCCGGCTGATCTTGTTCCCTTGCGTCATCTCGAGCACCCGCACCTCCTTTGCCCCCACCCTGGCCAATGCCTTGTTGGCAGCCGGCAGGTTCTCTTTCTTGGAGACCAGGGAGCTGAACCAGAGACACTGGGCCCCGAAGACCTGGCTCTGGGCAATCATGGTTGCGAGAAATGCGGCCTCACCCCCTTCACACCAGAGTTCCGCCTTCTGGCCGCCGAAGTTGAGCACAGGCGCCCCTGCCTGCGCCTTGCCGAGGTTACGCAGCTTGCGTTCCGTCCCCTTGCTGGCCTCGGCAAGGGAGGCATGGAAAGGAGGATTGCACAGCGTCAGCATAAAACGCTCCTTGGAGCCCAGAATACCGCGAAATATCTGCTTGGCGTCCGGTTGATGCCGACACTCTATCTGGTTGCCGAGACCATTGCTGGTCGCCAGCAAGGTTGCCGCCTTGACCGACACGGGATCGATGTCCGACCCCACGAAACGCCAGCCATATTCGCGAGCCCCCAGCAGGGGATAGATGCAGTTGGCGCCGACACCGATATCCAGTACCCGTACCTTCTTCCCCGTGGGCACCTGCCCTGCGCTCTCCGCCAGCAGATCCGCCACCCGATGCAGGTAATCCACCCGCCCGGGGATGGGGGGGCAGAGATAGCCCGGCGGCAGATCCCAGTGATGGATGCCGTAGTGCAGTGCCAGCAGGGCCCGATTGAGCGCCTTGACGGCGGCGGGATCGGCAAAATCCAGGGTCTGGTTGCCATGTTCGTTGACGAACACGAAGGGAAGCAGTGAAGGGGTACGCTGGCAGAGCGCATCGAAATCGTAGGGGGCCTGATGGCGATTGCGCGGATGCAGTCCGCTCTTGTGCTGGGTCTTCATGCTGGAGCGCCGAGGATCAAGGGGGCCACACTATAGAGAGTTGGCCGCCGAAAGTCTAAAAGAGGGCCATAAAAAACCGGGCTCGCTGAGCCCGGTTCAAGTGAGGTTGGAAAAACAGTCCGTACTGCGAGCCGTTTGTCCAGCCTGACTCAGATTTCGATCCGGCGTGCTTGCCAGAACTTGCCGCGCCAGTAGGAATTGTCCAGTTTGGAGCGGGTTACACCGGCACGGGTGGAAGCATGGATGAATTCACCGTTGCCCACGTAGATGCCTACATGATTCAGACGCTTGTTGATCTTGAAGAAGACCAGGTCCCCTTCCATCAGATCCTGCTTGGCGACGCGTGTGCCTTCGTGGACCTGGGAGCGGGTATCTCGCGGCAGTTCGATACCCACTGCATTGCGGAATACTTCACGGGCGAAGGCGGAACAATCGATGCCACGCTGGCTGCTGCCCCCCATGCGGTAGGGTACCCCACGCCACTCTTTGTATACGGTCAGAATTTCGTTGACGTCCGGTGTTTGCGAAGGTTCCGGCTCAACCACGGGTTCCATCATGGAAACTTCAATCTTGCTCGCGACCTCGGGCTGGGGTGCTGACGCACATCCCACCATACCGAGCGCGACCAACAGTAGCATCAGGTGGCGCAATCCCTTATCCCCACAAAAAGTAAAGAACATTGTTAAAATTCGACCGTGGACGGTAATTTATAAGGCAACAGCACCCGACTATATCCAAGAATCCTATCGAGGCAAGCGAAAATCCTAATCAACCTCACATTTTTGCAAGTAAATGCACGGTTTTTCATAATTAATGTGATCATGCCCAAACAATATACAATCCCGAAAGAGCCTATGGGGGCCCTGGAAAACTGACTTTTATCGCTGCTTCGCCCTCTTTTTTAAGTGAAAAATTATGTTATCTGTGGATCTCTATTTGTTAAAACCCGCGTTTGTCGACACCAGGCAACTGAATATATTGCCGGCAGAACTCTCGCCCGAAGAGGCCAGTCACTGGCAAGGGATCCGGCAACCCGGGCGCCAGCGGGAGTATCTGCTCGGCCGGGTCTTGTTGCGCCGCCTGCTGGCCGATCGACTCGGGTGCCCGGCGGCCGACTTGCAGTTTTTCACCCAGGATCACGGCAAGCCCGCCCTGCTCGACCAGCAGTGGCAGTTCAATCTCAGCCACAGCGGGGAATGGCTGGTGCTGGCCCTCTGCCAGCAGGGGCCACTCGGGGTGGATATAGAGATGGGATCACGCCGACGCGCCACGCTCCCTCTGGCCGAGCGTTTCTACGCGAGAAGCGAGTATGAGTGGCTGCTCGCCCTGCCAGAAGAGGAGCGGGATACGGCCTTCTATCGGCTCTGGTCACGCAAGGAGGCGGTGCTCAAAGCCCAGGGCAGCGGCATCGCCGCCGGGCTCGACAAGGTGTGTTTCCTGCCAGAGGAGGAGTGGCGCCTCGATAACCGGCTCGATGACAACGCCTATCAGGTGCAGGACTGGGCCCTTGACGGCGGCTGGCTCAGCCTCGCCGCCCCCACCTTACAGACCCGTGCCTACCTGCTGGATGCGTGCTTGAAATCCACGTCCCTGAACCCCATGTTAACTCACACCATTTTCCGAGAGTCAGCCTCATGATCGTCGACATCAATCCCCAGAATTTCCACGCCGAGCTGATCGATGCGTCCATGAAGAAGCCGGTCGTCATCTATTTCCACGCCCCCCAGATGCCCGAGTGCCAGGGTATGACCCCGCTGATCGAGTCCCTGGTCGGCCCGGCCAATGCCGAAGTCACCCTGGCCAAGGTCGACATGAACGACCCCCAGCTGCAGCCCCTGGCCAGCCAGCTCGCCCTGCGCGCCCTGCCCGCCCTCGTGCTGTTCCATCAGGGCCGCCCGGACGAGCAGGCCATCCTGGAGGGTCCGCAGGATGAGGCCACGCTGCGCCAATATTTCTCAGCCTTTGCCCCCAAGGAAGAAGAGCTGCTGCTTGAACAGGGGAAAGAGGCGCTGGCGGCAGATGATGCGAAGACGGCCCATGCCCGGCTGAGCAAGGCGCACCAGCTTGCCCCCAGCCGCCACGACATCAGCCTGTGGCTGGCACAGGCGTCACTGGAATTGAATCTGCTGGAAGAGGCGCAGGCCCTGCTTGCCACTGTCCCCATGGTGGCTCAGGACGATCATTTCCAGACCCTCTCCTCCCGTCTGGCGCTGGCGCTGCAAGCCAGTGACAGCCCGGAGCTGCGCGCCCTGGAGCTGCGTCACAGTGAAAACCCGGGGGATGATACCCTCAGCCAGGAGCTGGCGGTGCTCTACAGCCAGGTTGGCCGGCAGGAAGAGGCACTGGCGCTGCTGTTTGACATTCTCAAGCGCGACATGGCCTTTGGCGATGCCAAGAAGACATTTCTCGACATTCTGACCACCATGGGAACCCATCCGGCGGCGCAGCAGTATCGTCGCAAGCTCTACAGCCTGCTGTATTGAGATCGTGCAACCAAAGAGATGAAGGTGATGCCGAGCCATCGGCATTGCCTGCTCAACAGGGGAAAATGCTGGCCAGAACGGCCGAAAGACATGGAAAAAGCGGGAAAATCACGAATTTCAGGCAAAAAAAATGGCGCATTAACATGCGCCATTTTTTCGCATGGATTACTTCTTGTAGGAAGTAGCCATGTTGTCGATGCGCTGGTTAGCACGCATAGCTTCTTGCTTGGCTTCTGCAACATCAGCAGCGATCTTGGACTGATCAGCACGAACAGCGCTAACATCTTGAGCCAGTTGGTCAACTTTGTTAGACAGATTCTGAACGGAAGTTTCCAGTTCGCTGGTGTTTGCACAACCGCCCAGCAGAGCGGACAGACCAACAACACCTACCAACAACATTTTTTTCATTTTTAAAGCTCCCTTTAACTCGCCAGACGTTTAGCAAGCGGCGTGATTATGGCATAAAAAAATCAGAGTTTGGATAGGCCCCATCACAGATAAATACATTAAAACCCTCATTTTTTTTCAAACGTACACTTTCTGCGCAAATTTAAGTCAAAAATGAGTGCCCTGGATGAGGTTCGGACAAAGCGTAACCAAAAAATGTACTTATTTCAATTTCGTATGAAGCTCAAGCCGAACGCTCGGCCAATAACTGACGGTATTGCACCAGATCCTCGATGGTCAGTACCGGCATCTGGTGCAGACGACCAAATTCAACCAGATCCGGCAGCCTGGCCATGGAGCCATCGGCCTTGGTCAGCTCGCACAGCACCCCGAACGGTTTGAGTCCGGCCAACTGCATCAGATCCACGGTGGCCTCGGTGTGGCCACGGCGGGTCAGCACGCCGCCGGTGCGGGCTCGCAGGGGGAAGACGTGGCCCGGACGGTGCAGATCGGACGGACGCGCGCCATCGGCGATGGCGGCACGGATGGTGGTGATGCGATCGGCGGCAGAGACCCCGGTCGTCACCCCTTGCGCCGCCTCTATGGTCACGGTGAAGGCGGTCTGGTAGTGGCTGGAGTTCGCCTCCACCATCATGGGCAATTCGAGCTGGCGTACCCGCTCGTCGGTCAGGCAGAGGCAGACGATGCCGGAACACTCGCGGATCATCATGGCCATCTGTTCATTGGTCATGGACTCGGCGGCGAAGATGAGATCCCCTTCGTTCTCCCGATCTTCGTCATCGGCCACCAGCACGCCGCGACCGGCACGCAAGGCTGCGAGCGCCGCTTCGACGCGATCGATGGGACCACCAAATTCACTGAGTAGAGACTGATTCATGGTAAGACTCCTAAATAAGACAAGGACCAGAATCAGGGCATGGAAAGGCAGACAGAGATAGGCATGCAGCGGCCAGCCCAAGGGCATAACCAGCAATATCTGTCTTATCCTCTTTCATCCGGACTGTGACCGTCGGCTCCGGCATCTCACCGGATCTGCTGACCCCGAACCAGGTGGAAACCTGGCTCGGGCGCTCGCGGGCTCCCCGAGTCAAATCGGGATACCGCCGGTGGGGAATTTCACCCCGCCCTGAGAATAAGCGCAGACAGCGTAAAGAAAAAAAGCGCGGGATGCCAGCCAAAAACCCATCAAAGATCAAGGATGCCTCAAAGGCCCCATCGCCAGAGCAAGGCGTGGCAAGGGCTCAGAGCACGCTGTCTTTTCGGATTTTATTTGTGGCATAGTGCGAAAAAAGAGTACCAACAAGAATGTGCCGCCTGCGCAGACTCAGGCGCCGACACCACAAACGGAATCATGACAGAGATGGAAAAGAAAATACTGCTGACCGACTGCCCCGACGCCAAGGGGCTCATCGCCAAGATCACCAACATCTGCTACAAACATCAGCTCAACATCAACAAGAACGACGAATTCGTCGATCGCGAGAACAGCCGCTTCTTCATGCGTACCGAGCTGGAGGGGCGCTTCAATGACGAGACCCTGCTGGCGGATCTCGACGATGCCCTGCCCGAAGGGGCCCAGCGTCGACTGGTCAAGGCGGGCAAGAAGCGGATCGTCATCCTGGTGACCAAGGAGACCCACTGCCTCGGCGACATCCTGATGAAGAACTACGCCGGCGCCCTGGACATGGACATAGTGGCGGTCATCGGCAACTACGACACCCTAGCCGAGCTCACCGGCAAGTTTGGCATTCCCTTCCACACCGTCAGCCACGATGACCTGAGCCGCACCGAACACGAGGCCAAGGTCCGGGCCCTCATCGACGGTTATGAGCCAGACTACGTGATCCTCGCCAAGTACATGCGGGTGTTGACGCCGAGTTTCGTGGAGGCCTATCCGCGCAAACTCATCAACATCCACCACTCCTTCCTGCCCGCCTTCATCGGCGCCCGCCCCTACCGTCAGGCGTTCGATCGCGGAGTCAAACTCATCGGTGCCACCGCCCACTTCGTCACCGACGATCTGGATGAAGGCCCGATCATCGAGCAGGACGTGATCCACGTCGGCCACACCTTCAGTGCCGACGACATGGCCAAGGCCGGACGGGATGTGGAGAAATCCGTGCTGAGCCGGGCGCTGGAGCTGATGCTGGATGAACGGGTGTTCGTCTACGGCAACAAGACGGTGGTCTTCAAGTCATAAGATCCGCCGACAACAAAAAGGCTCCCGAGGGAGCCTTTTTCGTCGCTGGCATTCACTGATGCAACGGCAGGCCGTTGATGCTCATCATGCCCTTGTCGAGTTTGAACTCGGCACTGAGCCCATCCTGATCTGCCTTCAGATAGCCAACGCCGGTGAACTGGGCCAGCATGGGGGCCAGTTGCGGAACGGCCTTGCCCAACTTGTCGCTGAGTCTGGCGTGCAGCTGGCCGGAGAGGGCATGCATCCCGGCTTCGCTCTCCATCAACTGTTGCAAGGAGGTCGATGCCAGTTTGGCCTCTCCCTGCACAGAGACGGGCTCGCCGTTGAGCTTGGCGCTGAGATCGGTCAGTTGCAAAGTGGCACCCCGTTGCAACAGCTTGTCCAGCGCCTGCCCGATGGCGGCGTCATCCGCCCGTTGGCCGCTCACCGCCTGCAATGCCTGATAACCTTCCAGATCCAGCCCCTTCAAATCCAGATCCAGCTTGCCCTCGGTCAGGACCAGGCTGTCGCTCTCGTTCTCCAGATTGAGGGTCGCCACCTTCATCTGATAGTTGCTGGACAGGGTCTGGGCATCATCGCCAGCAATCTGGGTCGCCGTGGTCAGTCCTTTCAGGCTGATCTTGACGCTCTCGGGCATGGACAACGAGAAGGCGGACAGGGTCGCATCGCTGCGGGGGGAGAGCCAGAGCCCCTGGATCTCGGCCAGATCGGCACTGCCCTTGAGATCCGCCAGCACCATGTCCATCTTGCTCTGGGCCTCGTGGAAGGTCATCCCCTGCCACTGGAAGGTCATGTGACCGTTACCTTCAAGATCGCCGCTGTAAGTGCCGTTGAGGGGCAAGACGCTGATCTCGTTGAGCCCCTCTTTCACCTTGAACTCCCCGATCCAGAAGCGGCTGCTGTTGCTCATGGTCCAGAGGCTGCTGGCGGATTCCGCCCCCAGTTGCCATTGCTGCATGCCGAGCGCTGTGAAGACGGGCGCCAGGGTCCCCTTGGCGGTATCCAGCAGCAACTGACTCTTGATATAGAGCGGCAGGATACGGTTATCGAAATTGAGCTGCATCTCGATGGGATCGCTCCCCGCCAATTGAGGATCGAGGGTGGCCAGTGCCTGCGGCGTCACCACCACTTTCAACACACCGTCACGGCTGAACAGGTTCTCGCTGCTCGGCAACCAGGTCAGCTCGACCCCGGTCTCCTGGGTCGCCTTGGCGATCTCCTCGGCCAGCATGCGATCGAAGGTCTGTCCGGTATACCAGCAGGCACCCAGCCCACCCGCCACCACTGCCGCACCCACGGCCAGGGCCACTCTTTTCTTCATGTCTGTTTTCTTCTCCAAAGGCGCATGGGCGCAACTCTACGGGGCGAACGGGGCAAGAAGCAAGGGGCTTCCCGGCCCAGGTCCATGTTTTGCAGGTGTCAGATCAAAGCAAGGGGCTGAACAGGTAGAAGATGTTCTCCAGCAGCTTCTTGTACCAGGGGCGGGCCCGCCACTGGGTCAGTGACATGGGCGTCGCCTCCCGCATATAGCCTTGCACCAGCTGAGTCATCTCGGCCACAAACACCGGGTTGTCGACGAGCAGGGTGATCTCGAAGTTGAGCCAGAGGCTGCGCCTGTCGAGGTTGACCGTCCCCACCAGGGCGAAATCATCGTCCACCAGCACGCTCTTGGTGTGCAGCAGGCCGGCGTCATAGCGGTAGATCTCGACCCCCGCCTCCAGCAGCTCTTCCATGAAGGCGTTGCAGGCGTGATTGGCCATGAGGGAATCATTGCGCGCCGGCAGCACCAGCTGCACCAGTACGCCACGAGCTGCCGCCGAAGAGAGCGCCGCCGCCAGCGGATCGTCCGGCACGAAATAGGGGGTGGTCAGCACCAGATGATGTCGCGCCTGATAGATGGCCAGCAGCAGACTCTGCTGGATGCAGTCGCCACCGACGAAGGGGCCGGAAGGAATGAGCTGGGCACGATAGTCGGTCTGTGGCCAGGCTTCGGGCTCGTGTTGCAGGCTGTCGAGCAGCCGCTCACCGGTTTCCATCTCCCAATCAGATACAAACGTGGACCACATCAGGGGCACCACGGGGCCCTGCACCCGGATCATGATGTCCACCCACTGACCGACCCCCGCGTTCTGTTTGAAGAAGCGGGGATCCACCATGTTCATGGAGCCGGTATAACCGACTTTGTCATCGATCACCACCAGCTTGCGGTGCATGCGCAAGTCCTGGCGCTGGAACGGGATGCGCCAGGCACCGACCGGCAGTACCTCGACCAGCTTGACCCCGGCCTTGCGCAACTGCTTTGGCCAGGCGGAGCGGAAAAAGCCCTTGCTGCCGACGGAATCGAGCAAGACGCGACAGTCCACGCCGCGCTGCGCCACCTCGATCAGGGCCTCGCACACGGCGTCCGCATCCCCGCCCGGGTGCCAGATGTAGAACTCCAGGTAGCAGGATTGGGAAGAGCCGCGAATATCGCGCACTATCTCCTGCAAGATGTCGCCGGGTTTGTGCAGCAGCGTCATCTGGTTGCCGGAGAGCATGGGCATGGCCAGCCGCCCCTGGATGAGATCGTGCAGCGGCTGCGCCTTGCGGCTCACCTCGCTGCAGTGCTCGGGGAAGAGGCGTGCCAGCTGGCGGATCCAGATGGCATAAGGACGATACATGGCCTGGGCCCGCTCAGCCCGTTTGCGGCCCAGTCTGACCTCCCCAAACAGCACGTAGAAACCGACCCCCGCGAAGGGGATGGCATAGATGAGTGCCAGCCAGGCCAGGGAGACGCCGATGGGGCGCCGCTTCATCACGACCCGCAGCGAGACCCCAGCGACGATCACGGTGTGAAAGAACAGCAGCAACCAACCGAGAAAGCGGGTGAACAACAACTGGATGTCGTATTCCAGACCGTCGAGCAAGGCGACTCCTTGAAACTGTGAGCAAAGGGGGTGGGCAGATCCCACGAGGCCAGAATGGTATGCTGTAGAACAAACCCATTCTATCAGGTCGTTAGCATGATCCTGCAATCAATGCTGTTGAGTCTGGCCATGTTAGGCCAAGGCTCATATGACATCAGTGAGCAGCAAATAAATCAATACCTGCAATCCCAGGTACAAGTGGACAAACAGCTGGAGCTGCCCGGCATCATCAAGGCGCACGTCAAGCTCGAGCAGAGCGATGTGCAGATAGGTCGCCAGGCGCCGGACACCGCCAGGGTATTTGGCAAGGGCAAGCTGAAGATAGCCCTGCCGGACAACACCGAATACGATGCGCTGCTGAACATGACCTATGAAGCCAGGCCCCGCTATGACAAGGCCCAGAGCGCTCTCTTTCTCGACAACATGAAGTTGATTGACTACAAGCTGGAGCCGGCGGCGGCGGAGCAGAAGTTCGGTTTCATGCTGAGGATGCTGCTGCAGAGCATGGAGAAACGGCTGGAGACCCAGCCCGTCTACAAGCTGGATGACAAGGATCCCAATCAGGCCTGGCTCAAAGACAATCTGCTGGGGCTGGAGCTGTCACCGGGCAAGATCCACCTGCTGACCAAGTCCCAATGACCCTCAGTTGTAGATAGTGGGCATGGCCTCGCGCACCAGCAGATCGATCTGGTAACCCTGTTCGCGCTGCTGGTGATAGAGGGTATGAAGGGGCCCTTCCAGCTCATGCAGAGGCAGGTGGGCGAAACCGGCCTTGAGATAGAAGGGCTTCTCGAACGGCAGGGCATGGCAGATCACCGGCTTGTCCTGCAGATCCGCACAGGCCAGTTGCAACAGGCGGGACCCCAGCCCCAGGGATTGATAGTGGGGCAGCAAGCGGAAGCCACACAGGTGGTAGTACTCCTGCTCATCGCGCAGGCGCACGGCTCCCACCAGCCAGTGAGCGTCGCGTACCACGAAGATCCGCTCGGCCAAGTCCGGCACATAGTGGGAGAATGTCGTCTCGTAGTAGTCTCTGATGAGGGAGAGATCCGCATCACAGTACTCTTCGAAGCGAAGCTCCATCGCTCGCTTGCTGATCACACCCATGTCACCCTTGGCCACCCAGGCCCGCTCCTTTCATTCATCGTCCTGCCCCGGTCAACAGATCAGACCAGCGCAACAGCAAGATAACATGGCTTTAACTTACAAAGAAGCCAGTATCCTGCTGACAATGGGTTGTATTTGTTCATGAAACCGCGTCCTGACCGAGTCGGCCTGACCCCCTTCCCATCCTACCCATTTCAGGGAGGCATACCATAACCCAGGTCACAAGGCGCGGATATGAAAAGGAAAGGATCTCCATGAACCTCCCCCACCACTGCTTCTCCCTGATTGCACCCCATTGAACCGCTCACAATGACTCCAGGCATTAGGCAGAGCAGTCTGAACATAACCATCCAGGCTTTCCCAGCGCCGCTGGACGCGGCTCATGTCGCTCAGGATGAGGCGACCATGACCTGAACGGCCCTCCCCGGATGACAACAAACACAGTAATGACAAGGCCCCGGCGGTTTCATGCAGGCCGTCACAACTCCCGCGGCTACGCCTTGACCCTGCTCACAAAACAACCATCGCAAAATTGCTGCCGATCGGTCTGGATGGGAGGCTTTGGGTGCCCATTCGGGTATCCAGACAAGGACAGACAATAATGAAAAACACAGCGGGAATCATGGTGATCGCAGGCATGCTGATCGCCCCACTGGCGCAAGCCGATGTCATACTGCACGCCTTCAATTGGCAATACAGCGAGGTCACCGCCAAGGCCGATCTCATCAAGGATGCGGGCTACAGGCAGGTGCTCATCTCGCCGCCCCTCAAGTCCTCGGGCAACGAGTGGTGGGCCCGTTACCAGCCTCAGGATCTGCGACTCGTCGACAGTCCGCTCGGCAACAAGCAGGATCTCGAGCAGCTGATCGCCGCCATGCAGGCCCGCGGCATCGCCGTCTATGCGGATGTGGTGCTCAACCACATGGCCAACGAGAGCTGGAAGCGCAGCGACCTCAACTATCCGGGCGCGGAATTGCTAGGGCAATATGCTGCCAACCCTGATTACTACGGCAGACAACGACTGTTTGGCGACCTGGGGCAGAACTTGCTGTCGGCCTCCGACTTCCACCCCGAGGGCTGCATCACCGATTGGAGCGATCCCGGCCATGTCCAGTACTGGCGGCTGTGTGGCGGCGCCGGCGACAAGGGGCTGCCGGATCTCGATCCCAACAACTGGGTGGTGAGCCAGCAGCAGGCCTATCTCCAGGCGCTCAAGGGGATGGGAATCAAGGGCTTTCGGGTCGATGCGGTCAAACACATGAGCGATTACCAGATCAACGCCGTGTTCACCCCCGAGATCAAGCAGGGCATGCACGTGTTTGGGGAGGTGATAACCTCCGGAGGGGCCGGCAGCACGGATTACGAGCGCTTCCTCAAGCCCTATCTCGACAACAGCGGCCAGGGCGCCTATGACTTCCCGCTGTTCGCCTCCCTGCGCGGGGCGCTCGGCTTTGGTGGCAGCATGAACCAACTGGCGGATCCCGGCGCCTACGGTCAGGCTCTGCCGGGCAGTCGGGCGGTCACCTTCGCCATCACCCACGACATCCCCACCAACGATGGCTTCCGCTACCAGATCCTAAACCCGACCGACGAGAAGCTGGCCTATGCCTATCTGCTCGGTCGGGATGGCGGCTCCCCCCTGATCTATTCGGATCATGGCGAGACCCAGGACAAGGACGGCCTGCGCTGGCAGGACTACTACCTGCGCAGTGACCTCAAGGGGATGATCCGCTTCCACAACGCCGTGCAGGGTCAGCCCATGCAGCTCATCGGCAGTGGCGACTGTTTCGTGCTGTTCAAGCGCGGCAAGCAGGGGCTGGTTGGCGTCAACAAGTGTGACTACGAGCAGGAGTATTGGCTCGACACCGCCAAGTTCGAGCTGAACTGGTATCGTAACTACAAGGACGTGCTGGATCAGAGCGCCGTCATCAATGTGCAGAGCCAGTAGGTGAGGGTCGCCATCCCGGCGCGCAGCGCCCGCCTCTGGCTGCAGGAATAAGCAGACAAGCGCCTTGTCCGAGGCCGCCACTGCGCGACCTCATTTTTGGGTTTTTCTCGCACCGCGCCACACCGCGGGCTTGTTCTGCCCATCCCCTGATGCTTTACTCAACGGGCGACCAAGGCTTAAGGAGCAAGCCGTTGAAAGCATGGATCTTGCTGGGAGCCCTTCCCCTGATTTCCCTCTCTGTCTGGGGCCAGATGCCATCACCGGCCGAGGTGGTGATCCTGACGACCGAGACCCCCCCGACCATCACGGTGAAACCCGTGGCTACGGTTAAACCAGCACCCGCCGCCGTCTCAGCCCCTGAGCCCGGCCCTGAACTGGCCAAGGCATCGGCCCCGGCGCAGCGCCAGATCCAGGTCTACAAGTCGGTGCAAAAGAACGGGGTGATCCGCTACTCCGACATCATGCCGGATCAGGGTCACTACGAACTACTGCTGTTCAATGATTGCTATGCCTGCGATCCCGCCTCCAAGGTCAACTGGCGCACCACTGGCCTCTTCCTCTACGACTACGCCAGCACCATCAAGGCGGCGGCCAAGACTTACAGTGTGGATCCCGCCCTCATCCGGGCGCTCATTCACGCCGAGTCCGCCTTCAACCCTTTGGCGGTCTCCCGCAAGGGGGCCATGGGGCTGACCCAGCTGATGCCCGCCACCGCCCGCGAGCTCGGGGTCGGCAACGCCCTGCTGGCGGAGCAGAACATCTTCGGCGGGGTGAAGTACCTGGCGGGGCTGCTCAAGCAGTACGACGGCAATATCTCCCTGGCCACCGCCGCCTACAACGCCGGCGCCGGTGCCGTGCAAAAACACGGTGGCATTCCGCCCTATGCTGAAACCCGCGCCTATGTGGAGCGGGTCAAGATGCTGCACCAGCGCTATCGGGATATGCTGCACGCCCAGGGCCTGTAAGCCCTTAGCAAGACAAAAACACGGCGGCATTCCGCCCTATGCAGAAACCCGCGCCTATGTAGAGCGAGTCAAGCTGCTGCACCAGCGCTATCGGGATATGCTGAATGCGCGCGGGTTGTAAGCCCTTAGCAAGACAAAAGCACGGCGTCATCCCTTCCATCAGCAGAGACCCGCTCCTATGTGGGGCGGGTACCCTCACTGCCCCGCACCGTTTGTGATCTCCGTGGTCTGTCGCGGCCAGCCCATATTTTCACTGCCCCAGAAAAAACAAAACACGCCCGAGGGCGTGTCGATAGCACACGTTGACTGGCAACGGCTTACTCTTTCGTGGCGACCACGCGATAGGCCAAAGCACCCAGAATGCCACCGACAATCGGCGCCACCCAGAACAACCACAGCTGGCCGATGGCCCAGTCGCCAACAAAGAGGGCAACCCCTGTGCTGCGCGCCGGGTTGACCGAGGTGTTGGTCACCGGGATGCTGATGAGGTGGATCAGGGTCAGGCACAGGCCGATGGCGATGGGGGCAAAACCGGCCGGAGCACGGCTGTCGGTGGCACCCATGATGACGAACAGGAAGAAGCCGGTCATCACCACTTCACACACCAGGGCCGCCAGCAGGCTGTAACCGCCCGGGGAGTGCTCGCCATAGCCGTTGGAGGCAAAGCCACCCGCCAGATCGAAGCCGGCCTGGCCGCTTGCGATCACATAGAGCACGGCTGCGGCGGCGATACCACCCAGGACCTGGGAGACGATATAGGGTAGCACGCTGGAGGCCGGGAAGCGGCCACCCGCCCACAGACCCACGGTAACGGCCGGGTTCAGGTGGCAACCTGAAATGTGGCCGATGGCATAGGCCATGGTCAGCACGGTCAGACCGAAAGCCAGGGCCACGCCCAGCAGACCGATCCCCACGTTCGGGAAAGCGGCGGCCAGCACGGCGCTGCCACAACCCCCCAGTACCAGCCAGAAGGTACCCATAAACTCAGCTGCAAAAGGTTTCACTCTTATCTCTCCCGCGATGGACGTTGATATGAGCGCAAGGCTCATACGGACACTGTTATTCAACAGGCGCCATATTATGGGAGTGTGACAGGGGAAGGCGAAATGGGTGGTTTGAGAGACAAATCGTGATTAGTGTCACAAGTTATTGATTAATTGAGATGATTGTCGTCAAGCCAAGGTCTTGTTCACAAAGAAATTTTGGATTGGGTGCGACAGATAATGACTCAATCGGGATGAGTCTGACAGAGCGGAGCCATCCACCAAGGGCTGGCTCCGGCATCCTGCTTAGCGATAGCGACCGCGCACCGACCCCGTCGCCCGCCCCGCCATCCGGATCAGGCTCTGCTGGGTATGGAAGTGGCAGAGCGCCACCCCGAGGGCATCCGCCGCATCCGCCTGGGGAGTGGCCGAGAGCTTGAGCAGATGAGTAACCATGTGCTGCACCTGCTCCTTGGCGGCGCCACCGGTGCCCACCACCGCCTGCTTGATCTGGGTCGCCGAGTATTCGCTCACCGGCAGCAAGGCGTTGACCGCCGCGACGATGGCGCTACCACGGGCCTGACCGAGTTTGAGGGCAGAGTCCGCGTTACGCGCCATAAAGACCCGCTCGATGGCAAACTCGTTTGGCTTGAACTGGGTGATGATCTCGCTCACCCCGTCGTAGACTTGCTTCAAGCGAGACGGCAACTCGCCCAGATCGGTGCGAATGCACCCCGATCCCAGGTACTCCGCCTTGCCGGCCACGATGCGGATGACCCCGTAACCGGTGATCCGGGAACCCGGGTCTATCCCCAAAATAATGCTCATAGATTCGCTGTCGCTCTGAAGGCCGTCTCTGGTCGCCAAGATAGCAAACAAGCCGGCGCTTGGCTCGCACGGCGGCCCCCCTCCGCCGCCGACTGCGCAGGGAACCGCCATCCCATACAGTGCTGTGGCGATTATTTCGCCATTCGACCCGCACTAACCGGCACGGCAGACCCGGAGCGGGTCACTTGCCCGCCATCACCACCAGTCGCTCGGCCAAGTAATGGCTCTGCAGATAGCTCTCGACAAGCCGCCCATCGGCGCGGCCCTTCTCAATCTGCCCATACCAGTGAGCGAGCATCGCAACGAAGCCCCGGCTCGCCAGCGTCGGCTGCCAGTCGTCGGGGGCCAAGGTCTGCAGGATCTTGTCTCGCGCCAAGGTACCCCGGGTGCAGTTCTCGATATGCAGGGAGAGGTTGTCGCCATAGGCATCGATGCGCTCCTCGGTGAGGCCGGCGCTGCGGTTCATGCTGCCGCTCACCGCCGTCTGTCCGCTCTGCCAGGCGACGCTCACCCCGGCCAGCTGCTCGGGCTGCTGGGGGCTTCGCCGAAGCACAGCATGGAGATCCCCGTCAGGCGCGCCGCCATAGAAGCAGAGGCTGTCGAGCACATGGATACAGTCATCAAACAGGAACTGACGCGGCAGCCCAGGCAGGGCATACCTGTGTTTTTGCCAATGGATCTCGGTAAGCGGCTGATTATCTGCCCGGGTGGCGCTCATGGCGGGTAAGTAGCGGCGGTTGAAGCCGACAAACAGCGGGCAATCCTTCGCAATGGCGAGGTCGGCGAGCGCCTCCACCTCGGCGTAATCAAAGCAGAGCGGCTTGTCCACGAAGGTGGGGATACCCGCTTGCAGGCATTGGCGGGCCAGCGCGAAGTGCACCGAAGTGGCGGCGTGGATCATCACGGCGTCCGGGCTGCTCGCGAGCAGCGTATCCACCTCGGTGAAGCACTCGGCGATGCGATACTGGCGGGCCAGTTTGCCGAGCACCTCCGGGCTGCGGGTGCAGAGCAGCGGGGTGACTCGCTCGTCGCTCGCGAGCAGCGGCAGATAAGCCTTCTGGGCGATATCGCCGAGACCTACGAGGGCAATGCGCATGGGAACTCCTTGTCTGGGGACTATATCGGCAAGGTAACACGTCCCCGCCCCTTGGCGAACCGGGCAAGAGCCCGGATGGGAGATGCTTCACAGCACCCTGATCTACAAGGGAAAATGGACGAAGCGCTGAATCGGGCCTCAGGGGCCGAGATTCCCAAGCCGCCGATGGCTGGCTAAGATGAGCGCTTCACGCGATACCTCATCAAGGAAGACCATGAGCAACTCGACCCTTCACTCTCTGTTTCGCTACAAGGCCTGGGCCGACGGCGAGCTGCTGGATGCCCTCGCCACCCTGGACCCGCAGCAATATGTCGAGGCTCACCACACGGCCCTCCGCATCTTCAACCATATCCATGTGGTCGATGCCATCTTCAAGGGCAATCTGCTGGGGGAGCCCCACGGCTTCGGTGCCACCAATACCCCGGATACACCCACCCTGGCGATGCTTCGCACCGCCATCGGCGCACTGGACGCCTGGTATCTGGATTACGTCGCCGGCCTGAGCCAGGCAGATGGCGAGGCCCGGCTCTCGCTCCACTTCGTGGATGGCGACAGGGGGCAGATGAGCCGTGCCGAGATGCTGCTGCACCTGGTGACCCACGGCGGCTATCACAGGGGGGCGATCGGGCGGATTCTGGTGCAGTGCGGCATCACGCCGCCCCGCGACACCCTGACCACCTTCCTGCATCGCAGCGAATCCGGGCGACGGGGCGGCTGATCCCGCCATGCGCGGGCGGCGGATGTCGCCCTTTACTCCGGGGAGTCGGCCTGCGCCCTGGCATCGACCCACTTGCCAATTCGGGCCCCCAGCTCGGATCCGACCACGGCGCTCACCATGGCCAGGATCATCGGCGCCAGCTCAAACCCCGCCTGGGGCCCGAACAGCACGGGCACCAGCATATTGAAGCCGATGATCCCGAATACCAGCCCGAGCCCGCTGCCGATCTTCTCGTTTCTGGACTTGCTTTTGACTGCCATCTCACTGCTCCTTTGTCGGTGCTCGCTCGGGGTGCGCCATGGCCCCCCACGCCAAATTAATCGGCCGTCAAGATAGCAAAACCGCCCCCGCCTGGCTGCCTTTATCGGCAGCCTGCTGGCACTTTGATGACAGGGTTCAAAAAACCGCAACGTTCTGCTGGTGATATCGCTGCTGATGCTCGCACAGGCGGCTTCGTTTGGCTTACAGTGGCTATCTGGAACCTGTTGAGTTGAGCTGCGATGGGTTGCTGCTAGCGCGGGTCAAGGGAGCATATTGGAAGCTGTCATCCACGGGCGGTAGCGTGTCTTTTATAGATAGGAGCAAAAATAGCGAAGCCCAACTGAAAAATGTAAACATACACAGATAACGTATTTGGTTAATGTGTTAATTGTAAACTCGTTGTTTATTAAACAGAACATCAATATATCTAAAATAACAGGCTATATAATGAGCGATATAACTGACTTAATTAAACTCTATACCGATTATGGATTTGATTATAGAGAGGAGCTTTCAAATAAAGAAGATACTGTCTTCACGATTACACAGGGAGTTTTTGATAACGCAATCATCATAAAAAACAACACATCAAAATACAGTAAATTAGAAGATGACCTAACAGATCTAGGTTTTCATGTTAACACCGAGAAATTTACATGCATTAAGGATCTTGAAAAGAAACTATTTAGAGGTTTCTTTTCCTTAAGAAGAACGAAACTATTATTTTCAACAGACTATGAAAATCACATAAAAAATATAACTAAATCATTTCCGACTTCAGATATATCTTACAAATACATACATTCCTCATATCATAAAAATGGAAATTATTATGATAGTCAAAGAGATATCATTGGAGACATTCAATCTGAAATAAACACACATGGGCCAAAACTACTACTGATAGAAGCGCCAGCAGGATTTGGAAAAACTTGCACTGCATATGAGATTGGGAAAATCATATCAGAACAAGATGATGACCACTTGGTTTTATTTGCTGAACTCTCACGAGACCGTCATGCAAAAATTTTCAACCATGTCATCCAAAGAGAATTAGCCAGATCATTTCCAGCGGTATCAGCATCGTTGGTAAATAAAGAAATAAAGACTGGCAAGATTGTAGTTATTCTTGATGGATTCGATGAACTATTAAATGATAGAGAAGAGGAAAAATTTCAATTTGAAAAGTCTCAAGCTATGCTTGAGACTATTGGAAAGATGCTTGAGGTTAACGCAAAAATCATACTTACCACTCGTAAAACAGCAATACTTCAGGGAGATGATTTTGATGAGTGGACAAGTGAGAATGCTAATAAGTTTGAATTTATGCGTTACACTTTAAAAGAGCCTTCAGCAAGGAGCTGGTTAAGTAATGATAGAGCTAGCAAGCTGGCAGAATATAATGTTAACATTAAAAACTTATCCAACCCTGTTCTTTTAACATTTTTAAAATTCATTCCAGACGAGGAATTTCATGATGTAATAAAAAGACCAGACAATATTGTTGATAAATATTTTCATTTAATTTTAAAAAGAGAAATTGAACGCCAGACATTAAAGCTAGATGTTGCTGAACAGTCAGCATTACTTACTCGGCTAGCTAAAGACATGGTTTTAAACAATTACACTAAAGCATCAAAAGAATCGATTATTGATTATATTTCGTATCAAGAATTAGAATTAATTGAAGAATGTAGAAGTCGATATGAACATGAATTTCGCCCTACATTCGAGGAGATGATAGAAAAATTATCAAATCATGCACTTCTGGATAGAACTGGTTTTGAAGAAAAAATTGGATTTGTTAATAATTTTGTTTTAGGGCATTTCGTAGGTATCGATCTGCTTGAAACTGATGAAGAATGGCTGGCAGATAGTATATTTATTGATGCAGTAGTAAACTCTTTTTCTTCCAGAACAAAACATAAGCGCATTGAGGTTTGGAGAAGGTTGAGCGATAGCTTGATTTTTTTAAATGATGATGAAAAAGTTCGGTTTGAACAAACACTGTTAGAGCAAGTTTCTGGAAATTATCAAGACTCTCAGTTTAAAGAAATCACCTTTGAAACTCGTGAGCTATTTAAAAATGGAAGTGCGTCATCTTGTCTATTCTACGAATGTACATTTAATAACTGCCTAATTGATTTTGACCGATTGAAAAACAATTCATTCATATCTTGTTCTTTTTATAACTGTGATGTCTCTGGCATCAACACATCTAACAATATTATTTCTCCAATATTTGACGATTTATCTTCACAAGCATTAGCGCCATCAATAAAAGAAAACGCGCCAAGTGTGAAAATTCTAGACCTAGACAATGAAGATGACCAATTAAAAGCTTTTGTGTTGGAAAAGTTTTGGCCAATAGGCCGAGAAACCATTGCATATGCACATCGTCCATTATTCATTTTTTATCGTAGCAGCAACCATCCAGTATCAGAGATCACTAAAACTATTGATGAATTAAGAAAAGAAGGTTTTATTATATCAGCCAAACGCAAAAACTGGATAGGTTTAGATTTCTCAGGTCAAAAAATGCAATTAATAAAAGATATTTTAGGTCGTTAATATGAATAACAATCAACTTTCAAACCTTATTAGCGATATAGAGCGCTGCATTGACTCGCTTGGTGTAATGTATCGTATATTTTACCGAGAAAAATCTTCACATTCACTAAGTGAAAAAATAAATAAACACCCAGGAAAATACAATGCAAATAAAAAAATTCAAGACCTCATAGGGGTCAGGGTGGCGCTATATTTTGTAGATGATATCGATGTAGTCAGAAATGCTTTACAAGAAAAATTTCAATTTATACCAGAAGACTCTCAGATTGATAATCCAACTGCAGAAACTTTTTCTGCAACTCGTTGTAATTTAGTATTTCGTCTTCCAGATTCTTTTTCTATATCTGAAATAGTAGAGGCACAACACCAAGCAATAATTGATAATACTTTTGAACTACAATTAAGAACTATTTTATCCGAAGGATGGCATGAAGTAGACCATGACCTTCGTTTTAAATGCAAAGGGGACTGGACTGGTCTAGACAAGGAAAATAGAGCTTTTAATGGTGTGTATGCCACACTAGAAACAAGTGAGTGGACACTATTAAAATTATTTGAAGAGCTATCTTACACTCACTATAAAAATAAGAATGTAAAAGCTATGCTCATAAACAAACTTAGATTAAGATTAAAGCCATCAAATAAAGACGATGAGGTTCTTGAATACTTAAAGGTTAATGAAAAACTCATCAAGCAAATTTTCAGATATGATAGGGATAGTATACTGAAGCACCTTTCAACAAGACCAAAGCTTCCTTTGAGCATTTCAAATATCATATTTATAATGAATGTCGATAATTTTAATGACCATGGATTGAATGAAATGACACCTTCGCTACTACGAAATTGGTGGGAAAGCAGCTCCATTTAGAATCCCAAGGTGCATTTAGACACCAATAAAATTATAAAAAGGCGACCATCTGGTCGCCTTTTTATTTATATCACTTTCCCAATCAGCAAATGTCACCGAGCCGGTCGCTTGGCGGCCCCGGCTTTTGCTGCGGGCTTGCCACCCTGAGCGGCAGGTTTGGCACCCGGCTTAGCTGTGCCTGCGCGGGTCGGGGCCTTGCCCTTGTGAGCGGGTTTGCCAGCCGGTTTACCCTGACCTGCACCCTGACCTGTACCTTGCGAAACAGGCTTGCCGCTGCTGGCGCCTGTTCCTTTACCAAACTGGCTACCAACCGGTTTGCCATTGCCCGCTTTGCCTCCCTTGTTGGCAGAAGATGCTTCGCTACGAGCGCCCTTATTGCCTTGCGATGCGGCAGCCGAGGCGCCCTGTGCGGCGCCTTTACCCGCAACAGGAGCACCTTTTCCGCCAGCAGCCTTGCCCGCCCCGTTGCTGCGCTGATGGGTGATGGCACTGTGGCGGGTCAGGGCCGGTTTCAGGCCCTTGCTGCGGCTGCGTTCGGCCTTGGCTTCACCGCGACCTTCTGGCGGCACCAGGCAGTCGGGGCCGTTGCCGATGAGGTGACCCTTGCCCATCTCCTGCAACGCCTCGCGGATCATGGGCCAGCCGGCGGGATCGTGGTAGCGCAGCAGCGCCTTGTGCAGGCGACGGCGGCGCTCCCCTTTCACCACGAACACGTCCCCACCCTGGCGGCTCACCTTGTTGAGGGGGTTTTTCTCGGTGTAATACATGGTGGTGGCGTTCGCGAGTGGCGACGGGTAGAAGTTCTGCACCTGATCGAGCTTGAAGCGGTTCGTTTTTACCCAGAGCGCCATGTTCACCATGTCCTCATCCGTGGTGCCCGGGTGGGCCGAGATGAAGTAGGGGATCAGGTACTGCTGCTTGCCCGCCTCTTTGGAATACTTGTCGAACAGTTCCTTGAAGCTGTAGTAGCTGCCCATGCCCGGTTTCATCATCTTGGAGAGCGGGCCCTCTTCGGTGTGTTCCGGCGCGATCTTGAGGTAGCCGCCGACGTGGTACTTGGCCAGCTCCTTGATGTAGCGCGGATCTTCCACTGCGATGTCGTAGCGCACCCCGGAGGCGATCAGTATCTTCTTGATCCCCTTCACATCCCGCGCTTTGCGATAGAGGTCGATGGTCGGGGTATGGTCGGTGTCCATGTGCGGGCAGATGGTCGGCCAGACACAGGAGGCGCGGCGGCAGGTCTGCTCGGCCTTGGGGCTCTTGCAGCGCAGCTTGTACATGTTGGCGGTGGGGCCGCCGAGATCCGAGATGACGCCGGTAAAACCCGGCACCTTGTCGCGGATCTCTTCGATTTCTTTGATGATCGACTCTTCCGAGCGGCTCTGGATGATGCGCCCCTCGTGCTCCGTGATGGAGCAGAAGGAGCAGCCGCCGAAGCAGCCGCGCATGATGTTGACCGAGGTCTTGATCATCTCGTAGGCCGGTATCTTCTCGTTGCCATAGGCCGGGTGCGGCACCCTCTGGTACGGCAGACCGAACACCCCGTCCATCTCGTCGGTCTCGAGCGGGAAGGCGGGCGGGTTGACCCAGATGATGCGATCGCCGTGGGCCTGGGCCAGGGCGCGGGCGCAGCCGGGGTTGGTCTCGTGGTGCAGGATGCGCGACGCATGGGCGTAGAGCACCTTGTCTTCCTTCACCCGCTCGAACGCCGGCAGCTTGACGTAGGTCTTCTCCCAGGGTTTCTGCTTGGGGGGCTGCACCAGCACGGGCTTGGCCTCCTGCTCCACCGGCGCGGTGCCCTCATCGTCCGAGCAAGGTGCCCCTTCCATATAGGGATTCATGATGGGATCGATGCGACCGATCTGATCCAGCTTGCTGGAATCCACCCCGCGCCACTCCGGCAGCGGCTCCTTGCGGATCACCGCGGTGCCACGGATGTCCTGCATGGTCTCCATGGTCTCGCCGCCTGCGATGCGGTGCGCCACCTCGATCAGCGGCCGCTCGGCGTTGCCATAGATGAGGATATCGGCCTTGGCGTCGATCAGGATGGAGCGGCGTATGGTCTCAGACCAGTAGTCGTAGTGGGCGATGCGGCGCAAGGAAGCCTCTATGCCGCCGATGACCACGGGGACCTCTTTATAGGCCTCCTTGCAGCGCTGGGTATAGACCAGAGTGGCGCGATCCGGCCGCTTGCCGCCCACGTCGCCGGGGGTGTAGGCGTCATCGTGGCGCAGCTTCTTGTCGGAGGTATAGCGGTTGATCATGGAGTCCATGTTGCCCGCGGTCACCCCGTAGAAGAGGTTCGGCTTGCCCAGACGCATGAAGTCATCTTTCGATGACCAGTCCGGCTGGGCGATGATGCCGACCCGAAAGCCCTGGGACTCCAGCATGCGGCCGATGACCGCCATGCCGAAGCTCGGGTGATCCACATAGGCGTCGCCGGTCACCAGCACGATGTCGCAGCTGTCCCAGCCGAGCTTGTCCATCTCCTTGCGAGACATGGGCAAGAAGGGCGCCGTGCCGTAGCACTCGGCCCAGTAGCGGGGATAGGAGAAGAGAGGGGTAACCGGCTGCATTTTGAACACCTGGAACAATTCGGGTCGCGCATTATACCGGGCACATCAGCCCGGATCGATGGCTTTTTGCCCCCACCATTCGCAGGGTCAGCCCGGGAAGCAGGGCGTCTCTCGCAGTCTGCCCCTCCTCACGAGCCGCGAGAACCTACCCCAGCGGGCGGGCGAGTGCGAATCGGTGATGGTGGCGCAGCAGCAGCTGATAACCCCCCAGCAAACACCAGATGAGGGCTGGGATCAGAAAGACTGGATGAGTCGAGAGGCGCAGCATCAGCACACCGAGCAGGATCAGGGCGAAGGGGCGGCTCTCGTAGAGCCAGTGAGGCCAACTGCGCTGATGGGGCTGGCGCTGCTTGTCCTGGCGGCGATGGGCACCGCGCCGAAACCAGACGAGGGAGCCGGCAAGGTAGAGTGCCAGCCCCGCCAGCAGCAGGGTTGGCTGCCCGGCGAATCCCAGCAAGCATAAACCGCTGCCCAGATACAGGAAAGGCAGCGGCTCGTAGATCACGGATGGCAACATGATGGGGGTCTCGATATTGAACTGGTCACATAGTAACCACCTCACATCAGGGAGCCACCCTCTTTCGCCATCCCGACCCCAGATGGGGGGCGCGCACTAGGCGGCCGGCTTGTCTCTGGTCGTCGGCGACGCTGCCGTCTGGTCGAGCTGCGTGGCCGCCTCGGCAGTCGACGGCGCCTGCGCCATCACCACCAGCTCCCCCGCCAGCGCCGCGTTCACCTGTTGATCCCGCGCTCCCGTCATGCCCGCCCGCTTGGCCAGCAGGTGGTAGATGGCGGGCACCATCAGCAGGGTCACCAGGGTCGCCAGGGACAAACCGAAGAACACCACTGTGCCCACGGCCATCCGGCTCTCGTACCCCGCGCCCATGGAGATCATCAGGGGCACGGCGCCGATGATGGCGGTGAGCGAGGTCATCAGGATGGGGCGCAGACGGCGCACCGAGCCTGCGATGATCGCCTCCTCAAACGTCTCCCCCCGCTGGCGCAACTGGTTGATGAACTCGACGATGAGGATGCCGTTCTTGGTCACCATGCCGATCAGCATGATCATGCCGATCTGGCTGTAGATGCTGAGCTCCTGCCCGGTGAGCCAGAGCCCCAGCAGGCCGCCGAAGATGCCAAGGGGCACGGTCACCATCACCACGGTCGGGGTCACCAGGCTCTCGAACTGGGCCACCAGCACCAGATAGACCACCAGGAGGGCTAAGCCAAACACCAGCGCCATCTCGCCCTGGTTGTCACGATAGTCCTTGGACTCGCCGGCGTAGTCCACCGACATGCCGGTGGGCAGATGGTCGGCGGCCCAGCCGTCGAGGAAGTCGAGCGCCTCCCCCAGGGTGTGGCCGGGGGCCAGATCCGCGGTGAGGGCGATGGCCTTCTGGCGCTGGTAGTGGTTCAGGCGCTGGGGGCTCGCCACCTGTTTGATGGTGGCCAGCGTCGAGAGGCTCACCATCTCGCCGCTTGCCGCCTTCAGATAGATGCGGCTGATGTCGGAGATGCCGTTGAAGTCGTTCTGGTTCGCACGCAGGTAGACGTCATACTCCTCCCCCCTGTCCACATAGGTGGTCTGGCTGACCCCGCCGAGCAGAGCCTGCAGCGAACTCGCCACCGTGGAGACCGGGATGCCGAGCTGGCTGGCCCGATCCCGCTCTATGGTCACCTGCAGCTCCGGGGTCTTCTCGGCGTAGTCGAGATCCGGTGCCAGCATCAGGCCGCTCTGGCTTGCCGCCTGTTGCAGGGCCAGGCCCTGCTGGTAAATTTCTGCATAATCCGAGCCCTGCAGCACGAACTGAACGGCGGCGGTGGAGCCCCCCCGGAACCCGGGCTGGAAGGTGCGGATCATCACATCCGGAATGCCGGCGAGGCGACCGCTCAGGGAGCGCCCGAACTCGGTGGCGGTCTCGTCCCGCATCGCCCAGTCGGTGAGCTGGATGATGGCAAGACCGGTCTGATCCCCGCCTCGCCCGAAGGCCGGGGTGCTGAAGCTCACGGCCTGCACCACGCCCTTGCCGAGCAGGGGCATGATGGCGGCTTCGACCTGCTCCATGTTGCGCTTCATCCGCTCGATACTGGTGCCTTCCGCCCCTTTCACGAACACATAGAGCACCCCCCTGTCCTCGGTCGGGGTCAGGCTCGCCGGCAACTTGCCAAACAGGGCACCGATGCCGCCAAGGCAGAGCAGCAGCACCAGCGGCGTCCAGACGGATCGGCGCAGCACCCAGCCCAGCAGGCGCCGGTAGTGCGACTCCACCCAGCCGAGGCCCGCGTCCAGCCTGGCGGTCAGGGGGTTCGGCTTGTCCACGGCGCACATCAGCCAGGAGCCCATGGCCGGGGTCAGGGTCAACGCCACGAGGGAGGAGAAGAGCACGGCCAGCGATAGCAGGATGGCGAACTCGGTAAAGAGCCGCCCCACCATGCCATCCATGAAGGCGATGGGCACGAACACCATCACCAGCACGGCGGTGGTGGCGATGACCGCGAAGCCCACCTCCCGGGTGCCATGCCAGGCGGCCATCAGGGGGGATTCCCCCCGCTGCAGGTGGTGATGGATGTTCTCCACCACCACGATGGCGTCATCCACCACCAGACCGATGGCGAGAATGAGCGCCAGCAGAGTGATGAGGTTGATGGAAAAACCGAGGTACCAGGCGCCGATGAAGGCGGAGATGAGGGAGACCGGCACCGTGATGGCGGGGATCAGGGTGGTGCGCCCCTGCCCGAGGAACAGGTAGAGCACCGCCACCACCAGCAGGGCGCAGATGGCGAGGGTCTCGTACACCTCGTGGATCGCCTGCTTGATAAAGATGGTGGAGTCATAATCCACTTCCAGACTGGCCCCTTCTGGCAGAAAACGCTGCATTTCAGTCATCTTCCGCTCTATCCCCTGGGCCACCGCGAGGGGGTTGGCGGTGGACTGGGCGACGATGCCGATCCCCAGACTCTCGCGGCCGTTGCGCTGATAGGCGCTGTCTTCGTTCTTGGCCCCCACTTCCACGTCGGCGATGTCCGCCAGATAGATGCTCTGACCGTTGCTGGCGGTGGTCACCGGCAATGAGCGGAAGTCCTCGGCACTGTGATAGAGCCGGGCAATCTGCACCGCCATGGTCATGCTGTTGTTGCGAATTTCCCCCCCCGGCAGCTCGATGTTCTCCCGCTTGAGGGCATCCTGCACATCCGCCACCGTGATGCCACGGGCCGCCATGTCGGCGGGGCGCAGCCGCACATACATCACCTGGCTCAGATCCCCGGAGAGGGAGACCTCGCTCACCCCGTCCACCAGGCTCAGGGAGTCCACCAGCATGCGATTTGCGTAATCCGTCATGGCGGTGCGATCCATCTGGGTGCTGCTGAAATTCAGCCAGATGGCCACATCCCCGTTGCCGTTGTCCTTGGTGACCATGGGTTCGTCCACCTCATCCGGCAGCTTGGGCCGGGCACGGGAGATGGCGTCGCGCACATCCGAGGTACCCTCCAGCATGTTCCAGCCGAGATTGAACTCCACGGTGATCATGGAGCGCCCCTTGCGGGTCACCGAGTTGATGTTCTTGATGCCGCTGATGCCGGAAAGCTGATCCTCGATGGGCTTGGTGACCTGGCTCTCCATGACCTCGGGGGCGGCCCCGTCATAGGTGGTGGTGATGGAGACGGAGGGCGTCTGCACGTCCGGCATCTCCCGCACCGTCAACTTGCTGAACGCCACCAGACCAAACACCGTGAGCAGGGCGCTGATGACCACCGCCACCAAGGGGCGGCGTACTGACATATCGGAGAGCCACATCAGCCTTTCACCTCAGCCAGATCCTGCACCAGGGCACCGTCACGCAAATTGACCAGCCCCTCCACCGCGATGCGATCCCCGACGCTCAGCCCCTTGATCACCCACACGTCCTCGCCGTGGGTATCGCCAAGCTCCACCGGGATGCGTTTGACATGGCCGTCCGCCTCCAGGCGATAGACATAGCGCAGCTCACCGGCGTACTCCACCGACTGGGCCGGGATCAGGGTCATCTTCTGGGCGGGCAGGGAGAGATCCACGTTCATCAGCATGCCGGGCCGCAACTGCCCGCTGGCATTGGGAAGGATGACCCGGGCCTTGATGTTCTGGGTCTCGCTGGAGATGCGGCTGTCCAGGGTTTCCAGCACGCCGGAGAAGGATTGATCCGGCCAGGCGGAGCTGGTCGCCGTCACCGTCATGCCGGGCTTGAGCAGGGAGAGATAGCGCTCGGGCACGGCCAAATCCAGGCGAAGCTTGGCCAGTTCATCGAGGTGCAGCAAGACATCGCCGCTGTTGACCAGGGCCCCCTCGCTCAAGTCGATGAGGCTGACGGTGCCGTCAAAGGGCGCCGTCAGGGTGCGCAGGGAAAGCTCATAGCGGGCCGCATCGACCCGGGCCTGGGCCTGGGCGACGATGGCCTCCTGCCCCTCCAGCTCGGAGGTGGTGATGGCCCCGCGCGCCACCAGCTTGCGCATGTCCCGCAACTTGCGGCTCTCGTCGCGCACGCTGGCGCTCTGTTCGGCGAGCTCCGCCTCCTGCTTGCCCGTATCCAGGGCGATCAGCGTCTGCCCCTGCTTGACCTGCTGGCCGGAGCGCACCGCGATATTGACGATACGACCGGTTACCTCGGGGCTCACCACCACGGAGCGGTTGGCCGCCAGCTTGCTCACCAGCTTGATGGAGGGTTCGGCCAGGCTCTGCTTGACCGTCTCGGCGCGGATGCTGAGGGCTTTTGGCTGATGCACGCTGACCGGCCCGGGTTGCCGTGCATACCAGGCCGCTGCCGCTAGCAGCAGGAGAAGGGGAAAGAGCCACAGCCAGATGCGCATTTTCATCAAAGGATCCATGAATTGAGAAAAAGGGGAGACTTCATCAATGATGGCACCATGTTACCCCCTGAATATGCCGTGACTATGTAGAAATGTGACAAATCGTAACGGCGATGACTAACGGCCATCAAAATGACATCCAACAAAGATGCGCCGGTTTTTTTTGTCTTACACTGATGAGCCAAAACTCAGTAGTTCCGGTGCGTTTATGTCGAGATTGAGCCTTGCCTTCGCCAAATACCCCTTGCAGTGGGTGCTGCTGGGGCTGAGCTCTCTGCTGCTATTCCTCTCCCTGCAGCATACTTTTCTCCACATCACCGATCTGAACAAGCGCGACACCATCGCCACGGCCGGGGAGCTGCGAGCCCAGTTTCAGGAGATGGAAGCCTTTCTGGAGGCCATGCGGGGCCAGGCCGAGGAGCGCCTGCGCAGCCATCCCCAATCCATTCTCTCCCGTCATCTCTACGATGCGTTGCGGGTGGACGGGGCGCAGCGGATCAACCTGGACCGCGTGCCTGCCGATTTGCCCCCCGCCCTCATCGGCAACCTGACGGGCTTTGGCCCACTGCCGACACCGGGCAGTGAACGGGAAGACATCCTTCATCTGGCGCTGAGTCTCTCTCCCCTGCTCTCCACCGCCAACAAGCTGCTGAACGGCGAGGTGGCCTGGATCTATTTCACCGGCACGGACAACTTCATCTACCTCTACCCCTGGGTGCCCTCCCAGCAGTTTCATTTCGACCCGGCCATCTACCAGAAGTCGTACTGGCAGGACGTGCTGAGCCAGCAGCCCCAAGCCAGCCACGCCAGCCTGTCACGCCCTTACCAAGATTTGGCCGGACAAGGCATGATGATCACCCTGTCCCAACCCATCACAAAAGCACAAAAAGTCGTGGGATTACTCAGTATCGACATTTCACTCGACTATCTGGAAAGCGCTCTGCTACAGCCGCCGCCCCAGTTGGGCACCCTGTTTCTCATCAATCAGCATCGCCAGATCCTGGCCCGCAGCCAGCCGGGCAGCGCCCCTCCCCAGCGTCACGGCGATGAGCAAGGTGACTACCACTGGCAGCAAGGGGCCTTCCAGCTGGTCCACGCCATCCCGGATACCCCGCTGACACTTATCCACCGCATCCCCCTTATCGCCCTCTTGAAGACCCTGATCTGGCAATCCATGACAGCGCTCGTCACCCTGATCTGCCTGGTGATAGCCACTCTCTCCAGCCTGCACTCCCGGCGTCTCAACCAGCGGCTCAACTACCTCTCACGCCACGATGCGCTCACCGGGGCCTTCAATCGCCACCACTTCGCTGCCCTTGAGCAGAAATGGGCCCGAAGCGGCGCCCACACCACGGGGGCCATCATGTTTGATTGCGACCATTTCAAGCGGGTCAACGACACCTTTGGCCACGGGGTCGGCGATCAGGTGCTGATCCAGCTGGTCCGCATCACCCAATCCCTGAGGAACGTGGGCAATACCCTCATCCGTTGGGGCGGGGAGGAGTTTCTGCTGCTGGTGAGCGACGAACACGCTTCCCTCGCAGATCTGGCGGAGCAGCTGAGGATCGCCATCGCCGATCACCCCTGGGCGGAGATTGCCAGCGGGCTCAGCGTGACGGTCAGCCTCGGCCATCACCGCCAGCGCGCAGGCATCAGCCTGCACGAATCCATACGCCGGGCGGATCACGCCCTCTACCGCGCCAAAGCCAATGGCCGCAATCGCAGCGAAACCTGGCAGGATGACGACCAGCAGAAGCAGGAGTAAGCTGGAGCCTTCATTCATCCAAGGAGACGCACTGTGTCACGAAAACCCCGTCTGGGACTGGCTCTGGGCAGCGGCGCTGCCCGGGGCTGGGCACACATAGGCATCATACGGGCGCTGGAGCGGCTCGGCGTCAAACCGGATCTGGTGGCGGGCTGCTCCATCGGCAGTTTCGTGGGCGCCGCCTATGCCGCTGGCGAGCTGGACAAGCTGGAGAGCTGGGTCCGCGGCTTCACCCGTTTGCAGGTGATGGGGCTGCTCGATCCCGCCCTCTCCGGTGGCCTGTTTCGCGGTGACAAGGTGTTTGGCATCGCCGCCAATCACTTAGGCGATCCCCCCATCGAGAGCCTGCCCATCCCCTTCGCCTGCGTCGCCACCGAGCTCAACACCGGCCGGGAGATCTGGCTGCAAGAGGGGCCACTGCGCCAGTGCGTGCGCGCCTCCTGCGGCATGCCTGGCGTGCTCACCCCCACCCGCATCGATGATCAGTGGCTGGTGGATGGCGCCGTGGTCAACCCGGTGCCCATCTCCCTGGCCCGCGCCATGGGGGCCGAGGTGGTGATCGCCGTCAACCTCAACGCCGACATGCACCAGCCCTGGGCTGACGACTCCGACGAACCCGCCCAGGGCGGCTTGCTCAGCCAGTGGCTGAACCGGGGAGAACGCGAGCCCAGCACCCCGGGCATGTGGAGCGTGATGACGGGCTCCATCAACATCATGCAGGAGCGCATCACCCGTGCCCGCATGGCCGGTGACCCCCCGGAGATCCAGCTCTGCCCGCGCCTTGGCAGCTTCTCCATCATGGACTTCCACCGGGCGAGCGATGCCATCAACGAGGGGGAAGCCTGCGTCGAGCGTAACCTGGAACAGTTGAAGGAAGAGCTCTCCCGCCTCAGGATCCTCTGATCCCCCAAGACAAAGAGCGCCCGCAGGCGCTCTTTTGTCATCTCTCCAACTCGCCTCAGAACAGACCCAGCCCCTTGAGCATCACCACCAGGATCAGCAGTGGG
Organism: Aeromonas sp. NJAU223; assembly: GCF_051125555.1. Classification (NCBI taxonomy): domain Bacteria; kingdom Pseudomonadati; phylum Pseudomonadota; class Gammaproteobacteria; order Aeromonadales; family Aeromonadaceae; genus Aeromonas; species Aeromonas sp. NJAU223. Next base: position 1,197,989 of record NZ_CP144204.1, on the reverse strand, counting down.
GAGACGTAACGGATGATGAAGAAGAGGGGCTTGAGGATCCTTATCTCCAGCTGACCGCCGTTGGTCAGGGCCATCTCCATGCGCTCGAAGCCCCAGACCCAGCCGACGAACAGGCAGAGCAGTATGCCGCCAAGGGGCATGAGCACGTTGGAGGAGAGGTAATCGAACAGATCGAAGAAGGTCTTGCCGGCGATCTGCACGTCCGCCAGGGTGCTGTTGGAGAGGGCGCAGGTCGAGCCCACCGCGCCCAGTACCAGCAAGTTGATAAGCGTCGCCTTCTTGCGGCTCATGTGGAATCGCTCCGACAGCACCGAGACCGGCACCTCCAGGATGGAGAGCATGGCGCCGGTAGCCGCGATGGCGGAGAGCACGAAGAACAGCACCATGAACAGGTGACCAAACGGAATGCTGGCAAACACCGCCGGAATGGTGATGAACAAGAGGGAGGGTCCGGCCGAGGGCTCGAAGCCAAAGGCGAATACCGCCGGGAAGATGGCGATCCCCGCCAGCATGGAGACGAACAAGTCCGCGCACATCACCCGCATCGTGGTCAGCTGGATATGCTGATCATCCCGGAAATAGCTGCCATAGGTCATCATGCAGCCCATGCCGATGGAGAGCTTGAAAAATGCCAGCCCCATGGCGGTGAGGACTACGCCGGCGGTGATCTTGGAAAAATCCGGGGAGAACAGAAAACGCAGCCCCTCGCTCGCCCCCGGCAGGGTCAGGCTGCGCAGACCGATGATCAACAAAAGGATGAAAAGCACCGGCATCAACCGCTTGGTCACCGCCTCTATTCCCTTGGCGACCCCCATCAGCAAGATGCCCCCCATCAGCGCCAGTACCAGCCACTGCCAGAGCAGACTCTGCAACGGGTTGGCGATCAATGCCCCGAAGGCCGCCCCGGTAACCTTGGGATCGGTGGAGAGGATGGAGCCGTCGATCGCCTTGAAGATGTAGGCAAACACCCAGGCCGCCACCTCGGAATAGAAGGACATGATGAGGAAGGCCGCCGTCACCCCCATGGCCGCAATCAGCCACCAGGGTTGCCCCTTTGGCGCCAGCTTGATGAGCCCCGTCACCGCATCGGATTTTGCCTGACGCCCCAGCATGATCTCGGAGATCATCACCGGCAGCCCCACCAGCAAGGTGGCGATGACATAGACCAGCAGGAAACCCGCACCGCCATTCTCGCCGGTCAGATAGGGAAACTTCCAGATGTTGCCAAGACCGACGGCCGAGCCCAGGGTGGCGGCCAGAACGCCGAAGGTACTGGTAAAGCCATCTCTGGCCTGGTGGGTGATGTGACTCATGCTCGTCTCGCTGTATGCATCCCGGGAAGGCCCCGTTCAAAGAGTCGGAATTCTCTGAAAATAGCGCCAGCGAGCAAGGAGTTTTGGTTTAAATCACTACTTGGAGCACAGTAAACAGGATTTAATTAATACAAAATTGAAAATGATGGATAAAAAAATGCCGCCCCGTAGGCGGCACTTTCATCTCGGCTCAATCACTCAAGCCTTGGCAATGTCGTCCGGACCGATCTGACCGATTTCGGCGACTTTCTTGTCGGCCAGCAGCCAGAGGGTGAACTTGTGCAGATCCGGGTGGTGAGCCAGGGCGACCAGGAAGGCGCCACCAACTTCACGATAACCCAGTTCATAGTTTTTCAGGGTGGTGGGGGGGACACCCAGCAGATCGGCAAACTTGGGACGGCTCAGGCCAACCGCTTCGCGGATCTGACGGATTTTCTTGCCAACAGTTACGATGTTTGAATTCATGTGTTCCATACTCCGTTTGGCGGATTGACTCCACCTTTATTTTTCGCGACGACTCGTAGTCAAGTGTATCAGTTTTGAACGGACTCGTTATGGTCGAGCCTCTATCTTTAATCAGCGTCTTTCGACGACAACCCTAACAAACATCGGGGATGGTAATCGCTGTGCCGCCTCAGGTAAACAGTCTCGAAGAGAAACCTTTATGGTTGCCATGGTCATCCCCCGTATAATCCGCCAGTTATCCCTTTAAGAGTAATCAGCATGGTTTTCCCCGGTATAATCTCCCGTCTCCATCCCGATTCAGACCCCAGCAGCCTGCCTCGCCAACTCCATCAGGGCCAGCAGAGCCGGGCCGAGGCTTTCTGGCTGCCCGCCGCCTTGCAAAGCGAGGCAGCATCCGTGCTGGCGGCCCTCTCAGACAAGAGCAGCCTGTATCTGGAGCAGCCCGCCGCCGTGCCCCTGCGCAGTCACGATGGCGTCTTGCAAGAAGATGGCAGCCTGCTGCTTGGCAATGACCATCGCATGACGCTCGCCTGCGAGATGGGGGACGGGGGGATCGTCCCCGAACAGGCACTTGGCGAGATGACGGCCTGGTTGGAAGCGGGGCATTTTCATTTCATCTGTTCAGCTGCAATTCAACCAGTGGCACGGGCCATTCTCAATATCTGGCCCCTCGACCCCTATCTCGCCCGTCATTTTTTGCTCAGTTTCACACCCTTGCTGTGCGAAGCAACTGAGGCCGACTATCTGGCGGTATTTGCAGCGAGGGAATCGGGGACAACCTCCGAGAGCAGCTGGGTTCAGGCCTATTTGAAGCTTGAAAAGAAACTGCACCGCGCCTACTTGGATCACTAATTAATTCTGATAAACAGCCAGTTATCCCTACGACACAATCTGCCCTATCGATTATCTGTGAGCTTGATCATGTTTTGAAATGGGCTTAGAGTGCGCCACGTCATCGGAATGACACGGCTGTTTGTGGTGGAACGCTCATTGGTGACAATGCGAACCATTCACATGTGCACCCAAATGCGTGCCTCCTGGAAGGAACCGGGATCCCTGCCCGATTCAACCATTGTTAGTCGGCAGAGCCAGCAGCTTACATAAATTAAAAAGTGCGAAGCACGTCATACGTGCCATCTCAACGAGGATAATTTTATGATGAAAATGGCTCCTTCCCTGATTGCCATCGCTATGGCTACCATGGGTGCAACCGCAGCGCACGCCGCTGATGATTTCTACTTCGGTGCCGGTGTTGGTGCTACCCACTTCAACGGTCTGAACAAGATCGAAGGCGTGACCAACGGCGAAGAAGACGCAACTGCCGTCAACGTATTCACCGGTTACAACTTCAACGAGTACTTCGGTTCCGAGCTGGGCTACCAGTACACCGGCCGTGGTAACACCGATGGCAACCGTTACGAAAGCCAGGGTGCCACCCTGTCCGGTATCGCTCGTCTGCCGCTGGGCAACGACTTCTCCCTGTTCGCTGAAGGCGGCGCCTACTGGGGCCACACCGACGGTATGGGCACCAGCGATACCAAAGTATCCCCGCTGGCTGGCGCCGGTGTGACCTACAAGGTCAACGACGCTCTGGATCTGCAAGCTCGTTACCGTTACATGTGGGACGTGGCTGCCCTGGAAGCCGGTGGCGTGAGCTACAAGGCCAACCAAAGCATCGCGACTCTGGAAGCCGTATACCACCCGTTCCGTTCTTCCTACGTAGAGCCGGCTCCGGCTCCGGTTGTTGAAGAAGCTCCGGCTCCGGCTCCGCAAGTTGTCGAGAAGAACTTCGCCCTGAACTCCGACGTGCTGTTTGCCTTTGGCAAAGACACCCTGAAGCCGGAAGGTCAGGATGCCCTGAACGCTCTGTACCAGCAGATCGTTGAGTTCCAGCCGAAAGACGGCAGCGCCGTTGTTGTTGGTTACTCCGACCGTATCGGTTCTGACGCTTACAACCAGAAGCTGTCCGAAGCTCGTGCCCGCACCGTTGCCAACTTCCTGGTCAGCAAAGGTATGGCTGCCAGCAAGGTTGCCGTTGAAGGTCGTGGCGAAGCCAACCCTGTCACTGGCACCAAGTGCAACAGCGTCAAGGGCAAGAACGAGCTGATCTCCTGCCTGGCTCCGGACCGTCGTGTAGAAGTGCGCGTCTCCGGCGTTCAAGAAGTTCAGCAATAATCTGATTTCATTCAGATAATGCAAAAAGGGGGATGCCACGGCATCCCCCTTTTTGCATTATCTGCGTCTGGCCCTGCTCTGGCGTCAGCTTCTGTCTTATCTCCGTAGCGCCATGATTGCGCCAGCTTTCCTGCCACTCGGCCCCCCGCTCCTGCCTTCCTTACCACGCCATCACTTGTTGCTTATCTGTTCAGAAACTTGATCATCCCGAGTCAAAAGAATACAGTTATTCGGCTTGTAAGACATTGGATGAACTATTAAAAGTGCTTAAAGCCCGGTTAGTTGTCCATGGAGTGAAGGCTTCATGAGAATCCTGGTTACCATCCATTTTTTATTCAGGCCGCCCGTGATCACCTCACGGAGTCGCAACATGAAGTGTCATTTGCGATCGGTATAACAAAAGAGTGCGCAGTACGCCCATAGCACGGCAACTCAACGAGGATAAAATGATGAAAATGAAAATGGCACCAACCCTGATTGCTCTGGCTATCGCAGCCATGGGAACGTCCACCGCCCAGGCGGCCGATGACTGGTACACCGGTATGGGTGCTGGTTGGGCTTATGGACACGACCTGGACAGCTTCGGTCTGGATGCGGACAAGGACGCTACCGCCCTGTCCCTGTTCGGTGGTTACAACTTCACCGAGAACTTCGGTGCCGAACTGGGCTACCTCTATGCTGGCAAGGCCGGTGTGGATGGCGTCGACTTCAAGACTCAGGGTGCGACCCTCTCCGGTATCGCTCGCCTGCCCATGGGTGACATCTTCTCCGTCTTCGCCGAAGGCGGTGCCTACTTCAACCACGTCAACGGCAACGGTGACAGCGACAACGGCACCTCCCCGCTGGCGGGTCTGGGTCTGAGCGCCAAGCTCTCCGATCTGCTGGATCTGCAAGCCCGTTATCGCTACATCTGGGATCTGGGTGACGAGCAGAAGACCTGGAGGACCGACATGAGCGTCGCCACGCTGGAACTGGTGATGCACCCGAACCGCAAGGCCTATGTGGCGCCTGTCGCCGCACCGGCGCCGGAACCCGTTCCCGAGCCCGTCGTGGTCGACAAGAGCTTCTCCCTGAGCTCTGACGTGCTGTTTGCCTTCGGCAAATCCAGTCTGAAACCGGAAGGGGCTGCCGCACTCAACACCCTGTATCAGCAGATCGTTGAAGTTCAACCCAAGGACGGCAGCGCCGTGGTCGTCGGTTACACCGACCGCATCGGCTCCGATGCCTACAACCAGAAGCTGTCTGAAGCCCGTGCCCGCACCGTGGCCGACTTCCTGGTTGGCAAGGGCCTGCCGGCCGGCAAGGTCTCCATCGAGGGTCATGGCGAAGCCAATCCGGTCACTGGCAACCAGTGTGACGGGGTCAAGGGCAAGAACCAGCTGATCTCCTGCCTGGCACCGGACCGTCGCGTGGAAGTCCGCGTCACCGGCGTACAGGAAGTCCAGCAGTAAGCGATGCCATAACACTCAAAAAAGGGGCCGTTCGGCCCCTTTTTATTGATGCTGATTTTCCTCCACTCTCACCAAATCCATCGCTATTACTGCCTATCCACTCACAAATTCTCCATACAGATTCGTCACTTAAGTGGTTAAAGTGCGATGATCGCCTATACATAATGGTGGCTTATATAACAAAGGGCTGGGAGCCCTATAACACCCAACATCGACGAGGAAACGCGATGAACATAAGACTGAAACCCGTATGGATTGCATTGGCACTGGCGACGGGAGCGGCTCAGGCGGCCCCCGTCCACGACTGGTATCTGGGGGCCGGGGGAGGCTGGGCCATCGCCCATGACATCAACGACTTCAGCCAGGATGTCAGCAAGGATGCCACCGCCATCACCGCCTTCGGTGGCTACAACTTCACCGAGAACCTGGGGGCCGAGCTCGGCTACCTGTCGACCGGTGACTGGGACATCGCCGGCAACGACTTCAGCAGTCAGGGCGCCACCCTGTCGGTGATAGGTCGCCTGCCCCTCGGGGATATCTTCTCGGTATTTGCCGAGGGTGGCGGTTACATCTACCACGTCGAATCCGTCAACGGGGGAGATGACAACCTGGCCCCGTTGGCTGGTCTGGGGCTGACCGCCAAGCTGCACGACTGGGTCGACATCCAGGCGCGCTATCGCTACCTGGTGCGGGTCGGGGATGATCCGGACAACGACAAGGTCGGCAGTGGCACCCAGCGCTGGGTCAGCAACATCAGCACCGCCACCATAGAGCTGGTGCTGCACCCCAATCGCACCGTGGCCGTCGTGCCGGTTGCCGCCCCCCTGGTGGCCGCCCCGCCTCCCGCCCCCGAACCGGTGGATCAGACCTTTAACCTGAGTTCGGACGTGCTGTTCGCCTTTGGCAAGGCGGATCTCAAGCCTGAAGGCATGAGTGCACTCGAAGATCTGTATCAGCAGATCGCCGATATCAAACCCAAGGATGGCAACGCCGTGGTGATGGGTTACACCGATCGTATCGGCTCGGATGCCAACAACCAGGCGCTGTCCGAAGCCCGGGCTCGCACCGTGGCTGACTTCCTGATCGGCAAGGGGCTGCCCGCCGACAAGGTCAGCATCGAAGGACATGGGGAGAGCAACCCGGTCACCGGCGCTCAGTGCGACGCCGTCAAGACCAGAGCCGCCCTCATCGACTGCCTGGCCCCGGATCGCCGGGTCGAGGTACGGGTGACCGGCGTGCAGGAAGCACCGGCAACCACGGCGCCGGCAGCCTGATCACCGCCTAACAGCCCCTCTCTTCTTCACCGCAACCGTGCACAAAAAAGGGATGCTGATGCATCCCTTCTGTTTTGCTGTTGTATCACCTTCGTCAGAAGGAGGTACGGCGATAGCGACGGTATTCCGGTCGCCAGAAGTTCGCCTCGATGGCTTGATCGATCACCTCGTCCGGGGTCTGCACCGCCTTGCCTTGCAGCATGGCGGTCTTGGCCACCATCTTGGCGATGTGGCGGGAGACCTGATGGATGTCCGCCAGATCCGGCAGCAGTGACCCCTCCTCCCCCTTCACCATGGGGGAGCACTCGGCAAGCGCCCGGCTGGCCGACATCAGCATGGCATCGGTCACCCGGTTGGCGCCGGAGGCGATGACCCCGAGACCAATCCCCGGGAAGATGAAGGAGTTGTTGCACTGGGCGATGACGTAGCGTTTGCCTTTGTGCTCCACCGGTGCGAACGGGCTGCCGGTTGCGACCAGCACCTGGCCATCGGTCCAGCGGATGAGATCCGCCGGCGTCGCTTCCACCCGGGAGGTGGGGTTGGAGAGCGGGAAGATGATGGGACGGGCACAGTGCTTGTGCATGGTCTTGACCACCTCTTCGGTGAACAGCCCCGGCTGGCCGGAAACCCCGATCAGGATGTCAGGGCGACCGTGCTCCATCACCTCCAGCAGGGAGATGTTGTCCCCCACCGGCCAGTCTGCGATGCGCTCCACCGGCTGGGAGAGCTTGCGCTGGAACGGCAGCTGGTTCGGGATCTTGTCGGTGATGAGACCAAAACGGTCCACCATGAAGACCCGGCCACGGGCCTCGGCATCCGTCAGCCCTTCGGCCTTCATCTGTGCCACTATCTGCTCGGCGATGCCGCAGCCGGCGCTGCCAGCCCCGAGGAAGGCGACCCGTTTCTCGGAGAGCTTGGCGCCGGACGCCTTGCAGGCGGCGATGAGGCTGCCCAGGGTGACCGCGGCCGTGCCCTGGATGTCGTCGTTGAAGCAGCAGAGCTCATCCTTGTAGCGGTTGAGCAGCGGGGTGGCGTTGCCCTGGGCGAAGTCCTCGAACTGCAACAGGATCTCGGGCCAGCGGCGTTTGACCGCCTGGATGAAGGCATCGACGAACTCGTCGTACTCCTCCCCCGAGATGCGCGGATGACGCCAGCCCATGTAGAAGGGGTCGTTCAGCAACTGCTGGTTGTTGGTGCCCACGTCCAGTACCACCGGCAGGCAGTAGGCCGGGGAGATGCCGCCACAGGCGGTGTAGAGGGAGAGCTTGCCGATGGGAATGCCCATGCCGCCGATGCCCTGATCGCCGAGACCCAGGATCCGTTCGCCATCGGTGACCACGATGACCTTGACGTTCTGCTTGGTGGCGTTTTGCAGCATGTCATCGATCCTGTCCTTGTCCGGATAGGAGATGAAGAGGCCGCGCGCACGACGATAGATGTTGGAGAACTCCTCGCACGCCTTACCCACGGTCGGGGTGTAGATGACCGGCAGCATCTCGGGCAGGTGATTGGTCAGCAGGCGGTAGAACAGGGTCTCGTTGGTATCCTGGATGTTGCGCAGGTAGATGTGCTTGTCCATGTCGTTGCCAAATGCCATGAACTGGCGATAAGCACGCACGGCCTGCTCTTCGATGGTCTCGATATTCTGGGGCAACAGACCTTCGAGGTTGAAGCTGCTGCGCTCTTCACTGGTGAAGGCGCTGCCCTTGTTGAGCAAGGGGGTCTCCAGCAGGGCCGGACCGGCGTAGGGAATGTAGAGAGGACGTTTCTGATTATTATCTTCAAACATGGATCGGTACCTTGACTGTGTGGCCCGCCGATCCTATGGGCTTGCGTCCCGAATTTCAAAGAGTTTGCGCATCCGTTGCAAAAGGTTTGCGACCCAGGCGACGAAAGGCGCCGGGGGTCTGACCAGTAAGGCGGCGAAAGCGATTCGCAAAGTTGGCCCCGTCGCTGTAGCCGACCCGGCTGGCGAGCTCGGCAAGGGGCCAGTTGGTGTAGAGTAGCAGCTGGCGCGCCTTGTTCATGCGAAGCTTGGTCAACCAGGCCATGGGGCCCATGCCAAAGGCCTGCTGGCAGAGCCGGTGAAGATGGGGCACCGAGCAGGCCATCTCGCTGGCGAGCAGGGCCACGCTCCAGGGTTCGTCCAGGCGCGCCTCCACCCGTCGGAACAGCGCCTGCAACCGCAGCTCGGGGGTGCCGCGCACCTCCCCCTGCAGGGTCCTGTCCAGCAAGGCCAGCAGCAGGCTCAGCAGTTGGGGCTGCAGGGGGGATCTCACCCCCTCACCCTGCATCAGGCTGAGCAGATGATAAAACTGCTCCCCCTCCTCCCCCAGCCAGATACGATGGCCCAGCCGGTGCAGGTGACGCCAGCGCGGCACGTCATCGAGCAGGATCCAGCTGGTCTGCCACTGCTCCCCCGCAAGGCGCAGCCCTCCCGGCACGGCGGCGGGCAGAAACACCAGGGCCCCCGCCGGGATGGGCTGCTCTCCGGCATCGGTGAGCAGCACCCCACCCTCCCCGTGGCTCACCATCAGGATGTGAAACTCGGGACGATTGCGACGGATGAGGTAGTGATCCCGGATATGGGAGAGGCCGGTCAGAAAGATGCCCGCCTCCCCGAGCAGGGGCAAGCCCTCTCGCCCCAGCATCCGCTCGTCACAACCCGGGGCGATTTCCAGGCATTCGCTCGCAAAGCTCATGGCACCTCAACAAGATAGTTTTGCACAATAAAGCAGAGAGTCACTCACAGTGAGAAGCCTCGCAACTCCCCCTATCATACCCCCGATGAATATCATCTTTTACCAACCCGGTTAACAGATATGAATTATTGGCAAGCGATTTTAAAACAAACCACCGATCGCGAGTTCATGACCCGATTGTGGCGGCTGGCGCTGCCGGTCTCGCTGCAATCCATGATGTTCTCCCTGCTCGGCCTCATCGACATCATGATGGTGAGCCAGCTTGGCACCACGGCCGTGGCGGCTGTCGGCTTGGGTAACCGGGTTTTCTTCTTCAACCTGCTGGTGATAGCGGGGCTCTCGGGCGGGGTCTCGGTATTGGCGGCGCAATATTACGGTCGCGGGGATCTGGCCGGGGTGCGCCGCTCCCTGGCGCTGGCGCTGGTGGGGGCCCTGCTGGTGAGCCTGCCTTTCGCGCTGGTCTATGCGCTCGCGCCGGGCAGCGTGCTGGGCTTTGCCAGCCAGGATCCCGTGCTGCGCCCCCTGGCGGACGAGTTTCTGATGATCACGGGGGCCACCATCCTCTGCACCGCCGTGGTGGTGCCGCTGGAGGCGGCCCTGCGCTCGGTGGGCAACGCGGCGGCGCCGACCCGCATCGGCATCATCGCCATCATCGCCAACGTCATCCTCAACTACGCCCTCATCTTCGGTAATTTCGGCTTCGAGGCCATGGGGGTCGCGGGGTCTGCCTGGGGCACGACCATCTCTCGCCTGCTGCAAACGGCGCTGCTGCTGACCTATGTGCTGCGCCAGGAGCCCAGGCTGGTGCCGCGCCTGGCGGACTGGCTCGCCGCCTTCAAGCGCAAGGAGGTGGTGCGCTTCACCCTGATCGCCCTGCCGCTGCTGCTGCACGACGGGCTCTGGGCCTTCGGCATGCTGCTCTACGGCTTCCTCTATGCCCATCTTGGCACCGACTCCTTGGCCATCATGACCACCCTGGGGACACTGGAGAGCATTCTCATCTCCCTCTTCTTCGGGTTGGCGGTAGCCTGCTCCACCCTGCTCGGCCACCGGCTCGGCGCAGAAGAATATGAAGCCGCCTGGCAGCACTCCCAGTTGTTCCTGCTGCTTGCACCGGTGGGCGCCTTGCTGGTCGGATTGTCGGTCTGGATGGTGCAGACCAATCTGCTGCAGTGGGTGGGCAACCTGCCCGCCGAGCTGATGGGGGAAGCGGGCCAGGTGCTCGGCATCCTCTGCATCGGCATGCTGCTCAAGGTGTTCAACATGGTGGGCATCGTCGGGGTGCTGCGCTCGGGCGGGGATGTGAACTACAGCATCTTCATCGACGTGGTGGGCATGTGGTGCATCGGCCTGCCCCTCGCCTGGGTAGCCGTCAGCCTGCTCGGCTGGCCCCTCGCCTGGGTGGTGGCCGTGGTGCTGCTGGAGGAGCTCGCCAAAGTACTGCTGGTGCAGCGCCGCATTCGTCAGCGCCGCTGGCTCAAGAATCTGGTCATGGGATGATCGGGGCAAAATGCGGGGTCATATCAATGACAGAAAATCCCCTTTTGCAGTATGCTTTGCCCTCTTCAATCAGTGACAGGGCGTGCCCTGCCCCGTCAGTAGTCGTTTAAGGAGACGAGCATGCAACCCGAAAAAGAGCTGATCACCGAGACTGCCCTGCTGGAGATGGCCAACACGATCATCCGGGAACACGAAGACTTCATCCACGGCATGCGCGCCGATGCCGTGGAGCAGAAGGGAGAGATCCTGGTATTCAAGGGCGAGTTCTTCCTCGGCGAAGATGGCACCCCGACCGGCAAGACCATGGCGGTGTTCAACATGTTCAAGCTGCTGGCCCAGCAGCTCTCCGGCAAGTATCGTCTGGCATAAGCCCGGGCTGTCCTCGTCAAAAATGCCACCCCCGGGGTGGCATTTTGCTTTTCTGGCACGGGGCGAATCCTCATTCGTGAAAGGCGCGGCCGAGGTGCTCCAGCCGCTGTGCCAGCGGCGTCAGGCACTGGCTGCTGCGGGTCAGGGCCGTGATATTGCCGGCGTTGCACTCGGCAATCTGCTGGACCCGTCCAAGACACTCGCCTATCTCCCCCGAGACCCTGGATTGTGCCTGGGTGCTGGCCGCTATCTGGCCATTGGAGCGGTTGATGTTGTCGATATCATCGGCCACCACCTGCAGCATCGCCACCGCCGACTGGCTGGCGAGGACGCAGCGGCTCACTCCTTCCCGACTCAGCTGCATGGCTCCCGCCGCCTGACGGCTCCCCTGCTGGAGCCCCTCGATGATCTGCTGGATCTCGCGGGTGGAGACCGAGGTCTTCTGGGAAAGATGGCGCACCTCGTCGGCCACCACCGCAAAGCCCCGCCCCTGCTCGCCGGCCCTGGCCGCCTCGATGGCGGCATTGAGCGCCAGCAGATTGGTCTGCTGGGCGATGTCGTGAATGACTTCCAGCACCTTGCCTATCTGGGTGGCCTGCTCGGCCAGGGAGGTCACCGTCTTGTCGGTCTCATCCATGCACAGCGCCAGCGCCTCGATGTCCTGTCCGGTTTGCACCACGCTGGCCCTCCCCTTGCCCACCTGATCGCTGGCCTCATCGGCGCACTGCAGGGTCTGCTCGACCTGGGCGGTGATCTCCGTCATGGCCGAGAGCATGAGCGCCATGTCCTCGCTCATGCGGGCCACCTCCTCCAGCTGATCCCTGGCCCCCTCCTCCAGGGTCGACCCCGTCCGGGCCAGCTCCTGGCTCAGCCCTCCCAGATTGCGGCTGTCCCGTACCACGCCATCCACCAGGTTGGACACCTGCAGAAGAAAGTGATCGAAGCGCTGCCCGGAAGAGAGCCTGGCTCCCTCGGAGTCGGTGTGGGCGTCGGCCCCCTTGCTCAGCTGATTGGCCGCCATCAGCACCTTGCCGAGCACCTCCTGATTTTCGGTGGCGTCGGCCAGGCTCAGACGGGCCAGGTAGATGAGGATTCCGCTCTCTATCACCACGTAGAAGGCGTGCAGGAAGATCATCCCCCAACCGCCGTGGGACTGCATCACGTAGACCGGATACCCCGCGTGCTGCAACACATGAAACAGCACGTGGTGCACCGCGATCACCGCCGCCGCCACCACGATGGGCTGCCAGTCCCGGTAGAAGGTCAGCACCGCCAGCAACACGAAGATGCCGAAATGGATCTCGATGACCCCCCGCGCCTGATTGATGTGCAGCGCCGCCATCACCATCAGCCCCACCCCGATGAGACAGCGCATCAGCCGGCTGCCCCCTATCCCCCGATAGAGCGCCGTCAGCACGAGGCAGACCGGCGCCCCGATCAGCGCCGTCTGCAGCCAGGTCTGGTGCCAGAAGGCCAATCCAGCAGAACAAAGCAACGCAAACCAGAGTAAGCCCAGCATGATCCTGTCGCTGCTGCGATAATGCTCGCTAAAATCTGTGGTGGTCATCATGGGCTCTCTCCTTGAGGCATCAATCATTTCATCCTGTAACAGGATAGAAGCCGGCCAGAGCGCAGATGATTAAACTGTGAATAATCTTGGGGCGAGGGATGGGGTTCGTGACGTCCCTGCCAGGGATGGCAGGGAGAAATGGATATTCACACGGACCCCTCGCAGGGAGGAGGGGGTCGTCAAGCCACGCTGGAATTGAAGGGTTTGTTCAACAAGGCACTCTCGCTCATCACGCAGTTGCGCCCCGCCATCTTGGCCAGATAGAGGCACTCGTCAGCCCGGTTGAGCAGGGCCTCGATGCCCTCCCCACGCCGGGCCAGGGTCAGGCCGATGCTCACCGTCACCTCCAGCAGCTCGTCGGAAGTGGGGCTCTTCACCAGCCTGGCCTCCACCGCCACCCGCAGTCGCTCGGCCACCCGCTTGGCCTGCACCAGATCGCCACAGCCAGGCAGCAGGATGGAGAACTCCTCGCCGCCGTAACGACCGAGCACCATGCCGGTCTCCAGCTGTTCGCCCAAGGTGCTCGCCACCTCCTTGAGCACCGCATCTCCCGCCAGGTGACCATAGGTGTCGTTGATGCGCTTGAAGCGATCCAAATCCAGCAACAGGACGGCGAAGGGCTTCTGCTTGCTGAGCAGATCCCCCCTGGCTTTCTCGATCTGCTTCATCAGCAGCCGCCGGTTCATCATGCCGGTCAGCTCGTCCGTAGTGGACTCCCGATAGAGCTGAAGCAGCATATGAAGCTGACCGCACTGCACCCAGGCACTCGCCAGGGTGAACAGGGCCAGCAACCAGATCTGGTTGAGGGTCTGCAGGCTCCAGAGCGGCTGATCCACCAGCCACCAGTTGCCCGCCAGCATGGTGATCAGGATGCACCCCGCCAGCTGCAAACTGAGGGAGAGGGGAATGGGGAAGATGGCAAACAGGCTGATGAGCAGATAGGGAAACGCCATGTACCCCGCCTGCAACTCCTCTTCCGAGCCGAAAGTGCGCAGGCAGATGAGGGAGAACAGCATCATCACCGCCATCAGGTAGCCGAGCGCCAGTTTCATACGAGTGCGCTTGAAGTGAATGAGGTAGGAGAAGGGGATGAGCGGCGAGAGTGCCAGCAGGCAGAAGACCCGCGCCTGGAGCAGGGCATCGAACTGGGCCGAAGGCAGGGTCAGCCAATCCACCAGCGCCCAGCTGGGGATCCCTATCATCAGCAGACAGGTCAACAGCCGCAGACGGGCCGTCATGAAGCCCATTCGGGTCAGGGTAAAATCTTCAGAATGGGCGTTGGCGCTCCAAAACTCCGACAACTTCAGCATCCAGAGTCTCCACATGACAACTGAGCGCTCATTCTACACCGTCCTCACCCGGATACAGCAGCAGGGGCCAGATTTATCCATCGGAGAGCATCACGCAAACCGGCAGATCATAATCACCACGCGCAAACGTTTCAACCCATCCAAAAATAAACCTTTTCCCGCTCAATTAGCGCTGGTCAGCGCCATTTCAGCCACTACAATAGCGCCCAATTTTTCTCCCCCTCCCCCACAAAATTTGAGGTATTTATGGAACAGGCAGCCGTTTTGCGCGCTCCCGTCGCTGAGCCACATCCCCCCAGGCGCCCCCACAGCGAACTGGTCTACGGCATCGAGGAGGTTCCGCCCCTGCCCCAGACCCTGTTTGCCGCCCTGCAGCATATGCTCGCCATGTTTGTCGCCATCATCACCCCGCCCCTCATCATCGCCAATGCCCTCGGCCTCCCTGCCGCCGACACCCGTTATATCGTCTCCATGTCCCTGGTCATGTCCGGCATCGCCTCCTTCATCCAGACCCGTCGCTTCGGCCCCATCGGCTCCGGCCTGCTGTCGGTACAGGGCACCAGCTTCAACTTCCTCGGCCCCATCATCGCCTCCGGCCTCGCCCTCAAGCAGGCGGCCATGCCCACCGAGGATCTGCTGGGCACCCTGTTCGGCACCATGCTGGCGGCGGCCCTCACCATCGTCGTGATGAGCCGTTTTCTGCATCTGGTCAAGCGGATCATCACCCCGCTGGTGACCGGCATTGTCGTGCTGCTCATCGGCCTGACCCTGATCAAGGTGGGTCTCATCAGCATGGGGGGCGGCTACGGGGCACTGGCCGATGGCAGCTTCGCGAGCCACACCAACCTCTTCCTCTCCCTGCTGGTGCTCGGCCTCATCGTGCTGCTGCAGCGCAGCCGCAACCCCTGGTTGCGCCTCTCCGCCATCATGATCGCCATGCTGGTGGGCTACGCCGTGGCGCTGATGCTGGGCAAGGTGAGTGCCCCCCGCTTCGATGGCCCCCTGGTGATGGTGCCCATCCCGCTGCACTACGGCCTCGGCTTTGACTGGCACCTGTTCGTGCCGCTGGCCATCATCTTCGTGGTGACCGCGCTAGAGGCCATCGGCGACATGACGGCGACCTCCGACATCTCGGGCGAGCCATTGGAAGGACCCGTCTACATGGCGCGGATCAAGGGCGGAGTGCTTGCTGACGGGGCCAACTCCATGCTGGCAGCGCTCTTCTCCACCTTCCCCATGTCCACCTTCGCCCAGAACAACGGTGTCATTCAGCTGACCGGGGTGGCCAGTCGCCATGTCGGCCTTTTCATCGCCGCCATGCTGGCCCTGCTTGGCCTGTTCCCGGCGGTGGCGAGCCTGGTGCAACAGATCCCCGAACCCGTGCTCGGCGGTGCCACCATCGTCATGTTCGGCACCATCGCCGCCGCCGGGGTGCGCATCATCTCCCGCGAGGAGCTGGATCGCCGCGCCCTGATGATACTGGCGGTATCGCTGGCCATGGGTCTCGGGGTCGCCCAGGTGCCCGAGGTGCTGCAGCACCTGCCGGAGCTCGCCAAGAGCGTGCTCTCCTACGGCGTCGCCACCGGCGGCCTCACCGCCATCATCTTGAATCTGCTGCTGCCAAAACGCAGCCCGGCCCACGCCTGATCCGTTCCAGCGAGGCCCCGCCATGCGGGGCTTTACCTCCCTGCCCGCCACGGGTACTGTGCTTGGCAGCCTCTGCTTCAGGATGCCCCTCATGCCCTATACCCTGCTGCCCTCCCCGCCCGTCCACCATACTCCTGCCCAGATCCTGGCCCAGGAGCAGCAGTGGCTGCGGGATTGTGCCCATGACGGGCTGGCCCGCGCCCACCTCTGGCAGGGGCCTCAATGCCTTATCGTCACTCGCAAGGACATGCGCCTGCCGCACTATGAAAGCGCCTGCGCGCAACTCGCCGCCGAGGGCTGGCCCGTGTTCGTGCGCGACAGCGGTGGCACTGCCGTGCCCCACGGTGCCGGCATCCTCAACCTGTCGCTGCTGCTGCCGCGTACCACCACGGATTTCGGCCACTATTACCAGCGACTGGGGGAGCCGCTGCTGACCCTGCTGGAAGAACATGGCCTCGCGGGCAGCTATGACTTCGTGCCCGGCTCCTTTTGCGACGGTCAGTACAATCTGGTGATCGGGGGCCGCAAGGTCACCGGCACCGCCCAGCGCTGGCTGGCACCGGGCCGGGCTCATCAGGGCGCCGTGCTGGCCCAGGCCATGCTGCTGGTGGCCGGCGACGTGGATGAAGGCACCCGGATGGCGAGCCGCTTCTACGAGCTGGCGGGGGGCGAACTGCGCTTCTTGCCCGGCACCTCGACCACCCTCGCCCACGCCATCCGCTGGCAGGGTAGTGACGAGGAGCTGGTAAACAAGGTTCAATCAAGTCTCGAGAGCCTGTTGGCTGAAGGGCGACGCTCCTTACCCTGACTCTTTCCCGGAAAGAGGGGAAAGCGCTCGCTCATGCCAATGGCGAAGCACATAAAAAAAGCCACGACCCGGGTCGTGGCTTTTTCTTGGTATCCGGCTCAACCAGACTCAGGCGGCCTGCGGCTCGGGCTCGCTTTCGCTGTCCCGATCCCGGCTGAAATAGGCGCGGGTCTCGGCGATCACCACGTGGCGCAAGCCGATGAGGCCGATGAGATTCGGCACCGCCATCAGGCCGTTGACGATGTCAGCCAAGAGCCAAATCAGATCCAGATGGAGGAAGGCACCGCTCGCCACCAGCACCAAATAGACGAGGCGGTAGGGCTTGATGGCCTTGACCCCGAACAGGTACTCGGTGCAGCGCTCGCCGTAGTAGTTCCAGCCGAGGATGGTGGTGAAGGCAAAAAACAGCAGCCCGATGCTCACCAGGTACTGGCCGATGTGGGCATCCAGCCCTTGGGCGAAGGCCGCGCTGGTCATGGCGGCGCCGCTGAGATCCCCGCTCCAGACCCCGGTCACCACCAGGGTCAGCCCGGTCATGGTGCAGATGATCAGGGTATCGATGAAGGTCCCCGTCATGGAGACTAGCCCCTGCTCCACGCAGGAGTCGGTCTTGGCCGCCGCCGCCGCAATGGGGGCCGAGCCCAGACCCGATTCGTTGGAGAAGACCCCCCGCGCCACCCCGGACTGGATCGCCAGCATGATGCCGGCGCCGACGAAACCGCCGGTGGCCGCATGGCCGGTGAAGGCGCTGTTGATGACCAGCAATACCGCATCCGGCAGGGCGCTGGCGTTGTTCACCAGCACCCCAAGACAGGCGAAGATGTAGAAGATGGCCATGAAGGGCACCACCTTGCTCGACACGCTGGAGATGGACTGGATCCCCCCGAGCGTCACCAGGCCGACGATCAGGGTCAGCACCACGGCGGTGGCTTCACGGGGCACCGAAAACGAGAGGCTCATGGCATCCGAAATGGCGTTGACCTGGGGGAAGGTACCGATGCCGAAGAAGGCGACGCCGATGCCAAACAGGGCAAACAGCTTGGCCAGCGGCTTGGAGCCGAGCCCCTTCTCCAGGTAATACATGGGGCCGCCCGCCATCTGGCCGTTGGCATCCTGCTGGCGATATTTCACCGCAAGCAGGCACTCGGCGTACTTGGTGGCCATGCCGAACAGGGCCGCCATCCACATCCAGAACAGGGCACCCGGGCCGCCGAGCTTGATGGCGGTGGCAACGCCGACGATGTTGCCGGTGCCGATGGTGGCGGAGAGCGCGGTGCAGAGTGCGCCGAAGCTGGAGACATCCCCCTGCTTGCCCTGACCCTGATCGCGACCAAATACCAGTCGCAGGGCGAGGGGCAGACGCACGATCTGAAGCAGACCCAATCGCAGGGTGAGATAGATGCCGGTACCGACCAGCAGAATAAGCAGGGGCGGACCCCAGACAAAGCTATCGATGGCGCTAAGCGCCGATTGAATTGATGACATGCATCCTCCTTAAAAACAACGATTAAGGAGGAGAAGGATGATCTTCCCATAGGTGTCGCGATCGGCCAGAGGCGATCGGATGCGGGCCAAGCCCAGGTACAACCATCCCATCCCCTCTGTCCTTTTGCCTGAGAGTTTCCGGCCCCGGATTGCGATGCAATCACGGTGCCTTGCTCCTTCGGCGCCCGATCTAACGGGTCTCTCCAGAGTATCGTCCAGTAGCAGTCCACACCGGTTGCCCGGTACCTGAAAGATTCACTTCTTCGGTGGATGGTCCCCCATCGCTCTCCTGCTACCTTCATCCGAACTAGTTTGGATTAGGAAGCGGGCATGGTAATCCAAAAATTGTGAGCTGTCTCCCATTCACCCCCCTGCCCCAGTGCTTTTTTCCCATTCACTTCCTTGTTGGGGGAAATGCTAAATGTTTGTTAACTATCAACAGGTTATATCTCCAGATTGGGCTCACCGTTCTCCGATGCCAGATTGATGCTTTTATATTGATAGCGCCTTTCGTCTCGACCAGAAAAACTCGCCAACATATCCAATCAAAATGCTTGCACATAAACGCGATTGCCCGATAATCCCGCGCATAACTAAGCACTTTGCATTCAAGTTATGCACAGTGTCTGGTTGGTCCCTCCGGACCACTCGCCTGAGCCGGCCGTCGCCGGTTCAATCGCATATGGCTTGGGCATTTCACGCCCCCTAAGGATTTTCAAAAGAGAATGAACGAGACCCTGGTCGCACAAGATTACCGCTCGCTGGTTGAACAATTTGGCTCCCCCCTGCTGCTGCTCGACAAGGCAGCCGTCCGCAAACAGTACCGGGCACTGGCCGCCGCCCTGCCCGATGTGCGTTTGCACTATGCACTCAAACCCCTGCCCCACGAGGCGGTGGTCTCTGTCTTGAAGGAAGAGGGGGCCTGTTTCGATCTGGCCACCAATGGCGAAGTTGATCTGGTGCGCAGCCAAGGGGTTCGTCCTGGCCGCTGCATCCACACCCACCCCATCAAGCGCGACAGCGACATTCGATATGCGCTGGAGTTCGGCTGCACCGTGTTCGTCTATGACAACCCGCTGGAGCTGGATAAGTTCCTGCCCTACAAGGATGAGGTGAAGCTGCTGCTGCGCGTCAGTTTCCCGAACCCGGAGACCAAGGTCGATCTCTCCAAGAAGTTCGGTTGCACCCCGGAGCAGGCGCTGCCCCTGCTGCAACTGGCCCAGGCCAAGGGCATCAAGGTGATGGGGCTCTCCTTCCATGTCGGCTCCCAGGTACCCCACGCCCGTCGCCACGTACAGGCTATCGATGCCTGCCGCGAGATCATGGAGCAGGCCTGGGAACTCGGTCTCAAGCCCTGGGTACTGGATATCGGTGGCGGTTTCCCGGTGGATTACGAGGGCGGTGAATTCGACATCGACGGCTTCTGCGCCCCCATTCGCGAGGCGCTGGCGAAGCTGCCTGCCACCGTACAGAAGATTGCAGAGCCGGGCCGCTTCATCAGCGCACCGGCCATGACCTCGGTGGCGAGCGTGATGGGCAAGGCCCACCGCGGCGACAAGATCTGGTACTACCTGGATGACGGTCTCTACGGCAGCTACAACGGCCAGCTCTACGACCACGTCACCTACCCGGTCAGCACCCCCTATGCCAGTGGTGCGCTGCACAACGCCGTGCTCTCCGGCCCCACCTGCGACAGCGTGGACGTCATCCGGGACGGTATCATGCTGCCGGATCTGGAGATCGGCGAGCTGGTCATCGGCCGGGTGATGGGGGCCTACACCTGGGCCTCCGCCTCCACCTTCAACTTCTTCCCCAAGGCGAGCATCCTCATTCTGGACAGCGCCCAGAAGCAGAAACTGGTAGCAGTAGCCTGATTTAGCGAAACAACACACCATAAAAAGAGGGGGAAGCATCAGCTTCCCCCTCTTTTTTTCATCACCAAGGCGTCAGACAAACTGACTGCCCAGCAGCCAGGCGGTGTAGGCCACGAAGATGGCGAGCAGCAGCCCCCCTTCCACCCGGTTGATCCGCCCCTGCCCCTTGCGGCCCAGGCACATCACCAGCAGCAGCAGGGTCAGTCCCATCATCACGGACCAGTCGCGAGAGAGCACGGCCGGATCGACATCCAGCGGGGCGATCCCCGCGGCGATGCCCACCACGGCCAGGGTATTGAACAGGTTGGAGCCGAGCACGTTGCCAAGGGCCAGATCGTGCTCCTTCTTGCGAATGGCGATGAGCGACGAGGCCAGCTCCGGCAGCGAGGTGCCCACGGCTACGATGGTCAGGCCAATCACCAGATCGCTGATGCCAAGCGCCTGGGCAATCGTCACCGCCCCCCAGACCAGCAGACGGGAGGCGACGATGAGCAGTACCAGCCCGAGCACCAGCCAGAAGATGGCGTTCTTGAGGGACATGCCCTCGCTGCCGATGTCATCGCTGGTGTTCTCATCGAGGGCATCCCCCTTGCTGCGCATGCCTTCCCAGATGGACCATCCCATCAGCACCAGGAACACGGCCCCAAGGATCAGGGCATCTCCTCTGCCCAGATGGCCATCGATGAGCAGGGCACCGGAGAGCAGGGTGATGCCGAGCAGGATGGGGATCTCCTTGCGAACCACCTGAGAGGAGACGGCGATGGGACTGATAAGGGCAGTCAGACCCAGGATCAGCGCGATGTTGGTGATGTTGGAGCCATAGGCGTTGCCAAGGGCCAGGCCGGGGTTGCCCTGGGAGGCCGCCAGTGCGGAGACCACCATCTCGGGAGCCGAGGTGCCAAAACCGATGATCACCATGCCGATCAGCAGCGGCGGCATGCCGGCATAACGGGCGGTCGCCGCGGCGCCATCCACAAATTTATCCGCACTCCAGACCAGCAGCGCCAGTCCGGCAATCAGGGCAACAAAAGCCAGGGTCATATTCTTCTATCTCATCGGCTGCAAACACGAGAGCCAGGCGTTGTGCCTGGCTCCATCCAAAAACGGGCCCAGTGTAGCGGGCCCTCTTGCTATTTCAAGCGTTAATCAACCAATGATTAACATTTCACAGGGCTGCCAGCAGACTCTCGGCATCGGACACCTCGAACTTGCCGGGGGCCTCCACAAACAGCTGCTCTACCACGCCATTGTCAGCAATCAGGGCGAAGCGCTGGGCACGCAGGCCACCGAAGGCACCGGTCTCCTTGGCAAGGCCGAGGGCCCGGGTCCAGCTGCCGTCACCGTCTGCCAGCATGGTGATGGCCGAGGCATTCTGCGCCTCCTGCCAGGCCCGCATCACGAAGGCATCGTTCACCGAGAGGCAATAGATGGCATCCACTCCCTTGGCCTGGAACTGATCGGCCAGCACCACGTAGCCGGGCAGATGGGCGTTGGAACAGGTCGGGGTAAAGGCGCCGGGCACCGCAAACAGCACCACCCGCTTGCCCGCAAACAGGGCCTGGGTATCCTGTACCTGCTTGCCTTCGGCGGTGATGAAGGTGAACTCCCCTGCGGGCAGGGATTGGCCGACTGTGATCATGTGCACTTGTCCTTAACGGGCTGAAGAGGAGCCTCAGTCTACTCCAAGGCGGCCCGGGGTGACACGTCGTTACGCCAGCATACCGCCCCGGTGAGAGGTGGCGCCGGGGAGACGCCATCCTTGCGGATCAGGGTTCAAGCCCGCACTCCGCAGGGATGGCGGCAGGAAGAAGCGTGAGAGTGTAATTTGCTCTCGTAGCAACCCGGCGCTAACGGCGCGCCTGCCAGGTTGACACCGCCAGTAGAGAATCCGGGGTAAACTCATCGGCCCGCAGCGCTATCTCGGCCAGGCTCATCCAGTAGACGGCGCTCACCTCTTCCGCCTGCAGTTGCAAGGGCCCCTGATAACGGCAGCTGAACAGCCCGCCCCAGACCCGGTAAGCACAGCCATGGTCCTGCCCTTCCCCCTCGGCATAGAAGGTGCCAAAACTTTGCAACGGTACGTCCAGGATCCCGAGCTCCTCCGCCAGCTCCCGCCGGGCGCTCGGCTCCATCGCCTCCCCCGTGGTCACCACGCCGCCGGCACAGGCATCCAGCATGCCGGGACAGAAATCCTTGCCGAGCGTACGCCGCTGCACCAGGATGCGATCCTCATCGTCCAGCACCAGGATATAGCTGGCGCGGTGGCGCAGGTTCTCCCGCCGCACCCTGGCCCGATCGGCAACCCCGATCACGCGGTCCTGCTCATCTACTATGTCCACCCACTCCACACGAGACACCTTGTTGCAATCATCCAGTGAGCCGCAGTATATCGGGCATGCCCCCCACCCGAGCACAACTTTTACATGAGTCGGACACTTTGTTTGCCATCATCGAGATCAGGGAAAACCGAATTCATACGAAACTCCATAAGATGTCACATTAGTGTCACGGGATGGCGGCATAGTGTGCCCTGTCCAAGCAACGGGGTGTTTTACCATGAAGGTGTTCAAGCAGTTGTCTCCTCGCCAGATTGCCCGCTATATCAAGAGCTTCCACCACGGTAGCTTCATGATAGAGGCGCTGGGGCGATTCGAATTCAGCGGTGGAGCCATCGATTTGAAGACGCTGAGCTGCCATCAGGCCTTGCGGCTGGCCCGGCAGATCAACCTGGCGGTGCGGGATCTGCGCACCACGGCCCTGTTGCCTGGCTGACATACTCCTTTCCATCTGTAGTCTGCTTCCATGAACATTTTGGCCCGCCGCTCATCGCGCGCGGGCCGTTTTCATGACGGGGAACGGGCTCAGTGCTGCAGTATCTGGGAGAGGAACAGCTTGGTACGATCCGACTGGGGATTGTCGAAGAACTGATCCGGCACGTTCTCCTCGATGATCTGGCCGCGGTCCATGAAGATCACCCGGTCCGCCACCTGCTTGGCAAAGCCCATCTCGTGGGTGACGCAGAGCATGGTCATCCCTTCATGAGCCAGTTCCACCATCACATCCAGCACCTCGCGCACCATCTCGGGATCCAGTGCCGAAGTGGGTTCATCGAACAGCATCACCTGCGGATTCATGCAGAGGCTGCGGGCGATGGCCACCCGCTGCTGCTGACCGCCGGAGAGCTGCCCCGGGTACTTCAGGGCCTGCTCCGGGATCCTGACCCGGCGCAGGAAGTTCATGGCGATCTCCTCAGCCTCCTTGCGCGGCAGCTGTTTGACCCAGATTGGGGCCAGGCAGCAATTTTCCAGCACCGTCAGGTGGGGGAAAAGGTTGAAGTGCTGGAACACCATGCCGACTTCCCGGCGTACCGTCTCGATGTTCTTGAGATCCGAAGTGAGTGCCGTCCCCTTGACCAGGATGTCGCCGCTCTGATGCTCCTCCAGCCGGTTGATGCAGCGGATCATGGTGGACTTGCCGGAACCCGATGGCCCGCAGATGACGATCTTCTCCCCCTTCCCCACCTGCAGGTTGATGTTTCGCAGCACATGAAACTCGCCATACCACTTGTTGACATCCTTGAGCGCGACCACGGTGTCTGTTGTCATTTTGAAGCTACTCCTGATACCTGCACCCCATATGCTTTATGAGAGGGGCTGTTAAGGGCTATCCCTGTATCCGTTGTCATATTGAAACCACTCCTAATGCTTGTGACCCGTGTTGAGTTTGTGTTCCAGATAGATGGAGTAACGGGACATGCCAAAACAGAACATCCAGAAGACCATGGCGATGAACACATAGGCCTCGGTAGAGAACCCCAGCCAGGCCGGATCGGCCAGCGCCACCTTGGAGATGGCGAGCAAGTCAAACAGACCGATGATCAGCACCAGGCTGGTGTCCTTGAACAACGAGATGAAGGTGTTCACCAGAGAAGGGATGGTGATCTTGAGGGCCTGGGGCATGATGATGAGACCCATCACCTTCCAGTAGGAGAGCCCGAGGGCTTCCCCCGCCTCATACTGCCCCTTGGGGATCGCCTGCAACCCGCCCCGCACCACCTCGGCCACATAGGCTGACTGGAACAAAATGATGCCGATGAGCGCCCGCAGCAGCTTGTCCAGCTCAACTTGGCTTGTCATGAACAGTGGCAACATGACGGAGGCCATGAACAGCACAGTGATAAGCGGCACCGCCCGCCAGAACTCGATATAGACGGTGGAGAGGCTGGAGATCACCGGCATGTGGGAGCGTCGCCCCAGGGCCAGCAGGATCCCGAGGGGCAGCGCCGCCGCAATCCCCACCACTGCCAGCACCAGGGTCAGCATCAGCCCGCCCCAGCGATTGGTTTCCACCACCGCAAGGCCGGCACCGCCGTGGATCAGCAGGAAGGCGATGACGGGGAACACCAGCAGGGTAAAGAGTGCAAGCCAACCCTTGCGAGGGGTACGTGGCCAGATGAGCAGTGCCAGCAGCACCGCCAGACCGATGAAGGCCACATTGATGCGCCAATATTGATCCACCGGATAGAAACCGTAGAGGTATTGCCCGAGCCGACTCTCGATGAAGATCCAGCAGGCCCCTTCCTGAGTGCAGTCGGCGCGGCCGCTCCCCTGCCAGGTGGCGGAAAACAGCGCCCAGTCCAGCGCCGACCAGAGCAGTGGCAGCAGCAGATAGGCCAACACCAGGGTCAATAGGCTGCTCCACCAATTGGGAAACAGATTCTGCCTAAGCCAGGCCAACACACCACGTCTGTTGCTGGGGGGAGGCAGTGCCTCTTGCATTTCATTGACAAACATAACGCCTCCCTAGCGTTCGACCAGCATCATCCGGCGGTTGTAGATATTCATCAGGATTGAGGTACTGATGCTGATGAGGAGATAGACCCCCATGGTCATGGCAATCACCTCGATTGCCTGCCCGGTCTGGTTGAGGGTCGTGCCCATGAATACCGAGACCAGATCCGGATAACCGATGGCGGTAGCCAGCGACGAGTTCTTGGTGAGATTGAGATACTGACTGGTGAGCGGCGGAATGATGACCCGCATCGCCTGGGGAATGACCACCAATCGCAGGGTCTTGGTGGGCGACAGCCCCAGAGCGGAAGCCGCCTCCGTCTGGCCCTTGCTGATGGCGAGAATGCCGGAACGCACTATCTCGGCGATGAAGGCCGCCGTATAGATGGTGAGCGCCAGCAGCAGCGCCGCGAGCTCCGGCAACACCGTCAGGCCACCCCGGAAGTTGAAGCCCTGCAAGACAGGGATGCTCCAGCCAAGCGGGCTCCCCACCAGCAGGAAAGTGATGAAGGGCAACAATAGGATGAGCCCCAGCGTGCAGCTCCAGATCGGGAATATCCTGCCGGTCAGCTCCTGGCGGCGCCTGGCCCAGCGACGCAGGCCCCAGCTGATGAAAAATGCCAGCAGCAGGGCCCAGAGTACATAGCCAAATCCTTCTTCAAACAGGGGCTTGGGTAGATAGAGACCCCGCACATTGAGAAAGGCAAGCTCACCCAGCTCCACGCTCTGGCGCGGGGATGGCAGGGTGCGCAACACCGAGAAGTACCAGAAGAAGATCTGCAGCAGCAACGGTATGTTGCGAAAGGTCTCTATATAAACGGTGGCTATCTTGGCCACCAGCCAGTTGCTGGACAGCCGGGCCACCCCGAGCACAAACCCCAGCAGGGTCGCAAACAGGATACCGAGCACAGAAACCAGCAGGGTGTTGAGCAGGCCGACGACAAAAGTACGGCCAAAGGTATAGGTTTCGTCGTAGGGGATCAGGCTCTGCAAGATGCCGAACCCGGCGGTATTGCCCAGGAAATCGAAGCCGGTGGTGATGCCACGGGTGGCCAGATTGGTCAGGGCATTGTTGACGATGTAAAACAGAAACGTGAGAACGGCGACGATGGCCAGGCACTGGAACACCAGTGCCCGCACCTTGGCGTCGTACCACCAACGGCCCTGTTCCTTCCTATGGTTTGATGCATGTGACGCCATAAGGATGACTCCGACAAAGCCAAGGCAAGGGGAAAACGGGGGGCCAGGCCCCCCGAACAATCATCGACTCAGCGGATGGGCGGTGCGTACATCAGGCCGCCCTTGTTCCAGAGCGCGTTGATGCCACGGTCAATTTTGAGGGGCGAACCGGCACCCACATTGCGATCGAACGACTCGCCGTAGTTGCCGACCTGCTTGACGATGTTGTAGGCCCACTTGTCATCCAGCCCCAGTACCGTGCCCTTGGGCTCTTCCAGCCCCAGCAGACGGCGGACGTCCGGGTTGGTGGACTTGAGCATCTCGTCCACGTTGGCGCTGGTCACGCCAGCCTCTTCGGCGTTGAGCATGGCGTAGAGGCTCCAGCGTACCACCTTGAACCATTGATCATCCCCCTGACGCACCGCCGGGCCCAGAGGCTCCTTGGAGATGACCTCCGGCAATACCAGCGCCTCTTCCGGCTTGGTCAGCTTGATCTTGAGGGAGTAGAGCTGGGACTGATCCGAGGTCAGGACGTCGCAGCGACCGGCTTCAAACCCTTTCACGGTCTGATCCGAGGTGTCAAACACCACCGGGGTGTATTTCATGCCGCCATTGGCGCGGAAGTAGTCCGCCAGGTTCAGCTCGGTGGTGGTACCGGACTGAATGCAGACCGCGGCCCCATCCAGCTCCTTGGCACTCTTGACCCCGAGGGACTGCTTGACCAGGAACCCCTGACCGTCGTAGTAGTTCACCCCGGCAAAGGTCAACCCCAAAGAACCGTCCCGGGTCAATGTCCAGGTGGTATTGCGAGAGAGCAGATCCACTTCACCGGACTGCAGCGCGGTGAAGCGCTCCTTGGCGGTGAGGGAGACATATTTGACCTTGCTGGCGTCGCCAAATACCGCAGCCGCAACTGCGCGGCACACGTCCACATCCAGACCAGTCCAGGTCCCTTTCGCATCCGGGTTGGAGAAGCCGGGCAGGCCATCGCCGACCCCGCACTGTACGAACCCTTTCTTCTTGACCGCATCCAGGGTGCCGTCGGCCCAAACATTGGCTGCCGCCAGCGACAGCACTATCACCATACCTGCCTTGTGTATCTGCTTCATGTCACTCTTCCCTGTGGTTTGATCTGAGTTGGCATCAAAAACCTCGCAAGATGCCCTCTTTTTCCCGACTTTTCGCAGCTTATCCAGCCCTCAAAAAACCTGTCAATCGGTGCAACCCAGCCCAATTGTGGTGCAGCAGCACAAAATGTTTGAATGGGTGGCTAAACACCTTATGAATAAAAAATAGACCCTTATTTCCGAAATAGCCTGCTGCCATAGCCCTTTCATACCATGAGGATTATTTTTGCAAAAAAATCGGGCCGCACCACAACGGGGCAGCAAGATCTGCGACCAACTAACTCATTAGGCTCATGTTTCTGCTGGCATGCCCCAATGGGAGGAGCATCTTGTCAATGGCGAGCAGCTGACGTTGCGGTAAAAAAGCAGAGGCTGGGTGACCGAGGTGTCACGCCCTGAGGGGGTGGAAAGCGATTAGTTTTCAGAGAAGACAAGGGTTGAGAAAGCAGGCCCAGATCATAATGGAAGAGGGAAGAGCAGCCCCATGAGCGGCGCTTCAACCACCCCGTGGACCATCTTCAATCTCGGTGATGACGCCGTTTTCGACGGTCACAAACTGCATGAACTGGTTCTTGCCGAAGTTGTAGGTCCAACGTTCGGCGTATTTCACCGTCATGCGGGCCCCAAAGCCATTTTCTTCATACCGGGTCAAGTCCTCCTTGAGCATCGGCTGACCACAGCGGATCAATAGCTCGGCCGTGGTATCTCCCTCGGTCAGGTGCGCACTCTTGCAGCGCAAGGTGCCCGCATTCACCGGCAGGGCCGCGAGCAACAACACACCCCAGAGAAGCTTCATTTTGCGCTCCATTTAAAAAGCAGGGACCCCAGCACGAGGCAGCTCAGTGCAAACAGCGCGACCTGGGCCAAGGCACCCGCGACCGCTTGCCAGCCCGCCCCCTCCAGCATCACGGCGCGGGCAGCCTCGATGATCTGGCTTAAGGGAAGGCGGGCTCCAATGGCCTGCAACCAAGGGGGAGAACCTTCCAGCGAAAACCAGACACCGGACAGGAACATCATGGGCAGGCTGATGAGATTGAGCAAGCCGCTCGCCAGTTCCTCATTCTGGAGGCGAGCGGCGATGAGCAGACCCAGCGAGGCCATGGCGGTACCACCGACCAGCGCAATCAGCAGCAGTAACCAGCCCGAGCCCAACAGAGGCACCCCCAGCAGCCAATAGGCCACCAGAAACACCAACAAGCTCACCACCAGGGTGATCAGTACCCGCGACAGCAGCTGGGCACCGAGAAACTCGGCCGCCGACAGGGGGGTCGCTCTCAGTCGCTTGAGCACCCCGTTCTTGCGATAGCGGACGATGACGAAGCCGACCCCAAACAGGCCGGAGAACATCAGATTCATGCCGATCACCCCGGGCAACAGCCAGTCACCATAGCGGATGGCTCGCCCCGACAGCACCTCCTTTTGCAACGGCAAGCCGATCGCCTGACGCAGCAAATACTCCGCCATGGCCCCCTGGGGGGCATCCGGGTTGACCCAATACTGGCCTCGGGTGGGTGAGAGCAGCAGGTCCAGCTGATGATGGCGCACCTTGAGCTGCCCCTTCTCTGCGTCCCCATAGGGGATGAGCTTGAGCAGCGGAATCTTGTTCAGGGGCTGATAGGCGGCAGGCAGCGCCCCCAGCACGCCCATCTGCACCAGGGGCTTGGGTGGGCCGGAAAAGAGGAGGGAAAACCCAATCACCAGCAGCAGGGGAAACGCCAGATTCCAGACCAGTGCGGCCCGATCGCGCACAAACTCGAGGTTGCGGGCATGGAGCAGTGCCCCGATGCGCCTCAGGGATCCGCTCATGCGCCGCTCCTTAGGCTATGTCCGGTCAGTTGCAAGAAGAGATCCTCCAGATTGGGGGAACGCACCTGCATGCCGGTCAGCGGTACCCCAAGCCTTAGCAATTGGGGCAACAGGAGCGCCACATCCGGGCAGGTCAACTCAACCTGTTCCCCACGCCGTTGCAATGGATGCCCCAGTTGTGCCAGAGCCGGATGATCCGCGAGACGCACCAATACCCCGTCAAAGTGGCGGGCCAGCAGGGCCGCCGGGGTATCCAGGCTCAGCAGATGACCGTGATCGACGATGGCTATCTGATCGCACAGTTGCTGAGCCTCGTCCATGTAGTGGGTGGTGAGCACCACCGTCTTGCCCTGAGCCTTGATGGCCTCGATACGCTGCCAGAAGTGGTGACGCGCCTGGGGATCCAGCCCGGTCGTTGGCTCATCGAGAAACAGCAATTCGGGATCCCCGAGCAGCGCCAGGGCCAGTAGCAGTCGTTGACGCTGGCCACCGGAGAGCTTGCGGCTATCCCGGTCGATGAATTCGCCGAGGGCGCACAGCTCGATGAGCAGGTCGCGCGGCAAGGGGTTCGGATAGAGGCTGGCAAACAGGCGCAGAGTGTCACGCACCGTCAAAAAATCCTGCAACGCCGTGTGCTGAAACTGGATACCGATGCGGGAGCGATAATCGGCATCGCGAGGGGCGCCATGGAACAGGATCTGACCGCTGTCCGGGGTGAGGATCCCTTCCAGCAACTCGATGGTGGTGGTTTTGCCCGCGCCGTTTGGCCCAAGCAGGCCGAAGCAACTGCCGGCGGGGATGGCAAAGCTGAGCCCGTCCACCGCCTTGACGCCGGGGAAGTGCTTGATAAGGTCGATGACTTCGATGATGGCAGCCATGGGGATCTCCCTGAAGACGCTCTGACTATATATCCAAAACGGATCCACTTGCCCATGACCCAGCCTGCCCACCATGGGAGAAGAGCACAAAAGCAAACGGCGACCCAGAGGTCGCCGTTTGTCAGTGCAGAGTTACCGGATCACAGGATGTCCAGCAGCTCCACTTCGAATACCAGAGCGGAGTACGGCGGGATGGAGCCGGCACCGCGGGCACCGTAGGCCAGATCCTGCGGAATGTAGAGCTTCCACTTGGAACCAACCGGCATCAGTTGCAGTGCTTCAACCCAGCCGGCGATGACGCCAGTGACCGGGAATTCGGCCGGTTCGCCACGGGCGACGGAGCTGTCAAACACGCCACCGTGGGTGAAGGTGCCGTGGTAGTGCACACGGACGGACTGACCGGCAACCGGGACGGCACCATTGCCTTCGACCATGACTTCGTACTGCAGACCGGAGTCGGTCACATTCACACCGGCACGCTTGGCGTTGTCGGCCAGGAAGGCTTCGCCATCGGCGGCGGCGGCCTTGGCAGCAGCTTCCTGCTCGGCCTGCATGCGGGTAGTGATGACCTGGAAGGCATCGTTGATATCGTCACGGCTGACCGCGAACTCCAGACCGTTCAGGGCATCAGCCAGACCTTGCTGCAGGGCCGGGATATCCAGACCGGCGAAAGCTTGCTGCGCCAGCTGATCACCCATGTTGCGGCCGATGCCGTAGCTGGCCTTCTGTTCGATAGAGTCGTATTGGGACATTGAGATGTAGCTCCAGATCCAGGTAATAAAAGAGACGGGATGATATCAGACTTTTTCCCGAGGTGCTGCCAGCGACCACGGCGATTTCCCTGCCCGTGGGAGAACGCTCACACATGCGGGGCAGACTGATCCGGCAATGCCCGGGCTCAACCCAAATCCAGCAGAGCCCGCACCGCCGCCACCTTGGCGCCATCGGTAATATTGACCCGGCCATCGTCCGAGGTCCCCATGTTGACGCCGTGGGGCACCATACCGCCACGCCAGCCCATACCGGACATGTGCACCTCGTCCACGCCGGTAAACTCCAGAATGGTGCGCACATTGTCGGCATTGACCCCGGCTCCCGGCATCAGGCTGGCGCGTCCGGCCAAGGCCTGCTGCATCGCCTGCAGGGTCTCGAGCCCCGCGAGCGCAGTGGGAGCATGGCCCGAACTCAGGATCCGCTCACAGCCTGCGTCGACGATGGTTTCGAGGTCGGCGCGCCAGTCGGAGCAAAGGTCAATCGCGCGATGGAAAGTGACGCCAAGGGGGCCGGACGAGTCCACCAGCTGCTTGAGCAGGTCTGCGGGCACCCGCCCCATCTCATCCAGCAGACCCACAACGACGCCCTGCAAACCGGCGGCACGGGCGGCTGCGATGTCCTGCAGCATGATCTCGAATTCAAAGGCACTGAAGCAGAAATCTCCGGCACGGGGGCGGATCATGGCGTAGACGGGGATGGTGGCATGGCGCGCCACCTGCTGCATGAAACCGTAAGAGGGCGTCAGACCACCCAGACCCAGCGCAGAGCAGAGCTCGATGCGATCCGCGCCGGCTTGCTGGGCGGTAAACAGGGATTCCAGATTGTCGATACAGATTTCAAGACGGGTCATGATGACTCCTTGTTCAGGGGAGATCAGACCCTGTGTCTGATCTCATAAATTGAGCAAAGCCGCGCCGCGTACTCCGCCTGCCCCACCGAAGCGGGCCTGACGGATGGCTGGCAGGGCAACACCGGGCAGCAGGTGACCGGGCAGGCGCCGGGGCAGTTGTTCATACAGCGCCGGTAAACCACTGAGGCCGCCGCCCAGCACCACCACTTCGGGGTCGAGCACCGAGATGGCGGTGGCAAGCCCTGCCGCCAGGATCTCCAGCCAGCAGTCGATGGTGGTCAGGGCGCTCGGCTCGTGCGCCTCGTAGCGGGCGACGATCTGATGACCGCTGGCGCGCTCCCCGTGGAAGTGGTGGTAGAGACGCTCGAGGCCAGTACCGGACGCATAGGTTTCGAAACAGACCAACCGACCACAGCCACAGCGGGGGCGCGGCAGGTCGGGATACTTCATCAGAATGGTGGCGGGCAGCGGGTAGTGGCCTATCTCCCCCGCCAGCCAGTTGCGGCCCTGGATCAGTTGGCCGGCCAGATAGACGGCGCCCCCGATACCGGTGCCTATGGTCATGCCCAGTGCACTCTGCGCACCGGCCGCGGCCCCCTGATGCACTTCGGACCAGAGGAAGCAGTTGGCATCGTTATCCACCCGGACGGTGCGTCCCAGCAGTTCGGTCAAGTCAGCCCCCAGGTGACGGCCATGGATGGCGGGCAGGTTCGCCGCCACTATGCTCTTGTCGTCCCGGTTGAGGATGCCGGGAAAGCCTATTCCAACAACCCCCTTGGCGCCGAAGCGGGCATCCGCCTCCAGCACCCGGCTGCGGATGAGCTGCTGCAACCCCGGATAGTCATCCCCCGGGGTGCTCATGCGCTCCTCGTGACAGAGATTCAACCCGCCGTCATACACCGCGAAGGCTATCTTGGTGCCACCAATGTCAAAACCGTAATACATGCCCACACTCCCTTGCCGACGAACCGGACCAGCCATTCCAGAGGGGGACATTGTATTAATTCGCAGAAAAAATAAAGCAATGGGAAGTCAAAAACGGGAGCCAGCTCAAAGCAAACGGGACATTTGCCGCTGCAGGCAGGGCTGACCCAGGCTGGTGAGGGTGCGCTCCTGCCCGTCGAACACGAAGCCGCGACGCTGATAGAAGCCCTCGCCTATCCGGTTGCCATCAAGCAGCCACAGTTTGACGCATTCGCAGCCGGATCGTCGCATTTGCACCGCCACCGCCTGCCACAGCCGCTTGCCATAACCCTGGCGCCAATGGGCAGGATGCAGATAGAGGGCGCAGATGCGGGCAGTCATCACCTCCTCCCGCACGGGCTGCCAGTAGAGCAGACCGATGACCACCTCGTGTTGGCAGATCAGCATGGGCTGGGGGCCGGTGTCGGCCAAACGATGCTGCCAGATCTGCAGATGATCGGTAACCGCCAGCCGGGCCAGTGCATCTTCCCCCAGCATATCGCCATAGGCTGCCAACCAGCTGGCCCGCTGCATCACCGTCATGGCGGCGGCATCGGCGGGCCGTGCGAGGCGCAGGCTTATGCCTTGCACTGGGGGGCCAGGCCGGAGGCTCTCGCCTGCTGATACAAAGGCTGCACTTCGGCCTGCTGGGCCTGCAGCTCGGCGATGCGGCTGGCATCGCTCGGGTGGGTGGAGAGCAGTTGGGGAGGCGCCTTGCCACCGGAGGCGGCACTCATGTTTTGCCACAAGGGGATGGCCTGCGCTGGATCGAAGCCAGCCTTGGCCATCAGCGCCAGCCCGAGACGATCCGCCTCGCTCTCCTGCTCGCGACCGTACGGCAAGGTAATGCCTACCTGGACGCCAAGCCCGAGGGCCGCCATGGTGGCACCGCCATAGCTGCTGCCACTCGCGCCGAGCGCCACATCGGCCGCCGCCAGCCCGATGCCGGTCAGCTGATCCCGAGAGAGGCGTTCGTTGGAGTGCTGGGCCAGTACGTGGGTCAACTCGTGGCCGATGACGGTGGCGAGCTGATCCTGATTCTTGGCTACCTTGAGCAGGCCGCTGTAGACCCCTATCTTGCCGCCGGGCAGGGCGAAGGCATTCACCTCTTTGGAGTCAAACACCACCACCTCCCAGCTGGTGATGCCGTAACTGGCGGGCACCTGGGCGGTCACCGCCTTGGCCACGCAGGAGACGTAAGCATTCATCCGGGCATCCGTGCTCACCTTCTCCTGCTTCTTCATTTCCTCGAACGAGTCGGCACCCAGCTGATTCATCTGCTGGGGGGAGAAGAGCAGCATCTGGTTGCGACCGGTCGGCGACTGGGCACAGCCGGCCAACAGGGCGCTGCACAGGGCCACCAGGCCAAACGGGGAGAGAGAAGAGGCACGCATGAAGGGATCCTTGATCATGAAGTTGCCCCTATTTTCGGAAATGCCGACCCGGGGTGCAAGTCTGCTCATCAGGAGTTGCGACCAAAAATCTCGTCACGCCAAAATAAAAACGAGCCCACCTGGGGCTCGTTTGTCTGCAAGGTCGCAGCGGGTATGGATTACATGATACCCAGCTTCTTCAGGTCGGCCTGCACCACCTTGGACGGTACCGGCACATAGCCGTCTTTCGCCACTATGGTCTGACCCGCCTTGGACAGCATCATCTTCACGAACTCCTGCTCCATCGGGGCGAGGGGTTTGTTCGGGTGCTTGTTCACGTAGACGTACAGGAAGCGCGACAGCGGGTATTTGCCGGTGATGGCGTTGTCCGAGGTGGCTTCGATGAAGGTCTTGCCATCCTTGGAGAGCGGGACGGCGCGTACACCGGAGGTGACGTAGCCGATACCGGAGTAGCCGATGCCGTTCAGGGAGGAGGAGACGGACTGCACCACGGAGGCAGAACCCGGTTGCTCGTTCACGCCGCTCTTGAAGTCGCCGTTACACAGGGCGTGCTCCTTGAAGTAGCCGTAGGTACCGGAGACGGAGTTGCGACCGAACAGTTGCAAGTCCTTGGAAGACCAGCTGCCATCCAGACCCAGGTCTGCCCACTTGGTGGCGGCCTTGGCTTCGCCGCACTTGAGGGTGCTGGAGAAGATGGCGTCGATCTGCGGCATGGTCAGCCCCTTGATGGGGTTGTCCTTGTTGACGAACACGGCCAGGGCATCGACGGCGACGCGGATGGCGGTGGGCTTGTAACCGTAACGCTTCTCGAAGGCCTCTTCTTCACCGGCCTTCATGGCACGGCTCATGGGGCCAAACTGGGCAACACCTTCGGTCA
Source organism: Aeromonas sp. NJAU223 (assembly GCF_051125555.1). Classification (NCBI taxonomy): domain Bacteria; kingdom Pseudomonadati; phylum Pseudomonadota; class Gammaproteobacteria; order Aeromonadales; family Aeromonadaceae; genus Aeromonas; species Aeromonas sp. NJAU223. The sequence goes on along the minus strand of NZ_CP144204.1, from coordinate 1,163,408 downwards.
GGGCAGTGGGCGCGGTAGAGGAACCGGCGGCCTGGATCTGCACGTTGACGTTCGGGTACATGCGCTTAAATTCTTCGGCCCACAGGGTCATCATGTTGGCCAGGGTGTCAGAGCCGACAGAGGACAGGTTGCCCGAGATGCCGCTGGTCGGAGTGTAATCCGGCAGATCTTTATCCACACCGGCAGCCAATGCGCTGACAGAAAACAGGGTTGCTGCGGTAAATCCGATTACACCAGCCAGTTTGTTGAGTTTCATCCAATCTCTCCAAAGTTACACAAGGCTTTGCCAATACATGGCGCCGATAAACACTGTCTTGCCGTGATCAACCCGATTGCATCAGCCGGATTGTTGAGTTTCAAACCGTCCCCTCCTCTTCAACGTTGCAGAAGGTCCGTTCTTTAAGACGGCGCCAGTATCTGGGCTGGCAATGACAAATTTATGGATTTAATGTGACACTTTGATGACATGGCAGGGATTTTATCCCATGAGAAAGGGCCGTGAACACGGCCCTTTCATTGATGCTAACTCATTGCAAAACAAGCTTATTTTATCACCACCATGCGGGCAGGGATGAGGAAGCTGAAGCGGCTGCCCTTGCCAATCCGGCTCTCTATCTCGAGCTGGGCATCGTGATGACTCAAGGCATGCTTGACGATGGCAAGGCCGAGCCCAGAGCCGCCGGTATGACGGGAGCGGGCCTTGTCGACCCGGTAGAACCGCTCGGTGAGCCGGGTCAGGTGCTCGGGGGCTATCCCCTCCCCCTCGTCCGCTACCACGAACAGCGCCATGGCCCCCTGCTTGCGCCACTCCACGGTGATCTGCCGACCCGCCGGGGTATAGTGAATGGCGTTGTAAACCAGGTTGGAGACGGCACTGCGCAGTTGATCCCTGTCCCCTCGCACGAACAGATCCGGCTGCACGTTGAACACCAGTCGGTGCCCAGCCTCCCCCGAGAGCGCCCTCGCCTCCTGCTCCAGCAGGCCCAGCATGGCGGGCATGTCCACCAAATGAGAGAGATCCACGGTCGGCGCCGCCTCGATGCGCGACAGGGTGAGCAGCTGATTGACCAGGTTATCCATGCGGATCGTCTGCTCCATCATGACCTTGTGAGCCTTGGCCCACATGGCGGGGGGCGGTGGCTCCTCGGTCATCTCCAGATATCCCTTGAGCACGGTGAGCGGGGTGCGCAGCTCGTGGGAGACGTTGGAAACGAAGTGCTTGCGGGTCTTCTCCAGGCTGCGCAGCCGGGTCACGTCCCGCACCACCAGCATGGCCTGATCCTCGGCGTAGGGCATGATCCGGAATTCGAGAAACTTCTCCTCGTTGATGGGGGAGTGCATCTCGAAGGGCTCGTCATACTGCCCCTTGCCCAGATACGCGACGAAGGCGGGATTGCGGATCAGGTTGCCGATATGCTGTCCCGCATCCTCCGGCCAGCGAAAGCCGAGCAACTGCTCCGCCAGCCGGTTGCACCAGAGAATGCTGCCGTCGGTGCGAAACACCACGGCCGCGTCGGGCAACGCCTCGGCCCCTTCCCGGAAACGACGAATGAGCCCCGCCAGCTCCCGGCGACGGGCACGGTGGCGCTGCTGGAGTTTGTAGATGCCGTTGAAGATGTATTCCCAGCTGCCGCTGCCATGGGGGGGCACCAGGCTGCGATCGTGCCACAGCCAGTCCGACAGCCGCTTCTGGAAGCGATAGTGCCAGCCCAGATGCAACAGGGTCGCCACCAGCAGGCAGAGCGCAAGATGATCGATTAACCAACCTACCAAGACGAAGGGGGCGTAGAAGAACGCCATTCGCCACAACTGACGCCGCCAGGCGTAAGGTTGCAACATTAAGATCTCCTAGAGACGGCAAAGAGCAAGGGTCCGCGCCAGCTGGCGCAGTGTTGCAACCTCATCCCTTCCATGACAGCGAATGAGATTGCCACATCGGGTCCCTAGAGACGGGTGGAGAAGCGGTATCCGGCCCCACGCACCGTCTGGATCAGTCTGTCGTGTCCCGTCTCTTCGATGGCCTTGCGCAGACGGCGGATGTGCACGTCCACGGTTCTGTCTTCCACATAGACATTGGTTCCCCAGACGTTGTTGAGCAACTGCTCGCGGCTGTAGACCCGCTCCGGGTGCGTCATGAAGAAGTGCAGCAACTTGAACTCGGTCGGGCCCATGTCCAGCGCCTTCTCCTCGGCACTGACCCGATGGGAAACCGGATCCAGTTTGAGCCCCTGCACCTCGATCACCTCGTCCACCGAGGTCGGGGAGACCCGGCGCATCACCGCATGCAGGCGGGCGGTCAGCTCCTTGGGGGAGAAGGGCTTGGTGATGTAGTCGTCGGCCCCCGCCTCCAGTCCCCGCACCTTGTCCTCTTCCTCGCCACGGGCAGTCAGCATCACCACCGGGATCTGGCGGGTCACCTCATCCTGCTTGAGCTGCTTGATGAACTGGATGCCACTGCCACCTGGCATCATCCAGTCCAGCACGATGAGTTCGGGGTAGGGTTCGCGCACCTTCGCCAGTCCATCGGCATAATCTTCCGCCTCAACGGTCTCATATCCTTTCTGCTCGAGCACGAAGCAGAGCATTTCGCGGATGGGTGCCTCGTCCTCGACCACCAGAATTCGCTTAGCCATATCCCTTCTCTCTCCTCTGTGAAGATGGGTGCGCCAATTATTAGAACTTTCTGTGACACTTTTATGACTTTATGACAGGCGGGATAATAAACGTTTTCAGATTCAGGTGGCAGCAGCCCGTTGCAGCAGATCCCAGCGATTGCCGCTGATGTCCTCGAACACCACCACGGTGCCATAGGATTCGAGACGCGGCTCTTCACAAAACTGGACACCATATTCCTGCATGCGGCGGTAATCTGCCCAGAAGTCATGGGTCTCGAGGAACAGGAACACCCGGCCTCCTCCCTGGCGACCGATGGCGGCCTCTTGCTCGGGAGTGGCGGCGCGAGCCAGTAGCAGGGCCGAACCGGGGGCCCCCTTGGGGGCGACCCGCACCCAACGCTTGCCCGGTTTGCCCGGCTCATCCAGTCGGCTGTCTTCCAGCAGGGCAAAATCCAGCCCCTGGGTGAAGAAGGCGATCGCCTCGTCGTAATCGGCCACCAGCAGGGTCAAGGCCCCCAGAGAGTGCGGCATGAAGACTCCTCGTCAGATAAGGGTGGGCACGAGGGCCCGGGCCGCGGAGCATAACGGTTTTTCCACCCGCTATTCCACTTCGACCCGGTTGCGCCCCCGTTTCTTGGCCTGATAGAGCGCCTCGTCGGCCCGCTTCAGGGTCCTCTCCAGGGGATCGCCGCGTCGCTCCGCCACCCCGAAAGAGGCCGTAACCTTGAGTCCGAGCGGCCAGTCGCCATAGGCCTCGATGGCCTGCCGGATCCGCTCGGCCAGCGCCACGGCACGGGCTTGTTCATAGTGCAGGCAGACCAGCACGAACTCCTCCCCGCCCCAGCGCACCAACCGGCACAGGTTGTCACAGTGACGCAGCACCTCGCTCACCATGTGCTTGAGGACCTCGTCCCCCATGGGGTGGCCGTGAGCGTCATTGACGTGCTTGAAATGGTCGATGTCGATATAGATGAAGGAGAGCGGCATCTCGCCAAGCTCCCCGAGCAGCTTCTCGCCGCCGAGGCGATTGAGGGCACCGGTCAGGGGATCGTAGCGGGCCTCCTCTTCGGTGCGCCGATTCTGCTCGCTGAGGCTCTGGCTGAGGGCCTCGGCCGCCAGTCGCGCCGCCTTCGCCTTGCGCAGCTTGTCCCCCACCAGCAGGTACTGCATCAGAAACAGCAAGATGCCGTAGGCCAGCCAGCTCATCAGCAGATAGCGATAGAAGTTCCCCGGTTTGCCCCAACGGCCATAGAACTCCATCTGTTCCAGGCTCAGTCGATAGTCTCCCGGCAACATGCGATCCCCCGAGGCCAGCTCGATGGCATAGACATGCTGCAGATCCGGCCCCTGCTGGGCCAGCGGGATATTATACTGCTGCACCCACCAGGAGCTGGGAGCAAACACATCGAGCGGCACATCCTGCACGACCCCATAGTCGTTGGGACGGAACATCACCTCATTGAACTTGTGGGAAGTGTCGTCTCCCGGAATCGAATAGCTGGGGTCGTAGTTGCGAAGGTAGAAGCGCCAGACCTGGGGATGCTCCCCACTGGCCGCCAGCTTGACCCGCATCCCGCTGAAGAGGGAGAGGTCGATCCCCGCCTCCGGTTGGGTCAGGGTCAGGATCAGCTCACAGAAGGGGTACTCATATCCCGGCCGCAACTTGCAGTCTATGGTCGGGAGCCTGTGATCAGGAGTCAGAGTAGTGATGGATTGACCGCCATGAGCGCGGTCGTCCTGCCCCTTGGCTGAGAACTCGGTGTTGGCAAGGATATCCAACCGCCGCTCGGGGCCAAATTCAAACAACAGGATCGCCAGCACGCTGAGGGCCAACAGGAACCAGAACAACAGATTGGTCACGCGGAAGTAGGAGGGGATCATCGTCATCACACCTAGCTGGAACCACGACAGTACACTCGGTCAAGGGATCACACATTGATCCAACCCCTTCCAGAGTGTTATTACACGCGCCCGAAACAGGCACAGGAGAGAGTGCTCTTGCACGCCATCAGTCTGGGGGCATATTCACCACGCACACTCCATGTCATGGAAAAATAAGGGAAAACATCAATTTACCCCACCAGTCTACACAAGCCAGGTCGTGCGTGACAACACCCTCAGCCCTCCTCTTTCAGCAGCCGATAGAGGGTAGTACGGCTGACCCCGAGGCGCCGCGCCGCCGCGCTCAGATTGCCCCCGCACAGTGCCAGCATCTGCTGCGCCTGCCGCCGGCTCTGGCTGCGCAGCGTCGTCTCCGGTGCGCCCCCCATCCCCGGATCGGTTGCAGGCAGATGCAGATGAGCCGGGGTGATCACCCCCTGCCCCTCCGCCAGCACGCAAGCCACCTCCAACACCTGCTTGAGCTGTCGCACGTTGCCGGGCAGCGGGTGGGCGAGCAGTTGCTGCAACGCGGCATCATCCAGGCGTAGTGAGGCATCCATCTCACCGAGCAGCTGACTCATCAGGGCGCTGCGCTCAACGTGCGGGCGTGCGCGCAGCGGCGTCACCTCTTGGCGCCAGCCGCTGATGCGGTAATAGAGATCCTCCCGAAAGTCCCCCATCTGTACCATGGCCGCCAGATCCCGGTGGCTGGCGCAGACCAGCCAGAAGTCCACCGGCTCGGGCCTGTGGCTGCCAACCGGCGTCACACTGCGCTCCTGCAATACCCGCAGCAGCCGGGTCTGGGCCGGCAGGGGCAGTTCCCCGATTTCGTCCAGCATCAGGATGCCGCCGTGGGCGGCCCGCACATACCCCTGGCTGCCCTGATTGCGCGCCCCGCTGAAGGCGCCCCCCACATACCCGAACAACTCGGCCTCCACCAGATCCGCCGGCAGGGCGCCACAGTTGACGCACACCAGAGGCCTATCTCGCCGACTCGACTGGTCATGCAGCGCGCGCACCAGGTGCTCCTTGCCGCTGCCGGTCTCCCCCTCCACGAGCAGGGGGATGCCACGTTCCAGCATCTTGAGGGGCACGCCCCCGGCGGGCGGGATCACGACCGTCCTGGGCATGGCCGGGGCCTCGAGCCGCAGGCCGCGTCCCTCCCGCAGCAGTTGCGCGCCATCGAAGGGGTGCTGGCCCAGCCAGAGTCGCCCCGCCCGGTTGGCACCGAGCAACTCCCCCGACTCCCCCAGCAGCAGGCGGGCGGACCAGAGACTCTGGGGATCGAGATCCACCAGCCAGCCCCCCTTGCGAGCCAGCAAGGCGTTCTCGAGGGTCATGGCCAAGAGCCGCACCGTGCCCAGCATGTCGCCATCGTGGTGGGCCGCATCGCTGGAGACGTCCAGCACCCCGAGCAGGGTACCGTCCGGCCCGAGCAGGGGGCAGGCGCTGCAACTGAGGCCGCTGTGCTGGGCGAAGAAGTGCTGGGCCCCCAGCACCTGCACCTCGCTCTGCTCGGCCAGCGCCGTGCCGATGGCGTTGGTCCCCTTGCTCGCCTCCCCCCAGCGGGCGCCACTGCGCAGGAAGATGCGCTCGGCCTGACGGGCGAACCCCTCATCCCCGCTGGCGGCCAGTATGGCCCCCTCGGCGTCGCACAACAGCAAGCGGCAGGGACGCCCCGCCAGCAACTGGGCAAACAGGGGCAGCACGAAGCGCTGGAAGCAGGTGATCAGCTCCCGGCTCGCCTCCAGCCGGGCCGACAACTCCCCCTGGGGCAGGAGATCCAGCTCGGCACTCTGCTGACGGCTGAGCCCCTGGTGCAGACAGCGCTGCCAGGAGCGTTGGATGGGGCTGGACATGGGGGATTCGCGCATCTGGCCTCCTGTTCACAAACGGTACGGTGGCGGGGTCAACTGTCCAGAAACGGCACAGCCACCCCGGCAAGTTCGGGATCTCCGGTTAATCAAGATACGCCGCCACGCCCTGATTGGTAACGTTTTTGTAACTTTTGCACCGCTGGTCAGACCCACTGGCACGTCCCTTGCGACAGTCGGCAGGCAACCGGCTCCTGAACGGGCCGGTCAGGACCACACACATCAAGGAAAACACGATGATCTACACAGCCCCCGGCCAGGCAGGCGCCCTGGTCAGCTTCAAGTCCCGTTACGACAACTTCATCGGTGGCGACTGGGTAGCCCCCCGCGCCGGGCGCTACTTCGAGAATGTCTCCCCCGTCGATGGCCGGGTGTTCTGCGAGGTGGCCCGCTCCGATGCCGCCGACGTCGAGCTGGCGCTGGATGCGGCCCACAAGGCCTTTGCCAGCTGGAGCAAGACCAGCGTCACCGAGCGCAGCAACCTGCTGCTGCGCATCGCCGATCGCATCGAGCAGAACATCGAACGCCTCGCCGTCGCCGAGACCTGGGAGAACGGCAAGGCGGTGCGCGAGACCCTGGCCGCCGACCTGCCCCTGGTGGTGGATCATTTCCGCTACTTCGCCGGTTGCATCCGCGCCCAGGAGGGCTCCGCCGCCGAGCTGGATCAGAACACCGTCAGCTACCACTTCAAGGAGCCCATCGGCGTGGTCGGCCAGATCATCCCCTGGAACTTCCCCCTGCTGATGGCGGCCTGGAAGCTGGCTCCCGTGCTGGCGGCGGGCTGCTGCAGCGTACTCAAACCCGCCGAGCAGACCCCGGTCACCATCATGCTGCTGATGGATCTCATCCAGGACATCTTGCCCCCCGGCGTGGTCAACGTGGTCAACGGCTTCGGGCCCGAAGCGGGGCAGGCGCTGGCCACCAGCGACCGGATCCAGAAGCTCGCCTTCACCGGTTCAACCGAAATTGGCGCCCATATCCTGCGCTGCGCCGCCGAGAAGCTGATCCCCTCCACCGTGGAGCTCGGTGGCAAGTCTCCTAACATCTACTTCGCCGATGTGATGCAGCACGAGAGCCAGTACATCGACAAGGCGGTGGAGGGCATGCTGATGACCTTCTTCAACCAGGGGGAGGTGTGCACCTGTCCCTCCCGCGCCCTGGTGCAGGCGAGCATCTACGACGACTTCATGGACCGCGTGCTGGCCCGCGCCCGCACCATAGTGCAGGGCAATCCCCTCGACACCGCGACCCAGGTGGGGGCCCAGGTCTCCCGGGAGCAGTACGACAAGATCCTGAGTTACATGGAGATCGGCCGTGGCGAGGGGGCGAAAATGCTGATCGGTGGCAACGCCGCCCGGGTGAGCGGGCTGGAGGGGGGCTTCTACATCCAGCCCACCATCTTCCAGGGTCAGAACAAGATGCGGGTATTCCAGGAGGAGATCTTCGGGCCGGCCCTCGGGGTCACCACCTTCAAGGATGAGGCCGAGGCCCTGGCCATCGCCAACGACACCCAGTACGGGCTGGGTGCCGGGCTCTGGACCCGGGACGGCAACCTGGCCTGGCGCATGGGCCGAGGCATCCAGGCCGGTCGGGTCTGGATCAACTGCTACCACGCCTACCCGGCTCACGCCGCCTTCGGTGGCTACAAGAAGTCAGGCATCGGCCGCGAGACCCACAAGATGATGCTGGATCACTACCAGAACACCAAGAACCTGCTGGTGAGCCACGACATCAATCCGCTGGGCTTCTTCTGATGAAACCTGTCTGACACGACAAGGGCGCCGCTGGCGCCCTTTTTGATCCCCCTGCTGCCCGCTTCATGCCTTACCGCTCAATGCCCAGCTGCTGGCGGTAACGCTGGGGGGAGCAGCCCAATTCCCGGTTGAACATGGCGATGAAGGCGGAGGTGGAGCCATAGCCGAGGCGCCAGCCGATCTCCTGGATGGGGAGCTCCCCCTTGAGCCAGGCCAGGGCCTTCAACAGCCGCAGCCGCCCCCGCCACTGGCCGAAGTTCATGCCGAGCTCCCGCACGCAGCGCCTGGCCAGGGTGCGCTCGGTGCTGTGCAACTGCTCCGCCCACTGGGCCAGGGTGCGCCCGTCTGCGGGATCGCTGCGCAGGGCAGCCAGCATGGGGGCCAGCAGCTTGTCCTGACTCATGGGCAGGAAGCTCTCCTGGCAACGGGTGTGGGCCAGTTTCTCGATGAGCAGCTCGGCCTGGCGCCTGTCCCAGTCGTTCTCCATGTGGCCCAGTTTTCGCTCGCAGAAATCCGCCAGCAGGGCCCGGATGAGCGGCGTCATCTCCAGCAGTCTGGGCTCAGTGGGCAGGCGGGCGGCCAGGGGCTGATTGACATAGATGGAGGTGTAGGCCAGCGCCTGCTGGTTGTAGGAGGCGTGCTCCAGATTGGCAGGCACCCAGATGAGGTAGTCCGCCGGGGCCACCAGTCGCTGCTCGTCCAGCACGATCTCCATCACCCCGAGGCTGATCATGCTGAGCTGGCCCCAGGGGTGGCTGTGGGGGGCACAGGCGCTGTCGGCCTGGATCTGCTGGTAGCGCAGATAGAGGGGGTTGGGCTCGGGCAGCTCGAGATCCCGGCTGTGGTAGTGGTGCACCATGATTCATCGTCCTGGCTGGATAAGGCGGCCGTCCCGCGTATGACCTCCCCACATCGGCGGGTACGGCGGGTTGTCCTTTCTGCGGGATAGAATGTCAGTTTTACGTTACTTGATAATATAAAGACAAGGGTAGACTGGGCCCCTGATACCAAGGAGCCTTCCATGCGACTCTTCTCCCCCCTCCTCTTCCCGCTGATGGCGGTGCTGATCTGGGCCACCAATACCGTGGTCTCCAAGGCCGCGGCCGGCGTGGTCGATCCCGCCGCCATCTCCTTCTATCGCTGGGTGCTCGCCGCCCTGGCCCTGTCGCCCTTCTGCCTGCCCCAGCTCTGGCGTCGCCGGGCCGAATTCAGGCCCTGGCTCGGCAAGCTGCTGGTGCTCTCCCTGCTCGGCATGGTGCTCTATCAGTGCCTGGCCTACTACGCCGCCCACAGCACCTCGGCCACCAACATGGGGGTCATCGGCTCATTGCTGCCACTGCTGACCCTGCTGATCAGTGCCTGTTTCTTCGGCCAGAGGCCCGGCAAGCAGGCGATCGCGGGCATGAGCGTCTCCCTGTTCGGGGTGTTCTGGCTGCTGAGCCAGGGCCGGCCCCTGACGCTGCTGCACAACGGCATCAACCCGGGGGATGGCATGATGCTGCTGGGGGCCGCCAGCTATGCCCTCTATGGCCTCCTGATCCGCCGCTGGCAGTTGCCATTCGGCCCCTGGCTCAACCTCTATGTGCAAATCCTGCTGGCGGTGCTGCTGCTCATCCCGGTCGCCCTGTCCGCCGATTCCCTGGTGGTGCCACGGGAAGGCTGGAGCATGGTGCTGTTCGCCGGCATCGCCTCCTCCCTGCTCGCGGCCTACTGCTGGATGCGGGGGCTCGCCTGCCTCGGGGCCGAGCGCACCTCGGTGTTCATGAACCTGATCCCGCTGTTCACCGCCATGATCGCCGTCACCAGCCTGGGGGAACCCATTCACGGCTACCACCTGCTCGGCGGCGGCCTCATTCTCGGCGGGGTTATGTGCTCCCAGATCAAGCCTCGCAGACGCACTCCCCTGCTGGAAGAAGCCTAGGCAGTGGCGAATGCCACCAGACTGAAGTGAGGGAGTGCAAGATGCTGCCAAAAATCAGAAACAACAAGGGAGCCGAGGCTCCCTTGTTGTTTCTCATGCTGAGGGTGGCAAACCCGCCCGCCTCCTGGCTCACCCGGCGCCAGTGATAACGATGCTCCGGTCGGCCACGCTGGCTGCAAGCGTTGAGATCCACATCCAGCCGGTCTCCCGACCCCGGCGCGTTCCCCGTACGCCTAACCGGCGCGGCGCCAGTGATAACGGCGCTCCGGCCGGCCGCGCTGACCGTAGTTAAGATCCACGTCCAGCTTGTCCTCTGACTCCAGAAACTCCAGATAACGGCGCGCCGTGGTACGGCTGAGGGAGAGGCGCAGGGCCACCGCATCGGTGGAGAAAGAGGTGTCCGGCTCCCCCGCCAGCAATTCCAGCACCTGACGCAAGGTGATGGCATCGATGCCCTTGGGGGTGTCGCGCACCTCCCGCGGCTGGATCCGCCCCTTGCCCATCAGCCGGTCCAGATCGCTCTGTTCCAGCAGGCCGCGCTCGCACAGGCGCCGATGCAGGGTGAGGATTTCGTCAAGACTCTGCTGGATGCGAAACAGCCGCAGCGGCTTGATGATGTAGTCCTGCACACCCAGGTTCAGGGCCTGCTGTATGGTCTCCACATCGCAGGAAGCGGTGACCATGACCACGAACACCTCCCGATTGTGGTTGCGCAAGCGGTTGACCCACTCCAGCCCGGAGCCATCGGGCAGGGAGATGTCGACGATCAGCAACTGGGGCTCGGTGGCCCGCATCATGAGGTCGGCCTGGGCCAGGCTCTCGGCCCGTCCCAGCAAGGAGTAACCCGCGGTCGATCCGACCAGCTCGCCAAGGATGGCGCCGATCCGCTCGTCGTCCTCGATAATAAGCGTGAAGATTGGCTTCATGACTCACACCAATTGGTTTTTATTCAAATAGATACCAAACAATGTGGTCTGTTCGGCGGTGCGCCGCCATTCTATCACACCCCCACGACGAGCCACTGTCTTCTTGACCAGAAAGAGACCCACGCCATGATCGCCGGTCTGGCGGCTCACCCCGTAGTCGAACAGGTGATCCGCCAGCGCCTCATCCACCCCCTCGCCGCTGTCCTCCACCTCGATCACCAGCCGCCGGCCGAAGTCATCGAGGGAGAGGAACACCCTGGCCTCCCGCTGCTGGCGGTTGGCCCAGGCGGCGCGGATGCCGTTGTCCAGCAGGTTGCCGATGCAGGTGATGAGATCCGCCGACACCTCCGCCGGGTACTCCCCGAGGGCCGAGCCGGAGTCCAGCACCAGCTCGACCCCGAGCTCCCGCGCCCGGCTGAACTTGCCGAGGATGAGGCCGGCCACCGGCTTGTTCTCCACCGTTCGCAGCAGATCCTGCAGCATGTTCTGGCACGCCTCGTTCTCCTGCTGGATGAGCTCCACCGCCTGCTCCACGTGGCCGAGCTGCAGCAGACCCGACAGGCTGCTGAGCTTGTTGGCAAACTCGTGGGTCTGGATGCGCAGCATCTCCGCATACTGGCGCAGATGGGTCACCTGCACTCCCAGGCTGCCGGTGCCGTCCGGCCGACTGAAGATGAGCATGCGTCCGGGCTCGCGGCCGCTCAGCTCCTGCCAGTGACCGACGAAATCCTCTCCCTGCACGGTAAACTGCACACTCCCCTGTTGGTTGAGGGTCGGCAGCAGGGCTGGCGCCAGCTCGGCCAGGGATTGCCCCAGCAGGGCATGACGACCGGTGCCCGGCAGCCGCAACTGATAGAAGGCGGCGCTGTTGAGCATCTTGATCCTGAACTGGCCATCCAGGGCCACTATCCCCTCGGAGATCCCCTCCAGCACCAGATCCTGCTGGGCAAAGCGGTTGACTATGGTCTCCGGCTCCAGATCCAGCAGGGTGCGCCGCAACAGGTGTTGCAGCCAGAACGCCAACAGCAGACCACAGCCCAGCACGGCGCCGATGGCGCTGAGGAGCAGGGCGATGCGCTCAAGGTAGATGCCCTCCACCGTCTGCATCAGGTAACCCACCGCCACGGCACCGATGGCGCGGCCATCCCCGCCGATGACGGGGGAGAAGCAGCGGATGGCCGGACCCAGGGTGCCGACATCCTTGGAGCAGTAGCTGCGCAGATCCTGGATGGCCGGCCAGATGTCCTCCCCGCGAAAAATCTGGCCGATGAGCTCGGGTGAGGGGTGACTCAGGCGCTTGGCATGCTCGTCGGTCACCACCATGTAGGCGGCATCGGTGCGCAGCCGCACCCCTTCCACATAGTCCCGAAGACCCGGATCCCGCCCCAGTTGCAGGGCTTGCACCACCCGGCTGTCTGCCGCCAGCACCCGGGCCAGATCCCCTCCCTTCTCCTGCAGGGTGTTCTCCAGCAGGTGGCGGATGAAGAGGGCGAGCAGCCCTCCCAGGATCAGGATCAGCAGCAACGACAGGCCGAGGGAGAGGGCGACGAATTGGTGGCGCAGTTTCATCTGGTTACCTTGCAAGCTCAGGAGGCGGACCAATAGTGCGGGCGCCACCAGGTCTGGTCAATCATGGGAGCGGGATCGCCGGTGAAATCTGCCAGCCCTTCCTCACGGGCGCAGAGTGCCACCGCCCTGGCCACGGCCCGGGCCACCTCCCCCACCTGCTCGATGGGGGGCAACAGGCGACCGGGCGTCAGGGGATAGGCGCCCACCGCCCGCACCGCCGCCTGCAGCATGCCGTCGCTGATCCGCCGCGCCTTGACCGCGCAGGCGCCGAGGCCGATACCGGGGAACACATAGACGTTGTTGCACTGGGACACGATCCGCGCCTCACCCGCCACCATGACCGGCGAGAAGGGGCTACCGGTGGCGAGCAGCGCCCGTCCCCCCGTGGCCTGCCACACCTCGGTCGGGGTCGCCTCGGCGCTGCGGGTCGGGTTGGAGAGCGGTAGGATCACCGGCTGCTCGCACACCTCCCCCATGGCGCTCAGCACCTCGTCATCGAACAGCCCCCCCTGACCGCTCACCCCAATGAGCACCCCGGGTCTGAACTGGCGAATCAGTTCAGGCAGGGATCCACACGCCTCGGCCGGTGAGCGGGCGAAGGGTTGCTGGGTGGGGGTCAGGTTGGGGCGATCCCGGCACACCAGGCCGAACTGATCGAACAACCAGACCCGCTCCGAGCTGCCCGCCAGCTGGGCCAGCATGGCGGCGATGCCGCATCCCGCCGAGCCCGCCCCCACGATCAGCACCGGGGTGTCGGCAAGCTGGCTGCCCGACTGCTGCAGCCCCGCCAGCACACAGGCGGAGGCCACCGCCGCCGTCCCCTGGATGTCGTCGTTGAACATGCAGAGCTCGTCCCGGTAGCGGGCCAGCAGGTTGGCCGCATGTTTGCCGGCGAAGTCCTCGAACTGCAGCACCACTTGCGGCCAGCGCTGGCGTATTGCCGCCACCACCTTGTCCATGAAGAGGTAATAGTGCTCCCCGTCTATCCGGGGGGCCTGCCAGCCGAGGTAGGAGTCATCCTCCAAGAGCTCGGGGTTGTTGGTCCCCACATCCACGCACAGGGGCAGGGTGCGCGCCGGGTTGATGCCACCGGCGGCGCTGTAGAGCGCCAGCTTGCCGATGCAGATCCCCATGCCGCCGATGCCCAGATCCCCGAGCCCCAGCACCCGCTCCCCGTCGGAGATGACGATGACATCCACCTCCTGCTCCACCGCGGCGAAGATGTCGTCCAGATCGTGCCTGTCATGCCAGGAGAGATAGAGACCGTGGCTGCGCAGATAGAGATCGCTGTGACGCTGGCAGGCTTCCCCCACCACCGGGGTGTAGATGATGGGCAAGAGCTCCGGCAGGTGGTGGCGTACCAGATCGTAAAACAGCACGGGGTTGTCCTCCTGCAACTGGCGCAGCAGCAGGTGTTGATCGAACGGGCTCTGCATGGCACTGACCAGACGATAGATGCGGCGCCGCTGCTGGGAGAGAGACTCCTCCTTGTGGGGCATGCGCCCCATCAGTCCCTGACGCTTGCGCTCCGCATAGGGCAGGCTGGTGCCCATCATGATGTCGTTCATGTTCTGCTCCTCAAGCCAGCAGGGAGATGATAAGGGTGGCCAGGATCAGCATGCAGGCGCCCCCGAGACGGGAAGAGATCTGGGCAAAGGGCATCAGCTTCATGCGCTGGGCCGCCGACAGCACCGCGACGTCCCCCGTGCCCCCCATGTTGGCCATGCACAGGCCGCCGGTGAGGGCCGCCTCGATGGGATAGAAACCGATCATCCGGCCCACGATGGCCGCCCCCAGAGCGCCCCCCACCACAGTGGTCAGCACCATGATGAAGTAGTTGAGGGAGAAGGCGCCAATGAGCTCGGGAATGCTGGTGTAGGCAACCCCGATCCCCACCAGCAGGGAGGGGGTGAGGTTGCTCACCACGAACTGGTACCAGTCGGCAGCCGCCTGCTCATAGCGGCGTGGCAGCAGGCCGCTCACCTTGATGATGGCCACGGCCAGGATCATCAGGGCGAAGGGGTGCATGGGGATGAAGTTGCCGAGCAAGGAGCCCAGCACAAACATGCTGGAACTGATGAACAGACCCAGCCCCAGGCTCTCCAGGGTCGGCGCCTGGACCTTCTCCTCGGCCACGTTGTCGATGCTTTCATTCACCATCAGCTTGCCGTTGCCGGTCAGGGCGGGATAGCGACGACCGAGGCGAGCCAGCAGGGAACCGACCAGGATGGCCAGGGTATTGGCGATGACCACGGCCGGCACCATGCGCGACAGCAGATCGGCGCTAGACATCTGCAAGGGACCGGAGAGGATCTCCACCAGGGGAACGGCACCGGCCCCCATGCCACCGCCCATGATGGGCAGGCCGATGAGCAGCACGGCATTCTTGAAACCATAACCCAGCAGAGTACCCACCAGGCCGACACTGACCAGCGCCAGTACCACGCCCCCCAGGATCACCGGCAGGTAACGCATGGCGGCGTTTTTCAGCAGGGCGCCACTCATGCCGAACACAGAGCCGGTCACCAGGCTCGCGATGAAGAAGTTCAGAAAGCCCCCCTCCTTCATGAAACCCGTGATGACCTGACCCGCCGCCGCCGGCATGATCCCGTACTCGAACAGGGCGGCGCCGCCGAAGATGGCGAGTATGGTGCCACCCCCCAGGTATTCACGGATGGGGGGAATGCGTTCGCCGAGCTCGGTCAGCAGGGTACCGAGCACGAACATCAGTGCCAGGGCCCCGACCATGCCGAGCGGCAATGAGCCGTTCCAGCCCGAGAACAGCACGCAGGTGGCGAGCCCGAGGAAGATCATCATGGGCATGCCGGCGATCTGCTGATCGCTCCAGGCCGCCTTGGCTTGCAGTTGAGGGGTAGAGAGGTTTTTCATTGTTATGCTCCAGCGTTGTGGTGTGGCGCCACTCTACTGACCCCTCCCTCCCCTGTCGGTTAGCAGGCCTGCAAAGCCATATAAAAACATTGAAACCTTAAGCACCATTGGGCGCGGGTGTGCCTCCCGCTCTCTATCCCTCATGCGCGCTCATTTCGGGGCGCCTACCACGTTTTGCCGCCAAAAACCTTAACGTGACCTGTATCACACTATTTACTTAGCCTGCGAAATAAATATAATACTTAGCAGGCTAAGTAAGTGAGACGGTTAGATGGAAAAGGATCTGGAAATGCTGCGAGAGCTCTCTCTCGCCGAACGATTGGGGCGATTGCATCGGTTGTGGCGTACCGTGGCCGATCTCGAGCTCGCCCCCCTTGGCCTGACCCATCCCCGCTGGACGGCCCTGTGGAAACTCAGTCGTCTCGGTGGCCACCTCGGCCAGAAGGCGCTGGCGGAAGCCCTCGAGATAGAGCTGCCCTCCCTGATGCGTACCCTGGGCCAGCTCGAAGAGCAGGGTCTGATCGAGCGCCACTGCTGCAACCAGGACAAGCGGGCCCGTATCGTCACCCTGACCCCGGCCGGCAAGGCCCTGCTCGACCATATCGAGGATCGCATCATGACGATCCGCCAGGAACTGCTTGCCGGCATCAGCCAGCAAGAGCTGGCGCAGTTTGAAGAGATCGTCCACCGCATCAGCGCCAATGCCCTCGACAAGATTGCCAGCCAGAACCACGAGAGAGAATAAGATGACCCCGGATCAACAATTCAAGCGCTGGATCAAATGGGCCAGCGCCTGCTTCGTGCTGGTATTTGGCTACTTCCTGCTGGCCGACATCAAGATGCCGCTGACACCGCAAGCCATGGCGACCCGGGTCGTCACCAAGATGGCGCCCCAGGTCAGTGGCAAGGTGGTCGAGGTAAAGGTCACCAATAATCAGCATGTCAAACAGGGGGATCTGCTGTTCGCCCTCGACCCCGTCCCCTTCGAACTGGCGGTGGAACAAGCTCGCCTGGCGCTGGATCAGGCCGAGCAACAAAACCGCCAGCTGGATGCCAGCTTGAGCGCCGCCAGCGCGGAATACAGCTCCCTGCAGACCCAGACTGCCCAGAAGCTGCGAGAAGCCGCCCGTATCGACACCCTCTATGGCCGTCGCATGGTCTCCGAGCAGCAAAAAGATGATGCAGACAGCGCCGCCCGCACCGCCCAAGCCAACCTGCTGGCCAGCCGGGCCCGCATGGAACAAGCCCGCGTCAACCGGGGGTTGACCGGCGATGACAACCTGCTGCTGCGCCAGGCCCGCAATCGCCTGGCTCAGGCCGAGTTGAACCTGACCTACAGCCAGGTGCACGCGAGCCAGGATGGCATCATCACCAACCTGCAGCTCAAGCCCGGCAGCGTGGCTGCCGCCGGAGCACCACTGCTGGCGCTAGTATCGGAGCAGGTGGACGTGATCGCCGATTTTCGCGAGAAGAGCCTGCGCAACATCAGCACCGGCAGCCGGGCCCTTATAGCCTTCGATGGCGAGCCGGGTCGCCTCTACCCCGCCCGGGTCTCCAGCCTGGATGCCGGGGTCAGTGCCGGCCAGTTCGATGCCAACGGTCTGCTGGCCAACCCCGTCGAGTCGGATCGCTGGGTGCGTGATGCCCAGCGCCTGCGCCTGCATCTTGCACTGGAACAGTTGCCTGCCCATCTGCCGGCTGGTGCCCGCGCCACCGTCCAACTGTTGCCGGACAACGCCCTCAGCGCCCTGTTCGCCCGTGGCCAGATCCGCCTGCTCAGCCTGCTGCACTACATCTACTGATATGGCAACCGTGAACCTCTGGCACAGGCCCCTCACCACCAACGAGCTGCGCCAGTGCCTGCGCATCGCCTTCGGCAGCTCGCTCGGCTTCCTGCTGTGCAAGACCTTCGGCTGGAACAACGGGGTATTCTTTACCGTCACCCCCATGCTGCTGCTCGGCATGGTGCCGGTGATGAACGGTCACGCCGCCCGCCAGCTCATCGCCGCCGGGGTGATGTGCGGGCTGGAGGTCGGGCTGCTTGGCGGCCTGTTCGGCAGCCATCCCGGCCTGATGCTACCCATCGTCTTCCTGCTGTTTCTCTACCGCTTCGCCGCCATGTCCAGGGGAAGTCTGTTTCTGTTTGGCGCCAACGGCGTGCTCAGCCTCAGCATCATGCTGCACTTTGCCAGCTACCCGGGGACCGATTTGAACGACCTCATCTTTGGCAATCTCTGGGCCAACGTGCTGTCGGTACTCATCGCCTACCTGATGACGGCTCTGCTGCCGGATGTCGAACCGCGCCCCAAACCGGTTCCCTCCCCCAAAGCGCCGCACCGCATGCGACATGAGGCCCTGCTCGGCGCCAGCATCGCCACCCTGTCGTTCATGGTGTTCCAGCTATTTGACCTGCGTGACTCCATGTCCGCCCAGGCCACCACCCTCCTGCTGCTGTTTCCCATGCACTGGAACGGCGCCCTCGACTACGCCCGCAAGCGGGCCATGGGCACCCTGCTGGGGGTCAGCTTCGGCCTCATCGGCCAACTGCTGCTCTATGACTGGTCAGGTCAACTGCTGCTGGTGACCCCCCTGCTCTGGCTTGGCGCCATGCTGTTCAGCCATGCCCATGTGAAAGAGGCCAACGGCTCCGGCGTCGGCTTCGGGGCCCTTACCACCCTCGGCATCCTGTTTGGCCAGTACCTGACCCCGGGCAATGACCTGGTGTTCAGCGCCCTATATCGGGTGAGCAGCATCATGTTTTCCATCGTCGTCACCCTGCTCGCCTGCTATCTGCTTCACCGCCTGTTGAATCACTTCGAGGCGACCCGTTTCGGCCACTGACCCCTTTTTCTGCTGCTCATGGATGCGCACCTTTTCGCCCCGCTATGCCTACCGGGGCGTTTTTTTATCCCTCGCACCGGACATCGGACGGACGCATCTAGACGCACCCGCGCCCCTCAAAGGTTGCAGTTGTACCCGAGCCTGTTAGGCTCAACCCCATATGACACCGATCAAGGATTCAACATGAAACACGCCAAGCTCTGGTTGCTGGCCATGGGGTCATTGACCCTGCTCAGCGGCTGCGAATTCGGTGCCGGCAAGCTGGGAGTGACCGGCGGTGATGCCGTCACCTATCTGTGCGAACAGAACCAAAAAATCCAGGTTCGCTACTTCTCCCTCTCGGACGACAGCCTGAACTTCATCAAACTGGCCCTGCCGGATGGCAAGGATTACACCCTGCCCCAGGCGGTGTCCGCCTCCGGCGCCCGCTATACCGATGATCATGAAGTGGTCTGGTGGAACAAGGGCAAGGAAGGCTTCGTGGAGATGCGGGATCAGGCCGGCGAGTGGCAGAGCCGCTACAACGGCTGCAAGGAGCAGTGAGGCCCCCCTCCCTGAACAAACACCCCGGCCAGGCCGGGGTGTTTGCTTTTGCGCTGCTTATCGCATTTCCCATGGCGGATCGGCCCTGAGACTGAAGCGCCCCACCACCTGCACCGGAATGGCATCCGGGTTCTGCTCGGCCACCCGGTAGCGCAGCTTTGAGAGTGCCGTCAGCGCTGCTATCTCCAGCACGCCAGCGGGTTCTGCCGCGAGGATCTGTGGGCTGAACAGGTTGCCGTTGGAATCGATGAGGTAGCGAATATCCACATAGCCTTCCACCGGCTTGGCCATCCGTTTCTTGACGGGGACGGAGAATCGCGTCACCTCCCCTTCCTGTACCCAGTAGTTGCAAAGCTCATCAATGGGGATCTCTCGTGGTGGCTGATTCAGCTTCACGGTAGGGCTGGAGCTGGCACAACCGCCCAGCAGAGCGAGGCTGGCCCCCAGCAGCAAGACAGGCAAACGCATTTCACAACTCCCTGTGTCATGGCCGTTCAACGCCTTGAACAGCCGCTTATCCTGCCCGGAATTGTCAGGTAGAGAAGTCCATTCGGGAAGCCCCCATCTGGCGGGCAACAAAAAGGCCAACCCCGAGGCTGGCCTTTGTTCAGGACGAAGACTCCATCACGCGCGCTTGTCGGTCACCACCAGCCAGAGCGCATGCACCATGCCGGGCAAACCACCAAGCAGAGTCAGCACTATGTTGATTAAGAAATGCAGGCTGAAACCGACCTGGATAAAGGCGCAGACCGGGGGCAGGAAGATGGCCAGCAGGATCTTGAGCAGATTGTTCATCAGGGTTCCTCGTTAAAGATGATTCGGGCTTGGCCTAACCATAAACAGCCTTGGCCTCAACTGCAAACCAGGCATGGGATCCGCTCCCCGCTTTTTCGCCAGCCGTTGAGATCATGGATCTGCTGATTGCTGCTGCCGCGCCAGAGCAGACCCGGATCCGCCAGCCCCTTCTCGAACTTGCCATCCACCAGCACATCCAGCAAGGCGACCAGCTCCCGCTGGGCCGGGCTGAGCTCGCCAAGCAGATAACCGGTCCAGCACCAGATGTCCTTGCCCGGGCACTCGGCCCGCACCCGTTTTACCAGTGCCAGCACAAAGGGCACGTTGGCGGGGTGAAGCGGATCGCCGCCCGACAGCGACAGCCCGCGCCGCTTGATGCGCGTGTCGTTGAGATCCAGGATGATGCGATCGCTCATGGCTTCATCGAACGGCTTGCCACCGTCGAGGCGCCAGGTGCTCTGGTTGTAGCAGCCGGGGCACTGGTGCTCGCAGCCCGACACGAACAGGGTGGCACGGGTGCCGGGCCCGTTGATCACATCAACCGGGTAGTACTGGTGGTAATGCATCTTCTCTCCTCCCCCATCGCGGGCACTGGGTCCGCCAATAAAAATGGCTCCCTCATCATCAGGAGCCATCTCATTGCTTGGCCGCCTGCTTACATGTGCTTGACGCGGCGCTTGACCTCTTCCTGCTTGCCCGCGTTGAAGGGACGCGCATCCGGGCTGCCGAGGTAGCCGCAGACACGACGGGTCACCGACACCTTGGCCGGATCATGGTTGCCGCAGCGCGGGCAGGTGAAGCCCTTGGAGGTGCACTCGAACTCGCCGGTGAAGCCGCAGTCGTAGCACTCGTCGATGGGGGTGTTGGTGCCGTAGTAGGGCACCTTGTCGTAGCTGTAGTCCCAGACGTTCTCCAGCGCTTCTAGGTTGTGCTGGATGTTGGGGTACTCGCCGTAGCAGATGAAGCCGCCGTTGGCGATGGGCGGATAAGCTGCCTCGAAGTCCAGCTTGTCGTAGGGGTTCACCTGTTTCTCAACGTCCAGATGGAAGCTGTTGGTGTAGTACCCCTTGTCGGTCACCCCGGCCACCACCCCGAACTCCTTGGCATCGATGCGGCAGAAACGGGTACAGAGGTTTTCGCTCGGGGTGGAGTAGAGGCTGAAGCCGTAACCGGTCTCCTCTTTCCACTCGTCGGTCGCGGCCCGCAGCCGGGCGATGATGTCGACGGCCTTCTGGCGCAGCGCCTCGCTGTCGAACAGATGGGTCTGGGTACCGAATAGTGCATTGATGGTCTCGTGCACCCCGATGTAGCCCAGCGAAATGGAGGCGCGGCCGTGCTTGAAGATCTCGCTAACGTTGTCGTCGGCTTTCAAGCGCACCCCGCAGGCCCCTTCCATGTAGAGGATGGGGGCGACCCGGGCCTTGACCCCGTCGAGGCGCTTGATGCGATACATGAGCGCCGTCTTGGCGACCCGTAGGGCGGCGTCCAGCCGGTCCCAGAAGTCCGCCTCGTCCCGGGATTTCAGGGCGATGCGCGGCAAGTTCAAGCTCACCACCCCGATGTTGTTGCGCCCCTCATGGATGAGCTCGCCATTTTCCTCGTAGGCACCGAGGAAGGAGCGGCAGCCCATGGGGGTCTTGAAGGAGCCAGTCACCTTGACCACCTGGTCGTAGTTGAGGATGTCCGGATACATCCGCTTGGAGGCGCACTCCAGCGCCAGCTGCTTGATGTCGTAATTGGGATCCCCGACCTTGTGGTTGAGGCCATCCTTGATGGCAAACACCAGTTTCGGGAACACCGCCGTCTTCCTGTTCTTGCCAAGACCGGCGATGCGGTTGCCGAGGATGGCACGCTGGATGAGGCGAGATTCCCAGCTGTCCCCCAGGCCGAAGCCGAAGGTGACGAAGGGGGTCTGACCGTTGGCGGTGTGCAGGGTGTTCACTTCGTATTCCAGGGACTGGAAGGCGTCGTGACACTCCTTCTCGGTGCGGGCCATGGCGTAGGCATCCACGTCCGCAATGCCCCACTCCTCGGCCACTTCCCGATGCTTCTGCCAACTGATGGTCACATAGGGAGCCAGCACCTCGTCGATACGGTTGATGGTGGTGCCGCCATAGATGTGGCTCGCCACCTGGGCGATGATCTGGGCCGTCACCGCAGTGGCGGTGCTGATGGATTTCGGAGTATCGATCTCCGCGTTGCCCATCTTGAAGCCGTGGGTCAGCATCCCCTGCAAATCGATCAACATGCAGTTGAACATGGGGAAGAAAGGGGAATAGTCGAGATCGTGGAAATGCAGATCGCCGCTCTCGTGGGCCTGCACCACCTCGCGGGGCAGCATGTTGCTGGTGGCGTAGTGCTTGGCGACGATGCCCGCCAGCAGATCCCGCTGGGTCGGGATCACCTTGGAGTCCTTGTTGGCGTTCTCGTTGAGCAGGGCCGCATTGGTCTGCTCCACCAAACCACGGATATCCTGAGCGAGGCGACCACGGGCCTCGCGGGCCAGATCCCGGTCATGACGGTATTCGATGTAGGCACGGGCGATGGCCTTGTCGTCGGAGGCCATCAGATGATTTTCGACCCGGTTCTGGATCTCGTGGATGTCCACCTCGGCCCGCCCTTCCAGCTCCAGGCTGACGGCGGTCGCCACCTGCTCACCCAGCCCGGGATTGGCCTGACTGACTGCTGCCGCCGCCCGGCTCACCGCCTCGGCGATCAACTGGGCATTGAATGGCGCGCGACATCCATCACGTTTTATCACAACCGGTTTCATCTCTATTCCCCGCGTTAAAGGCCAGGCTATCACCCTTGGCTCACCCTGATAGGCTCCCTCCCCCACGCTCTGTCCTCGGCGCAAATAAAGGCAGCCGAGGCTTGGCGCCTGGGCTGACACTGGGGAGACAACGACTTATGCACAGCTTAATAACACAACATATAGGGTTAAAATTAGAGTTCATACCTATATGTGGTGTCTATTAGGCACCAAAGCCGCCCCCTGTTTCTTGATCCACATCAGGTTTTGGAAGGAGTGGCGCAGTTCACAACCAGCGTCAAAAGAGCCCCCAACAACCAACCCCAGACGGGGGGCGGGCTGGGGCGGATCCGGTGACCCTGGGTGAGAATGGCATCATCCGACAACAATTGACCGAAGCATCCGCCGGACAAAACACACATACTGGGAACAGTCTCCTCCAGAGGGAAATTCAAGTGTTCAAGGTGATGTTGCTGTTCACACTCTTGCTGTCGCTGCCGCTTCGGGCGGCCGAGGTTCTGGTGATCAGCAGCTATCACCCGGACAACCTGTGGGATCAAACCTACAGCGCCAGCCTGCAGGCACACCTCAAGGAAGGGCATCACGTCCACTACTTCTACATGGACACCAAGCGTCAGCCTACTGCGGCGATGCCCCTTATCACCGAACAGGCGATGGCGGCTTACCGACAACGCAAACCGGATCTGGTGGTGCTTGGGGACGACAACGCCATCAACGCCCTCGCCCGACGCATCGCCACCGCAGGCACCCCCGTGGTCTTCCTCGGCATGAACGAGAATCCCCGTCACAAGGGATTGGTGGGGCACCCCAGGATCACCGGCGTGCTGGAGCGGCCCTTGCTCAAGCGCAACATCAGCGAGATGAGTCAGCTGATGGGGGGGATCGACAAGGCCCTGGTGCTGTTTGATCAGAGCGAGGTATCCCGCACCGCCATCGCGGATGAGTTCAATGACCAACCCAAACCACGGGTGGGGCATACCCGGGTCAGCAACCAGCAGCTCAATGACTTCCGGCGCTGGCAAGAGGCCGTGCTCAGCAGCCGGGAAAAGGGCTACGGGGCCCTCTTCATCGGTCTCTACCATACCCTGGTGGATGAGCGGGGCGAGCACGTGAGCGAGCAACAGGTGCTGGAGTGGACCAGCCAGCACAGCCCCGTGCCCCTGTTCTCCTTCTGGGAGTTCTCCGTGGGCAAGGGACGGGCCATCGGCGGCCTGGTACTCAATGGTCACGCCCAGGGGGAGCGAGCCGCCGAACTGACCAACGCCATCCTGGCGGGCACCTCTCCCGGCGCCCTGTCACCCCGCGCCGCCATACGTGGGGAGTATGTATTCAGCCGTGATGAACTGGCCCGCTGGCATCTCCAACTCCCCGACAAATGGCAAGCCAAGACCCAATGGCACGACTGACTCTGGCAACGATTGCCCCTTGAATACGACAAACCCGGCCATCGGCCGGGTTTGTCGTATTGTAACGCCAGGTTTCAGGACTGAAGTGCTGCCTGCAACTCCTCTTCCGTCCAGACGGTAATACCGAGCTCCTGCGCCTTCGCCAGCTTGGATCCCGCCGCTTCACCAGCCACCAGCACATCCGTCTTGGCGGAGACGGAACCCGCGACCTTGGCCCCCAGCGCCTGCAACGCCGCCTTGGCATCATTACGCGACAACTGGGTGAGGGTGCCGGTCAGCACGAAGGTCTTGCCCGCAAACGGCTGCTCGCTTGCCTCCTTCTTCTCTATGGCCGGCCAGTGGATGCCGGCCGCCAGCAGGGCATCCAGCACCTCGATGTTGTGAGGCTGGCGCAGGAAGTAGTAGACATGCTTGGCCACCACGTCCCCCACATCCGCCACCGCCAGCAACTGATCCACGCTGGCTGCGCGCAGGGCATCCAGGGTCAGGAAATGGTTGGCGAGATTGAGCGCCGTCGCCTCGCCCACTTCACGAATACCGAGGGCAAACAGGAAGCGGGGCAAGGTGGTACTGCGCGCCTTGTCGATGGCGGCCACCAGATTGAGGGCTGATTTGGGCCCCATCCGATCGAGATCGGCGAGCTGAATGGCGGTGAGACCGAACAAGTCTGCCGGCGTCTTCACCAGCCCCTTGTCCACCAGTTGCTCCACTATCTTGTCGCCGAGGCCGTCCACGTCCATGGCACGGCGGGCGGCGAAATGCTTGATCGCCTCCTTGCGCTGAGCCTCGCAGAAGAGACCGCCGGAGCAGCGGGTCACCGCCTCCCCCTCCAGCCGCTCCACCGCCGAGCCACACACCGGGCACTGGGTGGGGAAGAGGATCTCGCGAGCATCCTCCGGACGCCTGGCCTCCACCACGGCGACGATCTGCGGGATCACGTCCCCCGCCCGGCGCACGATCACGGTATCGCCGATCATGACGCCGAGGCGCTCAATCTCGTCGGCGTTGTGCAAAGTGGCGTTGGAGACGGTGACGCCGCCGACGAACACGGGTTTGAGCTTGGCCACCGGCGTCACGGCGCCGGTACGGCCGACCTGAAACTCCACGTTCTCGATCAGGGTCATCTCCTCCTCGGCGGGGAACTTGTGGGCCGTGGCCCAACGCGGGGCCCGGGCGACGAAACCGAGCTCCAGTTGCAACGTGATGTCGTCCACCTTGTATACCACACCGTCGATCTCGTAGGGCAGATCCCCACGGCGGGCCAGAATGTCATCATGGAAAGCCTGGCAACCGGCGGCCCCCTCTTTGAGTTTCACCTCCGGGCTCAGCGGCAGTCCCCACTCCTTGAGCTGCGTCAGGCGGCCAAAGTGGGAATTCCCCAGCTCGTCCCCACCGACCCCGACACCGTAGGCGTAAAAGCTTAAAGGGCGGCTAGCCGTGATGCGCGAATCGAGCTGGCGCAGGCTGCCCGCCGCCGCGTTGCGCGGGTTGACGAACACCTTCTCGCCGGCGGCCAGCGCCTTGGCATTCATCGCCTCGAAGCCCGCCTTGGGCATGAAGACCTCTCCCCTCACCTCCAGCCGGGCAGGCCAGCCCGCGCCGCGCAGAGCCAGGGGGATCGCCTTGATGGTACGCACGTTCTCGGTGATCTCCTCCCCCGTGGTACCATCCCCCCGGGTGGCGGCCTGTACCAGCTGACCGTCTACATAGAGCAGGCTGACCGCGAGGCCGTCGAGCTTGGGCTCACAGCAGAACTGGAAGCGTATCTCGCGCTTGAGGCGATCCCGCATGCGCTGTTCAAAGGCCTGCAGCTCTTCGTCGCTGAACACGTTGTCCAGGCTCAGCATGGGGATCTCGTGGCGCACCTGGCTAAAGGCCGAGAGTGGCTGGCCCCCGACCCGGGCGCTTGGAGAGGTCGGCGTCTTCAGCTCGGGATGCTCGGCCTCCAGGCTCAGCAGCTCGCGCATCAGGCGATCGTATTCGGCATCCGGTACCGTGGGGTTGTCCAGCACATAGTATTGATGGCCATACTCGGTCAGCAGATCACACAGTTGACGGTGGCGGGAGAGGATGTCGCTCATGAGGAAGTCTCGGACTGTGGTTGGAATAATAAGTTAACCGCACAAACAAAAATGCGGTACCAGGTACCGCATTTTTCAATTCAGACAACAGAGGCTCAGTCGCGGCTGGCCTCGTAAGCCGCCAGCTCCTGACGATAGCGGGCGATGTCATCGTCGCTGAGCGGGCTGCGGCTCGCGTCGGTCAGCATGGCATCGAGATCGCTTGCCAGCTGGTCAGCGGCCTGCAACATGTGCTCGAACGCGAAGGCGGCATTGCTGCGCAGGGGCAGTTGCATGAAGAGGGACACGCCCGGTGTGCTGAACTGCTCCATGCGATAGGGGTTGAAGGTGCCCGGTTTGACCATGTTGATCATGGAGAAGAGCACTTCCCCCTTGCCGCCCAAGTCTTCGTGACGGTGGAAGATGTCCATCTCGCCAAACTTGAAGCCAAGCGCCAGCAGGGAAGAGAGCAGGGTCGCCCCTTGCAGATCCTGACCGGGACGCGCCATCAGGTTGATGACATAGACATCCTGCCAGATCTTCTCGACCGGTTCCCGCATGGGGGCAGACTCGGTCTCTTCGTAGGCGGGCTCGTCATCGTACTCCGGCTCTTCATAAACAGGGGCGGGGGCGGCCTGACGGGGCTGAGGTTCGGGCGCTGGCGCACGGGCACCGAAAGTCGGCGCCTGGGCATAGGCCGGCTCCACCAGCGGCTCTTCGTCCAGCGGCTGCATCATGGGCTCACGCTGAGGACGGGATCTGTGTACCGGGGTGCGACGAATGACCTGGGCAGGCTTGCGTACCGGCACGGCAGGGGCCTCCTCGACGGGCTCGGGGCTCGGCTCGTCATACTCCTCTTCCTCATAGGCGGGAGCAGGGGCTGGCGCGACCGGACGGGGAGCAGGCTTGCGAACCACAGGGGGCGGCAGGTCGGCGTCATCATCCTCGTCGTCGAAGTCGGGGGCGGGAGCACGGCGGATGGCTTCCGGCTGGCGGGCTTCATCGCCACGCAGCTTGGGTTCAGCACGACGGCCACCACTGACCACCCGCACCTGACCGATGCCATCGCTGTCAAACGCATCGTTGTCACGTTCCCGCGACTTGGATTCCATCCGGCCAAGGGGTTTTTCCTTGATCGGTGCCTGACGGTTCTTTCTGTTGCTCCACAACCCGTGAATGAGCAATGCCGCAATGGCAATTCCGCCCAGGGCAACCAAGATGTAACGCAATTCCTGCATTAGCTGCTTCTCTTTCTAGTTTTGCTCAGCCAAAGCGACGGCTTCACCGATATCGACCGACACTATGCGAGAAACCCCGGGCTCTTGCATAGTGACGCCTATCAGTTGCTCAGCCATCTCCATGGAGACCTTATTATGACTGATGTAAACGAACTGTACTGTGCTCGACATCTCTTTGACAAGAGAACAGAAGCGACCCACGTTCACTTCGTCGAGCGGTGCATCCACCTCATCCAGCAGACAGAAGGGCGCTGGATTGAGTCTGAAGATGGCAAAGACCAGCGCAAGGGCCGTCAACGCCTTCTCCCCCCCGGAAAGCAGGGCAATGGTAGCATTCTTCTTGCCCGGAGGTCTTGCCATGATGCTCACTCCGGCCTCCAAAAGATCGTCCGAGATCAACTCGAGCCAGGCACTGCCTCCCCCGAACACTTTTGGAAAGAGGGATTTTAAATCTTCGTTGACCTTATCGAAAGTGTCGCGGAAGCGTATTTGTGTTTCTTTATCAATTCTTTTAATGGCTTGGCTCAGGGTTTCGAGCGCTTGCTCCAGATCCTGGCACTGATTTTCCAGGTAGGTTGAGCGAGTTTTCGCCTCTTCATATTCCTCGAGCGCCGCCAGGTTGATGGCGCCAAGCGCTTCCACTTGCGCCTCCAGGGTCTGGATCTCCTGACGCAGCTTGCCGCGATCGGCGGCGATCAGCACGGCCTGATCGAGATCCACCAGCCGCACCCCGAGCTCCTCGAACTGCTCGTGCAGTCCCTGACGGCGGGTCAGGTTGCGCTCCCGCTCAAGCCGAAGCTGGGCCAGCTTCTCCTGCAGGGTCACCAGCTGCTTGTGATCCACACTGCGCGCCTGATCCAGCTCCTTCAATTGCCGCTCCAGTTCGCTGAGCCGCTGATGACAAGCCAGCTGCTGCGCCTCAAGTTGCTGCTGCTCGGCAAGCAGCGGGGAGAGATCCTGCAGCGCCTGTGCATCCGGCCCCTTGAGCTCCGCCAGTTCCAGCCCGAGGCGAGATAGCTCCTGCTCGCGCAAGGCGATGAGCTGCGACAGGTTTTGCTGCTCCAATTGCAGACGCTGACAGTCGGCCTGCTGCTGCTCTCGCCGTAGTCGCGCCTCCTCCTGCCCTCGCTCCGCCGTACCGACGCGCTCCTGGGCCAGTTGCAGTTCCTCGGCAAGCGCCTCCCCCTGCTCCTGCCGCTCGGCCAGTTGTGCCTCTTCCAGTTCGAGACGCTGGGACAGGGTGACGGCGCGCTGCGCCTCCTCTGCCTGCTCCTTATCGAGCCGAGCCAGCTCTTCGCCGAGCTGTCCCAAACGCTGCAAGCGCGCCTGGCGCTGACCTTCCTGCAGGCTCCAGGTTTCTCGCAGTTGCTGCCATTCTTGCTCTTGTTCCCGCAGGCGGCGCTGATCTAGCTCGAGGGCGCTGTGCAAGCTGGCGCGCGTCCCATCCCTCGTCCTCAACTCATCATCGAGATGAGCCAGCGCCTGGCGGCTCGTGTTCAATTCGGTGTGTAACCGCTCACGTTCTCCGAGCAACGCCAGGGTACCGAGGACCCCGCCCTCCCCAAGATCGGCCCAGTTAGAACCAAACCAATCTCCCTCGGGAGTAAGCACGGACTCACCGGCGCCAAGCCCGGCGAGGCGGGTCTGCGCCTCCTCCCGGTTTGCCACCAGCCAGATCGCGTTGAGGAAGGCGGGAATATGCATCCCTTCGATCCGGGCCGCCAGGGTTCCCGGTACCGGGGCCTGAGCCGGACCAATCCAGAGTCCGTTTTGCTCAAGGTTGCACAGATCCGCCGGCCGGGCGGTGAGCCAGCGGCCGAGTACCTTGTCCAGGGCCTGGGCCCAGTCGGGGGAGACCTGCAGTCGATCCGCCAGGGTATCTCCCTGCATCTGCTCTCCCAGGATCTGGCTGAGGGTGGTGAGGCGCGCCTCCAGCTCCCGTAATTGGCCCTGTTGCTCGCTCTGCCTGGCCTTGCACTCCTCATGACGGGCCACCGCCTCCTGCCACTGTGTCTCCTGCTCGGCGCAGCGCACACGGCTCAGCTCAAGTTCGGCAGTCAGCGTATCCAGCCTGGGCTGCAACGTCTCGTCCTCCCCACCGAGGGGGCCACCCTGCTCATCTTCCAGTTTGAGACGAGCCAACCGGGTCTTGGCTTGCAACTCCTGCAGACCACTCAATTCGACGCGGGTCTGGTTGAGCCGTCCCTGCGACTCGCCGATACGCTGCTGCCACTGCTGCTGTTGCTGGCGCGCTTGTTCCAGCCCTTCGCCGGCAGCCCGTCGCAGCCCTTGCTGATCAGTGAGCAACTGCTCACACTGCTCGAGGCGTGCCGAGGCCAGCTCCCCCTTGAGGACACCTTCGGCAAGCTGTGCCTGCTGACTCGCGAGCTGGACCTTGATCTCCTCTATACGCGTAGCCAAAGCCTGCCGTCTCTGTTGCCAGTCACGGCCCAGTTCGGTCTGATGCAGTTGTTGCTGTTCGAGGCGGGCGATGGCCTGACCACCGAGGAAGATCTGTTGCTGGCGGCTCGCCTGCTCGGCCTGGGCCTCCTGACGCGCCACCGACAGAGTGACGTGGCGCCCTTCATCGGCGGTACGCTTGGCATCGAGGGCCGCCAGCGCCTGCTCGGCCTGGGCCAGCTCGCTCTTGGCATCGCCAAGACGGGTCTCCAGCGCCCACAATTCGGAGCCAATGAGCTCGGCACGGGCGGCGCGACTGCGTTGTTTGAGCTGCTTGTAGCGTTCGGCAGTCTCGGCCTGGGCCTTGAGATGTTCGAGACGGGAACCCAGCTCGCCACGGATGTCGCCGAGCCGCTCCAGATTCTCCTGGGTATGACGGATGCGCTGTTCGGTTTCCCGGCGCCGCTCCTTGTAGCGGGAGACCCCGGCCGCCTCCTCCATGAACAGCTTGAGATCGGCAGGGCGGGACTCCACCAGCCGGCTGACGGTGCCCTGTTCGATGATGGCGTAGCTGCGAGGCCCGAGACCCGTGCCGAGGAAGAGATCGGTCACGTCCTTGCGGCGGCACTTCTGGCCGTTGATCTGGTAATGATTCGAGCCGTCGCGCAGCACTTCGCGGCGCACCGAGATCTCGGTAAAGCGGCCAAATTCACCGGGAACCCGGTTGTGGGGGTTGTCGAATACCAGTTCCACCGAGGCGCGGCCATGGGCACTGCGGTTGATGGAGCCGTTGAAGATGACGTCCGTCATGTTCTCGCCCCGCAGATGGCGGGCCGAGCTCTCTCCCAATACCCAGCGCACCGCGTCGATGACGTTGGACTTGCCGCAGCCGTTGGGCCCGACCACGGCGGTCATGTCGGCGCTAAGCTCGATGCGGGTCGGCTCTACAAACGACTTGAAACCGGCGAGTTTAATCAATTTCAGACGCATGAGGGCCTATCTGGGTAACGAAATGTCGAAGAGGCGGGCAGGCGACTTTACCAAATCAAAAGCTTGTTTGTAATATGCAGGCAGTTTCCCATTAACAGATGGAGCTCAGATGAGCCAATCCCCCAAGATGGTCAAAGACTCGGTCAGCGGTGCTGACTACTTCCTGCGCGGCTTTTCCCTCATCCGCCAGCCCGGGATCCGCACCTTCGTGATGATCCCGTTGCTGGTCAACGTGGTGCTGTTCGCCGGCGCCTTCTACGCGCTGCTACTGCAGCTGGACGGCCTGTTTGCCTGGCTGCATCAGCAGATCCCGTCCTGGCTCAGCTGGCTCGACTACCTGCTTTGGCCCATCGCCCTCATCACCATCCTGGTGGTGTTCTCCTTTATCTTCAGCTCGGTGACGAACTGGATAGCAGCCCCCTTCAATGGCCTGCTGGCGGAGAAGGTGGAACAGATCCTCACCGGCGAAACCATGAGCGACACCGGCATGCTGGACGTGGTCAAAGATGTGCCGCGCACCTTCGGCCGCGAGTGGACCAAGCTCAAGTACTATCTGCCCAAGGCCATCGGCTGCCTGATCCTGTTCCTCATCCCCGTGGTGGGCCAGACCCTGGCTCCCGTGCTCTGGTTCCTGTTTAGTGCCTGGATGATGGCTATCCAGTACGTGGACTACCCGTTCGACAACCACAAGATCGACTTCACCACCATGCGCGACGCCCTCAAGCAGCGTCGTGGCAAGTGCCTGAGCTTCGGTGCCCTGGTGACCCTCTTCTCCGCCATTCCGGTGGTGAACCTGTTCGTGATGCCGGTCGCCATCTGCGGCGCCACCGCCATGTGGGTGGATCAATACCGGGCCGAACAACTGCGCCGTTAACCGGTTCAGGCATAACCTAAAGTGGGGGCGAAAGCCCCCTTCTCATTACTTAATCTAATGCAATATCGACTATGCTTGCCGCGCCATTGCTGGATTGTTAGGATGCGGTCCTTTCTCGTCCCCTGGTATTACTCATGTTACATGCACTCTTCTTGCTCGGCCTGGTGGCCGAAGGGATGACCGGCGCGCTGGCGGCGGGTCGGCGACGGATGGATCTGTTTGGCGTAGTGATCATCGCCTCTGCCACCGCCATCGGTGGCGGCACCATCCGGGACGTGCTGCTGGGGCACTACCCATTGCTCTGGGTGGAACATCCCGAATATGTGCTGCTGGTGGCGGGCGCCGCCATGGTCGGGGTCATCTCGGCCCCCCTGATGCGCTATCTCGGCAAGCTGTTCATGGCGCTGGATGCGCTGGGACTGGTGGTCTTCTCCATCTTCGGGGCGGCCCGGGCGCTGGAGATGGGGCACGGTGCCGGCATCGCCTGCATCATGGCGGTAGTGACCGGGGTCTTCGGTGGCGTACTGCGGGATCTCCTGTGCCAACGCATCCCGCTGGTGTTTCGGCGCGAGCTCTATGCCGCCGTCTCCCTGGTCACGGCCGGGCTCTACTGTCTCGCGCTGGATCAGGGGCTCCCCAATGATTGGGCCGCCTTCGGTGCCCTGGGGATCGGCTTCGTGATGCGGCTGCTGGCGGTACGTTTCAAGTGGGGACTGCCTACCTTCAATTACCAGTACGCCACCCACTGAGCACGCCAGCTTCTGGCCAGAATGGGCGGATAACGACCAATAAAAAAAGCGCCGGAAGGCGCTTTTTTTATTGGGGGGGACGGCACGAATGCGCCTCAGTTGATCCCTTCCGAGCTGAAGAAGGTGGCCTTGTCGGCGATGAAACGCACCTGGATGTTCTTGCCATCCTTGCCCCAGAGGCAGCTGGTGGTGCCGAGCGCATCGTCGCAGCGATCCGCCTTGCCGAGCACGGTACTGGCTTCGGCATAACTCATGCCCACTTTCAACTTGTCGTAGTTCTCCCGGTTCAGCTTGCTGCAACCGGTCAACAACAGGGCGATCATTCCCCCGATCAGGATCTGCTTCATCTCTCTCTCCTCTGGCTAGTGACCAGAGCCTAGCAGTTGACGCCCCCTGATTGCCAGCATGGGTGGATTTCGAATGAAGCCCAACACGAAACCATCACGGCTCAGCGCGACCGCATTCGCTTACTATCACCAACTGCGGACGGGGCCGGTATCCAGGTGCACGAAGTTGTCGGATGGGTAGTAGCCGACGCCACCCACCTTGAGGTTGAGGGCCGCCTTGCGCAGGTGGGCCAGTTGCACCCCGGGAATGCGCACGTCCACCGCCTGCCCCAGGGTATGGTAGCTGTGCTTGGCTACCCCCCGGCTCTTGCGACGCTTCTGATTGTTCGTCTGAGGGGAGCGATAACCGGAGATCAGCTGGATTTCCCCTTTTCGCCCCAGCTTGTGCTGCAGCAGAAACAGTTGATCAAACAGCTTCTTATCGATATTAAACACTTCATTTCTGCGGTAATCGCGGAAGATATGATTAAGTTCTGCCAACCCATCGGTCAGATAGTGGCCGTTCTCCCAATAGCTGGCCTGCACCCGCTCGCCGGTATTGAGGTTGAAGAAGCTCAACTCTCGCCCCGAGGTACTGCGGCTCGCCATGGCGGGGAACGACAACAGGCTGGTGCCCATCAGGCAACCGGCCCCCAGCAGCAGACGGCGTCGGCTTATCTCTTGTTCCAGCATCCGTGGTCCGTCCATCGCATATTTAAGTGGATTTGATGAGTAATCTTGATGTCGACGCCTGAAATTACCCAGCGCTCCTCCCCATGTCAAACCACAATCGGCCATGAAAAAGCCCGGCACTGGCCGGGCTTTTCACTCTGTGGCTGAGATCACAACAGCCGGCTCTGGAAGCTGACTCGATCAAATCCGTAGATGTCGTTGCGCAGTTGCTGGCGCCCCTCGTCGTCGATCCAGCTGCTCCAGTAGACGGTAAACACCGGGATCGGGGTGGTCAAGGGCAGCCATTTGGTCTGGGTATACTTCAAGATATTGGCGACCTTGTCCGGCTGATAGCGGGAATCGGTCAGCAGCAGCTCCGCCAGATCGTCCGCATGCTCCACCCGGATGCAACCCGAGCTGAAAGCGCGCGCCCCCTGCTCGAACAGGGACTTGCGCGGCGTCGAGTGCAGGTAGATGGCATCGTTGTTCGGCAGATAGAACTTGTAGCGACCGAGGGCGTTGTGATCGCCCGGCTTTTGCCGCAAGCGATAGGGGAAGCCGGAGGCCAGCGCATGGTGCCAGCCATCCTCGCTGAACTGCACCGGATTGCCGTCACCGTCGATCACCTCGAACTGCTCCCGATCCAGATAAGCCGGATCCCGTCCGAGTTTTGGCAGTATGTCCTTGCTCAGAATGGAGCGTGGCACGTGCCAGGCGGGATTGAGGACGATGGAGCGGATCTCGCTCGCGAGAATGGGGGTGGCCCGCTGCTCCTTGCCGACGATGACCCGGCTGGTGAATACCTCGTTGCCGGACTCCACCACGCTCAGGCGGTAATCCGGGATATTGACCAGCACGTAGCGGTTGGCAAGGTGATCCACCAGATCCCGGCGCCAGAGGTTGCGCAGCAGCAGGCTGGCGCGCACCTGGGGCCCGGTATTGAGCCAGGAGCGGGTCTGGCGACCGATGATGCCGTCAGCGGTCAGGCCGTGGCGGCGCTGGAACTGCTTGATGGCAGCTTCGGTTGCGTCGTCGTAGATGACTTCATCATCGCTCGGGGCACCATCCCCCAACGCATTGAGGATGGCGCGGATCTGGCCAAGCTCGGTCGAGCTCTCCCCCGCACGCAGGGTCGGTATGTCGAGGCTGGGCCACTGTCTGGCCATGGGCATGGCCAGCAACTTGCGCACCTCTTCGCGCACCGCGTCGTACTCGGCCACCTGGGGTCTGAGCTGTTTGACCCGGTCCAGCAGATTGTCACCTTCAGGCACGTCGGTCAGGGGCTTGTTCAAATTGAGCTTCTGGGTCTGCATCTGCTCACGGGCGACCAGATCCATGGCACGCCAGGCCTGCTGGAAGCGAGCCAGCTTGGCAAAGATCTCATCGTAGAGGGCACCGCGCTTGTCGCTCGGGGTCTTCTGCAACTGCTGCCAGAGCCGGTAGAAATCCGGATGCAACTGGGCAAGCACCGCTTCCTGCAGCTGGCTCTCCAGCTCCTGACGTGCCTGCTCGGCCTCGCTATCCTGATACCAGTCGTGCTGAATACCGGGGCTGGCCACCACGACCTGTTCCGTGTTGGCATGGGCCATCCCCGCCGGCCAGCAGCCGAGCCAGATAAGATTTGCCAATGCCAGCCAATGCTTCTTCCCCATGCTTACCTCAAATCGGTTCAATTTGGCCTGTCAGGCGCCGCGGTCAGGCACCCATGATGCGTGAATGGCAATGACTTTGCCAGCGGGCGACAACCTGATGCTAACGGGCCAGGGCGTAGCGGCGCCATATCTGCCCATGCTCCGCACTCCGGCTGACGTCGCCAAGCGCCTGATCAAATCTCGCCACAAAATCAGCCGACAGAGTCTGCTTGCTCAGCATGAAATAGGTCGGCATCTCATAAACCGACATCCCGTGAGGACTGATGCCCTTCTCCAGCCCCTCTCTCTTCAGACCCCAGGGGGTCGCCAGGCTATCCCCGAGAAACCCATCAATCCGCCGAAGCTGCAGCTTGCGATAGTTTTGCGCATCATTAACGGCGCTCACCTGATGCCGGTAATCCTGCAGCAGGGCGGTCACCCCGCTCCCGTAGTAGAACTCCTTGGTGACCCCGAGCTGATGCCCCTTGGCCAGCCAGCGCCTCAGATCCGGCGTGTCATCCATGTCGGCACTGCGAACCCAGAGCCGGGTACGCCCAGGGTTGTAAGCCTTGGAGAACCAGGCATAGCGGGCCCTGTCCTCATAGAAGTAAGCCTCCATGGCGATGTCCAGCCTGCCCTGTTCCAGGTCCTGCAACACCCGCTTCCAGGGACGCTCCACATAGGTCAGGCGACAGCCCAGCCTAGTGGCGATGGCATTGAGATAGTCCACCGCAAAGCCGCGCAACTGCCGCTTGCCACCCTGCTGGTGATAATAGTGGTAAGGGGGCCAGTCATCGAAACCGACCCGCAGGGGGGAGGAACAGAGGGATTGCGCCCACGGGGATGAAACCGGCAGACAACAGAGCAGACAAAGGAGGGGCAGTCTCATGAGTCATCCTTGACGACGAAGCGCGCTATCTTAGCGCTGCGGCGGTCAAATGACGACAGTTCCTGCCACAGCAATGAGCAAAATCAGTCAGTTGACTGATAATCTCTCAGCCATGTAAGCCTCCGGCATGACATGAGCAGAAGGTGAAGAGAGAGGTGCCATCCGTTTCCCTAATGGCATTTGGCGAGCAGGGTTATCGGGGTTAATATGTGAGCAAATATATTTTTGTGATCCACTATGCTTTTTTTGCAATTGGATTAGCATATGCGCGAAATCTGCCTACCCATCCGTCAGGCGTCGAGTGAGTAATATGACCTACAAAAAGTTCGGTTTTCTGGCAGCCATCATGGCACTGAGTGGCTTTTATCTTTATACCCTCTATCTGGCCGCTCACCCCAATGTGAGCCTGGCTTACAAGCTCTATTACCTGGAAGGCAAGACCCGCTTCTGGGAACACAATTCCAGCATGACCTACCAGCCGGGCAACGAACTCAACCTGACCAAGCCGAGCCGCTTCCTCTCAAGCGAAGGCTGGGCCAAGAAACCGAGCGCCGAAGGGACCGAACTCAGTGGTCAGGGCGGCCTCTATTTCGTCCTCCCCAAGCAGCAGGCGCAACCAGAACAACTCACCATCCAGGCGCGGATCAACAGCCCGGAAGCGGGGGCCTTGCTCAAGGTGGCCCTGGGCCACGATTTCACCACCACTGTCAAACTGGCCAAGGCGGGCATCAACGAGATCCGGCTCAGCCTGCCGGGGGATTCCCTGACCGCCGATCCCAAGCGCCCCAATTTCCTGGCTCTGTCTGCCCCGACGCCACTCAACGTGCAGTCCGTGCGCCTGACCGTGGCACAGTGAAGACAAAAATCTAAAAATCAGCCGTTAAACGTGATTTTCTAATAAGGAAGTTCCCATGTCGCATGCCGATTTTCGACTCTCTCTGGTCGTGCCCGTTTATAACGAGGAAGAGAGCATAGACGCCTTCATTAGCGCGATAGATGACGAACTGGCCCCGCTCAAAGACCAGCTTGAAATCGTGTTCGTCAACGATGGCAGCCGCGATCGTACCCGCGAGGTGGTCGAACAGGCCATCGCTCGCGACCCCCGCGTTACCTTGGTCAACCTGGCCCGCAACTTCGGTAAAGAAGCCGCCATGACCGCTGGCCTGCATGAGGCCAAGGGCGATGCCATCGTCCCCATGGACGTGGATCTGCAAGATCCCCCCGCCCTCATTCTGGAATTCGTCAAACTGTGGCAGACCGGTGGCTATGACACCGTCTACGGCATCCGGGTGGATCGCAGCGCCGACACTCCGATGAAACGCCTCACCGCCGGTGGTTTCTACCGCTTCTTCAATGCGCTCTCCACCAGCACCAAGCTGCCGGAGAACGCCGGTGACTTCCGGCTGATCGATCGCAAGGTGGTCGAGGCCCTCAAGCTACTGCCGGAGCGCAACCGCTTCATGAAGGGACTGTTTGCCTGGGCCGGTTTCCGCGCCGTGGGCGTGCCCTATGAGCGCCCTGCCCGCCACGCCGGTGAGACCAAGTTCAACTACTGGAAACTGTGGAACTTCGCCCTCGATGGGCTGATGAGCTTCTCCAGCTGGCCCCTGCGGGTATGGAGCTATGTGGGGGTCGGTGTCTCCTTCATCGCCTTCCTCTACATCCTCAAGATCCTGGCCCAAGTGCTGTTCTTTGGCATCGACGTCCCCGGTTACGCCTCCCTGATGTCGGTGATGCTGTTCCTCGGCGGCATCCAGCTGCTCTCCCTTGGCATCATCGGCGAATACATTGGCCGCATGTTCGTCGAGGTGAAGCAGCGCCCTGTCTACCTCATCGAGGGGGTCTACGGCCAGTACGCCAAAGACAAACAAGCTGATGCAGGCAAACCACAGGATGGCGCCGAACAGCAGGACAAGCAGGAGCCGGCGCCTCAATGATCTCCCGCGAGGAATTCTGGCGTCTGGTTCGCTTCGGTTTCGTCGGCGGGGGGGCTACCCTCGTCGATCTGGGCACCTCGTTCGCGCTGTTTCACAACTGGCCGGATATTTCCGAACACCTGGTGACCACCCTCGCCTTCGGGGTGGCCTTCTGGTTCTCCTTCTTCGGCCATCGCTACATCACCTTCCAGAAGCAGGGGGCGGCCGGCAAGTTCCTGCTGGTGGCGCTCTTCTCCCTGGCGGTGCGCAACCTGCTCCTGAGCGGCCTGCTGTTTGCCGGCCTCTCCGGCCTGCTGCCCGTGGTCATTGCCACCCTGGCCGTGACCATACTCACCTACCTTCTCTCTCGCGTCTGGGTATTTGCCTGATGAATGACATGACAACACCCGTTCCCGCAGCCGCGGGACCCTATCGCCCGTCCCTGGCCATCAGCGGCCGCGACTGGCTGATCATCATCGCCGCCTTCGTACTGAGCCGGGCCGCCCTCTACGGCATGGGCTACTTCGGCGTCCAGCTCTACGGCGCCCCCGGTATCGGCCCGCTGCAGGCCTATTGCCAGTTTGACTGCGTCTGGTTCCAGCGCATCATCGAAAACGGCTACGACCTCTACCCTCGCTGGCTCAGCAAGGGCAATGCGGCGAACTGGGCCTTCATGCCCCTCTACCCCATGCTGTCCGGTGGTCTCTCCAACCTGCTCAACGTCGAGAGCCTGATCGGCCTGATGCTGGTGACCAACATCGCCTTCTTCTTCTCCCTGCCGGCCATGCTGCTGGTGCTGCGCCAGCTCAAGCTGGGGGATGATACCGCCCGTTTCGGGGTCTGGCTGCTGGCCTTCTCCCCCTTCTCCGCCTACTTCGTCTCCGGGTACGGCGAGTCCATGTTCATGCTCTTCATGCTGCTCATGTTCCTGTTCGCCTACCGTGAGCAGTGGCTGCTGGTCGGCGTCATCGGCATCTTCATCTCCAGCACCCGCAACCTCGGGGTAATGATGGTGTTCCCGGTGCTGATCCTGGCACTGCAGGCCTATGGCTGGCGCGAGTTCTTCCGCTTCACCGAGCGGGCCTTCAAGGTGGTGTTCAGCATCTGGCTCATCCCGCTTGGCCTCTTCTCCTACATGGTCTTCCTGTATCACCTCACCGGGGATGCCTTCGCCTTCAAGCACATCCAGGTGGCCTGGGGCCGCTACATGGATAGCCCGCTGGACTGGTGGCTGAGCGGATTCGAGCTCGGTGGTCGCAAGGCCTACCTCTCCATCATGGTGATCTTCGGCTGGTGTCTGAACCTCTACCTGTTCAGCCAGAAGCGCTGGGCCGAGGCGACCCTGATGTTCATCTGCTGCACCATACCGCTGATGACCGGGCTCAACGCCATGCCCCGCTACATGTTCGGTCTCTACCCGACCCTGCTGGCCATCATCTTGCTGACCCATCGCTGGCCCGCCCTGCGCCCGGCGGTGCTCTGCGTCAGTGGCATGGTCGCCTCCTTCATCGCGGTGGCCTTCGTCAACTTCAAGTTCTTCACCGTCTGACGATCCCCCGCCCCCAAAAAATGCCGGTCCATGGACCGGCATTTTTTATGGCTGCCATCTTTGGGCAGGCATCACAGTTTCCCGAGCTTGAAAACGTAACCATTTGAACTCACCTCACAAATCGGGATTTTCCCGATCCAGCCCCTCCCCTCGGCCCCCTAGAATGAGCGCTCAACGGAATTTCATTCGCTCACTCTCAGCTCAAGGAATGGCTTATGCGTCTCGCCCCTCGCCCCTCGCCCCTCTGGCTCGCCCTGCTGGCTGCCCCCCTGTTTGCCAGTCAGGCTCTGGCAGCTTCACCAGTGCAGCTCTATGTGGATGGCAAGCCGGTCGCCGGGGAACTGGCGCTGGACAAGGGTACCGTCAGCCTGACCCACAAGCTCGACAAGGGCAGCCACCAGATCCGCATCGGCGATGCCGCCAACAGCTGCGGCACCAGCTTCGGCCCGAGCGAAAACAAAGCGCTCCCCTTTGGCACCGCCCAACCCATGGACAAGTGCGCCAAGGAGAACAGCTTCACCCTACGGGTCATGCTGGCGGGAGACTACGAGTTCACCTTCAACCCGGATACCCCCAGCCTCAAGGTACTAAGAGCCACCAAGAAGAGCGAGTTCAAGCGTCAGCCACCGGAGGAGCCCTGCATCGCCTGGGACGGCGGCCCGGTCACTGTCTCATTGAAAGGAGTCTGGCCCGATGGCACCCGGTTGCGGGATGCGTATTCAAAACAGGAGGCAGTGGTCAAGGGTGGCAAGCTCACCTTGACCCCGAGCGCCGAAAGCGGCGGTTTGCTGCTGCTCGAACCGGTGGCGGCGGTCAAGGCCGAACCCTTCAACTGGGATGAGGCCAGCGTCTATTTCCTGCTGACCGACCGCTTCCACAACGGGGATCCCAGCAATGATCACAGCTTCGGCCGCCAGAAGGATGGCCAGGATGAGGTCGCCACCTGGCACGGCGGCGACTTCAAGGGGTTGACCGAGAAGCTCGACTACATCAAGAGCCTCGGCATGAACGCCATCTGGATCACCCCCATGGTGGAGCAGGTACACGGCTTCATCGGCGGCGGCGAGCAGGGCAACTTCCCCTTCTACGCCTACCACGGCTACTGGGCGCTGGACTTCACCAAAATCGACCCCAACTATGGCGACGAGGAGAGCCTCAGGACGCTGGTGGACGAGGCTCACAAGCGTGGCATGCGCATCATCCTCGACGTGGTGATGAACCACGCCGGTTATGCCACCCTGGCGGACTTGCATGATCTCGGCCTCACCGACCTTGCCCAGAACACCGGCAAACTCCCCGCCCGCTGGAACGACTGGCGCCCAAGCGGCGGCCTCAACTGGCATGGCTACAACCAGTTCATCGACTATCAATCGAATGACTGGAACAAGTGGTGGGGCCCGGACTGGGTGCGGGCCGGTCTGCCCGGCTATCCCCAACCCGGTACCGACGATGTGACGGGCACGGTGGCGGGCCTGCCGGACTTCCTGACCGAGTCGACCAGGCCGGTGGGGCTGCCGCCGCTGCTGGCGGCCAAAAAAGACACCGGCGCCAAGGCGCTGCCCGATGCCAGCGTGAGCGACTATCTCATCGCCTGGCACACCGACTGGGTGCGCCGCTTTGGCATCGACGGCTTCCGGGCCGATACCGTCAAGCACCTGGAGCCGGCGGTCTGGGCCAAACTCAAGCAGGCAGGCACGGCGGCCCTTCAAGAGTGGAAGGCGGCTAACCCCACCAAGGCCCTCGACAATCTGCCTTTCTACATGGTGGGGGAGGTGTGGGATCACGGGGTCTCCAAGGACTTCTGGTACCAGAACGGCTTCGATTCCCTGATCAACTTTGACTATCAGCGCGAGTTCGCCCTGCCCCAGGCCCAGTGCCTGGCTGGCGCCGAGCCCACCTACGCCAGCTATGCCAGCCGCATCAATCAGGATCCGGAGTTCAACGTGCTGAGCTACATCAGCTCCCACGACACCAAGCTGTTCTTCGGCGACTATCAGGACGTGCCGCTGCAGCGGCGGGTCGCCAGCAGCTTCATGCTGCTGCCGGGCGGCATCCAGCTCTACTACGGGGATGAGTCCGGTCGCGGGCTGGCCAAGGATGGGGGCGTGTTCGATCAGGCCCTGCGCTCCGACATGAACTGGCAGGAGCTGGCGAGCGGCGACAAGGCGGAGCTGGTCAAGCACTGGCAGCGCCTCGGTCAGTTCCGCGCCGCCCACCCGGCGGTGGCGGCAGGCAGCCACAAGAAGCTCTCGGATGCCCCCTACAGCTTCGTGCGCGAGAAAGGGGCCGACAAGGTGGTGGTGGTCTTCGCCGGCCGGGCCAAATAGTCGACACTGCAACCATGAAAAAAGGGGAGCCATCGGCTCCCCTTTTTTATGCTGCCATCACAACGATTGGCGGGATTTTGCAGGCCATTGCAGCCGCGCCTTGACCAAGGTCTCCTGCCACAGGGGCCAGGCCAGCAGGGCCTGCTGATAGATACCGGCCTGGCCGGGCAGCCCGATGCCGTAGCTCGCCAACCGATAGGCCATCACCGCATAGAAGGCATCGATGATCCCCGCCTCGCCAAAGTAGAAGTCTCCCCTCGCCTGGGACCAGATGGTCTGCAGCCGGGCCAGCTCGACGAGCACCTCCACCGGTGGCTCACTCTGGGTTGGCGCTCCCAGGAAAAACGGCAGGCGGCTGCGGATCTGGCCAAAGCCCGCATGCAGCTCGGCGCACAGGCTGCGGGCCAGAGCCCGCTCGGCCACGCTCACCGGATAGAGGTGGCGTTCTGGACAGCGTTCATGCAGGTACTCGGCGATGGCGAGGGAGTCGTGAATGCGCAGCTCACCGTCATCGAGCCAGGGCACCAGCCCGGTCGGCGAGACCCGCTTCAGCCGCGCCACCTCCCTGGCGTCTTCCAGATCGAATACCTGCTCCTGCCAGGCCAGTCCGCTCAGACCGAGCACCATGGACGCGCGCATCGCCCAGGTGGAACCCGTACCTACCGTCAAAACCAGGGATCCCATGTTTTCCTCCTGCTTGGGTTATGGATGAGCGCGTGCGCCCCGCGGGCACGACATCTCACGGTCGTCTCACATTTGCGCGTATGCGGGTTTGACCCCATATGGGCAGGGTGCTAGTTTGATTTTTCAAAACAAACAGTTAGCCATGATGTGAGCAATGGACAGCCAATTTACCATCTGCATCGCAGATGACCACCCCCTGTTTCGGGGCGCACTCTATCAAGCGGTGCACCTAGCCATCGACGATGCCCAACTGCTGGAAGCCGACTCCATCGACAGCCTGACCCATCTGCTGGGGGATCACCCCGAAGTGGATCTGTTGCTGCTCGATCTCAAGATGCCGGGGGCCAATGGTTTCGAAGGACTCGCCTATCTGCGCGGCCAATACCCGGATCTGCCCGTGGTGGTGGTCTCCGCCTCCGAGGATCCCGCCATCATCAACCAGGTGCTGCTCCTCGGCGCCCTCGGTTTCATCCCCAAATCCGTGCCCATGAAGGAGCTGGTCAGCGCCCTCAATACGGTGATCGGTGGCGATAACTGGGTGCCGGAGGGGATCTCCCTGCAGCCCGAGCCTGTCGACGGATCCGATCTCGCCAGCAGGCTCGCCAGCCTCACGCCACAGCAGTACAAGGTGCTGATCATGTTGCGAGACGGCAGTCTCAACAAGCAGATCGCCTGGGAGCTCAACGTCTCCGAGGCCACCATCAAGGCCCATATCACCGCCATCTTCAGGAAGCTCGGGGTCAAGAATCGCACCCAGGCGGTCATCGCATTGCAGCAGCTGGGGATCAAGGACGACTGAGACTGCCCGGGTCCATGACCTGGACTCCTCCGCTCGACAAATAGTACGGTCGTACTTTAT
This sequence comes from Aeromonas sp. NJAU223, assembly GCF_051125555.1. Taxonomy (NCBI): domain Bacteria; kingdom Pseudomonadati; phylum Pseudomonadota; class Gammaproteobacteria; order Aeromonadales; family Aeromonadaceae; genus Aeromonas; species Aeromonas sp. NJAU223. Next base: position 1,120,457 of record NZ_CP144204.1, on the reverse strand, counting down.
GCTGCCAGCGACAGCGAGGAGAGATCATGAGCAAGGGCCGACTGACCCGGGAAAACATTTTGCAGACCGCCTTCGAGCAAGCCAGCCTGCAAGGGCTGGAGAGCCTGACCATAGGGTCGCTGGCCAGTGCCTGCGAGATGTCAAAGAGCGGCCTGTTCGCCCACTTCCAGTCCAGGGACAACCTGCAGGTCGCCGTGCTCACCTACTCCGCCGAGGTGTTCAGGGAGCGGGTGATCCAGCCGGTGCGCCGTCAGCACCACCAGACCCAGCAGAGCAAGCTGGTGGCCCTTTTGCAGGCTTGGCTCGCCTGGAACCAAAGCTTCGTAGGCCGCTGCATGTTCCTCGACGCCTGGACCTCGGCCCAGGAGGGGGCCGTTCAACAGTCGGCCCGACAGCTGGTACGCTTCTGGCTCGACTACCTGGCCCGCCAGGTGGTACAGGGTCAGGCCAGCGGTGAGTGGCGCGCAGATCTCGATCCCTGGCGCGCCGTCTACCGGCTCTATGGCCTCTATCTCGGGGATCAGGTGTTCAATGCCCTGGATTTGTGTCAGGATCCCGCCAGCCACTTCTGGCCCGAGGTGGAAAATCTGCTGATGAGCTGGCGCTAGTTTTTAAAAACCCACAAAAAAGCACGACCGTTCGCACATAAAAACCACAGGATGACCATGAGCAGCAAAATCTATTTCAACACCCGCCGCTTCAGCCCGAGCAAGCTGTTGCTGGGGCTGGGCACCCGCTTGCACCACGTGCTGGCTCCCGCTCACGCCCGCCGTACCGCCAGCAAGCTGCTGCTCACCCCGCAGCGGGCCGGTCGCGATGCCACGGCCCCCGATGGCCTGGTGCAGCAGGCCGTGCACACCAGCGAGGGCACCCTGATGAGCTACCGCCTCGGTCAGGGCCCGGTCTGGCTGCTGATGCACGGCTGGTCCGGCAGCGCCAGCCAGTTCTACCCCCTGATGAGCCACATCGCCGCCCAGGGGTTCACCGCCCTGGCCTACGATCACCCCGCCCACGGCCAGAGCGAGGGCCACACCGGCCATCTGCCCCGCTTCGTGCGCGCCTTCGACGAGCTGCTCGAACGCTTCGGCCCCATCGAGGGGGTCATCACCCACAGCATGGGGGGCGCAGTGACCCTGGCAAGCCGCCACCCGGCCCTCGACCCCCTGCCGCTGCTGCTCATCTCCCCGGTGCTCGATTACGTGCCCCAGCTCTACGGCATGGTGGCCCGCTCCGGCTACTCCATCCGGCTGTTCGATGCGGTGGTCAAGGAGATAGAACGAGAGTACCAGCACCCCCTCAGCACCGTGGATCCCATGGGCAGGCTGGCCGATCGCGACGGGGTTTCTCTCATCGTCCACGACGAGGAGGACAGGTTCGCTCCCCATGGGGATTCGCTGCGGGCGGCCGAGGACGGGCACTGCCGGCTGGTGAGCACCCGGGGGCTCGGCCATGGCCGCATCCTCGCCAGCCCCCCGGTGTTTGCAGCCTTTGACGAGCTGAGCCAGGCCCGCGCCTAGGGCTGGCCCCGTCCCGGCAATGGGCCGCCAACCCTGTCGTAAAAAATGATATGTCGGCCCATTTTTATATTTGATACAGCGTCTTATAGTTAAATCGTGCGGTGGCAACAATAAGGCGCAATCCCATGGCCAGACCCAACACAGCTCTCCTGTTGACCGGTGGTGGTGCTCGCGCCGCCTATCAGGTGGGTGTCCTCAAGGCGGTGGCCGAGCTCTACCCCCGCAACATCGGCATCCCCTTTCCCATCCTGTGCGGCACCTCGGCAGGTGCCCTCAACGTCACGGCACTGGCCTGCTACGCCTCCTGTTTCCATCTGGGGGTGCGCAAGCTGGAGTGGGTCTGGCGCCGCTTCGAGACCCACCACATCTTCGACTTCCACCCCTGCCAGTTGCTGTGGCGCACCCTCTACCAGGGATCCGCCGGTCTCATCAGCGCGGACAACAACCGCGCCTTCCACCTGTTCGACAACGCCCCATTGCGCCGCCTGCTGGAGCAGGTCATCGACTATCACCGCATCGATGACAACATCCTCTACGGCAGCCTGGAGGCCATCGCCATCACCGCCTCCGACTACGATGACGGCCTCTCCACCACCTTCTTTCAGGGCCGCGCCGAGCATCAACCCTGGGAGCGAGCCAGACGGCGCGGCCTGCGTACTCTGCTCACCTCGGATCACCTGCTCGCCTCCGCCGCCCTGCCCTTCGTCTTCCCGGCCACCCGCATCGGCGAGCGTTTCTACGGGGATGGTTCCATCCACCAGCTGAGTCCTCTGAGCCCCGCCATCCACCTGGGGGCAGAGCGGATCCTGCTGGTGACCCTGGACAGTCCGGGCCAGATCAATCAGGCCCCCCGTCAGGGCCATCTGACCAGCTCCAACATCGCGGGCCATCTGCTCAACACCGTCTTCTCCGACACCCTCAACTCGGATCTGGAGCGGCTCGGGCGCATCAACCAGACCCTCTCCCTCATTCCTGAGCGGGAGCGCAATCGCCTCAGGCTGCGCCAGGTGGAGACCTGCGTCATCCGGCCGAGCCAGGATCTGGATCTTGTCGCCCTCGACTATCTGCACAAGTTGCCGACCCAATTGCGCCGCCTGCTGCGGGTGCTCGGCGTAAACGGCCACGAGAGCAGCAGCCTGGCCAGCTTCCTGATGTTCTATCCGGGTTATTGTCAGCAGTTGATCCAGCTTGGCTATCAGGATGCCCTGAACGAGCGCCAGCGGATCGAGGCCTTCCTGGATATCGAAGAGCCGGTGCGAGAGGAAGCCTGAGGAGCCGCCCCTAGTGCCCCTCCAGCAGGCGCTGCTCGGCCTGCTCCATGGCCACCGCGTTGCCAAACAGCACCAGCCTGTCCCCTGCCGCCAGCCTGAGTTCGGCTCTGGGCTCCAGGCTCTGATCCCCGCGATGGATGGCCTTGACCCTCACCTCCACCAGAGAGAGCTCCCCCAGGCTGCGTCCCACCGCCCAGGCCTGATCGTGCAGCAATACCGGATGCAGACGCTCCAGCAGCTGATCCGTCTCCAGGTTGCTGGCGCTCTGATCCCCCCAGTAGAAGCCGTGCAGGAAGCGATACTGGCTGCTGCGCTCATGCTCCATGCGCCGGATCACCCGGCCGATGGGGATGTCGCAGTTGACCAGCAGGTGGGAGACCAGCATCAGGGCCCCCTCCTGGGACTCCGGGATCACCTCGAAGGCCCCCGCCTGCTTGTAGTGTTCGAGGAAGCTGTCATCCCGGGTGCGCACCAGCACCTTGACCCCGCTCGCCAACTCCCGGATCAGGGTCAGCATGGCGTCGACCCGCTTGCGATCATCGAAGGTGATGATCACCAGCCGCGCCCGCATGAGCCCGGCGGCCAGCAGTATGTCCCGCCGACTGGCATCCCCGAATGCCACCTGCTCCCCCGCAAGCTTGGCCTCGCTCACCCGCTCGGGGTCGAGATCCAGCGCGAGGAAGGGCAGCTCCTCGAGTTTCAGGAAGCGGGCACAGGTCTGGCCGGTGCGACCGAACCCGGCGATGATGACGTGCTGATGTTTGCCAAGGCCCGAGATGGCGACGTCGGCGCGGGAGAGCAGGACAGTGCCGGTAAAACTGTGGGCCAGCCCTTGCGCCTTTTGCACCAGCCAGGGGGTCAGGGCAATGGAGCAAACCCCGATCCCGATGAGCAAGGAGACCTGCCCGTGGCCGAGCAGGCCGTGGTGGCTCGCCAGCGCCAGCAACACGAAGCCAAACTCCCCGACCTGGCTCAGCATGATGCCCGCCGCCATGGCGTCGCGTTTGCGCTCCCCCATCAGCCGACCCGCCAGCAAGACCAGCAGGGACTTGAACAGGATGAGGCCGAGCACACTCAACGCAACCTGCCACCAGGCCGTGGCCACCAGCAACCAGTCCATGGTCATGCCGATGGTGATGAAGAAGAGACCCATCAATACGTCCCGAAACGGCTTGATGTCCACCTCCAGCTGATGGCGATAGTGGGACTCGCCCAGCATCATACCCGCCAGGAAGGCGCCAAGCGCCATGGAGAGCCCCATCCACTGGGTGAGGGAGGCCGCCAGCAGTGCCACCAGCAGGGCGCAGAGCACGAACAGCTCGTCGGAGCGGGCCCGCGCCACCTCGTGAAACACCAATGGCAGCAGCCACTTTCCCACCGCCAGCAGGGTGAAGAGAGCGAGCAGCCCCTTCAACGAGGCCCAGGCGATCTCCGCCAGCAGGGCGCTGCCCTGCACCTCGGGCTGGGCGAGGATGGGGATCATCACCAGCAGCGGCACCACGGCGAGATCCTGGAACAGCAGCACGCTCACCCCGAGCTGGGCGCGCCGGGTGTGCAGCTGTTTGAGCTCCCCGAGCTGCTTGATCACCACGGCGGTGGAGGAGAGCGCCAATGTGCCCGCCACCACCAGCGCCTGGGGCAGGCTCAGCCCCCACCACCAGGCCAGCGCGAAGAAGAGCGTCGTGGTGAGCAGCACCTGCAGGCCGCCGACCCCCAGCACCAGCTTGCGCATGGCGACCAGCTTGGGCAGCGAGAACTCGAGACCGAGGGAGAACATCAAAAAGACGATGCCCAGCTCCCCTATGGTCTGCATCATGGCCTGACCCGTGATGATGGCGGCGCCATGGGGGCCGAGCAGCATGCCGGCGAACAGATAGGCGAGGATCACCGGCTGGCCGAGACGCCGAAACAGCGCCACCAGCAGGACGGCGAAAAACAGCAGGATCAGCAGGTCTGCATACACTCAGGCCTCCACTCTCTCTATCAACCCACACCAAGGCAGCACAACACGCTGCCTCTTGACGCCGGACACCCGGCCTGGAGACGGACAATCCTCTTGTCCCCAGCCGGGATCCTGGCGGCCAGCGCCTTTCTCCAAGGATCCCGCCGCCAGCCGGGCGACATCCATCCTCCGTTTTTACTCCCCTTGTGTTTCGTTAAGCCTAGCCAGCCGACTTTTTCCCATCGGATATATTTTCGGCACAGGGATTGCTAGAAAAGGGCATGCAAATAGGATGTTCAAGGGTTGCAGCGTGGAAAACACATCGTCATTGAATGGCTTCGGACAGGGTGTCGAGCAGTGGGTACAGCGGTTGGAGCGGCTTCAGCCGCCCTCTGTCATGGACAACCATCAGCTGATCGACCTGCTGCTGGCGCAACGGGATCTTGACGCCCTGCTGACAGTTTTTGCCGAGCGGGCGGCAACCCTTGTCCCCATCCACAGCCTGCATGTCGATTGCGGCCACTCTCGCGCCCTCATCTCCCATCCTCCACGGGCTGGCCAGACGCTGCACAGTTATCGCTTCGAGCTGCGCGGCCAGCACGAGCAACGGCTCTGCCTGCTGCAATACGAGCTGGAACGCCCCATCAGCGGGGAGCAGCAACGCCAGCTGCGTCAGTGTCACCAACTGCTCTCCCTCCCCTTGCCCCTCTATCTGCGTCTCGACGCCCTGGAGCAGCAGGTACGCCTCGATCACCTGACCGGGCTTGGCAACCGCTCCTATTTCGACGAGGTGATAGGTCGGGCGGTGGAGCAGCACTGCCGCGAGCCCCACGGCCTGGTGCTGGTGCTGCTGGATCTCGATCGCTTCAAGTTGATCAACGACACCTGGGGTCATCCGGTGGGGGATCTGGTGCTGAGTCGCTTCGCCCAACTGCTGCAAGGCTGCATTCGCAGCACGGATCAGGCGTTTCGCCTCGGGGGAGACGAGTTCGCCCTCTTGCTGCAACCTGCCGATCCCGAAGCCTGGCGCCCGGTCTGGCTGCGTTTGCAGCACGTGCTGCACAGCCACAAGGAGCTCAGCGCCTTCGCGGTAGGATGCAGTCTGGGGGCGGCCAGCTGGCACTCGGGGCTGGATGTGCAGAGCCTGTATGAGGCGGCGGATGCTCACCTCTATGCCCGCAAGAAGGCCAGCATCACCGATTGATTGGATTGAAGCGGCTACCCGACTCCACGCCCGCAAGAAGGCAGGAGTAAGCCACAGCAGCCTCGCCAGTATCGAGGGAAGATGCCGACGGTCAGCCTGCCCGCTGTCTATCTGAAAACCCGCCCAAGTCCCTATGCATTGTCGGGCAGGATCCTGGCTTGCCAATGCCAGGCAAGGCCCCCATCGGTCGCCAGAAAACCGTCACAGACGAAGAGATCCCCCACCGCAGCCACCTGTTCGCCGTAGTAGAGGATGGGAATGCGCCCCCGTTGCCAGGAGGGTACCCCATACTCCTGCAACAGTTTTTTCAAACGCCGACTGCCTCCGCGTCCCACTGGCTTGAGCATGCTGCCCGCCGCCACCTGGAAGCGCACCGACAGCGGCTCGTCCGCTCGCGGTACTCGCAGTCTCTCCCCCTCAGCGTCACTGGCAGCCTGGGGTCGCAGGCTGCAGAGTCCCAGCCCATCCGGCAGTGACAGCGTCTCCCCCACCGTCAGGGGGAGCGTCTCGTGGCGAGGGGCCAGTTCGGGCCTGACCAGATGGAGAACGCCCTGATAACGGCGACACTCCAGCCCTTTCAACGAGAGGCGCGGGTTGGCATCCTCCCGCGCCAGCGCCACCCCCAGCCAGAGCAGGGCGAGCAGATCCCGCGCCGGCATCTCTCCGCCCTGGCGGCGGATCCAGTAACGCAGCAGGTTATTGCGCCTGGCCTGGGACAACCCCAGCAGCGGCGCGATGCGAAGCCCCTCCCCCTCTGCCGCCAGTTGCCAGTCCGCCTGCGCCAGCTCGTCGACGAGCGCCTCCTGCTCGGCGCAGATGGCCATGCTGCGCGCCGCCGTCTGGGCCATGGCGGGCCAGCGCGCCTTGAGTTGGGGGATCAGTTGCTGGCGCAGGAAGTTGCGATCGTACTCCGTGTCCTGATTGCTCTCATCTTCCACCCAGCCATACGACAGGGTGGCGGCACACTCCGCCAGCTCGGCCCGGCTCACGTCCAGCAGGGGGCGCAGCAACAGGCCACCCGCAAAGGGCTGGCTCGGCACCATGCCCGCCAAGCCTCGCAGGCCGGCGCCGCGCTTGAGGGCCAGCAGCAGGGTCTCCAGCTGATCGTCCTGATGATGGGCGCTGAGCAACCACTCCCCCTTCTCCAGCCGGGCGGCGAGACGGGCGTAGCGCGCCGTGCGAGCCTGGGCCTCCAGGCTCTCGCCGTTGCCCCTGACCAGTTGCACCCGCTCGACCATGAGGGGGACCGCCAGTTGCTGACACACCCCTTCACAATGGGTGACCCAGTCGTCCGCATGGGGGCTCAGGCCGTGATGGACGTGCAGGGCCCGCACCGGCAGCCCCCGCTCCCTGGCATAGCGCACAGCCAGCACCAGCAGCACGGTGGAGTCGAGCCCGCCGCTGAAGGCCACCAGCAAGCCGCTGGAACCTTCGGGCGCGGGCAGAGTCTGACAAAAGCGAGAATAGATACGAGAAATCATTGGCTTCCCCAAAATGGTCGGGCCGATCTTAGCAGAGTCGGACTTATCAAGCGCTAACCCGGCTGCTAGAGTGAGATTCCTCCCGATCTGGGCAGGGAAGCTGAATAACCCGAATTGGAATCAAACAATGAACAATAAGAAAAGCATACTGGCCGGCCTCATCGGACTGGCCCTGCTGGCAGGCTGCAGTCAGGCGCCGGACGTCAGCAACAAGCACTCCGGCCTCGCGCTGGCCAACATGGATACCTCGGTCAAACCCGGTGACGACTTCTTCCGCTACGTGAACGGTCACTGGCTCGGCACCGCCAAGATCCCCGACGACAGGCCCGCCGACGGCGCCTTCTACATGCTCCGGGACAAGTCCCTCGCCGATGTGCGGGTGCTGGTGGAAGGGCTGGATGCCAAGGCGACTGCGGGCTCGGAGGCCCAGCAGATCCGCGATCTCTACCACAGCTATCTGGACCAGCAGACCCGAAATGCCAAAGGTACGACGCCCCTGCTGCCCCTGCTTGCCGACATCGACCGGATTGGCGACCAGCAGGCGCTGGCTCGCGCCTTCGCCCAGAGCGGCCGCAGCGGCGGCGGTGCTCCCTTCGGCTTCTGGATAGACGCCGACGCCAAGGCGCCGGACAGCTACGCCGTCTATCTCTACCAATCCGGCCTCAGCCTGCCGGATCGGGACTACTACCTCAAGACGGATGCCGCGAGCCAGGCGCTGCTCAAAAAATACGAGCAACACATCGCCGGCATGCTCGGTCGCTTCGGCGAGCCGGATGCCGCCGCCAAGGCCAAGCGGGTGCTGGCCCTCGAGACCCGGATAGCCAGGATCCAGTGGGACAACGTAGCCCTGCGGGACAGGGAGAAGAACTACAACAAGGGGCCGGTGAGCGAACTGGGGCGCCTCGCCCCCAGCATCCCTTGGGATGCCTACCTCGGTGAAGCCGGCCTCGCGGGTCAGCAGAGCCTGGTTATCGGCCAGCCAAGCTATCTCAGTGCCCTCGACGGCCTGATGCGCCAGACCCCGCTGGCGGACTGGCAGGCTTACCTCAAGTGGCACCTCATCACCGATTACGCCCCCTACCTCGACAGCCAGACCGATGCCCAGAACTTTGCCTTCTTCGGCACCACCTTAAGCGGGACACCCAAGCAACGCGCCCCCTGGGAGCGGGCCCTCGGGGTACTGGACGATCACCTGGGCGAGGCGGTGGGCAAGCTCTATGTGGAGCACTACTTCCCGCCTGCGGCCAAGGAACGCATGGAGCAGCTGGTGGAGAACCTGCGCACCGCCTACGGCCAGAGCATCGAGGAGCTGGACTGGATGTCGCCAGCCACCAAGGCTCAGGCCAAGGAGAAGCTCGCCAAGTTCAGACCCAAGATAGGCTACCCGGACAAGTGGAAGGACTACAGCGCCATCAGTATCCGTGCCGACGATCTGGTGGGCAACCTGCAGCGGGCCCGCGCCTTCGAATACGCCGACAACCTGGCGCGCCTCGGCAAGCCGGTGGACCGAAACGAGTGGCACATGTCACCCCAGACGGTGAACGCCTACTACAACCCGAGCAACAACGAGATCGTGTTCCCGGCCGCCATACTGCAACCCCCCTTCTTCGACATGCAGGCGGATGATGCGGTGAACTACGGTGCCATCGGCGGCGTCATTGGCCACGAGATGGGCCACGGCTTCGACGATCAGGGGGCGAAATCCGACGGTGACGGCGTGATGCGCGACTGGTGGACTCCCCATGATCTCAAGGAGTTCCGCTTCCGCACCAGCCGACTGGTGGCCCAGTACAACCGCTTCGAACCCATCAAGGGGCAGTACGTCAACGGCCAGTTCACCCTGGGGGAGAACATCGGCGATCTCGGCGGCCTCACCATCGCCCACAAGGCCTATCTGCTCTCCCTGAAAGGCAAGGAGGCTCCGGTACTGGACGGCTTCACCGGGGAACAGCGATTCTTCCTCGGCTGGGCCCAGGTGTGGAAGGGCATGTATAGACCCGAGCTGATGCAGATGCTGCTCGCCTCGGATCCCCACTCCCCGCCCGAATACCGGGTCAACGGGGTAGTGCCGAACATTCCCGCCTTCTACGAGGCATTCAACATCCAACCCGGTGACAAGCTCTATCTGGACCCGGCCAAACGGGTCAAGATCTGGTAATCAGGGCCACGACACGGCAGGGGCTTGTCCCCTGCCACTGACACAGCAACACAAGCAGCAACAAGGGTCACATCCATGAAAGCCTTACTCATTACTCTCGGACTGCTCACCCTGCCCCTGACCAGCCAGGCGGCAGAGGGATTCTTCCAGCAACTGACGCTGCCTGCGGGTCAGGTGCTCATCGTCAACGAGGGGCGCGGCGAACCCGCCTCCACCGGCAGCTATGACGTGCGCCTCTACTCAGGCGCCAACCCCGAATTCCCCCTTGATCAGTTCATCGACGGCAAGGTGCTGCCGCGCGATGGCAGCATCAAGGAGCTGAAACTATTGGATCTCAACGGCGACAAGCAGCCCGAGCTCATCGTCATCGTGGAGAGTGCCGGGACAGGCGGCTATATCAGCGCCGATGCCTTCACCATCAACCCGCAACAGGGGCTCGACAGCTTCAACCATGTCAACGAGCTGGCTCCCACCGATGATGTCATCCAGGCCCTCAAGACACCCCGCGACTGATCCCGCACCTCAGTTTTCAGACGCCCCGCACCACGGGGCGTTTTTGTTGTGGCGCCATTTTATGCGCGCAGCATCCCCGTGATGCTGTCACTGCGTCTCTCTCCTCCCGATAGACGGTTATTTTTTCTGCGCTTATAATCGCTCCACCCAGCCATAACGAAACACAAGGAGGTAAAAAATGGTTATCCAAGCGTGTCCGATGTTCTCGGCTCGCCTGTTCGGCACATTCGAGTGCTCTTGCCTGCATTCCATCGCGCTGCGATAGCGGGTTCGAGCAAAGCCGACTCCTTCCTACACGAGACCTTTCTCGACTCTGCCGTTGTCGCCAGCGCTCCTGATGACAGGGATCTTCGATCCCGTGATTTAAGAGAGCAAGAGCATGACAACCCTGATGAGTACCCACTCCCTGCAGATGAGCGCAGGGCACCTGCCGTTATTTGACAGCCTAGAACTCAGCATCCGCAGCGGTGACAGGCTGGGCCTGATCGGCGCCAACGGTTGCGGCAAGAGCACCCTGCTGGCTCTGCTGGCCGGCACGCGTTCCCCCCAGGCCGGCCGGATCGTGCAGGCCAGCGCCTGCCGCTGTGAGTTCGTGGCGCAGCAACTACCCGCCGGGCTTGCGACCCTCAGCACCCGCGCCGTGCTGTTTGATGCGCTGGCCAACGATCCCGCCGCCGAATGGCAGGTGGGCAAGATGCTGACCGACCTGCAACTGGATGAACAGGCGGCGCTGCCGGTCAGTGCGCTGAGCGGCGGCCAGCACAGCCGGCTGCAGATAGGCCGGGCCCTGCTGCGCCAGCCCAATCTGCTGCTGCTCGATGAACCCAGCAATCATCTGGATCTCCCCTCTCTGCTCTGGCTGGAGCAGTTTCTGCTGGGCTGGCGCGGCGCCTTCGTGCTGGTCTCCCACGACGGTCGCCTGCTGGACAGGGTCACCAGCGAGACCCTGATCCTGCGGGACGGTGCGATCCATCGCTTCGCCCTCCCCTGCAGCCGGGCCAGGGCGGCCCTGGCCGCCGAGGATGAGCAGGCCCGTTTGCGCCGGGCCGATGAGCAAAAAGAGATCGACCGCCTGAGCGCCAGCAGCAAGCGCCTCGCCATCTGGGGGCGCGAGCATGACAACGAGAAGCTGGTGCGCCAGGCCAAGTCCATGGAAAAACGCATCGCCCGCCTGCAGGAAGAGCAGAGCCGGGTGGCCGCGCTGGCCCCCTGGCAACTCGAGCTGCGCGGGCTGAGCCTGCCCGCCGATACCCTGCTGCGGCTGGAGGCGCTCGATGTCGCCCCGGCCCCCGGCTTGCCACCGCTATTGCGGGCTGAGGAGCTCAGACTGCGCGCCGGTGACAGGGTCGCCCTGCTCGGCGCCAACGGCACCGGCAAATCTTCCCTGCTGCGCCAATGCTGGGCCGATCTCGCCTCTCAGCGCCCGCAGACAGGCTGGTACTGCCATCCCGATGCCAGCATCGCCTATTACGATCAGTCCCTGCAGCAGCTGGACGGGGACGCCACCCTGAGTGACGCCCTCTACCCCCTGGCCCCCCTGCCGGAGGTGACGCTGCGCCACGCGCTGATCCGGGCGGGCTTCCCCTATGTCAGGCACGGCCAGAAGGTGGCCACCCTGAGCGGGGGTGAGCGGGCACGGCTGTTGTTTCTCGCCCTGTCGCTCGGCAGCCACCACATGCTCTGGCTTGACGAGCCCACCAATCACCTGGATCTGGCAGGCAAGGAGGAGCTGGCAGAGGCCATTGCCGCCTTCCCGGGGGGCGTGCTGCTGGTCTCCCACGATCGGGAGCTCATCGAACGCAGCTGCAACCGCTTCTGGCTCATCAAGGAGGGACGGATTGTGGAGGCCCACAGCGCCGAGCGGGCCTATGCCGAGCTGCTCGGCGATGAGCCGCCCGTCCCGGGGGCAGACCCTGTGACCGCGAGTCCGGCCCGGCAGCAAGCCAACGCCGATGACGAGGAGACGCAACTGGCGCGCTGGTACGAGCTGGAAGCCCTGCTCTCCGCCGATCTGGCCCGCAAGCCCAGGCACCAGACTCCGCGCCTGCAGCAGAGCTGGCGTGACGAGCTGGCAAGGCTGGCCGGCCTGCTGGGGCTCTCCGGGACATGAACCCGGTTCTTATCCACCCCTTCAGCGGCCAGCCAAGGCTGGCCGCAAGGAACATCCCATGACTGTACCAGCAGGGCCTGAGGTCAGGCTCGATCCCGTCGCCGATGCCGATCTGCCCCACATCTATCGCGGCCTGTCGGATCCCGGGGTCATCAAGTATTACGGCGTCAGCTATGACAGCCTGGCGGCCTGTCAGGCCCAGATGGCCTGGTACGCCGACCTGATCCGCACCGGAAGCGGCGCCTGGCACCTCATTCGCTGCCGACGCACGGGGGAACCGCTGGGAGCCATCGGCTACAACGGCGTCGACCCGGAGCACAAACGGGCCGAGCTCGGTTACTGGCTCTACCCCGAGCATTGGGGCAAGGGAGTGATGAGCGCGGCGCTCGGGCTATGGCTCCCCCTCGTCTATGGCACCACGGACCTCCATCGGCTGCTGGCGGTGGTGGAGGAGCCGAACAGCCGCTCCGCCCGCCTGCTCGAGCGGGCCGGCTTTCGCTACGAGGGCACGGCGCGCGAATGCGAGCGCAAGGGGGATGGCTTCATCTCCCTGCACCACTACGCCCTCTTGCGCAGCGATCTCACCCCGTCCGCCGACTAGCAAAAAGCCCCGCACGTGCGGGGCTTTTCTCATTCAGAGGCAGACTTATTTGATGGCGCAGGGATCACCACCGGAGACGCGACGACGATGGCGGCGCCACAGGGAGAAGCCGCCATAGAGAGCACTCAGCAGCACCGCATAGAGCACCTCGGAGGCCAGTGCCACCAGCACCAGGGCGCAGAGCAGCACGCTCAGCCCCGCCAGCCCCTTGCCCGTGCCGCCAAGCAGGCGCCAGCCCGCCGCCATGCAGAGCAGGTAGACCAGCACGAAGTTGCCGTTGGCGTAGCGGATCAGGGCATCCAGCGGCAGTTGGAGCCAGAGGATCAGGGTAATGGAGACGAGGCAGATGGCGAGCACCCAGCACAGGGCGTTCAGAGGCGCCCCCCGGGCGGACAGTTTGGAGAGGGAGGCGGGCAGCTTGCCCTCTCGTGCCATGCTCCAGATGAGACGTGCAAAACCCTGCAGGTAGATGTTGATGCTGGCGAAGCAGGAGAGGTAGCCGAGTATGGCCACCAGCCACTTGGCGGTGGGCCCGAACAAGAGCGAGAGCAGGGCCGGGATGGCGGTGGCATTTTTCGCCTCGTCTCCGTACAGGCCGTATTTGAGCACCACCAGGGAGTGGATCCAGTAGATGAGCCCAGCCAGCAGCACGCCGCCGAGCAGGGCGATGGGATAGTCCCGCTCCGGCCGCTTGAACTCCTCCCCCATGTGGGCGAAGGCCTCGAGCCCCACGAAGCACCAGAACATCACCGCCAGCGCCGTGCCCATGGCGGGCCATTCGCTCGCCGCTGGCAGCGGCTGGGCCGCGTCACGCCAGCTGATCTCCCCCTTGACGCCGATGAGCAGGGTCAGCCCCAGTATGGCCAAAGCGATCAGCAGTTGCAGATTGCCGGAGGAGCGCGCCCCCCGCAGGCCGAGCAGGAAGACCCCGAGCAGGGTCAGCAGCTGGATGGCCCAGAGGGTCCACTCCCCCAATTCGAACAAGGAGTGCCAGAAGCCGGCGGCTATGGTGAGGGCGGCGGGCAGACCCACCGGCAGCACCGCCAGGAACAGGAAGGCGGAGAAGCGCTCGGCGCCGTTGCCAAAGGCCAGCCCGATGAGGTGGGGGGCGCCCCCCGCATGGGGGTAACGGCGCCCGAGGCGGGCGAAGGTGAAGGCGATGGGCAGCACCAGCACGATGAGCAGCCCCCAGGCCCAGAGCGACGCCCCCCCCGCCAGCGAGGCGGCAGTCGCCGGCACCACGAAGATCCCGGTGCCCAGCAGTGAGGTAGCGAGCAGCCCCATTCCCTGCCAGAGCCCGAGATCCTTTTTCAACCCAGACATATCCTTTTGTCCCGACTAGAAAAACATCCCGCCATGTTAGGCCTCCCTCGCCCCTTTGTTAAGCACGATGCAAGAATATACAGCGCTTTATTTAGGCACTGAGTCCGGTTGTAGCGCCTCGACCAGAAAATCCCCCAGCAGGGTGATCTTGAGCACCTGGCGGCGCGCCGCCGGGTAGATGAAATGGAGGGTCTTGTCCGGAATGCGATAAGTGTCGAGCAGGGGCAGCAGACGCCCTGAGGCGATATGGCCTTGCACCTGATCGGCAGGCTGCAAGCTGATGCCAGCCCCTGCCAGCACTGCCGTCAGCAGCGCTGGCCAGTGGTTGATGCGAAGGCGCGAGGCCACCCGCCCCTCCTCGCTCTGGCCATTCTCGCCAACAAATTGCCAGCGCTCGTGCTCGCCCCAGTTGCCATGCAGACACTGGTGGTGGGCGAGATCGGCCGGATGACGAGGCACGCCGTGGCGATTTAGGTAGTCGGGCGCCGCGCAGAGGCGGTAGTGCTGGGTCAGAAGCGGGTAGCAGGGTGCGGATAGTGGAGAACATCGACAACAAATAAGCTTAATGCTGTTATGCCACTGCCAGCAACGATCACTCGGCTGGCATTCGTACTTTAACCTTTTTTCTGGCGCTATGAATTCTCTTTTAGACTCAAGACATCACCCATAAGTTCGTTATTTATTGATCCCGCATAAACTTCTTATTTGCTTGACTTTCTATTTTAAACAACAGAATCTAACATACTCAAACGGCTACCTCCATTTGATGGAAATAAAGATTGTGTATAAACGAAATAGTTCTCCAATCGGATACTGAGCATAATAAATAAATTCGGCATATCGACTAACTAATTTCTATAAATTTTAAAACAATACTATATTTAATAAGGGCAAAAATATGAACTCAACTAAGCATTTAGAATATCTTGTTAATTTATACCTTAAACAAGACTACACATTATATAAACCTCAAAATGAGTTTAGTGAAGAAATTACTCAAAAAATAACGTTCATAAGCAGGGCTGATTTCCAACACCATTACTTAAACTTCTATCGCACACTACCCTCCCTAGAGCAGGTAATAATATATAGCTGCCGTGCAAAATTCAAAATTTTTTATGATGGACACGAATATGAATTAAAGCATAGCCATCAGGCTGAGTTTATCGAGCTTGGTGGCGTTAAACATGGTGTTGATAACGGCACGCTGCAACTAATGATAGACAATATTATGCCTAAGCAAAGGGAGTTAACTTGTGCTAACTCTTTTGATGACGTTTATAATGTAATAAAAGAAAACAAGGTTATTAAATTTGGTGAGCTAGCTATTTATGATACTGCTATTCGTATATCCGCATATTTAGGGTTCTCCCCTAGCATGATTTATTTACATGCAGGAACACGTATCGGCGCAATAAATCTAGAAGAAAAAGGACTTTTAAAAAAAGGAGCATCAAGTCAAGAAAAACTTCCGGTATCAGAGTTTCCAAAACCAATTCAAAAATTAGAACCTACACAGATTGAAAATTTTTTATGCTCATTTAAAAAAGCTTTGAAAAAATAAAATGAAAACCGTTATTAAACAAGGCTGGATAGTATTATAAGAATAAAAAAAGCCGCCTCTTGCGAGGCGGCTTCTTCATTCAAGCGGGTAACCCGTGTTATCAGGCAATCAGCTTGTAGATGATGCCGGACATGGCGATGAGGCCGATCAGGGTGACGAAACCGTTGCTGAGGTTGCCGGCGTATTTACGCATGGCGGGCACCTTGGCGATGGCGTACATCGGCATCAGGAACAGCAGCATGGCGATGATGGGGCCGCCCAGGTCCTCGATCATGCCGAGGATGCTCGGGTTGATGGTGGCGATGGCCCAGGTGGTCAGGATCATGAAGACCGCGGTGACCTTGTTCAGTTGCTTGACGTCGACATTCTTGCCCTTCTCGCGAAGGGACTTGGCCATCAGGCCGTTCATGCCCTCTTGTGCCCCCAGGTAGTGACCCAGGAAGGACTTGCTGATGGCGACCATGGCGATGAGCGGTGCCACGGTAGCGATCACCGGGTTGTCGAAGTGGTTGGCCAGGTAGGAGAGGATGGAGATGTTCTGCTCCTTGGCCGCCGCCAGATCCGCCGGGGAGAGGCTCAGCACGCAGCTGAACACGAAGAACATTACGGTCATGACCATCATGACGTGGGCGCCCAGCAGGATGTTGCTGCACTTCTTCTCGGCCCCTTCACCGTAGCGACCTTTGTTGTCCACCGCGAAGGAGGAGATGATCGGCGAGTGGTTGAAGGAGAACACCATCACCGGAATGGCCAGCCACAGGGTCTTGATGAAGTCACCGTTGAAGGCGTCGGACAGGGCCGGCGCTTCGGTGATGATGGCACCGTTCCAGTGGGGAACCAAGTAGAGTGCCAGGCCCATCAGGGTGACCACGAAGGGGAACACCAGCACGCTCATCGCCTTGACGATCACCTGGCCGCCGAGGCGCACGATCGCCATCAGGCCCAGGATCAGCACCAGGGAGAGAATGGCACGGGGGGGCGCCGTCATGCCCAGCTGGTGCACCATCAGGCTCTCCACCGTGTTGGTGATGGCCACGGAGTACATCAGCAGGATCGGGTAGATGGCGAAGAAGTAGAGCAGGGTGATGAACTTGCCCGCGGTCTTGCCAAAGTGCTCTTCCACCACCTCGGTGATGTCGCCATCACGGGTGGAGCCGGACAGCACGAAGCGGGTCAGGCCACGGTGGGCGAAGAAGGTGAGCGGCAGGGCCAGGATCAGCATGGCCACCAGCGGCCACAGGCCACCGACACCGGCGTTGATCGGCAGGAAGAGCACACCGGCACCGATGGCGGTACCGTACAGGCCCAGCATCCAGACCACATCGGCCTTGTTGATGCCACGGGAAGAGGCAGGACGGGTTATGTTGCCTTCTACTGCAATGTTCATGTCAGACATAGGGATATTCCTGTCATCAAGGAAAGGGGATCTCGTTGTTTATTGGCCACCTGGCCGGTTCCGCATCCCTGGAACTGCTGCTGTTCGTCCCTGCATGACTGCTTCACACCGCGGCACCCTGTCATCACCTCCCGTGACAACCGGATTGCAACATCTTGCGGCATGACATGCTGGCGTTGAGTACTGCACCCGCTTCGCATAACAAACTGGAAACAAGCACCTCATCCGATGAGCTGACTCTAAATAAACACCCCTATTAATCACAGCGTTTTTTTGAATTAATCAACCAAAGTTTGATTGTCGTCGCCTTCTGGACGCGCCAGCTCACATTTCGAATGCCAAACTGTCAGTATTTTTTAACAATTCAAATTTGTTTCAATGGATTCCAATACTTAGTGACCGCAACAACTGCATTACATTCGCCGTTTTGGCGACCGATTGTGCCCGCCGCCCCCTTGGCGTACCCTTGTTGCTCGCCCTTTTTTCACCGAGCCATATGACTATTACCCGCTCCGATCTCGCCGAACTGGCGGTGTTTGCCGCCGTCGCCCGCCATCGCAGTTTCAGCAAGGCCGCCCTCGAACTCGGGGTCTCCGCCTCGGCGATCAGCCACAGTCTGAAGGGATTGGAGCACCGTCTGGGGACCCGGCTGCTCAATCGCAGCACCCGGGCCGTGGTACCGACCGATGCGGGGGAACGGCTGCTGGGGCAGTTGCTGCCCACGCTGGGCAGGCTGGAGGAGGCACTTTGCGAACTCACCCGCCACAGTGACGAGCCCATCGGCCATCTGAAGATCTGCGGGCCCAAGGCCGCCATTCAGGAGCTGCTCGCCCCCGTGCTCATCGACTATCTGGTGCGCTACCCGCGCATGCGGGTGGAAGTCGTGGAGATGGAGCTGATGCCCCGTCTCATCGAGGATGGCTATGACGCCGCCCTCTTCTATGGGGACTTGCTGCCAAAAGAGATGGTGGCCGTGCCGCTGGGAGCCCAGCATCGCTACCTGGTGGTGGGCTCCCCAGCCTATCTGGCGGCCCGCGGCATTCCCCGCCATCCGAGCGAGCTGAGCCAGCACGACTGCATCGGCTATCGCCTCACTCCTCACCACCACTATCGCTGGGCCTTCGCCGCCGATGACAAGTTGCTGGAGATAGAGGTGAGCGGGCCCCTGACCACCAGCACCCCGGCGCTCTATCTGGGGGCGGCCGAGGCGGGGCTGGGGCTGGCCTACTGTCTGGAGGAGGAGGTGAGCGAGGCGCTGGCCGACGGGAGGCTGCAGAGCGTGCTGGACGACTGGAGCCCGAGTTTTGCCGGATTCAACCTCTTCTATCCCAGCCGGCATCAGCTGGGCAGCGGGCTGCGAGCCCTGATCGACATGTTGAAGGCGTACCACAGGCTTCGCTGATTGATGAATAAAACTCATCAATTCATCAAATAAAAGCCGGATTATCATAAAAATATTATCAATCTAGACTGTCTGCTCGCTTCCCGATCTTTCCCGAGAACAGATATGTCCGCCTACATCCGTCTGCGTCAACGGGCCATGACCCGCCGCTTCTGGGGCTACGCCCTCCCCTCCATCCTCGCCATGCTGGTGTCCGGCGCCTATTACCTGGTGGACGGCATCTTCGTCGGCCACTACGTGGGGGCCGCGGGCCTTGCCGGCATCAACCTGGTCTACCCCGTCATCATGGTGCTCATCGGCCTCGCCGCCATGATCGCCATGGGGGCGGCGACCCTCATCTCCTTCCAGCAGGGGGCCAGGAATCTCGCGCTGGCGCGCCAGGGGCTGGTCAACGCCCTCTGGCTGCTGATCCTGCTCGGGGTGGTGGCTCCCCTGCTGCTGCACGGCTGGCACACCGACATTCTGCTCATCCTCGGCATCGAGCAGGGCACCGACACCTGGCAACAGGCCAGCGACTATCTCAGCTGGATCGGCGGCGGCACCCTGCTGCTCGCCGGCAACCTCGCCGTGCCCTATCTGCTTCGCAACGACGGCCGCCCCCGCCTCGCCATGGTGCTGGTGAGCGGCGGCGCCGTGCTCAACATTCTGCTCAACTACATCATGGTCGGTCGACTCGGCCTGGGTCTGACGGGCACCGCCCAGGCGACCCTGATGGCAGAAGGGGTCGTCTGCCTGCTGGGGATAGGCTACTTCTTCACCCCTCATGCGCGGTTGCGCCTCAGCTGGCGCCAACTGCTGCCCAAGGTCCCGGCCATGCCGAGCCTGCTGTTCACCGGCCTGCCGAGCCTCATCGCCCAGTTCAACCTGGGGCTCTTGCTGATGCTGCACAACAGCCAGCTGATGGTACACGGCTCGGTCAAGGATCTGGCAGGTTTCACCGTGGCCGGCTACACCGAGGCGGTGTTCATCGTGGTGCTGCAGGGGCTCGCATTCGGCATTCAGCCACTGGTCAGCCAGGCGACGGGGGCCGGTCGTCACCGGGATCTCAAGTTCCTGATGGAGATGGGGCTCAAGATCACGCTCATCTACGGCATGCTGGTCTGGCTGTTGATCCAGCTGCTGCCCCGCCAGGTGGCCATGCTCTATACCGGTGAACAGGATCCCGAGCTGCTGGCCGCCGCCATGGGCAGCCTGACCCTCAACCTCGGCGCCATTCCGCTGGAGGGGATCATCATGTTCGGTATCGTGCTGCTGCAGGCCATGGCCCGCACCCGCCAGGCCCTGTTCATCTCCATCGCCAAGACCCTGGTGCTGTTGCCGCTCATCTTCCTGCTGCCGCTCTGGTGGGGGCGCGACGGCGTGCTGCTGGCCCAGCCCGCGACCGTACTGCTGCTGGCCCCACCGGTGTGCTGGCTGCTGTGGCGGGAGTGGCAGACCCTGGCGAAGGCCTGCGCCCCCCGCGCACGCCACCACCCCTCGCCGCAGGCGGCCCTGCTGGCCCGCCGCGCGAGTTGACCCCCGGGGTCATAACCGGGTGGCATGGGTGAGAACCTGGGGCTCGGCCAGCGCGGCCTGAGCCGCTACCAGCTGCAATTCACTGGCCCGCGCCCGCCAGGTGCAGGCCAGCACCCCGTCCACACTGGCGTTGGTGCGCTCGAATGCGGTCACGGGGTCGCAGCCCGACAGCAGATTGGCCAGCATGGTGGCGCTCAGCAGATCGCCGACGCCGATGGGTTGACGCTCGAAAGGATAGAGGAGGCGGGAGAGATGAAAAGCGCCCTGATCGCACACCAGCACCATCTCGAACCGATCGGGATGGACGGCCGCCCGTCCCAGGTGTTTGACCATCACCAGCCTGGGCCCCAGTGCTCTTAGCGCCTCACAGGCGGCCAACGCCTCCCCAAGGGTGTTGATGGCCCGGCCGGTGAGCCGCTCCAGCTCCAGCAGGTTGGGCGCCAGCATGTCGGCCGCGGCCAGGGCCTGCGTCCTGAAGAAGGTCGCGACACCGGGCGCCACCACACACCCCTTGTCCGGACCCCCCATGACGGGGTCACAGAAGTAGAGGGCAGCGGGGTTGAGGGCCTTGAGCTGCGCCACCGCCGCCAATACCTCCTCCCCCTGCTCGGGGGAACCGAGATAGCCGCTCAGGATCCCGTCGCACTGCCCCAGCACACCAATATCGGCGAGGCCCGTCATCAGCTCGCCGATGTGGCCGTCCGGCATCCGCATCCCCTGCCACCCTTCGCGATACTGGGTGTGATTGGAAAATTGCACCGTGTTGACGGGCCATACCTCGATGCCCATTCGCCGCATGGGAAAGACGGCGGCGCTGTTGCCGGCGCAGCCGAACACCACGTGGGACTGGATCGATAACACTCGTTTCATGACTCCGTACTCCTAACCATGGATTGCATGGGAAAAAACGGGCCTGTCGGCCCGTTTCGTCACTCTGGATCAGCGCAGTACCTTGACGGTGTAGCTGCCATCGGTCTGGCGATAGAGGCCGTGGATGTCGGTCTCGAAGCCCGGGTAATGGGCGCCGATCTCGCACAGCATCTCGAGGAACTCGAGCACCGGCAGGGAATCCTGGGTCACCATCTCCCCCGGCAGCACCAGGGGCACTCCCGGCGGGTAGGGCAGGATCATGTTGGCGCTGATGCGGTCCACCATGTCGCGCAGCGGCACCTCCACCACGTTGCCGGCCAGCTCCTGCTGCCAGGCGAGGTGCGGGGTCATCTTCATCTCCGGCAGCACGTCGAACGCCTTGAACATCAGCTCCGGCAGACGGTATTTGCGGGTCAGCTCGTGAATGCGCTGGGCCAGCTCCTGGATGCGCATGCCGTCGTAGAAAGCGGGATCCTCGCGGTAGAGTTCCGGCAGCATGCTCTTGATGGTCAGGTTCAAGTCATAGCCGCGCTTGAACTCGGTCAGGGCGCGCAGCAACTGCATCGCCTTGGACTGATCGATGCCGATGGAGAACAGGAACAGCAGGTTGTAGGGGCCTGTCTTCTCCACCACGATACCGCGCTCGTCCAGGAACTTGGCCACCAGGGAGGCCGGCAGGCCGTTCTCCAGCAACTGGCCATCGCGCCCCATGCCCGGGGTCAGCAGGGTGACCTTGATGGGATCCAGGTACATGTGGTCATCATCGATCTCCTTGAAGCCATGCCAGTCATCCTTGGGATCCAGCTTCCAGCACTCGGCTCCGTCGATGTGATCCGGCTGCCAGACGTCGAAGAACCAGCCCTCGCTCTGCTCCCGCAGTCGCTTGATCTCCTTGCGGAAGGAGATGGCGCGATCGATGGAATCCTTGATCAGCCGCTTGCCGGTGTTGCCCCGCATCATGGCGGCGGAGATCTCGGTGGAGGCCACGATGCCGTACTGGGGCGAAGTGGAGGTGTGCATCATGAAGGCTTCGTTGAAGGTCTCCTCCTCCACCTCCCCCTTGATGTGGATCATCGAGGCCTGGGAGAAGGCCGCCAGCAGCTTGTGGGTGGACTGGGTCTCGTAGACCACCTTGCCCGGGATGGCGTCGCCGCTCATGCCGCACTTGCCCTCATAGATGGGGCTGAAGTTGGTGTAGGGCACCCAGGCGCTGTCGAAGTGGATGTAGGGGGTGTCCAGGGTCTCTTTGATGAAACCCGTGTTGTAGAGCAGGCCGTCGTAGGTGGAGTTGGTCACCACGGCGTAGCGCGGCGCCTGGGCGCCCGGGGTGGCGGCCACCTTGGCGGCTATGGTCTCGCGGCTGAACTCGCTCTGCGGGATCCCCCCCAGGATGCCGTAGGCGTTGCGGGTCGGGCGGAAATAGATCGGGGTCACGTCGTTCATCATCATCAGGTGGGTGAGGGACTTGTGACAGTTGCGATCCACCAGCACTGTGCTGCCTGCCGGCGCCGAGAACATGCCGACTATCTTGTTGGCGGTGGAGGTGCCGTTGGTGACGATGTAGGAGCGATCGGCGTTGAAGGTGCGGGCGATGTACTCCTCGGCCTCCTTGTGGGGACCGGTGTGATCCAGCAGGGAACCGAGCTCGGGCATGGAGATGGAGACGTCCGCCTTGAAGGCGTTGGGGCCGTAGAAGTCATAGAAGATACTGCCGGCCGGGCTCATCTGGAAGGCGGTCCCCCCCATGTGACCCGGGGTGCAGAAGGTGTATTTGCCCTCCTCCACGTACTTGAACAGCGCCTTGGTGAAGGGCGGCAGGATGGCGTCCTGATACGCCTCTGTGGCCTGCCCCATCTTGAGGGCGATGTCGTCGGCCATGCCGAGGCGGTACTCGAAGAAGTGCACGTTCAGGCGCAGATCGGTCAGGTGGATGTCCAGGGTGGACTGGTCGTTGGCGAAGGCGAAGATCGGCAGCTTCTCGTTGCGATCGTGGATCTCCTTGCACAGGCCCAGGGAATACTTGTCCCAGTCGAAGATGGCGCCGCAGACGCGGGGGTTCTTCTCGATGAGCTTGAGCAGATCGGCCACGTCGACCGGGTAGACGACCTCGAAGCCCTTGCGTTCGAGGGAGGCTTGCAGCTGGCGGATCGGCTCTTCTTTGAAGAAGACGCCCAGGTGGTTGAGGATGGCAATGATATTCATCTTGAAACTCCACACATGATGAGGCGCTCTCCATCGGGGATGGCGAGGGGAGAGCGCGGGAATGGAAAAGGGAGAATTAGTGGCTGGTCTGTTCGCTGAGCTGGGCATCGTGCTGACGCAGACCCTGCTTCTTGGCGTAGAACATCAGGATGATGAGCGAGACCACGAAGGTGGCGGTGAGATTGGAGCCCTTGGCCCCCATCAGCGCCACCAGGCAGAACACGCAGGCGATACCGGAGAAGGTCATGGCCCCCATGCTGCGGGACGTCATGCCCTCGAAGCGGATGAGATTAATGCTGGAGTAGAAGTAGGGCAGCATGGTCAGCAGCACCGCATCCGTGGTCAGCACGTTGAACAGGTCGGCGGCGTGGGCGGACTGGGAGGTGAACGCGGTCAGCACCACCATCAGCGCCGTCATCTTGAGGGAGCCCAGGATCAGCCCCTTCTTGGCGACCCCGTTCTTGTCCAGTTCGCCGTAGATCTTCGGGAAGTTGCCGTCGTGGGCGGCGCGCTTGCCCGCCTCCCCCACCAGCATCATCCAGGAACCCAGCGAGGTGAAGCAGGCCAGGGCGGTAAAGGCGGAGACGAAGGGGGCGGACCAGTCACCGAAGATGGCGGAGGAGGCCATGGCGAAGGGCGCGCCGGAGGCGGCTACTTCACCGGCCGGGAACATGCCGCTGATCACCTGGGTGGAGAGGATGTAGATGACGCCGGCGATGGCGGTGCCCAGCATGGTGGCCAGCGGCACGGTGCGCTTGGGATCCTTCACCATGCCGGAGGAGACGGCGGCGGATTCGACCCCGACGAAGGACCAGAGGCAGATCAGCACGGCGCTGATGACCGCATGGACATCGCTGCCACTGGTGGTGTTCCAATTCTGGCGATAGACGTTCACGTCGAAGTGATCCCAGCCGAGCAGGGCCGTGCCCACCACCGGCAGCAGGATCAGCACCAGGCCAAGGGTACAGAGGCGGCTCACCCAGCTGCCGCCGAGCAGGTTGACCAGGGTGAAGACCCAGACTGCGGCTATGGTGGCCACGGCCGCCGGAATGGGGTCATTGAGGATGGGGAAGAAGACGGAGAGGTAGGAGACCCCCGTGATGGCGATGGCCAGGTTGCCTATCCAGTTCGCGTGGTAGTAGAGCACCCCGGTCTGGAAGCCGAACACCGGGGAGATCTCGCCGGCGTAGGCGATGGGCCCCCCTTCCTGCGGGTTCTTGGTGGCGAGGCGGGCGAACACGAAGGCCAGCCCCATGGCCCCCACCAAGCAGATGGCCCAGCTGAACACGGAAATGGAACCTATGGTGGCGAGGGCGGAAGGCAGCAGGGCGATGCCGCTCCCCATCATGTTGCCGACCACCACACCTGTACAGGCGATGAGGCCGATCTTCTTGCTCGTATCTAGGGACATAAGAAGCACTCCGGGTCGATAAAAAGTCGTGTGTCTGACATCCCCCCGAGGCGGGCTGCCAGCGAATGCCCCCAGACTAGGCTTCTCTTTCGTGCAAAACATAAGGGTCCGCTCAGGGATAAAACCATGAGTGACGTTTTTTCCCGGGCTCATCGAAAATCGTAAAAATCATCTAAAAACAGTGAGTTGATTGATGCCTCATCCATCACCTTGATAAAACCCTGATATTCCGCCCCGCCCCTTGATGACCCTGATGACGAGGCGGACGGCGCCTTGATATTTTTCCTGACCGCCTTGATGAGCCAAACGGTTCCTCTCCATCCCAGTCCGGGCCCGGTTACGGCTGGGGCAACGGCGGCCACCCAGCCCCCGGGCCCTCCCCTGCCCCGTATCGCTTGACATGAAACGACACAATCCGTGCACAGATGGCCATTGAAAAGAACATCCTCAATGGCATCGGCACAAAAGGCAGCGCAGACCACTTTTCATCACGATAAAACCAGAGAGTTTGATTGTCAGAGGTGATAAGAGAGCTCGGGTCGGCACCGCCTGCCCCGGTCTCGAAGAAAAGGGGCGAGCAAGGAGAGGGACTACCCCGGGCGCAGCGGAAGAGGCGAAGGTCCCATGAGGGAGGAGCTGGAGAAAGTAGAAGATGGGAGGATTTGGAGGAAGTGGAGGATATGGAGGAAGTGGAGGATATGGAGGAAGTAGAGGTAGAAGGTACTTATGGGCTGGATACGATCACACAAAGCAGGAACACGGCACGGGAGTGCGTAGAGACTCCCCGTTCAAGACCGCCCGCAGGCGGCCTTGAACGGCAAGGAGCGCGTTCACGCCATCAGAACAGCTTGACCTTGCTCTGTCCCAGGGTGTTGAACAGCACGGGGGCCAGGGTCTCCATATTGCTGTAGAAACCCAGACGCTGGCACAGCAGATAGGTCTGTTCGGTCGCCTCCATCAGGAAGGCCTGGCTGTAGGCATCCCCCGCCAGGTCGGGGCTGCCGTCCAGCTCCGCCAGTTTGCCGCGCAAGATGTGATAGAGCACGGTGCGGCCGCGGCTGGCGGCCTGGGCCAGCAAGCGGTTCGCCTGCTGCTGCTGGCCTGCCAGTATGGCCTGCAGGGCCAACGCCTCCCACACCCGGGCGGGCAACACGGCCCCGCCCTGCGCCACCTCGGCCAGATGGACGCCAATCTGCTGCTCTCGCTCGCTCTGGGGCTCACCGGACAGCGTCGCCAGCGCCTCCCCCGCCAGATAGCGCTCCGCCAGCAGCAGCGGCTGATCCGGCTGCAATGCCAGGGAGGCATCGAGCAACTCGACACCGCGCCCGAGGGCCGCCTGATCCTGCTTGTTGGTGTAGTAGTGAGCCTCCATCAGCGCCATCAGCGCCTCGTCATCCGTGGGCCAGCCCGCTCCCGGGGAGGCATCCGGCCGCGCCAGCACCCGCAACAGATCCTGACTGCTCGCCTGCAGCACCCCGTGCACGTTGTGGCGACTGAGCAGGTACTGGTGGCTGAACAACACCCGGCTAGTGTTGAGATTACGGTATTCCAGATCCAGATAGGTGCCCCCCGGCTGGTGGGAGACCCGCACACTCAGCTCCTTGCCGGGGCGGATCCCCCCCAGCAGGTTGGTGGCACCGTATTGCACCCGCAGCGGGGTGGCAGCCGCCACCTCCCCCATCAGGGCACGGGTGATGCCATCGGCGAGGCGCACATTCTCGTTGGTGCCATCCATGCCGGTGTGAAAGCGGAACACCAGCAACTCGGGATCCAGCATGGAGTGCACCCGGGGGGCGGCGTGCTGGTAGCTGAGCAGGCTGACGACGGTGATAAGCAGAACCACCACGAAGAGATCGAATCCCAGCATCCGGCGGCGGCTGCGGCTGTCTCTGGCGTGGGTCGAGATGGCGCGGGTCAGGGGACCGGCGGGGAAAGGGGTCTTGCCCTGCTCATCGGCGGGGGGGCCGGAGTCTGCTCCGGTGGGGATGATCTCGGGACAGGCCGTGCCCTCGGGCTCCGCCACCACCACGGAGAGCACCTGCAACGGACGCACCGGCGCCACCAGCTTGTAACCCCGCTTGGGCACGGTGACGATGTACTCGGCGGCATCGTGGCGACCATCCTTCAGGATCTTGCGCAACTCGAAGATGGACTGGGTCACCACCTGATCGGTCACCACGGCACCGGCCCACACCTCGTTGATCAGGGTGTCGCGGCAGAAGACGGTACCAGCATGGCTCGCCAGAAACCGCAGCAGATTGACCAGCCTGGGCTCGAGGTAGACCTCCCGCTCGGGGCGGCACAGCATGTTGTCGTCGACCCTCAGGGTCCAGTCATGGATTTCAAAAACCGATTCGCTCATGTTTCACTCACTGCAGATGGGGGCTATGCACGATGAGAGTGACGCGACAGGGGTGGCTGACCGGGTACAGGGCATTGAATGGGGCCATCTGGCGATGCCTGAGAGTCAGCAGGTGAGACCTGCCTGCGTCCTAAGAGCATCCTTGCGGGATCCCGGCCTGGGCACGGGAGAGAAATACTTTAAGCAAAACGGGAGCCAGATCCCACTTCTTTCACCGATTATCTGGCGCTGGCTTGATCCCATGGGGGATTTGCGCTGCGTCTTGCCAAAAAAGCCATCATATTGACCACAAAATGGCCATGCCACAGCATGAAGGCATAAAAAAAGCCCCCGACGGTGCGGGGGCTTGAGAGTGCTGGCTGTGGGGGCTTAGCAGTAGCCGTAACCCAGCAGACGCTGGTAGCGCTGCTCCAGCAGCTGCTCGCTGTCGAGCGGACGCAGTGCGTCCAGATCCTGCTTGATGCGGGTCTTGAGGCTCTTGGCCATCTGTTCCACATCCCGGTGGGCGCCACCGAGGGGCTCCTGGACGATATGGTCGATGAGCTTGAGCTCCTTCAGACGCTGGGCGGTGATGCCCATGGCATCGGCGGCCACCGGTGCCTTGTCGGCGCTCTTCCACAGGATGGAGGCGCACCCTTCCGGCGAGATGACGGAGTAGGTGGAGTACTGCAACATGTTGACCCGATCGCCGACGCCGATAGCCAGGGCGCCGCCTGAGCCACCTTCACCGATAACGGTGCAGACCACGGGCACCGTCAGACCGGCCATGACCTTCAGGTTGCGGGCGATGGCCTCGGACTGGCCACGCTCCTCGGCCCCCACGCCGGGGTAGGCGCCCGGGGTATCGATGAAGGTGATGATCGGCATCTTGAAGCGCTCGGCCATCTCCATCAGGCGCAGGGCCTTGCGGTACCCTTCCGGGCGCGGCATGCCGAAGTTGCGCTTGATCTTCTCCTTGGTCTCGCGACCCTTCTGGTGACCGATGATCATCACCGGCTCGCCGTCGAGACGGGCGATACCGCCGACGATGGCCTTGTCATCGGCATAGGCGCGATCGCCCGCCAGTTCGTCAAAATCGGTGAAGATCTGCTCGATGTAGTCGAGGGTATAAGGGCGCTGGGGATGACGTGCCATCTGGGATACCTGCCAGGCCCCCAGATCGCCGAAGATCTTCTTGGTCAGCTCTTCGTTTTTCTTCTCCAGCCGGCGAATGTCCTCGCTCAAGTCCACGGCATTGTTATGCTCGCTCACATGGCGAAGTTCATCGATCTGTGCCTGCAATTCGGCGATCGGCTGTTCAAAATCCAGAAAAAGACTCATAGGGACAATAGATCCTCTAATCAAAAACCAATTCAACCCGCTCTCGTCCAAGCAGGACTCGCAAGTCATCTATCAGTTGATCGGTGGGCGTCACCCGCCACTCGGTACCGAGCGTCAATCGCGCCCGGGAGCCGGGCCGACGATAGTTTACCTGAACCGGACAGACTCCGGCACGGGCGGGCTCCAAAATCTCGCACAAACGCGGGAAAAAGCGCTCGTCAATGCGTTGTTCATCGAGGGAAATCCGGATCGCCCTGGCGAAACGCTCCCTCGCATCGTTGATATCCAGCAATTCGCGGGCCGACATTTTAAGGCCACCGGAGAAGTCATCAAAGCTGACCTGTCCAGAAACCACCAAAATACGGTCTTTTTGCATCAATTCTTCATATTTTTCCAGCGCTTCACTGAACAGGGTCACGTCCAGACGGCCGGATTTGTCGTCCAGGGTGAAGATCCCCATCTTGTTGCCACGCTTGGTCACCATGCTGCGCGCCGCGATCACCAGCCCGGCGGCCGTGGTCACGGTATCCCGGGAGGTGGGGTGCAGATCGCACAGACGCCCCGAGGTGTAGCGACGCAGCTCGCCGCTGTACTGGTTGATGGGGTGGCCGGTCAGATAGAGGCCCAGGGTCTCCCGCTCCCCTTCCAGCCAGATCTTGTCCGGCCAGTGGGGCACGTTGGCGAACGCCTTCTTGACGTCGTCGATCTCCTCGGTGAGCACCCCGAACATGTCTACCTGGCCCACGGCCTGGGCCTTGGCGTGCTGCTCGGCGGCGCGCATCGCCTCCTCCAGGGTCGCCATCAGGGCGGCCCGGTGGGGGCCGAGCCTGTCCATGGCGCCGGAGAGGATGAGCTTCTCCATCACCCGTTTGTTGAGCTTCTTGATGTCCACCCGGTTGCAGAAGTCGAACAGATCCCGGAAGGGACCGTCCTGATCCCGGGCACTGAGGATGGCCTCGATAGGGCCTTCCCCTACCCCCTTCACCGCGCCGATGCCATAGACGATGTGGCCATCTTCATTGACGCTGAAGCGATAGCGACCGGTGTTCACGTCCGGCGGTATCACGGTCAGCCCCATGCGCTGGCACTCGTCCACCAGGGTCACTATCTTGTCGGTGTTGTCCATGTCCGCGGTCATCACCGCCGCCATGAACTCCGCCGGGAAGTGGGTCTTGAGCCAGAGGGTCTGATAGGAGACCAGCGCGTAGGCGGCGGAGTGGGATTTGTTGAAGCCGTAGCCCGCAAACTTCTCCACCAGATCGAAGATCTTCATCGCCAGCTCGCCGTCGACGCCGTTCTTGATGGCCCCTTCCTCGAAACCGGCCCGCTGCTTGGCCATCTCTTCTGGCTTCTTCTTGCCCATCGCCCGGCGCAGCATGTCCGCGCCGCCCAGGGTATAGCCCGCCAGCGTCTGGGCTATCTGCATCACCTGCTCCTGGTAGAGGATGATGCCGTAGGTGGGCTCGAGTATGGGTTTGAGGCTCTCGTGCTGCCACTTCTCGTCCGGGTAGGAGATGGCCTCCTTCCCGTGCTTTCGCTCGATGAAGTTGTCCACCATGCCGGACTGCAGGGGCCCCGGTCGGAACAGGGCCACCAGGGCGATCATGTCTTCGAAGCAGTCGGGCTGCAGCCGCTTGATGAGGTCCTTCATGCCGCGGGATTCGAGCTGGAACACCGCCGTGGTCTCGAAGCGCTGCAACAGGGCAAAGGACTTCTTGTCGTCGATGGGGATGGCGGCGATGTCGACCGGCGGCTTGCCCTCTTTGGCGAGCCGCGGGTTTATCATGCCGAGCGCCCAGTCGATGATGGTCAGCGTGCGCAGCCCCAGGAAGTCGAACTTCACCAGGCCCGCGTACTCCACGTCGTTCTTGTCGAACTGGGTGACCGGGTGGTGCCCCTCGTCGTCACAATAGAGCGGCGCGAAGTCGGTGATCTTGGTGGGGGCGATGACCACGCCACCGGCGTGCTTGCCGGCGTTGCGCACCACCCCTTCCAGCCGGCGCGCCATGTCGATGAGGTCCTTGACCTCCTCATCCTGCTCATAGAGCTCGGGCAGCTTGGGCTCGGCCTCGAACGCCTTGGCCAGCGTCATGCCGGGATCCGGCGGAATGAGCTTGGAGATACGATCCACGAAGCCGTAGGCGTGGCCCAGCACCCGGCCCACGTCCCGCACCACCGCCTTGGCCGCCATGCTGCCGAAGGTGATGATCTGGGAGACCGCCTCCCGGCCATACATCTCGGAGACGTGGTCGATCACCTCGTCCCGTCGGTCCATGCAGAAGTCGACGTCGAAGTCGGGCATGGAGACCCGCTCCGGGTTCAGGAAACGTTCGAACAGCAGGTCAAATTCGAGGGGATCCAGATCGGTGATCTTGAGGGCGTAGGCCACGAGCGACCCCGCCCCCGAGCCCCGGCCAGGACCGACGGGGATGCCGTTGTCCTTGGACCACTGGATAAACTCCATCACGATGAGGAAGTAACCGGGGAAGCCCATCTGGTTGATGACTTTGAGCTCGATCTCGAGGCGCTCATCATACTCGCCACGCTTCTGGGCCCGTACCGCGGGGTCCGGGAACAGGAATTCGAGCCGCTCCTCCAGCCCCTCGCGGGATTTCATGACCAGGAAGTCTTCGGTGGTCATGTCGCCGGTGGGGAAGTTGGGCAGGAAGTATTCGCCGAGGCGCACCGTCACGTTGCAGCGCTTGGCGATCTCCACCGTGTTCTCCAGCGCCTCTGGGATGTCGGCGAACAGATCCAGCATCTCTTCCTGGCTGCGCAGGTACTGCTGGGGGCTGTAGCGACGCGGACGGCGCTTGTCCATCAGAGTGTAGCCGTCGTGGATGGCGACCCGGATCTCGTGGGCGTCGAAGTCGTCGGCGTTGAGGAAAACCACCTCGTTGGTGGCCACCACGGGCACATTGAACTCGGTCGCCAGGGCGACCGCCATGTGGAGATACACCTCCTCATCGGGCCGACCGGTGCGCAGCAGCTCCAGATAGTAGGCATCCGGGAAGTGTTGCTGATAGAAGGCGAGGCACTGCTCCACCATCTGGCGGTTGCCCTTGAGCAGGAACTTGCCCACGTCCCCTTCCCGCCCGCTGGAGAGCACGATGACCCCCTTGGCGTGATCGCTGAGCCAGGCCTTGTCGATGACCGGGCGACCCTGCACATGGCCGCGCTGGTAGCCGCGGGAGATGAGCAGGGTGATGTTCTGGTAGCCATCGTTGTCCATGGCCAGCAGGGTGAGGCGGAACTGCTCCTCGCCGAGCTCGTCGCTCTGCACCCAGAAATCCGCGCCGACGAGGGGCTTGATCCCCTTGCCATGGGCGGAGCCATAGAAGCGCACCAGGCCGCACATGTTCATCTGATCGGTCAGGGCCAGGGCGGGCATGCCGTTGGCCGCCGCCGCCGAGACGATGGGGCCAATCTTCTGCAGGCCGTCCACCATGGAGAAATCGGAGTGGACCCGCAGGTGGATGAAACGAGGATCGGCCATTTATTCGATCCCCAGGGCGCGGCGCACCGGTTTGAAGCTCTGCCGGTATTCGGGCAGGGGGCCACGCTCGGCCAGGATGGCGAGGTGTTCGGCGGTGGGGTAGCCCTTGTGGCGGGCAAACCCATACTCGGGATGGCGGCTGTCCAGCTCGGTCATCTCCGCATCCCGGGTCACCTTGGCGAGGATGGAGGCGGCGCTGATGGCGGCCACCAGGCTGTCACCCTTGACCACGGCACGGGCCTCCATGGGCAGGGCCGGGCAGCGGTTGCCGTCGATGAACACCAGCTCGGGCGTCACATTCAGCCCAGCCACGGCCCGCTGCATCGCCAGCATGGTGGCGTGCAGGATGTTGAGCTCGTCGATCTCCGCCGGGCTGGCGCGGCCGATGGCGAAGGCCAGGGCCTTCTCCTTGATTTCGCTGAACAAGGCGAGGCGCTTCTTCTCGGAGAGTTTCTTGGAGTCGGCGAGGCCTGCGATCGGGTTCGCCGGATCCAGGATCACCGCAGCGGTGACCACGTCCCCCACCAGGGGGCCACGGCCCACCTCATCAACCCCGGCCACTCGCTTGTCTTGTGGAATCTCGATTTGCATATCAAAGCCTTGAATCAAAACCGGCCCCGCAGGGCCAGTGTCAGCACAACATCACGCCGATGGCGACCCGCCACGTCTATCTGTCCAGCAGCTCGGCCACGGCCTCTGCCGCCTGCACGTCCGCGTTGCAGCGGATCTGCTGGTGCAACCGGGTGAAGGTGGCGATGAGCTCGCGGTTGTCGTTGTCCAGCAGCTTGTTGACCTCCTGCACCAGATTGCAGGGGGTGCACTCGTGCTGGATGAGTTCGGGCACCAGCATCTTGTCCGCCAACAGGTTCGGCAGGGAGACATAATCCGTCTTCACCAGCCACTGGGCCAGCCAGTAGCTGAACGGCTTGAGTTTGTAGCCCACCACCATGGGTTTTTTCACCAGCATGGCTTCCAGCGCCGCGGTGCCCGAGGCCAGCATCACCACGTCGGCGGCGATCATGGCCTCCCGGCCCTGCTCATCGAGGAACACCATGTTGAGATCCGGGGCCACCTCCGCCTTGATGGCGAGGAACTGCTCGCGCCGCTTGGCATTGACCAGCGGCACGATGAAGCCGAGATCCGGGCAGTGAACGGTCAGCTGCTTGCACGCCTCGAGGAAGACCGGGGCCATGAAGGCCACTTCGGCGGTGCGACTGCCGGGCAGTACCGCCAGCCAGCGGCGGGAGGGGTCTATGCCCAGCTCCTTGCGCACGGCAGCCTGATCCGGCTCCAGCGGAATGGCATCGGCCATGGTGTGCCCGACGAAGCGGCAGGGGGCATCGAAGCGGTCGTAGAAGGCCTTCTCGAATGGCAGGAAGGCGAGCACCATGTCGGTGGCGGCCTTGATCTTGTGAATACGGCTCTGACGCCAGGCCCAGACGGAGGGGCTGACATAGTGAACCGTCTTGATACCGGCGCGGCGCAGTTTCAGCTCCACCCCGATATTGAAATCCGGTGCATCCACGCCGATGAAGATATCGGGCGGATTGGCGATGAAGTGGCGCAGCAGCTCGCGGCGCACCTGCAGGATGCGGGGAAGACGCCCCAGCACCTCGCTGATGCCCATGACGGAGAGCTCCTCCATCTCGAACAGGGCCTTGACGCCGAGGGCCTGCATGCGCGGCCCGGCGATGCCTTCGAACTGGGCATCGGGGTAGCGGGCCTTGAGCTCGCGCACCAGGCCGGCTGCCAGGATGTCGCCGGAGGTCTCTCCGGCGACGATGCCGATGCGAAAGGGCTTAGGCACGAATGATCCCGCGCTCGTTGTCTTTGAGGAAATCCACATAGAGCTGAACGGCAGGTTCGCTGGCCGCCATCTCGGTCAGTACGGGAAGTACCTCTTCGATGGTCTTTCCGGAGCGGAAAATTTCTTTATAGGCGCGTTTTACCGCAGAAATCGCTTCCGGGCTGTAACCGCGACGACGCAGGCCCTCGGAGTTGACCCCGAACGGCTTGGCGTAGTTGCCGGCGGCCATCACATAGGGCGGCACGTCCTTGTTGAGGGCGGCGCAGCCACCGACGAAGGCGTGGGAACCGACACGGCCGAACTGATGGATGGCGGAGAGGCCACCGAAGATGACGAAGTCGCCGATCACCACGTGACCCGCCAGGGTCGCGTTGTTGGCGAAGATGCAGTTGTCACCGATGATGCAGTCGTGGGCCACGTGCACGTTGACCATGAACAGGTTGCCGCTGCCCACCTTGGTCAGGGCGTGATCCTGGGTGGTGCCACGGTGCACGGTGCAGTTCTCGCGAAAGACGTTGTTGTCGCCGATCTCGAGGAAGGTGCGCTCGCCGGCGTACTTCTTGTCCTGGCAATCCTCACCGATGGAGCTGTGCTGGAAGATCTTGTTGCCGCGACCGATCTTGGTGGGCCCCTTGATCAACACATGGGAGCCTACCCAGGTGTTGTCGCCGATTTCCACCTCGGCGCCAATGACGGAGAAGGGGCCGATTTCAACCCCTTTGCCAATCACTGCGGTCTCATGGACGATGGCGGTCTCGTGAATGATGGCAGTCTGATCGATCACGTTCGTTAAACCTCGCGTTTGGCGCACATCAGCTCGGCGGTGCAGACAATGTCACCATCAACGGTAGCAACACCGGTGAACTTGGCAATGCCGCGGCGCTCTTTCAGGAACTCCACGTCCAGCACCAGCTGATCGCCGGGACCGACCGGGCGCTTGAAGCGCGCGTTGTCGATGGAGGCAAAGTAATAGAGTTCGTTGGGGGACGGCTTGCCCACCATGGTAAAGGCCAGGATGCCGGTGGCTTGCGCCATGGCTTCCAGGATCAGCACGCCGGGGAACACCGGCTTGGCCGGGAAGTGGCCTTGAAAGATCGGCTCGTTGAAGGAGACGTTCTTGATGGCACGCAGGGTCTTGCGCTCATCGCTGATCTCGTAGTTCTCGACCTTGTCCACCATCAGGAAGGGATAACGGTGGGGCAGCAAGTCCATGATTTCCTGGATACCCAGGCTCTTCTTTTCAGTAGTCAAAACAGTACCCTATACCAATCGTGATTATTCTTGATCCAGCTTTTTCTCAAGTCGGCTCAACCGCTTGTGCATCTCTTCGATACGCATCACCCGGGCGGCGGTCTTGCGCCACTCTTTATTGGTCTGCAGGGGGATGCCGGAGGAGTAGACACCGGGCTCGGTAATGGGTCGCATCACCATGGCCATACCGGTGACGGTGGCCTGGTCGCAGATCTCCATGTGCCCGTTGAAGACGGAAGCGCCGCCAATGATACAGTATTTGCCGACCTTGAGACTACCGGCCATCACGGTGGAGCCCGCCACGGCGGTGCCGTAGCCAATCTCGACGTTGTGAGCTATCTGGCACTGGTTGTCGATGATAACGTTGTCCGCGATGCGGGTATCTTCCAGCGCACCTCGGTCAATGGTGGTACAGGCCCCGATTTCGACCCGATTGCCGATGGTCACGCCGCCGAGCTGGGGGATCTTGATCCACTCGCCACGCTCGTTGGCATAACCGAAACCGTCGGCCCCGATCACGGTGCCGGCTTGCACCAGACAGTCCGTGCCCAGGGTCACGTTGTGATAGAGGGTGACGTTGGCCCACAACCGGGAGCGCGCTCCCAGTCGGGTATTCTGGCCAACGAAACAACCCGGGCCGATGCGCACGTCATCCCCCAGCACGACGCCGGATTCGATGACGGCATTGGCGCCGATGGCCACTCTCTCGCCCAGTTGCACGTTTGCCGCGATGACGGCGCTCGGATGGATATCCGTGGCCGGCTGCGGGGTGGTGTCCAGCAGTTGGGCTACCCGGGCAAAGCCCACATAGGGGTCTTTGAGCACCAGGGCATTGGTGGGACAGAAGGGCAAGTCCGCCTCGGTGATGAGCACGGCCGTGGCCTTGCTCTGCTCCAGATAGTGGCGGTACTTATTGTTGGACAGGAAGGTGATATCACCCTCCCCGGCCTTTTCCAGTGTCGCGACCTTGCGGATTTCCTGGGTTCCATCCCCATGAACCTGGGCCCCCAGTTGCTGGGCCAGCTGTGCGAGAGTGAATGCCATCAATTAGTTGCTCTTGCTTACCTGAGAAATAACCTGGGCAGAGATGTCCATCTTGCTGGCGGCATACGGGGCGGCATTGCGCTCCAGCACCAGATCATAACCATTGCTCTTGGCGATGGAATCGATGGCAGCCTGCACCTTGGTCAGGATCTTGCCACGCTCTTCGGCCTGACGACGACCATTGTCCTGCTCGAAGGCCTGACGCTTCTGGTTGAATTCCATCTGCAGCTTGGCCAGTTTCTCCTGGTTCTGCTTCTTCTGGTCGTTGCTCATGAAGGCTTCATCCTTCTTGAACTTCTCGACCAGCTTCTGGCCGTCGGACTCCAGCTTCTGCAGCTCGCGCATGCGCGGCTCGAATTCGCTCTTGAGCTTCTTGGCCACGGCGTCACGCTGGGGCAACTTCTGGAAGACTTCGCTCATGTCGACCACGGCGATCTTGGTATCAGCCCAGGCGGAGCCCATACCGGCAGCCATCAGTGCAAGACTCAAACCAGCTACTTTCAACGCTTTCTTCACACTTACTCCTTGGTCCCTCGGTTGAGGGCTACCTGATTTACTCGATTGTGCAAGCAGTCTCAAGACCGCCTGTTGCCTGGTGAGGCTCGCCCGTTGCGCGCCCCATCATTGAATACCCCCCACCTGGGTGGGGGGAACATCCGCGCAACTCGTCAGAAGGTGCGGCCGATGTTGAAGGAGAAGACTTCGGTATCGTCCCCTTCGTATTTCTTGAGCGGTTGTGCCAGCACGAACACCAGGGGGCCCATGGGGGAGAGCCACTGCAGGGAGAGGCCGGCGGACATCCGGATATTGCTGGGGTCAGAATAGTCCATCAGATAGTTACAGCCACTGAAGCAACGGTTCTGGTAATCGCTGTAGTCGAACGTGGTGTCCCACACGGTACCGGCATCGATGAAGAAGCTGGTCCGCAGCTGGGGCTGATAGCTCTCGGACGCGAACGGCGTCGGCACTATCATCTCCAGGGAGGCGACCGCCAGGGCGTTGCCCCCGACCGAGCTGTCGGTGCCCTGGATCACGTCGTTACCGCCCAGGTTGTAGTAGTAGAGTGCCTTCGGACCCACGGTGTTGCTCTTGAAACCGCGCAGGGTATCGAAGCCACCGGCATAGTAGTTCTCGAAGAACGGCAGCACATGATCGTAGTCGCCGTTGCTGCCATAGCCGTTGCCATAGGAGGCACGGGCCTTGGCCAGCATGACCCACTGGTGATCCGCATCAAACGGGAAATAATGTGCGTCTTCGGCATTGAGCTTGAAGTACTGCAAGTCCATGCCCGGCACGGTCACCTTGGCATTGACCCGCTGACGATCCCCCGCGGTCGGGAACTGGCCCTTGTTGAGAGTGGAACGGGTCCAGCCGGCGGTGACGTCGACGGTGTTGAACACCATGCGGTTCTCGCCATCCAGGTTGGACTGGTACACCTTCCAGAACTCATCCACCTGGACATAGGGGTTGGGCTGGGACAGCTTGTTGTTCTCGTAGCCGAGGCTGAAGTCGAGACGGTTGTTCTCGTTGACCGGGAAACCACTGGAGAGGCGGAAGCCGATGGTGGTGTTCTCGTAGTCCACGATGTTGGCGTCGGCCGCGCTGAACTTGTTGTAGTAGAGGCGACCGCCCAGGCTGACCCCGTCGACGGTGAAGTAGGGATCGTTATAGCTGAGATCGATGTTCTTCGAGTAGTCGTTGGTGCTGGCGTTGATACCGATCTTCTTGCCGGTACCCATGAAGTTGTCCTGCTGCAGACCCGCCTGCAGGCTCAGGCCCGATTCGGTGCCGTAGCCGATACCAGCGTTGATGGAACCGGCCGGCTGCTCCTTGACCTTGAAGTCGAGATCGACCTGGTCATCGCTGCCCGCCACCCGCTTGGTGTCCACTTCGGCACTCTCGAAGAAGCCCAGACGGTTGAGACGGGTCTTGGACTGCTCGACGTTGTCGGAGGAGAGCCAGGTGCCTTCCATCTGACGCATCTCGCGACGCAGCACTTCGTCCTTGGTGGTGACGTTGCCGGTGAAGTTGATGTTGCGCACGTAGACACGGGGGCCCGGCTCCACGTTGACGATGAGCTCGACCTCTTTGGTGGCGTCATTGACCTGGGGGAAGGTGGTCACCTTGGGATAGGCGTAGCCGTAGCGGCCGAGGAACTTGGAGAGCACCTCTTCGGTGTGGGTCACCTGGCTCGCGGAATAGACGCTGCCGGCTTCGATGGGGATCAGCCCCTGCATCTCGCCACCGCGATCGATGAGATCGCCCTTTATCTGTACGCCGGAGACCTTGTACTGGTCCCCTTCCTTGATGTTCAGGGTGACGTAGACCCCCTTCTTGTCCGGGGTCATGGAGACCTGGGTGGACTCCTGGCTGAAGCGGATGTAGCCGCGGTCCATGTAGTACGAGCGCAGCACTTCGATGTCGCCCGCCAGCTTCTGCTTCTGGTAGCGCTGGTCGCCGGTGAAGTTCCACCAGGGCACATCATCCTTGAGGGAGAGCTGGGCCAGCAGCTTCTCTTCCGGGAACACCTGGTTGCCGACGATGTTGATCTGCTGGATCTTGGCCGCTTCCCCTTCCACGAAGGTGAACTTCAGATCGACCCGGTTGCGGGGCAGCGGGGTGACGATGGCCTTGACCTTGGCGGAGTACTTGCCCACGCCATAGTAGAAATCTTCGAGGCCCTTCTCGAGGGAGCTCAGCACGGTACGATCCAGGGGATCACCGACCCGGATGCCGGAGGACTCCAGGCTCTGGGTCAGCTGCTCTTCCTTGATGTCCTTGTTGCCGGAGAACTCGATGCTGGAGATGGTCGGGCGTTCCTTCACCACCACTTGCAGCACCTGGCCGTCCCGGTAGACCTTGACGTCCTCGAAGTTGCCCGAGGCATAGAGCCGCTTGATGGCGTTGGCCAGAGAGACGGAGTCGACGGAGTCACCGACCCGCACCGGCAGATTCAACAGGGCGGCGCCCAGGGTCACCCGCTGCAGACCCTCGACCTGAATGTCTTGCACCACAAAAGAGGCAGGGGCCGCCTGAGCCAGGAAGCTGGCTCCCAGCAGGCAACTCAACACCAATGCTTTTTTAACAGCCATTTTGTTCTTATGTGTCCTTGTTGATGCTCTAGCCTCAGAGGCGAGCGAAATCATTAAACAGCGCAATGCCCATCAGTAACATCAGAATGGCGGCGCCTATCCTGAACCCAACTTCCTGAATTTTTTCCGGTACTGGCTTGCCGGTGACTGCCTCGATGAGGAAGTAGACCAAGTGGCCACCATCCAGCACCGGCAGGGGGAACAGATTGATGATCCCCAGATTGACGCTGATGAGCGCCAGGAAACCGAGGAAATAGACCAGTCCGTAATCGGCGCTGCTGCCGGCGCCCTTGGCAATGGAGATGGGGCCGCTCAGGTTGTCCAGCGAGACGATGCCACCAATCAGCTTGCCAATCATGTCAAAGGTCAGCGTGATCAGGCTCCAGGTCTTCTGGAGGCCATGCCACAGGGCTTGCAAAGGCCCATACTGTAACAGAACTCGATACTCATCCGGTAATGGAACCAGTTGCGGCGACAGGCCGACGAAACCGACCAGTTCCCCCCTCACTTTCTTCGCATCCGGGGTCAGGGCCAGGGTCAGCTCGCTGCCTTCCCGCTCCACCGTCACCTGCAATGCCTGCTCCGGAGAGTGCTGCACCCGCTGGACGAACTGGGTCCACTCGGTGATCGCCTCATCCCCTACCCGCTTGATGCGATCCCCGACCTGCAGACCCGCCTTCTCGCTGGCGCTGTTGGGGACGATGGCATCGACCACGGGCAGCACCTTGCCGCCAAGGGGCACGATGCCGAGGCTGCCGATGGGGGACTCTTTGTCCGGATCGAAGGTCCAGCTCTCCAGCATCAGCGTCTTGTCGGTGGCATAGCTGGTATCTGCCGCTTTCAGCTTGAGCTGCACGGAGCTATCACCCAGGTGACTGATGAGGGCGTAGGTCACCGCCTCCCAATCCCCCGTGGTCTCATCCCCCACGCCGACAATTTCCATGCCGGGCAGGACACCCGCCTCGGCCACGATGGAGCCGGGGCGAACCTCGCCAACCATCGGCTTGACGCTTGGGACGCCAATCATGAACATCAGCCAGAAGGCGAACAGGGCAAACACGAAGTTGGCCATGGGGCCGGCCGCGACGATGGCCATCCGCGCCCAGACGCTCTTGTGGTTGAAAGCCTGTTGCTCTTCACCGGGCTTGAGTTCATCGACCCGACCATCCAGCATCTTCACATAGCCACCGAGGGGGATCAGGGCCAGCACGTATTCGGTGCCATCCTTGCCGATACGGCGCCAGATAGCCTTGCCAAACCCGATGGAGAAGCGCTCCACCTTGACGCCGCAGCGGCGGGCCACCCAGAAGTGGCCGAATTCATGGACCGCAACCAGCAGTCCGAGGGCGACGATGAAGGCCCCGATATTCCAGAGAACCCCGCCCATCAGTGCGCCACCCCGGCGTCATGGGCGCGGCGGGATGGGAACGACAGTTGCATTCCAATCATCGAGCAAGCTCCTTAATCAGTTGCTGGGCACGGGCACGGGCCACAGTGTCCAGCGCAATCAGATCGTCCAGGGAGGTGGCGGGGCTGTTGCCCAGGGCTCCCATGATGGACTCGTTGACTCTGGCAATATCCATAAATCCGATCCGCTCTGCAAGAAAAGCCGCGACGCTCTCCTCATTGGCGGCATTGAGGGAAGTCGTCGCCGCCTGTCCCTGCGCACAGGCGGTCATGGCCAGTGCCAGGCAGGGATAGCGTTCATAGTCCGGACGAATAAAGCTGAATTCTCCGACACTGAAGAAATCCAAAGGTTCAACGCCGGACTCAATCCTGGCCGGGTATGCCAGGGCGTGGGCGATGGGGGTGCACATGTCGGGATTGCCGAGCTGGGCCAGCACGGAACCATCCTTGTACTGCACCATGGAGTGGATGACCGACTGGGGGTGGATCACCACCTGGATCTGCTCGGGGGCGGCATTGAACAGCCAGCGCGCCTCTATGTATTCGAGCCCCTTGTTGATCATGGTGGCGGAATCCACCGAGATCTTGGCCCCCATGGACCAGTTCGGGTGAGCGACCGCCTGGGCCGGGGTGACCCGATCCAGCTCGGCGATGTCGGTATAACGGAAGGGGCCGCCGGAACCGGTCAGCAGTATCTTGCTGATGCCGGCCCCCGCCAGATCGCAGAAACCGGGCTGGCGCTGGATATCCTCTGGCAGGCACTGGAAGATGGCATTGTGTTCGCTGTCGATGGGCAGCAGGGTGGCGCCGCCATCGCGCACCGCCTCCATGAAGAAGGCCCCGGACATCACCAGCGCCTCCTTGTTGGCCAGCAGGATGCGCTTGCCCGCCCGCACGGCGGCCATGGTAGGCGCCAGTCCGGCGGCGCCGACGATGGCCGCCATGACGCTGTGGGCGTCGGGGTGGGCGGCCACGTCGCACAGGGCGGCCTGGCCGGACAGCACCCGGGTGGCACTGCCATGGGTCTTGAGGCGCTCCGCCAGCTCGCGGGCCGCGCCCGCATCGACCATAACGGCAAAACGGGGGGAGAATTCGAGACAGTCTCGCAGCATGGCATCCACGCTGCGGGCCGCCGTCAGCGCCAGCACCTGCCAGCGCCCCGGGTTCTGTCGCAGTACCTTGAGGGTGCTCTGACCGATGGAGCCCGAGGCTCCCAGGATCACCAGGTTGGACATTAGAACTCCTGACTGAGAAGCAGATAGCTGAGCAAGAAGACCGGCAGCGCCGCCGTCAGGCTGTCGATACGATCGAGGATGCCGCCATGGCCCGGCAGCAGGGTGCCGGAGTCCTTGATGCCCGCTTCGCGCTTGAACATGCTCTCGGTGAGATCGCCGAGCACGGAGGCCAGCACCGCCAGCAGGGAGCAAAGCAACACCACCCCCATCTTGGCGGGCACGAAGCCCATGAACCAGGTGACACCGACCGCCAGCAGGCTCGCGGTAAACAGGCCGCCCAGCATGCCCTCGATGGTTTTACCCGGGCTCACCGCCGGCGCCAGCTTGTGTTTGCCGAATGCCTTGCCGAAAAAATACGCGCCAGAATCTGCCGCCCAGACCAGCCCCATGACGAACAGCAGGATCCAGGCCCCCATCATGGGGTCGTGATAGAAGTTGTAGCCACGGATGGCCACCAGGGACCAGAAGAAGGGCACCAGGGTGACCAGGCCGAACAGGGACTTGAGCCAGATGGACTTTTGCCACAGCTTGGCGCTCTGGGGGTAGCGCAATACCAGCAGCAGCCCCAGCAGCCACCAGCTGACCGCGGTCCAGAGTACCCCCATCAGCAGGGGATGCAGCTGCGGGATCCAGAGTTGCTCCACCGGCACCCAATACAGGCTGGCACCGAGCAACAGACAGAACACCAGCGGCAACCATTGCTGCGGCTGGGCAGAGACGAAGGCGCTCCATTCACGGCTGGCCAGCACGAAGACCAGGGCGGCCAGCAGGGCGAAGAATTTCAATGGCAGAAAAAACAGTGCCCCCAACACCAGGGGTACTAGCAGTAATGCGGTAATAATTCGTTGTTTTAGCAAAAGAACCTCTCTCTTGGGAGCGGGATTTAGCCGGTCTGGTGCTCGGCGATCAATGCCCGTATCTGTTCACCCGTGCACCCGAAGCGACGCTCGCGGGCCACGAAGGAGGCTACCGCCTCACTGAACTCGGCCTCGTTGAAATCGGGCCACAATACCGGAGTAAAATAGAGCTCGGCATAGGCCAGCTGCCACAGCACAAAGTTGCTGATGCGATGGTCGCCACCGGTGCGAATGAGCAGGTCCACCGGCGGCAGATCGGCCATGCAGACCTGGTCTGCCAGCATCCCCTCGTCGATCGCCTCCGCATCCAGCTCACCGGCTGCCACGGCGCGGGCCAGCTTGCGAGCGGCCTGGGCGATGTCCCACTGACCACCATAGTTGGCGGCAATGTTGAGGGTCAGCCCCTGATTGGCGGCAGTCAATGCCTCCGCCTTGGCAATCTTGGCCTGCAACCGTTCGCTGAAACGGGCGGTATCGCCGATCACCTTGAGACGGATGCCGTTGCTGTGCAACTTGGTCACCTCGCGCCCCAGCACCGTCATGAACAGCTCCATCAGAGCGTTCACCTCCCCTTCGGGACGGCGCCAGTTCTCGCTTGAAAACGCAAACAGCGTCAGCGCCTCCATCTGGGCGCGGGCGGCGAAGGTCACTGCTTCACGGACGGACTTCACACCCGCCTTGTGGCCCGAGACCCGCATCTTGCCGCGGTTTTGAGCCCAACGACCGTTTCCATCCATGATGATGGCAA
Organism: Aeromonas sp. NJAU223; assembly: GCF_051125555.1. Classification (NCBI taxonomy): domain Bacteria; kingdom Pseudomonadati; phylum Pseudomonadota; class Gammaproteobacteria; order Aeromonadales; family Aeromonadaceae; genus Aeromonas; species Aeromonas sp. NJAU223. The sequence continues at coordinate 1,077,358 of NZ_CP144204.1, read as the reverse complement.
CGTGACGAGGCAAAGACGAGCTGGCGCTATCGCCCAGCGCTGCCAAAAGCGACATTCATTTCTCCCACAAAGACAAAAGCGCCGTGCAGGGGCACTACACGGCGCTCGTAATATACCTGTCGGAGGCTTAGATTTCCATTAGCTCCTTTTCCTTCGCAGCCAGCGCTTCGTCTACCAGCTTGATGAAGGAATCGGTGAGCTTCTGGATCTCTTCCTGGCCACGACGGTCGTCGTCTTCGGAGATCTCTTTGTCTTTGAGCAGGGACTTGAAGTCGGCGTTGGCATCACGACGGATGTTGCGCACCGCAACCCGGGCACCTTCCGCTTCGGCGCGGACGATCTTGGTCAGATCGCGACGACGCTCTTCGGTCAGCGGCGGCAGGGGCACGCGCAGGGTCTGGCCGTTGCTGGAGGGGTTCAGGCCCAGATCGGAGGTCAGGATGGCTTTCTCCACCGCCTGGATCATGGAGCGATCGAAGATGGAGATGGAGAGCGTACGGGCATCTTCCGCCACGACGTTGGCCAACTGTTTCAGAGGAGTGGCGGCACCGTAATACTCCACCTGGATGCCGTCGAGCAGGCTCGGATGAGCACGGCCGGTACGGATCTTGGACATCTGGGTTTTGAGCGATTCTACGCTCTTGGCCATGCGGTCCTTGGCGTCGTTTTTAATCTCGTTGATCACAGTGTTTTCCTTTTGGCGAACGAGCCGGTACGCGGCTCGTGTCTATCTTATTGACTGGCGTAATGGATAAGCACGCCTAATGACCCAGGTTATCTTATTAGCTGGTGTCATGAGCAAGTGCACAGGGTTGCCCACTCTACCCGATTGGCCAGCCATGGATAAGAAAGTCCGATGACTGACGCTATCTTACTTGCTGGCCTGATGGATCAGGGTGCCTTCCGGCTCACCCATGATGACACGGCGCAGGGCACCCGGCTTGTTCATGTTGAACACCCGGATCGGCAGATCGTGATCACGGGCCAGGGTAAAGGCTGCAAGATCCATTACCTTGAGTTCTTTTTCAAGAACTTCATCATAACTCAGTTCGTGATACAGCACGGCATCCGGATTCTTGACCGGATCGTCGGTGAACACGCCATCGACCTTGGTCGCTTTCAGCACCACGTCGGCTTCGATCTCGATGCCGCGCAGGCAGGCTGCGGAGTCGGTGGTGAAGAAGGGGTTGCCGGTACCGGCGGAGAAGATGACCACCTTGCCGGCGCGCAGCTGGCTGATGGCTTCGGCCCAACTGTAGGAGTCACAGACCCCCTGCAGGGAGATGGCCGACATCAGGCGGGCATTCACATAAGCACGATGCAGGGCATCACGCATGGCCAGGCCGTTCATGACGGTCGCCAGCATGCCCATGTGGTCACCCACCACGCGGTTCATGCCCGCCTTGGCAAGACCGGCGCCACGGAACAGGTTGCCGCCACCGATGACCAGACCAACCTGAACACCCAGCTCAACCAGCTCTTTGATCTCTTGGGCCATCCGTTCCAGCACCGCCGGATCAATGCCAAAACCCTCGGATCCTTGCAGGGCTTCACCACTCAACTTCAGAAGAACACGTCTGTATGCAGGCTTGGGATTGGTACTCATGTCACTGATTCCTGGTCATATAAAGACCGCGACATAAGTCGCGGTCTGGGGAAACGGAAAAACCGGTTCGATTAGGCCTTCTGAGCGGCCGCGATCTGGGCTGCTACTTCAGCAGCGAAATCGGTCTCTTGCTTCTCGATGCCTTCGCCCACTTCGAAACGGGTGAAGGAGACAACGTCAGCGCCTTCTTTCTTCAGCAGATCGGCAACAGTGATGGACGGATCCTTCACGAAGGGTTGACCAGTCAGGGAAACCTCACCGGTGAACTTCTTCATGCGGCCTTCAACCATCTTCTCGGCGATGTCTTTCGGCTTGCCGGAGTTGATGGCGATGTCGATCTGGATTTCGCGCTCTTTGGCAACGACTTCGGCAGACACGTCTTCCGGCTTGACGAATTGCGGGCTGTTGGCAGCAACGTGCATGGCCAGATCTTTGGCCAGCTCGGCAGTACCACCGGCCAGCTTGGTGATAACACCGATGCGGGAACCGTGTACGTAGGTACCCAGGTTGTCACCTTCAACCAGCATCACGCGACGCAGGTTCATGTTCTCACCGATCTTGGCGATCAGGTTGGTGATGGTCAGCTCAACAGACTCACCGTTACCGAAGTCGGCCGCCTTCAGGGCGTCAACGTCAGCAATTTTCTGGGTCGCGGCGATGTCGGCGATCTTCTGGCCCATGGCCATGAAGCTGGCATCTTTGGCGACGAAGTCGGTTTCGCTGTTCAGCTCGATCATGGCGGCAACGTTGCCTTCGGTACGGGCGAAGATCACGCCTTCAGCGGCGATACGGCCCGCTTTCTTGGCGGCCTTGGCCTGACCGGATTTACGCATGTTCTCGATGGCCAGCTCGATATCACCAGCAGCTTCTTCCAGTGCTTTTTTGCAATCCATCATGCCAGCGGCGGTGCGCTCGCGCAGTTCTTTTACCAGGGCGGCAGTAACGTTAGCCATGTCCAGTATCCTCGGTCTTGATTTGACAAGAAACAGGGGCCACAAGGGCCCCTGCTAACCAATTACATCAGCTTGGTTAATAAGGGCTTTTCAGTCCTTACTAATTACTCAGCTTCAACGAAGCCATCTTGTTCGGCTTGAACAACGATGTCCTGAGCGCGAGCTTCCAGTACGGTGTCAGCGGCAGCATTCAGGTACAGCTGTACGGCACGGATAGCATCGTCGTTACCCGGGATGACGTAATCAACGCCGTCCGGGTTGGAGTTGGTATCAACGATGGAAACTACCGGGATACCCAGGTTGTTGGCTTCTTTGATAGCGATGTGCTCGTGGTCGGCATCGACAACGAACAGAACGTCAGGCAGGCCGCCCATGTTCTTGATACCACCCAGGCTCTTCTCCAGCTTTTCCATTTCGCGAGTACGCATCAGCGCCTCTTTCTTGGTCAGCTTGTCGAAGGTACCGTCTTGGCTCTGGGTTTCCAGATCCTTCAGACGCTTGATGGACTGACGAACGGTTTTCCAGTTGGTCAGCATGCCACCCAGCCAGCGGTGGTTCACATAGAACTGGTCGCAACGCTCAGCGGCTTCTTTAACGGCTTCAGACGCGGCACGCTTGGTACCTACGAACAGTACCTTGCCCTTCTTGGCAGCTACGGAGCTGATGAAGTTCATGGCATCGTCAAACATCGGAACGGTTTTTTCCAAGTTGATGATGTGAACTTTGCTGCGGGCGCCGAAGATGTAGGACTTCATTTTCGGGTTCCAGTAACGAGTCTGGTGACCGAAGTGAACACCGGCTTGCAGCATGTCGCGCATAGAAACTTTAGCCATTTTATACCTCTGTATTGGGGTTAGGCCTCCACACATCCCATGTAACCGACCCCAAAGGGGCACCCCGGTACAGGTGTCGATGTGTGTGTGTTGTTTAAGTAAGGGTGATGGAGCGAGGAACAAGTTCCCCATTCCGGCGCGCTTTATACCATAAGTTTGCATGGGATACCACCGGCCGCCTGCCTAAAAATCCCCCCGTCTGAACCGGGGTGCGACCGCTGGCTGACGTTGGGATGACGATCACACTGGAAGTGAACGGGGGTTGGGGATAAAATTTTGTCCTGATTGCAAACGCATCTATTTTTCATTACCTGGCTGGGTCATCCCGCGATGAGAGGCCAGGGTCGCAAGAGAGAATCCATGTCCATCACCATCAAGACTCCCGAAGAGATAGAAAAAATGCGCGTTGCCTGCCAGCTGGCAGCCGATGTGCTGGTCATGATCGCCCCCCATGTAAAGGCCGGCGTGACCACGGATGAGCTCAATACTCTGTGCCACGACTTCATCGTCAATGTGCAACAGGCCGTCCCGGCGCCGCTGAACTACCACGGCTTCCCCAAGTCCATCTGCACCTCGGTGAACGATGTCATCTGTCACGGCATCCCCAACCACAAGAAGCTGCGGGAAGGGGACATCCTCAACATCGACATCACCGTCATCAAGGATGGCTACCACGGCGACACCTCCGCCATGTTCATCGTCGGCCAGACCACCCCCCTGCGTCGTCAACTGTGCAAGGTGGCTCAGGAGAGCCTCTACGCCGCCATCAAGCGGGTCCGTCCCGGCATGTGCATCACCGAAATTGGCGCCGTGATCCAGCCCATCGTCGAGCAGGCCGGTTTCTCCGTGGTCCGTGACTACTGTGGCCACGGCATCGGTGCCGAGTTCCACGAAGAGCCGCAGATCCTGCACTACCGCAACGGCGGCAAGCAGGAGCTCAAGCCCGGCATGTGCTTCACCATCGAACCCATGGTCAACAGCAAGAAGTATCACTGCCGCATCAACCCGAAAGATGGCTGGACGGTGACCACCAAGGATGGCGGCGACTCCGCCCAGTGGGAGCACACCCTGCTGGTGACCGAGGACGGTTGCGAGGTGATGACACTGCGCCCCGATGACACTATCGACCGCTTCATCAAACACGGTTAACATCAAACCCCGGCCCATGCCGGGGTTTGTGTTTTCAAGACGACGAGATGCCATGGACGCCAGCCTGCTTTCCCCCCACCTGTTGCCCGACGATCAGCTCAGCCGCGAGAACTGCAAGGAGTACCTCAGCCGCTTTCTCACCTGGTTGCACGCGCGTTTCGATGCCGGCGACAACATCATCGAACTGGTGGCGACCCGCTCCGAATACATGGATGCACTGCTGACCCGCTTGTGGTGCAAGTTCGGCTTCGACAAGACCCCCCTCACCCTGATTGCGGTGGGCGGTTATGGCCGGGGTGAGCTGCACCCCCACTCCGATATCGATCTCCTGATCCTCTATGAAGGGGATGAGCTCGACGAGGTGCTGGGGCTGCGCATCGGCGAGTTCATCACCTTGCTGTGGGATCTCAAGCTGGAGGTGGGGCAGTCGGTGCGCAACGTGAGCGAGTGCATCGAACAGGGCCGGGCCGACATCACGGTCGCCACCAACCTCATCGAGGCCCGCTACATCACGGGTCGTCTGGCTGGCTTCGAGCAATTGCAGGCCGCCACCCAGCCCCAGCATTTCTGGCCGAGCGAGGAGTTCTTTCGCGCCAAGCGCGAGGAGCAGACCCTGCGCCACCGGCAGTTCCTCGGCACCGCCTACAAGCTCGAGCCGGATCTCAAGAGCAATCCGGGTGGCCTTCGCGACATCCAGACCCTGGCCTGGGTCGCCCGCCGCCACTTCGGGGCCACCACCTTGTTCGAGATGACCAGCCACGGTTTCCTCAACCGCGCCGAGTACCGCGAGCTGCTCGACTGCCAGAATTTCCTCTGGAAGGTGCGCTTCGCCCTGCACATGGCCATCAATAAAGGGGATAACCGTCTGCTGTTCGACAGGCAGCGCACCGTGGCCCAGATGCTGGGCTTCGAGGGCGAGGGCAACGGCCCGGTCGAGCAGATGATGAAGCGCTTCTACCAGACGGTGCGCCGGGTGGCAGAACTCAACGAGATGCTGCTGCAGCTGTTTGACGAGGCCATTCTCGGCAATACCGCCATGGACGTGCGCCGCATCAGCGACGAGTTCCAGCTGCGTGGCCGCCTCATCGACGCGGTGGACTCCGAACTGTTTGGCCGGGATCCCGCCGCCATATTGCGGCTCTTCTACCAGATAGCCCAGCACCCCGACATCGCCGGCATCCACTCCGCCACCCTGCGCCAGCTGCGCGAAGCCAGACGCACCCTAAGTTGCTGGCTGCAGGACCTGCCCGAATGCAGGCGCCTGTTCATGGCGCTGCTGCGCCACCCCAACGGCATCGGCCGACCGCTCACGCTCATGCACAAGTACGGGATCCTGGCGGCCTATCTGCCCCAGTGGAACCTCATCGTCGGCCAGATGCAGTTCGACATGTTCCACGCCTACACGGTGGACGAGCACACCCATCGGCTGCTCCAGAACATTCACCGCTTCGCCAATCCGGCCAGCCGCCAGACTCACCCGCTCTGCCACGAGGTATTCACCCAGTTGCGCAAGCCGGAGCTGCTCAGCATCGCCGCCCTGTTCCACGACATCGCCAAGGGCCGGCGCGGGGATCACTCCGAGCTCGGAGCCGTGGATGCCCTGGAGTTCTGCCAACTGCACGGGCTGGATCGCTACGAGAGCCGCCTGGTGGCTTGGCTGGTACGCCATCACCTGCTGATGTCGGTCACCGCCCAGCGTCGGGACATCTATGACCCCGAGGTCGTGACCGATTTTGCCCAGAAGGTGCGGGACGAATTGCACCTCGACCTGCTCTACTGCCTCACCGTGGCGGACATCTGCGCCACCAACGACACCCTCTGGAACGACTGGAAGGGCACCCTGCTGCGGGAGCTCTACTTCGCCACCCAGAAGGCGCTGCGCCAGGGGCTGGAGAATCCGCCGGACATGCGCCTCAAGATCCGCGAAAACCAGCGTCAGGCCAAACAGATCCTGGCCCAGCGGGAGGTATCAGAAGAAGCCGTCAACACCCTCTGGAGCGACTTCAAGGCCGACTACTTCCTGCGCCACAGCCCGGAGCAGATCGCCTGGCACTGCCGCAAGATCATCGAGCATGGCGACAACCCTGCCCCCCTGGTCACCATCGGCAAGCACAGCACCCGGGGTGGCAGCGAGGTGTTCATCTATTGCCGCGACACCCCGAACCTGTTCGCCACCGTGGCCTCGGCGCTGGATCAGAAGAACCTCAACATCCACGACGCCCAGATCATGAATTCGCGCACCGACTATGTGCTCGATACCTTCATCGTCCTGGAGCCCACCGGCGACCCCATCAGCCCGAACCGCACCGCCACCATCAAGAAGGCGCTGGAGAAGGCGCTGCAGGAGCCGGGCAAGCTGGTGCTGCGCAGCAAGCCCCTGTCCCGGCGCCACCGCCAGTTCAGCGTGCCGACCCGGGTGGTGTTCCTGCCCCACAAAGGGGAAAACCGCCACACATTGCTGGAGCTGACGGCGCTGGATACCCCTGGTCTCCTGGCCCGCATCGGCGCCGTGTTCCAGCAGTGCGGCCTCTCCTTGCATGCGGCCAAGATCACTACCATCGGCGAGCGGGTAGAGGATTTCTTCAGCCTCACCACCCTCGCCGGGGAGCCCCTGACCCCGTCCGAGCAGCAAGCCCTGGAGGAGCGGCTGGTCAATCAGCTCAACCCCTCGGAGAACGGAGATGACGGCACCGAGGAGGGTCTCGGCAGGCGCCATATTTCGTTCTGATTTATCAGTCAGAACAAGCCCTTGAACGAACAACGCACAATAAATCGCCGCTCTCTCGAAGAAATCGGCCGGGGCCCTTAAAAACAATTGGAAAAATGTGATACAACAAACGGAATTTTTTAAAGGAAACCTGTCATGACCGAGTTGCAACAGACCATAGAAGCGGCCTTCGAGCGCCGTGACACCATCACTCCCGGCTCCGTCGATGCCGCCACCAAGAGCGCCATTCTGGAGGCCATCGAGCTGCTGGACACCGGCAAGGCCCGGGTCGCCGAGAAGATCGCCGGCGAGTGGGTGGTTCACCAGTGGCTGAAGAAGGCGGTACTGCTCTACTTCCGCATCAATGACAACGGCATCATCAAGGGTGACGACGCCCAGTACTACGACAAGGTTCCCCTCAAGTTCTCCGACTACAGCGCCGAGCAGTTCAAGGCGGCCGGGGTGCGCGTGGTGCCGCCGGCGACCGCCCGCAAAGGCTCCTTCATCGCCCCCAACACCGTGCTGATGCCCTCCTACGTCAACATCGGCGCCTTCGTCGATGAAGGCACCATGGTCGATACCTGGGCCACCGTCGGCTCCTGCGCCCAGATCGGCAAGAACGTCCACCTCTCCGGCGGCGTCGGCATCGGCGGCGTACTGGAGCCGCTGCAGGCCAACCCGACCATCATCGAGGACAACTGCTTCATCGGTGCCCGCTCCGAAGTCGTGGAAGGCGTGATCGTCGAGGAAGGCTCCGTCATCTCCATGGGCGTCTTCATCGGCCAGTCCACCCGCATCTATGACCGCGAGACCGGCGAGATCCACTACGGCCGCGTGCCGGCGGGTTCCGTGGTGGTCTCCGGCTCCCTGCCCTCCAAGTGCGGCAAGTACAGCCTGTACGCTGCCGTCATCGTCAAGAAGGTGGATGCCAAGACCCGCGCCAAGGTCGGCATCAACGCCCTGCTGCGCTCCATCGACGAATAATCCGTGGTTGAACGCTGAAACAAAAAGGGCGCCTAATGGCGCCTTTTTTTATTCCGATTCCGCCATCCCAATCCGGATACGTTATGAAACCAAGACCCACGGCCCAATGCCTCGACATCAGCGCCCTGCTGCGCGCTATCGGCGAGTAACCAGCCTTGGCTGGATAAAAAGGCGCCTAATGGCGCCTTTTTTGTTTTGGCGCCCCTGTCACAGGCAAGCCATGGCGACTCGGTTAAGATAGATGGGTCAGGAACGTTTCAAATCGAGGAAGCCCGATGTACGAGAATCTGAAGAGCCTTGGGATCCAGGATCCCGCCTCTGTCGACAGCTACACCCTGCGCCAGGAAGCCAACCACGATATCCTCAAGATCTACTTCAAGAAGCAGAAGGGCGAATTCTTCGCCAAGAGCGTCAAGTTCAAGTATCCGCGCCAGCGCAAGACCATCCTCATCAATTCGGGTACCCATGAGTACAAGGATGTCACCGAGATCAACGCCAACCTCAAATATGTGGTGGATGAGCTGGACAACCTGACCCAGGGGCTGCATGTCCAGGCAGATCCGGACATCAAGCAGAAGATTTTGCGCGATCTGCGCCACCTGGAAAAAGTGGTGCAGAACAAGATCAGCGAGATAGAGCGGGATCTGGAGAAGCTATAAGCACTGCTCCATCGTAAAAAGAGCGCCATCAGGCGCTTTTTTTTATTGCCACAGGCAGTGTGAATAACCACTACAACAAAGAGAGGCAGTCAAACAATCTGAAAAAGATGAACGACCAGGTCTCACGAATGGCAATCCGGGCCTTGTCGATGCCGGGGAAACCATCCCCCCGCAACATGGCCGGATCCCGCCCAGCAAAAAGGGAGGCTTGCGCCTCCCTTTTCTGAACTCTCGATGTCAGGCAAGGATTAGTTGCTCTTCATCCAGATGTCCATTTCGGTTTTCAGGTTGTCGGACTTGGTGCCGAAGATGGCCTGGACACCGGAGCCAGCCACTACCACACCGGCGGCGCCCAGCTTCTTCAGACCTGCCTGGTCAACCTTGGCCACGTCCTTCACACCGACACGCAGACGGGTGATGCAGGCGTCCAGGGAGGCGATGTTCTCTTTGCCACCGAAGGCGGTCACCAGGGCGGCAGACATCTCGTCCTTGCTCTGGGCGGCAGTGGATTCCTGCGCGGTTTCGTCTTCACGGCCCGGAGTCTTCAGGTTCAAAGCACGGATGACCACGGTGAAGACCACGTAGTAGAGGACGGCGTAGACCAGACCCAGACCCACCAGCAGCAGCATGTTGTCGGCACGGGGGGATTGCACCACGAAGTCGATGAAGCCGTTGGAGAAGGTGTGACCATGTACGATCCCCAGGGAGTTGGTCAGCACATAGGCCAGGCCCGCCATCAGGGCGTGGATGGCGTACAGTACCGGTGCCACGAACAGGAAGGAGAACTCGATAGGCTCGGTGATACCGGTCAGGAAGGAGGTCAGGGCGGCAGAAGCCATGATACCGACGATCTTGGCGCGGTTTTCCGGCTTGGCACTGTGCGCGATGGCAAAGGCAGCAGCAGGCAGACCGAACATCTTGAACAGGTAACCACCAGCCAGCTGGCCGAAGCCGTTACCGGCAGCACGGGAAGCGTCATCGGCGGTCAGGAAGCAGGTCATGATGCCGTGTACAGTTTCGCCAGCGGCGTTGACACAGGTACCGGCCTGATAGAAGAACGGCACGTTCCAGATGTGGTGCAGACCGAACGGGATCAGGGAGCGCTCAACCACGCCGTAGATACCGAAGGCCAGTACCGGGTTCTGGTTGGCAGCCCAGTCGGAGAAAGCACCGATGGCGCCCCCTACCGGCGGCCAGATCACGGACAGGATCACGCCCAGACCGATGGAAACGAAACCGGTGATGATGGGCACGGCACGTTTACCGGCGAAGAAGCCCAAATACTCTGGCAGCTGGATCTTGTAGAAGCGGTTGAACGCCCAGGCGGCGACGCCACCGGCGAGGATACCACCCAGTACACCGGTATCGATGCTCTCGACACCCATCACAGGGGCCATGACCTTCAGGGTGGCGACCATGATGCCGTAGCCGACGATGGCGGACAGACCGGATACACCGTCGTTATTGGTGAAGCCAAGGGCCACACCCACGGCGAACAGCAGCGCCATCTGACCGAATACGGAACCACCGGCTTGCTCCATCAACTGGGATACAATTTCCGGCAACCAGCTGAAGTGGGCAGCCCCCACCCCCAGCAGAATACCTGCAACAGGCAGGACGGATACGGGCAGCATCAGCGCCTTACCGACCTTTTGCAGATTAGAGAAAGCATTTTTTAACATGTGTGCGCTCCTGAATGGATTTGTTTCCGTACACGATCCAGCCAATTTATAGGTGACAGCGTTCGTCATCTGACCTTGTACTGAATTCGACCGGGTTTGCTTATTTTGACCAGCTGAATATAACCCAGCGATATCGGAATTTCTTCCATCAGGCAGAGGGGAATAATGAATTTGGAGGAGAGATCACAAGATATTACGAGAGGGCGAATCATCTAATTTTCAGAATATAATTCCGCATCTTTATAGTATTACGGATAAATATGAAGTGCTGTTTCCTATTGTATTTTAGAGAATCCCATTAATACATAAAGAAACTCAATGTAACCATTCGTAACGCATTGCTATTTTCTATGATCTAGTCTAGCGATTAAAAAGGCCTCCAACAAGGAGGCCTCACATAAATATTATCGCGGACAAAATGCGGTTATTTAGTTCTTTTGCGAACGCTTCACCGCATCGATAAAGACCGACTTCGCCTTGGTCGAACCGGCCCGTTCAGCCTCGCTCACCAGTTGCATCGCCTTGTCGATATCACCGGCCTTGACCGCCTTCTCGATCTGGCTGTTGTAGAAGGTTTCGGTCTCGCTCAGCATGGCGGGAGCCGGTTTGCTGGGGGCGGCCACCACGGCAGCGGTCGTGGCCGTTGCCGCCGTCGCCACCACGGCGGTGGTAGCCGGTTTGGCCTTACTCATCTCCACCTTGTCGGCATATTCGGGCTTGAAGACGGCCTCGAGGCCCTGATCCTTGGCCATGTCGACGGTCTTGATCTGTACCAGGCCCCAGGGCGAGTGCGGGATGACGGGGTCGGCAATATCCGGCTCGACGGTGTGATTGGCACGGGCAAAGGCCTTGGCCGGGTGCAGTATAGTGGTGCTGCCGGCGAGCTCAGTGGCCGGGGCATAAACCACCATGTAGGCTTCGCTTGCGGGGTTGCCCGGCATGCTGCGATCGACGAACACCCGACCTTCGATGCGATCGTTGTCAAGCAGGTGGGCCGGTTGGTAACTGAACACAGATTCACCCAGCACGCGGGTGACCTTGAATTGGGAGTCCAGCATGATCACCTTGGGGATCAGCACCGTCTTGCTGACCTGGGAGGCGAGCGTGATGGCCAGGTTGCCGGTGTTGATCGGCAGACGATAGGCGGCAAAGTAGCTCATGCCCTCGTCAAACTGATAACTGGGCTGCTTGCCATCGATGGCCAGCAGCGTGTCTCCCTCTGGCAGGGCGACATAGTTGAATTCGTTGAATCCTTTGCAGCAGCTGGTCGCCTGGGCGAGCACCTGTTTGGCCTCATCGGCATTACTCAGGATGGACGCATGCTCTTGCACGGGGACTACCATGCTACCGGAACAACCGGCCAACAGCGCGGTAACCACGGCCGCGATAGACATCTTTACCAGTTTCATTCTTCTTATCTCCATAACCCGATGGCCATATCCGACGAAACAAAACTGCCCCCAGAAGGGGGCAGTGACTAACTTAACTTAAAGAACGGCTTACCACCAAGCTTCTGCTTGAACACCCACTTGCCAGGTATCCTTGGAGGTGTTGCCTTCGAAGACTTCATTGTCTTCGGTGTTTTCCAGGTAGGAGGCGAACACACGGATCTCCGGACGGGCCCAGAAGCTGGCGCCAGCAGACCAGGCCTGAGCCAGGGTCAGCTTGTAGCCACCGTCTTTGTCAGACGCAGCACCATTGGTGTAGCTGGTCTTGTCCTTGAAGTAGCCGCCTTCGAAGATGGTCTTGTTGAAGTCATCCCACTTGTACATCGGGCGCACGACGGCGGAGAAGGTCTCGGCCTTGTCGTTGCCATCCCACATCTCGTTGCCTACCCCGTAGACCAATTGGTGACCCATCTCCCAGGAGTTGCCCATCGGGATAACGCCCCAGTTGATGATACGGTAGCCATCGGCACCGTCTTTGGCTTCGGCACCGTACCAGGAGCCATCACCGTAGTAGGCCATGGTCTTGGAGTAGCCTTCGGTACCGTACTGCAGCACGGTCTTGTTGAAGCCACCGAAGATGCCCTGGGTCAGCTCGGCAGTCAGCATGACGCCGTCTTTCATGTTGTCGTTTTTCAGCTCTTTCTGGGCGTCGGTCTCGTTGACCATGGCGTACATGACGCCCACTTCCAGAGAGCCGTCTTGCCACAGCGGGATGCCGGCATAGCGCGCATCAAAGGTGTTGACGTTCAGATCTTCATTCTTCTGGTACACACCCGGGCTGGTCTGGGTGTACTGACCGAATACATCGGCCGCGCTGCGGTCGTTGCGAACCCAAGCCAGGGAGATCTTGCCAGGACCGGCCTGGATGCCTTCGATACCGGCGCCGGCACCGGAGATGTTCCAGTAGTAGAAGTCAGAGATGTGAATGTCGTGACGTTGGTAGTAACGCTTACCGGCCCAGAGGGTCGCTTCCGGTGCAAAGCCCAGCAGGCCCTTGGCCTGGACGTTGAACTGGCGCAGGGCAAAGTCGGAGTCACCGTTGCACTGTTTGGCGTCGAAGTTACAGACGGTACCGGTACCTTCCCAGTCATTAGAACCGTTGGAAGACATGGCGAACATGGAATCTACGTAGAAAGTCTTGCCGTCCTTATTGAAGACTTCCTGACCCAATTGCACTTCACCGTAGGTGTCGTTTTCGTTACCCAGACGACCTACTTTGTTGACGTTGTATTTAACCATGTCCCCGTCACCGGAAACACCGACACCTGAACGGAAGTAGCCGTGGAAATCAACGGCGAAGGCGGCTTGGGAAGCCAGGGCAGCGGTTACTGCTGCTGCAATCGGGAGCCACTTTGCTTTCATTTTCATTTTCCTTATTCCCGCTGGGAGTGTGATCCTGAATATTCAAGTTCTTATCACCGTAAAAACGTTTTGGTGATAACCGGGGTCGATTATAAGTAGCCAATTTCGCGACAAACATGAGCTGATTCACAAAATGCTGACAAATCGCTCGCCCGAGACCCTAGCAGCAAAAAAACATAAAAAAACAGAGAAACCAAGCAATGCATCACCACAAAAAGTGAAATAAAAGAAAAAACACACCCTTGAAATCGATTTCAAATATTAATTCTCGATGACAATTAAGTCATCAAATGCCAACTCCGTTGCAAAAACATGACTGAAATCGCTTTCAATGGGGAACTTTTAATTTTCTGATTTGTCGCCGTGCCGATTAATAACGAGGATAAGCAGGTCGTTTTTCAGGGAAAAAATAACCTGACAAGTTGAGGGATATATTTGAAGAGAAGGTTAAGTGAGTCCCAAAATAACGATCCCCCGGGATGGTTCCACGGGGGATAATTTCCAACGGCCGAGAGAGAGAAATTAAAGCCTGTCTTCCCAGGTTTTCAGCCAGGCCAAGGCTGCGACTTCGGGTTCATCTTCCACCGTCGCATCGATCTCCAGCCTGGGTACCAGGGCCTCGGCCGCCAGCTCCTGCAGCAGTTCATCCAGCCTGCGACCCGCCCCGCAAAAATGCTCGTAGCTGCTGTCCCCCATGGCGATGAGGGCATAACGCCACCCCTTCATATAAGGGGCGCCATCGCTCAGGGCACTGGCAAAAGATTGCAGATTGGGGGGGATGTCCCCCTGCCCCGTGGTCGCGGTGACAACCAGCAAGAAACGAGAGGCATCGATGTCGGCCAGCTCGGCCTCATCGAACAGATGACAAACATGGCCCTTGGCCTGCAGATGGTCGCTCAGGGTTTCGGCCACCAGCATGGCCGAACCGTAGACGGAGCCGACCAGGATATCGATCTCGGCCATCAGCGCACCTCCCCATGGGGTGAGTGAGACAGGCAGGCGGGCACGCGGGGAGCACAGGCCTTGGCAACAGGCCGGGCGTAGGGGGTAACTGGCAGGGTATCTTGTTGAATCATCACCTGTTCCTCTGACTGACGTGGCCTACAGCATGCCACAGCCCGGCCAGAGGCAACAGATGATAACGGGGGTCAGAGGGCGTAGTCGCTCTCGCTGGCGGGCCAGCCCAGCTTGGCAAACAGCTCCAGCACTTGCGGCCCGAGCGGCGCCTGGATCCGCATCGGCACCTTGAGCACAGGGTGCTCGAAGCTCAAGCGATGGGCCACCAGCAGCAGGCGATCACAGCCATAGTGCTCGCGGAAGAAGCGATTGTGGCGGCCGTCGCCATGAGTGGTATCACCGACGATGGGGTGGAACAGGTGATCCAGATGGCGACGCAGCTGATGCTTGCGCCCCGTCTTGGGGAAGAGCCGCACCAGGCTGTAGCGACTGGTGGGGTGCTTCTTGGAGACGGCATGGGGCAGCTCCACCTGATGGAGACGGCGAAACGCCGTCACCGCCTCCTGGGCCGGGCGATCGGGATCGCTCATGGCGTCGGCTATCTTGTCCAGCTGCTCCTTGAGCGGGTAATCGATGAGCCCCTGCTCCGGTGCCCAGCCGCGTACCAGCGCCAGGTACTCCTTCTGCACACGGCGAGCGGCGAAGGCCTCGGTCAGGGTGCGGGCCACCGCAGGGTCCAGCGCAAACAGCAGCACCCCGGAGGTGGGTCTGTCCAGCCGGTGCACCGGGTAGACATGGCGTCCGCCAATGAGATCCCGGGTCATCTGCATGGCGAAGCGGGTCTCGGCCTTGTCGAGCCAGCTGCGATGCACCAGCAGACCGGACGGCTTGTTCACCGCCACCAGCCAGTCATCCTGATAGAGCAGGGTTAACTTCATAAAAACACCACCAAATGGCAATAACTCGATACGTTATATTGGCATAGAGCTGTGAAGCCGGATCTCGTCGCGATGCGCCACACCGGCCATCAGCCTCATTGCTCCACTATCTTGCCGGAGAGCAGCAGATCGAAGCGGCCGATGAGACGCAGCAGCCCCTCCACCTCGGCCAGCTCCTCTTTATAGACTTCGCTCGCCATGGGATAGAGGGAGATGCTGGTCGGCAGCGGTGCCTGCAGCATCACCAGCTGTTCCATGCGCGGGATCAGCACGAACTGCAGCCACTGATCAAAGCTCAGGGTATCGACGCAAAACGGCAGCTCGCTGGCGAGGGCGTCACTCCCCGGGTGTTCCGCTTGCCAGCGCTCAAGGCGCTGCAACTCGGCGGTCAGTTCTCCCAACAGTCCGGCTACCAGCAGATATTGACTCATCTCGACCTCCTCTTCATCGCGGGGCCCACCCGACCAGGGGGCCTCACTCATCAAACATGCCTATCAAAAAGGGGCGCTACTATACACCGCCCCTCCCCCGGCTGCCACGGCCCCGTCATGTTCACCCCGGGTTGGCTATCGGGTGCGGCCTCCTTATAATCGCCGACATCACTCTCTGCCGGATCCCCTCATGTCTGCCACTCCTCCCAGCATCAACACGCTGACCGAATTCCTGACCCAGGCCAATACCCAGTTCCAGTTGTTCGACATGGGCCGCCAGGTGCGCCCGCTGGCGAGCGATCACTTCTCGCGCATCGAGCAACAACAGGAGCCCTACCCCTGGCCCTTGCAGCAACACGCCTGGCTCGCCGTGCACTTCTTCCAGCCGGATGAAGCCAGACACTATCTCTGGTTCCTCAAATTTGCCCTCGATGAGCGCGGCCTGCTCATGGCCGCCGGTCCCAAGCACTTCATGGATCAGGTGGTCGAGACCCTGGGTTACAAGCTGACCGGTGAGCTGGACGAGGAGAAAGCCGAACGGCTGGCCGAGAACCCCTACACCTTCCGCCCCGCCGAAGCCAAGATGGCGAGCCTGCACGCCAAGCTGGCCCGCCAGCTGGAGCAGGCCCCCTCCGCCTACTTTGATGCCCTCTGCCACTATCTGGCGGCGCCCGGAGAAGAAGGCTGGCAGACCCTGGGGCTGCAAGGCTTCGCCGATCTGGCCGAACGCCTGCAGGATGAGCGCAACCTCGCGCTGCTGTGCAAGGCGCTGCCCAGATTGCCAGATGCCCCGCTCTATGCCTTGTGTCAAAGCCTGGAGAACGCTCCCCTGCCCCCGGCGCTGCAAGGGGCCCTGCTCGAGCGGATTGGCAAGGAGCAGGCGTGCGCGGCCCCCAATGCCGAAACCCTGGCCTACCTGTGCCGGGCGCTCGCCGCCTGCAATGGCAACAGCCTGCGCACCAACAAGCTGCTGACCCTGCTGCAAACCCAGCCGAGCCCGGCCCTGCTGCTCGCCATCGCCGGTCGGCTCTGGCCCGATCTGGCCACCCCGGCACTGCTGAGTCTGTTCCTGGAGCAGCTCGCGCTGCAGCCCACCCAGTTTTTCAATCAGGTCTTTGCCGAGCTGGTCACCCTGCCGGCCCTGCGAAATGATATGCTGGCCAGGCTGCGTGATCCCGAGCGTAGCGACGCGCTCGGTCAGGCCATCGGTCGGCTGTTCGCCTCGGCCTAGGGCCGCGAGTTTACCGGCATGATCGCCAGGCGCCCCCAACGGATCGCCTGGCGATCGGCCATCACAGATGATGTTCAGCACAAGGAACCCGCTGATGGGAGAAATGCTCGGAATCCTGCTCCTGCTGCTTGCCGGTGGCGCCTTCTGGCAACAGCGCCGTCAGGCAGAAATTGCCTGGCAATACATGAGACGCTACTGCCAGCACCACGATCTGCAGTTGCTCTCTCTGGCCCGCAGCCACAGGGCGCTGGGGCACAAGCCGCTGCGTCTGCTCACCTATTACCAGTTCGAGTTCTCAAGCGATGGCGAGAGCTACTATCAGGGCCAGCTCTGCATGCAGGGGCTGCACGTGGTCGGGGTCGAACTGCCGCCCCATCGCATACCGTCCTGACTCCCAATGCAGGGCGGCGCCTGCCCACGGGGCGTGCCAGTCTGGCTATAATTTCGAAAATCCCGCCAAGGAGAGACGAAATGGAACTGCTGACCCACGACATGGCCGCCCTCTTCGCCCAGCTCGGCCTTGCCAATGACGAGATGAGCCTGCACCGCTTCATCCGCGAGCACAGCCTGGACAACCAGACCCTGCTGCCCGAGGCCAGCTTCTGGAACCCGGCCCAGGCCGGTTTCCTGCGCGATGCCCTCTGGCATGATTCGGACTGGTCGGAAGCCATCGACCAACTGGATGTGATGCTGCGCCAGCCAAATTAACGCAGCCCCATCGCGCCTGCTTTCCTGATGGGCAGGCTTTGTTTAAGCTCTCTCCTCTTTAATCCCGCAGCAAGACGACCCCCGTCAGGTCGCAGTGAGAAAACCAGATGTCAGCCCAAGAGATCATCCGCATTGCCAACGAGCTGAACGCCAAGGGGATCACCCCCTCCACCGCCATGGTCAAGGCGCGCCTCAGCCAGCCCGTGCCCATGGCCGAGCTGCTCAAGGTGTTGAGCCAGTGGAAGCAGCAGCCGCAGACGGTCGAACCGGCCGCCGAGCCCGCGGCGGCGCAGCCCCAACCCGATGGGATCAACCTGCAAGCCCTGAGCGATCAGCTCAACCGCCTCGAACAAAAAGTCGATCGCCTGACCGCCCTGCTGTTGCAGCGCGCTGAATAAGGCTGCCATGTACATCCTCGAACTGCATTTCGAATGCTATCGCGACACCTCCCTCGGTGAGGCCGAAGCCGCCATCGTCAATTATCTCGACATGTTGCGCTACCAGGGCCAGATCCTGGGGCGGGAGTTTCCCACCAGCATGCAGGAGGGCTGCTTCATCAGCCGGGTGGTCTGCCCGGAGCAGGACAGCCTGCACCCTGACAACCAGAGCGAACAGGTCGCCCTGGCCGAACAGGGCCTGCACCAGGCCGGGCTGCTGGCCCCCAAGGTACAGTTGCAGGGCATGGACTTGCTCTCAGACAGCACGGACCCCTGTGGCCAGGATGGTGAGCGGCCCAGCTGGATGCTGCTCTATACCAGTTTCCTGCACAGTTGCTCGCCCCTGCGCTGCGGTGACCACTTCGCCCCCATCCCACTTTATCGTCTGCCCGCCATCGCCAACGGCGATCACAAGCAGATCATCAAGTGGCAGGAAGACTGGGAGGCCTGCGACCAGTTGCAGATGAATGGCTCCATCGCCGAACACGCCGCCCTGCACGAGATTGGCGAGGTGGGAAGCCGACTGCACCGCCGTGGCAGCGATCTGGTCAGACGGCTGGAAGCCCTCTCCGGCATCCCGACCTACTACTACCTCTATCGGGTCGGCGGTCTGAGTGCCGAGGAGGAGCGTCGTCGCCCCTGCCCTGGCTGCGGTGGCGACTGGACACTCGCCGCCCCCCTGCACGAGATCTTCGACTTCAAGTGCGATGGGTGCCGCCTCGTCTCCAATCTCTCCTGGGATTTCAAGGATTGACCCACGTTCGCTAATCCGCCGCGTCAAGACAGGAGGCCCTTGCCGGATGGCGAGGGTCTCCTGGTCAGTGACCGCTCACTGGGGCAGGGTTTCCAGCCGCGCCAGGAAGGCGGGCAGCGAGGGGGCCAGGGTCAGGCGGCGGCCGGAATCCAGCCACTCCAGCCACACCTGACCGGTTTCGTTGTCAAGCGACACCAGAGTCATCTCGTTGCGGGTCGTGGCGATAAAAAGCGACGGCGAGCGCTTCAATTTACGCAGCATCAGCAGGTGGCCGATGAGGTTTTCCTTGAGCAGATCCAGATCCGCTTCGTTCCAGGGCAGGATGAGCTCGATGCGCAGCCCCTTGTAGAGGCAAGGAAGAGGGCGGCTGAACCAGTGACCGAACAGGGCGATGGCGGCGGGATGCAGGGTCAATTCCAGCGCCTCGTTCATGGCGTCGAAGTCCGCCGGCTCAGGACGCTGCTGCGGGCGCCAGGCGACCTTGCCCTCCTTGGGGCCGTCCAGTTCGCAAGGGGAGCGCCAATCCGCCTCCCAGTCACACAGAGGCAACCCTCGTCTCGCCTCACCATCGCGTTGCCAGCGTAAAAAAAACTGCCCAAGGGCAGACAAGACTTGATCCGACATCGAAATCCCCCACAATAACGACCCCAAATAGCCGCGCTGAATGACCGAAAAATCCGGCTATTGCACCATCAAACTCCTGGGCAGACAAGCATGAGCAAACAAGAGAGATACGCAGGCGCCAGCGCGCTGCAGGGCCTGAGCCTGGGCCAGCAGGCGGCCTACATCAGCCAGTACACCCCGAGCCTGCTGCAACCCGTGCCCCGCAGCCTGAACCGTGACGACCTTGGCTTGGGTGAGGCGGACTTGCCCTTCGAAGGCTGCGACGTCTGGACCCTGTATGAGCTCTCCTGGCTCAATGCCAGGGGCAAGCCCGTGGTGGCCCTCGGCGAGGTCTCAGTCCCGGCCCAAAGCCCGAATCTTATCGAGTCCAAATCGTTCAAGCTCTACCTCAACTCTTTCAACCAGACCCGCTGCGACTCCATGGACGCGGTGCAGGCGATGCTGACCCGGGATCTGAGCGCCTGCGCCGGTGCGCCGGTTCAGGTCACCCTCTTCCCCCTGGACCAGGCGCCTCATCAGATAGCCAGCCTGCCCGGTGAGTGCATCGATGAGCAGGATATAACGATCGACCACTACGAGTTCGACGAGACCCTGCTGCAAGGGGCCGCAGGCAGCGAGATCGTCGAAGAGACGCTGCACAGCCACCTGCTCAAGTCCAACTGCCTGGTCACCAGCCAGCCGGACTGGGGCTCGCTGGTGATCCGCTACCACGGCCCGCGCCTTGATCGGGAGAAGCTGCTGCGCTACCTCATCTCGTTTCGCCAGCACAATGAATTCCACGAGCAGTGCATCGAGCGCATCTTCATGGATCTCAAGCACTTTTGCCGCCCGGATCAGTTGACCGTCTATGCCCGTTACACCCGCCGTGGCGGGCTCGACATCAACCCCTTCCGCAGCGACTGGGAGGCGGTTCCCGCCAACCTGCGGCTCATCCGCCAATGAGCGCCGGATGCATTCATGGAAGGGGTTTCTGATGCCTTTCGTCCCTCAGTAAATGGTGGACGCACAGGGGTCGGCTTGGATAACATGCCTGCACCCCTGTGCCGCTCTTAATCCAATGAATCAACTGTTTTTTCTGGCAATGATGATGACCTCCCTGTCGGCTCCGGATCTGGATCTGGCCAAGGAGCAATTGTCGATCGATCTGCAGCAGGCCCAGACCCTGGTGCTGACCGATCCCGCCAGATGCGTTCAGTTGGCCTCCTCCTTCCTCGAGCGCACCGCCAATAATCCCAAGCAGATCATCAGCAATCGTCAGGAATATGGCTATCGCGAGCCCATGCTGAATTACGGCACCGCCACCCAGGCAACCGGTGCCCACCTGCTGAAAGGAGAGTGTCTCGATCAGCTGGGAGAATACAAAGAGGCCCAGGCGTCCCTCGATCGAGGCATCGCCCTCGCCAAGAAAGAGCAGCAATTCGAGCTGGAGGCCCATGGCCTCTACCTCAAGATCCGCAGCCAGAACATGCTGCAGGGTTCCCACAACGCCAGCGCCATCCTGCTCGATGACCTGGACAAGCTGCTGACCAACCCCAGCCTCAAAGAGAGCCAGCTTCAGGTCTACAGCCGCCTGCTGCACATCAACGCCAGCATCGAGGGGCAAAGGTTCGACATCGCCAAGCAGCAGTTGGCCGATGCCAGGATCTGGGCCGAACAGGCACGCAACCCCCTCTCCCAGGCCTGGGTCAGCGCCGTCGGCGGCGATCTCTACCATGCCCTCAAGCAGCCCCAGCTCGCCCTCGGTGAATACATCGATGCCCAGCAACAGGCCAGGGGCGTGCAGGATCCCCTCTTCCTCGGCCTGCTGTCGAACCAGATGGTCAAGCTCTACCAGGAAGAGCAGGAGCCCCAGAAGGCGCTGCAGTACGCCAACGAGGCCGCCAACTACTTCCACGCCCTCGGCAACCCATCCCTGCTGAGCGATGCGCTGATCGTACTGGCCAGCCTCAACCGGGAACAGGGCGAGATGAACATGGCGCTGGTCTACTTCTTCAATGC
This sequence comes from Aeromonas sp. NJAU223, assembly GCF_051125555.1. Lineage (NCBI taxonomy): Bacteria > Pseudomonadati > Pseudomonadota > Gammaproteobacteria > Aeromonadales > Aeromonadaceae > Aeromonas > Aeromonas sp. NJAU223. Next base: position 1,055,897 of record NZ_CP144204.1, on the reverse strand, counting down.
GCTGGATCTGCTGGACGAGGGCAGCGATCGTACCCGTATCGCCCACCTCAAGTTCGAGATAGGCAAGACCTATCTGCAGACCGGCAACCTGACGCTGGCCCGCAACTATCTCAACGCCGCCCGCCAATCCCACGAGCTGGGAGATGACAAGTCATCCCTCATCGATACCCTGCTGCTGCTCGGTGAACTGCACCTCAAGCAAAAGGAGGCGGCCATCGCCATCCTGCAGTTGGAGAATGCCCTGAGCCTCGCCAATCGCACCGGCGACATCCACCGCCAGCTGAATATTTTCCGCCTGCTGGCCATCGCCTATGAGCAGAAGGGCTACCTCAAGCAGGCACTGGACAGCTACAAGCAGTACCACCAGCGCAGTGAACTGGTGCGTCAGCAGCAACTGGACTTGGAGCAGGAGGCGGTGCGTGACAACTATGCCCAGGTGGAGCGGGCCCAGCAGGTCAAGGAGCTGGAAAACAAGCTCGATGCCAGCGAACATCAGCAGGAGCGCTACCTCTGGTCCAGTGTCAGCACCGGCCTGCTGCTGGCGCTCTTCATCTATCTGTTCTTCACCCTCTGGCTCAAGCTTCGGGTCGCCCGCCTGAGGGCCAAGCAACTGGGGGAGGCGCTTCTGATCGAACCACGCAGCGGTCTTGCCAACTGGCAACGGCTGATGAGTCGCTGGCCGCGGGAGATGGCCAAGCGCCAGCAAAAATCCGAGCGTTGGTATTTAAGTGAACGTACCGACAGCGAATTTGATGACAAGCTGCATTATCTGCTGTTCCGGGTACCTTTCTTGGTCAGCGCTCTGGAACAGCACGGCTATCAGGTCAGCCGGGAGATAGAGCAGGCCTTCGGCGACTACGTCAACAAGCTGACGCCCCGGGACGGTCGGATCTACGACCTGCGCGAGGGGCATCTGCTCTATGTGGTGCCACAGCGCCACGTAGCCCATTTGCACCAGCTGGCCCAAGAGCTGCTGGCAAGCCTCGCCGCCTTCCCCTGCGACTACGAACTGGACAGGCACATCAGCCTTGGCATTGTCAGCCACCCCTTCCTCCCCAAGGCGGCGACGGCCCTCGATCATCACGGCCTGTTCGACCTCTGCTATCTGGCACTGTCCGGAGCCATGCAACTCAGTGAAAAACACCAGCAAAACGCCTGGTTGGAGCTGGCTGCCATCGATTGTCAGCAGGCCGCATTCTTTAATGGTGATGTGTGGCAATGCGGCTTGATGGCGATTGACAAGGGACTGGTAAAAGTAAATTCTTCTCATGAAAAGCAATGGGTTAACTGGCAAGCACTCACACGGACGAAAGTGCTGGATAATCCGTAAAAAAGGTACTCAACGGGGTCTTTCATTGGCTTACTGTTGCTGGACGACACAAAACGATAATGACAACAGGGCGACCTGAACAATGAATGATATCGCTGCCGTAACAGGACAACTGGCAAGACTCAGGGAATCCCTCCAGCAGAAACAGCAGGAGCTCGATGGCATGGCCTCGTTCTCCGATGCCGAACGAACCCGCGGCATCCAGTTTATCGGCAAATTGATGCAAGCCTGCCACGGCCACGATCGTGAACTGGACAACCGCCTCGCCAAGCTCAAGCAGAAACTGGATGGCAACCCTCCCCTCTCTTCACTCGATGGCGATCTGGCGCTCATCGAGAAGCTGCTGCAACAACACAGCAACGCGCTGGAGGAGTCCATCGGGCTGACCCTGTCCGCCATCGAACTCGGCAGCAAACAGCTCAAGCAGCTCAAGGGGTTCCCGGAAGAGAGCCGTCGCTCCCTCAAGGAGTTCTTGGCAAGCCCCAAGGGTTATGGCATCGGCGATCATCAGAAGAAGGTGATCCGCTTGCTGGAGTTCTACCAGCAGGCCATCAAGATCCAGCTACTGCCTCGCCAGCCACTGCTCGCCCCGACCCAGGAGATGACCACCGAACTCTCCTCCCCCGAGGCGTCCGATCCCTTCGATGTGAAGGCCCATGCCCAGATTGCCGACGAGTTGCAGCGACTCATCACCGAACTCGACTTCGCCGGCGCCGTCGGCGAGAGCCTGGCAGACATTCGCCGCCAGTTGCTGAATGGCGTCACGCCGCAGTTGCTGGCGGAGATCTGTCTGCAGATCATCGAGCTCATCATCGAGGGCACCCGGGAGGAGCGCAAATCCTCCCAGACGTTCCTCAGCACCCTGAACGAAAGCCTCTCTTCGGTCCATTTCGGCTTCACCGAATCCCTGGACGAAGGGCGGGCCCTGCAAAATGCCTCCCATCTGAGCGGGCAGGCCCTGGAACGGGAGCTGACGGCCATCGATCAGACCCTGACCATCCATGACTCGCCGGCAGCCCTCAAGGGGGCCATTGGCGAGCACCTGGATACCATCCGCCGTCTGCAACAGGAAAGAGAGGCCATGGCAGGGCGCGAGCGCCACCTGCTGACCCATCTCTCCAACATGGAAGCCAAGTTGCGGCTGATGAAGGAGGAGACCGCCGAGTACAAGAAGCGGCTCACCATCCAGAAGCACAAGCTGTTCCTGGACAGCCTGACCCAGGTACACAACCGGGCGGCGCTGGATGAGCGGATCGAGCTCGAATACAAGCGCTGGCTGCGCTACGGCACCCCCTTGTGTCTGGCCATCATCGACATCGATCACTTCAAGAACATCAATGACAACTACGGCCACATGGCCGGTGACAAGGCATTGAAAGTGGTCGCCAAGGCGCTGCAGAAGGCCTTGCGGGACACCGACTTCATCGCCCGCTTCGGGGGGGAGGAGTTCGTGGTGCTGCTGCCGAACATCAATCCGGACAAGTACTTCAAACCCCTCGAGAACCTGCGCCAGACCGTCAAGAACATTCCGTTCCGATTCAGGGACACCCGGGTCGAGATCACCATCTCCATCGGTGCCACCCTGTTCCGCCCGGGTGATCACGCGACGGATGCGTTCGAGCGGGCCGACAAGGCACTCTACAGCTCCAAGCATTCGGGACGGGATCAGGTCAATCTGGCCTGAATCCGGCCTGACTGCCGGTCAAAAAGCGCACAAACGCACTCGCCCCCTATTCCCCTCCCCACCTCCTTGCCTCTACTATCGAAGATGAGGGATGCTGTTGCATCCCGTTCTCTCCCCAGGGAAAACACAACGATAACAAGCGAGTGAAGGGGAAATTATGATCACCCACATCAATCCGGTCGGCAGCATGGACTTGCTGTCACAACTCGAGGTGGACCGCCTCAAGCAGACCGCCTCCAGCGATATCTATCAACTGTTTCGCAACTGCTCGCTGGCGGTACTCAACTCGGGCAGTCACACCGACAGCTCCAAGGAGATACTGGAGCGCTTCAAATCTTTCGATATCCACGTGATCCGACGCGAGCGTGGGGTCAAACTCGAGCTGTTCAATGCCCCCGAGCATGCCTTCGTCGATGGCGAAATCATCCGCGGCATCCAGGAACATCTCTTCTCCGTGCTGCGCGACATCCTCTATGTCACCACCCAGCTGGAATCCAACCGCCAGGTCAACATGACCAGCTCCACTCATATCTCCAACGTGGTGTTCGCCATCTTGCGCAATGCCAAGGCGATCCTGCCAGGGGCCGATCCCAACATGGTGGTCTGCTGGGGGGGTCACTCCATCAACGAGGTGGAGTACCAGTACACCCGTGCGGTGGGCAATGAACTGGGGCTGCGGGAACTCAACATCTGCACCGGCTGCGGCCCGGGTGCCATGGAGGGCCCCATGAAGGGAGCCGCCGTCGGCCACGCCAAGCAGCGGGTGCGCAACGGCCGCTACATCGGGTTGACCGAGCCCTCCATCATCGCCGCCGAGCCGCCGAACCCCATCGTCAACGAGCTGGTGATCCTGCCGGACATCGAGAAACGGCTGGAGGCCTTCGTGCGCCTCGGCCACGGCATCATCATCTTCCCGGGCGGCGTCGGTACCGCCGAGGAGCTGCTCTATCTGCTCGGCATCATGATGCACCCGGCCAACGAGCGCCAACCCATCCCCATCGTGCTGACCGGCCCCAAGGAGAGCGCCGACTACTTCCGCGCCATCGACGATTTCGTCAAGGCCACCCTGGGCGAGACGGCCACCAGCCTCTATCGCATCATCATCGGCGATGCGCCCGAGGTGGCGCGGGTCATGAAAGAAGCCATGCCCAAGATCCGCGAGTACCGCAAGTCGGTGGGGGATGCCTACTCCTTCAACTGGTCCCTGCGGATAGAGCCCGAGTTCCAGCTGCCGTTCGAGCCGGATCACGCCAGCATGGCGAGCCTGGATCTGCACCGCAACCAGCCACCCCAGCTGCTGGCGGCGAACCTGCGCCGCGCCTTCTCGGGCATAGTCGCGGGCAACGTGAAGGAAGGCGGCATCCGCGCCATCGAGAAGAAGGGGCCCTTCAAGATCCACGGGGACAAGGAGCTGATGCACCTGATGGACAGGCTGCTGGAAAGTTTCGTCAAGCAGCAGCGGATGAAGCTGCCTGGCAGCCAGTACATTCCCTGCTACGAGATCGTGAAATAGGCAAGCGCGAATACGCGATGATCCAGAGAGGAGCCCAGAGGCTCCTCTTTCATTATCAAGACCTTGTGTCAAGAGAGGGTTAGCATCATGCCCCCCAGTTGTTACAATGGGCTCCCAGATCTGCGAGAGAGCCCCATGTCACAGCCCAGGCCACACCTGCTCATCATCGATGCCCTCAACCTCATCCGCCGCCTGCATGCCGTACAGGCCCAGCAGGGGCTCACCCCGGTCCAGGCGCTGCTCGCCACCCGGGCCAACCTCATCAATACCTGCAAGAAGCTGCTGGCGGCCAGTGAGCCGACCCACGCCATCGCGGTCTTCGATGGGGAGAGCGATGTGCAGAGCTGGCGCAAGGGGATCTATCCGGCCTACAAGGAGCGGCGAACCCCCATGCCGGCAGAGTTGAAAGAGGGATTGTCCGAGCTGCAGGATGCCTTCTGGGAGTGCGGCGTCGATGCGCTGCTCTCCGAAACCGACGAAGCGGACGATCTCGTCGCCACGCTGGCCTGCGGGGTGGCCCAGCACGAGGCAAGGGCCACCATCATCTCCACCGACAAGGGGTTCTGCCAGCTCATCTGCCCGCAGATCCAGGTTCGGGATCATTTCAACAAGCGCTGGCTGGATGCGGCCTTCGTCCAGCAGCAATATGGGGTCGCCCCCGCCCAGTTGGTGGACTTCTGGGCGCTGACCGGCATAGGCGGCTCCAACATCAAGGGGGTCCCCGGCATCGGCCCCAAGACGGCAACCCAGCTGTTGCAGCAGCACGGGGATCTGGCCAGCCTGCTCATCGCCTGCGAGCAGGAAGACGCCGGCAAGGCCCTGCTCAAGCTGCGTCAGCACAAAGACGAAGCCCTGCTGGCCCAGCGGCTGGTCAGGCTGCAGCGAGACATCCCCCTCGGCTTCAACCTGAAAGATATCCGCTACCCGCCCCAGCCCGACACGATCCCATGAGTGAAAACCGGCCAGCATAACGCCCATCTCTGGCCTGGCTGACTGTTGATATAAATGGGAGATATGTAAAGAAACATGGAGAAAGTGGTGCAAAAATGGTATAAAACCGCCGAATCCTCCCCCTCTGTCCCCTAGAAGTGGATACGCCTCATGTCAAAAAGAAAAATTACCGTCATTCCGGGCGACGGCATCGGCCCCAGCATCATCGAATCCGCCATCCAGATCCTGACCCACGCCGGTTGTGATTTTGACTACGAATACGCAGACGCCGGTCTGGTCGCACTGGAGAAGCACGGCGAACTGCTGCCCCAGGCTACCCTGGATCTGATTGAGAAGAACAAGGTCAGCCTGAAGGGCCCGCTCACCACCCCGGTCGGCGGCGGCTTTACCTCCATCAACGTCTCCCTGCGCAAGAAGTTCAACCTCTACGCCAACGTACGCCCCGTCATCTCCTTCAAGGGCACCAAGAGCCGCTACGACAACATCGATATCATCACGGTGCGTGAGAACACCGAAGGCATGTACTCGGGCGCCGGCCAGAAGCGCAGCAGCGACAACCAGAGCGCCGAGGCGATGAGCATCATCACCCGCGACGGGGCAGAGCGCATCGTCACCTTCGCCTTCGAGCTGGCACGCCAGGAAGGGCGCAAGAAGGTCACCATCATTCACAAGGCCAACATCCTCAAGTCCACCTCGGGCCTGTTCCTGGAAGTAGCGCGGGAAGTGGCCAGTCGCTATCCGGACATCCAGAGCGAAGAGATGATCGTCGACGCCGCCTGCATGAACCTGGTGATGTACCCGGAGCGTTTCGATGTCATGGTCACCACCAACCTGTTTGGCGACATCCTCTCGGATCTCTGCGCCGGTCTGGTGGGCGGGCTCGGCATGGCGCCGGGTGCCAACATCGGTGAAGGGGCGGCCATCTTCGAGGCAGTACACGGCTCGGCGCCGGATATCGCGGGCAAGAACATCGCCAACCCGACCTCGGTGATCCTCGCTTCCATCCAGATGCTGGAGTATCTGGGGATGCAGGACAAGGCCGAGCGTATCCGCGATGCGGTACGAGCCACTATCGAATCCGGTGATCGCGTGACGCGGGATCTCGGGGGCTCAGCCTCCACCAGCGAGTTCACCCAGGCCATCATCGACCGCCTGTGATTGCAAGCAACTCATTGATTTAAAAAGGGAGCTTCGGCTCCCTTTGTTTTATCCCGGATCCCCCTACCCCCCACGCCAGATGAATACTATGTTCAAAGGGAGGATAAGGAGATCCACTATGCGCGTGACCTTCATCTTGCTGTTTTTCAGCAGCGCTGCCATGGCCCTGGACAGGCCCATCGACAATGCCTGGCTGACACCGCCGCCCCAGCAGGCCGAACCCGCCAAGCAGGTCTGGCAATCCACCGTGGATACCAATGACTTGCTCCAGGCCCCCAACCCCCTCTCTTTTGGCGTGGACGTCATGACCGACAGCAATGGCTCCCGCAGCATCACCCCCTACCAGAAACTGAATCTGACCGCCGAGAAGAGCGTGACTCTTTCCTTCGAGAAGCAGAAACCCAGGATCAAGTTCAATGTCAGCGGCATCAATACCGCCGTCAAACTCAGGGGTGATGGGGTCAAGATGCAGTTCAACCCGAGCGACAAGACCATTCCCCTGCAGGTGGAGCTCAAGCTCACGGATGACGAGTCCATGATGCGGGTCGACTATCGCTTCTGATGGTCCCAGATAGCACGAAACCGGACGGGTTGGCCCGTCCGGTTTCGTTTTTATCGCTTATGCCATAGACCTCAGCCATTCTCGGGCGCAGAGGACATCGGCGGGTAGCTTATGCCTTGGCTTCCAGCTTGGAGACCCAGTACTTGTTGTAGACGTGCACCGTGATCTCTTCGCGATCGTGATAGAGCTGCTTGGCCTGGATGACGAAGGCGTTGTCGATCTCCTTGAGCAGGCCGCGCAGTACCTCGATGTTGTGCACCGCCTCGGCGTAGCGCTTCTTCATCGGCAGCTTGAGGTTGAACATCGCCTCCTGGCAGTCGTTCTCCCTGAACCAGTCGGCCACCATGTGAGTCACCCGGGCCGGCTTGTCCACCATGTCGCATACCAGCCAGTAGATGTTCTTCTTGCTCGGCCGCCAGACGAAGCCATCGTCACGGATGTGCTTGACCTGACCGGTATCCATCAGGGATTGGGCCATCATGCCGTTATCCACCGCGGTCACCATCATGCCACGGCGCACCAGCTGATAGGTCCAGCCACCCGGGCAGGCACCGAGATCCACCGCCTTCATGCCGGAAGTGAGGCGCAAGTCCCACTCTTCCTTCGGCACGAACACGTAGAAGGCCTCTTCCAGCTTGAGGCTGGATCGGCTCGGGGCATCCGCCGGGCAGCGCAGACGCGGGATGCCCATGTGGAATTCGGAGTTGTTGAACGAGTAGGAGTAACCCAGCATCAGATGGTCGTTCGCCAGGAAGAAGGCGTGGAACACCGGGCGGTGCGGCGTCTCCTTCTTGGTCAGAATATCCTTGCCGCGCAGGGCCTGGCGCAGGGGTACGGTGAACTTGCGGCAGAAGGCCGACAGCTCTTTCGCCTCGTTGGTATCGGCGGTTTCCACCCGCAGATCGCCGCAGATGGCGTACTCACTGGCCGCCTCCAGGATGGGAGTGACCCGATCCGAGAGACTCAGATCCTTGAGCTCATGGGTCACCACCAGCATCTGGCGGATGAAGATGAGCTCACGGAACGGCAGCTTGCGCGCCAGCAGATCCGCCTGCTCCTCGTCATACAATTCGAAGATCACATAACCGCTGTCGTCCTTGACCCGGGCGAAACCATAGCACTGCATGTTGCCGGCACGCTCGGTGATCTCTGCCGCCGCCTCTTTCTCAAAACCCGGGCGGCAATACAGCAGCAGATTATTCATTCTTTCCTCCAAGACGACAGCCGGCCCATATCAGAGCCGCCCATCCCAACATAAAACAGAGGCCACCGGCCGGGGTGATGAGCCCCAGCCCCTTGCTGCCGAGCAGCACCATGGCATAAATACTGCCAGAGAATCCCAGGATCCCCAGCACAAAAGCGGTACCGGCGAAGGTGATCACCTTGCCGCGCACCCCGCACCACCCCAGGATCAACAGGGCCAATGCGTGAAAAAATTGATATTGCACGGCGGTATGAAACGCCGCCAGACGCTCGGGACTGATCCCGGTCGCCGCCAGTCCGTGGGCCCCATAGGCCCCCAGCATGGTGGCCGTCAGGCCGAAGAACCCGGCCAGTACCAGCCAGTGTCGCTGGATATGCATCCCTCTCTCCTTGTTATCAAGCCATCAGCCCCGGCTCGGGGTGGTCGCGATGAAGTTTCTCATGCTGTCCGCGGCCAGCCGCAGGTTATCCTGCTCGCTGAGTCCGCTCGCCTTCCTCGGCTTGAAGCCATGGTCACCATCGGTCAGCCAGTGGACCGATACGGCGGGTGAGAAGGGGAAGTCAGCCAGTTCGACGCGAGTGCCGAAGGTATCGCGCTCCCCCTGCAACAGCAGGGTCGGCGTCTTGATTTGCTTGAGCACCTCGCCCCGCCAGCTGTCGGGCTTGGCCGGGGGGTGGAAAGGATACCCGAGAATGAGCAATCCTGCAGCATTCATCTCGTCGGCGATTTCCGCCGCCATCCGTCCCCCCATGGATTTTCCCGCCACAAACAGCCTGGGATGGGCAAAGGCCTCTGCCATCTCCCGCCAGTGGGCGAGCAGCACGGGCTGCCGGTCCGGCGGGCGGCGCTTGCCATCCAGGGCGCGCTTGCTCATGTAGGGGAAATTGAAACGCACGACCTCGATATCCGGCCCCGCCAGCAGGGCCGAGAGCCGGGCGAGGAAATCGTGCGCCATGTCGGCACCGGCACCATGGGCCAGCAGAATGCGAACGGGGGCGTCGCTCGCCCCCTCCCGGATCACATCCAGCGCCTCAGCCATCGGCGAGTCGGGCCCGCCGGCGGGCCTCCTCCTGCTCCACCAGCTCCAGCATCCAGTCGCGGAAGGCCACTATCTTGCCCTGGTCGGACTGCTGCTCCTGGCATACCAGATAGAAGGCGTTCTTGCTCACCAGCACCTGCTCGAACGGGCAGATGAGTCGACCCGCCTCGATCTCCGGCTGGGCCAGCACGCTGTGGCCGAGCGCCACCCCCTGACCATGGATGGCCGCCTGGATCACCATGGTGGAGTGGCTGAAGATGGGCCCCTGGTTCACGTTGGGCGCATCGATGTCGAGCTGACGGAACCAGGCCTTCCAGTCGCGGCGGGAGGTATCGTGCAGCAGGGTATGGCGGGTCAGATCCTCCGGCGTGCGCAGGGGCTTGGGGCCGCTCAGCAGCAGGGGGGCACAGACCGGGATCAGATACTCGGTATGCAGCTTGTCCGAGCGCAACCCCGGCCAGTTACCGCGACCGTAGTAGATCGCCACGTCCACGTCGTCGGTGAGGGACCCTTCGTCCATGTCGACCGCCTTGATCCGCACGTCGATATCCGGGTGACGCTCGCTGAATTTCACCAGCCTTGGCACCAGCCACTGGATGGCGAAGCTCGGCTGCAGGCTGACGGTGAGCGCCCCCTTGGCGCTGCGGGCCAGCAACTTGTCGGTCGCCTCGGAGATGGAGGCGAAGATGTCCTTGATGTCGAGGAAGTAGCTCTGACCCTCTTCGGTCAGCAGCAGGGAGCGGTTCTTGCGGCGAAACAGCTTGATGCCGAGATACTCTTCCAGCGCCTTGATCTGGTGGCTGATGGCGGCCTGAGTCACGAACAGCTCTTCCGCTGCCCGGGTGAAACTCAGGTGACGAGCCGCTGCTTCAAACGCTTTCAGTGCATTGAGCGGAGGTAAACGACGAGACATGGGATCGGCCGACGATGAATTTTTCTAATGGGGCGCATTATAAATTGTCGGTTGCGGGTCGACCAGTGAATAAACATAATTCGCCTCGCAATCCGTTGTCATATGGCTCGCATTCTTTGCTTCCATGTTGGTTTACATGTGGTTTTTGTGAGCAAGCCGACAATGATTGTGGTGTTGTGTTTCTTCCTCTGCGGGAAGAAAGGGCTAAATCCATCGGATTTAACCCAGTCTGTCATCTGAATGTGTTTGGCGCCTCCGGTTGGATGGCGCCTTTTTTGTAATCCTTACACCTTGAACTGCCCCACCAGATGCTGCTGCTTGTCCGCCAGTTGCGACAGTTCCCGTCCGTTGTCGGCGGAGGTCGCCGCCTCGGCCCGGATGCTGTGGCTCACCTCGCGGATGTTGCTGACGTTGCGATTGATCTCGTCCGCCACCCCGCTCTGCTCCTGGGCTGCCGTCGCGATTTGCTCGTTCATCTGATGGATGGTGCTGACCGCCTGGATGATCTGCTCGAGCACGCTCACCGACAGTTCCACCTTGGTCAGCGTCACGTCCGCCTGGCTGTGACCCGTCATGATCGCCTTGACCACCGCCTCGGTGCCTGACTGCAACTGGCTGATGAGGTTCTGGATCTCGACGATGGCGTTCTGGGTACGACCCGCCAGGTTGCGCACCTCGTCGGCCACCACCGCAAAGCCGCGGCCCTGCTCTCCGGCGCGGGCGGCCTCGATGGCGGCATTGAGGGCCAGCAGGTTGGTCTGCTCGGCGATCCCCTGGATCACCGCCAGGATGTCGTTGATGTTGTCGCTGTTGGCGGCCAGCCGCTCCACCACCGGCTTGGCATCGCTGATGACCACCATCAGGCGGGACATGGCCGCCTGGGTATCCGCCACCACCGCCTTGCCCTCCTGGGCGGCCCTGTCGGCCTGGTTGGCAGCCTGTACCGCCGAGTTCGCATCTCCCGCCACCTGCAAGGCGGTGGCGCTCAGCTCCTCGAACGCGGTCGCCACCAGATCCACCTCCTGATACTGGGCCTGCATGCCGGCGCTGGTGCGATCCGCCCCTTGCGCCGCCTGCACCGCGCTGGCCCGGGTGCCCGCCACGGTATCGATCACCTGACTGATGGTGCTCTGCAGCTTGTCCAGGAAGTTGTTGAACCACTTGGCCAGCTCGCCAATCTCGTCGTCCCGCTGCAAGTTGATCCGCTGGGTCAGATCACCCTCCCCGCTGGCGATATCCTTGAGACGGGCCACCACGGTGCGGATGGGGGCGACGATGCGCTGCGCCATCCACCAGATGCAGAGCAGGGCGAGCAGCGAGATGACGCCACCGATGAACAGCTGGGAGAGGACGCTACGGTCGGACTGGCTCTCGAGATCCCCCTGCAACTGCAGGGCGGAGGCGAGCACCACGGCGCGAGGCAGCTCGATATAGATACCCCACTTGCGATCCGTGCCGCGCATGCGTACCGGCACGAAGGTCTGCAGTAGGGCACCGTCCGGGCTCCAGCGCGTCACCACCTCCCCCTTGCCGAGCCAGCCGTTGAGGTCGCTCACCAACCCCTTGTCCTGCTGCTCAAGTGTACTGCCTGGCGCGATCTGGAAGCCCTCCACCCCGGCGACCCGCCCCTCGTGGCTGAGCAGCAGCACCTTGCCCTGTCCGCCATACAGGGTCTTGCCCATCTCCTCCACCAGGCTCTGCAGGGTGGTCAGCGAGATATCGACCCCCACCATGCCGAGCAGGTTGCCCTCCTCCAGCAAGGGAGCCGTCACCGACGTCATCAACACCTGCTGGTCACCCACCTCGTCGAGATAGGGCTCCAGCAGACAGAGGGCCCGTGACTGGATGCTGCACTTGTACCACTCGTTCTCGGGATGACCGTTGGCGCCCGGCTTGGCATTCGCCAGCATGGCTTCGTCCATCACCTCCAGGGTCACCTTGCCATCCACCCTGGCCCAGTAGCTGGAGAAGCGCCCCTTGTCGTTGGCCCCGAGGGCGGTCGAGCCCTGATAGTTGGCATCTTCGCCATCCAGCTGATTGGGCTCGAACACGCCGTAGACCCCGATCATGTTGGCAGAAGATTCCGCTGCATCCTGCAGCTGTTGACTCACGGCGCCGCGCAATGCCTCGGAATGGACGAAGTTATCCTCTGCATTCTTGCGCTGAAACAGAATATTCTCGGCCAGCAAGGTGGCGCGAAAATAGGCCTCGTCGAGGTAGCTGGTCACTCTGGCCGCCTGGGTGGCGCCCATGGCCTGCATCCAGTTTTCTGCCGCGTGCTGCGCCTCCAGGGTAGTGGAAGCGAGCACCTGCTCCTGCATACGGGCCGCGTTGAAGAGGGATGAGGCGACCAGTGCAGCGGCACTGGCCAGGAGGCAACAACCGGCTATCAGGGTGATCCGTCCCTGAACAGAAAGAGAACTCATGCATGATTTCCTAACTTCTACAGATGTAACCACTGTATCGGATTTGGAAACAGAAACTTAACTAAATCAGCCCAGATCCAGGCTAAGTTGATTGCGCTCCCCGGTGCTCGGCAGCCCCACCACCAGTCCGAGCAGGCGAATGGGTTTTCCTTGAGCCCTGTGTAGCCCCTCGTGCAGCAGATCGTGGAAACGGGCGGCCTGGTAGCTCCCCTTGCGATAGACGGTGGTCTGCTGAAAATCGGCAAACTTGAGTTTGATCCCCTGCCCCATCAGCATCTCCGCGGGGCAATCCTTGGCAAAGCGCAGCTCCAGCTCGGGGATGAGCCGGCTCAGCACGGCCCAGCAAGCCTCCTCGTCCAGCACATCGCTGCTGAGGGTGGTCTCCACCCCTACACTCTTGCGCACCCTGGAAGCCTGTACCGGCTGATCGTCCAGCCCCCAGATGCGACCGGTCAGCATCTCCCCCAACTTGCCGAAGCGGGCGATCAGCTCCTCACTGCTCATGGCCCTGGCATCCTCGCAGGAGTAGAGCCCCTGGGACTCCAGCCGATCGGCGGTCTTGCGGCCAATACCGGGCAACTTGGCCAGGGGGAGCAGGCGGACGAACTCGTCCACCTCCTGGGGCCGGATGACGAATAGGCCGTCCGGCTTGCGCTGCTCGGAGGCGAGCTTGGCCAGAAACTTGTTGGGCGCCACCCCGGCGGAGGCGGTCAGCCCCAGCTCGGCGTTGATCGCGGCACGGATCTCGGCGGCCATCAGGGTGGCGCTGCCGCCGCAATGGGGGCTATCCGTCACGTCCAGATAGGCTTCATCGAGGGAGAGGGGCTCCACCAGTTCGGTGTAGCGCAGGAAGATCCCCCTCAACTGGCGGGAGACCTCCTTGTAGACCGCCATGCGACCCGGGATCAGCACCAGCGGCGGGCAGAGCTTCTTGGCCAGGCCGCTCGGCATGGCGGAGCGCACCCCGAAGCGGCGCGCCACATAGTTGCAGGTAGAGATGACCCCGCGCCTGTCCGCCGAGCCGCCGATGGCGAGCGGCACCTCTCGCAGGGCCGGGTTGTCCCGCATCTCCACCGCCGCGAAGAAGCAGTCCATGTCGATGTGAATGATCTTGCGCATGACACTGTACAAATAAACAGTTAACTGAGCCCATGCTACCCCAGTGCTGTGATTTCTGCCAGTCGTAGCAACGCGGGGAGCATATAGACTCTTCAGGAACCCATCATCAAGGAGGAAGAGGGATGAACAAGATCTGGCTGGGACTCTGTCTGCTGCCCGTCATCACGGCGGCCAAGGATCACCCGACTGCCGAGTGCAGCTGGCTGTTCGAGCGTATCGAGATACTGGAAAAAGCCATCAAGCAAGGGGATGAGCTGGGTACCCGGGAGGAGCTGACCCGCAGGAAGGCCGAGTTCAATAAAAAATCCTGCCAACAATACGATTACTGAGCACTGGCCCTTGCCCACAAAAAAAGCGAGCCGACCTCAAGGTCGGCTCGCTCTGTCAGGCGCCATGACGACGGTGCCGCTCAGATGATGCGGTGCTCTTCCAGCATCTTGCGACGGGCCTCTTCCTTGGCCATCTTCTGCTTGCGGTTGTCACAGGGCTCCGGGCAGTCGCACTCCTTTTCGATCCCTATGGTGCCAAGGCCGCCACAGGAGCCGGAGATGGTCTTCTTCTGGAAGATGTAACCGATGGCCATGGCCACCACCACCGCCAGAAACACCCCGAAGGTAATCAGAAAAGTCTGCATGCTATTACCCCTTACTGTTTAACCGGATGCCGCGAGAGGCACCCGTGCACTCAATACGTCAACGCCACCCCCGAAGGGATGGCCGTTCATTACTTCTTCACCAGATAGGGCTTGAAGGCATCCGAGTAGGACTCTTTGAAGCCATCGTCCGTCTTGGTGATCACGAAGATGGCCAGCCCCTGCTCCTTGGCATAGGCCAGGCTTTTCTCTGGCCCCATGACAGTGAGCGCCGTCGCCAGCCCGTCCGCGGTCATGCAGGAGGGGTGGATCACGGTCACCGACACCATCCGATGCTGAATGGGTTTGCCCGTCAGCGGATCGATGGTGTGGGAGAAGCGCTTGCCATCCATCTCGTAGTAGTTGCGATAATCCCCCGAGGTGGCCACGCCGTTGTCCCCGGGCTGGATCACCTCCTGCACCGAGCCGACATTGACGGTCGGCTTCTCGATGGCCACCCGCCAGGGGTGCCCCTTGCCGTTGACCCCGTTGAGGCGCAGCTCACCGCCGATCTCCACCAGGTAGTTGCGTGCCCCCAAGGATTCCAGATACTCGGCGACCTTGTCCACCCCGAAGCCCTTGGCGATGGCGGAGAGATCCACATAGAGATCCGGGATGTCTTTTTGCAGGGTATCCGCATCGGCGGAGGTGATCACGTGCAGATTGCCGAGCCCGGTCTTCTGGCGGGTCTGGCTGATCAGGTCATCGGACGGTACCTTGGTCGGTTTCGCGTCCGGGCCAAAGCCCCACAGATTGACCAGGGGGCCCACGGTCACGTCCAGCGCGCCGCGGCTCTCGCGGCCAATGTGTATGGCCTCGGTCACCACCCGTGCGGTGTCCCGGGAGACCACCACGGGCGTGTTGTCCTTGTGCTGGTTGAAGCGGGAGAGCTCGGAATCGGGTCTGTAGGTGGACATCTGATCGTTGACCCGCTCCAGCAGGACATCGACCTCGGCCTGTAATTTGGCTCCATCCTGGACGGCGTCATCCGCCACCTTGATGGAGTAGTAGGTACCCATGGTGCTGCCGGTGATGTGGATCTCCGGTTTGGATTGGACCGTTTCCTGACCGCACCCAGTCAAGAAAAAGGCTAGCCCGAAGGCTAGCCAGGTCTTTACAACGCTGTGCATGGATTAACCACCAAAGTCATCCAGCAGGATGTTTTCGTCTTCAACACCGAGGTTTTTCAGCATGTTGATGACGGCCGCGTTCATGACGGGAGGCCCGCACATGTAGAACTCGCAATCTTCCGGCGCCTCGTGGTTCTTGAGATAGTTCTCGAACAGCACGTTGTGGATGAAGCCGGTGTAGCCATCCCAGTTGTCTTCCGGTTGCGGATCAGACAGGGCGACGTTCCAGGTGAAGTTCTCGTTCTCGGCGGCCAGCATGTCGAAGTCCTCGACATAGAACATCTCGCGCTTGGAACGGGCACCGTACCAGAAGCTCATCTTGCGCTTGGTCTTCAGGCGACGCAGCTGATCGAAGATGTGAGAGCGCATCGGCGCCATGCCCGCACCACCACCGATGAACACCATTTCGGCGTCGGTGTCCTTGGCGAAGAATTCGCCGAACGGACCGGAGATGGTCACCTTGTCCCCTGCTTTCAGGTTGAAGATGTAGGAGGACATCTGGCCGGGAGGCGCAGTCCAGTTGCTCGGCGGCGGGGTCGCGATCCGCACGTTCAGCATGATGATGCCGAACTCTTCCGGATAGTTGGCCATGGAATAAGCACGGATGATCGGCTCATTGACCTTGGACTCCAGCTCGAAGATCTTGAAGCGATCCCAATCACCGCGATATTCCTCGGGAATATCGAAGTTCTTGTACTGCACGTGGTGTGCAGGGGCTTCGATCTGGATATAACCACCGGCGCGGAACGGGACGCTCTCGCCATCCGGGATCTGCAGCTTGAGTTCCTTGATGAAGGTGGCCTTGTTGTCATTGGAGATGACGGTACATTCCCACTTCTTCACCCCGAAGATCTCTTCGGGAAGCTCGATGTCCATGTCGGCGCGCACGGTGACCTGGCAGGCCAGACGCTCGCCATGACGGGCCTCGCCCTTGCTGATGTGATCCAGTTCGGTCGGCAGGATGTCGCCGCCGCCGGACTTCACCCGCACCTTGCACTGACCACAGGAGCCACCGCCGCCACAGGCGGAGGAGACGAAGATACCGCTGCCGGCCAGGACGCCGAGCAGCTTGCCACCCGCCGGGCTGGTGACAGCCTTGGCCGGGTCGCCGTTGATGCTGATTGTCACGTCACCCGCGGTCACCAGCTTGGACTTGGCGAACAGAATAACTGCTACCAGGGCCAGCAGGATCACGGTGAACATGACCACACCCAGAATAATTTCCATCTATATTTCCTTTCCGATTACAGGGAAATACCAGAGAAGGACATGAAGCCCAGTGCCATCAGACCCGCGGTGATGAAGGTGATGCCGAGGCCACGCAGGCCTTCCGGAACATCGGAATACTTCATCTTCTCGCGGATCCCTGCCATCGCGACGATGGCCAGCATCCAACCGGCACCCGAGCCCACGCCATAGACCACAGACTCCACGAAGTTGTAGTCACGCTGCACCATGAAGGAGACGCCACCGAAGATGGCGCAGTTCACGGTGATGAGCGGCAGGAAGATACCCAGGGCGTTGTAGAGCGCGGGGAAATACTTGTCCAGCGCCATCTCCAGGATCTGTACCAGGGCCGCAATCACACCGATGAAGGTGATGAAGCTCAGGAAGCTCAGATCCAGGCCCTGTACCAGGGCGCCGTCTTTCAGCACATAGTTGTAGATCAGGTTGTTGGCCGGTACGGCAACAGTCTGTACCACAATCACGGCGATACCCAGACCCATGGCGGTCTTGACCTTCTTGGACACCGCCAGGAAGGTACACATCCCCAGGAAGAAGGAGAGCGCCAGGTTTTCGATGAAGATCGAACGAATCAACAGACTCAGATAGTGTTCCATACCTTAATCCTTTGCCTCCACCTGCTTGGGATCCTTGGTGCGTACGCCCCAGATGATCAGACCAATGATGAAGAATGCACTCGGCGGCAGCAGCAGCAGGCCGTTAGGCACATACCAGCCACCGTTGTTCACCAGCGGCAGCAGCTCGATGCCGAACCAGGTGCCGGACCCCAGGATCTCGCGCACCGTGGCCACGGCCAGCAGCACGGCACCGTAGCCCAGACCGTTGCCGATCCCGTCCAGGAAGGAGGGCAGCGGGGCGCTCTTCATGGCATAGGCTTCGGCACGACCCATCACGATACAGTTGGTGATGATGAGGCCGACGAACACCGACAACTGCTTGGAGATGTCATAGGCATACGCCTTGAGCACCTGGTCAACCACGATAACCAGGGATGCGATCACCGCCATCTGGGCGATGATCCGCACGCTGTTCGGAATGTGGTTGCGGATCAAGGAGATGAACAGGTTGGAGAAGGCGGTGACCGCGGTAACGGCCAGCGTCATCACGAACGCTGTCTTCATCTGGCTGGTAACGGCCAGCGCGGAACAGACACCCAGCACCTGCAGTGCGATGGGGTTGTTGCCGAGCACAGGCGTCAACAGCAATTTTTTCATTTCGCTCTTGTCAGCCATTGTTGATTTCTCCTGCACGTACCTTGGCCAGGAAGGGACCGAAGCCCTTGGGACCCATCCAGAAGTCGAAGGTGTGCTGTACGCCATTGCCGGTCAGGGTTGCACCGGACAGGCCATCGATTTCATGCTCGGAGCCTGCCGGAGCATGGCCCTTGATCACGCGCAGCGCCGGCTGACCGTCCTGATCGAACAGCTTCTTGCCGACGAACAGTTCGCGCCAGGCCGGGTTCTCGATCTCGCCGCCCAGACCCGGGGTTTCGCCGTGATCATAGTAGGTGATGCCTTTGACGGTCTGACCGTCGGCCGCGACCGCGACGAAGGCATACATGGTGGACCACAGACCCTGGCCGTAGATCGGCAGGATGATGTTGTCGACCTTGCCGTCGGCATCCTTGGCAAAGAACACGGGAACCAGCTTGGAGATTTGACGCAGGCCAGCCTTGTCGTCGGCCGGGGCCAGACGGATGTTCTGGGCCGGATCCTTGGCGGCGACCTTGGTGTCGAAGTTGTCGGCATCGCCGTCAACGAACTCACCGGTAGTCAAATCCACCAGACGCGCTTCAATCTTGTCGCCATACAACTGGGCCAGGTCACGCTTGGCCACAGAACTGACATCGACACCGGCGACGGACAGGATATTGCTTTGCTTGTCCAGCGCCTTGTTTTCCAGCTGGGCCGGACGCAGTCCCACGGCGGCCACGGAGACCACGATGGAACAGACCAGGCACAGACCGGTTACGACGGTGAGGGTGCCGATAGTAGAGTCTTTATTAAAGGCCACGTGCGATCCTCCGCTTGATGTTCGCCTGTGCCACGAAATGGTCAAACAAGGGGGCAAACAGGTTGGCAAACAGAATGGCCAGCATCATGCCTTCCGGGAACGCGGGGTTCACGACCCGGATCAGCACCACCATGACGCCGATGAGGGCGCCATACCACCACTTGCCCTTGTTGGTAAAGGCAGCGGAGACCGGATCGGTCGCCATGAACGCCATACCGAAGGCGAAGCCACCCAGCACCAGATGCCAGTGCCACGGCATGTTGAACATGGGGTTGGTATCGGAACCGATGACGTTGAACAGCAGAGAGGTCGCAACCATACCGATCATCACACCGGCGATGATGCGCCAGGAGGCGATCCGCATGTAGACGATCATGGCCGCACCGATGAGGATCATCAGGGTGGAGACTTCACCGATGGAACCTGGCAGGTTGCCGAGGAAGGCATCCATCCAGCTGATGGCTTCGCCGGTCGCACCGTTGATCAGCGCCATCTGGCCGCCCTGGGCCCACTGGCTCAGCGCAGTCGCACCGGAGTAGCCGTCGACGGCAACCCAGACAGCATCACCGGAGATCTGGCCCGGGTAGGCGAAGAACAGGAAGGCACGACCCGCCAGCGCCGGGTTCAGGAAGTTCTTGCCGGTACCACCGAACACTTCCTTGGCCAGCACCACGCCGAAGGTAATGCCGAGAGCGGCTTGCCACAGGGGCAGCTCGGGCGGCACGATCAGGGCGAACAGGATGGAGGTCACGAAGAAGCCTTCGTTGATCTCGTGCTTGCGCACCATGGCGAACAGCACTTCCCAGAAACCACCGACGATGAAGACGGTGATGTAGATCGGGAAGAAGTGCGCCGCACCGATCAGCATCTTGCTGCCGACGCCGGCCACGGCCGGATCCAGCGAGGCACCCAGCAGGGTGGCGATGGTGTATTGCCAGGTATCGGCACCGGCCGCGCTGCCCAGATGGGCGATGGCGGCGATGGACTGGTTGCCGACGTTGTACATGCCCCAGAACATGGCCGGGAACACGGCCAGCCACACCATGATCATCATGCGTTTCAGATCGATGGCGTCACGGACGTGAGCGGCATTGCGGGTCACGGACCCGGGGGTATAAAACAGGGTGTACGCCGCTTCGAACAGGGCATAGTACTTAGCGTACTTGCCACCCGGCTCGAAGTGATGTTCCATATTTTCAAGAAGTTGCTTGAAACTCATCGCTTAACCTTCCAGTTCTATCTTGGTCAGGCACTCACGCAAGATCGGGCCGTATTCGGTCTTGCCGGGGCAGACGAAGGTACAGAGCGCCAAATCTTCCTCATCCAGCTCCAGGCAGCCGAGCGCCTGGGCGCTGTCGCTATCACCGGAGATCAGATCCCGCAGCAGCAGGGTCGGCAGGATGTCGAGCGGCATCACGCGCTCATAGTTGCCGATAGGCACCATGGAGCGATCACTACCGTTGGTGGTGGTCGTGAAGTTGATGAGCTTGCCTTTCACCAGGTGCGCCAAGGTGGTGCGGGTGATGGAGAACTTGTTGGCACTGGGGTTGACCCAGCCCAGGAACTCTTTCTCTCGGCCTTCGCCCAGCACGCTCACCTGGTTGTGATAACGGCCAAGGTAGTCATGGACTCCCGCAGCCTTGGAACCACTCAGGATGGAACCGGAGATGACACGGTTCTCGTCGGCGCGCAGCTCGTTGTTGGTCAACTGGCTGATGCAGGCGCCCAGACGGGTGCGCAGCAGGCGCGGCTTGACCACGTTCGGACCGGCCAGGGAGATCACCTTGTCGGTGAAGATCTGACCCGTGGTGAACAGCTTGCCGTAGGCGATCACATCCTGATAGTTGATGTGCCACTGCACTTTCTTGGCACCGACCGGGTCCAGGAAGTGGATATGGGTGCCAGGCAGACCGGCAGGGTGCGGACCGACGAAGACGGCTTCTTTGACTTGTGCCAGTTCGGCATGGGGTAGGCTCGCCTCGCCCTTGCAGACGTGAACGGCGCCATCAGTCAAACGGGTCAGCACGGCCAGACCATCGAGGAAAGCCTGTGACTGTTCCTTGATGATGATCTCGGCATTGGCTGCCAGCGGGTTGGTGTCCATGGCGGTGACGAAGATGGCACGGGGGGTGGAACCCACGGCCGGCACCTTGCTGAATGGACGGGTACGCAGCGCGGTCCACTGACCTGACGCGACCAGGATCTCCTGCACCTTGCTGCGCTCGAGCTGTGCAAGCTCGGCAGACGCAAAGTGTTCAAAGGTTACCTGCTCGTCGGAGCCATCGAGATCGATGACGACAGATTGCAGAACACGCTTGGCACCACGGTTGATCTCAGAAACCACACCGGTGGCAGGGGCCGTGAATTTAACGCCGGGATTCTTCTTATCTTCGAAGAGCTCCTGACCTTTAATGACGCGATCACCTACTTTGACGAACATAGTAGGACGCATCCCCACGAACTCTTCGCCGAGTGTAGCAACACGGGTGATGGCCGGGCCATCGTAGATTACTTGCTCCGGAGCACCCAGCACGGGGATGTCCAGTCCTCTTTTAATTGTAATCATACTCACTTGCACTACCGTTAAGGGAAGACAGGTTGGTTAGCGCCGAGAAATACATCACGACGAGTTGTTGAATGAGCCCGCCTACATCGCGACAAAATGTCGAAAAAACAAACAAATTAGCAACATACAGGATCATTCAAAAGCGCCTGAGTTTACCACCTTAGGCAAGTTAGCTGCCATGCCAAATGGGGAAAATCCCCGCGCTATCACAAAATTAACCCCCATTGAATATTTCCTCCTCATCTCCGCAAGCCGTGGTTTTAAAGGATTTTTCGTCCAGCTAACCCTATGGGGGTATTTTTGTACGTCAGACAGGTAATTAGAAAAAGTAATCCGATACTCCATCGACCGCAGATGGAACACCGGTCACCCCGATTCGTGACGGAACCGTTAATTGTTGAAAAATTAGGTAATAAAAACGTCAATTATCACGCGAAGGGGGGCTTGCTGACACAGCTCGGCGTGGTTGGCGCCTGCTCCCGTTGCTGCCATTCAGTCTCGGTATAGGTATGCAGGGCCAGCGCATGAATAGCACCAGCCAGTTCGTCGGCCAACAGGCCGTTGACCTGACGATGACGACCGATCAGCCGTTGCCCCTCGAACGCCTGGCTCACGACAATGACCTTGAAGTGGCTCTCTGAACCCGGCGCCACCCGGTGCATATAGCTCTCGTTGATCACTTCCAGATGACTGGGGGACAAGGCGGCCAGTTTGGCCTCGATCTGTTGTTGCATGCTCACGACAAACACTCCCAAGATGGATGTCCGGCCATTGTAAGCCAGAGCCGACCCGGGATAAATCACGCCGAGGGCCTTATGAGCCAGTCACGCACCGGGCTGGTGAAATTCTGCGTCCCCGCTAGAATAGCGCCACTTCAACGACCGGCTCGTCGCTGGCTGTCGTTGCCATATATAAGCATCACCTTGGATACTTCTCTTATGCAGACCCTACTCGACACGGCGCATTGCCGCCTGACCCTTTACCGGTATCCGCGGCAGAGCCAGGATCCCCTGCAGGCCTGGGATGCGGCAGACGAATATCTCATCAACGAACTCGCCGAGTCGCCGCTCGAGCAGTGCGGCCCCGTCATCATCATGAACGACGGCTTCGGCGCCCTGACTGCCTATCTGCACGACCATACCCCCCGGTGCGTGACCGACTCCCATATCAGCGAACGGGCGACCCTGGCGAATCTGGCCGAGAATGGCCTGGATCCCCACGACATCCGCCTGCAGGATGCGCTGGCTCCGCTGCCCTTGGCTCCCGCTCTGGTGGTGATCAAGGTGTCCAAGTATCAGGCGCTGCTGG
This sequence comes from Aeromonas sp. NJAU223, assembly GCF_051125555.1. Taxonomy (NCBI): domain Bacteria; kingdom Pseudomonadati; phylum Pseudomonadota; class Gammaproteobacteria; order Aeromonadales; family Aeromonadaceae; genus Aeromonas; species Aeromonas sp. NJAU223. The sequence goes on along the minus strand of NZ_CP144204.1, from coordinate 1,033,105 downwards.
AGCAGCAACTGCTGGCCCTGCGCCAGGTGGTCACCCCGACCACCCGGATCCTGGCGGCGGGCAAGGCGAAGGATATTCACACCTCCACCCTCAAGCTGTTCGAGAAATACCTGGGCGAGACCCGCACCTCGCTGGCCTGGAAGAAGGCCCGTCTCATTCACTGTACGCCGGACGCCCTGCGCCCTGCGCTGGATAATCCCTTCCCCACCACCTGGCCGCTGGAAGGCAGCAACATGCTGATCCACAACCATGCCAACGTATTTTCCCGCACCAGCCTGGATATCGGCGCCCGCTTCATGCTGGACAACCTGCCTATCCACAGCGCCCGACGGGTGATCGATCTGGGTTGCGGCAACGGCGTGCTGGGGCTCTCCCTGCTGGCGCGAGACAGCGAGGTGGAGGTGACTTTCATCGACGAATCCCACATGGCGGTGGACTCGGCGCGCCTGAACGTCGAGCACAACCTGCCCGATGCCCTGCCCCGCGCCCACTTCCTGGTCAATAACTGTCTCGATGGGATAGAAACGGGAGCGGCCGATCGCATTCTCTGCAATCCGCCCTTCCACCAACTGCAGGCGATCACTGACCATATCGCCTGGCAGATGTTCACCGATGCGCACCGGGTGTTGCCTCAGGGGGGGGAACTCTGGATAGTAGGCAACCGCCATCTGGATTATCACAATAAACTCAAGCGCTTGTTTGCCAACGCACAAGTGGTTGCATCGAACAGCAAGTTCGTTATTTTGAAAGCCATCAAACGCTAAAGATAAAGCTAAAGGAAACCCATGATGAAAAAGTCACTCTTGCTGCTGGCCGCCCTGATGCTGGGTGGTTGTGCCACTCACTGGCCGGAGACCGCCTTGCTCAACCCGCAAGTCATCCCCGCCAACCAGCAGTACTACTCCGGCAACCGGATCACCATGGAAGGGGTCGACAAGCGCGAAGCCGCCTATGTCTTCTCCATCAAGAAGAAAGAGAAGGCCCCCGTTCTGGTCAACAGTGCCCAGCCCCTCAACAACCTGCTGGCCGAGAAACTGGCCGAGGGCCTGCGCAGTCAGGGGCTTGAAGTGGGCAACAGCGGTACCACCAACCTGACCCTGGCCATCTCCACCGCCGCCGTGACCGTGGAAGAGAAGACCTTCACCTATGTGACCAAATCCAAGGTCAGTCTGCAGGTGATCGCCGATTTCCAGGGCAGCAAGCTGACCAAGCAATTCAACATGTCCTCCAGCAAGGAGGAGCCGGGTGAGCCGAGCATGGCCGATCTGGAGTCCACCCTGAACCAGCAACTGGGCAGCGTACTGCAGCAGATCATGGCCGACGAGGCTCTGCGCGGTTATCTCAAGGGCCAACCGAGCTAAACGAGGAAGCGATACATGAAAAAACTCTGGTTATTGGCCATGCTGATCGCCCCCCTGGCGTTTGCCGGCCCCAAGGTCAGGATGGAGACCAATCACGGCAACATCGTCGTGGAGCTGGCCCCCAAGCAGGCGCCGCAGACGGTGAAGAACTTTCTGCGCTATGTGGCGGACGGCAGCTATGACGGCAGCCTGTTCCACCGGGTGATCCAGAACTTCGTGGTGCAGGGAGGGGGCTACAACCAGCAGTTCCAGCCGCTGCCGACCTTCGACCCTGTGGTGAACGAGTCCAAGGGAGGCCTGCCCAACAAGCGCGGCAGCATCGCCATGGCCCGTACCCAGGCCGTCGACAGCGCCACCCGCCAGTTCTATTTCAACCTGGCGGACAACGACAACCTCAACGCCAATGCTGGCGCCGGTTACACCGTATTCGGCCAGGTGGTGCAAGGCATGGAGGTGCTGGACAAACTGGCTCTGGTGCAGACGGGTTACAGCTCTATCCTGAGAGCCAACGATGTGCCGACCAGCCCCATCATCCTGAAAAAAGTCGTGCTGCTGGCGGAGAAATAACGCGGAGCGGATCACATCCTGCCTCATCACCGCCAAGGTCACCGGCGCCCCTTTCTATACTCTGGCATTGCCCCCATTCCGGGGGCCCCAGAGGAGAAATAAGGAGGCGCCGGTGATCTATCAGGCCTACATAACCCAACACGCCATGCTGCTGTCCCAGGCTGTTCGTCACTTCCTGGCACGGGAAATTGCCTACCAACAGCTGGAAGATGTGAGCTGGCAACTGCTCTCCCACTGGCAAGCCCTGCCCCACTGCACCGACAAACAACCGTCCAGTCAGCGGGAATCCGTCTTCTGGCACCTGCTGCACAGCCTGCATCTATGGGATGAGCAACAGATCGATACCGATCCCCGGCTGCGACTGCAGTTGATGGCCTGCGCCAACTATCTCCTCGAGCAGGGGCCCTGTCCGCCTCACTGCATCGGCTCACGACCCTGAAGGCCCGCGGACGACACTCTGCTTGCCTTGGCTATCCCCTTCGAACCTGACAAAATAGCCACCTTTTCCCCGAGGAGTCAGGCATTTGAACACTCTCCGCCCGCCCAGTCGTAACCCGGGCCGCCTCACCAGCTGGCGAGACGCCCTCGCCGTGTATCTCGAAGGCCGGGTTCTTATCCTGTTTGCCATGGGCTTCTCCTCCGGCCTGCCACTGCTGCTGGTCTTTGGCACCCTCTCGTTCTGGTTGCGTGAAGCCGATGTAAGCCTCACCGACATCGGCTACATGAGCTGGGTGGCCCTGGCTTATGGCTTTAAATGGGTGTGGTCTCCCCTGGTCGATCGCCTCTCCCTGCCCCTGCTCTCGCGCCTGTTGGGACGACGGCGCAGCTGGATGCTGCTCTCCCAGCTGCTGACGGCCCTCGCCCTGGTGGGCATGGCCTATTGCGATCCCAAGACCCAGCTCGCCCAGCTCGCCCTCTTCGCCCTGCTGGTCGCCTTCGCCTCGGCCACCCAGGACATCGTCATCGACGCCTACCGCATCGAGTCGGCCCCCGAACGCCTGCAGGCGGCCATGGCAGCCTCCTACATGACCGGCTACCGGCTCGCGATGATCATGGCGGGCGCCGGCGCCCTGGCTCTCGCAGCCTGGCTTGGCAGCAACAGCGGCTACGACTATCGCGGCTGGCAGCTCACCTATCTGTGCATGGCGGGGCTCATGTCTCTCGGCATTATCACCACCCTGTTTTGTCATGAGCCCGACATCGATCTCGCCCGCCAGAACGAGCAGCAGGCCGAGCGCAAGCTGCTGCTGCAACAGCAAGGCTGGCCAACCCCGCTGGCGGGCCTGGGGGCCTGGGTCTATGAGGCCATCTGGTGCCCGTTCGCCGATTTCTTCCGCCGCTTCGGAGGGTCGGCCCTGCTGATCCTCGGGCTTATCGCCTGCTATCGCATCTCGGACGTGGTGATGGGGGTGATGTCCAACAGCTTCTATGTGGACCTGCAATTCAGCAAGACGGAAGTGGCCACCATCACCAAGGTATATGGGGTCATCATGACACTGGTCGGGGCCGCGCTGGGGGGGGTGCTGGTGATGCGGCTGGGAACCTTGCGCATCCTGTTTCTCGGTGCCGTGCTCACCGCCAGCACCAACTTGCTGTTTGCTCTGCTCAACGAGGTTGGTCACAACCTGGAGCTGCTGACCCTGATCATCTCGCTCGACAACCTCAGCGCCGGCATCGCTACGGCGGCCTTCGTGACCTATCTGTCGAGCCTGACCAACGTCGCCTTCTCAGCCACCCAGTATGCGCTGTTCAGCTCCATCATGTTGCTGCTGCCCAAGCTGCTTGCGGGGTTCTCCGGCCGTTTTGTCGAGCTGTTTGGCTACAGCCACTTCTTCATCGGCACCAGCCTGCTCGGGGTGCCCGTGATGCTGTTGATCATCATGGTTGCCAAACGAGGCAAGTGTTTGTCACCACAAACGAACAAATAGCAAGCGTTTGCCTAAATGAGGGGGTGATTAGATTCACAAATCCTGACAAAGTTCCCTGGCTCTTGTTTATCCGTTGAAATTATTTGGCTAGAATCCCTCCCGCTCCTTGTGGGCAGGCTACGGAAAACCTCAACTAAACACACAAGAGACCAATAAAATGGCCAAATTTACCAAGACTCTGATCGCTGCCGGTCTGCTGGCTGCATCCGCCACCCCGGCTTTTGCTGCCGATTACAGCGGTGACATCCACAAGAACGACTACAAGTGGTTCCAGTTCAACGTAATGCACACCATCGACCAGCTGCCCTACAGCGAGTCTGAAGGTGGCTACAACGATACTTACTTCGAAATGGAGTTTGGTGGCCGCTCTGGTATCTTCGATCTGTACGGTTACGTCGATGTGTTCGACATCTTCCAGAACCGTCACGACGACAAGCACAACCAAGACAACCTGTTCATCAAGTTCGCGCCGCGTATCTCCATCGATGCCATGACTGGCAAAGATCTCTCCTTCGGTCCGATTCAGGAAGTCTACATCGCCAACCTGGTCAACGTAGGTGGTCCGGATGGTCTGTTCGAAGCCATGACCGGTCTGGGTGCCGACGTACAGGTGCCTTGGTTCGGTAAAGTTGGCATGAACCTGTATGCCCGCCACGTCAACGAAGGCTCCGGTGAGCAAGGCTGGAACGGCTATCAGTTCTCCATGAACTGGTTCAAGCCTTTCTACACCTTCTCCAACGGCAGCTTCGTCGCCTATCAGGGTTACCTGGATCACCTGTTTGATGCCAAGGACACCTCCACCGACGGTACCGCCATGTTCAACGGCCTGTACTGGCACTCCGACCGCTACGCCGTCGGTTACGGCCTGAAGTACTTCAACGACATCTACGGTATCCAGAACGGTTCCTTCGGCCTGAAAACCACTGGTTTCGGCCACTACTTCTCCGTTACCTACAAGTTCTAATCGAACGGGTATCTGGGATACAAAAAACCGGAGCAACTGCTCCGGTTTTTTTATGGGCTTTCGCCAAACAAAAAAGGGAAGCCTTATGCCTCCCCTTTCTCATCAATCGAGCTATCGATCAATCACGGAAGTTCTGGAACTGCATCGGTTGGCCCAGCTCGGCACCGCGCACCAGCGCCATGGTTTCCTGCAGATCGTCACGCTTCTTGCCGGTCACGCGCACTTCGTCACCCTGGATGGCAGCCTGCACCTTGATCTTGGAGTCTTTGATAAGCTTCACCAGTTTCTTGGCGACCTCTTTGTCGATCCCCTGCTTGAACTTCACGGTCAGGTGGAAACGCTTGCCGGAGTGAACGCTGTCACCCACGTCCATGGAGCTGTTCTCGATCTGGCGCTTGAGCAGCGCCCCGCGCAGGATCTCGACCATCTGCTTGAGCTGGAAATCGGCATCTGCCTCCAGCTTGACCTCTTCTTTGTTCAGTTCGAAGCTGGCTTCCACCCCACGAAAATCGAAACGGGTCGCCAGTTCACGATTGGCGTTATCGACGGCGTTCAACACCTCGTTCATTTTGACTTCAGAGACAATATCGAATGACGGCATAGCCGGGCTCCTCATGCTGTGCTGTATGTTGTGCTTTGGGGTAATGTGAACAGGGGGCAAATCTACCAGAAAACGGGCAAATTTGCTGATTTCGATGGGATGGCTCTGCTAGAATCCTCTCCGCACAGGAATGGCGAGACCCGTTAGTGTCCGCCAGGCCACCTCTTCCTTTATCCCCGGTAAGCGGTTGATCGGAATGCGACCACTACCCTGACTGAGTCTCTCCATGCCAAGCGGATTACGCGACAATAACCTGAAAACCAGCCGTCACCCCCTCCCTCCCCAATGGACCCTGCTGGGCTGCGGTGCCCTGGGGGGTGTTTTCGCCTCCCTGCTGGCCCAAAGCGGTCAATCGACCCGCGTCCTGTTGCGCGAACGGCACCGGGCCACCCTGCACCCCGGCATCGATTTTACCTCTCTCGACGGTCATACCCAGTTGCTGACCATAGAGCGCGGCTTCATCAGTCAGCCCGGCGCCATCAAACGCCTGCTGGTGATGACCAAGGCAAGCCAGGTCGTCCCGGCCCTGACCCCGCTGATCGGCCGACTGCCCGCGGGCGTCCCCATCGTACTGCTGCACAATGGCATGGGCATCGCCGAACAGGTGGTTCAACGCTTCCCGCACCACCCGGTCATCGCCGGCGTCACCAGCCACGGCGCCATGCAGAGCGGCCACTTCGTGTTCCGCCACACCGGCAAGGGCGAAACCTGGCTCGGACCGGTCAACGAGGCAGCCAAGGCGCACGCCTATCTGGCGGATGAACTCGCCCGCGCCCTCGGCCAGGCCGGATGGGATGAACAGATCCGGGTTCGCCAGTGGCAAAAGCTCGCCATCAACTGCGCCATCAACCCGCTCACGGCACTTTACAAGGTCAAGAATGGCGAACTGAGTGGCACCCGCTTCACCGATGCCCTGCAACAGATCTGCGTGGAAGTGGCGGACGTGATGCAGGCCGAAGGATTGCCCGTCAGCAATGAGGATCTGCTGCGCCGGGTGATGATGGTGGTGGAGCTCACCGCCGACAATTACTCTTCCATGTATCAGGATATGGAACTGGGACGAGAGACCGAGATCGAAGCCATCACCGGCTTCCTGCTTGCCAAGGCGACGCAGTACGGCATCGCTGTCCCCGTCAATCAGGGCCTCTACCAGGCCATCAAAGAGAAGCAATAGACCCGGTGAAGTGACGGGCATCAAGCAGGAGGTGCGAGCAATGAGCGTTTTGGTACTGGTTGCCCCGGGTTCGGAAGAGATCGAAACCGTCGCCATCGTCGATACCCTGGTGCGGGCCTCCATCGAAGTGGTAGTCGCCTCCTGCTGCCCGGCGGGGCAGCGCCAGATCCGCGCCTCCCGCGGGGTACAGATAGTGGCGGATTGTCATATCGACGAGCTGACCAGTCGTGGCTTCGAAGCCATCGTCGTGCCGGGCGGCCTGCCCGGTAGCGAAGCCATGCGCGATACCCCCCTCGCCATCGACCTGCTCAAGGAGCAGGCTCTGCGTGGCCGCTGGCGCGCCGCCATTTGCGCAGCCCCCGTGGTGGTGTTGCAGCATCACCAACTGCTGGGGGATGCGCGGGTTACCTGCCATCCAGGTTTTCAGGCCGAGCTCCCCCCGGCTCAACTCAGCACCGAGCGGGTAGTGAGGGACGAGACCCACCGCCTTATCACCAGCCAGGGCCCCGGCACCGCCATCGAATTCGCCCTCGAAATAGTGCGGGTGCTGCGAGGTGATGAAGCTGCCCACGCAGTAGCAGGTCCCATGGTGCTGCCCCCTTCGGTATCGCCATAATCGCGCCAAACTCGTCCCTGAAAACAACAGAGCGCCCTTGCCTGTAGCAAGGGCGCTCTGTTATGGGGACCTAGATTGCATCTAGATAACTCTCCCCTTACAGGTGCCATATAAGAATCAAGTCATTGGATGACCTTTGATGTTCTTTATATCGACGCATCTGATTTGATTTTTAATCAGTTCAATAACACGCTCAAAATCCTCAGGCTTGCAATATAGATTGTCGCTATATGCAACTTTAAAGGGGGTTGATTCAAATCTCAGTGCCTTTTTTTTCTTAGAAATAGACAGTGTGTAGGGCCAGTCTTTTTTAAACATGGCTTCATGTTCTGATATTTCACTCTTAAAATCAGTAAAAAAGACCGCAAAGAGCGCCATACCCCCAGCGCCAACCAAGGCTAGTGGCCCCAATATGACAACAGCTACGACACATACCACCACACCAAGCCAAGCCAAACCACGCACTATGGTGTAGGCCACTTCGGGAATAGCATCTTGATAAGTGACGACTACACCTTCCGTAGTTAACCGATAATGGTAGTCTTTATCCGCCATAACTAAATAGCGTAGGTAGGGAAACATTATCGCTCCCACTATAATAAACACCCAACCATTGGATGACTCATTCCATATCATGGCACAACCAATCAAGGTAGGTATTCCGATTAAAAACAGTATCCCCAGCCAGGCAAATGCTGCTGGAACTCGGATGTCCCATTCATGAAGAGTTGGAGCCTCTCGCACCTTTTTCTGATTGGCATCGAGAATACACTGCTGCTCTTTTTGAGGTAGCAGATGGAAAGGCGTCTCCTGCTCATTGCCCTCTATAATTTCGTGTGTCTTTTCCATTATTTATTCCCTTGCTTGCCGACCACCAACGTGGGCATTGCTCCTAAATCGCCGCTGCTGCCATTCAATGTCACGGGACCGCCACTGCTACTGCTGCCTTTGAAAATAAACTCCCGCTGAATCATGCCCCCGAGATACCCTAACTCCAGTTTGATAGCCGTATTGGTATCAATCCCCAGCGGCAGGGTATAGACCATCTCATCCCAACGTCCGCGTTGTGTCTCCAGCGTCCTAGGCTGCATGGCTGCCTGATAGCGCGCCAGATCCTCTTTGGAGCGCACCGGTACCATTTGACCGGCGCGAGCAATTGGCTGACCGATGACCTTCAGCCCTATAGTCTGCCCTCGCAAGTGCGTAGGGAGCGAGAGTTGCAACTGCCATTGGGGGCGACCAGTGTCCATCCAGCCCTGAGGCCTGGAGTGAACCACACTCAAACTGGCCCCAGGCTTATTGATCAGCATTTCAAAGCGAGCCAGCTCATCTTCGGTAGACCAGTTGGCAGGCTGCTTGCCCCAGGTGGATTGCAATAACCACTTCTCCAGATCCGAGCGTTTGAAGATATTCAGCAGCACTGTCAGCACCAGATAGGCGGCACCTAGCACAAAGAGCCCAACCAGCATCCAAGGCGCAAAAATAGCAGCGATTGATGAGAAACCCAATCCATTCCCCAACAGATAGAAGAGTTGTGCGCCAAAGATGATTCCTTGCCCCAGCAATACCCCTGCTTTCATCTGCAAGAGTGTTTTTTCCATGCTGCTTATCAAGGGATCCTTGCTGGCTTGGAAGGAGTCCCACATTTCTACCCCAGCCGCCGCCATCCCCAGGCTAGAAAAAGCCACCATACGCCAGGCAAAGCTTCTAACCCAGACCGCATGCTCACCTTCTTTTATTGCTGCTTTTATCGAGATTGCTGTCAGGGCTCGTTTACCCCCATCAGTAGTGAGCGGCTTTAACTTCTCCCATGCGGCCCCCTGGTAGAGCGCGGCGATGGCATTGCCCGTCCAGGCAACGGTAGAGCCCAGCTGCATATTTGCCCGCTCCCAACCGATAGACTGGGCATTTTGCGCCGCTCCGGCAATCACCACACTCAGGTTCCAGAGGTTGAGCAGGGCCACCAATCCCCCAAAGGTTGCCAAGTTGGGAACTCTTTCGTTCATAGCGGTGATGCGTTGATTCACTCCACTGCGTACGCTCGCCAGATAGTCACCGATATATTGTCTGGCCTGCTGCTGATATAGATCGCCTTTCAGTTTCACCAGCAGGGGCATTTCGCTGGCAATCAAGGTATCAAGCTGTTGTTGTAAAGTTTTTAGCTGACCGTTGATGGCCTTCACTGTGGTATTGCGCCCGGGTGGTGGTGAGCTGATAGCCGATATTTCCTTGGTAATAGCCCAGACACGTTGCTGGAAGCTGCTGTGAAGCATCCGATAACCGTGATTCACTTCCAGCGGTTTATCACCAAGCAGTGATTCCAGCAGTATCAGCCTCAGGTTGCCTGCCAGGCTGTTCTTCCAGGTGTGGGGCAAGATTGCCGCCATGATCTGGGCGTGGGCCCCCTTGGCAATGGATTTTCCAGCCACCTTCATGACCTCTATCACGGCTTCGATCGTCTGGAACCAGGGCTTCTGCCTGAGCCTATCGTCTCCCAGTAATGTTTCCAAATCCGCCGTGCGGCCAAACAGCGCCGTCATGTCGCTAGAGGCGGTGCTGAGCCAGGCATTGTCTACCGTCTGCTCGCTCAGCCCCTTGTGCAACACGACATCAAAACCATAGGGAGCCAGTGCCAGCAAGTTATCACTGACCTTTTCACCAAGCAGTTTTTCCAACGCTTTCTTCCGGGCTTCAGTGCTGCAACTGAGTGAGAGCGCCTGCCCAGCCTCGGCAAACAGAACCTGCAAATAGGCTTGGCCTTTGTCTGTTTTGTGGTCCAGACCAAAGGGTAATGGATCGGCCTTGAGGCGAGTCATACCATTGAACAAGTCCTCATGAGCCAGAGTCAGTGCCAGCTCCAGCTCATTGAGTGGCACCTGATACTGCTTGATAAAGGCATTGAGCCCGCCCCAGTTGACCTCGTCCTGAAATGCGGCTCGCTCTTTCCATTGATTGACCTGCTTTTGAGAGGGGTTGAAACCATATTGCTCCCGCAAGATTTTCAGCTTCGCATCGGCCTGTCTCGCCATGGGGGAGTTGAAGTTGATAACCCCAGGCTCCGAACTCATGCCCTCTGTGTCGGCAAGATAGCGATCCCCCAGATAGTCATCCAGCGCATCTTCAAATGCCTGGGTCTTGGCCACATTTCCCCTTACGGAGGCAGGCAAGTCCTTCTCGTCTAGTCGAACCCTGGCAAGATTGCGTGTCACCTCCGCCATCATCAGCTTGTGACTGTTAACTTTGATGGTGGCATCATCTTTACCCAGCAAGGCTTCACGCTTGGCAAGCAGTTGATTGACCGTCATGGAGAGGTCGGCCAGATCGGCCAGATAGTCATTAAGCGCCACTACCATGGCACTCTTGGGATCCGGCATCCCCGCCTTGTAGGCAGCAGGTGAACCGGCTGGTTTATGCGCCAACAGCTTGATCCCTTGCTGATCCTCTTCGGCTGGTTTGGCGAGGGGTGTACAGGACAAGACAAACCCCTGATTCGACATTCCCAGATCTGCCACCTTGTCGAGCGAATCAGGCAAGCCGCAATGGGGGGCCTTCATGGTACTGGCAAAGCTGCCCAGTTTGACTTGTCGCATCCAGGCACTGCGCAAGCCGCTATTTTTCACCATCTCTTTCTTGATGCGCCCCGTCCAACGCTGGGGAGAATAGATGAAGGACAGCGTATGGGTGGCCGGATAGAGCAGATGACCTTTGCTCCCCTTGCTCTGGCTGATGAAAGCAGCCCCTTTTACTTCATACTCATCAAGATTCTTGGCTGTCTCGTCATAGGCATAGAGCCAGCCATCACGCAGCTGACGCAGGGTATGGTGATGAGACTTGAATTTGACAGGGGCAACGAAGCCGGCCCCCGCAGGCAATGGATGAGGTTGCGTCTTGGGTGAAGAGCAGGGCTCATCAATGGCATAACGCACCGGCACTATGGCTATCTGCTTGTTTTTAAGTGGACAGACCCCTGCCGGGCTCTTGCCATTGGTCGTGCTTGCACACTGGGCGGCTTGATTGGGCGAACTCATGCGTCTCGATCCTTCTTACTCAATGTTTCTGCCAGCTCGGCGGCTCGCTCAATACGCTGTGACGGTGTCTGTGACGAAGATTGGGTGACCAATGCCCTGAGTCCAGGATGCTCCTCTTCCTCATACCAATGGCTGCCGAGATACCCGAGCACATTGAAAAACAACAGCAGATCCCGCTCACTCTCAAACCCCATGTCATAGGCTTGTTCTGCCCAATGGGTCAACCAGCGCTCCGGCTCGGCCTGCTCCTGCCAACGGTCAGGGAACCAGGTGAACATATGCGCTCTGATCCCATCCAGAATATGCAGCCAACTCACCTCACCCAGGCGCTCCCACTGGGGATCAGACAACCTGAATCTTGCGCCAACAGGATTACCCAGCTCCGATTTGGCCTTTTTGTGCCACCAGACATAGTCCGTTCCTTGACGCATCGGGATCCATACCTGCTCCACCCCCTGCCACAGCCAGGGTTCATCATCCATGAACAGGCGTCCCATGGTTTCGGGCATCGCCAGTTTGAGCAGGATCCGGCTGGTGTAGGGGCTCTCCACTTCGATCAGGGAGCGAAGTTTCTCGGCCATGGGTAACAATGGAAGCCGAGACGATAACAGGTAACCCCATGATGGCTCACGGTTTTGTATGAACCATTTCAGCAGCATCGGGGTCACGCTGACCAGGCAGGGGCTTACTTCCCGCAGGCTGTCCCAAGGAGAATAGAGATAGAGGGGTTGATAGGCCGGAGTCTCCACCTGTTCGAACAGGGCGCGTTCCACCCCGTCAATACGGGCTCCATCCAGCATCAGATAGAGTTGTTCTCCCTCGAACAACGCTATGTCGGGGAAGATGCCATTTTGGGCAGAAGTCATCCTCCGGCACCCTCCTGCGACGCCAATTGCTCACAGATCTCGCAAACCGGTTCCGCCGATTTGAGCGTCGCGATTTGACGCGCAGGTTCCATCGGGGGGGGCGGTGCCACCACTTCCACTTCACCGGGTTGGATGGGCATCTGTCCCGCCCAGCCGGAGCCGGAGCCCGGGCTGCCGCCGGAGTTCATCTTGATGGAGCCGCCACTGAGGGTGACGCCGCTCGGGTCTATCTTGACGAAGCTTCCCCCCACCTTCAGAGTCAGCTCCGCACCGGCTTCCATCACTATCTTCATGCCCGCCTTGTGATGCGCCTCGGTGCCCGCCTCCACCAGGAGAGATTGCCCGAGCTTCTGATGCAGGGAGGCATCCACGGTGAGCGAATAGTCGCCCTTGATATGATCCCGCATCTCACCGTTGACGGTGAGATGGTCATTGGCCTTGATGCGGGTCACCCGCTCGTTGTCGATGTCCCTGTGCTCGTCGTGCTTGATGTGCCAGGCAGTGTCACTTTCGATGAGCAGGTTCAGGTCTTTCTGACCGTGGATATAGATCTCTTCCTTGCCCGCCTGATCTTCGAAGCGCAGCTCGTTGAAGCCCTCTCCCTGATGGGTCTCGGTGCGCAGCACGGTGCGGGTCTTGTTGGCCGGAAGCGGATAGGGCGGTCGGTTGGTGGCATGATAGGTGCGGCCGGTGATGATGGGTTGGTCCGGGTCCCCTTCCAGGAAACTCACGATCACCTCGTGACCGATGCGCGGGATCGTCATCATGCCGTACTGGCCGCCGGCCCAGCCCTGGCTCACCCGCACCCAGCAGGAGCTCTGATCGTTAGAGCTGCCGTATCTATCCCAGGGGAACTGCAGCTTCACCCGGCCGTGCTCGTCGCAGTAGATCTCCTCCCCTTCCGGCCCCACCACGGTCGCAATCTGCGGGCCATCCACCATGGGTTTGTGGGGCGCCTCTTTGCTGCCGATGCGGGCGCGCCAGGTGGTGCTGGCCTTCACTACCCCGAATTCGTTGTAATAGACGGTGGGGCCGCTGCCCCCCTCCTCTTCCAGCGCCTGGGGTTGCTGGCCCACGTGGCTGATGCGCACGACTTGCCAGTCGGTGTTGAGCGCGCCGTTCGGATGTTCGGTCAGAGAGAAATACTGCCCCGGCAGCAGGGCCGCGCAGTTGGACTTGCCCTGGCCGGTGACGGCGTCATTGCGCAGAGCGTCGAGCCTGTGCCGGGCAAAGGCCTTGCCGCTCTGGTCCAGCTTGTAACGGCCCGGGGAGTCGAAGTGTTGGTAGCTATCGCGCTGGTGGGTGAGCTCGGCGCCGCGCTGCTTGTGGGAAAGCCCATAGGCCGGGGTCTTGAAGCTGTAGTCCTTGAGTTCCACATCCGACGTTCGCACCGCTTCCCGGTAGTGGAACTGACGTACATAAGGGCCCAGCTCCAGCGAGCGGTTGCCGAGGTTGAAGAAGAGCTCGGGGCCTTGGGTCAGTGCGGCCGCATCGTCGGCAAAGACGATGCGGTGTTTACCTTGCTCGAACTCGTGGAAGTAGAAGAGCCCCTCTTCGGCGGCGAGGCGATTCAGGAAATCCAAGTCCGTTTCCCGGTACTGGACGCAGTATTCGCGCTTCGCGTGCTCGTTTTTCAGCGCGAAGGCGTAGTCGGTGATGCCGTGCTCTTGCAGGAGGATGGAGAGGATTTCATCGTGCTGCTGGGCCTGGAAGATACGTGAATTCTGGCGCAAAGAGAGGCGCCACAGAGCGGGCTGCACCAACAGCTGATAGCGGGTGCGGCGAAAGCCGCTGTCCCCTTGGCCAACATCGCTCACCACCCCGCACACCCGCCGCTGCAGTTCGCCGTTGTACCAGATGATCAGCTCACAGGGCTGGTCCAGTACGGCGCCGAAATCGACATCAGACTGGGGGCTCGCCAAATCGAGCCTCAGCTGGAAGGGGCCACTCAGCGCCTCCTCCAGCGCAAATTCCGCCACCACGAAGGTGCTCTCGGGCAAGGCCCCCACCTTGACGGTAAATTGTAATCCTGTGCTGTCTGCCATCGGTGCGCCTCTGCTGTCGGCCCGCATCGCTGCCGGCTGCCTCAAGGTGGGAGAGAGATCCGCCATGGCCGCCGCTTTTTCGCCGCCATGGCTACCGCACGCCCCCAAGGCGTGCGTGCAGATCCGTCGTCATGTTCTTTGTTGTGCCCGCTCACGCGGCAAACGGGCAGAAGAAAGCCATGGCATGGGTCAGGGGATGAGGAGTTAAGCAAGCGGGGTTTTGAGCTTCATCAGGCTCTGCGGCACACAAAACAAGGAGCACCCATGGGGTGCTCCTTGCATGCATCACGCCTCGATCGGCGCGCGCCAGTCGTCCGCACCGGAGGTGCCGGCAACGGTGTGCTCCCAGTCAATCTTGCGATAGGCCAAGGAGACCTGGATCAGCTGGGTGAAGTCAGCCTTCGCCGGGTCCTGGCAGTGGGGCATCTGGCAGTCGATGTCGACGATGGTGGCATCGGTCAGCACGGTGCTGAAGAAGTGCTCCTGCTTGCCCTCGACGGAGGTGCGGTACCACTTCAGGGTCACTTTCGGCAGCATCTCGCCGGAAGCCAGGGAGTTGTACATCAGCGGCACAGCCTTGTTCAGGGCTACGGTGAACTTGAACGGCTTGTGGACGCGCTGACCCGCCGGCTGGCCGGATTGCGGATCGGTCGGCACGGTGACGATGTGCTGGAACTCTTGCACCAGCATCTCGTCTTCGTGGCCTTGCACGAAGATGTTGCCGACGGAGTCGGAGGTGAAGGCACCGGCGGTGATGTTGCCCTGGGTTTTACCTTCGATGCTGATATAACATGGAGTTGGCATGGAATTGCTCCTGATTGGTTAAACGGTAATGACACTCAACCGAAACCGTTAGCAGCGTCCATGCCACCTTGCTTATTCCTTATATTTCAATCAATTACTACTTACCCTCACATATCCATCAGCACAAGTGGCGCAACAAGACGCCCATACCAGCTTCTTTGACTACCAAGAGTTGCATTTACAGAATATTACGCTAATAAATAGGCAATCCATTGCGCAGTACCGACGAGTCCACTGCTACTCATCCACATTGGCAACCGATGCCAGCTCCACATTCAGCCTGACGACCCCCTGCTTGAGTGCCCAGGAGATGGCCTGGCACTTGCTGTTGGCCCCCAGCTTGGTCACCACGTTATTCAGATGGAACGTCACCGTGCGCGGGGTGATCCCCAGGATCTGGGCGATGTCGCTGGTCTGCTTGCCCTCGGCCGCCCAACGGCACACCTCCAGCTCCCGCAGGCTCAGGGCGTCGTGGGGGGAGATCCCCACCAGACAGACTCGCGCCACGGCTTCGAAGATGTGCATGGAGAGCCAGGTGAGGGAAGGCACATCCGCCAGCCACTGTGACTCGGTGCGCGGCGCCGTGGTGATGAGGGAGAGCAGACCGACATGACCGTTGGCCCCGTGCCAGGGGAAAGTGATCCCATCGCACAACCCCGCCTCCCGGGCCAGGGTCATGACCGACAGACTCTGCGCATCGCACACCCCCTCCTTCATGAGGTCCGCCCACAGGATGGGGGTACTCTGCACCATGCCACGCTGCACCACGGGATCGATGGCGAAGAAGTTGGCCTGGGTATAGGCATCCACCCAGGCCTGGGGGCAACCGTTGAAGATGATGACATCCGGCCGCTGTATGGTATTGGGGAAGATCAGGGCCATGCGAAAATGCTCGAACCCCATGTGTGCCGTCAATGTCCGTAACAGCGCCACTATGGTGCGCTCATCGTCAGCCTCGTCAAACCGGGCGATGAGATCTAATGCGTCAGTTGTATCCATGTCATTGTCTTGCTTGAAACGGTAGCCATATTGTTCAACCCCAACCCCAATGGGCGCTGAACCAGCCGTTAACGAATTGCAACAACCAGGCTACAAAAAACAAAAAGCCCGGTGACGCGAGTCATCTGGGCCATATGAAAGAGGGGGGGGAACCACTCGAAACCAAGTCTAACCATCCCATAAAAAGGGGGAAAGTGATAATTATTAATATATTTAGTAAATAAAAACTCCAATTGACATATTTAACACAACTAAAGCCAATTAAATGCAGCATATAAAACTATATCAGGTACGAAACGGGCCACCCAGAAGTGCGTCACCCATCGTTCATTGCCCAGCGCGCCCCCAAAGACGCTATCCACGAGGATCCCGGCAGGCTGACTCGATGCTGACACCTGAGCCGACCTGCACCGGACACAGCAAAGGCCCAAGCCGGGGCGAACAACGGGCCGTCAGCTCCCGGTAAGGGCTCATGACCATGAGCCCTTACCTTTCGTCAAATGGATGGACAACGCCTCTTCTCAGGGTCGCTCCCCCAGCGCCAACCGGCGGTTGATGTCGGCAATCACGGGCGCGATGTCTGCCAGGGTGTCGATGACATAGTGGGCCCCGGCCGCGCGCAGCTTGGCCTCGGCGGGAGCGCGGCGGGCGGCGACCTCCTCCTGCCCCATGACCGCAAACTCTTCCCAGGTGGCGCCGAACTCGTTGCCGGAGACAGAGAGCCCCACGGTCCACATGCCGGCGTTCAGCCCCTCGCTGATGCCGGGTACGGCATCATCCACCTTGATGCAGCGATGCACCGCGCCTATCCCGAGTGCTATCACGTTGGCCAGCGCCATCCAGGGACCGGGACGCCCGCCCGCCTTGAGATCATCGGTGGCGACCCAGTGATCCGGGCGATAGCCCTGCTCGGCCGCGGCCGGCACCAGAGTCTCCATCACGGGGCGCGGATAGCCGGAGCAGGAGCCGATGCGCAGCCCCTGCTCCCGCAAACTGGCAAGCACCGGCAGAACTCCGGGGATGGGGGCGGCGAAGCGGGTCACCGCCGCTATCTGCAGCGGCATGAAGGTGTGATAGAGGTGATCCACCTCGTCGCGGCTCATGGGGTGGCCGAAACGGGCCTGCCAGCGGGAATCCACCGAGGGCAGACGGCCGAGGGTGGCGATGTGATCCCACTTGCCAAGACCCATGGGCTGGCGTGCCTCCTCCAGAGTCACCTCGAAATCAAACGCCCGGGCAAAGGCCTCCACGAAGATGGACGTCGGCGCGAAGGAGCCAAAGTCCACCACGGTTCCGGCCCAGTCGAGGATCACGCCCTGAACGTCAGTGGCGGGGTGAGAAGCGGTCTGCATGTCAGTCATGTGAGTTTTCCTGTTCCTGTGAGGCTTCGATCTCGCCGAGGGCCTGATCGAGGATGGCAATGGCCTGCACCAGATCGGCGCGGCTGATGTTAAGGGGGGGTGAGAGCTGGATGACGTTGCCCTGGGAGACCTTGAAACTGAGGCCAAGCGCCAGGCAGCGATAGAGCAGCCGCTCGGCGGCCTGGCTGGCCCGGGCCCGGCTCTGGTGGTCTGTCACCAGATCCAGCGCCCACAGCAGGCCGATGCCGCGCACCTGACCTATCAGGGGGTGACGCTCGGCGAGCTTGCCAAGTTCGGCGGCCATGAAGCGGCCATCCTCCTGCGCCTTGGCCAGCAGTCCCTCTTCGCGAATCACCTCGATGGTGGCCAGCGCCGCCGCACAACCGACGGGGCTCTTCTCATGGGTGTAGTGACCGAGCGAGATGGCGGCCGCCTGATTGAAACGATCCCGGGTGATGAGGGCGGCAAACGGCACCACACCGCCCCCCAACCCCTTGCCGAGGCAGATGATGTCCGGCTCGATGCCAAACTCCTCGAAACTGAACCAGTGACCGGTCCGCCCCAGGGCATTGGGGATCTCGTCGACGATGAGCAACACCCCATGGCGATCGCAGGTCTCCCTCACCCGCTGCCAGTAAGCTTTGGACGGTACCTGCACATCGGTATTGCGGATGGGCTCGGCGATGAAGGCGCCTATCCCCCCTTCCTTCTCGATCACGTATTCCAGGTAGTCGGCGTAGTGCAGATCCTCCCCTTCCCCGCGATACCAGGCTCCGCGATAACGGGTAGGGGGCGGGATCCGCTCCACCCCGGGGAGCAACGGCCCCATCCCGGCCCGAAAACAGGCCTCTCCCCCTACCGAGATGGCATCGAGGGAGGCGCCGTGAAAGGCATCCCACAGCGACACCACCTTGCTGTTGCCGGTGATGAAGCGGGCAAGCTTGAGGGCGATGCCCACCACCTCGCTGCCCCCGGGGGCAAACAGTACCCGGTTGAGATCGCCGGGGGCCAGCTCCGCCAGGGTGCGGGCACAGTCGATGGCGACCTGATGGGTGTAGCGACGTGGCGCAAACGGCAGATTCGCCAGTTGCTGCTGCACCCGCGCCACCACCTTGGGGTGACCATGGCCCAGCTGATGCACGCTGTTGCCATGAAAATCCAGATACTGATGGCCGGAGGCACTGGTCAACCGGCTTCCCTCTGCCCCCGTCAAGAGATCGAGACAGGGGCTGGAGAGGGCCTGATGGAGGAAATAGCGGCCATCGTCGGCCAAGCCATCGCGCACGGGTTCAGGCTGACCCGCCCACCAGCGCTGGCGCGCCGCCCCCAGATTGATGTCCCCCTCGGTGTCGGCGAGGCCGCCGCCGGGCAGGGTCGGGTGACCGCTCATCGCGCCCCCTCCTGCCAGTAGCAAGCATCCGCCATGGCGGCCAGCAGGCCACGCACCTTGGTTGGCGTCACGTCGCCGATGTTGCCGATGCGAAAGCAATCCGCCCGTGAGACCTTGCCCGGATAGATGACGAAGCCTTGGGCCTTGAGGCGCTGATAAAAATCGACGAAGCGGTAGTCGGGATGGGTTGGGGAGTAGAAGGCCGTGATGATGGGAGATTGCCAGGCCGTGGGCAGCAGAGGCTCGAAACCGAGGGCGGCCATGCCCGCCACCAGGGTGCGCTGGTTCTCCTGATAGCGGCGATGGCGCGCGGTGATGCCTCCCTCCTCCTCCAGTTCCCGCAGCGCCTGGGCAAACGCCAGCACTGTGTGGGTCGGCGAGGTGAAGCGCCACTTGCCCCCCTGCTGCTCCATGGTCTGCCACTGGGCGTGCAGATCGAGGGAGACGGAGCGGGCCCGGCCGGCGCAGGCCGCGAGGGCGGCGCGGCGGGCGATGACGAAACCAAAGCCCGGTACCCCCTGGATGCATTTGTTGGCGGAGCTGATGAGGAACTCGATGCCAAGCTGCCCCATGTCGATGGGGATGCCGCCGAAGCTGCTCATGGCATCGACGATGAAGCGGATGCCGCGGCGCTGGCAGAGCTCCGCCACCTCCTCCAGCGGGTTCAGCATGCCGGTGGTGGTCTCGCAGTGCACCATGGCGAGGTGGGTGATGCCGGGATGCCCATCAAGCAGGGCGTCGATGGTCGCCACCTCGGGGCGCTCGGTCTCGCCGCAGTCGAGCTCGAGATGATTCAGGCCGAGGCAGCGCGCCATCTCCACCATGCGGGCCCCGTAGGCACCGTTGTTGATGATGAGCAGGCAGTCATCTTGCCCGAGCGCCGAGCCCAGCACGCTCTCCACCACATAGCTGCCGCTGCCCTGCAGCAGCACGGCGCTGTAGTCGGCGGCATACTCCGGGGCCATGGCCAACCGCACCAGCTCGCGGCGGATGGGCTCCACCACTCCCAGGTTGTAGTCCGCATCCCAGGTGCAGCTGTCCTGCAACATGGCGGCGCGCACCGTGGGAGTGGTGGAGAGGGGGCCCGGGGTCAGCAGCAGGTAGTCGACGGCAGCGGGGGCGGCAGGGATGTGGGTCATGGCTTGCTCCATTTGGTATATACCAGATTAAGCTTATTGTGCTGAACGCCTCCTTCCGGGTCAAAGGGGTGCCCCTACGTGCAACAAAAAATTCATTTTCGGCGCCATCATCGCGATAATCTAGAGATCCTGAATCGGGGACCAAAACTGGTCTCTACCAAGCATGTTTTCGTCCACAAGGATCCCCATGAGCAAACCTCAATACCTGCAGATCAAGGATGCCCTCACCACCCAGATCCAGGCGGGCGGGCTGCAGGCCAACGACAAGCTCCCCTCCGAACGGCTGCTGGGAGAGCTTTACGGCACCACCCGGGTCACCATCCGCGAGGCCCTGGTACAACTGGAGGCAAACGGCCTCATCTACCGGGAAGACAGGCGCGGCTGGTTCGTGACCCCGCCCCGCTATCGCCTGAACCCGAGACGCACCTCCAACTTCCACCAGATTGTGCGCGAGCAAGGGGGGGAGCCTTGTACCGAGCTGCTGGAGAAGGGCCGCCAGCCGGTGCCCCCCGCCCTGATGACGCGGCTGCAGCTCAAGCCATTCGACAGCCTGTTCCTGCTCAAGCGGCTGCGCTACGCCAACGGACGCGCCCTCTGCTACTGCGAGAACCACTGCCTGCCCGAGCGGGTGCCCGGCCTGCTCGAACTGGATCTCAACGGCAGCCTGACCGAGATCTACGAGGCCCACTACGGTCTGCAGTACGCCCGCATGCAGGTGCGCTTCTTTCCCACCGCCCTGCCGGACGAGGTGGCCAAGGCGCTGGGGGCCACCGCCGGCCTGCCGGCCCTGCGCCTTGAGCGGCTCAACTTCGATCAGCACGGCCGGGTGCTCGATTTCGATCTGGAATACTGGCGCCACGACAGCCTGGAGATCGAGGTGGACACCGGGGAGTAGCCTCATCAAAACGTCACGGGGCTGTCACCCGAACGTCACAAACCTCCCCTAGCCTCTCTCTCGACCAATCTGGTTTATACCAACACTTGATGGAGACAGAGGATGAAACAGGGAACCCCCTTGCTGGCGAGCGCACTGCTGGCCGCCATGACAGCCCCGGTGATGGCCGCGACCGACCTCACCGTCTATACCGCCTTCGAGCCGGAGCAGCTCGCCGAGCTGAAAACCGCCTTCGAGCGCCAGCACCCGGACATCAACATCAAGTGGGTACGGGACTCCACCGGCGTGGTCACCGCCCGGCTGCTGGCCGAGAAGGCCCAGCCCAAGGCCGATGTGGTGTGGGGACTGGCGGCCACCAGCCTGATGCAGCTCGACCAGCAGCAGATGCTGGCAGGCTATGCACCCAAGGGGCTGGACAAGCTCGACAGCCGCTTCCGTGACCCCAAGGCAGAGCCGCACTGGATCGGGCTTGACGCCTTCTTCAGCGCCATCTGCTTCAACAAGGTCGAGGCCGAGAAGCAGGGGATCCCGGCGCCGACCAGCTGGAGCGACCTCACCAAGCCCATCTACAAGGGCAAGGTGATCATGCCAAACCCCAGCTCCTCCGGCACCGGCTTCCTGAGCGTGGCGGGCTGGCTGCAGACCATGGGCGAGCAGCAGGGCTGGCAGTACATGACCGGCCTGCATCAGAACATCGACCGCTACACCCACTCCGGCTCGGCCCCCTGCAAACTGGCGGCCAGCGGCGAGACAGTGGTCGGCATCTCCTTTGACTTCCCCGCCACCAGCCTCAAGGGCAAGGGCGCGCCCATCGACGTGATCTTCCCAAGCGAAGGCTCGGGCTGGGACATGGAGGCCGCCGCCATCCTCAAGGGCACGCCCAAGCTCGAGGCCGCCAAACAACTGCTGGACTTCGCCGCCACCGAGCAGGCCAACAGCCTCTACAACAAGTCCTTCGCCGTGGTCGCCATTCCCCAGGTCGCCAAGGCCAGGGACGGGTATCCTGCCGACATCAAGGGCCAGATGATCGAGAACGACTTCGCCTGGGCCGCCCGCGAGCGCAACCAGATCCTGAGTCAATGGACCGCCAGCTTCGACGGCAAGTCGGAAGCCAAGCAGTAAGCGCCGTTCAGGTGAGCAGCTGTCAACAAGGCCGACTCCCGTCGGCCTTTTGTCGTTGCGGACAAGCGGCGCGTCCGGCATCCATCCTCACCAACCTGCTCGCCTTGCCCCCTCCGCCCTGACCCGCCGTCACGCTCCCGTCATCTTTCTGTCATGGCTCGGTCACACTCCAACCGCAAACTGGTATATACCAAAATAGCAGTGAGCTCGACCATGACCCGGCCCTATCTGGATATCCAGCACCTCAACAAGCACTTCGGGCACTTTCAGGCCCTGACAGAGATCTCCCTTGGCATCGAGCAGGGGGAGTTCGTCTGCTTCCTCGGCCCCTCCGGCTGCGGCAAGACCACCCTGCTGCGGGCCATCGCCGGCCTGGATCTGCCGGACGAGGGCGAGATCTGGCAGGGAGGGCGCGACATCTCCCGGCTGCCCCCCCAGCAGCGGGACTTTGGCATCGTCTTTCAGTCCTATGCCCTCTTCCCCAACCTGACGGTGGCCCAGAACATCGCCTTCGGCCTCGAAAATCAGGGACAGAATAGAGAGAACATCCAGCAGAAGGTGCAACACTGGCTGGCCCTGGTCGGCCTCGATGCCCAGTCCCACAAGTATCCGAGCCAGATCTCCGGCGGTCAGCAGCAGCGGGTGGCACTGGCCAGGGCCCTGGCCCTCTCCCCCGGCCTGCTGCTGCTCGACGAACCCCTGAGCGCCCTCGACGCCCTGGTTCGCACTCATTTGCGCAGCGAGATCCGCGCCCTGCAACAGCGTCTCGGCATCACCACCATCATGGTGACCCACGATCAGGAGGAGGCGCTCACCATGGCGGATCGCATCGTGGTGATGGAGGGGGGGCGCATCGTGCAGGTGGGCACCCCGCAGGAGATCTACCACCAGCCGGCGAACCGCTTCGTGGCAAGTTTCGTCGGCACCATGAACTTCCTCGACGCCCTGGTGCTGAGCCCGCAGCAGGTGCGCCTGAACGAGCAGCCCCTGGCGCTCATCAACCGGGCCCAGGCCGGCAGCAAGTTGCAGCTCGCCATCCGCCCCGAGGCCATCAGTCTGTCTCCCTCACCCCACGGCGGCTTGCTGGCCGAGGTGGAGCAGGTGGAGTTTCTGGGCGCCACCCAACGCCTCATCTGCCGCGCCCAGACCTATCTCGGCCCCCAGCAGGTGCTGGTACAAGGCCCCAATGACGAAAAGGCCCAGTGGCGTACCGGCATGACCTGCTCCCTGCACTGGCCCGCCGACGCCGTGCGCTGCTTCGACGGGGAGGCCTCATGATGATGATGCAGCCCAAGACCCTTGGGACAAACCGCCCAAGGCTGCGCTGGTGCCAGCACCTCGGCGGCTGGAGTCGGGACAGCGTCATCCAGCTCGCGCTGCTGCTGATCGGCATCGCCCTGCTGGCCGGTGGCCTGCTGCTGCCCCTGCTCGCCATGCTGCAAAAGAGCCTGCAGGATCTGGACGGCAACTGGGTGGGACTCGCGAACTTTCGGGACTACTTCCTCTCCCCCCACCTCACCCGCACCATAGGCAACACCCTCTGGCTCGGCCTGCTCATCACCACTCTGGTGGTCGGGGTCGCCTTCGGCTACGCCTACGCCCTCACCCGCACCTGCATGCCCGCCAAGGGACTGTTTCGCCTCATCGGCCTCATTCCCCTGCTGATGCCCTCCCTGCTGCCCGCCATCAGCCTGGTCTACTGGTTCGGCAATCAGGGGGTCGCCAAGGGGCTGCTCGGCGGGGAGAGTATCTACGGCCCCATCGGCATCGTGATGGGGTTGGGTTTCTGGTGCTTCCCCCATGCCCTGATGATCCTCATCACGGCACTGGGTCACAGCGACGCCCGCCTGTACGAGGCCGCCAGGGTGCTCGGCAGCTCGCCCCTTCGCACCTTCCTCACCGTGACCCTGCCCACCGCCCGCTACGGCCTGCTCAGCGCCACCATCGCCGTGTTCACCCTGACCATCTGCGACTTCGGGGTAGCCAAGGTGATCGGCGGCCAGTACAGCGTGCTGGCCACCGACATCTATCGCCAGGTGATCGGCATGCAGAACTTCTCCCTGGGGGCGGTCGCCAGCGTCACCTTGCTGCTGCCCGCCCTGCTGAGCTTCGCGCTGGAGCACAGGGTGCGCAGCAAGATGCAGGAGCAGAGCAGCAGCAAGTCCGTTCCCTATCGGCCAAGCCCCCACAAGGTGCGGGATCTGCTGGCGCTGCTCTGGTGCGGGCTCTGGGCCCTGCTGTTCCTGGCCCTGGTCGGCATGGCCATCTACGGCTCCCTGGTGCAGTTCTGGCCCTACAACCTCAACCTGACCCTGGCGCACTACGCCTTCGACAGCAACAGCGTCTACGGCTGGCAACCCTTCACCAATACCCTCAAGCTCGGCGCCCTCACTGCCATCTTTGGCACCGCCCTCATCGTGGTGCTGGCCTGGGCCCAGGAGAAGGGGCGCCACTTCGCCCCCCTGCGCCAGCTGATGCACCTGCTCGCCATGCTCTCCCTGGCGGTGCCCGGCATGGTGCTGGGGCTGGGTTACATCTTCTTCTTCAACCGGCCGGACAGCCTGCTCGGCAGCCTCTATGGCACCCTGCCGCTGATGGTGCTCTCCTGC
The DNA here is from genome assembly GCF_051125555.1 of Aeromonas sp. NJAU223. NCBI lineage: Bacteria > Pseudomonadati > Pseudomonadota > Gammaproteobacteria > Aeromonadales > Aeromonadaceae > Aeromonas > Aeromonas sp. NJAU223. The sequence continues at coordinate 1,008,636 of NZ_CP144204.1, read as the reverse complement.
ATCATCCATTACTACACGGTGGGGCACATGACGGCGCTCACCAGCCTCAAGCAGTTGCCGCGGGAGCTGGAGCTGGTCGCCATCTCCCTTCGCATCCCGCTGCTCAAGGCATTCTGGCGCGTCACCCTGCCCGCCAGCCTGCCCGCCCTGCTGGAGATCTTCATCTACCTGTTCGTCAACGCCATGACCACCACCTCGGCGGTGATCTTCCTCTACTCCAGCGACAGCGTGCTCGCCTCCATCGCCGTGCTCAACATGGAGGACTCCGGCGACACGGCCGCGGCCGCCGCCATGGCCACCCTGATCCTGCTGGCCGCCGCCAGCGTCAAGCTGCTGCAACTCGGTCTCAGCCGCACCCTGCTGGCGCGTACCCAGCGCTGGCGCCAACCCTGACGTTCAACGGAGACAACATGCCCCACACTCAACTCTCCTTCTGGCTAGCCGAGGCCCTGGCCGCCGAGCAGCCTGCCGAGCCTACTCCTTTGCAAGGGCAACATGACGCGGATGTCTGCATCGTCGGCGGCGGCTTCACCGGGCTCTGGTGCGCCATCCAGCTCAAACAGGCGCAGCCCGAATTGCGGGTGCTGGTGCTGGAGAAGGGGCTGTGCGGCGGCGGTGCCTCCGGTCGCAACGGCGGCTGCCTGCTCACCTGGTCCGCCAAGTACCCCAGCCTGTGCAAGCAATTTGGCGAGGCACAGGCCGCCTGGCTGGTACGCACCTCGGAGCAGGCGGTGCACGAGATAGCGCGTTTTTGCGAGGCTCACGGCATAGCGGCAGAGCTGCGAGTGGAAGGCACCTGCTACACCGCCACCAGCGAGGCCCAGCGCGGCGCCATGGCCCCCATCATGGCGAGACTGGATGAAGCGGGATTGAACCGGTGGCAACCCATAGCGGCGCAGGATCTGGCGGGTCAGTGCGGCTCGGCGGCACATCTGGAAGGCGTGTTCAGCCCCCACGCGGGCTCGGTGCAACCCGCCCTGCTGGTGCGCGGCCTGCTGCGAGTCGCCCGCACCCTCGGGGTGGCGGTCTATGAACAGAGCCCCATGCTGCGCCTCGATGCCGGCCAACCGGCCCGCGTTCAGACGCCAGCGGGGAGCGTCAGCGCCGGCAAGGTGGTGCTCGCCATGAACAGCGCCATGGTGGAGCATTTTCGCGAGTTTCGCCGCGCCATCGTGCTGGTCTCCTCCGACATGGTGATCACGGAACCCGCCCCCGAAGCCCTGGTCGCCCAGGGGATGGATCACGGTCGCAGCACGGTGGATGGACGCACCTTCGTCTATTACGCGCGCTCGACCCCGGCCGGACGCCTGATGCTCGGCAAGGGAGGCAACACCTTCGCCTTCGCCAACCGTCATCTGGCCAGCTTCGATGAACCCAGCCGCTACCTGGCCCCCCTCACCCGGGCCTTGCACCGCTTCTTCCCCGCCCTCAAAGACGTGCCCATCGCTGCCAGCTGGTGCGGCGCCTCGGACCGCTCCGTGGACGGCCTGCCCTTCTTCGGCCACTGGCGCCGCCAGCCGAACATCGTCTACGGCCTCGGTTATTCCGGCAACGGGGTGGCCCAGAGCTGGATCGGCGGTCGCATCCTGGCGGCCATGGTGAGAGACGATGAATGGCAAGAGGATATCCCCTGGCGTGAATGCGCCCTGGTGGGGGGGCCGCGCGGCTATTTCCCGCCCGAGCCCGTACGCTGGCTGGGGGCCATGCTGGTGCGCAGCGCCATTCGCAGGAAAGAGAGGGCGGAGGATGCAGGGCTGCCCGTGCGCTGGCTCGACAAGCGTCTCGCCCGCCTCGCCGACGCCGCCGGCAAGGCCGACAAATAGCGATCGTTGAGCCCGGCCAAGCGCGCGATGGGCGAAAAGGCTCCCATTATTCATTCGGTGAATGGAAATAACACAGTCATTCACCGTATTTATGGGGCAAGGGAAATGCCGCCTTGAGGAGCGTTCGGGCCAAGGTGGCGAGCAAAAACAGGGTCGAGCCCGGCAGCCCGGCGAGGAGATGGATGAATGGGAAGAGAAGAAAACAGAAGAGCCCAGATGATGGAATCATCTGGGCTCTTGAATGAATGGCGGAGCAGGTGACCAGGATGATCAGACCACGACAGATCCGCTGTGCGCCCTTGTGGGCCGCCATCTCATGACGACAGCCCCTGGACCCAACTCACTTACTGCACAGTTTGTAGTACACCTCATTCCATTGCAGGGTCTGTTTGAACTCGGGGATGCGTGTTTGCTCGTCAATCACCACGAACTCGATACCCATGATGTCGGCGAAGGTACGCAGCTGTTCGATATCCACCGATTGGGTGAACACCGAGTGGTGGGCGGCCCCGGCCAGGATCCAGGCCTCGGCGCTGATCTGTAAATTCGGCATGGGCTGCCACAGGGCGCTCGCCACCGGCAGTTTTGGCATGGCCTCTGGCAAGTCCACCACCTCCAGTTGATTGACCACTAGTCGGAAACGGTTGCCCAGATCGATGAGGCTGGCATTGACCGCCTTGCCGGCCGGAGCAGCAAACAGCAGGCGGGCCGGGTCGGCCTTCTTGCCTATGCCGAGGTGCTGGGCATCCAGCACCGGTTTCTTCGCGGCGATGGAAGGGCAGACCTCCAGCATGTGGGATCCCAGCACCAGGTTGTTGCCCGCCTCCAGGTGGTAGGTGTAGTCCTCCATGAAGGAGGTGCCGCCCGCAAGACCGGCCCCCATCACCTTGATAGTGCGCAGCAGGGCCGCGGTCTTCCAGTCCCCCTCCGCACCGAAGCCGAAGCCTTGCTGCATCAGGCGCTGGCAGGCGAGCCCCGGCAGCTGGTGCAGGCCGTGAAGATCCTCGAAGGTGGTGGTAAAGGCGCCAAAGCCGCCGTCAGTGAGGAATTTCTTCATCCCCAGCTCCTGGCGCGCCGCTTCATAGAGGGAGGTACGAAGCTCCCCACCCGCCTGCACCGCCTCAGTCAGAGTGTAGGTTTCTTCGTATTCGGCCAGCAGCGCCTCGATGTCGCTGGCGGGGATGGCGTCGATGACCTTGACCAGATCGCCGACCGGGTGGTAGTTCACCTGATAGCCGAACTGGATCTGGGCTTCAACCTTGTCGCCTTCGGTGACCGCCACGTTGCGCATGTTGTCGCCAAAGCGGGCGATCTTCAGGTGGCGGCTGTCGTGAATGGCAGCGGCGACGCGCATCCAGCTGCCCAGCTTGCGGTGGGCCTCTTCATCTTGCCAGTGGCCGACCACCACGGTGCGCGGCAGCCGCAACCGAGCGCCCATGAAACCGAACTCGCGGCCGCCGTGGGCAGTCTGGTTCAGGTTCATGAAGTCCATGTCGATCTCGCTCCACGGCAGATCCCGGTTGAACTGGGTGTGGAACTGCAACAGGGGTTTTTGCAACTGGCTGAGCGCCGGGATCCACATCTTGGTGGGGGAGAAGGTGTGCATCCACACCATGAGCCCGATGCAGCGCTCGTCGTGGTTGGCATCCCGGGCCACCGAGCTGATTTCATCGAGCGTGGTGCCGGTGGGCTTGAGCACTATCCTGACCGGCAGGCCGGCATGCTCGTTGAGTTGATTGGTGATGGTGTGAGCGTGATCGGCCACCTGCTTCAGGGTAGCGGCGCCATACAGGTGCTGGCTGCCGACCAGGAACCACACTTCCAGCTGTTTCATGAATTCCATCTTGGTGTCCTCTGTTTATGCTTTTGTCTGGCCGTAATAGGCGTGTTTGCCATGTTTGCGCTGGTAGTGCTTCTCCAGCAGGTAATCGGGCAAAGGAAGGGCTGCGGGATTGATCTGGCCGGTGAGCCAGGCCATGCGCGCCACCTCTTCCAGCACAACGGCGTTGTGTACCGCATCCTCGGCGCTCTTGCCCCAGCTGAAGGGGCCATGGTTGGCCACCAGCACCCCCGGCATGGTGAGAATGGGGGTCTGCTTGAGGGTCTCGACGATGAGATGACCGGTCAGTCCCTCGTAATCCTCCTCGACTTCTCCCGGGGTGAGCAGGCGCGAGCAGGGGATCTCGCCGTGGAAATAGTCGGCCTGGGTGGTGCCGAAAATCGGGATGGCGCGTCCCGCCTGGGCCCAGGCGGTGGCATGGGTAGAGTGGGTATGCACCACGCCACCCAGTTCGGGATAGGCGCGATAGAGCACCAGATGGGTAGCAGTGTCGGAGGAGGGACGCAGAGATCCCTCCACCTGTTTGCCCGCCAGATCCAGCACCACCATGTCCTCGATCTGCATCCGCTCGTAACTGACGCCGCTCGGCTTTATCACCACCAGATTGCGCTCTCTGTCGATGCCGCTCACGTTGCCCCAGGTGAAAGTCACCAGATCATGGCGTGGCAGATCCAGGTTGGCGGCGAGCACCTGCTCCTTGAGCATTTTGAGATTCATGCTGGTATCCCCCGGTTGTAGAGCGGCTCGGCGGCGGCGCCCCAGGCGAGATAGCGCTGGTAGAGACGCTCGTATTCGGCGACCCGTTCGGGTTGCGGCTGGTGGGTGCGCTCAACGGCGCTCGCCATGTGGCGCTGGGCTGCTGCCACATCGGGATGGATCCCGGCTGCCACGGCGGCAAAGATCGCCGCCCCCAGGGCACAGCACTGATCCGAGGCCACCACCTGGATGGGCCTGTTCATCACATCGGCGCAGGTCTGCATCACGGTGGCGGACTTGCGGGCGATGCCGCCAAGGGCAATCACCTGCTCCACCGGTACCTGCTGACTGGTCATGCACTCCATGATGCTGCGAGCCCCGAAGGCGGTGGAGGCCACCAGGGCACCGAACAGGTCAGGAGCATCGGTGCCGAGGTTGAGCCCGGTGATAGTGCCCTGCAGACGCTGGTTCGCATATGGGGTGCGGCGACCATTGAACCAGTCGAGCACCACCGGCAGGTGGGCCAGATCGCGCTGCTGTTCCCAGGCGGCGGCAAGGCTTGGCAGCAATTCCCGTTTGTGGGCCTCGATGGCGGTGCGCAGCTCCGGATACTGGGTCGCGAGGCTCTCCAGCGACCAGCCGAGCTGGCGCTGATACCAGGCATAGATGTCACCAAATGCCGACTGTCCCGCCTCCAGCCCCACCATGCCCGGCACCACGCTGCCGTTCACCTGGCCGCATATCCCGGCAATAGCGCGATCACCGATGGTGGCCTCGTCGGCGATCAGGATGTCGCAGGTGGAGGTGCCGATCACCTTGACCAGCGCGTTGTTGCCGGCTCCGGCCCCCACCGCCCCCATGTGGCAGTCAAAGGCACCACCGGCGATCACCACCTCGCAGGAGAGGTGCAGTCGCTCTGCCCACTCCGGCGTCAGGGTGCCGACCGGCAGATCGGCGGTCCAACTGTCGGTAAAGAGCGGGTAGTCGAGATCCTGGGTCAACAACGGATCCAGCGCGTTGAGAAACTCGGCGGGGGGCAGGCCGCCCCAGCTCGGGTGCCAGAGGGATTTGTGGCCAGCGGAGCAGCGCCCGCGTCGAATGTCGGCCGGGGCCTGGGTGCCGCTCAGGATGGCGGGGACCCAGTCACACAGCTCGATCCAGTTGCAGGCGGCGGCGCGCACGGCGGCATCGGCTCGGGAGACGTGCAGGATCTTGGCCCAGAACCACTCGGAGGAGTAGACCCCGCCGATGTAGCGGCTGTAGTCGGGGAACAGGCCGCCGTGGCACAGCGCCGTGATGGCTTCGGCCTCCTCGATGGCGGTGTGATCCTTCCACAGCACGAACATGGCGTTGGGGTTATCGGCAAACTCCGGGCGCAGGGCCAGCACACGCCCTTCCCCATCAATGGGAGCCGGAGTGGAGCCGGTGCTGTCCACCCCGATGCCACGCACGGCGGCGCGCTGGGCCGGGGTGAGTTGACTCACCACTGCGACCACCGCCTGCTCCATGGACTCCAGATAGTCGAGGGGGTGGTGGCGGAACTGGTTGATGACCGGCTGGCAGTAATGACCTGCCTGCCAGCGCGGGTAATAGACGACATGGGTTGCCAGCTCGGCGCCGTCATGGCAGCGCACGGCAAGAGCCCTGACCGAATCGCTGCCGAAATCGAGTCCGATGGCGATGTGCTCGGACCTGGGGTGCTCAGACATAAGTGCTCCTGACCATCAATGAGGGTGACTGGTGAGGAACCATAGGAGATGGACCGGACGGGCGGTTAGCCATTGGCTGCTGGAAATATGGATTTAAACGCTATACCGGCAAGAGGGTGACGGCCATCCAGGTTTCGACATGTGACTATTTTGCTAAAAACATAGACAAAATAGCTGCAATTTCACGGCGTGATCCTGCTCTCCATTTTTCTATGTGAAAACGATTACAACTTGATTCGCTCATCTAGCAATAACAATAACGTCATGTTTGGACATGTTTTTATGTTGCGGCCTGAAGAATGGACCCGATGGCTGTGCTTCATGGATACATGGATTGATAGAACACCTGGAGACACTCACATGAACAAAATCGTTAACAGAATGATCGCGATGGGGCTTGCCCTTGGTATGGCAAATTCTGCTTTCTCGGCCGAGGCGCTGAAGCTGGGCTATCTGGTCAAGCAGCCGGAGGAGCCCTGGTTCCAAACCGAGTGGAACTTCGCCGACAAGGCGGGCAAGGATCTCGGTTTCGAGGTGATAAAGATAGCCGTCCCCGATGGCGAGAAGACCCTCAATGCCATCGACAGCCTGGCGGCCAATGGCGCCAAGGGCTTCGTCATCTGCACCCCTGATCCCAAGCTCGGGGCCGCCATCATGGCCAAGGCCAACAGCATGGATCTGAAGGTCATCACGGTGGACGACCAGTTCGTCAACGCCAAGGGCCAGCCCATGGAGCAGGTGCCACTGGTGATGATGGCCGCCACCAAGATTGGTGAACGCCAAGGCCAGGAGCTGTACAAGGAGATGCAAAAACGCCAGTGGGACGTGAAGACGACCGCGGTGCTCGCCATCACCGCCGACGAGCTCGACACCGCCCGCCGCCGGGTCGAAGGCTCCCTGAGCGCGCTCAAGGTCGCCGGTTTCCCGGAGGCCCAGATCTACCGCTCACCCACCAAGGCCAACGACATTCCTGGGGCACTGGATGCCGCCAACTCCATGCTGGTGCAGCACCCGGAGGTGAAGAACTGGCTCATCGTCGGCATGAATGACAACACAGTGCTCGGCGGCGTGCGTGCTACCGAAGGGCAGGGCTTCAAGGCGGAGAACGTCATCGGCATCGGCATCAACGGGGTGGATGCGGTGAATGAGTTCTCCAAATCCAGCGCCACCGGCTTCCTCGGCTCTCTGCTGCCAAGCCCCGATGTGCACGGTTACAAGAGCATCCAGATGCTCCATGACTGGGTGGTCAACGGCACCGAACCGGCCAAGTTCACCGAGGTGACCGACGTGGTGCTCATCACCCGCGACAACTTCAAGGCCGAGCTGCAGAAGAAAGGTCTGTGATTGACGCCATCCAAACCCTGATACCGAAACCGGCATGGCGGAGTACGCCATGCCGATCGGCTGGAGTGAAACATGAATCAGTCAGTTCCTTATCTGGAGTTTTGCTGCATCAGCAAGGAGTTTCCCGGCGTCAAGGCGCTGAAGAATGTCTCTTTCTCCTGCCAGCAGGGCTCGGTGCACGCGCTGATGGGGGAAAACGGCGCAGGCAAGTCCACCCTGCTCAAGATACTGAGCGGTTTTCAGTCTCCCACCACAGGAGTGGTGAAGCTGGCTGGCCAGGAGCGGACGTTCCAGAGCACGGTCGATGCGCTGGAGAGCGGGATCGCCATCATCTATCAGGAGTTGCACCTGGTGCCAGAGATGACGGTGGCCGAGAACATCTACCTCGGTCAGCTACCGACCCGGCGCGGGGTCATTGATCGGGAGAAACTCTATCAGGATGCGGCCAGGCAGCTGGCACGCCTCGGTATGGAGGTCTCCCCCGAGACGCCGCTCAAGTACCTATCCCTCGGGCAATGGCAGATGGTGGAGATCGCCAAGGCGCTGACCCGGGATGCCAGTGTCATCGCCTTCGACGAGCCGACCAGCAGCCTCTCGTCCCGCGAGATCGAGCAGCTGTTTCGGGTCATCCGTCAGCTGCGTGACGAAGGCAAGGTCATTCTCTACGTATCCCACCGCATGGACGAGATCTTCGCCCTGTGCGACGCCATCACGGTATTCAAAGATGGTCAGTTCGTACGTACCTTCGCCTCCATGGATGAGGTGGACCGGGATCTGCTGGTCAAGACCATGGTAGGACGCGAGCTGACCGACATCTATGGCTACAGCCCAAGGCCGCTTGGAGAGGCAGGCCTCAAGGTGGATCAGCTGATGGGGCCCGGGCTCAAGGCGCCGGTATCGTTCGAGGTAAAACGGGGGGAGATCCTCGGCATCTTCGGGCTGGTGGGGGCCGGACGCAGCGAACTGATGAAGCTCATCTTCGGCGCCGACAAGATGCACAGTGGCGAGATAGCGGTGTTCGGCAAGCCGGTGGTCATCGGCAGCCCCATCGACGCCATTCGCAGCGGCATCATGCTCTGCACCGAAGACCGCAAGGCGCTCGGCATCATTCCCATCCACTCGGTGCAGGAAAACATCAACATCAGTGCCCGCCGTCACCACGCGTGGGGGGGCTTCTGGATCAACCAGCAGTGGGAGAACGAGAACGCGAGGCTGCGGATCCGCGACATGCGGGTCAAGACCCCGTCTCCCCAGCAGGCCATCATGAACCTCTCCGGCGGCAACCAGCAGAAGGCCATTCTGGGACGCTGGCTCTCCGAAGACATGAAGGTCATCTTGCTCGACGAGCCGACCCGCGGCATCGACGTCGGGGCAAAGAACGAGATTTACAACGTGATTTACGATCTGGCCAAGGTGGGTATCGCCGTGGTGGTGGTATCAAGCGAGCTGCCGGAAGTGCTGGGTATCGCGGACCGGATCATGGTCATGCGGGAGGGGGAAATCGCCGGCGAGCTTTCCCACGATGAGGCCAACGAGGTCAAGGCGCTCAATCTGGCCATGCCGGCCCGTTGATCCATTGACCGCAACGAGATAGCACCCAGAATTATCAGGAGAAAAATCATGACAACTACTACCTCAGTCGGCCAGGCCGCCAGCGCTGCGGCGGCCAGCGGATCCCGTCTGCAACTGGCCCGCGTCTGGGATCAATACGGCATGCTGGTGATCTTCGCCATCCTGTTCCTGCTGGCCTGCGTGCTGGTACCCAACTTCGCCAGCCTGATCAACATGCGCGGACTCGGGCTCGCCGTCTCCATGTCGGGCATGGTGGCGTGCGGCATGCTGTTCTGCCTCGCCTCCGGTGAGTTCGACATGTCGGTAGGCTCCGTGGTGGCCTGCTCCGGCGTCGCCTGCGCGGTCGGCATCAACGCCACCGAGAGCATCACGTTCGGCATCCTGGCAGGCATGTCGGTAGGAGTGCTGTTTGGCCTCATCAACGGCATCGTAGTGGCCAAATTCAAGATCAACGCCCTCATCACCACCCTCGCCACCATGCAGATGGCCCGTGGGGTGGGCTACATCATTTCCGACGGCAAGGCGGTGGGCATCGTCGAGGAACGTTTCTTCGAACTGGGCAACTCAGCCCTGTTTGGCATCCCGACCCCGGTCTGGCTGACCGCCGTCTGCTTCGTGCTGTTCGGGTTGCTGCTCAACAAGACCACCTTCGGACGCAACACCCTGGCCATGGGAGGCAATGAGGAAGCCGCACGCCTAGCCGGGGTCAACGTGGTGCGCACCAAGATCATCATCTTCACCATGACGGGGCTGATTGCCTCGATTGCCGGCATCATCCTGGCATCGCGCATGACCTCGGGTCAGCCTATGACCTCTATCGGCTTCGAGCTGGTTGTGATCTCCGCCTGCGTACTGGGAGGGGTCTCCATGAAAGGAGGGATCGGCAAGATCTCCTATATCATCGCCGGGGTGTTGATTTTGGGGTTGATGGAGAACGCCATGAACTTGCTCAACATATCCCCGTTTGCCCAGTACGTGGTGCGCGGCCTCATCCTGCTTGCCGCCGTGCTGTTCGACCGCTACAAACAGGTGCGCAAGACACGCATCTGATCCCCTATCGAGCCTGCACAGTTCTGCGTTTAGCGGGTCTGACCAGGGCTACTCCATGGCTCACGACTCATCCCGTTGTGAGCCAGTTCACCAATTTTACATAGCGCCGAGCGTCGGGTGGCGCGTTCCCAACGTGAGTCTTTACAATGGCCCAAGCTGATTTTTTTACCCAAGCACTGTTTTCTGCCATGTCCTCGATGCAAAAAGAGAAGCCGAAACAACTCAACCCCCTGCTGCCGGGCTATGCCTTCGATGTGTTCCTAGTCTCGGGTATGACTCCCATCGAGAAGGGGAGCACGCTCGACTTCATCATTGACCGGCCCCTCGGGATGAAGGGCTTCATCGTCAATTTGACCATCAGGGGCAAGGGGCAAATCTTTCAAGGGGATCAGGCATTCACGGTGGAGCCCGGCGACTTGCTGTTGTTCCCGCCCGCGGCCGTGCACCATTACGGCCGGGCGCCGGGCGCGCAGGAGTGGTATCACCGCTGGGTCTATTTCAGGCCTCGAGCCTATTGGGCCGATTGGCTCAAGTGGCCGCAAGTAACGGAACAGGTGGGGCGGCTACAACTGGCAGATGCTGGGTTGCTTTCTGAATTTGATACTCTGTTTCTCGACATAGAGGAAACTCACAAACAGCTGAGACCTATGTCGGAACAACTGGCGATGAATCTGCTGGAGCGGCTGCTCATTCGCTGCTATGAGGCCTCTTCCCTCAACGCTTACCCCGCTATCGACCACCGAGTTCATCAAGCTAGTCAGATCCTGAGCGAGTCACTCAGTGCCGAGATCTCGGTGGAGGCGCTGGCGGAGCAGGTGTTTTTGTCCCCTTCACGGCTGGCTCACCTATTTCGTGAGCAGGTGGGGGTGAGCATAGTCCGTTGGCGCGAGGATCAGCGGATCATCCGAGCCAAACTGCTGCTGCAGACCACGCCTCTGTCAGTGGCCACCATAGGCCAGCAGGTGGGCTATGACGATCAACTTTACTTCTCGCGGGTGTTCAGGAAACGGGTGGGGGTCAGCCCGAGCGAATACCGTAAATGTGCGACCCCACTCTGACATTGGTCCCAAGTAGACATGCCAACGAATCGCCACTTGAGCCCGATTGAAAATCAACGCCAATAGATATCATCAGGAGACATCAGGCTCAGATCACAGAAAATCCACTCAAGGGCGCCATAGCTGTCTCCCACGTTATCGACCTTGGCATCCGCGCATCGTCTGTCATTGATGCGCACAAAGAGCCATCAAGGACCCCGTCGTGCTACCCGCTTATCAACCTCTTTCCACACCGACCCTCTACCAGCTGTACCAAGCTTGGCCAACTGCTGGCTGAGCACAATGCCTTGTTCGGTGGGGCGGTCATCGGGTTCACGCAGGAAGTCTGCTAACTCACCGTCAAACAGCTGAACCAGCTCTGTGAGCCGCGCGCCTCTGGCAGCGACAAGCAGTACTGTTTTCACTGACCAACAAAATAAATAACAAGAGGGGCCAATGACCCTCTCTTGTTTTGGGTAAATTGAAGGGACGAGAGTAGTGGCGTTGACCTGTCCAAAGGAGTGCGAGCAAGCAGTAGGACAGCCAACACCTGATGGTGCATCAACGGCATACCAAAAAATACAGATACAAAAAAGCCCACCTCATTCAATGAGGTGGGCCATATAGATGGCGGAGGAGGTGGGATTTGAACCCACGGATGGTCGCCCATCGCCGGTTTTCAAGACCGGTGCATTCAGCCGCTCTGCCACCCCTCCGCAGCAGTGCGCCGAATACTACCCATCGCCTTCCCCCTTGTAAATCCCCGCCCCATCCGTTTGCCGATTTATTGGCCTAAATGACGCACAAATCCCGCAAACTAGGCATAACCCGCGCTTTTTCAATCGGATAACTTGACTTGAAAACAGACTCAACCACTATAGGGCCCACCCCCATATTCCCAGCAAGATGGACTTATGAGAATCAAACATGCCCTCTGTGCCGCCCTGACCGGCGTGACCCTGTTCGCCGCCCCGCTGCAGGCGAGTGAGCTGACCAAGAGCGATGTCGAGCAGATCGTGCGCGATTATCTGGTCAAGAATCCGGAAATCCTGGTCGAGATGTCCAATGCCCTGCGCGCCAAGCAGGAGAGCCAGCAGGCCGAGAGCGACAAGGCCCTGATCCAGGCCCACGCCAAGCAGCTCTACGCCAACAACGACGCCGAGAGCGGCAATCCCAAGGGCAGCCTGACGGTGGTGGAGTTCTTCGACTACAACTGCGGCTACTGCAAGCGCGCCCATCCCCTGGTCAAGCAGCTGCTCAGTCAGGACAAGGACATTCGCTACATCTACAAGCAGTTCCCCATCCTGAGCGAGACCTCCTACTACGCCGCCCGCGCCGCCCTGGCGGTGCAGCTCGGCCAGCCGGACAAGTATCAGGCCTTCCACGACAAACTGTACGCCCATCAGGGCCCCCTCGCCGACGAAGCCCAGGTGAAAGAGATCGCCAAGGCTGCCGGTGTCGACTGGAGCAAGGTCGAGGCCAAGATCAAGGATGGCAGCATCGACAAGAACCTCGGCACCAACCGGGCTCTGGCCGAAGCCATGAGCATCTCCGGCACCCCGGCCTTCATCGTCGGCGACCAGATCCTGCGCGGTGCACCGCGGGATCTGGCGAGTCTGCAGGCCATCATCAAGGACGTGCGCGCCGGCAAGAGCATCCAGTAAGACCGCCCGTCGCCCATAAAAAACGCCCCGGCCATGCCGGGGCGTTTTGCTATCTGCGCACTGGCCGCTCAGGCCTGATAACCGTTCGGGTTCTGGCTTTGCCAACGCCAGGTATCGACCATCATCTGCTCCAATCCCCGCTCCGCCTGCCAGCCCAGCTCGTCCCGGGCCAGGGTCGGTTCGGCCCAGCACTCGGCGATGTCGCCGGGGCGACGGGGCTTGACCTGATAGGGGATGGGGCGACCGCTCGCCCCTTCAAACGCCTTGACCATCTCCAGCACCGAGTAGCCCTGTCCGGTCCCCAGGTTGTAGGTGAAGACGCCGGTGTCGCTCTCGATGCGCGCTAATGCCTTCAGGTGACCGATGGCGAGATCCACCACGTGGATGTAGTCGCGCACTCCGGTGCCGTCCGGCGTCGGGTAGTCGTCGCCAAACACCCCCAGCTCCTTGAGTTTGCCGACTCCAACCTGGCTGATATAGGGCAGCAGGTTGTTGGGAATGCCGTTGGGATCTTCACCGATGAGGCCGCTCTGGTGGGCGCCGACCGGGTTGAAGTAGCGCAGCAGCACGATGGCCCAGCGCGGATCTGACTTGGAAAGGTCCCGCAGGATCTCCTCCACCATCAGCTTGGAACGGCCATAGGGATTGGTGGCGCCGGTGGGGAAGTCTTCCCGCAGGGGCACCGAGGCGGGATCGCCGTAGACGGTGGCCGACGAGCTGAACACCAGCCGGAATACCCCCGCCTTGGCCATCTCTTCGCACAAGACCAGGGTGCCGGTCACGTTGTTCTGGTAGTAGGTGAGCGGGATCTGGCTGGACTCCCCCACCGCCTTGAGACCGGCGAAGTGAATGACAGACTCTATCTGGTAGCGGGCAAACAGCCGCTGCAGGCAGGCCCTGTCCAGAATGTCCCCTTCGACGAAGTCGACCGCCTTGCCGGTGATCCGCTCGACCCGTTTGAGAGACTCCGGCGAGGCGTTGGAGAGGTTGTCCAGCACCACCACTTGCTGGCCCGCGTCCAGCAGTTCGACCAGGGTATGGGAACCGATATACCCGGCGCCCCCGGTAACCAAGATTGTCATGTGTTATCCCGTATGCCGATGAAACTGGCCAGAGTGTACCCGCCTGCCCGGTGCGGGAAAAGCACAAGTCTCTGATGACACCATCAGTAATCCAGGCTGATATCCCCTTTGGCGGTGCAGGAGCAGGCCAGCGCCACCCCGCTCTCGAGATCCTGCGGGCTCAAGGTCATCACGCTCTGGCGCTCGATCTCCCCCGTGGTGGTGCAGCGGCAGGCGCCGCAGACCCCGGCGCGGCAAGCGGCCATCATGGTCTCTCCCGCCCCTTCCAGCGCCGCCAGCAGGGTTTGGCCCGGCAAGATTTTCACCTTCTTGCCGCTTTTTTTCAGGGTCAGCCAGAAGTGGTCGTTGCCGGCTGCAACCGGCGCCGCTGCCGGCAGGCCGAAGGACTCCTGGTGCAATTGGTCGGCGGGCAACCCCAGCTCCGTCAGCATGGCGCAGACGGCGGTCATGTAAGGCGCCGGGCCGCACAGATAGACGTGGCGGCTCAAGAGATCCGGTGCCAGCTCCTGGAGCATGGCGGGAGTCAGGCGGCCAACCCAGGGGTGAGTGGCGCAGGCTTGCTCCAGCACCAGGGCATGGCGCACGCCGGGGTGGGCCTCGGCCAGCGCAGCCAGCTCGGCGGCGAAGATCACGTCCTCGGGGGAGCGGGCGCTGTGAATGAAGCGGATATCTGCATCCGGCCGCTTGGCGAGTTCATCCCGCAGCATGGCCCACATGGGGGTGATGCCGGAGCCGGCGCTCAAGAGCAGTGGCCGCTCGCAGGGGAGCGCACTCAGGTTGAAGTCGCCGAAGGGGCCATCGACCCGGATCTCGTCCCCCACTTGCAGACTCTGGTGCAGATGATGGGAGACCAGCCCCACGTCCTTGATGGTGACCTGCCAGCAGGCATCCTGCGGACTGGAGGACAAGGTGTAGGCACGGCACTGGGGCTGGCCGTCGATGTGGGTATGCAGGGTGACACACTGGCCCGCCAGCACGGGGGGCAGAGTGCCCGTCAGGGGGGCGAACTGCCAGCTCACCACATCGTGAGTATCTGCCCGGCGGCCGATGCACCGCAGGGTCAAAGAGGTGGAGGTCATCGCAAGGCTCCTCTTGTTGAAAATAGGGGGAATCCGTCTTGGAAAAAAGGCGAGCCATCAGGCTCGCCAAAGGCTTACAACATCTGGGTCCGGCCCGCACAGGGGCCGGCACAAGGGTCAGGCTGCCAGGATCTCGGCCAGATCCGCTTCGGCACTGGTGGTGCCCTTGAGGCCGAACTGCTCCTCCAGCACCTTGAGCAGGGCCGGGGTGAGGAAGGCCGGTGCGGTCGGACCGGTACGGATGTCCTTCACGCCGAGCGCCAGCAGGGTGAGCAGGATGACGATGGCTTTTTGCTCGAACCAGGAGAGCACCAGGGTCAGGGGCAGATCGTTGACGCCGCACTCGAACGCCTCGGACAGCGCCAGCGCCAGCTGGATGGCGGAGTAGGCATCGTTGCATTGACCCACGTCCAGCAGACGGGGGATGCCGCCGATGTCGCCAAAGTCGAGCTTGTTGAACTTGTACTTGCCGCAGCCCAGCGTCAGCAGCAGGCTGTCTTGCGGGATCGCCTTGGCAAACTCGGTGTAGTAGGCGCGCTCGGCGCGATCACCGTCACAGCCCCCCACCAGGAAGAAGTGGCTGATCTCGCCGGCCTTGACCTTGTCGATCACCGCGGGAGCGGCTTGCATCAGGGCGTTGCGGGCAAAGCCGATGGTGATGAAGTGCTCGAGCTCGGTGTGCTTGAAGCCATCGAGCGCCTGGGCCTTGGCCACCACGGCAGAAAAATCTTCCCCTTCCAGATGGGTGACGCCGGGCCAGCCGACGATGGAGCGGGTGAAGATGCGATCCGCATAGTCGCCCACGTTCGGGTCGATGATGCAGTTGGAGGTCATCACCACGGCACCCGGGAAGTTGGCGAACTCTTTTTGCTGGTTCTGCCAGGCGGAGCCGTAGTTGCCCACCAGGTGCGGGTACTGCTTGAAGAAGGGGTAGGCCAGGGCGGGCAGCATCTCGCCGTGAGTGTAGACATTGATGCCGGTGCCGGTGGTCTGCTCCAGAATGAGTTTGAGATCCACCATGTCGTGGCCGGAAACCAGGATGCACTTGCCCGGCACGGGAGTGACACGTACCTGGGTCGGTTCCGGATGGCCGAAGGCGGTGGTCTCACCGAGATCCAGCATCTCCATGATCTTGAAGTTGAGCAGACCGATGTCCATGGCGCACTTGAACAGGGGATCCAGATCGCTCGGATCCGTGCCGAGCCAGCTCATGATGCGGTGGAATTCGGCGGCGACTTCGCTGTCTTGCTGGCTCAGTACCCGGGCATGCTCCATGTAGGCGGCGGCACCTTTGAGACCATAGAGGCAGAGCAGACGCAGCCCCATGATGTCTTCGTTGACTTCACTCTTGCCACGGTTGACCGCGGTCTGGGGCGCATGGGCCAGCTGTTCCAGCAGCTCGGCACCCGGCTCGAAACCGGCGGCGGCGGGCAAGCCGTTGACCTGCACCGCCAGCTCGGCCAGGCGAGCGGCAAGGTGGCGACGATGGGCCAGCGCCTGATTGACGTAGGCAACGATGCGGGCGGAGTCGAAGTTGACGTTGGTGAGGGTGGCGAAGAAGGCTTTGGGCACGAAGGCATCGATCTCGGCATCGACGATGCCGTGCTCGCGGGCGGCCAGCGCCCAGGCGCTGAGGCCTTGCAGCGTATAGATCAGCACATCCTGCAGATCCGAGGTTTCCGCCGTCTTGCCACACATGCCTTGCGCATAAGCACAGCCATTGCCTGCCGGGGTACGAATTGTTTGTTCACATTGCACACAAAACATCATGCCTCTCCTAATTGGACATTTCAGTTGTTTGTTTTGTGGCGATTCTATTCCCCTCATGGAAAACTTAATAGGCATTCAATTTACCAATTAAGTTTTCATTGATGCAGATCAAAAACAAAAAAGCCGCCCGAAAGGGCGGCAACAGGGTGGATAAAAGGAGAGACAACTCAAGGATCGGGTGCCGGGAAAGCGGGTCGGGTCAACCCGCTTTACCCTCATTTCAAACCATCAGGCTGGATAAATACGCCGCTGCTTTCCAGCTTGTCAGGCCAGGTAGGCGCGCAGCATCCAGACCAGTTTTTCCTGCTGCTGCACATAGTCGGAGAGGATGGAGGCCGTGCCCTCGTCACCGGCATCGCCTGCCTGCCCCAGGATGCGGCGCTGGGCCACCAGCAACTCGCGGAAGCTCTCCAGCAGGGATTCGACACAGGCGCGGCCGTAGTGCAGCCCCTTCTGTTCGGGAATCGCGGAGACCTTGAGGTAATCGCTGAAGCTGTGCATGGGCACGCCGTCCAGGGTGAGGATGCGCTCGGCCAGGGCATCGACCTTGAGCAGCAGATCGTTGTAGATCTCCTCGAACTTCAGGTGCAGTTCGAAGAACTGGTTGCCGCGGATGTTCCAGTGGAAGCCACGGACGTTCATGTAGAGGATCTGGTAGCTGGCCAGCAACTTGTTCAGCTCGGCGGCCAGGGCTTGTGATTGAACGGTATCAAGACCGATTGGGCTTTTCATCATTCACCTCCAGGTGGACATCAAATTGGGGAACAGGGCTAGAATATCCCCGCATAGACTCAAAGGACAATCGACTCTCCCTTGCCCATCCATAGTGAATGTCTATCAAAAATCCCCTGTTCACCGGGTTGAACCATATACACCCCTTCGCCACGAGGCCGCAGGCTAGCTCCAGCCCATATGCCAGCGCGCCCCATCCTCCAGTTCATGGCAATCGAGCTCCTGCTCCTGCAGGGTATTGATATCCTGCAGCACCACCCTCGCCAGCCGCCCCTGGGCATCCCGCTGGCAGGAGACCACCAGATAGAAGTGCGCCCCCGGCCCTTGCTGGCCCTCTCGGGTCCACTTGGAAAACAGCAGAGTGTCGGTCGAAAAGGTGCTCATATTGGCTCCCCCTCCAGCTTGACCCATTCCCATATCCGGATCTGCGCTGCGACAGCGCATGGATCCCGACTCCCAAGACAAGTGTATCGGCTCCGGGGCAGCGCTCACCATACAGGGGATTTTTCCCCGCCCCCATCCGTCATCGCAGATTGCCAGCCACGCCTGAACGCGCTCAGGCGCCCAACCTGGCTCGCAGGGTGCGGACAAACCGTCCGAGCAGGGGCACTTGCTCATAGAGCATGGCGCCGAGATCGAAATAATCCCGCTGCAGGCGCACCTTGCCCCAGGGGTCGAACTGCAGCCGGGTCGCCCCTTCCACCCGTATCGGCTTGCCACCGACGAGACGCGGGTGAACGAAGGTCATCACCCAGCCGAGCCAGGCCTCATCCCCCTGCTGTTGCTGGCTCACTATCTCGACGCGGCAATGCTCGAAGCGCCGATAGAGGGCGGAAAAATACCGGGTCAGCGCCGCCAAGCCCTCGATCCGGCAGACAGGATCCACGAACACCACCTGCTCCGCGTAGATCTCCGGCAGCCGGTGCCACTGCTGCCGATCCCGCTGCAGATAGATGACGATGAAATGGGCCAGCGGTGCATTCATCCTATTTTCTCTCCAGTTCCCGGAACATCTCGATGGCCCTTATCCGTGCCGCAGCGTGATCCACCATGGGGAGCGGGTAATCATGTCTGTCATGCTGCTGCAACCACTCGTGAGGCCTGTGCAACTGGGCGGTCGGCACATCCGCGAGCTCTGACACCCAGGTACGGATGAAGGCTCCGTCAGGATCAAAACGTTGCCCCTGGGTGGTGGGGTTGAAGACCCGAAAATAGGGGGCCGCGTCGGCACCCGTGCCCGCCGCCCACTGCCAACCGCCGTTGTTGGCGGCGAGATCCCCGTCGATGAGCTGGCTCATGAAGTAATCCTCCCCGAGCCGCCAGTGCAGGTGCAGATCCTTGGTGAGAAAACTCGCCACTATCATCCGCAGCCGGTTGTGCATCCAGCCGGTGGCATTGAGGCAGCGCATGGCGGCATCGACGATGGGATAGCCGGTGCGCCCCTCACACCAGGCAGAGAGCGCCTCGGGATCCCAGCCCCAGGGCAGGGCCCGGGTTTCGTCCCTGAACGGCAGGTTCATGGAGAGGTTCGGCACCAGCATCAGCAGGTGGCGATAAAATTCGCGCCAGATGATCTCGTTCAGCCAGACAAAACCGGGCTGCGCCCTGGACTGGGGTCGATAACCGAGCCTCTGCTGCAGGGCCGCCACACACTGGCGTGGGCTGATGATCCCCGCCGCCAGATAGGGGGAGAGGGTGGAGGTGCCAGCCTGGGCCGGGAAATCCCGGTTCTCCCCATAGTCCAGCACGGCCTGCTCCAGAAAATCGTGCAGCCGGCGCCGGGCTTCGACCTCCCCCACCGGCCAGCGGGCCGCCTCCTCAGGCTCGCGTGCCACCCCCTCCACCAGGCCGGTCTCGGCCAGGGGAGTCCAGGGCAAGGGGGTTCCCCGCGGCGCCGGGGAGCGATGAATGACGAACCCCTCCTCCTCCAGGGCCTTGAGCCAGGCCCGGCTGTAGGGGGTGAATACCTTGAACATCTCCTGACTGCCCGTCAGCACCCGCCCCGGCGGCAGCACGCAGCAGCCGTTGAACCAGTGATTTCGGATATCCAGCCCCTGCAGCGCCTGGCTCACCGCCCGATCCCGCCGCTGCTCGTCGAGCTCGATGGCCTGATTGGCGTAGAGTTGGCGCACCCCGAGCCGGGTCGCCAGGGCCGCCATCTCGGCCGGCACCTCGGCGAATGTCTCGACCCGCAGCAGGTGCAACCGAATGCCGAGGGCCGCCAGCCCCTTGCCGAGTTCATCGATCTGGGCCAGCAGGAAGCGCTGGCGGATGGGGGCCATCTTGTGCGCGCGCCACTGGGCCGGGCTGATGACAAAGAGCGCGGTGACACCGCCCTCTTCATCCCCGCAGGTGGCGCAGGCGTGGCGCAGGGCCGGATTGTCCGCCAGCCTCAGATCGTTGCGAAACCAGATGAGCCTCATGGCTGCCTCCCCTGCGGCTCATCCATGGGTGTCACGAGCGGACGCTCAAGGGTCGGCGACCAGGCATGCACCGCGAGCCAGTCCGGCTCATAGAGGGCACCCAGAGGACCGAACAGCTGACAGGTGGCCGGCCAGGGTTCGGCGAGCTCCCCCTTGCCAAGCCCGACTCCCAGCAGCACCCGCCACGCATCCGGCACCCTTCCTGCCAGCAGGGCGGCCCCCCTGGGATCGCACGGGCCGACCAACTGCACCTCATGGCCCTGGTTGATCAGCTCATAGGCATGCCAGAGCAGATCCAGCGGCCCGACCAGGCCCCAACTCGCCAGACAGACAGGGCTCCCCTTCTCCTGCCCGATGAGATGGCGCGCGAAGTGGGCCTGCAGCCAGCCCAGCCAGAAGCGCTGCAACCACTCCCCGTCGGGTCGCTCCCGCCAGAGCCCCAGCAACTGCGTCTGCAAGGGTTGCAACACCCGCTCGCGTACCAGTTCGAATGGATAGCTGGCGAGCAGCTCCTGCAACTGTGCCTCCGCCCTGCGCTGGTTGAAGGCGAGCATGGCCTCCCCCAATTGCTGCAGGCTCTGCTGCCAGTGATCGCGGCTCAGCGGGAGATGGGGCTCGCTCAAGAGCCCCTTCACCTGACCGATGCTGACCCCGCGCTCCAACCAGCTCAGGATCTCCCCTATCTGGCGGATGTCCTGCGCGCTATAGAGGCGATGGCCCTTCTCGGTACGGGCGGGTTGCACCAGGCCGTAGCGCCGCTGCCAGGCCCGCAGGGTGATGGGGTTGACCCCGGTCAGGCGAGCGACGTCGCGAATGGGGTAGAGCCCCTCTTCATCAATCTGTTGTGGCATGAATCGTCCGTTCAATGAGCAATACCGGGGGGCGCCTTGCCCCGCATCGGCGAAAAATTGTCTCCCTCCCCTCACAGGCCATATCGGAGCCTGAGGGATTCCGGGTGGGGATTGAGGTAGACCTGGCGAGCCAGATAGGGGTTGGGGTGCTCGCGCAGGTGGTGGCGCAGCAGGGTCAGGGGCACCAGCAGGGGCACCAGGCCGGTGCGGTACTTGTCGATGAGCTCGCACAGCTCCTGCTTCTGGGAGGGGGTCAGCACCCGCTTGAAATAGCCCTGCAGGTGCATCAGCACATTGGTGTGACCCCGCCGGTTGGCCCGCAGGCCAAGGGCCTCCATCAGCCCTTGGATGTAGCGCTGCGCGATCTCGTCGAGGGGGGCTCGTCCCAGATCCCCCAGCAGGCGGCCGAGGGTCTTGTAATGGCAGGTGGCGTGGGAGAGCACCAGGTACTTGTAGCGGGCGTGGAAGTCCGTGAGGCTGGCGGCGCTGAGGCCGCGGGCACAGAGCTGCTGCCAGTCGTGGTAGGCGAAGACCCGCAGCACGAAGTTCTCCCGCAGCACGGGATCGCACAGTCGGCCATCTTCTTCCACCGGCAAGAGGGGGTTGGCCGCCATCAGCGCCCTGGCAAACAGGCCCACCCCCTCCTTGGCGCCCCCTTCCCCACCCGACCCCTTGTCGTTGGCGGTATAGACGCGCACCCGCTCCATGCCGCAGCTCGGCGACTTGGCGCAGAGGATATAACCGGAGAGAAAATCGAGGCGCCCAGCCTGCCGCTCGCTGAAGGCGATGAGTCGATCTGTCACATCCAGCGCACCGTCCCGGCTCTGGGCCCGCAACTCGCCATCCCGCCGCACCAGCCGGATGGCGGCGCGGGGCGCACCGAGGCCGATGGCCGTCTCGGGGCAGACGGGGTGATAGTCAAAGTGGGCACCGAGCTCGCGCTCGCAGAAAGAGGAGTGCTTGTGGCCCCCGTCGAAGCGTACCGCCTGACCGAGCAGGCAGGCACTGATCCCGACCCTTATCTTGTACATGACAAAGCCTCGCGTATAACTATTTCTCAGTTATAGCACTTATACAAGATTGGTAAAGCCGTATAACTTTTTTGCGCGCAGGACCACAGAAACAAGAAAGCCCATGGTCGACACCATGGGCAAAAAAACCAAGACACTACTACGGACAGGAAGATCAGAAGCTGTACTTCACACCCAGGCTGGTGATGGAACCCTGTTGCAGATCCCAGTGGCGATAGGTGTAGTCGGCGGTCAACGCCAGGTTCTGGGTCAACTTGTAGGCGCCGCCCACTTTGAAATCGTGCATGTCGTCGGTCATGTTGGCGTAGCGATAGCCGGTGGAGAGCTCGACCGCACCGATGTCGTAGCGCAGGCCCACTTCACCGTACAGGCTGCCGCTCTGCTTGCGGGTGATGTTGTCCCAGCCGGAGTCGTTCACGTTGGAAGCCAGTTCCCGCTCCATGCTGTAACCCATCAAACCCGCTTCCCCATAGAGGTTCAGACCGGTGCTTAGGGGGGTGAACACCCCCATCCCCAGGTTGGAGATGCTCATGCTGTCGTTGCCGCTGTTGCGGGAGCTGTATTCGGTGCCCAGACGGCCGTAGAAATTGGAGCCGAAGCTCTTGGAGAGATCCAGGCTCAGACCACCGAAGTCACGGTTGTTGCTGTCCTTGCCGCCGACGTAGTCGGACTTGGCGTGGGTCCAGGTCGCTGCGCCCTTGGCATAGCTGAAGGCATCCTGTGCCATGACGGAGGTGGAAGCGAAACCGGCCAGAACCAGAGCGGAGAGTGCGACTTTTTTCATGGGATTGACTCCATTTGTTGAGCTAGTGAGGACTAGCTGGAATGGGGTCATTGTGACGGGCAAAGCGCGCGGTGCCGAGCGGCAAGCTGTTGCCAAAGCATTGCAGATGTAAGCAAATATTGCAGGGGATTGCCGGTGCAACATTCAAGAGAAAGGGGGCCCGGCGACCCCCTGTCCCCCTCACCTTGCCGGCGCCTTTTCAGGGGCCGGGACGTTGACGTCCTGGCCTGATGGCGGCCTGCGGGCAGCGATTTATCTGCATCCATCGCTATTTCATGGTCGATTTATCCATAAAGCAAGCGAATGGCAGCATGGTCGCGATGGGATTAGCGGAATTCCACCTCGTCTATCTGCACCCTCACCAGCGGTTTGCCACTCAGACCGGCGGGGCGGGCCACTTCGATGGCGCGGGAGGGACGCTGCTCGCCCTTGCGCAGGTAGGACTCCGGCAGGCGGTTCTCACCGGCCCAGAGGCGTACGGGCTGGCTGCCAAGCTGCACCCCCTGCTCGCTGAACAGGGTGACGCTGCCGTTGACCCGCACCACATTGCGGGTGCCGGTGTTGCTCAGCTGGAAGTGCAGTAGCAGGGGATCGGCCCCCTCCACCAGCTCCAGTTTGGCGGTGATCCCGTCCCGGGTCGCCTGGGAGAGCAGCTCGGGGTTGGCCAGCGCCTGCTCGGTCAGCACCGGAGCCGCCACCGCCACCGTGGTGGCCGCGACTGTGCCCTTGGCGCCCGTCGTCAACTCGGCGGGGGCCGCCGGCTTGACCAGCAGATACTCCCAGGTGAAGTCATCGTTGAGCTGGATCTGGCGACCGTCCGGCAGGGTAACCTGGGTCAGGGGGGCAGCCTGCACCAGCAGGGGGGAGAGGCAGAGGGCGATCAGCAGTCGGGACAAGGGTTTCATAGGCGATGGCTCGATAGATAAGCGAAAGCCGTCAGTATAAAGAGTCGGGCGACCCTTGCCTATGACCGGCCTCACGCCCCGGCCATCGACCGCTCAGACCACCCGCTCGAGGGGCTCGTCGATGACCGTCATGTCCAGGGTCACCAGATCGAAATCCGTGCTCTTCAATGCCTTGAGAATGCTGCCCTGCATGTCGAACACCCGGGCCCGCAGCCGCTGGGGCACCCGCACCCTGGCCAGGGTGGTGACCCGGTCCGCCAGGGTGTGGAAGAAGACTTGCGCCTCCTCCAGCCCCATGTCGGAGAGCATCTGCTCGGCCATGTCCACCATGCGCAGATGGTGTCTGTCCAGGGTGACGGGGTCGATGAAGCGGCTGCTCAGGCAACCGTTGCCCCCCTTGCCCCAATGATCCAGCCGCCGCTTGTGAAAGCCGTAGCGGAAGTCCTGATCCGTCATCCCCTGCTCGGCAAAGCACCAGAGGGTGTTGGCAGGCAGGCTGTCGAAGCGTTGCAGATAGCAGCGCTGCTCATCGATGGAGGCCGGCAGCAGTATGGGTTGATGGCCCCAGTTGCTCTCGAGGGAGGCCAGCTCGCACACATAGCGGATGGGGTCTATCACCTTGCCCAGCCGGCCCAGATAGTTGCAGATGAGGATCTCGTCTGTCTGGATCACCTTCTGCTCGATGCCATGGTGCTGACAGTAGCGTTTGGCCCGTGACACCGCCTGGCGGCTGAGGGTGGGGCTGTCCAGGGTGACGGCGCGAATGCGAACCCCGCTGGCCCGGCAGAGATCCATGCAGTAGCAGGCGGCAAGCCTGCCCGAGAATGAGACGACGAGCTCATCATAACTGGCCAGGGTCTCGATGATGCGCTGTTCCCTAGCCTGAAAGGTCTGATCGTATCCCCGATTCAGCATGACAACATTGGCATCCATACAACGACTCCGGATGGTGAATTGGATACTATTTTGTTGTTATAAAGCTGAATAGACCCTTAAAGAATGAGGGTAAATCCATTTTTTATTCTGAAAAGATTTACCTTCCATGCTTTTTATGCTAGGAAATTTCCGGCTGATAGAGGCGATGCCGCCCCTCAGATTGGCAATAATTTGCGCTCAATCATGTCATCCCGGCACATCTTATGGTCGAGAAAGATCAAGCCCTGCAGGCCGAGGGCCTCGGCGGCCCTGACATTGGCCGGACTGTCATCGATGAACAGGCACTCCTCGGCCTTGAGATCGAAAGAGATCAGCAGGTAGCGATAGATATCGGGCTCGGGCTTCATCATCCGCACCCGTGCCGACACCACCTTGCCGCTGAAGAAACGCCAGAACGTCTGGTGCTGCTCCAGCCAGTCGATGCTGGCATGGCCCATGTTGGAGAGGGCATAGAGGCGATGACCGGCGCCATGCAGCTCCTTGATGAGGCGCACCATGGCGGGATCCGGCAGCAGGGAGGCGGGCACCGCCTGCAGGATGGCGAGGTTCTGCGCCGCACTGAGCCCGGTGCGCGCCTCGGCCTGGCGCGCCATGGTGTGAAGGGACAAGGTGCCCCTGTCCACCTCCAGCCAGTCCGGGTGATTGAACAGCCGCTCGGCCAGCAGTTCGGCATCCACCGTCCCCATCACGGAGCGCACGATGGCCACCGGATCCCAGCTCACCACCACGCGTCCCAGATCGAAGATAATCACCATCGTCTCACCTCCTGCATGCGGCCTGTGACACCGCTGAAATCGGATGTTGAAAAAGGGACCAGTACGGCACTGACACCAGCCAGCCCCAGCTTCCCTACCCTGCCTTCAACACAGGGGAGCGGGCAAGTTTTACTTGCATCGGATGCCCAAATCCCTTAATGCTTATGGCGTTAACTCAAGGACACACCCATGCACGCACCATTCTTCTTCGTTTTCTCGTTTATCCGGCCCACATGAGGGAAGGCCCTGTCGTCGCATGAACAGAAAACAAAGACGAATCGAGCCTCCCCTAGCGGAGGCTTTTTTTTGCATTCACCATCATCGAATAGTTGGATAGGGAACCACAATGGCGACGCTCGACGAGATCAGACAGGACATTACCCAGTTGGATGAGGAGCTGCTCGCTCTGCTGGCCAAGCGCAAGACCCTCAGCATCGAGGTAGCCCGTGCCAAACAGGCCAATCCCCGCCCCATCCGCGACACCCAGCGCGAACAGGACCTGCTGGTCGCCCTGATCCAGAAAGGCCGCCCCCTCGCCCTGGATGCCCAGTACATCACCCGCATCTACCACACCATCATCGAAGATTCCGTGCTCTCCCAGCAGGCCTATCTGCAGAGCCTGCTGAACCCCGAGCAGCAGGAACCCATGACCAGCGTCGCCTATCTGGGCCCGCGCGGTTCCTACTCCAGCCTGGCGGCCCGCAAGTACCTGGCGCGCTACAAGGATCAGGTGATCGAGGTGAACTGCCAGAACTTCCGCGAGGTGCTCGACAGCGTGGAATCCGGCCGCGCCGCCTTCGGGGTGCTGCCCATCGAGAACACCAGCTCGGGCTCCATCAACGAGGTGTATGACGTGATGCAGCACACCACCCTCTCCATCGTCGGTGAGCTGACCTACCCCATCGAGCACTGCATCCTGACGGCGGTGCCGACCGAACTCTCTCGCATCAAAACCTTCTACGCCCATCCCCAGGTGTTCCAGCAGTGCTCCCATTACCTCGGCAAGCTGGACGGAGCCCGCCACGAGATCTGCGACTCCTCCTCCAGTGCCATGATGAAGGTCAAGGAGCTGGCAAGCCCGGACGCCGCCGCCATCGGCAGCGCCGCCGGCGGTGAGCTCTATGGCCTGGATGTGCTGGCCGAGCAGCTCGCCAACCAGAAAGAGAACTACAGCCGCTTCATCGTGGTGGCGCGCAAGCCCATCGACGTGGCGTCCCAGATCCCGGCCAAGACCACCCTCATCATGTCCACCTCCCAGAAGCCCGGTTCCCTGGTGGAGGCGCTGCTGGTGCTGCGCAGCCATGACATCAACATGACCAAGCTGGAATCCCGGCCGGTGCAGGGCAACCCCTGGGAAGAGATGTTCTACCTGGACGTCTCCGCCAACCTGCAAAACCCGGAGATGCAGGCCGCCCTGCTGGAGCTGACCGCCATCACCCGCTACATCAAGGTGCTGGGCTGCTACCCTAGCGAAGACGTCAAGCCGACCACGGTGCCGCCGGTACTGATGGGCAGCTAAGCCGCCCCGAATGCGCGAGGCGAGCCAATGGCTCGCCTCGCTTTTTTCGCTCTCCGCCCCTCTCTCCCTGAGCTTGCCTCTGCTTGCACCCCATGCTCACACCCGCCGAATCGTTTAATCAAATTGAACGACAAGCACCCGGCGTTTAGTTTTTTGATGCAAAATGGACAACCTGCATGGCCCTCAGGCAAGCGGGATGCGGTGTTGGCGCTCACGTGGCGCCGGGCTGGCCAGATCCCGGACAACAAAAAGGCGAGCCCCGGGCTCGCCTTTTTGCATGGTGGCTGCTCCCCTAGAACTGGCCCGCCATCAGCTGGTTGAGGCTATAGAGGTTGCGGGTATCGAGCTCCATCTCGGTGGCATAGGTGTTGCCACGGGGATAGGTCGCCACCACCCGGGCACCGCGCACCACGCCGGCCACCGACACGTCCAGGGAGTTGGCGGTCTGGGTCAGATCCTTGTAGCTGCTGCTGCCCCGCACCTGCTGACCGTTGAGCTGTTCCGCCAGCTCCCGGTAGGCATCCATCTTGGAGGCGCGAATGGCCTGCAGCATCTTCTCGGACTGAGAGGGGCCCGGCTGGATGTCGATCACCGCGTAACCCACTGCCTTGAGCACGGGAAAATCGTCCGGCTTTTGCGCCACGTCGTAGTTCACGACCCGATTCCCGCTACAGGCGGTCAACAGCATTGCCATCAGGCAGCCCAACAGGATTTTCATCGCATCTTCCTCATCAGGGGGTCAGGTTGACCAGATGGCCGGACGGGCTCTGGCCCCCCCGCATCAGGTAACCCCGGTTGACGGATGCCCGGCCAAACGAGTTGCTGGCACCGGACAGATATTGTTGCGGGATCAGGCTCTGGGCCGTGGTCTCCACCATCTTGGTCCGCAGGTCGATGATGCGGGCATTGACCAGGATCCCCTGCGAATTGCGGCTGAAGGTGCCGGTCAGGATGCGGGAGATGGGCAGCCGGGAGGAGAGATCCTTGTAGTTGCGGCTCATCACGAAGTCCCCCTGGGGGGTCACCTGGATGTTGCCCGTGGTCTTGAAGTCCACCACCACCTCACCGCGCCGGTTCAGCTCGTAGATGAAGCTCTCCTCGATCTGCTGGCCCATCCAGTTGGTGTCCTTCAGGGTGTCGAGATCGACGAAGGAGGCCACCGCAATGGGCTCGGTCAGGGTGGTGAGGGACTTGCGCTCCATCAGCTGATCGGTCATGCGCGCCACCAGCCAGTTGAGCTCCATCCCCTTGGCCGCCTGCCTGGGGTCGCCCTGATCCCGGTTGATGGGGTCGGCGGAGCCGCAGCCGACCAATGCCAGCGCCAGGGTCAACGCCGTGAAGAATCTGTTCATTGATACCTTTCCTGTATCTACACCTGACTCTGTTATCGGTCGCGGCGGCCAACACTTGAGGCCCGAATTGCGCCGAGGATCGCGCCGGATCCGCAGAAGCGGATCCCGTTACCTGGCGCCAGATGGCCTCGGCCCTGACCTGGCGGCGATCCCGAAGAATAAGGCATGGATCTTGCTTTTATTTCGGGCAATGACATAGGCCTGCCGGTGCAGGCCGTTGGTCGACCTGCGCCCCCGTGGCAGGGCCGACGTGGTCCGTCTATTCAAGGTATCTGATATGAGAGTTGCGCTGCTGTTAACCCTGCTGCTGGCCAGCCTGTCGGCCCGGGCCGAGATCATCGAGGCCCAGGGCAGTGCCGCCATCATCGGCGGCGATGAGGCCTATGCCCGCGAGCAGGCGACCCGGGATGCCCTGCGCCAGGCGCTGCTGGCGAGCGGCGCCGCCGTCTCCAGCATCCAGCGGCTGGAGAACGGCAGCCTGCGCTCTGAGCAGATCCAGATCCGCTCCGGTGGCGACATTCGCCAGTATCGGCTCAAGCGGGAAGAGGTGCGCAACGGCCGCATGTACATCACGGTGCAGGCCGACATCCTGGCGGAACGCCAGCTCTGCCAGACCCAGCACTACGCCAAGGATTTGACGCTGGTACGCCTGCGCATGCGCTACCCGGATCAGGCGAGCCCGGGTGCCCTCGACGACATGCCGGCCGATCTCTCCCGCCAGCTGTTCGAGACCCTGGCTGCCGCACCGCAGGGGGTCGTCGCCCGCCAGTGGCTGGACGAGAACCTGCGCATCGACCCGTTGCATCTGCAGCAGGGGGATCGCAGCGTGCTGGAGGAACTCAAGGCCTTGAGTCTGCGCACCGACAGCCAGTACCTGGTGCTCGGCAGCATCGACGATCTCTCCCTCGAGCCCCAGGGCAATGAGCTGACCCGCTGGTACAAGGATCCCATCCGCAATTTCCGCATGCAGCTCTACCTGTTCGATGGCATCAACGGCAGCCTGCTCGGTCGCAAGGAGTACAAGGGGCGCGCCGAGTGGACCTTCTCCAAGCGCGATCAGGTCGGCAGCAACAGCGGCCAGTTCTGGCAATCGAGCTACGGCCAGGAGGTGAATTACCAGTTGCAGGAGGCGGCCCGCGACATCATCGCCGAGCTCTCCTGCGCCCAGGTCACCGCCCGCATCGTCGGCCAGCACGAGCGCGGCCCCCACATCAATCTGGGCAGACGCAACGGGGTCAAGCTCGGGGATCAGTTCCGCGTCCAGCACAGCGCCGACTTCGTCGACCCTTATGGCAAGTCCCGCGTCATGCGCAACCCGGCCGATGGTCTGTTCGAGGTGGTGCAGGTGTTCGAGGATGGCGCCGTCATCAGCAGTCAGAACAAATATTCGCCGTTTAACATCCAGGTCGGCGATTTGGCGGTATTGGAATAGGAATCAAGGGTTTAAAAGCGGGCGGCTTCTTGTATAATGCCCGCCACAAGGTTCCCGTAGCTCAGCAGGATAGAGCGGTCCCCTCCTAAGGGACAGGCCACTGGTTCGACTCCAGTCGGGAACACCATATAAAGCAAGGGGTTGGCATCATCAGATGCCAACCCCTTGGTCGTTTTGGACAAGTGCCACGGGCCATCCCCTTGGCGTCTTCCAGCAAGAGGAATGCGCGGCCTGAAGTGCCAGTGCGAGCCTCGCTGACAGAAGCGCCGCGATGCGCTCGCGGCGTCCTCTCATCACTCAGTGTCATCCACCGCGCTCTCAGTACCTCACCTTCCGGTCATATCTGTTGGCGCAATGATGAGACTGCATTCAACAGACGAGCAGTTGTCCCTTTCGTTAATCCTGAAAATAATCGTCGATATATTTCAATGCCGGGTTATTGCACCGGCACAGATAATGAATTCGTTATTTTTCTCACCCACCATAAAATAACAATCCGTTTCAGCTTCGCTCATGTTTCTCAATCTGCTGATCCTGAATGATCTTGAGCAGGGATGGCAGGAAATCACGCTGCTGGTAATTGTCTTTATTCCAGAGCCCCCCTTTCATCAGTGCCTTGGGGCAATGGAATAACAGGGTATCGATAGAGACCTTGATAACCAGCTTGGGCATAGTCTTGCCATCCAGGCATATTTCACGGCTTGCTTCATCGGCATGAATGGATGCCGTCCCCCGAATTCTGACGACATCTTCGATGCCCGGCACCACAAACAACAGGCCGACTTTCGGGTTTTCGAGCAAATTGGTCAGCGTGTCCAGACGGTTATTTCCCGGACTGTCGGGAAAACCCAGCGTCTTGTCATCGAATACCTTCACAAACCCCGCATCGCCCCCCCGGGGGGACAAGTCCAGAAAGCCCTCTTTCGTGTGGGAAGCCAGAAAGAACAGGGTGCTGTTCTCGATGAATGTCCGGGTATGTTGATCGATATGGTGAAGGTCTTTCGCCACCGCCAACGGCGCCGGCAGGCTGTAAAGTTCCCTCAGTTGTTCCAGTGTGGTTATCTGACTCATCACATGCATTCTCTTTGGTTATCGGTCATAAACTATTTGTAAATGACACTGACTTTCGGCTCACTTCTAACTGCTAATGGTTTCCATTATCATAATCGCGCTCATGATAACGAGCCCCCAGCCACCCCTGCAATCAAATAGTGATTCGATTGAGTAGAAGCAAAACTGATGTTTAATGTTAAAGCGATTGTCATCACCCTTGTATTGGCACTGACCAGCACCCTGTGTCTGGCTGAAAATAATGTCAGTTATCCCATCACCATTACTCATGCCTTTGGCACCACTGTGATACCGAAAAAACCACAACGGGTGGCGACGGTGGCCTGGGCCAATCATGAAGTTCCGCTGGCGCTGGGTATTGTGCCGGTGGGGTTTGCGGCCGCGAAATTTGGCGATGATGACGGGGATGGCGTATTGCCCTGGGTAAAGGCTCAACTGGATTCATTGCATGCCCCCATACCCAAATTATTCGACGAGGGGGATGGCATCGATTTTGAAGCTGTCGCCGCCACTGAGCCCGACGTGATCCTGGCCGCCTATTCCGGGCTGAGCCGCTCGGACTATGACACCCTGAGCATGATTGCCCCCGTGGTTGCCTACCCCGATGCCCCCTGGGCCACGGATTGGCGCAGCATGATCCGCATCAACAGCCTAGGGCTCGGCATGGTGCAAGAGGGAGAGGATTTGATTGCGCAGATCGAGCAGGATATTGCCCGGCGTCTTGCCAAGTATCCCGAGCTGCACGACAAGACCGCCATGTTCATTACCCACCTAGACCCCACCGATTTGAGCGTGCTGCGCTTCTATACGGCGAACGATTCCCGCGTCAAATTCTTTGCCGATCTGGGTCTCGCCTCCCCTCGCAGCATCGAGGCACTCAGCCGCTCCGGGCAGTTCTCCGGGGAGGCCAGCATCGAGCAGGTCGATGCCTTCGATGACGTCGACATCTTCGTCACCTATGGCGGCAAGGCCTTGCTCGATCCGCTCTCTGCCAACCCCTTGATGGCCAAGATGCGGGCCGTTAAGCAGGGCTCCATGGTCATGCTGGGTGGCGGGACGCTGGCGACGGCGGCGAATCCGACGCCGTTGTCCATCTCCTGGGTGCTCGACGATTATCTGGAGGCGCTGGCAGCCGCTGCTCGCAAGGTGAAATGAGCGGCATGCCATTGAAACGCCATGCCTCCTCCGCCCCGCTGCTGAACCGCTCAACCAGCCTGTTGCTGCTGGTGCTGGTACTGCTCATGCTCAGCCTGCTCTCGGTCACCTTCGGCACCCGTGATGTCTCCTGGGCCGAGATCACCGGCGCGCTGCAGGGGCAGATCGATACCGTGGGGGAAGCCGCCGTCGCCATGCGCATTCCCCGTACCCTGCTGGCGGTGATCGTTGGCGCCTCCCTGGGCCTGTCCGGCGCCGTCATGCAGGGGATCACCCGCAATCCGCTGGCGGATCCCGGCATTCTCGGGGTCAACATAGGGGCGGCCTTCTTTGTGGTGATAGGCCTGGCGTGGTTTGGGATCGAGCAGCTGCACAGCTACGTGTGGATGGCCATTCTGGGCTCCGCGGTGACGGCGGCCTTCGTCTACACCATCGGCTCCATGGGCCGGGGTGGGGCCACCCCTCTGAAACTGGCGCTGGCTGGCGCCGCCACCTCCGCCGCCCTCTCCTGCTTTACGCTGGCGGTTGTCCTGCCGCGCAACGACATCGCGGGCGGTGTCCGCTCCTGGCAGATAGGCGGGGTCGGCGGGGCCACCTTCGAGGCGATGCAATTCGTGCTGCCTTTCATGCTGGCGGGCCTGGTGATCACCCTGGCGACCGCAAGAAAGTTGAACTCCCTCGCCCTCGGGGATGACTTGGCCGCCGGCCTCGGTGAAAACGTGGCCTGGGCCAGGGGGAGCGCCGGGCTCGGTGCCATCCTGCTGTGTGGCGCCGCCACCGCCATCTGTGGCCCCATCGGTTTCGTGGGCCTGGTTGTTCCGCATTTCTGTCGGCTGCTGGTCGGGGTGGATCACCGCTGGCTGCTGCCCTTCTCCGCCCTCGGCGGCGCCAGCCTGCTGGTGCTGTCAGACCTCGTCGGTCGCCTGATTGCCAGGCCCAGCGAATTGGCCGTCGGGGTGGTAACGGCCTTCATCGGTGCCCCCTTCTTCATCTGGGTGGTCCGTCGTCAACGGGTCAGGGAGCTGTGATGAATGAGCGAGTGAACCTGATCCGTCAGGTAAAAGCGGTACGCTTGCAACGATCCCGCCGCTGGATGGGCATCGCCTTCACCCTGTTGCTGCTCTCGGCGGCGACCTGGTGGCTCACATTGCTGCTGGGGCAGTCTTACACCCCACCCTCCGTCGTCTGGCAAGTGCTGACCGGTGAACAGGTGCCAGGCGCCAGCTTCACCGTGGGGCAGCTGCGCCTGCCCCGTGCGCTGATCTCCCTGCTGGTGGGGATGAGCTTTGGCCTGGCCGGGGTCGTGTTTCAAACCATGCTGCGCAACCCGCTGGCCAGCCCGGATATCGTCGGCGTCTCATCGGGTGCCAGCGCCGCCGCCGTCTTTGCCATCGTGGTACTCAAGATGGATGGATCCTCCATCGCACTCTTTTCCATCGCGGCCGGATTGGCGGTGGCCCTGTCGGTATACGGGCTCTCCTACTGCAACGGGGTCGCCGGCACCCGCCTTATCCTCATCGGCATTGGCGTATCGGCGATGATCGAAAGCTTCATCGCCTATCTGCTCTCCCAGGCCAACTCCTGGGATCTGCAGGAGGCGATGCGCTGGCTGGCGGGGAGCGTCAACTCGGTTCAGCTCCATCAGGCCTTGCCCCTGCTGTTCTCCCTTGCCGTCTTCGGCGGTCTGTTGCTGCATCGCGGCAAAGATATTGAAGCCTTGCGGCTGGGGGAAGACACGGCCGCGGCCTTGGGGGTGAATATCGGGCTGACACGTCTCGTGGTGATGATCTGCGCCGTCGGACTGATTGCCGTCGCGACGGCGGTAACCGGCCCCATCGCCTTCGTCGCCTTCCTGTCCGGCCCGATTGCGGCACGCATCGTCGGCACGAACGGCTCTCTATTCATTCCGGCGGCCCTGGTGGGCGCCAGCCTGGTGTTGGCAGGGGATTATATTGGCCAGTTCTTGTTGCCAAGCCGTTATCCCGTTGGTGTCGTCACCGGGGCCCTGGGGGCGCCGTACCTCATCTATCTCATCATCCGTGTCAATCGTAAAGGGGGTGCGCTGTGACCATCGCTCATCGCATGGTGGTTGAGCAGTTGTCTGCTGGCTACGGTGAAAAAACCATCCTGCAGGATGTAAATCTCGACATCATGCCAGGCAAGATCACCGCCATTGTCGGGGCCAATGCCTGTGGCAAATCGACGCTGCTGCGTACCCTGTCCCGCTTGCTGGCCCCGACCCAGGGGCAGGTCCTGCTGGACGGGAAATCGGTCCATCACACCCCGACCCGCATGCTGGCCCGCACCCTGGGACTCTTGCCGCAATCTCCCATCGCCCCCGAGGGGATCACGGTCGGGGATCTGGTGGGGCGAGGGCGCCACCCCCACCATCAGTTCATGTCCCGCTGGAGCAGCCGGGATGATGAAGCCGTGGCCAACGCCCTAGCGCTGACCAAGACCGCAGATCTTATCGACCGGGACGTGGATCAGCTGTCAGGGGGGCAGCGCCAGCGGGTATGGATAGCGATGGCCCTGGCCCAGGAGACGGACATCTTGCTGCTCGACGAGCCGACCACCTTCCTGGATGTCACCCACCAGATAGACGTGCTGGATCTGCTGGTCGATCTGAATCTGCAGCGCGGCGTCACCATAGTGATGGTGCTACATGATCTCAATCTGGCAGCACGTTATGCAGATTATTTACTGGCGATGAAGAATGGCCAGGTTCACATCCATGGCGAGCCGCCAAAGGTGTTCACCAGAGAGATGATCCAGACGGTCTTCGGCTTGAATAGCCATATTATTCAAGATCCGATCTCGCATATTCCCATGATGATCCCGATCGGGCGCCACAAGCAGAATACATCCCTGTAAACATCGAAAAATAATGCCCATCGCAACACGATGGGCATTATTTATTCATGCTGAGACAGGAGTTCGAGAAAGGTGCTGAGTGCAGGGTTGTCGGAGGTGTGTTTATAAATGAAGTGCAGCGGTGTCGTCTGAGGCAGAATATCCAGGGAGGTATAGCGGATCATTTTTGACTGACGACTGAGGTGGCGTTCATTGACGATGGCGATGCCATTGCCAGAGGCAACCAATCCCAACATGGTGCCTTCACCGTGTGCCCATTGGGTAACTTCCGGCCGCCATTCCATCTCCTGGAATAATGCCTCTTGCCAGTCGTAGTAATTGGGATCCGTGGTTCTGGGCAGACGAACGGCAGAGAACTGATTCAACTCTTCGACCGTGATGGAACACGGAATATGAATATCCCAACTGGCCGGGTAGGCAAGCACGAGTTTATCTTGTGCGATCGGTTGCACCACATATTCAGAGGGAAGTTCTGGGAAGTGATACAAGAAGGCGCCGTCTATCTGATCCAGCTCCAGGCGTTTTAGCAACACCATGGGCGTATCCGAGTAGACTTCCAGTTCGACCTCGATATTGGTGTGGTGAAACTGGTTAACACATTGTGTGACTTCACCTTCCCATAATACGAAATCCGGTGCGCCCAGTGTGAGCGAACCATATTCCGTATGGGTAAACTGGCGCATTCTCTCATTGGCATCGTCAATTTGACGAATGATGGCCCCCAGTTCCTTCTGATAGACCTTTCCCGCCCTGTTTAAACGCAGCCCTCTCGGCAGGCGATCAAACAGTTGCACACCCAATTCGGATTCCAGTTCTTTTATCTTTCTTGAGATGGCAGGTTGAGTGACGTGAACCCTCTGGGCAGCTGAACGGATATTTTGCGTTTCAGCAACGGCCAGAAAGTACTTCAGCTGACGTAATTCCACTCGACTTCTTTCCCTGTCGGCATCAATCGATGTTTATATATTAATTTAATTTGTTGCAAATGACAAGTATTATCATTTGCGTTATCACAACGTTAAAAGCTTGTCAAACGGAACCGGACAGAATGAATAATACTAGCAGTGGCACTCTCTCACCTATAAATCGCTATAAGATCAAATACCTGTGGTTATGTTGCGCCTCTGCGCTGACTTGCTCAGGATTTACCTACGCGGAGGACAAGGTCGACGATCAGCAAACCGAGGCTTATCGCATCAACACCATCACTGTCTATGGCCAGCCGGTATCGGACGATAGTGAGACGACCGTCTCCAAGGAGCTGTGGGTGGGCGGCAAGG
Source organism: Aeromonas sp. NJAU223 (assembly GCF_051125555.1). Lineage (NCBI taxonomy): Bacteria > Pseudomonadati > Pseudomonadota > Gammaproteobacteria > Aeromonadales > Aeromonadaceae > Aeromonas > Aeromonas sp. NJAU223. The sequence goes on along the minus strand of NZ_CP144204.1, from coordinate 972,870 downwards.
TCGCCACCAGCGTGCTGGATACGCCGGCCCTCGTCTCCGTGATCACCGAGAAAGAGATCAACCAGCGCAACGCCACCACCACGGAAGAGGTGTTGCAGTATTCCCCCGGCCTGGTCACCGACTACTATGGCTCGGATGATCGCAACGACTACTTCACCATCCGTGGCTTCCAGGCCACCACCTATCGCGATGGCCTGACCCTGGGATCCATGCGTGGCGTGCGTGAAGACCCCTACGCCTATGAGCGCGTGGAAGTGATCCGCGGCGCCAACTCGACCCTGTTTGGCCCGGCCGATCCGGGTGGCTCGGTCAACTTCGTGAGCAAGCGCCCCAAGTTCAAGCGCTTCGGTGACAGCTACATCTCCTATGGCTCGTTTGACAGCAAAGAGATCGGGGTCGATTTTGGCGACACCCTGAACGAAGACAAGACCCTGGCCTACCGCTTCACCACCAAGCTGAAGAAGGGGGAGCTGGAATACGATCATTCGAAAGATGACTCCCAGCTGGTGATGGGCAGCCTGACCTGGCAGCCCTCCGCGGATACCACGGCCAGCCTGATCATCGATTACCTCGGCCGGGACTCCACCCCGAACAGCGGCGGATATCCTCTGGATAAAGAGTATGATCGCAGCAGTTTCTATGGCGAACCTGACTACAACAAGCACGATGTAGAGCGGACCAACGTCAGTGCCCAGCTCACCCACTATTTCTCCAGCGATCTCAAGCTGAGCGCCAACCTGCGTTACAGCGATCTGAAGGACAACTTCGGGTATATCTACCTCTACGACTTCGTCGGTCGTACCGGCAGTGATGTCTCCCGCTACTACTTCGGTACCGACACCTCGTCCAACGAGCTGATCGGCAACACCATGCTGCAATACGATGCAAACTTCGGCCGCATCGACAGCAGCACCCTGATCGGGCTGGAGTATCGCGATGCCTCGAGCAAGGATCAGTCCGTCTATGGCTCGGCCAGCCCCATCAACATCGACAATCCGGTCTACAGCGGTGTCCCCGTCATCGGTGCCCCCTACAGTAAGAACGATCAGGACTACCAGACCACCTCGGCCTTCTTGCAGCAGAACCTCTCGCTGGACGATCGCTATATCCTGACCCTGGGTGCCCGTCATGACTACATGGACTTGTCGAGCCGCGACATCAGCGACGTGGAGAGCAGCGATGACTTCTCCGAGACCTCGCTGCGGGCGGCCCTGACCTACAAGCTGACCCAGGAGTGGTCCACCTATGTCAGCCAGGTTGAGTCCGTTGCCCCGCCCGCCATCGGCGTCAAACCCGAGCGCGGCGAGCAGCTTGAGCTGGGGGTGAAATACGCGCCCGAGTCGGTCAACGCCCTCTTCTCTGCCGCCATTTATGACCTGAACAAGAAAGATGTCACCATGGCCATCGTTCAGGACAACGGCACCATAGAGCGGGAAACCGTCGGTGAAACCCGGGTCAGAGGCTTTGATCTGGAGATGAAGGCGGAAGTGGCTAAAAACTTCAACCTGACGGGCGGCTACTCCTACATGAAGTCCGAGGTCGTGCGCGGCTCCACACGCTCCGGCGCCTCCCTGGAAGGGAATGAGTTCGCCAGCACGCCGAACCACTCCGCGTCCTTGTGGGGCTACTACACCCTGCCCATCGAGACGATGGATGTCGGCCTGGGTGCCCGCTATGTTGGCAGCTATTACTTCGACCCGGACAATACCGCCAAGAGTGAAGCCGCCACCCTGCTGGATGCCGCCTTCGCCTACCGCATCACCAAGGATGCCAACCTGTCGTTCAATGTCTCCAACCTGACCGACAAGCAGTACGTGGTCGGCTCGGCGACCGCCAACTACTACAACCCGGGCCGCGCGTTCAACGCAGCGATCAATTACGCCTGGTAAGTCGTCCCCCCTAAAGAGCCGCCATCGCGGCTCTTTTTTATGGGTCTCCTGCAACCCTGGCAGCGTCACTCCGTCTGCAGAGTCCCACCAGGATGAGCACAGCCATTGCGATACTCCTTCCTGACCATGTCGCCCGGCACAGACAAGACGCACGGGGCAATCTGTGATCCCGGCCGCTTTGGCTCCACCTGTGGCTATGATGGCCCGCATCCTCATGTACACTCAGAAAATCGGTCGCCGATATCGGTGGCCAGACGTCATGGCATCGCTGCAAGAGAAGGACATCATGGGCAACAAGAAGAAAACCAAGGCAGAACAGGCGGCGCCGACGCCAGAGCTCAAACCCCTTGGGACCAAGGAGTACGAAAAAGAGCTGCGCCGCCTGCACGTGGAGCTGGTGAAGCTGCAACGCTGGGTCGTCCACAAGGGGCTCAAGGTCTGCATCGTATTCGAGGGGCGCGACGGGGCCGGCAAGGGGGGCGTCATCAAGGCCATCACCGAGCGGGTCAGCCCACGGGTATTTCGGGTGGTTGCCCTGCCTGCCCCCACGGAGCGGGAGAAGAGCCAGCTCTACATGCAGCGCTATGTCCCCTTGCTGCCCGCCGCCGGCGAGATCGTCATCTTCGATCGCAGCTGGTACAACCGGGCCGGGGTGGAACGGATCATGGGCTTTTGCACCCCGGAGGCTAGCGACAAGTTTCTGGCCAGCACACCGCAGATGGAGTGGTCCATGGTCGATGCGGGCATCATCTTGCTGAAATACTGGCTGGAGGTCACGCCAGAGGAGCAGGAGCGTCGCCTGCGGGACAGGATCGACGACGGCCGCAAGATCTGGAAACTCTCCCCCATGGACATCAAATCCTTCGACCGCTGGGATGACTACACGGAGGCGCGGGACGCCATGTTCGCCGCCACCGACACCACCTGGGCACCCTGGTTCGTGGCCCACTCGGAGGACAAGAAGAAGGTGCGCCTCAACATCATCTCCCACCTGCTGGCCCACATCCCCTACGAGGAACTGCCGGTGGATCACGTCAAGCTGCCCAAGCGCAAGATTGGCAAGGCCAAGCCCACCGATCACCCCTTCCGCTACGTGCCGGAACTGTTCTGATCCCCAGCCTGCCCCTGCCCGTGCAGGGGCTTGTCACATCCTGTGTCGCCCCTTTCCCTCTACACTTCAGCCATGTTGGTGTTGACCACGCCAGGATCTTGAGAGGAGGTATCCCTTTGTTTTCACTCTCCGTTCGACTGCTTGCCCTGCTGCTGATCTGCCTCGCCACTCCGTTGCGGGCCCTGACCCTGACACCGATCGCAACCGATCTTGCCCATCCCTGGGGGCTGGCCTTCCTGCCGGATGGGGGTTATCTGGTGAGCGAGCGGCCCGGCCGCTTGCTGCGCATCGATGCCAAGGGAGAGCGTCATCCGATCGCCGGCCTGCCGCCCATCGCCAGTCAGGGCCAGGGGGGCTTGCTGGATCTCGCCCTGGATGGGGATGGTTGGCTCTATCTCAGTTACAGCGAGCCCGGTGACGGAGGGGCCGGTACCGCCGTGGCCCGTGCCCGCTTGCAAAAAGATACCCTGATGGACTGGCAACCGCTGTTTCGCCAGCAACCCAAGGTAGCCGGCGGTGCCCACTTCGGCTCCCGGCTGGTGCTGCTGGATGACTACCTCTTCATCACCCTGGGCGATCGCTACACAGAGCGGGAGCGGGCCCAGAGTCTCGACAACCACCTCGGCAAGACGGTGCGCCTCCACAGGGACGGCCGGGTCCCCGTCGACAACCCTTTCGTCAAGACGGCCGGGGCCCTGCCCGAGATCTGGAGCCTGGGCCATCGCAACATGCAAGGGGCCGCCCTGCGCCCCGGCAACCAGCAGTTCTGGACGCACGAGCATGGCCCGCAGGGGGGTGACGAGATAAACCTCATCCAGCCCGGCCACAACTACGGCTGGCCCAAGGTCACCTTCGGCGAGGAGTATGGGGGCGGCAAGATTGGCACGGGCCAGAGTGCCCCCGGCATGACGGCGCCGCTCTGGATCTGGGTACCCTCCATCGCCCCCTCCGGCATGACCTTTTATCAGGGGACGCTATTCAAGGAGTGGCAGGGAGATCTCTTCGTCGGCACCCTGCGCGGTCAGTCCCTGATGAGGCTCAGCCTGGAGGGGGACAAGGTCGTCTCGCAGGAGCGGCTGCTCACCGACCTGGGGGAGCGGATCCGCACCGTCAAGGAGGGGCCTGACGGCGCCCTCTATCTGCTGACCGACTCGGGCAAGGGGCGGCTGCTCAGGCTCACCCCCTGATCCGGATGTGATGATGGCCGAGGCGCCACAAGGAGGATGTATGAACAAGTGTCGAAACCTGCTGGTGCTGTGCGCCTGCCTGTTGCTGCTGGGCTGCAGCACCATTCACGGCATGGGTCGGGATGTGGAGCGGGCCGGGGAAGTCATTCAGGGATCCGCCAAGCTCGCGGACGAAACGGCCCGCTGAGCAGCGGCAGATCCCAACCCTCAGTCCGTGCCTGCCGCCGCCATGGTGAGGGGGGCCATGGTCAGCTTGACCCCGTGCTGGGCCAGCAGCTCCCGGGCGCTGTCCGGCAGTTGATCGTCGGTGATCACCTGATCGATGGCATCCCAGCCCACCACGTTGAAGGTCCCTACCTTGCCATATTTGGACGAGTCGCAGATGAGGATGCGGCTCGCCGCCGACTCCACCACCGCCCGTTTCACCGGCACCTTCTGCTCGCTCGGGGTGGAGATCCCCTGCCCGTCCCAGGAGGAAGAGGAGAGAAAGGCCACGTCCAGGTGCAGGTTGCGCAGGAAGTGGGCGGTCGCCTCACCGGCGCAGGACTGGTTGTCACGAATGACCTGGCCGCCGGTGTGGTAGAGCCGGCAGCGGCCGTGCTCGATGAGGTAGGCGCAGACCATGAAGTCGTTGGTCACCACCATGAGATCTTCTCGCAGCGCCAGCTCGCGCGCCAGCTCCAGGGAGGTGGTCCCCGCATCCAGATAGACGGTGCAACCCTCCGCCACCTGGGCCGCCGCCAGCCGGGCGATGGCGAGCTTGGCTCCCTGCATCAGGCTGCGCTTGGTGGCATGGGAGGGCTCGCTCTTGATCCGCTGGGAGAGGCTGACCCCTCCCGATACCGAGAGTACCCGTCCCATCTGCTCCAGTTTCTGGATGTCCCGCCGGATGGTCATGTGGGAGACCTGCAGCAGGTCGGTCAGTTCCACTATGCTGACCACGCCGCGCTCTGCCAGCAGGTGCAGGATCTGTTGCTGTCGCTCTACGGGTATCATGGGGTTCACACCTTGGGAAAAGAGGGGGTCATTCTACCCCAGTGACATGGGAAAAAATGATAAATAAGCTCGAAGCGACTCACAAATCACATTTATTCACATAAAACTGTGACCCATACAAATCCAACCTCAACGAAATAACAAAAATTAACACACGAATAGTTAATTTTTGTGACAACCGCCTGATATTTCATCGCCACAAGCCTCTACTATCGGCTCATCAGTCGTAACCGAGGAATCACAAGATGAGCACTCCCTTCCACGTCGCCGTCATCGGCCTGGGTGCCATGGGCATGGGCGCCGCCCGTTCCTGCCTGCGGGCCGGGCTCACCACCTATGGCATCGATCTCAGTGAATCGGCCCGCAGCCAGCTGCAGCAACCCGGGGCCGCCGCCGTCATGGCCGACGCCAGACCGCTGGCCGAGGTGCTGGACGCCGTCCTGCTGCTGGTGGTCAACGCCGCCCAGGTGCGCCGCATCCTGCTGGGAGAGGAAGGGCTGGCCCCTCATCTCAAACCGGGCACCGCCGTCATGATCTCCTCCACCATATCGGCGGCGGATGCGGCTTCCCTCGCCGACGAGCTGGGGCAGCTTGGGCTGCTGATGCTGGATGCCCCCGTCTCCGGCGGCGCCATCAAGGCCGATGCGGGGGAGATGACCGTCATGGCGGCGGGGGCCGAGGCGGCCTTCGACAAGCTGGCTCCGGTGCTGGACGCGGTCGCAGGCCGGGTCTACCGGGTCGGCAGCGAACCCGGCCAGGGCAGCACGGTGAAGATCATTCACCAACTGCTGGCCGGGGTGCACATCGCCGTGGCCGCCGAAGCCATGGCGCTGGCGAGCAAGGCGGGCATCTCTCTGGACCTCATGTATGACGTGGTCACCCACGCCGCCGGCAACTCCTGGATGTTCGAAAACCGCATGCCTCGCGTGCTGACCGGCGACTACCAAGCCCGCTCCGCGGTGGACATCTTCGTCAAGGATCTCAACCTGGTGGCGGACACGGCCAAGGCGCTGCACTTCCCGTTGCCGCTGGCCAGCACGGCGCTGAACATGTTCCTCGCCGCCAGCAACGCCGGTCACGGCCAGGAGGACGACAGCGCCGTCATCAAGACGTTCTCCGGCATCCAGCTGCCGGGACAGGGGGATACACCATGAAACTCGGGGTCATTGCAGATGATTTCACCGGCGCTACCGATATAGCAGGATTTTTGGTTGAGAATGGTCTCTCGACCCTGCAGCTCTCGGGGATCCCGGAAGAGCATGATCTGCCCGAGGTGGATGCCATCGTCATCAGCCTCAAGAGCCGCTCCTGCCCGGTGGACGAGGCGGTGCGCGATTCCCTGGCGGCGCTGGCGTGGCTCAAGGCCCGCGGCTGCCCACGCATCTACCAGAAATATTGCTCCACCTTCGACAGCACGGCCCAGGGCAACATAGGCCCGGTCACCGACGCCCTGCTGGCGGCTCTTGGCAGTGACTTCACCCTGATCTGCCCGGCCCTGCCGGTCAACGGTCGCACCGTCTATCAGGGCAACCTGTTCGTGGGGCCCCAGCCGCTCGCCGAGTCCGGCATGCGCCACCACCCCATCACCCCCATGCAGGACAGCAACCTGTTGCGGCTGATGGAGTCCCAGGCCGCTGGCCGCGCCGGTCTGGTTCCCTTCGCCACCATAGCGCAGGGTGCCGAGGCCATCACCAGCGCCTTCGAGCAACTGCAGACCGAGGGGGTGCGCTACGCCGTGGTGGATACCCTGACGGAACAGCACCTGCTGGATATCGCCAGCGCCAGCCTGACGCTGCCGTTGCTCACCGGCGGCTCCGGTCTCGCCATTGGCCTGGCCCGCGCCCTCAGCCATGGCGATCTGCAAGGTGCTCGCGAGGCGGGTTGGCCCCGCGCCACACGTGCCGTAGTGCTGTCGGGCTCCTGCTCCGAGATGACCAACCACCAGGTGGCCCGTTACCGCGAGCAGGCCCCTGCTCTCGCGCTGGACGTGGATGCCTGCCTCGGCCGCCCGGATTATCCCGAGGAGCTCGCCCGCTGGGTGCTGGCGCAGCCCGCCGCCCCCGCGCCCATGATCTATGCCACCACCAGCCCGGCCGATCTTGCCCGTATCCAGCAAAGCCACGGCCAGCAGGCGGCAAGCGAGGCGGTGGAGCACTGCTTCGCCCGGCTCGCCCAGTTGCTGCGCGGCGCCGGGGTGGATGGCTTCATCATCGCCGGTGGCGAGACCTCGAGCCGCATCACCCAGGCCCTCGCGGTCAAGGCCTTCCACATCGGCCCGCAAATTGCCCCTGGGGTGCCCTGGGTGCGCGCCACGGACGCCCCCCTCTCCCTGGCCCTCAAGTCAGGCAACTTCGGCGATGAGGCGTTCTTCACCAAGGCACAGGAGTTCTTTCATGACTGAGCAAGCCTTGCGCGACACCATGGTGATGCTGGGGGCCTCCCTCTTCCAGCGTGGTTACGCCACCGGCGGAGCGGGTAACCTCTCGGCCCTGCTGCCGGATGGCACCCTGATCGCCACCCCCACCGGCTCCTGCCTCGGTCGCCTGAGCGCCGAGCGCCTCTCCCGGGTCAGCCTGATGGGGGAGCACCTGGATGGAGATCGTCCCTCCAAGGAGGTGGCGTTCCACCTGGCGCTTTATCACAACAATCCGGCGTGCCGGGCCGTGGTGCATCTGCACAGCACCTATCTCACCGCCCTCTCCTGTCTGGACGGGCTGGATCCGGCCAACGTCATCCGACCCTTCACCCCCTACTACGTGATGCGGGTCGGTCAGTTGCCGCTCATCCCCTACTACAAGCCGGGGGATGCCCGCATCGCCGAGGAGCTGGGACAGCGGGCGCAAGATGGCAAGGCCTTCCTGCTCGCCAACCACGGTCCCGTGGTGACAGGGCACGATCTCATCGATGCGGTCAACAACATGGAGGAGCTGGAGGAGACGGCTCGTCTCGCCCTGCTGCTGCACGGCCAGTCCATCCGTTACCTGAGCGAACACGAAATCGATGAACTCCGGAGGATGAAACCATGAGCAGAGCCTGCTGTGCCCCTCTGACCCGATATGACAACACCGCATTGAGGAACATCATGCCATGAGCAAATTTGCCGCCAATCTCACCATGCTGTTTACCGAGGTCCCCTTCCTCGAGCGTTTCGCCGAGGCGCGCCGCGCCGGCTTCGAGGCGGTGGAGTTCCTCTTCCCCTATGACTGGCCCGCCGCCGAACTGGGTCGCCAGCTGCGCGAGCAGGGGCTCTCCCAGGCGCTGTTCAACATGCCGCCGGGCAACTGGGGCGCGGGGGAGCGCGGCATGGCCGCCATCCCGGGTCGGGAGGCGGAGTTTCGCGCCCACCTGCCCATGGTGCGGGACTACGCCCTGGCGCTCGGCTGCAAGAAGGTGCACGCCATGAGCGGCATCGTCGACCCGGCCCATAGCCTGGCGACCCACCGCCAGACCCTGGTCGACAACATCCGCTTCGCCGCCGACTACCTGGCGGTCGATGGCATCCGCGTGCTGCTCGAGCCCCTGAACGACAGGGATGTGCCTGGCTACTTCCTGGCTCACCAGCTCGATGCCCTGGCCCTGGTGCAGGAGATAGACAGACCCAACGTGGCGGTCCAGCTCGATCTCTATCACGCCCAGATCATGGATGGGGATCTCACCCGCCTCATCGGCAAGCTGGGCCCGGCCATCGGCCATGTCCAGATAGCCTCGGTGCCGGATCGTCACGAGCCGGACGAGGGGGAAATCGCCTACCCCCATCTGTTCGAGGCGCTGGCCCAGGCTGGCTACCACGACTGGATAGGCTGCGAATACAACCCCAGAGCCGGCACCCGTGAAGGGCTCGGCTGGCTGACCCAACAATAAAAAAACACAACCTACACACGAACGAGTCTGAGGATAACGAGATGCAAATCATCATCACCGGCGGTGGTGGCTTCCTGGGCCAGAAACTGGCCAAAGCCCTGCTGAAAAGCACACACCCCTTCACCGAACTGCTGCTGGTGGATATCCAGCTGCCCCAGGCGCCACTCCCGGATGTCAGGGTGCGCTGCCTGCAGGCGGATCTCACCGCCCCCGGCGTGGCCGAGTCCCTCATCGGCGAGCAGACCGCCATCGTCTATCACCTGGCGGCCATCGTCAGCAGCCATGCGGAGCAGGACTTCGATCTCGGCTGGAAGGTAAACCTGGACACCACCCGCACCCTGCTGGAGGCCTGCCGTCATACCAAGCCCGGCATCCGCTTCATCTTCACCAGCTCGCTGGCAGTCTACGGCGGCCGCCTGCCGGCCCTGGTGGACGATGGTACCGCGCTGACCCCGACCTCCTCCTATGGTGCCCAGAAGGCCATGGGGGAACTCTTGGTCAACGACTACAGCCGCAAGGGCTATGTGGACGGCCTGGTACTGCGCCTGCCCACCATCTGCGTGCGGCCGGGCAAGCCGAACCGGGCCGCCTCCTCCTTTGTCAGCAGCATCATCCGCGAGCCCCTGCAAGGGGAGCAGGCCATCTGCCCGGTGAGCACGGATCTGCGGCTCTGGCTGTCGAGCCCGGCCACCGTGGTCTCGAACTTCCTGCTGGCGGCCAACCTGCCTGCCACCGGTGACTGGCGCAGCGTCAACCTGCCCGGCATCAGCGTGACCGTCGGCGAGATGCTGGAGGCCCTCGGCCGTACGGGTGGAGCCGCAGCCAGGGAGCGAGTGCAATTTGCCGCCGATCCGGCGGTGGAGCGCATCGTCGCCAGCTGGCCCGGTCGCATCGACAACCAGCGGGCCCATGCCCTCGGCTTCACGGCAGACAGGACGTTTGCCGACATCATCGACAGTTTCATCACCCATGACATGCAGGAGGCATCATGAGCGACATCCCAACCCCCATCATCGGCCTTATCATCGCCGTATTCGTACTGGTCTTCCTGGTGGTTCGCACCCGGGTACACGCCCTGATCGCCATGCTGGCGGCGGCCTGTATCGCCGGTATCACGGGCGGCATGAGCATCGACAAGACCCTCACCGTCATCACCCAGGGCTTTGGCTCCACCCTTGGCAGCATAGGTATCGTCATCGGCCTCGGGGTCATGATGGGCCGTCTGCTGGAGGTCTCCGGCGCAGCCGAGCAGATCGCCTACAGCTTCATCAAGTGGCTGGGCAAACGCCGTGAAGAGTGGGCACTGGCCATCACCGGCTACATCGTCAGCATCCCCATCTTCGTGGATTCCGCCTTCGTCATCCTCTATCCGGTCGCCAAGGCCCTGGCGAAAAGCGGCAAGCGCTCCCTGCTCACCCTCGGCGTGGCCCTCGCAGGCGGCCTGGTGGTGACCCACCACACGGTGCCGCCGACTCCGGGGCCGCTCGGCGTCGCCGGTCTGTTTGGCGTGGACATCGGCGCCATGCTGCTGATGGGCATGGCACTGGCCATCCCCTGCGTGCTCGGCATCGTCTTCTATGCCCAGTGGCTGGACAAGAAGTACCCCGAGTTTGCCGCCCAGGTCGCCCAGACCCCGGATGAGCTGCAGGCCACATATGAGACCTATCTCAAGGAGAAGGAAGGCAAGAGCCTGCCGAGCCTGACCCTGTCGCTGCTGCCGATCCTGGTGCCGATCGTGCTCATCTTCCTCAAGGCCATCTTCACCACCCTGGCCACCCTGGAAGGCATGGAGAACTTGGCCGCCAACCCGCTGGTGCAGGGCGTCAACTTCATCGGCACCCCCATCATTGCGCTGGCCATCAGCGTGCTGCTGGCGGTCTATACCCTGGTGCCCCACATGGATAGGCACGCCACCGCAGCCCGCCTGGAAGAGGGGCTGCAATCGGCCGGTATCATCCTGCTGGTGACCGGTGCCGGTGGTGCGCTCGGCGCGGTGCTGCGTGACAGCGGCGCGGGCCAGCAACTGGCGGAGCAGATTGCCCAGCTGCCCATCTCCCCCATCCTGATCCCCTTCATCGTCGCGACCCTGGTTCGCCTCATTCAGGGGTCCGGCACCGTGGCCATGGTGACGGCCGCCTCCATCTCCGCCCCCATACTGGCCCAGATCCCCGGGGTCAACATGCTGCTGGCGGCCCAGGCAGCCACCATGGGGTCGCTCTTCTTCGGCTACTTCAACGACAGCCTGTTCTGGGTGGTCAACCGCATGATGGGGATCTCGGACGTGAAGCAGCAGATGATCGTCTGGTCCATTCCCACCACCATCGCCTGGGCCATCGGCGGCACCGGCGTCGCCCTGCTGAACCTGATGTTCGGCTCAGGTGGCACCTGGTTTGACCCGGTTCTACCGCTGCTGGTGCTGGCGCTCATCGTCTGGTACGTCAAGGGCCAGTCCCTGGCCCCCACGGCAGGTGCGGTGGCGAGCCGGGAGTCATAAGGGTTCACTCCACACACCCACTACCCAGCGAGGGCCAGTCTGCTAGACTGGCCCTCTTTTTCATCCACCGACAAAGGAGTGTTGGATGTCTGCTGTTTCCTGGTGGGATAGATCCACCGCCCTGGCCCTGCTCACCATCTTGCTGTGGGCCTCCCTCGCCGCCCTCACCTCCCGGGTCACCAGCGTCTCCCCCCTGGTGCTGGTGGGGCTGGTGCTGTTCTTCTGCGGTCTGGGGGCCCTGCCCTTCTGGCGCCAATGGCGGGCCAGCGCCCTCAGCTGGCTGGTGACCATCACGGCCCTGCTGCTCTACCACAGCCTGCTGTTCATGAGTTTTCGTCACGCCCCCGTGCTCGAAGCGAACCTCATCAATTACCTCTGGCCCCTGTGCATCATCCTGTTCACCCCGCTGCTGCCAGGCCATCCCCTCAAGCCCCAGCATCTGCTGGCGGGGGCGCTGGGTCTCGTCGGCTCGGTGCTGGTGATGGTGGATGGGGAGCTGAAGCTGCAGCAGGCCTATCTCCCCGGTTACCTGCTGGCGCTGGGAGCCGCCATCGTCTGGGGTACCTACTCCGTGCTCTCCCGCCGTCTGCCTCCCGCCCCCGCCGTGGTCACTGCCGCCGCCTGCCTGCCGGCGGGTCTGCTGGCCCTGCTGCTCGCCTGGGGGCTCGAAGGCCCCTTGCCCCTTGCCCAAATTCCTCGGGCAGACTGGCTGCTCATCATGGGCCTGGCCATGGGGCCCATGGGGGCGGCCTTCGTCACCTGGTATCTGGCACTGCGAGACGGGGATCCGCGCCGCATCGGGGCGCTCGCCTACCTGACGCCGCTTCTCAGCACCCTGCTGCTGGTGTGGCTCAACGGTGAAGAACTCACGTCTCGTCACCTGCTGGCCGGAGCCCTCATCATGGGGGGTGCCCTGCTCGGCCTGATGGTGAAATCCCCCAAGAGTCAGAGGGTTGTCAAACCCTTGTCATAAAAACGCCATCACTCCTGCTTAAGCTCGCAGCCATTGCGTGGTTCAAGCAGGATGTTGACGTGAAGATTGCCCATTATGCCTCCCTCTCCTCTCTGATATTGCTGCTGGTGGCCGCCACCCAGGCCACCGCCCTGTTCCATGGCTGGCAGCAACTCAATGACACCGAACAGGATCAACGCCAGCACGAGCGCCTCCAGCAGCGGCTGAGCGGCCCCCTGCAAGAGGCGCTGCGGGACTACCTCGGCAGTGGCGACCCCCTGCGCCTGACCGAGGCACAAGGGGTACGCAAGCAGGCACTCGGCCAACTGGAACAACAGGATCCCGAGCAGAGTGCCCCGCTGCGCACCCTGCTGGAGCAGATGGGCAGCCGCATCGACGGCGACTATCTGGCGGCAGGCAAGCTCTCCGGCAACAGCCAGTTGCTGCTGCAAAATGCCGAGAACGAGCTGACCGCCCATGCCAAGGCGCTGCTGCGCTACGGCCAGCAAGGCGCGGAGGCGACGGATCCGTCCAGTGCCGATCGCTACCGTCAGGGCGCCGCCGACATCCTGGCGGCCCTGCCCGCCCTGGCTCATCTGCGCCAGAACTACATGGATCAGGCCAGCCCCAAGTTGCTGGAAGGATTGAAGTTCGAACTGGCGGCCCTGCAACGGCAGGCAGAGCAACTGGCTGCGCTGCCGAGCCTGGGGCTGTTCGAGGAAGCCCCTGCCGACGAATTCACCCTGGGAGAGCCGGTGCGCAAGGAGCTCGGCGATCTCCCGCGCAGCGAACTGGTCTCCCTGCTAAAACGCTACCCCCAGGAGCTGGATAACAGTCGCAAGGCCCTGCAACAGCAGCAGGAGGCTCGCCTGATGGTGCAGCAGGACATCAGTCAGCTGCTGCAGGAAAGTGACAAACTGGGGGAGCGCCTCGCCGCCCTGCGCCAAGGGGTGAACCGGGAGCTCGCCGTCATTCTCGGCTCCCTGGCGCTCACGCTGGTGGGGGTGGCCCTGCTGTTCGCCCTGGTGCAGCGCCGCTGGTTGGTCAAGCCACTGCTGCAATTGCGCGGCGCCTTCCTGCAACTCGATACCACAGGGAAAGCACAAATGCTGCCCGAGGGGCGGGAGCGCAACGAGCTGGCCGACATAGTGGCGAGTTACAATCGCCTCATCCTGCGTTTGAAACAGGATCAGCAACAGAAGGCAGGGCAACTCTCTTCCGTCTCCCTGAGCCTGCAGGAAATGGTGGATCAGGTGCAGGAGATCCATCACAGCACCCGCACCACAGAACAGGCGGTGGACGAGAGCGACCACATGATGAATGAGCTGAACCAGCTCGCCAGCGAGGTGCACCAGGTCGCCGCCGAGATAGCCCAGCACGCCCAGCACAACGAGCACTCCATGAGCCAGAGCGAGCAGCTGGTCGGCGGCATGCTGGCCGCCACTGCCCAGACCGGACTCGCCATCGACGAGAGCAGTGCGGCCCTGGCCCAGCTCAAGCGTTCGGTGGAGGATGTCACCGCCATCGTCGACGTCATCGGACACATCTCCCAGCAGACCAACCTGCTGGCCCTGAATGCCGCCATCGAGGCCGCCCGCGCGGGCGAGCAGGGGCGCGGCTTTGCCGTGGTGGCCGACGAGGTACGCCACCTCTCCGCCGATACCCAGCGCTCCCTCGGCCAGATCACCGAGATCCTGACAAGCCTGACCCAGGCCGGGGATCAGCTCGCCACCGTGATGACCCGGATCACCAGCGAGGCCGCCGGCCAGCGTCAGCAGGCCGAGCAGTTGCGCCAGACCACATTGACGGTGCGGGAGATGGCCCGCAGCACCGCCGTCATCGCCCTGCAAGGGGCCGACAACGCCAGAAGCCAGGAGCACAGGCTGGCCAGCTTCGCCGCCCTCATCGGCCGCATCAGCCAGCATGCCCGCCAGGGCAGCCAGCTCTCGGTGCAGGTGTCGGAACACATTCACCATCAAGCCCAGCAGATCCCCCGCATCCTGGGACAAGCCTGATCCCTGACGACTGACCCACCATGGCCCCGCCTCCCTGCGGGGCCATCTTTTTTTGCAACACAAAATTATCTGTTATCAGTCGGTTAACAAAGAAAGTTCAGCTTCCTCATCGAGTTTCATCCACGGAAACGGCCAACCCAGCATGAAAGCGTTGTCATTGGTGATATGAGCGGGATCACAGTGTCCACAACAAGGGTCATGATTATTTGCACTCGGTCATATTTTTGAAACTTCGATGGAACTTCATGTTGATATTTCGCACCGCGAACGTACTCTTGTGGTGTCCGGTCGCCAAGGGCCGTACATAAAAAATAAAGATTGTAAATACACAGATACCCCCACTGATGCGCCAAGGCATGCAGGGAGGGGCACAGCACAGACAAACGATTTTTTTGCCCTCCGGGGCCTTGATTGCAATGCCATTACCGAGCGGCGGGCCTGTGCCTGACTGCCGGACAAAAAAAAAAGCTAAGTCCATAAAATCAGGAGCAATACAAAATGGAAAAAGTGATTTTCAAGCGTGCCGCCTTGAGCGCCGCTGTGGTTGCCGCACTGGCTGCCCCGGGAATGGCCTTCGCCGCCCAGGACACTATGGGTCCGGGTTACGGAAAATCCTATGAGGCGTTTGCCGAAGACGCCAAAGTCACCGGTGGTCTGTTCTACTTCCAGCGCGACCGTGAACGCAAGCAGGCCGGTCCCGGCCAAGATGGCAAATACCACTCCAACCTGAGCCACGCCACCACCCAAGCTGCCCTCAACTTCAACTCCGGTTATGCCTGGGATGTAGTCGGTATCGACGTGGGCGGCTTCGGTGCCTATGACCTGGCCGTCGACGAGAGTAACGGCGTCAACGAAGAGAACGAGTTCTCCTTCTGGGGCAACAAGTGGGGTTCAGGTGGTGACGGTGTTCCCGAGAATGGCTTCAGCCTCTCCACCGCCGCCCTGAAACTGAAATTCTTCGATGGTGCCGTCACCGCCAAGGGTGGCTTCACCCAGCTGTACGTACCCGGCATCCTCGGTGTGAACTGGTCCTATCAACCCGGTACCTACCGTGGTGGCCAGATCGAAGGCAACTTCGGTGGTCTCTACCTGACCTACGCCATCGCCGATGAGTACAAGGCGCCCTGGTTCAAGAATACCGCCGGCTTCTCCAAGAGCAGCCCCTATGCCAGCGACCCCTTCACCGATGCCAACAAGATCGACTACATCCACGGTCTGGCCGCTCGTTACACCTTCGAGGATGGCACCGCGGTCACCGGTGGCTTCGGTCAGTCCGAAGGCTACATGGACAGCTACCACTTCAAGCTGGCTCACAAGTTTGACGTCCTGGGTGGCCTCTCCACCAGCTACCAGTTCTACGGTTCCGACACTGACAACAGCGATTACGATGGTCTGGCATGGCAGCAAGCGCTGACCGCCGCCTGGAACTACGCCCAGTACGGCTTCCGTCTGGAAGGTATGTGGACCAAGGCCGAAGGGGATCTGGGCAACTACCTGCCCCGTCTGACCCGTGGCTACGGCAACTCCCAGGGCGCGAACGAGATCTGGTGGGATTCCCGCTCTGACTGGAACCACAACGACGAGAAGGCCGTGTTCTTCGGCGTGACCCGTACCCTGGATGATCTGGTGGGTGCACCTGGCTGGGCACTCGGTGTCTCCGGCGCCTACGGTTGGGATGCCAACAATGGCGACAAGTCCCTGGAAGGTGGTAAAGAGTGGGCGGCCAACTTCGACGTCATGTACACAGTGCAAGACGGCAAGCTGAAGGGCACCCTGTTCAAGCTGCACTACACCGACTACAACAACGAGCAGGATGACAAGGGCAGCTGGTACTACCCGAACATGTTCAGCTCCGAGCATGACGTCAAGTTCCACATCATCATGCCGTTCACCATCCTGTAATCGGGAACGTGAATTGCTGAAAAACCGGGCCCTTGGGCCCGGTTTTGTTTTTGGGCCGGGCAGGCTACCATGCCCCATCACAGGACTCGACACCGCAAGGATCCCCATGCCCCACCCCTTCGTGCTCATCACTGGCTGCTCAAGCGGCATCGGCCTGTCCGCCGCCAAGGCGCTCGGCGAACAGGGTTTCACCGTCATCGCCTCGGCCCGCCGGGAAGAAGACGTCGCGCGGCTGCAACAGCTGGGATTGCTCGCAGTGCGGCTGGATCTCGCCGATGAAGACAGCATCACCCAGGGGGCGGCCGAGGCGCTGGCCCTGGCTGGTGGTCGCCTTTATGGCCTGTTCAACAACGGGGCCTACGGTCAGCCGGGGGCACTGGAAGATCTGCCCACGGCGGCGCTGAGAGAGCAGTTCAACACCAATCTGTTTGGCTGGCATCAGCTCATTCGCGAAGTGCTGCCCGCCATGCTGGCGGCGGGAGAGGGGCGCATCGTGCAAAACAGCTCGGTGCTCGGTCTGGTAGCCATGAAGTATCGCGGCGCCTACAACGCCAGCAAGTTTGCCCTCGAGGGCTATACCGACACCCTGCGCCTCGAACTCGCCGGCACCGGGGTACAGGTCAGCCTGATAGAACCCGGGCCCATCGACACCCGTTTTCGCGCCAATGCCCGCGCCGCCTTCCTGCGCCACATCGATCCCGACACCAGTCGTCACAGCGCCGCTTACCAGCAGACCCTGAGCCGGCTGGAGCGCGAGGGCGGAGCCCGCGGCTTCACCCTGCCAAGCGAAGCCTGCCTGCCGCCGCTCATCCACGCGCTCACCAGCAAGCGGCCCAAGCACCGCTACCCCGTCACCTTCCCGACCAGGCTGTTCACCGTGCTGCGCCGCCTGCTGCCAAGCCGCTGGCTGGACAGACTCCTGATAAAATCCGCCTGACACAGGGATTGGGCCGATAGCCCGATCCCCCTCATCACTCAGTAGTGCTGACCGTTGCTGTAGTACTGGCTTGGAACTATGGGCAGCACCTGCACCACCACATAGGTCTCCTCCCCGAGCACCGCTTTCAGATGACGGGTGATGAGGGTCGCGGCGGCATCCTGCATCTCCTGGGGCCGTTCGAACCAGACCAGCTCCACGAAGGGGAAACCCGCCTCCGGCTGACCGTTTCGCACCCATTGGCTCGGTACGCACTCCAGGGTGACAAACTCCGGCTTGCCGCCGGTGAGGGCGCAGAGATCCGCCAGCAAGGGCGTGCTGATCCGTTGCAGGGTGTCGACAGAAACTGCCCGAAAACGAAGGTGGGGCATGGGAAACCTCTTGGCTGTGACGAATGAGGACTTATCATAGGGTTTATTGCCATGAAGCCAAGTCACCCGTTCATACAAGGAGCCCCATGAGATTCCATCGACCGCTGTTCTCCTTCCTGGTCTGCCTGCTGCTGCCGCTGCAGGCCCTCGCCGATCCGGCTTTCTATCGCATCGAGAAAGGCAGTGAACAACACTGGCTGCTGGGCTCCATCCACGCGGGCAAGCCCTCCCTCTATCCACTGCCGGATCCCGTGGAGCGGGCCTGGCAACAGAGCCGAGCCCTGGTGATGGAGGTCGACATGACCCATGTCAGCAAGGAGCAGTGGCAGGAGATGGGGGCCATCACCCGGCTTGTCGACGGCAAGACCCTCAAGGATCATCTGCCCATCGACCTCTACCGGCGCACCCTGATCGCCGCCGGTCAAAACGGTCTCAATGAAGCCATCCTGACCCCGCTGCGTCCCTGGTTTGCGGCCATCACCCTGACCCAGGCAGCCCTTGAGCGCACCGGATTCAGCGGGGAATACGGGGTGGATCAGCACTTCGCCAAACGGGCAAGCGAGGGGGGCAAGCCCATCGTCGGCCTGGAGACCCTGCTGGAGCAGCTCGGTTATCTCGCCAGCGTCGGTGACAACCAGACTCTGATGCTGGAGAGCACCCTGGATGAGCTGCCGGAGCTCGAGAAGGGCTTTGGCGAGGTGATGAGCGCCTGGCAAAACGGCGATCAGGCGACCCTGATCAACCTGCTGAAAGAGGAGATGGCACCGCCCAAGCTGCAGGCCTGGCTGGAGCAGACCCTGCTGGCGGAACGCAACCGCAACTGGGTGGCGAAGTGGCCGACCCTGCCAAACGAAAGCTTTATCGTGGTAGGGGCCCTGCATCTTTACGGCGAACAGGGACTGCTGGCCCTGCTGGAGCAGCAAGGCTGGCGCATCACACCCCTCACCGAGCCAACCCTGCCTGCGGTCCAGTAGCCCTCCTCTCGCGGCCTTCCCTCCCCCTGAGTGGGAGGCCGCTCACAAAACCCGCTGCTGATTAAATAACCACGGCGGGACTTGATCGGGATCATCCTACTCCACCCAAAGAGGTATTTATCATGCCTGTCACCAAGGGATGACAGGAGTGGATGTGATGGAATTCTGGATGAACCTGATGTTCGGCAACAGCGTGGGACTGATGTCCATGCTGGTGATTATCGGCACCTTCCTGCTGATCAGCGCCTATGCCGTCTACTTCATCTACAAGGTGATGCACGCCAAGCCACCGACGGAGGAGCAATAGCCTCTTCTCCATGCGGGTGATGCCCCCAACCTGCCAGGCAAAGCGCGACCAGACCCGTGCGCCCTCCCCATCAGCCTTGGCCGCCTTAGCGGACGGCCATTCTAAGCGGGGGCAGGGCCCGTTATAATGTCTCCTCATTTTCATGGGGGGAGCCTGCCGTGCCACATGACGACGAATACTCACTCTTCCTGCAGGAGGTCGCCGATGTGCGACCCCTTCGCAGCGACCAGATAGCACCTCAACGCGGCGACAGCGCCCCGACCGAGGCTCAGCTCGCGCGCCGCCAGGCCGCCAGCGCAGGCCCGCTACCCCAGGACATGCTCAGCATGGAGGCCATCACGCTGCTGGATCCCCACGAAATCGTCGGCTTCAAGCGCGACGGCGTGCAGGAGGGGGTCTACAAGAAGCTGCGGCTCGGCAAATACGAGCTGCAGGCCAGCCTGGATCTGCACCAGAAGACCCTCAACGAAGCACGTACCGCCCTGGCGCAATTTATCGCCGATTGCGAGGTGCGGGACATCCGCTGCCTGCTGATCCTGCACGGCAAGGGGGAGCGCAGCACCCCGCGCGCCATGCTCAAGAGCCATGTCAGCGCCTGGCTGCCGCAACTGCCGGCGGTCATGGCCATGCACAGCGCCGAACGCCGCCACGGCGGCAGTGGCGCCCTCTATGTGCTGCTGCGAAAGAGCGAGCGCAAGAAGGCCGAGAACCGCGAGCGCCACCAGAAGCGCCTGCCCTGAGATCCCGAAAGTGGCAAGGCACCCGACGCCGGTGCTAGCATCATGACGCCCCGATCATGCCAGGTACGGGGTGCATACTCTCAGGGACGATAACAAGGACAATCCCATGTCATATCAAAAGCTTGAAAAACATCAGCAACAGCTGCACCGACTCTCCCATCTCTCCGCCATCTGCGGCTGGGATCAGGCCGCCATGATGCCGGAAGGGGGCAACGAGGCGCGGGCCGAAGCCATGGCGGAACTTGGCGTGCTCATGCACCAAAAGCGCACCGCTCCCGAGCTCGGCGACTGGATAGCCAAGGCAGAGAGCGAGAACCTGGATGCGACCCAGCGCGCGAACCTCGCTGAGATCAAGCGCCACTGGCAGGATGCGAGCCTGCTGCCGGGGGAGCTGGTGGAGGCGCTCTCCTTGGCCGGCAGCAAGTGCGAACACGCCTGGCGCCGCCAGCGCAAGGAGAATGACTGGGCCGGTTTTGCCCCGAATCTCAAGGAGGTGGTGAAGCTGTCGCGGGAGGTCGCGACCTTGCGCGCCGAGGCGCTGGATCTGCGCCCCTACGACGCCATGCTGGCGCTGTATGAGCCCGGCATGACCAGCGCGCGGCTGGACGGCATCTTCGGCGATCTGACGAGCTGGCTGCCCGATCTCATCCAGCGCGTGAGCGAACAGCAGAAGCGCGACACCCTGTTGATCCCGCAAGGCCCCTTCCCCATCCCGACTCAGCAGGCGCTCGGCCAGGAGGTGATGGGACTGCTCGGCTTCGATTTCGCCCACGGCCGACTCGACGTGAGCAGCCACCCGTTCTGCGGCGGTGTGCCGACGGACGTGCGCATCACCACGCGCTACAACGAGGGCGAATTCGTCTCCAGCCTGATGGGCATAGTGCACGAGACGGGGCACGCCCGTTACGAGCAGGGGCTGCCGCGCGACCTGCTCGGCCAGCCGGTCGCCGAGGCGCGCTCCATGGGTATTCACGAGAGCCAGAGCCTGTTCTGCGAGATGCAGCTCGGCCACTCCCCGGCGTTCCTGTCGCTGATAGCGCCACGCATCCGCGCCCACTTTGGCGATCAACCGGCACTCGATCCCGCGAACCTCGTGAAGCTGTACAACCGCGTCGAGCCCGGCTTTATCCGGGTCGATGCGGACGAGGTGACCTACCCGGCGCACGTCATCCTGCGCTACGAGCTGGAGCGCGATCTGATGGAAGGGCGCATCGAGGTGGCGGACATCCCCGAGCTGTGGGACATGAAAATGCAGCAGTGGCTCGGCCTGTCGACCAAGGGCAACTACCAGAATGGCTGCATGCAGGACATTCACTGGACGGACGGGTCGTTTGGCTACTTCCCGAGCTACACGCTCGGCGCCATGTACGCGGCGCAACTGCGCTTCGCGCTGGAGCGGGAACTCGGCGACATGGGCGCGCTGATCAGTGCGGGCCGTCTGCCGGAGATCTTCGCGTGGCTCGGTCGTCACATCTGGTCACAAGCTAGCCTGCACGACACGGACGAACTCGTGCGACGCGCGACCGGCGAGGCGTTGAATCCACAGTGGCTGCGCCAGCATCTGGAGCAGCGTTATCTGAAGTAGCATCTGAAATAACCTTTGCCCAGATGCAACAACGGCGCCCCGACCGAGGGCGCCGTTTTTTATCCCGCTTTCCCGCGGGAGCCCGCCGCCGATTATTTTTCCTATCCCTGTCCGTTTTTGGCTAGTCAGCCCCCGCCTCCCCGCTTAGTCTCAGGGCATGAACAGAGCCTCTGGAGTTGTCACCATGCAAATCGAGCATCCAAGCGAACAGGACGAGATAGTCCCCGGCCTCACCCGCGAGCAGTGTCACGCCGCCCGCCTCGCCCGGGATGCGCGCTTCGACGGCCGCTTCTTCACCGGCGTGCTCTCCACCGGCATCTATTGCCGTCCCATCTGCCCGGCGCGCGCCCCCCACAAGCACAACGTGCACTACTTTCGCTTCGCCGCCGCCGCCGAGCAGTACGGCCTGCGCCCCTGTCTGCGCTGTCGGCCCGAGCTGGCCCCGGCGCAGGGAGGGGATCTGCCAGAGCTCGTCAGCCGGGTGCTCTCGCGCATCGAGCGCGGCGAACTTGCGGACAGCACGCTCGGGACGCTCGCGGCCGAGGCGGGCATCACGGAGCGCACCCTGAGGCGTCAGTTCGAGCAGTACCTCGGCGCCTCGCCGAAACAGGTGGAGCAGACGCGCCGCCTGCTGCTCGCCAAGCGGCTGCTGACGGAGACGCCGCTGCCCGTCACCGACATCGCGTTCGCGGCCGGTTTTGCGAGCATCCGCCGTTTCAACGATGCGTGGAGCCACGCCTATGGCCTCTCCCCTAGCGCCTTGCGCAAGCAGGAGGGCGCACGTCCGGCGCAGGAGCCGGGACCGGCGCTCACCCTGCAACTGCCCTATCGGCCACC
This sequence comes from Aeromonas sp. NJAU223, assembly GCF_051125555.1. Lineage (NCBI taxonomy): Bacteria > Pseudomonadati > Pseudomonadota > Gammaproteobacteria > Aeromonadales > Aeromonadaceae > Aeromonas > Aeromonas sp. NJAU223. The sequence continues at coordinate 950,712 of NZ_CP144204.1, read as the reverse complement.
GTTCGATGTGCAGGCCATGCTGGCGTTCTATCGGCTGCGCGCCATCCCGGGGCTGGAGCGGGTGGACGAGCAGGGCTATGAGCGGCGTCACCGGATCGGTGAGCAGGAGGGGTGGATCCGTATCGAGCCCGGGGTGGGCAACCAGCTGCGACTGACCCTGCGGGGTCTGCCGCCGGGGGCGCTACCGGACATCCTGTATCGGGTGCGGCGCATGTGGGATCTCGATGCGGACATGGCGCGGATCGGCGAGCGGCTCGGTCAGGATCCGCACCTCGCGCCGCTGCTGGCGCGCTGGCCCGGCGTGCGCCTGCCGGGGGGCTGGGATGAGTACGAGGTGATGCTGCGCGCCATCGTCGGTCAGCAGGTGTCGGTCAAGGGCGCCATCACCATCATGGGACGGCTGGTGGCGCGCACCCTGGCGCAGTTCGGCACCAGTACCCTGCCAACCCCGGCCCAGCTGTGCGCCCTCGATCTCGATGGCATCGGCATGCCGGGCAGCCGGATCAGGACGCTGCAAGGGCTGGCCGGGGCGCTCGCGAGCGGCGCCATCACCCTGGCCAGGGCGAGTGATGAGCAACTGCTCGCGCTGCCGGGCATAGGCCCCTGGACCGTTGCGTACTGGCGCCTGCGCACCGGGCAGGATCCGGACGCCTTCCCCGCCTCGGATCTGGTGCTGCAAAAGGCGCTCGGGGGCGGTGTGAAACTGCCGGTCAGGGAGGTGGAAACCTTGAGCCGCGCCTGGCAACCCTGGCGCGCCTATGCCGCAAGCTGGCTGTGGCATGCCTATGCCCTGGGCGAGTAAGCGGGCGAGCGGCCCGAGCGGCTGACCCAGGCCGAAACATCACAGCAAACCGAGGAGACAACATCATGATCCGCTACGACTTTCTGGACACCGCCTGCGGCCCGTTGCTGGTCGCCATCGACGAGACCGGCCTTCGCCACGTGGATTTCGTGGACGGCCTGCGCCCCCTGCCCACGCAACCCGGGTGGCAGCAGGACAGCGAGGCGCTGGCTCCCTATCTGGCCGAGTTTCGGGACTACTTCGCGGGCAGGCTGCAACGCTTCACCCTGCCGCTGGCCGCCCAGGGCACCGCGTTTCAACGCGCCGTGTGGCAGGCACTGTGCGACATCCCCTACGGCGAGACCCGCAGTTACGGCGAGATAGCGATCGCCATCGGCAAGCCGAGTGCGAGCCGGGCGGTGGGCGCCGCCAATGGCCGCAACCCGCTGTCGATCATCGTCCCCTGCCATAGGGTGATCGGCCAGAACGGCAGCCTGACCGGTTACGCCGGCGGCCTGCCCATCAAGCAGGCGCTGCTGAAACTCGAAGGCATCCCGTGCTGAACAAGCCCCCTGAGCCGGGCTCCCCATCAGGCCTGCTGACCCGTGACAAGGGCGAAACAGCGTGAAGTGGGCGGTGGCAGTGCGGCAGCAGGTGTTGATGCGGGCTCAGCCCTATGCTTGAAGGGGTGAGGTCGGGATGACCTCCCCCGTCTCGAACAGCTTGTTCAACACGCAAAGGAGAGAGCAGATGAAATTCATGCATGCAGTCGTCCTCTCGCTGTCAATGCTGCTGGTGGTCGGCGCCCCCTCTTGGGCCAGCGCCGACACCATGGTGATGACCCAGGCCGATCTCAAGTGGAAGGAGATGGGCAACGGCATCGCCGCCGCACCGGTGTCCGGTGACATGGCCAGCGGGCCGAGCCGCTTCTTCCTGAAATACCCGGTCGGGCTGGTGACCCCCAATCATCACCACGATGCGGATCACTATGTGACCCTGGTGTCGGGAGCCATCATCCTGACGGCAGGAGGCAAGGCGCACCGCCTCGGCCCCGGCGACTACTTCGCCCTGACCGACAAGGCGCCCCATGTCGCCAAGGTTGAGGGCAAGGAGCCGGCGGTGTTCTTCATCCAGGCGGATGGCCCCTGGAATGTGGTGATGGATAAATAAACGTGTGAACGGCGGCGGGCTCCCTCGGGGCCCGCCGGACTCCGCCATCTCTATTTCCTCGTCCTGGCTGCCCCAGCCGAACTTGATGCCCGCCTCAGCGCCGGGTTGCCAGCCAGCCGTGAAAGCCGAGCGCCTGAAAGTAACGCTGCCCCGCGCTGAAACCCGCCCCTTGCAGCAACCGCTGCAACTGCCCCTCATCGAGGGGAATAAAATCGTCGGCGAGACGCTGCATCATGCGCTCGCTGGCCGCCAGTGGCAGACCCCCTAGCCGCGCCTGCTGTCCCATGACGGCGCGCTCCATTGGCTCCGCAGCCGTCATCAGATCCGCCAACAGCAGCGGGGAGCCGACCTTGAGATGGCGGGAGATATCAACAAGCAGCGATGACTTAGAGTTTTCATCCAGAAAATGAAGCACCAACAGACAGAGTGCGGCGTCGAAATGTTGTGAGGCAGTGGGTAACGCCCCCAAAAGCCACCTAACTCGCTCTCCCATCCCGGCCTCGTCGGCCCGCTGACGCGCCTGGGCCAGCATGTCCGCCGAGATGTCCTGGGCGACAAAGTGCCACCGGGGGCAGAGCTTGCCAAGCAGCAGCAGCTCGCTGCCGGTGCCCACTCCCACCAGCAGCACCCGCGCCTCCTCCCCGAGCCTTGCCATCAGCTGGGCAGCACTCAATTGATGCAGCAGCTCATAACCCGGCACCAACAAGGGAATGCGCTGGTCATAGGCCAGCGCCCCCGCCCCTTCAAATCGTTCCGCCATCTCGCGCTCCTTGGTTGAGCCCCTGTGATAAGGGCTCTAGCCGGGAGAAGGTAAAGCCCTGTTTGGGGTGGCCACGACGCGCCATGCCTGCTTGTCGTCCCGTAGGGCTTCACAGCGCAGGCAAAGGAGTTAGCTGTTTTGCTCCCGCAGCGCCGGGTTGAATACCCGCTTGCTGGAAGGAGGGTTGGCCACGAGTTTCCCGGCGGGGCGGCGGGGGCGCCTCACCAGCTCGCCGCCGCAGTTCGGGCAGCTTTGGTGTAGGTAGCGCTCGTTGCAATCGCTGCAGAAGGTGCACTCGAAGGAGCAGATAAGCGCTTCACTGCTGCCGGCGGGCAAGTCCTTGTCACAACACTCGCAGTTCGGTCTGAGTTCCAGCATGGGCAACCTCTCGATCAATGGGAAAAGGGTCAGTCGACGATAAAGAGGCGGGCACCCCGCTCGGTGAAGGAGCGGTGAGGCTCGGCGTTGTCCGCCACCTGATAGCTCATCCCGGCGCTCAGGGTGAAGACGCGGCCATCTTCCAGCTCGGTGTGCAGCTCCCCTTCCAGACAGAACAGTACGTGGCCCTTGCTGCACCAGTGATCCGCCAGATAGCCGGGGGAGTACTCCACCATCCGCACCCGCATGGGGCCAAAATGCTGGGTGTGCCAGCGGGCAGTCCCCTTCTCCCCCAGGTGTTCAGTGGGCGGGATCTCGGCCCAGTTCGTGGTGCAAAACGGCAGATTGTTGATTTCCATGGAAGATCCTGTGTCGAGTGAATTTTCTAAATAACCAGGACGCCATCCCGGCGCCCGAAGGACGATGATCAGCCGATGCGATGCCTGCTCAAGAATGTCTCCACCAAATCGAGCACCTCGGCCTCCCGCTCCCGATGAGGCACATGGCCGCAATCGGGCAGCAGCGCCATCTGCGCCGCCCCGCTCACCCCGCCCGCGATGGCGCGGGGAAAGGCGGCCGAGCCGAATTCATCTTTCTCGCCGTGGATGGCGAGCACGGGACAATGGACATCGGCGAGACGCGGCGCGAGGGACCAGTGGCGAAACGCCGGGCTGAGCCAGACCCCCGTCCAGGCATCCAGCACCCAGCGGGCCCGCTCGCCATGCCATCTTGTGAGGCGCACCAACTGCGCCTCGTCTTCGAAGCCTTGCTTGGCCACCCGTATTCCATCCAAAGTGCGCTCCTCCACGAAGGCCTGCGTAGACTCGCTGATCACGGCAAGGCAGCCACTGCTGGGTCGGGAGGCGGCGGCCAGCGCCATGGCGCCCCCCACACTGTGGCCGAACAGCAGGTAGTGGCCAAGGCCGAGGGCCTTGATGAGGGTGGGCAGATAGAAACGGGCCTCATCGTCGATAAAGCCCGGCTTGGCGGGCTCAGTTTGTGGCGAGGATTGGCCGAAGCCGAGGCGATCGTAGGCGATGACGGGGCGCTGCAGGCGGGTCGCCAGGGTGGCGGGAAAGTCCCGCCACTGGGCCACGGAACCGAGGGAATCGTGCAACAGGATCAGCGGGGAGTGGCCTGTACCGGCGGGACGCCATTGGCGCACGAAGAGGCGTCCACCCGGGACGCTGACAAAGCTATCCGCGACGCTCAGCGCCGCGCTTTCTTCGACTTCCATATCGCATATCCTGGCTCGGGATGGGGTGAGGAGGGTTAGCCCGTTGCCCGCGCATCCTGCGCCAGCCAGCCCCTCATCGGAGCCCCCAACATGCCCTCTCCCGCCGCCAGGCGCAAGCCTAGCGTTTCAGGCTGCCCATCACCTGCATCTCGCAGCGTTTGCAGTCAAAGCGCAGGCGGAAACTGTCCTTGCCTATCTTCAGCTCCAGTGGCTCGGGTTTGAGGCCCGCTACCTCCTTGGGGCAGAGGTTCTGGCTGTAGCGGATGCAGTGCTTGGTGATCATCAACACCACTTCTCCCTCCTCCTTGTTCGCCTCATAGGCGGGGGCGATGCGCTCCACCCCGTGCTCGCGGAAAAAGTCCTCGGCGGCTTTGTTCAGCACGTTGCCAAGGTAGGAGAGCCGGTGCTGGGGATAGGTGACGTCCCACAGCGGGATGCGCCGCTCCGGGCGCTGGTAGGCGATGAGGCGCGCTGCCTCCAGCGCCGCTATGCCGTCCCGGCGCAGGCCGTTGAGCATGGACGCGGCAAGGAACAGGGGGTTGGTGAACACCAACTCCACCTTGCGGGCCACAAACAGGGTGTTGCCAAGCTTGGCGAGCTGGTCCCGTGCCTGTTGCAGCGCCCGCTCCGGATTGTCGGCAGGCCGTTTGTCGCAGACGAGCGTCACGCTGGCCTCGATGCCCTGCTCGTCGACCAACGTGAGTCGTACCCCTTGCTCGCACTCGGACAAGTGCATGTCCACCCGGATGCGACGATCGCTGCTCGGTTTTTCCAGCAGCTTGCTGAATACCTGGTCGTGGTTGCGGTAGATCTCGGTGCCCACCTTGAGCCCAGCCATGGTTTCGGAGAGGAGCAACTGCTTACTCCCGCCCTTGCTTGCCACCTTGTTGAGGCGCATCCCCATCAGCTCGCCCCCCGGCTTGAAGAAACCGAGACCGTCGCCATTGTTGAGGATGAGTCCCCGACTATCCAATGGGCGCCCGTCTATCTCTATCCCTTCCTTGCTGACGCGAGTGACCCGGCCCAGAGGTTCCCCCAGGTATTTCGGGCTGCGGGGGGAGTCGATATCCGGCTGGCGACCGTGGAGGAAGTAATCGGTGGCCCCCCGGTTGAAGCTCTTCTTCGGATCCGGCGTGAAGCCATAACTGCAGCGACCGGCGGAGCTCGCCACCAGATCCGGGCGCTTGTCCAGGATGGCGTCCAGCTTCTGGCGATACCAGGCGGTGACGTTTTTGACGTAATCCAGCCCCTTGAGCCGTCCCTCTATCTTGAAGGAGCGAATGCCCGCCTCGATCAGCGCCTCCAGGTTCGCGCTCTGATCCATGTCTTTCAAAGAGAGCAGGTGGCTGTTTTCCACCAGCACCTCCCCATCCGGCTTTTGCAGGGAGCAGGGCAGCCGGCAGAGCTGGGCACACTCCCCCCGGTTCGCGCTGCGGCCGGTGCGGGCATGGCTGATGTTGCACTGACCGCTGTAGGAGACACACAGGGCCCCGTGGATGAAGAACTCCAGCTGAACCGAGGTCTGGGCGCTGATGGCGCGGATCTGCTCCAGCGACAGCTCACGGGCCAGCACCACCTGGGAGAACCCCACATCCTGCAGGAATTTCACCTTCTCCGGGGTGCGGTTGTCGGTCTGGGTGCTGGCGTGCAGGGCGATGGGGGGGAGGTCCAGCGCCAGCAGCCCCATGTCCTGCACGATGAGCGCATCGGCACCGGCTTCGTAGATCTGGTGGGTGAGACGCCTGGCCTGCTCCAGCTCGTGGTCGTGCAACAGGGTGTTGAAGGCGACGAACACCTGGGCACCGAAGCGGTGGGCGTGGCGCGCCAGCGCCTCTATGTCTTCGAGGGAATTGCCGGCGGCGCTGCGGGCGCCGAAGGCGGGGCCCCCCATGTAGACGGCATCGGCGCCATGGTTGATGGCCTCGATGCCGTAGGCGAGGTTCTTGGCCGGGGCCAGCAGCTCCAGGCGGTTATGATGGGTCTGATCGTGCATGGCGTCCGGTTCGAAGGGCTGCAAATGGCCGCCACTCTAGCGACTGCGCCCCCTCCCTGCCTTGATCCCGCTTAAGATCACCGCAGAATGCAGGATTGGATCAGCCCCATGTCAGCTCCCCTCATCCCCAGCCCTTCTCCCGCGAGGGGAGAAGGGCGCTGCGAGATTACGCTGACTGCACAGGCTGGATTGTGCTCAGATCACCACCTTCAGCGCCAGCCCCAGCAGTACCAGGCCGCTGACCTTGTCGATGACGAAGGACTTTGCCTTGAGCCAGGCCAGCCACTGGATCGACCGCGGGAGCGCGTCAGATCATCACCTTCAGCGCCAACCCCAGCAGCACCAGGCCGCTGACCTTGTCGATGACGAAAGACTTTGCCTTGAGCCAGGCCAGCACGGGACCACGAGAGAGCACCAGAGCCACCAGCACGTACCAGATTGCATCGATACCGCCGGCGGTGAGCATCATGATGCCGCCTTCCCACCAGCCGGTGTCCGCATGGACGAACTGGCTGAACAGGGCGATGAAGAAGATGGCGAGCTGGGGGTTCAGAAAGGCGACCATGAAGCCCTCGAAGACCCCCTGGCGACCACGCACTGCGTGGGCGTCCTCTTCCACGGATCCGCTGGCAGGTTTGGCGAGCAATGCCTTGATGCCGAGCCAGGCGAGGAAGGCGGCACCGACGTAGCGAATGATGTCAAACAAGAGCGGGGTTTGGGTGATAAGCACGGAGAGGCCCAGCGCCGTGATCAGCGCATAGATGCCGACCCCGAGCCCGTGGCCGAGGGCCGTGACCACCCCGTGTCCCTGCCCGCCCTGCACCGTGTTGCGGATGATCAGCGCCAGACTCGGGCCCGGGCTGATGGCCCCCATGAAACAGACCGCCGCCAGCGCCAACCAACTCGTGAATTCCATCACTGCCTCTCTTGAATGAAGATCAATACCGGCCCTCAGGGTAAGGGGGGCATCATCATGCAAGAAGTGAAAGTTATGAATAGATCTCATAGCCCATGACTATGACTCAGAATAAATAACTGAAGCGTGAAACTGTAAAGAACAATCAACTGCTGCCGTCAGAAACGGCCCCTGCCCAGGGTCTTGCGGCTCTCGTCGACGGTATGTTGCAGGTGATCCCGCAGGAAGGGATAGGCCAGCTCCCGGAACCAGCGGTGGGCCGGATCCTGATGATGGCGCTGGTGCCACAGCAGGTGGTACTGCTGGGGACGGGTGGCAAAGGGGAGATCGCAAAAACTGAGAGCGTGCTCCCTGGCGAGTTGCCAGGCGATGTGGGCCGGGGTGGTCATCAGGCAGTCGGTGCGCAGCAGCACCTCCACCGCCGCCTGGAAGAAGGGCACCCGGGCAAACCAGCGGCGGGAGAGCCCCTGTGGCCCCAGCACCCGCTCCACCGGGCTGTCCTTGTCGCCGCCGCCGCTTACCTGCAGATGGGGCCAGGCGAGGTACTCCGCCAGAGATGGGGTGGTACCGGACAGGGGATGCTGGCCCCCCATCAACATCACCAATCTATCCTCCCCCTGATGCAGGCCCCGGATCTGATCCGGCACCAGATCCGTGATGGTGGAGACCAGATCCAGCTCGGATTGCCACAACTGCGGCAGTTGGCGCTTGTCCCACAGGCTATATTCAAGGGCCGCCTGGGGAGCGGCCCTGGCCAGCGCCGCGCAGATATCCGGCAGGATATGCTGGGCCACGTAGTCAGAGGAGGCGAGACGAAACACCCGCTCGCAGCGCTCGGGTTCAAACCGGGGGGCCTCATAGAGCCTGTCCAGGGCACCGAGGGAATCTGCAAGCTGAGCCGCCAGGCTCTCGGCCCGCGGGGTCAGCAGCCAGCGCTGGCCTTCGCGCACCAGCAGCTCGTCGCCAAATTCGGCACGCAGCTGGGTCAGCTGCTTGCTGATGGAGGGCTGGCTCAGGTGCAACAGCTCCGCCGCCCGGCTGATGTTGCGGGTCTCCAGCAACACCTTGAGGGTGGGCAACAGGTTGAGATTCGCTTTGTGCACGGGATCACCTCGACGCGGGGGCCCTGGCCTGACACCAGGGACCGAAAACGCCATCTTACGGCAAGGCCAACAGCTTATTTAAGCAAAATCATCCTCTTGCCAGCCTCACCCCACCACATCGCCCACCGCCGGCATGACAGCCAGATGACACTGCTGGGCCCGTGCGGCATAATTTCGTCATCTGTGCCTGCGGGCCCGCCACGACAAGCGATCACAAGATGACCTACGCCAATATCACCGGCTGGGGCAAATGCCTGCCCCCCAGCGTGCTGACCAACGACGATCTCAGCACCATCATGGATACCTCGGACGAGTGGATCTATCCCCGCACCGGCATCAAGGCGCGCCGGGTCTCCCACGTCAGCACCCAGGCTCTCGCCACCCTGGCCGGGCGCCGTGCCCTCGCCTGCGCCGGCCTCGATGCCGCTCATCTCGACGGCATCATTCTCGCCACCGCCACCCCGGGCACCCTGATCCCGAACGGCGCCTCCGCGGTGCAGCAGGCCCTCGGCGCCCACAAGGCGGCGGTGTTCGATCTCAACGCCGCCTGCACCGGTTTCGTCTATGCCCTCTCGGTGGCCACCTCCCTGGTGCAAACCGGCATGATGAGCAAGGTGCTGGTGATCGGCGCCGAGCGTCTCACCCAGTTGCTGGACTGGGCCAAGCGCGACACCGCCGTGCTGTTTGGTGACGGAGCGGGCGCCGTGGTGATCGAGGCGAGCGAGCAGGAATCCGGCCTCATCGCCAACAAGATCGGCTGCGACGGCGAGGCCCGGGAGATCCTGCACGTGCCGAACTTCGGCACCGACCGGGTGCGCTTTGCCGACATCGACGGCTTGTTCACCTTCAACTTCGAGGGGCAGGAGATCTTCAAGCGCGCCGTGCGCGGCATGGGGGAAGCCACGAGCACGGTGCTGACCCAGGCGGGCATTACCCCCGAGCAGATCGACCTCATCGTCCCGCACCAGGCCAATGTGCGCATCATCGAGACCCTGGCCAAGCGCATGGACGCCCCCATGGAGAAGGTGATGGTCAACATCGAGCAGTACGGCAACACCTCCGCCGCCACCGTGCCCATCGCCCTGTGCGAGGCGCTGGAGCAGGGCCGGGTCAAGCCGAACAGCTATCTGCTGAGCGCCGCCTTCGGGGCCGGTCTGACCTGGGGCGCCGCCCTCATCAAGTGGGGAGATCGCGTCACCCCCATCGGCCGGTGCGACGAGGCGCTGCCCCCCTGCGAGCAGAGCGCCCTTGAGCTGATCGCCCAGGCGGTCGAGGGGTGCCGGCAGGCCCGCGCGCAAGAAGAGTGAGCGCGAACCACCCTCAATCCATGAAGGAGCCTCTGGGCTCCTTCATCGCTTTTGCGTTGTTACCTTGATTCTGCACCTCGCTGGCCCTGCGCTCTTCTGCCTCTCTTCACGAATCGCCGCCGCGCCGGGAGGTGGCGACCCTATCCCAGGAGAGAAAAGTCATTGAAAAGCGTGAATTTTGAGCGAGAGATATCAAAAAATGAGCAAACAGTAATTTTTTCTCGTCAGATTGGGTCTTGGGGGTTCACAACAGGGCGGGATCTGATAGTATGCGGCCTCGCACTTGGGGAGGGGTTCCCGAGCGGCCAAAGGGATCAGACTGTAAATCTGACGGCTCTGCCTTCGAAGGTTCGAATCCTTCTCCCTCCACCATTCAAGTGCGAACAATCAGGAAAATACCCCGTGGAGGGGTTCCCGAGCGGCCAAAGGGATCAGACTGTAAATCTGACGGCTCTGCCTTCGAAGGTTCGAATCCTTCTCCCTCCACCATCTTCCTGATAGCAGGCCAAAAATAGCAATACCCCGTGGAGGGGTTCCCGAGCGGCCAAAGGGATCAGACTGTAAATCTGACGGCTCTGCCTTCGAAGGTTCGAATCCTTCTCCCTCCACCATCCTTCAGAAAACCCGGCTCAGGCCGGGTTTTCGCTTTTCTGCCCTCCGCACAGCACTGATTTCAGATGGCACTGTCAGATCTGACAATTGCCCCGATAGCACATTTTGTAAACAGTGGGCCATTCATGGCAAGGAGCCGCCTCATATGTTTGCAATCTGGGATGAAACGGGACAGGAGCACGGGCTGAACCTGCTTCAACTGCAACAGCGCCTCTCCACCTATCAGGGGGAGGTGATGGTGCGCTATCACAATCGCCTCGGCCTGCCCGCCACCCTGTTTCTGACCGTCCGCCAGGGGCAAGCCTATCAGCGCTTCAAGGCCGGCAATCCACCCCTGGACTGGCATTGGCTCGGTCAGGCTATTCATTTGATGCATGTACCTGATGACAACATTCATCAGATGAATAATGCCCGCCGTCAGGTGGCAAACTAGGCCCAGGCAGCGGCCAACGCCCCCGTCTGCCCTAGCGGGCTGCCCCCTTCCCGGCCAGATAGGCCAATCCCGCCTGCCAACCCATCTGATAACCCTGCTCCAGCCTGTCCTTGTCCGTTGTCATGCGGCCGACCCGAAAGCCTGCGGGAGGCACGATGACGTGGATCTGGCAATCCGCCGGCGGCTCCCGGATAAAGTCGATGGCCGCGTTGTAGCTGTGATGGCGCGAGAGGCTCGCCTCGGCCAGGGCCGGGGTCTGGCGCAGCAGATAACGGTGCAGGGCGGGCAAACGCGGCGCCTGCTTGCGATAGCCGAGGGGGCGGGAGAGCACCACTGTGATGTCCCGCGCCCCCTGTTCGTAGGCATGGCGCACCGGGATGGAGTCCGCCACCCCGCCATCCGTCATGGCCTCCCCCGCGATGCGCACGAAGTCCCGATAGGCGAGCGGCACCGAGCAGGAGGCCTTGATCTGCTGCTCCAGCGCCTCTGCACTTCCCCTGAGGTAGGCCGCCTGTCCGTCCGATACCCGGGTCGTCACCACGGTCAGCGGCACGGTGCTCTCGGCAAAGTGGGCGAGATCCAGCCTGATCTCGCGAATGGTGATCTCCCACAGCCAGTCGAGATCCAGCCAGTGGCCGCCGCGTACAAACTTGCCGAAATTGATGAATTCGGGGCGACAGGAATAATCCGTGATGACCCTGTGATTGCGCCCCCGCTGCCCCGCGAGATAGGCCGCCAGATTGACCGCCCCCGCCGACACCCCGATGCAGTGATCGAAGCCCGTCTCCCCCTTCGCCAGGAAGGCGTCCAGCACCCCGGCGGCAAAGATGCCGCGCATGGCGCCCCCCTCGACCACCAGGGCCGTTTGCTGCCGACTCATCTCTCCCCTCCCTCTGCCGTTCAACCCCCTGAAACCGGGCACGCTGTCTCATTCACCACCAAACAAGCCGTCACTTTGTGAATGGAGACACATTTTGGCTCATTCAGAGCCCAGCCTCCGGACTGGATCCCTATAATGGCCGCGCCTCACTTGACCCTACTGAGGCATAACATCTTGATGCTACGGAATATTACAATGAAAAACATCAACAAAACCCTGCTCGCCGCTGCCATTTCCTTAGGAATGCTGGCAGGCTGTAACAGCCAGAACGACTCAGAGGCCCCGGATACCATGGTTCGCTTCGCCACCTTCAACCTCTCCTTCGACCGCACCGCGGCCGGCATGCTGAGCGCCGAGCTGGCGCTGGACCGCGCCGCCCAGGATGCCCTGCTCGCTCGCTACCAGAGCGGTGATGGCAGCCTCGGCCAGGCCGAGACTACCCGCGCCAAGAACGTGCAGCAGATCCGCAATATCGCCGAGATCATCCAGCGTACCCGGCCGGACGTCTTCCTGCTCAACGAGTTCGACAACGACGGCAAGGGGGAGAGCAGCGCCGATCTGCAGGCGTTCAACAGCAACTACCTCGCCCATCCGCAACACGCCGAGGTGCAGGCCATCAGCTACCCGGTGATGCAGAACTTTGCCACCAACACCGGCCTGATGAGCGGCCAGGATCTCAACCTGGACGGCAAGGTCAGCAGCGGGCCGGACGACGCCTGGGGCTTTGGCAACTACCACGGCCAGTACGCCTTCGCCGTGATGTCGAAATACCCCATCGACACCAAGCAGATCCGCACCTTCCAGCACTTCAAGTGGAAGGACATGCCGGGCGAAGTCAACCCCGTCATCGACGACTGCAACAACGCCAAGGCGCCGATCCCGGCCGGCCGCCAGTGCGGCGAGCCCTGGTATGACGCAGCCGCCTGGGAGCTGTTCCCCCTCTCCTCCAAGAACCACGCGGACGTGCCGGTGCGGGTCAAGACCGCCAAGGGGGAGCAGGTGATCCACTTCCTCATCTCCCACCCGACCCCACCCATCTTCGGCAACGCGGCGCGCCACAACGTCAAGCACAACAGAGCCGAGGTGGCCTTCTGGCAGGACTATGTGGAGACCGCCAGCTACATGGTGGATGACGCGGGCAAGGCAGGTGGCCTGCCCGCCGGCGCCAGCTTCGTCATCGCCGGGGATCTCAATGCCGATCCCCAACTCGGTGACGGGGATCTGAGCGCCATCCAGGATCTGCACAACCATGAACTGGTCAATCAGGCGGTCACCAACGGCGCCCTGATCCCGGTGAGCCAGGGGGGCCCCGAGTGCCTCGCCAGCCAGCCGGACCAGTGCAAGCGCAACAACAACAGAACCACGCCGGAACGCATCACCAGCAGCAGCGGCCTGCAGCTCGATCACCTGATCCCCTCCGCCAACCTCAACGCGGTGGCCTCGGGCGTGTTCTGGCCCGCCAGCTTCGAGCCAGGCTACCACCTGGTGTATGACGCACAGCTCGGCATCGCCAAGGGGGTCAGCTCGGATCACCGTCTGGTGTGGGTGGATTTCGAACTGGACAACTGATGTTCGCAAGCATGCAATAAAAAGCGGGGCCACGATGGCCCCGCTTTTTGTCTCTGGCGCTACACCAGCTTGTCGACCCGGGCGGGCAGCCCCTGGCGGGCCGAGGAGCCGATGGCCCAGTCCACCAGGGGGTAGCGACCGTGACGGCTGGGATCCAGCACCGCCAAGTCGTTCAGATTGACCCCGGCCCCGCGCAAGGGGCTGGCCGCCACCTCCTCGCCATCGACCCAGTGCGCCTTTGCTCCCAGCTCCTTGTGACCGAAGCCGTGTTCGATGGCGATGGCATTCGCCTGTACCCCGGCCACGCACTCCGCCACCCCGATGACGCTGCCATCCGGGGTGCTGACCCGCACCCTGTCCCCGCTCTCGATGCCAAGACGCGCCGCCGTCTGCTCGTTGAGTCGCACCCGGTTGCTGGGATGTACCTGGCGCAGGCGATCCGAACCAATGCTCATGGAGCTCATGGTGTGAGACTTGTAACTGGTGAGCAGCAGGGGCCACTGGGCGGGCTTGAACGCCTCATTGAGCGGCGTGCCATCCGCCAGCTGGGGGCGGAAGAAGCGCGGGGTGCCGCTCAAGAACTGGCCGCTCTGGCTGTGGCGACGGCTGCCCACCTCCGGGTTCCAGAGCATCAGGGGCTTGGGCCAGCGCTTGCTCGGCTGACCCGATGCATCCCGCCCCTTGGCTACGGGTTCGAAGCGCCCACCCCGGGCGAAGAGGTAGGCGGCGCGGCTCGCCTCCTCCTGGCTCAGGGTGGCGTTCAGCACCGGCAGGATCCGCTCCACCCCGGACCAGGCAAGATCCTCTGGGCCGATGGCGGGTACCGGCTGACCGAGGTAGGCCACGTTCGCCGCGCCATAGAGGGAGAAATCCGCCGCCCGGTTCAGGCCGTGCAGCTTGCCATCCGCCCCCTTGACCACCCCCTCGCCAAAGCCCGGCAAGCCGAGGCGCTTGGACACCGCGATCAGGAAAGACTCCATGCAGACCGGATCCCCCTCCGCCGTCTTGGTGACGCGCGGTTCCACCACGGGCCAGCGCCCGGTGGAGACCTTGGTCATGACCCCGTGCCAGGCACTGGCCCAGCCCCAGGACTCGTAGGTGAGGGTGTCCGGCACTATGTAGTCCGACAGCGCCGAAGATTCGTTGATGAAGCTGTCGATGCTGATAAAGAGCGGCAGCACCTTGGGATCCTTGAGCTCTTCCCCGATGGCCTTGGCGAGCCCCGCCTGACCGTAGAGGGGGTTGCCCATGTGGTTGATCCAGGCCTTGAGCCGATAGGGATAGCCGTTCACCGCCGCGGTCAGATGCTCGCCAAGCAAGGGACCCGAGATGGGGAACCAGGGCTCCCGGGCCGGATAGGGGTTCTGCCCCGCCTCCCGCTTGCGCCGATATTCCGAGGTTTTCTCGTAAGGGAATTTGGAGCGGGACAGGAAGACGCCGGCGGGTTTGACCATGCCCGGGAAGCTCGCCAGATCGTAGCGGGGCCCGGCCCCGAAGGGGTCGAACTTGCCGCCGCTCGCCACGGCGCCGCCCCGGGCGTTGAGGTTTCCTATCATGGCGTTGAGCATCATGATGGCCCAGGCCGAGTAGAAGCCGTTGGCGCTCATGGTGCCACCATGGGAGACCACCGCCGCCCGGGTACCGTGGCTGGTGAACTCCCGCGCCAGCGCCTCGATATCGGCCACCGGCACGGCGCACTCGGCGCTGTACTGTGCAAGGCTCATCTCCCGGCACGACTCGGCCAGCAGCTGGAAGCTGCTCTTGACCGCCAGCTCGCCACTTGGGGCTGTAATTCGGCGATCCACCCAAAGACTGGCTCGCTCGCACTGACCGGCGGACAGCAGGGCACCGCTGCCCCCATCGATCACCAGCACGGCGTCCCCCTCCCCATAAGCCTCACCCTCGAAGGGCAGACCGAGATCGCTTGAGCGCAGCATCTGGCCGAAGCGTGGGTGGGATTTATCGCTGATAACCAGATGGCTGGCATTGCAAAAGCCGCGATAACCGGCCCGCTCGGCGGCCTCGGCATGGGGGGCCGCCAGGAACGCCTCGGCGTAGCGCTGGTTGTCGATGATCCAGCGCAGCATGGCCATCGCCAGGGCCGAGTCGGTGGCGGGCTTGATGGGCAGCCAGCGGTTGGTAGGGGCGGACGGCATGTTGACCGTATTGGGCAGGCTCGGCGCCACCACCACATAGGAGAATGGCTTGCCCACCCGCGCCCGGTTCGCCGCCAGCTGGCGGGACTGGCGCTTGAAGGGGTTGCCGGACTGCTGGGGCGAGGTGCCCATGAACAGCAGGAAATCGCTCTCGTCCCAATCCGGCTTGAGGTGGGCGTTCTTCTCCAGATCGTCCAGCAGGGCGCCGGCGCCGACCCGGAACGACAGGCCGCAATAGGCACCGTGATTCGCGAAGTTGCGGGTGCCGAAACTATTGAAGGTGAAGCGCTTGATGAAGTGATCCCGCCCCTCGTCCGAGGCGTTGCTCACCAGCAGCTGGTTCGCCCTGGGGCCGTATTCCGGGTTCAAGGGATCCAGCGGTGCGTCGAGGTGGCGGATGGCCCTCAACCCCTCAACCTTCCCCTCGCCGAACAGATCGCCCCCCTCCACCACCTCGGCCACCAGCTGCTCGAAGGGGATGCTCTGCCAGCGACCGCTGCCACGGGGCCCCACCCGCTTGAGGCAGCGGGTGACCCGGTGCGGGCTGTCGAGCTGTTCGAGCATGGCATTGCCCCGGGCACAGGCGGTGGATCGCCCCTCCAGCCCCCCTTCCTGATAGCCGCTTGTGCCAAGCAGCCCCTGTTTGATGGGCGTCTGGAAATCGATGTGGTGACGGGCGGAGAGCGGGTGATAGGGGTTGCCGACGATGCGCACTATCTTGTCGCTCTCGTTGTCGATGCGAGCCCGCACCCCGCACAGGGTCCAGCAGCCCAGGCACATGGTGTTGGCGAGGCGCTGGTCCGGGTTGGGGTGCAGCTCCCCTCGCTCATCGACCCTGAACTCCACCGCAAGGGAGTTGCCGTGGATGGGATCCCGGGTCGGCTTGCCCGCACTGCCGGTGGCCACCCCCTTTGCCACCTGCTCTATGGTCTCGCTGTATCCGGCCACGAAGAGCCCTGTGCCCCCGGCGATGGCGGCGCCCTTGAGAAACTTGCGTTTGCTGTGATCCATCTAGTGTGCCTCGCGTGCGGATGGAGGAGTGGTGTCAGTGGTGGGGGAAAGAGAGGGGTGAACCAGCTCGGAGAGCGCCACCAGCAGGGCCAGCAACAGGCCGAAGGTGCCGAGGATCCCGAGCATCCCCTGCGGGCCCCAGTCGATCTGATAGAGGTAGACCCCGGCCCCGTACTTGGGGGCGAGCTGCCCCTGGATGAGCACCAGCCAGCGCAGCCCCCACACCAGGTGCAAGACAAGCAGGGCCAGCCCCCACAGCCGCCAGGGTTGCGCTCGGTGAGAGCCCCTTCCCACCAGCATCAGGGCGCCGAGCCCCATCAGAGTCAGCAGCAGCCAGCGGGCCGCCAGGCGCCAGCTGGGATCGAGCCGGTAGAGGGCCCGCGCTTCCGCCGCCGACGCGCCGCCAAACAGGGCCCACCCCAGCAGGGAGAGGGCGAGCAGGGCCAGGGTCCAGCGGCTTTGGCGCAGCAGCGTTGCCTCGGTCTGCCCGCGCCAGCCCATCAGCAGCCGGTTGAGCAGCAGCAGGGCCCCCTGGGCTCCCAGCAGGGCGCTGATGACCAGCAGCCAGGGCAGCCAGGGGGTGTGCCAGAGCGGACGCGCCGCGACCGCCATGGTCTCAAGGCCGGTGTAGAGCGCGATGCTGAGGCCGCTCAGGGCCGCCAGCAGGGAGAGTGGCTTGAGCCAACGTTCCCCTGACCAGGAGCCCAGGCAGAGCAGCCGGGCGAGACGGGCGATGGCGTCGTCCCCCAGGCCCCGCCCCGCCAGCGCCGGTCTTAGCAGCAGCCAGCCCAGCACCATGCTGAGCAGGCTGAACAGGGGCAGCAGGTAAGCGCCGTACCACATGATGGAGCTGAAGCGGGTCTGGGCGTAGAAGTGCCAGGCCCGCGCCGGCTGATGCAGATCTGCGGTCAGGGCGATGGGAGCCACCAGCCCTGCCCCCATCATCAGCACGGCGGCCAGGGTCTGCAGCCGGGCGTCCGGTGCCTTGCGCCACAGCTCAAACGCCCCCAGCCAGAGGGCCCCGTAGGCGAGGCCAATCAAGAAGAAATATTGCACCGCCCAGGGCAGCCAGGTGATGGGCTGATCCGGCGCCAGCAGTTCGTTAATGGTCATGGGCTATCTCCTTGCCATCGTCGGTCAGCAGGGTGCGCAGGGCCGGGTTGCCGTCGACCTTGCTGACGAAGGCCTCATCCATACCGAGGTAGAAGACCCGCGGCTGGGTATGGGCCTCGGGTTTGAGCACCTTGAGGGCGGATTCATGCTCGCGCAGCAAACGGCTGATCTGGCTGCCCGGATCGTTCAAGTTCCCGATGATGCGCGCCTCGCCGACGCAGCTCTCCACACAGGCCGGCAGCAGACCCGCCTCCAGCCGGTGGGCGCAGAAGGTACATTTGTCGGCGGCGTGGGTCTCGTGGTTGATGAAGCGGGCGTCGTAGGGGCAGGCCTGCACGCAGTAGCCGCAGGCGACGCACCAGTCGTTGTTGACCACGACGATGCCGTCGGCTCGCTGGAAGGTGGCCCCGGTGGGGCAGACATCGAGACAGGCTGGCTCGGCGCAGTGGTTGCAGAGCCTTGGCAACATGAACAGAGAGGCGGGGGCCTCCAGGACTGCCACGTCGCTCACCTCGTACTGGCTGACCGTGGTGCGAAACTGGCCGAGGGGGGGCTGGTTCTCCATGGTGCAGGCCACGGTGCAGGCCTGGCAGCCGACGCAGCGGCGCAAATCGATCAACATGCCGTAACGCTTGCCGGGATCGCCGCGACCGATGGCCGGTCGGGCGCTCTGGGCATGAACCTGGGTAACGGGGATCAGGGCCGCACCGGCGGTGATGGCGGCAATGCCGGATAACAACCGGCGCTTGCTGGGCTCCATAAATGCTTCCTTCTGCTGGCTTGCCACGCCGGACAAGCGTGGGAATGAGGCCATTGTCCCCGGCAGAAAAATGCGTCTCTATTGTGGTTTTCCACATAGCGAGCCCCCCCTTGATCCAGCGCAAGAAAAGCGCCGGGCCAGGGTGCGAACTGTGACGTGCCCCCCATTGTCCCCCCGCCGGGCGGCCCCGTTCGGTACGCCCGGTGATAGACTGCCCGCCTATGTCTGACTCCCTGATCGTCCTTATTCTCATGCCCATAGGCCTCGCCTCATGAGCCTGCTCCGCCTGCTGGCCTGGCTGGTTCTGGCTGCGCAGTGGATGGCGGCGCCCGCGCAGGCCGGCGAGCCAGCCACCGCCGAGCCGGTGCGGATCGGGGTGCTGGCGACCCGGGGTGAGGAACACTCCCGCCGGCAGTGGCAACCGCTGCTGGACTGGCTCGCTCAATCCATGCCGGGCCGGCGATTCGAACTCGCCCCCCTCGCTCTCACTCCCCTGGCAGAGGCCATCGCCGACGAGCGGCTCGATTTTGTCATCACCAACCCGGGCCAGCTGGTCAGCCTGTCGCGCCAGTATCCGCTGGCCTGGCTCGCCACGCTCAAAAGCCCCCACGGCGGGGACAACCTGGTCATCGGTGCAGCCCTGGTGGTGCGCTCCGACGCCCCCTACCGCCACTGGCGGGATCTCAAGGACGAGAAGGTGGCGGCCGTATCAAAAGAGGCCTTCGGTGGTTATCTCGCCTACCGTTTCGAGGCCCATCAGCAGGGTGTGCGGATAGATGAGTTCTTCTCAGAGATAAATTTCACCGGATTCCCGTTGGACAGCTTGATCACCCAATTGCAGCGCGAGGCCGTGGCCGCCGCCATCGTGCCGGTCTGCCAGCTCGAGCGCATGGTGCGGGAGGGCCGCATCGATGGGCAGGATTTTCGGGTACTGGACAACAAGGCCCCCGCGGACTTTGGCTGCCAAAGCTCGACCCGGCTCTATCCCAACTGGTCCATGGCGAGCACGGCACAGGCCGCCCCCGAGCTCGCGCTGGCGGTCACCCGCGCCCTGTTCGCACTGCCCGCACAGAGCGAGGCCGCCCGCGCCGCCGACTCCGCGGGCTGGACTGTGCCCGCCAGCCCGCTCGCCATCGATCGCCTGCTCAGGGATCTGGATCGCCACCCCCTGCAGACACCTTGGTGGCAGGGAGCCTGGCACTGGCTGCGTCAGCATCAGCAGTGGGGCTGGGGGGCCCTGCTCATGGTGCTGCTGCTCGGCGGCCACCACCTGCTGCTGCAACACCTGTTCAACCGCAGCCAGCGCCGCTTGAACCGTGCCCGCCAGCGGCTCGACGAGCAGGGCCGCCAGCTCGATGACAAGGTACGCCAGCTCGAGCAGGCGCGCCGCCTGGCCCAGCTCGGTGAACTCGGCGCCACCATGGCCCACGAGATCAATCAGCCCCTGACCGCCATCGCCAGCTACAGCCAGGGCGCCCTGCTGCGCCTCGCCAGACAGGAGCAGGAACACGCTCTGACCCTCCCCCTGACCCAGGCCCTTGAGCAGATCGGCCAGCAGACCCAGCGCATCAGCCAGACCATAGGACGGCTGAGATCCCGCTGGCAGAAGCAGCCCCACCAGCCCGCGCCCACGGATCTGCAGGCCCTGGTGGAACAGCTACGCCCCCTGCTGGAGCAACTGCTGGCCCCCCTCGGGGTCGCCCTCTCCCTGAGCTGGCAGGGAGAGCCGAGATTGCTGCTGCTGGATGCAACCGGCATGGAGCAGTTGCTGGTGAACCTGGTCAAGAACGGCGCCGAGAGCGCGGCGCAAGCCCGCCCCGAGCTGACAGGAGAGGCCCCCGGGGTTGCGCTGCTTGTCGCCTTCGAGCGGGAGCGACTGCGCCTCGAGGTGCGGGACAACGGCCCCGGCCTCGCCACGCCCGAAGAGCAGTGGCAGCAGCCGTTTTACAGCAGCAAGGCCGATGGCATGGGGCTTGGCCTCGCCATCTGCCGGGATGTGGTCGAGTGCCATCGCGGTCGGCTCACCTTGAGCAACCTGAGC
Organism: Aeromonas sp. NJAU223; assembly: GCF_051125555.1. Taxonomy (NCBI): domain Bacteria; kingdom Pseudomonadati; phylum Pseudomonadota; class Gammaproteobacteria; order Aeromonadales; family Aeromonadaceae; genus Aeromonas; species Aeromonas sp. NJAU223. Next base: position 930,492 of record NZ_CP144204.1, on the reverse strand, counting down.
CCCCGTGGCTGCCTCGCCCGGGTGCTGCTGCCCGCCCCACCCTGCACAAGGAACTGATATGCCATCCCCATCCCGCCACCCCCTCTACCTGGTCGATGACGATCAGGGGGTGCTCGACGCCCTGCGCTTTATGCTGGAAGGCTGCGATTTCGCGCCGATCTGCTTTGACGATGGCGCGCGCTTCCTTGCCGAGGTGGACGTGCGCCAACCCGCCTGCCTTATCCTGGATTGCCGCATGCCTGGGCTCTCCGGCCCCGAGGTGCAGCAGCGGCTCAACGCGGCCCAGAGCCCCATCGCCATCCTGTTTCTCACCGGCCACGGGGATGTGCCCCTGGCGGTGGCGTCCCTCAAGCAGGGGGCGGTCGACTTCCTGCAAAAACCGGTGCAGCTCGCCCCCCTGCTGGCGGCCATCGAGCACGCCTGGCAGGCCAGCGAGGTGGCGGCAAGACGCCTTGCCCACCTCTGCGCCTACCAGCGCCTCACCCCTCGCGAACACCAGCTGCTGCAACTCATCGCCAGGGGTCAGAAGAATCAGCAGATAGCGAGCGAGCTCTGCATCTCGGTACGGACCGTGGAGGTGTGCCGCGCCAGCCTGATGAAGCGGCTGGAGGTGGATTCCATGGCCGAGCTGATGCTGCTCTACGCCGATGTCAGCTGATCCGGAACGGCGAAAAACTGACCGGACAGTCAATAAGCGGACACAAAGCGCGATAAGATCACACACTTCCCCTCCCGATGGGGGTAGAGTGCCTCTCTGCCTTATATCAGGGCCCAGGCCCTGCGCCTTTTCGTCATCGAGGAGTCATTATGGAACTGCTTCTTCTGAGCAATGGTAAAGCCACCGAATTCCCGGGCCTGCTCGGCTGGGCCCGCGAGCGGGTGCAAAACGTGCTCGCCCGCAAACAGGTCAAGCGCATCCTGCTCATCCCCTATGCGGTGATCCGCAGCGACTGGGATGCCCGCGCCAATGAGCTCACCGAGAGCCTGGGGGTGGAAGCCATCAGCATTCACCACTTCGACGATCCCGTGGATGCCATCCAGCAGGCCGACGCCATCTTCATCAGCGGTGGCAACACCTGGCGTCTGAACCAGAAACTGCACGAGTACGGTCTGGTGGTGCCCATCCAGCGCGCGGTGCGCGAGCGCGGCGTGCCCTATGTGGGCTGGAGCGCCGGTTGCAACGTGGCGACCCCGAGCATCCGCACCACCAACGACATGCCGGTGTGCAACGCCGCCGTGCTGCCGGCCCTCGGCCTCTTCCCCCAGCAGATCAACCCCCACTATCTGGATGCCAGCATCAGCGGCCATATGGGGGAGACCCGGGACGAGCGCCTCGCCGAGTTCTGTGCCATCAACCCGAGCGAGCACGTGGTGGCCCTGCGCGAAGCCAGCCTGCTGCAGATTAGCGGCGAGAGCAGCGGCGACACCATCGAGTACTGGAGCGCCCGCGGTCAGGGCTTCAAGATCTTCAAACACGGGGAGACCCCCCAGGAATTCATGGACGCCACCCCCCTGGCCACGCTGACCCCCTTCACCCCCAAGGTGTGACCCGGCGGTCAACTCACCCGGCACGTCCCGGTGAATCACCCATAAAAAGAGGGATGGCCAAGGCCATCCCTCTTTTTTACCGTTCCCTGCAAAGCAAGGCTGAGCAAAGCCTGGCCCCTTATTCCAGGATCATCTCCTGCTTTTCGGCCCCGGGCTTGGGCGCCTTGAGCAGCAGCACCAGCGGAATGGCACACAGAGTCACCCACATCATCAGCCGGAAGTCCTGCAGATAGGCGAGCAGGCTGGCCTGACGGGTCACGACCCCGTTCATCTCCACCAGTCCCTTGACCGTATCCAGCTTGGCGATCTCCCCGCTCTGATGCAGCGCCATGTTGAACGGGTTGATGTAGGAGGCGAATACCTCGTGGTTCATCTGGGTGCGCTGGGCCAGATAGGCGATGACCACGGAGATGCCGATACTGCTGCCGATGTTACGCACCAGGCTGAACAGCGCCGTTCCCTCATTGCGGAAACGGGGAGACAGGGTGGCGAAGGTGACGGTGGAAAGCGGCACGAAGATGAAGCCGAGCCCCAGCCCCTGCACTATGCCGGTTCGCACTATGTCCCAGCTGCTGATGTCGGTGTTGAACAGGGTCATCTCCCACATGGAGAAGCTGGTGAGGAGCAGCCCAAGCAGGATGAGATAACGCACATCCACCCGCCCGGAGAGACGGCCCACCAGCATCATGGCGAACATGGTACCAACCCCCCGCGGGGCGAGCAGATAACCCACGTCGATGACCGGATAGCCCATCAACCCCTGCATGAAGGGAGGCAGCAGGGTCATGGTCGCCAGCAGAATGATGCCGACGATGAAGATGAACACCAGCCCGACGCTGAAGTTGCGATCCCTGAACAGGGCCGGCTCTATGTAGGGATGCTTGTGGGTGAAGATGTGCACCACGAACAGATAGAACGCCATCACCGTCATGATGGTCTCGATGACTATCTCGGGGCTCGCGAACCAGTTCTGGGATTCCCCCCGGTCAAGGGCCATCTGCAACGCCCCGATGCCGATGCTGAGCAGGGCAAAGCCCAGCAGATCGAAGCGGCGACTCGCATCTATCTTGGTCTCCTCGATGAAAGCGGCGAGACCGAACCAGGCCAGCAGACCAAACGGCAGGTTGATGTAGAACACCCAGCGCCAGTTGTAATACTCGGTAAGCCAGCCCCCGAGCGACGGCCCCAGAATGGGACCGACCATGACACCGATCCCCCAGAGCGCCATGGCGGAGCCATGTTTCTCCGGCGGGTAGGTATCGAGCAGGACCGCCTGGGAGAGGGGCACCAGACTGGCGCCGAAGATCCCCTGCAACAGGCGGAACAGCACGATCTGATCCAGGCTCTGGGCCGCCCCGCACAGCATGGAGGCGACGGTGAAACCCGCCACCGACCACATGAACAGCTTCTTGCGCCCTATCCGCGCCGAGATGAAACCGGTGAGCGGCATGAAGATGGCCGCCGCGACTATGTAGGAGGTCAGCACCCAGGAGATCTGATCCTGGGTTGCCCCCATGGCCCCCTGCATATGGGGCAGGGCTACGTTGGCGATGGTGGTGTCCAGCGCCTGCATGATGGTGGCCAACATCACCGAGAGGGTGATGAAGCCACGTCGGGAGCTCTGATCGTCTCCCTGATGGCTTTGCGTCGTCATATCAACCTCAGAATGACCAGCCCAGCAGGCTGCGTTTGTGGCCGGTGTCTATCTTGGTGATGGCGCTCAGACCCGCGCGCAGGGTGGGCTGACCCGCCGTCCCGTCCAGCTTGATCCGCACCGCCACCCGCTGGGCAATCTTGACCCAGTTGCCGGTCGCATTCTGGGCCGGGATCACCGAGAACTCGGACCCCGTGGCCGGGCTCAGGCTCTCCACCACCCCGTGCCAACGGGCATCCGGGTAGGTATCCAGGCTGATCTCCACCTCCTGACCCGGCTGCACATGGGTCAGCTCGGTCTCGGTGAAGTTCGCTTCAACCCAGGGAGTGTCTGTCTCCACCAGCATCATGACGGTCATGCCGACGATGCTGTACTGACCCGGCTTGGGCAGCTGGCTGGCGATGCCGTTGGCGGGGGCATAGATCTTGGTACGAGAGAGATCCAGCTTGGCCTTGGCAAGCTCGGCGGCGGCTTCCTGATAGGCGGGTTGCTGTTCAACCGGCAGGTTGACGTCCCCGTTCAGGGAGGCCTCTATCTTCTTGAGCCCCTCTTCCAGCGCCACCTGTTGCTGGGCGGTCTGGATGGTGAGCTGGCGGGCATCGTCATAGTTGGCGGTGGAGGTGAAGTGCTTGGCCACCAGATCCGCCTGACGGTGTTCCTCTTTCAGGGCATAGGCATGACGGGTGCTGGCCACGCTTATCTCCGCCTGCTGACCGCGATAGCTGGTCTGCAGCGCCACCAGATCGGTGCGCACCTTGGCCAATTCCGCCTCGGCCTTGGTCACGGCCACCTGGAAGGTCTCGGGATCCAGCTCGAACATCAGCTGGCCGGCCTTCACCTGTTCGTTCTCATTCACATATACCTTGGAGACCCGCCCCAGCACCTCGGTACTGATGGGCACCTTGTCGGCCTTCACGTAGGCGTTGTCGGTCTCCACGTAGCGGCCACCCATCATGTAGACGGCGCCGACGCCGAGCAGGGCCAGAGCCGGCACCACCACCAACAGAAGCAGGCGGGTCCGGCGACGATTGGGGGTTGCCGTAAGTTGGGGTGAAGTATCGTCAGTCATATGAAAACTCCGCATAAATGCTGTGAAAATAGAAATCAGGAGTGGGAAAACGCGTCACGCAGGGTCTTGAGGGAGTCGCACAACTGCTGAGTCCGTGCCTCCCCCAACTCGTTGACGGTCATTTGCATCACAGTGTCGGACGCCTGCCTGATCATGGTCAGGTAGGGATCCGCCTGCGGGGTCAAATAGAGTTGATGGGCCCGCCTGTCGTTGGGGTCGCTGCGTCGTTCCACCAGGCCGTTCTCGGCCATCTGATCGAGCTGGCGGGCCAGCGTGATGGGCTGTATGTCCAGCCGATCGGCGAGATCCACCTGGCGGATCCCTTCACTGCGAGCGATGTGAACCAGGGCCCGAGCCTGTGCCAGGGTCACGCAACTCCCCTCCAGCTGAAGCTGGAACTGGCGGCGCATCAGGCGCTGCACATCGGCGATCAGAAAGCCCAGGGTGTCCTGTTGTTTGCTCATAATAATCAATCCATATAGTAAGCTTTACTTATTATATACAAGGGGTGGATATATGCAAGCTGGCCTCGACGACCCTTTATGGTCATGCTAGGGAATCAGTCCCACCGACAGGAGAAGAGCCATGAGCATCAGGATGGAACGTGACAGCCTCGGGGAGATAGCCGTCCCGGCGGACAGGCTGTGGGGGGCCCAGACCCAGCGTTCCCTGCACCACTTCAACATCTCCGGGGAGCGCCAACCCATCGAGATCATTCATGCCCTCGCCCGCATCAAGTCCGCCTGCGCCCGGGTCAACCACGATCTTGGCCTGCTGCCAGCCCGCAAGGCCCAGGCCATCATGGCGGCGGCGGACGAAGTACTCGCGGGCCTGCACGGCGGGGAATTCCCCCTGATGGTGTGGCAGACCGGCTCCGGCACCCAGACCAACATGAACCTCAACGAGGTGCTGGCGAACCGCGCCAGCGAGCTGCTCGGTGGCGCCAGGGGCGAAGATCGCCTGGTGCATCCCAATGACGAGGTGAACAAGAGCCAGTCCAGCAACGACGTCTTCCCGAGCGCCATGAACCTGGCCGCCGTCACCGCCATCACGGGCCAGCTGTTGCCCGCCCTCCTCACCCTGAAAGAGACCCTGGCCGACAAGGCGAGCGCCTTCGACGACATCGTCAAGATAGGCCGCACCCACCTGCAGGATGCGACCCCCCTTACCCTGGGTCAGGAGATCTCCGGCTGGGTCGCCCAGCTGGAGCAGGGGGAGCACCACCTGCGCGCCGCCCTGCCCCATCTGTCTGAGCTGGCCCTCGGCGGCACCGCGGTGGGCACCGGCCTCAACTGCCCGCCCGGCTTCGCCGAAGGGGTCGCCGCCGCCCTCGCCACCCAGACCGGCCTGCCCCTGGTCAGCGCCCCCAACAAGTTCGAGGCGCTGGCGGCGAGCGATGCCCTGGTCCATGGCCACGGCGCCCTCAAGACCCTGGCGGCCAGTTTGATGAAGATCGCCAACGACGTGCGCTGGCTGGCGAGCGGTCCCCGCAGCGGGCTCGGGGAGATCCTCATCCCCGAGAACGAACCCGGTTCCTCCATCATGCCGGGCAAGGTCAACCCGACCCAGAGCGAGGCCCTCACCATGCTCTGCGCCCAGGTGATGGGCAACGACGTGGCCATCAACATCGGCGGAGCCAGCGGCAACTTCGAGCTGAACGTGTTCAGGCCCATGATGGCCCACAACTTCCTGCAGAGCGTGCGGCTGCTGGCGGATGGCATGAAGAGCTTCACCGAACACTGCGCCGTCGGCATCCGTCCAAACCGGGATCGCATCGACGAGCTGCTGGCCCGCTCCCTGATGCTGGTGACGGCGCTGAACCCCCACATCGGCTATGACAAGGCCGCCGAGATCGCCAAACGGGCGCACCATGAGGGCTTGAGTCTGCGGGAGGCGGCCATCGCATCGGGTCATCTCACCGCCCAGCAGTTCGATGCCTGGGTGGTGCCCGGCCAGATGGTGGGTCGCGGCAAATAGCGCTGTGAATCGATGAAATAGAGAAAAAGGGCGCCTAGGCGCCCTTTTGCATTGCAGATCGGTTATCAGGTCTTGCTCTGGCAGTTGAACATCCAGTGGGTACCGAACTTGTCCACCAGGGAGCCGAAATAGTCGCCCCAGAACATCTCCTGCAGCGCCATTTCCACCTTGCCCCCCGCCCCCAGAGCCGCGAACAGCCGATCCGTTTCACCCCGGCTGTCAGGCTCCAGGTTGAGGTAGCTGTTGTTGCCCTGCACCAGGGTGAAGCCCATGCTGGCGGGGGCATCGGTCCCCATCAGCACGTGACCGCCGAGGATGGCGAGCTCCACGTGCATCACCAGTTCCCCATCCGCCTCGGACAGGGCTGGCTGGCCCGGGCAGCCGGGGGAGTCCTTGAATCTGTGGATGGGGCCGTTGAAGTCACCGCCAAACACCTCGCGATAGAACAGAAACGCCGCTTCCGTCTCCCGCGGGAAGTTGAGATAGGTACTGACACGCGCCATGGTTTTCTCCTTGTCATCGATTGGCTGGCCCACAGGCCAGCTATCAGCATAGAAGAGCCCCATCCCCTGCACGCCCCCCCAGTGAGGGGGCGACACCCAGACCTTAACCCGCCTCCACTTCCCCGGCCGGCAGCGCCGCTCCCCGGCCCTTGCCGATGGCGAGAATGGCCACCAGCGAGATGCCGACGGTCACCAGCATGTAGAGGGCGACGGGCTGCCAATCTCCCTGATAGCGGCTCAGCAGCCAGGTGGCGATGAGGGGCGCCGTGCCACCGGCCAGGGCGGCGCCCAGCTGATAACCCAAGGTGATGCCGGTGTAGCGTACCCGGGTGCTGAAGATCTCGGAGGAGAGGGTCCCCAGCACGGCGGTGATGGGCGCCCAGAGCACGCCAAAGCCGATGACGGTCGCGAGGGTGATGCCCCAGCCGGTGCGGGTGTCCAGCAGCATGAAGTAGGGGGCGATGAAGAGCGCCAGCGCCAGGATGCCGCCGATATAGACCGCCTTGCGCCCCACCTTGTCGGAGAGAGCTCCCATCAGAGGGATCATGCAGGTCGCCACCAGGGCCCCCAGCATGACCGCATGGAGCGCCACCCCCTTCTCATAGGCCAGGGAGTTGACCGCATAGCTCACCACGAAGGTGGAGAAGATGTAGAAGGGGGCCGTCTCCACCACCTTGAGACCGGCGGCGATCAGCACCTCCCGCCAGTGGTGACGCAGGGTCTCCAGCAGCGGCACCTTGGCCACGTTGCCGCTGGCCTTGGCCTGCTTGAACTCGGGAGTCTCGTCCAGCCCGTGCCGGATCCACAGACCCACGAACACCAGGCCCGCGCTCAGCAGGAAGGGCACTCGCCAGCCCCAGGAGAGGAACTGATCCTCCGGCAGCATGGCCATCAGGCTCACCGCCAGGGTCGCCAGCAGCATGCCGATGGTCACCCCCACCTGGGGCACGCTGCCAAACAGCCCCTTGCGCTTGGGCGGGGCATACTCATAAGCCAGCAGCAGGGCACCGCCCCATTCACCGCCGATCCCCATGCCCTGCACCACCCGCAGGGAGATGAGCAGTATGGGGGCCCAGACACCGATCTGCTCATAGGTGGGCAGACAGCCGATCAGCACGGTGGCGCCCCCCATCAGGGAGAGGGTGAGCACCAGCGTCTTCTTGCGGCCGATGCGATCGCCGATGTGGGCGAACAGCACGCCGCCGATGGGACGGATGAAGAAGGTCAGGGAGAAGGAGAGATAGGAGAGCATCAAGCCGACCACGGGGTCGAAGTTCGGGAAGAACAGCTTGTTGAACACCAGGGCCGCGGCCGTGCCGTAGAGGAAGTAGTCGAACCATTCGATGGAGCTGCCGGTCAAACTGGCGATCAGCGCCCGTTTTCGGGTCGCAGCCGTCTGTGGCTGCACCAGGGGTGTAGTCATCATTGTCTTCGTTCCTTGAAGTTTGTTGTCAGCGAGTCCCGGTGCACCACATCCATGAACCGGTTGCACCCAGGCTGCACATCTTAGCCAGCGGCAAAAAAAAGATGCAACCGAGATCCATCTCTCGGTTGCACCATTAACAATATTCACAATATAAGTTGTTAATAGTCTGTTTCAACAGATTAACATGCTAACAAGACAGCATTTTCCACCAGCAGGCTCGCTTAAAGGCGTCACTCAAACGAAACCTTGTAGCATAACCATTAAAAAATCTTGCTTGAAGGTTGCACCTGGTTGCACCATTATCGTCAAAATTTAACCGTCCGGTAATATTGTTACCTTCTAGACACAGGAAGTCCCATGGCCACCACCACCCTTGGCGTTAAACTCGACGAAGCGACCCGCGACCGACTCAAGCAGGCCGCCCAGACCCTGGACCGCACCCCCCACTGGCTGATCAAGCAGGCGATCTTCACCTACCTGGAGCAGCTGGATCGCGGCCTGACTCCGCCCGAGCAGTCCGGGCTGGCCGCCGCCGCAGGGGACGAGCCGGTAGAGGCGCTGACCGAGCAGGGGATCCAGGTCTTCCTCGAGTTTGCCGAGAGCATCCTGCCGCAATCCGTGCTGCGCGCCGCCATTACCTCCGCCTATCGCCGCCCCGAGACCGAGGCCGTGCCCATGCTGTTGGAGCAGGCTCGTCTGCCCAAAGAGAAGGCCGAGGCGACCCAGAAGCTCGCCATGAGCATCGCCGAGAAGCTGCGCAACCAGAAGAGTGCCAGCGGCCGTCAGGGTCTGGTGCAGGGGCTGCTGCAGGAGTTCTCCCTCTCCTCCCAGGAAGGGGTGGCCCTGATGTGTCTGGCGGAGGCGCTGCTGCGCATTCCGGACAAGGCGACCCGTGACGCCCTCATTCGCGACAAGATCAGCGGTGGCAACTGGAGCCAGCATCTGGGCAACAGCACCTCCCTGTTCGTCAATGCCGCCTCCTGGGGCCTGCTCATCACCGGCAAGCTGGTGGCCACCCATAACGAGGCCGGCCTCAACACCTCCCTCAAGGGCCTGATCGGCAAGGGCGGCGAACCGCTCATCCGCAAGGGGGTCGACATGGCCATGCGGCTGATGGGGGAGCAGTTCGTCACCGGCGAGACCATAGCCCAGGCACTGGCCAACGCCGGCACCATGGAGACCAAGGGCTTCCGCTACTCCTACGACATGCTGGGGGAAGCGGCCCTGACCGAGGAGGATGCCAAGCGTTATCTGGCTTCCTACGAGCAGGCCATCCACGCCATCGGCAAGGCCTCCCACGGCCGCGGCATCTACGAGGGCCCGGGCATCTCCATCAAGCTCTCCGCCCTGCACCCGCGCTACAGCCGTGCCCAGTACGACCGGGTGATGGAGGAGCTCTACCCCACCCTGCTCTCCCTGACCCAGCTCGCCAAGCAGTACGACATCGGCATCAACATCGACGCCGAGGAGGCCGATCGGCTGGAGATCTCGCTGGATCTGCTGGAGAAGCTCTGTTTCGATCCTTCCCTTGCCGACTGGAACGGTATCGGTTTCGTCATTCAGGCCTATCAGAAGCGCTGCCCCTATGTGATCGACTACGTCATCGATCTCGCCAAGCGCAGCCGTCATCGCCTGATGATCCGCCTGGTGAAGGGTGCCTACTGGGACAGCGAGATCAAGCTGGCTCAGGTCAACGGTCTGGAAGGCTATCCGGTCTATACCCGCAAGCCCTATACCGATGTCTCCTATCTGGCCTGCGCCCGCAAGCTGCTGGCGGTGCCGGAGTCCATCTATCCCCAGTTCGCCACCCACAACGCCCACTCCCTGTCGGCCATCTATCAGCTCGCCGGGAAAAACTACTACCCTGGCCAGTACGAGTTCCAGTGCCTGCACGGCATGGGTGAGCCGCTCTATGAACAGGTGGTCGGCAAGGTTGCCGACGGCAAACTGGGCCGCCCCTGCCGCATCTATGCACCGGTCGGCAGCCATGAGACCCTGCTCGCCTACCTGGTGCGCCGTCTGCTGGAGAACGGGGCCAACACCTCCTTCGTCAACCGCATCGCGGACAACAACATCTCCCTGGCGGATCTGGTACAGGATCCGGTGCAGCAGATCGAACAGATGGCCGCCCGCGAAGGCGCCCTCGGCCTGCCGCACCCGCGCATCCCCCTGCCCCGCGAACTCTATGGCGAGGCGCGTCCGAACTCCGAAGGGCTGGATCTGGCGAATGAACATCGCCTGGGCTCCCTCTCCGCCGCCCTGCTCGCCAGCACCAACACCCGCTATCAAGCCCTGCCCATGCTGGGTTGTGAGACCCAGGCGACTGGCGAGTTCCAGCCCGTGATCAACCCGGCGGACCACAGAGACATCGTCGGTCAGGTGAGCGAGGCCAACGGCGAGCTGGTGGACAGTGCGCTCTCCTGCGCGCTCGCCAGCGGCCAGATCTGGCAATCCACCCCGCCTGCCGAACGGGCCGCCGTGCTGGAGCGCGCCGCCGATCTGATGGAATCCGAACTGCAACCCCTGATGGGCCTGCTGGTGCGGGAATCCGGCAAGACCTTCAGCAACGCCATCGCCGAAGTACGCGAGGCGGTAGACTTCCTGCGCTACTACGCCGCCCAGGCCCGCAACCACTTCGCCAACGACAGCCACAGGCCGCTTGGCCCCGTGGTCTGCATCAGCCCCTGGAACTTCCCGCTCGCCATCTTCAGCGGCCAGGTGTGTGCGGCGCTCGCCGCCGGCAATACGGTGCTGGCCAAGCCCGCCGAGCAAACCCCCCTCATCGCCGCCCAGGCGGTACGCATCCTGCTGGAAGCCGGGGTGCCCGCCGGTGCGGTGCAACTGCTGCCGGGCCGCGGTGAAACCGTGGGTGCGGCGCTGATTGCCGACGAGCGGGTACGCGGCGTCATGTTCACCGGCTCCACCGAGGTGGCGGGGATCATCTCCCGCAACCTGGCCGGTCGCCTCGACGCCCAGGGTCGCACCATCCCCCTCATCGCCGAGACCGGTGGCCAGAACGCCATGATCGTCGACTCCTCCGCCCTCACCGAGCAGGTGGTGATGGATGTCATCTCCTCGGCATTCGACAGCGCCGGTCAGCGCTGCTCCGCCCTGCGGGTGCTGTGCGTGCAGGACGACGTGGCGGATCGGGTGATCCGCATGCTCAAGGGCGCCATGGCCGAGTACAAGGTCGGCAACCCGGAGCACCTCGCCACCGATATCGGCCCGGTGATCGACGTCGAGGCCAAGGCCAACATCGAGCGACACATCAAGACCATGACCGACAAGGGTCGCAAGGTGCACCAGATCGCCCGTGCCCAGGGCGCCGATTACAGCCGCGGCACCTTCGTGCTGCCGACCCTGATCGAACTCGACAGCCTGGATGAGCTCGGCCGCGAAGTGTTCGGCCCCGTGCTGCACCTGGTGCGCTACCCACGGGCCAAGCTCGGTGAGCTGCTCAGCCAAATCAACGGCAGCGGCTACGGCCTGACCCTGGGGGTGCACACCCGCATCGACGAGACCATCGCCCAGGTGGTGAACACCGCCCGGGTCGGCAATCTCTACGTGAACCGCAACATCGTCGGCGCCGTGGTCGGGGTACAACCCTTCGGTGGCGAAGGCCTCTCCGGCACCGGTCCCAAGGCGGGCGGCCCGCTCTACATGTACCGCCTGCTGGCCACTCGTCCGGACGATGCGGTGGCCAACCAGCTGCGTCAGGAGGCCGGCGGCGCCCCGCAGGCCGAGTCGCTCAAACCCGCCCTGCAGGCCCTGCACAACTGGGCAGCCAAGCAGGAGAAGGCCCTGGTGCCCCTGTGCGATCGCTACGGCGAGCTGGCCCAGAGCGGCCGCACCCAGCTGCTGGTCGGCCCCACCGGCGAGCGCAACAGCTATAGCCTGCTGCCGCGGGAGCGAGTGCTCTGTCTGGCCGAAGACAAGGCGGATCTGCTGGCCCAGCTGGCGGCCTGTCTGGCGGTCGGGACCGAGGTGCTGTGGCAGGACGTTGCCCTGCACCGCACCCTCCATGGCAGCCTGCCGGCCGAGGTGCGCAGCCGCATCCAGCTGGTGGCGGACTGGGCCAACGGCGACACCGCCTTCGATGCCCTGCTGCATCACGGTGACTCGGATCAGCTGAGCGAGGTGAGCAAGCTCGCCGCTGCTCGTCCCGGCGCCATCGTCGGGGTGCACGGCCTGCACCGTGGCGAGACCGACATTCCGCTGGAGCGCCTGCTCATCGAGCACGCCCTCTCGGTCAACACCGCCGCCGCCGGTGGCAACGCCAGCCTGATGACCATCGGCTAAGCGCTGCACAGAACCTGAGAGCTCAAGCCCCGCTGACGCGGGGCTTTTTCATATCGACACCGCCATCACCAGAGCATAAAAAAGGCCACCCCGATAAGGGCGGCCTTTTTTATGCTTTATCTCTCCTCAGGCGAAGAGAAAACTGCTGTTATCACTCTCTGCCCCTTCCCCCCTCGCGGGAGAAGGGTTCGGGATGGGATGGGATGGGATGGGGAGAATAGCCTAGACGTATTCCATAAACACACGAGACGTCAGCTTGGTGATGAGCTCATAAGGAATGGTGCCTATCTCCTCGGCCACCCGCTCCACTGGCAGCCCCTCACCCCAGAGCACGGCCTCGTCGCCGGCCTTGTCGGTGGCGCCGGGCCCCAGGTCCACCGTGGTCATGTCCATGGAGACCCGGCCCACCAGGGGCACGATGCGACCGTTGACCAGCACGGACGTACCGTTGGGGGCCATGCGCGGGTAGCCGTCGCCGTAACCGATGGCGATGACCCCGAGCCGGGTGTCGCGCTCCGACACCCAGTTCGCGCCGTAGCCCACCGGCTCACCGGCCTTGTGATCCCGCACCGCAATAAGTTGTGTTTTGAGGGTCATCACGGGTTTGAGGTCATAATCCGCCGCCACGGTCCCCGGGAAGGGCGACACGCCATACAGGATGACCCCCGGGCGCACCCAGTCGCAGTGGGAATCGGGCCAAGCCAGGATGCCCGCCGAGTTCGCCATGGCCCGCTCGCCGGCCAAGTTGGCGGTGAGCTGACTGAAGAGATCGATCTGCTCGCGGGTGGTGACCTGCTCCAGCTCATCGGAGCGGCTGAAGTGGGTCATGATGTTGAACGGCTGCACCACGTTCTTGCATTGGCCCAGGCGCTCGATGAAGGAGGGCATCTCGTCTGCCCGCACCCCGAGCCGGTGCATGCCGGTGTCGAGCTTGAGCCAGGCCACCACGGGGGCCGGCAGCTCGGCCTGCTCCAAGGCTTCGAGTTGCTCCCAGGTGTGCACGGCGGTCTGCAGGTTGTTAGCCGCCAGCACCGGCAAATCGGCGGCGCTGAAGAAGCCCTCCAGCAGCACGATGGGCTTGACCACGGCGCAGGAGCGCAGCATCAGCGCCTCCTCGATACGGGCCACCGCGTAGGCGTCCGCATCCACCAGGGTGCGGGCGACCGGCAGCAGACCGTGGCCATAGGCGTTAGCCTTGACCACGGCGATGATCTTGCAGGAGGGGGCGTGGCGCTTGACCACGGCGAGGTTGTGGCGCAGGGCCTGGGTATCGATTTGGGCTATAGCCGCTTTCATCTGTTTTCCCTTGAGGGCATGTGGCGCCTGGCGCCTGGCACCGGGGTGCCCGCCCTTGATAGTCATCGTCTAAGGCCGGACCGGCATAATTGTCGAACCGGGAAAACTGTGTCTTCTCATCTGGGAGCGGTTAGCTCCCGCTTAATAATCGTCGTCAAACGCCGGGCCGGCATAGTTGTCGAACCGGGAGAACTGGCCCTGGAAGGTCAGCCGCACCCGTCCTATGGGGCCGTTACGCTGCTTGCCGATGATGATCTCGGCGATCCCCTTGTCGGGGCTGTCGTCGTGATATACCTCGTCGCGGTAGATGAACATGATCAAGTCGGCATCCTGCTCGATGGAGCCCGATTCCCGCAGATCCGAGTTGACCGGGCGCTTGTCGGCCCGCTGTTCCAGGCTTCGGTTCAGCTGGGAGAGCGCCACCACCGGGCACTGCAGCTCCTTCGCCAGGGCCTTGAGGGAGCGGGAGATCTCGCCGATCTCCAGGGTCCGGTTGTCGGACAGGGCTGGCACCCGCATCAATTGCAGGTAGTCGATCATGATCATCGACAGGCCGCCGTGCTCGCGGGCGATGCGCCGGGCGCGGGAGCGCACGTCGGTCGGGGTCAGGCCGGAGGCGTCGTCGATGTACATCTTGCCCTTCTCGAGCAAGAGCCCCATGGTGGAGGAGAGCCGGGCCCAGTCCTCGTCGTCGAGCTGGCCTGTCCGCACCTTGGTCTGATCGATGCGCCCCACGGAGGCGAGCATACGCATGATGATCTGCTCCGAGGGCATCTCGAGGGAGAAGATCAGCACCGGTTTGTCGGCGGTGAGCGCCGCGTGCTCGCACAGGTTCATGGCGAACGTCGTCTTGCCCATGGAGGGACGGGCCGCGACTATGATGAGGTCCGAACGTTGCAGACCCGCGGTCATCTTGTCCAGATCCCCGTAACCGCTGGAGACCCCGGTCACCCCGTTGTGGGGGGTCTTGAACAGCTCTTCGATCTTGTCGACCGTCTGTTCCAGGATGAGGTTCAGGGGTTGCGGCCCCTCGTTGGCGCTGGAGCGCTGTTCGGCAATCTGGAACACCTTGCTCTCGGCGAGATCCAGCAGATCCCCCGAGGTGCGGCCCTGGGGCTCGTAGCCCGCCTCGACGATCTCGTTGGCGACCGAGATCATCTCCCGCACCACGGCCCGCTCGCGCACGATTTCGGCGTAGGCGTTGATGTTGGCGGCGCTCGGGGTGTTCTTGGCGATCTCCACCAGATAGGCAAAACCGCCCGACTCTTCCAGCTGCTCGGAGCGCTCCAGCTCCTCCTGCAGGGTGATGAGATCGATGGGGTTGCCCGCGTTGGAGAGGCGGGTCATGGCCTGGAAGATGAGGCGGTGGGGACGGCTGTAGAAATCCTTGTCGATCACCCGCTCGGCCACCCGATCCCAGGCTTCGTTGTCCAGCATCAGGCCGCCCAGTACGGACTGTTCGGCCTCAAAGGAGTGGGGGGGAACTTTCAGCTGTTGTGTCTTGGCGTCTTTTTTCGCCGTCACTTGCTCTGCCATACACATAAAAACCGCAGCGGGAAGGGGACGGGAATTTTACAAAAGAAACCCCGCCATCGCGAGCGCTAATGCGCGTCATTCAACGAGCCCGCCTATCTTCCCCCCTCCTCTGGGTCAAGCCATGGCGGATTGGCATCCTCTGTTCGCATGGGTTCTGGTGATCCGGTCAGCGTCATAGCACGATAAAAGGCCACACCAGGGTCTGATCCTGCCCCTTGGCTCTCGCCTTGTTGCGCAGTCTGCGTTCTTTGCGGCTCGGTCGTCTGTTTTTCATCCAGCTTCTCCTGTTGCCGTCCCGGCAGGGACAATTCGTTCATGAATAATTCATGCCAAACATGGTAATCATAGTCGCAAGCTGCAACACAAAAAGGGACAGGCAGCCTGCCATGCGCCTCGCTGAGCTTGCACAAGCAGAGCATGCCCCCATCCACATGAGAGTGAAAAGAGTCAAAATGAAAAAGATGCTGACCCTGTTTGCCGTGATCCTGGCCATTGGCCTCGGGGCACCCATCGCCGAAGCCAAGAAGTTTGGCGGCGGCAAATCCTTTGGCAAGAGCTACAAGACGGCGCCGGCCCAGCCAGCACCGGCTGCGGCACCAGTGAACGGCAAGAACCCGACCCTGGCGGCGGCGCCCAAGAAGGGCGGCATGATGGGTGGTCTGCTGGGCGGCCTGCTGGCCGGTGGCCTGTTCGCCTATCTGCTGGGTAGCGGTGCCTTCGAAGGTCTGCAAGGCATGGACATGCTGCTGATCGCCCTGCTCGCCCTGGGTGGCGTCTTCCTGTTCCGCGCCCTGCGCAAGAGCAAGGCGGCGAGCGCCCAGCCACAGGCTGCCTATGCGGGCTACCAGCCTCCCCAGGCGGCTCCGCAGCAGTTTGAGCAGAGCCACAGCGCCCCGCAGGCGACCGGCTTTGCCGACAGCGACGTGCCTTTCCGTCTGCCGCCGGGCTTTGACATGAACGGTTTCCTGTCCGGTGCCCGTGATCACTACCGCACCCTGCAAGAGGCCTGGAACAAGAACGATCTGGAGAAGGTACGCGAGTACGTGAGCCCGGAACTGTACGAGAACCTCAAGGCCGAGCGCGCCGAACTGACCGGTGAGCAGCATACCGAAGTCATGTATGTGGACACCCAGCTGGTGCGTGCCGACTACGGCAGCGACTGGGCCCAGGTCAGCGTGCGCTTCAGCGGCCGCTACATGGATCGCCAGGAGAACGTCGAGGAGGACATCAAGGAGGTGTGGCACCTCGAGCGTGATCTGGCCAAGGACAATGCTCCCTGGCACATCGTCGGGATCGAGCAGCTGTAAGGCTCTCCATCCAGAAGAGATAAAAAGGCGACCTCTGGGTCGCCTTTTTCATGCCTTCATTTCTACGCCTGCTCATGCTGGCGCATGGGCAAGGTGCCGTGAATAACCAGGGGGGCACCGTGAGTAATATCCATGGCGGAGACTCGCGATAAGCGGAAATAAAAAGAGGCAGCCTGGGCTGCCTCTTTCACATGATGGTCAGAAAATGCGGTCGTTATTTGCAACCGTCGGTCGAGGTGGAGTTGATATAGCTCACTTCACCGGCTGGCTGATAATCCGCCACCTGTATGGTCTTCTTCGATTCGATATATTCCTTCAACACCCCGGCATCCACCAGACCGGCGTTGATGGTGTTGATCTTCGGATAGCCATCGCCACCGGCCGCGCTGAAGCTCGGGATGGAGAAGCTGTAGGTGGCAGCCGGATCGAAGGCCTTGCCACCCACGCTGGTGATGGCCACGCTCTTGGCCTGGCAATCCACCGCCATGTTGATGCCGCCGAACTGGGCATAACCGCCGGTGTTGACCGTCTTGGTCGCCACCTGACCCAGGTAGGTCACCAGCTCGCTGCCGCTCATGGTCGCCTTGTTAACCGTGTTGCCGAACGGGTGCACGGTCAGCACGTCGCGGTAGCTGATGTCACCGGCGGCGATGGAGGCACGCACGCCCCCTGAGTTGACGATACCGAAGTCGGTGCTCAGCTTCTCGGCGGTGGCGGTGGTGATGAGACGACCCAGGTTGGTCTGCTTGTTGCGCACATTGGCACGCTCGCCGTCCAGTACCCCGTCGGTAGACCCGATGACCACACCCAGTTCCTGCTGCCCTTTCTCTTGATAGGAGAGCAAGGTGTTGTAAAGCTCAGGATCCTTGGTGATTTCTTCTTGAATGAAGTCACCGGCCGCGTTCTTCAGGTTGACCGGAATAAGCTCGTAGCTGGTCAGGGTCAGCTTGCCATTTTGGTAGTCAAACTGGGCGCGCCCCACATACTTGCCCCACTCGTGGGCCTGCATGATCCAGGTGCCGTTCTGCTGATCCGGCTGGCAGTCGTCTCCCGGCTGGAAGTCGGCGTACTTGTCCGGGGTGCCCGGCTCCATGCAGACCGGGTTCTGGGAGTGGCCACCGATGATGGCATCCAGGGTGCCGGCCGGCAGCGCGCGCGCCATCTCCACATCACCCGGGGCGTTGCTGCCGTGCTGGCCATTCTCGTAGTGGCCCATGTGGGTGATGGCGAAGACCAGGTTCGCTTCCTTGTCGGCACGGATCTGCTGGCCCAGTTTGGCCGCTTCCGTGGTCGGGTCGCGGAATTCCAGGGTCTGGACGTTGTTGGGATCCACCAGCTGGGCGGTATCTTCCGTGGTCAGGCCCAGCACGGCGACCTTGAGGCCGTTGTCCAGCTTGAACACCTTGTAGGGGTCGAAGTAGCGCTTGCCGCTGGCCTTGTCATAGATGTTGGCGGAGATCATGGGGAACTTGGCCCACTCACGCTGTTTTTCCAGGATGCTCAGGGGGTTGTCGAACTCGTGGTTGCCCACCGCCATGGCATCGTAACGGATGCTGTTCATGGCCATGAAATCAGGCTCGGCATCCTGCAGGTCAGACTCCGGCACCCCGGTATTCACGTCACCACCGGAGAGCACCAGCACTTCGCTGCCCGCCGCCTTAGCGTCGGCGCGCAGACGCTCCACCAGGGTCTTCTGGGCCGCCATGCCGTATTCACCCTTGTCGTTGTGCCAGAAGCGACCGTGGGTATCGTTGGTATGCAGGACGGTGAGTTTGCAGACATTTTCAGTGCAGGGGGCGACACTTTCATTTTGGGAGGAGTTGCACCCACCCAGCGCGGCGAGCACAGCCAGTGCGATACTTCCTTTGACCAATTTATTATTCATTTCCATATCACCTTGTTATTTTGTTATTGGACGACCCAGCCTCGGGTCGGGCGGTAATATAACAAACAACATGTGACGGTTTTTCATCAGCGACTCACAAATTGTGCTAAATGTGATCCTTCGCGCAACCTCTTCTCCCACCGACATATTTCCCCCTGCCTTCAGCTGGCTCAGCACCATTTCATCGGGCCGGATGGCAGCCTGCCACCCAGGGTTATGGCATAATTCCCGCCAATCGATGCCAAGGAGAGCCGTGAATGGCCAAGTACGACAAGATTTCCCCCGAGACCCAGCAAGAGGCGATGAAACTGGCCCGCGCCAACCAGAAACCGGGCCAGACCAAGGAGCAGACCCAGCTCATCGCACAGGGGATCCAGAAGGGCATAGATGAATACAAAAAGCAGATGAAGGCCCGCGCCCGCGAGGCCAGCCGCCAGAAGAAATTGCAGGCCAAGGCGAAGTCGCAGCCACAGGACGAACATGAGGAAGAAAGCGAGGTCGAGATCATCGAGATCCGCCGCCAGCATCCCCTCCCCTGGGTGCTGCTGGGGCTGAGCTGGCTCGCCTTCGCCTGTGGCTGGCTCTGGCTGCGCTGAGCCACCCGCAAACCTTTGCCCTGGGATCGGCTTCACAGCCCGGGGCTCGGAGGCTGGTCATCCCTGACCCACCCTGATTACACTCGCCGCCCATCGTCTGGAGAAGCTCTATCATGAACCCGGCCCCGCTTTATCTATTGGCTCCCCTGGTGCTGTTCATCGTCACCCTGGTGCTCTACCGCATCTCGCCCCTGCGCGCCGTCGCGGCCGGCAGTGCCCGCTGGTTTATCCTGCCCGCCTTCACCCTCTTCATCCTGCTCATCGTCATCAATGGCGCGGCCGATCCCGCCCAGCGCAGCCCGGGCTTCCATTGGCTGATGCCGGGGCTCGGCTTCGCCCTCAGCCTGTTCCCGGCCCTGCCCAAGGCACTGGTGCCTCGTCTGGCCATCAAGGAGGGGGCCTTCGCCGCCCTCGGCCTGATGCTGATGAGCCTGGCCATGGTGTATTGATGCAAGGCGTGATCGGCCGATGACTCATCAGGAGGCGCTCTGTGACGGGCGCCTCTTGTACAAACAATGGCCTGCGGGCATCTTGGTGGCAGAAATGTTCGCCAGGAGGCCAGATGACCAACCCGCCCGACTTCATGACCCTGTGGGATTATCAGGATCCCGCCGCCACCGCCAGCCGCTTCCAGGCCCTGCTGCCCGAGGCCCGCGCCGCCAGTCTTCAATGCGAACTGGAACTGCTCACCCAGATAGCCCGCACCCACTCCCTGCGGCGTCAATTTGAAAAAGCCCATCAGCTGCTTGACGAGATAGCACCCCGTCTCACCGATGCCACCCCGCGGGCCCGCCTGCGCACCCTGCTGGAGCGCGGCCGCACGTTCAATTCCGCTGGCGACAAGGGCAGTGCCCGAGCACTGTTTGAACAGGCCTGGCAACTTGGACTCAAGCAGGGTGAGGATCATCTGGCCATCGACGCTGCCCATATGGTGGCCATCACAACCCCGCTGGAGGAGCAGAGCCGCTGGCATCAGCTCGCGATGACGCTGGCCGAGCGCAGCCAGGACGAGCAAGCCCGGGGCTGGCTGCCGAGCCTTTACAACAATCAGGGCTGGACCCTGTTCGAACTGGGGCAGCTGGATGAAGCCAGGGCCTGCCAGCAAAAATGCCTGGCCTGGCACGAGCAGCACGACAATCCAGCCAAGGCCTTCATCGCCCGCTGGAGTCTGGCACGCCTCACCCGGGCACAGGGGCTGCACGAGCAGGCGATGGGGGATCTTATCCAGTTGCAGGCCGACATGCGCGCCGCCAGCGTCGCCGAGGATGGTTATCTGTTTGAAGAGCTGGGGGAAAATGCGCGGGTTCTGGATGATCCGGCCGCCCCCGAGTATTTCGCCAGAGCCTGGTTCCTGCTGTCACAGGATGGCTGGCTGCAAGCCAACGAGCCCGAGAGGCTGGCGAGGCTCAAGGCACTGGGCAAACTCTAGCGACCCCAGAAGAGCAGCGGGGTGGCCAATTGGCCGCCCCGCACGCATCAACCCAGATGGCAGACAGCACTCTTAGCCCCGCTCTGCCTCTTCCCATCCCTGCTTCTTGCGGTAGATGGTGGAGGGGCTGATCTCCAGCAGCGCCGCCGCCTTGGGGATGTTGCCGTCACAGCTGGCGATGGCCTGCTCTATGGTCTCCTTCTCCACCAGCCAGAGGGGGCGTATGGGAGCCCTGCTCGCTGCCTGAACGGGAGAATCGGTGGCCGTTGCCGCCAACAGTGGCGCCATGCGTCCCTGGCTGCCATTGAGGGGGGGCGGCAATATCTCCGGGCTCACCAGCTCCCGGTCGTTGAGCACCACTATGTTGCGTACCACGTTCTGCAGCTCGCGCACGTTGCCGGGCCAGGGATAGTCCAGCAGCACTCTCACCGCCTCGGCATCGAAGTCCTTGAAACGTTTGTTCTCTTCTTTTGCATATCGCAGCAGAAGATCCCGTGCCAGCAGCAGAATATCCTCACCACGCTCCCGCAGGGGGGGCAGGCTCAGGGGGATGACGTGCAGCCGGTAATACAGATCCTCCCGAAAACGCCCCGCCTTCACCTCCACCAGGGGATCCCGGTTGGTGGCACAGACAAAACGCACATCCACCGTCTCCAGCTTGCCGCTGCCGACCCGCTGCAAGGTGCCGGTCTGGATGAAGCGCAGCAGCTTGCTCTGCAGGTCGAGATCCATCTCGCAGATCTCGTCGAGAAACAGGGTACCGCCGTCCGCCAGACTGGCCGCCCCCTTGCGATCCCCCTGGGCGCCGGTAAAGGAACCCTTCACGTGACCGAAGATCTCGCTCTCCATCAGATCGTGGGGGATGGCAGCACAGTTCAGCGCGATGAAGGGTTGCTCCCGGCGCGGGCTGCACTGATGGATGGCCTCGGCGCACACCTCCTTGCCGGTGCCGCTCTCGCCGGTGATGAACACGGTCGCCTTGCTCGGCGCCGCACTCTCTATGATGCGGTAGACCGCCTGCATGGGCATGGAGGCGCCGATGAAACCGGCGAAGGAGCTGCGCTCGAAGTTTTCCCGATACTGGGCGACCAGAGAACTGAGCTGCTGGTGCTTCAAGGCGTTGCCGGCGGTGGCGCACAGCCGCTTGCCGTCAAACGGCTTGGTCAGGAAATCGAAGGCCCCGAGGCGCATCGCCTCCACCGCCACGTCCACCGACCCGTGGGCGGTGATCACCACCACGGAGCAAGGCAGTTGCTGTTCGGTGATCTGCTGCAGTATCTCCATGCCGGACATGTCCGGCAGCTCCAGATCCAGCAATACCACGGGAGGGGGGCTCGCCAGCAGTTGCGCCAGCGCCTGCTGGCCACAATCGGCCAGCAGTACCTCATAGCCATCCTGGGCCAGATACTGCTCATAGACGACCGCCAGACTGCGGGTATCTTCCACCAACAGGACGCGAGGTTTGCTTTCAGCCACGGGATCCATCCTTGCGATTGATTTTGTTGTCTATTCTGCGGGCGATGAGCCACACACTCAAGCCATGACAGCCAGCTTTCTGAAGCCAGGTGCTGCCAGTTGAAAGTAAAAACGGCTCCCTGAGGAGCCGTTTTTGTGCAGCATGCTGCTTATTTCTTGGCATCCGCCGCTTCGGCAGCCGGCTTCTCGATAGCCAGCAGCTCGACGTCAAATACCAGCACGGCGTTCGCCGGGATGGAACCTGCACCGTGCTCGCCATAGGCCAGCTTGGACGGCAGGAAGAACTTGAACTTGGAACCGACCGGCATCAGTTGCACGCCTTCGGTCCAGCCCGGGATCACCTGGTTGAGCGGGAAGGTCGCCGGCTCGCCGCGATCGACGGAGCTGTCGAACTTGGTGCCATCGGTCAGGGTACCGGTGTAGTGAACCTTGACGATGTCGGTGGCCTTGGGCTTGGCGCCGTCACCCATCTTCTCGACCAGATATTGCAGGCCGGATTCGGTGCTCTTCACGCCCTCTTTCTTGGCGTTGGCGGTCAGGTACTCTTCGCCCTTCTTCAGGTTGTCCACGGCATCCTTGTCAGCCTTGGCCTTGGTCAGCTCGTTGATCTTGGCGTCGTACTCTTGCAGAACCTTCTGGATCTCCTCGTCGGTCATGCTGGCTTCTTTGCCCAGACCGTCGGTCACCCCTTTGAGGATGACGGTGTTGTCCAGTTTGATGCCGAGCTCTTGCTGACGCTCCAGGGTATTGGCGATATAACGACCCATGGAGAGGCCGATCGCATAGCCGGATTGCTCTTCAAAGCTCTTGGCTTCAGCCTTGGGGGCCTCTGCTGGCTTGCTGGCTTCTGCCTTCACCTCTGCATTGTTGGCAGCCGGCTTTTCATCTTTTTGGCAACCAGTCAGGCCGACGGTAACGGCCGCGGCCAGCAGGGACACCTTCAGAAAATTGTTCATCAGTTTCTCCAAAACTCTAAATACCGCTCTCGGTTCCTTCATGAAATGAGAGGTTTATAGTGATAAGCGCCTTATACTAACGCCCTGATCGCAGGTAACGAAAGCATGAGACAGGAAAAATGATCAAAAGTGCCATTTATCTCTTCGGTATTTGTCTGATGCTGAC
Organism: Aeromonas sp. NJAU223; assembly: GCF_051125555.1. Taxonomy (NCBI): domain Bacteria; kingdom Pseudomonadati; phylum Pseudomonadota; class Gammaproteobacteria; order Aeromonadales; family Aeromonadaceae; genus Aeromonas; species Aeromonas sp. NJAU223. Next base: position 907,369 of record NZ_CP144204.1, on the reverse strand, counting down.
AGGTTGCGAACAGAGCTCATCCCCGGACCAGCAGATCCCCCTCGCCAGTCAGGGGTTGCTGAGTGCGGATCTCTCCAGCGATGGCCGACAGGCCATGGTCTCCAGTCTCGGACAGGGGACTGTGGTCTGGGATCTCGACAAGGGGCAGGAGCGCTGGCGTTGGCGGCAGTCCGACAGTCAGGACAACTTCGTCACCCTCACCCGCTTCTCCCCGGACGACAGCCATGCCATCACCGCCACCCAGGACACCTTTGCCATCTGGCGGCTGCAAGATGGCCAGTCCCAAGGCTACTACTCCCTTCCTGAATCCAGGCTGAGGGACGCCGCGCTCTCGGCCGATGGCACCCAGGTGCTGATCGGGCGCGAAGATGGCAAGGCGGAAGTGGTGGATACCCGCACCGGTCGCCGCTTGCAGTTCCTCGGCCACAGCGAGCAGGTCAATACGGTGGATCTCTCCCCCAACGGCCGCTACGCCCTCACCGGCGGCAACGACTACAGCGCCTACCTGTGGGATACCCGCACCGGCCAGGTGGTGTGGCGCTTCAACCACGGCGGCCGGGTGGTGATGGCAAGGCTTGACCCCAGTGGGCGTTTTGCCTTCACCGCCGACAGTCGCCAGGCCAGCATCTGGGATCTCAAGACCGGCAAGGAGCAGAGCCGGCTGCAGTTTGACCACCGCTTCGAGGTCTACACCGCGGCGCGCTTTGCCAACGACGGTCAATGGCTCATCACGGGGGCCCCCTCCCGTCAGCTCTCCCTGTGGCGGGTGAGCGATGGCAGCCAGCTGCAGAGCTGGCGCGTCTCCCCCCATCCCAAGGTGAAACCGCCGAGCGCTGTGGTCTATGGCGTGGCTTTGCGCGACAATAGCCACCTCGTCAGCGCCAGTTCCAGTGGCCTGGCCGAAATCTGGACTATCAAGTAAGGACCAACAGGCCCATGAGTCAGCAACTTAACGATCGCCTCGAGACCCTGGAAAGCCGTCTCGCCTATGCCGAATACACGGTGGAGCAACTCAATGACGAGGTGACCACCCAGGGTCGTGAGCTCGATCGGCTCAAACACCAGATCCAGCTGTTGATCGACAAGCTGCAGAGCGTGCAACCGAGCCAGATCGCCAGCATGGCGGAAGAGACCCCGCCGCCGCACTACTGAGTGCCGCGCCAGTCGCCCATAAAAAAACCCGCAACGAAGCGGGTTTTTTTATGATGCCAGAGGGCAGATCAGTGCTGGTGACCCTTGCCACCGCAACCGCCACCACCGCAGCAACCGCCGTGACCGTGGTCGTCGCCGTGATCATGACCGTGGTCGTGGCCGTGATGACCACCACCGCAGCAACCGCCGCCATGATCGTGATCATGGTCGTGATCGTGGCCATGGTCGTGACCGCAGCCACCGGCACCGTGCACATGGCCGTGGGCCAGCTCTTCGGCCGTGGCGGCACGCACGTCCTTGACTTCAACCTTGAAGCCCAGGGTCACGCCGGCCAGCGGATGGTTGCCATCTACCTTGATGAACTCTTCGGAGACCTCGACCACGGTCACCGGGCGGTGGCCATCGTCGGTCTCGGCAACAAAGGTATCCCCTTCAGACACTTCCATGCCGTCGAACAGCTCGCCCGGCACTTCTTGCACCAGGTTCTCGTCATACTCGCCGTAGGCCTGGCTCGGGGTCAGGGTGACCTCGAATGCCTCGCCCACGCTGCGGCCTTCCAGCTCGGCTTCGAGGCCGGCGACCAGATAACGGGTACCGTGCAGATACACCAGAGGCTCTTTACCGACAGTGGTGTCGATGACTTCACCGTGTTCGTCGGTGACCGTGTATTCCAGCGTAACCACGCTCAGGGGAGCTACTTTCATGTCAGGGATCCTGCGGATAGAAAAAAACGGGGCCAGAATACCTCAAAAAGGTGGCCAAGCATATGATCTGCCCCGCCATGGCGCGCTGAAAAATCCAGCAGACCACAGCGCCACTGACCAGACCCCGAATATACGGGCTGGCCTGCTGGCCGGAGGGGGCGGCGATAGCTGGTGGATGTCGCGGCTCCTGTCCCTCCGGTCAGGCACCATGCCGACGGCCCTTATTCGGGACGAAACACCCCGATGACCTGTTCGGCGCCACGGGTCGCCTTGTCCACCTCGGCCTGGGTCTGCACCTGGGTGTCCCCGCAGTCGACACAGGTCACCTTCTCGACTCCATGCTCCATATACAGCATCATGGTGTCCATCTTGCCGCACGCCGGACAAACTGCACCGGCAATGAAGCGTTTTTTACGCCTGGTTTCCATTTTTGTTACCTCCAGGCAGCATCATATCAGGGTTTTCACATGCATCACGCCATCGAATATCAGCATTTTTCCACTCCTCATCTGCAGATGGGTGCCCGCAAGCGCAGTCCGCTAGGCCAACTGCTGCGGATAACCCGGGGAGCGGCCCTGCTGAGGCTCGGCGCCCAGGAGTGGTTGTTGACGGCGGGCAGCCACTTCTGGCTCTGCAGCGATGCCCTCGCCGCCTTCACCCCCCTAGCGGGTTGCCAGCACGATAGGCTGACCTGCTCGGTACGGGTGGCACAGCCAACCCAGGCCGGCTGGCTGCAAGCCACACCGCTGCTGGATGCCCTGCTGGACAATCTGGCCAACTGGGACAACACGCGCGACTGGCAGGGGGCCTATGGTCACCGCCTGCGGGTTGCACAGGATGAGCTGATGGCCTCCCCCCTGATGGCTCAGGACAATGCCCCCTTGCAGGCGGCCTGGCAGTCCCTGCAGGTGGGTGGCTCCGCTGATGAGTCCCTCTTTGCCGCCGCCGGTCTGGATGCTCAATCCCTGTGCGATCAATGGCAATTGCTGCAGGCCGCCCGTCTGCTCAGAAGTGGCAGCAAACAGACGCAGGTAATGGACAAGCTGGGTTACCAGGATGAAGCCGCGCTGGCCGATGCCTGTCAGCGCTGGCTCGGCCAGCCTCTGGCGGCCCTCTCCCAGCGCTGAGCCGACCCTTACCCCCGGAAAAACCGGGGAAAGGGATCCAGTTTTACGGCAAGCGGTCGCTAATAACAGACGAGTCATCTGCTTTGCAGACCCTATGCTGAACATCACCGTCTAGACCAACAGGACATCCGCCATGACGAGCAAGGCCAATCAATCCCAGGGCATGTTGCTGTTTCACCTCTCGGCCCGGCAATCTTTCGCCATCGGCACCCTCAAGGTGAAGGAGATAGTACCCTATACCCAGCTCACCGCCCTGCCCCACTCCCACCCGACCGTGCTCGGTGCCGCCAACATGCGGGGCACCACGATCCCGGTGATCGACATGGCGATGGCTGTGGGTTATCGGCGCATCGCCCGGGAGGAGATGGCTCAGTGCTTCATCATCATCACGGATTGCCGCCGCACCCTGGTGGGCTTCCTGGTGCGGGGCATCGACAAGATCACCGAGTGCAACTGGCGGGACATAGAGCCGCCCCCTCCCTCCCTCGGCCACAACGTGTTCGTGACCGGAGTCACCAAGGTGGGCGATCAGCTGATCCAGCTGCTGGATGTGGAGCTGATCCTCTCCCGGGTCTATCCGGACGATCCCAGCCACCTCTATCCGGTGCTAACCGACGTGCAGCGCGAGCGCCTCAAGCCGATGCGGATCCTACTGGTGGATGACTCTGCCGTCGCCCGCCGCCAGCTGATGGCGGCACTGGATTACATCAACATCCCCTACGAGGTTTGCACCAACGGTCGCGATGCCCTCACCCTGATGCAGACAAGGGCCGCCGAGGGCCGCCCCATCGACATCCTGGTGAGCGACATCGAGATGCCGGGGCTCGACGGCTATGAGCTGGCCTTCGAGGTGCAGAGCGAGGCCAAGCTGGCGGAGGCCTACATTATCTTGCACACCTCCCTCTCCAGCGAGATCAGCGTGGAGCGTGCCCATCAGGTGGGTGCCCACGAGGCGCTGACCAAGTTTGAAGCCAATGAACTGATCCAGGCCATGCTGCGCGGCGCCGAGCACCACGACCGCCTGCCCGCCTGATGACGGAGGCGGGCCCCGGCTCGCCGCCGTCTTTCCTCTTTGCGACGAGCCCATATGCTGATTGAAAGCCACTTCCACGCCCCCTGGTGGGCCCGCAATCCCCATCTGCAGACCATCTTGCCCAAGTGGCTGCGCCGGGCGCCGGCCCGCTTCACCCCCGAACGGTTTGAACTGGCAGACGGGGATTTTGTCGATCTTGCCTGGAGCGGCGCCGTCGAGCAGGGTCCGAAACCGCTGCTGGTGCTGTTCCATGGCCTGGAGGGGAGCATCCACTCCCACTACGCCAAGGGGCTCTTTGCCCATCTGCAGCGGCAAGGGAATGACGCCGTCCTGATGCATTTTCGCGGGTGCAGCGGCGAGCCGAACCGATTGCTGCAAGCCTACCACTCCGGCGCCATCGAAGATGCCGAGGCGCTGATCGCCGAGCTGGGCCGACGCTTCCCCGGCAAGCCCATGGTGGCCATCGGTTATTCGCTGGGGGGCAACATGCTGGTAAATCTGCTGGCGCGGGCCTGCCCGAGGGAGCTGACCGCCGCCGTGGTGATCTCGGCCCCGCTCCTGCTGGCAAGCTGCGCCGATCGGGTCAATCAGGGGTTCTCACGGGTCTATCAGCGCTACCTGCTGAGCACCATGCGGGAGAATCTGCAGAGCAAGATCCGCCATCAGGTAGCTGCCCAGGCCACATGGCAACCGGAGCAGGTGGCGCGCATCGCCACCCTGCGGGAGTTCGACGAACAGGTGACGGCGCCGCTGCACGGCTTTGACAGTGCGGAACACTATTACCAGCGCTGCTCGGGGCTCGGCATGCTGGCGCGCATTCCCATTCCCACCCTGGTGATACACGCCGCCGACGATCCCTTCATGACCGGCGCCGTGATCCCCAAACCCGAACAGCTCTCCCCCCATGTACGCTATGAACTGAGCCGCCGGGGCGGGCATGTCGGCTTTCTGCACGGCACCCCCTGGCGCCCCCGCTTCTGGCTGGAGGAGCGCATCAGCCTATGGCTGCAGGAGCAGACTCAAGGGGCTAGCTGATAGCCGTTTCGCCCCTCGTCCTTGACCCGATAGAGCGCCTCATCCGCCCGCACCAATAGCTCGTCTATGCTCTCCCCACTGCGCCACAGGGCAATGCCCTGGCTCGCGGTCACCTGTTCGGAGACGCTGGAGTCGGCATGGGGAATGGCGCAGAGGGCGAGCTCGCCGGCTATCCGTTTCGCCACTGCCTCGGCGGCGGCCGCATCGGCCCCGTACAGCAGGATCACGAACTCCTCCCCCCCGTAGCGAGCCACCACGTCCGTGGGCTCGCGCAACGAGGTGCTCAGGCAGTCGGCCACGGCGATCAGACACTCGTCCCCCCGCTGATGGCCGTAGCGGTCGTTGAAACGCTTGAAGAAATCCACATCCAGCAGGATCAGCGCCAGACGCTCGTGCTGCACCTGCACCTCCTTCAGCACCTGTTCGCTGACGGTGGCAAAGAAGCGCCGGTTCGCCACCCCGGTCAGGGGATCGCTGTTGGCCATGGCATCCATCTTGCGCGCCAGCACCAGGTTGTCGTGCTCGCGCTCCACCGCCAGTTCGAACCAGCGATTGAGCATGCGGCGCCCGGTCTCCAGCACGATGAGCAGGATCACCGTGGCCAGGATGTTCACCAGCACGAAGGGATCCGGGCTCCAGGTCGCCCGTATCATCAAAAACAACAAGGGGGGCAACGCCAGGGAGTAGAGCAGCCACCTGTCGCAATAAAACGCGATGAGCGAGGTCAGCAGCAGCAGGCTCATCATGTTGAAGACAAAGCTGAAACCCGCCTTGAGATCCACGAAGGAGAGGGAATAACCCACCAGGGCCCAGGCCAGCCCCCCCATCAGGGCGAGGCCCCACAGGCAGGGCTGCCAGACGGACGTCGGCTGACGAGAGAGCCAGCGCCAGCCGAGGGGCAACAGCAGGCTGGCCCCGCCCATGGCGATCAGCTGCCACTCGTAGTACCAGGGCAGGGATTCCGAGACCGCCAGGTGAGCATCCCAATAGATGTAGTAACGCGTCAGCAGGAACAGGATGGCGATCAGGTTGATCACCCAGAACCAGCGCAGCCCGCCGTCCAGGGCCCGCAGACGCGCGTCATCCAGGTGATGATCGAAGTGACTGGCGAGTCGGCGCTGCTCAACGGACAGCATGGGGGGCCCCGCTCAGACAAACTGCTTGCGCTCCGTGCCCAGACAAAGACAATGTCCCCATATCCATGACCGAAGATGAAACCATGATAATCCCCTGGCAAGAACTGGATCCGGAAACCCTCAATAACCTGATTGAACATTTCGTCCTGCAGGAGGGAACCGAATACGGTGAACAGGATGTCAGCCTGGCTGACAAGGTCGATGATGTCAGAAAACAGCTGCAGCAAGGTAGTGCCGTCATTCTCTACAGCGAACTCCATGAGAGTATCAATATAGTTCCTCTAGAGTCCCTGCGTCATTTCGACGCCCAGGAGATGCCTGAATAAGGCATCAGTCCCCAGATTAGCGGCAGCTTTATTAACTGCAGATGAAATGCCGTATGGAATTTTATGAAACTCACTCATAAAAAATCAGCGTTTCATACTATCCCTTAGCCCCATCTCGCCCTGTGCCGACCACAGAACACACTTGACCGAACTTTGCTCATCCCCTTATAACGGGACTCCCAAGGAAGAGAGAATTCTATGTCGGCCAAGCATCCCATCATTGCGGTTACCGGTTCGTCCGGTGCCGGCACCTCCACCTCCACCAACGCCTTCCGATCCATGTTTCACCAACTGGGTTACAACGCGGCCGTGGTGGAGGGGGACAGTTTTCACCGTTATACCCGGCCCGAAATGGACGTCGCCATCCGCAAGGCCCGCGAGCAGGGTCGCCACATCAGCTACTTCGGACCCGAGGCCAACGACTTCGGCCTGCTGGAATCTTTCTTCCAGGAGTATGGCCAGAACGGCAGCGGCCAATATCGTCGTTACCTGCACAGTTTCGACGAGGCGGTCCCCTTCAACCAGATGCCGGGCACCTTCACCCCCTGGCAGGCGCTGCCCGGCGAGACGGACTTGCTGTTCTACGAGGGACTGCACGGCGGCGTAGTCACGGAGGAGCACAACGTGGCGCGCCATGTGGACTTCCTCATCGGCGTGGTGCCCATCGTCAACCTGGAGTGGATCCAGAAACTCATTCGCGATACCTCGGAGCGCGGTCACTCCCGGGAGGCGGTCACCGACTCCATCGTCCGCTCCATGGACGACTACATCAACTTCATCACACCGCAATTCTCCCGCACCCACATCAACTTCCAGCGGGTCCCCACAGTCGACACCTCAAACCCCTTCAGCGCCAAGGTGATACCGAGTCTGGACGAGAGTATGCTGGTGATACGGTTTCGAGGCATCAAGCAGGTGGACTTCCCCTACCTGCTGTCGATGATCGACGGCGCCTTCATGTCCAGGATGAACACCATAGTGGTGCCGGGGGGCAAGATGGGCTTCGCGATGGAGCTGATCCTGCGCCCCCTGATCCAGCAGCTGATCGAAACCGGCAAGATCACCTGAACCAAGGAGTTCACGATGCGCGCCGCACTTCTCTCATTGACACTGGCCGCCCTGCTGGGTGGCTGCAGCACCGGCCCTGCCGCCCCCACGGTGGAAACCGGCACCATGGTAGTGCGTCCGGCCGATGGCTGGCGCTACGGGGCGACCCCGCGCTATGCGCTGGCCGAGCAGTTCCAGTACGCGGGCAACAGCGCGGCTCCCTGGCTGGAACCGGTACAGCAGGCGGTCAGCCAGGATCTCGATGACCGAGGCTGGCGAAGCGTTCCCCTCGATGAGGCCGATGTCTGGGTGGCCATCGGCGTGGTCGGTAGCAAGGACATGAGCGATGGGGAGATCTTCTCCCGCCTCGGCATGACACCGGGGTTGCAGGCCAAGAGTGACGCCCGCAAAGGCACCCTGGCCATACTGCTGCTCGACAGGCAGAGCCAGCAGACGGTATGGAGCAGCGCCATCCAGCTCGCCAGCGACGTGCCCATCGACGACGACAGCCGGCGTCAACTCAGCCAGCAGCTAGCCGCCCAGCTGCTGGGCGCCCTGCCCCGCTAACCCCCAGAAACACAAAGGCCCGCATGATGCGGGCCTTTTGACACACCAGACAGACGAGCGCTTACTTGAGCTCGCAGGTGAGCAGGGTCACGCCATTCTTGACCAGGGTGGCGTTCTTGTCCTGGTGGGTGAAGGTGGTCACGCCGTCTGAATAACTGGCGGACTCCTTGGCAGAGTCGATACGTCCCAGCTTGTGATAGACCCCGGCATAGGGGAATTGCACCATGTCGGCCTGGGCATCATAAGTGATGGCCAGCAGCTCTTCCCCGCACTGGTACTGGCTGTACTGATACTGGGTCGGCTGCGGCATGCTGCAGGCGGCCAGCCCAAACAGGGGAAGCAACATCATTATTTTCTTCATTGTAATTTCCTTATGTCATGGTGTTATCGGCAGATCGAGCTACGCGTATCAAGCCTCAAGGATTTGATAACTATGAGTAATTTCTACGGCTTTTTCCAACATCAGGGAAACTGAACAATACTTTTCCATCGACAAGTCCACCGCGCGGGCTACCTGTTTCTCGGCCAATCCCTTGCCGGTGACGACGAAATTGAGATGGATCTTCTCGAACACCCGGGGCACGGACTCGGCACGCTCCCCTTGTAGCTCCACATGGCAGGCGGTCACGGATTGACGCGCCTTCTCCAGGATGGAGACCACGTCGATGGAACTGCAGCCACCGACCGCCAGCAGGATCATCTCCATCGGGCTGGCACCCTCGCCCGGGTTGGCGCCGTCCAGGGTCACCTGATGACCGGACTCGCTCTCGCCCACAAACTTCATGCCTTCCACCCAGCTGACCTTGGCTTTCATCTCACATTTCCTCTCAATGACGACGTTTCTGACGCCCATAGCATACCTCAAGCAGGGGCCGTGTGGCACATACCCATATTCTCGCGAACTTCCCGCCTAATAGATCGAAATCAACATTTTCTTGCCGTCTCTTGCCTAGAATGGCCGGGGCAACGCAACAGGACGAAACAAGAGGCGACTCGCAAAAGTCCCCGAAGCCTTGTCAGCACCGACAAAGGCTCTTATTCTACTGCGACCCGATACAAGGAATGGCAAGCATGGCACCTTGCCCGGACGCACGAGTCCACAAAAATGACACTACAGAGGAAGTCTCATGATCATTGGCAAACCGCAAAGCGATCCCACCCTTGAGTGGTTCTTGTCGCATTGCCACATTCATAAGTATCCCGCCAAGAGCACCCTGATCCACGCCGGCGAGAAGGCAGAAACCCTCTATTACATCGTCAAGGGTACCGTCGCCGTCCTGATCAAGGATGATGAAGGCAAGGAGATGATCCTCTCCTACCTGAACCAGGGTGACTTCCTCGGCGAGATGGGCATGTTTGAAGAGAACGAGAATCCGGAGCGTTCCGCCTGGGTTCGTGCCAAAGGCGCCTGTGAAGTCGCCGAGATCTCCTACAAGAAATTCCGCCAGCTGATCCAGGTCAATCCGGACATCCTGATGCGCCTCTCCGGCCAGATGGCCAAGCGCCTGCAGCACACCAGCCAGAAGGTCGGCAACCTCGCCTTCCTGGATGTGACCGGCCGGATCGCCCAGACCCTGCTGAACCTGGCCAAACAGCCGGATGCCATGACCCACCCGGATGGCATGCAGATCAAGATCACCCGTCAGGAGATAGGCCAGATCGTCGGCTGCTCCCGCGAAACCGTCGGCCGCATCCTCAAGATGCTGGAAGAGCAGGAGCTCATCTCCGCCCACGGCAAGACCATAGTGGTGTTCGGTACCCGCTAAGCGGGTTCACAGGCGGCCCTGCAACGGGCCGCCGGATAAAAAAGGCTGCCACGGCAGCCTTTTTTGATCGCCTCCCCTATAATCCCGAACGCCTTTCCCTGGCTGCAACCAAGCGAGTACTTATGCATCTTCAATGCCCCCTTTGTCGCGGCGCCCTGCATCTTCATGAAGCCTCCCGTGGCGTCTATTGCGACAAGAAGCATCATTTCGATCCGGCTCCGGAAGGCTATCTCGATCTCATCCCGGGCACCAAGAACCCGAAAGACAGCGACAGCCGAGCCCTGCTGCGCGCCAAGCGACGCTATCTGGAGCAGGGCCACCAGTTGCCCGTGATAGAAGCCATGGCGGCCATGCTGGCCCCTCTCGGCGCCCATGAACTCATTCACCTCGGCTGTGGCGAAGGCTATTACTGCCGTGCCCTGGCGGAGCGACTGCCGGGCTGGCATGTCGGCGGCTTCGATCTGGCCAAGAACGCCATCTTCGCCGCCAACAAGGCCCAGCCAGACGGCCAGTTCGTCATCGCCGATCCGGCCCGTGCCCCGCTGCAGGCGGGCACGGCCCAGGTGCTGCTGGTCAACGACCTCAAGGTCAAGACCGAGCTGCTGGTCAACTGGCTGACACCGGGCGGCTATCTGCTCTATCTGCAGCCGGGCCCACGACATCAGTGGCAGTTGAGAGTCAGCCTCAACCCGGTGAGCATGGAGCATCCCCTCAGCTGGCCAAGCCTCGCGGGCCTGGAGCCCGTGGCCAAGGAGCGCTGCCAGTTCACCACCGGGCTGGATCAAAGCCTGCGGGAACACATCCTCGAGACCAGCCGCCTCGGCTGGCGCGCCAGCGGCGAACAGCGCCATGCCTTCACCCATCAGGGGCCGGACGAGCTGGAGCAGGACCTGCTGCTCGGCCTGTGGCAAAAACCGCGCTGATCCATTCTCTTCAGATCAAAAAAGGCCCGAAAGGGCCTTTTTTCTATCACCTGGCGAGTCCGAAGACATCGCCACATTCATGCACTGTCATCAGTTGCAGCTCGCTGCCCCCTGATCGACCCAGACGGCAGACTTGCCGGGCTCGTCGCCCTTGGTCCAGTACTGCGCCTTCCACTTGCGACCGTTATAGGTGGTGAACTCCCCAGCGTTGTAGGCCACACCGGCATTCCAGCCAAGCTGCACCGGGCTCACCAGCTTCCACTGATCCGCAGTCTGGCTCGGCTCGTTGCCCTGGGTCCAGTACTTGGCCTGCCACACCAGTTGCTTGTGGCTCACCTTGTCATTGGTGTTGTAGACGGTGCTGGTGCTCCAGGCCGGATGGTTTGCCGCATCCGGATCGGTTGCCTCACAGCCGCCACCGGTGCTGACCGGTTTGACGGTCAAACGGGTAGCGGCGCTGGCATCCAGGGCACCATCGGTCACCACCAGCGTCAGGTCATAGGCGGTGTCACTGGTGACGCTCGGGCCCGTGACCACCAGGGTCGCACTGTTCTGACCGGTGGCGGTCAGACCCGCCGGCAGGCTCCACTGATAGGTCAGGGCATCGCCGTTGGGATCCGAAGCGGTGGCCTTGATGGTCACCTGCTTGCCGGACTCCACGGTGGCGGTGGCCGGTACTGTGACCACAGGGGCCAGGTTCGGCTGCGGCGCCTTGTTGGTCACCACCACCTGATCCTTGGCCGTGAGGTTGTGATCATCGGTGACCGTCAGCTCGAACACCAGATTGATGTCCGCACTGACGCCGTCCAGCACCACACGGGCCTTGGCCTGGGTGGCGTCGAGCAGGGAGACCTGCGGGCCGGAGACCTGCTTCCAGGCGTAGGTCAGCACGCCGCTCTCGGGATCGTGGGAAGCGGAACCATTGAGGGTCACCTCGGTCGGGCCGGTGACGCTCAGATCGCTGCCGGCGTTGGCCACCGGTGGCTTGTTGACGGGCGGCGTGGAGCCTTCACCGTGACCGAGCCCCTCGTGCATGGCATTGAGGATGTCACCGTTGTCCGCATCGATCTCCCAGGCGAACAGACCGCCGAGCTGGTTAGCCAGCACGTACTGCCCCTTGGCCTTGACCGAACGATCGTTGTCGAAGCTGATGAGATCGCCGGTGCTGGCCTTGAAGACGTATGGCGCTTCGGCCACCTCGTCATAGCCCTGTTCCCAGCCCGCGCCCATGCGGTTGTTGACGATGTCGCGATAATCCACCACACCATTCTCCCAGGTGCCCTTGACGGGGCCGGTGGCGGTGCCGGTGAAGGGGTTGCCGGCCGAGTAGCCATTGACCCCGGTCCAGCCACGACCATACATGGCCGCCCCCACCACGACCTTGCCCGGGGTGACCCCCTGGCCGAGCAGCGCCTTGACGCCCTTGTCGGTGGTGTACTTGGTGGCAGGATCCCAGTTGGAGGCAAACAGGTTGGTCTGGTGAGCCAGGTTCTTCAGATCGAAGGCGCCGCTGAAGTCGTAGCTCATCAGGAAGATGTAATCCATGTACTGCTGGGCTGCCTGATAGTCGACCTTGGCAATCTTGTCGCCGCCGGCGCTGATGGCCGACGTCAGCTCATACTGGCGGCCGGTCTCGGCTTCCAGTTCATCCAGCATGGCACGCAGCTCTTTCATCAGCACCACATAGGTGGCACCGTCAGCCGGGCCGCCCAGGCTGGGGTTGGCGCCCTGACCGCCCGGGAACTCCCAGTCGATATCCACGCCATCGAAGAATTTCCAGGTCTGCAGGAACTCTTTGACCGAGGCGACGAAGGTATCACGCTTGGTCTTGTCCCCCAGGAAGTAGAAGGGGTCAGACAGGGTCCAGCCGCCCACGGAAGGGAGGATCTTGAGGTCTGGATAAGCCTGCTTGAGGGCCATCAGGTTGCCGAAGTTGCCCTTGTAAGGCTCATCCCAGGCGCTGAGGTTGCCTTGCGACATCTGGATCGCTGCCCAGGGATCATGGATGGCGACCTTGAAGTCCTCACGACCGGCGCACGCACGCTGCAGCGCCTCGAAGCTGCCGGAGATCTCTTTCAGGCTGTCGTTGATGCCATTACCGCCGCAGATGGGGGTAAAGCCATAGAGGATATGGGTCAGGTTCTGGGCCGCGACCTTGTCCACGGTGAACTTGCGACCATAGACGCCCCACTCCACGTAGTAGGCACCCACCACCTTGCCGGACTTGTTGACGTAGGGCTTGTTGTTCTCTTGCAGCGGCGCCTTGAGGGGGACCAGATGGCTGCCGTCCGTGTCGGCGACCATCAACTCCTTCTTGTCGGAGAGGGTGCAGCCATCGGCGTTGCACAGGGCCACCTGCATCTGGTAGCGGCCACCCTTGGTGACCTTGAAATTGGCGGTACCCGCCGCGCTGGCGGCGCCGGACCACACTTCCTTGCCATCGAGCAGCACCTTGGCGGTCTGGCCCACATCACCGGACCAGAGGTTCCAGGTCACGCTGACCGGGGCCCCATCCTTGTGGACGGTGACCAGCTTGTTGTAGGAGGTGGCAGCCTGATCGACTTCAACGATGGCGAACTTGGTGGGCCCCGACCCAATGGTGGGTTTACCAGGGGCGGCAGCGAAGGCGGAGGTAGAGCAGATCCCCCCGACCAGCAAGGCCAGCAGGGAATGTTTTGGACTGAACATAGTTGAACTTCCTTATTTCGTTATTGGTATGAACAACGAAAAGGCAACGCAACCTGACAGGTAACGCAGACAACATCGTCACCATGGCTTGGCCCCATGGACGATACAACCTGTGGTGGCCCCGCTATCTTAGGTACTCGGACCCTTAGACCGGAGGCTTTGCGTCCCGGGCTTTCACCCGGTTTGCCTTTTTGCACAACTTGATTTGCGACGAAAATAATCGCCGAGTGACTATAGATGAGGGAGATGGCCCCGCCACCTAGTAAATATGACAGTGGCAGGGACTCACTATTGACAGTTGGCTGCGATCACGCCGCCAAAAGATAACAACGTCGCCGATAGTCTGGATTGATAACCATTATCACCCTGTTCAATCAAAGATGGATTCTGTGAATGCAGTCACGCAATGGGTAGCAGCAGACTGTTCATCAGGGCCCTGAGCTTGAGGGGTTTGACCGGCTTGCTGATATAGCCATAACCGTGTTCACGGATCTGGGCCTGCAACTCGCTCTTGCGATCCGCACTGATGATGATGCCGTCGATGCCATTGCCATGGGCCAGCCGGATCATGTGCAGGGCCTGCAGCCCCGTCTTGCCGTCATCGAGGTGATAATCCGACAGCACCAGCCGCGGCAGGAAGCCACCGGCGATGAGATCCTCCGCCTGGGCCTGGCTCTGGGCACAGCGTACCTCGCAACCCCAACGCCCCAGCAGGGAAGCCATGGCGGTGAGGATATCCTCCTCGTTGTCGATGCAGAGGATCCTGACCCCCTCCAACTGGCTGTCCCGCACCACAGGAGCTGCCACCGGTTGTGGCTGCACGGGGCGAGCCGCAAGATTGAGGGTGATGGCAAACACCGAGCCCACATCCGGCCAGCTGCGCAGCGAGAGCTGATGGCCCAGCACCAGGGAGATGCCGCGGGCGATGGCGAGTCCGAGGCCGAGCCCCTGCTCGCGGGCGGTGCGGGAGTGATCGAGGCGGGAGAATTCGTCGAAGATGGTCTCCTGCTTGTCGTAGGGGATGCCGGGACCGTTGTCCCACACCTCGATGCGCACCTTGTTCCCGAGCCGGCGACAGCCGAGCAGCACCCGCCCCCCCGGGTTGTAGCGAAACGCATTGGTGAGGAAGTTTTGCAGCACCCGGCGCAGCAGGCGCACGTCGCTGTGAACCGCGAGCCCGCTCTCCACCACGGAGAACTGGATGTCCCCCGCCTGGGCCAGCACCCCGAACTCTGCCTTGAGGTTGTCGAACACGTCCCTCAGAGCGAAGTCCAGTTTCTTCGCCTTGAACTTGCCCGCTTCGAGCCGGGAGATGTCCAGCAGATCCGTGATGAGATCCTCGGTCGCCCCCAGAGCATCGTCGATGTGGCGGGCGATCCGGATCTGCTCTGCCCTCTGCTCCACTCCCTGCTCCCCCGGCAGCATCTCCAGCAGGGAGGAGGTGAACAGCTTGGCGGCATTGAGGGGTTGGGTGAGATCGTGGCTCACCGCCGCGAGGAAGCGGCTCTTGGAGTGATTGGCCCGCTCCACCTGCTGGTTCACCAGCAGCAGCTGGCTGTTGAGCGCCGACAGCTCGCGGGTACGCTCCGCCACCCGCGCCTCCAGGTGCTCATTCGCTTCCCGCAGCACCCGCTCCGCCGCCCGAAACGGGGTGATGTCGGTGAAGGTCATGACGAAGCCCCCCGCCGGCATGGGGTTGCCCTGCATCTCGATCACCCGGCCATCCGGCCGCTCCCGGGCCGAGACGTGGGGGCTGCCCCGCTGCATGAAGGCAACCCGGCGCGCCACATGGGCTTCAATTTCACCGGGGCCGCACAGCCCCTGCTCGGCGTTGTAGCGAATGATCTCCTCGATGGAACGCCCCACCTGGATGAGGCCGTGTGGATAGTGGAACAGCTCGATATAGCGCCGGTTCCAGGCCACCAGCTTGAGCTCCCTGTCCACCACCGAGATCCCCTGCCCCATGTGCTCGATGGCCCCCTGCAGCAGGCCCCGGTTGAAGCGAAACACGTCCGAGGCCTCGTCCACTATGGTGGCGATCTCCTCGAGCTGCATGTTGCGCCCCTGCAGGGCGGAGGCCAGTACCAGCCGCGCCGAGGAGGTACCGAACACCCCGGCCAGCAGCCGCTCCGTGTGGGCGATAAGTTCGGCAGAGGCCTGCATCTGGGGCGCCAGGGTACCGCCGTGTTCGCCGGCGAAACGGCCGAAGGCCCGCTTGACCCGGCTGGAGCCGACGAAGCGGGCCGCCAGCATCTCCAGCTCCTTGACCGAGACCCGCGCCTGATAGAGGGTCGCCTGATCCCGGCTCGGCTTGCCGACGAAGTTCGCCGCCTGCAATCGCTCGCTCACCGCCGCCCGCGACAGCAAGGACCCCGCCACATAGCCGATGAGGTTGAGCAGGAGGCTGATGAAGATGCACCAGGCCCCGAGGCTCAGCTCCCGGAATGCGGGCCAGTTGGGCGGCGCCAGCAGGGCCTCCAGGGGGGAGCCCGCCAGCAGGCCGCTTTCCGCCAGCAACGTCAGGAACCAGAGGCTGACCCCGAGGCCGAGGCCGAGATAGACCCCCTTGCGGTTGCCATGACGCCAATAGAGGCCGAGCAGCAGCGCCGGGGCAAACTGGGCCACGGCCCCGAACGACAGATAACCGATGCGGGAGAGGCTGGTGAGATCCCCGAGCCAGAGGTAGAGGGTCCAGGCCGCCAGCAGGATCAGCAGGATGACGCCGCGGCGCACCTGCAGCAGCAGTCGCATCAGCCGCTCATCCCGCCCCTGCTGCCAGAAGCGGCGCAGCAACACCGGCAGCACCAGATCGTTGCTGACCATGATGGCCAGGGCGATGGTGCAGACGATCACCATGCCGGTGGCCGCCGAAGTACCGCCGAGGAAGGCCAGCATCGCCATGCCGTCGAACCCCAGGGACATGGGCAGACTGATGACATAGGTGTCAGACCCCAGATCCGCCCCCACCCACTGCTTGCCCGCCAGGGCCAGAGGCCAGATGAAGAGCCCCATCAGGAACAGATAGAGCGGGAAGACCCAGCGCGCCCAGTGCAGATCCTGACCCTGGTTGTTCTCCACCACAGTCACATGGAACTGGCGCGGCAGGCAGATGACGGCGCACATGGCTACCAGCGTATAGATGGCGAGCTCCAGCAGGCTGCCCGGGGAGACATCCACCACGGCATCCATGAAGTCGCTGGCGACCAGAGAGCGGCTCTGGCTCGGCTCGCTGATGATGAGCCAGAGCGCGAAGCCCCCCACCGCCATGAAGGCGAGCAGCTTGACCAGGGACTCGAAGGCGATGGCCACCACCATGCCGCGATGGTGTTCGGTGGCATCCAGGTTGCGGGTGCCGAACAAAATGCTGAAGAGGGCGAGTATGAGAGTGACACCCAGAGCCAACTCCCCGGTATTGCCAGTGGGTCCTGCCGGCACCGAGTTCGCCATCAGCAGATCCAGCCCGGTGACGATCGCCTTGAGCTGCAACACCAGGTAGGGAAGTATCCCCATCACGGCGATCAGGGTGATCACCATGGCCAGTCGCTGGGACTTGCCGTAGCGGGCGGCGATGAAGTCGGCGATGGAGGTGATGTGCTCGCGCTTGGCCACCAGGATGAGGCGGGCCAGGAGCCGCCAGCCGAACAGGAACACCAGCATGGGGCCGAGGTAGATGGGGACGGGAGACCAGGGGGACTCGCTGGCCTGGCCCACGGTGCCGAAGAAGGTCCAGGAGGTGCAATAGACCGCGAGCGACAGGCTGTAGAGCAGGGGCTGCCCCTTGAGGCGGCGGCGCTTGCTCTTGTCCGCCACGAAGGCGATGAGGAACAGCAGGCCCAGATAGGCGAGCGACAACCCGATCAGCAACCATCCTTGGTGCATCTGCTCAGACTCCCTTGTCCAGATAGATGAGAGGCGCCACCCAGCCGCCGCGCCACGAAGTGACTATCATGGCTGGCTCCCGGCAGGGGTCACATCGCGCAGGCGCAACACGAACACCGGCAGCACCACCAATATCATGAGGTAGAAGATGCCGCCACCGAGGGGCTCGAACAGCACGCCGCAGAGGGTCATCAGCGCCGCCACCACCATGCCGAGGCCGAGGGCCGCATAGAGCCCCTGGGCCGGGATCATCTGCTCGGGAGGCAGTTGGCGGGTCATGAAGCGGATGGCGCCCAGGTGGCTGACGCAGAAGGTCACCGCGTGGAGCAACTGGCCGAGCACCAGTACACCGATCTCGCTGGAGGCGCCGAGCAGGGCCCAGCGCACCACGCAGCCGATGGCACCGATGAGAAACAGGCTCTGGGCACCGAAGCGCTGCAGGAAGCGCTTGTCGGCGGCGAACATGCAGATCTCCGCCACCACCCCCAGCGCCCAGAGGTAGCCGATGACGGTGCCGCTGTAGCCCTCGGCCTTCCAGTAGATGGCGCTGAAACCGTAGTAGGCGGCGTGACTGCCCTGCAGCAGGGCGGTGATGAGCAGGAAGCGCCGCACCGAGGCGGACTTCAGGGTCTCTCTCAGGGAGGCCCTGGCTCGCTCCCCCACCAACTCCTGTGGCGCGGGATGGAGGGGCAGCAGACTCAGCACCAGCATCAGCAGCAGGCCCGCCGCCATGGTGTGCAACACCCAGTCGCTACCGAAGTTGCCCACCAGGGCCCCCACCAGGGTCGAGGCGACGATGAAGGCGAAGGAGCCGCACAGCCGCACCTTGCCGTAGTCGAGGTGGGTCTGCACCACCATGCGGGTTGCCAGCGCCTCCCCCACCGGCATCAGGGTCGGATAGATGAAGTTTGCCACCAGGGTCAGCGCCACCAGCCACCAGAGATGGTGACTCAGATAGAATCCGAGGAAGGCCAGCAGACTCAAGAGGCAGAGCAGACGGATCAGCGGCAGCAGCTGCCCGGCCCCCTTGATCCGCCCCATGATCAGCAGATTGCCAGCAAAACGTATCGCCATGCCGGCACCGAGCAGCAGACCTATCTGTTCGGCGCTCACCCCTATCCCCTCCAGCCAGAGCGACCAGAACGGCAGGTAGGCGCCATAGACGAAATAGAAGGCCCCGAAGAAGAGGGCTAACCAGGAGAAGGCGGGCATAGAGACTCGGCAATGGCGCAAGGGGCATAGAGAATACCCCATCCTGGCCCAGGTATCCCCTGGGATCCGAGGGATAACCTCATCAATATCAACAAAATGGGGCCTTTGTCTCAACATCTTCAGCCAGGGATCGGCAGGCCATTTCATCGATGGGACCGGCAGACCGATTCCCGCGCCGTCAGCCCCGCCCTGTGCGAGCCTGAGCTCCGGGCATGAAAAAGGGGCCATCAGGCCCCTTTTCATTGTTGCGGTGTGCGCAATCAGAACACGTACTTGACGCGGGCGCTCAGGTTGCGACCCGGCTCGCTCAGGTGCTCGGTGCTGCTGCTCGCGGCCAGACCCGTCATGCTCTCGTAGGTGGTGTACTCCTTGTCGAACAAGTTGAATACACCGACGTTGAGCTGCAAATCCTGCAGGGGCTTGAACTGGGCGTAGAGGTCAACCACACCCCAGCCGGCGCTCTTGATGTAGTCGTTGCCACGGGCATCCTTGCGTACCTTGTCCATGTCATCGGCGAAGCGCAGGGCGGTGTTGATGTTCCAGGTCGGCTGTTCCAGACGCAGACCCACGCTGCCGTTGAGCGGGCTCAGGCTGTTGATGTAGTTGCCATCCCCGTCCTTGCCTTCGATGTAGGCTAGGTTACCCCAGACGTTGACCAGATCGTTCAACCAGTAATCCGCCTTGGCCTCGACCCCCTTGGTGGTGGCCTTGTCCAGGTTCTGGTACTCGTAAACAGCGGTGCGGCCTTCGGTGCCGACCTGAGCCAGCTCGATGAAGTCGTCAAACTTGTTGTAGAAGGTGGCCACTTCGTAGCTGAAGCCGCCGGCGCTGCCACGCACACCCAGATCGATGCCGTCACTGCTCTCGGACTTCAGATCCGGGTTCGGCTCGATGCGGTAGCCGTATGCCTGGTGGTTCAGGGTGGAGAAGGCGTTGTCATACATGGGCGCCTTGAAGCCGTGGCTGTACTGGGCGAACAGGTTGGCCGCCTCGTGTGCCTTGAACACCAGACCCAGCTTGGGTGAGAACTCCCCTTCGGAGACCTTCTGCAGCTTGTCGCCGGTGTAGGCCGGATCTTCGTCCGGGGTCATCTTGTAGTAGTCGTAACGCATGCCCGGGGTCAGCACCCAGCGCTCGCCGAACTTGATCTCGTCAAAGGCCCAGATGGCGCTGCGCTCGCTGGTGGTGGACGGGAAGCTCAGCTCGCTGTAGCCGACGAAGTCACCCGGCACGGTCGGGGCCTTGAAGCGGGTACGCTCGTTGTCGGTGTGCTCATACTCCACACCCCAGGCCAGACGCTGGTTGTCGAGGGCCTTGCTGAACTTCACCTGGGCACCCAGGCTCTCCTGCTCGAAGCCGTTGTGATCCAGGGAGTTCTTGGTCACATAGGGGTTGCGCGGGTTGACCGGGTACTTGGAGGAAGCGTACTGATCCAGGGTCTGCTTGGTGCGGGCATAGTAGACCTTGCTGTCGATGCGATCGGCCCAGCCAGCGTTCAGGGCTATGCCGTGATCCAGCACCACGGAGACGTTGTCGGTGTCCTTGTCGGTGATCGGCTGGTTGAAGACGGAGCTCGTCTTGCTCAGGTCGATGGCATCCGGATCCTGGCCTTCGGTGAAATAGTCGACGGTCAGCTTCAGGAACTGATCCTCGCTGAAGTTCCACTTGCTCTTGAACAGCACGGCCTGGCTGACGATGTCGAACTCGTCCTTGTCGCCATCGTAGTTCTGGGTCACACCGCCATCGCGCCAGGTGTAGCGCAGCAGGTTCTCGAAGTCGCCGGTGCGCAGGGCGCCGGTGAAGCCCGCCATGTTCTGGTGGCTGCTGGAGGCGTAGCCGGTGGTCGCATCCAGATAGCTGTCACGACCCTTGAGGAAGTCTTCCGCATCCTTGGTGGTGATGGCGATGACGCCACCCAGGGCATCGGAACCGTAAGCGGCGGAAGCCGGCCCCTTGGCCACTTCAATCTGCTTGATCATGTCGGTGTCGAAATAGGTCTGACCAACACCGCCGTTCTTGTAGGCATCGTTCTGGCGCACGCCATCCTGCACGACCTTGACCCGGTTTTCGCTCATGCCGCGAATGGTGAAGGTCTGGGCATCGCCCGCGCCGCCCTGCACGCTCACGCCTGGCTCGTAGCGGAACAGGTCGGCCGCGTTGGTGACGACCTGCTCTTCGATCTGCTCAGAGGTGATGACGGCGATGGGAGCGGAGACATCTTCCAGCTTCTGCTCCATCCGGGAGCCACTGACGACCATGACTTCATCAGCTTTCTTGTCTGCGGCGAAAGCGGGGGAAACCAGGCCAGCCGCCACGGCGAGGGCAATCAATGATGGGGTGTTGTTGTGCGCCACTGCAAAATCCTTATTGAGAATTATTATCAAGCAGAAGGCATATTACTCAGCTATCAATAAAGATCAATAATAAAGTGAATCATTCTCATTTTCTTTTGTCCAAGTTCGGTTTTACACTAACGCCCTCTGTTTTCTCTTGCTCGCCATACGGTTATCGTCTGGTGCTGCGCCTCTGCCTTTGTGAGATACCATGATCCGACGATTGCCCCTGCTCGCCCTGCCCCTGCTGCTGGCCGCCTGTGCCACTCCCCCGCAGGCGCCCGCGCCCCACACCCTCTATCACTATCAGCTCAGCGAAGGGCAGAGCGATGCGTCCCTCAGCCTCTCCCAGGCGCTGGACAGGGTGGTCGATGCCGACATCGTGCTGGTGGGGGAATTGCACAGCCACCCGGCCGTACACCTGATGCAGGCGCGCCTGCTGGCGGGACTGGCCGAGCGCTCCCGGGTCGATGGCCGGGGACTGGCGCTCTCCATGGAGCAGTTCACCCGGGCCGATCAGGTCACCCTGGATGCCTATCTGGCCGGCCGCATCGGCGAGTCAGCGCTGATCCGTGAGGGCCACGCCTGGCCCAACTACCCGAGCGACTATCGCCCCCTGGTAGAATTTGCCAAGGCGCAGCACCTGCCCGTCATCGCCGCCAACGCCCCCAAGCCGCTGGTGAGCTGCGTCGGCCAGGAAGGGCCCCAGTGGCTGGATAAGCTGCCCGCCAGCCGTCGCAGCCAGCTGGCCCAGACCCTCACCCTGGGTGACGATGGCTACCGCCAGAAGTTCATGGCCTCCATGCACCACGGGGACGCCGACAGCAACGCCCGCCGCTTCGCCGCCCAGACCAGCTGGGACGACACCATGGCCGAGAGCATGGTCAACTACCTCGCCAAGCACCCGGGCCAGCGCATCATGCACATCGCGGGCAACTTCCATGTGGAAGGGGGGCTCGGCATCGCCAGCCGCATCGCCAGCCGCAACCCGGCCCTCAAGGTGGCCCTGATCGTGCCGCAAACCGATGACAAGGCCCCCGCCGGACGCGCGGCCGATGTCAGGGTTCGCATCGCGCCACTGCCGGAACGCTGGCTAAATGCCGATGAAATGAAGCAAGATATGGGCGCACTGCATCAATCCCGCAGTCGTGACTGCAGCCAATGGCTGCAACCCTGATAACCAGTCAGGAACCTGCCCGCCGCCCGGGGCGACACGCCCATGGCCAAGAGGCTGAATCGCATAAAACCTCATTTTCATGCTGATAAATGATGGTTTTATGGTGATATATGTGGCTTATCAGCACAGTAGTGGCGCAATGGCGGGCGGGTTCTGAGGAACCCATATGGACGTGTTACTGATCATCGACATGCAGCAGGGGTTGTTCGAGCAGCCCCGTCATCAGGACGCTCAGGTCATCGCCAACGTCAACCGGTTGGCAGACCATGTGCGGGCCCAGGCGGGGCGTGTCATCTATGTGCAGCACGAGGAGCCGGGCTCCGAACTCGAACTCCACAGCCCCGGCTGGCAGCTCCATGCCGATCTGACCCCGGCCGCGGGGGAGAGCCGGGTGCGCAAGAGTGCCTGTGACAGCTTCCTCGGGACCGAACTCGGCTTCCTGCTGGCGGAACAGGCGGTGGACAGGCTGCTCATCTGCGGCTGTGCCACCGATTTTTGCGTCGATACCACCCTGCGCAGTGCCGCCGGCAAGGGCTTCGAGGTGACTGTGCTCACCGACGCCCACACCACGGCAGACAGGCCCCATCTCAGTGCGGAGCAGATCATCGAGCACCACCACTGGATGTGGCGTCACCTCAGCCTGCCAGAAGGCAGAAGCGTGACCCTGCTCACCACGGATGCGCTGCTGGCGCCTCCCCAGGCGGTGCCGGCGTGATAAGCTGCGCCCCTGTCCCCCTTCCCTGATGGAGTCTTTCGTGCGTCTATTGCCTGCCGCCCTCTGCGTGCTGCTGTTGCCGGCACTCACCGCTTGCGCCGGTCTGACGGGTTCGACCCAGGATGGCCCGCCCCCCCTGTTTCGCACCCATATCAACGAGGAGGGGAGCAAGCGCTTCACCTTCGAGGCCGCCCCCCTCGACGTTCTGCCGAGCCGCCTGCAAGACGATGATGACAGCCGTCTCAGCCGCAATAATCGCAGCCTGCTGGAACGACGCCAGGCCTTGCAGGATGAGCAGCTGACCCAGACCCTGGACGAGCGCAAATACTGCCACAGCGGCTACATAGTGCTGAGCCAGACCTCCTGGAAGATCCGGGGCGAGTGCAACGAGACCGCCACCCAGGCCGATCGCAGCGCCTTCCCCAACCGGGACTCCTGGCAGGACTGAGCGGATGGCAACGCCGTTGTCACAAAGCGCATAACAAAACGGGCAGCCCAGGCTGCCCGTTGTTCATCTCGGTGAGACCCCATCAGACCGGGGCGTCTGTCTCTCTGGTCAACTCGGCACCGTTGTCGATGCGCTTGTGGCCCTCGACCAGATGCACGAAGTCCACCAGCTCGTCGCCGGAGACCCGGAACGCCTGGCCGAAGCCCTTGACGAACAGGCCCTGCTCGGGCTTGAGACGGAACAGGACGAAGTCCTTCAGGTTGGAGAGCCCTTTGACTATCTCCCCGAAACGCCCTTCCAGGGCGGCGACGGCTTTTTCCCAGCGCACGTCATCCCGGGCGACCACTTCGGCGACCGCATCGAAGGTCAGGCGCTTGCGGGCGAACAGTTCGCGGGCACCGGTCTCGTCCTCGATCAGCATCAGGGACACCTTGGGCACCTGTTGCAGATTGCGAGCGTGACGGGCGATCTCGGAGATCAGCACATAGTAGCCATCTTCCTGCAGCACGAAGGGAGCGTAGCTGGCGTTGGGATTGCCTTCGGCATCCACGGTCGCGAGCTGCAGGGTGCGGCAACCGTCACGAAACTCGCGGATCTCCGGTTGCAGGCGGTTCTGCAGACGTTCCTGACGTTCACTCATGCTTTCACTTCCTCTTGATACTGACGGCGCAGGGCCATGAAACGCTCTACCTGCTCGGGCAGCAGCTGACGCTGCTCGTCGCGACCCAGATAGACCTTGAAAATGCAGCGACCGCTGTGGCCGAAGAACTGGAAGGAGTGCCCTTCCTTGCCCATGAACAGCTTGCTGACCAGGGCGATGCCCACCACATTGTCGAGCTTGAGGTGACCGTGCATCTCGCCGTCACGGCCCATCAGGTTGTAGTAGCCGCGGGCGCTCTTGCCTTTCGGGAAGGAAGCCTTCACCTCGAAGATGGAACCATCCGACTCGACGATGGTGGTCACCGGGCCCCAGCTGGCCAGGTCCGCCAGCAAGGCTTCCGCCTGCTCGCCCGGGACCAGCGTCATCAGTTCGGCAGGCAGATGGCGTACCACCTCCCACTCGCTGACCGCCAGCTGGCTGGCGATGCTGGAAGGATGGGCGCTGGGATCCTGCTCCAGCAGCTCATGAATGCGTTGTGCGATGCTCATCGGTTCTCCTGATCTGGCTATCTCGCTCAGTCTAGCGGCGGATACTGTAATAAAGCGGCCCTCGCAACGCAATTGATAATCGCTACTATTATCAGTGCAATTTCATGGCGGGATTGCTATTCTCGGCGGCAATCCCACACTACATTCACCCTTCGGAGGTTCGCATGGGCCGTCGTTTTGCCCTCGCACTCAGCCTGCTCGGCTGCGCCACTCTTTCCCTGTCTACCCTGCCTGCGATGGCACAAGAACGCATCGTCAGCGTCGGCCCGGCCACCACCGAACTCATTCTGGCCCTGGGCGGCGAGTCCAGCATCATCGCCACCGACGTGAGCAGCCCCGAACCCAAGAGCCTGCCCAAGGTTGGCTACCACCGAGCCCTGGCCGCCGAGGGGATCCTGAGCCTCTCCCCCACCCGGGTGGTGGGCAGTGACGAGATGGGCCCGAACGCCACCCTGGAACAGTTGCGCCGCGCCGGCGTCAAGGTCGACGTCATGGCCACGGCCCCGACCCTCGCCAATCTGAACGAGCGTATCGACACCCTGTCCCAGCTGCTCGGCAACCCGGCCGCGGGCACCAAGCTGAAAGCCGACATTGCCAGCCAGAGTGACAAGCTGGCGGCCCAGGCCAAGCAGAACAAGCCCCTCAAGGTCGCCTTCCTGTTGCTGCACAAAGGCCAGCCCACCAGCATCGCCGGTGGCAACACCACTGCCAGCGCCCTGATCACCCTGGCCGGCGGCGTCAACCCGGTAGCCCAGCTGCACGACTACAAGCCCGTCTCCACCGAGGCCCTCATCGAGATGCAGCCGGATCTGGTACTGGTAAGTGGCCGTGACTGGCAGCAATATCAGAACGTCGACAGCGTGCTGAGCCAGGTGCCGGCTCTGACCGCGACCCCGGCGGGCAAGAACAAAGCCATCCATGCCATCGACGGTCACGCCCTGCAAGGGGGTCTCAGCCTGCGCTCCCTGCAGCAGGCCAACCAGATAGCCCAGTGGATCCAGCAGGGTTCATGATGCGTCTGCCCCTGCCCTGGCTGCTCGCCCTCACCGGCGGTGCCCTGGCACTGCTGTTGGTCGGATCCCTGGCAACCGGCCCCATGTCCCTGACTCTCGGCGAGAGCCTGCAGGCCCTGTTTGCCGGCAAGGAGAGCGGGATAGAAGCCCACAAGCTGCTGATAATCCAAGAGATCCGCCTGCCACGCACCCTGCTGTGCATCGCCGTGGGGGGCATACTCGGTCTCTGCGGCGCCGTCATGCAGGGGCTGTTTCGCAACCCCCTCGCCGATCCCGGTATCATAGGGGTCTCCGGCGGGGCGGCACTGGGGGCGGCACTCGCCATCGTGCTGCTGGCCCCCCTGGGCCAGCAGTTGCAGGCCCTGCTCGGCCTCGGTCTGCTGCCCCTGCTCGCCTTCCTCGGCGGTGCCCTGACGACCACCCTGGTCTATCTGCTGGGCACCCGTGAAGGGGGTACCTCGGTCACCATCATGCTGCTGGCCGGGGTCGCCATCACGGCCCTCTCTGGCGCGGTGATTGGCCTGCTCACTTATCTGGCCGACGATCAGATGCTGCGCAACCTCAGCCTGTGGCAGATGGGGTCTCTCGCCGCCGGCAAACCCATGGATGTGGCCCTGGCCCTGGCGACGCTGGTCATACTGTTGCTGCTATTCGTGCGCGATGCCAATCCCCTCAACGCCCTGCTGCTGGGAGAAGGTGAGGCACGTCATCTGGGGGTCAACGTGCAATCCCTCAAGCGTCGCCTCATCCTGCTCACCGCCGCCGGCGTCGGGGTCGCCGTCGCCGTCGCGGGCATGATTGGCTTCGTCGGCCTGGTGGTCCCCCATCTGGTGCGACTGCTGGCCGGCCCCAACCACGTGCGCCTGCTGCCCCTCTCCGCCCTGCTGGGGGCCGCTTTGCTGCTCGGGGCCGACATGCTGGCCCGCACACTGCTGGCCCCTGCCGAGCTGCCAGTGGGTATCATCACGGCCCTGCTCGGCGCGCCCTTCTTCATCTGGCTCTTGGTCAAGAGCCGCCGGACGCTGTAACAGGAGATCGTCATCTTGCCCGGATCCGCCCCTTCACCCCTGCTGGATTGTCAGGATATCTGCCTCAGCCGGGGTGGCCGCCTCATCCTCGACAGGCTCAGCCTCACCCTGCAATCGGGAACCCTGACCGCCCTGCTCGGCCCGAACGGTGCGGGCAAGAGTTCGCTGCTCAAGTGCCTGACCGGGGAGCTGGAGTACGACGGCGCCATCTCCCTGTTTGGTCGGGAACGCCAGGCCTGGGGCAGCACGGCGCTGGCCCACAGGGTCGGTGTGCTGCCCCAGAGTTCGTCCCTCAACTTCCCCTTTCTCTGTGAAGAGGTGGTGGCCATGGGCCGCCTGCCTCATACCGAACCGGGCAGCCGCCGGGACGAGATAGTCAAGGCCGCCATGACCCACGCCGGAGTCGAACACCTGGCGGGTCGTCTCTACCCCGGCCTGTCGGGCGGGGAGCGCCAGCGGGTGCAGTTTGCCAGGGTGCTGGCCCAGATCTGGCAAGCTCCCGACGAACCCCAGGAGCCCCGGCTCCTGTTGCTGGACGAGCCCACCTCGGCGCTCGATCTCAAGTATCAGCATCAGCTGCTAACCATGGCCCGCGCCCTCGCCGGTCGCCATACCGCCGTCCTGGTGGTGCTGCACGATCTCAACCTCGCGGCGCGC
Source organism: Aeromonas sp. NJAU223 (assembly GCF_051125555.1). Classification (NCBI taxonomy): domain Bacteria; kingdom Pseudomonadati; phylum Pseudomonadota; class Gammaproteobacteria; order Aeromonadales; family Aeromonadaceae; genus Aeromonas; species Aeromonas sp. NJAU223. Next base: position 880,254 of record NZ_CP144204.1, on the reverse strand, counting down.
TACGCCGATCGGCTGGTGATGCTGGAACAGGGACGGTTGATGGCGGATGGCGCCCCCGCCGAGGTGCTCACGCCGGAGCTTATCGCCCGGTTGTATGGCTATCCGGCCCAGGTGCTGCATCACCCCGATACCGGCCTGCCCATGGTGGTGTAGCCGCCGCTGTTCATCGCAGACAAGAAGAGCGCCATCGGGCGCTCTTCTTGTTTTTGGCTATCCATTCAGGCTATCTGGTAGCGCCCCGGCTTGTGGTTGAGTGTCAACACCAGGTTACAGAGGATGGCCGCCACCACGGAGAGGGCCAGCAGCCAGGGGGAGACCACGAAGAAGGAGGCGATGACGATGGCGCAATCCAGCCCCATTTGCAGCTTGCCAGCGCGGATGCCGAACTTGTCCTGAATGAAGAGTGCCAGGATGTTGAAGCCCCCCAGGCTCGACTTGTGGCGAAACATGATGAGCAGCCCCATGCCGATCAGGGTGCCACCGATGAGGGCCGCATAGACGGGCTCGATCTTGCCGATCTGCAGCACGGCGTTGAGGTGATCCGTCATGAAGGAGACGGTTGCCACCGATGCGAAGGTGTTGAGGGTGAAGCGCGGTCCCATCCTGAGCCAGGCCAGGGCGTAAAAAGGCAGGTTCATGGTGAAGAACAGCAGGCCGAAGCTCAGGCCCGTCACCTGCTGCAACAGGAGCGCGAGACCGGCGGTGCCACCGGTGAGCAGACCCACCTGATGAAACAGAAAGATACCGAGGGAGATGAAGCCTGCCGCGGTCAGCAGGGCAAGCACATCCTCATAGACCGGATGCGCCGAGCGGGGTTTGTTGTCCATAACCAAAGTCCATAGCGAAGTAAAAGAGTGTGGGTTGCCCCTTGGGGGCGCGAGCCCGGTGTGCCGGGCTTCGTTATGGGGACAGTGTCCGATTTGAGTGAGCCGGATCACAATAGCGTCATCGAATGCGCCAAAATGGTGCGCGTCAGGGATGCGTTACAACCCTTGCACCAAAATATCTCACTGGATCCTTTCCCAGGCTGCAGCCTCACTGAAAAACCGGACGGTTTCCGCTGCTCGTCACGCCGAATCATTCTAAAATGCCTCCCTTTCAACTGCCTGTGGAGCAACAAAGGATGAGGGTCACCCTCTTCGGGATTGGGTATGTGGGTCTGGTGCAGGCCGCCGTGCTGGCCGAGATGGGCCATCAGGTCACCTGCGTGGACGTGGATGCCGCCAAGATAGCGCGCCTGAAAGAGGGCATCATCCCCATTTTCGAACCCGGCCTCTCACCCATGGTTCAGGCCAATCATCAGGCAGGTCGCCTGCATTTCACCACGGACGTGGTAAAAGGCGTGGACTTTGCCGAGCTCATCTTCATCGCGGTGGGCACTCCGCCCGGTGAAGACGGCAGCGCCGATCTGCAACAGGTGCTGAGGGTGGCCGGTACCATAGGCCGCCTGATGCAGGCTGGCAAGGTGGTCGTCAACAAGAGCACGGTGCCGGTCGGTACGGCCCACCGGGTGCGCCGGCACATCGAGGCCGCCCTCACCGAGCGTGGCGTTCACTTCCCCCTGGCGGTGGTGTCCAATCCGGAGTTTCTCAAAGAAGGCGCCGCCGTTGCCGACTGTCTGCGGCCGGATCGCATCATCATCGGCACGGATTCCGCCCACGCCATGTCGTTGCTGGAGGAGCTCTACGCCCCCTTCAACCGCAATCACAGGCGCATCATCCAAATGGACGCGCGCAGCGCCGAGCTGACCAAGTACGCCGCCAACGCCATGCTGGCGACAAAAATCTCCTTCATGAACGAGATGGCGGGACTGGCGGAGCGGCTCGGGGCCGACATAGAGGCGGTGCGCAAGGGCATAGGTGCGGATCCACGCATCGGCTACCACTTCATCTATCCGGGCTGCGGCTACGGCGGCTCCTGCTTCCCCAAGGATGTGAGAGCACTGATCCACACCGCAGCCGAGATGGGCTGTGACACGTCCCTGCTACGCTCGGTGGAGCGGGTCAACGATCGTCAGAAACACAGACTCATCGAGTTGTTGCACCAGCACTTTGGTGCCGATCTGACGGGGCACACCTTCGCCCTCTGGGGGCTCGCCTTCAAGCCCAATACCGACGACATGCGAGAGGCACCGAGCCGAGTATTGATGGAGGCCATCTGGGCCGGTGGCGGCAAGGTGCAGGCGTTCGACCCCCAGGCCATGAACGAGGCGCAGCGCCTCTATGACCTGCGGGACGAGCTGACCTTGTGCGGCACCCAGGAGGCTGCCCTCAAGGGTGCCGACGCCCTGTTCATCTGCACCGAGTGGCAGCAGTTCCGCGCCCCCGATTTCGAGCTGATCCAGCGCACCCTGAAGCAAGCCGTCATCTTCGACGGACGCAACCTCTATGACCCGGCCCGCCTTCGCCAGCGCGGCTTTACCTACTACGCCATCGGCCGCGGCCACCATGTGCAACCAGCGGCTAGGCAGGAACCAGAGCCCCGATTGGAGGCTACGCAATGAAGTACCTGATCACTGGCGCCGCCGGTTTTATCGGCTTCCATGTGGTCAAGCGGCTTTGCGCCGACTGTCATCAGGTGGTCGGCATCGACAACCTGAATGACTACTACGCGGTGAGCCTGAAAGAGGCACGCCTCACGCGCCTCCTTCCCCTTCCCGGCTTTCGCTTCGAACGTATCGATCTTGCGGACAGATTGGCCATCGCCGACCTCTTTGCCCGGGAGCGATTCGATCGGGTGATCCACCTCGGTGCCCAGGCGGGGGTACGCTATTCGCTGGACAATCCCTTTGCCTACGCCGACAGCAACCTCACCGGCACCCTCACCGTGCTGGAGGGGTGCCGCCAACACGAGGTCGGCCACCTCATCTATGCCTCCTCGAGCTCCGTCTACGGTCTCAATGAGCAGATGCCGTTCAAGACCTCGGACGGGGTGGATCATCCGGTCTCCCTCTATGCGGCGAGCAAGAAGGCCAACGAGCTGATGGCCCACTCCTACTCCCACCTCTACGGCCTGCCCACCACGGGGCTGCGCTTTTTCACCGTCTACGGCCCCTGGGGGCGCCCCGACATGGCCCTGTTCAAGTTCGTGCGCGCCATCCTCAACGATGAGCCCATCGACATCTACAACCAGGGTCAGCTCAGCCGGGACTTCACCCATATCGACGACATCGTCGAGGGGATAGTGCGCGTCGCCGATCGCCCTCCCCAGGCGAACCCGGCCTGGCGCGGGCAGACGGAGTCCAGCTCGGCCCCTTACCGGTTGCTGAACATCGGCAACGGCAACCCGGTGCGACTGCTGGACTTCGTAGAGGCCATCGAATCGGCCCTCGGCAAACCCGCCATCCGCAATCTGCTGCCCATGCAGCCGGGGGATGTGCTCGCCACCTGGGCCGACACCGAAACCCTGTTCGAGGTGACGGGCTATCGGCCCCGGGTCGGATTGAGAGAAGGGGTAGAGAGTTTCGTCCATTGGTACAGGGCGTACCACGGGGTCTGACACTCCACAGTCCTGCTTGTGCAAGAAGGGGGCAAATGGTTCTGCGCATCCTTGGGGGGTAACACCACGGTTGTCGCAACTGAAGCGTTCATCCATGTTGCCCCTTTGGCTCAACGTGGGAGGTCGCCATGAGCATGAGGATGGAAGAGCGTTAAATCATATCAATACAATGCGTTGAATTATATTCCCCACTGTCGGCCGCCAGCGACGGGAGAGAGATAGCTGTGGCGAGTCTCAACGTCCTTCCTACCCGGTAGCCAGCCCCCCTTCTTTGACCTTCCCTCCAATGTTTTGCTCCACTAGCCAAAGGTTCCAGACCGTTTTCATCTTTCTCAAGCCAGCACAGAACCACATGTTCCAACGCTTGGCTGGCAACCCGCCCATCCAGAACCTATATCTTGCGGATACGAAATGAGGTATCCATCATGCAGAGACTCTGCACTTGGGGCTGGGGACTCTTGCTCCTGCTGGCCAGCACATCGACCCACGCCGACACCTTTCGCCAGGCTCCCAAGGCGATGAATGCCCTGCGCCAGGGGGCTGCCATGGAGCGCAGCAATCCGAGGCAGGCCATCGCCCACTACTGCACCGCCGCCAGCCTCGGCAATCCAGAAGCCTATTTTCGCATCGGCCGCCTGCTGGCTCGTGGTCCACAGGGGATCCGCAGCGCCCGTCAGGCCAATACCTATCTCGCCATGGCTATGCGCCTGGGCAACCAGCAGGCAGCCCGCTATTACAACGAACGGGTGGGCAATGCCCCGCTCGGCACCTGCGGTGTCGGTGGCGGCTCGGGCGGCGCACCCTGGGTACGCCCCGGCGTCCCCTTCGATCAGGATGGCTATCTGACCCGCCAGTCCATGAGCAAGCAGAAACTCGCCGGCATGATCCGGCAGGCCGCCAAGCGCCACCGGGTCGATCCCCAGCTGGCACTGGCCATCGCCATCGCCGAGTCCAATCTCAACAGCCTCGCCGTCTCCCCCAAACAGGCGCAAGGGGTGATGCAACTCATCCCCGAGACCCAAGCCAGGTTCGGCGTGACGCGCCCGTTCGATGCGGAGCAGAACATCCGGGGCGCCATGATCTATCTGAAATGGCTGGAGAAGCAGTTCGGCCCCGACTGGATCAGGATCAGCGCCGCCTATAACGCCGGTGAGCAGGCCGTGGTCCGCTATGGAGGTGTGCCCCCCTATCAGGAAACCCAGGAATACGTGCAGCGAGTGCTCTACTACTCGGGGCAGGATCAGCCCAAGAAAACCAAGGCATCGGTACGCTGACGCTCACCACCGGTTGATGGCAGCCGTTGATGCGGGTGCCGAACATCCCCCATTCAACCTGAATGAAGAAACCCTCAGACCCCCAGACCGGGCAGGCGTCGACCCATCCCAGCGGCCATCCCCTCCCGGCCAAGAGGGTTTCGCAGATGGGAGGCCGCTCCCGCTGTCCGCTTTGCCGCCCCCTCCCCATTGGTTTACAATCGACAAGTTTTTTGGAACCGGGTTGGCCCGCGCCGACCTGGCCCCACCACGCCATCAGTTTGTTAATGAATAATCATTAAGTTGCTGAAAAGGAAGAGAATTAGCCAATGGCTCAATTTATTTACACCATGAACAGGGTCGGCAAGGTCGTGCCACCCAAGCGTCATATTCTCAAGAACATCTCCCTCTCCTTCTTCCCGGGCGCCAAGATAGGTGTCTTGGGTCTGAACGGCGCCGGTAAATCCACCCTGCTGCGGATCATGGCCGGGCTGGATACCGAGATCGAAGGGGAAGCCCGCCCGCAACCCGGCATCAAGATAGGCTACCTGCCCCAGGAGCCGAAACTGGATCCCGAGCAGACGGTCCGTGATGCGGTTGAAGAGGCCGTGGGCGACGTAAAACGCGCCATGGCTCGCCTGGATGAGGTCTATGCGGCCTACGCGGATCCGGATGCTGATTTCGACAAGCTGGCCCGCGAACAGGGCGAGCTGGAGGCCATCATCGCCTCCCAGGGCGGCCACAACATGGAAAACCAGCTGGAGCGTGCGGCCGATGCCCTGCGCCTGCCGGCCTGGGATGCCCAGATCAAGCACCTCTCCGGGGGTGAACGTCGCCGGGTTGCCCTCTGCCGTCTGCTGCTGGAAAAGCCGGACATGCTGCTGCTCGATGAGCCGACCAACCACCTGGATGCGGAATCCGTGGCCTGGCTCGAGCGCTTCCTGCACGACTACGAAGGCACCGTCGTCGCCATCACCCACGACCGCTACTTCCTCGACAACGTGGCGGGCTGGATCCTGGAGCTGGACCGTGGCGAAGGCATCCCCTGGGAGGGCAACTACTCCTCCTGGCTGGAGCAAAAAGATGCCCGTCTGGCCCAGGAAGCGAGCTCAGAAGCCGCCCGTCGCAAGTCCATCGAGAAAGAACTGGAGTGGGTTCGCCAGAACCCCAAGGGCCGTCAGGCCAAGTCCAAGGCTCGCATGGCACGCTTCGAAGAGCTCAACACCAACGACTATCAGAAGCGCAACGAGACCAACGAGCTGTTCATTCCGCCTGGACCCCGCCTCGGCGACAAGGTGGTGGAAGTGGCGAACCTGCGCAAGTCCTACGGTGACCGGCTGCTGATCGACGATCTCTCCTTCTCCATTCCGAAGGGGGCCATCGTCGGTATCATCGGTCCTAACGGGGCCGGTAAGTCCACCCTGTTCCGCATGATGTCGGGTCAGGAGCAGCCGGATTCCGGCGCCATCACCCTGGGCGATACCGTGGTGCTGGCCTCAGTGGATCAGTTCCGCGACACCATGAACGACAAAAAGACGGTGTTCGAGGAAGTCGCGGACGGTCAGGACATCCTGCGCATCGGCAACTACGAGTTCCCGAGCCGGGCCTACATCGGTCGCTTCAACTTCAAGGGCTCGGATCAGCAAAAGCGCGTCGGCGAACTGTCCGGTGGTGAGCGTGGCCGTCTGCACCTGGCCAAGCTGCTGCAGACTGGCGGAAACGTCTTGCTGCTGGATGAACCGACCAACGATCTGGACATCGAAACCCTGCGCGCCCTCGAGAACGCCCTGCTGGAGTTCCCGGGTTGTGCCATGGTCATCTCCCACGACCGCTGGTTCCTCGACCGTATCGCCACCCACATCCTGGACTACCAGGACGAGGGCAAGATCGAATTCTTCGAAGGCAACTTCACCGAATACGAAGAGTGGAAGAAGAAGACCTATGGCGCCGAGGCCGTTCAGCCGCATCGCGCCAAGTACAAGCGGATCGCCAAGTAAAGGGAAGCGCTGGTGCGGCCAGCCATGCCGCCGCAGCGCCCCCGAGACGGCTGGCGGACCGCTGGCCAAGCGATGCCGTGCCTCCCCCCATCGAGGGGATTGCACCGTGACAAGGGGAGCCCAGGCTCCCCTTTCTATTGCCTTTTGACTTACACTCTCTCCGCCTCCCCCAACCGATAGCTAGCCATGGCCCACACCACAGACACCTCGAAGCGACTTCACATCCAGATCCGCATCGAACCCGGTTGCCTCGGGCCAGACGGCAAGGCGCACATCGACAGGTTCTGCAATGCCGCCAGCCGGATCTTCGCCACTCTGGAGCCCGAGCGGATAAGCTGGGTGCTGCTCCCGCGCCATGACAAGCAGCTGCCGGAGCAGGAGTTCTTCATCGAGGGGCGCAAACTGAGCGAGGAGCAGGCCGGTCTGGTGCTGCAGCGCATGGGGCTGACCTTGAGTCTGCTGCAGGAGCGCAGCGACGCCCTGCTGGCACAACTGGTGGAGCGTTACTTCAAGACTCTCTAATCCGCCCAAAGAAAGTCTCTATCGACACTCATTTTTCCTGCCGCAAGAGCAAACGTTTGAATTTTTACTCTATTCATTGATCCGCCTCGCAGATCCGGGGTTTGTAAACGCGCCTGCCTGTGTAAAAATGTGCGCGCTGTCACGGTATCAGGACGAGTCTGGCGATGAAATCGCCAATGACAGGGTCAGTCTCCCTATGGATGGGTCTGCCCCCCTGCTGCTTATTTCACGTCACCCATTGGAATCCAACATGAATCAACCACATCAAGCCACCAGCCCGGCGGCCGGGCAAGGATTGCTCGATCGTCTGTTCGCCCTGAAAAGTCATGGCACCACGGCCCGCACCGAGGTCATCGCCGGGATCACCACCTTCCTGACCATGGTCTACATCGTCTTCGTCAACCCGCAGATCCTCTCCGCTGCGGGCATGGACACCCAGGCCGTGTTCGTCACCACCTGCCTCATCGCCGGCATCGGCAGCATTCTGATGGGGCTGCTGGCCAATCTGCCCATCGCCCTGGCCCCCGCCATGGGCCTCAACGCCTTCTTCGCCTTCGTGGTGGTGGCCGGCATGGGCTACTCCTGGCAGGTCGGCATGGGCACCATCTTCTGGGGCGCCCTGGGACTCCTGATCCTCACCCTGCTGCGGGTGCGCTACTGGCTCATCGCCAACATCCCCCTCACCCTGCGGGTCGGCATCACCGCCGGCATCGGCCTGTTGATCGCCCTGCTCGGCCTGCACAACGCCGGCATCGTGGTGGCGAGTCCCGCCACCATGGTGACGGTGGGCAATCTCACCTCCCTGCCCTGTCTGCTGGGACTGCTCGGCTTCTTCCTGATCTGCATCTTCTCCGCCCGCGGCGTGCACTCCGCCGTGCTCATCTCCATGGTGGTCACCACAGGGCTCGGCTTCCTGTTTGGGGATGTCAGCTTCAAGGGCTTCGTCTCCATGCCGCCCAGCGTCACGCCAGTGTTCGGTCAGCTGGATTTGATGGGTTCCCTGGATATCAGCCTCGCCGGCATCATCTTCTCCTTCATGCTGGTCAACCTGTTCGACTCGTCAGGCACCCTGATCGGGGTCACCAACCGCGCCAAGCTGGCGGATGACAAGGGTCACTTCCCGCGCATGAAGCAGGCACTGGTAGTGGACAGCGTGAGCTCGGTAGGTGGCGCCTTCATGGGTACCTCCTCCGTGACGGCCTATATCGAGAGCAGCTCCGGCGTGGCCGTGGGTGGTCGCACCGGTCTGACCGCCATCGTCGTCGGCGTGCTGTTCCTGCTGGCCATCTTCTTCTCCCCCGTCGCCGCCATGGTGCCGGCTTATGCCGCCGCCGGCGCCCTCATCTACGTGGGCGTGCTGATGTGCTCCGAGCTCACCCGGGTGAAGTGGGAAGACCTGACCGAGGCGGTACCGGCCTTCATGACCGCCGTCATGATGCCGTTCAGCTTCTCCATCACCGAGGGGATCGCCGTGGGCTTCATCTCCTACTGCGTGATGAAGGCGGGCACCGGCCGCTGGCGCGAGATCAACCCCTGCGTGCTGGTCGTCGCCCTGCTGTTCATCCTCAAATTCGTCTGGGTCGACGCGCACTGAGTCGCCCCCTTCGACGGGGATTGAATCCCCCCGCCAACAAAAATGCCCGTCTCTCGACGGGCATTTTTTATGACTGCATCTAGCTTCTTTCTGGCGTGTCAGCGGATGCCGCGAGCCTCGCGGATCCACTCCCAGGCCTGCTGGATCTCCTGGGTCTTCTCCTTGGCCATCTCCATCATCTCCGGCGGCAACCCCTTGGCGGCCAGCTTGTCCGGATGGTGCTTGCTCATCTCCTTGCGGTAGGCCCGCTTGATCTCCTGATCGCTGTCGCTCTCGCTGACGCCGAGCAGCTGATAGGCATCCTTGAGCCGATCCTTGGATGGCGCCTCCTGGCGGTACTGCTGCCCCTGGCCCCCACCCTGATACTGGCCCTGACCGTGCTTGAAGAAGTTCATCTGCGCCTCGGCCATGGCCAGGATCCGCGCCAGCTCGATGCGGCTGAAGCCCAGCTCGTCGGCGATGGTCTGCAAGATGGCCCGCTCGTCGGCTTCCACGCAGCCATCGGCGAAGGCCGCCTGCAGTTGGACTTCCAGGAAGAAGCGCAGGATGTCACGCTGGCCCTGGCTCGCCTGACGGAACTCGGCCAGGGTCTCGCGCAGGGGGAAGCCGCTCTCCTTGCCCTGACGGAAGGACTCCTGGGCCCGCACCCGCTGCTCACCGGAGAGACGCATCCTGTCCATCAGGTTGGAGGCAACCCGGATCTCCTGCTCGGTGACTTGGCCGCTCGCCTTGGCGATGTGGCCCATGACGGCGAAGGTGGCGTGGAAGAAAACCGCCTGCTGTTGCTGGGTGGGGGCACGGCGGAACGACATGCCCATGCCCCGATCGAAACGATGGCCTAACCAGAGGCCAAGCAGGGCGCCAAAGATGTTGCCGAGCAGAAAACCGAAGAAGGTGCCAAGCACCTTACCCCAAATACGCATGGTTCAAGACCTCGTGATGTGTTGAGTGCTGCATCCTTGCAACTGTTCGTCCAGCTCTCGCAGCCGCGCGACGGTGCCAATGTCTCGCCACTCGCCAGGGAGCTGGCTGCCACCGACCCGGCCCACCGCCATCCACTCCCGCAGCAGGGGGGCCAGCTTGCGAGCCCCGGCAGGCAGGTGGCCGAAGGCCTCGGGACGATAGAGGCCGATGCCGCTGAAAGTGAGGGACGGGCTGTCCAGCACCCGGCCGGCTTGCAGCGCAAAATCCCCGTGAGGATGCTGGGGCGGATTGGGCACCAGCCAGAGATGGGCGAGATCCTCCCCCAGCGTCTGGTTCACCAGGGTGCCGTAATCCAGATCCAGCCAGGTATCGCCGTTGATCACCAGAAAAGGCTCAGACCCCAGCAATGGCAGTGCCTGCACTATGCCACCGGCGGTCTCCAGTGCGGTTTCTTCCGCCGACCACTGGATGCTGACCCCGAAGGCGCTGCCATCCCCGAGCGCCGCCACCAGCTCGTGGCCAAGCCAGGCATGGTTGATGACCAGATTCGTCACCCCGGCAGCCTTGAGCTTCTCGATATGATGCACGATGAGCGGCTTGCCCCCCACCGCCAGCAGCGGCTTGGGCAGGGAGTCCGTCAGCGGTCGCATCCGCTCGCCGCGACCGGCGGCCAGGATCATCGCTTTCATGCCTGGGCTCCAGCAGCAAAGCCCGGCAGCACTTTTCGCTGCAACCAGTCACCGAAACGGGACAACACAGGGTATGTGTCCCCGTGCAGATGACAAACATCCACCACATAACCCAGTGTGCGTGGAATATCCTTCAGATAACCGGATTTTCCGTCCCTGTGATAGAGGCGGGTGAAGATGCCCGCCGCCTTCAGGTGACGTTGCATGCCGGTAAGATCGGCCTGGCGCCGGAAGCGGGCATAATCGATCCCCGCCAGCACGCCAGCCTCGCTCAAGGTGTCGAAGCCATGGCGCATCCCTTGCTCGATGACATCGTCCGGCCAGCGCACGTAGCAGTCTTTGAGCAGGGAGACCAGATCGTAGCTGAGCGGCCCGATGACCATGTCCTGGAAATCGATGACGGCCAGGGTGCTGGTTGCGGGACTGTCACCGCCACACACCATCAGGTTGCGGCTGTGGAAGTCCCGGTGCATCACCCCCTGGGGCTGGGCCAGGTTGTTCTCGGTCAGGCAGGTGAAGGTGTCATCCAGCAACTGCTGCTCATCCTCGCTCAAGGCGAGTTGCAGATGATGACCCAGCAGCCATTCGGGGAAGATGGCGTTCTCACGGGCCATGAAGGCCGCATCGAAAGGCTCGAGAGAGAGCTCGACTGCGCCAAGCTGCGGCAGCAGGGCAATGGCCTTGTCATACCAGGCCAGCACGTTATCGGCATTCAGGCAGGTGATGAGCTGGGTATCGCCGAGATCCGTCACCGCCAGCAACCCCTGCTCGTAGTCCACCCCCTTGACCTCGGGCGCCAGCAGGCCGCTCGCTTTCAAGGCCGCGGCGTTGCGAACAAATTCATGATTTTTTTCGGTTTTCGGATTAGCATCCACCCACACCAGACCGGCACCACGGAAATAGCGGCGAAAACTGGCGTCACCGGAGATCAGGGTCAATTGAAGGTTGGCATCACCGGAAATCCGGCGCGCCCAGTGCAATAACAGGGAATCGCGATCGTGCATGAGTCGGGGACCAAATTGGAAAGCAGCTCTTGGCTGTTAGCCCTGGCCGCAATAATGCTTTATCATTGCCGGCTAACATAAAGCAATGACATGCAATGTCAACTTGATGGATCCTGACATAAAATGCATGCCCTGATTCAACCGTCTTTACCACGGATTGTGCGAGCCTTTCACATGACAAAATGGACACTGGGCACTTCTGGTCCCATCGCCCTGACTATCAGCCTTGTTCCAGCACTGAGTCCGATCACGGTACAGGCTGCGCCAATCAACGCGCCGCCGGCTACCGGCATTCTCGACAGCCTCTGCTATGACTATGTGCCCAAGATAGAGAAGCCAGCCTCCGGTCAGGATGCCAATGCCCAACCGGTCGAGGTCGATGCGGACCGCCTGGAAGCCAAACAGGGTGGCACCGCCGTCTATGAAGGGGACGTCAAGGTCCGTCAGGGGGTGCGCAAGTTTGACTCTGACTATGCTCAGCTCGATCAGAAGAGCCGGGATGTCATCGCCATCGGCAACATCTACTACAACGATGGCCAGATCACCGTCACCAGCGACAAGACCCTGAAATCCAATCTGGATACCAAGGATTCCGAACTGGAAGAGGGCAAGTATCAGGTTCACGGTTCACCGGTGCGCGGCTTCGCCGAGAAGGTGACCATGACCAATGACAACCAGAACATAGTGCTGGAGGGGGCTCAGTACACCACCTGCCCACCGGGCCAGGAGGCCTGGACCCTGAAGGCGGGCAGCATCGACATCGATCAGGCCGAAGTGTTCGGGGAAGCCTGGAACGCCAGCCTCTGGCTCTATGACTATCCGGTCTTCTATTTCCCCTATATCAACTTCCCCATCAAGGATGAGCGCAAGACGGGCCTGCTCTACCCGGGTTATACCCAGAGCTCCAAGAACGGCATGGACATCACCCAGCCGTTCTACTGGAACATTGCCCCCAACTACGACGCCACCATCACCTCCCGCTTCATGGACAGACGGGGCCTGATGGAGCAGGTCGAGTTCCGCTACATGCCGGATCCGGCCCACGTGGGCAGCCTCTACTTCGAAAACCTGGCCAACGACAAGCAGTATGACGAGACCGACAGCCTGAACCAGCATCTGTCAGATGGTCATCGCTATCTGCTCAATGCCCGTCATACCTCCATGTTCATGGATAATTCCCTGCGGGTGTCGGTGGACTACACCAAGGTGCGGGACCGGGACTACAACTACTTCAACGACTTCTCCCCCAAGGTGGGGACCCAGGTCGACAACCAGTTGCAGCAGTCTCTGATGGCGGGTTATTTCCAGCAGAACTGGAACCTCAATGCCGAGGTGCGGACCTACCAGATCCTGCTGGCCAGCGCCCAGCAACCCCACGAGCTGATGCCCCGCATCAACCACAACTACTACCACCAGGGCAGCTGGTACGATCTGGCCTGGAACACCGAACTCACCAACTTCGGTTACAACAACGATCAGGCCATCGAGCAGAACCAGGGCGAAGCCTACACCGGCACCCGCTTCTACACGGCCCCGACCCTGACCATCCCCCTCATCGATGAGGCGGGCTACTTCCTCGACAGCCAGTACAAGCTGATGTACACCCGTTACGATCAGACGGTGCCTGACAACATGAGCAGCACCTTCACCAGCAGGTTCACGCCGCAAGACGGTGGGGGAGTCACCCTGGAGGAGGGGAACATCACCCGGGTCCTGCCCTCATTCCGCCTCAAGGGGGGCATGACCTTCGAGCGCGAGCAGCAGTGGTTCGGGAAAGAGGGCGCCAATCAGACTCTGGAACCCGAGTTCCAGTATCTCTACGTCCCCTACAAGGATCAGGACAACATCGGGGTCTACGACTCCACGACCATGCGTCAGGACTACTACAGCCTGTTCAGCGACCGCCGCTTCGCAGGTCTGGATCGCATCAGCGACTCCAACCGCCTTTCCATCGGTCTCACTAGCCGCATTTATGATCCGGCTGGCGATGAACGAATCCGGCTGGCCGTTGCCCAAGCTTTCGACTTCGTGGCTCCCAGGGTCAAGCTCTACTCCAGCGATGTGGCGAGCACCAACAACCGCTCCCCGCTGTCGTTCGAGGGCGACGCCAAGATCAACGAGCAGTGGTTTGCCCACGCTGGCGCGCAGTATGATTTTGACCAGAGCCAAATCAGCTCGGCCAACAGCGCGCTGGAGTACCGCCACGAGAAGCTGATCAGCCAGCTGAACCACCGCTTCGTGCGCGATGCCAACTACGACCTCGAACACAAGGGAGAGGTCACCGACCTCAACCAGATCGGTCTGTTGCTGACCACGCCGCTCAATGATCAGTGGCACCTCTATGGTGGTTACTACCAAGAGCTCAACCAGAACGTGAAGTCCGACCGCAAGGTGGGCCTGAAATATGACTCCTGCTGCTGGAGCATCAACTTCAACCTGGAATGGGTCAACACCCCGGACAACGTGGACATGAGGCCGACCTCCGAGCGCAGTCTGGGCATTCAATTCGAGATGAAGGGATTGGGTAGCGTAGGGACAGGTCCGAAGGGAACCTCCCTGGATACCGAAGCACTGCCTTACATTCGTCCGTTTAACCTGCGAGACCAATAACCGGTCTGGCAAACGCCTTGAGAGATGGATATGAAGAAGACGTTGATTTCCCTGCTGACCGCAGGCCTGTTTGGAGTCATGAGCCAGGGCGCCATCGCCGCCCCCGAGCTGGTGGACAAGGTGCTTGCCGTGGTCAACAAGGACGTGGTGCTGGCCAGCCAGCAGGAAGCCCTGGTCCAGAAGGTCAAGGCCTCCGCCCAGGAGAGCGGCCAGTCCCTGCCCGATGACGCCACCCTGCGCAAGCAGGCACTGGATCGCCTGATCCAGGAGAGCCTGCAGTTGCAGCTGGCGGATCGCCAGGGGCTCAAGATCAGTGACACCCAGCTGGAGCAGGCCATCCAGAGCATCGCCGCCGACAACAAGATGACCCTCGAGCAATTGCGCGCCCAGCTGGAGCGTGAGGGCCTGACCTATGCCCAGTACCGGGAAGAGGTACGCCGCGAGATCCTGATGAACGAAGTGCGCCGCAATCAGGTTCGCCGTCGCATCAACATCTCCGAGCAGGAGGTCAAGCAGGTGGTCGAGGCCCTGAGCAAGCAAGGCCAGCAGCAGACCGAGTACCACATCGGCCATATCCAGGTCGCCCTGCCCGACAATCCCAATGCCGAGCAGCTCAATGCCGCCAAGGCCAAGATCGAGCGCATCCTCGCCTCCCTGAAAGAGGGAGCGGATTTTCGCAAACTCGCCATCGCCGAGAGCAACGGTCCCAAGGCCCTGGAAGGGGGAGACTGGGGCTGGATGAGCCCGCAAGAGATGCCGACCCTGATGGCCGAAGCGGTACAAGGGGCCAGCAAGGGTGACATCGTCGGCCCGCTGCGCTCAGGCGCCGGCCTGCATATCGTCAAGATCTTCGACACCAAGGGTCAGCAGCAAGTGATGCAGACCGAGGTGAAGGCTCGCCACATCCTGATCAAGCCCTCCATCATCCTGAGTGAGGAGAAGGCCAAGGGGACCCTGGACGGTATCTTGCACGACATCAAGAGCGGCAAGGCCAGCTTCGCCAGCATGGCGGAGAAATACTCCGAGGATCCGGGCTCTGCGGTGCAGGGCGGTGAACTGGGCTGGTCCGATCCCAACGTCTATGTGCCGGAATTCCGCGACATGGTCAATCGCCTGCAGCCTGGCCAGATCAGCGAACCCTTCCGCACCAGCCACGGCTGGCACATCGTCCAGCTGGAAGATCGTCGCAGTCAGGACGCCACCAGCAAGGCTCAGGAGCAGCGCGCCTATCAACTCATCTTCAACCGCCGCTTCACCGAAGAGTCCCAGTCCTGGCTGGACGAGCTGCGCGACGAAGCCTACATCCAGATCGAACCCAATTAATGGGTGATGAGCAGATGAACAGCCGCCATCCAGGGCGAGTCCAGACGCAGATGCCCTGCCGTCGCCTCGCCATCACACCGGGTGAACCGGCGGGGATAGGCCCGGATCTGGTGCTGCAGATAGCCCAGCAGGATTGGCCCCACCAGCTGGTGGTGATCGCCGATCCCGCCCTGCTGCACGCCCGTGCCGCCCTGCTCGGGCGGCCTGTCGTGCTCGAACCCTATGACGCCAGCGCTCCTGCCCGTCCCCAGCGGGCGGGGACGCTCACCGTCTGCCCCCTGCCCCTCGGCGCTCCCGTGGTACCGGGCGAGCTCGACGAGGGCAATGGCGCCTATGTGCTGAACACCCTGCAGCGGGCCTGTGACGGCAATCTGAACGGCGAATTCGACGCCGTGGTGACCGGGCCCGTCCACAAGGGGATCATCAACCAGGCCGGGGTCTCCTTCAGCGGTCATACCGAATTCTTCGCCCAGCAGTCGGGCACCGCCGATGTGGTGATGCTGCTGGCTACTGAAGGGCTCAGGGTGGCGCTCGCCACCACCCATATTCCGCTGGCCTACGTGGCCAAGGCCATCACCGAGGATCGGCTCGGCAAGGTGATCCGCATACTGGATGCGGACCTCAAATGCAAATTCGGCATCACCCAGCCCAGGATCTACGTCTGTGGCCTCAATCCCCATGCCGGGGAAGGGGGACATCTGGGCCGGGAAGAAATAGACGTGATCGAGCCTGCCCTGGACGCCTTGCGCCAGGAAGGGATCGATCTGGTCGGCCCCTTGCCCGCCGACACCCTGTTCCAGGACAAATACCTCAAGGATGCGGATGCGGTACTCGCCATGTACCACGACCAGGGACTGCCCGTGCTCAAATACAAGGGCTTTGGCAACTCGGTCAATATCACGCTGGGACTCCCATTCATCCGCACTTCGGTGGATCACGGCACCGCGCTGGATCTGGCAGGCAAGGGCCTGGCCGATCCCGGCAGCCTGATCACCGCGATTAACCACGCCATTCAGATGGTAGAGAAAAAATAATATGAGCAGTAAGGTGCACATGGGCCACACGGCCCGTAAGCGTTTCGGTCAGAACTTCTTGCATGACAGCTACGTGATCGACCAGATCGTGGCCGCCATCAACCCGCAACCGGGTCAGAACCTGGTGGAAATCGGGCCTGGTCTGGCCGCGCTGACCGAGCCGGTCGCCGCCCAGATGGACAAGATGACGGTAGTCGAGCTGGACCGCGACTTGGCCGCCCGCCTGCGCGAGCATCCCACGCTGAAAGACAAGCTGACCGTCATCGAAGCCGATGCCATGCGCTTTGACTTCGGCACCCTGATGGGGGAAGGCCGTGGGCCGCTTCGCATCTTCGGCAACCTGCCCTACAACATCTCCACACCGCTCATCTTCCACCTCTGCGAATTCGCCGATCGGGTGGAAGATATGCACTTCATGCTGCAAAAGGAAGTGGTGCTGCGTCTGGCCGCCGGTCCGGGCAGCAAGGCCTATGGTCGCCTGAGCGTGATGACCCAGTACTACTGCCAGGTCGTCCCCGTGCTGGAAGTGGGCCCGGGTGCCTTCAAGCCCGCCCCCAAGGTGGACTCCGCCGTGGTGCGCCTCATCCCCCACAAGAATCCCGTCCATGTGGCGAAAGACATCCGCTGCCTGAACCGTGTCTGCACCGAGGGCTTCGGCCAGCGCCGTAAGACCATTCGCAACAGCTTCTCCAACTTCATCACCGACGCCCAGCTGACTGAGCTTGGGATCGATGGCAACCTGCGCCCGGAGAACCTCTCCCTCGAGCAGTTCGTCATGATCGCCAACTGGCTGGCCGATCAGCAGCAGGCCTGATCCCATGGCAAAGCCCCGGATAGCGGTTCGCCCACACCCCAGCTATGTGGCGGGCACCCAGGATCCTTACCACTTTATCTATCTCATCGAGATAGAGAATCTGGGACCGGGCACCGTGCAACTGCTGCACCGGCGCTGGCTCATCACCGATGCCAATGGCAAGATGCAGGAAGTGGAAGGCCCCGGGGTGGTCGGTGAGCAACCCTTCATCGCCCCCGGTGAGACCTTCAGTTACCAGAGTGGCGTCCCCCTCGCCACTCCGTTTGGCGTAATGGAGGGCAGCTACCTGCTGCAAGACGAGTCAGGACAACAGTTCGAGGCTCCCATCCCTCCCTTCACCCTGGCCGTTCCCCACATCATTAACTGAGGTTTCATGGCGAACTGTTTTGTCGGCGACATTCAAGGCTGCTACGACGATCTGCGCCGTCTGCTGGATCTTGCCGAATTCGACTCCGATAACGACACCCTCTGGCTGTGCGGTGATCTGGTCGCCCGCGGCCCGGACTCGCTCAACACACTGCGCTTCGTCAAGTCACTGGGGAACCGGGCCGTCACCGTGCTTGGCAACCACGATCTGCACCTGTTGGCGGTGGCCAACGGGGTGGCGCCGCTCAAGAAGAAAGACAAGCTGCAATCCCTGATGGAGGCACCGGATCGGGACGAACTGCTGGAGTGGCTGCGCCAGCGCCCCCTGCTGGCGGAGCATCCCGATCTTCCCATCATGATGATCCATGCCGGCCTCTCCCCCGCCTGGGATGCCCGAACCGCCCGCAACTGCGCCCGCGAGGTCGAGAGTCTGCTGCGCGGGGATCAATACCAATGGCTGCTGCACAACATGTACGGGGATCAACCGGACAGCTGGGATGACAACCTGCTGGGGATAGAGCGCTACCGCTACATCATCAACAGCTTCACCCGCATGCGTTTCTGCTACTTCGATGGGCGACTCGACTTCAAGTGTAAGAAGGGCCCGACGGAATCGACCCCTGGCCTGCGCCCCTGGTTCGAGCAGCGGGAGCACCATGTAGACGATCCCACACTGGTGTTCGGCCACTGGGCAGCCCTGATGGGTGCCACCGGCAAGGATGACATCAAGGGGCTGGACACCGGTTGCGTCTGGGGCAACAGCCTTACCCTGTGGCGCTACGAAGATGACGCCCTGATAGCGACCCCCTGCCCCGCTTACGCCAAATGAAGCGTTCCCAATAAGACGGGCCCGGCATCGCTGCCGGGCCCGTTTTTTATAGAAACAGCAGAGGTTAGAGTTTACGACCCAGCCGTTTCTCCACCTGCCGCCGCTCCCACTCGGGACCGAACATCTTGAACGGCTGGAACAGGTTGATGGCATGGGACATCAGCCCCAGTCCCCAGCCCAGCATGGGCCACCAGGCCCAGATGTAATCCGGGTTGCTCAGGTAGTTGATAATGAACAGTCCCCCTATCACCAGCACGTAGCTGATGAGGTGACCGTAGAACCCCCTGAGCCCTTCGACAAACTTCATCGCCTCACGCTCATCTCGCGCCACATGCACCAAACCTTGACCATCTAGCTCATGCCCTTTCATCTCGCTCTCCTGCAGTTGAGTCACGTCGAGCTCAAAGACGGAGGCCAGGGCCTTGAGGGATTCCAGTCCGGGTTGCTGCCCCTGTTCGATCCGCTGTATGGTGCGCACACTCAGACCAGACAGGGTGGCCAACTGCTCCTGTGACCAGCCCCGCTGCAATCTCAATTTCCTGACTATCATCATCGGCTCCTCGTGATATTGGACAGGGCCAGCATAGGGACAGGGGCAAGGCAGCGACACGACAAAGCCCTGACATCAACCTGACTATCGTGCTAAATCAATACGTTATAGTTATTTCCGTCCACGGCTCAGAGGCTCTGCATCAGCTCGGCCGCAATCTCGAACGAGTGCAATCTGGCCTCGTGGGAGACGATCGGACCGTTGAACATCAGCTCGTCCGCCCGGGTCTCGGCCAGCAGCGCCTGCAAGCCGTGGCGCACCTTGTCTCTGTCACCCACCAGGGAGCGGGCCAGGGTCTGCTCCATCGCCATCAACTCTCGCGGTGACCACTCCTCCCCCAGATCCTGTACCGGCAGGGGCAGCTTGCCCGCATCGCCGCGATAGAGCCGCAGGAACTGCTGCTGCAAGGTGGTGAACAGGAAGCGGGCCTCCCGCTCGGTATCCGCCGCGATCACATTGATGCAGACCACGGCGTGGGGCTTGGGCCAACGGGCAGAGGGGCGGTACTGGGTACGATAGAGCTCCAAGGCCTGCAACAGCAACCCGGGCGCGAAGTGGGAGGCGAAGCCGAACGGCAGCCCCATGGCCGCCGCCAGCTGGGCGCTGTAGAGGCTGGAGCCCAGCAGCCAGATGGGGACATGCAGCCCCTGACCGGGAACGGCCTGCACAGCCCCTACCTCGTCACCAAAGTAATGCATCAGCTCGCGCACATCGGCGGGGAAGTCATCCACCTCGCCGCTCTTCTGGCGACGCAGGGCCTGCATGGTGCGCTGATCGGTACCGGGCGCGCGCCCGAGCCCCAGATCGATGCGATCCGGATAGAGGGAAGCCAGCGTGCCAAATTGCTCGGCAATCACCAGGGGGGAGTGGTTCGGCAGCATGATGCCACCAGCCCCCAGCCGCAGTGTACGGGTGCCAGCGGCCAGATGGCCGATCAGCACCGAGGTGGCGGCACTGGCAATGCCCGGCATGTTGTGGTGCTCCGCCAGCCAATAGCGATGATAGCCCCACTGTTCCGCATGGCGGGCCAGATCGAGGGAGTGGCGAAACGCGTCGGCAGGGACTGTGCCTTCGGGGACGGGAACGAGATCGAGGACGGAATAAGGGATGGCGGACATGGGACACTCCATTGCGTCGGGTTCAACAGGCTGTGGGCAATGTAGCATGAGATATCTCAATGACCCATGCCAGACCACCCTGGAGCTGGGATCGGAGTTACCTGATACGCAGCCCTGACAGCATCAAGGGATGAATATAACCAATTGTTATTATTAAATTTTAAAACAATTCATATTGCTTTATGTCAGTCTCAGGCTGTCGTCAAGTGGCACTTTATACACTAACGACCAGCTTCGCACGGCACTACCCTCAGTGGGCTCGTCATCTGTTGTGGGCAGGACTCTCAACACGACCAACCGGAGAACACAGGCATGAATGCGACCACTGATACCAAAACCGGCCTCTTCCTCGCCACCTTCGACATCGGGAAAGCCATACCGGGTGCCCCTCTGCTGCGCCTCAACCTCAGCGTCTATACCCCGGGTGAGACCCTGAACGGCGTCGCCCACCTGACCCAGGCCACCAATCCGCCGCTGGATCAGGCCTCGGAGGTCAAGGGCCAATACACCTACATGTGTGTCATGCCCAAGCAGTGCCACATCCTGGTGACGGCCCAGGGCTACCCCATCATCAAGTGGCCGCAACATGCGGGCATTGGCCCCGTGATCCTGCCCAACTTCGAGCTGCGCATGGTGCTGAGCGAGGACTGGAAGTCCGGCACCGCCAACTACAAATATCAGGATAACCAGCAGAAGTGGCACGAGGTGAAAGACGCCCCCGTCACCCTGGTGCCCGCCGCCGTACTGGCCTGATCCCGGCGGCCCCAGCGGGCCGCTTTTTTCCCTCGAATATTCTTCTGTCAGCTACTGTGTTTTTTGTCATCCTTCGAACACACTGAATAGTCGCCAAGGCGATGGATGAGAGTGGGACAAGGATGCGTCCATGACAAAATCAAAGCTCAACTGCCGGCCCTTCTATGTGCATATCGCCACCCTGTTCATTCTGCTGTTCAGCCTGCTGGGGGGACTCCTCATTGTGTTGCAGTACCAGCAAGGCATGCAGCAGGGACAGGAACACGAGCGCCAGAGCTTTCTGCAATATCGCGAACAGCTGGCGCTGACCCTCAAGCTGAACGAACGACCGGCCCGCATGTCCCTGAGCCTGCTGCGCAGCGGGCAACTGGCAGCCATGCCCGATCTGGAGGCCCGCCTCACTTATCTGCCGCAGCTCGCCGAGGTACTGGGCAACAGCAGCAGCTATGGCGCCATCTATGCAGGTTACCAGAACGGCGACTTTTTCCTGGTACGCAAGCTGACCAAACGTGCCAGGGAGCGGCTGGATCAGGCCCCGCCCGCCAGCACCCTGCTGGTACAGAGCCTGAGTCAGGGCCAGGGTGAGTTCCTCTACTTCGACAAGCGGCTGCATCTGCTCGAACGCAGACTCATGCCCGACTACAGCTTCGATCCTCGCAGTCGTGACTGGTACAAGGAGGCCCGCTGGCAAAACGGCATCATTGCGACGCATCCCTATCTCTTCTTCACCACCCGGGAACCCGGCATGACGCTGGCGGTGGAAAGTGACGATCGCCAGGCGGTGATCGGGCTGGACATGGGGGTCGAGGGGCTCTCCGCCCAGATAGGCAGCCTCTCCCTGCCCAGCCACTGCCAGCTGGTGCTGTTCGATGAGATGGGCACTCTGCTGGCCGCCGATCCCAAGCGGCTGCCGAGTTTCGATCAATTGAGCCGCCTGCCGACGCTGTCGGCGCTCGCTTCCCCCGTGCTGACCTTGTTACAGCAGCAGATAGCGACCCATCCCACTCTGCTGCACGGCCCGGACGAGCAGACCTTCACCCTGACCACAGCGGACAAGAATGATTGGCTGGTGAATCTCTCCCCTCTCGGGGAGGGCTCTCCCTTCTATATCGCCCTGCTGGCACCGATGGAGGCGTTGACGGCGCAAGCCCGTCACGAGGCGCTGCAGAACCTCATCTTGACCCTGGCCGGCTTACTGCTCCTGCTGCCCATCATCTGGCTGGTGGCCAGACAGACCGCCGCGCCGCTGCTGGCATTGACCCAGGAGGCAAAGCTTATCCAGCACTTCGACTTCAGCGAGCGCAAGGTGCCCGACACCCCCATACAGGAGATCGACGATCTGGCCCGAACCATGTCAGGCATGCGGTTGACCCTCGGCAACTTCATGAACATGGGACGGGCGCTCTCCGCCGAGCGCCGCTTCGACTCCCTGCTCAACCGCATCCTGCACGAGACGGTGGCGGCGGCACAGGCCGAAGGGGGTTGTCTCTATCTTGCCCAAGACAAGCAGATGACGGCGGTACAAGCCCTCTGGCAGCAGCAACCGATCCCTTGCGAGCGGGTACGCTGGCAGGAGGCGCTGCTCGGCGGGCTCTATCATACGGAGCGGCTCAGCCTGCCTCTGGATGAAGAGCACTGGCAACAATATCTGGCGGACTGGGGCCCCTTTCCCGGCCCCCATCAGCTGCTGGCCGAGCCTCTCTACAACCACCGTCAGGAGCTGATCGGCTGCCTGCTGCTGATCCTGCCCCGATGCTCGGCCGCCGAGCTGGCCTCTCGCATCAGCCTTATCGAAGCACTGGCTGGCATGTCAGCCTCCGCCATCGAAAACCAGCGTCTGCTGGAAGAGCAGAAGCAGCTGCTGGAGGCGTTCATCGAGCTCATCGCCGGTGCCATCGATGCCAAGAGTCCCTATACCGGTGGCCATTGCCAGCGCGTGCCCGAACTGACCCGCATGCTGACACAGGCGGCCTGCAGCCAGCAGCAGGGTCCGTTTGCCGACTTTCGGCTCAATGAAGAGGAGTGGGAAGCTATCCATATCGCGAGCTGGCTGCACGACTGCGGCAAGGTCACCACCCCCGAGTTCGTGGTCGACAAGGCCACCAAGCTCGAGACCATCTACGATCGCATCCACGAGATCCGCACCCGCTTCGAAGTGCTCAAACGTGACGCTTACATCGAGGCGCTGACATCCCGCCTGCCAGCGCAAGAACGGCAGGCGTGCCAAGACGCGGTGGCCCCGCTCTGGTCCACCCTGGATGAGGAGTTTGCCTTCGTCGCCGAGTGCAACCTCGGGGGAGAATGGATGGCGCCAGAGAAGCTGGCACGGCTGGATGCCATTGCCGGCCGTACCTGGCTGCGCACCCTGGATGACCGACTGGGGGTAAGCCGGGAGGAGCTGAAGCGCCATCCGGATGGTGCAGCCCCCACCCTGCCCCACCTCGAGTCCCTGTTGGCAGACAAGCCGGAACATCTCATTCCCAGGCCCAAACAAGACAAGCTCGCCGAGCACAATCCCTGGGGCTTCAAGGTCAAGGTGCCTCCCCAGCTCTATAACCGGGGGGAGCGCTACAACCTCGCCATCTCCCGCGGCACCCTCACGGAGGAAGAGCGCTACAAGATCAACGACCACATCGTCCAGACCATCCGCATGCTAGAGCGCCTCCCCTTCCCCCAGCACCTTCGCAAGGTGCCGGAGATCGCCGGTGGTCATCACGAGCGGATGGACGGCAAGGGCTATCCGCGCCAGTTGCAGGGATCACAGATGAGCATTCCTGCCCGCATCATGGCCATCGCCGACGTCTTCGAGGCACTGACCGCCAGCGATCGCCCCTACAAGTCCGGCAAGACGGTCTCCGAGGCGCTCACCATCATGCTGCGCATGGTGGAGGAGCATCACATCGATCCGGCGCTGTTCACCCTCTTCATCGAAAGCGGCGTCTGGCGCGACTATGCCGAGCAGTTCCTCTCCCCGGCACAGCTCGATGAGGCGCAGTGCCAGGCTCTGCTTACCGGCAGTGTCGGCTCCGCGAAGGTATCCAACCTGTCGCCATAAGGAAAAACCTTGGGAGCCGGGAGCGCCTTGTGGTCAAGACAGAACCGCAGGTTCAAGCGGGTGAGAAGCACAATCTTGCCCATAAAAAAACGGCCAACCCGAGTTGACCGTTTTGAGTTGCCAGAGCGCCGCTTAGAACAGCAGGTGAGCCACACCGGCGATGACCGGCAGGGTTACCAGGGTGCGCAACAGGAAGATGACGAACAGCTCCCACAGCTTGACCGGGATCTTGCTGCCGAGCAGCAGGGCGCCCACTTCCGACATGTAGATGAGCTGGGTGACCGACATGGCGGCAATGACGAAGCGGGTGATGTCGCTCTCTATGGTCGAGGCCAGCACCGCCGGGATGAACATGTCCGCAAAGCCGACCATGATGGTCTTGGAGGCCGCCTCGGCCTCCGGCAGTTGCAGCAGTTCCAGCAAGGGCACGAAGGGGGCCCCCAGCCAGTTGAACACGGGGGTATGCTCCGCCAGCATCAGGGCACAGGTACCGATGGCCATCACCACCGGCAGCACGCCAAACACCATGTCCAGGGCATTCTTCACCCCTTCCCGCGCCACGGAGCCGAGATCCGTCATGCTGTCGGCCTTGGTCAACGCACGCTGGTAGCCATAGCTCAGCACGCTGTGCTGATGGGGAATGGCCTCCTGCTTGCGGCACAGGGGGGCACCATCGCTGTAGACATCCTTCTTCCAGGAGAGCGGCGGCAGACGCGGCACGACGATGGCGGCCACCACACCGGCCAGACAGACCGTCAGGTAGAAGGGCACGAACATGTGCTCCAGTTTCACCTGGGAAATAACCACCAGACAGAAGGTGATGGAGACCGCTGAGAAGGTGGTGCCGATGACAGCGGCTTCCCGCTGGGTGTAGAACTTGCCTTCATACTGCTTGCTGGTAAGCAGAATGCCGACACTGCCATCGCCGAGCCAGGAGGCGAAGCAGTCCACCGCCGAGCGACCCGGCAGACGGAATACCGGCCGCATGATGCGGGTCATCATGGTACCGACGAACTCCAGCAGACCGAAGTCCAGCAGCAGCGGCAGCAGCAAGCCCGCAAAGATGAACACCGAAAACAGCACCGGCAGCAGATCGTGCAGCACCAGGCCGCCGGTCGCACCGGAGCGCAGCACCTCGGGCCCCGCCTCGAAGAAGGTCAGCAGCACGAAGATGCCACCCAACACCCGCACGCAGGCCCAGAATGGAGAGACGTTGAACAAGCTGTTGAGAAAGGGGCGACGCACCAGGATGGCCGGCTTGAACAGCCAGGCGACCAGGGTCATCAGCATGGTGGTGGTGATGATGGCACTGACCATGGCCACCAGATGATCGGCGAACACGACCTGCACCAGTTTCGCCAGCACGGCGACGGGGATGGTAACGTTGCCATCATAGATGACCGGGGTCATAAACAGCAGGATCCCGATGAGAGACGGGATGAGGAACATCAGCAGGTTGCGGCGAGTATGAACCGCCGGCGCCTGCAGGGTCTTTTCCAACATGATTTACAGCCTTCTTGTGACTTTTCCTTCAGCCAGGCCGCCTGCATATTCATGCCCTCGCCCGACAAACGGGCGCAAGAATAACCCAAATAAATGCACAAACAAGCTTTTAACGGATCATTTCAAGCATAAATATTATTACAGACAAACCATCCATAAGAACAAACCAAAACAGTCATGCATATTGATTCAACATAAAATAGTTAGCATATTGTTTCAACAAGGTTAAGTTCAGCTGCGCAGTATAAATTGTCACGAACAACAGGCAAGAAGCTGCATGGCAAATATATCTATAAGGTGATCCCGTCGAGCTTCCCATAAAAAAACCGGAGCCTGTTGCCAGGCTCCGGTCTCGTCGCGACAAGGTGATGATCAGTCGCGTACGTAGATGACTTCGACGCCGTCGTCGTCTTCGTCATCCCAGTCATCGTCGTCATCCAGGGCGTCGTCGAAGGCCTTGGAGGCCGCCAGTGCTTCCGCCTCGGCCTGGGCCAGCTGGTTCTTGTGGTAATCGTCCCACTTGAACTCCACCTTCTCGATGGCAGCCTTGGCATCGGCCTCCAGCTGACGGGGCATGGTATCCAGCAGATCCAGGATGTCGTAGCAGACTTTCTTGGTCCCTTCCTTGGTGATGGCGGTGATGGCGTAGACCGGCCCTTCGTGGTTGAGGGCGGCCTTGACTCTGTCCATCACTTCCTGGGCTTCTTCTTCCAGGATCAGGTCCATCTTGTTGAATACCAGCCAGCGCGGCTTGCTCGCCAGCTCCGGGCTGTATTTCTCCAGCTCGCGGACGATGGTCACTGCATTGTCGGCAGGATCCGAGCCATCCACCGGGCAGATGTCCACCAGGTGCAGCAGCACGCGGCAACGTTCCAGGTGCTTGAGGAAGCGGATGCCAAGGCCTGCGCCTTCTGCGGCCCCTTCGATCAGGCCCGGGATGTCGGCGATGACGAAGGAGCGGGAGTTTTCACCCCGTACCACGCCGAGGTTCGGTACCAGGGTGGTGAAGGGATAATCGGCCACCTTGGGACGAGCGGCGGAAACGGCGCGAATGAAGGTGGACTTGCCGGCGTTGGGCAGGCCCAGCATGCCGACGTCCGCCAGCAGCAGCAGCTCCAGTTTCAGGGTCCGCACTTCGCCCGGGGTGCCGTTGCTCTTCTGGTACGGAGCACGGTTGACCGAGCTCTTGAAGCGGGTGTTGCCAAGGCCGTGGAAACCGCCCTTGGCGACCAGCAGCTTCTGGCCGTGGGTCGTCAGATCCCCCAGCAGTTCGCCGGTGTCTTCATCGCTGGCACGGGTACCAACCGGCACGCGCAGGGTACGATCCTTGCCGCGGCGACCGGTACAGTTGGCGCTCTGGCCATTCTCGCCGCGTTCGGCGGCGTGGAAGCGCTCGAAGCGATAGTCGATCAGGGTATTCAGGTTCTCGTCGGCGATCAGATAGACATCGCCACCGTCGCCACCGTCACCGCCGTCCGGGCCGCCGTTCGGGATGTACTTCTCGCGGCGAAAGCTCACACAACCGTTACCACCGTCACCGGCATCGACTCGAATCTGGACTTCATCAACAAACTTCATAGGTAACCGTCACCTTCAATTCGAAAAACCGATACGCAATTATAGTGGTACAGACCCCCGCGGGCGAGACGCATCTGGCCGATGGGGCCCGTCTTCGCCAGCACTGCCGCGTGCCGTTTTTTCGTCAAACTCATCAGAAAAACAAAAGCCCCGCCTGTTGGCGGGGCTTTGGATCCTTGCGGTCCGTAATTACTCAGCAACGATGCTGACGTACTTACGGTTTTGCGGACCTTTAACTTCGAACAGCACTTTACCGGTCGCAGTTGCGAACAGAGTGTGGTCGGTGCCCAGGCCAACGTTGGTGCCAGGGTGGAACTTGGTGCCACGCTGACGAACGATGATGCTGCCTGCCAGAACTGTTTCGCCGCCGAAACGCTTAACGCCCAGGCGTTTAGCTTCAGAATCGCGACCGTTGCGGGATGAACCGCCAGCTTTTTTGTGTGCCATCTATCGGACTCCTCTAATTAAGCGCTGATGCCAGTGATTTTGACTTCAGTGAACCACTGACGGTGGCCCGCTTGCTTACGGTGGTGCTTACGACGACGGAACTTGACGATAGTCACTTTCTCGCCACGGCCGTGAGCCACAACTTCAGCTACAACCTTGCCACCTTCAACGAAAGGAGCACCTACTTTAAAAGTGTCGCCTGCAGCAACCATCAGTACTTCGTTGAAGTCGATGGTAGCGCCAGTCTCTACGTTCAGCTTTTCCAGACGAACGATTTGACCTTCGGCCACACGGTGTTGTTTTCCGCCGCTTTGGAATACCGCGTACATTTGATTAACTCCGTAAAGGCGTGTCTTTTGCTCAAGGCCAGACACGCGCAAAAACCTATAACAATGGGCGGGCATTCTACGCAGAACGATTTGCCGAGGCAAGGCCATTTTAGCAAAAAGTTTATTTTGTGCGCATATCCCTCGCCGTGAATAAACGCTTAACTGTAACCCATTGTGAAATCGTGTAGAATCCCCGCCATTGCTAAAAACGCAGTAAATGCTGCCGTCACGTTACGAGACTTATGGACCAACAGACTATCCGTGCGCTCTGTGCCGCCGACATGACGGCGGTCAATGAACTGATCCTGGCCAGGCTCCAATCCGATGTCAGCCTGATCAACCAGCTGGGTTTTTACATTGTCAGTGCAGGCGGAAAACGGATGCGCCCCATGCTGACCGTCATGGCCGCCCGTGCACTGGGTTATGAGGGTGAGGATCACCTGAAACTGGCCGCCATCATCGAATTCATTCACACCTCCACCCTGCTGCACGATGACGTGGTCGACGAGTCCGATCTGCGCCGCGGCCGGGAGACCGCCAACGCCCTGTATGGCAATGCCGCCAGCGTGCTGGTGGGCGATTATCTCTACAGCCGCTCCTTCCAGATGATGAGCGAGCTCTCCAACCTCAAGGTGATGGAGATCTTGTCGGATGCCACCAACACCATCGCCGAGGGGGAAGTGTTGCAGTTGATGAACTGCAACGATCCGGATACCACGGAAGAGAGCTACATGACGGTCATCTACTGTAAGACCGCCAAGCTGTTCGAGGCCGCCACCCGCCTCGCCGCCGTGCTGACCCATCAGCCCGCCGCCATCGAGCAGGCCATGACGGATTACGGCAAATACCTCGGCACCGCCTTCCAGATCATCGACGATGTGATGGACTACTGCTCCCAGAGCGACGAGATGGGCAAGAATGTCGGCGACGACCTGGCCGAGGGCAAGCCCACCCTGCCGCTGCTGCGAGCCATGGCCGCAGGCACGCCTGAGGAGCGCCAGCTGGTACGCGATGCCATCGAGCACCGCAATGGCATGGAGCATCTGGACCAGATCCTGGCCATTCTGGATCGTACCGGGGCACTGGAGTATTCCCGCCAGCGGGCCCGGGAAGAGGCCGACAAGGCCATCGCAGCCCTTGCCATACTGCCGGACTCCGAGCACAAGCAGGCCCTGGCCACCCTGGCCGAGATGGCCGTCCAGCGCAGCGCCTAAAAAGCTCTCATCCAATAAAAAAGAGGCCATGGGCCTCTTTTTTATTGTCTGTTACCTGAGCATCGACCAGCCGGTTCACGGCATTCAGTGGCTCAGTGCCCAGAGGATCACGGCTCCCGCCACCACCAGACAGCCGCCGATGCGGCGCAACTGTTCCGGAGGCTGATCGCTCATCAACCTCAGCATCTGCTGCCAGGCCTTTGGCATCAGCAGGGGACCCAGGCCCTCGAACAGCAGGAGCAGCCCCAGTCCCATCAGCATGGATGTCAGCATTCTCTCTCCTCCTATGGACGAGCCTGCCACGGCGAGCTCATCCCGCTGAAATAAAAAGGGCCTGAATCATCAGGCCCTTGTATCGATTGTTCGTCTCTTACTGGTTGCCAGCGTGCGGCGACTTGAGGTAGCGGAAGAACTCGCTGTCCGGTTTCAGGACCATGAGGTCGTTGCCACCGGCGAAGCTCTTGCGGTAAGCCTCCATGCTGCGCACGAAGTTGAAGAATTCGGGATCCTTCTTGTAGCTGTCCGCATAGATCTTGGCGGCCTCGGCATCCCCTTCACCTCGCAACTGACGCGCATTACTCTCGGCGTCGGCGATCATGACGGTCACCTTGCGGTCGATGTCGGCACGCAGGATCTCGGCCTGCTCGCGACCCTGTGAACGGTGTTCACGGGCAACGGCGGTCCGTTCGGCACGCATCCGCTGGTAGATGGAGTTGGACACTTCCACCGGTAGGTTGATCTGCTTGATCCGCACATCCACCACCTTGATGCCGAGCTCGGAGGAACGCGCCATCTTCATCAGTGCATCTTCCATCACGGTACTACGCTCACCGGAGACGATGTCCTTGATGGTGCGATTACCGATCTCGGAACGCAGACCGTTGTTGATCTTGCGCTTGAGCAGGTCTTCGGCCTGGATCTTGTTGCCACCACCGGTCGCCAGATAGTACTTGGAGAAGTCCTCGATCTTCCACTTCACGTAGGAGTCGATGATGAGGTCTTTCTTCTCGGAAGTGACGAAACGATCCGCCTGGCCTTCCAGAGTCTGGATACGGGCATCCATCTTGCGCACCTGGTCGATGAGCGGCACCTTGAAGTGCAGGCCCGGCTCATAGAGACGGGGCTCGCCGGAATCGACGCGCTTCACCTTGCCGAACTGCACGACAATGCCTTTCTGCCCTTCATCGACGATGAAGACGGAAGAGAAGCAGACCATGGCGGCCACAGCGATGACACCAATAGCTATTTTCTTCATCTATTAGTTTCTCCCTGTGCTGAAACGATCACCGCCACGCAGCGGGGTCGGAGTGGAGTTGGCGCCTTCGTTGGACGGCTGGGCCGGCTCCACCGCAGGAGTGCCAGCCGGACGAGCCGGTTGCACCGCATTCGCCTTGCCAGACAACTTGTCCAGCGGCAGGTAGATCATGCTGTTGTTGCCAGCCGGCATGTCGACCACCACCTTGTTGGTTTGCTGGTAGAGCTCTTCCATGGTTTCCAGGTAGATACGATCACGGGTCAGCTCGGGCGCGGCCTGATACTGGGGCAGCAACTCGTTGAAACGGGCGACCTCACCCTTGGCCTTCAGCACGATCTGGGACTTGTAACCTTCGGCTTCCTGTTCCAGGCGCTTGACCTGACCACGGGCCTTTGGCTCCACTTCACGGGCATAGGCTTCCGCTTCACGAATGAAGCGCTGCTCATCTTCCTGGGCGGAGATGGCATCATCGAAGGCGTCTTTCACCTCTTCCGGCGGACGCGCCGGCAGGAAGTTGACGTCGACGATCTGCAGACCCATGTGGTAGGGCTCGATGATGCCATCGATCACCTGCCAGGTCTCCTGACGCACCTTCTCACGACCGGTGGTCAGCACGTCGTCCATCTTGGTGTGACCCACCACGTAGCGCAGGGCGCTGTCGGTGGCCTGGCTCAGGCTTTCGTCCGCATTGGTCACGCTGAACAGGTACTGCTCAGGGTCAACCACGCGATACTGCACGTCCATCTCGACCCGAACCACGTTCTCGTCCTGGGTCAACATGAAGCCGGAGGCGGGCAGGGAGCGCACGGACTCCACATCCACCGGGATCACCTTGTCGATGAAGGTCGGTTTCCAGCGCAGGCCGGGATCCACATTGTGGGAGTACTCCCCGAAGCGCAGCACCACGCCACGCTCGGCCTCGCGAACGGTGTAGAAGCCGCTGACGACCCACACCACCACGGCGACCACCAGGGCGATGGAGAGGCCAAACTTGCCCACATCACCGCCACCCGACTTGCCGCCACCCAGCAGGCCACCGAAACGGCGACTCACCTTGCGCAGCATCTCATCCAAATCAGGAGGTCCCTGATTCTTGCCGTTATTCCCCCAAGGGTCACGGTCTTTGCCGTTGTTACCAGGCTCATTCCAAGCCATCAGCGTCTCCATTAATACATGCGGATGGATATCATCTCTATCGAACATCAAGGGATGACGAGGCGGCTAGGCACTCATCATCATGAACTCATCAATGTCTGATAAAGCGTTGTAAACTCTCACCTTCTTGCTTCATGAGGCGGTTCCAGTCGGCCACTTGCAAGCGCACCTCCAGGACAAAATCCCCCTCCTCGCTGAAACCTTCCTGCTCGATGCCCTTGAGCCGATAGAGCGCACTGCGCAATCTGGCGGCCGAAGGGGGTAATTGCAGGGTGTGATGGACCATGGATCCGGCCAGCAACTCGGTCAGGGCCTGGAACAGGTATTCACTGCCCTCCCCGGTCTGGGCGGATAGCCAGACCCGTACCGGGCGCCCTTCTTCATCCCGTTCCAGACCGGCGGGTCTGTCGGCCAGCTTGTCGATCTTGTTGCAGATCATCAGCTGGGGACGGTCATCCGCCTCGATCTCGGCCAGAACGGTCTGTACCGAATCGACATTCTCCTGCATCTGCTCGTCGGCACAGTCCACCACGTGCAGCAGCAGATCCGCTTCGCGGGTCTCCTGCAGCGTCGCCTTGAAGGCCGCGACCAGATCATGGGGCAAGTGTCGAATAAATCCAACTGTATCCGCCAAAATCACATCACCCACATCCTGGATCACCAATTTACGCAGGGTAGGGTCCAGAGTTGCGAACAGTTGGTCGGCAGCATACACGCTGGCATCTGTAAGTTGGTTGAACAAAGTGGATTTTCCGGCGTTGGTGTAGCCAACCAGAGAAACCGTCGGCACTTCGTTGCGGTTGCGAGCACGACGCCCCTGCTCCCGCTGCTTCGCCACCTTGTCGAGTCGACGCAAAATCGCCTTGATGCGTTCCCGCAGCAGGCGTCGGTCGGTTTCAAGCTGGGTTTCGCCCGGGCCGCGCAGGCCTATCCCCCCCTTCTGACGTTCAAGGTGGGTCCAGCCGCGGACCAGACGAGTAGAAAGATGGCGCAATTGGGCCAGTTCGACCTGCAACTTGCCTTCGTGAGTACGGGCACGCTGGGCGAAGATATCCAGGATCAGGCCGGTTCTGTCCACCACCCGGCACTGGAACAGACGCTCCAGGTTTCGCTCCTGGGCGGGGGTCAGGGCATGGTTGAAGATGACCACGTCAGCATCCAGCATCTGCACCTGGTCCGCGATCTCTTCCGCCTTGCCACTACCGACAAAAAACTTGGCACTGGGCGCACTGCGACTGGTGGTGATCACCCCCAGCGCATTGACACCAGCCGAGCTCACCAACATCTTGAGCTCTTCCAGATCTTCCCGCTCACCCTCATCACTGAAGTTGACATGTACCAGAACGGCCTGTTCACCAGCTTCATAACGGTCAAACAAGCGCTTGCTCCTTAACAGTTTTCACGATGAATCCGAGTTGGCGAGTCTGCTCGCCGCCAGCTATCACGCCTCGGCTTCACCCTGCTCTTCACCGGCAGCGCCCGGGGCGTGCTGATGATGGTTGACGGCACGGGCCGGCACCACGGTAGAAATGGCGTGCTTGTAAACCATCTGGCTCACGGTGTTTTTCAGCAAAATGACAAACTGGTCAAACGATTCGATCTGACCCTGCAGTTTGATGCCGTTAACCAAATAGATAGAAACAGGAATCCGCTCACGGCGCAGCGCATTCAAAAACGGGTCTTGGAGAGATTGCCCCTTAGCCATCTTTCTTTTCCTTATAGTTTGTTGTTTTTTAAACACCGGAGATCAATATAACAACCTGATTATACAGGGAGTGTCAAGCCGCACCAGCACGGGTGACGACCCTTGCCAGATTGCCAGACTCACCAGATTCCAACCAGGTCAAATCAGACCAGCCGCGCAACCAGGTCATCTGACGCTTGGCCAATTGGCGGGTGGCCACGATGCCACGATAACGCATCTCATCATATCCGACTTCCCCCATCAGGTAGTCCCACATTTGGCGGTAGCCAACACAGCGGATGGAAGGCAGATCCGGGGTGAGATCCCCCCTCTCATAAAGTCCCCTGACCTCTTGCTCGAAGCCGTTCTGCAGCATCAGATCGAAGCGCTGCTCGATGCGCTGGTGCAGCAAGGCGCGATCGGAGGGCGCGATGGCAAACTGGTGCACCCGATAGGGCAACCCTTCCCCCTGAACCTGGGTCAGCTCGGTGAGCGTCTTGCCGCTGATGCGATAGACCTCCAACGCCCGACTGAGCCGCTGCGGATCGTTGGGGTGAATGCGGGCCCCCGCCACCGGGTCGATGCGCACCAGTTCGTCGTGCAGCGCCTGCCAGCCGAGGCTGGCGGCCTGTGCCTCGATGTCGGCCCGGATGGCCGGATCCGCGGGCGGCAGGGGGGAAAGCCCTTCCAGCAGCGCCTTGAAATAGAGCATGGTGCCCCCCACCAGCAGCGGGATGCGACCCCGTTCGGCGATGTCGCCCATCTCCCGCAAGGCATCACGACAAAAATCCGCCGCCGAATAACTCAACGCGGGATCGAGAATGTCGATCAGGCGGTGCGGCGACAGCGCCAGTTCGGCGGCCGTCGGCTTGGCAGTGCCGATATCCATGCCGCGATAGATGAGCGCGGAGTCCACGCTGATGATGTCGCAGGGCAGGGCCTTGCACAGTTCGATGGCGAGATCCGTCTTGCCGGAGGCCGTCGGCCCCATCAAAAAAATTGCAGTCGGCAACTCAGCCACGTTCATCTTCCTCTGGCACCGGCCAGTTGCGACAAGAAACAACCTCGGGGTCGTTCACTGTCCTTGGCCGCCGTCCGGTGCGAATTCTGCCAGCACGGTCGCCAGCGAAAGCGGGCGCACCATGCGAATGTCTGCCAGTTGGTCACTGAAATCGGCAACGAGTTCCGTCAGCAATCGACTAGCCGTTGAAAAATCATATATTTTTTCGGCGCTGATGCCCTGCTCCACCAGCCATTGGCATACTACCTGAGCCAATTGCTCCCCATCACTGTCAGATCCACTGTCGATCAACTGCAGTAATTCGGGCAAGAGCCGCACCAGATCGGTCTGGCGCAACAGGGCCGGCACCCGAGTCAGGATCATGGTGTCGCGCCCACCGCTTTTCAACTCCAGCCCTACCCGTTTGAGCAGACGTTCTTGCTGCTCCACCAGGGCTATCAGGTTTTTCGGCAGCTTGAAGGAGACCGGCAGCAGCAACGGCTGGGCCGCCAGCCCCTGACCCCAGGCATCCAGCAGCCAGTGACGCAGCAGCAAACGCTCCGCTCTCACCAAGGACAGCAGGAACAACTGCCCCTGACGCTCCAGCAGCAGATAGGCCTGCTCCACCAGGGTCAGGGCACGATAACCTCCGGCGTCGAGGAGCTTGCCCACCGGTGGCTGGGCAGGAGCCGGACCGTCCGTCGCGACGGGCAGGGTCGTGAGCAGGGCCCCCATGCCCCGCATGGCCTCAGCACTAGGTAATTCGGGCGGCTGATAACCACCGCCACTCGTCACTCCCCCTTCACTCACCGACCTTGGCGCTGTGGAGGCAGGAGCCCGGTAGCTGTGCTCGGCACCATACCACTCCGGGCGGGGCGCCTGACCGGGATATTCTATTTTTGGCGCGGATGGCAATTCGATTTCACTGCCTGCAAGCGGCGCATCAACAGGATCTGCCGCTGCGGCCTCACGATGCAGCGCACTGAACAGGGCCTGGAAGATGAAGTCGTGGATGAGGCGGGCCTGATGGAAGCGCACCTCATGCTTGGCGGGGTGCACGTTGACGTCCACCTGGCGCGGGTCCAGCTCGATATAGAGCACGTAGGCGGCGAAGCGATCCGGGGGCAGCAGCTCGTCATAGGCCTGGCGGATGGCGTGATTGATGAGCTTGTCGCGCATCATGCGGCCGTTGACGTAGGTGTATTGCAGATCGTTCTGCGGCCTGGCACCAGACGGGGTCGCCAGCCAGCCCCAGAGTCGTACGTCACTGTGCTCGCTCTCCACCGCCAGGGCGTGGTGCATGAAGGGGGTACCGCAGACGGCGGCGAGGCGCCGCTCCTGCTCTTGCACCGTGTTGGCACACTTGTACTGGCGCACCACCTTGCCGTTGTGGCGCAGGATCAGGGTGGTATCGAAGCGGGAGAGGGCGATACGGCGCACCAGCTCATCGATGTGGGCAAACTCGGTCTTCTCGCTGCGCATGAACTTGCGCCGGGCCGGGGTGTTGAAGAAGAGATCCACCACCTCCACCGTCGTGCCCACCGGATGGGCCGCCGGCTTGATGGTGACGTTCATTTCCCGTCCCTCGGCCGCCGCCTGCCAGGCTTCGCTCTGCTCCGCAGTGCGGGAGGTCAGGGTGAGACGGGAAACGGAGCTGATGGAGGCGAGCGCCTCCCCGCGAAAGCCGAGGCTGTTGATCCCTTCCAGATCGTCCAGGGTCGCCACCTTGGAGGTGGCGTGGCGGGAGAGTGCCAGCACCAGCTCGTCCTTCGGCACACCGCCGCCGTTGTCACGGATGCGGATGAGCTTGGCGCCCCCCTTGTCGATGTCTATTTCGATCCGGTCCGCTCCTGCATCCAGGCTGTTCTCCACCAGCTCCTTCACCACAGAGGAGGGGCGTTCCACCACCTCGCCTGCGGCAATCTGGTTGGCCAGGATGGGGGGCAATATACGGATCGGCATCGGTGACTCCTGAGAGTGGATCTGGGGGATGCCAATGCGGTCATCCCCACGACAAAGGCGTCAGCAGGCAGGCATCACGCCCCCCCCGGATGGGTATCATCGGGGGATGTAGAGCACCTGACCTATCTGGATATCCCGTGACTTCAACTTGTTGATCTCCACCAGCCGTGCCTGACTCACCCCGTGCTTCTCGGCGAGGCGGGAGAGGCTCTGGCCACGGGTGACCACGTGGCGGATCATCTTCGACTTGTCGATGCTCTGGGCGCTGCTGGCCGATACACTCGACTCCTTGGCCGCGACTTTATAAGGCTTGATCACCCCGGCTCCCGAGGCGCTGCCCACGCTGCTGACCGGGGCACCGTCATCACTGCTGCGGCTGGTCGCCGGCATGCGGTTGACCACCTGCTGCTGGGGCGCGGCCACGGTTTTTTGCTGCACTGGCTGGCTGACCACTACGGCCTTCTGTCCCTTGCCGGTCAGCATGGGGCCCTTGGTCGGGTGGCTGCGGTAATAAGAGCGGATCCCCTCGAAGATGGCGCGGGCCAGCTGATCCTGATAGCTGGCGGTGGCCAGCAGCTTCTCTTCCGCGTGGTTGGAGATGAAACCCGTCTCTACCAGCACTGAGGGGATGTCGGGGGCCTTCAGCACCGCCAGACTGGCGTGCTCCGGGGCCTTCTTGTGCAGTCGGGCTACCTTGCCCATGGAGCGCAGGATCTGGCGGCTCACCTCATACCCCTCGGCCCTGGACTTGTCCATGGAGAGGTCGAGGAAGGTCTGTGCCAGATAGGGATTGGGATCGGACTCGGCCAATACCTTGCCGACGCCTCCCAGCAGTTCCCCCTGCTTCTCCTGCTTCTCCAGCCAGCTGCCCATCTCGCGGTTGGCGCGATTGGTCGACAGCACCCAGACGGAGGCACCACGCGGAGTCGAGTTGTGGAAACTGTCCGCATGCACCGACACCAGCAGATCGGCCTTGGCCTTGCGAGCGATCTCGGAGCGCTTGTTCAGATCGACGAAGTAGTCGCCACGACGGGTCATCACGGAACGCATGCCGGGCTCCCGATCGATCAGGGCCGCCAGCTTCTGGGAGACCGAGAGAGTCACCCGCTTCTCATAGGTGCGGCGCGGGCCGATGGAGCCCGGATCCTCCCCGCCATGGCCGGGGTCGATGGCGATGACGATGGGCTTGCCGTGGCCACCCACCGGGCTGGACTGGGCCGCGGCGGCGGCGCCTTTCTCTTCATAGGGCAGATCGATGACCAGACGGTGGCCATAGGGACCCGCCGGGGCCAGCGGGAACACAACCGGCTTGATGGCGGTACCGAGATCCAGCACCAGTCGCAGGCTGCCCTTGTCGACCGGCGTGCTTTCGCGGATCTTGCGCACCAGCTCGCTCTTGTTTTCGATGCGCGCCAGATTGGTGGCGTTGCTCGCCCCTTTCAGGTCGATCACCAGCCGGCTCGGACCCGAGAGGGTGAAATAGTTGAAATTGGGCGCGCTGCTCATGTCGAGCACCACCCGGGTGTTATCCGGCGATGGCCATACCCGCACACTCTTGAGCTGATTCGCATAAGAGGGCAGGGCCAGCAGGGAAAGCATTACAACAAGGATCAAGCGCACTGAGATGACAACCGTTCCAGAATGGCTTCGCCAATAGCAGTGCGGGCCACTATCCGGGCCTCACGCTGCTCGTTTACATACGTCAGGGTAATCTCGAGATCGGGTGCGGGCAGCCAGCCCTCTCCCTTTTCCGGCCACTCCACCAGACAGAGAGTATCTGCGCCGAAATAGTCCCGGATGCCCATGAACTCCAGCTCTTCCGGATCCGCCAATCGATAGAGATCGAAGTGATAGACCTGCCAGCTGGCCAGCTCATAGGGTTCCACCAGGGTATAGGTCGGACTCTTAACCTTGCCTTGATGGCCGAGCCCTTGCACCCAGCCACGGGTCAATGTGGTCTTGCCGGCCCCGAGGGCGCCGTGCAGGAATACCGTGGTCGCCTGCTGGCACGCCTGTGCCAGGCGTCCACCCAGTGCCACTGTTGCTGCCTCGTCCGGCAGTGTCATCATCAACTGTTTTGCCATGCTCTTCTTATAACTTGTTACTGTGTCAGATTGACCAGACGGCGGATCCAGGGCAGCAGATCCGATGCCAGCATGCCACGCTCCCCATCGGCCGCGGCCAGGTCAGCCGCCTCGCCATGGATGGCGACACCGAGCCAGGTCGCCATGGTGGCAGACCAGCCCTGGGCCAGGAGGGCGGCGATTATACCAGATAACAGATCCCCCATGCCGCCACTGGCCATGCCGGGGTTGCCCTCGCTGCAAAGCACAGTCGGCCCCCCATCACTGATGAGGGTGCCCGCCCCCTTGAGCAGCACCACGCCGCCATAGCGTCGTTGTAGCAGGGTGACGGCGGCAAAGCGGTCGGCCTCCACCTCGGCGATGGTGCAACCCAGCAAGCGGGCCGCCTCCCCCGGGTGGGGCGTGAGCACCCAATTATCCTGATGACGGGGCTCCTGCGCCAGCCAATTCAGTCCGTCGGCATCCAATACCAGGGGGCCCGGGATCTTCATCTCGCGCTCAAACTGGGTACGGGCCCACTCATTTCGGCCAAGCCCGGGGCCCAGCACCCGCACCTTGGCCCAGCCAGGATCATCGCCGTTTGACCCCATCAGTTCGGGTTGCACCAGGCTTGCGGGAGGCAAACCCGGGTGCTGACACAGGCGCACCAACCCGGCCCCCGCCCGCAA
This sequence comes from Aeromonas sp. NJAU223, assembly GCF_051125555.1. NCBI lineage: Bacteria > Pseudomonadati > Pseudomonadota > Gammaproteobacteria > Aeromonadales > Aeromonadaceae > Aeromonas > Aeromonas sp. NJAU223. The sequence goes on along the minus strand of NZ_CP144204.1, from coordinate 841,442 downwards.
ACAGGCCTGTCCCGCCAGCAAAATGGCCCCCTGCATGCCAAGGTTTCCTCCCACCAGCAGTACCCGGCCGTTCTCCCCCTTGTGGGCCGAGCGAGGGCGCGCTGGCAGGCAGGAGAGGAGCCTGGGATAGTCGATGCGCCAGGCGGCAGGGGCCATGTCATCTTGCATCGTCACCCCCAGAGCGTCGCAATCGAGCTGACCCACCCCATCCACCCCATCAGCGGTCAGCATGCCCTGCTTGATGCCGATGAAGGTGAGTGTGCGGGTCGCCCGCACCAGCGCCCCCATGGCACGGCCGGTATCGCCGTTGAGCCCTGAAGGGAGATCCACGGCCAATACGGGGGCAGCCAAAGCGTTGATGGTTGCGACGATCTTTGTCATGGAAGGGGTCAGCGGGATATGGACACCGGTGCCAAGCAGTGCATCCACCACCAGATCCGGCGTCGGTAGCAGACTGAAGTCGGCCTCGTCGGCCAGCACCACGACGCCCCCCTCCCCCAGCCAGGCATAGGCGGCCCGCTTTGCATCCCCTTTCAACAGGTGGGGAGCCCGGCTGGCTATCACTCGGGGATCGAGTCCCATCTTCTTGGCGAGGCGGGCCAGCACATAGCCATCGCCACCGTTGTTGCCGGGGCCGACGAAGATCCACCAATGGTGACCATGGGGCCAATGATGACGGGCATAGTGGCACAAGGCGCCACCGGCACGCTCCATCAGCGCGTAGGTATCGCTCTCCTCCACCTGGGCCCAGCGCCGCTCCAGCAGACGGATCTGCTCGGTGCGCCACAGGGGCTGTGCTAGACTGAGGCCTTCATTTTTGCTGATAGCACCTTCGATAACCTGCACCATGACGGCTCCTCATCCCCATCATCCTGTGATCCGGACCTGTACCGGGCCCATGACGCGGCTCCGCTCACTGCCCTGCGAATCCCCCCGGTGCCCGTCTGCCTGGCAGAGGACAAGCGGCGCAGCATGACGACAGCCGAACTCCATCAGCTGGCCCAAGATATCAAGCTCTGGGCACGCGAGCTAGGATTTGACCAGGTCGGGATCACCGACACCGACCTGCGAGTCGAAGAGCCCAGACTGCAAGCCTGGCTGGATGCGGGCTATCACGGCACCATGGATTACATGGCACGTCACGGCATGATGCGGGCACGCCCCCATGAGCTGCTGCCCAGTACCAAACGGGTGCTGTCGGTGCGCATGAACTACCTCCCCTTCGAAGCCGGCTTCGCCAGCACCCTGCGGGATCCCACCCTCGGCTACATCAGCCGCTACGCCCTCGGGCGCGACTATCACAAAGTGCTGCGTAACCGCCTCAAGCAGTTGGGTGAGCGCATCGAACAACGCTGCCAGGCACTCGTCCAGGCCTCGGGTCTGCCACTGGATGAGGAGCCAAACTGGCGCCCCTTCGTCGATTCGGCCCCGGTGCTCGAGCGGCCGCTGGCGGCCAAGGCGGGGCTCGGCTGGGTGGGCAAGCACTCATTGCTGATCAATGAAGCGGCGGGCTCCTTCTTCTTCCTCGGGGAGCTGCTCATCAATCTGCCCCTGCCCCTGGACACACCGGTCGAGAAAGAACAGTGCGGCAAGTGTGTGGCCTGCATCAACATCTGCCCGACTGGCGCCATCGTCGCCCCCTATGTGGTGGACGGACGACGCTGCATCTCCTATCTCACCATCGAGAACGACGGCCCCATTCCCGAAGAGTTTCGGCCGCTCATGGGCAACCGCATCTACGGCTGCGATGACTGCCAGCTCATCTGCCCCTGGAATCGCTATGCTGATGCGAGCCCGGAGGAGGATTTCAAGGCGCGCCCCAACCTGCATCGCCCCCCCCTGCTCACGCTGTGGGGCTGGTCAGAGCCTGAATTTCTCAAGCACACCGAAGGCAGCCCCATCCGCCGCATCGGCTATCAGCGCTGGCGCCGCAACCTGGCGGTGGCGCTGGGCAATGGTCTTGCCAGCAGCGAGGTCATGGCAGCGTTGCAACAGGCACTGGAGAGCGCCGACCCCATGGTGGCGGAGCACATCGAATGGGCGCTGGCAACGTTGGCTCGGCGCCAGCAGGATGAGAACAGGAAGAAGACATTGTTGATCCGCTGCATCGAAAAAGGATTGCCAGATCACGCCTGAGCGATCAAATCCTTGCCTGATGACAGCCATTTTTTCATGCTCTGCCGAATTTGATCGTCGGCACACAACAAGGAACATTCTGATGCAGATGTTGGGAGTAGATATAGGCGGATCCGGGATCAAGGGCTGCCTGGTCGATACGAAGACCGGCGAGCTCATCGGGGAGCGCTACCGTCTGGCCACCCCGCAGCCGGCCACCCCCGCCGCCATCGCCCATACCCTCAAGGCTCTGGTCGAACACTTCGAATGGAAGGGCCCGGTGGGCTGCGGCTTCCCCGCCATCATCCACAACGGCATCGCCAAGAGTGCCGCCAACATCGACAAGAGCTGGGTCGAGACCGATGCCGCCCACCTCTTCTCCGACGTGACCGGCCTGCCCTGTCACGTACTCAACGATGCCGACGCCGCCGGCATCGCCGAGATGCGCTTTGGCACAGGCCAGCACCGCAAGGGAGTCGTCATCCTCATCACGGTCGGCACCGGCATCGGCACCGCCGTCTTCGTCAACGGCCAGTTGCTGCCCAACACCGAGCTGGGCCACCTGATACTGGAAGGCATGATTGCCGAGCACTACTGCTCCGATGCGGCCCGCAAGCGCGAGGATCTCTCCTGGAGCCGTTGGGGCAAGCGCTTCAACAAGTATCTGGCCCGGCTGGAGTTTCTGTTCTCCCCGGATCTCTTCATCCTGGGGGGTGGCAGCGCCGCCAAGCTCGACAAGTTCATCGACAAGATAGAGACCCGGGCCCCTCTGGTGGCGGCGGCCAGCCTCAATCAGGCAGGCATCATTGGTGCCGCCCTCTATGCAGAAGCCCAGCAAGGGCAGTGATCCCGGCAAGGAGAAAATGAAAGGCCCGGCCATCGCCGGGCCTTTCATTATGCAAAGCGGCCGCGCCCGTGTGTCGCAACAACGGGCAATCCGCCCAGGATTGTCTGTCAACAAAGATGGCGCCTTCTCTGTCGGCAAACGAAGGGGGGCAATAATCCAGAACGCCCTTGCTCCTTTATCTCTTTATCAATGGGCCTCAATCTGCCCTCTTCTGTCATCGCATTTCCCCTGAATAAAAAGCAGGCTCGCCATAATCTGGCTGTTTATTGTTCTGAATTCATGGGGATGAGAAAAAAAGAGAACGAGACAAGGTATTAATATTCATGTCATCTTGGGGGCTATCGGCAGGCGCCGTGCGCCAGCCATCCGACTAAAACCAGTGAAACAACAACTTGCGAGATAAAAGCCGTCATATGAACGGAAGTGTTGTTTTGGTTTCGAATTATATATTCATGCTTTTGATGACCCACTTAGCCATAGCCAGATAGCGGCAATCCTTATCCATTTTTTAGACGTCTAGACGTCAAAACATGCGTTGACATGGCCGTCCGGACATCTTAGCATCATCCACCATAATGGCAGAGCAACCCAGTGTAACCTCTGCCCAATTCACCCGCCTGTAGCGCCCTGTGCTTTAAGGCTGTTAGCACGGAAGAATCCATGATTAAGTTGATCGGTCTCAACAAAGTCTACGGTAAAGGCAGTGATGCCGTGCACGCCCTGCGTGATGTCAGCCTGCATGTCCCCCAAGGCAAGATCTTCGGGGTGATCGGTGCCTCCGGTGCCGGCAAGAGTACCCTCATTCGCTGCGTCAACCTGCTGGAGCGCCCCACCGAGGGCCAGGTCATCGTCGATGGCCAGGACTTGGTCGCCCTGCCCGAGCGGGATCTGACCCAGGCTCGCCGCCAGATCGGCATGATCTTCCAGCACTTCAACCTGCTCTCCTCCCGCACCGTGTTCGCGAACATCGCCTTCCCGCTGGAGCTGGCAGGCTGGAGCAAAGCCCAGATCCAGACACGGGTCGAAGAGTTGCTGGCCCTGGTGGGGCTGGAAGCGCGCGCCCAAGCCTATCCGTCCGAGCTGTCCGGCGGCCAGAAGCAGCGCGTCGCCATTGCCCGCGCCCTGGCACCCGCCCCCAAGGTATTGCTGTGCGACGAGGCCACCTCGGCCCTGGATCCCCAGACCACCCGTTCCATCCTGAGCCTGCTCAAGGAGATCAACGTCAAGCTGGGGCTCACCATCCTGCTCATCACCCACGAAATGGACGTGGTGAAAGGGATCTGTGACGAGGTTGCCATCATCAGCGACGGCCGCCTCATCGAGCAGGGGGAAGTCGCCTGGTTCTTCAGCAATGCCAAGACCCAGCTGGCCCGTGACTTCATCCACTCCACCATCCATCTGGAGGTGCCGCAGGAGTATCAGGAGCGGATGAGCCCGGAGCGTGTCCCCGGCAGCTACCCCCTGGTCAAGCTCGGCTTCACCGGTACCACCGTCGATTCACCGCTTATCTCCGAGGTGAGTCGTCGCTTCAACATCGATATCAGCATTCTGAGTGCGGACATCGAATACGCCGGCGGGGTCAAGTTCGGCTTCCTGCTGGCCGAACTGTTCGGGGACGAAGCCCAGTGCGAGGCGACCCAACAGTTTTTCATCGACAACCACATTCAGCTGGAGGTAATGGGTTATGTCCGAAGCCATGATTAATCTGCTGATCTCAGCACTCGGCGACACCCTGATCATGGTGTTTGCCTCCGCCCTGTTTGGCTGCCTGCTCGGCCTGCCGCTGGGTGTTGCGCTGCACGTGACCAAGGCCGGCCAGATCCTGGCCAACCCGGTGTTGAACCGGACCCTCGGCATCATCGTCAACGTCGGTCGCTCCGTGCCCTTCATCATCTTGCTGGTTGCCATCATTCCGCTGACCCGCTTCATCGTCGGAACCAGTATCGGCACCATCGCCGCCATAGTCCCGCTGACCATAGGCGCCGTGCCCTTCATCGCCCGCCTGGTGGAAGGGGCCCTGATGGAAGTGCCGGACGGTCTGCTGGAAGCCGCCAAGGCCATGGGGGCCAAGCCCCTGCAAATCATCACCAAGGTGCTGCTGCCCGAGGCCCTGCCCGGCATCCTCAACAGCGTCATCATCACCCTCGTCACTCTGGTCAACTACTCCGCCATGGCCGGTGCCATCGGGGGGGGCGGCCTCGGCGATGTGGGTATTCGCTACGGCTACCAGCGCTTCGACCCTACCGTCATGCTGGTCACCGTGGTCATTCTGGTGGTGCTGGTTCAACTCATCCAGAGCGCGGGTGAGCGCCTGGTTCAACAATGTGATCATCGTTAATCGTCGATTTCTGACAGGAGGTTTTTATGAAATTGGGCATTAAATCCGCTGCGGCAGCCCTGCTGGCTACCCTGGTTCTGGTTGGCTGCGGCCAGAAGGAAGAGAACAAGACCCTGAAGGTCGGCGCCATCGCCGGTCCCGAGACCGAGCTGGTCGAGACTGCGGCCAAGGTTGCGAAAGAGAAGTTCGGCCTGAACGTCGAAATCGTCACCTTCTCCGACTACGTCACTCCGAACGTGGCGCTGAACGACGGTAGCGTCGACGTCAACGCCTTCCAGCACAAGCCCTATCTGGATGCCCAGATCCGTGATCGCGGCTTCAAACTGGTACCGGTTGGCAACACCTTCGTCTACCCGATCGCCGGTTACTCCAAGAAGATCAAGGCGCTCTCCGAGCTCAAAGACGGTGCCCAGATCGCAGTACCGAACGATCCGACCAACCTGGGTCGCTCCCTGATCCTGCTGGAGAAGCAAGGTCTGCTGAAGCTGAAAGAAGGCGCTGGCCTGGAAGCCACCGTGCTGGACATCGCCAGCAACCCGCGCAACTTCAAGATCGTCGAGCTGGAAGCCGCGCAACTGCCCCGCTCCCTGGAAGACGTGGATCTCTCCATCATCAACAACACCTTCGCCGGTCAGATTGGTCTGACCCCGACCGAGAACGGCCTGTTTGTTGAAGACAAGGAGTCCCCCTACGTCAACCTGATCGTTGCTCGCGAGAACAACAAGGATGACGAGAAGGTCAAGGAGTTCGTCCAGTCCTTCCAGACCGACGAGGTCTACAAGAAAGGCACCGAGCTGTTCAAGGGCGGCCTGGTAAAAGGTTGGTAATCACTCACTCTGCAAAAAAGGCTGCGCCAAGCGTGGCCTTTTTTTTTACCCTCGTTATCATAGGCCCAAAGCACGGCAACACGACAAAATCAGAACAATGAAGAAATGGTATCTGGCCTACTGCAAGCCCAAGGAAGAGGCTCGCGCTCGCGCCCATCTGGCAGCCCAGGGGGTTGAATCCTACTACCCCATGGTGGAAATCGAGAAGCTGCGCCGCGGCAAACGGGTACCGGTGCGCGAACCCATGTTCCCCAACTACCTGTTCATTCTCGTGGATCTCGACGTGATCCCGCCCATCACCCTGAAGTCGACCCGTGGCATCAGCCGCATCATCCATTTCGGCAAGGAGTGGAGCTCGGTCAGCAGTCAGCTCATCTATCGCCTGATGAGCCGGGATGACAGCGACGAGGCGAGGGCTTGCTATGCCCGTCTGCCGAGTCAGGGTGACAAGGTCGTCATCGAATCGGGCCCCCTTGCCGGTTTCGAGGCCATCTATCTGGAGCCGGACGGCGAGAAGCGGGCTATCCTGCTGGTCACCCTGCTCAATCAGGAGACCAGCAGCAGCTTCGACAACCAGAGTTTCCGTCGACTGGATTGAGAGCGGGTCAGGCATGTCTCGACCACATGAGCAACAAAGGCAGGCCTTGGCCTGCCTTTGTCTTATCTGAGTTCGAAGCGACTGATGGCCGAAGTCAGGCGACCTGTCTCCTGCGCCAGGCGCTCGACGATCGCCTCCCCCTGCTGGCTGTGTTCGCTGGAGTGACGACTGAGGGTGGCGATCTCCTCCACGGTCTCCGCCACTTCCTGCGCGACCCTGGACTGCTGATCCGTTGCGGTGGCGATGGTCCCGAGCTGGCTGGAGAGATCTTGTACCAGTTGCATCATGGTCTCCAGCGCACCGGTCACCGAGGTCACCACCTCCTGCCCCTGTGCCACCAGACGGGTACCGCTGCCTATGGTCTCGGCGGTCTGGCGGGTCTGCTGCTGGATACTGTCGATGGTCTGATTGATCTCCGCCGTCGACTGGCTGGTGCGGCTCGCCAGTTGACGCACTTCGTCGGCTACCACCGCAAAGCCCCGCCCCTGCTCGCCGGCACGGGCCGCCTCGATGGCGGCATTGAGAGCCAGCAGGTTGGTCTGCTCGGCGATGGTGGCGATCACCTCGGTGACGCGCCCCACCTGCTCGCTCTGGCTGCGAAGCTGTCCCATCGCCTGGTTGGCTTCGGTGATCATCAGGGCAATCTGCGCCATGGTGGACTCCATGCGCACCAGCGCATCGCCCCCCTGTCTGGCCTGTCGTTCGGTCTGGCGCGCCGCCTCGGCGGCCTCGGCGATGTTGCCCGCCACATCCCGGGTGCTGACCGACATCTGCTCGATGGCGGCGGCGACCGTATCCACCCGCTGATTCTGGCTCGCCAGTTCATCCACTATGGTATTGCTGGTGCGGCCCACCTCACCGCAGGCCCCCTGCACCTGACCGACCGCCCCCTGGATTTCGCCGACCAGCTGGCGCAGCTGGCTCGACATCCGGTTGATGGAGCCGGTCAGCCCGCCCAGCTCATCCTGACGCAGTACCGGCAAGGGGTCGGCCGGCAGACGGCCATCCGCCACCAGCCCGGCACGGGCCACCAGGCTCGCGATATCCCGCGTGAGACGCCGGCTGAACAGCAACGCCACCAGGGTACCGAGCAAGATGACGCTGGTCGTCGCCAACAACAGGGTTTTGTGTATGGTCTGGCCGGCACTGGCCATCTTGCCGGCCATGGCATCCACCTCGCCCTGGGTGTGGGTCACCTGGGAGGCCAGCTGATCGGCAAGGCTCGTCAGAGCGGGCTCGATCACGGTGGCCATCAGGTGGTTGGCCCTGTCCCAGTCCGGCGCCTGGCGCTGGGCGATCACCTGGCCCACCAACTCGGCAAAGGGGGCGGACATCTGCTCGAACAAGGCCCAGATCCCCTTCTGCGCCTCGCTGAAGTTGGCCTCCTGTTGCTTGAGTTCCGCCACCCGCTGCAGGTGGAACTGGTAGTAGTCCTGGTACTTTTCCTGATACTCCTTCTCCCCTGAGATGAGGAAGTCCCGCAGGGCGGAGAGCGCGTTGGCAAGGCCGTTGTAGGCATCCCCCACCTGCTTGAGCAGCAGGCGGCGATCCCCTGGCAATTCGGTCTGCGGGGTTGCCACCTCTTCGTTGGCGAAGGATTGCAGCTGATCGAGCGCCGCTTCGGCGAGGGGGCCCGCCTCCAGCAGCATCAGGCTGTGGGCCGGCAGGTTCTCTTCCGTATGGGCCAGCGCCCACACCTTCTCCTGACTGGCCTTGAACCCCTTGAGGGATTGCGCCAGCTCCGGCTTGAACGACTGCCCCTCGATGAGTCGCCAGGCCGACTCCCATTCTCCTTTGAGGCGCTCCCCCTGCGCCGGATCCTTGCCCAGGATGAGATAGGCGCGCAGGGAGGAAACGGTTGCAATGAGCGCCTTCTGGCTCGCTTCATCCCGCTGCAGGGCAGGCAGGGTTTGTGACAGCAGGGCATCCTGGGACTGCTCTATGCGGCCGAGCTGATGGTAGACCAGGGCGGAGGAGAGAATGATGAGCAGATTGATGAAACAAAAGCTCAGTAGCAGCTTGCTTGATATTTTCATGAACATCCTTGTTCTACGGCGGGCATCCAGCCCGGACTTCACATGGTGATCAGTGCCGGCAGGCGCTCCTGCCAGGTGCGGTGCCACGCCAGCAGCTCTTCCCGTGGCATGGGGCGGGCGGAGAAGAAGCCCTGACACACATCGCATCCCAGCCGGCTGAGCAGTTGCCAGGTGGGTTCATCCTCGACCCCTTCCGCCACCGACTTGAGTCCCAGCTTGCGGGCGAGTTCGATACTGGATTCGATGATAGCGAGCCGGGAGGGATCCTCATAGCAGCGATCGACGAAAGATCGGTCCAGCTTCAGTTCGGTGAAGGGCAGCAATGCCAACTGCTGCATGGAGGAGTAGCCCGTTCCGAAGTCATCGATGGAGAGGCCAAAGCCGTGCATGCGCAGACGGGTCAGCACCTCGAGGGACTTGCCCAGCTCCTTGACGAAGGCGCTCTCGGTCACCTCCAGGGTGATGAGCTCGGGGTTGATGCTCCAGCGCTGGCAGTGATTGAGCAGGGTATTGCACAGATCCCCCTCGATGAGGGAGGTGGTGGAGAGGTTCATCGACAGGTTCAGCGAGAGTCCGGTGCGCTCCCACAGGTGACCATCCCGCAGTGACTTGCCGATGATGACCTCGGTCAGCGCATCGATGAGCCCGTGCCGCTCCGCCAGCGGGATGAAGTGAGCCGGCGAGATGAGACCATATTCCGGATGCTGCCAGCGCGCCAGCGCCTCCATGCCGATCCACTGGCCACTGCCGAAACTCACCTTGGGCTGATACCAGGGCAGCAGTTGATCCTGCTCCAGCGCCTGGCTGAGCTCATCCAGGGTCAGGCTGTGGCGATCCTCTTCCCGGTTGCGCTCCTGACGGGGTTGCCAGCTGTCGATCAGCTGCCGGATCTGCTGCTGGGTGGCGGGTTTGCCGATACGCCCAAGCACCTGCAGGCCATAGGCGGCGCTCATGCGCAACACGGCATCGACCACATCATCCTCGAGGGCGCTGCACAGTATGATGCCCCCTCGAAAGCCCCCGAGGGAGAGCCGCCGCAGCAGCGCCATGCCATCCATGCCGGGCATGCGCAGATCGCAAAACAAAATATCGACCTGATGATGCTGACAGAGCGCCAGTGCCGCCTCCCCATCTCCGGCCTCCAGCACCTTGCCCTGGCAGAGCGTGCTCACCTGATGCATCAGCGCCTTGCGCTGGAAGCTGTGATCCTCCACCACCAGGATGGTCAACTCATGCTGGGTATTGTTCATCGAGCCATAATCCAATGTCGCCTGTGATCCCGTTCATCAATGTTTCTACTCGCTGGCACAATTGTGCCAGCCTATCCAACTGCTTCAAGCGAGCCACCGTCTCCAACTGCGCCGCCTCCGTCGCCAGGGTCGACAGTCCGACCATGCGGGCGGCCCCCTTGATCCGGTGGGCAATCTCCACCAGCCCCTGGGTATCCTGACGGGCCAAGGCTCGCGCCATCTCCTCCCCATCCTGGCGATTGGAGGCCAGATATTCCAGGGCCATCTCACGGGCAACCGCCAGATCACCAAACAGCGCTATCCAGTGTGAGGCGGACAGCGGTGCTTCCTCATCCTGCACTGCCGGGTCTGAACCCTCAGCCTCGTCGCTTGTCGCCATCGCGGCCGGCAGCCAGCGCAGCAACATCTGGCGCAGGGCCTCCAGGTTATAGGGTTTGAACAACATGTCGTCCATGCCCGCTGCCAGCATCTGCTCGCTGGCCGTCTCCGAGGCATCGGCCGTGACCCCTATGATGGGGGACGACTCCCCCGCCGCGCGCAAGGCCCAGGTCAGGCTGTAGCCATCCATCACCGGCATGTGGCAATCGGTCAGCAACAGGGAGAACCCCTGCCCCTGCCAGGTCCGCAGCGCCTTCTCCCCGTCCTCGACCATGACCGCCTCTATGCCCAGTATGGCAAGTTGTCGTGCCAGCAGGGCCCGGTTGACGGGATGGTCATCGGCCACCAGTACTCGCCCCTGCAGCTTGTCCAGCTGCAACTGGGCCGGCCGGGGAATGCCCTGGCCCGCGAGTTGATGACAGGTTTCCAGCAGCAGATCCGGGTAGAGGGGAGAGAGGCCCAGACGCCACCAGTCATCGCTCTCCATCCGGCTGCGCAAGGCCTCCTTGGTGGAGAGTACCAGCCCCTTGAGGGGGCTTAGCTGCAACTGCTGCTGCCAGTCGCTTCCGAGCCGCTGCTCCAGCGCACGTTCTTCCGCGATGAGGCGTCCTCCCGAGAGGTGCTGCCACCCCTGCGCCGGCAAAGGCCGCAGCTTGGCGCCAAGCTGGGCCATCGCCTCCTGTGCCCCCCTGTCCTCTCCCAGCCACCACCAGTCCTGATCGGCCAGAGGCGGCGTGTTCCACTGGCACTCACGCAGGGGCACGCTGAAGGTGACCCGGGTACCGACCCCCAGCTCGCTTTCCAGCACCAGCGCACCGCCCATCTTCTGGCTCAGCTGATGACAGATGGCAAGGCCGAGCCCGGTGCCACCGAAACGGCGGGTGATATCGGACTCCACCTGTTTGAAGGGCGTGAAGAGATGCTCCTGCTTGTCGGCGGCGATGCCGATCCCGGAGTCCTGAACCACGAACTGCAACCGGTTGTCCTGATAGCCCACCCGGATGGCGATGGCCCCCGCCTCGGTGAACTTCACCGCATTGTTGAGCAGGTTGGAGAGCACCTGACCGACCCGGATCTCGTCCATGCAGGCCTGATCCGGAACCTCGGGTCCCCAGGCCAGCGTGACCTTGAGCCCCTTGCCATAGGCCAGGGTGGCGTGACCCCGGATGACATCGCAGACTACCGAGGTGAGGCGGCAGGCGTGATAGTGCAACTGCAACTGGCCCGCCTCCATCTTGGAGAAATCCAGGATGTCGTTGACCAGATAGAGCAGACTGTTGGCCGAGGTCGAAATGTTGCGCAGCAGATAGCGCTGATCGTCGTCGAGCTGGCTCATCTGCAGCAGCTCCAGCATGCCGTGCATGCCGGAGATGGGGGTGCGCAGCTCGTGGCTCATGGTGGCGAGGAAGCGGCTACGGGCCTGCATCGCCTGCTCCGCCACGGCCCTGGCCTCCCTGAGCTCCAGCTCCTGCTGCTTGAGGGCCGTGATGTCATGGATGACGCCGTTGAGGATGATCCCCTCTTCCTGGCGCAGGAAGCTGCCACGCACCTGCAGGTAGCGTGCCCCTTCCTCCCGATCCACCTTGACCTCGAGGTCGAGGGGAGCCAGCAGCTCCGCATGGTAGGCGACCTTGCCGACAAACTCCTGCAGCGCCGCTTCGGTGAAGCCGAACAGCTCGCCACCCGAATCCACCGCGACCATCTGCTCGTCGCTCACGCCGAGAATTTCCCCCGCCCCTTGCGAGACATAGAGGAAACGTCCCTTGCCTGGCCCGATCCAGAGGTACTGATAGACGATGCCCGGCATGCTGTCGGTGATCTGGGTGAGCCGCACTTCTGCCTGACGGGCGCGCTCCTCGGCCTCTTTTATGCTGCTGACATCGGTGAGTACAGTCAGCACACCCAGCATGTCGCCATTTCTTGAACGATATGGCTGCTTTGCATAGATGACATGGAAGGAGGACCCATCCTGGCGTCGGCTGTAACCCGCCCCCTCCAGCATCTCGCCGCTGCGCCAGACCTCCCGTTCTTCGCGCAACACCCGCTCCCGTTCGGAGGGGGGCAGATTGGCCGGGTGGAAACGCTCCTCGTCTCCCTCACCGATGAAGGTATCCCGATAGGCGTGATTGCACAGGGTGATGCGCAGCTCCTTGTCCCGGAGCACCACCATGTTGGGCAGGGAATCGAGCAGGGTCTGCACGAAGGTCAGCTGCTCGCTGAGCTGACGCTCGGCTTGCTGGCGCTGGGAGATCTGGCGGCGCAGGGTGCGATTCCAGCCGATGAAGAGCAGCACGCAGAGCAGGAAGATGCCGGCGCCGAGGGAGGACCAGAGCAGCACGGTCGCCGGATCTATCCCCGTCTGTATGGTCAGGGACATCCACTTGTGTTCCAGCCTGGCCAGCTCGTCCGGCCGGACCGACAGCAGCGCCTTGGTCAGGATCTGCTGCAACATGGGATCTTGCTTGTGCACCGCCATGGCAACCGGTACCCGCAGGTCGCTGCCGGAGAGGACGACCTGGTAACGATCGTTGAAGCCCCGCTTCAGGGCCTGCTCCAGGGTGGTCACATTCATCAGCACATAATCCACCTGACCGCTGTCCAGCAGGGACAACAGCAGGCTGTCGCTGGAAGTGGTCACAATCTTCGCCCCCACCTTGTCCAGCAGCAACTTCTCCACCGAACCGGCCACCATCCCCACCCGGTGGCCCCGCAGGGCATCCGGTCCCTCGATTTCAGGTGTTCCCTGCCTGGCGGCTATTACTCGATGAATGAAGGCGTATTCCGGCGTGAACAGCATCAGCTCACGACGCTCATCGGTGGGGGTGATGGCGGGGATCAGATCCAGTTGTTGATTGTTGAACTGGTCGATGGTCTCCACCCAGTTCTGGGTCGGCACCAGGGTAAAATGGAGGCCGGAACGCTCCCCGACCAGCGCCAGCAGATCGGCCACAAAGCCGGTGAGTTTCCCATGTGGATCGATTTCGCTCACCGCCGGCCAATGGGGAGCAACCCCATATTTCAGGGTCGGGTGCTGGGCCAGCCAGTCCAGCTCTTCTTGACTGAACAGGGTCTGATGCGGTCCGCCCAGCTTGCTGTAATCGATGCCTCCCCCGGTCTCGAGCAGGCGCCAGCGTTCACTGTCCGGGATGCTCCCCAGCACCCGTTGGGCCAGCACCCGCAATCCGCTCTCCCGTGCGGAGAGCGTCATGGTCAACCGGGTCGATGGTACCCAGGCCGGGGTGACCACCAGCAACTCGTTGTATTGACGCTGATGCTGCAACCGCAGCAGGGTCGGCAGATCCGCCAGATAGGCATCCACCAGCCCGCGTTTCACCAGTACGGCCGCCTCGTCGGCGTTGTCGGCATGCTCGACCCTGGTCATCCCCAGCCTGGCCAGTTCGTCGCACGCCCCGAAGCCACGAATGCACACCCAGCGCCATGCCTTCGCCACCGACAGGGAGGAGCCTGTCTGGGAGCGCATCAGCAATATGCCCCTCGGCACCCCCATGATATCCAGAGAGATCAGGGCCCTCTCCTCGGACGACTGCACGGGCGTGACTCCCAACAGCAGATCGACCTCCCCATCCTGCAGCCCCTGCTGGGCACGAACGTAATCAGGGTATCCCCGATATTGCAGGGGCAGGCCCATGTGCCCGGCCACCAGTTCGGCGAAATCATCGAGGGGGCCGTGAAAGCTGCCACGACCATCCGCATAGACGTAGGGGGGCCAGTCCACCGAGACCATGCCGATCACCAGTTCGTCATGCTTCTTCAGCCAGCGCTGTTCGGCATGGGCAGACTCCGCCTGGTTAGAAGCGGGAACGGCCGATGCCGCCCAGCTCCAGCAGATGAGCCAGCACAGCAAAATGAAGCGATAACAACGAGATGGCATGACTGAACCCCTTACAAACCGGGTGGAGATAATAAAGGCTTTAGCGCAATGTGTGACTAATAAATTTGTAACATTGTCAGATGACATGAAAAAAGGCAGGCCAAGGCCTGCCATTTTTCTGCATGAAGGGGGCCAGGCCCCCTGCCATCAGGTTATTCGGTTCCCGAGACGGAAGCCGGTTTGAAACTCCCGCTCACGCACATGGGCAACCTGTACATCCATCCCTTCCAGGCCGATATCTTTGAGCAGGGCGGGTGAGAGGTGCAGATAACTGACGCGACGTTCCAGCCGGGTGATCCGCTTCTGGACCAGGGATTCGACGGTGCGCAGCAGTACGAGTTCGATAGACATAACATTCTCCAGTTGAACATGCGGTTCTCCCGGAGAGAGGACATCACCCTGCGGGATAACCGCGGGTGATGAAAAGACAGGTGTTACCTGTTCACTCCACGCGGTAAATAAAGAGCACGAGTCATCGCGCTGCCGATGCAGCGGTCGAACGCAACGTTTAGCATTGAATGTTGCATAGTCGTCTCCTTACCGTGTGAAAGTTGAACAAGTTGCCACAGTCTAGAAAAACACCGAATTTCGTGCAATATCCGCCCCACCCATATGGGGGGCATGGCACCGAACATCAGATCCCGGACAGCAGCCGGAACTCCTCGAGGGCATAGGTATCCGTCATGCCGCTGACGTAGTCGAGCAGCAGCCGCACCCTGTAGTACCACTCCTGTTCTGCCCTCGACACGAAGCGGGGATCCGCCGCGGCGACCGCCAGCCGGTACGCCTTGAGGTGGCGGGCCGACAGACGATGGAACAGCCTGCGGGCGAAGAACAGCTCGCTGCCCCCCTTGCCCGCCAGCAACCGCTCGAACTGGGCGGCCGGCAATGCCAGCAGGCAGGCGTAGGTGGAGAGCACCCCGCGCAGGGCGGCGTAACCTTCCAGCTCGAGGGCCTCCACTTCCGGGCGCATGAAGACCTGCTCCCTCGCGACTTGCTTGAGCACGTCCAGCACCCGTGCCGCCGGCGCCTGACCATGCAGCAACGCCTGGGGATAAGCCCCCTTCAGCATGGCCTCGTGCTCGGTGACATAGGTCTTGGCCGCCAGATCCACCAGATCCCGGGTCAGCTGCTGACGGAAATGGGGGAAGAAGCCCCTGGTCGATGCCATGGCCTCGGCCAGCAGGCTGGTCATGTACTCTCCCCCGTCGGCCAGGCGCAGGGCCTGCTGCAGCTCCCCGAGGCCGAGGATCCGCCTGTCCACCGCATCCTCGAGATCCGCGATGCAGTAGGAGATGTCGTCCGCCGCCTCCATGATGTAGACCAGCGGATGACGGCAACCCGGTGCCAACCCGAGCTGCTGGCTCAGGGACTGGTAGAGAGGCTGCTCGCTGAAGAAAATGCCGCGCTTGCTGGTCCAGCCATGATGCTGGCCAAGGTGCTGCCCGGGCGCGGGCTGCTGCGGGTATTTGCACAGGGCCGCCAGCTGGCCCAGGGTCAGGTTCAGCTCGTGCAGGCTGTGCACCAGCCGCAGACTCTGGGCGTTGCCGTCGAACACCAGCAAGTCCTGGCGCAACTCGGCCCACTGGGGACTCGGCAGTTGGTCGTGGGCACAGGCAAACAGCGCGTCCAGCTCCTGGGCCAGCCACTGGCTCATCACCTGCTCGCCAAAGTGGCCGAAGGGGGGGTTGCCCACATCGTGCAGCAGGCAGGACATCTCCACCAGGTTGATGAAGGCACCCTCGCACACCGCATCGGCGGGCAGCCTGGCCAGGATGCGGCGGCTGATCTGGCGACCGGTCTCCTGCACTTCCAGCGAATGGGTCAGGCGGCTGCGCACCGAGGCCTTCACGTCCAGCGGGAAGACCTGGGTCTTCTGCTGCAAACGGCGCACGGGGGCAGCCTGCACGATGCGGGCGCGATCCTGTTCGGTCGCCTCCAGCAGGGGCTCCTCCCCCCAGTTGTGGATACGCAGTGAGGGGATCAGGCGCTGATACATGGAAGGTTCCTCAAACTGTGATGCAGGGGTCAGGAGAGCAGCCAATGGCGCAGCCGGGAGATATCCCCCGGGTATTCCCGCCTTAACGTCTCAATCCAGTCCTCCACGTTCTCCCACCAGGCGGGATGATCCGGGCTCTGGATGAGCTGGGCGGTCTGTTGCAGGCGGCGCAGGCCGATGGAACCGGCCGCCCCCTTGATCTTGTGCGCCTCCTCCACCACACCGGCCTGATCCCGGGCCGTCATGTTCGAGTCGAGCACCGCCATGTAGTCGGGCATCATCTTCTCGAACAGATCCACGCTGGAGAGCAGCACCGGCTTGCCCACCGTACTGGCGTAATCGGTGAGGAAGGCAAGATCCAGCAGGGCATCCTGATTGCCCGCCGCCTCCTGCTCGTGCGCCTCATCGTCGGCCAGATCGGCGAACAGGTGGCCGATGACCTCCCGCACCGCCTTGGATCCGAGCGGCTTGTTGATCACATCCTGCATGCCGCGCTCCCGATAGTACTCGCGATCGCCGGTCGCATTGGCGGTGAGCGCCACCATGGGAGGCAGGCTGTCGCCGTAACGCTCAAGCAGCTTGGCCGCCACGTCGAAACCGGTCATGTCCGGCAACTGGATATCAAGCAGGATCAGATCGAAATCATCCGGATTCGCCATGGCCAAGGCCTGGGTGCCGTCGCGCGCCACCTTGACCTCGTGGCCCAGCTTGCTGAGCAGGGCGCAGGCCACGGTCACGTTCAGCTCCACATCCTCCACCAGCAGGATGTCGAGGGAAGGCAGCTCCAGCTCCGGTTCGATGGCCTGGGGCGCCACGCACTCCACTTCCAGCTCGGCGGTGAAGCAGGCCCCCTCGCCGGGATCGCTGTCCACATAGAGCTGGCCGCCCATGGCCTGCACCAGCTGGCGGGAGACCGCGAGGCCGATGCCGGTGCCGGTGGCGTGTTTCTTGCCCTGCACCTGATAGTACATGGCGAAGATCTTCTCCTGCTGGGCGCGGGGGATGCCGACCCCGGTGTCTTCCACCTCGAAATGCAGCGCCAGCTTGCCGGGCGTATCGGACTCATGGGATAGGCAACGCACCGTCACGCCGCCCTCATCGGTGAACTTCACCGCATTGCCCACCAGGTTCCACAGCACCTGGCGCAAGCGGGTGCCGTCGGCCATCACGAACTGCGGCATGTCGCCATCCCGGTCGAAATGCAGGTAGAGCCCCTTCTGCTCCGCCTGGATGCGCGACAGCGTCTCCAGCTCGTCGAGGAAGGCGGGCAGATCGATGCGGGTGGGGGCAATTTCCAGCCGGCGACGGTCCAGTTTATCCAAGTCGATGATGTCGTTGAAGATGTTGCCGAGCGTCACGGCGCTCAGGTGGATGGTCTTGAGCTGCTGGTGCTGTTTTGCGTCCAGCGGCGTGTCCATCAGCATGCGACTCAGGCCCACTATGCCGTTGAGGGGGGTGCGCAGCTCGTGGCTGATGGTGGAGATGAAGGTGGTCTTGTCCCGACTCGCCTTCTCCAGCTTGTCCTGATACTGCTTGCGCTCGGTGATGTCCCGGCCGAAACCGAGCAGGCCGAGCCGCTTACCGAACCTGTCGAAGAAGGGCACCTTGCGCAGCTCGAAGTAAGCCTTGCGGCCATCCGGGTACTCCAGCCACTGCTCATAGGTGAGCGGTTCATTCTGGGCGAAGACCTGCTTGTCGGTCTCCACCACCTTGCTGGCGATGTCCTGCTTGTAGACGTCGAACGGGGTCAATCCGATGAGATCCGCCTCCACCCGGCCGGTCAGCTCCTCCATGGCGCGGTTGCAACCGGAGAACTGCTCCTCCTCGTTGCGGTAATAGACCAGGTCCGGTGAGCAGTCGATGAAGGAACGCAGCAGGGCGGTACGCTCCCCCAGATGCAGCTGGGCCTTCTCCCGCTGGAATACCTCGTTCTCCAGATCCTCGATCGCCTGCTGGCGCAAGGTTTCGGCGCGCTGGGTCTCGGCTATCTGGGTGTTGAGACGGCGAATGTTCTCCTGCAACTGGTTGTTGAGCTCGAGATCCCGCTCGCGCATGTCCTGCAACTTCGCCACCATGCGGCTCAGCCGCTGACGGGAGTCCTCCAGCTGATCCACCACGATGGAGAGAAAATAGACGGCCCAGGGCGTCACCAGCAGGCCGAAGAAGACCGAACGCACCAGGTCGACCACATCCACGGCCCCGCGCAGAAACAGGGTCACCCCCATCTGGATGGATACCGCCAGCACTATGATGCAGGCCGCCAGCAACATGCTGAAACGGACCAGTCCCAGCTTGGTCATCAGATCGACATAATATTGCGCCCAGGATTTGATTTGCTTCATCGCGTTATTTGCTCCCCGCTATTGCGCAAACAGGATACCAGCACGGCGCACCGAACTCTTGTCGGCCGTAGTTTAAATTATTGATTAACGTCACACTCTCATTGGGGTAGCATGCCCGATTCATGCCAGTCAGCTCCAGTTCAGAAAACCGGGCCAAATCTGGCTATCACCGTCATCACCCTAATCCAGGAGCCTCATCGATGCGCAATCTCTCTCTTTTGAGCCTCAGTCTGCTGGTCGCCAACGCCGCTCACGCCGATCTGGGCGCCATCCCCAAGGAGTCCGGCTGGTCCGGTTTCCTGCTGGGGGGCGTCACCGTCAGCAGCCATGAATCCAATTTCTATGCAGGCGGAGACAGCAACAGTCGCATCGACAACCTGGGTACTCCCGGCAGCGAGAGCGAGTTCTCGCCCCTTATCAACGCCGACATCCGCTACACCTTCGCCGACACCCGCACCCAGGTCTTCCTCGGCAACCTCATTCAGGACGCCATACGCTTCGACTTCACCCAGCAGCTCGGGATCCGTCAGGAGATGGGGGACAAGGGCATAGTCGCAGGTTCGGTGGTGTTCAACGTCATGCCCGTCGAGCTGTGGAGCGATCCTTACGCCATCGGGGTGGATCGCAGCTCCACCGATGCCAAGTCAAAGGGGGTGCGTTTTGCCTGGGACAAGATCTGGGGCAGCAACTTCAATGGCAACATCACCACCCGTGAAGTGGAGCTGGACGAGGAACACAGCGGCCGGCAGTACGATCAGCGCAACGGCACCAGTTATGCCCCCGTGCTCAATCGTAACGGCAAGGTCCACGACATGGAGCTCTCCTACCAGTGGCATCTCGGCGATGGTCACGTGCTGGAACCCGCCATCCTCTACAAGCAGGCCAAGCTCGATGGCAGCGCCGAGAGCTTCAAGAACACCGGCCTGCAGCTGACCTACGCCAAGCGTGGTCCCCAGTGGTCTTTCGTCACCAACGGCTATCTGGGCAAACGTGACTACGACGAGGCCAACCCCATCTTCGGCCAGACGGCAGATGCGGATGAGATGGCACTGAGCGGCACCTTCTTCTGGCACAGCCTGCTGGGGGTGAAGGATCTCAGCGGTGTCATCACCGCCTCCTACAGCCAGGCCGACTCCAATATCGACTTCTACGACAACAAGACCACCAGCTTCAGCACGGGCCTGCTCTACAACTTCTGAGCATGCCGCGCCCACGAAAAAGGCCACCTCAGGGTGGCCTTTTTGTTGGCATCTCGCCTCACAGACCGAGGGAGTTCAGCAGATCGTCGTGATCGTTGCTGGTCGCAGCCGGCGCAGGCGCAGGCTTGGCCGCCGCCAGCTTGGCCTGGGCGATCAGCTCATCTGGATCGACTTCCTCCTGCACCCCGCCATCGTGGATCCGGATAAACTCCGTCTTGTCCATCGCCAACTCCAGATAGAAGATGTTGTTACTGGCGGTGAAGAAGGTGACGCGGCGGGTCTCGGGGTTGTCGAGGTTGGTATCCACACTCAGCATCACCTGCTTGTTCAGGGCCAGCATCTTGGGCTGGTTCTGGGTGATGTGGGTCTGCAGCTCGCGGCCCACCTTGCCGGTGAAACTGCCGACGATCTGGTTCATCAGCTCCCCCATGACGTTGCTGACTTCGTCAGCCGTGTGGGAAATAGCGAGATCTTCTTTCGATAGCCCCATGCTTAGCATGTAACTCTGATAGAGCTCCATGGCCGCCGCCGCCGAGAAGTTGATCACCACCAGCCCGGAGAAGCCCCCGTCGAACAACACGAAGCAGCCGATGTCCGGCTTGAGGCAGGTCTTGCTGATCCGCTGCACCATGCCGGAGAAGCGCACCTGGCTCTGGCTCGCCGCACTCAATACGCTCGTCACCGAGTTGCACAGACTCAGCAGCACATCCTCTGTGGTCAATACGGCGTCATCCTCGGATCTTGTCACTATCATGGAACCTTCCTGCTGAATCGAAAAATGGGTCGTCGGTCTCATCGCTCATGTCAGCACAGGGCGACCCATCGCCCTAGTACATCAGATGATCCCGATATCAAAATCGCGAGCCGCCTCTCAGTTGAGCGGTTTGTCAGGCAAGCTGCGGGACGAAACCACTCAGGGTGGCCAGACGGGCTCGCCAGTTATCGGCCTCCCGCTGCAAATCTTGCGCACTATATGGCACAGCAGGTCTGGCCCCCCAGATGGGGCCGGGCCAGGCGGGATCGGTCCCGAAACGGGCCACATGGTGCAGGTGCAGCTGGGGCACCAGGTTGCCGAGCGCCGCCACGTTGATCTTGTCCGGATGGAGCGCTTGTTCCATCAGGGCGGCCACGGCGCAGGACTCCTGCATCAGCTGTTGCTGCTGGGGCGCGGGCAGATGATGGATCTCCCGCAGGTCGGCGATGCGTGGTACCAGGATGAGCCAGGGGTACTGGCTGTCCCTGGCGAGCAGGACACGGCACAGGGGCAGATCCCCGAGGGACTGGGTATCCGCCAGCAGGCGGGGATGCAGTTCGAACATGAAAAACCTCGAAAGCGGGCAGATCGGATGAGCCGCCCACGTTACTGCAACCGGGGGCAAACTTAAAGGCGGGGAACGGCCCAGCCGATGAAACGCTTGCGAAGTTCGGGATCCGCCTGCAGGAAGAGCTGCTGCAACTGCCCCTCCAGCTCGCTGGCGGGCAATACCTGCGCCGAGGTCTGGGTGGGCGCGATGGCGGCCGTGGTTGCAACGGCGCCAACCAGTGCCGCCTTGCCCCCGCCCCGGTTGTACTCCGCCAATCGGGCATTCCAGTCCATGCCTATCTGCACCCCGTTGACCACCAGCGCGTCCTGCACCAGTGCAACGGGCTGGCCGCCCCCTTGCAGGGCGACCAGGGGCGCCTTGGCGTAGTGCTCCATCCCCGCCTCGTCCTTGGGTACCCTGGCCTGCAGTTGCAGACGCTGGCCGCTGGCCTCATAACGGATTATCTGGGGCTCGGAGCGGATCACCTTGTCGTTGTCGCTGCTGGTACGACTCGGGATCACCCCCTCATAGCGCAACAGCACCTGCTGCGCGCCATCCGCCAGCACCGCATGCTGCTCGTCCAGCACCTTGCCGGCGCTCACCGCCAGGATCTGGAAATCCTCCGGCACCTCGACCCTGACCTCGGCCTGCGCCGCCCCGCCGCACAACAGCATGATCCCAACCCAAATCTGATGACGCTTCATTCCCTGTCTCTCTTGATCGCGATGATGGCGCAGGGTAGCAGCCGGATATGACAGAAAAATAACGGCGATCCGCCCCCCTCACCGGATCAGGTAGTGGGGCCGCTCGGCGAACCACTGGGCCAGCACCTGCTTGAACAGGCGGATCTTGCGCGGCACCCGCCGCTGCTGGGCATGGAGCACATGCAGCGGGTGCAGCCCGGTTTGCCACTCGTCCAGCACCGCTACCAGCTCTCCGCTGATCAGGCTGGCCTCCACCAGCATCAGCGGGCACTTGGCGAACCCCATGCCTGAACGGGCGAGTTGCAACAGGGTGCTGTAGTGATTGGCTCGCACCTTGCCCTGCACCGGGATCTGGGCCTCCTCCCCGCCCCGGCGAAACGACCATTGCTCCCAGGCCGGGTTGCCCCCCTGCCGCAGACAGGTGCGCCCCACCAGCTCGTAGGGGCTGGCCGGTGCCCCTTCCCGCGCCAGCAAAGCCGGACTCGCCACCACCACATCCCGCAGGCGACCGAGCGGCAGGGCCACCAGGTTGTCAGGCACCTGGCTCATGGCCCGCAGGGCGATGTCGTTCTCCCCCTCGCTCATGTCGATCATGGCATTGGTGAAGTTGAGCTCCACCTCCACCCCGGGGCAGAGCTCGGCGAAGCGGGCGAGCAGCTCGCTCACCATGCGATCCCCGGTGCTCACCGGGCAGGTGAAACGCAGCCGGCCGCTGTCCTCCTCGGTCAGGGCCTGGATCTCCTGCTCCGCCTGGCGGGCCAGGGCAAAGATCTGCCCTGCCTGCAGATAGAGGCTCTTGCCCGCCTCCGTCAGGCTGAGCCGGCGGGTGGTGCGCTGCAACAGCTGGGCATTGAGCGAGGCTTCCAATGCGCTGACATGGCGGCTCAACATGCCCTTGCTCACCTCGAGCGATTCGGCGGCGGCGGAGAAGCTGCCCTGCTTGACCACCTCATAGAAGCTGGCCAGGTGACTGACATCCATTCATTAGCTCCAATATGGCAACAATGGGTTGATATTAAGCGCTTTTTCTTCTGTTTGTGACGACTAGAATCATCAATATCCCAAACAGGAGTGACCAAGATGAAAATCGTAATCGTGGGTGCCTCCGGCACCGTCGGATCCGCCGTCAGCGAACTGCTCGCCCGGGATCATCAAGTGATCCGGGTCGGCCACAACCAGGGGGATGCCCGTGTCGACATGACGGACAGCGCCTCCATCGCCGCCCTGTTTGCGGGCATCGCTGAGGACATCGGCCGCTTCGATGCCCTGGTGGTGGCGAATGGCAATGTCGCCTTCGCCCCCTTCCCCGAGATGACGGACGAACAGTGGCAGACAGGGCTCGAGAGCAAGCTGATGGGCCAGATCCGGCTGACCCGCGCCGCCATCCCGCATCTCAACGACGGCGGCTCCATCACCCTCATCAGCGGCATACTGAGCGAGGAGCCCATCAACTGGGGGGCCAGCGCCAGCACCATCAACGGCGCCATCGAGCACTTCGTGAAGGCGGCGGCCTGCGAGCTGCCGCGGGGGCTGCGTATCAACGTGGTCAGCCCCACCGTGCTGGAAGAGTCCATGGACAAGTACGCCGACTTCTTCCCGGGCTTCGTGCCCGTGCCCGCCGCCCGGGTGGCCCAGGCCTACAAGAAGTCGGTGCTGGGAGTGCAGAGCGGTCAGGTGTTCAGGGTCAACGGTTGACACCTCCTCGCTGCCAGTCAATGAAAACGGGCCCCGCGATGGGGCCCGTCCGTGCAAGGTGTCAAAGGTGAGATCTACTGCCTGACGCTGGAAAACGTTTGTTTTTCGGCGCTAAAGAAAACCGACCTTAGTCGATCAGACCGTATTGCTCACGCAGAACCTCGACAATCTCCTGCTTCGGATTGGCGCTGCGTGCAAGCTTATGACCGATGACCTTCTCGGCGATCCCCACATAGGTATGGGAGATGTCCATCATCACCTCGGTGGGCAACTTGTTGTCCCGGGCCAGGGCGAAGCGTTCCGGCATGCGGTTCTTGTTGAGCAAGATATCCGGATCCGGGAAGTGGTTGAGCAGCCACTGGCGGAACCCTTCCTTGGACTTCTCGATGATCTGACCTTCGCGCAGGGCGGCGCCATCCCAGATGCGGGAGCTGTCGGGCGTACCCACTTCATCCATGTAGATGAGCTTCTCGTTGCCCGCGGCATCCTGGACGTAGCCAAACTCGAACTTGGTATCGACGAAGACCTGATCCCGCTCGGCCAGCGCTTCGCTGATCACACCAAAGCCTTCCTTGAGCAGCGCCTCGTAGCGGTCGATATCCGCCGGTGAACGGAAACCGAAGGCCTGGGAGTGGCGTTCGAGATCGGCGCGGGAGACGTTGACGTCATCGGCTTCCGGCACCCCGTCCAGTCCCTTGAGAATGCCCTTGGTGGAGGGAGTGATGAGGATCTGTGGCAGCTTCTGATCCTTCTTCAGCCCTTCTGGCAGACGGATGCCGCAGAAGTCCCGCTCACCCTCCTGGTAGGCACGCCACATGGAGCCGGTGATGTATTGGCGGGCGATGGCCTCGATCATCACGGGGCGGGCTTTTTGCACTATCCAGACGAAGGGATGGGGGATATCCAGGATGTGGCTGTCCGCCAGTCCCTTTTCCTTGAACAACTTGAACCAGTGGCTGGAGATGGCATTGAGGGCCGCGCCCTTGCCCGGCACACCGTTCAATCCGTTCACTCCCTGCCAGATGCAGTCGAAGGCGGAGATGCGGTCGCTGATCACCATGATGGCGAGGGGGGCATCGGCCGGCACATCATAGCCTTTCTCCCGGATGAGGCGGGCGCTGTCTGCCTGGGTCAACCAGTAGACGCTGCGCACTTTGCCGGAATGGACGGGTTTATCGGTACGGATCGGCAAATCGTCGTTCACTGCCAATACTTGATCTGCAAGACTCATGGTTGCTAACACTTCCTGTTGTGGTCCTAATAACACGGGGGCGTCAGCCCCCTCTTCAACTCGCGGGATCCATATAACAAAACAGGGGCACGAGGCCCCTGTTTTCATTCTGCTGTTGCGGCAGCCTGATCGGCCTGGCCCTTGGCGAACGCCTCGGACAGGCTGATGTACATCTGGGAGATGACCCCGGATGCCACCGGTTTCTTGTCCTTGTCGAACAGGGTGATGGAGGTCTTGCCCCCCGCCATCTCGCCGAGCTGGAAGCGGTACTTGTCCTCATCCAGCTTGAAGGGTTCGGCGCCCTTGGCCTGCCAGAACTCGCTGCCCGGCTCGTCGTACTCGACGTCGATCCAGCCAAGTGACTGCTGGGTATCCTTGATGGTGAAACCGTAGCCCGGCAGCACCTGATTCAGGCGACGCCATACCTGCTCGAAGGAGGCATCCACGATCCAG
Organism: Aeromonas sp. NJAU223; assembly: GCF_051125555.1. Lineage (NCBI taxonomy): Bacteria > Pseudomonadati > Pseudomonadota > Gammaproteobacteria > Aeromonadales > Aeromonadaceae > Aeromonas > Aeromonas sp. NJAU223. Next base: position 816,234 of record NZ_CP144204.1, on the reverse strand, counting down.
GCACTGAGATCGTTGTTGTCCAGACCCAGCTCCATGCCCATGCCATCGTTGCTCTTGTGCTGTTCGCGGGCCTTGAGCTGCTTGTCGTAATAGAGGGAGAACTGGTTCAGGACCCGGGTCGCGTAACGCTGGGCATCGGCCGGGGTCAGCGTGGTGCTGGTCTCGCCGTCGATGGTCTCTTCATGATCCAGCACCCGTACCGACATGTTGACGGCATGGCGCTGGTTGTCGTTGCGCAGGGTGAACTGGTAACGCTGGCGGATGTTGAAGTCGTCATCATCCTCGCCCCAGCCATCGAGGGCGGCGGTGTTGTCAAACCAGCCGGTCTGCAGCACGCCGTCCTGCTGATCCAGTTTCTCCGTGGTCACCTTGTGCTGGGCCAGGAAGTTCATCAGGAAGGCCCAGGTATCGCGCTCCACGCTCTGGCTGGTGCTGAGGGCATAGAAGGCCAGGGTGGGCTCGCCGGGGTTGGCGGTGGTCACGACCTGGCTGCCGGGCACCACGGTCAGCAGCTGGGCGGGTGGGCGCACATCGACCTTGGCACCGATGGCACCCTCACGGCTGCTCTCGGGCAGGGCCGGGATGTCGAAATTGCTGTTAAAAGCGGGGGCACTCAATCCGGCCGGCACGAGGAAGGCACGCCCTTCGAGGCGGCTCTCTTCATACTCGAAGCCACGGTTGGCCATCTTGCGATCCTGGGGTGAGCTACAGGCTGCCAACACGGCAACGGTCGCCACACTCAGCACCAGACGCGCTGCATTTCCCTTTCCATTTGCTTTAAACACTCGCCATCAACTCCGCAGTCGTCAGTGCTCGCGCCATCGCCTGTTCGCCCTCGGGGGTGAGGTCGGTCAGCGGCAGGCGCAAGGTGGCCGTCGCCATCAATCCCAGCTGGACACAGGCCCACTTCACCGGGATGGGACTCGGTTCGCAGAACAGAGTCTGATGCAACGGCATCAATCGATTGTTGATGTCATGCGCCCGTCCGGCATCACCGGTCAGCGCAGCACGACACATGTCGGCCATCTGGGCCGCTGCAATATTGGTAGTGACGGAGATGACTCCATCGCCCCCTTGCAGCATAAAATCACATCCACTGGCATCATCGCCACTATAAAGCGCAAAATCCGGCCCGCACAGTTCACGCAGCAGCGGGGTCCGCGTCAGATCACCCGTGGCCTCTTTCAGACCGATGATCCCGGGTACCTTGGCCAGCCTGGCCACCGTCTCCGGTTTGAGGTCGCAGCAGGTGCGACCGGGCACATTATAGAGAATTTGGGGCAGACCACTAGCCTCCGCGATCGCACAATAGTGACGATAGAGACCTTCCTGGGTGGGTTTGTTGTAATAGGGGGTTACCGAGAGACCCGCTACCACGCCACTGTTGGCGAAGCGTCGGGAGAGGGCGATGGCGTGGGCCGTGTTGTTGGAGCCGCAACCAGCGATGACGGGGATGCGGCCCGCCGCGAACTCGACGGTTCTCTCCACCACTGCGATATGTTCCGCTTCGCTCAGGGTAACCGACTCCCCCGTGGTGCCCACCGCGACAATGGCCGTGGTACCGGCGCTCACATGATAATCGACCAGCGCCGCCAGACTGGACCAGTCGATCTCACCCGAGGCCTGCATGGGGGTAACGAGCGCAACAATACTACCGCGTAACATGGATTTTTCTCCCGATTTTCAGGGGCGTTATGGTAAAGCTGCCCCTTTTTAAAAACAAGGGAGGCAAGGGACAAGCCGTGTTACCATCCGGCCTAAAAATGATGCAGAAGAGTCGGGCATGGCGAGGGATTTGACGACCATACCCATTCACAGGGCTCCCTGTCATCGCATTCGCAATAATGGACGAGAGACGATTTATGACTCATTACCTGGTCGTAACGGCCATCGGCACGGACAGGCCTGGCATCGTCAATGAAGTGACCCGCCACGTCAGTGGCTGCGGTTGCAACATTGTCGACAGCCGTCTTGGCATTTTCGGTAACGAATTTACCTTCATCATGCTGCTGTCCGGTGACTGGAACAGCCTGATGCAACTCGAAATCAGCCTGCCACTGCGCAGCCAGGAGTGGGATCTCATCACCATGATGAAGCGCACCGAGCGCCACCACTCACTGCAATACGACATCAGCGCCAGCGCCGATGTCCTGATCCGGGATCAGCCCGGCATCGTCAGCCAGTGCACCCAGTTCTTCAGCGACCACGGCTGGGACATCCAGGCCATGCAGACTGTTACCCTGGAACAGCAGCCGTTCAACCTGCTCAAGGCGAGCTTTCAGCTGAATCTGGCCAAGCTGGGAGAAGAGGCCGGCTCCAAGACGGCCTTCGCCGACTTCTGTCGTGAGCTGGGCGCCGAGTCCTTCGAATTTCTCGTCAACCACAAATACGCCTGACGGCACTTAGGAGATCCCATGCAACCCTTGCAAGCTGGCACCCTGGCCCCCGATTTTTCCCTGCCCGATCAGGACGGCAACCCGGTTACCCTCTCTTCCCTGCGCGGCAAGAAAGTCCTCATCTATTTCTACCCCAAGGCGATGACCCCGGGTTGCACCACCCAGGCCTGCGGCCTGCGAGACGTCAACGCCGAGCTGGCCGCCCTCAATGTGGTCGTGCTCGGCATCAGCCCGGATCCGGCCAAGCGTCTCAAGAAGTTCGAGGAGCGCGACAACCTGAACTTCCGCCTGCTGGCGGATGAGGATCACGCCGTCGCCGACGCCTTTGGCGTCTGGGGCCCGAAGAAATTCATGGGCAGGGAGTATGACGGCATCCACCGCCTGAGCTTCCTCATCGATGAAGAGGGCAAGGTCAGCCATCGCTTCGACAAGTTCAAGACCAGCGATCACCATCAGGTGGTGCTCGAACGGGTGAAAAGCTAGTCGAAAGCGTGACCCCATATCGGACAAAATGATAGAAAGAGGGCCTGCATATGCAGGCCCTCTTTTATCGATGCACTTTATCTTTCAAGGCTCGTCTGTCTGAGAGACGAGGGCGAGCAGCTGGCTGCCCCGTCCCGCCTGCAAGCCCAGGGCCGCGGAGGGATCTTTTTGAGAGTCTGCACCCAAGTGAGGTGCCTTGGTGGTGGATCATCTGGCATGGGCCAAATGACGCTTCCATTCTTGCCGAGCCGGTCCAAAATGCAAGCCGTGGTGGCGACAATTAATTAACCAACCCCGTCAGGTCGCCGCCTCCTTCAACCCCGTTTTTCTCGCCGACCTCCCCTGCCAGATCAAAAAATTCATCCTGAATATGGGTTAACGTGGTGTCAGATTCATTTTCCAGCGAGACAGCCCATGAACATGAGCCATACCGAACGCCTGATCCTGAGCAATCAGTACGAGATCCTGGCCAAACTCAATCCGGAAAAGGCCGCGTTTTATCTGCGGGCCAGCACCATCATTGAGCGGGGTTACTGCCTGCAGATCCTCGAACTGGAGAAAGACTTCAGCCATCTGGATCTGGCCACCTGCCAGGAGGTACTCGACACCCTGGAGATGCATCACGCCCTGGCCATCTCCTGGGGCAATCTGGATCCGGTGACCCAGAGCGAGATCAAGGTCAGTCGGTTGACCTTCAACGGTTATAGCCGCAGCCAGGAGCGGGAGCTGGCGGACTATGTCTGCTTCCTGCTGGAAGTGGACAAACGCTTCCCCGAACTGCCCTGCCCCTGCGACGAGCTCTCCAGCAACATCGCCATGCGCAACAAATATCAACGCATGCTGGCGGCCTGGCGCCAATGTCCCCGTCAGTACAAGCTCTCCATTCAGGAGATCAGCAAGGTGCTGGCGGCCTGAAAACGGCCATGAAAAAGGCGCCCATAGCGCCTTTTGACTGTGCATCGATGTTAATGAAGCAGGCTGGTTTCCTCACTCATAGAGGAAAGACTTGTCCAACTGCTTGAAGGCGGCGCTCAATGTGTCGGCCAGCTCCTCGTAGCGCGGCTGCGCCACCAGCTGACGCCGCCCACCCTGTTCGTTCATCTTGCCGTTGATTTCCCGATACCAGCTGGCGAGGGAAGGAGGCAGCCGGGTGTCGGCACGCTGGCCAAGCCAGTAATACCCCTGCAGGGGCAAACTCAGCAGGAAGAACACGGACGCCATGACAGAGGGCCAGTAGTGCTGCTCGCCGAACTGGAATTGCACCATGACGCTGAGCACGGCGAGAGCCGGAATGATCTTGAGGGCGAACTCGGTCGCCTTGATCACCCTGTTCTCCGGAAATAGGGAATTAAGCTCGGGACGGCGCGGCCAAAGAGTCATATAATGACGGCCTTGCTGTAATTTAGTTCCAAAAATGTTCATGCTCATGCTACCTCCGAGCTCTTTTTGAACGCATTAACGGCAAAACCTCGACATTTTTTGAGGGCCAATAACAAAGGTTGAGGATACTTTGTTATTTTTCAACAATCAGGTTATCCTTTGTACGCCCAATTTTTACGCCAGTATACGATTTACTGGCCTGTCAGGGACGTCTGGATCTCGGGTCTTGTATCACTATACAAGGGGCAAGCAACAGATTGCCAACCCTCATAAGGATAAGTTGAAAGTTTTTGGACGCACCGCGTCCGGCGCATCCTCCAACCCAACCCAATCTGCGATAGGATTTATTCATGAGTAAGCTGGTTCTTGTTCTTAACTGTGGCAGCTCGTCCCTGAAGTTTGCTGTCATTGACGCAACCACCGGTGATGACCTGCTGTCCGGCCTGGCCGAGTGCTTCAACCTCGACGACGCCCGCATCAAATGGAAGCTGAACGGCGAGAAAGGCAATGCCGATCTGGGTGCCGGTGCCGCTCACCAGGAAGCGCTGGACTACATCGTTCACAAGATCCTGCCGCTCAATCCGGAACTGTCCAAGAACCTGATCGCCATCGGCCACCGCGTGGTTCACGGCGGTGAGCAATTCACCTCTTCCGTTCGCATCACCGACGACGTGATCGCCGGCATCGAAGCCGCCATTCCCTACGCGCCGCTGCACAACCCGGCTCACCTGATTGGCATCCGCGCCGCGCTGAAGGTGTTCCCGGAACTGGCCGAGAAGAACGTTGCCGTATTCGACACCGCCTTCCACCAGACCATGCCGGAAGAAGCCTTCCTGTATGCCCTGCCGTACAAGCTCTACAAAGAGAACGGCATCCGTCGCTACGGCGCCCACGGCACCAGCCACTACTACATCAGCCTGGAAGCCGCCAAGCAGCTGAACAAGCCGGTCTCCGAGCTGAACATCATCAACTGCCACCTGGGCAACGGCGGTTCCGTCTGCGCCATCAAGAACGGCCAGTCCGTCGACACCTCCATGGGTCTGACCCCGCTGGAAGGCCTGGTGATGGGTACCCGTTCCGGTGATCTGGATCCGGCCATCATCTTCTTCCTGCACGACAAGCTGGGCATGAGCGTGGCCGAGATCAACACCATGCTGACCAAGGAATCCGGCCTGCAGGGTCTGACCGAAGTCACTTCCGACTGCCGCTTCGTTGAAGACAACTACGACAGCAAGGAAGAAGCCAAGCGCGCCATGGACGTTTACTGCTACCGCCTGGCCAAGTACATCGGCGCTTACGCCGCTGCCATGGACGGTCGTCTGGACGCCGTCGTCTTCACCGGCGGCATCGGCGAGAACTCCGCCCCGATCCGTGAGATCACCCTGAACAAGCTGGGCCTGCTGGGCTTTGACGTCGACCACGACGCCAACCTGAAGGCTCGTTTCGGCAAGGGTGGCGAGATCACCAAGGCTGGTTCCACCAAGGCCCTGGTCATCCCGACCAACGAAGAGTGGGTCATCGCCCACGATGCGCTGGAACTGGTCGGCGCATAATTTAGCTGTAGAGCAAGGCCGCCCCAGGGCGGCCTTTTCCTGATCCCAAAAATGAACAAGGGGTAATAAGTGGCACGCACTATTATGCTCATCCCGGTCGGCACTGGTGTCGGCGTAACTTCCGTGAGCCTTGGCGTCGTTCGCGCCATGGAACGTCACGGTGTCAATGTCAGCTTCTTCAAACCGGTGGCCCAGCCTCGTCCGGGTGAAACCGGTGCCGAGCGCTCCACAGCCGTGATCCGCGCCGCTGCCAACATCAACCCGCCCGAGCCGTTCACCCTCTCCTACGCCGAGAACATGATCACCTCCAGCAACACCGACATCCTGCTGGAAGAGATCGTCGCGCGCTTCGAAGAGCACGTGAAGAGTAGCGGTGCCGAAGTGGTGGTGATCGAAGGCCTGGTGCCGACCGACAAGCAGCCGTTCGCCAACAAGCTGAACTACGACGTCGCCAAGGCGCTGGACGCGGACATGGTGTTCGTGACCCACCCGGGCAACGATTCCAGCCAGAAGCTCAAAGAGCGCATTGAGCTGGCCTGCTCCAACTTCGGTGGCGTCAGCAACCCCCGTATCGTGGGCTGTGTCATCAACAAGGTGGGTGCACCGGTTGACGAACATGGCGTGACCCGCCCCGACCTGACCGAGATGTTCGAAGCCCATCACCACGGCGCCGATACCGGCCACAACCTGGAAGTGCTGCAAGTCTTTGGCAAAAGCCCCCTGCGCATCCTGGGCTGCATCCCCTGGAACACCCAGCTGATCGCCCCCCGTGCCAAGGATCTCGCCAAGCACCTGGCCGCCAAGATCCTGCACAAGGGTGAGCTGGACAGCCGCCGCCTGCAGACCGTGACCTTCTGTGCCCGCTCCATCCACAACATGATCGAGCACTTCCGTCCGGGCAGCCTGCTGGTCACCTCCGGCGATCGCTCCGACGTCATCGTCTCCGCCTGCCTGTCCGCCATGAACGGCGTCAAGCTGGGTGCCTTGCTGCTGACCGGCAACTACCACCCGGAGCCGCAGGTCATCGCCCTGTGCCAACAGGCCATGGCCACCGGCCTGCCGATCATGATCACCGGCACCAACACCTGGCAGACTGCCGTCAGCCTGCAGAACTTCAACGTCGATATTCCGGAAGATGACCGCGAGCGTATCGAGCTGGTGCAGGATTACGTGGCCGGCCACATCGACAAGCACTGGATCGAGTCCCTGACTGCCAAGTCCACCCGTTCCCGTCGTCTGAGCCCGCCCGCCTTCCGTTATCAGCTGACCGAGCTGGCCCGTCAGGCCAACAAGCGCGTCGTGCTACCGGAAGGGGAAGAGCCGCGGACCATCAAGGCTGCCGCCATCTGTGCCGAGCGTGGCATCGCCCGTCCGGTGCTGCTGGGCAACCCGGAAGAGATCCGTCGCGTCGCCGAACAACAGGGCGTGGTGCTGACTGATCGCGTCGAGATCATCGATCCGGTTGAAGTACGCGAGCGTTACGTTGCCCGTCTGGTCGAGCTGCGCAAGAACAAGGGCATGACCGAAGTGGTCGCCCGCGAGCAGCTGGAAGACAACGTGGTGCTGGGCACCATGATGCTGGAGCGCAACGAGGTCGACGGTCTGGTGTCCGGTGCCGTGCACACCACCGCCAACACCATTCGTCCGCCGATGCAGATCATCAAGACTGCCCCGGGTTCGTCCCTCATCTCCTCCATCTTCTTCATGCTGCTGCCGGATCAGGTACTGGTGTATGGCGACTGCGCCATCAACCCGGACCCGAGCGCCGAACAGCTGGCCGAGATCGCCATCCAGTCCGCCGACTCCGCTGCCGCCTTCGGCATCGAGCCGCGCGTGGCCATGATCTCCTACTCCACCGGGACCTCTGGCGCCGGTGCGGACGTGGAGAAGGTGCGCGAGGCGACCGAGCTGGCCAAGGCCAAGCGTCCCGACCTCATCATCGACGGCCCGCTGCAGTACGATGCGGCCATCATGGAGAACGTGGCCAAGTCCAAGGCTCCGAACTCGCCGGTAGCCGGCAAGGCCACCGTGTTCGTGTTCCCGGACCTGAACACCGGCAACACCACCTACAAGGCGGTACAGCGTTCCGCAGACCTGGTCTCCATCGGCCCCATGCTGCAAGGCATGCGCAAGCCGGTCAACGACCTGTCCCGTGGCGCCCTGGTGGACGACATCGTCTACACCATCGCCCTGACCGGTATCCAGGCTGCCCAGGCCGAGTAATCGACCTCAGCCCTGAGATCTCAAAAACCCGCCAGTTGGCGGGTTTTTTTATGGATGGTCGGCACCATTCCTCATGGGCAACGAGAGCCATGTTGATCCGCAAGATCAAATCAGGATCCCGCCGGGATCCTGCCATTTCCCCGCAGGGCTCAGCGGACAAGGGGCTGGCGATAAGCAAACGCTCACACTCTCCCGGGGGGATTGTGCAAATGCGATCCAGCCGGGATCAGATTGAAATATCTCTTTAAGATCAGCGAACTAACGCCAGACACACCGCTAATCTACAGAGTTTTCCACAGCTTTTGTGGATAGTTTACCGATCATTTGAAAGAAAATGACAGTTCCAACCAAACCCCACCCTTGCCGGCCGACCATGAAAAAAGGGCTCCGAAGAGCCCTTTTGGTTCGATATCGACATCACAGCATCATCAGGGACGCAGGGACTTGTCCGCCCGGGAGATGCCGCAGACGCCGGAGCGCACCACTTCGACGATCTCGTTGGTCTGGGCCGCCGTCTTGATGAAGGCGTCCAGCTTCTCGCTGGTGCCGACGAGCTGCACCGTGTAGAGCTCGGGGGTGACGTCGACGATCTGGCCACGGAAGATGTCCGCCAGCCGTTTCAGCTCGTCCCGACCACCGCCGGCGGCGCGGGCCTTGACCAGGGCGATCTCCCGCTCGATGTGCTCCCCTTCGCTGAGATCGCACACCTTGAGCACATCCACCAGCTTGTGCAACTGCTTCTGGATCTGCTCCAGCACCCGCTCGTCCCCCATGGTGACGATGGTCATGCGGGACAGGGTGGGATCCTCGGTGGGGGCCACCGTCAGGGTCTCGATGTTGTAGCCGCGCTGGGAGAAGAGACCCACCACACGGCTCAGGGCGCCGGATTCGTTCTCCAGCAGTACTGAAATGATGTGTCTCATCGTCAGGTCCTCTCCGTCTTGCTCAGCCACATCTCGTCCATGGCACCGAACTTTATCTGCATGGGATAGACGTGCTCATCCGGGTCGACCGAGATATCCATGAACACCAGCCTGTCCTTCATGGCGAAGGCCTTCTCCATGGCGCTCTCCAGCTCGGCGGGATCACTCACCGCGATGCCGACGTGGCCATAGGCTTCCGCCAGTTTGACGAAGTCCGGCAAGGATTCCATGTAGGAGTGGCTGTGACGGCCGCCGTAGAACATCTTCTGCCACTGCTTGACCATGCCGAGGGCACGGTTGTTGATGGAGATGATCTTGATGGGCACGCCGTACTGCATGCAGGTGGAAAGCTCCTGGATGTTCATCTGCACCGAGCCGTCACCGGTCACGCAGCAGACCACCGCCTCCGGGTTGGCGAACTGGGCGCCCATGGCGGCCGGAATGCCGAAGCCCATGGTGCCAAGGCCCCCCGAGTTGATCCACTGGCGCGGCTTGGCAAAGGGGTAGTAGAGGGCGGCAAACATCTGGTGCTGACCCACGTCCGAGGCGACGAAGGCCTCCCCCTTGGTCACCTTGTAGAGTGCCTCGATGACCTGCTGGGGCTTGATCAGGTTGGGAGAAGTCTCGTAGGCCAGGCAGTTGCGCGAGCGCCACTGACCGATCTGCTCCCACCATTCGGCCAGCTCCTGCTTGTCGTTGTCAAAACCACACTCGCGGATCACCTCCAGTATCTGCTCCAGCACGGTTTCCACCGAGCCGACGATGGGCACATGGGCCTGGACCGTCTTGGAGATGGAGGTGGGATCGATGTCGATGTGTACCACGGTCGCGTTGGGGCAGAACTTGGCCACGTTGTTGGTGACGCGATCGTCGAAGCGGGCACCCACGGCGAAGATGAGATCCGCGTTGTGCATGGTCTTGTTCGCTTCGAAGGTGCCGTGCATGCCGAGCATGCCGATAAACTGCGGATGGATGCCGGAGAAGGCCCCCAGTCCCATGAGCGTGGTGGTTACCGGCAGGTTCAACAGCTCCGCCAGCTTGGTCACCAGGTGATCCGCGTTGGCATTGATGGCGCCGCCCCCCACGTACATGACGGGACGTTTGGCTTCCACCAGCAGCTTGGCAGCCCGCTTGATCTGGCCCTTGTGTCCGGCCTTGGTCGGATTGTAGGAACGCAGAGAGACGGACTCCGGATACTGGTAGGGGAACTTCTCTTTCGGGTTCTGCACGTCTTTGGGCAAGTCCACCACCACGGGCCCCGGGCGGCCACTGGCGGCAATGTAATAGGCCTTCTTGATGGCCTCCGGGATCTCGCTGGCCTTCTTGCACAGGAAGCTGTGCTTCACCACCGGGCGGGAGATACCGATCATGTCGGTCTCCTGGAAGGCATCTTCCCCGATCATGCTGGTCGGCACCTGACCGGACAGGATCACCAGGGGGATCGAGTCCATGTAGGCGGTCGCGATACCGGTGATGCAGTTGGTGGCACCGGGCCCCGAGGTCACCAGCACAGTCCCCACCTTGCCGGTGGAACGGGCGTAACCGTCAGCCATGTGCACGGCGGCTTGCTCGTGCCGCACTAGGACATGCTCCATCTTGCCGTTTTCAAAGAGAGCGTCGTAGATGTCGAGCACTGAGCCGCCAGGGTAGCCAAATACGTGCTCAACCCCCTGATCTTCCAGCGCTCTAACCACCATCTGGGCGCCTGATAACATCTCCATGATAAAGCCCTCCAGGCTTTGCTCCGTTAAGCGAAAGCTATCGACAGTCCGCTGCTTCCCGGCAACGCCTACCCGTGTGTTTATGGTTGTCTGAGTACGGATCAGGCGAGTACGGAGTCGTCGATAGTAGAAAAATCGGTTTTTTCCATCATCCACCCGAAAATAGGGTGAAAAAACAACTTAACCCGCCCGTGAACGCTTGTCCACGGCTTTGTCTGGCCATAACAGTCATAAATTTCAAACAGCTATTAACATTCAGTTACTTGCCCATGGCGACGGAAAGAAAGGGGGGATGACAGAGGGATAGGCAGTGGATCATGCTGAAAACAAGGCAGTATGCAGAAATAAATGGCCCACCGCAGGGGGTGGGCCTGTCAACCGGGCGGGGATTCACTGGTCTTGCTCGGGCTCCACCAGCCAGATCTGCTGATCCGGATCCGTCTCCTCGCACACCGAGATACTGACCCCCATGTCGAGCAGTTCGTGCAGTGTGAGATTGTCCGCCAGATTCATGGTATCGCCGTTCTCATTGGTAAAACGCATGTTGTCCACCCTCTCCTTGTTGGGATCGTCTCAGTCTAGTCAAAGGCACTGAGTTGCGATAACCAGGGGCGGGGCAATGCCGGGCTCAGGGTCAACTCGCTCAGCCGATCGCACACCTCCTCCGGGAAGAGGGTACGAGCCCAGAGCCTGCGAGAGAGCGACTCTATCCCCTCCCCGGCCCCCGCCGCCAGCCAGTCTGCCAGCTCCCCCGCCACGTCCGGATAGCGGATGGCCCCGCAGGCCGCGCTATCGAGCCAGTTGCGCACCTCATTGGCATCGAGCGTCTCCATCAACTGGGCCAGCCCCATAAGTTCCAGGGTCTTGCCATTGGTCAGTTGCTCGAACTGGCCCACCAGCGGTTTGACCAGGAGCTTCTTGCCAAGGGAGAGCGCCTCGGACGCGAGCTCGAAACCCGCGTTGGTGATGACTCCGCGGCAACCTGCCAGCGCCTGTTTGAAGCCCTCCCGCGCCTGGGGCTCGAAGTGGATGTTGCGCCACTGGCTGGGGGAGCGAATGGCCGGGTGGAAGCAGACGAAGCGTTGCTGATTGAAGCGCGACAGCAAGGCGGCTATCTGCTCCGTCAACTCGAAGGGGAGGTAGACCAGTATCTGCTGATTGTCTTGGGACAGCGGGATGGGATCGATGATGGGGGGCAGCAAGGGTTGGCCGAAGTGAAACCAGTGCAGCCCCACCGACTGGCGGACGGGGGCGAAGTGGTGCATCAACTGGCGATTGAAGCCGCTCTCCCCCCAACGCGGAATGTCCCAGTCAAAGCTGGCCTGATGGCTGATGGTGAGGCTGGGTTTACCCCAGCGGCGGGCCGCATGGGCGCTGATGGGCTCGAAGTCGCTGATCACCAGATCGTAATCCCGGCAGTCGAGGGCCCGCATGTCCTGCCAGAAGCGCAGGGGCGAGAGCCCCTTGAGGGTACGCCAGCCCGAGACTCGTCCCCCGTGGCTGATGAAGGTGATGCCGGGGAAGGTCCGATACTCCCCGAATTCGGCCATCTCGAAGTAACCATCGGCGGGCCGGCCGCTGAACAGGTAATCGACCTCGATGCCGCGAGCTTTCAAGGCGCGGGCCAGAGTGCGGCTGCGACTGATGTGACCGTTGCCGGTCCCCTGTACGCCAAACAGTATTTTCATCCCTGACTCCAACCCAAGGCCCAGAGGGCGCAACCACTGCCGAGCAGGGCGCCGGCCACCAGATCGCTGAGATAGTGCACCCCGAGCAGCAGGCGGGAGGCCCCTACCAGAATGGCCCAGGTGAACAACAAGGGGGCCCAGAGCGGGAAGCTTGCAGCCAGCACGGTCGCCATCAGGAAAGCGGCCGCGGTATGGCCGGAAGGCAGACTGTAGCGGTCGGAGGGCGTGATGAAGACCGGCAGCCCTGCCGGGCGCTGGCGCTTCAGGGCATTCTTGAGCAACAGATAGAGCGGCAGTTCGAGGGAAAACGCCAGCAGGGCGATGAGCACCGTCTCTCGTTGTGCTCCCCCTTGCCACCAGAGCAGGGTCGCCAGCACGGCGTAGAGCGGGCCGTCACCGGTGCGGGAGATGAACCGGCTGACCCGGGCTTGCGAGTGGTTGTAGGGATGGAGCAGGCAGACACGGCACACCTGCAGGTCCCATTGCTGGATCTTGTTCATCACGCCCCCTTTCCCTTGGATCTTCAAGACAGGCTAGGGCGGCGCAATGACAGTTCGTTGAAGGACAGATAACAGATTGGTGAACAAGACGACAAAAAAGGGCCGAGCGGCCCTTTTTTAGTCATTCATGTGAGATGCAACGCGATCAGTTCAGGGCGCCGCGCAGCCCGTTTTCCATCAGCTGGCAGTTGTGGGCGGCCAGGCGACTCATGAAGCGCTCGTCCACGGTCAGGCCGAACACCTGCTCGTAGAGATCCTTCATCACGAACGGCTGCCACATCATGCTGAGGAAGGAGATCTTCAGCATCTCGGGATCCAGATTGTCACCGAGCTGACCATTGGACTTCATGGATTCCAGCAGGGCATCGAATTGGGGCAATTGACGCTCCAGCAGGCGGCTCAGCACAAAATCCCGTCCCGGGCTCTTTTCGGTGGACAACGCACTGGAGATGGCAGAGGTCAGCTCGCTGTTCGGCGCCATCACCTGATAGTAGGTATTGAGCAGATCGTTGAGGCTGCGGCTGCTGGTTTCGTCGTGCCAGGCCTGATCCAGCGGCTCTGCCACATCCCCCAGCACGGCCTTGTAGAGACCCTCCTTGCTGCCGAAGTAGTAGTGGATCATCGCCAGATTGGAGCCGGCCAGTTCGGCGATCTCACGGGTCGTCACCTTGCTGTAGGGCGTGTTGAGAAAACGTTCACGGGCAGCGGCAAGCAGCTTGTCACGAATGTCGGAGCGTCCAACCGGACGGCCAGGTCTGCGTTTTTCCATGGGATACCTCAGATAATTCAGCAAGAGCTGATAAGTCGATCTGAATCGTGTGGATGATCGAGTACAGCAGGAATGACCAGATAATCAGGCATGGACCGAATATGGGACAAGGAAATTTGCACTCCTTTACAATCCGATTAAATAATCCAGTGAATTGAACCTGTGAGTTCGAGTTGACACAGCATAAAAATCTCGATATTGGTAGAAGCGTTATCGACTGGATGGATTGAGTCATCATGCATTTTGCCGCTCCGCTACTACTGCTTTCCCTAATCGCGACTCGTCGCGCGGGATCCTTGTAGCCGGGCTCAGGCATAGCCGGAATTTACAAAAACCCGTGCACCCCGCACGGGTTTTTTTATGCCACGCGGGATGCACGTTGCGAACTTAGGAAGAGGGAAGTCACATGTCAGATCGCGTCATCATATTCGATACCACCTTGCGTGATGGTGAGCAGGCACTGTCGGCCAGTTTGACGGTCAAGGAGAAGCTGCAGATCGCCCAAGCGCTGGAGCGACTCGGCGTCGACGTCATGGAAGTGGGCTTTCCCGTCTCCTCCCCCGGTGACTTCCTCTCGGTGCAGACCATCGCCCGCCACATCAAGAACAGCCGGGTCTGCGCCCTGGCTCGCGCCCTGCCCAAGGACATAGACGCCGCCGGCGAGGCACTGAGAGTGGCCGAGGCATTTCGCATCCACACCTTTATCTCCACCTCCTCCATCCACGTCGAGAGCAAGCTGAAGAAGCGCTTCGAGGACGTGCTGGAGATGGGCGTCAGCGCGGTCAAACATGCCCGCCGCTATACCGACGACGTGGAGTTCTCCTGCGAGGATGCGGGTCGCACCCCCATCGACAACCTCTGCCGCATGGTAGAAGCCGCCATCAAGGCAGGCGCCCGCACCATCAACATCCCCGACACCGTGGGTTACACGGTACCGACCGAGTTCTCCGGCATCATCCAGACCCTGTTCAACCGGGTGCCGAACATCGACCAGGCCATCATCTCGGTACACTGCCACGACGATCTCGGCCTCTCGGTGGCGAACTCCATCGGCGCCGTGCAGATGGGCGCCCGCCAGATCGAGTGCACCATCAACGGCATCGGCGAGCGGGCGGGCAACTGCTCCCTGGAAGAGGTGGCGATGATCCTCAAAACCCGCGCCGATCTGCTCGGGGTCCACACCAACATTCGCCACAACGAGATCCACCGTACCAGCACGCTGGTCAGCCAGATCTGCAACATGCCGGTACAGCCCAACAAGGCCATCGTCGGCGCCAACGCCTTCTCCCACAGCTCCGGCATCCATCAGGATGGCGTGCTCAAGGCCAAGAATACCTACGAGATCATCACCCCCGAGAGCATAGGGCTGCCCCAGAACAACCTGAACATGACCTCCCGCTCTGGCCGCCACGTCATCAAGCACCGCATGGAATCCATGGGCTACGCCGAGAGCAGCTATGACCTGGACAGCCTCTACGAGAAATTCCTGACCCTGGCGGACAAGAAGGGACAGGTATTCGACTACGACCTCGAAGCCCTCGCCTTCTTCAGCCAAATCCACGAAGAGCCCGAGCACTTCAAGCTGGAGTACCTCGGGGTGCAGAGCGGCAGCTCGGTGCTCGCCACCGCCTCGGTGAAGCTGAACGTCGGCCAGGAAACCATCAGCGAAGCCGCCACCGGCAACGGGCCTGTCGATGCGGTCTACCAGTGCATCAACCGCATCACCGGCTACGAGATCCGCATCGACAAATACGAACTCAAGGGCAAGGGGGAAGGCAAGAACGCCCTCGGCCAGGTGGACATCGTCGCCGAATACAAGGGGCGCAAGTTCCACGGCATGGGGCTGGCCACCGACATCATCGAATCCTCGGCCCAGGCCCTGGTCCACGTGATCAACAGCATCTGGCGCGCCGACATGGTCGCCGAGCAGATGGGCCAGAAGAACAGTATCAAGACGGAAACCGTCTGAGCGGTGGCAGGGCCACTGGGCAGATGAGAAACAACGACAACACCAAGACAGAAACAGTCTGAACAGCAATCGGCCCATCGTATCGTGCCGCTGAGCAGATGGATCCCAAGAACAACATCAGGACGGAGACAGTATGAGCAGTTATCGGATCGCAGTATTGCCGGGTGACGGCATTGGCCCGGAAGTGATGGCCGAGGCCGTCAAGGTGCTGGAAAAGGTGCAGGCCAAGTTTGGTTTCTCCCTCGACTATGACCACCACGACGTGGGTGGCATCGCCATCGACAACCACGGCACCCCCCTGCCCCAGAGCACCATAGCCGGCTGCGAAGCCGCAGATGCCGTGCTGTTCGGTTCGGTCGGCGGCCCCAAGTGGGAGCACCTGCCCCCGAACGATCAGCCGGAACGCGGTGCCCTCTTGCCCCTGCGCGCCCACTTCAAACTGTTCTGCAACCTGCGCCCGGCCCGTATCTACACCGGTCTGGAGCAGTTCTCCCCTCTGCGTGCCGACATCTCGGATCGGGGCTTTGACATCGCCTGCGTGCGCGAGCTGACCGGCGGCATCTACTTCGGCCAGCCCAAGGGACGCGAAGGCAGCGGCGCCACCGAGAAGGCATTCGACACCGAGGTCTATCACCGCTATGAGATCGAGCGCATCGCCAAGATAGCGTTCGAATCGGCCAGGGTGCGCAAGAGCAAAGTCACCTCCATCGACAAGGCCAACGTGCTCGCCTCCTCCATCCTGTGGCGCGAGGTGGTGGCTGAGGTCGCCAAGTCCTACCCGGACGTGACCCTCAATCACATGTACATCGACAACGCCACCATGCAGCTCATCAAGGATCCGTCCCAGTTCGACGTGCTGCTCTGCTCCAACCTGTTTGGCGACATCCTCTCCGACGAGTGCGCCATGATCACCGGCTCCATGGGGCTGCTGCCTTCTGCCAGCCTGAACGAATCCGGTTTCGGCCTGTTCGAGCCAGCCGGTGGCTCGGCGCCGGACATCGCCGGCAAGGGCATCGCCAACCCCATCGCCCAGATCCTCTCCGCCGCCCTGATGCTGCGCTACAGCCTGGGGCAGGAGGAGGCCGCCAGGGCCATCGAGCAGGCCGTGGCCCAGGCCCTGGCCGAGGGTTACTTCACCGCCGATCTGCATCAGTCGAGTGCCCAGCACCCGGTACAGAGCACCGCCGCCATGGGCGATCAGATAGCCGCGCGCATCTGATCCCGCCGCGGATAACAAGGAAGAAAGCAATGTCAAAAACCCTCTATCAGAAAGTGTTCGACGCCCACGTGGTGCGGGAAGTGGAAGGGGAGACTCCCCTCATTTACATCGACCGCCACCTGGTGCACGAAGTGACCAGCCCGCAGGCATTCGACGGCCTGCGTGCCATGAACCGCCAGTTGCGTCGCCCGGATCTCACCTGGGCCACCATGGATCACAACGTCTCCACCACCACCAAGGACATCGCCGCCTCCGGCGAGATGGCCCGCATCCAGATGGAGACGCTCGCCGCCAACTGCAAGGAGTTCGGGGTTCGTCTCTACGACCTGAACCACCAGTATCAGGGCATAGTCCACGTGATGGGCCCCGAGCTTGGCATCACCTTGCCCGGCACCACCATCGTCTGCGGCGACTCCCACACCGCGACCCACGGCGCCTTCGGCTCCCTGGCGTTTGGCATCGGCACCTCCGAAGTGGAACACGTGATGGCCACCCAGACCCTGAAACAGGGCCGGGCCAAGACCATGCGCATCAGCGTCAACGGCAAGCTGAGCGATGGCATCAGCGCCAAAGACGTGGTGCTCGCCATCATCGGCAAGGTCGGTCATGCCGGCGGCACCGGTTACGTGGTGGAGTTTGCGGGGGATGCCATCGAGAGCCTCTCCATGGAAGGGCGCATGACGGTGTGCAACATGGCCATCGAACTCGGCGCCAAGGCCGGCATGGTCGCACCGGATCAGACCACCATCGACTACATCCGCGGCAAGGTCTTCGCCCCCGAGGGTGAGGCACTCAAGCAAGCCATCGCCTACTGGCGAACGCTCAAGAGTGACGAAGGTGCCATCTTCGACGCCGAGGTGGTGCTCGATGCCGCCGACATCGCTCCTCAGGTGACCTGGGGCACCAACCCGGGCCAGGTGATCGCCGTGGGCGAGCCCATCCCGGATCCGGACTCCTTCGCCGATCTGATGGAGCAGCAATCCGCTCGCAAGGCCCTGGCCTACATGGATCTGCAACCCGGTCAGAAGCTCTCCGATGTCACCATCGACAAGGTGTTCATCGGCTCTTGCACCAACAGCCGCATCGAAGACTTGCGCGCCGCTGCCGCCATCGCCCGTGGCCGCAAGGTGGCCGCCGGGGTCCAGGCCCTGGTGGTACCGGGCTCCGAACAGGTGAAGGCCCAGGCCGAGGCCGAGGGGCTGGACAAGATCTTCATCGAGGCGGGCTTCGAGTGGCGTCTGCCCGGCTGTTCCATGTGTCTGGCCATGAACAACGATCGGCTGCAACCGGGGGAGCGCTGCGCCTCCACCAGCAACCGCAACTTCGAGGGTCGTCAGGGCCGTGCCGGTCGTACCCACCTGGTGAGCCCGGCCATGGCTGCCGCCGCCGCCGTCACCGGTCGTTTCGCCGACATTCGCGCGCTGTAAAGGGGGTTAGGATGAAAGCATTCAAACAACACAGACGAGCCTTTGTCGCCACCGGCATCACCTCCATTCGTGGGTTGTAAGAGGGAATGAACATGACAGGATTCAAACAACACAAAGGCATAGTGGTGCCGCTGGACAGCGCCAACGTCGACACCGACGCCATCATTCCCAAGCAGTTTCTGCAGAAGGTGAACCGCATCGGCTTTGGCAAGCACCTGTTCCACGACTGGCGCTTCCTGGACGATGCAGGCCAGCAGCCGAACCCGGCGTTCGTACTGAACCAGCCCCGCTACGCGGGAGCCAGCATCCTGTTGGCGCGGGAGAACTTCGGTTGTGGTTCCAGCCGTGAGCACGCCCCCTGGGCGCTGGCGGATTACGGCTTCAAGACCCTGATCGCCCCGAGCTTCGCCGACATCTTCTACGGCAACGCCATCAACAACGGTCTGGTGCCGGTCCGCCTGAAGGAAGAGGAGGTGGATGCCCTGTTCCAGCTGGTCGCCGCCAATCCGGGCATCGAGATCGAGGTGGATCTGGAAGCCAACCAGGTACGGGCCGGTGAGCTCGCCTTCCCTTTCGAGATCGACGAGTTCCGCCGTTACTGCCTGCTCAACGGGCTGGATGCCATCGGCCTGACCCTGCAGCACGAGGCCGCCATCGATGCCTTCGAGGCGAAGCAGCCCAGCTGGCTCTAACGGCCCTGTGCCAATAAACTGAGTAACCTCAATGGGGAGCCTGGGCTCCCCGTTTTATTGTCCGGTCCCTGCCACCTTGAGGAGACGATGATGGCCAAAGCCTGCCCCCTGCCCCTGCTCTGCGCCCTGCTGCTTGCCCTGCCGGTGGCGGCCGAGCAGACCTCTTTTCGCAACGGCGGCGGCCAAATCAAGGTCGGCTGGCAGGACAGGGAGGGCAAGGCACAGCAGCTTGACTACCGGCTGGAGGCGGGAAGCTTGCCCCCCCTCATCGCCTATCGCCCCGCCCGCATGCAGGAGGAGGTGTTGCAGCGCCTGTTGCAGCAGGCCGTCATCGACTTCCCCGAGGTGCAGTTCTCCCTGGCTCGTCCCAGCCTCGCCCTCAGCATCAGGAGCCGCAACGCCGATCAGGCGAGGGAGGCCGAGGCCTGGGTCAAGCCACAACAGGCCAAGTTGGAGGCCGAGTGGCTCAAGCAGCACTACTTCCAGCCTTTCACGCCGCCCGATGGCGCCCCCGCCATCAAGCAGGATCACGTGCGCATTGCCCTGGAAAACCGGGCCGAGCTGGCCCCGCTGGCCGAGCAACTCAAACAGTCTGGCGAGACCGAGCTGGCCGCCCGCCAGCAGACGGTGGCCTTCATGCTCGACTTCATTCAGGTCATCCCTTATCGCCTGCTGGACAGCCAGTCCGGCCGCGCCGGCAAAGGGTTCCTGACCCCGCGCCAGGTGCTGGAGCAGAATGCGGGGGATTGCGACAGCAAGGTGACCCTGATGGCGGCCATGCTGGCCCAGCTCTTCCCCGAGCTCCCCCAGATCATGGTGTTCGTCCCCGGTCACGCCCTGCTGGGGGTCGCCCTGCCCGCCAAGGCCGGTGAAGCCGTGCTCAGCTGGGAGGGGCAGACCTATCTGCTGATGGAGCCGACCGGCCCGGCCCAGCTCCCCATGGGCCAGCTGGCCCCCACCAGCAAGACCCTGGTCGACAGCAGGCAGCTCAGTGTGCAAGCGGTCAGGGCCAGCCCGTAAATCGATGCGGACATGGGCGAGCCATGGGTGAAGATGAACAAAAGGCAGCGATTAATCCCGCCAGTAATATAAAAACATCGGCCCGCGAGTGCGGGCCGATAAAAAGCCGTGAAATATATCGAAAAATCAGGTCTGGGGCAGGAACTCCAGCGCCAGCAAGAGCCCCTTGTCCTCCTCCAGCACCCGCACGATGCGGGCCTGGGCCTCGAAGGGGGGCAGCAGGTTGCTGCTGGTGGCCAGGCTGACCCTGAGGGGCTGGGTGACGTCGAAGTCATGCTGGTTTATCTCCACCCCCATGCCGTTGGCGCTGAGATCCCGGCAGACCCCTTCCAGCACCCTGGGCTGTTGATAGAGGGTGACGGGGGCATTGATGACCATGCGTTGAAAGGCGCGTCTTTCCTTGGTGCTGGTGATCACTCGAGGCTTCCTCCATGGATTGGATAGGCAGGACGGGATGCGCGACACATAGTGCTGGCCTCCCTTCCAGAACGTCAATACAATGCGATTCGTTTCTCAAACGGGGTGCGGTTTACCGCTGAGATTATACCCGTGAACCTGATCCAGATAATGCTGGCGGAGGAATTTGAGGCATGGCGCTCGTTTTTTGCGCCCTCATCCGCTGGCAGCTCGCAACCCACAGGGAGTGCCATCGATGAAAACCCTTCTGCTGGTCGCCACCAGCCTGCTCAGTGCCCAGGCCTTCGCCGCCGACACCCTCACCGTCTACACCTACGGCTCCTTCGCCAGCGAATGGGGTCCGGGCCCCAAGATCAAGCAGGCCTTCGAGAAGGAGTGCAACTGCACCCTCAATCTGGTGGCGCTGGAAGACGGGGTCGCCATCCTCAACCGGCTGCGACTGGAAGGGAAACACAGCAAGGCCGACATGGTGCTGGGGCTGGACGATGCCCTGGTGAGCGAGGCCAAGCAGAGCGGTCTGTTCGCCCCCCATCACACGGATCTGGCCGCCCTCAAGGTGCCGGGTGGCTGGCAGGACGATACCTTCGTCCCCTATGACTACGGCTACTTCGCCTTCGTCTACAACAAGGACACACTCAAGACCCCGCCCAAGAGCCTGAAAGAGCTGGTAGAGCGCCCCGATCTCAAGGTGATCTACCAGGATCCCCGCACCTCCACCCCGGGTCAGGGGCTGATGCTGTGGATGAAGTCCGTCTATGGCGACCAGGCCCCCGCCGCCTGGGCCCAGCTTGCCAAGAAGACGGTCACCGTCACCAAGGGCTGGTCCGAGGCCTATGGCATGTTCCTCGATGGCGAGGCGGACATGGTGCTCTCCTACACCACCTCCCCGGCCTATCACCTGATCGCCGAGAACAAGGCCCAGTACCAGGCCGCCGCCTTCGAAGAGGGCCACTATCGCCAGGTGGAAGTAGCCGCCAAGCTGGCGAGCGCCAAGCAAGACAAGCTGGCCGACCAGTTCCTGCAGTTCATGGTCAGCCCCGCCTTCCAGCAAGAAATTCCGGGCGGCAACTGGATGTATCCGGTGATCGACACCCCGCTGCCCAAGGGCTTCGAGCAGATGATCACCGTCGCCAAACCGCTGAGCTTCAGCTCTGACGAGGTGGCCGCCAACCGCAAGGGCTGGATCCGGGAATGGCTGCAAGCCGTCACCCAGTGAGCCATCACTTTGTGAAACCCCAGTCTCGTCCCCTCTGGTGGCTGCCGGGCTGTGCAGCCACCGCCGTCATCCTGCTGCTCTCCCTTGGGCCCCTCGCGGCCCTGCTGTGGCAGGCGGGCTCCCTCCCGGGCAGCCTGCTCACGGATCCTTATCTGCGCCACGTGCTGGGCTTCAGCCTCTGGCAGGCCCTGCTCTCCACCCTGCTGAGCCTGGGGCTGGCCATTCCGGTGGCCAGGGCCCTGGCGCGGCGCCGTTTTCGCGGCCGGAAGTGGCTGCTCAAGCTGTTCGGCCTCTCCCTGGTGCTGCCGGTCATCATCGCCATCTTCGGCATCGTCGCGGTGCACGGCACCCAGGGCTGGCTGCCCCAGGCATTGCGCAGTGCCGGACTGGATCCCGGCAACTACCTCTACGGCCTGTTCGGCATCCTGCTGGCCCACGTCTTCTTCAACATGCCGCTGGCGGCGCGCCTCATCCTGCAAGGCATAGAGAGCATCCCCGAGTCCTCCTGGCGCCTCGCCAGCCAGCTCGGCATGCGCTCCTCCCACATCTTCCGGCTGCTGGAGTGGCCCATCATCCGTGGCTTGCTGCCGGGATTGGCGATCCTCATCTTCATGCTCTGCTTCACCAGCTTCACCACAGTGCTGGCACTCGGCGGCGGCCCCAAGTCCACCACCCTGGAGGTGGCGGTCTACCAGGCCCTGCGCTTTGACTTCGATCTCGCCACCGCCGGTGGCCTGGCCCTGGTGCAACTGCTGCTGACCGCAGGCCTCCTGCTGCTGCAACACAAGCTGCAAGGCTCAACCCCCAACCGGATCAGCGGCCGCCGTCCCTGCCTGCGACCGGACAGGCACCAGCCGGGCACCCGGCTGGTCGACGGCCTCGCCCTCGGCCTCGGTCTCGCCATCTTCCTGCCGCCCCTGCTGGCCATCGTCATCGCCGGTTTCAACCCCGGCCTGCTGGCGGCATTGGGATCATCCCAGCTGTGGCAGGCGGGGGGGCAATCCCTCGGCATCGCGCTGGCGGCGGGGAGCCTGGCCACCCTGCTCGGCACCGGTCTGCTGCTCACCAGCCGCCACCTGAGAGTGCGGGATCGCAAGCGGCGAGCCGCCGCCCTGTGGGAGGCCAGCGGCTCCATGATCCTGATGATCCCGGCGGTGGTGCTCTCCACCGGCCTCTTCATCCTGTTCATGCCCTTCGCCGACGTCTTCGCCCTCGGCCCCTGGCTGGTGGTGCTGGTCAACGCCCTGATGGCGCTGCCCTATGTGCTGCGTACCCTTTCCGCCCCCATGCAGCTGGTGGTGCGCCAGTACGACCGGCTGGCGGACAGCCTGGGGGTGCGCGGCCTGCAGCGCCTGCGGCTGGTGGAGTGGCCCCTGCTGCGCCGCCCCCTGGCGCTGGCCATGGCGCTCTCCATGATCCTGTCTTTGGGGGATCTCGGCGCCATCGCCATGTTCGGCAGCCAGACCCTCACCACCCTGCCCTGGCTGCTCTATCAGCAGCTCGGCAGCTACCGGCTGACCGAGGCGGCGGCCACCGCCCTGCTGCTGCTGACCCTCTGCTTCTCCCTGTTCTGGCTGGTGGAGCGGGGTCTGGGGGGGAAAAACCTGGATGCGTGACAGTCGAGTTCGCTGCCTGGCTGCGGCCGCACATGCTGTCTGCGCTACCAGCCATATCACAGGAGTCAAAGATGCTGTTAATTGATGATTTGGCAACCAGTTACCCTGATTGGCGCGTCAGCTTCAACGCCTCCCTGCCCAAGGGGGAGATCACGGCGCTGATCGGTCCAAGCGGCGCCGGCAAATCCACCCTGCTCGGCATGATAGCGGGCTTCGTGCCGGTAGAATCAGGCGCCTTGCGCTTCGATGGCATCGATCTGCTGCCGCTCGGCCCCGCCGAGCGCCCGGTGACCACCCTGTTCCAGGATCACAATCTGTTCCTGCACCTGTCGGTGTTCGACAACATCGCCATCGGCCTGCATCCGGGCCTGCGCCTGACCCCGGCCCAGCGCGCCCAGGTGAAGGAGGCGGCGACCCGGGTCGGCTTGGGTGACATGCAGGAGAGGCTGCCGGAGCAGCTCTCCGGCGGTCAGCAGCAGCGGGTCGGGCTGGCCCGCGCCCTGGTGCGCGGCAAGCCGCTGCTGCTGCTGGACGAGCCCTTCTCGGCGCTCGATCCCGCCCTGCGCCGGGAGATGCTGGCGGAAGTCGCCCGGCTCGCCTGCGAGCAGGGCATTACCGTGCTGATGGTGTCCCACAACCCGGAAGACGCCCAGCTCATCGCCGATCGGGTGCTGTTCGTGGACGAGGGGCGCATCGCCCTGCAGGGCACGCCGGACATTCTGCAAAACAGCGATCATCCTGGCCTGCAGCGCTATCTGGGCCACTCCCACATCTCCTGAAACGGGATCCCGGGATCAAAAGAGGGAGGCCAGTGGCCTCCCTCTTTCATATGAAGATAGTGAGTGAAATCAGAGGTTTTCCTCGGCGAAGGAGGCGAGCTTGCTGCGCACCACCCCGTTCAGGAAGATGTTGGCACTGCCATCGAAATCCTTGAAGCGCTCGACGATGTAGGTCAGGCCCGAGGTGACCGGGCTCAGGTAGTTGGAGTCAATCTGGGCCAGGTTGCCGGAGCAGACGATCTTGGTCCCCTCGCCGCAACGGGTGATGATGGTCTTGATCTGGGACGCGGTCAGGTTCTGGCACTCGTCCAGCAGCACGAAGGTGTTCTGGATGCTGCGCCCGCGCATGAAGTTGACCGATTTGAACTGGATGTTGGCCTTCTCCATGATGTAGCTCAGCGACCCGCTCATGTTCTCGTCCTGCTTGTGCAGCACCTCCAGGGTGTCGGTGACCGCCGCCAGCCAGGGCATCATCTTCTCTTCTTCGGTGCCGGGCAGGAAGCCGATGCTCTCGGCAATCTCCGGGGTATTGCGGGTGACGATCACCTTCTCGTAGATCCCCTTCTCGATCACCAGCTCCAGCGCCGCCGCCATGGCCAGCAGGGTCTTGCCGCAACCGGCCGGGCCGGTCAGGATAACCAGATCGATGTGCGGATCCAGCAGGGCATCCAGCGCCATGCCCTGATAGACGTTCTTGGGATGCACGCCCCAGGCCTTGCGGGACATCAGCCGCTCACGGCCCAGATCCTTGAGGCGGATCTTGTGGCCATCGTGGCTCAGCACTCTGGCCGCGAAGAAGTTCTCCTCGTCCAGCAGGTACTGGTTGACGTGGACCCCTTCCAGCAGCTCGGCATCGATCACATGGACGGTATCCCGGCCATGGGTCTCGCTGTCGCACTCGCCGACCCGCTCCCAGAAGCTGCCGGGCACCACCTGGAAGCCCTTGGCCAAGAGGCGGATGTCGTCGATCAGCTGGTCGCTACGGTAGTCCTCAACGTGCGCGAGACCGGCCCCCTTGGCCTTGAGGCGCATGTTGATGTCCTTGGTCACCAGCACCACCTGGCGTTTCAATTCGTGCTTTTGCAGGTAGAGGGCGGCGTTGATGATGCGGTTGTCCGCCTCCTTGTCGGTGAACACCTCGGCATCCTGGGGCAGATGGTGATCGCTGAAGATGGAGATATGACCGCTCGCCTCGCCTGCCAGCGCGACTCCCTGCACGATCTGCTCGGGGGTCGCGTCACGAAACACGTCTTCCAGCGCCCGGATGGCGATACGCGCATCCCGGCTGACGTCTTTCTGGCGATCCTTGATGTTGTCGAGCTCTTCCAGCACCGTCATGGGGATGAGCACGTCGTGCTCTTTGAAGGAGTAGATGGCGAGGGGTTCGTGAAGCAGAACGTTGGTATCCAGGATAAACAGCTTTCGGTCCGTATTGTCCATAAGCATCCTCCTTGGCACTGGGGGTGCCACGTGTGTGAATCTCAGATGTCATTGAAACCACACGGCCGTGACAGTTTTATTACCTCCCAACGCTACGCCCGATTTTACGGACGCGCAACATTTCCCTTGGTCACCGCAACTGATTGTATATAAAGCCATCAATAAAAAAGACCGGCCAGTGGCCGGTCTTTTTCACGGGGTTATTCCCTGCTCGGCCACGTCAGCCGCACTTGGAATCGCCGCAGTTCAGGCAGGTCATGCAGCCATCTTTCAGCACCAGCGCCTTGGTGTGGCACTTGTAGCAGAGCGCCGCATTGGCGGGGAAGCCGTTGCCAGCGGATGGCTCTGCAGCCGTTTTTTCCGCCTGCAGCTCGGCCTTCTTCTCGGCCAGGAAGGCCTGCTGGTGCTCATCCAGCCCGGTGGCCTTGAGCATGCCGATCTCGGTGAGATGGGTCTCGATCACGTTGCCAATCTCGGCGATCAGGGACGGCACATACTTGCCCTTGTTCCAGTAGCCCCCCTTGGGATCGAACACGGAGCGCAGCTCCTCCACCAGGAAGGTGACATCCCCACCCTTGCGAAACACCGCCGAGATGATGCGGGTCAGCGCCACTATCCACTGGTAGTGTTCCAGGCTCTTGGAGTTGATGAAGATCTCGAACGGGCGGCGGGTCTCGTGCACCGTGCCCTCGTTGAGAATGATGTCGTTGATGGTGATGAACAGCGAGTGCTCGGAGACATGCTCCGGCGTCTTCAGCTTGTAGGTGGTGCCCATCAGCCGCTCCGGCCGCAGCACCGTCTCGTGCATGTGCACCACGTCCTCCTGGGACGCCGCGACGTCTTGCGGCTCATCCTTGGTGCTTACCTTGTAGGCGACGATTTTCCTGTCGATCTTCTTGACCATATGTGTCGTTCTCAGAATTTGCCGTAATAGCCTTCTTTCAAGGCGTCGTAGAGGTTGGCGGCGGTGTGCAGCTCCCCATCGTATTCGATCTCTTCATTCCCCTTCGCCGTGATGACGGAGCCATCCTCCAGGGTGAATTCGTAGCTGGTATTCTCCAGATCCTTCTCCTTCACCAGCACCCCCTGGAAAGCCTCCGGGTTGAAACGGAAGGTGGTGCACCCCTTGAGGCCGGAATCCGAGGCATAGAGGTAGATATCCTTGAACCGCTCGAACGGGAAGTCGGTGGGGATGTTCGCCGTCTTGGAGATGGAGGAGTCTATCCAGCGCTGGGCGGCGGCCTGGATGTCCACGTGCTCGGTCGGGCTGATGTCGTCGGCGGTGATGAAGTAGTCCGGCAACCGGCTGCCTTCATCCTCTCCGTAAGGCATGGCGGCCGGGTTGACCAGCCCACGGTAGGCCAGCAGCTCGAAGGAGTAGACGTCCACGCTCTCCTTGCTCTTCTTGCCGGGCTTGATGACGTTGCGGCTGTAGTGATGGGCGAAGCTCGGCTCGATGCCGTTGCTGGCGTTGTTGGCCAGCGACAGCGAGATGGTGCCGGTCGGCGCTATGCTGCTGTGGTGAGTGAAGCGTCCCCCCACCTCCGTCAGCTCGGCCACCAGGGCGGGATCCACGTCGGCCACCTGCTGCATGTAGCGGCTATAACGGGCGTGCAGCACCCGACCCTTCACCTTGTCACCGATCTTGATGCCATCGGCGGCCATCTCCGGGCGCAGGCGCAGCATCTTGCCGGTTACCTCGAACTCCTGCTCCATGATGGGGGCTGGGCCCTTCTCCTTCGCCAGGGCCAGTGACTCGCGCCAGCCGGTCATGGCCAGCTCCTGGGAGACCTGCTCGGTGAAGGCGACCGAGGTGGCGGAGCCATATTTTATCCGCAGCATGGTGAGGGTCGAGCCGAGGCCGAGGAAGCCCATGCCGTGGCGGCGCTTGTTGATGATCTCTTCCCGCTGTTTGGCGAGCGGCAACTGGTTGATCTCCACCACGTTGTCCAGCATACGGGTGAAGATGGCCACCACCTTGCGAAACGCGGACCAGTCGAAGCTCGCCTGTTCGGTGAAGGGGTTGTTCACGAAGCGGGTCAGGTTGACCGAGCCCAGCAGGCAGGCACCGTAGGGCGGCAGCGGCTGCTCACCGCAAGGGTTGGTGGCGCGGATCTCCTCGCAGAACCAGTTGTTGTTCATCTGGTTCACCTTGTCGATCAGGATGAAGCCGGGCTCCGCATAGTCGTAGGTGGAGCTCATGATGACGTTCCACAGTTTCCGGGCAGGCAGGGTCTTGTAGACCTTGCAGGCGACCAGCCCCTGCTCGTTGATGACCACCCCCTCCTTGTTCGGCCAGTCGGCCCAGCGCACCTGCTCGGGGTCGTCCAGCGCGATGCCGTCCTCCTCCACCTCTTTCGCCGTGTAAGGGAAGATGAGCTGCCAGGGGGCATCCTGTTTCACCGCCTCGACGAACTCCTCGGTGATGAGCAGGGAGAGGTTGAACTGGCGCAGGCGACCATCTTCGCGCTTGGCCTGGATGAACTCGACGACGTCGGGGTGGCGGAT
Organism: Aeromonas sp. NJAU223; assembly: GCF_051125555.1. Taxonomy (NCBI): domain Bacteria; kingdom Pseudomonadati; phylum Pseudomonadota; class Gammaproteobacteria; order Aeromonadales; family Aeromonadaceae; genus Aeromonas; species Aeromonas sp. NJAU223. Next base: position 788,295 of record NZ_CP144204.1, on the reverse strand, counting down.
ATCCATGGTGCCCATCTGGGCGCCGCGGCGACCGCCGGCGGACGAGACGGTGAAACACATCTTGTCGTAGATATCCATGAAGGAGAGGGGCCCGGAGGTATAGGCCCCGGCGCCGGAGACGAAGGCGCCGCGCGGGCGCAGGGTCGAGAAGTCGTAGCCGATTCCACAACCCGCCTTCAGGGTCAGCCCCGCCTCGTGCACCTTGCCGAGGATATCGTCCATGGAGTCTTCGATGGTGCCGGAGACGGTACAGTTGATGGTGGACGTCGCGGGCTTGTGCTCGAAGGCCCCCGCGTTGGAGGTGATGCGTCCCGCCGGGATGGCGCCGTTGCGCAGCGCCCACAGGAAGGGCGCATACCAGGTGTCCGGTTCACGCTCCTGTGCCGCCAGGGCGCGGGCCACCCGTTGGTAGGTCTCGTCGATGGAGCCGTCGATGGGGGTCCCATCCTTGCGCTTGAGACGATACTTGCTGTCCCAGATCTCGAGGGAGGTTTCCTGCAGGGGGATGAGGCCGGTGCCGGTTTCACTGTCCAGCACGGGGTTGGATTTAGCCATTTTCAAGCCGCCTTATGTGAATGCATTCAGGTCAGGATGCATGTCAAAAACACAACCAATAGATAACCACTCAAACATAAACACTATATATAGTAGTCATCACATCATGAGGACGCGATTCTAATCCTAAAAAAACGCCCCGGCCAGCGGGTTTCCGGGCCAGGGCATTTAACTGTCTCATTTCCCGAGAGATTTACCTCTCATGGCGGGATCAGGGTTTCTTGACGTAAACCGTCGGAGTCTCGCCGGCCAGGTTCAGGTAGAACTCATACACCCCGTCCACCTCGGGGGAGAACTTCATGTCCTCATACTTGGAGCAGGGGTTGACCGGCACCGGCTCCCCGCCCAGCACGGCGACGCCGTCGCTCGGGCTCTTGTAGCCGAAGTTGGTGCCGCAGCTCCAGCCAGAGTCACCGAACTTGAATTTATAGGGTGCCCACTCCTTCTTGAGGGTCCCCTTGGCCATGTAGAGCTTGTCGGCCACCTTGACCACCTTGGTCTCATCGTTGGCCATCCAGTCGTTCATCTCCCCACGCAGGTAGATGGACTTGCCGCCGAAATCGCTGTTGCCCGCCCCAGCCTGCTCGGCGCCACCGTTAGATGCGCAACCGCCTAATACCAGGGTTCCCGCCGCCAGCATCATCGTTACTGTTCTCTTGAACATGTGTCCATTCCTCAGATTATTGTGATTCCTTGGCCCAATCGAATGTGGGCAGAGGCATTAAAGCAGAGCTGGCTCGACCAGAAAGGTAGGGGTATCACATTCTGTACTTTTTATATGCAAAACAAGGGGGAACGAAGAGATGACCAGCGGCGAAATGCTGCGGTAAAGAGAGGGAACCAATACATAGGGACTTGCTTGTATCTATCTGTACGTACCCGCGTCAGGCCATGGTGATGGCCTTCCTCACCACGTCTGTGTCAGAGAGCGTTGCTGACCTGATTGGCAGCGCCCATTTTGAACAATTGTGATGATCAATAGGGGGTATGGCCGTCCTGCATGTGAGCAGATACGACAGCCCGGTAGTCCAGTAGTCCAGTAGTCCGGTATCCCGGTATCCCGGTATCCCGGTATCCCGGTAGTGTGGCGCTGAAAAGAGGCAGGAGATAGGTAATTGGAGGCGTAGAAGGCAGTTTGTTTGACTAAGCTGATATGGTTTTACGATGTAGTTGCCTGATAAACAGGCCATGATTGGACAAAACATCTGCCAATCCCCAAATGTCAGCCAATAAAAAAGCCCGCTCAGATGAGCGGGCTTCTTCAAATTGGGTGCCTGGCAGTGTCCTACTCTCGCATGGCGAATGCCACACTACCATCGGCGCTACCGCGTTTCACTTCTGAGTTCGGCATGGGATCAGGTGGTTCCACGGCGCTATGGCCGCCAGGCAAATTCTTAATCTAGAAAGCTGACGTGAATAACGATGTCGCTCTTGGCTCGTCGCTATCACTGAATTTGAGTAGTTCATGCACTTGCTACAAGGCCAGAAACACTTCTTGGGTGTTGTATGGTTAAGCCTCACGGGTAATTAGTATGGGTTAGCTCAACACGTCGCCGCGCTTACACACCCCACCTATCAACGTTGTGGTCTCCAACGGCCCTTTAGGACCCTCAAGGGGTCAGGGATGACTCATCTCAGGGCTCGCTTCCCGCTTAGATGCTTTCAGCGGTTATCGATTCCGAACTTAGCTACCGGGCAGTGCCACTGGCGTGACAACCCGAACACCAGAGGTTCGTTCACTCCGGTCCTCTCGTACTAGGAGCAACTCCCTTCAATCATCCAACGCCCACGGCAGATAGGGACCGAACTGTCTCACGACGTTCTGAACCCAGCTCGCGTACCACTTTAAATGGCGAACAGCCATACCCTTGGGACCGACTTCAGCCCCAGGATGTGATGAGCCGACATCGAGGTGCCAAACACCGCCGTCGATATGAACTCTTGGGCGGTATCAGCCTGTTATCCCCGGAGTACCTTTTATCCGTTGAGCGATGGCCCTTCCATTCAGAACCACCGGATCACTATGACCTACTTTCGTACCTGCTCGACCTGTCCGTCTCGCAGTTAAGCTGGCTTATGCCATTGCACTAACCTCCTGATGTCCGACCAGGATTAGCCAACCTTCGTGCTCCTCCGTTACTCTTTGGGAGGAGACCGCCCCAGTCAAACTACCCACCAGGCACTGTCCGCGAGCCCGATTCAGGGCCCTGCGTTAGAACATCAAACATACAAGGGTGGTATTTCAAGGACGGCTCCACGACAACTGGCGTCATCGCTTCAAAGCCTCCCACCTATCCTACACATGTAGGTTCAATGTTCAGTGCCAAGCTGTAGTAAAGGTTCACGGGGTCTTTCCGTCTAGCCGCGGGTACACCGCATCTTCACGGCGAATTCGATTTCACTGAGTCTCGGGTGGAGACAGCATGGCCATGGTTACACCATTCGTGCAGGTCGGAACTTACCCGACAAGGAATTTCGCTACCTTAGGACCGTTATAGTTACGGCCGCCGTTTACCGGGGCTTCGATCAAGAGCTTCGCTTGCGCTAACCCCATCAATTAACCTTCCGGCACCGGGCAGGTGTCACACCCTATACGTCCACTTTCGTGTTTGCAGAGTGCTGTGTTTTTGATAAACAGTCCCAGCCATCTGGTCACTGCGACTCCCGACAGCTCCATCCGCAAGGGACTTCACCATCAAGAGCGAACCTTCTCCCGAAGTTACGGTTCTATTTTGCCTAG
>NZ_CP144204.1:410000-780000 GCF_051125555.1 Aeromonas sp. NJAU223 | reverse complement strand
CTCCTGCACCTGCGCCTCCTGATCCTTGAGAGTCTGCTGCAACTGCTCGAAGGCCGCCTTCTGGGTCGCCAGCAGGGTATCCTTGATCCCCAGATCCGTCTTGAGTTGACCGATGGCCTTGCTCTGGCGCGCCAGGGTCTCCTGCTGCACCGTCAAGAGGCTACTCTGGGCCAACTCCTGCCGATTGCCGATCACATACCCGATGAGCCCCCCCACCAGCAGCACCACCAATAACTTCACGATTTGGGACATAGGGCCTCTTCTATTACTGCGCCACACTGCGGCCTCTTCCCTTCACTATATGCGACATCAATTGATTGATGTGAACAAACAAGGGGTTAACCAACAGTCACACTACTCTCACCCCGCTTTTGACGCGCAGCCAGCCGTAAAGTTCGCTCCAGGATCTGGGAATAGATGGGCCGCCCCCCCAACCACTGAGCCACCAGGGTGGCGCCGATGGTGGTGATCATCATGGGCAGGATCAGCTGATAGTTGTCGGTCATCTCGGTCACCAGCACAATGCCGGTGATGGGGGCGCGCACGGTGGCGGCAAACAGCGCCCCCATGCCGGCGATGGCAAAGGCACCGGGTTCAATGCCAAGGTCCGGGAAAGCCGCGTGGAAGATATGGCCGAACACCACCCCGAACAGGGTGCCGAGGGCCAGGGTGGGCGCGAAGACACCGCCGGGGGCGCCGGAGCAAAAGCAGATGAGCGTTGCGATGAGGCGCACCGTGAAGATGAGGAACAGGGTGGCCATGGCATATTCACCCCCCATCAGGTGCGGGATGAGCTCGGTGCCGCCACCGGTCACCGAGGGCACGAACAGCGACAGCACGCCGAAGGTGCCCGCCACCAGCATGCCGATGGCGACGAAGCGATGGCGCTTGTTCTGGTGCAAGGCGAGGTAACCGTCCTGACAGGCCAGCACCAGCTTGTTGAAGACAAAACCCAGCACGCCGAAGCAGGCCCCCATGAAGAGGAAGAGCCAGAGCGCCTTCAGGGCCGGGGCGTCGTAATGAGGCAGGCTTATCACCGGCGCCTGTCCCTTCATGTTTTGCAGCATCAGGGTCGCCATGACGGCGGAGATCCCCACCGCCTTAATGGCGAGGAAGGAGTAGCGAAACTGGGGGCGCATCTCCTCCATCACGAACAGTATGCCCGCGAGTGGCGCATTGAAGGCTGCCGCCAGCCCCCCGGCGGCACCCGCCGCCAGCAGGGCATGTCCATGTTCCTTGGGCAGACGGAAGATATCCGCCACCATCTTGCCGAGGTTGCCGCCGATCTGTACCGAGGGTCCCTCCCGTCCCAGCACCATGCCGGAGCTCAAGGTGCAGATGCCACCGAAGAATTTGACCGGCAGTACCCGCCACCAACGCACCGGCCGCAGCTCGTCCATGGCTCCCTCGATCTCGGGAATGCCGGATCCCCCCGCCTCGGGAGCGAAGGCATGAGTGAGAAAGTAGCCGACCATGCCGAGCAGGGCGCTGAAACCGAACCCTAGCCCGATGAGTTGCCACCAGGGCCTGTCCGCCAGCAGGGTGACCCGCAAGGAGATCATCCAGTGCACGCCGGACTCAAACAATCCACACACCAGGCCCGCCAGGAGACCCAACAGGGCGGCCAACAGCAGCACCAGTAGCGGCATCTTGTCCTGCAAAATAAGGCGTTGAAAGACGGGTCTGTGCCCAGGCAACGGATTATCAGAAGAAGAGGGAGCTTGTTGCGCCATGAGAAACCATATTCATCCAGCAAGGTTTGACAACACCCGGTCCCGGCTCGACTGCCCAGCACAGGGCCTTTCTGCTATAGTCGGCCCGTTTAATGTGCCACGGGGCAGGCCAGCGGCCCGGGTAATGAGAGCGCAAAGCATACTCCACCACCCGCAGGCTGCCGAGCCGCATTCGGCCACCTTTCCCGGTACGACCACCAAAATCCCATTAAGGATGATCCATGTCAAAATCAGATCAGCTGTTTGAACAGGCCCGCCAGACCATTCCGGGTGGCGTCAACTCCCCGGTCCGCGCCTTCAACGGGGTTGGTGGCACGCCCCGCTTCATCGAGAGTGCCGACGGTGCCTATCTCTATGATGTGGATGGTCAGGCCTATGTGGACTATATCGGCTCCTGGGGCCCCATGCTGCTGGGTCACAACCACCCGGCCATCAAGGCCGCCGTCATCCAGGCGGTGGAGAAGGGGCTGAGCTACGGCGCCCCCACCGAGATCGAGGTGCGCATGGCGGAGAAGGTGCGCCAGCTAGTCCCCTCCATGGAGCAGGTGCGGATGGTGAACTCGGGCACCGAAGCGACCATGAGCGCCATCCGCCTGGCCCGCGGCTACACCGGCCGCGACAAGATCGTCAAATTCGAGGGCTGCTACCACGGCCACGCCGACTCCCTGCTGGTGAAGGCCGGCTCCGGCGCCCTCACCCTGGGTCAGCCGAACAGCCCGGGCGTACCGGCGGACTTTGCCAAACACACCCTCACCTGCGTGTTCAACGATCTGGATTCGGTGCGGGACGTCTTCGCCCAGTACGCCAGCGACATCGCCTGCATCATCGTCGAACCGGTGGCCGGCAACATGAACTGCATCCCGCCGATGCCTGGCTTCCTGGAAGGGCTGCGCGCCATCTGCGACGAAGCCGGCGCCCTGCTGATCCTGGACGAAGTGATGACTGGCTTCCGGGTCGCCCTCGGCGGCGCCCAGGGCCACTACAACATTGACCCGGATCTCACCACCCTCGGCAAGATCATCGGGGCCGGCATGCCGGTGGGCGCCTTCGGCGGCAAGAAGAAGGTGATGCAGCACATCGCCCCGACCGGCCCCGTCTACCAGGCGGGCACCCTGTCCGGCAACCCGGTGGCCATGGCCGCGGGTCTGGCCATGCTGGATCTGCTGCAAGAACCCGGCCTCTATGCGCGGCTCGACGCCAAGACAGCCCAGATAGCGGAGGGCTTGAAGGCCGCCGCCGCCAAACACGGCATCCCGCTCGCCGTCACCCAGGTGGGTGGCATGTTCGGTTTCTTCTTCACCGATGAAGCCGAAATCACCCGCTATGAGCAGGTGACCCGCTGCGACATGGAACGCTTCAAGCGCTTCTACCACCTCATGCTGGAAGAGGGTGTCTACCTGGCGCCGAGCGCCTACGAGGCGGGCTTCCTCTCCCTGGCCCACGGTGACAAGGAGATAGCCCACACCCTGGCCGCCGCCGAGCGCAGCTTCGCCAAGCTGGCGGGCTGATCCCGGTCCATATAAACCCGTCCAAATAAAGAAGGGCCCTGCGGGGCCCTTCTTCTTGCCTGTGCGGCTAGCCCGCACAGGATCCTGATTGCATGCCCCCTTGTGGTGCACGCCTCTCCTCCTCCCCTTCGGGTTTGCCATGCACTGGTGCAAGCAGCGCCACCACGGCTGTCATAAAGCAGGCCCACTATTTGCACCAGATTGCTGGAGGCGGTTCACGGCATCCCGGGTGAACCGCGCCCCCAGGAGCCCACTTGACCGAGGTGTGTATGGCAGAGATGAGCCCCATCGATGTGCTGCGGCGCTATCAGGAGTACGAAACCGAGCTGGCCCCCCTGCTGCTGGGGTTACTCAACCTCCCCCCGGAGTCCCTCAAGGCCTATCCCTTCGTGCAGAGCGTGCAGAGCACGCCCCTGCCCCAGGCAAACGCCACCATCCTGGCTCCGATCCCCGCCCCCCAGGGGCAGCTCAGACTGGTGGTGCAGGGCCATGGCCGTGAGCTTGGCATCAACCTGCATCAGCTGATCGCCTGGCTGATGGGAGACAGAGAGCGGCGCCGCGCCATCCCCTGGTTCAGGGCCGTCTACGTGGTGCTGAGCCTTGCGCTGTTTCTCATCGTCGCCACCCTGATCTGGCACGGACTTGAGCAGCTCTACCTGCTGCTGTGCGGCACCCAGCCAAACCGGCTCGGCGCCTTCAGCGCCATCATCTTCCTGACCCTGGCATTGGCGGTGTTCGATCTCGGCAAGACCATACTGGAGGAGGAGGTACTGCTCCATAAGGACATCTTCCGCCACAGCGCCATTCGCCGCACCATCACCCGCTTCATCGCCGCCATCCTGATCGCGGTCTCCATCGAGGGGCTGCTGTTGCTGTTCAAGGGGTCTCTCGGCCAGGTCGAGCTGCTCTGGCCGGCGGTGGGGGTGATGGCCTGCGCCGTGGGACTGCTGCTGGCGCTCGGGCTCTACGTGTTTCTCGGCGCCAAGGCGGAGGCGGCCCTGGTCGCCTCCAGCCAGCGTCCCCTGACGAGTGGTGGCGAGCCGGGAGCCGGGCTTTCGCGACGGCGCACCGGCTTTCGGCGCGGGAGGTGATCCCTCCCCGCAACAAGGTTAGCGGGGAGCCTCGCTCAGCCCGTGCTGAGCCGGTAACGGGCTAGCGGGCTGGCGCCGCCCCGCCCGCCAGGAGGCGTACATGGTCCAGGAGGTGTAGATGACCACCAGGGCCACCAGCCATTTGAGCATCTCCATGTCCATGGACTGCACCAGCTGGGCCCCCAGCACCACGCCGAGAGGGCCGAAGATGGCCACCGCCAGCACGGCTTTGGCATCAAATGCTCCCCTCCGGATGAAGGTGCCCGCCGAGAAGACGCTGAGCACGGCGGTGGAGCCCATCATGATGGGGAAGGCCGCCATGGGGTTCATCCCCAGCAGGTAGACCAGGGTCATGCAGGGGGCGAACAGGCCGATGCCGACGTTCATCAAGACCCCGAAGAGGAAGTTGCCAGCCAGGGCAATCCCCAGCTTGTAGCCGGTCAGCCCCATGGCCTCGCCACCGAGGGGGAAGAGCCCCAGCAGGCCGGCGAAGATGAGCCCGGCCACCACCAGCAGGGAGACCGCCATCACCAGCCGGATGGTCTGCCTATCGAAGCCGGCGACCCGGCTCGCCCCCCAGGCGGCTCCCGCGGCGGCCGCCGCCATCATGCTGATGAGGGTGAGGGGGTCCACCTTGACCACGCCGATGAAGATGAGGGACTGGGTCACGGTCGGCAGCACGCACTGACCGTTGAGGGTGCCCGGCAGCAGACGATCGTCGATGAGCTTGAACTGCTTGTAGCAGGCGGTCTTCACCGCGAAGCTGCCCACCCCCAGGGTATCGAGGAAGTTGGCGACAAAACCGATGCCCGCCACCGGCCAGAACGGCGTGGACTCGAGCTCCCCCCTGCGCCGCTTGTGCCACCAGGCGTGGATCAGCATGAAGATGAAGACCAGGGCGCAGCCGATGAACAGCAGACGCAACAGATTGATTAGCATTGGCGTTCTCCAAAAGAGGCGGCGATGTCAATGGCGCGCCGCCCCCGACAATATGGCGTGGGCCCACCAGTCCGGCCCCATCGACGGGATTGATCCCAGGGTGAGTATGCGAACTCGAACGGCGCTGCCCATACTTGCCCATGAGGGCGCAAGCCCGGGGTCATCGGCCGTAGTCATGGTCATTTCGCGACGACCACAGCCGCCGATGGAAATAAGCAAAAGAAGGCAGGTTTCCCTGCCTTCTTTTTTATTGCCAGCCATCCGATGCCGGGTCTGTCAGCCCAGCCAGCCGGGCAGCCTGGGGGCGATGCGCGCGATCATGCGATCCGACAAGGGCGTCAGCAGCAAGAGGGGCAGACAGAGCAGAGCCAGGCAGAGGGCGCCGACATAGACATCCGTCAGCCAGTGAGCCCCGGCCAGGATGCGGGGGGCCGAGAACAGGGGCACCATCAGCAGGGCGATGACGCCGGCCCAGCGCGGCAGGTAGCGCAGGGCGAAGCCGGCGAAGATCATCAGGAAGAGGGCGTGATCACCGGGGAAGCTGTCGCTTGAGGAATCCTTGGTCGGGATGGCGCTCAGCTCGGTCACCCGCAGCGCCCCCTCCACCATCAGGGTGGGGCTGGGGCGACTGACCGGCAGCAGGTGGCCAAACTGGTTGATCACCAGGGCCCCCAGCAGCATGACGACCCCCATAGCCACCAGCCGACGGCGCTCCTGCCCCTGTGCACGGAAGAAGCAGATGGCCAGGATCAGCCCCATGCAGGCCAAGGCCACCAGATCGAACAGGCGGTTGTTGGTGATGGCCACCAGATCCGCCCAGCGTGCGGAGTCGGCGAGCCAGCCATTGACCCGCAGGAAGGTGGTGAGATCCCAGTGATCCCAGGGGCCGTGGCCCGGCAGGGCGCCCCAACTGAGGGCGATCAGCCCCCCGACCAGATAGAAAGGTATGAACTTGCTCATGCCGAGCCTTCCTTCAGAAAAACCTTATTTTAAAGTAGATTATTCGAGATCTGAATCACAAAAATGTAAAAGTTAATGTCAGAAAGATACTCTAGCGAATCTTTTTCCACAGATCCCATGTCGGCTCCCAAACTGGCAGTGCTCGGCTTGGCGCGCCAGCGGCTTGCGGCTAGTATGTGAATCCCTTCATTCAGGATGATGATGATGATGCGCAGCTACCTTCGCATGATGTTGTTTGCACTGGGATTATTGGCTGGGGTCCAGATCCCGGGTCTGATCGATCTCTACTTCCAGCGGCTGGATGCCCGGGTGCAGCAGGCCAACCTCAGCCTGGCCCCCTTCCAGGGGACCGCGGATCAGCACTTCGGTGGGGATCTGCAGGCCCTGATCGCCCACTACGGCGCCAGTCAGGATCCGGTCTTCACCCAGGATGCCGACAGCCTGAAGCTGCTGGTGAGCCAGCAGCGCCACCTGCAGCAGGAGCTCGCCATCAAGGATAAACCCTGGCTCCGACAGCTCTCCCACCTGCTGCTGCAACCGGATCCCCTGCTCTGGCAGGATACCCTGCACAACTACAGCTATGTGGTGCCGCTCAAGCAGGCCGCCATCGGCTGTGGTCTCGCCGTTGGCCTGATCGCCGCCCTGCTCGGGGATCTGCTGCTCGGCATCATCCTGCTGCCGTTTCGCTCGCGCCAGCCTGCCCCCCGCTATCGCTGACGCCCCTCTCCCGGCCTACTCGAAGGGTTCGAGATAGGCCTGGATCGCCTTCTTCAACCAGGCCAGCACCTTGCCGTGGTGGGCGCTTTCCGACAGATAGACGCCGTAGTCCCGCCACTGCAGGCTGAACTTGTGCTTCAGGGTCAACAGATCGCCCTGCCGCAACTGACCCTGGATCAGCGGCGAGGGCAGCACGGCCCACCCCAGCCCATCCAGCACGGCGTCCCGCATCAGCTCGAAGCTGGACAGGCCGATGTGCTGGCCGCCGATGGGCAGCAGGCTCTTGACCGAGAACTCGTCGACGTAGGAGAGGGTCACCTGGGTGTGGCCGCTGAGATCCTGCTGCAACACCCGTTTCAGGCTGGACAGGGGGTGGCTCGGGGCCACCACCATCAGAGTACGGATGGGGCTGAGCACATCGATGCACAGGCCGCTGCGCTCCTGCTCCTCGGTGATGAGGCCGAAGGCCGCATCCACGAACCCCTCCTCCACCAGGGATGGCAGTTCGGGGGGCGAGGCCAGCACCAGGGAGATGCTGGTGCCGGGGAACTGGCGACGCAGGGTGCCCAGCATGTCCCGCCAGACCGATTCGGGGATGGCGTCGTCCCGCGCCACCCGCAGCGCCACCTCGGCGCCGGAGGCGTGATGCTCGCACTTGAGCTGCAGGCTGTTGGCCGCCTGCAGCAGTCGCTTGCAGTCATCCAGCACCAGCTCCCCGATCTCGGTCAATCGACTGCGATTCGCCCCACGTTCAAAAAGCTCGACGCCAAGCTCCAGCTCCAGTGCCGCAATGGCCGTGCTGACCGCGCTGCGACTCTTGCCAAGACGGCGGGCAGCATTGGCAATGGAACCACTTTCCGCTGATTCAACAAAGAGTTTTATCTGATTGAGTTTCATGAAGGTGTTGGCGTGCAGAGGATCCGGTCTTTACCTTAGCCCGCCCCTTGCGCACAAGGCAAACCCGCAGCGTTTGGTTTATCGACGCTGAGCGATTCCCGACGGGGCCAAGGCCCCGGCTATCCTTGCCGGGTCGAAGTCACAGAAGGACGTTTTATGTCAATCAGTCGTATGTTATTGGCCCGGATGTTTTTGACCGGCGCCATCCTGACCGAGGTCGCCGGCACCTCCTCCATGACCCTCATCGCGGACAATGGCGCGGGCTGGCTCAACTACCTGCCCATGTGGGCGCTCATCGCCCTCTCCTACCTGATGTTGGCCAAAGCCGCCAAAACAATCTCCATTGGTATCGCGTTCGCCCTCTGGGAAGGACTGGGGATCGCCTTGATCACCCTGGTCTCCGTGTTGTTCCTGGAGTACCGCATCAGCACCCAGGAGCTGATCGGGCTCGCGCTGGCCATAGTGGGGATTGTTATGGTGACCCTGGGTGAGAGCCATGATGAGCCGACCTCAGCCCCCGCACCGCGTCAGATTGGGGAGGCCCCATGCACCCGCTGATCATCGTGCTCGGCGCCGCCCTGCTGGACATTGGCGCCAACATGGCCATCAACCGCTCGGTGGGATTTCGCTACAAGGGCTGGGGCTTTCTCGGCATCCTGCTGGTGCTCTGCGCCTTCACCCTGCTCTCCGAGGCGGTGAGCACCGGCAAGATAGATCTCGCCATCGCCTACGCCACCTGGGGAGCCATCGGCATCCTCGGCACCGCCCTTGGCGGCCTCTTGCTGTTCGGGGAGCGGCTCAAACCCATCGGTTGGGCCGGGATCCTGGTGATGGCGGTGGCGGTAGCCCTGTTGACCACCGCATGATCCACGCCAAAAGCTCATGAAAAAAGCCGTCCGGTTTGCCGGGCGGCTTTTAAACAGTCAAAACGATCGCTCAGATTGCAGCAGGCAGTCTAACTCTCTGCCTCATAGAGCTCCAACGGCAGGCCGTCGGGGTCGGCGAAGAAGGTAAAGCGCCGACCGGTCAGCTCGTCCACCCGCACCGCTTCCACCTCGATCCCCTGCCTCTGCAGATGGGCGATGACCCGCTCCAGATCCGCCACCCGAAAGGCCAGATGGCGCAGGCCGCAGGCCTCGGGCCTCGAGGCGCGCGGCGGCGGCGCGGGGAAGCTGAACAGCTCGAGCTGGCTACCGTCCGGCAGGGCCAGATCCAGTTTCCAGGATTGGCGGGCTTCGCGCAGGGTCTCAGCGATGATGGGCAGTCCCAGCACCTCGTGATAGAAGCGGCGCGAGCGCGCATAGTCGCTGGCGATGATGGCCACATGGTGGATGCCGCCGAGCAGGGGTATCGTCATACCGACTCCATCAAAACGGGCGGCCAGGCCGCCCGTTTCCTTAGTTGAAGAAACCGTTGAACCAGTTGTCCAGGGCGTTGGTCGGGCTCGGGTTCGCCACCGGGGCGGCGCAGCTCATGGGTTCCCCCAGTCCTGCCAGCTTGGCCGGCACCTGCAGGCTGCCGGGGCAGTCGCTGGTGACCCGGGCACCACTGGTGCGGGAGAAGCTGGCCCAGCTCACCCCCTCCGGCATGTTCAGGCTCAGGCTGTTGACCCCGCGCTGGCTCATGTAACCGCTGAACAGTTGCAGGGCACCGCTGGCACCGGTCAGCCCGGCCGGGGTGTTGTCGTCACGACCGACCCAGATGCTCACCAGTTCGTTGTTGTCGAGCCCGGTGAACCAGGAGTCCCGCAGTTCATTGGTGGTCCCGGTCTTGGCGGCCATGGTGGCGCCGGGGAACTTGGCCCCGAGGGCCCGTGCCGTGCCCTGGCTCACCGTCTTGGTCATGGCGAACAGGGTCAGCCAGCTCGCCTGGGGATCCGTGACCCGCTTGGCGGCCTCATCATGCTGATAGAGCTGGCTGCCATCGCCGTTCACCACGGCGCGGATGGCCGACAGTGGCTGGGTCAGCCCCTGGTTCGCGATGGGCAGGTACATCTGGTTCACCTCCATGGGAGAGAGCGCCACGGCCCCCAGCACCAGGGACGGGTAGGGCTGGATCTCCTGGGTGACCCCGAGCTTGTGCAGGGTATCCACCACCTTGTCGAGCCCCACCTGCATGCCGAGGTTGACGGTCGGCACGTTCAGGGAGCTCGCCAGCGCCTCCATCATGGGCACGCTCTGGCGGAACTTGCGATCGTAGTTCTGGGGTGTCCAGATCTGGCCATCCTGGCCGCGGATGCGGATCGGCTGATCCTTGAGCGGCGTACCCAGGGTCAGGCCATTGGAGAGGCCGGTCAGGTAGACGGCGGGTTTCACCAAGGAACCGATCTGGCGACGGGCATCCAGCGCGCGGTTGAAGCCGGCGTAGCGCGGATCCCGGCCCCCCACCATGGCGACCACTTCCCCCTTGTGCCAGTCGGAGACCACCATGGCCGCCTCCAGCTTCTTCTTGCCACGCTGCTTCTCGATGGTGGCAAGCCCCGACTCCACCGCCTGTTCGGCGGCGTGCTGGGCGATGGGATCCAGGCTGGTGAAGATCTTGAGGCCGGACTGCTTGAGCAGATCCGGGCCGAAGCGGCTCTGGATCTCCCGCTTGAGCAGGCCCATGAAGGCCGGGGTACGACCATAGCTCATCTGGCCACGGGTGATGATGCCAAGGGGTTGCTTGCTGGCCAGCTCATACTCGGGCTGGGTCAGGCTGCCGTGATCCATCAGCAATTTCAGCACCAGATCCCGCCGGGCCTTGGCCCGCTCCGGGAAGCGCCAGGGATCGTAATAGGAAGGGCCCTTCACCATGCCCACCAGCAGGGCCACCTGATCGATGTCCAGCTCGTTGACCGGGATGCCGAAGTAGAAATAGGAGGCGAGCCCGAAGCCGTAGACCCCCTGGGAGAAGTTCTGGCCGAGGTAGACCTCGTTGAGATAGGCCTCCAGGATCTCGTCCTTGCTGTAGCGGTAGTCGATCAGCACCGCCATATAGGCTTCCTGCACCTTGCGCCACAGACTGCGCTCACGGGTCAGGAAGAAGTTCTTGGCGAGCTGCTGGGTGAGGGTACTGCCCCCCTGCACGGTGCGCCCCGCCAACACGTTGGCCGCCATGGCGCGCATGATGGCCACGGGGGAGACGCCGCCATGCTGATAGAAGTCCCTGTCTTCCGTGGTGAGCAGGGTGACCAGCAGGCTGTCTGGCACCTCGGCGATGCGCACCAGCAGGCGATCCTCCCGATCCTCGGTGTTCAGCCGGTCCAGCAGCACCGGGTCCATCTGGGCATAACCGAGCTGGCGCTGGTTTTCGAGCGCCAGGATCCCGTCCAGCCGCGCACCGTTGAAGGTCAGGCGCAGGCCGCGGGCACCGTCGGCGCCGTCGTGGAAGGCGAACGGGCGGCGGATCAGGTCAATCTTGTTGCCATTGACCGCATACTCACCCGGGGTGTGGGGCTGGCGCACCTGCTTGTAGCTCAGCATGTTCAGCTCGCGCAGCATCTGGGCCTGGGAGAGACGCTGGCTGGGGTAGAGCTCCAGCGGACGGCTGTAAACCATCACCGGCAGCTGCCACTTCTCGCCATCGAAGCGCTCGCGCACCTTGGTATCGAGATAGATACCGAATACCACCATGAAGGCGCCCACCACCAGCGAGAGTTTGAAGCCAAGCCAGAACAGCTTGCGCCAGATGGTGTTGTTGGGCGCGGCCTTCTTGGGCGCGCGCTTGCGTCGTTGGGTTGCCATAAATCCTCTTTGCTTTCCTTCCTGCTTGTGTTGTCGCCTTCGCGAACGTCCGATTGCGCCTGGTCAATCGGCTCTACAATCCCATCTTCTTCTTGGTCACTCTGGTCGGCATCGCCTCGAGGGGATTGTCCGGCCAGTAGTGACGCGGGTAGCGCCCTTTCATCTCTTTCTTCACCTGCTCGTAGGAGCCCGCCCAGAAGGCGGCGAGATCCGCGGTGATCTGCAGTGGCCGCTGGGCCGGGGAGAGCAGCTCCACCACCAGGGCCACCCGGCCATCGGCCACGCAGGGCGTGCTGGCCTGACCGAACATCTCCTGGATCCGCACCGGGATCACCGGTGCCTGACCCGGCTCATAGCGGATGCGCACCCGGCTGCCGGTGGGGGCCTGGAAATGACTCGGCAACGCCTCGTCCAGCCGCTTTGGCAGGGGCCAGGGCAGAGACTGGCGCAGCAGCTCCGCCAGGTTGAGACGCTTGAGCTGCTCCAGCCTCGTCATGCCGCTCAGTGCCGGCAGCAACCATGTTTCCAGCGTTGCCAGCAGGCTGTTCTCATCCATGGCAGGCCAGCCCTCCTCCGGCAACCAGTCGGCGGCGCAGCGCAGCCGGGCCAGCAGCCCTTCACTACTCTCGTCCCAGGGCAGCACGTGCAGTCCCTTGCGACGAATGCCCTGCAGCAGGCAGCGCCCCTTCTGCTCGTCCGACAGATCCGTGAGGGGGCGCTGGCTCAGCACCAGTTCACCGAGTACCTGCTGGCGCTCGGCCCGCACCCGCTCCTCCCGTTCATCCCAGTCGAACCACTGGCGTTCGCTGACCAGTTCAGGCAGCTGGCGCACCAGCTCATCCAGCTCCACGGGTTCGGCGATGAAGATGCGGCTGCCACGCTCGTTCTGGCCCATCTCGATGGAGACGAGCGCTGCTTGCCCCTGACAGGGATGACCTTCTACCAGATCGCAGCTCACCCCACCACTGAGTTGATAGCGATTGCCGCTGCGCAGTTTGCCGATCCTGTCCGGCCAGGCGAGGGCGCAGAGCAGCCCGAGCCACTCCCCCCTGGCGGTGGAGGGGCGCACGCCGAGGCGATCAAACCAGCGGGCGGCGCCCTGGCGCAAGGCGCTCTGGCGGCGCTGGAACAGCACGGACAGACGCTCGGATCCTCGCAGATCCTCTTCCTGCAGCGCCACCAGGAAAGCGGCATCGGCGACAATCCCTGTCAGACCCTCGGCCTCGAGCTCACGGGCCCGCAGCAACATGCGCGCCAACCGGGGATGGGTCCCCAGGGCCGCCATGGCGCGGCCGGCCGGGGTCAGCTGCTGCTCCCCATCCGCTTTCATCGCGCCGAGGGAGGCCAGCAGTCGCTGGGCACTGGCCACCGCCGCCGCGGGTGGCGGGTCCAGCAGCGGCAGGCTCTCGACCCTGGCCCCCCACTGGGCGGCGTCCAGCAGCAGGCCGGTCAGCTCCTGGGTCAGGATGTCTGGCGGGCTCTGCTCGGCGAGGCGCTCCTGCACCTCGGCACTCCAGAGCCGGTAGCAGATACCCGGGCCTAAGCGGCCCGCCCGCCCCGCCCGCTGGGTGGCGGACGCCTTGGCGATCTGGCGGGTCTCCAGCCGGGTGACCCCGCTCTTGAGATCGAAGGAGGCACGCCGCTCCAGCCCGCTATCGATGACAATCGATATCCCTTCAATGGTGAGGGAGGTCTCCGCCACATTGGTGGTGAGTACCAGCTTGCGGCTGCCCGCCGGTGCCGGTTCGATGGCGGCCTGCTGGGCTTTGATGTCGAGGCGGCCATAGAGGGGGGCGAGGCGCACATCATCAGGCAGCCGCCCCTCCAGCCATTGCGCCAGTCGCTCTATCTCCCCCTGCCCCGGCAGAAACACCAGGGCGCTGCCGGGATGTGCAGCCAGCGCTTCAAGCACTACGACGCCCACCTGCGGCTCCAGCCACTGCTGGCGGTTGGCGGGGCGGTAGTGATAGTCGATGGGAAAGCCGCGCCCCTCTGAGCGGATGACGGGAGCTGTCGGCAGCAAGGCTTCCAGCGCCATGCCATCCAGAGTGGCGGACATGATCAGCAGCTTGAGATCGTCCCTCAGTCCCTGCTGGCTCTCGATGGCGAAGGCCAGGGCGGTATCCGCATGCAGGCTGCGCTCGTGAAACTCGTCGAAGATGACCAGCGACACCCCGGCGAGCTCCGGATCCTGCTGCAGCATCCGGGTCAGCACCCCTTCGGTCACTATCTCGAGCCGGGTCGCGGCGCTGGTACGGCTCTCCCCCCGCACCCGCAGGCCGATGCGCTCCCCCACCTTCTCCCCCAGCTGGCGAGCCAGAAAGCTCGCGATGTTCCGTGCCGCCAGCCGGCGGGGCTCCAGCATGATGATCCGACCGGGCAGCCGGTGCTGGCGTACCAGCTCCAGGGGCAGCAGGGTCGACTTGCCCGCGCCGGGGGGCGCCTGCAGGATCACGCTGGCATGGCTATCGATGGCATCAAACAGCTCGGGGAGCACCGAAACGATGGGGAGTTGGGACAAAACGGCGACAACCTTCTGTGGCGACATGAAAAACGGTGTCCATTCTGCCATAGCAAGGGGTCTGCTGTAAGCGCATGGCGTCGAAGCCATCCCTCTCCCCTCCCTCCCGTGCATGGCGATGACTGGCGTCGGCAAGACATTCCCCCGTCCACTGCCATAGAATGGGCTCCTACCTGCGCATCACGAGGACCGACTCCCCCCATGTCCAAACTCTTCTTCGCCCTGCCCCTGCCCGAGCTGGCTGCCGAGCTGGCCGCCTGGCGCGCAGAGCGTCCCTGGCCCGGTCTGCCGGTCCCGGCGGCGAACCTGCACCTCACCCTGGCCTTTCTCGGAGAAACCGACGAGCAGACCCAGGAGCGCCTGATTGCCGCCGCCGGACAGCAGCACTGCCCGCCCTTTGCCGTCCGGCTCGATCAGACCGGCTGGTTCGCCCGCGCCAAGGCCGCCTGGGTAGGGCCGAGGGAGTGGCCCAACGAGCTGAACGTGCTGGCCCGGGCCCTGCGCCGTCACGGCGAGAAGCTGGGGCTCGGCAACGGGGAACAGGGCTATCGCCCCCATGTCACCCTGTCGCGCAAGGCGGGGGAAGCCCCCAATGATCTGCCTGCGCCGGTCTTCGTGCTGCAGGCGGAGCGGTTCTGCCTCTATCGCTCGGTGAGCACCCCGGACGGGGTCAGCTATGAAGCCATCGCCTGCTGGCCCCTGCGGGCTCGCATCAAGGAACAAAAACCCGAGGAGCTGACCCCATGATTTTCGATCCCCCCCTGCAATGCGGGCAGCTCATCAGCCGCTACAAACGCTTCCTGACCGATGTGCAACTGGACGATGGCGAGACCATCACCATCCATTGCGCCAACACCGGCGCCATGACCGGCTGCGCCGATCCGGGCACCCGGGTCTGGTACTCCACCTCCGACAATCCCAAGCGGAAGCTGGCTCACAGCTGGGAGATTGCCGAGAGTCCGGCGGGCCATTTCATCTGCGTCAATACCGCCCGCGCCAACCAGATTGCCCGCGAGTTGATCGAGCAGGGGGCGCTGGCCCCCCTTGCCGGTTATGCCAGGCTGCGGACCGAGGTGAAATACGGGGAAGAGAACAGCCGCATCGACCTGTTGCTGGAGGACGATGACAGGCCCAGCTGCTACATCGAGGTGAAATCCGTCACCCTGCTGGACGAACGGGAGCAGACCGGCATGGGTTACTTCCCCGATGCGGTGACGACCCGGGGAGCCAAACATCTGCGTGAACTGATGGCCATGAAGGCGGCGGGGCACAGAGCTGTGTTGTTATTCATGGTGTTGCATTCGGGGATTGCGCGGATGCGCCCGGCAACGCACATCGATCCGCACTATAGTCTGCTCATTGAACAGGCAATGGCGGCGGGGGTTGAAATTTTATGCTATCGCCCCCATGTTGGGGTGCGAGGCATGGTGGCTCAAGACTTTATCCCGTTTGAATCTGACCACCTGCAACCCGAGGGCTGCAAATAAATGCTGGAATGGGTAACAATATTGGTATGGCTTGTTTGCCTACGGGTTACCCTTCTGCTATAGATACCGCCCTCAATTTATGGATGGCACGAGTCGCGTGCTGAATTAGGAGACAGGGCATGCCAACAGGCGAAAACAGGAAATCTCTGGGCCCCCTGGCCATTGCGGGTGTCGAGCCTTACCAGATGAAAGCTGGCGAGGAGTACATGAATGACCAACAGAAGGTTCATTTCCGCAAGATCCTGGGAGCCTGGCGTAACCAACTGATGCAGGAAGTTGACCGCACCGTTGACCATATGAAGGATGAGGCTGCCAATTTCCCGGATCCCGTCGATCGCGCCGCGCAGGAAGAAGAGTTCGCGCTCGAGCTGCGTACCCGCGACCGTGAACGCAAACTGATCAAGAAGATCGAGAAGACCTTGCTGC
This sequence comes from Aeromonas sp. NJAU223, assembly GCF_051125555.1. Taxonomy (NCBI): domain Bacteria; kingdom Pseudomonadati; phylum Pseudomonadota; class Gammaproteobacteria; order Aeromonadales; family Aeromonadaceae; genus Aeromonas; species Aeromonas sp. NJAU223. The sequence goes on along the minus strand of NZ_CP144204.1, from coordinate 763,996 downwards.
TGCTCGAAGACGATGACTTCGGATACTGCGAGCATTGCGGTATCGAGATTGGCATCCGTCGTCTGGAAGCCCGTCCGACCGCCGACCTCTGTGTCGACTGCAAGACGCTGGCCGAGATCAAGGAAAAACAGATGGCAGGCTGAGGCCGACCATCAAGGTGAATCACAGAAGGGAGCTTGCGAGCTCCCTTTTTTATTGTGATTTTGCCGGGTGCGGCCCAGAATGCGGTCTCATTATTCAGCTTTCCCCGATGATCATGCCCACCACTGCCACCCCTACGCCCCCGACTCGCCCCTATATCGGCCGCTTCGCCCCCTCGCCGTCAGGCCCGCTCCACTTTGGATCCCTGGTGGCGGCCCTTGGCAGCTTTCTGCAGGCGAGATCCCGGCAAGGAAAATGGCTGGTGCGCATCGAGGACATCGATCCGCCGCGGGAGATGGCCGGCGCGAGCGACCTCATTCTCCGCACACTGGAGGCCCATGGCCTCGAGTGGGATGGGGAGGTTGTCTATCAGAGCCTGCGCCATGGGCGTTATGACGAGATCATCGAGGGGCTCTATCGGGCCGGCCACCTCTACTGGTGCCGCTGTACCCGGCGCGAGATCATGGCCGCCGGCGGTTTCTATGGCGGCCATTGCCGGGAGCTGGGCTTATCGGCTTCCGGCTGCGCCGCCCGCCTGCGCCAGCGCCAGCCCGTCTATCACTTCGAGGATGCGCTGCAGGGCCGGATCTCGGTGCCGGCGGCCCTGGCGGAGGAGGACTTTATCATCCGCCGCCGGGACGGGCTCTACGCCTACAACCTGGCGGTGGTGGTGGATGACATGGACTGCGGCATCACAGAGATCGTCAGGGGCGCCGATCTGCTGGAGCCCACGGTGCGCCAGATTGCGCTCTACCAGATGCTGGGGGCGCCGGTGCCCGCCTGGGTGCATCTGCCGCTGGCGGTGCTGGCCGATGGCCACAAGCTCTCCAAGCAGAATCACGCCCCGGCCCTGGCGCTCGATGAGGTGAGACCCGCCCTCTGGCAGGCCCTCGCATTCCTCGGCCAAAACCCGCCTCCCGAGCTGGCCGAGGGAACCGTTGCGCAGATGATTGCCTGGGGAATAGCCCACTGGCAGTTGGCACGGGTGCCCCATCAGCCGACCATTCTGTTTGGGGGCAACAAGCCGGATACCTGACCCAGTCGGCCAGCAGGTCAGCGCCGTATCCGGTGCGCAGACCACATAGTTTCGCATTTGGCCAGGCCTGAGCTATGATAGGCCGCTATTTTTTGGCCTCCCGTCAATTTGAAGTCATGAAGAGGTGTACCATTTTTTCCCAGATCGCAAACTTTTGCCGCAAGGTGCTCGGCAAGGAAGACGGCGAGCAGTCGATGGAATCCAGCCTGCCGACCCATGTCGCCGGCCAGCGCCGCATCCTGAGCCGTGACCAGCACCCCATCTCGCGCAAAGAGATCAGCGAGAACGCGCTCAAGGTGCTCTACCGCCTGAACAAGGGAGGCTATGACGCCTACCTGGTGGGTGGCGGCGTCCGTGACATTCTGCTCGGGAAGACGCCAAAGGATTTTGACATCGCCACCAACGCGACGCCGGAACAGATCAAGGCACTGTTCAGCAACTGCCGCCTGATCGGCCGCCGCTTCCGCCTGGCTCACATCGTCTTTGGTCGTGACGTGATCGAAGTGGCCACCTTCCGGGGTCACCACCATCAGGTCAATACCAGCAAGCACGTGTCGGCCCAGTCTGATGAAGGCATGCTGCTGCGGGACAACGTCTACGGCACCATCGAAGAGGATGCCGAGCGCCGCGACTTCACCGTCAATGCCCTCTACTACAGCGCCAGGGACTTTACCCTGCACGACTTCGAGGGGGGCATCGAGGATCTGGCCGAGCGCAAGCTGGAACTGATCGGCGATCCCGAGACCCGTTATCGGGAAGATCCGGTGCGCATGCTGCGCGCCGTGCGCTTCGCCGCCAAGCTGGACATGCACATCAGCCCTCGCACCGCCGCCCCCATCAAGGAGCTGGCGCCCCTGCTGCAAGACATTCCGGCGGCCCGCCTGTTCGAGGAAACTCTCAAGCTGTTCCTCGCCGGCGACGGCCTCGCCACCTACAAGCTCCTGCGGGAATACGGTCTGTTCCAGCCCCTGTTCCCCCAGGTCGCCGCCCTGTTCACCCCCCATGGCAACTCTCCCTACGAGCAGTTCATCGAACAGGCCTTGATCGATACCGACAACCGGGTCCGTGAGGAGAAGCGGGTCAGCCCAGCCTTCCTCTACGCCACCCTGCTGTGGGGCGCCGTCGAAGCCCGTGGCCGGGTGCTGGAGAACGAGAGCGGCCTGCCCTGGTACGACGCCTTCATGCTGGCCATCAACGAGGTGCTGGATGCCCAGGTGCGGATCATCGCGGTGCCGCGCCGCTTCACCACGGACGTGCGCGACATCTGGGCACTGCAACAGCGACTGACCCGTCGCCAGGGCCGTCATCCCGAGCGCGCCATGGAGCATCCCAAGTTCCGCGCAGCTTTCGACTTCCTGTTGCTGCGCAACCGGGTCGAGCGGGGCCTGGGCGAACTCGCCAGCTGGTGGGAACGCTACGTAGCCGCCAACCCGGACGTGCGCCCGCAGTTGCAACGGGACGCGGGACGCGGTGAGCGCGCACCGGCAGGAGAGCGCAGCGGTGAGAAACGCAGCAGCAACAGCCGCAATCGCCGCCGCCCCCGTCGCCGCAAGCCCAAAGCCGCCGAGTAAGCCAGTCCCATGATCGAGGTCTTCGTCGCTATCGGCTCCAACCTGGGGGATCCTCTCGCCCAGGCCAGGCGGGCCATCAGAGCAATGATGGCGTTGCCGGAGTCTAACCTGGTACAGGCCTCGCACCTCTACGGCAGTCGCCCCATGGGCCCGGCGGATCAGCCGGACTATGTCAATGCCGTGGTGCGACTCCAGACCCGGCTCGGCCCCCTGGCCTTGCTGGATCAATTGCAGAAAATAGAGCTGGAACAAGGACGTGTGCGCAAGGACGAGCGCTGGGGTCCGCGGACCCTGGATCTGGATCTGCTGCTCTATGGTGAGCAAGTCATCCAGCATGAACGCCTGATTGTCCCCCACTACGGCATGAAGGAGCGGGAGTTCGTCCTGCTGCCCCTCGCCGAACTGGCGCCCGACCTGGTGCTGCCCTGTGGCACCCCGCTCGCCGAACTGGTTGCCCGCTGCCCGCGCAATGGTCTGTCGATCCTTGCCGGTGCCACGGATGAGTAGAGAAGTAGGAGCAACGCAATGAGCAAGATCACAACCACCGGCCTGATGAAGATGAAGCAGGACGGCCAGAAAATCACCGCCATCACCGCCTATGACGCCACCTTCGCCAAGCTGTTTGACGACGAGGGTGCACAGGTATTGCTCATCGGCGATTCCCTCGGCATGGTGCTGCAGGGTGGTGAAGACACCCTGGCGGTCAGCATGGACGAGATGGTCTACCATACCCGCTGCGTGGTGCGTGGCACCAGCAAGGCGCTGGTGGTGACCGATATGCCGTTCATGAGCTATGCCACTCCGGAGCAGACCTACCAGAACGCCGCCCGGCTGATGGCCGCAGGTGCCCGCATGGTGAAGATGGAAGGGGGCGACTGGCTCTGCGAGAGCATCCGCCATCTGACCCGCAACGGCGTGCCGGTATGCGGTCACCTGGGGCTGACCCCGCAATCCGTACACGTGTTTGGCGGCTTCAAGGTGCAGGGACGCGATGAGTATCACGCTCAGGAGATCTACCGCCAGGCCCTGGAGCTGCAAGCTGCCGGCATCCAGCTGCTGGTGCTGGAATGCGTGCCGGTCGCCTTGGCCGAGCGCATCACCAAGGCACTGCGCATCCCGGTGATCGGCATAGGTGCGGGCCCCGCCACCGATGGCCAGATCCTGGTCATGCACGACGCCTTCGGCATCACCTCCGGCTATGTGCCCAAGTTCACCAAGAACTTCCTGGCCGAGACCGGCGACATGCATGCTGCCATCCGCCTCTATGTGAAAGAGGTCAGCGAGGGCACCTTCCCGGGCCCGGAGCACTGCTTCAACTGACAGCCGGCCTCAGGGACGCGAGCGGGGGCCATGGCCCCCGTTTCGCCATCTGCCGATAACCCATTCAACCCATTCTCTTGGATCTATCCGAAGGTGAACTATTGATGCTCGTCGTTAATAATCCCGCCGCCCTGCGCGAGCAGATCGGTCAGTGGCGCCGTGAAGGTCGTGCCATCGCATTCATCCCCACCATGGGCAACCTGCATCAGGGCCATCTGACCCTGGTCAACGAGGCCCGCAGCCACGGTGAGAAGGTGGTGGTCAGCATCTTCGTGAACCCCTTGCAGTTCGACAAGGCCGAAGACCTCGCCAACTACCCCCGCACCCTGGAGCAGGACTGCGCCGCCCTGCAGGCCGCCGGTGTGGATCTGGTGTTCACCCCGACCCCGGAACTCATGTATCCCCATGGTCTCGCCAGCCAGACCTTCGTCGAGGTGCCCGGCCTCTCCAGTCTGCTGGAAGGAGCGCTGCGTCCGGGGCACTTCCGCGGGGTGAGCACTGTGGTCACCAAGCTGTTCAACCTGGTGCAACCGGATGTGGCCTGCTTCGGCCAGAAGGACTACCAGCAGCTCGCACTGATCCGCAAGATGGTGGATGACATGGCCATGCCTATCGAGATCGTCGGTGTGCCCACGGTACGTGCCGAAGACGGGCTGGCCCTGTCATCACGCAACGGCTACCTCACCGCTGCCGAGCGTGCTCTGGCCCCCGAGCTTGCCCGCACCATGAACTGGGTAGCCGAGCAGATCGAGGCGGGAGAGCATCACCTGCCCTCCCTGGTGGCCAAGGCCAGTCAGCGTCTGGACAACGCAGGTTTTCGGACCGATGCCATCGACATCGTCGATGCGGCAACCCTGGAGGCGGCAACCGGCGACAGCCAGCAACTGGTGATCCTGATGGCCGCTTATCTCGGCAAGGCTCGCCTCATCGACAACCGAGTCGTCACGCTTGCCCACGCTGAACCCAGCTGATGCGTCCGATGGCCGTGCTCAGGTGCGGCCATCCCATCAATAGCCCCATCGCCCACCATCACTGCGCCTTATCCCAAGGAGAGACCATGTCCAAGAAGGTTTATTGCATCGCCCAGTTCCAGCCCAAGCCGGGCAAGGAGCAGACCCTGTTCCAGGTACTGCAGAGTCTGGAGCCCAACACCCTGCGCGAAGATGGCTGCCAGCAGTACATCGTCACTCGCCACATCCCGAGTCCCTTCGCCGAGGGTGAGAGCTTCCCCATCGTCTTCAACGAGATCTGGCGTGACATGGCAAGCTTCGAGGCCCATTGCCAGCGGGCCGAGATCAAGGCCTTCTTCGAGCGCTACTGCCTCGCCGATGACGGGCTGGCCGCCAAGTGGAATGTCTGCGTCTACAGCGACGAGCCGGTGCAGTACGACGCCCCCGTCTTCTGATCCGCCTGGATGACCATCACACCGGCTGAATATGCAGACACCGGCGCAAGGCCGGTGTCTGGTCATCAGGTGAACTGTGGTGCGTCACTGCACTTCGGCAGCCCCCACCAGCAGGTCGTTTGAAATATTATACAGCGCCAGCCCCTTCTCGCCGTCCAGCACCTTCACATCATCACCGGCACGAAAACGCTGAAAGCTTTCTCCGCATTTCACTTTATAAATTTTGTTTGACTCAAGATTAACTGAACATTGTTCGCTATTTATAGACATCAGCTTTATTTTTGATTCTTCCAGCACATGATATCCAGCACTGACCGCGGTGGCGCTACCGGTAATAGCCAACAGGATGGCACCGCAAACAATTCCATTTCTCATTTATCTCTCCAATGAACATTAAAATAAAGTGATCTCACAGACTATCTCGAGGCTGGTGCTGTCATGCCGTGACAAATAATGGACACCAAACCGTCCTGCCATCTCAGACAGAAAATGAGGCATGCATACACCAGACAAGTATGTGCTTCTATGGGTTATCAGGTAATGCGGCTCCCGAACATGGGCAACAGAATAAGGGCCGTGTCGGCAATATTCAGGATCCCATTATTATCAACCATGGTGAGGCTGTTTTGTTCTGCATCAAAATCCGGTGAGATAATGCGCACCAAGGCTTGGCCCCGCCCAGTGCCTGTGCTGACTGAAACAGGTATCATTTGCACGCATCTAGTATGGCTGCACCGCTCCAGCCCCTTCCCGCTCCATCGTCATGAGGTATCACCTCCCTGCCGCCAGAGACTTTTCCTGCTCTTGGCTTTCTGACCAAGGCCATGGATTTGTTCAAGATGAAATTCGGAAAACCGATGCACCATGAATGCGAGCGTTTCGTCATGCATTTGTTGTAAATGTTTTAATAAAAAGCGTGCCACCTTATTAATCAGTCCAGATGGAATTATCAAATATAGTGAATACTATGTCTGTAAAATTGCTAAGTCTTTATGTTGTGTTTCACCCTATAAACACAAGCATCGCAATAACTATGATGCCGAGACTATCATGTCGTCATGCACAAGAAAAACAAAACCAAGTAACAGATATTAAAAGAAGGTGGAGGGATTTTAAATCCCATATCGCACAAAGAGGTTATAGATATATCGGGTAAAGCGGGAAGTGATGTTCAGTAAAATAATTCGACATGCAAGGGGTTAATCAAGATATCAACTCACCTGCTTTCTTCTACATCCACCATCAATCAATATGGCTATATCACGAGGTATGAGAACGCGAGCGTGGAGCCTTACATGGACATAATAAAAAGGCGCCAATGGCGCCTTTTTATGCTCAGTCACTCAGTGTCGCAAGCCAGTGCCGCGAGAGATGAGCCACCAGGCCAGGCCATAGAGGGCCACGATGAAGCCGATGATGATGAGGTAGGCGGTGCCGAGCGGCACGTCGGAGATACCGAGGAAGCCGTAACGGAAGGCGTTCACCATATAGATGATGGGGTTCACCTGAGAAACCCCCTGCCAGAATGGCGGCAGCAGGGTGATGGAGTAGAAGACGCCACCAAGGTAGGTGAGCGGTGTCAACACGAAGGTCGGGATGATGCTGATGTCATCGAAGGTCTTGGCGAACACGGCGTTGATGAGCCCCCCCAGAGAGAAGAGGATGGCGGTCAGCAACACGGTAATGAAGACGCTGAACAGGTGGTGGATCTGCAGCGGTACGAAGAACAGGGACACCAGGGTGACGATGAAGCCGACACAGAGGCCGCGGGCGACGCCGCCCCCCACGTAGCCGGCGATGATGACGTAGTTCGGCACCGGTGCCACCAGCAGCTCTTCCACGTTGCGCTGGAACTTGGCACTGAAGAAGGAGGAGGCGACGTTGGAGTAGGAGTTGGTGATGACCGACATCATTATGAGGCCGGGCACGATGAACTCCATGTAGCTGAAGCCCCCCATCTCACCGATGCGCGAGCCGATGAGGTTGCCGAAGATGACGAAGTAGAGGCTCATGGTAATGGCCGGCGGCACCAGGGTCTGCAGCCAGATCCGGGTGAAACGAACCACTTCCTTGGTCAGGATGCTCTTGAAAGCGATGTAATAGGTGTTGGCATTCATGCTGTACAAACCCCTTCCAGCAAGGTGATGGGATCAATCTCGAAACTCATGCTTTGCGCCCCTCTTCCACCAGGTTGACGAACAGCTCTTCCAGCCGGTTCGCCTTGTTGCGCATGCTCTGTACTTGCACCCCCTGGGCGGAGAGCTGCTCGAACAGGCTGTTGAGGGACTGGCTCTTGTCCAGTTCCACCTCCAGGGTGCGCTCATCCTGCATGCGTCCCTGGAATTCGGGCACATTGGGCAGGGCGGAGCCGGGGGCCAAGTCCAGCATGAAGGTCTCCCGACCCAGCTTGCCCAGCAGGTTCTTCATGCTGGTGTTTTCAATCAGCCGACCCTTGTCGATGATGCCGATGTTGCGGCACAGCATCTCCGCCTCTTCCAGGTAGTGGGTGGTGAGTATGATGGTGACCCCCTGCTCGTTGAGCTGCTGCAGGAAGTGCCACATGGAGCGGCGGATCTCGATATCCACCCCGGCGGTCGGCTCATCCAGGATCAGCAGCTTGGGCTCGTGCATCAACGCGCGGGCAATCATCAGGCGTCGTTTCATGCCACCGGACAGGGTGCGGGCCGCCATGTCGCGCTTGTCCCACAAATCGAGCTGACGCAGGTACTTCTCGGCGCGGATCTTCGCCTCTGAGTTCGGCACGCCATAGAAGCCGGCCTGGTGGATGACTATCTGGCTCACCTTCTCGAACTGGCTGAAGTTGAACTCCTGGGGCACCAGGCCGAGCTGGGCCTTGGCCAGCTCCAGTTCGCCATCGATATCATGGCCGAACACCTTCACCTTGCCGGCGCTTTTATTCACCAGCGAGCTGATGATGCCGATGGTGGTGGACTTGCCTGCCCCGTTCGGGCCGAGCAGGGCGAAGAAATCCCCCTGCTTGACGCAGAGATCGATGCCCTTGAGGGCTTCGACGCCCCCCTGATAGGTCTTCTTCAGACCGCTGATTTCCAATGCGTTCATTGCAACCCCTGTGATGGATGAGCCCATCTCGAGACAGAAAAGGCGGCCAAGGCCGCCTGCAGGCAGTCGATGACGCTGTCACCCTGCCGTTGCCACTGTGAGCCTTGCTTATTCTTGCGGAACTACCTTGCCGATGAACGGCAGATTACGATACTTCTGGGCGTAATCGATACCACAGCCCACCACGAATTCGTCCGGGATGGAGAAGCCGATCCAGTCCACCGGTACCTGCACTTCCCGGCGAGACGGCTTGTCCAGCAGGGTGCAGATGGCCAGGGACTTGGGTTCACGCAGGGAGAGGATCTCGCGCACCTTGTTGAGGGTGTAACCGGTATCGATGATGTCCTCGACGATCACCACATCCTTGCCCTTGATATCGTCATCCAGGTCTTTGAGGATGCGCACGTCACGGGTGCTGTGCATGCCGGAGCCATAGCTGGAGGCAGTCATAAAATCCAGAGTGATGGGCAGTTGGGTCTGACGGCACAGGTCGGCCAGGAAGACGCAGGAGCCACGCAGCAGGCCGATCATGACCACTTCATCGGAGCCCTGGTAGCGTGCGGTGATCTCTTCACCCAGCTTGGCGATCCGGGCGGCAACGTCAGCCTCGGAGATCATCACCTCGACGATATGTTTCATCACTTACTCCAATAATGGCCAACGGGTCGTTGGCCGTTCATGTACATCAAAGCCGAGGATTCTATCACTCCAGCCCCGAGGCGTCAGGCATACGTGATGCTTTTATCGGCTTATTTTAATTGATAGAGTTAGCAAGCCTTTCGGCATTATCGGTGACAATACTATAAACACCATAATCAATAACTATTAGATGAAAAAACTATGGAACCACGCGCAGAAATAAGACGTCGAACCCGGCTCTCGCCGGAGGCTCGTCGTGATCAATTGATGGAATGTGCCATCGAGGTATTTTCCCGTCGCGGCATCGGCCGTGCGGGTCATGCCGAGATCGCGGAACAGGCCAAGGTATCGGTTGCGACCGTATTCAACTACTTCAACACCCGTGAAGATCTGGTCGATGAAGTCCTGGCAGAGATCGAGCGTTTTGTGCAACAAATCCTCGAGCAGGCTTATACCGGTCAGGGGCCGGTCAAGGACAGCATCCACCGCCACGTCAAACTCTTTGTCGATGCGGCTTATGACAGCCCGGACCATGCCAGCATCTGGCTGGAATGGAGTTCGTCGGTCCGCGAAGAGGTCTGGCCCCGTTACACCCGTCTGCTGGACAAGGCATTGGAGCGCATCGCGCCCCACCTGCAGGCTGCCATGGACAGTGGCGAGATCCAGAGCGTGCTGTCGGCGCAGGATCTGGCCCGCTCCCTGACCGGGTTTGGCTACGTCATGATGCAGATGATCAATCAGCCCCAGCGCCCGTCCCGGGAAGAGGTGACTGATTTCCTGTTCAAATATGTGACGGCCCCCCTTCAGGCCGCCTAAACCGCCTCACCCATGAAAAAAGCGGCGCCGGACATCGAGTCCGGCGCCGCTTTTGTTTGCCTGTCCTGGCTCAGATCAAGGCTTGGCGTAGCCCCAGCGTTGGGTCAGTGCCTGCTCGATGCCGAGATGATCCAGGACTCGCGCCACCATGAAGTCCACCAGATCCTCGATACGCTTGGGCTCGTGGTAGAAACCGGGCGCCGCCGGCATGATGGTCACCCCGAGTCGTGCCAGTTTCAGCATGTTCTCCAGATGGATGGCAGAAAACGGGCTCTCCCGCGGCACCAGGATGAGCTGACCGCGCTCCTTGATCACCACGTCCGCCGCCCGCTCCAGCAGGTTGTCCGAGGTGCCATTGGCGATGGCCGAGACAGTGCCCATGGAGCAGGGACAGACCACCATCTGCCTCGGCGCCGCCGAGCCCGAGGCCACCGGCGAGAACCACTCCTCCTTGCCACAGGCCACAATCTGCCCCTCTTTTGCCCCATATTCGCGGCATAGATAGGTCGAGAGTTCCTTGGGGCTGCCGGGCCAATCCACCTGCTGTTCGGTCTTGAGTACCACCCGGGCCGCCGAGGAGGCCAGCAGATAGACCTTGTAATCGGCTTGCACCAGGCACTCGAGCAAACGCAGCGCATATGGGGCGCCGGAAGCCCCCGTCAGCGCCAAAGTGATCTGTTTATCCATGTTAACCCGCGATCTTCTGGTGGAGGCGGCCAAGCAGCTTGTCATGGATGCCGCCAAAACCGCCGTTGCTCATGATCAGAATATGATCCCCCAGACGGCTCTCGGCCACCAGCTGGGCAATCAGGGTATCCAGCTCCCCAAACACCCGGGCCGGACGACGCATGTGAGCCGTCACCTCGCCGAGATCCCAGCCGATGTTCGGCGGCTGGAAGAAGAACACCTCATCGGCATCGTCGAAGCAGGCGGCCAGCTCGGCCTTGTGCACCCCGAGCTTCATGGTGTTGGAGCGCGGCTCCAGCACCGCCAGGATGCGGGCCTTGCCCACCTTGGCGCGCAGGCCGCCGAGGGTGGTCTCGATAGCGGTCGGATGGTGGGCGAAGTCGTCGTAGACGCTGACACCGGCCACCTCCCCTTTGAGCTCCATTCGCCGTTTCGGGGATTTGAACTGGCACAGGGCAGCAATGCCGTGCTCCACCATGACACCGGCATGGCGGGCGGCAGCGATGGCCATCAGGCCGTTGTTGACGTTGTGCTCGCCGATGCACTCCCAGTGCACCTCGCCCTGCTTGACGCCATCCAGCCACACCTCGAACACCGAGCCGTCGTCCGCCAGCTTGACCGCCTTCCACTTGGCGTCGTCCTGACCCACCAGCTCCACTTCGCTCCAGCAGCCCATCTCGCGCACGGCACCGAGGTTGTGATCCGCCTGCGGGAACAGCACCCGGCCATTGCGCGGCACGGTGCGCATCAAGTGGTGGAACTGGCGCTGGATGGCGGCGAGATCCGGGAAAATGTCCGCGTGATCGAACTCCAGGTTGTTCATGATCAGGGTGCGCGGGTGGTAGTGGACGAACTTGGAGCGTTTGTCGAAGAAGGCGCAGTCATACTCGTCCGCCTCGATGACGAAGAAGGGGGCCGCGCCCAGGCGCGCGGAGACCGGGAAGTTGCCCGGCACGCCACCGATGAGAAAACCGGGCTCCAGCTTGGCGTATTCCAGCACCCAGGCCAGCATGCTGGCGGTGGTGGTCTTGCCATGAGTGCCCGCCACGGCCAGCACCCAGCGATCCTTCAACACATGTTCGAGCAGCCACTGGGGGCCAGAGATATAAGGCAGATTGCGATCCAGCACATATTCCACGCAAGGGTTGCCACGGCTCATGGCGTTGCCTACCACCACCAGATCCGGCGCAGGGCTGAGCTGGGACGGGTCATAGCCTTCGGTCAACTCGATCCCCTGCTGCTCGAGCTGGGTACTCATGGGGGGGTAGACATTGGCATCGGAGCCGGTCACCCGATAGCCAAGCTGCTTTGCCAACACCGCCAGACCACCCATGAAGGTGCCGCAGATCCCGAGAATATGAATGTGCATACCACTGCCTTGTCCAATGAAGGGAGTGGGCATTCTACCAAGGTCGCCGGAATTTGGCAGACCCAAGCTGCCGCCGTGGTACCAAGGCTGTCGCAATGGCCGCGAAATATGGTCATTTGACGGGACATCGCTATAATGTCGGCCTGCAAACTCGACTCCAACATGCTAAAGGAAATGTCATGAGCCTGAATCTGGTACCGGCTGGCAAGAGCCTGCCCGACGACATCTACGTCATCATCGAAATCCCGCAGAATGCCGACCCGATCAAATACGAAGTCGACAAGGACAGCGGTGCCATCTTCGTGGATCGCTTCATGTCCACCCCGATGTTCTACCCGTGCAACTACGGTTATGTGAACGCCACCCTGTCCCTGGATGGGGATCCCGTCGACGTGCTGGTGCCGACTCCCTACCCGCTGCTGGCCGGCTCCGTCATTCGCTGCCGCCCGGTCGGCGTGCTGAAGATGACCGACGAGTCTGGCGAAGATGCCAAGATCGTGGCCGTGCCGCACTCCAAGCTGACCAAGCAATACGATCACATCAAGGATGTGAACGATCTGCCCGAGCTGCTGAAAGCCCAGATCCAGCACTTCTTCGAGCGCTACAAAGAGCTGGAAGCGGGCAAGTGGGTCAAGGTGGAAGGCTGGGGCGACAAGGCCGCCGCCGAAGCCGAGATTCTGACTTCCGCCGAGCGTTACGCTGCCAAATAAGCCGCGTCCTCGTGCAAAAAAGGCGCCTTATGGCGCCTTTTTGTTGCTCCTTGGCTGCCTGCCCGGCGGATCCCCCTGGATATAGATGTCGCGGCCGTTGTCGCGATAGGGGCGATAGTAGTCATCGCCGCAGCGATACTCCCCACCCGCACTGCCCACCAGATCGCAGTTTACCGGCAGCACCTCCAGCCACTTGACCGCCTGCTGGAAACGCAACCACTCCTGCCACTCGTGTTCACGTGCCAGCCTGTCCCGCAGGGCGAAGGTATCCGCCGGAGAGAGCCCCTGATTGACGATCACCTGGCCCGCCGCCGCCGGCAGGGTGGTTAACAACAGCAGGAATATGGCGCCAGCTCTCATGGTCGTCCTCCAAATCGAATATTTTCGAAATTAAATTTAAAGCTTTATCAATTAATTACCAACTAAAGCCTCATTGGAGCAATCCAAATCCCGCGCTCTCACCTAGTTGTTTAATATCAACCGGCGCAGGAAGCATCCTCATGAAACTGGCACAAGCTCTGCTGTGGAGTCTGATGGTGGGCACCTCTTGCGCGCAGGAGGTCAATTTCAGCTGGCAATGGCTCTCCGCCGATGGCCAGCAAAAACACCTGCAACTGAGCACGGACGAACGCATTCTCTCCGCCAGTCGCCACGAGATGACCCAACTCGATGCCTCCCTCAACTATCCCCTGGAGACGCTCTACTCCTATATCAGCCCGCGCCTCTACAGCAGCATCAACCAGATCAATCAGAGCAGCCCGGAAACCGCCACCAAGTTTCGCAATCTGGAGCAGGCCTTCACCCTGCACGACAACAGCCAGGAATCGACCCAGTTCTGGCAGGCCTATCAACAATATCAGGAGGATGCCTTCTACCAGATGCGAGTCTCCCCCTGCATTCATCCGGCCAATATCAAGCTCCCCTGCGTGCGGCCCAACTATTCCCAGCTGTTCTATCAGTTCAAGGGCGATCTCAAACCTCTGGCTCAACAGTTCTCCGCCAAGGATCTGGCCACCAGCGTGTATCTATTGCAGGAGTGGTTGAACGCCATTCCCACTCCGCCCGAGCAGATGGATCACTTCGCGCCCCCCCTGCAGGCCCTGCAGGAGAACAAGGCCGACAGCGACGAGAAGGCGCTGCTGATGGCAAGCCTCTTGGCGGAGCTCGCCCCCCAATACATGCTCAGCATCATCTACCCCAACATCAGCATCGGCAGCGTCTCCCCTGCCTGGCTCGCCATCACCGCAGACAGCGGCCTCAAGGGAGACACCGTGGTGATCGGCAATCAGCGTCACGTGCTGCTGACCGGCTCCCCCCTGCTGGCCCAGCAGATGACCATGGCCCAGATCCCGCTGGTGAGCGAACCCCTCTACTGACGCCACTGCTCAAACCAGTTTGCAAGCAGTTGATTTTTATCGACTGCATGCGATTCTAGCGACCGCTTGCCAGCGGGCCGCCTCTGGGTGGCAAGGATGGCACCCTCCGCCAGGCGATAACATTTAACACTTTTTAAACAGATCCGATCAGTTTAGGATGTGGTGTGCCTCTTCCCCTCAACCACAAGTCGTTATAACATAACAAAGGAGTGTCATACGGATGAAACATCTCGTACTTACTCTGGCGCTGCTGCCGAGCCTGGTCATGGCCCACAACATCAAGGAGTCTGCCCAGGTTCCCCTGGTCAACATCGCCGACAGAGGCGAACTGGTGTTGAAGGACAAAGAGATAAGCTACCAGCCCTGGCAAAGCAAGGTGCTGACTGGCAAGGTATTTCTGATCCAGCACATCGCGGGTCGTTCCAGCGCCAAGGAGCTCAACGGCCCCATGATCGAGGCGATCAAGGCCGCCAAGCTGCCCCATGATCAATACCAGACCGTCACCATCATCAACAGCAATGACGCCATCTGGGGCACCTCCGGCTTTGTGAAGAGCAGCGCCGAAGACAGCAAGAAAGAGTTCCCCTGGTCCGCCATGGTGCTGGACGCCAAGGGTATGGCCCGCAATGCCTGGGATCTCGCGCCGGAAAGCTCGGCCATCATATTGCTGGATAAAGAAGGCAAGGTGCTGTTCGCCAAAGATGGCCAGCTCGGTGCCACCGATATCACCAAGGTGATGGGGCTCATCAAGTCCCATCTCTGAATCAGAGAAAAGGGCGCTGATGGCGCCCTTTCCATAGGGGCTTATGGTTCGTTCCAAGCTGAAAATCTGGTTGCTGTTGCTCGGCTGGTTGTGGTTGCAACCGGTATTGGCGCAGCACCCGCTGGAAGCGGATCTGCCTGGTCATGATCACCATTGCCTCGTCTGCGCCCTCCACCTGGATGGTAAGCTGGCCCTGACGCCCACCCTGGTGCCTCCGGCCGCTCCCTTTATCGCCTATCCCTCCCTCACCACTGCTTTTACCCCCATCGACCATCTCGGCGTCCCCCATTACAGCATCCGTGCCCCACCAGCCTCTTCCTTCCCGTTCGTTTAGATATTTCCATTATTTATCAATGAATTTGAAAGGATTAACGATGAAAGCAGCCACCCTGTTCCTGGCGGTCGCCGCCTTTGGCGTACAAGCCAACCACGATGAACACGAAAGCCACGGCCACGGCGCTCACGAGCATGGTCACGGCCACCTCAACCTGGTGCTCGACGGCAACCAGCTGATGATCGAGCTGCAGGCCCCTGCCGCCGATCTGGTGGGCTTCGAGCATGCCGCCAAGACCGACGCCGAAAAGGCGCAATACGCCAAGGCCATGGCCCAGCTCAAGCAGCCGGATGCCCTCTTCCGACTGGATCCTGCGGCCGGCTGCACCCTGGCCCAGCAGGAGATCAACGCCCCCAAGGAAGAGCATGATCACGACCATGACCATGACCATGACCATGACCATGACAAGGCTGACGCCGATCACGACGAACACCATCACGAAGATGGTCACGCCGATCTCGGAGCCATGTACACCTACAACTGCCAGACACCGGCCAAGCTGACCGGGCTGGAAGCCACCCTCTTTACCGTCTACCCGAGCCTGGAAAAACTGAGCGTGCAGGGCATCTTGCCCACCGGTCAGACCGCGGCCGAGCTGACCCCGTCCGCCTACAAACTGAGCTGGTGATCCCATGAACAAAGCCGTGGTTGAGATCCGCGATCTGGCCTTCGCCTGGCCAGGTGGCGAGGCTGTACTCGATCTGCCCGCCCTGCACATCGCGCAAGGGGAGCGGGTGTTCATCAAGGGGCCTTCGGGCTCCGGCAAGTCGACCCTGCTCGGGCTGCTGGCCGGGATCCAGACCGCCAACCACGGCACCCTGGAGGTGCTGGGCCAGCCTTTGGCCCAGCTCTCAGGCCGCGCCCGTGACCACTTCCGGGCGGCCAATCTGGGTTATATCTTCCAGCAGTTCAATCTGCTGCCATTTTTATCCGTACTGGACAATGTCACTACGGCGCTCACATTTTCTCCACAAAAACGCTCCCGTCTGCGGGGCACGCCAGAGCAGGAAGCTCGCCGCCTGCTCGGGGAATTGCAGTTGCCGGACGAAGCGCTGCACAGGCCCGTCCATGCCTTGAGCATCGGCCAGCAGCAGCGGGTCGCCGCCGCCCGGGCGTTGATAGGCTCCCCGCCACTCGTCATCGCCGACGAGCCCACCTCGGCGCTCGATACCGACAACAGGGCCGCCTTCATCAAGTTGCTGTTCGAGGAGTGCGACAAGCAGGGCTCGACCCTCGTCTTCGTCAGCCACGACCCTTATCTCGAGCCCCTCTTCCCCCGGGTGGAGAACCTGCAACAGCTCAACCGGAGGGCTGCATGAAGATCGATAACCAGAACCTCTGCCCGCCCGCGCAGGCAGACTGCCAGCCATTCAGGACGCGGAGGTCACCATGCTGAAACTCGCCCTGCAAAGCCTCTGGGCCCGCCGCCTCACCGCCGGGCTCACCCTGCTGGCCGTGGCCATCAGCGTCACCCTGCTGCTCGGGGTGGAGCGGGTGCGCACCGAGGCGCGCGAGAGCTTCGCCAACACCGTCTCGGGCACGGATCTCATCGTCGGCGCCCGCTCCGGCCAGGTGAACCTCCTGCTCTACTCGGTGTTTCGCATCGGCAACCCCACCAACAACGTGGGCTGGGATGCCTATCAGGCCATCAAGCAGCGTCCCGGCATCGCCTGGACCATCCCCCTCTCCCTCGGGGACTCCCACAAGGGCTTTCGGGTGCTCGGCACCAACGGGGACTACTTCACTCACCTGAAGTACGGTCAGCAACAGTCGCTGCAGATGCGCGAAGGCCGGCCGTTCGAGACGCCGTTCGAGGCGGTGCTCGGCGCCCAGGTGGCCGAAAAGCTCGGCTACAAGCTGGATCAGTCCATCATCATCGCCCACGGCGCTGGCAACACCTCCTTCAGCCAGCACGACAACCTGCCGTTCAAGGTGGTCGGGATACTGGCGCCGACCGGCACCCCGGTCGATCGCACCGTGCACGTGCCGTTGGCGGGCATCGAGGCCATTCACCTCGGCTGGGACACCGGTCGTCACAGCAAGAATGTCACCGCCGAGCAGGCGCTTGAGCAGGATCTCACCCCCAAGACCATCACCGCCTTTATGGTGGGGTTGAGCAACCGCATATTGGCGTTCCAGCTGCAACGGGGCATCAACACCTACACCGGCGAACCCCTGATGGCCATCCTGCCGGGGGCCGCCTTGCAGGAGCTGTGGGGCATGATGAGCGTGATGGAGACGGCGCTGACCGTCATCGCAGGCTTCGTGGTCGTGGCGGGCCTCATCGGCATGCTGACTACCCTGCTGGCGGGGCTCAACGAGCGGCGCCGCGAGCTCGCCATTCTGCGCTCCCTCGGCGCCGGACCCTCCCATCTGTTCCTGCTGCTGGCGCTGGAGGCCATGGCCCTCACCACCCTCGGCATCGCCCTCGGAGTCGGGGCCCTCTACCTCGGGCAACTGCTTGCCACCCCCTGGCTGCTCAGCCACTATGGCCTGCAACTCGGGATCGGCCTGCCGAGTGCCTATGAGTGGCAACTGCTGGGGCTGGTGTGGCTGGCGGGCATGGTGATAGGCTTGTTGCCCGCCGCCCGCGCATATCGCTACAGCCTGAGCGATGGCATGAGTATCCGGATATGACGATGACAAAGGGAATGAGCAGGATGTGGAAAGTACTGACCGTGCTGCTGGGCATATTGGCTTTGCCTGCCCACGCCGTGGATTACAAGACAATCGACTGGGACATCCTCATTCCAGAGGGTGAAAAACTGCTGCCACCGCCCCAGGTCAGCCACGATGGCAACATGGCGTCGGTGCCGCAACCGGTGGGCGGGGTCAACAAGAAGCTGGACAACCAGGACCTGCGCATCCCGGGCTTCGTGGTACCGCTGGAAGGGGATGCCAAGAAGGTCACCGCCTTCCTGCTGGTGCCCTACTTCGGCGCCTGCATCCATGTCCCGCCTCCCCCCACCAACCAGGTGATCTACGTAAGCTACCCCAAGGGGGCGCCGGTGGATGATCTGTGGGACGCCATCTGGGTGAAGGGCAAGATGCGCACGATCAGTTCGAGCCATGAGATGGCCACCGCCTCCTACTCCATGGAGGCGACCGACGTCAGCGTCTACGAAGAATAAGCCCCTGCGTCTATTGCCTTGATATGCAATCAACATGGCCTCCCCCGGGAGGCCATTGTGTTATCCGGCCTGCACATCGGGAGCCCGTCCCCGCTTGAGAATCTTTTCACGACCTGTAACGAGAGGTCGTCAGCAAGGCAAAGAGCTGCGCAGGAACCGGAACGTATAGATATACGTGAGCACTCTTTACCCCACCTAAGCGAGCAGCACATGAACCTTGATCACGAGCTCACAGTAAGATCGTGGATAGGTTCTGGGGATTGCTCGTTTGTCTGCTTGGAGTAACATTCAATACCAGCCTGAATCCCCTCAGCCAGCACGGAGCCAGCATGGCCGATCTGCCGCCCCCCAAGAAAGAGAGTTCCATTTTAAGCAGTCAGGAGCAGACCCTGCGCCTGGCCCGCAGCCGCGGTATCGACGGCATGCTGACCCGCAACAGTGACAGCACCTTCGAGCAGCGCGCCACCTTCCGCCAACTGGCGGAGCAGGCCGCCCGCCAGCGCAATCTGGAATCCATCATGGTGATGGCCTCTCGTCACTGCGAGGAGACGGCCGCCGGCGGCGAGATGGACAGCGACTGGCTGACCCGCTTCCTGCAACTGGCCGAAGAGATCAGCATGGTGCCCATGCAGCAGCTGTGGGGGCGGATCTTCGCCCTGGAAGTCGCAACCCCTGGCCGCTTCTCCATCCGCGCCCTCAGCACCCTCAAGGAGATGACCCAGCGCGAGGCGCAGCTGTTCCAGCGCATCTGCGCGCTTTGCTGCCACTACGAGGGGAGCGACGAGCAACGCCTGCTGCTCGGCATGCACAAGGGGGCCAGCCTGCTGAGCCGCGCCAAGGTCACCCGCATGGGCCTCGGCAAATATCGGGTGCCCTACAGCGCATTGCTGCTGCTGTTCGATCTCGGTCTGCTGCACCGAGGGGAGCTCGAATCCGGCCCTCTGCCCGCCGACGGGGTGGAGCTCGCCTTCGGCAACCAGCACTGGCGGCTGCGCCAGCGCCAGAGCCACCTCACCCTGCTCTACTACCGCCTCACCCCGGTGGGCAACGAACTCGCCCTGTTGCTGGAGGAGCCGCCGCTGGAGGAGTACCTGCAGGATTTGAAGACCCTGCTCTCCACCCACCTGCAGATCGAAACCCAGATTGCGCCCCCCGCCAGCGCACCGGACATCCCCGCCTGAATCAGCCGGGAGCCCGAGTGGGCTCCCGCTTTGTTGCTTTCCAAATTGCGAAACCGGCACCGCCATTGCCAAAACGGCTCCCAAAAAGCGAATCGATTCAGCTAGTCGCCACGCTGGCATTGGCGGTTTTCAGCAATCCATGCGCCTTGGGCAAATAACACGCACGTCGAACGCATTTTAAGCGCCCCTTGGCACTCTGGTGCGCGGCTTGCAGTGGGACGACTAGTCCCGAACGATCGGGACTCATCATCCCCATTGTCGGACGCCCCCATGAGAGTCAACCAGCCCGTTACCCAGCGTGAGCGCCTCTACCCGGCGCATCAGAATCTCATCTCCACCACGGATCTGGAGAGCCGAATCACCTTTGCCAACGAGGAGTTCTGCCAGATAGCCGGCTTCACCCTGGCGGAGTTGCAGGGCGCCCCCCACAACCTGGTACGCCACCCCGACATGCCGACCCAGGCCTTCGCCGATATGTGGAGCCATATCCGGGAGGGCAAGAGCTGGATGGGACCGGTGAAGAATCGCTGCAAGAACGGGGATCACTACTGGGTCAACGCCTTCGTCACCCCGATTCAGGATGCGAGCGGCAAGGTGGTGGAGTATCAGTCGGTGCGCACCGCGCCGGACGAGGCGCTCAAGGGGCGGGCCGAGAAGGTCTACGCGGGCTTGAGAGAGGGGAAAGCGCCCCTGGCCCTGCGCCTGCCGGCCTTCTCCCACACATTTGTACTCAATGGCTGCCTGCTGCTCGCTCTCATCGCCCTGTTGGGTCTCGGCTATGGCCATGAATCCGGCTGGCTGGCCGGGTTCGCCGCCCTGCCCCTGATCGCAGCCCTGCTGGTGGTGAACGCCCTCTCCCGGCGACTTGGCAAACTCGGCGAGCTGGCCCGCAACCGCTTCGACAACCCGCTGATGCAGTTGCTCTACACCGGCCGGGTCGATCGGCTCGCCGCCGTCGAGCTCGCCATGAAGATGAACCAGGCCGAGTTCAACGCCGTGCTGGCCCGTACCCAGCAGACCTGCCAGCAGATCCTGACCTCCGCCCAGACGGACTTGCACAACGCCGAGACCATCACCGACAACCTGCAGCAGCAGCAGGCCCAGACCAACCAGGTCGCCACCGCCATCACCGAGATGGCCCAGTCCATCCGCGAGGTCTCCCAGAGCTCCACCGCCTCCTCCGATCGGCTGGACGAGACCGCGGATCTGTTCAAGGAGGGCAACCTCCGCGTGCAGGAGACCATCGAAGAGGTGGAGGGGATGCACAGCGAGCTGGTCACCTCCAAGGGGGTGATCAACACCCTCGCCACCCAGTGCCGGGCCATCGACGGCATCCTGGATGTGATCAACAGCATCGCCAACCAGACCAACCTGCTGGCCCTCAACGCCGCCATCGAGGCCGCCCGGGCCGGCGAGGCGGGGCGCGGCTTCTCCGTGGTGGCAGACGAGATCAGATCCTTGGCCATCAAGACCCAGTCCTCCACCGGCGAGATCCAGAAGATGATAAGCCTGTTGCAGGGCAGTGCCGGGGATGCGGAGCAGGCGATGGCGCAAGGGGAGCAGCTCTCCGCCAGCTGCCGCCTCAAGGCCTCTGCCACCGGCGACGTGCTGCAACAGATAAGCGAGCGCCTGCTGCAGGTGACCGCTGGCAGCAACCAAATAGCCCAGGCGGTGCAGGAGCAATCCCAGGTCACGGCCGACATCGACCGCAGCGTGCTCAGCATCAAGCGCCTCGCCGATGACTCCAGTCAGGGCAGCCAGCACGCGGTGCAGGGCGTCATAGCACTGGTGCGGCAATTAAACGACCTGGAGCGGTTGGTGCGCCAGTTCCAGCAACGCCCCGCCCCCCATGCCGCCAGTGAACCCCTGTCCAGTGGTCGACCCCCTGCTCGCCCGCTAAGCCTTCACGGAGGAAACCAGACCCTATATAAAGACCGTGCGCTAACAATAAAAACGGGCCCCTCTTTTTGATGGTGCATGGGAGTCTGAGCGGGTTTCAAATTCGAGTCGTCGACTGAAGCAGCGGGTCTTTCGCCCCGTCCCAACCACCTGCTCGCCCTTGCCAGGCCGACCCTCTCGGCTACACCGCATGGCCCTCGGCAGGGCAATGGCCTTGCTCACTCCCCCATCCATACACCGTGAGTTGTGGACGTTGGGCCTTGAGCCTTGAGCCTTGAGCCTTGAGCCTTGAGCGGGTAGCGTCGCGCCTTGAGATCCCTCTTATCCAACCTGCCGCAAGCCCCGTTGTCCCCCCAATTTATTGATCTTGGCTGAGAAATCGCCTGTTCCCCCTTTCCTAACCAGCTCCGTTCGGTAACATGGCAATCAGGATCACCTCTCGCCGGAGTCAGCCATGAGCCAAGCCAGAGCAACACCACTGATAGCAAGCAGCAAGCTGGAGGCTGTAATTCAGGGGCGGTAGCGTTGCCTGCGCTTGCCATGACCAATGCCTTCGCTGTCTTTCTATACCGTGGTAATGGTTGCGTAAAAAGAGGAAGTCAAGCGAACACGTTTGGTTTCGGGGTTCGGCAAGTAGCACATTGATTTAAAATATGATTTTTTATGCTCGGTATCAGGGATAGGCGGAGTTAGATGGAAGGCGGTATTAATGTGTTAGTACCGCCTTCCATCTAATCACTGTTATGTCTCTAAAGGAATCTTATGAGTAAAGTTAAGATCAAGCTGGTATCGATAGGGCACTTACCTTTAGGGCTCCAGCCTAAAAAAATTAGAAATTGGTCATCTAAGACTTTTGAAGTTGTCGAGGATATAGACAATTATTCGCTTCGTTGTGACTCTGATGGTTTTGACTGGGAATTTTCAGATAGCGCATTAAAAGAACAGCTCCCCAATCAATTTAATGCTGACTTTATGATCGCTATTGTAAATGTTCCGATTGAGGATGATTGGTATTCGAGAAGACTTGGAAATAATCAAGTTGTATTTACCTTTCATCAAGTCAGCGATATCCTCGAGCACTATAATATTCCACTAGAAAATGTCATTTACCGTTTACTATATGCGTATACACTTTTGTATCGCCGCGCGGGAAACAGAATTCCTGATTTTGGAGAAGCGGCAAGTTTTACCCACGACGAGACGCGGGGATGCCTCTTTGATATGAATGGCATAAAAACCGATTTAATAGCTTCTTGTCATAAGCCTCAAATATGTGATGAGTGCCAAGAGCGATTGAAGCAAGAAAGAGTATCTAAGTCAGATATTGAAAGCACTCAAAGTGACATAAAGCGCATAAAAAAATATTTATATTACAGAATAATTACTCATGTAAAAAAACATCCTATTGCGGCACTGGTTTTATCTAGTGTGTTTGCATTAGCACTTGGTATTACTGGCTCAGTCATCGGCTCGTTTGTATACGAATGTCTCAAGAGTCAAACATGAGGCTGTCAAGACATAACAATCGCAGGCACAGCGACGGCTTTTTCGTTGTGGCTTCGCCTTCACTACAACGCCGCGCCTGCTGCGGGCGTTAGATTTCTCAAGGAGCGTATGTGGATATACCTTCGAAACATGTGTTTGATGCGTTAAAAGCGTTAGGTGGTAGAAAGGAGTTCATTTTTGGCGAATAACCGAAAAATTTCTTACCCATGTGGCAGAGGAAAAATATAAATGTTATTGTTTAAATAAATGGACTAATAGCAGAACAATGAAAATCTCAGACAATTTAAAGGAAAAGCTTAATTTACCTTGCTGGTTTCATGGAACAGAACAAGATTTTGACACATGGATGATACCTCCGCCACCCAAGCCGGGAGAAATATTGCTCGTTCCTCATACTGCAATTTTCTTTACAAGCGATATTGACTTCGCCAAAGGAGCTGGTAAAAAAATTGCCAAGGTATCTATATCAAGTCACGCAAAAATACTGGACACCACAGCTAACTATGAAGCATCAGAGAATCTTAGGCTGTCTCTAAGCCAGCATCAGATAGCATCAAGAACCCTAAATATACAGCGTGATTTCTGGCATAATGGGTGGAAAACTGGTGATGTATTACGAATGACATTCTCAGATCCTACGCTGGAGGATCATCTTCAACAGATGGTTGTAAATCTTTCACGGCAGTCTGATCTCCCTAAAGAAGCTGCAAGCGTGGTTATTCAACTTAACTCTTCCCGTGGTTTAATTGAGCTTATCTGCACTTCAGCAAAGAAACTAGGGTTTGACGCAATATTTGGGCATGAAGTTGATCGACATTCTCTTGAAGGTAAAGTTATTGCACGACCTTGGTTAGCAGTGCTTTCCAAAGGAGTTGCCTCTAATCCAGAGTGGGTGTAAGCACCTAACAAGATCCTGCTATTATCAAATTTTACGCTGCGTTCAAAATTTACCGCAGAGCGCAGCTTTAGATAGAGGAAAATTAACCTTTGAGCACTATACAATAACCCCCATTAAGCCGTTAGCCACTGCAATAAGGGGAATTGTTGGCAGGCAATTAAGAGGAGGCACTAGCCCCCTCGCTATCAATGATCGGTGGAGAATATCGACATCATTCAATAAAGCCCCGCAGCCTTAGGGCGGCCAGCAGCTCATCCACCAGCGCTGCCACCGATTTGTCGGCGTTGAGCAGGTGGATCTCCGGATTTTCCGGGGCCTCGTAGGCGGAGTCGATGCCGGTGAAGTTACGGATCTCTCCTGCCCGCGCCTTCTTGTAGAGCCCCTTGGGGTCGCGCTCCTCGCAGACGGAAAGCGGCGCATCCACGAACACCTCGATAAATTCATCCGCTCCCAAGAGACTTCTCACCAGATCCCGCTCGGCGCGGAACGGCGAGATAAAGGCGGTGAGGACGATGAGGCCCGCATCCACCATCAGTTTCGCTACTTCCCCAACCCGACGGATATTCTCCTGCCGGGCTGCATCGTCGAAGCCGAGATCACCACAGAGGCCGTGGCGCACGTTATCTCCATCCAGCAGATAGGTGTGTTTTCCCTCGGCCGCCAGCGCCTGCTCCAGCGCCCCTGCCAGGGTGGACTTGCCTGCCCCGGACAGGCCGGTAAACCAGATCACCAGGGGCTTTTGCCCCTTCTGCGCGGCGCGGCTCTGTTTGTCGACGGCATGCTGATGCCACACGATATTGCTCATTCACACTCCTTGCTCGGCGCTCGCGCCTCAATGCTGAAACTCTCTGGCTCTCTGGAGCCCGCCCAGTTACCCGCCACTGACGGGTAACTGGGCCATCGTCTATTTATCTTCCCACCGATGCCCCAAGCCGGTGGCACCGCCTTAGAACGGGAACAGCAGGGGCACCATGATGATCACCCCGATGCTGTAGGCCAGGGAGACCGGCAAGGCCAGTTTGAGGTAATCCGGCATCTTGTAGTTGCCCGCCGCGTAGACCATCAGATTGGTCTGATAGCCGTAGGGCAGTATGAAGCTGGAGCTGGCCCCGAACAGCACCGCCAGAATGAACGGCATGGTGGAGACATCCATGCTGAGCGCCAGCTGATAGCCCATGGGGAAGGCCAGGGCCGCCGCGGCGTTATTGCTCATCAACTCGGTCAGCACCAGGGTGAAGAGGTAGATGCCGAGGAAGGCGATGAAGGGGCTGGCGCCGTTGAACTCCCCCATCAGCCAGTCGGCGATGAGGCGGGCCAGGCCGCTTTTTTCCAGCTGATCGGCGATGGCGAGCGCCCCGCCCACTACCAGCCAGATATCCAGCGGGAAGCGGCGGCGGATCTCGTCCAGGGTCAGGATGCGGGAGAACAGCAGCGCCACCAGCATCACCAGCAAGCCCTTGAACAGCGGCACCAGATCCAGCACCGACAGCGCTAACACCCCGAGAAAACCCAGCACCACGGCGGCGCTGCGCTTGCCATCGAGACGGGTGGAGGCTTCCAGCCCGCTCACCACCACGAACTCCCGGGAGAGGGACTTGTTGCTGGCAAACTTGGGGCCGGGCGCCAGCAGCAGGGTATCCCCCGCGTGCAGTTCAATCTGGCCGAGCCCGCCGGTGAGCTGGGTCTCACCACGGCGCACCGCCAGCACCACGGCATCGAAGTGGGTGCGAAACTCCGCATCCTTGATGGATTGCCCCACCAGGCGCGAGCTGTGGCTGACGATCACCTCCACCAGATGCTGGCCGTTGAGGCGATGCTGACCGTAGAGATCCAGCCCCTTGAGCTCTTGCAACACGCCGACGCTCTCCACGTCGCCGCAAAACAGCAGCATGTCCCCCTCGTGCAGCTCGTGCTCCGGCTGCACAGGGCAGATCACCTGGTTGCCACGGATGATCTCGGCAAGATAGAGGCTTTTGAGGCTGCGCAGGCCGTTCTCCTTGACGCTGCGCCCGGCCAGGGGCGAACCAATCCCGACCTTGGCCTCCAGAAAGTAGCCGGATTCCCGGCTCATCTCGGTGTCCTGCTCCGGCAGGTGGCGGGCAAACAGCAGCACGGCCACCAGACCGGTCAGCAGGGTCCCTGCACCCACCATGAAGAAGTCGAACATGCCGAGGGGCTCGGCCCCCATCTTGACGAGGAAGCTGTTGACGATGAGGTTGGTGGAGGTGCCGATCAGCGTCAGCACCCCGCCGAAGGTCGCCGCGAAGCACATGGGCAGCAGCAGCCGTGACGGCGCATGGTTGGGGTTGCGTTTGACCGCCCCCAGCATGGAGGCCACCACGGCGGTATTGTTGACGAAGGCCGACAGGAAGGCGGTAGAGAACCACACCTTCACCAGCACCTTGTTGAACGAGCCCGTGCCCACCAGATTGGCAAACCAGCTCATGATCCGGGTCTTCTCCACCGCGAGCGACACCAGCAACAGCAGCACCAGGGTCAGCAGGGCGCTGTTGGTGTAGCCCGCCACCACGGCGTTGATGTCCGCCAGCCCGCTCAGGTAGGTGATGAGCACGGCGCCCGAGAAGAGCAGCGCCGGACGGAGTTTGCCCTGGATCAGCAGGACCACGAGGGCAGCCAGCAGACCCAGCACCAGGGATTGTTGCCAGGTCATGGGCCTACTCCTTGTTTGTTTCGTTACCTAGGCTAAGTGCCTGCCAGTGGGGGAAGTGCTTGCGCACCAGGGCGTTGAGCTCGATTTCAAACTCGCTGTACTGCCCTGCTACCACCTTGGCGGCCAAGCCTTGCACTATCATGCCGGCGCCGACGGTAACGTTGGAGAGACGGTCGATCAGGATGAAGCTGCCGGTGTCGCGGATCTCCTGATACGGGTCGAACGCCACCGGGTCGGTCAGGCTCAGCTCGCACAGGCCTATCTCGTTGAGTTTGAGCTCGGAGGCTGGCAGCTCGTCCAGCTTGTTGATCTCGACGCGGTGACGGATCGCCTCCACCTGGCCGCGGCTCTTCTTGGTGGCCAGCTTGACGTCATAGGCACGGCCCGGCTGCAGGGATTCCTCCCCCATCCAGACGATGTGAGCCAGCACATTCTGGGTCACCTGGGGCTGATGGGCGGCATCCACCAGCAGATCGCCACGGCTGATGTCGATCTCGTCGGCAAAGGTCACGGTAATGGCCTGACCCGGCAGGGCGTATTCCAGATCCCCGTCGAAGGTGACGATGCGGGTCACCGTGCTCTGCTTGCCGGACGGCAGCACCGCCAGCTTGTCACCCACCCGTAGCACGCCGGAGGCGAGCGTGCCCGCAAAGCCCCGGAAGTCCAGGTTCGGGCGGTTCACATACTGCACCGGCAGGCGCACCGGATGGCGCTCCAGCTCGCGCTCCACCTCGGCGGTCTCCAGCAAGGAGAGCAGGGTTTCACCCTGATACCAGGCCAGCTTGTCGCTCTGGTTGACCACGTTGTCCCCGTCCAGCGCCGAGACCGGCACGATGTGGATGGTGTCGACACTGAGCTTCTTGGCGAACTCACGGTATTCGGCACTGATGCGCTCGAACACGGCCTGGCTGAACTCCACCAGATCCATCTTGTTGACCGCCACCACGAACTGCTTGATGCCGAGCAAACTGGCGATAAAGCTGTGGCGACGGGTCTGATCCAGCACCCCCTTGCGGGCATCGATGAGGATGATGGCCAGATCGCAGGTAGAGGCGCCGGTGGCCATGTTGCGGGTGTACTGCTCGTGGCCCGGGGTGTCCGAGATGATGAACTTGCGTTTCGCCGTAGAAAAATAGCGGTAGGCCACGTCGATGGTGATGCCCTGCTCGCGCTCGGCCTGCAGGCCGTCGACCAAGAGCGCCAGATCCAGCTTCTCGCCGGTGGTGCCGAGCTTCTGGCTGTCAGATTCCAGGGCTTTGAGCTGATCTTCATAGATCTGCTGGGAGTCGTGCAGCAGGCGGCCAATGAGCGTGCTCTTGCCGTCATCCACGCTGCCGCAGGTGAGAAAGCGCAGCAGGCTCTTGTGCTGCTGGGCGTGCAGGTAGGCTTCGATGCCCTGTTCCGTGATGGCGGTTTGAATGTGGTTGTTCATGTGTCGATTCCTTAGAAATATCCCTGACGCTTCTTCTGCTCCATGGAGCCCGCCTGATCGTGGTCAATCAATCGCCCCTGCCGCTCGCTGGAGGTGGTCACCAGCATCTCCTCGATGATCTCGGTCAGGGTGGTGGCATTGGATTCGATGGCCCCGGTCAGCGGGTAGCAGCCGAGGGTACGGAAGCGCACCAGCTCATGCTTCACCTCGTCTTCCGGCCCGATGGGCATGCGCTCGTCGTCCACCATGATCTTGATGCCGCCTTTATCCACCACCGGGCGCATGGCCGCGAAGTAGAGGGGCACGATGTCGATGTTTTCCAGATAGATGTATTGCCAGATGTCGAGCTCGGTCCAGTTGGAGAGCGGGAACACCCGGATACTCTCCCCCTTGTTGACCTGGCCGTTGTAGACGCGCCACAGCTCGGGACGCTGGTTCTTGGGATCCCAGCGGTGGGACTTGTCACGGAAGGAGTAGACCCGCTCCTTGGCGCGGGATTTTTCCTCGTCCCGGCGTGCGCCCCCGAAGGCGGCATCGAAGCCGTACTTGTTCAGCGCCTGCTTGAGCCCCTCGGTCTTCATGATGTCGGTGTGCTTGCCGCTGCCGTGCACGAAGGGGTTGATGTCCATGGCCAGACCGTCCGGGTTCTTGTGGACGATGAGATCCAGCCCGTATTTCTTGGCGGTCTCGTCCCGGAACTTGATCATCTCCTTGAACTTCCAGTTGGTATCCACGTGCAGCAGCGGGAAGGGGATCTTGCCCGGGTAGAAGGCCTTGCGGGCCAGGTGCAGCATGACGGAGGAGTCCTTGCCGATGGAGTACATCATCACCGGGTTTTCAAATTCGGCAGCCACCTCGCGGATGATGTGGATGCTCTCGGCTTCCAGCTGCTGCAAATGCGTCAATCTTTCACGATCCATGTCTGGGTCCTCTGTCATTGCCAGCACGCCTCGGCGCGCTTCGGGTTCAGTGCGGCGCAGCCTGGGCTGCGCCAAAAAATCGATGGGGTGAGCGGCCTCAGGCCAGGCTCACCAGTTTCAAATCCGTGCTGCCGAACTCATCGCTCAGGGGGCTTCCCCCTTCGGCAAACCAGGCGAGCTGCTTGCGCAGGGCCACCACCTCGCCGATGACGATGAGGGACGGGCTCTGGGCTTGACTCGCCAGGCTCGCCAGCTCATCCAGGGTGCCGGTCAGCACCCGCTGACTGGCCTGGGTGCCCCGTTCAATGATGGCGAGCGGGGTGGTGCCGCTGCGGCCATGGCTCACCAGCTGCTGTTGTATGTGCTCGGAGCGCATCAGCCCCATGTAGATGACCAGGGTCTGGTTGGTGGCGGCGAGCTGCTGCCAGTCCGGCTCCTTGCCCTCGCTCTGGCAGTGGCCGGTGATGAAGACGGCGCTCTGGGCATGGTCACGATGGGTAAGTGGAATGCCTGCATAAGCGGTGGCACCGGCGGCGGCCGTGATGCCGGGCACCACTGAGAAGGGGATGCCTTCGGCGGCCAGCACTTCCAGCTCCTCGCCACCGCGGCCGAACATGAAAGGATCGCCCCCCTTGAGGCGCACCACCCGATTGCCTGCCCTGGCGTATTCCACCAGCAGGCGGTTGGTCTCTTCCTGCGGCACGCTGTGGGCACCCGCCTTCTTGCCGACCGACACCAGGGTGGCATCACGGCGCACCAGATCCAGGATCTCGGGGGAAACCAGCTGGTCATAGAGCACCACTTCCGCCTGCTGGATCTGCTGTAGTGCCTTGAGGGTCAGCAGGCCCGGATCGCCGGGACCGGCCCCGACCAGCACGACCTCGCCCAGCTCGGTCTGCGCCTTGTCGAGCCCCTCGTTCAGCCAATGCTCTGCCCCCTGCCAGTCCTGCTTCTCCACCAGGCTGCCGAGGGTGTTGGAGGCAAAGGCCCGCTCCCAGAAGCGGCGACGATCAGAGATAGACTCCAGCACCCGCTTGGCCTTGCTGCGCACCCGGCCGGAGAGCTCGGCCAGGCCGCCGAGGTGGCGGGGCAGCAGGCTCTCGAGCCGCTCGCGCAGCAGGCGCACCAGCACAGGTGCCTTGCCGCCGCTGGAGACGGCCACCACGATGGGGCTGCGGTCGATGATGGAGGGGAAGATGAAACTGGAACGCTCGGGGTCATCCACCAGGTTGACGAAGAGCCCGCGCTGGTTGGCGCTCTGATAGACCAGGGCGTTGACCTCGGCATCGTCGGTGGCGGCCACCACCAGTTGCTGGCCTGCCAGATGCTCGGGGCTGAAGCGCTCCGCCAGATGGGTGAAGCGGCCATGGAATTCGCTGAAAGCGGCGTCGATGACCGGGGAAACCAGTGTCAGCCGGGCACCCGATGCCAGCAGCAGGCGCGCCTTGCGCAGGGCGACCTCGCCCCCGCCCACCAGCAGTACCGGGCGGCCTTCCAACTTGGCAAACATAGGTAAATAATCCATCTCGGCCCATTCCTCGGCATACGACGACAACTGGGGCGACTATAGGCAGGCTGCTTATTCCTTCAAAATAATAAAAAATGCTCTTTAATGCGTTTTAGTAATTAGTAAACCTGCACAATGGCAAAGGCGAGTGAATGTCCTTGTGGTGCTGCGCACCAGACTCTAGGCTAGTGAAAGTGTTTCATAAGGAGCTTAATAATGAATGAGTCATTGATTGTATTGGGGATCTTCGTGTTCCTGGTGCTCGCGACCCTGAGCGCCGGCATCAAGATAGTGCCCCAGGGCTACAACTGGACGGTGGAGCGCTTCGGCCGCTATACCCGCACCCTCTCCCCCGGCCTCAACCTGCTCATTCCCTACGTGGACAGGGTCGGCCACAAGATCATCATGATGGAGCAGGTGCTGGACATCCCGGCTCAGGAGGTGATCTCCCGGGACAACGCCAACGTCACCATCGACGCCATCAGCTTCGTGCAGGTGGTGGATGCGCGTAAAGCGGGCTACGAGGTCAACGATCTCACCAGCGCTATCCGCAACCTGACCATGACCAATATGCGGACCGTGCTCGGCGCCATGGAGCTGGACGAGATGCTCTCCCAGCGCGACACCATCAACGAGAAGCTGCTGCGCACCATGGACGCCGCCACCGCCCCCTGGGGCATCAAGGTGACCCGGATCGAGATCAAGGATGTGCGCCCGCCGATGGCGCTGATCGACGCCATGAACGCCCAGATGAAAGCCGAGCGCCAGAAACGGGCCGAAGTGCTGGAAGCCGAAGGGGTGCGTCAGTCACGGATCCTCAAGGCCGAAGGGGAGAAACAGTCCCAGATCCTCAAGGCCGAGGGTGAGCGTCAGGCCGCCTTCCTCGCCGCCGAGGCGCGGGAGCGGGCCGCCGAGGCGGAAGCCAAGGCGACCCATATGGTCTCAAGAGCTATCGCTGAAGGGGATATGCAGGCCATCAACTACTTCGTCGCCCAGAAATACACCGAGGCTCTCGCCCGCATCGGCGAAGGCCCGAACAGCAAGATCGTCATGATGCCGCTGGAGGCGGGCAGCCTGATAGGCTCGGTCGCCGGCATGGCCGAGCTGTTCAACAAGGCTGGCAAGCAACCATGAGCGCCCTGCTGGAGGGGCTGACCCACTGGCACTGGTTGGGGCTGGGCTTCGCCCTGCTGGCCATCGAGGTGATGGGGTCTGTGGGCTTTTTGCTCTGGACCGGCATTGCCGCCCTGGAAGTGGGCATACTGCTGCTGCTCTGGCCCTTCGGCTGGCAGGTACAACTGCTGCTGTTTGCGGTGCAGTCCCTGCTGACCACCTGGGCCTGGTGGCGCTGGCAGCACAGGCGGGATCGCTCACTGCAGGATGCCGCCGCCCCCATCAACGAGCGGATGCAGAGCTATCTGGGGCGGGAGCTCACCTTGCTCGACGAGGTGAGCCAGGGCATGAGTCGGGTCCATCTGGACGACACCGTCTGGACGGTGCGCTGTGCCCAGCCCTTGCCGGCAGGCAGCCGGGTCAAGGTCATCGGTGCCGACTCCCATATCCTGTTGGTGGAGCCGCTGGCCTGAGTCGATTCAGCGGGCTGATGCAGGCAACCTGCCACTTTTCAAAACACGGCCATAAAAAAACGGGCCCGACGCTAGCGTCGGGCCCGTTTTCAGATGAGGTGCAGGCTTAGTTGGCCTTGGCATCGCTCACTGCAGCGTCGACCTTGGTGGCCACGTCTTCGGCAGCTTTCTCTACGGTAGCAGAGGCTTCAGAAGCAGCCTTCTCTACGGTGGCAGAAGCGTCGGAAGCAGCCTTCTCAACGGTTGCAGCAACGTCGGCGGCCGGAGTAGCGGCCGGAGCGGCGGCTTCTTCTTTCTGACCACAAGCGGTCAACATCAGACCCAGGATACCGGCTACCAGTACTTTGTTCATGTACATATCCTCAAATAAAGATGGAGAGACGGCCGTCAGGGCCATCACTGTGCCCCTTGTCCCCGTGAAAAAACCATCAGAACGGGAGCCAAGAGACGCGCGAAATATAACGCCATACACAGCCGATGAAAACGCGTATCACAATGATATTTTCTCGTGGGCTGGATAAAAATAACTGCTATAGCGACAAAAATTAATATAAAAGCCAATTAAAAACGCAATTTGGCACAATAATCATCCAAAAAATGGCCAACCCACAGTGGTTGGCCGCTATTGAATACCATCGAATTCTGCGTGAAAGCCCGGGATCAGTCAGACAACTTCTGACAACTCAGCCGACGGCCCTGGCTGTCGCTCTCCCGGGCCAGATCCAGCAGCGCCATCACCGCCAGCGCCTCGTCGGCCGGCACCGGATTGCCTGCCTCGCCACGGATGGCCGCACAGACGCCGCTATAGTAGGTGCCGTAGTTGCCCGCCTCCCCCTTCACCGGCTCCTGCCCGGGCAGCCCTTCCACCATGCGGCTGATCTGGCCCGGCGCGGGATCCACTCCCCAACCCGCCACTGGAGGACGCAGGCCCTCTTTGAGCTGCGGCTCCTGCACATCCATGCCGAACTTTATGAAGGAGCCGCGGCTGCCGTGGATGACGAAGCGGGGCATGTCGGCAGAGACCAGGCAGCTGCCGTGCAGGATCACCCGCAGCGGCCCGTAGCCCAGCACCACGTGGAAATAGTCATCGCTCAGGGCGCCGGGACGCTGCGCCGCCAGATCGGCCTGGATCCACTCTGGCTGGCCGAACAGCTGCAGCGCCTGATCCAGGATGTGAGGGCCGAGATCGAACCACAGGCCCGAGCCCGGGCCGCCCGCCTCCCGCCAGCGCTGGCGCACCTCGGGACGATAACGGTCGAAGTGCGACTCGAACTGGGCGATCTGTCCCAGGGCATCTTCGGCGAGCAGGCGGCGCACCGTGAGGAAGTCCCCGTCCCAGCGCCGGTTGTGGAAGATGCTGAGCAGCCGCTGCTGCTTCTGCGCCAGCTCCACCAGCGCCTTCGCCTCGGCGAGATCCAGTGCGAACGGCTTGTCGATCACCACGTGCTTGCCGGCCAGCAGGGCCTGACGGGCGATGGGGGCATGGGTATCGTTCGGGGTGGCGATGACCACCAGATCCACGCTCTCATCGGCCAGCACCTGCTCCAGCGTCCCCACTTGGCTGCCCGGCAGCTCGGCGTGCACCTTGGCGGCATCTCGGCTCACCACCCAGCGCAGGGTGAGGCCCGGCGTGGTCACCAGGAAGGGGGCATGAAAGGTTTGGCCTGCATAGCCATAGCCCACCAGGGCGGCATTGATTGTCTGGCTCATCCGCTGTTCTCCGCTGAAGTCATCCGTATAAAGGGGCACAGACGAGTGCGTCCCAAGAAGAAAGGGGCCCAAGGCCCCCTGATTGTGCCCATCAGAGCACAGGATTTATCGCCAGTACAGGGGCCTTATCCATCACGGATGCACGCCCCTGGCACTCAAGGCTGCAGGCAGAGACGGCGGCCGTGGCGCGTCAGCAGCACCAGCAGGGGCGGCAGCAGCAGCCACATGTGCAGCGCCAGCTGATTGAGGGGATCCGCCACCAGGGCACCGGTGATCCCCACCAGGGCGCCGGCGCCGCTCATCTGGAACAGACCGAGCAGGGCTGCCGCCGTGCCGGCGCAGTGGCCGAAGGGCGCAAGCGCCATGCCGGCAGCCGCTCCCAGCACCATGGCGAAGCCGATGCTGGAGAGGAACACGGGGCCCATCATGGCGAGCGGGTGCTCGATGTGCTGCACCAGGGTCAGGGCGATGGCCGAGAGCGAAATCACCAGCAGGCCGATGCGCAGGGTGCGCCTTGGGCCAACCCTGGCAATGAAGCGCGGGGCCAGGAAGCAGGCCAGGATATTCAGTGCCGCATTGGCGGTGAACCAGTAGCTGAAGCCGTTCATGTCCAGACCCAGCTTCACCATCAGTTGCACGGGGGCCGCGGTGACATAGGCCAGGATCACCGCCATCGACAGCATGCAGAGGCCGGCGTTGAACAGGAAGCTGGGGGAGCGCAGCACCGGGCTGTAGCGGGACCAGCTGATGAGCGGACCGGCGCTGCTGGTCTCCTCCGGACGGGTCTCCGGCATGCGCCACAGCAGCCAGCTGCCGACGATGACGGCATAGCCCGCCATAAACCAGAAGTTGGCCGACCAGCCCGCCTTGGCGGTGAGCCAGCCACCGAGCAAGGGGGCCAGGGCGGGGATGAAGCAGATGGCACCGTTCAAGTAGGAGATCATCTGGCCGCTCTTCTTGGGGCCATAGCTGTCACGCACCACGGAGAAGGCCGCCACCGAGGTGGCGCAGGCGCCGAAGCCTTGCAGCACCCGGGCCAGCATCAGCTCCCCCAGACTGGCCGCGAAACCGGCGGCCAGGGCGCTCAGGCCGTAGAGCAGCACGCCGCCGAGCGCGATGGGTTTGCGACCGTAACGATCGGCGAGCGGCCCCACCAGCAACTGGCCCAGCCCCATGCTGAACAGGAACCAGGTGATAGTGCCCTGCATCAGGGTCACCTCGGCGCCGAGTTGCTCCGCCATCTGGGGGATGGCGGGCAGATAGATGTCGATGGCCAGCGGGCTGAACAACACCAGGAGTACGAGCAAAAGGATCAATGGCATCAGTTCACCTCAAGACCAGGGGATTGAATTGGTGCGCGAGTCTACTGACTCAGAGTAATGAATTGAAATGGCATTTAATCACTTTGGTTATTCCACTGAGGAAAGATGTATTTTTACCACAGCTCCGAGCAGCGCATCCCAGCCCCGGCCAGTTCCGACGGGAGCTAATCAGCGCTTTGCCTAAACGCCTGCCCCGCATAGAATGCGCAGATTAATTTTTGCGGAGGTGCGTGATGAGCAAGCTTGTCCTGGCAACAGGTAACCAGAAGAAGGTGAAGGAGTTGGCCGCCATGCTGGCCGATATGAAGATCCAGGTGATCCCCCAGAGCGAGTTCGCCGTCACCGATGCCGAGGAGACCGGCACCACCTTCGTCGAGAATGCCATCATCAAGGCCCGTCACGCCGCCCGCATCACCGGTCTGCCCGCCGTCGCCGACGACTCCGGTCTGGAGGTGGACTTGCTGCACGGCCGCCCCGGTGTCTACTCCGCCCGCTTCGCAGGCCCGGGTGCCAGCGACAAGGAGAACATCGACAAGCTGCTGGCAGAGCTTCAGGGTGCCCCCGACTACCTCAAGAGCGCCCGCTTCTGGTGCGTACTGGTCTACATGCGTCACGCCGACGACCCTACCCCCATCATCTGCCAGGCGAGCTGGGAGGGGATGATCCTGGACGAACCCCGCGGCCAGCACGGCTTTGGCTATGATCCCGTGTTCTTCGTGCCGGATCACGACTGCACCTCGGCCCAGATGCCGAGCGAGCTGAAAAACCAGCTCAGCCACCGGGGCCAGGCCCTGGCCAAGTTGAAGGCCGCCCTGGCCGCGGCCCACTGAGGCCACACCTGGCACCGGCATACGCCGCAGCGCGTTTCATCTACAATGGGGGCCATCGGCCCCCGTTTTGCTCATCGTTCCCAGCTTGTGCCACAACCATTGCCAGCGATGGCGGGGAACAGTAGAGTTGGCCCCCGTTTTGATCCCTGATTGCTGAACACTGGAATACCCATGCTGCAACTGCCGCCTCTCTCCCTCTATATCCACGTGCCCTGGTGCGTCCAGAAGTGCCCCTACTGCGACTTCAACTCCCACGCCCAGAAGGGAGAGCTGCCCCACCTCGAGTACGTGGCCGCCTTGCTGGAGGATCTGGAGCAGGATCTGCACTGGGCCCAGGGACGACCGCTCTCCTCCATCTTTATCGGTGGCGGCACCCCCAGTTTGCTGAGCGTGGAGGCCATGCTGGCCCTGCTGGACGGGGTGCGGGCGCGCATCCCCCTGACTCCGGATTGCGAGATCACCATGGAGGCGAACCCGGGTACCGTCGAGGCGGACAAGTTCGCCGGCTTCCAGAAAGCGGGCATCAACCGCATCTCCATCGGGGTGCAGAGCTTCCAGCAGGAGAAATTGACCCGACTCGGCCGCATCCACGGGCCAGAGGAGGCGCGCAAGGCCGCCGAGCTGGCTCACGCCATATCACTGCCCACCTTCAACCTGGATCTGATGCACGGCCTGCCGGATCAGAGCCTGGAAGATGCGCTCTATGACCTGCAGCAGGCCATCGACTGCGCGCCGCCGCATCTGTCCTGGTATCAGCTCACCATAGAGCCGAACACCGCATTCGCCTCCAAACCCCCCACCCTGCCGGAAGATGACACCCTGTGGGACATCTACGAGCAGGGCCACGCCATGCTCACCGCCCAGGGATACCAGCAGTACGAGATCTCGGCCTACGCCAAGGCGGGCTATCAGTGCCGTCACAACCTCAATTACTGGCGCTTTGGCGACTATCTCGGCATCGGCTGTGGCGCCCACGGCAAGGTGACGGATCTTGCCAGCCAGCAGATCCTGCGCACCGCCAAGGTGAAGCACCCCAAAGGCTATCTGGATCCCGCCCGCGCCTATCTGGACAGCCAGTGGACGGTGACCGAGGACGATCTGCCCCTCGAGTACTTCATGAACCGGTTCCGGCTGTTCGAGCCGGCCCCCAAGGCGGAATTCGAGGCCTATACCGGCCTGGCGCTGGAGCGGGTGGAGACCATGCTCGCCATCGCCCAGACCAAGGAGCTCATCCTGGATCTCGGCGACAGCTGGCAGCTGACTTCCCTCGGTCATCGCTATCTCAACGTCTTGCTCGAGCTTTTCATGGACGAGTGAGAAGGCGTTCACACATCTTGCAGCGAAGCCGTGAGCAAACGGCCGCTTTCGCAACAACAATCAGGGCGCCATGGGCGCCCTGATTGTTTTGAGATGAAGGGGTGGAAACCCGCTCAGCAGCAGACGCGTTGCATCCGCTGTTGGCCGGGCTCCCACCGCTTGCCGTGCTTGGCCTTACGCTGATAGCTGCCCTTGCCTTTCTTGCTCGCCTCGACCCGCGCCTGGAACAGGGGGGAGGTCACCAGGGCCTTCAGATGATTGTCCTGGATGATGCCACGCTGATGATCGTGGGCCTGGTCGATGATATCGACTCGTCTCTTCTTGGCCATATAGACTCCTGCCTTGGTCATTAAACATGGCGATAAAATCGCCACACGTGATAAAAACGCGCCGATTGTGCGCCTGTTCGGCTCCCGCCGCAAGGGGTGGGGGCCGGGTTTATGAGTGCTCGTGATCATGGTGCTCGTGGCGGGATGGTACCCCCGATTCCAGGGTCTCCAGGATGGCGCAGTGCTCTGCCGAGCGCGGCCCGCCGCAGCAGATGTTGGAGAGCTGCTTCAGGTTCTCACGAAAGCGGCTCAACTCGAGGATCTTCTGCTCCACCTGGGTGAGCTTGGCATCGGCCACCGCCTTGACCTCCTGGCAGGTGACCCTGGCCTTGTTGGTATCCAGATCCAGCAGCTCGCCGATGTCCGCCAGGGAAAAACCCACCGACTTGGCGCGGATGATGAACTCCAACCGTCGCCGGTCCTGCTCGCCATAGACACGATAGCCGGAGTCGTTGCGCAGACCCGGCGAGAGCAGCCCGTTCTTCTCGTAAAAGCGCAGGGTATCCGCCTTTACCCCGCACGCCTTGGCCAGTTCCCCGATGCGATACATCATCACTCTCCTGCTGGAATGGGTACTCAATATAAACCAGCTCTCACTATCACCCCTTTGCTCACCGATTACCAGCCAAAGGCAGGAAAGGGGCAGACAAGGGGAGGCCGACGTGGTTTTTCCTGCCAAAACACTGAAAAGACAAACGTTTCACAAAAATTGACCAGAAAACGTTTAACACCGCGCCAGACAAGGGTTTGTGATTGTAAAAAATCCACCACGGCTCACATTTTTTGTGTAGAATACGCGCCCACAAGAGAGCGTCGCATCAAACGGGCATTTCCTAAAATGCTGTTGCCGGCCCCGGCCTGGCGAGAGTGGTTTGTGAAATCCCCCACTTCCATTTATTTGGGGACTCTCTGTGCTGAGCCTCGCCTCTCATGGACCTGTCCCCGTTATGCTGAGGACGATAGTGTGATGGAACAAGCTCGACCCATTCGCCGTGCACTGCTGAGTGTGTCTGACAAGACTGGCATCCTGGAATTTGCCAAGGCACTCAACGAACGTGGCGTCGCCCTGCTCTCCACGGGCGGCACCGCCAAGCTGCTCGCAGAAGCGGGTCTGCCGGTGACCGAGGTCTCCGATTACACCGGATTCCCCGAGATGATGGATGGGCGCGTCAAGACCCTGCATCCCAAGGTACACGGCGGCATCCTCGGCCGTCGCGATCAGGATGACGCCATCATGGCCCAGCACGCTATCTCCCCCATCGACATGGTCGTCGTCAACCTCTATCCCTTCGCCGCCACCGTCGCCAAGCCGGGTTGCACCCTGGCCGATGCGGTCGAGAACATCGACATCGGCGGTCCGACCATGGTGCGCTCCGCCGCCAAGAACCACAAGGACGTCACCATCGTCGTCAAGGCCGCCGACTACGGCCGCGTCATCGCCGAGATGGATGCCAACGGTAACAGCCTGACCCTCACCACCCGTTTCGATCTCGCCATCGCCGCCTTCGAGCACACCGCCGCCTATGACGGCATGATCGCCAACTACTTCGGTACCCTGGTGCCATCCTACGGCGACAACAAGGAAGGAGACGAAGAGTCCCGCTTCCCGCGCACCTTCAACAGCCAGTTCATCAAGAAGCAGGACATGCGCTACGGCGAGAACAGCCATCAGGCTGCCGCCTTCTACGCCGAGGAGCAGGCCGCCCCAGGCTCTGTCGCGAGCGCCATCCAGCTGCAGGGCAAGGCGCTCTCCTACAACAACATCGCCGACACCGACGCGGCGCTGGAATGCGTGAAGGAGTTCGATGAGCCCGCCTGCGTCATCGTCAAGCACGCCAACCCCTGCGGTGTGGCCATCGGCAGCGATCTGCTCGGCGCCTACGAGCGCGCCTGGCAGACCGACCCCACCTCGGCGTTTGGCGGCATCATCGCCTTCAACCGCGAACTGGATGGCGCCACCGCCAAGGCCATCGTGGATCGCCAGTTCGTGGAAGTGATCATCGCCCCCAGCGTCAGCAAAGAGGCCCGCGAGGCCGTGGCCGCCAAGCAGAACGTACGTCTGCTCGAATGCGGTCAGTGGACGGCACCGGCTCAAGGCTTTGATCTCAAACGCGTCAACGGCGGCCTGCTGGTGCAGGAGCGCGATCTGGGCATGGTCTCTCTCGGGGATCTCACCGTGGTCAGCAAGCGCCAGCCCACCGAGGCGGAACTGAAAGATCTGCTGTTCTGCTGGAAGGTCGCCAAGTTCGTCAAGTCCAACGCCATCGTCTACGCCAAGGCGGGCCAGACCATCGGCGTCGGCGCCGGTCAGATGAGCCGGGTCTATTCCGCCAAGATCGCCGGCATCAAGGCCGAGGATGAAGGGTTGGTGGTGGCGGGCTCCGTCATGGCCTCCGACGCCTTCTTCCCGTTCCGCGACGGCATCGACGCCGCCGCTGCCGCCGGCATCGCCTGCGTCATCCAGCCGGGTGGCTCCATGCGGGATCAGGAAGTGATCGACGCCGCCGACGAGCACGGCATGTGCATGGTGTTCACCAACATGCGCCACTTCCGTCACTGATACCTGGGGCCGCGCCGTGCGGCCCTTCCTTCAACGGACTCTTTTCAACCGGCCGCCCTCACAGGCGCGGCCGGTCAGCACGAACAGCAGCGAGGAACAGGATGAAAGTACTGATCATCGGCAACGGCGGCCGTGAACACGCCCTGGCCTGGAAGGCCAAGCAATCCCCCCTGGTGACCCGGGTGTTCGTCGCCCCCGGCAATGCGGGCACGGCCCATGAAGGCAGCATCGAAAACGTGGCCATCGCCGCCACCGACGTGCCTGCCCTGCTGGCGTTTGCCAAGGAGCAGCACATCGGCCTCACCATCGTCGGTCCCGAAGCACCGCTGGTGAAAGGGGTGGTGGATGCCTTCCGCGCCGAGGGGCTGGCCATCTTCGGCCCGACCGCCGCCGCCGCCCAGCTGGAGGGCTCCAAGGCCTTCGCCAAGGACTTCCTGGCCCGTCACGCCATCCCCACCGCCGAGTACCAGAACTTCACCGAGGTGGAACCAGCGCTCGCCTACCTGCGCGAGAAAGGCGTCCCCATCGTCATCAAGGCCGATGGCCTGGCCGCCGGCAAGGGGGTCATCGTCGCCATGACCCTGGCAGAGGCCGAGGAAGCGGTGCGGGACATGCTCTCCGGCAACGCCTTCGGTGACGCCGGCGCCCGGGTGGTGATCGAGGAGTTCCTCAGCGGCGAAGAGGCGAGCTTCATCGTCATGGTGGATGGCGAGCACGTGCTACCCATGGCCACCAGCCAGGACCACAAGCGGGTCGGCGATGGCGATACCGGCCTCAACACCGGTGGCATGGGCGCTTACTCTCCCGCCCCCGTGGTGACCGATGCGGTACACCAGAAGGTGATGGAACAGGTGATCATGCCCACCGTGCGTGGCATGGCCGCCGAAGGCAACGTCTACACCGGCTTCCTCTACGCCGGTCTGATGATCGACGAGCAGGGCAACCCCAAGGTCATCGAGTTCAACTGCCGCTTCGGCGACCCCGAGACCCAGCCCATCATGCTGCGCATGCGCTCCGATCTGGTGGAGCTGTGCCTGGCGGCCTGCGCCGGCAAGCTGGATCAGAAAGAGGCCATCTACGATCCCCGTGTCGCCATCGGCATCGTGCTGGCGGCCGGCGGCTACCCCGGTGACTACCAGCAGGGCAAGGCCATCAGCGGTCTGCCGGTGGAAGAGGCGAGCGGCGAGAAGGTGTTCCACGCAGGCTCCCGCCTGGTGGGAGATACCGTGGTCACCGCCGGTGGCCGGGTGCTGTGCGCCACCGCGCTGGGTCACACCGTCGCCGAGGCACAGAAGCGCGCCTACCAGCTGGCTGGCCGCATCCAGTGGGACGGGGTTTTCTATCGCAATGACATCGGCTGGCGCGCCATCCTGCGCGAACAGGCCCGCTAAATCGGGCTCGTCACAGCCAATTTATCATCAGGGCCTGCGGGCCCTTTTTGCTGCTCATTCCCCGGGGATCCCGGCCCTCCTCCCGCAGCACATCCTCACTGATTGGCTACATCTCGTCAGCACAATGGGCACATTTTGTCACAATTGGTCGCACTTTATTCATACAAGTGCCCCTTGAACGTGGCATCATGCTGTATGATAACGCACTCAAATGAGTGCCATAAGAACCCACAATGTCGTCGTTTCATAAGGAAATCCCATGTTGAAAACCGTGCGCCCCTTGCTGTTGCCCCTGATGTTCGGCCTGCTGACTCTGCCCGCCCTGGCCGGTGAGCTGGAGCAACCCATGAAGAAGATCGGCTTCAACTACAAGCAGGCCCTCAAGGCCGATGATGCCGCCACCATGGAGAAACACATCAAGGAGATGAAGGCCCAGCTCGACATCGCCAAAGAGAGGAAGATGCCGGAAGCCAAGAAGGCCAAGTTCCTGGAAGGGATGAACGAGGTGCAAGGTGAGCTGGACGCCAGCCTGGCGGCCCTGCAGGCCGGCGATCAGGAGAAGGCCCGCGCCCACCTCGCCAAGGTCAATGACCTGAAGAAGGAGTATCACACCTATGCCAAGCAGAAAGGCTGAACCCTTTCGCTGGGATAACCTGGTCCGCCTCACCCACTGGGGTGTGGCGGCCGCCTGCGTCGCCAACCTGTGGTTCAACGAGGCGGGGGAAACCTGGCACGAGCGGCTCGGTTACCTGGCGATCATTCTGATCAGCGTCCGCCTCGGCTGGGGCCTCTCCTTTGCCAGGGGTCACGCCCGCCTGAGCGCCCTCATCCCGAGGCGGGGTGAATTCGACCAGCAGGCCCGGGCCCTGCAAACGCGCGCGCCCGCCGCCCCCGGCCACCACGGCAGCGGCAAGCTGGCGGTCTGGGCACTCTGGCTCATCATCCTCGCCACCGCCGGCACCGGCTGGTTCCAGAATACCGAGATGGGCTTCGAGCTCGGTGCCGACGACTGGCACGAGTGGTGCACTTGGGCACTGCAGGCCATGATAGCCCTGCACCTGTGCGCCATCGTCCTCACCTCCTGGCGCCAGCGCAGCAATCTGGTGGCCCGCATGTTGCCCCACGGAACGCTTCGCAAGAGTGAATAAGATCATTTCATCTTCTTGAGATCAGAAAGCCACCAAACTCGGGTGGCTTTCTGATTGCTGCCCCCGCTACAACGGGGTCCTCCGATATCGGTGCCAAACCAGAACCCACCCCCTCTTGGTGCGAGCGCTATCCCTTCCCTGGATGACGTTTGACCGCCCTTCCCAGTCACATGACCCTAGACCGGTTCATGACGGACATCAGCGGCGCCTTGCCATGCATTCATCAGATCGCGGCAATAACCATCTGGAGATGGCATGTCATCCATGACAGAAATGTAATTTTACTGGTGGCGTTATCCGGTGTTAAGGTTCACCGGGTGTTTGTCGGCGAGTTCACTGTCGGTATTGACGGCAAGAGCCTGCATTTTTTCACTGTGAATGTTTCATGGCTCAGCACAGACCATGACGTTCAAAATACATATCATGCATGACCGACTAGAAAAGTAATTCATGCCATGGTGTTTCACTCTTTTATTTCTTTCAAACAGGGTTGCAGACGACCTCTCATGGCACCATCAAGGTCGATTTATATTCTCATTGGGAACCAAGAGACAGCTCACGGCAACCTGGATACCATAGTGACTGGTATCGACTCAGGCGGGAATATTTCCGTCCAGTGCACGATGGCGTAGAGTAGCAATGGATGGCATTGCCAATAACCTTGCCTTGTCGAGGGGGACATGATGAATATTCTGGTTGTCGAAGACGAGCCCAAAATTGGTGAGTATTTGAAGAAAGGACTCATGGAGTCGGGCTATGTCGTGACGCTGGCGACCGATGGCATGGATGGCCAGTTTTATGCACTGAACCATGAATTTGATCTGATCATATTGGACATCATGCTGCCGGGGATGAATGGCTGGCAACTCCTTGAGAAAATAAGGCAGGTCAACAATCAGGTTCCCGTCATGTTTCTGACGGCAAAAGATGGCGTGGGGGATCGCGTAAAAGGATTGGAATCCGGTGCTGATGATTACCTTGCAAAGCCATTTTCATTCGCTGAATTACTGGCAAGAATAAAAAACCTGTTACGAAGAACCAAAGACAATCATATCGAAGAGATAATTGTCATCGCAGACATGGCCATCAATATCAAATCGAGGGTCGTCAGTCGCGCGGGTAAAAAACTGCATCTGACACCCAAGGAGTATTTGCTATTGGAGTTGCTGGCACGTCGCCGTGGAGAAGTCTTGCCTCGCAGCCTGATTGCCTCTCAGGTGTGGGATATGAATTTCGATAGCGATACCAATGTCATTGACGTAGCGATCAGGCGACTGCGAGCCAAGGTTGATGATGACCATCATGTGAAGCTCATCCATACGATACGCGGGATGGGATATAAGATGGAAGGAAACGGTGATGAGGGGTAATACATCCATCATTCTGCGCACCATGCTGCTGGTCTCTGTCGCGATCACGCTCAGCATGATGGCGTTGCTTTTTTTGGTAGAGAGGTCGCTCAAAAACCATTTCATGGAACTTGATGAGGATATCGTCAACAACAAGGCATCCATCATCGTCTCTCTTTCCAAGCAGAAAGATGCCCTGTCAAAGATAATGTCCTGGGATGCAGCCAATTCTGATGAGGGATTTTATATAAAAGTATTGGATGATGAGCGGCTTGTATATAAAAGCAATCGGAGCCGACTCTCCCCCGGGAACAATTCCAGCAAATTTATCTCCATATCAGAAACTGAGCCCCCGTCCAGCCATAACTATATCGTCAAGACAATCCATGTAGATATCGACAAGCAACGTTACTCCGTCATGATTTATCTCGATGCCAGTGTCCACTCTCATTTTCTTGCTGACTTCAGAGTCCAATTGCTGACCATTTTCTGCGGGGCATGGCTCATTATCATATTGTCGACTTACCTTGGTATAAAGAAAGGGCATAAACCCATTTATTCATTGAGCAAGCATATGTCAACCATCCAGGCCGAAAAACTGGAGGCGAC
This sequence comes from Aeromonas sp. NJAU223, assembly GCF_051125555.1. Lineage (NCBI taxonomy): Bacteria > Pseudomonadati > Pseudomonadota > Gammaproteobacteria > Aeromonadales > Aeromonadaceae > Aeromonas > Aeromonas sp. NJAU223. The sequence continues at coordinate 719,452 of NZ_CP144204.1, read as the reverse complement.
GCTGGCAATCGATAAATACCCCGGCGAACTGAGGGAACTGATCGAGTCATTCAACGGCATGCTGACCAAGTTGAATGGCAGCTTCATCAAGTTGTCGGATTTCTCCAACGATGTGGCCCATGAACTGCGGACCCCCTTGACCAATATCATCATGCAGGCACAGGTTGGCTTGAGCCAGGAGCGCAGCATTCCAGAGTATCAGGAACTGATGTACTCGATATTGGAGGAGCTTGAGCAACTGGCCAAAATGGTAGGCGACATGCTTTGGCTAGCCCGAACTGACAACGGACTCATTTTGGCGGATAAAGAGCCGTTGAGCCTGGCGAGCGAACTTTCATCCTTATTGGATTTTTTCACCTATCTGGCGGAGGAGAAAGCATTGACGTTTGAACTCATTAACAATGAAGACCACGTCATGGCGGATAAAATCATGTTTCGCAGAGCGATATCCAATGTCATTTCCAACGCCATCCGATACTCGGATCATGGCTCCCCCATCGGCATATCACTCTCCCGCGATCCATCCCACGGCACCCTTGTTTCAGTCACAAACAGATGTACGGGTATATCGGGTGAGCCTATATCCAGGATGTTCGATCGCTTGTATCGTGGGGATATATCACGCTCGGGTAGCAGTGACGGTGTTGGCCTGGGTCTTTCCATCGTCAAGTCGATAATCGAGGTTCATGGTGGAAAAGTGTGGAATGAGGTGGATGGTGATCACATCACATTCCATTTGCTATTCCCGGTGCGATGAATGAACTGGTTGTATTTTCATGGGCACCAAACACCTTATGCTCTCGATCCTGTATAACTTGATGGCGATATTAAATATCAGGTAATTCACATGAAAGAAGATTGACCTGACAGTTTTAAGTCCGCATCACAAATGCCTGCCAGGTCAATTTCATTTAGAACATAGATAAACACTCATCCGTATTTCAGACTGGAGTGATGACCGGCATCATTGAACAACGATCTCACCAACCATACCCGCTTCCATATGCCCCGGGAGCAAACAGGCAAATGACACAGTCCCGACTTGATCAAATTTCCAGACCATATCGCTCTTCTTGCCTGGCGCAAGGGAGATCATATTGGGCATATCGTGCTCCATCTCCATTCCTTGTTGCTGCATCATGCCAGCATGTGCCTTCAACTCCGCAGGACTGCCCAGTACAAGTTCATGGGTAACCTTGCCGTCATTCTTGATTGAGAATCGCACCGTTTCACCCTGTTTGACGGCGATAACGTCGGGTGTGAACCGCATGGTATCATTCATGGCAATATTCAGGGTGCGAGAGACATCTCCCACCATGCCCGGAGAGCCCACCGCAACATGCTCCGATTGGGCGGCCTCCCCTTGATGGGCGTGCACCTGATGGTCTTTCTCTGATGCCGTGACACCCCATGTCATCAACATAAAAACAGTCGCAATCATCTTTACTGCCATGTGCATTCCTCTTGCAAAGTCAATAATACGTACCGGGTAAAAAATATAACGATAGATAATACGGATGAGCATCATCGCAACATATAGCATGATGCTCATCATCTCTTCCTATATTGCTCGGCAATGGTCTTTACCTGATGGCAAACAACCCTACTAATGCTTTATCTGTTGCTACCACTGCCCATGCCATGTTGAAGCGATATCACATGGACATCACCGTTATAGTTCACATTCACAGCATTGATATTTTCCCCTGCTGGAAGTTGCAGTTGATCCGTTTTACCCGGGATGGCCGTCATCATGCCCAGCTCGATGCCGTCGCTCGTGGAAATGGTCACTCTGTCGGTACTACGTGCATCGGTGCTCCAATCCATGTAGATGATATTATGCCCGGCACGCACCGTATAAGGCGCTGCCGTTTGTGCAAAAGCCGAGAAACTGCCGACCATGAGTACACACGCCATAATGGCACCCGTATTGACCTTCATATACCACCTCTTCTTTTCATGATTGGGATGATATGAAGACTATAAGAGGCCGATGATTACCCCAGGCTGTCTTGAATATTACAAAATGGTCATCTAGGTACGGCAATGCCATGCCATCGAGCCGCCGACGCAGGTCACCAGCCCGAGCCATACACCAGGTTCGACGAGTTGTCGGTTCATCACTGACAGACTAATGCCCCCTCCTTTCCCCCCCCTCACTCGTGCCGACAGATTAGAAGGCCTTATATGAAAACATTTTCATTCACAATTCTTAATTAAATTCGCCTGTTCGATTTTCAACCACCTCGATTTCATCAATGCTACTGGCCGAACGAGGTTGTTTGTCGTCCGTTCGATAGCAGGCAGTGATAACCAATAACAACGTCGAAGGGAAAATCGTCATGCATCACACACTGTTGCGAACCGCCCTGCTCGCCGCGGCACTCGGCTCATTCAGCCAAAGTGCCAGCGCCGAAGGGGTCATGGTTCACCTGTTCCAATGGAAGTTCAACGACATCGCCAACGAGTGCGAAACCGTGCTCGGCCCCAAGGGCTTTGGCGGCGTCCAGATCACCCCACCGGCCGAACACAAGCAGGGCAGCGAGTACTGGTGGACCGTCTACCAGCCGGTCAGCTTCAAGAATTTCAACAGCTTCGGCGGTAGCGAGGCGGAACTCAGGAGCATGATCGCCCGCTGCAATGCCGCCGGGGTCAAGATTTACGCCGACGCCGTCTTCAACCAGCTCGCCTCCGGCAGCGGCACCGCCACAGGGGGCGGCAGCTACAACTCGGGCCAGTTCCAGTATCCCCAGTTCGGCTACAACGACTTCCATCACAACGGTGACATCACCAACTACGGCGACAGCTACAACGTCTGGAACGGCGCCCTCTACGGCATGCCGGATCTGAACACCGGCTCGGTCTATGTGCAGGACCAGATAGCGACCTACATGAAGACCCTGCTCGGCTGGGGGGTCGCCGGTTTTCGCATCGATGCGGCCAAACACATGGCGCCCGCCGAGGTGAAGGCGATCCTCGACAAGGCAGGCAACCCCAAGGCCTATCTGGAAGTGATCGGCGCCGGCGGTGAATCCGCCGACATCCAGCCCAATCGTTACACCTACATCGACCGGGTCACCGACTTCAAATACGGCACCGACTTGGCCGCCAACTTCAACGGCCAGATCAAGAACCTCAAGACCCTCGGCGAGAGCTGGGGCCTGCTCCCCACCGACAAGGCCTTCATCTTCGTGGTCAACCACGACCGCGAGCGCGGCCACGGGGGCGGCGGCATGCTCACCTTCATGAACGGCGCCCGCTATGAGCTGGCCAACACCTTCATGATGGCCTGGCCCTATGGCTGGAAGCAGGTGATGTCCGGCTACCGCTTCGCCGACATGGGCAAATACGAGACCGACAAAGGGGCACCGGCCAGCACGCCCTGCTCCGACAGCCAGTGGAACTGCGAGCAGCGCCGTCCGACCATCATGAACATGGCCCTGTTCCACAATCGCACCGAGGGCACGGCGGTCAGCAACTGGTGGGACAACGGCAACAACCAGATAGCCTTCAGCCGGGGGGACAAGGGCTTCGTCGCCATCAACAACGAGAGCGGCAGCCTGGTCGCGGCGGTGCAGACCGGCCTGCCGGCCGGGGAGTACTGCAACATCCTCAGCGGCAACGACTACTGCAGCGGCGCCTACATCCAGGTCGATGGCAGCGGCAAGGCCAGCCTGAACCTGGCGGGCATGAAGGCCGCCGCCATCGTCGCCGGTTGTACCAAAGCCAGCCCCTGTGGTGGCACCACCCTGCCCGGCAACAAGTTCAGCAGCCTGAACATTCGCGGCACCCACAACGCCTGGGGCAACACCCCCATGCAGGTTGATGCCAACCGCGTCTGGTCCGCCACCCTCACCCTCAGCGGTGCCGGTGACGCAACGGGATCCCAGCGCTTCAAGTTCGACGTCTTTGGCAACTGGGCCGAGAACTACGGCGACACCGAGGGAGATGGCATCGCCGACAAGGGCAGCAACAAGGACATCCTGGTCAGCGGCGCCGGCCAGTATCGCGTCACCCTGAACGAAAGCGATCTGCGCTACACCATCACCCCCATCACCACCAATCAGGCACCGGTCGCCGTCCTCACCCCCAAGGCCATCACGGTCAAGCCGGGGGATAGCGTGGTGTTCGATGCCTCCGCCTCCAGCGACGATGCCGACGGGCTCAGCTACGCCTGGTCCACCGGAGGCAACGGCACGACGGAAACGGTGCAGTTCGATACCCTGGGCAACCACACCATTACCCTCACCGTCACCGATGCCGAGGGGCTGACCGCCAGCGCCAGCGCGACCGTCACCGTCACCGACAGCAACGGCGCCTACGCCAGCATGCTGCCGACCCTGAGCTTCCGCGGCACCCCCAACGGTTGGGGAGCGCTTGCCATGACCCTGGTAGCCGACAACCAGTGGGAAGCGCAGGTCACCTTCGATGGGCAGGCCAACCAACGCTTCAAATTCGACGTCAAAGGGGACTGGAGCCAGAACTACGGCGACAACAATCAGGACGGGGTGGCCGAATCCGGGGGCAATGACATCACCACCACAGTGACCGGGCTCTATCGGGTGCGTTTCAACGACCTGACCCGGGCCTACAGCCTGACTCCGGTGAATGTCGGCTACGCACACACCTTCCCCAGCCTGCATCTGCGCGGTACTCCCAACAGCTGGGGCAGCACGCCCATGGCGCTGGTGGGAGACCACCAATGGCAGGTCAGCGTCAATTTCAGCGGCGCCGGGGATGCCAGCGGCAGCCAGCGTTTCAAGTTCGACGTCAAGGGCGACTGGAGCCAGAACTACGGCGACACGAACAAGGACGGGGTGGCCGAATCCGGTGGGGCCGACATCACCACCACGCTGGTCGGCACCTATCTGGTGCGCTTCAACGACCAGACCCTGGCCTACAGCCTGAGCGCCCAATAGGAAATGACCCTGCCGGGGGTCAGGAAACCGGCAATCGTCATTCTGGCCTCCTGCCCGACTGGGTGGGAGGCCATTTTCATGCCGGTGAAAATTGTGACCATTAAAACTTTATTCTCGCCGCATCGCGATATAACACCAACAAACACAAAAATTTCGGAGCAATATTTCACCAACAAATAGATCTTCAATCACTACCACTGTCTCAGCCCGGAAAACATGCATGTCGCTCACATGTTGACCGAAAGCCTAACGTTTAAACCATTGATTAATATCAAGATGCTTTCCCCTCCTCGCCCCAAATATGAGTGCAGTCATTTCACTCTTCCTATATCACAGGGCATCAGCATGAATGATCGAACCCAGGCAATACCGGTACAACTGGCATTTCCCCTCTGGAAGGGGGTGCTCACTTTGCTATTTGGCGCCATTCTCTGGCTGATCCCCGCCCCTGACGGGCTCGCGGACAATGCCTGGCATATGTTTGCCATCTTCGCGACCACCATCTTCGCCATCATCATCAAAGTCATGCCGATGGGGGCCGTCACCATGATTGCCCTCATCGTCTCCGCCCTGACCGGGGTTACCCCGTTGAATGGCAAGGGCGATCAGGTCGCCGCGCTGTCGGGCTTTGCCAATGGCACCATCTGGCTCATCGGCATCGCCATGTTCATCTCCCGGGCCGTGATCAAGACAGGGCTCGGCAAGCGGGTCGCCCTCTGGTTCATCTCCAAGTTCGGCTCCAACATGCTGGGGGTCGCCTACGGCCTGGCCCTCTCCGATCTGGTGCTTGGCCCGGGGATCCCGTCGGCCTCCGCCCGGGGCGGCGGCATCATGTACCCCATCACCCAGTCCATCGCCACCGCCTATCAGTCTGAACCCGGCCCCACCGCGAGACGGGCTGGTGCCTTCCTGATGCTGTGCGTCTCCCAGATCGATGCCATCGTCTGCACCATGTTCCTGACCGCCATGGCGGGCAACCCGCTGGTGGCTGAGCTGGCCAGAAGCCAGGGGGTCGACATCAGCTGGACCACCTGGTTTGTCGGTGCCATCGTACCGGGCATTGCCTCTTTGCTGCTGCTGCCTCTCGCCCTCTATTTCTTCTATCCTCCCGAGCTGAAGAAGACGCCGGCCATTCCCGGGCTCGCCCGCGAGCAGCTGCAGAAGATGGGCCCCATGTCCCTCGCCGAGAAGATCCTGGCATTCGACTTCGTCTTGCTGATCCTGCTGTGGACCGTGGGCGATATGCTGTTCGCCATCCCGGCCACCCTCTCGGCCTTCATCGGCCTGGCGATCCTGCTCGTCTCCAATATCATGTCCTGGAAGAACATCATCGAAGAGCATACCGCCTGGGATACCATGTTCTGGTTTGCCGTGCTGGTGATGATGGCCAACGCCCTCAACAAATACGGCATGATCAACTGGATCTCGGGACATATCGTCAGCTATGTGGATCATCTGGACTGGCTGACGGTCTTCGCCATCCTGGTGCTGGTCTATTTCTATACCCGCTACTTCTTCGCCTCGGCCATGGCCCATATTTCCGCCATGTATCTGGCCTTCCTCGCCGTCGCCATCTCGGTCGGAGCGCCTCCCCTGTTCGCCGCCCTGGTGCTGGGTTATACCTCCAACCTCTCCATGGGGCTGACCCAGTACTCAGGCGGCCCGGGACCGGCACTCTTCGGCTCTGGCTACAACAGCACGGGCCAATGGTGGGGCGTCAGCTTCCTCGTCTCCATCGTCTCCCTTCTCATCTGGATCGTGCTCGGCGGCGCCTGGATGAAGCTGGTCGGCTTCTGGTAAAGCAAAGACTCGACCTGTCTGACAACGCGACCGGGCCCTGTGCCCGGTCGTGTTCTTTATTTCCCTGCATCGCACTCTTTCACCGACTCCTCCTCATCTTTCATATCCCCGTCACCCGCGCACGGGCATACTTCATTTCGGATCCCATGCAGGAGCGCATATGAAACAACTGGAAGCCCTCAAGGCCGAGGGAAGGATTGAAGAGGCCAGACAGCACGGATTGCTGCAGATAGCGGAGCACCCGAAACACGCCGAACTGCATTACGAGGTGGCGGGTCTGCACGATCTGCTGGGGCGCGAGCAGCAGGCCATTCCCCTGTATCAGAAGGCCATTGCATTGGGACTGAGTGAGGATTCACTGCGCGGGGCCTGGCTCGGTCTTGGCAGCTCCTATCGCACGACGGGACATTATACCGAGGCGCTGGCCGCCTTCGAGCAGGGCCTGGCCCGCTTCCCCCATGCCCACGAATTCAAGGTCTTCGGAGCCATGGCCCGCTACAACCTGGGGCAGCACAAGGAGGGGATGGAGACCCTGCTGGCGGTGCTGGCCGAGACAATCACCGATCCCGCCATTGTTCCCTATCGACGTGCCATCGCCCTCTATGCCGAGGATCTGGACAGACACTGGTGAGGCGCCAGAAACGACAAAGCCGCTCATGATGAGCGGCTTTGTCTTGAATGTGGTGGCCCCTGCCCGACTTGAACGGGCGACCAATCGATTATGAGTCGACTGCTCTAACCAACTGAGCTAAGGGGCCAGAATCTTGGTTTTGCGGCGTGGATTATAGGGGATGAGGCAGGGCTCGTCCATAGGCAGATCAACCACTTGCCGAGTTTTTGTCCAACTCTGACCTCCCCTGTCTAGGCGCCGATCCCAGCCCGTCGCCCCTAAAAAAAGCCCCGCATGGCGGGGCTTTTTGACAAGGTTTGTCGGCGACCTCAGGACTATTCGTCCAGGAAGCTGCGCAGTACTTCCGAGCGACTCGGGTGACGCAGCTTGCGCAGGGCCTTGGCTTCGATCTGACGAATACGCTCACGGGTGACGTCGAACTGCTTGCCCACTTCCTCGAGGGTGTGGTCAGTGTTCATGTCGATACCGAAACGCATGCGCAGTACCTTGGCTTCACGGGCGGTCAGACCGGCCAGCACTTCGCGGGTAGCGTTGCGCAGACTCTCGCTGGTGGCCGCATCCGCCGGCAGTGCCAGGGTGGTATCTTCGATGAAATCGCCCAAGTGGGAGTCTTCATCATCACCGATGGGCGTCTCCATGGAGATGGGCTCTTTGGCGATCTTCAATACCTTGCGGATCTTGTCTTCCGGCATGCCCATGCGCATGGCCAGCTCTTCCGGGTTCGGTTCACGACCCATCTCCTGCAGCATCTGGCGGGAGATACGGTTGAGCTTGTTGATGGTCTCGATCATGTGCACCGGGATACGGATGGTACGGGCCTGATCCGCGATGGAGCGGGTAATGGCCTGACGGATCCACCAGGTGGCATAGGTCGAGAACTTGTAGCCACGACGGTATTCAAACTTGTCCACCGCCTTCATCAGACCGATGTTGCCCTCCTGGATCAGGTCCAGGAATTGCAAGCCACGGTTGGTGTATTTCTTGGCGATGGAGATAACCAGACGCAGGTTTGCCTCAACCATCTCTTTCTTCGCACGGCGGGCCTTGGCCTCACCGATGCTCATGCGACGGTTGATGTCCTTGATCTGGGCGATGGAGAGGCCGGTCTCTTCTTCGATCTGTTGCAGCTTGCCGATGGCACGCAGCACGTCTTCGTCCATCTCCACCAGACGCGGTGACCACGCCTTGCCGGCCTGCTTCTGGTATTCAAACCAGGCAGTCTCGCACTCGTTGTTGGTGAAGGCCGCGACGAAGGTTTTCTTCGGCATCTTGGCCTGCTCAACGCAGAGTTTCATGATGATGCGTTCCTGCACACGGACCCGCTCCATCATTTCGCGCATGTTGTTGACCAGGCGATCGAACTGCTTGGGCATCAGGCGGAATTGACGGAACACATCGGCCAGCTGGGCAATTGCGGCCTGGGTGTCGTCGTGGGCACGGCCATTCTTCTGAATGGAGAGACGGGTTACTTCGTACTGGGCACGCAGCTCGCCGAATTTCTCGCGGGCGACTTCGGGATCCGGACCACCGTCTCCATCGTCATCGCTGTCGCCGTCTTCATCTTCGTCTTCATCTTCGTCTTCATCTTCGTCAGCCAGGTCATCTTCGCTGAGCTCGGAACCGATATGGGTGGCGGTCGGCGCCACATCGTCCGTTTCATTGGGATCGATAAAGCCGGAGATGATGTCAGACAGACGCAGCTGCTCGGCTTCGTACTTGTCGTACTGTTCGAGCAGGTAAGTGATGGCTTCAGGGTACTCGGCAACGGAGCTTTGTACCTGGTTGATACCGTCTTCGATCCGCTTGGCGATGTCGATTTCGCCTTCGCGGGTCAGCAGTTCGACGGTACCCATTTCCCGCATGTACATGCGGACGGGATCGGTCGTGCGACCAATCTCAGATTCAACAGATGCCAGAGCCTGGGCCGCTGCTTCGGCAGCGTCCTCATCGGCAGTACCACCTTCAGCCATGATCAGGTCATCGGCATCCGGGGCGTTTTCCACCACCTGGATACCCATATCGTTGATCATCTGGATGATGTCTTCGATCTGGTCGGAGTCGACGATGTCTTGCGGGAGGTGATCGTTCACCTCGGCATAGGTCAGGTAGCCCTGTTCTTTACCTTTGGCAACGAGGAGTTTAAGCTGAGACTGCGGGGTTTGCTCCATAGAACTCATCCGGTTGGTGTTGCTAGGTTGCGCGTACAGTGCGCTGCTGCGCAAATAGCCAATTCTAATAGAAAACCGCCAGACATGCTATGTCTGGTTGCGGCGTCGGTCATGAGAAACCCCTGCCCGCAGTATTGTCGGGGCCAGGCGGTTATAAAGTGTTTGCTTTTAATCCCGTCCATTCGGGCAACGGTATTTATATTGAGACTAATCACTCAAATATCAAGCCCCAGTCTCATTTCTTTTCTCCAATCTGCACCTCTCTGATCAGCATCATCAGCTCCTGGGTCTCTTCACTGCTGAGCCCTTGCTGGGCCACCTTGGCCTGCAGCTCCTCAATTCTCTGCTTGAGAAACTGGTTGATGAAGCCGACGAAGGTGTCCTGCAACTCCCCCAGAATGTCCGGTTCCTGATCGAGTTTGATCTCCTCGAACAGATCGTGCATCGCCAGTTGGGCCAGGATCTCTCCCTCCTTGGTGCCGCGCCAGTGCTCCAGCAGGATGCCGGTGGTGATCCCCGGTTGGGAGAGGATCTGCTGGTGCAGCTGCAACAGGAACTGGATGCCCTGTACCCGCAATCCGGCGAGCTCCGGCATGGCGGGCAGCTCGGCCGTGACCGCCGGGTATTGCAGCATCAACGCCAGGGCGCGGCGTATGGGGGTCAGCTTGGCAGCCTTGGGTTTGATGATTTCGGCCTTCGGCTGGCTGCCGCGGGCAAACAGCTCGGCGATACGCTGTTTGTTCTCTCCCCAGCGCATCATGTTGGAGAGCCGGGTGATGAGTCCCTCCCGGGTGAAACCCTCCGGCACCCGGCGGATCAGCTCGGCCGCCTTGTTGGCCACCTCGAACTTGCCCGCTTCGCCGGAGAGCGCCGCATCCCGCCCGAGGCGCTCGAACATGAAGTCCGCAAAAGGCTGAGCCTCGTCCAGCAGAGCTTCGAAGCCCTCCTTGCCGATCTGGCGCACCAGGGAGTCCGGATCCTCGCCATCCGGCAGGAACACGAACTTGAGCTCGCGCCCGTCCTGCAGGTGAGAGAGCGCATTGTCCAGCGCGCGCCAGGCCGCCTCGCGACCGGCGTTGTCGCCGTCATAGCAGCACACCACCTCGGCCGTGGTGCGAAACAAGGTGTGGATATGGTCGCTGGTGGTCGCCGTGCCCAGCGCCGCCACCGCATAGTCGATGTCGTACTGGCCGAGTGCCACCACGTCCATGTAGCCTTCCACCACCAGGATCCGGCGCGGATCCTTGTGCGCCTGCTTCACCTCATAGAGGCCAAACAGCTCGCGTCCCTTGTGGAAGATGGGGGTCTCCGGCGAGTTCAGATACTTGGGGGTACCGTCCCCCAATACCCGGCCACCGAAACCGATGACGCGGCCACGCTTGTCACGAATGGGGAACATGATGCGATCGCGGAAACGATCATAGCTGCCAGGCCCGCTGTCACGGGGGATCAGCATGCCGCCCGAGATGAGCAGTTGCTCGTGCTCCCGGCTACCGCCAAAGCGTCGTCTGACCTGATCCCAGTCGCCCGGGGCATAACCGATGTTGAAGCGCCTGACCACTTCCCCAGTCAGACCGCGTCCCTTCAGGTAATCCACCGCCTGGGGAGCACTCTTGAGATTGCTCTCGTAGAAGCGGGCGATCTGGTTCATCAGTTCATAGAGATCCTTGCTGACGGCAGGTTGCGCCTTGTTGGCACCACCTGCGCTCTGTTCGCGGGGCACCTGCATCCCTTGCAGATTGGCCAGTTCTTCGATGGCATCGGGAAATTCGAGTCCGTCGTACTCCATGACAAAACCGATGGCATTGCCGTGGGCACCGCAACCGAAGCAGTGATAGAACTGCTTCTCCTGACTGACGGTGAAGGAGGGGGTTTTTTCGTTATGAAACGGGCAGCAAGCCTGATAGTTCTTGCCGGCTTTTTTCAACCGCACTCGCGAGTCGATCAGCTCGACGATGTCTGTGCGTACGAGCAGATCATCGATAAAGGATTGTGGGATCCTGCCTGCCATAACCGTCCTGTTTCATTGAAAATAAAAAAGCCGCGCATTCACAGGGAAGCACGGCTTCTTTCGACTAACAAGAGAAATGCCTGTTACGCCAAGCGGGTTTTCACCTGCGCACTGACGGCGCCGACATCGGCACGCCCCTGAATTTTCGGCTTCAAGACAGCCATGACTTTACCCATATCGCCCATGACGGCAGCCCCACTTTCAGTGATGGCTTGCTCGATCAGGCTGGCAACCTCGTCTGCGGTCAGTTGCTGTGGCAGGAATTCCTGCAGCACCTGGATCTCGGCAAACTCTTTGTCGGCAAGATCCTGACGGCCGGCAGCTTCAAATTGGCTGATGGAATCGCGGCGCTGTTTGACCATCTTGGTCACGACAGCGAGGATATCCTCATCATTGAGCTCGACACGGGTATCGATTTCACGCTGTTTGATTTCTGCCATCAACAAACGGATCGTCCCCAGTCTGGCCTTGTCTTTGGCCAACATGGCGAGTTTTTGTTGATCCTTGAGTTGATCCTTCAGAGACACGGCATGATCCCCCGATTAGTACAGGCGGATACGACGTGCGTTTTCGCGGGACAGCTTCTTGGCGTGACGCTTGACGGCGGACGCTTTGGCGCGCTTGCGAATGGTAGTCGGCTTCTCGTAGAACTCACGGCTACGAACTTCAGACAGGATACCGGCCTTTTCGCAAGAACGCTTGAAGCGACGCAGAGCAACGTCAAACGGCTCATTTTCACGGACTTTGATTACTGGCATGTGCCTTTCACCTCAGTGATATTTGGTTAGCTGACCTTCAATCGATCAGCATGTCTTAAAATGGTGCGAAATTATACTCTGGACAGGGAATGAAAGTAAACCCGCAGAGATCGCTCTGGTTTAAAAAACCCGCGAAGGTTACCATAGCCATCTCATTTTAGCAGTGAAATTTTTTAGCAATGCGTGTATTGGGCATAGAGACATCCTGTGACGAAACCGGGATCGCGATCTTCGACGATCAAAAAGGGATCCTTTCCCATCAGTTATACAGCCAGGTCAAGCTGCATGCGGACTACGGTGGCGTGGTTCCCGAGCTCGCCAGCCGGGATCATGTGCGCAAGACGATCCCCTTGATCCAGGCCGCCTTGAAGGAGGCCGGGCTCGGCAAGGATGACATCGACGGCATCGCCTATACCGCGGGCCCAGGCCTGGTTGGGGCCATCCTGGTGGGAGCCACCATAGGTCGCTCCCTGGCCATGGCCTGGAACAAGCCGGCAGTGGCCGTGCACCACATGGAGGGTCACCTGCTGGCCCCCATGCTGGAAGAGCGATCCCCCGCGTTTCCCTTCGTGGCGCTGCTGGTCTCCGGCGGCCACTCCATGCTGGTACGGGTCGATGGTATCGGCAGCTATGAGCTGCTGGGGGAATCCATCGACGACGCCGCCGGCGAGGCCTTCGACAAGACTGCCAAGCTGATGGGGCTGGACTATCCGGGTGGCCCCCTGCTCTCCCGTCTGGCCGAGAAAGGCACCAAGGGGCGCTTCACCTTCCCCCGTCCCATGACCGACAGGCCGGGCCTCGACATGAGCTTCTCCGGTCTCAAGACCTTCGCCGCCAACACCATCGCCGCCAACGGTGACGACGAGCAGACCCGCGCCGACATCGCCCGCGCCTTCGAAGATGCCGTGGTCGATACCCTGGCTATCAAGTGCCGTCGCGCCTTGAAGGAGACCGGTCTCAACCGTCTGGTGGTGGCCGGCGGCGTCAGCGCCAACCGTCACCTGCGGGCCCAGTTGGCCGAGCTGATGGAGAGCCTGCATGGCGAAGTGTTCTATCCGCGTACCGAATACTGCACCGACAACGGCGCCATGATCGCCTACGCCGGCATGCAGCGCCTGAAGGCGGGGGTATTCGAGCCCCTGGTGGTCAAGGCCGTGCCACGCTGGCCGCTGGACACTCTGGATCCGGTGTGATCCACAGGATTCAGTACCATATAAAAAAGGGGCCTATGGCCCCTTTTTGTTGTTTCTGACTGCTTTGATTAGTTGGTCCGGAACAAGGCCTCGATGGAGAGCCCCTGTCCCAGCAGGATCTCCCGCAGGCGGCGCAACCCCTCAACCTGGATCTGGCGCACCCGCTCCCGGGTCAGGCCTATCTCGGCACCTACGTCTTCCAGGGTCGCTGGCTCATAGCCGAGCAGGCCGAAGCGACGGGCCAACACTTCCCGCTGCTTGGGATTGAGCTCCTCCAGCCAGTGCACGATGCTGGCGCGCATGTCGTCGTCCTGGGATTCCAGCTCAGGGCCCATGCCGCGCTCGTCGGAGAGCACGTCCAGCAGCGCCTTGTCCCGATCGCCGCCGATGGGAGTATCCACCGAGGTGATCTTTTCGTTGAGCTTGAGCATGCGGTTCACGTCATCCACCGAGCGATCCAGCGCATGGGCGATGTCTTCGGCGGTGGGTTCGTGATCGAGGCGGTGGGAGAGCTCGCGGGCGGTACGCAGGTAGACGTTCAGCTCCTTGACCACATGAATGGGCAGACGGATGGTGCGAGTCTGGTTCATGATGGCCCGCTCTATGGTCTGGCGGATCCACCAGGTGGCATAGGTGGAGAAACGGAAGCCGCGTTCCGGGTCGAATTTCTCGACCGCGCGGATAAGACCGAGGTTGCCCTCTTCAATGAGATCCAGCAGCACCAGGCCGCGATTGTTGTAGCGTCTGGCAATCTTCACCACCAAGCGCAGGTTGGATTCGATCATGCGCTTGCGGGCGGCTTTGTCACCCCGCAAGGCACGACGAGCGTAATAGACTTCCTCTTCGGCCGTGAGCAAGGGGGAGAATCCTATCTCCCCCAGATAGAGCTGGGTGGCATCCATCACCTTGTTCAGTTCAGGTACCAGCAGCTCGTCGGAGATCGTCTCCTCGGCTTCTGCAGTCACCTCCTGAACCTCTTCTTCCTCCTGGGTTTCCAGCTCTTCGTCGAACTCTAACTCTGCATCCTGCATTACCAGTTGTTCTTGGCTCATGTTATGTCTCCCTGAACTGAACCAGAGTAAGACCTAGCTCTCTGGGTTAACGCTTTGGCAAATAACCCATCGGGTTGATTGACTTGCCTTTGTACCGGATTTCAAAGTGCAAGCGCACATCCGGTGCATCCGTGCTACCCATATTGGCGATGACGGCTCCGCCCTTGACGGAGTCTCCTTCCTTCACCCGCAACTCGTCGTTGTGGGCATAGGCAGAGAGGTAGTCATCGTTGTGCTTCAGAATGATCAGCTTGCCGTAACCTCGCAGTGCACTGCCCGCGTAAACCACCTTGCCACCGCTGGCGGCGTAGATGGGTTGCCCCTTCTGACCCGAGATATCGATGCCCTTGTTGCCCTGTTCAGCCACAGAGAAGCCTTCGACGATTCTGCCTTGGGTCGGCCAGTGCCACGCGAGTGTCGACGAGGAACTGCTGATTTTTTGTTCTTTCGGCTGAGCGTATGCTGTTGAAGATGCCGGAGCAATGCTTTTTTGCGAGATGAATGGAGTGGTCGTACCTGTTGGTGCCGTGGCCAGGGGTTTGGGTCCCGAACTGGTCACTGCCGTGCTGGCCACCATCTGGCTGCTGCCCGTGCTGGCGGCCGTCGGTACGCTCAGCACCTGACCGACATGGAGCCCGTACGGGGCCTGCAGATTGTTGCGCTGGGCCAGGGTCTGGTTGGAGACGTTGAACTGGCGGCCAATGCTGCTCAGGGTGTCGCCGCGACGCACCTCGTAGGTGCCGTTGCCGGTGGCAGCCGGGCGGCTCACCGCCATGCCGGTGCTGGCTACGACACCAGAGGAGCCATCCAGCCGCAGTTGTTGACCCGGATAGATGTTGTAGGGGGGACTGATGCCGTTGAGGCTGGTCAGCGACGCGACATCCATGCCGGAACGGAAGGCGATGGAGTAGAGGGTATCCCCTCTGACCACAGTGTAACTGCCGCCCTGGATGCCCGGCTTGGCCATGGCCTGACGGGTCGGAATGGTCGAGGCAATGGGGTCATTGCCCAGACTCTGCACCGGAGCAGCTGTCTTGCTGGAAGAGCAGGCAAGCAGCAGCCATGACAACACGACGACACTGCTACCTTGCCAAACACGCGAACGCATAGTGGATCCTTAACGACTAAACCAGAAATAGGCCACAACGGCCAAACCAATACAGAGCCAGCCCAGCACGTCCACATAGTGCATCAACTTGCGCTCCATCTTCTCACCACCCCAGCGCATCAGGCCCGCGACGAGGAAGAAGCGCATGCCACGCCCGATCAGCGAGGTCAGGATGAAGGGCAACAGCGCCATGTGGAGCAGTCCCGCCGTGACGGTAAACACCTTGTAGGGGATCGGCGTGAAACTGGCAATAAAAATCACCCAGATCCCCCATTGCTCAAACCACTGCTCGGCCAGGGCAATCTTGTCCTCATAACCGACCGAGACCACCAGGGGCTGCACCACGGGATCCCAGAGGGCATAGCCCAGCAGATAACCAAACAGCGCCCCCAGCACGGAGAAGAAGGTCGCGAGACCGGCGTAGTGCCAGGCCCGTTGCGGCTTGCCGAGCGCCATGGGCGCCAGCATCACATCCACCGGAATGGGCCAGAAGATGGATTCGATAAAGGCGGTGATGGAAAGATACCAGGGGGCATATTTGTGGCGAGCCCACTGCATCACCATTACATAGAGGCGGGAAAACAACTTCACTCAACATCTCCGTCGATAAGGGGAACAAAACGTACCGGTTCCAGGATCCGGCTGGTCAGCTGGGAGCCGGATCGCTCGATCAGTTGCAGGGTCTGCTGGCTGTCACCCACCGGCAGCACCAGTCGGCCCCCCTCGGCCAGCTGATCGGTCAGGGCCTTGGGCACCTCGCTCGCCGCCGCCGTCACCAGAATGGCATCGAAGGGGCCCTTGTTGGGCCAGCCCAGCCAGCCGTTGCCATGCTTGGCCGACACATTGTGCAAGTCGAGCTGACGCAGCCGACGCCGGGCCTGGAACTGCAGCGACTTGATCCGTTCCACCGTGTAGACATGCTCCACCAGATTGGCCAGCACGGCCGTCTGATAACCCGAGCCAGTGCCGATCTCCAGCACATGGGCCGGATCATTTTGCATCAGCAGCTCGGTCATCCGCGCCACCATATAGGGCTGCGAGATGGTCTGGCCGTGGCCGATGGGCAGGGCCGTGTTGTCCCAGGCCTTGTGGGCCATGGCCTCATCCACGAACAGCTGGCGCGGCACCTTGGCGATCGCCGCGAGCACACGAAAATCCCGCACATCCTGGGCGATCAGCTGATTTAACAGGCGCTGGACTATCACCGCATCAACCCTGCAGATCCAGCCAGGCGCCCAGACCGGCCAGACTGCTGTAGGCCGTCATGTCGATGGTCAGCGGGGTGATGGAGACATAACCCTGCTCGATGGCGGCGAAGTCCGTGCCCTCCCCCGCATCCTGCTGGCTGCCCGGTGGGCCAATCCAGTAGATGGGCTGGCCACGGGGATCCTCGGTGCGGATCACCGATTCGGCGCGGTGGCGATTGCCAAGGCGGGTCACCTTGATGCCCTTGATCTGCGCCAGGGGCAGATCCGGCACGTTGACGTTGAGGATCTGATCCGCCGGCAGGGGGTGCACCATCAAGCCTCGCACCAGCTGGGCCGCATAGTGGGCAGCGCTGGCGAAATGGGTCTTGCCCACCAGCGAGATGGCGATGGACGGGAAGCCCAGATGACGCCCCTCTGTCGCCGCCGCAACCGTGCCGGAGTAGATGACATCATCCCCCAGATTGGCGCCGTGGTTGATGCCGGCCACCACCATGTCGGGTTCCGGGCGCACCAGCTCGTTGACCGCCAGGTGCACGCAGTCCGTCGGCGTCCCCTTGACCGCATAATACCCGGTCTCGCTGATGCGGGTGACCCGCAACGGCACTTCCAGCGTCAGGGAGTGACTCGCCCCGCTGCGGTTGCGATCCGGCGCCACCACGATGACCTCGCCACAGGCCGCCAGCGCAGTGCTGAGGGCACGAATGCCCTCGGCGTGTACTCCATCGTCATTACTGACCAGAATTCGCATCGGTTGAATCCCTGAAACCGTGATCGGCCTCTTCGGCCTGCATTAACTCGCGCACCAGGCTGGTCGCAAAGGCGCCAGCCGGCAGGAAGAATGACAGGGTCAGCACCCCGGCTTCCTGCGTCCATTCCATCGCCTCTGGCTTGAGCAGGAGCGGACGCCTGTCCTGATCCAGCCCGGCTTTCTCGAGCCCCTCGCACCACTCGCGATAGGGGGCCAGCACGGATTGCTCGAACTCGGCAGCGGCGCCCTGGCTCGCCAGCCGGCCACGCCCCCACTGGGGCGCGGTGAGCTGCACATCGCCGGAGGCAAGACGCGCCTCAAGCTCCGGGGTCAGCGTCTCCTCGCTGAAGATGGAGTGGCTGCCTTTTAGCATCACGCAGTCACCGGCCAGCAGCTGATGGGCCAGGCCCTGCTCGATGCGGGCGCTGACGATGGCGTTGAACAGCATGCTGCGGGCGGCGGAGAGATACAAAGAACGCTTGTTGCGATCCTTGATCCGCTTGCCGCCAAACATCGCCTTGGCCGCCTCCAGGTTGTTGCCGCCCCGGCCGAAACGCTGCTCGCCATAGTAGTTCGGCACCCCCTGGGTGGCGATGGCGTGCAGCCGGGACTCCAGCCCCTCGGGGTGCTCCAGCCCGGTGAGACGCAGGCGGAAGTGGTTGCCCTTGAGGTAACCGACCCGAAGTTTCTTGTTGTGGCGCCTGGCTTGCAGGATCTGGATGCTGTCGCTCTCGATGACCGACAGGTCCGGCTCCCCCTTGCCCGGCAGGTGGATGCCGAACCACTGCTCGGTCACCGCGTGGCGATCTTTCAGCCCCGCCCAGGTCACCGCATGGCGGGCAACGCCGGCGGCATCCGCCAGCAGGCCCGCCACCCAGGCGGTGTTCTCGCCAGTCTTGCGCACCCGCACGAAGATGTGTTCCCCCTCGCCGCAAGGCTCGAAACCGAGATCCTCGACCACCACGAAGTCACTGGCCTCGGCCTTGAGAATACCGCGGGTGGTCGGCGCCCCGTGCAGATAGCTAAGCTGTTCCAGCATCATTGTTTCACCAGTAAGACGACGGCTTCGGTGGCGATCCCTTCCTTGCGCCCCGTGAACCCAAGCTGTTCCGTGGTGGTCGCCTTGACATTCACCCGGTTCAAATCACATTGCAGATCCGCCGCCAGCACGGCGCACATGGCCTCGATATGGGGGGCCATCTTGGGGGCCTGGGCGATGATGGTCACATCCAGGTTGCCGATGGCATAACCCGATTTCAGCACCCGGGCATAGACATCCCGCAGCAGGATGCGGCTATCGATCCCCTTGAACTCGGCGGCGGTATCGGGGAAATGGCGGCCGATGTCGCCGGCACCGATGGCCCCCAGCAGGGCGTCGCTCACCGCGTGCAGCACCACGTCGCCGTCGGAGTGAGCCAGCAGACCCTGTTCATAGGGCACGGCGACCCCTCCCAGCATGCAGGGGCCGACACCACCAAACTTGTGTACATCAAACCCGTGTCCAATCCGCATCATGTCCGGCTTTCCCTCATGTCACAAAAATCGGTTTCACACTACTTGTCCAACGAGGGGCCTGTCGGCGCTCATTGGGTGAATCTGCTTGCCCGCTAGGGCGCAGCCTGTTGCTGCAGGAAGAGCCCGGCCAGGGCGAGATCCTCGGGCCGGGTCACCTTGATGTTGTCGGCCCGCCCTTCCACCATGCGCACCGTGAAACCGGCGCGCTCCATGGCGGAGGCCTCGTCGGTGATGGCCGCCCCCAGGGCCAGCCCCTCTTCCAGCGCCCGCGTCAGGGGGGCGGTGGGGAACATCTGGGGCGTCAGAGCATGCCAGAGCTGCTCGCGCTCCACCGTCGCCAGGATGTTGCCGGCGGCGTCTGTGCGCTTCATGGTATCCCGCACCCGGCTGCCAAGGATGGCGCCATCACACGCCAGTGCGCAGGCGATCAGGGCATCGAGATCCCCGTGGCGCAGGCAGGGGCGAGCGGCATCGTGCACCAGTACCCAGGGGGTCTTGACGACTCGCAGGGCATTGAGCACCGAGAAGGCACGCTCGGCCCCCCCTTCGACGCGCAGGATGCGGGGATCCGCCGCCACCGGCAGTTGTTCGAACCACTCATCCCCGAGTGAGACAGCGACAATAACCTGTTCAATCGCAGGATGGCACAATAAAACACCAAGGGTGTGCTCGAGTATGGTTTTGTCTGCCAGCGGCAGGTATTGCTTGGGGCAGTCGGCCCCCATCCGGCTACCGACACCGGCGGCCGGCACGATCGCCGTCAGGCCGCTGACGATCAGCTCCTGAGGCAGATCAGTCATCGTAGGGCACTCCGTCCGGTTCCGTGACCTGGTCTTTTTCCTTGGGAATGATCCGGTAGAAGGTTTCGCCCTGTTTGATGTAACCCAGATCGTTGCGAGAGAGCTCCTCGATGGCCTCGAGGCCCGAGGTCAGATCGTCGATCTCGCGGTAAATCAGGTTGTTGCGGTCCTTGAGAACCAGGTTGTCTTGCTGCTGCCGATCGATGGCGCCGGAGAGTTCCCGATAGTCGGAGAGGCCGTTCTTCCCCAGCCAGAAGTCATATTGCAATCCTCCCAACAGGAGGAGCAGGATTAGAGTGAGTAGCCGCATGCACTGAGTCTCCTTCAAGCGGCCTAGTTTCCCATATTCGCAGGCAAGACAAAAGAAAGCCGAAGCGCCAGATGGGCAAGGGAAATGAAAAATAGCGGACTCGCCGCCGGATATGAAAAAGCCCCGCCGGATGGCGGGGCTTTCAACAGCACAAGTGCAGTCAGGCATTAAGCCTGGTTCTTCACTTCTTTCAGACCGCGGAACGGAGCCTTGGCACCCAGGGCTTCTTCGATACGGATCAGCTGGTTGTACTTGGCAACACGGTCAGAACGGCTCATGGAACCGGTCTTGATCTGGCCAGCAGCGGTACCCACGGCCAGGTCGGCGATGGTCGCGTCTTCGGTCTCACCGGAGCGGTGGGAGATGACGGCGGTGTAGCCAGCGTCTTTGGCCATCTTGATGGCGTTCAGGGTTTCGGTCAGGGAACCGATCTGGTTGAACTTGATCAGGATGGAGTTGGCGATGCCGTTGTCGATGCCGCGCTTGAGGATCTTGGTGTTGGTTACGAACAGGTCGTCACCCACGATCTGGATCTTGCTGCCCAGTTCCTTGGTCTGGTAGGCGAAGCCTTCCCAATCGGATTCGTCCAGGCCATCTTCGATGGAGACGATCGGGAACTTGGTGGTCAGGTCGGCCAGGTAGTCAGAGAACTCGTTGGAGGTGAAGGTACGACCCTCGCCCTTCAGGTTGTACTCTTTCTTCTCGGCGTCGTAGAACTCGGACGCGGCGCAGTCCATGGCCAGGGTGATGTCGGTACCCAGCTTGTAACCGGCAGCGGCAACGGCTTCGGCGATCACTTCCAGCGCTTCGGCGTTGGACTTCAGGTTCGGCGCGAAGCCACCTTCGTCACCCACGGCGGTAGCGTAACCCTTGGCCTTCAGAACCTTGGCCAGGTTGTGGAACACTTCGGCACCCATGCGGATGGCTTCTTTCAGAGTCTTGGCGCCAACCGGTTGGATCATGAACTCCTGGATGTCGACGTTGTTGTCGGCGTGCTCACCACCGTTGATGATGTTCATCATGGGCAGCGGCATGGAGTAGACGCCCGGGGTACCGTTCAGCTCGGCGATGTGAGCGTACAGCGGTAGGCCCTTGGAGGCAGCGGCAGCCTTGGCGGCAGCCAGGGAAACGGCCAGGATGGCGTTGGCGCCGAACTTGGATTTGTTCTCGGTACCGTCCAGATCGATCATGATCTGGTCCAGAGCGGCCTGTTCCTTGGCATCTTTGCCCAGCAGAGCCTGAGCGATCGGGCCGTTGACGGCTTCGACGGCTTTCAGCACGCCTTTACCCAGGAAACGGCTCTTGTCGCCGTCACGCAGTTCCAGCGCTTCGCGGGAACCGGTGGACGCGCCAGACGGAGCGGCTGCCATACCAACAAAACCACCTTCCAGGTGAACTTCGGCCTCAACGGTCGGGTTACCACGGGAGTCGATGATTTCACGACCGATCACTTTAACGATCTTGGACATGTGTATTTCCTCAGGTTTCGTAAAAAAACAACAAAAATATGCCAAAAAAAGCGGCTGCGGCACAGGGCCTCAACCGCATTTATTTTCAATTACTTCAGATTGCGCTTCTGGTACTCACCGGCAGCCTTCACAAAACCGGCAAACAGGGCGTGTCCATCACGAGGAGTCGAGGTGAACTCCGGGTGGAACTGCGCGGCAACAAACCAAGGGTGATCCGGGATCTCGATAATTTCCACCAGTTTCTTGTCGGCGGAGAGACCGGTCACCTGCAAACCGGCTGCTTCAATTTGCGGCAGCAGCTTGTTGTTCACCTCATAGCGGTGACGGTGACGCTCGTAAATGGTCGGGGAACCGTACATCTGGCGCACCTTGGAGCCTTCCACCAGGTGGCAGAGCTGGGAGCCCAGACGCATGGTGCCGCCCAGATCGGACTTCTCGCTGCGGGTCTCGACGTTGCCTTCCTCATCCACCCATTCGGTGATGAGACCGACTACCAGGAACGGAGAGTCTTTCTTGAATTCGGAGGAGTGGGCACCAGTCATGCCCGCCACGTTGCGGGCGAATTCGATCATGGCAACCTGCATGCCGAGGCAGATACCCAGGTAGGGGATCTTGTTCTCACGGGCATACTGGGCGGCCTGGATCTTGCCTTCCACGCCACGCTCGCCGAAGCCACCCGGTACCAGGATCGCATCCAGACCTTCCAGCAACTCGGCGCCACGGGTCTCGATGTCCTGGGAATCGATGTACTTGATGTTGACGGACAGACGGGTCTTGAGGCCACCGTGCTTCAAGGCTTCGTTGACGGACTTGTAGGCATCCGGCAGGGAGACATACTTGCCCACCATGCCGATGGTCACTTCCGCGGTCGGGTTGGCCTCTTCGTAGACCACCTGTTCCCACTCGGACAGATCTGCCTCTTTGCACTCCAGGCCGAAACGGGCGATGAAGTAATCATCCAGATTCTGGGACTTGAGCAGGGCCGGGATCTTGTAAATGGAGTCCACGTCCTTCATGGAGATGACGGCGCGCTCCGGCACGTTGCAGAACAGGGCGATCTTGGCGCGCTCAACGGCCGGGATGGCGCGATCGGAGCGGCAGATCAGCACGTCCGGCTGGATCCCGATGGAGAGCAGCTCCTTCACGGAGTGCTGAGTCGGCTTGGTCTTCACCTCACCGGCGGCGGCCAGGTAGGGAACCAGGGTCAGGTGCATGAACATGGCATTGTCGCGGCTCACTTCGGCGGCCAGCTGACGAATTGCTTCGAGGAACGGCAGGGACTCGATATCGCCCACGGTACCGCCCACTTCGACGATGGCCACCTGATGGCCTTCGGCACCGGCAATCACCCGCTCCTTGATGGCGTTGGTGATGTGCGGGATCACCTGGATGGTGGCGCCCAGGTAGTCACCACGACGCTCTTTGCGCAGTACGTCGGCGTAGATGCGGCCGGTGGTGAAGTTGTTGCGGCGGGTCATCTTGGTGCGGATGAAACGCTCGTAGTGACCCAGATCCAGATCGGTCTCGGCCCCGTCCTCGGTAACGAACACTTCACCATGCTGGGTCGGGCTCATGGTGCCCGGATCCACGTTGATATAGGGGTCCAGTTTCATGATGGTCACATCCAGACCACGGGCTTCCAGAATGGCTGCCAGAGAAGCTGCGGCAATGCCTTTGCCGAGGGATGAAACAACGCCACCAGTCACAAAAATATATTTGGTCGTCATGCTGAACCTGAAAGAAGTTTAGGAAATTTTAAGGGGTGCTTCGGGGATGAAGCAGGACGGGGAAACAGTATACCAAAACCCCCACTCCCAAACAATGAACAAAAATCTATCAGGCTCCCCGCCCCCCCGTCTTGCGCCAAATCAACTTTGTTCGGTTTCTTTGGCCCTGTCCCAGGCGGCGTCGAGCTTCTCCAATGAGCAATCGGTCATTTTCAGCCCTTCGGCGGCAATAAACTGCTCAACCTGTCGAAAACGACGTTCGAACTTGGCATTGGCGGCCCGCAGTACCTGCTCCGGATCCTTGCCGAGATGGCGCACCAGATTGACGGTGGCAAACAGCAGATCGCCAAGCTCATCGCTCACCCGCTCCTCGTTCACATCCACCATCAACGCCTCCTCCATCACCTCGTCGATCTCCTCGTGGATCTTGTCCACCACAGGGCCGAGGGTCTTCCAGTCAAAGCCGACGGTGGCGCAGCGCTTCTGGATCTTAGCCGCCCGGGTCAGGGCAGGCAGCGCCAGCGGAATGTCATCCAGCACGCTCTCCTTGTCCAGCGCCGCCCGCTCCTTGGCCTTTTCCGCCTCCCAGTTCACCTTGACCGCCTGCTCGTCATCGAGGTCGGCATCGGAAAACACATGGGGATGACGGCGAATGAGCTTCTCGCTCACGGTGTCGACGATGTCGGCGAAATCGAACAGCCCCTGCTCCTTGCCGAGCTGGGCGTAGAACACCACCTGGAACAGCAGATCCCCGAGCTCCCCCTTCAACCCTTCCCAATCCTGAGTCTCGATGGCATCGGCCACCTCGTAGGCCTCCTCCAGGGTGTGGGGCACTATGGTCTGGAAGCTCTGCTTGAGATCCCAGGGGCAACCCCCGTCCGGGGAGCGCAATCGGGCCATGATGTCGAGCAGCTTGGGGAGGTCATAAGGTTGGGTCATGGTCGTGTCACTTCATCAAATGGGGTCATCAAGAACAACCGGCCACAGGGGCCGGTTGGTGTGTATCACAGGCGCTTGGCGCTGATCACGTCGTTGAGCTGGCTGAGCTTGGCGAGCGCCCGGTTGAAGGCGTTGATGTTGTAGATCTCCAGCTCCATGTCGATTTCGGCGGTCTGTTCGCGCACGTTGGAGCGCGACCGCACCCCCATGACGTTGATCTTCTCGTTGGCGAGCACGGTGGTGATATCCCGCAGCAGACCGGATCTGTCGTTGGAGAGGATGCGGATGGTGAGGCCATAGCCGCCGGAGTAGTTCTCCCCCCAGACCGCTTCGATGAGGCGCTCCGGGTTGCGACGGGAGAGCTCCTTGAGCTGTTCGCAGTCGTCCCTGTGGATGGAGACGCCACGCCCCATGGTGATGAAGCCCTGGATGCTGTCCCCCGGGATGGGCTGGCAGCAGCGGGCGATGTGGGTCATCAGGTTGCCGACCCCTTCCACCACGATGTGATCCTTGGGTTTGGGGCGGAACGGCACGTTGGCCTTCTGCTCCAGCTTCTCCAGCAGGCGGCGGTCTTCCTCCTCCGCCGTCGGCTTGTTGTAGCGGGTATCCAGGTAGTTCAGCAGCTGGTTGATGCGGATGTCGCCGCTGCCAATGCCCGCCAGCAGATCCTCGAGCTCCTCCGCGTGGAAGCGCTCGAGCACCACCTTGTCCACCTTGGCGAGGGTGAGGTTGTGCCTGTCCAGTTCCTTTTCCAGCAGCTCCTTGCCGGCGGCGATGTTCTTGTCCCGATCCAGCTTCCTGAACCAGGTGGCCACCTTGGCCCGCGCCCGGCTGGAGCGCAGGAAACCGGCGTTGGGGTTCATCCAGTCGCGGCTCGGGTTCGGCTCCTTCTGGGTGATCACCTCCACCTGGTCACCAGTCTGCAAGGTATAGGTGAAGGGGACGATGCGGCCGTCTATCTTGGTGCCGATGCAGCGGTGGCCAATCATGCTGTGAACGTGATAGGCGAAGTCGAGCGGGGTGGCGCCGGCAGGCAGATCGATCACATCCCCCTTGGGAGTGAAGACATAGACTCTGTCCTCGAACACCTGACTGCGCAGATCGTCCAGCAGAGAGCCACTTTCCGACAGATCCTCCTGCCAGGCGAGGAGCTTGCGCAGCCACTCGATCTTGTCCTCGAAGGTGTTGGTCTTGGCCGCAGCCTGGGCCCCTTCCTTGTAGCGCCAGTGGGCGGCGACGCCGAGCTCCGCATCCTGATGCATCTGCTCGGTACGGATCTGGATCTCTACCGTCTTGCCCTCTTCCCCCACCACCACGGTGTGGATGGACTGGTAGCCGTTGGGCTTGGGGTTGGCGACATAGTCGTCGAATTCACGGGGAATGTGGTGGAAGTGGGTGTGGACGATGCCGAGGGCCGCGTAGCAATCCTGCAGCCGCTTGGTCACCACCCGCACCGCGCGCACGTCGAACAACTCGTTGAATTCGAGGTGCTTCTTCTGCATCTTGCGCCAGATGCTGTAGATGTGTTTCGGCCTGCCATAGACCTCGGCCTCGACCCCGGCCTCCGCCAGCGCATCGCGCAGGGATTGCACGAACTCGCGGATATAGCGCTCCCGATCGAGACGCTTCTCGTCGAGCTGCTTGGCGATCTGCTTGTAGGTATCCGGGTGCAGGTAGCGGAAGGCGAGATCCTCGAGCTCCCACTTGAGCTGACCGATGCCGAGCCGGTTGGCCAGCGGCGCATAGATGTTGGTGATCTCCTGGGCCATCAGCACCCGGGTCTCTTCATCCGCCTTCTTGGCTTCCCGCAGGCAGGCGATCCGCTCCGCCAGCTTGATCACCACGGCGCGCACGTCCTCGACCATGGCGAGCAGCATGCGTCGCACATTGTCGACCTGCTCCGGCGAGGTCTCGCTGCGGTGCAGGGTCTGCAGGGAGCGGATGGCTTCCATCTCCAGCACCCCTTCCACCAGCTTGGCGATCTTGGGGCCGAAGTCCTCCTCCACCTTCTCCTGCTTGATGAGACCGGCTTCGACGAAGGGGTAGAGGATGGCGGCCTTGAGGGTGGCGAGATCCATGCTGAGCATCAGCAGTATGCCCACCATCTCGACGCCACGTACCAACAGGCGGTTGGTGAGGGCCTCATCACCCAGGGTCAGGCAAAACTGGTAGACGGTTCGCAGCTGATTCTTGTCGCTTTCACTCAGACCGAGTGAATTGACCCACTCTTCGAGGGTGAAGTTGTCCTTCAAATGAATATCGCGTACCGCAACCATGGTATCAATCCTTAAAAAGTGTGGGGCCAGGAGCCGTCGCTCCCGCCCCTCATCAGCTGACGATTGCCTCAAATGGGGATAAATGGTCGACTTTTCAAGGCATATCACCCATCAGGGCAACAGGAGCCTCCCACCTGTCCGGCCAATTTTCGACGCTCTAGATTACCCTAATCACCCTGCTCACACAGCATCCGGCATTCAGGAACAGGGAGATAAGTCTGCCTGTCCCCCTTCCCGAATAACGTCGCTCAGCCTCGCTCAAACAGCGCCATGGATTCCAGATGGCCGGTGTGAGGGAACATGTCCAGCATGCCCAGACGGGTCAGTCGATAACCCTGCTTCACCAGCACCTGGCTGTCACGGGCCAGGGTGACCGGGTTACAGGAGACATAGACCACCCGTTTCGGGGAAAGTGCCGCCACGTGGCTCATCACTTCCAGGGCGCCGGGGCGAGCCGGATCCAGCAGTACCAGATCGAAGCCTTCCCGTGCCCAGGACATGCCTTTGATGTCTCCACTCAAGTCCGCCTTGAAGAAACGGGCATTGTCGATGCCGTTGCGACGGGCGTTTTCCTGGGCCCGGGCCACCATGGCGAGATCCCCTTCAACCCCCACCACTTCCCGGGCCTGGCGGGCCAGGGGCAGGGTGAAGTTGCCGATGCCGCAGAACAGATCCAGCACCTTGTCATCCGGGGTGGCATCGAGCCAGTTCAGGGCCTGATTGACCATGGCCTGGTTGATGGGGCCGTTGACCTGGATGAAGTCCCCCGGGGCAAATGCAAGAGACAGGCCATCGAGAGAGTAGCTCGGCTGGAATTGTTGACGCAGGGGTTCTATCTGCTCGTCCGCGGCCTGCAGGTAGAGATCGATCCCCTGATCTTGCGCGAATTCGATCAGCATGGCCCGGTCGGTCTCGTTCGGCCGGCCGGTGTGGCGCAGCAGCATCAGGATCCCCTGCTCCGCCTGAATGAGCTCCGCATGGCCCAGCTCACGCTGGCTCTTGAGGCGATTGAGGCAGTCGCGCAGCGGGTTGATGAGGGCGGAGAGAGGCTCGGCCAGCACGGGACAACCCTGGATTTCCACTAGGTCGTTGGACTGGCGGCGACGGAAACCGACC
The DNA here is from genome assembly GCF_051125555.1 of Aeromonas sp. NJAU223. Taxonomy (NCBI): domain Bacteria; kingdom Pseudomonadati; phylum Pseudomonadota; class Gammaproteobacteria; order Aeromonadales; family Aeromonadaceae; genus Aeromonas; species Aeromonas sp. NJAU223. The sequence continues at coordinate 691,704 of NZ_CP144204.1, read as the reverse complement.
CGGGTACAGCGGCCATTCTTGTCAAACTTGATGGCCAGCCGGCAGACCCGGCGGTAAGAGCGGGACTCCCCGTTGAGAGCGGGTTCGAGGGGCGGCGGCTGGATGTTGCCGAGACGTTCGAACAGGCTGACCAGGCCGGCCTCCTTGGCCCCTTGCTGATCCGCCTCGGACAGGTGCTGGGCGCTGCAACCACCGCATTCCCGGTAATGAGCGCAGAAGGGGTCGATCCGATTGGCCGCCGGGGTGACGACCTGCTGCAGGGCACCGTGGGCGTACTGCTTCTTGTCATCCAGGATGCGAACCTTGACCCGTTCACCGGGCAGCGCCCCTTCGACGAAGATCGCCTTGCCCTGATGACGGCCGACGCCAACACAGTGGTGGTCCAGACTGTCTACCGTAAATTCAATACGTTGGGGCTGGGTGGATTTCTTTTGGGGCTTGAAAAACTGGGCCATAAAACTTGGTGCCTATAGGTGGCTATGTCATGATTGTGAGGTCTGCAGCAGGTCATTGTCCCACAAGAATAATAGTATGACCAAATGCGGCCTCGGGGCCCGTGCTGTCATGACCTCACCCTATGTCAGTCCTCTTCGTCGGCGGTTTATCAGCATGACCAGATATGGCCTTCACGCCTGTGCGGCAATGACCCTCGTATCCGCCCTCATCCCCAACGGGTTATCAGCATGACCAGATATGGCCTCAGAGCCAGGGTGCTGGCCTTTACCATCTTGCCCACCCTCATCATCGGCGGTCTGATTGCCGGTTATTTCACCTTCCACCGCTACCAGCAGTTGGAAAGCAGCCTGATCGATCAGGGCATCAACATCATAGAACCCCTGGCGATTGCCAGTGAGTACGGCATGACCCAGCACAGTCGCGAATCCCTCAAGCGGCTGATCGGGCTCACCCATCGCAAGAATTCCCCCTTCATCAAGTCCATCGCCGTCTTCACCCAGGACAACCAGCTGTTCGTCACCTCCAACTACCACAGGGACTTCGGCCAGCTGCGCCTGCCCGATGGCAGCGCCATCCCGGAGCTCACCAGCGTCTCCTTCAACGGCGATGACATCATACTGCGCACCCCCATCCAGGCGGAGACCAGCCTTGACGGCTTCCCGCTGCCAAGCGATTTGGAGCCGCCGGTGATCGGCTACATCTCCATGCAGCTCGCCACCGACAGGGCCATCGTCCTGCAATACCGGGATGCCTTCTTCGCCGTGGTCATGGTACTCATCGGCCTGGCCATCAGTACCCTGTTCGGCTTCAGGCTGGTCAAGAGCGTGACCCAACCCATCACCGACATGGTGCAAGCGGTGCACCGGATCAGGGAGGGGCGGCTCGATACCCGGGTCAACGGCCAGCTCACCGGCGAGCTGGACATGCTGAAAAACGGCATCAATGCCATGGCCAAGGCGCTCTCCGAATATCACGAGGAGATGCAGCAGAACATCGACCAGGCCACCTCGGATCTGCGGGAAACCCTGGAGCAGATAGAGATCCAGAACGTCGAGCTCGACATGGCGAAAAAACGTGCCCAAGAGGCCGCCAGGGTCAAATCCGAATTCCTGGCCAACATGTCCCACGAGCTGCGCACCCCCTTGAACGGCGTCATCGGCTTCACCCGTCAGCTGCTCAAGACCAGCCTGACCCCGAGTCAGACCGACTACATGCAGACCATAGAAAAATCGGCCCGCAACCTGCTCGGCATCATCAACGACATCCTCGACTTCTCCAAGCTGGAGGCGGGCAAGCTGCAGCTCGAGCATATCCCGTTCAGCCTGCGCGACACCCTGAACGAGACCATGCATCTGCTGGGCCCGAGTGCCCACGACAAGCAGCTGGAACTCTCCCTGCAGGTGGATGCCGAAGTGCCGGACTACCTCACCGGCGACCCCATGCGCCTGCAGCAGGTGCTGACCAACCTCACCGGCAACGCCATCAAGTTCACCGAGCGTGGCAACGTGGATGTTCGCATCGAGCAGCTCGAGGCCGGCAATGGCCTCCATGCCGGCAAGAAGGTACGGCTCCGGGTGCTGATCCACGATACCGGCATCGGCATCTCGGAGGAGCAGCAGCGCCAGCTGTTCCAGGCGTTCAACCAGGCCGACTCCTCCATCTCCCGCCGCTATGGCGGCACCGGCCTCGGCCTCGTCATCACCCAGAAGCTGGTGCAGCAGATGGGGGGGCAGATCCGCTTCGAATCCGAACTTGGCAAGGGTTCCATCTTCTCCTTCAACCTGGAACTCGACGTCTCTCCCCTGCCCCAGACCGAGCGGCTGCCACTGGATCGCATCCAGGGCAAACGGGTCTGGCTGCTGGAGCCGGATCCCTTCGCCCACGCCTCCCTGCACGCCCTGCTGGCCGAATGGCAGCTGGATGTGCACTCCCTCGGCATGGACGACGACTGGCCCGACATGAGCCGCCAGGATGTGGTGATCATCGGCAGCAGCACCCAGCATCCTCCCCAGCAGGTGATCGCCCGCCTCGATGGCCTCGGCGATGCCCAGAACACCATAGTGGTGCTGAGCAGCCACGAACCCGCCCTGTATGACGCCATGCAGGCTCACGGTGCCCAGCACTGCCTCTCCAAGCCCATCAACCATCGCAAGTTGCTGCACGCCCTGCTCTCCCCCGAGACCGCCAGAGACGCCCGGCTGCCCGTCCCCGTCACGCCTCCCGAGCCGGCTATCAAGGTGCAGGAGGTCAAGGTACTGGCGGTGGATGACAATGCCGCCAACCTCAAGCTCATCGCCGCCATGCTCAAGGAGATGGTGAGCCAGGTGGTGGTGTGCAAGAACGGCAAGGAGGCGGTCAGCCTGGCCCAGAGCCAGCCGTTCGACATCATCTTCATGGACATACAGATGCCGATCATGGATGGCATCAGCGCCACCCAGGCCATTCGTCGCCACTCCCTCAACATGGAGACCCCCATAGTCGCGGTCACCGCCCACGCCATCCCGGGGGAGCGGGAGCGCTTGATCCGCCAGGGCATGGATGACTATCTGGCCAAGCCCATCGACGAGAGCATGCTGGCCCAGCTCATTACCGACTTCGCCCATCGTCGCCACCAGAATCACGGGGACGAGCAGATAGACTGGGCCCTCGCCGTGCGCCAGGCCGCCGGCAAGACGGAGCTGGCCCGGGAGATGCTGACCATGCTGCTGGCCAGCTTCGACGAGGTGGAGCCCCTGCTGGAGTCCGCCCTCGCGGGGCAGGCCGACGATGCCGAGGTGCTGGCCCAGCTCCATCGCCTCAACGGTGGTTGCGCCTACTCCGGCGTCCCCGGCCTGCAGCGCCTGCTCTCCCAGTTGGAGCAGCAGTTGCGGGACGGTGTGCCGGTGAGCGAGCTGGAGCCCGAATTGCTGGAATTGCAGGATGCGCTGGCGCAGGTGCGTCAGGAGGCGCCACGCTATCTCGATGCGAGCGAATGACGCGCTTTTTCTGACGCACAGCCCGGTAAATGGTAGAGTTGCGCCGTTTTTTACAGGAGTCAGCATGACCAACAACGATATTCTGCGCCGTCTGCGCTACGCCCTCACCATCAGCAACGATCAGATGGTCGAGATGTTTGCCAAGGGCAACCTGACCGTCACCCATGCCCAGTTGCACGGCTGGCTGCTGAAAGAGGCGGCGGAAGGCGAAGCGCAAGATCCGGGCTTCATGGCCTGTCCGGATTCGGCGCTGAGCCAGTTCCTCGACGGTTTCATCGCCCTGCGTCGCGGCGTGCGCGAGGATGCGCCGCCCCAGGTGATCCCGAACCGGATCAACAACAACCTGATCCTGCGCAAGCTGCGCATCGGCCTGAACTACAAGGAAGAGGACATGCTGGGCACCCTCAAGCTCGCCAACTTCAACCTCTCCAAGTCCGAGCTGAGCGCCCTGTTCCGCGCCAAGGATCACAAGCACTATCAGGATTGCGGGGATCAGATCCTGCGCAACTTCCTGATCGGCCTCACCGCCAAGCATCGCGCTTGACATAGCTGCCGCGCCTGAGCCATGGACCAGCGCCCCCGCTCACCCTCAGCCCTCATCAGGATGGCCGGTGAACTGCGCTGGTCGCTCTGCCTGCTGCTTCTGCTGCTGGGGGCCTGTCAGCCCGCCCCCTACCACCTCGATACCCGCCATGCCAGCGCCAGCCAGAATGGCCGCATCGCCTTCCTGATCCTGCACTACACGGACGAGGACGATGCCCACTCCCTGCGCCTGCTGACGGAACCTCAATACAAGGTGAGTGCCCACTATCTGGTGCCACGGGATATCGAACAGAGCCCGCTGCCGGTCTACCAGCTGGTGCCCGACGATAGGCGCGCCTGGCATGCCGGTCGCAGCCGCTGGCACCAGTATGCCGGCCTCAATGCCAGCTCGCTCGGCATCGAGATCGTGAACCTCGGCTATGACGAGAAAGAGGCGGCGCTCCCCGCGCACCTGCGCCACTGGCAGCCCTTCACCCGGGCCCAGATCGCCGCCGTCGGCGCCCTGGCGCGGGATCTGGTGACGCGCCATCAGATCCCGCCGACCCAGGTACTGGCCCACAGTGACATCGCCCCCGATCGCAAGCAGGATCCCGGCCCCCTCTTTCCCTGGCGCGAGCTCGCCCTGGACTACGGGGTCGGCGCTTGGCCAGACGAGGCCAGGGTCACCGCCCTGCGCCAGAGCTCCCTGCCAGCCTGGGATGCGCGCCAGTGGCAACAGCAGCTCGCCCGCTACGGCTATGGCATTGCCCCCAGCGGTGACTGGGATGAGCAGAGCCAGGCCGTGCTGCGCGCCTTCCAGCTCCACTTTCGCCCGACGTTGGTGACCGGCGAGCCGGATGCCGAGTCTCAGGCCATTCTGATGGCGCTGCTGGAGCGTTACTTCCCGTCCCCCTGAATCCTCCTTCCCCCTCACCGGATGCAGAGTGCCAGCGAAATGCCTGATGGCATTGCGAAAACCTGACTTTCCGATGTTCGGGATCCCACCCAACGCCGCGCCCAAAAACGACGAGGGACGCCGTGGCGTCCCTCGTTGATCCCGCTCTGGCGAGCAGATATCAGATCCCCTGGCGGGCTTCCTGCATCAGCAGACGCATGTCGCTGACCGCCTTGGCCAGACCGTCGAAGGCAGCGCGGCCGATGATGGCGTGGCCGATGTTGAGCTCATAGAGCTCGGGGATGGCGGCGATGGCCTTGACGTTGTGATAGTGCAGGCCGTGGCCGGCATTCACCTTCAAGCCCTTGCCGACGGCATAGGAGGCCCCGGCGGCGATGCGCTTGAACTCGGCGTTGCGCTCCGTATCCGTGGTGGCGTCGGCGTAACGGCCGGTGTGGATCTCGATGAAGGGAGCCCCGCTCGCGGCGGCGGCATCGATCTGCAGATAATCCGCATCGATGAACAGGGAGACCTTGGCACCGACGGCGGCCAGGCGCGTGACCGCATCGGTCACCTTGTCCAGCTGACCGGCCACATCCAGCCCCCCTTCCGTGGTTACCTCGGTGCGCTTCTCCGGCACCAGGCAGACGAACTGGGGCTGGATGCGGCAGGCGATGCCGATCATCTCCTCGGTCACCGCCATCTCCAGGTTCATCCTGGTCTGGATGGTCTGACGCAGGATCTCCACGTCACGGTCAGTGATGTGGCGGCGATCTTCCCGCAGGTGAACCGTGATGCCATCGGCACCGGCCTGCTCGGCCACGAAAGCGGCCTGTACCGGATCCGGGTACTGGGTGCCGCGGGCATTGCGCAGGGTGGCGATGTGATCGATGTTCACGCCCAGGTAGATCTCGCTCATTGCATACTCCTTGATACAGGTCATCTGTTCATTGTGGGCAGGCGCCAGCGCCAGTCCCGGTTGTCCATGAGCCACCGGAGGCGGGTTTTCCCTCCCATGTGGCAGCGATATATTCTTTAAAATTCAGACAGGCCTACAGTAACTATCGAGAATATCGAACCTGTCAGCCTGAAACACTGCCCCTGCGCTTCAAAAACAGCTCCCGGCTCTTCAGCTGACGCTTGCCCAGATAGGGTTGCAACGCCAGTCGGCTGAAACGTTTGGCCGCCTGCAGCAAGGGAGGGGTATCGAAGCGCCCTTCGGCGAAGGCCAGCAGGTGAGCGCCGAGGAACAGGGTACGGGGATCCGGCGCCCGCTCGCAAGCCACAAAGCCGAGCTCCCGCTCGAAGCCGTACAGCAGCTCGGGTTGAATGGGAGACTCGTCGTCGGCGGCATACTCGAAATCCACCGCATAGCCGAGCGCCTGCAGCAGCAGGAACTCGAAACGGCGTAGGGGCAGCTCCGGGGTCTCCCCATCTGCCAGTGCCATGATGGCGCGGGCATAGGCATCGAACACCTCGGGGAAAGGGGTATGGGCTTCGAGCAGGTAGTAGACCAGCTCGTTGAGATAAAGGCCGTAGAACAGCCGATCTCCGCCGAGCCGCAGGGAGTGATCCGGGCATTCCACCTGGGTGAGATTCTTGAGATCCCCCTTGCCACGCCAGGCGATGGTAAGCAGGGAGAACGGCTGCAACAGCCCCTTCAGAGGGGAGCGTGGCCCGCGAGAACCGCGAGCCACCAGGGTAAAGCGACCACTATCCTGGGTGAAGACCTCGACCAGCTGGCTGGTCTCCCGATAGGGCCGACTGTGGATGACGAAAGCCGGGCTCAGCAATCGCTCAGTGCCACTTAGTCATCGCCGTAACCGAGACTACGCAGGGCGCGCTCGTCGTCGGCCCAGCCGGATTTGACCTTGACCCAAAGCTCCAGGTGCACCTTGTTCTGGAACAGGCGTTCCATGTCGAGGCGCGCCTCGGTACCGATGGTCTTGATCTTCTCGCCCTTGTTGCCGATGACCATCTTCTTCTGGCCGTCGCGCTCCACCAGGATCAGGCCGTGGATGTGGTAGAGGCCGTTCTCCTCCACCTTGAAGCGCTCGATCTCCACGGTCACCGAGTAGGGCAGCTCCTCACCGGTGAAACGCATCAGCTTCTCGCGGATGATCTCGGAGGCCATGAAGCGGGAGGAGCGGTCGGTCACGTAATCTTCCGGGAAGAAGTGGACGTTTTCCGGCAGCAGATCCTTGGCCCACTCGCGGATCTTCTCCACGTTGGTGCCCTTCTCGGCGCTGATGGGCAGGATATGGGCAAAGTTCATCTGCTGGCCCAGCCACTCGAGGTGAGGGAGCAGATCCTCTTTCTCCTTGACGTTGTCGATCTTGTTGACCGCCAGCACCACGGGGCACTTGAGGTGGCGCAACTTGCCGAGCACCATCTCGTCGTCCTTGGTCCAGTGGGTGCCGTCCACCATGAACACCACCATGGCCACGTCCCCGAGGGAGCTGGTGGCGGCGCGGTTCATCAGGCGGTTGATGGCCCGTTTCTCTTCGATGTGCAGACCCGGGGTATCCACGTAGATGGTCTGATAGTTTTCCTCGGTGTCGATCCCCAAAATCCGGTGACGGGTGGTCTGGGGTTTCTTCGAGGTGATGCTGACCTTCTGGCCAAGCAGCTTGTTGAGCAGGGTGGACTTGCCCACGTTGGGGCGGCCCACGATGGCGACGAAGCCGCAGTAAGTGGTATCTGTCATGACAATCTTTCCAATGCTTGCTGCGCGGCGGCTTGTTCAGCCTTGCGGCGGCTGGTGCCGATCCCGACCAGGGGACCATCCAGGCCATCCACCTCGCACTGGACGGTGAACTCCTGATTGTGGGCCTCGCCCTTGACGTTGGTCACCGTGTAGGTCGGCAGGGATTTGCGGCTTCCCTGCAAAATTTCCTGCAGCCGGGTCTTGGGATCCTTCTGCTCGATGCCGGGCTTGATCTCCTCCAGGCGGCTGGCGTACCAGCCGAGCAACAGGGTTCGCACCGTCTCCAGATTGGTATCCAGATAGATGGCGCCGATCACCGCCTCGACCGTGTCGGCCAGGATCGACTCGCGGCGAAAACCGCCGCTTTTCAGCTCACCCGGCCCCAGGATCAGGTGATCCCCGAGATCGAACTCCCGGCCAAGCTCGGCCAGGGTCTTCTCCCGCACCAGGGTGGCGCGCATCCGGCTGAGATCCCCTTCCGCCGCTTGCGGGAAGCGGTGGAAGAGGTCATCGGCAATCACCAGACTCAGGATGGAGTCACCCAGGAATTCCAGTCGCTCGTTGTGACGGGAACCGGCACTGCGGTGAGTCAGCGCCCGGGTCAGTCGTTCTTGATCCTGAAAGACATGCCCGAGACGGGACTGCAGTCTGTTCATCTTGATATTCATTTACTTGATTCCGCCAATGCGGTTGAAGCGCACACCGGTCGGCACCCAGCTTGGCAAGCTGGAACCTTCCTCGCGCTCGAATTCGAAACTGATCCAGATGGCGACCGCCTTGCCCACCAGGTTCTCCTCGGGCACGAAGCCCCAGAAGCGACTGTCGGTGCTGTTGTCGCGGTTGTCACCCATCACGAAGTAATGGCCTTCCGGCACCACCCACTCATCGGGGTAGGTACCCGGCTGACGATAGTAGCGATCCACCAGATCCGGCATGAGCGGATTGCGCAGGGTCTCGTGAGAGACATCGCCCAACTGCTCGGTATAGCGATCCAGCGGGATCCCCATCTGGCTGAACTCACCACGTTGTTCAAACTTGACGTCGAGCTTCTTGAAGCCCGGGCACGTTTTCCCTGCCTGTTCGTCACACTTGGGCCGGATCATCAGCTCCTTGTTGCGATAGATGACCCTGTCTCCGGGCATGCCGACCACACGCTTGATGTAGTCGACCCGGGTGTCCAGCGGATACTTGAACACCACCACATCCCCGCGCTTGGGGGAGCCAGTCTCGAGGAACTTGGTGTTGCTCACCGGATCCTTGAGGCCATAGGCAAACTTCTCCACCAGGATGAAGTCTCCCACCAGCAGGGTGGGCATCATGGAGCCGGAGGGGATCTGGAACGGCTCGAAGATGAAGGAGCGCAGGATCAGCACCAGGGCAATGACCGGGAAGACCCCGCCGGTCTGTTCGATCCAGACCGGCATGGGGGCCACCTTGGCCAAGGTTTTCTCATCCACATTCGGGCCGGCATTGGCACGGGCAGCCGCTATCTTGGCCGCCCGTTGCTTGGACCAGACCAGCTTGTCGACGGTCCAGATGATGCCGGTCAGCAGGGTGACGACGACGAGGATCAGGGAAAAGGTGCTTGCCATCGATTAGTCCTTGCCTACGTGGAGAATCGCGAGGAAGGCCTCTTGCGGCACGTCGACACGGCCGAGAGACTTCATCCGCTTCTTGCCTTCTTTCTGCTTGTTCAGCAGCTTCTTCTTACGGCTCACGTCACCACCGTAACACTTGGCAGTCACGTCCTTGCGCAGGGCCTTGACCGTGCTGCGGGCGATGATCTGGTTGCCGATGGAAGCCTGGATAGCGATGTCGAACATCTGGCGCGGGATCAGCTCACGCATCTTCTCCACCACCTGGCGACCGCGGAACTGGGCGTTCTCCTTGTGGGTGATGATGGCCAGGGCGTCGACCCGTTCGCCGTTGATCATGATATCCAGACGGACCATGTCGGAAGTTTCGAAGCGCTTGAAGCCGTAATCCAGGGAGGCGTAGCCGCGGCTGGTGGACTTCAGGCGGTCGAAGAAGTCGAGCACCACTTCCGCCATCGGGATTTCATAGGTCAGCGCCACCTGCTTGCCGTGATAGACCATGTTGGTCTGCACGCCACGCTTCTCGATACACAGAGTGATGACGTTGCCCATGTACTCCTGCGGCAGCAGGATGTGACACTCGGCGATGGGCTCGCGCATCTCTTTGATGTTGTTGACCGCCGGCATCTGGGCCGGGCTGTCGATGTGGATGGTCTCGCCGTTGTTCAGCTCGATCTGGTAGACCACGGTCGGCGCCGTGGTGATGAGGTCCAGATCGTACTCCCGCTCCAGCCGCTCCTGGATGATCTCCATGTGCAGCATACCGAGGAAGCCACAACGGAAGCCAAAGCCGAGCGCCGTGGAGCTTTCCGGCTCGAAGAACAGGGACGCATCGTTCAAGGAGAGCTTGTCCAGGGCGTCACGGAAGGACTCATAGTCGTCGCTGGAGATGGGGAACAGGCCCGCATAGACCTGCGGCTTCACCTTCTTGAAACCTGCCAGCGCCTTGTCGGCACCGTGCTTGGCCTGGGTCAGGGTATCGCCCACCGGCGCGCCGTGGATGTCCTTGATGCCGCAGACGACCCAACCTACCTCGCCACAACCCAGGCCCTGGGTATCCACCTGCTTGGGGGTAAAGATACCGATGCGATCCACGCCCCACACCTGACCGGTGCTCATGACCTTGATCTTGTCGTTCTTCTTGAGAGAACCGTTCTTGATCCGCACCAGGGAGACGACGCCGAGGTAGGAGTCGAACCAGGAGTCGATGATCAGCGCCTGCAGCGGTGCATCGGGATCCCCTTCCGGCGACGGGATCCGGGCCACGATCTCTTCGAGCACCAGATCCACACCGAGACCGGTCTTGGCGGAGCAGCGCACCGCATCCATGGCATCGATGCCGACGATGTCTTCGATCTCTTCGGCGACACGCTCGGGTTCGGCGGCCGGCAGGTCGATCTTGTTCAGCACCGGTACCACTTCCAGATCCATTTCCATGGCGGTGTAGCAGTTGGCCAGAGTCTGTGCCTCAACCCCCTGACCGGCATCCACCACCAGCAGCGCCCCTTCACAGGCAGCCAGGGAGCGAGAAACCTCGTAGGAGAAATCCACGTGGCCCGGGGTGTCGATAAAGTTCAGCTGATAGGTGTTACCGTCTTGTGCCTGGTAGTTCAGGGTCACACTCTGCGCCTTGATGGTAATGCCGCGCTCGCGCTCCAAATCCATGGAGTCCAGCACCTGAGCCTGCATCTCGCGGTCGGACAGGCCGCCACAAGTCTGGATCAGACGGTCCGACAGGGTCGATTTACCGTGGTCGATGTGCGCAATAATCGAGAAGTTACGAATGTGTTTCATCGAGCAAGAATCACTCAAAATTAAGTTAGGGTCGGATATGAGGGCAGGATTTTACTGGATAACCCGGTCGACGGCCAATCTTTAGTCGACACAGGCCCGGAAATAGCGCCCTGGCGGCCATTTATCGCGCCAGGACCTGTATCTGCAGTAATACCATGCCAGTCAGGAGAGATGGCGGGTGCTCAGCACCACACCGAGCATGCGGGGGCCATACTCCCCCTGCTCAAGCCTTGCGGAAAAGTAACGAACCAGTAAAAAGCCCAGAGTGCCCCCCAGCAGGCAGCTGAGGATGGTGACCCCTTCCCCCGCCGAGAGCAGCGGCACCAGCCAGAGCTGGCCGAGCAGGGCACCGAGCAGCAGGCAGAACAGCGGCAGCACATAGACCAAAGCGGCCCCCCGCAGAATGCTCGCCTGGGGAATGCCGAGGCGGATCTGCTGACCCACCCTCACCTCGCCATTGAGGGCCACCTTCAATCGCTGGGACTTCATGGGAAACGCCTTGGCCACGGTGCCGGTACCGCAGTTGGACTGCTGATGACAACCGCTGCAGGCAGAGCGCCGTTCACACTCCACCCAGGCGTAATCCCCTTCGATGGCCACGACAGTCGCCAGCTCTTCACTCATGTTACTCACCTGACGACTCCAGATTAACAGCCATGGATTTATGCAATCTGAACACGCCCACCTCGCCTCGGCAAGGGGAATGAGCACGGCTCGCCATGGGGATTACTGCACGGCCTCGTTGCGGGCCAGGGGTTGCACCGACTCGGCGATACGTTTGGCGGTTTCGGCCGGCACCTCGCCCACGACGGTGATCTCGACCCCGACTTCGTTGACATAACTCACCAGGGAAGTGGCCCCTTGCCGAATAAGCTGCTGGCGCACCGTCTGCTTGGGGTCGACCCGGGCGACATAGACGGAGAGATCCACCACGCCGTCTGACAACATCATGTAATCCACCGGCAGGCTGGTACTGACCAGCTGGTGCCTGTCCTGAGAGAGCACTTTAAAGCCGCTCGGCAGCCAGGTGAGGTGCCAGGCCAGGGTCTGCTGGGGTGTCGGATAGGCATCCTCCAGGGTCAGCGCCTCCGGCAGCTTGCTGTTGGCCAGGGCCACCAGCCAGGGGGCCGGCGCCGACTGCCTGTCCAGATCCACCCCCAGCACCTGCTCTACCAGGTTGCCTTCCCGATCGACCATGTCGATGCGCAGCAGCAGGTGGCTCTGCTCGTCAATCCAGAGCACGAAGCCGTACTTGTCAGCTTCTTTCGGGACCAGTCTCACCACCTGAGCCACCAGACCGGCGACCCGGCTGCGACCCGCCAGCACGGGATCATAGCTCTCCAGCACTCGGGTCAGCGGCATCTTCACCAGGGTTGACCAGACACCGGGGAAGCGGGCGCCTTTCAGGGTGTAGGGCTCGTGAGTGTTCTCGAAGAAGGTGTATTCATTCTGGCGCTGCAGGTACTCCACCGTCTTGCCGTCGAGGTAGCTCAGATGGGCGACCTCCTTGCCATCGATGACCCCATGGCTGATGCGGATGGGTTCGAGACGCCCCTGGCGGGCCTTGACCATGGATAACTCAAAATTCTGTTGTGAAACGGCACTCTGCATCTGCTGCAACAAGGCCTCGGCCGACAGATCGTCGGCCGAGGCCTTGGCACAAATCAACAGAAGAGAGGCCAGCAGGATACGGCTGGACTGGCGCACGGTCTGATCCCTAAAAATGCGTTATTCCTGAATCTGCTTGTCTTGCAGCAGACGTTGTTGCAACTGGTGATCACGCAGGAAGGCGTTGACCCGTTCGCGCTGCTCTTGCATCTGTTGCTCGTTCAACCCTTGCTGGCGAGCCGTGGCGCGGTTGCCCTCTTGCGGATAGTGAACGCTTACGGGAGCGGCGCTGCCACCAACGGGTATGGTATTGAGTACCGGATTGCTCGGCACACCGTCCTGACCCTGATACTGCTGTACCCCGAAGATGACGGCGGCAGCCACGGATGCAGCGATGGCATATTGCCCCACCTGCTGACCGAAGCGGCGGATAAGCGGTATCACCTTGGCACCGGTTTTCACCTCGGTAACGGTCGATGGTGCCGGCACGGGAGCCAGTATGGTGGGCTCATCCTCCAGCGCCAGCATGATGCTGTCGCTGAGATCCAGTTGCAGATTGACCGGCAGGTCACCCCGCATGGCATCACCGATCAGATGGTAACGAGACCAGGTATCCTGCATGGAGGGATCCGTTCCCAGCTCATTCAGTACCTTTATCTCGCTCAGGTCGCCATCCATCAGGGCTGAGATTTGCTCTTTATTTGCCATAAGTTTGCCTGTCTTTCCCCAGTTTAATTCTCGATCAGAGGTTGCAGCTTTTTATCGATTGCTTCCCTCGCCCGGAAGATACGGGATCTCACCGTTCCAACCGGACAATCCATGATCTCTGCAATCTCTTCGTAGCTCAGCCCTTCCAGTTCACGAAGGGTGATCGCTGTTCTCAAGTCTTCCGGCAAGGCTTCTATGGCGGTAAACACGGTGCGCTTGATCTCATCGGTCAGCGTCAGGTTTTCCGGGGTGGCCACCTCTTGCAAGGCTTCGCCCCCACCATAGTATTCAGCCTCATCGGCTTCGACATCACTGCTGGGCGGTCTGCGCCCCTGTGAGGTCAGGTAATTTTTGGCCGTATTGACGGCGATCCGGTACAACCAGGTGTAAAACGCGCTTTCGCCACGGAATGTCGGCAACGCACGGTAAGCCTTGATGAAAGCCTCCTGCGCCACATCCGGCACATCGCCCGGATTGTTGACATACCTGGCCACCAGATTGACCACCTTATGCTGGTATTTTTTTACCAACAGGTTGAATGCATTTTTATCGCCACGCTGGACCCGTTCAACCAGCTGTTCGTCCAGTAGATTCTGGTCGCTCATCAGAGCCGTAAAACCCCCATCAGGTTATCGTTTTTCTTTTCCGGCCCTTTCTAAGCGCACAAGTTCAGACAGGAGGAATCAGAGAAAGTTCGCTTGTATCGAAAAAAATGTGATGCGGGCTGCATCACAACCCCCCCTTGGGCTACCATGGGGCCAGTTCTTAATCCAGGCCAATGATACTTATGAAAGCAAGTGTTGAATACCTTTGCGACGTACTCATCATTGGCAGCGGTGCCGCCGGTTTGTCCCTCGCATTGCGATTGGCAGACCAGGCCAAAGTCCTGGTTCTGAGCAAGGGGCCCATCAGTGAGGGGGCCACTCTCTATGCGCAAGGAGGCATCGCTGCCGTGTTCGACGAGACCGACAGCATCGAATCCCACGTGAGCGACACACTCAACGCCGGGGCCGGGTTGTGTGATCCGGCCGTGGTCGAGTTCACCGCCCGCAACGCCCGCGAGTCCATCCAGTGGCTGATCCAGCAAGGGGTTCCCTTCGATCAGGAAGAGGATGCCGAAGGGGAATCCCACTACCACCTGACCCGGGAGGGGGGCCACAGCCATCGCCGCATCTTCCACGCGGCCGATGCCACCGGCAAGGCGGTCCAGCTCACCCTGATCGATCAGGTCCGCGCTCACCCCAACATCCAGTTGATGGAGCGCTTCAACGCAGTGGATCTCATCACCACCCGCAAGCTCGGCCTGCCGGGCAACAAGGTGCTCGGTGCCTACGTCTGGAACCGCAACGTCGAACAGGTCGAGGTGATCCGCGCCCGCTTCGTGGCGCTGGCCACCGGCGGCGCTTCCAAGGTCTATCAATACACCTCCAACCCGGATGTGAGTTCGGGCGACGGCATCGCCATGGCCTGGCGCGCCGGCTGCCGGGTGGCGAATCTGGAGTTCAACCAGTTCCACCCCACCAGCCTGTTCCACCCGGACGATCCCAACTTCCTGCTGACCGAAGCCCTGCGCGGTGAAGGGGCTTATCTGCGTCGCCCGGATGGTAGCCGCTTCATGCCGGACTTCGACGAACGGGCGGAGCTGGCACCCCGCGACATCGTCGCCCGCGCCATCGACCACGAGATGAAGCGCCTGGGTGCCGACTGCATGTATCTGGACATCAGTCACAAGCCGGCGGACTTCATCATCAAGCATTTCCCCACCATCCATGAGCGCTGCCTCGCGGTGGGCATCGACATCACCAAGGAGGCCATGCCCATCGTACCGGCGGCCCACTACACCTGCGGTGGCGTGATGATCGATGGCAACGGCCAGACCGATATCCCGGGCCTCTACGCCATCGGCGAGGTGACCTACACCGGCCTGCACGGCGCCAACCGCATGGCCTCCAACTCCCTGCTCGAATGCGTGGTCTTCGCCCATCAGGCGGGGGCCGACATCCTGGCCAAGCTGCCCATGAGCGTGGCGCCACCGCGGCTGCCGGCCTGGGACGAGAGCCAGGTGGATGACTCGGACGAACAGGTGGTGATCCAGCACAACTGGCACGAGCTGCGGCTGATGATGTGGGACTACGTGGGCATAGTGCGCACCAACAAGCGCCTCGCCCGTGCCAAGCGCCGCATCGATCTGCTCAAGCAGGAGGTACAGGAGTA
This sequence comes from Aeromonas sp. NJAU223, assembly GCF_051125555.1. Classification (NCBI taxonomy): domain Bacteria; kingdom Pseudomonadati; phylum Pseudomonadota; class Gammaproteobacteria; order Aeromonadales; family Aeromonadaceae; genus Aeromonas; species Aeromonas sp. NJAU223. The sequence goes on along the minus strand of NZ_CP144204.1, from coordinate 676,230 downwards.
CTACGCGAACTTCCGGGTCTCCAACAACCTGCTGGAGCTGCGCAACCTGTTGCAGGTGGCCGAGCTTATCGTCAACTGTGCCCTGCAGCGCAAGGAGTCCCGCGGTCTGCACTACAACCTGGACTACCCGGACATGCAGCCGGACTCCAAGCCGACGGTGCTGACCCCGGAGCGGGACTGACTCTGCGTTTCTGATGAGCCAAAACAGATCCCGCGGACTGCACCTCTCATCCCGGACAACCCGGGACATGCAACCGGACGCCAAGCCGACGGTGCTGACCCCGAAACGGGACTGACTCTGCGTTTCTGATGAGCCAAAACAGAGCCCGCGGACTGCACCTCTCATCCCGGACAGCCCGGGGCATGCAGCCGGACTCCAAGCCGACGGTGCTGACCCGGAGCGGGACTGAATTCCCACTCGTGCATCCATCCAGATGACCCCGCCCTTGCGGGGTCATCTGTTTATGGTCGCCGGGCTTTGCCCTTATCGGAGGGAGTGAGATGGATGGCGCGGGCCAGGATACGATAGTGTTCGGGAGCCAGGGCATCGGCGAAAAGCCAGAGCCGGGTGGCGGGCGCCCCTTCTGCGGTGAGGTAAAGCCAGAGCACCCCGGGCAGGATGCGGCTGCGGGGATCGAGCCGATAGCGACGGCCCCGCCACTCCAGCCATTCGCCATCGTGGATCACTTCACCACAGACGGCGTTGGCCCACCCTCGGGCGAGCCAGAACCCCAGCAGCCAGCAAGGCAGGAACAGCCCCCACAGCCAGCCCTGAACAAGGCTGGCGGCAGGCCAGAGCAGCAACAAAAAGAGAAGGGACAGCAGGCGCAGCTGCTGGCGGGAAACGAGCACGGGCATGCTCACCCGCATGGGGGATCAGCCCTGGCGGTCGTGGCGGGCCTGGTTGCGCTCCAGGATCAGCGGGATCATGGCGGCGAAGGCAGGATCTTCCGGCACCCCGTGACCCATGCTCCAGCGAAACAGCTCGGGATCCTCGCGCTCCAGCAGGCGGATGAAGGTCTGCTGCTGCTCGTCACTCAGGCTGTCGAACTCGTGTTCAAAAAAGGGCATAAAGATGACGTCCAGCTCGAGCATGCCACGGCGGCAGGCCCACTTCAGGCGGGACTTTTCAATTGGGCTCAACATGGAACTCTCCTTACAAAGACTCGGGAATGGTAGCAGCTGGATTTTCCGGCTGACAAACATTCCTTACGTCTTTACCATGCAGGTCACATACTTTATGCCTTTGGACCACCACCGTGAGCCTGCTGACCCCTGTTCTGCCTGCCGAACCCAGCCTTTTCTCCTTGAACGATCTCGCCATCACCCGTTTGCGCGGCACGGATCGCGCCAAGTATCTGCAAGGCCAGGTCACCTGCGACGTCAACGCCTTGCAACCGGGCCAGAGCACCCTCGGCGGTCACTGCGATCCCAAGGGCAAGCTGTGGAGCGATTTTCGTCTGCTCTGCCAGGACGAGTCCCTGCTGCTGCTGACCAAGCCCTCGGTGCTGGCACGCCAGTTGCCGGAGCTCAAGAAGTTTGCGGTCTTCGCCAAGGTGGAGATCGACGACTATCCGGGCAAGGCGGTGGGTGTTGCGGGTCTGGGCAGCGATGCGTGGATCTCGGCCCAGTACGGCCTGCAGGAGACCGGCCTCATCGAGGGTGGCATGGCGGTGCGTGTGGAGGCCGATCGCTGGTTGCTGGTGAGCGAGCAGCCCCTCGCCATCACCCTGCCCGCGGCCGACGAGGCCCTCTGGTGGGGGCTGGATGTCAAGGCGGGGATCCCCCATCTGGAAGCCGTGCATCAAGGGGAGTACATCCCCCAGATGTTGAACCTGCAGGCACTGGACGGCATCTGCTTCACCAAGGGCTGCTACATGGGCCAGGAAATTGTGGCCCGCGCCAAGTACCGCGGCGCCAACAACCGCGCCCTCTTCGTACTGGCAGGCACCGCCAGCGGCCCGGTCGCCAGCGGCGATACCCTGGAGATCCGGCTCGGTGACAACTGGCGCCGTAGCGGCATGGTGCTGAACGCCTGGCTGCAGGGTGGCCAGCTCTGGCTCACCGCCGTGCTGCCCAAGGACACCGAGGCCGATGCCGAGTTTCGCCTCAAGCAGGATGAGAGCGCTCATCTCACCCTGCAACCCCTGCCCTACTCCCTCGCCGACTGAGCCGCCATCCTGATCAACGGGGCACGCGCGCCAGCAGTGCCTCTTTGAGCCAAGCCCCCGCCTGCCCCAGCGGGCGGGCGCGATGCCACTGCAGCTCCAGCATCAACTCGGTCTGGCTGGCGAAATCCGGCTGCAACACCACCACTTCCCCCCGCGCCAGCGGCCGATGCAGCAGGAAGTCCGGCACGGATGCCCACCCCAGCCCCAGCTTGACCAGCTCTAGGATCCCCAGATCCCCCTCGACCCACCACACCTGGGAAGAGAGGCGGAAGCGGTTGCGCTCCGTCCCCTCTCGCCGCCCGGTCACCATCAGCTGGCGCGCCCCCTGCAAGTCGCTCTCCCGCAGCGGCTCCTTGTGGGCAAGGGGGTGATCCGGGGAGACCACCAGCGGCATGCTGACCGCCCCCAGGGAGCGTGCCACCAGTTCCCGCGCCGGCTGCATCTGTTGATAGCAGATGCCGAGCTGGGCCCGCCCGCTCTTGAGCAGTTCGGTCACGTCATCCATCAGGGGGAACAGCAGCTCCAGCTCCACCGCCGGGTAGCGAGTGGCAAACTCCTCCAGCACGGAGCCGAGCCAGGGCAGGTGGGAGTCATCGTCGATGGCCAGGGTCAGGCGCGATTCGATGCCCACCGCCAGCTCGCCGGCGATGGCCTGCAGCCGCTCGCTCTGGGCCAGCAGGATCAACGCCTCCTGCTGGACCCGGCGGCCCGCCTCCGTCAGCACCGGGTAGCGGCCGCTGCGATCGAACAGCTCGAGCCCCAGATCGATCTCCAGATTGGCGATGGCGGTGCTCACCACGGATTGGGCCTTGCCCAGACGACGGGCGGCACCGGAGAACGAACCCGTTTCCGCCGCCGCCAACAGTGCCTTGAGTTGCTCCAGGGAGAGATTCATCAGCTTATGCCCTCATTCATCTATCTGTTTTAGCGATAGATACCAACGAGCATCCATGGCTTTTAGCGATTATAGTCGCCGTCATCATCTCAACCAACACAGAGGGACACACTCATGCGCAACACTCGCGATCGCCTTCGTCACGCCATCGGCTTCGAATTGATCGGCCTGTTGATCGCCGCCCCCCTGGCAAGCTGGGTCACCGGGGTCGGCCTCAACCACATGGGGCCCCTGGCCCTGTTCTTCTCGGTGGTCGCCACCGTCTGGAACTATGTCTACAACATCGGGGTGGATAAATTACTGCTGCGTTATCAAGGCCATACCCACAAGGTACTGTGGCAGCGAGTCCTGCATACGCTGGGTTTCGAGGGGGGATTGCTGACCGTGGCCCTGCCGGTGATGTGCTGGTGGCTCGACATCGGGCTGCTAGAGGCGCTGGTACTGGATATGGGCTTCGTGCTGTTCTACCTGGTCTATGCCTTCGTCTACAACTGGAGCTATGACAAGGTGTTCCCCATTCCGGGCCAACCGGCGCAGCGGGTACTGAACTAAAGAAGGGATTTAAAAGAAGTGACGAGGCACCATCATGCGGCAGGCATGATGGTGCTGATGGGGAGGTTGGGGCTCAGGCCCCGGCCTTTGCCTCTTCGACGGGTGTTTCGTCTTCCCCCGCTTCCTGTTTCAGCATGGCCTCGAGATCGCTCTGGTACTGGGTCAGCATGCGCTGGGCAGCCGTCATGTCGCCCTTGTGCAGGCGCTCAAACAGATGATGTTGCACCACGCCACTCAGATACTCCACCGTGATGGGCTGTTCCAGAGCCCCCAGCAGCTCTTCTTTCTCCAGCTCGGCGTTGATCTCATCGGCACTGGTACGCAGCAGACCAGACAGTTGCACCAGCATGCGGCGCTCGCCCTCACGCAACAGGCTCAACATCCGGTTTCTCTGCTGCTCATTCTGTTGGGTCATACATTTCCTTACGTAAAAATGGGAATAAGCCAGCCCATTTTGCCCTCTCCTTTTCACAGCGTCTATCTCGGACGCACCACTAATTTTCGTCCCCGGCGAAAGAGGCATGGCGGGTGCTATTTATCCTAGCGCTAGGTATAGTAGCCCTCTGGTTTATGGGCCTGTTTCACCCCTTTATGACGAGATTTTCACGCCATGACCGACGCTATTTTAGTGCTCTGCACCTGTCCAGATGAGGCCACTGCCGATCTCATCTGCGATCAACTGCTAGGCCGGCGCCTCGCCGCCTGCATCAATCAATTGCCGGGACTCACCTCCGTCTATCGCTGGCAGGGGCAGATTGAACGAGCCCGGGAGATCCAGCTCATCATCAAATCCAGCGCCGCCCTGTTCGAGCCCCTGCGCGAGTGCATCCTCGCACTGCATCCCTACGAGGTGCCGGAGATCCTGGCGCTGCCGGTCAGTCTCGGCCATCAGCCCTATCTCGATTGGCTCGCCGGGGAGACCGCATGAGACTGACCGCCCTGTTTACCCCTCTGCTGCTCCTGCTCAGCCTGCTGGCCAGCCCGGCGCAGGCCGCCAGCCAGGATCTGCTGAGCAGCCTCGGTATCGACACCGGCAGTCAGCCCCAGTTTCTGAAAGTCGATGAGGCCTTTCGTCTCGAGAGCAGCCAGCAGGGCAACCAGCTACGGCTGATCCTGCGCATCGCCGATGGCTACTACCTCTACCGCCACCGTTTCAGCTTCAAGGGAGAAAATCTCAGCTTCCAGCAGCCCGAACTACCCGCCGGCACCGAGCACGAGGACGACTTCTTCGGCAAGACCCGGGTCTATTACCAGGAGGTGCAGATCCCGCTCGCCCTGACCGAAGTGGGCCAGGGGGCCAGCCTCACCATCAGCTATCAGGGTTGTACCGAGGGCCTCTGTTACCCGCCGACCGACAAGCGGGTCGAGATACAACCCCTCGCGAGCGAGGCCCCTCAAGATGGCATCAGGGACGCCAGTCCTGCCGTCGACCAGCCCGCCAGCCAGCAGGATCAGCTGGCGGCCGCCCTCGGCAGCCAGGGTTTCTGGCTCAGCATCGCCGCCTTCTTCGCCCTAGGGCTGGGGCTCGCCTTCACCCCCTGCGTCTTCCCCATGTACCCCATACTGACCGGGATCATCGCCGGTGCCGGTGAACGCCTCTCCACCCGGCGCGCCTTTTTGCTCTCCTTCGTCTACGTACAGGGCATGGCCATCACCTACACCCTGCTCGGCCTGGTGGTCGCCTCGGCGGGACTGAAATTCCAGGCAGCCCTGCAGCACCCCTATGTGCTGATCGGCCTCTCGGTCATGTTCGTGCTGCTGGCCCTCTCCATGTTCGGGCTCTATACCCTGCAGCTCCCAAGCGGCCTGCAGACACGGCTCTCCGGCCTCTCCAACCGCCAGCAAGGGGGCTCGGTGCTCGGGGTCGGCATCATGGGCATGATCTCCGGCCTGGTCTGCTCCCCCTGTACCACGGCCCCCCTCTCCGGCGCCCTCATCTACGTGGCCCAGAGCGGTGACCTCTGGCTCGGTGGCGCGGCCCTCTATGCCCTCTCCTTAGGGATGGGGCTGCCCCTGCTGCTGATCGGCACCTCGGGGGGCAAGCTGCTGCCCAGAGCCGGCGCCTGGATGGATGTGATCAAGCAGCTGTTCGGCTTTGCGCTCTTGGCAGTGCCCCTGCTGCTGCTCTCCCGACTGTGGAGCGACGAGACCAGCACCCTGGCCTGGCTGGTATGGGGACTGGCGCTATGCGCCTACCTCTATCACCACAACCAGCATCGCACCCATTCGCTGGGCAAGAGCCTGTGTGGCTTCACTCTGCTGCTCGCCATGATGGGAGCCGTGGTGGTGGCAAAGGATCTGCTGTTGCCGAGCCAGGATGCCGCCGCGAGCACCCAGCGCGAAGTACCGCAGTTTATCCGCATCAAGACCCTGGATGATCTCAAGATCCAGCTCGCCGCCGCCCGCGGCAAGCCGGTGCTGCTGGATCTCTATGCCGACTGGTGTGTGGCCTGCAAGGAGTTCGAGCACAAGACCTTCAGCGACCCGGCGGTGCGTGCCCGCTTCGCCGACATGGTGCTGCTGCAGGCGGATGTCACCGCCAATGACGATGCCGACGTTGCGCTGCTCAACGGCCTCAACGTGCTGGGGCTGCCGACCCTCATCTTCTTTGACCGGGATGGCAACGAAGTGAACGGCCAGCGGGTGACCGGCTTTATGGGCCCAGCGGAATTCCTGGGTCAGCTGGACAAGCTGCGCTAGATGGAGTTGCGCTGCCTGTCACCGACGAACCCAGACCACCGTCAGTGGCTGGAAGAGGTCGTGCTGGCGACGCCCGCCTACAGCTGGCTGACCGAGGGCAAGGCACCCGACCCTGCGGATGCCCTGGCGATCCTCAAGGTCTGCCCACCCGGCATCTGGGAAGACGACAAGTTTGTACTCGCCGTGCTGGAGGGAGAGGAGCTGCTTGGCTGCGTCGATCTTGTCCGCGGTTATCCGGATGCGCAGACGGCCTACCTCGGCCTGCTGCTGTTGAAGGAGTGCTGGCAGGGACAAGGGATCGGCAGCAAACTGGTCGCACGGCTCATGGAAAGGGCGGCCGGCTGGGGTTGCAGCGCCATGCGGCTCGGGGTCATCGAAACCAACCTGCCCGCCCTGCATTTTTGGTCCAGGCACGGCTTCCAGCAGGTGAATCGCAAGCGGATCTCCGGGTTCAGCGGCGATACCCTGGTCATGAGCCGCACCGTCAGCCATCCCTGCCCCCTCTCCTCAGGCCAGCCATAGCGCGCTGATTTTTCTGAGCATCCCTTGTATCTCGCCCTCACCGTGGCAAACTTTGCCCCTTGTGTCTCGTATCATCCGGAGTTTCGATGAAAAAGTGGTTCATCCCCCTGCTCGCCTGCTGGCTCTATGGCTGTGATGCAGGCCCTGGTGAAGAGGCCATCCAGCGTCAGGTCACCGCCAAACTCCAGTCAGACGCGGACGCCAATCTGTTTGACATCAGTGACTTCGCCGTACTTGGCAAGGAAGAGCGGATGGAAGGGGTCTATCTGGTCAAGGTCGGCTACCAGCTGCATTTCAAGCAGGGACTGGCACAACTCCAGATCCTGCACGACGAAGATCTCGTCTATGACAGGGTCGGTCCCTTTCAGCAGGAGATGGGGCTGATGGAGCTGGAGCGCAAATACGGCGAGTTCGAAGCCGGTCAGGCGCTGGCGCAGGAGCGCGAAGTCTGGATGATGAAGACGGAGCAGGGCTGGCGCCTGGCCGAGCCCGGCCAGCCTCAGGACAGCCCCGCCTCCTGACCCTTACAGCAGATCTTTCAATCGATACCACAACATTCCCAGTGCCAGCAGGGGTGAGCGCAGGGAGGGACCCCCCGGGAAGGTGATGTGGGGCACCTGGCTGAACAGATCGAATCCCCGACTCTCCCCTCTGATCGCCTCCGCCACCAGCTTGGCCGCCATGTGGGTGGCATTGAGACCGTGCCCCGAATAGGCCTGGGCGTAGAACACATTGGGGTGACTCGGCAGGCGCCCTATCTGGGGCAGTCGATTCGCCCCTATGCCTATCATGCCTCCCCACTGGAACTCGATGGCAGTGCCCGCGAGCTCCGGGAACACCCGCAGCAGCTTGGGCAGCATAAAAGCCTTGATGTCTTTGGGATCCCGCCCTGAGTAGTTGCAGGCGCCGCCAAACAGCAGACGACCATCGGCGGAAAGCCGGTAGTAATCAAGCGCCACATTCTGATCGCACACCGCCATATTCTGGGGCAGCAGACGCTGGCGCAGCCGCTTCTCCAGCACCTCGGTGGCAAGGATGTAAGAGCCCGCCGGCAGCACCTTTCCCCCCAGTTCGGGGTTGAGATCATTGAGATAGGCGTTGCAGCCGATCACCAGATAGCTGGCACGGCAGCGGCCATGGGCCGTGGTGACCTGCACCTTGTCCCCATAATCGATGTTGAGCACTCTGGACTGCTCGAACAGAGAGACGCCGAGGCTGGCAGCGGCGCGCGCCTCCCCCAGGGCCAGATTGAGAGGATGCAGGTGGCCAGAACCCATGTCGATCATACCGCCGATGTATCGATCCGACCCCACCACCGAGTGCATTTGATCCTTTGGCACCAGCCTGGTCTCATGCTGGTAACCCAGGCTCGCCAGATGGGCCAGCTCCTCCTCGAAGCCTGCCAGATGGCGCGCCTTGGTGGCGAGATCGCAATAGCCCCAGCGCAGATCGCACTCGATATTGAAGCGCTCGACGCGATCACGCACCAGTTGCACCGCCTCCAGCCCCATCAGATCCAGCTCCCGGATCCCCTCCTCCCCTATCCAGCGGGCAAACTGGCTAGTGTCATGGCCGATGCCGCGAATGAGCTGGCCACCGTTGCGTCCCGAAGCCCCCCAACCGATACGGTTCGCCTCCAGCAGCACCACCTTGTAGCCCGCCTCGGCCAGGTTGATGGCGGTGTTGAGGCCGGTGAAACCACCACCGATGATGCAGACATCGGCATCCAGTTCACCGCTGAGTTCGGGCCACTGCTGATGATCGTTGCGGGTCGCCGCGTAATAGGAGGCCACGTGCTCCTGATGTCCATGTCTTCCTGTCTGCATGCTCAGCATCCTGCCTTGGTTGCATTCGTTTACTAAATTAAACGTTTCGTCATCGATAATACCCAGCCCCAGGATGCCATGCCAGCCCGCCCGGATCACAGAAATGCAAAAGGTGTCCCGAAGGACACCTTTGTGCGAGGCCGGCGATCCGCCCTGCCAGCCGCGCAATAAAAAAGGCGCCATGAGGCGCCTTTTTCTGCGATCTCGGTACTGATTACAGTACGTTGATGGCGTTCAGGTCGGAGAAGGCTTTCTCCAGACGGGCGATCATGGAAGTCTGACCGGCACGCAGCCATACGCGCGGATCGTAGAACTTCTTGTTCGGCTTGTCGGCGCCTTCCGGGTTGCCCAGCTGGCCCTGCAGGTAGGCTTCGTTGGTCTTGTAGAAGCCCAGAATACCTTCCCAGGTCGCCCACTGGGTGTCGGTGTCGATGTTCATCTTCACCACGCCGTAGGAGATGGATTCGCGGATCTCTTCCAGGGTGGAACCTGAGCCACCGTGGAATACGAAGTCCAGGGACTTGGCCGGCAGACCGAACTTCTCGGAAACGTATTTCTGGGAAGCGTCCAGAATGGACGGGGTCAGCTTGACGTTACCCGGCTTGTAGACACCGTGCACGTTGCCGAAGGAGGCAGCGATGGTGAAGCGCGGGCTGATCTTGGACAGACGCTCGTAGGCGTAAGCCACGTCTTCCGGCTGGGTGTACAGGGCGGATTGATCCATGTGGCTGTTGTCCACACCATCTTCTTCGCCACCGGTGCAACCCAGTTCCAGCTCCAGAGTCATGTTCATCTTGGCCATGCGTACCAGGTACTCACAGCAGATGTCGATGTTCTCTTCCAGAGACTCTTCGGACAGATCCAGCATGTGGGAGGAGAACAGCGGCTTGCCGGTCTCGGCGAAGTGCTTCTCACCGGCATCCAGCAGGCCGTCGATCCACGGCAGCAGCTTCTTGGCAGCGTGGTCGGTGTGCAGGATCACGGGAACACCGTAGGCTTCGGCCACGGCGTGTACGTGCTTGGCACCGGAGATGGCACCCAGGATGGCAGCTTGCTGGCCTTCCAGCTTCAGGCCCTTACCGGCAGTGAACACGGCACCACCGTTGGAGAACTGAACGATGACCGGCGCTTTTACCTTGGCGGCCGCTTCCAGTACAGCGTTGACGGAGTCGGTACCGACGCAGTTGACGGCTGGCAGAGCGAAGCCGTTCTCTTTAGCGATGGCGAACACTTTTTGTACGTCATCACCGGTCAGTACGCCGGGTTTTACGAAGTCGAAAATTTTCTTAGACATGTTAAATCGTCCTGTTCTCGTATGCCGTTAATAAAAATGGGGGTTCATCACGAACCGGCACAGCGGTCACATGATAAACGAAACGGGAGGCTTTTGCCCCCCGCTTCGGGTCAATTAGGCTTTGGCGCGCTGTTCCAGAATCGCCACGGCCGGCAGTACCTTGCCTTCTACGAACTCCAGGAAGGCGCCGCCGCCGGTGGAGATGTAGGAGACCTTGTCGGCGATGCCGAACTTGTCGATGGCGGCCAGGGTGTCACCACCACCAGCGATGGAGAAGGCCGGGGAAGCGGCGATGGCTTCGGCGATCACCTTGGTGCCTGCGGCGAACTGGTCGAACTCGAACACGCCGACCGGGCCGTTCCACAGGATGGTCTTGGCGTTCATGATGATGTCGGCCAGGGCCTTGGCGGAATCCGGGCCGATATCGAAGATCATGTCGCCATCAGTCACGTCTGCGACAGATTTGATGGTGGCAGGGGTGGATTCAGAGAATTCTGCACCAACAACCACGTCGGTGGTCACCGGAATGTTGGTCTCGGCAGCCAGCTTCTTGGCGGTGTCGATCAGGTCGTGCTCGCACAGGGACTTGCCGACGTTGTGACCGGCAGCAGCGATGAAGGTGTTGGCGATGCCACCACCGACTACCAGCTGGTCAGCGATCTTGGAGAGGGATTCCAGCACGGTCAGCTTGGTGGAGACTTTGGAGCCGCCGACGATGGCAACCATGGGGCGCTCAGGCTTCAGCATGGCCTTGCCGAGGGCTTCCAGTTCACCGGCCAGCAGGGGACCAGCACAGGCAACGGGGGCAAACTGGGCCACACCATAGGTGGAACCTTCGGCGCGGTGAGCGGTACCGAACGCATCCATCACGAAGACGTCACACAGGGCGGCGTATTTTTTGGCCAGCTCTTCGGTGTTTTTCTTCTCGCCCTTGTTGAAGCGGCAGTTTTCCAGCACAACCAGCTCACCGGCGGCGACGTCGACGCCATCCAGGTAGTCTTTGGCCAGACGGACCGGGCAGGACAGTGCGTCTTTCAGATAGTTGACAACCGGAGCCAGGGAGAATTCTTCGTTGTATTCGCCCTCGGTCGGACGACCCAGGTGGGAGGTGATCATCAGCTTGGCGCCCTTTTCCAGAGCCAGCTTGATGGTCGGCAGGGTAGCGACGATACGTGCATCGGAAGTGACCTTGCCGTCTTTTACCGGCACGTTCAGGTCAGCACGGATCAGGACGCGTTTACCCGCCAGATCCAGGTCGGTCATCTTGATAACAGACATATTCAGTCCTCTATATTTTCAGGTAATGTTAAAAAAACAGTAACCTTGCACCCGTGCAGGCTCTCAGCCTGCGGCCATCATGGCCCGGGTGGTATCCAGCATCCGATTCGCGAAGCCCCATTCGTTATCACACCACATCAGCATCTTGACGAGGTTGGCATCGCTCACTCGAGTCTGGGTACCATCAATGATGCAGGAGTGTGCATCATGATTAAAGTCTACGGAAACCAATGGCTCTTCCGTGTAATCCAGAATACCGCTTAATGTACCTCTGGATGCCCGTTGCAGGGCTTGATTTACGTCACTAACTGTCACTTTTTTACGAACAGTGATGCTGAGATCCATCGCCGTGACGTTAATGGTCGGCACCCGCACCGCGATCGCCTCGAACTTGCCGGCGAAGTGGGGAAGGATACGCTCCAACCCCTTTGCCAGCTTGGTGTCCACCGGGATGATGGACTGGCTCGCCGCTCGCGTTCTGCGCAAGTCACTGTGGTAGGCATCGATGACTTGCTGATCGTGCATGGCCGAATGAATTGTCGTAATAGTACCACAATTGATCTCGAATTCTCGATGCAATGTTTCGATGACGGGCACCACGCAGTTGGTGGTGCAGGAGGCATTGGAGACGATCCGCTCCCGCCCCGTCAGGGTCTGGTGATTCACCCCGTAGACGATGGTGGCATCCACATCCGCATCCGCCGGGTGGGAGAACAGTACCTTGCCCGCCCCCGCCGCCAGATGCAGCTCCGCATCGGCCCGTGAACCGAACACCCCGGTACAATCGAGCACCACGTCCACCCCCAGCGCCCGCCAGGGCAGCCTGGCCGGATCCCGCTCGGCGAACAGGGGAATGAGATCCTCCCCCACCAGCATGCTGTTGCCCGCGAGCTGCACCGGATGGTGGAAGCGGCCGTGGCTGGTGTCGAAGCGGGTGAGGTGCACCATGGCCTCGGGGGCCGCCAGCTCGTTGATGGCCACTATCTTGATGTTGTTGTCACGGCCGCTCTCGTAGAGGGCCCGCAGCACGTTGCGGCCGATGCGGCCATATCCGTTGATGGCAATCTTGATCATGAAAACTCCGTGTCCTTGACGACAGGGGATGGGGTCGATGACAGGCTCACGACAGCAGGGCATCCTTGAAGACGCCGCGAGCCAGCAGCGCCGCCCCGAACACCCCGGCGCTGTCCCCGAGGGAGGGCGCGATGATGGGGGTGGCGAAGCGGGGGTTGAACAGGAAGGGCAAGACGGTCTCTCGTCCGGCGGTATAGAGGCTCTGCACGTTGCCCACCCCGCCACCGATGACGATGACGTCCGGATCCAGAATGTTGACCACATTGGCCAGCGCCTTGCCAAACAGCAGGTGCAGCCGGTCTATGGTGAGCTTGGCCACGTGATCGTGGGCAGTTGCCGCCGCAATCTGGGCCAGCGACAGGTGGCGCCTGGCCTTGGCTTCGTACCAGGCCTCCAGGGCCGGGCCGCTGATGAAGGTTTCGACGCAGCCACGCTTGCCGCAGTAGCACTCGGGGCCGTCCGGAGAGAGCACGTTGTGACCCCACTCCCCGGCGATGCCGTGGTGACCGTTGAGGATCTGGCCGTTGATGACGATGCCGGAGCCCACCCCCGTCCCCATGATGATGCCGAACACGACTCTCGCATTCGGATGGTGCTGGCGCACGGCGCCGAGGTGGGTCTCCGCCAGGGCGAAGCAGTTGGCGTCGTTGGCGATGAGCACGGGCACGCCCAGCCTGCGTTCCAGATCTTCCTTGAACGGCTTGTCGTTGAGTTCGGTGGTGTTGCAGTTCTTCATCAGCCCGGTCTGGGGATCCCGCGCCCCCGGCGTGCCCATGCCGATGATGCTGGGGCGTTGACCGAGTTTCTCGGCACATTCATCCACCAGCTTGGCAATCTGGCCGATCATGTGCTGATAGCCACCGCGACGTTCCGTGGGGATGCGATGTCGCAGCAGCACCTCGTCGCCATCCAGCACCACGCACTCACACTTGGTCCCGCCAAGGTCGATGCCCCAATCCCAAGAACCCTTGCTCATTCTGCCTCCTGCCATAGCCCGGCCCCCATTCAGGGCTCGCCGGCTGTCTTGTGCGTGACCCTGGGTCACCGATGGCGCAGTGTAACCCGAGCCAGGGCCCGGGCGTAATCCCCACGCATGGCGGCCCCCATTCGCGGATAGCAAAACGGGGCCTGCAGGCCCCGTCGTCATACGAATGTGACGGCCTCAGCGGCCGTGATACTGGGCGGAGAGCTCGTGCACTGCGTTCACAAAGACGCCGGCGTGCTCGGGATCCACGTCCTGGTGGATGCCGTGGCCCAGGTTGAAGACGTGGCCGTTGCCCTGACCGAAACCGGCCAGGATGGTGGCAACCTCTTCACGGATGCGCTCGGGAGCGGCGTAGAGCATGGAGGGATCCATGTTGCCCTGCAGCGCCACCTTGTCACCGACCCGGCGCTTGGCATCGGCAATGTCGGTGGTCCAGTCCAGACCCAACGCATCGCAGCCGGTGGCGGCGATCTGCTCCAGCCACTGGCCGCCGTTCTTGGTGAACAGGGTGACCGGCACCCGGCGACCATCATGCTCGCGGATGAGGCCATCGACGATCTTGTGCATGTACTGCAGGGAGAAGTCGCGGTAATCCCGCGGGGTCAGCACGCCACCCCAGGTGTCGAACACCATGACCGACTGGGCGCCAGCCTTGATCTGGGCGTTGAGATACGCGATCACGCTGTCCGCCAGCTTGTCCAGCAGGAGGTGCAGGGTCATGGGTTCGGCGTACATCATCTGCTTGATCTTGGTGAACGCCTTGGAGCTGCCGCCCTCCACCATGTAGGTGGCCAGGGTCCAGGGGCTGCCGGAGAAACCGATGAGGGGCACTTCCCCCTTGAGCTCGCGGCGAATGGTGCGCACCGCATTCATCACGTAGCCGAGCTCGTCTTCCGGATCCGGGATGGGCAGGGCCTGCACATCCGCCATGGACTTGATGGGGCGCTCGAAGCGCGGGCCTTCGCCGTGCTCGAAGTAGAGGCCGAGCCCCATGGCGTCGGGCACGGTCAGGATGTCGGAGAAGAGGATGGCGGCATCGAGCGGATAGCGGCGCAGGGGCTGCAAGGTGACCTCGCAGGCCAGCTCGGCGTTGCGGCACAGGGACATGAAATCCCCCGCCACGGCGCGGGTCGCCTTGTATTCCGGCAGATAGCGGCCAGCCTGACGCATCATCCACACCGGGGTCATGTCCACTTCCTGGCGCAGCAGGGCACGCAGGTATCGATCGTTTTTCAGCTCTTTCATCCCAGTTCCTGAGTCATATCCAGCATAAAATGGCGGATATGATACCACTTTGTGTGGGGCTTAGGGCGGCTCAAACACAGAGCGGGGCCATCGGTGCACAAAGATGTGAAGGGGCGCAAACAAGCGCCCCTCATCCTCTTGGCCCGGACGTCGGTCAGGCGTCGCCGGCGAGGCACTGCTCAATCAGGCTGCGCGCTATGGTGCCGTGAGGGGGCAGACGGGGCAGGCGGTCGGCTTCGAAGAAGTCGGCGGCCACCAGCTCCTCGTCCTGCACCTTGATCTCGCCGCTCTGGTAATCGGCGGTGAAGCCCATCATCAGGCTGTGGGGGAAGGGCCAGGGCTGGCTCGCCACATAGCGCACATTGTGCACCCTGATGCCGCTCTCCTCGAATACCTCCCGCGCCACGCACTGCTCCAGGTTTTCACCGGCCTCGACGAAACCGGCGAGCACCGTATACATGGGATCGTCGGCCTGATAGTGACGACGGTGGGCCGCCAGCAGGATGGCCGGCCCCTTGCGCACCGCCACTATGATACAGGGGGAGATGCGCGGATAGACCACGTGCCCCTGCCCGCAGGCCATGGCCCACTCCCCCGCCCTCGGGACCATGGCGGCGCCGCACTCGCCGCAGAAGCGATGGCTGCGGCGGAAGGTGGCAAGCTGCCAGGCGCGGCCCGCGAGGCGAAAGCCCTCCTCGTCCCCGGCCACCATCAGCTGGCGCAGGCCCGTCATGGCCGAGGTGTCGGCCTCTTCCCCCAGATCCAGCAGGTGGCAGGGCAGGCCCTCCCAGTGATCAAAGGGCTCGAAGGGGGCGTCCTGCAGCTCGGCGGGCAGCTGGCTACGACAACCCTGTGGGATCTGCCCCTGGCCGTCCAGCAGGACGAGGTGATCGCCCCCCAGCACGAACCAGCGGGCCTGTTCGGTCGATGACATAAGATGAAGACTCTCGTTGAGAAGAAGGTGCAGGGCACGGACGCATGCGCTCCATCTTACGGCCGCCCATCCCCGCTGGCGACCCGCCCCTTGAAAAAAGAGGGCCGCTTTCGCGGCCCTCTTTCATCCAACCCATGATGGTCGTCAGTTCATCCAGCGTTCGCTGCTCTTGCGACGACGGGGCAACATGGGGAGCAGAATGCCCAGCAGGATGCCGCCGCCCACCATGGCGCCGCCACGGATGAACCAGTCCATCTGCATGTCGTGCTCCTGGTTGTCATAGCTCTGGGTCAGGGCCTCGTTCTGCTCCTTGAGGTTCCCCATCTCGTCACCCTGGCTGGCCAGCTGGGCCTTCAGGGTAGCGATTTCCTGGGTCTGCTCGGCAAGCTTGCCATCTTTTTCGGCGAAGCGGCGCTCGTTGTCGCCATTGAGGTTCAGCAGGCGGGCCTTGGCCTCTTCCAGCTCCTTCTCCACCTGGGGCAGGCGCTCGCGCAGGCTGATCTGGTTCTGCAGCTCGCTGTTCTTGATCCAGCCCTCACGGCCACGACCGTCCACTATCTGGGTGAAGCCGGCCTCATTGTTGACCGTCTTGACCTCCAGGGGCTCACCGGCCTTGACGCTGCCAAGGATCCGGTATTGGGTACCCGGGCCGTTGTGGATATAGGTAAAGATGTTGTCTGAAACATAACGGGTGTCGGCCAGTGCCTGTTGGGCACACAAGCAGATCAAAATCCCGAGAAGGGCGCGCATGGTCGATCGATTCTCTTCGTTGAGTTAGGTGACAGGCGGAATGTTAAGCTGCTGGCGGGTCAAAGGACAAGCAAAGAAAGATACCCTCCCCCGCCCTGCGAGCTGGCTCGCATCTTGTGCCCAACCCCACGCGACCATTCCAGACGCCGCCCCGGGGGTCGGAGCGGGATCCGCCCCCCATTGGCTCCAATAGGGCCGCCTAGCGTTGCTGCAGCGCCTTTACCTCTTCCCGCAATGCCTTGATCTCTTGCAGCAACTGCTCCTGCTGCTCGTGCTGCCTGCGCCGCCACTGGCTGTCGTCCTCGCTGGTGCGGCCCGGATGGACAAACAGGCTGGCCATGAAACCACTGATGGCACCGAACAATCCGACCCCGAACAGGATCAGCAGGCTGGCGACGAAGCGCCCCTCCTCGGTCTTGGGGACCAGGTCCCCGTAGCCCACGGTAGATAACGTGACGAGCGTCCACCAGAAGGCGTCATAGGGCGTCTCTATCTGGCTGCCGGGATGGCCCGACTCCAGCCAGAACATGACGCCAGAGCCGACCCCCAGTAACAGGAAGAACAGAAACAGAATGCCGGAGATCGTCGTCTCGTTGCGCTCGCGGCGGAACATGCCGAGCAAATCCGGCCCGTCACGCAACAGTTGATAGACGCGCCACAGCTGGATCAGCCGCGCCCAGCGCAGTTGCTCCACCATGGGCAGGCTGCCTGGCAGATAGAACCAGTTGGCCTTGAAGAAGGCCATCCGATCGGATGCCCGCACCCAGCCATAGGCAAAATGGGCGAGGAATAAGTAGCAGATCAGGCTGTCGAGGTCATAGAAGAGTTGCCGGGTCTGGGGGCTCAGCTCCCCAACCCCCCACCAGCGGGCGCCCACCAGGATGACGGAGATCACCGACAGAAACGCCATCAGCAGATCCATGGCGCGCAGGTGACTTAAGTGATGTCGCATACATTTTCCAACTTTAAACGCAGTACCAAGTAACAAAAAGGAAGATAATGCCGATAGCCATGATGACAAAGGAAAAATGGACGTTGAAAGGAGAAAGATTATGCAGTTGAACTCGCTGGAACGGCGCATGAGCAATATCCGTCTGGTGCCCAAAGTGGTCCTGCTCATGGTGTTCAGCACCCTGTTGTTGCTGGTCAAACTCTGGTTCGATGCCAGCAACCTGGAGGCCACCCTGCTGGCCGAAGGCATCGAGGCCGCCAAGGCCAATGCCATCTCCGATCGCCTGCTCTGGACCGGCCTGATGGAGACGGCCCTGATGGGGGTGCTCTTCGTCATCCTGCTGCTGACCGGCTCCCGCCTCATGGTCAAACAGGTGCACTACCTGGTGGGGCTGCTCGAGCGCTTCGCCCGCAAGGATCTCAGCCACAGCGTGCTGCTCAAGTCCCGCGACGAATTCGGCGACATCGCCAAGGCGGTGGCCCACTCCCAGGAGAACCTCAAGGAGGTGTTCGGCACCCAGCGTGTCGCCTGCAAGGAGCTCAACGACATCGCCTCCCAGGTGACCCTCTGCATGGAAGAGGCCAACGAGGCGATCAACGAGGAGTTCACCCAGATTGAACAGCTGGCGAGCGCCATGAGCCAGATGGTCGGCGCCATTCGCGAGGTGGCCGCCCATGCGGAGCAGGCCTCCCATGCCACCTCCGATGCCAGTGCCCTGGCCGAGGAGGGCAGCCGCTGCGTGGCCGCCACCGTCAGCACCATCGATACCCTGTCCGACAACATCCAGCGCTCCTCCACCGTGGTCAACGAGGTGGAGCACGGGGTGGATCGCATCGGCTCAGTAGTGGACACCATCCGCAGCATCTCGGAGCAGACCAACCTGCTGGCCCTGAACGCCGCCATCGAGGCCGCCCGCGCCGGTGAGGCGGGACGCGGCTTCGCCGTGGTCGCCTCCGAAGTGCGGGAGCTCGCCAACCGGGCCCAGGCCGCCACCGTCGAGATCCAGAAGATGATCGAGCAGTTGCAAGGCAATGCCCGCCAGGCCGTCGGCCTGATGGCCCAGAGCGTACAGCAGGCGGACAAGGGGGTCGAGCAGGTGACCCAGGCTGGCGATCAGCTCGCCACCATAGTGCAGCGGGTACAGGGCGTGGCCGACATGAACCGCCAGATCGCCGCCGCCTCCGAGCAGCAGAGCTCGGTGGCCGAGGAGATGAGCGCCAATCTGGAGCAGGTCAAGCAGGTGGTGGAAGGATCCGTGGTGGTGCTGCGGGAGCTGAAAGATGCCTCCGAGCTGGTGGAGCACCACAGCCAGACGCTGGACAACCATATCCAGGCCTTCAAACTTGCCTGACCGGCCCATGCTGGTATGTTGAGAGGCTCCGCAAGGAGCCTTCTTTTTTGAACGCCACGGCAAGGAGCCAGGATGCAACTCAGCGACAAGACCAGACTGGAGATCAGCGACGACAAGGGGCGGCTCGACGTGCCGCTGATCCACCGCTTCCTGTCCGAAGAGGCTTACTGGAGCCCCGGCATTCCGTTTGCCACCGTGCAGCGGGCCATCAACCACTCCCTCTGCTTCGGCGGCTACCTGGACGGTCAGCAGATCGCCTTCGCCCGGGTCATCACGGATCGGGCCACCTTCGGCTATCTCTCTGACGTGTTCGTGCTGCCGGCCCATCGCGGCCAGGGTCACAGCAAGACGCTGATCGCCGCCATCCTCGCCCATCCCGAGTTGCAGGGGCTGCGCCGTCTCATGCTGGCCACCGCCGATGCCCACGGACTCTACGCCGGCTTCGGCTTCACAGCGCCAGCCAGGCCAGAGAGCCTGATGGAGCAATACGACCCCGATATCTACCGGCGCCCCTGAGCCCCGCGGGCTGCGGTTTCTCGCCGGTCAACATCTCTTGCCCCCGAGCGGCGACGGTACGTCACCGCGACATCGGATGGGATCGCCGGCACGCCGATCGCCCATCCCACTGTGCCGAGCCCCGCGGCGATGATAGATTGGCTGCCGGCGTTTCCCTTTTCTTCGCAGACCCGTTAATCACAAGGACGGCAACCGTGGCCCAGCATGATTCTCTCTCTCCCGCGTCTCTCCCCTCTCTCCCGCCCCTGCTGCACGAGCAGGCCAACCGCCAGTGGCAGCGGCTGCTCGCCCTGGTGCCGGCCTACGGGGAGCTGCCTTCCGGGCAGCAGCAAACACTGCTTGTCTTGCTTGGACTCTCGGATTTCATCGCCGATTCCCTTATCCAGCAGCCAAGTCTGCTAAAAGAGACCCTGGAGAGCGGCGATCTTGCCAAGGCCGAACGCTGGCCCGCCTACGAGGGGGATCTCGCCGCCCTGCTCGCCGAGATCCAGGACGAGGAGGCGCTCAAACGGGTGCTACGCCAGTTCAGGCGCAGCCGCATGCTGGTGATCGCCTGGCGCGAGCTGCTGGGGCAGGCGGCGGTGGAGGAGAGCTTCGTCCATCTGACCAAGCTGGCGGATGCCCTCATCTGCTCGGCCCGCGACTGGCTCTATGCCAAGCAGTGCAGCGAGCTCGGCACCCCGGTGGATGGCAACGGGGATCCCCAGCCCCTGCTCATCCTCGGCATGGGCAAGCTCGGCGGCGGCGAGCTGAACTTCAGCTCCGACATCGACCTGATCTTTACCTTCCCGGAGAACGGCTATACGGTCGGCGGACGGCGGGAACTCGCCAACCAGCCATTCTTCATCAAGCTCGGCCAGCGCCTCATCAACGCCCTGCACCAGCCGACCCAGGACGGCCAGGTGTTTCGGGTCGACATGCGGCTGCGCCCCTTCGGCGAGGCGGGGCCGCTGGCCATCTCCTTTGCCGCCATGGAGGATTACTACCAGCACCATGGCCGCAACTGGGAACGCTACGCCATGGTCAAGGCGCGGGTGCTGGGGCCCCAATGCGAACATGCCCAGGCCCTCACCGAGCTGCTGCGCCCCTTCGTGTTCCGCCGCTACATCGACTTCGGGGTCATCGACGGCCTGCGCCAGATGAAGGCGATGATCGCCGCCGAGGTGCGCCGCAAGGGGCTGGAGGGCAACATCAAGCTCGGCGCCGGCGGCATTCGCGAGGTGGAGTTCATCGCCCAGGCGTTGCAGCTCATCCGCGGCGGCCGTGAGCCCGCCCTGCGGGTGCGCCACCTGCCCGAGGCGCTGGCCGCCATCGCCCAGGGGGGAGCCCTGGAGCCCGAGCGCACCGAGCGCCTGCTCGGCGCCTATCGCTTCCTGCGCCGGGTCGAGAACATCCTGCAGGAGATTGGCGATCAACAGACCCAGACCCTGCCCACCGAGGAGCGGGATCGGCTGCGGCTGATCACCTCTCTGGGGTTTGATGACTGGGCCGCCTTCATGGCGCACCTGGACGAGGAGATGGCCGCCGTTCACCTGGAGTTCGTCGCCGTAGTAGGGGAGGAAAAAGAGGCGCCCGCCCATCTGGAGCAGCTCTGGCTCGATCTCTGGCGCACCGAGCTGGACGCAACCGAGCTGGCGAGCCTGCTGACCGGCCAGGGAGTCGGCGAGCCGGCCCCCCTCTGCGCCGCCCTGCTGCGTTTCAAGGAGGAGTACAAACGCCGCCAGGTCGGCCCCCAGGGGCGGATCGCCCTGGACTGGCTGATGCCGGAGCTGCTGCGGCTGGTGGTGGCGAGCCAGGAGCCCGCCCGCCTGTTCGAGCGGGTCTGCACCCTGCTCACCCGCATCTTCACCCGCAGCGCCTACCTACAGTTGCTGGCGGAAAACCCCGCCGCCCTGCGCCAGCTGGTGCGGCTGTGCGACGCCAGCCACCTGGTGAGCGAACAGCTCGCCCGCTACCCCATCCTGCTGGACGAGCTGCTGGATCCCCAGCATCTCTACCACCCCACCCCGCTGGATCAGTACAAGCCCCAGCTGCGCCAGTTCCTGCTGCGCATTCCCGAGGAGGATGTGGAGCAGCAGATGGAGGCCCTGCGCCAGTTCAAGCAGGTGCAACTCTTGCGCATCGTGGCGGCCGATATCGCCGGCGCCCTGCCGCTGATGAAGGTGAGCGATCACCTCACCTGGCTGGCGGAGGCCATCACCGAGGAGGTGGTCAATCAGGCCTGGGTCCAGATGAGCGAGCGCTACGGCGTGCCCCCCGAGGTCACCAGTGACCGGCGCGGCTTCGCCGTGGTGGCGTACGGCAAGCTCGGCGGCATCGAGCTCGGCTATGGCTCGGATCTGGATCTCGTCTTCCTGCACGGCGGCGACCCCAACGGCTATACCGACGGCCGCAAGCCCATCGACAGCCGCCAGTTCTACCTGCGCCTGGCCCAGCGCATCCTGCACCTGTTCAGCACCCGCACCCCGTCCGGCATCCTCTACGAAATAGACATGCGGCTGCGCCCGTCCGGCGATTCGGGGTTGCTGGTCTCCTCCCTCGCCGCCTTCGAGCAGTACCAGCAGCAAGAGGCCTGGACCTGGGAGCATCAGGCCCTGGTGCGGGCCCGCCCCATCTACGGGGATGAAGCCGTGGTCGCCGAATTCGTCCGCATCCGCCGGGCCGTGCTCGCCAGGGAGCGGGATCTGCCCACCCTGGCCAGGGAGGTGCGCGAGATGCGCCACAAGATGCGGGATCACCTGCTGAAAGCCGGCGAGGGGGAGTTCGACCTCAAGCAATCCCCCGGCGGCATGGTGGACATCGAGTTCATCGCCCAGTACCTGGTACTGGCCCACGCCAGCGGCGAGCCGGACGCCCTGACCCGCTGGTCCGATAACGTGCGCATCTTCGACGAATGCGTCATGGCGGGGGTGCTGACCCTGGAGCAGGCGGAGGGGCTCAAGCACGCCTATCTGGAGATCCGCAACCTCGGCCATCGCCTCAACCTCTCGGAGATCTCCCGCAAGGTCAGTGACGACCAGTTGCTGCCAGAACGCAGCCTGGTCGAGGCCGTCTGGCAACAACTGCTGGGGGAGTGAACGTCATGTTTGCACTGTAAAGAGGGGGCGCCATGGCGCCCCCTCTTTTGCGATCCTCGGCAAGCGACCGCCGACTCAACGTCCACCGGCCACATCGATAAAGGTGCCGGTGGCGTAAGAGGCCTCATCCGACAACAACCAGGCGATGGCGGCAGCAACTTCTGCTGGCTGACCACCCCGTTGCAGCGGAATATTTCCCTTGATGCGATCGACGCGGCCGGGTTCGCCACCGTCGGCGTGCATCTCGGTATAAATGAACCCGGGCCGCACCCCGTTGACCCGGATCCCCAGTGCCGCCACCTCCAGCGACAGCCCCCGGGTCAGCACGTCGATGGCCCCCTTGGAGGCGGCATAGTCCACATACTCGCCGGCGGAGCCCAGACGGGCGGCGGCGGAGGAGACGTTGACGATGGATCCTCCGGCCGTCATCCGGCGCACCGCCTCCCGGCAACAGAGGAAATAGCTGGTCACATTGGTGCCCAGAGTCTTGTTGATGCGCTCGGCGCTCATCTCCAGCACTTTCATCTGGGGCTGCAGGATGCCGGCGTTGTTCACCAGATGGGTGAGGGGACCAAGCCGCGCGTCCATCTCCTCGAACAACCGCACCACCTCGGCCTCCTGACTGACATCCGCCTGCACGGCGATGCAGGGGACGCCGTAACGCTCACCAAGCTCCGCCGCCAGCGCCTCGGCGGCGGCACGGTTGCGGTGATAATTGAGGCAGAGCCCATAACCCTGCTCCGCCAGATAGCGGGCCGTCGCGGCCCCTATCCCCCGGCTCGCGCCGGTGATCAATACCTTGCCTCTCATTCCCCCTCCCTGTTCATTGATGGCCATCCGGCCTGTGATACTACCCCATGAGGTTGGAGCGGCAAGGGAAACACCGCCCTTCCTGGGGATCCGGCGCTGCTCGTCAGCCCAGTACTGGCGGGGCCTGCACGATTTTTTTCAAAAAGATGCATGTTGCCTGAATGTAAATGACGCTCGTCACGGTCTTGTTCAATGAGCGTCGTCATCGCGACCCCTGTGATCCAGGCATGAGAACCGGATCGTAATGAAAGGTCAGTGAGCCACTCCTCCAAAACACAGTACCGGAGGCCGCGCCTCACCAGATGACGTCACACGGACACTCGGCCAATACGGGCAGAGTGACGGCATGACCCAAGGAGAACAACATGCACGCAACCCGCAAAACCCTCAACTGTCTGGCCGGCGCCGCACTGGCCATGGCCGCCGTCTCCCTCTCTGGCACCGCCATGGCTGCCAATACCGGGCAACACGGTGAAGATCAGGTGCACTGCTGGGGAGTGAACAGCTGCAAGGGCCACAACGACTGCAAGACCGCCAAGAACAGCTGCAAGGGGCAAGGATCCTGCAAGGGCCAAGGCTTCCTCAGCATGACCCGGGAAGAGTGCAACGCCAAGGGTGGGAAAGTCCGCTAAGCTGACCACACGCTCTTGCCATGGCCGGCCCCTGCAAAGGGTTACCGGCCTGTTTTTTAACGGCCTTTTCACCCAAGGAGTCTGGATGGATCATTTTCCCTGGCTAGGTTTTGGTCTGGGCCTCAGACCCCCTCACTTTCAGGATGTGCTGGATGGCGCCAGGGGCGTCGACTGGTTCGAGATCCTGTCCGAAAATTTCATGGTGGCGGGGGGCAAGCCCCGTCACTACCTCGATCGTGTGCGCGCCGACTACCCCATCGTCATGCACGGGGTCTCCATGAACATCGGCTCGGCGGATCCCCTCGACATGGATTACCTCGCCCGCCTGCGGGAGCTGATGCGCAGCGTGGAGCCCGTCTGGCTGTCGGATCACCTCTGCTGGACCGGTGTCGGCGGCCAGAGTAGCCATGATCTGCTGCCCCTGCCCCTGACGGAGGCCGTGCTGACCCATCTGCTCGATCGCATCGATGCGGTGCAAAACTACCTCGGTCGCCCCCTGGTGCTGGAGAACGCCTCCACCTATCTCGCCTTCCCGGGGGACGAGTATCTGGAGCAGGACTTTCTCAACCAGCTCAGCCGCCAGAGCGGATGCAAGCTGCTGCTCGACATCAACAACATCTATGTGAGCAGCCGCAACCACGGCTTTGATGCCAACGCCTATCTGGACGAGATAGATACCGAGGCCGTGGTGCAATTCCACCTCGCCGGTCACAGCGATTACGGGGACTACGTGATAGACACTCACGACCACCCCATCGTCGACCCGGTCTGGGCCCTCTACGATCGGGCGGTGCGCCGCTTCGGCCCCGTCAGCACCATGATAGAGCGCGACGATCACATTCCCCCCTTCAGTGATCTGGTGGCGGAGCTGAACCAGGCGAGAGCCATCGCCGCCCCCCACTGGCCCGCTGTCAGCCAGGCGGCATCAGCCCGTGCCGAGGTGCCCCATGCCGGCGCCCGCTGAACTACAAGCCCTGCAACTGGCCTTCATGCAGGGCCTGCAGCAGCAGCCGGAATCCGCCCCCGTCCCTCTGGTCGAAGGTCATCTGCCCACCTCGCTGCGCTGGCACATCTATGCCAACGCCTACCAGAGCCGGCTGCTGGAGTGCCTGCAAGAAGACTTCGAACAGACCTGGGCCTATGTGGGGGATGACCTGTTCGAACAGTGCTGCCTCGGTTATCTGGCCCAGCATCCGCCCCACGGCTGGACCCTGCGCACCCTCGGCGCCGGCTTCCCTCACTATCTCGAGCAGGTCCTCGACGAACATCGCCAGGTGGCGGAGCTCGCCGAGTTCGAATGGCGGCTGCGGGCCGCCTTCGACGCCGCCGATGCCGCCCCCCTGACCCTGACCGACATCCAGCAACAGCCTGCCGAGTCCTGGCCCGGCATGCGTTTCGTGCCGGTGCCTTCAGCCGACCTGCATCCCCAGTACTTCAACACCCTGGCGGTGTGGAAGGCGCTCAAGGCGGAGCAGGCTCCGCCCCCCCCTGGTCGTCAGGAGCAGGCGAGCCTCTGCCTCATCTGGCGGGACGGCGAGCGCCTCAGTCGCTACCGCAGCCTGGAGTCCGATGAGGCGGCGGCGGTGCAGGATCTGTTCCGAAGAGCGACCTTTGCCGATCTCTGCCTCCACCTTGGGGAGCGGCTGGGGGAGGAGGTCGCCGCCTTTCGGGCGGGTTGCTTCCTGCAGCTCTGGCTCGCCGAGGGGCTGATCGGCGGGTATCGGCAGGACTAAGCTGCGCAGACAAAAAAACGGGCCCACTGGGCCCGTTTTAGTGATTGTCAGATGAAACAAGAGGTTACTTGAACAAGCCCTTGAGCAGCTGATCCGCCGCCCCCTTGATCCCCTCGTCGTCGGCTTTGTCTCCCAGCAGCTTCTTGAGACCCCGCTCGGCCTCTTTCCTGGCCTTCTCTTCCAGTACCTTGTTGTTGCTGAGCAGCGCCTTCACATCGAGCTGGTAGCTCGGCGCCTGCCAGTGGCCGCCGATGCGCACCGGTATGGTGATGTCTTTGAGCTCATCCACCGTCTTGCCCCCCTGCCCCTTGCTGCTCTCCACCACCGAGGTGAGGAACAGGAAGTCGAGGGTCTCGGGCACCAGGGCGGTCTGCCCCTGCCCCTTCACCCGCAGCGCCGGGGCGGCAAGTTGGATGTCGTTGCTGCTGGCGATGCCGTTCGCTATCAGGAAGCGGGCGCTAAGGTCGCTAAAGTCGGTCTTGCGCACCTCCTTGACCTGCTCGGCGCCCTTGCCGGTCAGGGTCGCTCGCGCCTCGCGGATCATCTGGGCCAGGTTGATGCCATGCAAGGCACCATCGCTCAGCTTCAGGCTCACCGTACCCTGCATCTGGCTGCGCAGGGCCTGCTCGGAGAAGCCGCGCCCCTGCACCTGGATTTCCAGATCCCCCTTGCCCTCCAGCTTGTCGTTCTGGGCCAGGGTCTGCAGCAGCGGGCGTATCTCCACCCCCTGGATCTGCTTGTGTACCCGGTAGCTGGCGGGCTGCTGACGGGCATCGACCGCCCCTTCCGCACTGACCTTGCCTCCGGCCACTCCGGCGACGAAGCGCTTGAGAGTGAGTTGACCACCATTGAGGGCCAGTTGCAGATCGACGGCGCTCAGATCCAGTCCTTTCACCTTCAGACCGTCCAATTGCAGCTCACCTGCCAGATCCACCTTCTTGAGGGCGCTCAAATCAGGCTCTGCACTGGAGAGGGTACCCTTGGCGGCCCCGCTGCTGGCAGCTGGCGCCGGTGCAGCGGCAGTGGCCGCAGCCGGTTTGGCGCCCTGCGGCTGACCCAGCCAGGCATCGAGATCCAGCTTGTTGCCCTTGAGATCAAAATCGACGTTGGGCACAGCCCCCAGCCTGACCGTCCCGTTGCCGCTCAGCAGCAGATCTTCGGCCCCCATCACCAGGTTGCTCAGGGTCACCGTCTGCTTGTCCAGCTCGGCGCGGGCAAAGCCAGCCAGCTTGAGAGAGAGAGGCGCACGGGGCAGGCTCTCCCCGTCCAGCTTGGCGGACAACACCGCATCCGACACCTCCACCAGCTGGAGGCTCTGGTCGACCTTCGCCTTGAGGGTCCCCTCGAGAGAGCCTGCCAACGTTGGTTTGGCCGCCTCTCCCTGGGCGCCGTTCAGGCTCAGGGTCAGACTGCTCCACTCACCCAGTGCCACTCTGTCGGCCTTGAGATTGAAGGCATCGAGCCGCTGGCCGGGAGCCCCCAGGCTGCCGCTCAGCGCCAGCCCCTTGAGTTCGCTCTCCTTCTCATCCTGCGCCAGCTTGATCTCGGCCTGTCCCTTGATGTCGAAGAGCAGATCACCGCGCGCGCCCTTGGCGGCCAGGGTCACCGGGACCCATTGCCCCAGGGTCAGCTGACCCAGGGTGAGATCCAGTCGTTCCAGACGGGAGACGAGGCCGTTGCGATCATCCTGCACCAGGGCGCTGGCCTGCTCGAGGGAGACCCCCTTGAGGGAGACCTGCCAGGGGGTGGCGGCATCAGCAGGGCTGGCGGAGGCCGCCTCGTTTGCCGGCGCTGCTTTGCGTTCATCCTTGACCAGATCCGTCAGGTTGCTGCTGCCGTCAGCCTTGGTCTGGATGAAGAGGTGGGCACCATTGAGCGTCACCTCACCGATGTCGAGCCGATGGGAGAGCAGAGGCAGCAGGGCAACCGAGGCTTCTCCCTGCGCCACCCGCACCAGATCCGGCTCGGCAAAACCGGCGGGATTGCGCAGGGCCACCCGCTCGAAGCTGAGACCGAGACTCGGCCAGAAGCGCCAGCCGATGTCCCCTTCCATCACCAGTTCGCGGCCCGTGTTCTTGCGTACCTGTTCGGCCAGCTGGGGCTTGAACTGGTTCGGGTCGATCAGGCTGACCAGGGCGACGATGGCCACCAGGGCGGCCAGCGCCAACCCCAGCACTATATAGATGATCTTCTTCACCATGATGTCCTCAATGCAGATCCTGTCGCCGACTATACCATCGGGGGGATAACAGAGGGCAAGGAGGAACCAAAACCGGCAAATGGCGAGACAGGGATGGTCGCGCCCGCCCGCTTAGTGGAGCCCACGCAACGAAAAGGGCCCCGCAGGGCCCTTGGTCATGGTCGGCGTGGTGGATGCCCGCCCTCTCACCCAGCTCAGGGTTGCAACGGCAGTCGCCGGTAACCCATCTCATAGAGAGTGAAGGCATAGAGATCCGCGCTCTGCTCGATGAGCTTGGTGACCGGCGTGCCCGCCCCGTGCCCCGCATTGGTCTCGATGCGGATGAGCTGGGGATGAGGGCCCTCGTTGTCTGCCTGCAAGGTGGCGGCGAACTTGAAGGAGTGGGCCGGCACCACACGATCGTCGTGATCCGCCGTGGTCACCAGGGTCGAGGGATAGCTCACCCCCTTGCGCAGATTGTGCAGGGGGGAGTAGCCCTTCAGGTACGTGAACATGGCCTCGCTGTCGGCGCTGGTGCCGTAGTCATAGGCCCAGCCCGCCCCGGCGGTGAAGGTGTGGTAGCGCAGCATGTCGAGCACCCCCACCGCCGGCAGGGCGACCCGCATCAGATCCGGGCGCTGGGTCATGACGGCGCCCACCAGCAGGCCGCCGTTGGAGCCGCCACGCACCGCCAGCTTGTCGGTACTGGTGTAGCCCTCGTCCTTCAGGTACTCGGCCGCCGCGATGAAGTCGTCGAACACGTTCTGCTTGTTCATCTGGGTGCCCGCCAGATGCCAGGCCTGACCGTACTCGCCGCCCCCGCGCAGGTTCGCCACCGCGTAGACGCCCCCCAGATCCAGCCAGTTCGCCACCGAGACGCTGAAGCTCGGGGTCAGGCTCACATCGAAACCGCCGTAGCCATAGAGGATGGCGGGGTTGCTGCCGTCGAGCTTGAGCCCCTTGCGATAGCTGATGATGAGCGGCACCCGGGTGCCATCCTTGCTCTGGTAGAAGCGCGGCTCGGAGACGTAATCTTCCGGTTTGAACGGCGCCGCCGAGGCGCGGTAGAGGCTGATGTCACCGCTCTTGGGGGCCAGTCGGTAGAGGGTCGGCGGCTGGGCATAGTTCTCGAAGCCGAAGTAGATCTCCGGGTCATCATGCTTGCCGTTGAAACCGCTGACGCTGCCGGGGCCAGGCAGTGCAATGTCCCGCACCTTGTGGCCGTCATAGTCGAACTGCTCGACCCTGGCGGTGGCATCCACCATATATTCCGCAAAGAGATAGCCGGCGCCGCTGTGCACCGACAGCACCTGGGGTCGCTCGGGGATGAGGTCACGCCACTGTTGGGGGCCCGGGTTGCTCGCATCCACCGTCACCAGCCGGCCATTGGGGGCGCCGCGGTTGGTCTGCAGATAAAGCGTGCTGCCCTTGTTGTCCACCAGGCTCACATCCGCATCCAGCTCCCCCTGCACGGTCAGGAGCGGAGCATTGTCCTGGGTCAGATCCTTCACATAGAGGCGATTGCCCGAGGTGGAGTTCGCCGCCGATATGAGCAGGTAGCGATCATCCTCGGTGACGCTGGCCCCCACGTAGCGGTGCTTCTGGGCCGGGATGGCGCCAAACACCAGCCTGTCATCTTCCTGGGCCGTGCCGAGGCGGTGGAAGTAGACCTTGTGCTGATCCGTTTTGGCCGACAGCTCGCTGCCGTCCGGCTTGTCATAGCTCGAATAGAAGAAGCCCTCGTTGCCAAGCCAGCTGATGCCGCTGAACTTCACGTCCTTGAGGGGTGCCTCCAGGGGCTGCTTGCTCTCCACGTCCATCAGGTGGATCTCGCGCCAGTCGCTGCCGGCGAGCGACAGGGAGTAGGCCAGCCGCTTGCCGTCCCGGGAGAAGCTCAGCTGATCCAGCGCCGTGGTGCCATCGGTGCTGAGGGTATTGGGATCGAGGAACACCTCGGCGGGTTTGCCCGGTGCCTGGCGCCACAAGACGTTCTGGTTCTGCAGGCCATCATTCTTGAAGAAGTAGTGGTAGCGCCCCTCACGAAACGGCGCCCCCTCCTTGGCATAGTTCCAGGAGGCGGCGAGCTTGCTCTTTATCGCCTCCCGAAACGGGATCCGGGCCAGATAGTCCTGAGTCACCGCGTTCTGGGCCTTGACCCAGGCCTCGGTCTCGGGACTGCGGTCATCCTCCAGCCAGCGATAGGGGTCGGCCACGGCCTGACCGAAATAGTGATCCACCTGATCGTTCTGGCGGGTGACGGGGTAGTGAAGGCGCGCTTTCCCTGACATGGCATCCTCTTGAGTGGGGTCAGACTGGCCACTGCAACCGGCGAGCAGTGACAGGGCCAGCAGACTGACGATGGATCGCATCGAGGCAACTCCCTGCTGTTCGAATGAAGCAGGCAGGTTAACAAAGAGTGGCGGCAGCCCCAACCCCCCAGACCCGCATAACGGCCGTGCCAGTTCGGCACGCCTCATAGCCATCTTTTCACTTTGGTTTGCCGCTTTATTTTGTTTGTTATCCGGCACTTGGGTCACAGGATGGCATAACAGACCACGCCAGACGACCCGCTCAGGATAATCCATGCCCTATAGCTATCTCTCACATCTGCGTTGCAGCAAGACAGGCGAAATCCATGATGCCGACCAGCCCCAGCAACTGAGCCGGGTCGGGGCCCCGCTGCTCGCCAGCTACGATCTCGATGCCCTGAAAAAGGCCTGGCACCCGGCCGCCCTGCTCGGCCGCCCCGCCAGCCTGTGGCGCTACCACGAGCTGCTGCCGGTGCGCGATCCCGCCCAGGTAGTAACCCTGGGGGAGGGCTTCACTCCTCTGCTGCCCCTGCCGACCCTCGGCAAGCAAATCGGCATCCCGGATCTCTGGATGAAGGATGAGAGCATCATCCCCACCGGCTCCTTCAAGGCCCGCGGCGCCGCGGTCGGCCTCTCCCGTGCCCGCGAGCTCGGCATCGCCCATTTCGCCATGCCCACCAACGGCAACGCCGGCGCGGCCTGGGCCCTGTACGGTGCCCGCGCCGGCCTGCGCAGCACCATCGTCATGCCCCAGGCGGCCCCCGCCATTACCAGGCTGGAGACCTCGCTGGCCGGTGCCCGCCTCTATCTGGTGGATGGCCTCATCAGCGACGCCGGCCGCCAGGTGGCCCAGGCGGTGGCGGAACAGTCCCTGTTCGACGCCTCCACCCTGAAGGAGCCCTATCGCATCGAGGGCAAGAAGACCATGGGGCTGGAGATCGCCGAGCAGCTCGGCTGGACCCTGCCGGATGTCATCCTCTACCCCACCGGTGGCGGCGTCGGCCTCATCGGCATCTACAAGGCGCTGCGGGAATTGCAGGAGCTGGGCTGGGTTCAGGGCCCCCTCCCCCGACTGGTGGCGGTGCAATCAAGCGGCTGCGCCCCCATCGTCCAGGCCTGGCAGCAGGGAGCGTCAGAATCGACCTTCTGGTCCGACTCCCAGACCCTGGCCTTTGGCATCAATGTGCCCAAGGCGCTGGGGGACTTCCTGGTGCTCGACGCCCTCTATCGCACCGAGGGTTGCGCCATCGCGGTGGACGACAGGGCCATCCAGAGCGAGATCCGCCAGCTCGCCGCCCAGGAGGGGAGCTTCGTCTGCCCGGAGGGGGCCGCCGCCTTCGCCGCCGCCCGCCAGTTGCGGGAATCAGGCTGGATAAAAGGAGGGGAGCGGGTGGTGGTGCTCAACACCGGTGCCGGCATCAAGTACCCGGACGCCATTACCGTGGTGCCCCAGCGGCTGCGCCGTGACGGGAGGATCCCCGCATGACCTTCGACTGGGCCTTTGTCGTCGCCACCCTGCCCGCCTTTGGCAAATCGGTCTGGGTCACCTTGCAGCTCGGCGCCATCGTCATCGTCACCGCCCTCGCGGTGGCCCTGATCAACGTGGCGCTGCTCGGCCTGCACAAACCCTGGCTGAACGGGGTGATCCGCGGCTATGTGGAGCTGGCCCGCAACACGCCGCTGCTGATCCAGCTGTTCTTTCTCTACTTCGGGCTGCCTGCGCTCGGGCTCTCCCTCTCCGGCTTCACCACGGCGGTGATCGCCATGACTTTCTTGGGCGGTGGCTACCTCACGGAGGCGCTGCGAGCCGGGGTGCAGGCGGTGCCTCCGAGTCAGCTAGAGGCGGGCCAGGCCATCGGCCTCTCCCGCTGGCAACTGCTGCGACACGTACAGCTGCCCCAGGCCTGGCTCGCCAGCCTGCCGGCGCTTTTTGCCAACTTCATCTTCTTGCTCAAAGAGACGACCGTGGCCTCGGCGGTAGCGGTGCCCGAGCTGCTCTACACCACCAAGAACTACATCGCCCTCTACTACAAGACCTACGAGATGCTGGCGGTGCTGACATTGATGTGCGTGCTGATCTTCCTGCCCTTGTCTCTCGCCCTGCGCGCCCTTGAGAGGAGGCTGCAACATGGTCAGTTCGGTCACTGAGTCGCTGGTACAGTCGCGGATCCCTATGTGGGCACGGATCTTTCTGCCGCTGCCGTCACCTGCCCTGCATGCATTGGAAGGGAGGGATGACTATGACCACTCCGGTTTCTGAGTTGCTGGGCCAGGCCCTGCCCCTGCTTATCGTCGGTGCGGGCCAGACCCTCGCCATCTCGTTGCTCGCCATCCTGTTCGCCACCCTGGGGGGCCTGGGTTACGGCGTGCTGGCCCAGCAGGGAGGTCGGCTGACCCAGGGGATACTGCGGGTCTATCTGGAGCTGTTTCGGGTGGTACCCGTGCTGGTGTGGCTCTATCTGTTTTTCTTCGGGCTGCCCATCGTCTTCGGCCTCGATATCCCGGCCTTCTGGTGCGCCGTGCTGGTGCTCTCCCTCTGGGGGGCGAGCGAGGTGGGGGAAGTGGTGCGCGGCGGTCTGAGATCTCTCGCCCGTGGTCAGCAGGAGGCCGGACTGGCCCTTGGCCTCTCCCGCTGGCAGCTCTATCGCTACGTTTTGCTGCCCCAGGCGTTGCAACGGCTGACGCCGCCGACCATCAACATTCACACCCGTATCATCAAGACCAGCTCGCTGGCGGTGCTGATCGGGGTGGTGGAGGTGATCAAGGTGGGCCAGCAGATCATCGAGCGCACCTATGCCTCCGTGCTCATCTACGGCCTGCTGTTCCTGTTCTTCTTTTTGGTCTGCTATCCGCTCTCGCTCGCCTCGCGCCGGCTGGAGCAAAAATGGGGTAATGCGGTATGACACCTCTGCTTGAACTCAATGCCATCAGCAAACAATTTGGCCAGCACCGGGTGCTGGACGGGGTCAGCCTCACCGTGAACCCCGGCGAGGTGATCGTCATCCTGGGGCCGAGCGGCTGCGGCAAGAGCACCCTGCTGCGCACCCTCAACGGCCTCGAGTCCATCGGGAGCGGCGAGATCCGCTTCGACGGCGAGGCTCTCGATACCCACACCGACTGGCAGCGGCTGCGCCAGCGCATCGGCATGGTGTTCCAGAGCTATCACCTCTTCCCGAATCTGACCGTGCAGGAGAACGTATTGCTCGGGCCCCTCCGGGTGCAGAGGCGGGAACGGGCCGAGGCCCTGCTGCAGGTGGAGCAACTGCTGAACCGAGTGGGCCTGTGGGAGAAGCGCCACGCCTATCCGCGCGAGCTCTCCGGCGGCCAGCAGCAGCGCATCGCCATAGTTCGGGCCCTGTGCATGAACCCTCAGGTGATGCTGTTCGACGAGGTCACCGCCGCCCTGGATCCCGAGATGGTGCAGGAGGTGCTGGCGGTCATCCGGGATCTCGCCGGCAGCGGCATGACCCTGCTCATCGTCACCCACGAGCTGGCGTTCGCCCGGGCGGTGGCGGATCGCATCGTCTTCATGGACGGCGGCCACATCCTGGAGCAGGCCGCCCCCCAGCAATTCTTCGAGAATCCGAGGAGCCAGCGTGCCCGCCAGTTCCTCGACAAGTTTTCTTATACCCATGTCATCAAGCGAAAGGAGTCAGCATGAAAAAAATCACCTCTGTTCTGCTCAGCGCCCTCATTGGGCTCGGGATCGCCAGCGGCACCGCCCAGGCGGCGGACGGTTCCCTCGACAAGATCAAGGCCCGCGACAAACTCATCGTCGGGGTCTTCACCGACAAGCCCCCCTTCGGGTATGTGGACGAGAAGGGCAACTACGTCGGCTTCGATACCGATCTCGGCCGCCGTTTCGCCAAGGATCTCTTGGGGGACGAAAACAAGGTCGAATTCGTGGCGGTGGAACCCGCCAGCCGCATCCCCTTCCTGCAGAGTGACAAGGTGGATCTCATCCTCGCCAACATGACGGTGACCCCGGAGCGGCGCGAGGTGGTGGACTTCACCAACCCGAACCTCAAGGTCGCGGTACAGGTGTTGGTACCCGAAAAGAGCGCCGCCAAGGGGCTGGATGATCTGGCGGACAAGACCCTGATCGTCACCACCGGCACCACCGCCGACATCTGGCTGACCCGCAATCACCCGGACTGGAAGGTGATCAAGTTCGAGAAGAACTCCGAATCCCTGCAGGCCCTGGCCCAGGGTCGTGGTGACGCCTACGCCCAGGACAACCTGGTGCTGTTCAGCTGGGCCAAGGAGAACCCGGGTTATCGGGTGCTGCCCGAGAAGCTGGGCTCGGAAGACCCAATCGCACCGGCGGTGAAGAAGGGCAACGTCGAGCTGCGTGACTGGGTGAACGCTCGCCTCGCCAAGCTGGGGGAGGAGAAATACCTGCTCAAACTCTATGACCAGTACGTGCGAGATCGCCTGAGCGCCGATACCGATCCCAACGACGTGATAGTGGAAGGAGGCAAGTGGCAGGGTTGATCCCCGCCATCCCGAAGAAGTACTGAGTGTGTGTGATCTTTGGTTCCGTTGGTCCTCAAACCGCAAGGTTTGGCTTTGCAGGCGCCCCCCTCCGGTGGCGCCTTTTTTTGTGAGCGCGTCCCTCAAGCCAGGGCGAGCCCCCTGACGCCTCCTGGCAACTTGCGTATACTGGCGCCTCTTGGCACATGAGGAGATAAGAGCATGGCAAGCGACTGGGACGATATTCTGGCGGGTGGCCCCCTCACCCAGACCGAGGAGATAGCGGGCGATCGCATTCGCGGCCAGGCCCTGCTGGCCAGGTTCAACGCCACCCCGGCAGGGGATCACGACGCCAGGCAGACGCTCTGCCGCGAACTGTTCGCCACCTGCCCGGATACCTGCTGGATCAGCTCCCCCTTCACCTGCGAGTTTGGCCGCAACATCCACATCGGCGAGAAGACCTTCTTCAACTTCAACGTCACCATCCTCGACGTGGGCGAAGTACACATAGGCAACAACGTCTTGCTGGCCCCCAATGTGCAGATCTACACCGCCACCCACAGCCTGAACCACCTGGAGCGCCGCAACTGGACCGCCTACAACAAGCCGGTCCACATCGGCGATGACTGCTGGATTGGCGGCGGCGCCATCATCTGCCCCGGCGTCACCATAGGGGCGCGCTCCATCATCGGAGCCGGCGCCGTGGTCACCCGCGACATCCCGGCCGATTCCCTCGCCGTCGGCAACCCGGCCAAAGTCATTCGCACCTTGAACCCGGACGAGCCGCGAGATCTGGAACTGACATCATGATCTGGCTCGCCCTTCTGCCCCTGCTGTGGGGCAGCTGGCTCGGTATGGTGGACGCCAACTGGTGGCCACTCGCCCTCATCACCACCATGAGCTTGTTGACTGCCCTGGCCTACGCCCACGACAAGCGCCAGGCGGTGCGCGGCGGTTGGCGTGTGCCGGAAGCCCGTCTGCATCTGCTGGAACTGCTCGGTGGCTGGCCCGGCGCCCTGCTCGCCCGCCACTGGCTGCGCCACAAGACCCAGAAAGGAAGCTACCGGCGGGTGTTCTGGGCCATCGTCTGGGGTCAGCTGATACTGCTCGGGATCTGGGTGAGCCGCCCGCTCTGGCTGACCTGACCCCAACCTGACGCCAAAAGAGAAATGAAGGTGGCCGAAGCCACAACCCGCTAACTGCCTCGCCGCCACGCCCGGCACCTAGACCTTCAGCGCCACTGACATCTCGGTCTTGATGCTATCGGATCGAGTGCCAGAGATGGCGCGTCAGTGGTTACCCAGGGCCAGCACACCCGGGTCTGGCCAATTCACGGACTCTTTATAATCAGATGCCGACACACTGGCGCCAACCTCTCCGATCACCGGGCAAGACTTCCCCGTGTCACAAGCAAACCCCACCAGGTATCGCCCAGTACAGCGAGTGGTGCCGCTAAGGTCGGAAGGGGAAAGGCTGAATGACGGGCCCAGGTCCAGAATCAGTTGCCATGGCAAGGCAGAGGCCCCGGCTAGCCGCTATGGCCATATCCATGACAAAGGAGGGGCTCTGTACAAACCATGCTGCTGCCTGTACAGGCCGGTGGCCCTGCGAGGGATTTGGCCATCAATAGCGAATGCTCACCATTGATCTCCAGCATGACGTTGTTCTTGCCGTTTCGCTTCACCTGATAAAGCAGCCGATCGGCGACATTGATACTACTGGAAATATCTTTGCCCATTCTGACCAGACCACCGGAAAACGTGATATTCAGAGTAGAATCCAGGATCGTCACGGGCGAAGACCACAGTCGCCTGACAATATCCAGCATGCAGTTTTCATCTGCCCCCGTACGATACATCACCACGAACTCTTCCCCTCCCCAACGGCACAAGAGATCATCACTTCTGGTGTGTTTCCTGAGATGATTAGCGAATGCAACCAGTACTTTGTCGCCAATATCATGACCGTAGGTATCATTGATTGCCTTGAAGTTGTCTATGTCCATCATCAGAACATATGAATATCGTCCATGGCGTTTTACATTATAAATAGCCTTACGGCTATAAACCCCAGTCAAGCCATCTCGGGACTGACTGTCACCCCAGAGAGTTATAAGGAAATAAATAAATGACATCAAAACCAGCATAACCTGGAATGTATAAATGAATCGATGGGTTGATACAATAGCTTGTATAAAATCAACATAATTGTACTCCCAGAACAGAGTGAAATGCCTTGAATCCAGCAATGATATTTCTTTATTGAAACAGATTGTGTATCCATTACAGGCTACATTCATATCCGTAATTTTGAAACTTGTCGGTTTAATAACATCTTTGGTGTCAAAAAAACGTTCAAAGAGGATCTTGGTCCTTATATCAAAGCCAATAACCCCGAAAAACTGGTTGTTTAATTTGTAGGGGAACAATAATGTAATAATGTCATCTTTTGATAACATGTCAGTATACTGGTTTGTCACATAGGGATTGGTGCTGCACTCTGAGCCAGGGTCTGGATTGAAACATGCACTAAAACTTTCCCAATACTCAGTTTTTTTGACATCTTTATCCAATGGATGAAGATGGACCGGGACTGAAAGTTGCTGCTCTGTCAATCCAATGATCTTGTAGTCATTGGTAATCAAGTAAATACTGCTGACAAGGCTGCTATTCAATAACATCCCATATGGTGCGAGCCATTGCGCCTCCCTTATATGCAGCACCCGATTAGACTCCAACTCGCCACTGTCATTGTTATAGACGAAATACTGGTAATTACCTTTTTCGTTAGCATATTTTTTAAAGAAAATGTTCTGATCTTTATATGCATCAACATCTTTTATATCATTCCCATGTAACAGAGAGTCGAGATCGAATGCTGCCATATCAAAGTACAAATATTCAACAACATCAAAGTCGAATTTCGCATGGGCATTAAATATGGTTCTCACATATAAATAAGATAACCAAGAAGATACAATGAACGCTATGATAAAACTAGCGAACATGTAATTTCTTTTAAGATTTTTGTGCATGGGTGAGTCTCGGTAAAGATATTACATCAGATATAGGTATAGCCTTGCTCCACAGCCAACCTTGCTGAAAATGTACACCGGACAACGCAAGCAATTTAGCCTGCTCAGCTCTCTCGACACCCTCTGCGACTGTCTTTGCATTAATGCTCAGCGCCAGTGAAATTATATTTATTAATATATCTCTGCTTATCTTGTCGGTAGCGGCAAGTGCAACAAATGATTTATCTATCTTAATGTAATCAAAAGGGATTTTTTGAATATTTTGCAATGTTGAATTACCGGTGCCATAGTCATCTATCGCCAGTTCTATGCCAGCCTGGCGTAACCCGGCAATATTGGTATATACCCTATCGGTATAAACAATAGCTTCCTGCTCCGTTATCTCCAGCACCATCACTATGCTGCCCGGTTCGAATGCATCGATGAAATCAGCACAGTCCTGCACCAGTTCGGGATCTCCGAGATGAGTGGCACTAATATTGAAGCCAACCTTGAATCCACTTGGTAGATGCGGGACAATCTCAAGCAGCTCATTTTTCACCCGCTCGAATAACTGCTTGGTAATGGGAACGATCAATCCAGAACGTTCCGCAACACAGATGAAATCAGCTGGGTAAACAATGCCTTTCTTGGGGTGAATCCATCGCAGCAAGACCTCCCCGCCAATGATACGGCCATCTGTTGATGAGACAACCGGTTGCATATACGGCTTCAGTTCATGATGGATGATCGCTTTCTTCAACAAGTATTTCTTGAAGACATACTCAATCTGAGGTCGGCCGCCATGCATAAATAAGTAGATGCTCATCAGCGTAGACAAAATTAGCAACCCCATGATTGGGCTTGAAAAGATGAGCCTATGGCGGGACTCACTGCCGAGCTGAAGATCAATATATGGGCTAACCAGATTAGAATGGTCATGGGGGTGACTGACATTGAGATGGTCATGAAGATATTCGTTGCCATCCCCTTTCACCACCATGAATGCCAACAAATAATGATGAGTGAGCACTTGGTGAACAAGGGACTTCATCTCGGCTTGGATTGTGAATTCCTCGTCAATATTGATATAGCTCAGCACTTTACCGATATTTTTATCCGCTAAGCCAGTGGAAACGTCTACCGAATACGATTCATCACCATGATGTGATGAACAGTAGGGTTGATTATTCTTGAGTAACGTCAAACTATACAAAAGAGAATGTTTCATCACCGTGGCGAGCAACTCTGACTTCATCGATGGATCGCAGTTTCCATCCACTTTACTGCCGAGAACATTAAAGACATCTGTCATCAACAGCATCTGTTCACGCAACATGGCCTCATAATCTCTTTCCGAAAGGGTAGATATTGGGTGAGGTTTATTCGCAATAAAAATGCATATCATCAATGCCAAAGATAGCGTAATGAACAGCATGAATTTCCTGTTATCGATAGAGAGCTTCATACCCTATGCCCTTTTATTCTCTGTATGTTGCTTGGCAGCCGACAATGTTCCTTGATAATTATTATGTTGTTGCTGTGACAATGACATGATAGTGGATACAGTGTTGTCACAGGATTCAATGAGGCTTAACACCTCCATCTTGTTAAGCATTCTTGGCCATATCATCCCAAGCAGTTCAATTATTCTGATGGCAACTTGCTGCAGATATGGGTTCATTTGATGAAGCTGTATCAAAGCAGCAAGTTCTTTTTGGGGGTGCTGCACACGATGCAATAGAGATGCATCATATTTCTCCTGATAAAGCCTCTTCTGGCAGGCATGGTTCATATCTAATGAGTGCAGCATGATCATGCAACTCTTCGATACAAGCAGATTATCCATCTTCAAAGACATCTCGGATGCTATTTGAAAGTTCTCTTTATATCGAGCATCAAACATTAACAGACTGCATATTCTGCATAAGTGATAACGGGAATAGAAATCGATATTAGCCACGACACTCATCACTTTATAAAATAGCAGCATGGCTTTTCCCAACTCGCCACGTAGAATTCTGGAGTGAATGTATAATATTTCCACACTCACTTTCTCATCTGCTGATGAGGCTGCACTGTATAATGTGAAAATAAAAGATTCTATCTTTCTAAGATCGTTGTCCCGGGCGGCGTTATAATCCTCTTCTTCGATTGATAACAACATGCCCCTGACGACATTGATAGAGGATGTCAGATCATCCCTAAAAGTTCCTTTGCAGCATGCCCGATAAATTGAGTATCGACGCTCCGCATTGGTGTAATCACTTTCAGAAAGACACAGATTTGCAATGACTAACTCTCTATCAGGGTTTCCTGGAGCAAGGCTGGATGCTAGTGTGAGATGAGAAATTGCTTCTGGAATATTATCTTTATATATTTCAAGCTTACTCATCACACTCAATTCTGGCAGCGATGACACTGAAATGTCATTGCTCATATGAGCCATGATGGATTCCACTTCATCATAATCCCCCAGCTCGACAAGAACATTGCAAAGTTCGATCTTGATCCATGCATCGGCATGCTTCTTATCAAGCTCCCAATATAAATTTTGTGCCTCGTCATACTTCCGTAATGACTGCAAAAACTGACCTTTAAATTGATTGACCAACAATTGATCGACACTTTCATTACAGAGCAACTCATTGCACAGGGCAATACCGGCAGCAGCATCATGCTGATGGTCTATTTCATAAAGTGCGCGATACTGACTTCTTTTACTCAACGCAACCCTCAATCTTCGTTGCAATTGTTGTTGGTTAAATGGTTTCAAAATATAATCATCCGGTCTTAGTTCTATTATTGAACGGACAATCGTCTTGGATGACTCCCCAGTTATCATGATGAAGACACTATCAGGCCCTAATAACTTCCCATGCCTTATTTCGTCCAAAAGTTGTCTTCCGTTGAGGCCGTCACCCAAGTTGTAATCACATATAATGACATCATATTTTTTTAATTTGATGCAGTTGAGCGCAGACTTTCCTTCTTTGGCATAATCAATGCAGTTATCCGAAAAGCCCATGGCTCTCAACATGCTTCTCACTACCGAGATAACTGCCTGTGCATCATCAATGATGAGTACATTACGCTGTGAGAATGTTAAGGTGTATGCGCCCATATCAAAGTTCCAAATATCAAGTCATACATATTAATTTCATTTATATAAAATTAATCCACAGCAGATTTATTAATCATATGAAATTTTACCCATAGCATGGATTGCTGTCATAGGTGATGCTAACATCAGGCAACTCCTCCCCTATAAACAAGTAGGGATAAATAGTAACTACTAGCAAACTGGCATTTCCCCTGTCACTATTTGTTACTAAACCCCCTATTTACATGACCAATAGTCATGCCTATCTCCTGCAGTAAAGGTGGAAACTATATATACTAAGCTATTCATATCATGAGTGATTTCCTTATCATGGTTAATCCTTGGTAATCACAGAGTTAAATATTGGCGTCTATAGATAACGCAATGTATCTATGATTTGGTGTAATGACATGAACCCATCATCTGAATTTTCACTGGATGCGAATGGCAACAACGTCATGGTTATCGGCCCTGCTGGTGATCTGCTTTTTGATGTAACGTTGTCCATCGCGGAAGTGAGAATCGTTTCTGCACTTTTCGCAAAAAAAGGTACCGTCATTGAGAAGGAACAACTTATATCGATAGGCTGGTCTGGCAAACCTGTCAGTTCAAGTGCACTGACGGTGGCAATTAGCAACATCAGGAGTGCGCTGAAAGGCGCAGGTATTGAAATAAAAAACATCCCCAGGCTAGGCTATATCATGAACCTTGCCAATGTTCATGTCGCGCGAGAGGAGGCAACTAAAGAGGAGGAAGAAGAAAGTCATAACGCAGGCCCAGAACTTGTTTTAGGTGAAGAACATAATGATCAGCAATCCACAGGACATGTGGGTATGCTGCATGGCATCTCATCTCGACTATGGATGTGGCAGTTCAAGCCGTTCATAAGAAACCTGATGTGGTTTTTACTATTGTCGGCTGCAGCTGCATTCATCATATCAACCATGATGGTTTATTTATATGAAACCTCACCAACCATCTGCGTTTCAAAACAAGATGTCATTGTTTGCACCAGTGATGATCCCGATTTCTATTTTTCTAGCACGCCCATAGAATTCGATATCGAAGCGTTCATTCATCATTTATTTGAGGAGTCATAAATTGACAACCAAATTTATCAAGGTTTTCTCCATCCTGGCCATGATGTCCATTTCATTGCTGCTGTTTGGTATTGCGAATGGCGCAGGCTGTAATTACAAGTGGAAGGTATCGATGAGCAAAATGGGCGAGCATACAAGGGAAGTTGTCAGCAAGGAATTCTGACATATTATGCATTGGACAAATATGAACGACGTCTTACGAAAGGACTTCAGATCAGTTTTATGAATAG
Source organism: Aeromonas sp. NJAU223 (assembly GCF_051125555.1). Lineage (NCBI taxonomy): Bacteria > Pseudomonadati > Pseudomonadota > Gammaproteobacteria > Aeromonadales > Aeromonadaceae > Aeromonas > Aeromonas sp. NJAU223. Next base: position 634,526 of record NZ_CP144204.1, on the reverse strand, counting down.
CATTGTCATCTTTAAATTCTATCAGGACACGATGCCCCTGATGAACAAACCTCACCACCTGTCAATGCCGAGAACCAATATACTGCAGCAGTTTCGTGTTTCTGATCTGCACGTTTTGATGAATGGGAGGCGAGTCATGGTATTTACGTCATCCTTCCCGGAGAGAAAATTGCTCAAGGTTAAAATAAATGGCCATCTCAGTTTCTCAGACCGCCTTAATATAGCGTAAGGAATAGGCTATCCCCGACTGGTGGCAAGCATAGATCCATGAAAACATCTATGTCGCTTTATTGTATATTGTTCAATATGGCAGTTTTAAAACCCAACCCTTAAGTAGAGTGATATTTTCATATTCCGTGGATTCTGTTGATATGACAGCGTGGGGTGTCGATAATGCTCATTGAACATCATGATTGAAGCAACAGGGAATGATTCATGAATCTGTGGACAGGCATAGTCCTGATCGTCTTTCTCAGTCTGCTGTTTGGCTATCTCGGCAAGCGCGCCCGCTACAAGCTGGGGGATGGTCGCATCACCGACCGTCTCGGCAAACAGGACATGATCATCAAGGAGCTGCAGGAGCGGGTCGCCAACCTGGAGGCCATCGTCATCGAGGAAGAGAAACGCCGGCCATTCAAGGAGCTATAAACCCTGCTGGCCGACGACATTCCGTCCATGGGCAGTTCGACACGCTGCTTGATGGATGTTCTGTAGATTTATATTTCACTTAACAACAAAAAGAAGTGATTATCACTACCTCTATCAAACAGGCCGGCGCTGCATGGCCGCTGCCAGCGCCCCCTTCCCGCGTTCCTGCAAGGCATCGACAACCCCTTGCCTATCCGCCGCCTCCTTGTTCTGACTCAGCTTGAACTTGCCCACCAGGGCGCTTATCTCGATTTCGATGCCGACCACGGCTGCCACCATGGCCTCGACATAGTCTCGCGGTGCGTCCGCCATCTTCCAGGGGCTGGGCTCGGTCGCCTCGTGGCACCTAGTCAAGCTCGCCAGCAGGCGGCGCACGAAACGGGCATCGTCGCGCACCCTAATACGGCCGTGGGCATGGACCACGGCATAGTTCCAGGTCGGCACCTGCTTGTGATGTTCCTGCTTGCTCGGATACCAGTTCGGGGAGACATAGCCGTCGGCGGCCTTGAAGATCACCAGCACCTCCTGCCCGTCCGTCACCTCTTGCCAGAGCGGGTTGTTGCGCGCCACATGGGCGCGCAGGACCCCATGCTCTCCCTCCCCGGCATAGAACTCGAACGGTAGATGATTGGCATCCAGCCCCGACTCGCCATGAGTGATCAGGGCCCCCAGTGGATGGGCCCGCATCAGCGCGTGCAGGGCCTCGGGATCGGTGGCGGCAAAATGGGTTGGCAGATACATAAGGGCTCCTTGGTCGATGGTGACGCATCCGTGCGAAGGCCCATTCTTGCGCAATCGAAGTTGGCTGGCGATGGCGCAGCAATAAAAAAGAGGGCATGAGCCCTCTTCATTTTCTCTCGCTCGGCCATCAGCCGCGTTTGGCCAGCCAGGCTTCGGCGGCCACCAGGGCTGCCTCGATCTGCTCCCGGGCGACACCGCCCTTGGCGACCCGCTTGGCCAGGGTCGCTTCCAGCTCCAGATTCGGATACACATCCTCCCCCACCACAGGGCTGAAGCGCTGGAATTCGGCCAGGGACAGCTCCTCCAGCGGTTTCTTCACCTGGATGGCATAGACCACTGTCTCGCCGACGATATGGTGCGCCTCGCGGAAGGGGATGCCCTTGGCGACCAGATAGTCCGCGAGCTCGGTGGCGTTGGCGTAGCCGCCCTGGGCCGCCGCTTTGGTGCGCTCGCCATTCACTTTCAGGTCGATCAGCACCAGGGCCGCCATGTCGAGGCAGTCGTGCCAGGTGTCGAGGGCATCGAACAGCCCTTCCTTGTCTTCCTGCATGTCCTTGTTGTAGGCCAGCGGCAGTGCCTTAAGGCTCATCAGCATGCCCATCTGGGCGCCGACCACCCGGCCGGTCTTGCCACGAATGAGTTCGAGCGCATCCGGGTTTTTCTTCTGCGGCATCAGGGACGATCCCGAAGTGACCGCGTCGGACAACTCGACGAAGCCCGCCTCACCCGTGTTGTAGAAGATGAGGTCTTCGGCGAAGCGCGACAGATGCGCCATGGACAGCGATGCCACGTGCATCAGCTCCACCACGTGATCCCGGTCCGACACCGAATCTAGGCTGTTGCGGGTCGCGCCGCCAAAGCCCATATCCAGCGCCAGCGCTTCGCGGTCGATGGCGTAGGCGGTGCCCGCCAGGGCGCCGCAGCCGAGCGGGCTGGTGTCGAGGCGCTTCAACGCATCCTGCAGACGGGAATAGTCCCGCTCCAGCATCTCCACATAGGCCAAGGCCCAGTGAGCGTAGGTGACCGGCTGGGCACGCTGCAAGTGAGTGTAGCCGGGCAGCACGGCGGCCTGATTGGCACGGGCAGACGCCACCAGCCCCTGCTGCAGGCTTGTGATGGAGGCGAGCAGCAGCTCACCCTGAGCCTTGCACCAGAGTTTGAGGTCGGTAGCGACCTGATCGTTACGCGAGCGGCCGGTGTGCAGCTTCTTGCCCAGGGTGCCGACGGCATCGATGAGCTTGCCCTCGACCCAGGAGTGGATGTCTTCGGCGTCCGAGCTCAGGATCTGTTGGGGATCCTGCTGCACCGAGGCGAGCAGCACCTCCATCGCCTGTTGCAGTTTGCCCTGCTCATCGCTGGTCAATACACCCACCTTCACCAGCGCACGGGCCCAGGCCATGGAGCCCTGAATATCCTGCTCCGCCAGCCGGTAATCGAACCGCAGCGAATCGTTGAACTGCTTGAACCGGCTATCGGCTCCCTGACTGAAGCGTCCACCCCAAAGTGCCATACTGCTCTCCTTGAATGCGTTGTCGGCGGCGCCTTGCGCCGTCGAACTTGAAATCGTGCCCTGTTTATCTGCATGACAGTGCGGTAGCGAGCGATGTTGCTGCTGTTACATCAAGTAACTGCGAACCGGTTCCCTCTCCCTTTGGGAGAGGGCTAGGGTGAGAGCAATTTCCCCCTCATCCCCAACCCTTCTCCCGCAAGGGGAGAAGGGGGCAAAGCACACCCCTCATTGAAAGCTGCCCCTGTTATCTCACAGACACGGCCCGGGCGCTGCCGCTCTTGTCACAGCTCATCGGTTATCCTTCCCCCGCTTACAGACGAGGGAATCCGGTCGCCGCTTATAAGTGAGGGGGCCAAGCCCCCTCACCGGTTGTCTGCGGCTTGAAACCTCGAGGGTTAGCCGTGGGTGTGATCACCACCGATGGCCTGATGCTGCTCCTTCATGGCGCGGATCCGGCTCGCCAGGGTGTAGAGACGGATGAAGCCTTCGGCGTGGCTCTGGTCATACACTTCGTCGGCGCCGAAGGTGGCGAAGTCTTCGGAGTAGAGGCTGTTCGGCGACTTCTTCTGCACCGCGGTGACCTGACCCTTGTACATCTTCAGCACCACTTCACCGTCGAGATCCTCGGCGATGGCGTTGGCGGAGGCGACAATGGCCTTGCACAGCGGGGTGAACCAGCGACCGTCATAGACCAGGTGGGAGAACTCGGCACCCAGCTTCTCGCGCCAGGCGCGGGTCGGGCGATCCAAGACCAGCTCTTCCACGGCGCGCAGCGCGGCGACCATGACGGTACCGCCCGGGGTCTCGTAGCAGCCGCGGGACTTCATGCCAACCATCCGGTTTTCGGTGATGTCGATGCGGCCCACGCCGTGCTTGCCGGCACGTTCGTTCAGGGTCATCAGGATCTGGTGCGGGGTCAGCGGCTGGTCGTCAACGGCCACCACTTCGCCCTGGGCCACGGTCAGCTTGACATATTCAGGCTCGTTCGGTGCCTGCTCGGCGGAGACAGTCCACTGCCAGACTGCTTCGGACGGCTCGTTCCAGGTGCTCTCCAGCTCGCCACCCTCGGTGGAGATGTGCCAGGCGTTGGCATCGCGACTGTAGATCTTCTTCAGGGTCGCCTTGCAGGGGATGTTGCGGGCTTCCAGATAGGCCAGCAGATCTTCCCGGGAGCGCATGTCCCACAGACGCCAGGGAGCGATGACCTTCAGCTGGGGGGCCAGGGCTGCCACGGCGCCTTCGAAACGCACCTGATCGTTGCCCTTGCCGGTACAGCCGTGGGAGATGGCGTCGGCCCCTTCCGCCAGGGCCGCTTCCACCATCGCCTTGGCGATGATGGGACGGGCCATGGAGGTGCCCAGCAGATAGGTGCCTTCGTAGACGGCGCCTGTCTTCAGGGTCGGATAGACGTACTCTTTGACGAACTCTTCCCGCAGATCCTTGACGATGCACTTGGTGGCGCCGGAGGCGAGGGCTTTTTGCTCGATCCCTTCCAGATCGTCACGCTCCTGGCCCACGTCGGCGACGAAGGCGATGATCTCCGCATCGTAGTTCTCTTTCAGCCAGGGAATGATGGCCGAGGTATCCAGTCCGCCCGAGTAAGCCAGTACGATCTTGTTGATTCCGCTCATTTACTTCTCTCCGTGATGATTCGATAAGGTTGTGATTCAGGGTCGGTCGCCGGCTTATTTATGACCCAACAGCGTCAGCAGCACGGCATTCTGGATATGCATCCGGTTTTCTGCCTCATCCATGATGAGGGAGGCTGGTCCGTCCATGACCTCCGAGGTGATCTCCAGCTCCCGATGCGCCGGCTGACAATGCAGCACGTGGGCGATGCCGGTGCGATCGAGCAGGGCCTGGTTGATCTGATAAGGCATGAAGATATCTTTTACCTGCTCCATTGGTGTGTTGTCACCCATGGAAACCCAGGTGTCGGTATAAACCACGTCGAAGCCTTCGATGGCGCCCACGTCATCGCTGATGTTGATGTGCGCGCCAGATTGCGCCGCCAGCGCCTGGGCCTGCAGGAAGATCTGGGTATCCGGGCCATGGCCCTTGGGGCAGACCAGGGTCACGTCGGTGCCGAGGGTCGCCCCCAGCAGCAGCAGGGAGTGGCTGACGTTGTTGCCATCGCCCAGATACGCCAGCTTCACCTTGGAGAGATCGCTGTAGTGCTCGCTGATGGTCATGAAGTCCGCCAGCCCCTGGCAGGGGTGGTAGAGGTTGCACAGGCTGTTCACCACCGGCACAGAGCCATGCTCCGCCAGCTCGACCAGGGTCTGGTGATCGAACACCCGCGCGACGATGGCGTCACACCAGCGCGACAGGTTGGCGGCGAAATCCTTCACCGACTCCCGCTTGCCGAGCGCGCCGTTCTGCTGATCCAGGTAGACGCTGTGACCGCCCAGCCGGGCGATGCCGATGTCGAAGGTGACCCGGGTGCGCAGGGAGGGTTTCTCGAACAGGGTGACCACGCTCTTGCCCGCCAGCGCCTGGCCGTACTTCTTGGGGTCCGCCTTGACCGATTTGCCCAGGGCAATCAGCGCCTCTATCTGGGCCTTGCTCAAGTCGCTGTCTTTCAGAAGATGTTGCATCGGATGTTCCTTTTTCCGGCCAGGGTTAGAGGGTGACTTGGGTGCCGACGGCGCCGCCCGCCAGCAGCTTGAGCAGTTGGTCCGGGTAGCGCCAGCTGGCGACACAGACTGGCTTGCCCAGGGTCTCGGCGGCATGCAGGGCGGCCTTAACCTTCACCGCCATGCCATCGCGAATCACACCCTTCTCCATCAGGTCCAGCGCGCTCTGTTTGTCCAGCTGCGGCACCAGCTTGCCCTTGCCATCCAGGATGCCGCTCACATCCGACAGCATCACCAGATCGGCGCCCAGCGCCTCGGCAATCGCCGTGGCCGCCTGATCCGCGTTGACGTTCATCAGCTGGCCGTCGGCTGTGATGCCGATGGAACTCACCACCGGCAGGAAACCCTGCCCCAGGATCCCGGCCACCAGCGCCGGGTTGCCCGGCTGGCAGTCACCGACGGCGCCGAGATCCGGATCGAGCTGGGTCACCTGGCACAGACCGCCGTCGGCGAGACAGAGCCCCACGGCAGGGATGCCGGTGGCGATGGCCTTGGCCATCATCATCTTGTTCGCGGTACCCGCCAGGGCCCCGGCGATGAAGGGGATCTGCTCGAACGGGGTGACCCGCAGGCCGTTCTTCTTGGTGGAAGTCATCCCCAGCCCCTTGAGCAGGTCATCCACCAGGCAGCCACCACCGTGCACCAGCACCAGGGGACGGTGCTGATCGTCCAGGAAGGTTTTCAGGGTAGCGAACAGGGCGGTCAGGGCCTCGTCGTTCTCGATCAGGGCACCACCCAACTTGATTACCAGCGTCTGCTTGTCCATCTTCTCGATCCTTCCTTAAAGCGTTAAATCAGGCCGGTGGCCGGTTCAAAACCAAACTTGATATTTATGCACTGCATCGCCTGGGAGGCGGCGCCCTTGAGCAGGTTGTCGATGGCGGACACCACCACCAGCATGTTGCCCTGCTGCTGCCAGGCGAGGTCGCAGTAAGGGGTATTGGCCACGCCACGGATGGAGGGCATCTGGCCGGTGAGGCGCACCAGGGGCTTGCCTTCATAGGCCTTGAGATAGGCTTGATCCACCTGGGTCTGCGTCACCCCGTCCGCCAGTTGCACATAGATGGTGGCCAGTATGCCCCGCACATAGTTGCCAAGGTGGGGCTGGAACAGCACCCCCTTGCCGAGGTGGTGGCTGATCTCCGGCTGGTGTCTGTGATTGAAGGTGCCATAGGGGCTCAGGCTCACTTCACAGAAGCTGGTGTTGATGGCGGCCTTGCGACCGGCCCCGGAGACACCGGACACCGCGTTGATGATGGGCTGCCATCCCTCGGCAATCAGACCGGCCTGCTGCAGCGGCTTGAGGCCGCAGAGGGACGCGGTCGGGTAGCAACCCGGCACGGCGATGAGCTGGGCGCCCTGGATGGCATCGGCGTTCCACTCGGCCAGACCGTAGACCGCCTTGTCCAGCCACTGCTCGCTCTCGTGGGTGAAGCCGTAGAAGGAGGCGTAGAATCCCTGATCCTTGACCCGGAAGGCGCCGGAGAGATCGAACACCGGCAGCCCCTTGGCCAGGAACTTGGGCGCGAGCTCGGCGCTCACCTCGTGGGCGGTCGCCAGCAGCACCAGATCGGCCTGGGTCAGGATCCGGGTCATTCCGTCCTCGTCCAGGGGCAGCAGCGGCTGATCCAGCGCGCCGACCCACTGGGGATGGAGGGAGGAGAAGCGCTTGTGCGCATCCTGGCTGCCGGCGGAGACGTAGAGGCCGAACAGCTTGAGTTGTGGATGGTTCTGGACCAGTGCGGCCAGTTCGGCTCCCGCGTAGCCACTGGCACCGACGATAACGGTGTTAAGCATTGTTGAGTATTCCAAGTCTGGGTTTGAAGTTCACAGCGCGATGCTGTGGTGCAAAGGGTCAGTTATCGCCCCTTTGGCACCGTGTGCGGAGGGGCAATTCAGGCGGGTGTGTGTCGTCGGTTACAGATCAGGTGACAGAACATTAACTTTCCCTTACAACTAGAAGCCTTGTCGATGAGCACTCGAAAAGAATATTCATGCACTCACTTTGCATTTGTATTTTCTAACAGAAACATTCCGGGGACGCAAGGAGGAGCTGATGGCCAATCTGGATTTTTTTTCACTTTATAAGAATATTATTGCGACTCCCTCCATCAGCAGCACGGATCCCCGCTGGGATCAGAGCAACGAGGGGGTGATCCGTCTGCTGGCTGACTGGTTCGGTCAGTTGGGCTTTCACTGCGAGGTGACGGCGCTGCCGGAGCTGCCGGGCAAGTTCAACCTGGTGGCAACCATGGGTCAGGGTGAAGGGGGCCTACTGCTGGCGGGCCATACGGATACGGTGCCCTTCGATGAGGGGGCCTGGCGCAAGGATCCCTTCAAGGTGACCGAGGAGGGCAACCGCCTGTACGGGCTCGGCACCATCGACATGAAAGGTTTCTTCGCCTTCATCGTGGAGGCGCTCAAGGAGATCGATCTCAAGACCCTGAACAAGCCTTTGCGCATTCTCGCCACGGCGGACGAAGAGACCACCATGGCGGGGGCCCGCGCCATCGCTGCGGCCGCCGAGCTCAAACCGGATTATGCGGTGATAGGCGAGCCCACAGGCCTGGTGCCCGTGGTCGCCCACAAGGGCCACATGTCGGAGGCCATTCGCATCACCGGCAGGAGTGGTCACAGCTCGGATCCCGCCAACGGGATCAACGCCATGGAGATCATGCACAAGGCCATGGGCCAGGTGCTGAAACTGCAGCAAGATCTGAAGGACAAGTACGCGGATCATCGCTTCGCCGTGCCCCAGCCCACCCTGAACCTGGGTTACATCCAGGGAGGGGACAGCCCGAACCGCATCTGCGGCTGCTGCGAGCTGCACATCGACATGAGGCCCACCCCCCAGGTCGGGCCGGACGAGCTGATGGGCATGCTCAAAGAAGCGCTTTCCCCCATCGAAATCCACCAGCCGGGCTGCCTGCACCTGCAGCACCTGCACGAGCCCATCCCCGCCTATGCCTGCACCGATGACTCGGATCTGGTGCGCGAGGCCGAGAAGGCGAGCGGCCAGGCCGCGCAATCCGTGAACTATTGCACCGAGGCCCCCTTCATCCAGCAGCTCGGTTGTGAAACCATAGTGCTGGGCCCAGGCCATATCGCCCAGGCCCACCAACCGGATGAGTATCTGGATCTGTCGTTCGTCAAACCGACCACGGCGGTGCTGCAACATCTGATCCGGCGTTTCTGCGTCTGACGGGGGCGGAATGTAAGTAAGTTACATGACATGCCGAGGCGGGACAGGTGAGGGAAATACATGTTCTGAATCGGCTTGTTATTTGACCTTGCGCAGACAATCTGGGTAGATTGTCCCCCTAAGATGACGGAGCATATGTTGTAATCGCACAACAATAAATGGGGCAGCCTCTCACCTAGGAAGGTCAGGAGGCACCAACAAAAATAAGGATGTGGAATGAACGAAAAGTACGCCGCTCTACGCGCCAACGTAGGCATGCTGGGCCAGTTGCTGGGCAAGTCCATCAAAGATCATCAGGGACAAGCCTTCCTCGACAAGATCGAAACCATTCGTCAACTGGCCAAATCCTCTCGCAAGGGCAATGAGGCAGACAGGGAGCGCCTGCTCGAGACCCTGCGCACCCTCTCCGACGACGAGCTGCTGCCCGTGGCCCGCGCCTTCAGCCAGTTCCTCAATCTGGCCAACGTGGCGGAGCAGTTCCACACCATCTCCCGCCGCTGCGAAGAGCAGGAGTGCACCCCGGATCCCCTGGAGCAGATGTTCGCCAAGCTGAAAGCGTCCAACCTGTCCCAGGAAGCCATCATCCAGGCCGTGCGCGAGCTGGACATCGATCTGGTACTGACCGCTCACCCTACCGAGGTGACCCGTCGCACCCTGATCCACAAGCACGTGCAGCTCAACGACTGTCTGGAAGCACTGGAGCTGTCCGATCTGCTGCCCCGTGAGCGGGACAAGATCCTCAATCGCATCGAACAGCTGGTCAATCAGGCCTGGCACACCAACGAGATCCGCGAGCAGCGTCCCACCCCGGTGGACGAGGCCAAGTGGGGCTTCGCCGTGGTGGAAAACAGCCTCTGGCCCGCCATTCCCGAATTCATGCGCAACCTGGACGAACGCCTGCAACACCACCTGGGTGTGCGGCTGCCCCTGGATGCGGCGCCGGTCAAATTCACCTCCTGGATGGGCGGTGATCGCGACGGCAACCCCTTCGTCACCGCCAAGGTGACCGCCGAAGTACTGGAACTGGGCCGCTGGATGGCGGTGAACCTCTTCTACCGCGACATCAAGGAGCTCACCTCCGAGCTCTCCATGGCCGACTGCACCGAGGATCTGCGCAAACAGGTAGGTGACAACCCCGAGCCCTATCGCGCCCTGGTGCGGGAGCTGCGCGAACAGCTGCGCGAGACCCAGGAGTACCTGACCGCCAAAGTGCAAGGCCAGGTAAGCGAGAGCCGGGATCTGGTCAAGACCACGGCCCAGCTGCGCGAGCCGCTTGAGCTCTGCTACCACTCCCTGCACGCCTGCGGCATGGGCAACATCGCCGACGGCATGCTCTTGGACGTGCTGCGCAAACTCGCCTGCTTCGGCATCCATCTGGTCAAGCTCGACATCCGCCAGGACGGCGAGCGTCACGGCCAGGTCTTCTCCGAGCTGACCCGCTATCTGGGCATGGGGGATTACGCCGAGTGGAGCGAGGATGACAAGCAGGCCTTCCTGCTCAATGAACTGAACTCCCGCCGCCCGCTGATCCCGACCGACTGGGAGCCGAGTGCCGATACCCGCGAGACCATCGATACCTGCCGGGTGATCGCAGAGCATGATCCGGATGCATTCGGCATCTACATCATCTCCATGGCCGGCGCCCCCTCCGACGTGCTGGCGGTGCAGCTGCTGCTCAAAGAGGCCGGTTGCAAGTTCCGCATGCCGGTGGCGCCGCTGTTCGAAACCCAGGAAGATCTGATGGCGGGCACCGCCGTGATGGAGCGCCTGCTGTCCGTTGACTGGTATCGCGGCTACATCCAGGGCCGTCAGTACGTGATGATCGGCTACTCGGATTCCGCCAAGGACGCGGGCATGATGGCCGCGGGCTGGGCCCAGTACGCCGCCATGGAATCCCTGGTGGCGCTGGCTGAATCCAACAATCTGCGACTGACCCTGTTCCACGGCCGTGGCGGCACCGTCGGTCGCGGCGGTGCCCCCGCCCACCAGGCGATCCTGTCCCAACCGCCGGGATCCCTGCGCGGCGGCCTGCGAGTGACCGAGCAAGGGGAGATGATCCGCTTCAAGTTTGGACTGCCCAAGGTCGCCATCAACAGCTTGAATCTCTACACCAGCGCCGTTCTGGAGGGGAATCTGCTGCCACCGCCGAAGCCGAAAGAGAGTTGGCGTGCCGTGATCGAGCAGGTCGCCGAGTCCTCCTGCGAGCACTACCGCTCTATCGTGCGTGGCCACCAGGACTTCGTGCCCTACTTCCGCGCCGCCACCCCGGAGATGGAGCTCGGCAAATTGCCGCTGGGTTCCCGTCCCGCCAAGCGCAAGCCGAACGGCGGCGTCGAGAGCCTGCGCGCCATCCCCTGGATCTTCGCCTGGACCCAGAACCGGCTGATGCTGCCAGCCTGGCTCGGTGCCCACAAGGGGCTGCAGCAGGCCATCGATGACGGTCACAAGGCGGTGCTGGACGAGATGAGCCGCCAGTGGCCCTTCTTCCGCACCCGTCTCGAGATGCTGGAGATGGTGTTCCTCAAGGCCGACCTCTGGCTGGCGGAGTACTACGACACCCGTCTGGTCCCCACCGAGTTGTGGGCCCTGGGCAAACAGCTGCGCCAGGAGCTCTCCGACTCCATTCAGGTGGTACTGGAGCTGCGTCCCCAGGGCGATCTGCTGGATGATCAGCCCTGGATCCAGGAGTCCATCAAGCTGCGCAACCCCTACACGGATCCCCTCAACGTGCTGCAGGTCGAGCTGCTGGGGCGCTCGCGCAACCACGCCGAGACCCTGCATCCCGAGCTGGATCAGGCGCTGATGGTCACCATCGCCGGTATCGCCGCCGGCATGCGCAACACGGGTTGAGAACGCGCTGTCGACCTCACTCCCATCAGATTGAGAGGGCGCCCACAGGCGCCCTCTTTATATGCCTCAAACCAGCCTGTCCCTCCGGCCGCGAAGATCCCCTGACCACTGGCAGGGGCGAACCGCTCACCACGGCATCATGCCCCACCAGCAAGGCGAGGATGAAGTCATACGAAGCCTTTCATCAACAGCTCGGAGCAATATCCCGCCTCGGGGAAAATTTGCTTGTATCACAAGCCGTTACAAGCCGAACTCAGGCTGATATATTGGACTCTGGGTGTCAAAAGGGATGGCTGGGCTTTATATGTTAAAGTCGGTAGCGAGCAATAAATGGATCTATCTCGGCAGCATTCTTTCCCTGCTGTTTTTTGTCACCATCGGCCATTATCTGGCCTTATCCAACCAGAGACAGCAACAACTGGATTTTTCCCGGCTGGTCCTCGACAACTCGGAGAGAATATCGCAACAGTTGGCCGATTCACTGCGGGCGGTGAATCAGGCTGGACTCGTCGAGTGCACAAAACCCGTTCTGGATAAAATAAGGGTCATTGCCTCCCGATTTCCCTATGTGGGGGATATCGGCATCATCCAGGATGAAAAACTGGCTTGCAGCGCAGACTGGGGAATATTGGTGAACCCGGTGTCTCTGCCCCGCCATAGTTTCCTGACCACCTCGGGATTTGAAATTTACATCAAACCAACCTCACTGCTGCCATCCAATGTGGTCAGGGACATGACCCGTCTGGGCAATACCGTCGCCTTCACCTCCGAATTGCTCACTCATCAGGTCTACCAGGGGCCGGAGGGCGTCACCTATGAACTGGTCACCCAGGATGGGAAGAACGCCTTCTTCAAGTTGCTCGACATGCCTGCCGGCGGCAATAGTCTGACCACCCTGTCCACCAGGCTGTGCAGCGAGCAGTATGATTTTTGTGTCATCACCCACAATGAACGTGCCGGCCTGCTGGCTTACAAGGCGGCCCCCCTCAGCTTCTACATACTCTTCTCCCTGTGCCTTGGGGGGCTCATCGCCTTTGCCACAACCAGTTTTCAGGAAGAGAAGAAATCCCTCGAATTCAGGCTCAAACGGGCAATACAGCGCAACGAGCTCTATCTGGAATACCAACCCGTGGTACATGCCCACCAGCACAATATCGTTGGCATGGAAGCCCTGTTGAGGTGGAAAGATGATCTGTATGGTCAGGTCTCACCCGAGTTATTTATTCCGGTCGCCACCAAGCTCGATATCTATGGGAAAATATCCACCTTCATTGTCAGCAGGGCGCTGGATGAGGTGCATGAACTGCTTGAAAAAGATGAAAAGTTGACGATTTCATTGAATGTCAGCACCTATGAAATCAACGCCCCGGATTATCTCGACCGGTTGCAGGCCCAGGTCCTCCGATATGATCTGAAACCCTCCCAGATAAAGCTGGAGATCACCGAGCGCATCAATGAATACCATCAAAAAATAGCGGACTTCACCACCTCGGCACGAGAGAAAGGGTTCAAGATATCGCTGGATGACTTTGGTACCGGCTCATCCAATATTCTCTGGCTGACCGCCATCGACTTCGATGAAATCAAGCTGGACAAGATCTTCATTAATGGCCTGCACGAGGAACTGAAGAAAGATCTCTTCACCTCCATGCTGCAAGGCATCACCAAATTGAACAAGCAGATCGTCTTTGAGGGGGTCGAGAGCCCCCACGAATTGAGGCTGATCGAGTCATTCGACAGACATGCCCTGATCCAGGGCTGGGTGTTCTACAAAGCCATGCCTGTCAAGCGACTCGCCCAGGCCATCCAGGAACGCAACCACCCCGGCCACGTGGCATCCCGTATCGGCTGACGATGACCATCCACCAGACGGGGAGGCTATGACACCCGGTTGCGCCCCCGCCGCTTGGACTCATAGAGGTGCTGATCCACGCACTGGATCCAGTCATCCATGGAGTGATAATCGGGCAGGAAGGGGGACAGACCGATGCTGATGGTCACCGGGATACCCATCCCCTTATAGCGAAAAGCGTGTTGCTCTATCTGCATGCGCAAATGCTCCATGAGAGACGTCGCCTCCTCGAGAGCCACGTTACGCAGCAGCAAGATGAACTCCTCCCCACCGAAACGGGCCGCCAGATCCTTGTCCTTGGCCTCCTGCATCAGCAGCCGGGCCAGCTCCCGCAACACGGCATCGCCGGCGAGATGACCGAACTCGTCATTGATCTGCTTGAAGAAGTCGATATCGATCAGGGCCAGGCAGCAGTTTCTTTCTTCCGCATGCGCCAGAAGATGGGCCAGCAGCTGCTTCCCTTGATTGAAGAAATGGCTGCGATTGGGCAGATGGGTCAGGAAGTCGTGCTCGGCGTTGAAGCGCAGCTCCTGCTCCATCCGGCTGCGCTCCTCCTCCAGGTTGCGCGCATGGATAAGGGTACCCAGGGCCGTGGTGAGGGGCTCGAGCAGGCTTACCAAGCTCTCATCGAAGCCGCCGGGCCGGTTGGCCAGGGCGATCATGCCGATGGCCTCCCCCTTGTGGCGAATGGGAATGCCGAGGAAGCTGTACAGGTGGGGATGGCCGCGGGGGGACGAGCCACGACTGGCCGGGTGACTCGGCAGATCGTTGCAACACACTAGCGTGTTGTGGGTCACCACATGGCCAAACAGGTTGTCGAGCTTGTTGAAGATGAGCCCTCCCCGGCTCTGGCGCTGCTGCTCATACCAGGCATGGGTGGCCTCGTCCCAGGAGAGATTGGAGATGGAAGGCACATAGAGGCTGGGTTGTCCCTCCTCGTGCTGGACGATGCCGATGAAGCCGTAGGCACTCATGCTCACGCTCAGCAACCGCTCGAAGATGGTGTCGCAGGCCGAGCCCAGATTGCGATCCAGCAGAAAGCTCTGATGGGCTGCCACTATGATGTCGAACATCTGGCTCTGCAACGCCACACGCTGCTCCGCCAGCACCTCCTGGGTGATGTCGTGGATAAGCTTGATCACCCCGAGCGGGGTCCCCCTCTCATCGGTGATCGGCGTATAGGTGGCGTGGATCCAGAGGCTGCTGCCGTCTCGCAGAACCCGGCGAAAGGCCCCGCCGTGGATCTCGCCCCCCAGCACCCCCTGCCAGAAGGCCTCATGGCCCTCCTGCAACTCGGCGGGCACCAGCAGCCGGTGAGATTGGCCGATCAGCTCCTTCAAGCTGTAGCCCAGGATGGCACAAAACAAGGGATTGGCTGACACCATGCGCCCATCGAGATCGAACTCGACGATGCCATAGGCACGATCGAGAGCTGTCAAACGCGCCTGGTCATCGTGACGACCGAAGGGCTCTGCATTGGGGAGATTCATCACTGAACTATTCATCACGGGCCGGGATTCCTTTCGCTCGCAAGGATTGCAACTCTTCCAGTATAGGCATCAGAGCCCGGCGGAGATGCGGGACGGCATTCCCGCACTCACCCGGCATGGCGGTGAATTGACCTGACCCCTTGCCATGCCGACATCTCGGGCGCAGACTGTCTGGCCTTGTCCCGGCTCGAGGAACCCCGATGACCCCCGCTATCAACCTGCTGAAAAAGCTCAAGATCCCCCACAAGCTCTACCCCTACGAGTGCGAGGCCCACGACGACTTTGGCAAACATGCCGCGACCCAGCTCGGCCTGCCGGAGGCGCAGGTGTTCAAGACCCTGATCGCCCACCACGACAAGCAGGCGGTGGTGGCCATTGTCCCCTCATCGGGCATGTGCAGCCTCAAGCAACTCGCCAAGGCGGCGGGGCTCAAGAAGGTGGAGATGATGAAACCGGCGGAGGCCGAGAAGCTGACCGGTTACAAGGTGGGCGGCATCAGCCCCTTGGCCCAGAAGAAGCTGCTGCCCACCGTGCTGGATGACTCCGCCATGCTGTATGACGAGATCCTGGTGAGCGGCGGCAAGCGCGGCCTCTCGGTGGGGGTAGCGCCTCAGGACATGCTGACCCTGATGAAGTGGATTGCCGCCCCCATCGGCGAGCATCACGACTAGATCAAGGCGTGAATGAAGAGAGGCCCCGATATCGGGGCCTCTCTCGTGTCATCACCAACCACGCTGATAGCTCTGGATGCCTATTGGTCGCCGTTTCGTACGGCGGCCGTGAGATCGGAGAGGCGCACTCTCTGGTGCCCCGCTTCGTCGAAGTTCTCATCCGCCAGCCAGCGCTCGAAAGCCGTTTTCAGGACCGGCCATTCGCCGTCGATCACCGAGAACCAGGCGGTATCGCGGGAGCGCCCCTTGTCCACCCGCGCCTGACGGAAGGTGCCCTCATAGCTGAAGCCAAGGCGCAGCGCCGCATGACGGGAGGGCCAGTTGAGATCGTTGCACTTCCACTCGTAGCGCCGGTAGCCGAGCGCGAAGGCGTTGCCCATCATCAGCGCCATGGCGGCGGTGGAGAGTCGGGTGCGCTGCATGGCGGGGGAGAAGTGCAGCCAACCCACCTCTATGCTGCCAGCGGCCGGGTCGATGCGCAGATAGCTGGCCAGCCCCAGCGCCTTGCCGCTCTCCTCGTCCACAATGGCGTAGAACTGGGGATCCGCCTTGGCGGTGCTCTGTTGCAGCCAGGCCAGCATGGCCGCCTCATCCTCGAAGGGACCGCTGGTAAGATAGGTCCACATGGCCCCGCTGTCGGCAGCAAATGCCTGCCAGAGCGAGCCACAGTGACGCGCGGGATCCAGCGGCTCAAGGCGGCAACCCCAGCCGCGCATCACCGCCTTGGGGGGGAACTCGGCTCCCGCCCAGCCCGTCACCTCGGCGCCAACCGGCTGATCGAATTCGTTCAGAAATGGCTTAGCAGGCACAGGCAATCCCTCCTTCTTGCAAGACACCGGCCTCGCTGCCGGTGGCGACGGCGAAGCCATCCTGACGCCACCAGTGCAGGCCACCGATCAGCTCTTTGACCTGAAAGCCCAGCGCCGCCAGCTTGTAGGCCCCCTGGGTCGAGCCATTGCAGCCGATGCCATCGCAGTAGCAGACATAGACCTTGTCCCTCGGCAGGGCCGCCGTGCTGGCGGTATTCATGGTGCGATGGGGGAAAGAGACTGCCCCCGGAATGTGACCCTCGGCGTAGTGAGCAGGGGAGCGGGTGTCGATGACCACTATCTTCCCCTCCTCACCCGCCTCCCCGCTCAGCAGATCCGCGGCCAGATCCGCCGGATCGGTGCGGTATTTCAACTGTGCCTCGAAAAACGCACTGGCCTCCATCGGGCTCGCGACCCCGGTACTCATTACCTGACTCATACTGCCTGCTCCTTGCGACTCGTGTCTGATCCCGGCCATGACGGCTGCCCGCGCCGACCAGGTTTTGATCTCTATGGTAACTGTGGCGTTCACCGCCGATTAACGCCTGATCTCTGTGGTAACGGTGGTTCTCACCGCCGATTAACGCCTGATCTCGGTGGTCACGATGGTTCGCACCGAGTTCGCGATAAAACACTCTTCGTGGGCCTGGTGATGCAACTGCTCCAGCTCGGGCATACCCGGCTGACGCTCGCCACCGAAGACGATGAGCGGACGCAGCCTGACCCGGGTGACGGACTGGCGACCGCGCTCGTCCGCCTCCATGATGCCGATCGCCTCGTCCTGATAGCTCTCCACCCGATAGCCCGCCCTGGCCGCCAGCCAGAGGAAGGTGAGCATATGACAGCTGGAGAGCGCCGCGACGAAGGCCTCCTCGGGATCGACATTGTCCGCCACCGAATAGGGCAAGGGCACCACATGGGGAGAGGAGGAAGCGGGCACCCGCACGCCGCCGTCAAACTCCCAGCTGTGGGCCCGACTGTAACGCTGATCCACGAAGGCTTCATCCTCCCCCCGCTGCCAGCTGATGATGGCGCCAAACTCCGACATAACGACTCCCTATGGTGGCTGATATCCCGATGATGGTTCCAATGTAGCGGCACAATGGCCTTGCCACCCCGACCAATTTTGCCAATATAAGCAGACCAATTTCGATCGCTAGCTGGAGCCCGCCATGACGGTCCTGCCAACCTTGTTCGCTCACCATCGCCATGGGGATCTGCCGCTTCATGAGCAGCTGGTGCGCACCCTGCGAGAAGCCATCCTCGCGGGCCACCTGCCACAGCACAGCCGACTGCCCGCGAGCCGGTTGCTGGCGAGCGATCTCGGCATCTCCCGCAGCACGGTGGAGCTCGCCTACGGCCGGCTGGAATCGGAGGGTTATCTGGTACGCAGGGTCGGGGCTGGCAGCTTCGTGGCGCTGGCGGCAGTGAGACCCACCCCGCGCCCGCCCCAGTCGGCAGCGGGGCTCTCGCGCCGGGGCCAGGAGATGGCCGCAGGCAGCGCCTGCCCGGAGGTGCCGGAGGTGGGCAGCTCCTTTGCCTCCAGCCAGCCGGATCCCCGTCTCTTTCCCCAGGCTCTCTGGGGCCGTCTGATGCAGCAGCAATGGCGCCAGCGGGCCGGCGACTGGATGAACTACGGGGAGCCGCAGGGCCTGCCGGAGCTGCGCGCCGCCATCAGCAGCTATCTGGTGCAGTCAAGGGGCGTGGTGTGCGAGGCGGATCAGATCCTGATCCTCACCAGCTCCCAGCAGGGGATCATGTTGGCAACCCAGTTGCTGATCGACGCAGGAGAGTGCGTCTGGGTGGAGGATCCCGGCTACCCGGGGGCGCGCACCGCCATGGAGAGCGCCGGCGCCCGCATCCACCCTGTGCCGGTGGATGAAGAAGGGATGAATCCAATCGGAGAACACCCCAGACCCAGGCTTATCTACTGCACCCCCGCCCACCAGTATCCCCTGGGGGTGCCCATGAGCCTGACGCGGCGCATGGCGCTATTGGCCGAAGCCGAGCGGCAGGGAGCCTGGGTGCTGGAGGACGATTACGACGGGGAGTATCAGTACGATCAGCGCCCGCTCCCCGCCCTGCAGGGGCTGGATGGACAGGGGCGGGTCATCTATGTGGGCACCTTCAGCAAGGTGCTGTTCGGTTCCCTGCGTCTCGCCTATCTGGTGCTGCCGCGTCCGCTGATGGAGGCCTTCAGCCGGGCCCGCGCCGCCATCGATGGCCATAGCAACCAGTTGCAGCAGGCGGTCACGGCTGATTTCATCCGCGCCGGTCACTTCGCCGCCCACCTGCGCCAGAGTCGGCTCGTCTACCAGAGTCGGCGGGATCTGCTGCTGCGCGAGCTCGCCGAGCATTGCCCCACCCTCACCCCCATCCACAGTGGTGCCGGCCTGCAGTGCGCCGTACTGCTGCCCGCCGGTGGCGAGGCGCGCTGGACAGACGCCGCCAATGCCCTGGGGCTGGGCGTTCGCCCCTTGGGCCAGTTTCACCTCGGGGCCCCCAGCCGGGAAGGCTGGCTGCTCGGTTTCGGTTGTCTCGACAACCAGACCCTGCGTCGGCTCTGTCGCCGGTTGGGGGAGCTGATGAGGGCCAATCCGCTCCCGACACTGGCGAACACTCTCCCCCGTCCACCCCGAGCCGACAGACTCAGGGAGTCGTGATCTGCTCCTGACTCTCCCGGCACAATTCGAGCCAGGCCTCGGCGGTGCGGGAGAGGTAACGCCTGGCGGGCCAGATAACCCCGAGCCGCCAGCTGAGTTCAGGCTTCAGGGGCCGCAGCACCAGGCCGTCCGGGGTCAGCCGACGGCAGATGGGTTCGGGCAGGAAGGCGACCCCCATGCCGCTTCGCACCATGGCGGTAAGGAAATCCCACTGGCTGCTGCGCGCCGCCACCTGGGGAGTGAAGCCCGCCTGCAGGCAGGCCTGCTCCAGCCGCTCGCTCAGGGTGAAGGCCTGGGTGTAGAGCAGGAAGGGTTCTTCTCTCAAGTCCCCCAGCCGGATTTCGGCCCGCGCCCGCCAGCGAGGGACGTCCGGCAGCACCACCTGGATGGGATAGCAATCCAGTTCCAGGGTGCTCAGGGTTCCCTCCTCCTTGGTCGGCAGCATGGTGATGGCGAGATCCAGCTCCCCCTCCAGCACCGCCTGCTCGATGCGCCGTCCGCCGTACTCCACGATGGAGAGCTCCACCTTGGGGTAACGGCTGCGATAGGCGCGGATGAGATCCGCATAGACGTGGCCCACCATGGGGGGGATGCCGAGGGCGAGGCGACCGTGCTGCAGACTCTGCAAGTCGGCGAGTTCCGCCTCCATCTGCTGCATCTGGGCCAGCACCAGCTGACCATGGGTGAACAGCACCTGGCCGCTGTCGGTGAGGGTGAAGCTGTGCCCCGAGCGACTCAGCAGGGGCTGGCCCAGCTCCTCCTCCATGTTGCGGATCATCTTGCTGATGGTGGGTTGGGTGACGAACAGCTTCTCGGAGGCGCGGGTGAAACTCTGCTCACGCACCAGTTCGACGAAGTAACGCAGGGCTCGGATATCCATGGCGGGGCTCGAGATGATGACGTTCAAACAATGCCAATATGGCATGTTTTTCATGATTTAAATTCATTTTTTGCAGGTTTGTCTCCCTCTTATACTGTGAGCAAGTTCACAGACAGACATCCATCATGAAAACCTTCTGCCTTCGCTGGTTGCAAACGCCCTTCCAGATTGCCCTGCTCGCCGCCATCTGGCTGCTGGCGGATACCGCGGTTCGCACCCTGCATCTGCCCTTGCCCGCCAACCTCACCGGCATGCTGCTGTTGCTTGTCTGCATTCTGCTGGGCGTGGTCAAGGCCCAGTGGTTCAGCGCCGGCGCCCGCTGGTTGCTGGCGGAGATGCTGCTGTTCTTCGTGCCCGCCGTGGTGGCCGTGGTCAACTATCAGGATCTGCTGCTTGAAGAGGGGTGGCGCATCATGGTCGTGCTGGTGATCAGCACCATTTTGGTGCTTGGTACTACCGCATTGGTGGTGGACAGAGTCTATCGCTTCGAACTCATGCTGGCCCGCCGGAGTCGCCGCCATGTCTGATACCCTGCTCGGCCTGCTCTGCTTCGCCCTCACCCTGCTGTTCTACTACGCCAGCAAGTGGCTCTATGCCCGCAAACGCATACTGCCGCTGATGCCCCTGCTGCTGGCCCCCGCCCTGCTGGTGGCCGTGGTCATGCTGTTCCACATCCCCTATCAGGACTACATGGCCGAATCCCACTGGTTGCTCTGGCTGCTGGGACCTGCCACCGTCGCCTTCGCGGTGCCCGTCTACGAGAACCGCCAGCTGATGCGCCGCCACTGGCTGTCGCTGTCGGTGGGGGTCATCGCCTCCGTCATCATGGCGGTGGGCAGTACCGTGCTGCTGGCCCGCTGGCTGAACCTGTCCGAGCTGCTGCAACGCAGCATGGCCATGCGCTCCATCACCACCCCCTTCGCGGTGGAGGCGACCCGCTCCGTGGGAGGCAATGCCGATCTCACCGCCCTGTTCGTGGTGCTGACCGGGGTGATCGGCATGGCGGTCGGCGAGAGCGTGCTGGCGGTGCTCGCCATTCGCAGCCGCCTCGGCAAGGGGGCAGGCTTCGGTGCCTCCGCCCATGGTGCCGGCACCGCCCGGGCCTATCAGATGGGCAACGAGGAGGGCGTGGTCTCCAGCATGGTGATGATGATCGCCGGCATGGCGACCGTGCTGCTCGCCCCCCTGTTGGGCAGGCTGTTCTGGTAATACGGCCACGCTTGCGACATGAAACGAGAAGAGGCGCCCTTGGGCGCCTCTTCTTCATTGCTGCTGGCCGTCACAAGCTGGCGCAGATCTGCCACAGATCGTACTGGATGGCCGCCGCCGTCACCTCGCGCCCCGCCCCCGGCCCCTGAATGACCAGGGGATTGGTGCGGTAACTGTCGCTCTCGATGGCGAACACGTTGTCACAGGGCAGCAGGTTCGCAAACGGGTGATGGGGCTCCAGCGCCTCCAGCCCGACCCGCGCCTTGCCATCGTGCTCGAAGCGGGCCACGTAACGCAGCACCTTGCCGACCCGGCGCGCCCCCTCAAACGCCGTCTGGATAGGGGCATCCAGCTCCTGAAGGCGGTCCATGAACTGATCCGTGGTCACCTTGCGCAGGGGAACGGGCACCAGGTTCTCCAGCTCGATGTCGGCGGAGTCGAGTTCAAAACCCGCCTCACGGGCCAGGATCAAGAGCTTTCTGCGCACATCCTGGCCGGAGAGATCCTCGCGGGGATCCGGCTCGGTCAGGCCGTGCTGCCAGGCCTCGTCCACCAGCTCGGAGAAGGGGCGGCTGCCGTCGTACTGCTGGAACAGCCAGGAGAGGGTGCCGGAGAAGATGCCGGAGACCCCCTGGATGCGATCGCCGCTCTGGCGCAGCATCTGGATGCTGGACTGGATGGGCAGGCCCGCCCCGACAGTGGCGTTGTAACGCCACTGCACCTGATGATCCCGGCAGCTCTGCTTGATGCGCTGGTAGAACTCGCTCTCCGCCGAACCGGCAAACTTGTTGGCGGCGATGATGTGGATGCCGAGCTGGGCAAAATCCGGGTAGTAGCGGCTCACCGTCTCGCTCGCCGTCATGTCCAGCGCGATCAGGGCATCGAAGCCGTGCTGCTCCAGCTGGCCCAGCAGCTCGGGCCAGATGAGGGGCTTGGGATCAAACTTGTCCCGCACCTTGAGGGGATCCAGCCCCTCCTCGTCCAGCAGGCCCCCCTTGGAGTCGAAGACCCCATAGAGGGTGATCGCCAGGTTGAGCTCATGCTCGAGACGCGCCTTCTCCCGGGCGTAGAGGCTAAGCCAGTGGCCGCCTATGTTGCCCTTGCCGAACACCACCAGACCGACCCGGGTCGGGCGGCTGAACAAGGCGCTGTGCAGGGCGATGAGCAGAGGCTCCAGCACCACCTGGCGCAGCACGGCCACCAGACTCAGCCCATCTCTGGCCACCTGCACGAACTCCAGGGGCTGATCCGCCAGCAGCTGATAGAAGCGGTGACACTGTTCGGCGTTGTCGGTCACCCCGGCTCCCACCAGGGCCACCAGGCTGTAGCCCTCCTTCTGGATGAGGCCGGTGAAGTTGCCCTGCAGCTGGAAGTCCCGCAGCACCTCGAAGGCCCCCTCGGCCACCTCCAGGGTGTAGGCGAGGCGCAGCACCCGCCGATCCGGCTGGCGTTGCAGGGTGAGAGGGTGCAGGCGATGGCGGGCCAGATGGGCCTCGATGGCCGCCACCGTCTGGTCATAGCCGGTCTGGGGCAGCACCTTCAGTTCGATCAGCGCAATCTGATCCACCGAGGAGACGATGCGGGCCCCGCCGGAGCGCGGCGCACGGCGCAATATGTGGGTGCACCCCTCATCCGGGTTGTAGCTGCAGCGCAGAGTGAGGCGCTGGCGGCTGTCCGCCACCGGCTGCAGGGTGCGCGAATGCAGCACGGAGGAGCCGAGACGGGCCAGCTCGTTGGCCTCGGCCAGGCTCAGACGCTCCAGCAGGCGCGCCTCCTTCACCCGGCGCGGATCCGCGCTGTAGACCCCGGCCACGTCACTCCAGATGGTGGTGGACTCGCCGTCCGCCAGCGCTGCCAGCAGGCTGGCGCTGTAGTCGGAACCGTTGCGGCCGAGCAGCAGGGAGCGCCCCTCCAGGTCGGCGGCGATGAAACCGGTCACCACGATGCGACCGGCGTGCTCCGCCAGACGAGCCTTGAGCAGTTCGCTGGAGAGCGCCGTATCCACCTTGACCAGGGCGCCGTCCTCGGCCCGCAGGAAGCTGCGGGCATCGAGCCAGATGGCCGGTTCGCCACGGCTGCTGAGCAGGGCGGCCAGCAGACGCGCGGACCACACCTCGCCGAAGGCGAGCAGGCCGTTGCGCTCGAAGCGATCGAACTGCCCCTCCAGGGTCTTGGCGATCAGTTGCAGATCATCGGCAAGCTGCTTGCTCAGGGAGAGTTGCAGCTCGCCCTCCAGCAGGCCGTCGATCAGGCTCTGCTGATAGGCGTGCAGGGCGGTGATGGCTTCCCCGGCGGCCTCATCCCCCGCTTCAGCCAGCTCCACCAGCTGGATCAGCCGGTTGGTGGTCTTGCCGGCGGCGGAAACCACCACCAGTTCATGACCGCCCGTCTGCTGCTCGACGATGCTGGCCACCCGGCGATAACAGACCGGATCCGCCAGGCTGCTTCCGCCGAACTTGTGCACATGACGCCGCTTCAACGCTGCTTCTGCTGCCACCGCTACCTCTCCTTGCTGCTGTTCCATTTACTTCACCTGCTCTGCCAATGCTGCTTGTTCAAATGCCCGGGCCAGATCGGCCACCAGGTCTTCACCGTGTTCTATGCCGACCGACAGGCGCAGCAACTGGGCGCTGATGCCCGCCGCCTGCTGCGCCGCCGGGGTCATGGCCCTGTGGGTCATGCTGGCGGGGTGAGCCACCAGGCTCTCCACCCCGCCGAGGGATTCCGCCACCGAGAAGAAGGTCAGCGCATCCAGGAAGGCGCGCAGGCCTGCTTCGCTGCAATCGAGTTCAAAACTTAGCATGGCGCCGAAACCGGACTGTTGACGGCGCGCAATCTCGTGACCGGGGTGACTCGGCAGGCTGGGGTGATAAATGGTCTTCACCAGGGGCTGCTGCTGCAGGAAGGCGAGGATCCGGTCCGTGTTCTCCTGATGGGCGCGCAGGCGCGGCGCCAGGGTGCGCAGGCCCCGCAGGGTGAGGTAGGAATCAAACGCCCCCGAGGTCAGCCCCAGGCAGTTGGCCCACCACACCAGAGAGTCGGCCAGGGCGGCCTCCTTGGCGATCGCTACCCCACCCACCACGTCGGAGTGGCCGTTGATGTATTTGGTGGTCGAGTGCACCACCAGGTCGGCGCCGAGGGCCAGGGGTTGCTGCAGCAGCGGCGAGAGGAAGGTGTTGTCCACCACCACCTTGGCCCCCACCTCGTGAGACGCGGTGGCGATGGCGGCCACATCCACCACCCGCAGCAGCGGGTTGGAGGGGGTCTCCACCCACACCAGCGCCGGTTTCTGGGCCAGCGCCTCGGCCAGGGCGGCGGCATCCCCCTGATCCACGAACAGCACCTTGTAGTGCCCCTTGGCCGCCAGGTATTCGAACAGGCGCCAGGTGCCGCCGTAGCAGTCATGGGGGGCGACCAGCAGGTCGCCAGCCTTGAGCAGGGCCGTGGTCACCAGGTGAACGGCGCCCATGCCGGTACCCGTCACCACGGCGCCGGCGCCCCCTTCCAAGGCCGCCAGGGCGTCCGCCAGGTTGGTGCGGGTCGGGTTGCCTGAGCGGGCGTAATCGTAGGTGCGCGGTTCGCCGAAATCGGCGAAGGTGTAGTTGCTGGAGAGATAGATGGGCGGCACCACGGCGCCGTGCTGGGTATCTGTCTCAATGCCGGTACGTACCGCCAGGGTGGCCTTGTGGGTCATGTCACTCTCCATTTGATCTGTCTGGGGACCGTGCTGGCGGTCAGTCGCCCACGTCATCCCTCTCGGTCGGCCATAGCGCAGGCCCATGGTGAACCACAGTACGCCAGCTTAAAAAAGCCGTCAACACTTCTGGACGTCTAAATGGCTTTGCTGTTGGATTGCCATTGATTTCCTTAAGGGTTAAAATCCGCGCTCACGGCCAAATGAGAACAGGTGGATCATGGGAACAGAGTGGAACGGCGACTACGTCAGCCCCTACGCGGAACACGGCAAGAAGAGCGAACAGGTCAAGAAGATTACCGTCTCGATCCCGCTCAAGGTGCTGAAGGTGCTGACCGATGAGCGCACCCGTCGCCAGGTGAACAACCTGCGTCATGCGACCAACAGTGAGCTGCTCTGTGAAGCCTTCCTGCACGCCTTTACCGGCCAGCCACTGCCCGGTGACGAGGATCTGCGCAAGGATCACCCGGACAGCGTCCCTGCCGAGGCGCGCGCCATCATGGAAGCGCTCGGCAAGGAGATCGAAGACTTCGACGCCGAATAAGCTTGCGAGCAGATGGCAAAGAGCACTTCCCCCTCAATGACGCGGCCCCTGGCCGCGTCATTGTCATCGGCCAGTCCCTTCAGCCTGCGCCGCTACCAGTCTGATATCAGCAGCCACAGCCACGACTTCGCCCAGTTAGTGATCCCCCTGGACGGCCCCATCGAGATAGATGTGCAGGGCCGGGGTCGACACCTCACCCCCGGCTTTGCCTGCGTCATCGCCCCCGGTGAGCGTCACGATTACGCCGCCGACCCTGCCCTCTCCTTCCTGGTGCAGGAGAGCCCCTGGCTGCCGGGCCGCCTGGGCGAGCGCCCCTTTATCGAGCTGGATGCCGCCCAGCGCCACTATCTTGCCTTCCTGCGCCAGATGGTGGCCGAAGATCGCCACGTGGCGGGGATGGATCAGATCTGGCTGAACCTGCTGGCGGAGCCTCAGAGCACCGCCGTCCCCATCCCCCCGCGCATCGTCAGGGTCCAGCGCCATATCGAGACCCACCTCGCCGAGCCCCTCACCAACGCGCGCCTCGCCGCCCTCGCCTGCCTCGGTCAGAGCCAGTTCAAGCACGCCTTTCGCCAGCAGCTCGGCATGAGCGTCTCCCACTACATCCGGCAGCGGCGCATGGCGCTGGCCCGCAACCTGCTGGCCCACACTTCCCTGCCCATCGGCGAGATAGCCTACCGCTGCGGCTACCGGGATCAGGGGGCCTTCGCCGAACGCTTCCTCACCGAGACCGGCCTGACCCCGTCCCTCTGGCGCCAGCAAAACGGCCAGTTGCCATAACGGATCGGCTCTGCGCCGAAGACAATGCCGGGCTCATGAGGCATGCTGGCGGGCAGATGGAGCAGGCGAAACGAGGAGCCAAGATGCAGACCATAAGCTGGCAGGATTTCGAGATGGTGGAGCTCCGGGTGGGCACCCTGGTGCGGGTAGAGCCCTTCCCCGAGGCGCGCAAACCCGCCTACAAGGTGTGGGCGGATTTCGGCCCCGAGATCGGGGTGCGCAAGAGCAGCGCCCAGATCACCGACCTCTATCAACCGGACGATCTGGTGGGCCGCCAGATCGTGGCGGTGGTGAACTTCCCCACCAAGCAGATAGGCCCCTTCCAGTCGGAATTTTTGCTCACCGGTTTCTACCGGCCGGATGGCGCCGTGGTGATGGCCATCCCGGAGCGGGCGGTGGAAAACGGCGCCAAGCTGGGATAAATCCCCCTCCTTGAGCAGAACACTCAGCCAGACGAAACAAGAGAGGCGACCCCGGGGTCGCCTCTCTTTCCATTGTTTTCCGTTACCCGGATGTTGCAGTCGGCTTATCCCAGCAGGCTGAACAGCAGCGCCGACACCGCGAGCGATCCGGTCAGCAGGATGAAGCCGTTGACCCAGCCCTGACGAAAACGGGCCAGCGCCTCCACCTTGTAGATGGCCACCACCGGCATGATGAACAGGATCATGGCGATGACGGGGCCGGAGAGGGTCTCCATCAGGCCGAGGATGCCGGGGTTGATGACCGCCGCCCCCCAGATGGCGAAGAACATCAGGGCGATGCCGACCTTGTCCGCCTTCCCGAGCGACAGGCCGGTGGGCTTGGCGATCAGGCTCTTGAGGCTCTCGCGGGCCCCGAGGAAATGGCCGAGGAAGGAGGAGCTGATGGCGATGAAGGCGATGAGCGGCCCCAGGGTGATGATCACCGGGTTGTCGGTGATGTTGGCAAGATAGGAGAGCACGGAGACGTTCTGGGCCTTGGCCTCGGCCAGCTGGGCCGGGGAGAGGCTCAGCACGCAGGAGAAGACGAAGAACAGCACGAAGCCCACCAGCATGACGGTGGTGTTGCGCAGGATGAGGCCGCTCTTGGCCTCCGCCTGCTCGCCGTATTCCCGGCGCTGTACGTTGGCAAAACCCGAGATGGCGGCCGCATGGCTGAAGGCAAATACCGTCACCGGCAGCGCCAGCCAGACGGTGTTGAGAAAGCTCCCCCCTTCAAATGCCACCATCTGTGGCCAGTGCCACTGGGGAATGAGGTAGAAAGAGAGTGCCGCCAGAATGGCCGCCAGCGGATAAACCATGAAGGCGAAGGCCCGCAGCATGGCCTTCTCACCGGCCAGCATCACGGCGATCATGGCGAACACCAGCACACCGGAGAGCATCACCCGGTTTGGGGTAAGCATGCCGAGCTGATTCACCATGAAGCTCTCCACCGTGTTGGTCAGCCCGACGCCGTAGATGAGCAGGATCGGGAAGATGGAGAGGAAATAGAGCATGGAGATGAGCCGACCGGCCATCTTGCCGAAATGCTCCTCCGCCACCTCGGTGAAATCCGCCTGGGGGCGGGAGGAGGAGAGCACGAAGCGCGCCAGCCCACGGTGGGCCAGGAAGGTCATGGGACCGGCCAGCACGGCGACGATGACCAGGGGCCAGATCCCGCCGAGCCCCAGATTGATGGGCAGGAACAGGATGCCGGCACCGACCGCGGTGCCAAACAGGCTGATGACCCAGTGGGTATCGTGACGGCGCCAGCCGGTGTGGGCGACGACAGCTTGGGAACCGGACAGCTCCGCGGTGACCTCTGCAGATAAACTCATCGATATTTCACTTATTGTCAGTATTTAAAACTACAACGATTGTGCTCTTTCAGAATTTAATTCTCAAAAAAGGTGACTGGCAGATCTCACTACCAAAGCGGGATCTAGCCAGTGTGATTGGGAAGGGGGAAGTGGCCTTGATGTTCAAAAAATACCGAAACAGACTAGTTTGGCGATATATAAAACCAAAATTATCGATAGATTTGATTTTTTACTTTGACAGATTAGTGGATTGCAGGATTACATGAAATGACAGACCAGACAATCATGGCTTGTTGTGACGATCCACTGCCATTCACGCCAATGGCTAGCGCATATCCCTGCTTAACGTGCATGAAGGCAGATGATTGCGCTAACGCAAAGGGCGACCCTGAGGTCGCCCTTTGCGATGTCGGCAGCGGGATCCCGCCCCCTCAGCTGACCAGGATCTTGCCCCAGGCGAGATCCGGATCCCCCATCACGATGAAGTCCGGGTTCTCCAGCGACTCCGTCTCGTTATAACTGAGAGGCTGCAGCGCCAGGCTGAGGATGCGTCCCCCGGCCGCCTCGACGATGCACTGGGCGGCGGCGGTGTCCCACTCACCGGTGGGGCCGAGGCGCACATAGCAGTCGGCGGCTCCCTCCGCCACCAGGCAGGACTTGAGCGAACTGGAGCCGAGCGGGATCAGCTCGTAATTGATAGCCGGGTTGAGACGGCGGGTCAGTCGCTCCAGCTTCTGGCGACGGCTGATGGCCACCACCAGGGCATCCGGCTGATCGTGTTCGTGGTGCATGGCGCTGATGGGATAGACCTGCCCCCCCGCCTCCTTGAAGGCGCCATGGCCACGCACCGCCCAATAGAGCACGTCGGATTCGGGGGCATAGATGACCCCGAGCACGGGCACGTTGTCCCGCACCAGGGCGATCAGGGTGGCGAAGTCACCGCTGCCGGCGATGAACTCGCCGGTGCCGTCCAAAGGGTCCACCAGCCAGTATTGCCGCCAGGCGGCCCGCAGGCTGAAGGGAACGTCGGCTGCTTCTTCGGTCAGCACGGGGATATGGGGAGTCAGCGCCGACAGCGCTTCCTTGAGGTAGGCATCGGCAGCAAGGTCGGCACTGGTGACCGGGGTCGCATCCTCCTTCAGCTGACGCTCGAATTGACCGCCGTGATAGATTTCGTGAAGGATCCTGCCTGCTTCGCGGGCAATCTCCTTGACCCCAGGCACCCAGGACAACAGCTCCTGCATCTCGCTACCTCTACTTTCCAAACTCTGCGCCTCAGGGGCGCTCGTTTCCCTGCTCTGCCAGCCACTTGCGGGCCAGCAGCAGGGCGCTGATGCTGCGCGACTCGGTAAAGTCGGGTCGCGCCAACAATTCATCGATCTGATCGAGGGGCCAGGGGATCACCTCGAGGGGCTCCGGCTCGTCGCCGACGCGCAGCTCGGGGTAGAGCTCCCGTGCCAGCAGGATGTCCATCCGGCTGGAGAAGTAACCGGGGGCGAGGGAGACCTGCTTGAGGGACACCAGATCCCGGGCCCCGAAGCCCGCTTCTTCCATCAGCTCCCGGTTGCCCGCCTCGAAGGCGTTCTCGCCGGGATCGATCAGCCCCTTGGGGAAGCCCAGTTCATAGGAGTGGGTGCCCGCCGCGTATTCCCGCACCAGCAGCAGGGTATGCGCATCGAGCAGGGGCACCACCATGACGGCCCCCCGGTTGCCGCCACGCATCCGCTCGTAGACCCGCTCCTCCCCGTTGGAAAACTGGAGGTGCAGGGATTCCACCTTGAACAACCGGCTCTCGGCCACGATCTCGGCCTTGAGGATCGTCGGTTTGACCTTGTCCTGTGCCAGGGCATCGACACTGAGGTGTACGGGGTTGCACTTGTGACTGTCACTCATCGGGGCTGGCTGCTCATCAAAAATCGTGCTTCAAGAGTAAACGACTCACCGAACGAACACCACGGGGCAAGTGTGCTAAAGGTGTCTGAAAAATCCGTTATAATCCCGCCCTTTCCACCTCACTCTCCCTCGCTACGCGATACGAAAGGATGATGCATGCCCGCTTCCCTCCCCTGGCACCAGATTGATACCGTTTTGCTCGACATGGATGGCACCCTGATCGACCTGCAGTTTGACAGCCACCTGTGGCAGACCCTGGTGCCGGCGCGCTATGCCGAGCGTCACCATCTCGCATTGGACGAGGCGAAGCGGCGCATCGACGCCCACTACGAGGCGGTGGCGGGGACCCTCGACTGGTACTGCGTGGACTACTGGAGCCAGACACTGGGGCTCGACATCCGGGGGATGAAGCAGGAAATCCTGGGGAAGATCCAGTGGCGCCCCAATGCCGTCGCGTTTCTCGCCGCCCTCAAGGCCGCCGGCAAGCGCCGGGTTCTCTTCACCAACGCCCATCCCGCCAGCCTGGCGGTCAAGATCGAACGGCTTGGGCTCGATGAGCATCTCGACGAGATCGTCAGCACCCACGAGCTCGGCTGGTCGAAGGAGAGCCAGCACTGCTGGCAGGCGCTGGCCGAACGCCTGCCCTTCGATCCCGCCCGCACCCTCTTCATCGACGACAGCGAGCGGATCCTGACGGCCTCCGCCGACTACGGCGTGGCCCATCAGCTCGGCATCCACCAGCCCGACAGCGCCATGCCGCCCCTGCGGTTCCAGCGCTTCCCGGCTCTCAAGGATTACGCCGACCTGCTGCCCCTCACGGCCTGACCCTCTCGCCGGGCGTCCGGCCTTCACCTCAAGAGGCTTGGGCGACCAGACCGGGAAAGCTGCGAAGGTAATCCTGGGCCCGGGGGGTGAAGCCGGACATCGTCAGCCGGGCTGTCTCGAAAGGGGGTTGATCCAGGGGAAGGTCTAAGTTCACCCTTTTCGGCCAGTCCGGATTGCCGATGGCCGCCGACCCGATGGCCACCAGATCCGCCCCGCCCGCCAGGGCCTGCTTGGCAGACTCGGCATCCCGGATCTTGCCCGCCACCATGAGGGGCACCCGCCCCGCGACTCCGGCGCGCACTGCGGCCAGCAGGGAACCCCCGGCGGGATCCTCGCTCGCCGCCTTGAAGCTGTCCCCCATGGAGAAGTGCAGGTAGTCGACATCCTCCTCCACCAGCAACTCGACCAGCGCCAGCTGGTTGGCGAGCTGGATGCCCTCTATGTGGGCATAACTCTCCGGCGAGAGCCGCACCCCGATGAGGAAGCTTCTCGGCAGACGCTCCCGGATGCCCCGTACTATGGCCAGCAGCATGCGTGCCCGCCCGGCCAGACTCCCTCCCCAGCCATCTTCCCGCCGGTTCAGCAGGGGATTGAGGAAGTTGCAGAGCAGGAAGTTATGGGCGGCGTGCAGCTCAATGCCGTGCAGACCGGCGCCATGGGCACGCTCGGCGGCCAGTACGAAGGCGTCGATCAGTTGCAGGATCTGCGGCCCCGTCAGTGCCGATACTCCGAGCGGATAACGTCCCCCCGGGGGAATGGCGCCGGGGCCCACCGGGGCCGTGCCGTTCAGCTCGGGCTGGGCGCGGACCCCGCCGTGGTGAAGCTGGATCAGCGCCAGGGCGCCGTTTTCCTCGGCGCTCTGCGTCAGCTTTGCAAAGGCCGATTGCTGGGCATCCGTCATCAGGGCCGGTTGGCCGGGCCAGCAGCGCCCCCCAGCCTGTACCTGGGTGGCGGCGCCGATGAGCAGACCAAAGCCCCCCTCGGCGCAGCGGGCCAGCCAGTCGAGCTCGGCCCGGCCGGGATCCCCGTTCTCCTCGCTCATGTTGTGGGTCAACGGGGCCAGTACGGCGCGATTCTTGAGCCGCAGCCCGGCCCGCACAAAGTGGAACTCGTCATTCAACATCGGGATCATGGTCTTTCTCCTGGCATCTGTGCCTCGTTGA
Organism: Aeromonas sp. NJAU223; assembly: GCF_051125555.1. NCBI lineage: Bacteria > Pseudomonadati > Pseudomonadota > Gammaproteobacteria > Aeromonadales > Aeromonadaceae > Aeromonas > Aeromonas sp. NJAU223. Next base: position 602,689 of record NZ_CP144204.1, on the reverse strand, counting down.
CGCCACTATAATCCCAGCCCGACAAGACATAATCAGACCTGAAAGAAAGACACTCATTCCCAACAGGACGCAATAAAGAACCCCATGGACAACCACAAACTCGATACCCTCTACCTGATGCGGCTGCTGCTCGCCATCGCCCGCTTCGGCTCCTTCGCCGCGGCCGCCAGCCACCTCGGCATCACCCCGAGCAAGGCCTCCAAGGATCTGCGCCACCTTGAACAGAATCTGGGGGCCGTGCTGCTCAGCCGCACCACCCGCCGGGTGCAACTGACGGATGCAGGCAAGCTGGCCTGCCAGCAGGCCGACCAGATGATAGCCCTGCACGAAGAACTGCTCGACGGTTTGCAACGGCGTCGCCATAGCCTCTGCGGTGAGCTCAGGATCACGGCGCCGGATCTCTGGGGGGAGGTGGTGCTGGCCCCGGTGTTGCTACGGTTTCGCGCCAGTCACCCCGAGGTGCGGATCATCGCCGACTTCTCCAACGAGGTCGCCGATCTGCTGCGGGACAACCTGCACGTCGCCTTTCGCAGCACGATATTGCACAGTGAACCCTATCTGGCGCGCCCCATCGCCCCTGACGATCTGGTGCTCTGCGCGAGCGAGGCCTACCTGGCCGCGCATCCGCCCCTCACGCAGCCCCAGGATCTGCTGCGCCACAGCCTCATCACCCGCAGCCAGGATTATGCCCGCCACGACACCTGGCCCTTGCTCCACCAGGGTCGAGAAATTCCCCTCGAGGTGACGGGTGAGCTCGCCTTCAGCAGCAAGAAGTCGATCCAGATGGCGATGTGCCAGGGATTCGGCATCGCCCGCCTGCCCCGCTATCTGGTGGCCGAGGATCTGGCGGCAGGCACTGTGTGCGAGGTGCTGCCCGCCTATCGGCCCAAGGGTGCGCACTTCTACGCCCTCTATACCCAGCGGCGGGCGGACTCGGCGCTCATCACCCACTTCCTCGACTACGTGATCCGCGAACTCGGCGGGCCTTCGGCATCACCGGAACAATCAGCCTCCTGACGCTTTGACCGGGCGTCGCGCCTACCCGGCCCTCGTCACACGCGCCCTCGATTACGTGATCCGCGAACTCGGCGGGCCCTCGGCATCACCGGAACAATCAGCCTCCTGAGGCATTGACCGGGCGTCGCGCCTACCCGGCCCTCGTCACACGCGCCCTCGACTACGTGATCCGCGAACTCGGCGGGCCTTCGGCATCACCGGAACAATCAGCCTCCTGACGCATTGACCGGGCGTCGCGCCTGCCCGGCCCTCGTCACGCACACCCTGGACAACGTGCTCCGCGAGCAGGCCGGACATGGGGAATCCAGCATCAGGATTGCAGTGCCAGGTGGTACTGCTTCTTGCCCCGGCGCAGCAGCAGGTAGCGGCCAAAACGCCAGTCGGTCTCGGCGAGTTCCGCCCCCTCGGCCAGCCGGCCGTTGAGGCTGATGGCACCGGCTGCCAGCAGTTCGCGGGCGATCCGCCGGGAACCGGCGAGTCCGCTCGTCACCAGCAGCGCCACCAGATCGTCTCCGGGCTGCCGGATCGTGGTCGGCAGGCCACCGGCGGCGAGTTGTGCAAGTTGCGCCTCGCCCAGTTCTGCCACCCGACCGCTGAACAGCAATTCGCTGATGACCTGTGCCTGCGCGAGCGCGGCCTCACCGTGCACCAGGGCGGTCAGCTCGTCCGCCAGCACCTGAGGTGCCCGCTTGCGACCCTGACGCCCCGCATCCTCCGCCTCCAGCGCCGCGATGGCTGAGAACGGCATAAAGCTGTAGTAGCGCAGGAAGCGGTACACATCCTCATCCGCGGTGCCGAGCCAGAACTGGTAGAAGGCGTAAGGGGAAGTGAGCGCCGGATCCAGCCAGATGGCCCCCCCTTCCGTCTTGCCGAACTTGGTGCCATCGGCCTTGGTGATGAGGGGCAGAGTCATGCCAAACACCTGGGCCCGGTGCAGGCGGCGGGTGAGATCCATGCCGCTGGTGATGTTACCCCACTGATCGTTGCCGCCTATCTGCAGGGTGCAGCCGAGCCGCTCGTGCAGCACGGCGAAGTCCTGGGATTGCAGCAGGGCGTAGGCAAACTCGGTGAAGGAGATGCCCTGATCCGGGCGGGCGAGGCGCTGGCGTACCGACTCCCTTGCCAGCATGGCGTTCACCGAAAAGTGCTTGCCCACATCCCGCAAGAAATCCAGGGCCGACATCTGCCCCATCCAGTCGGCGTTGTTGACCAGTTGCGGCGCCGCCAAGCCGTCACTGGCCGGCAGCAGAGCGGCTATCTGGGCCGACAGACTGGCGACCCAGCCCTGCACGGTTTCACCGCTGTTGAGGGTGCGCTCGGTCGCCTTGAAGCTGGGATCCCCGATGAGGCCGGTGGCCCCCCCCACCAGGGCCACCGGCCTGTGACCGGCGAGCTGGAAGCGGCGTAGCATCAGGAGCGGTACCAGATGGCCGATGTGCAGGCTGCCGGCGGTGGGATCGAAGCCGCAATAGAGAGTGCGCGGCGTTGCCAGGTGAGCGGCCAGGGCCTCGGGATCGGAATTTTGGGCGATGAGCCCGCGGGCCATCAGATCATCGAGCAGGTGGGGGTCTGTCATGGGTGCTCCAGCGGCAGAGGAAAAGCCCCTATCCTCCCTCCGCCGTCGTCCCGCGGATATGTCCCTCTGGGGACAGTTTTATCACTGCCATGCTAGCATGGGGCCTATCGGGCCCAGCCCCTGCAGAGATCCCGCCCTCAGATGAACAGCGCCGCCCATACCCTCGCCCTGACCCAGACTGTCGAGTCCCTTCATGGCCCGGCCTTTCCGGCCGCCCTGGTGCGTCTCATCCAGCAGAGAGTGGCATTCGACTGCGCCCTGTTGCTCGGGGTGGGCAGGCGGCCCGTCTACCTCTACGACAACCTGAGCCATCAGCGGGCACTGCTGTTCGATCGCTACCTCGCCGGCCACTTCGGCCAGGATCCCTTCATGCAGGCACTGGAAAACGGGCTCGGCGCCGGGGTCTGGACCCTGGCCGAGGTCACCCGTGGCCCGCTGGATCCCGACTATCGCCAGCGCTTCTACGAGGCGACCGGCTGGCAGGAGGAGGTGGGGCTGATCATGCCCATCCGTCCCAATCTCACCCTGGTGCTGTTTCTCGGCCGGCTCGCCAAGCGCCGGGCGCTGAGTACCGGGGAGCGGGCCAGGCTGAACGAGCTCTTCCCCCTGCTGCATGCCCTCTGTCGCCAGCACTGGCGGCAAGCTGCCCCCTTGCTGGCACAGGACGCCACCAAGGACGATGGTGCCAGGCTGGACGGGGCCCGCCTCAGGCAGGTGATCGATGAGGGGATGCAGAGTCTGGGAGCCGAGCTGCTGACCCGGCGGGAGCGGCAGGTGGCCGAACTGCTGCTGCAGGGCCAGGATGCCGAGGCCATCGCCGCCACGCTCGGGATAGGCAGCGGCACGGTGAAGAATCACCGCAAGCACCTCTACGGCAAGCTGCGCATCGGCTCACAGGCGGAGCTGTTCGGTTACTTCCTCAATCACCTGATCACGACCCCGACACCGGATACCGACGCCTCTTCCCCCCCATAACAGAACACCCCGCCGTGGCGGGGTGTTCTGCATCGAGCAAAGAGTCAGATCCTGCCCTGGTAGCGCAGGGGGAAGCGCCCCTGACCATCGGGCTGGCCGAGGAAGGGCAGCCCCTGTTTCATCTGATCCGGCAGCTCAGGCCCCGGCTTGAGACTGCCCTGGAACAGGTACTGGCGATTGGCCTGCAGCTCCAGCTTGCCCATCACCTGGACCGCCTCCGACCCCTGCTTGAGCTCGGCCACCAAGTGCGAATCCAGGCAGGTCAGCTTGGCCTCGGGATCCCCCAGCGCCAGCTTGCCCGCCGGGGTGTCGGCCTCGGCCCCATACCAGTAGAGATTGCCATAGAGCTGTTCGCACCAGGGGTTGCCCTGGGCAAACTGATCCACCTTGAGCTGCAACTGGCCCGCCGCCGTCAACGGGAAGGGCAGCCGCATGGGCAGCCGTTCCAGCAGCCAGGGGGCCGGCGCGTTGAGGGTTATGTCGCGGCCAAAAGCGGCGCCATTCCAGCCGACGATCCCCTGACCGTTGAAACCGGCCCTGTCCCCGAAGCGCACCGAAACCTCGGGGGCGAATCGCAACAAGGACCAGCCGTTGAGGTCCCAGCGCAACTGGGTCAGGGATTCACTGGCGTATTGCAGCCTGGCTATCTGGCCGCTCCAGAGGGTGCCGCTCACCCCCTCCAGCCGCACCAGGTTGGCGGGCAGAGGCAGGTAACGGACCACCAGGGTAGCGGGCAGTTGCACCAGTAAAAAGACGAGATAAGTCACCAAAAAAATGACTGGGATTAGAACTCTATGCTTCATTCGGGACGACTCAACTGTAAACGTCTCACCTTGACCAGACCCGGCGCCAGATTCTCCCGCGCCACCTCGATGATCTGCACCTGGACCCCGTGCTGATCCGACAGGGTCGCGAGCCAGAGCAGCAGATCGTCAAAAGGCACGGTGTCGATCCACACCTGCAACTCCTGCCCTTGTGGCTGCAGGCGAGCGATCTTGATCTTCTGGTTGAAGGCGGTGCGGTTCACCACCCCGTCCAGGGTGCCGCTGGTGTCTATCTGACGACCCTGGCTACCCTGCATCGCCAGCACCTCCTGACCCTTCTCCTTGAGCCAGGCCAGGGTCTGCTGCTGGTTGATCACCTGCCGCTCGCGCTCGGCGATGCGGTTGGCCACGGGTTGCCAGATGGCCCAGTAACAGAGCCCGATCAGCAAGATGCCGCCCCCCACCGCCACCAGCCGCTGTTCACGGGTGCTGATGCCACGCCACCAGCCTTGCAGTTTGTCCATCATGATGATTTACCCTTGAGCACCAGTGCCCCTTCGACCTTGCCTTCGGTGCTGCGCACCTCTCCCTGCTGCACCTCGAAGCGCTTGCCCGCCAGCTCGCGAAAACGCTCTATCTCGGTGAAACCGGGTGCGGTGACCTGCAGCCTGAGCTCGCCCCTGGCCGCATCGAAACGCATGACTTCGGGCTTGAGACCGGGCACCTCGGCAAACACCGGGGCCAGCTCGGTCAACAGCAGCAGGACCCCGTCCTGGGGCGCCTGTCCCAGCAGCTTGAGGTGCTGGGTCATCTGGCTGCGCACGTTGACGATCCGGCTCTCCCCCGGGAAGATCCGGGTATAGACCTGCCGGATCTCGGCCTTGAGCGCCTTGTCCTGCTCCGCCAGCTGATACAGGTGTACGCCACGCTGGGTCAGGGCCACCAGCAGCAGCAAACCGGCCACCACGGCCACCTTGCGCCACTGCAACCAGTGACGGGCGTATTCGGTCTGGGGACGGTACTTCCCCTGCAGCAGGTTCGCCTGGCAGCCAAGGGCCCCCTTGGCCAGCAGCAGCATGGGCAGTTCGGGATCCGCCGGCAGCCAGTTGGCACCGGCCATGGCCGGTGGCGGCGTGTGGCTGTGGATGGTCACGGGCTCAGCCTGGGTGGCCAGCAACATGGCCAACAGGGGCTCCTCCGCCACTATGCCCTGACGAGACCCCTGGCGCAGCAGCCACTCCTCCCCCAGTTGCAGGGCGGACCAGCCCTCGGTGGCCAGCGGCAGGGTCAGCACGTCCGGCAGCAGTTGCAGGGTCTTGAGTCCTGCCTGTTGCAGCCAGCCGAGCCAGGCCTGCATCTTGGCCTTGTCCACCGCCATCAGATCCACCTCGTTGCCCTGATGGCCGAGCACCACCAGGTGCAGGGCGTCCACATCGGAGGCGATCTGTTCCTCCAGCAGATAGGGCAGCGCCGCCGCACTCTGGCGGTTGTATTTGCCCGGCAGGCTGACCCGCCGGAAGATGAGATCGCTGCCGGGCACCAGGGTTACCACGGGGCGGCCACCGGCACGCTCCTGCAACTCGCCGAGGGCATGGGCCGAGGCCAGGGTGCCGGAGGCAATGATCTCCTGCTCCTGTGTCGACCACACCAGCCAGTGTACCGGCTGCTGCGCATTGGTCCCCAGACGGATGACCAGACTCTCGCTCACTAATCGTTCTCCTGCCATGCCCGCCATCGTCGTCGATGGGCGGGAACGCAGCCTGGGCTGCGGTATCGATACGGGGTCGGGACGGACGACGCCAGTGGTCGCCCGTCCCGGTTATTCTGCGCCGTCGCTCAGACGTCGCAACATGACCAGCTTGTTGTCCTTGCCGCGCTGGAACACCGTCTTGAGCCGGGCCCGCGCGTCCCCCACCTCGGCCAGCAGGCTGGCTTCGAAGTAGCTGCTCTTGATGTCCAGGGCAGCGTCGAGACCGCTGACGGCACCCGGCTGCACCGGCAACTGATCCGTCATGGCCTTCTTCTCTTTCCAGCCCTTCTTGGGTCGGCTGGTCAACACCTGCTTGGCATCGTCCAGCCCAATCTTGCCCTGATAGAGGCCCACCAGCAGGGCCGCCCGCTCGGGCTTGATGGTGTTGATGTTCACCACCAGCTTGTCGTTGGGCAGGGTGCAGACATAGGGGGCCAGCCTTGCATAGAGCGCCCCCGTCATGCCCCGCACCGCCCGCAACTCATCCGTGCCCAGCATCCACTGGTTGGCCACCAGATAAGGGGGCTGGAGCCCCTCGTAGTAGGCATCTTCGGCCCCGTAGCTCGACACCAGCTGGGTATCCTTGTCGGTCCAGTCCCGGATGGCATCGGTCAGCTGCACCGCCTCATATTCCTCGACCTCCAGCGCCTCCAGCAGGGCGCGGAACGCCTTCACCGCATAGGGCTGAGACTCCAGGTTGTCCCCGTCTTCACCCTCTTTCTTCGCCACACTCAGGCTGTTGAGGTTGAAGCAGGACTGCAGATCCCGTACCCGGCCGGCCAGGGTGCCATCATCCACCGGGAAGACCCCGTCCTCACGCGCCCAGTTCTGCCCCAGGTTCACCACATCGGGATCGTCCTTGAAGTCCTGGTTGAGCACCTTGATCACCAGGGCCTCCGCCGACATGGCGTACCACCAGGCCTGCTTGCCGATGGTGAGGTTGCTGGTGCGACGCAATTCCAGCTGCAAGCGGCCGCTCATGTTGCTGGCGATGATCACCATCACCGACAGGATAAGCAGCACCACCAGCAGGGCCATGCCCCCCTGGCGAGTGGGCGAAGCGCGACGCTTAGTTGCCATTCTCAGCCCTCTGACCACCGGCTCCGATGAGGAACTGTCTGCGAATGGTGCCGTAATCCTCCAGATCCAGCTCCACCGCCAGCCCATGGGGCAGCAGGTCTCGCTGGGTCCACTCCTCCTTCCACATCCCCTTGTCGTAGAAGTAGAGGCGCAGCGCCGTCACCCCCTTGAGCACGGGCTGGATGCGCGGCTCGGTGCCTATCACGGGATCCGGGTAGAGGTAGCTCAGCCGCTCCAGGGTCTGATCCTTGAGACGCCAGCCCACCCGTTGCAAACCGGAGCGTGGCAGTATGCCATCCGGATTGAGCCAGCCGCCGTGGATGAAGGCCATGCCCCAGTCATCGCTCTGCTGGCCAAAGCGGGACGCCGCCAGCAGCACCTTGTTGTTTTCCCCGTCGATGCGCCCGCTGCGGGGCACCATCTGGCTGACGTCCCGCTCCAGCAGGCTGAAGGCCAGCTGCAGCTCCGCAAGCCGCGTCTCTTTCTTCTTCGCCACCTCGTCGCTGGTGAGCACCCCCTGCAACACCTGATAGGCGCCAAGGCTCAGCGTGGCGAAGATGGCGATGGCCACCAGCATCTCCAGCAAGGTGAAGCCGCGCGCCCTCAAAACCGCGCGGCGCCCTCTGGCCGATGGCACCGTCGACGCCTCCCGCCGGGTAACACCGCCGTGGCGGGAGTGGATCACGGGGGGCATCCTTCGCCGATCCTGGCTCGAGCACCTCTGGATTCGTTGGGTCCCGCTCATCGGCTGATATAGGTCCTGATCGTGGCCACCGGGCTCTCGGCCTTGGGCGCGGTGCGCACCTCCATGTCCAGCGCCTTGAAGTTGGCATCGCTGGTGGCGACGCCGCGATAGCGCCAGTACCAAGTCTGACCGGCCAGCTCCTCGTCCCCTTCCACCCAGCTGTCGCCGGGCCACTTGGCTTCGAGCTTCTGCTGCACCAGCTGGTTTTCCACCACCCAGGTCGCCAGGGTCTTCTCTTCCAGATAGTTGAGACCGGAGAGATGCTCGCTGGCGGTCTTCATCACGGCGAGGCCGGCGATGGCAAATACCGCCAGCGCCACCATGACCTCCAGCAACGTCATGCCGCGCATCCTGGGAGCCTGGCGTCTCACTCCTCTTCCTCTTCGTCTTCTTGCAGGGAGAGACGACCAAACTCGTCCCCCTTGACGGTGCGCAGATATTTCTCGTCATCCACCTGCTGGCTCAGGGTCAGCACGAAGGGGGTGAGCTCACCGCCCGGGAAGATGAGGATCTGGGGCGTGCGTTCCCGCTCGTCGCGATTCTGCTCCGTCTTGTCATCGGTGTCGGTACGCCAGCTGAACCCCTCCAGTTCAATGGTCAGGGCCATCTCCTCGGGCAGTTGTACCGGCCCCAGGATCTTGTCGCCCTCCAGCGCCTGCCACTTGCGATCCTTCGGGTTACGGGACATGAACTGCCAGCCGTTGGCCTCGATCCGCAGTCCCAGCAGCCGGCCATCCATCACCGAATACTCCTGGGCCTGCTGCAGGGTCGCCATGAAGCGGCGGGCCTGCTTGTCCAGCTCCCTGTCCCCGCGGGCGCCCCCCATGCTGAGAGTGACAGCGGTGGCGACAAGCCCCATCAACATGGCGACCAGCAAGACTTCCAGCAGGGTGAACCCCGATTGGTAGCGACGCCTCACCAGCTGTCCCCCATCAAGATGGCGGCACTCCGGCACAGAGACTCCTGACTGATGACGGCATGTCACGAGCACTACCTCCATGGTCGGGCCATGGCGGATGAACGAGACAAGGCCTGCCCGATGGCGGCAGGCCCGACAGGCATCAGGGCGCCTTCAAACACTTATTGGAAGTCCTTCAGGTTCCAGTTGCCGATGTCGTCATCGGTACCAGCTTCCCCATCCAGCCCCATGCTGAAGATGTCGATCTTGCCAAATTGGCCCGGACTCAGCAGCTGGTACTGGTTACCCCAGGGATCCTGCGGCAGGCGCTTGATGTAGCCCCCTTCCCGGTAGCTGCGCGGCTCCGGGGAAGCGGTCGGCTTATTGACCAGGGCATCCAGCCCCTGCTCGGTGGTGGGGTAGCGGTTGTTGTCCAGCTTGTACATGTCCAGCGCATTCTCCAGCGCGACGATATCGGACACCGCCTTCTGCTGATCCGCCTTCTCCTTGTTGCCCATCAGGTTAGGCACCACCAGGCTGGCCAGGATCCCCAGGATCACGATGACCACCATGACTTCCAGCAGGGTGAAACCCCGTTGACGACGACTGTGCATTGCTATGACTCCCTAACGAATAAGATGGCCAGCGCCATCGATGATTAACCTTGTTGTGGCATTCAAACCGGCGGGTCACGCCGGCATCAGAGATTCACCATGTTGTTGAGCTCGAGGATCGGCTGCAGGATCGACATCACGATAAACAGCACCACCCCGGCCATGGAGACCACCAGCATGGGCTCGAACACCCCGAGTGCGATATTCACCTGGGTTTCGAACTCCCTGTCCTGGTTGTCCGCCGCCCGCTCCAGCATGCTGTCGAGCTCGCCGCTCTGCTCGCCCGAGGCGATCATGTGCAGCATCATGGGCGGAAAAATCTTGGTTTCATCCAACGCCTTGCGCAGGCTGGTCCCCTCTCTCACCCGCTCGGTGGCCTCGCCGATACGGTGGCGGGCAAAGTCGTTGGAGAGCACTTCACCGGCGATCTTCATCCCCTCCAGCAGAGGCACGGCGCTGGCGTTGAGGATGCTCAAGGTGCGGGCGAAACGGGCGGTGTTGAGGCCGCGGCTGACCCGGCCGATGACCGGCAGACGCAGCAGCACGGCGTGCCAGTGGCGACGACGGGTCGCATCCCCCAACCACCAGCGCCAGATCAGACCGCCGATGAACAGCAGCAGCAGGAACCAGAGCCCGTAGTGCTGCAGCAACTCGCTGGTACCGATGAGAAAACGGGTGGTGCCGGGCAGTTGTTGACCCATGTGCTCGAACTGGGCCACCACCTTGGGCACCACGGCGGTAAGCAGTATGGAGATGACCCCCACCGCCACCAACGTGAGGACGATGGGGTAGATCATCGCCTGCAGCAGCTTGGTGCGCATGTGCTGGCGCTGCTCGGTGTAATCCGCAAGCCGGTTCAGCACCTTCTCCAGGTGACCGGATTTCTCCCCAGCCGCCACCATGGAGCGGAACAGCTGGTCGAACACATGGGGGAAGGCGCCGAGGGAGTCGGCAAGGGAGTAACCCTCCACCACCTTGCTGCGCACCGTCGCCACCAGACTGCGCAGGTGGGCCTTCTCGCACTGCTCGGCCACCGCCTTGAGGGCTTCCTCGATGGTGAGACCGGCCCCCACCAGGGTCGCCAGCTGGCGGGTGATGAGGGCCAACTCGGAGGTGGAGGCCCCGCGGCGAAACAGCACGAAGCGATTGGCTTCCCGCTTCGCCTTCTCGGTGGTCTCGTTCACCTCGAGCGGCGTCAGCCCCTGTTCGCGCAGCAGCTGGCGCACCTGACGGGCGGAGTCGCCCTCCAGCACACCGTTCTTGTTACGCCCCTTGCTGTCGAGAGCCTTGTATTCGAACGCTGCCATCTCAGTCTTCCCGGGTCACGCGCAGCACTTCTTCGAGGCTGGTCTGCCCCAGCAGCACCTTGTCGATGCCATCCCGGCGGATGCTGGGGGTATGACCCCGGATCAGCCGCTCGATGGCGAGTTCGCCGCTGGCGCCGTGGATGGCCTCGCGCACGGCGTCGTCGATCACCACCAGTTCGTGGATCCCGGTCCGGCCGCGATAGCCGGTGTGGTTGCACTGCTCGCATCCCACCGGGCGCCAGATCTGCTGATCCGGCGGCAGTGGCATGCCCATGGCGAGCCGTTCCTGCTCGCTGATGGGATGGGGTGCACGGCAATCCGGGCAGAGGGTACGCACCAGCCGCTGGGCCAATACCGCCAGCAGGGAGGAGGAGAGCAGGAAGGGCTCTATGCCCATGTCCCGCATCCGGGTGATGGCGCCGATGGCGGTGTTGGTGTGCAGGGTCGACATCACCAGGTGACCGGTGAGGGACGCCTGCACCGCGATCTGGGCGGTCTCGAGGTCACGAATTTCCCCCACCATCACCACGTCCGGATCCTGACGCAAAATGGCGCGCAGGCCGCGGGCGAAGGTCATGTCCACCTTGCTGTTGACCTGGGTCTGCCCTACCCCTTCCAGGTCATATTCAATGGGATCTTCGACGGTGAGGATGTTGCGATCCCGGGAGTTGATCTCCGAGAGCGCCGCATAGAGGGTGGTGGACTTGCCCGAGCCGGTCGGCCCGGTCACCAGGATGATGCCGTGGGGTTTGCGGATGAGTTCGCTGATGACGTTGCGATTGGCCAGCGTCATGCCGAGCTGCTTGAGCTCGAGGCGCACGTTGTTCTTGTCCAGCAGTCGCAACACCACCCGCTCGCCGTAGCTGGACGGCATGGTGGAGACCCGCACGTCGACGGCCCGGCCGCCGATGCGCAGGGAGATGCGGCCATCCTGGGGTACCCGCTTCTCGGCGATGTCCATGCGGGACATGACCTTGATGCGCGACACCAAGAGCGATGCAAGCTTGCGATGGGGACGCAGTATCTCCCGCAGCACGCCATCGATGCGAAAACGAATGACCAGGGCCCGCTCGAAGGTTTCGATATGGATGTCGGACGCCTCCTCCTTGATCGCCTCGCTCAACATGGCGTTGATGAGGCGGATGATGGGGGCGTCGTCATCCGCATCCAGCAGGTCTTCACTCTGGGGCAGCTCCTCGGCCAGGGCGAAGAAGTCCATCTCGTTGCCGAGGTCCTCCATCAGCTGGCGTGCCTCGGAGGAGTCGCGCTGATAGTGGGCCATCAGCAGGGTTTCGAATTCGTCGTTGCCAAGCTGCTCGACGGCAAAACCACAACCGGCCACCCGCCGCACCTCCAGCAGGGTCTGGGGGCTGATCCCCTGACGGCAGAGCAGCAGGGGCTTTCCCTGACGCTCGGTCAGGATGGCCCCGAAGTTGCGGGCGAAGGCGAACGGCAACTCCGGCAGTTCGCTGTTGTCCAGTTGATACGCCATCAGGGCTTGCTCTGCACGAAGGGTTGGCTCTGGGGCTGCTGCACCTGGGTTCTGACGCCGGTGGCGGTCGCCTGCTGCTGCGCCTTCATCCGCTCGATCTGCTGTTGTACCTCGGGGGACATCATCACATCCTGGCCGTAGGCAGGCAGCACCTGGCGGGCCGGCGAGGTGGCATAGCCTTCATCGGCGGCGCGGTTCAGCTGCTCGGCCCTGAACAGGGTGTACTTGTTGCTGGAGACGCCGGAGTAGACGTTGGCATCGCGCAAGATGGTCGGGCGGATGAAGACCATGAGGTTGCGCTTGGAGGTCGAGGTCTTGGAGGAGCGGAACAGGTAGCCCAGCACGGGGATGTCCCCGAGCAGCGGCACCTTGGAGATCTGCTCCTGGGTCTGCTCATCCATCAAGCCCCCCAGCACCACGGTTTCGCCGCTTTTCACCAGCACGGCATTCTTCACGGTACGGGTGTCGAAGGTGGGACCCAGGTTCGCGGTACCGGTCGCCTGCTTCTGGGCGACACTCGAGACTTCCTGCTCGATGTTGAGCAGTACCGAGTCCCCTTCGTTGATCTGGGGCGTCACCACCAGCTTGGTACCCACCGTCTTGCGCTCTATGGTGTTGAACACCTGATCGCTGGTGGTGGAACTCTGGGAGCCGCTCTGCACCGGCACTTCCTGGCCGACGTTGAAGGAGGCTTCCTTGTTGTCCATGGTGACGATGCTCGGAGTCGAGAGAATGTCGTTCTTGCTGTTGGTGGAGAGGGCCGTCACCAGCATGGCCCAGTCTCCCTTGTAGAAACCGGCCGCCATGCCGCTGAAGTTGCTGGCAAGCGACGCGAGGCCGTCGGTGTTGCCGTTGTCGTCGTAATCCTTGGCGGCGATGGCAAGGGAACCGATGGGCAGGCCGGTATCGGTGAACTGGGTGCCGCCACCGTTGGTATTGGCCCACTGCACGCCGAGGTTCATGCCGTCACCGTCGGAGACTTCGACGATGATCGCCTCCACCAGCACCTGGGCACGGCGGATGTCGAGCTTGGCGATGACCTGCTCCAGCTCGGCCATGACGTCCGGCTGGGCGGTGATCACCAGGGCATTGGTGGTCTCGTCCGCCGAGATGGCAAGCTGGCCGCCACCGATGCTGGCACCGCCGCCGGTCGCCGTCGCACCGCCCCCCTTCTTGTCCGCCTCGATGCTGGAGCTGACCCCCTTGAGCACATCCACCAGATCCTTGGCCTTGCCGTACTTCAGGTAGAAGACCCGGGTATTGCCCTGGCTCTGCAGATCCCGATCGAGCTGACGCACCATCTGGATGATGCGGGCGCGGGCCTTGGGCTCACCGCTGATCACCACGGAGTTGGTCCGCTCATCCGCCACCACCTTGGGGGAGAGCAGCAAGGGGGCATTGCCACCCTGGTTGTTGCCATCCTTGTTGAGGTTGGTCACCAGCCGCACCATCTCGCCGGCGGAAGCATATTTCAGCTTGATGACGTCCATGTCCTGGTCACCGGCCTTGTCCACCCGGCGCACCACCTCCACCAGGCGGTTGACCACGGCGGCGCGGCCGGTGATGAGCAGCACGTTGGAGGGCTCGTAGTGCACCACGTTGCCGCCACCGGCATTGTCGTTGAGCTGACGCAGCAGCGGTGCCAGTTCGCGCACCGAGACGTTGCGCACCGGCACCACCCGGGTCACCATCTCGTCCCCAATACCGGGGTTGCTATCGTCCACCACCGGAATGGCGGAGGTCTTGGCATCCTTGGAGCGCACGACCTTGAGCACCCCGTTGTTCATGGGCACCACGGCGAAGCCATAGACGTCGAGCACGCTCAGGAAGAACTGGTAATACTGCTCTTCGTTGAGCAGGTCGTAACTGCGGACGTTGATCTTGCCGCGCACCGAGGGCTCGATGATGATGGTCTTGTTCAGGTTCTTGCCGACCGTGTTGATGAACTCTTCGATGTCGGCATTCTTGAAGCTGGCGGAATATTCGGTGGCCCAGGCAGAGCCTGCCATCATCAAGGCTGCCGCGACCGTGGCCAGACGCCAGCCTTTCCCTTTATTTCTCATTCTTGGTGCTACTCCAATCATTATTCTGACAAGCCGACATACACGTCGTAGAGCTGTCCTTGCCGCTCGACGGTGACGGTCATTTCAGTGGCGCCCGCCACTTGCTGCATAGCCTGCATGGCCTGTGCGTTGTCCCGCAGATCCAGGCCATTGATGCTGACCGCCAGATCGTTGGCGACCAGCCCGAGTTGGTTGAACATTTCCGGATTGCTGCCCGGATTGAGGCGATAGCCGACCATGCGGCCATCCACCCGTACCGGGGAAATATTGAGGTAATCGGTGATCTTGCCGGGGTTGCTCATCAGTTCGCTGCGTACCGTGGAGAGCTTGCTCTGGGGCTGGCTCGCCTTGGGCAAGGGTTTGCCGTACTCCTCTCCGTCCAGCATCAGGGTCTCGTCACGGCCATCCCGGGCGATGATGACCCGATCCGCAAAGACCTGACGGATCCTGGCCTGGGTGCCATCGATGTAATCACCGATGCCGTAAGAATTCTGCAACCCGTTATGGGCGATGATGGCGATGGACTTGGCGGGATCAGAACTCGCCAGTACGCCGTTGAGCTGGGCATTGAGCTGGGTCTTGGGGGCATCGGCCGCGACCGTCTGGGCCACTTGGCCAGCATTGGCCGGGGGGGCCTTGCCAAACAGGGAAAGGCGGCTGACCCCGCTGATATCGAGACGCGCCGACCCTGCTCCCTGGCTCGCGGTGACCGAGGGTTGCCAGGGCTGGGAGTTAATTGGTTGAGTCAGGCCGAACAGACGCCAGGTGAGGCCGGCACACTGTTGGGCCAGCAATAGCAGCAGCAGCCAGAACAGAGGCTGGCTCAAACGAGCGAGTGGCACCGTCTTGCAACGGGCCAGCAGGGAGTTCAACAAGTCATCCCTAGGCGGTAGCGTCATGTTTATCAAAATGTTCTGACATCCAAATCGGTTGGCTATTGTGTACGGCAATGGACCCAGAGACAACCGACCGGATGAGGTGAAGCGGTGAAAATACAGATCCCGTCACACCAAGGCGTCCCCTGTTTCTACCCCGGGGCTCCCCTCTGGTATAATCAGGCACCCTTTTAGCCATCCGGAGCCGATTCATGTCGAACCCAGTACAAACCGGCACTCAGGTTCGCCTCGACAAGTGGCTGTGGGCTGCGCGCTTCTACAAGACCCGCAGTCTGGCGCGGGACCAGATAGACGGCGGCAAGGTGCACTACAACGGCCAGCGCAGCAAACCGGGCAAGCAGGTCGAGGTCGGCGCCCTCATCCGCTTCTGGCAGGGCCAGGACGAGCGGGAGGTGCGAGTGCTCGAGGTGAGCGAGCAGCGCAAATCTGCTCCGCTGGCCCAGCTGCTCTACGAAGAGACCGCCGAGAGCCTGAAACGACGCGCCGACAACAGCGAGGCCCGGCGTTTCAACAGCCAGTTTGCCCCAAGCCCGGAGCGCCGTCCCGACAAGCAGGAACGACGCCAGCTGATCAAGGTCAAACAATACTAATCAGCCCTTGTGGCCCTTTTATGACGACAGGCGGAGGAATTAGTTCCTAACCGGCTGTTTAACAATGTTTTTGTTCATATCCCCAAGAAAACCCAGGAATGCATGATGAGTAACCAAGATCTCCTGTATCGCTATCTGTTCGAAGAGTACGAAGTCCGCGGGGAGCTGGTCCAGCTGGACAGCACCTACCGCCACATCGTGGAAGCCCAGAGCTATCCGGTGCAGGTGCAAACGCTGTTGGGTGAACTGCTGGTCGCCACCAGCCTGCTGACCGCCACCCTCAAGTTTGAAGGCTCCATCACGGTGCAGCTGCAAGGGGACGGCCCGGTGCGCCTGGCGGTGATCAACGGCGATCACAACCAGCAACTGCGCGGCGTGGCCCGTTATGAAGGGAAGTTGCCGGAGGATGGCAAGCTGCAGAGCCTGATCGGCAACGGCCAGCTGGTGATCACCATCACCCCGGATCAGGGTGAGCGCTATCAGGGCATCATTGCCCTCGAGGCCGACACCCTGGCAGGCTGCCTCGAGCAGTACTTCGCCCAATCCGAGCAGCTCGCCACCCGGCTCTGGATCCGCACCGGCCATCACGAAGGCCAGCCCCGCGCCGCCGGGATCCTGCTGCAGGAACTGCCGGCCCAGAGCGAGGATCACAGCGCCGATTTCGAGCATCTGGAACAGCTCACCAGCACCATCAAGGATGAAGAGCTGTTTGGTCTGGAGGCCGAGGAGATCCTCTATCGCCTCTATCACCAGGACAAGGTACGGGTGTTCGATCCCCAGGCCATCGAGTTCCGCTGCACCTGCTCCCGTGCCCGTTGTGAAGGGGCCTTGCTGCAGATCGGCAAAGAAGAGGCGATGGCCATGGTGCAGGATCTCGGCAAGATCGACATGCACTGTGACTATTGCGGCGCCGAGTACCCATTCGATGGGATCGACGTCGAAACCCTGTTCAGCAGGGCTCCCGGTAATGATGCAAACAAGTTACACTAAATGAAGGCGGGCAAAACCCGCCTTTAACTTAAATAACAAAAAAATACCCTATTTTATAAAGTTTGATGGCGATCGCTAAACTCTACCACCTAGGTGGTAGCATGATCGTCAGATAGAACCCTACAAACCTCTGAACCCAGGAGAATATAATGACTATCGTGGCAGAACCCACCCTGGCCCAACAACTGAAACTGGACCAGTACGGTATCAAAAACAGCCAAGAAATCGTTCGCAACCCCTCTTATGAGCAGCTCTTCGCCGAAGAGACCCGCCCAGACCTGGAAGGATTCGAACGTGGCGTCGTCACCGAGCTGGGTGCCGTCAACGTCAATACCGGCATCTTCACCGGTCGTTCCCCGAAAGATAAATATATCGTCAAAGACGGCACTACCCAGAATACTGTGTGGTGGTCTGACCAGGGTAAGAACGATAACAAGGCCATTACCCCGGAAGTGTGGTCACATCTGAAATCCCTGGTGACCCAGCAGCTCTCCGGCAAGCGCCTGTTCGTGGTGGACGGTTATTGCGGCGCCAACCCGGACACCCGTCTGGCGGTGCGCATCATCACCGAGGTGGCCTGGCAGGCACACTTCGTGAAGAACATGTTCATTCGCCCGAGCGAGGAAGAACTCAAGACCTTCAAGCCGGACTTCGTGGTGATGAACGGTGCCAAGTGCACCAACCCGGATTGGAAAGAACAGGGCCTCAACTCCGAGAACTTCGTCGCCTTCAACATGACCGAGAAGATGCAGCTCATCGGCGGCACCTGGTACGGTGGCGAGATGAAGAAAGGCATGTTCTCCATGATGAACTACTTCCTGCCCCTGCGCGGCATCGCCTCCATGCACTGCTCCGCCAACGTGGGTCAGGACGGCGACGTGGCCATCTTCTTCGGCCTCTCCGGCACCGGCAAGACCACCCTCTCCACCGATCCCAAGCGCCAGCTGATCGGCGATGACGAGCACGGCTGGGACGACAACGGCGTGTTCAACTTCGAGGGGGGCTGCTACGCCAAGACCATCAAGCTCTCCGAGGAGGCTGAGCCGGACATCTACCACGCCATCCGTCGCGATGCGCTGCTGGAGAACGTGACGGTCGCGGCCGACGGCACCATCGACTTCGACGACGGCTCCCGCACCGAGAACACCCGGGTCTCCTACCCCATCTACCACATCGAGAACATCGTCAAGCCGGTCTCCAAGGCTGGTCACGCCACCAAGGTGATCTTCCTGACCGCCGATGCCTTCGGGGTACTGCCCCCGGTCGCCAAGCTGACCAAGGAGCAGACCAAGTACCACTTCCTGTCCGGCTTCACTGCCAAGCTGGCGGGCACCGAGCGTGGCATCACCGAGCCGACGCCGACCTTCTCCTCCTGCTTCGGCGCGGCCTTCCTCAGCCTGCACCCGACCAAGTACGGTCAGGAGCTGGTGAAGCGGATGGAAGCGGCAGGGGCCGAGGCCTATCTGGTCAACACCGGCTGGAACGGCACCGGCAAGCGCATCTCCATCAAGGACACCCGCGCCATCATCGACGCCATCCTTGACGGTTCCATCGAGCAGGCGCAGACCAAGGTGCTGCCAATCTTCAACCTGGAGGTGCCGACCGCACTGCCGGGGGTGAACACCGAGATCCTCGACCCGCGCGATACCTACGCGAATAAGGCCGACTGGGATACCAAGGCGGTGGATCTGGCAGGGCGCTTCATCAAGAACTTCGAACGCTTCACCGACAATGACGAAGGCAAACGTCTGGTGGCGGCGGGTCCGCAGCTGTAACGACCAGCCACTTTCCAGGATTGCATACCGGTCAGCCCAGCTGGCCGGTATTTTTTTGGCCAAACCGCAGCGTTTGACTCCCGCGAAGCCTTGCCAGCGGGACGATGGCGCGTTAGATTCAGCCAAACTTTATACAATATACAATTTTGCAACCTGCCCCGTGACCCCAGCATGAGCCCACCCTACAAGACCCGCACCCAGATGGTGATGGAGAACCTGCGCGGCCGGATCCTGCGCGGCGAGTTCCCCGCCGGCGCCCCCCTGCGCCAGGACGCCATCGCCAGGGAGCTGGCGGTGAGCCGGATCCCGGTGCGAGAAGCCCTGATGCAGCTGGAAGCCCAGGGGTTGGTGAAGTTCGAGGCCCATCGCGGCGCCGTGGTGACCATGCTGGACGCCTCGGCCATCGACGAGCTCTTTTATTTGCGAGCCCTGCTGGAAGCCGATACCCTGTTCCACGCCGTCGACATGATGACGGAGGAGACCTTCGCCAAGGCGCAAGCCATCCTGGCCCAGTTCGATCTGGCGCTGGAGTCCGGTACCCAGGTCGAGCACTGGGCCGAGTTGAACCACAGTTTTCACGCCACCCTCTATCAGGCCGCCAATCGTCCCCAGGCGCTGGAGCTCATCGCCCAGATAAACCTGAGCTGCGATCGCTACGTGCGCTTCGAGCTGCTGTTTGCCCAGGGGGGCGTGGACAAGGCCGAGCGCGAGCACGCCCAGTTGCTGGCGCTGTGTCGCGAACGCCGCAAGCACGAGGCGGTCGTCCTGCTCAGGCAACATATCGAGGCGGCTGGCCAGTCGATCAAACAGATCCTGGCGAGCAGTCAATCCCAGTGAACACTCACATCACCACAATCTGGCAGTAACGACATGAATCATTTCGAGATTATTGAAACCCGCGTCGCCCAGCTCAGGACCACCCTGGCCACCCAGGAACTGGACGCCTTCATCGTCCCTCACGATGACGAGCACCTGGGGGAGTACATCCCCGCCCATGCCGAGCGGCTGGACTGGATCACGGGTTTCAACGGCTCCGCCGGCCTCGCCATCATCCTGGCGCAGCGGGCGGCCCTGTTCATCGACGGTCGTTACACTGTGCAGGCCCGCATGCAGGCACCCGCCGAACTGTTTGAATTCCTCCACCTGAACGAGGATCCCCACGTACAGTGGCTGGCGGAGCAACTGCCGGCCGGCGCCCGGGTCGGCTTCGACGCCCGCCTGCACAGCCTGGCCTGGTACCAGAACGCCAAGGCGGTGCTGGCGGATCGTGGCATCGAACTGGTGCGGGTGGACGAGAACCCCATCGACCCGCTCTGGATCGATCGCCCGGTGCCCGCCAAGAGCCCGGTCATCCTCTACAGCGAGGCGCTGGCTGGCCAGTCGAGCCAGTCCAAGCGCGAGCAGCTGGCAATGGATCTGCGCAAGCGCGGACTGGACGCCGTGCTGCTGACTCAGGCCGAGCCCATCAACTGGCTGCTCAACCTGCGCGGTCGTGACGTGGAGCGCCTGCCCGTGGTACTGGGCTTCGCGGTACTCTACGCCAATGCCACCATGGATTTCTTCGTCGATACCGACAAGATCGACTGCATCGCCTTCAGCCAGCACGTGGGGCAGGATGTCTCCGTCTACCCCATCGACAAGCTGGGTGACGTGCTGCAGCGCATCGGGGAAGATCAACAGAAGGTGCTGGCCGACCCGAATACCGCCAACGCCTGGACCCAACTCGTGATGGAAGAAGCCGGTGCCATCCTGGTGGCCGGTCAGGATCCCACCATGCTGCCCAAGGCCTGCAAGAATGCCGTGGAGCTGGCCGGCATGCGCGCCGCCCACCTGCGCGATGGGGTTGCCGTTACCCGCTTCCTCGCCTGGCTGGACCGTCTGGTCGCCAGCGGTGAGTTCGAGGGCGTCGATGAAGGTACCCTGGCGGATCAGCTGGAGTCCTTCCGCAAGGAGCAGGATCACTATGTGGAGCCGAGCTTCGACACCATCTCGGCCCTGGGCCCCAACGCCGCCATGTGCCATTACCGCCACACCAACGGTGTGCCGCGCCCCTTCGGCCAGGACAGCATCTATCTGGTGGACTCCGGCGCCCAGTACCTGGACGGCACCACCGACATCACGCGCACCCTGCGGGTGGGCGAGGTGACCGAGGAGCACAAGGCCATGTTCACCCGGGTGCTGCAAGGCCACATTGCCCTGGATCAGGCCCGCTTCCCTCGCGGCACCGCCGGCATCCAGCTCGACGTGCTGGCCCGCATGCCCCTGTGGCAAGCCGGTTACAACTATGACCACGGTACCGGTCACGGGGTCGGCCACTTCCTGAGTGTGCACGAGGGTCCCCAGCGCATTGCGCCCAAGGGCAGCCTGGTGGCGCTGCAACCGGGCATGGTGCTCTCCAACGAACCGGGCTACTACCGCGAGAACGCCTTTGGCATCCGCTGCGAGAACCTGGTGGTGGTGACCGAGATGGAGGCGCGGGGCGAGCTGCCGATGCTGGGCTTCGAGCGACTGACCTATGTGCCGTTCGACATCCGCCTCATCGATCGCAGCCTGCTGAGCCAGGATGAGTTCCGCTGGATCAACGACTACCACGTGGAAGTCTTCCGCCGCCTGAGCCCGCTGCTGGAAGGTGAAGATCTCGCCTGGCTGGAGCAGGCGACCAGCCTCATCTGATCGGGGCAATCGAGATACAGTGATGACACAGGGCCCAAGGGCCCTGTTTTTCATTCCCGCCTTGACCTGTATCAAGACCCCGGCCGCCCTGGTCAGGACAATGGCGCCATGAACTCCGAACAGCCAGGCACTCGTCGCAGTGCCCGTGCCAGCCAGGCACCCGATCACCCCAGGCTCAGACGGGAGCAGTTGACGGTCAGCGCCATGATCCGCCTTTACTGCAACCACCATCATCAGGATCCCGACTGCCGGCATTGCCGCCAGCTGCGGGAATTCGCCCACCAGCGGCTGCGTCGCTGCCGTTATGGTCAGGGCCACAAACCCACCTGCGCCAAGTGCGATATCCACTGTTATGCCCCCGCCATGCGCAAGCAGATCCAGCAGATCATGAAATGGAGCGGCCCGCGCATGCTGTGGCATCACCCCTGGCTCGCCCTGCGCCACCTGCTGGACAGCCGCCGCAAGGCCCCCAGGCGTCCCCATGGCAGGCCACTGCCACCGTAAATCCCCTGCCCCTTGCATCGCACCGGCTGGCTCACTACCCTGTGGCTCTTTTTTGACTGCCGCCCGGCAGCAAGTCCCAAGGAGTCAGGATGCACCAGCCCCCCCTATTGAGAGTGGCCCGCCACACCGACATGCACGCCATCGGGCGGCTCGACGTCGAGGTCTTTGGAGAAGATGTCTACCCTCCCTTCTTCTTTCGCCAGGCCATGGACTTGTGGCCGGATCTGCTGATCGTGGCCGAGCGGGATGGCAAGCTGCTGGGTTATGCCCTGGGCGGGCTTGGACAGGATCGGTCGCAGGGCTGGTTGCTCTCTCTGGCCGTGCTGCCGGAAGCTCGTGGCTTCGGGCTCGCCGAACGGATGATGGTGCGAGTCGAACAGGGGCTGGCGGCACTGGCAGCGACAGGAGTCAGGCTGACGGTGGATCCGGCCAACCCGGCCCAGCGTCTCTACTTTCGTCTCGGCTACCAGCAGCTGGCAGAGGAGCCCGGCTATTTCGGCCCGGGGGAGGATCGCCTGCTGCTGGAGAAGCCTCTGTCATGAGGAGATAGCGTGGCAGCGGGCCCCTGGCACATAAATGGTTACATTTTGCCAGTTTCATGCGCGATCAGCTTGGCGTAAAGTTAAGCTCAACGAAGAGATCAACCCTATGCTCGCCCAGGAGGCTCATCATGTTCAAACGTATCGCCATCGTCACCCTGCTGGCCGCGACCACCGCCCTCACGGGTTGTGCCAACAGCGACGTTTACTCCGGTGACGTCTACACCAAGGATCGCGCCAAGCAGGTCCAGACCGTCAGCTACGGCACCATACAGTCCACCCGCCCGGTCAAGATCCAGGCCGATGAGAACTCGGTACTCGGCACCATAGGTGGCGCCGTGGTCGGCGGCCTGCTGGGCAGCACCATAGGTGGCGGCCGGGGCAGCGACATCGCCGCAGCCGGTGGCGCCATCGCGGGCGCCGCGGCCGGCAAGGCGGCTGGCGACAAGCTCAATCAGGTCGATGGGGTGGAACTCGAGATCAAGAAAGAGAACGGGGAATCCATCGTCGTGGTGCAAAAAGCCAGCCCCACCTTTGTGCCGGGGGCCCGTGTTCGCATGACCCAGGGCAACGGCAGCATCAACGTGGCCGTGGTGAACTGACCCCAGGGCAGCCCCGACTGAGACGAAAAAAGGTGAGCCAAGGCTCACCTTTTTGCTGTTTGTGTCATCACGAACCCATATCGCGAGCGGCCCTCAAGCCCCCAGATGCAGCCAGGCCGAGATGGCCAGTTGCAGCCGCACATAGTCGGCGCTGTGAACTCGGGCAAGGAGTGCATCCTCTTCTCCCTCCCATTGCACCAACCAGGCGTGCTGGGTCAGCAGGGCTGGCAACCAGGCGGGAGATCCCACCAAGGTGGCCGCCGCATCCTTCAGCAGGGTAATCCCCTCCAGAAGACCGGACAGGGCCTGCGCCTTGGCCGTGCCGTCAGACTCCAGCCAGAGCTGCTCGTGATGCTGCCAGTGCTGCAACCCGAGCGCGATGAGCGCCCCGGCATCCCGGCCCTCCAGATCCGGCAGAGATTGCGGCGCCATCGCCTTGCCGAGCCCCGCCAACCGGTAGCCACGCTGGGCCTTGGACTGGGCCCCCAACCGGATGCCCCCCAACCCGGCCAGCTCGGCGGCCAGGGCGAACAGGGTGCTCGCCTCGCCGGACTTGAGCTCAAGCTCCAGCTCATCGATGACGCTGCGCCCCTGCTCCCCCACTATCTCTCCCCGATCCCAGGCCAGCTCGATCTCGGCAGCCTGGCCCGCCTTCTCAAACGCGATCAACCAGTGACGACGCACGAAATCCGTTTTGAACTGGGCCACCAGCCGGGACTGGATGGCATCACGATGGGCGAGATCCGGCCAGATCTCGTCGGGGAAGGCTGCCAGGGTCGGCAACTCCCCGCTGACCGGAACATTGTACTCTGGGCGGGCATGCAGCCCCCCGATCGCCTGACCCCGGCACTTGATGGTCTGTTCGGAGAAATCGTCGCTGCGGCGGATGCGCAGCCCCATGTCGAGCCTGCGCAGGGCAAGCTCTGGCGTATCGAAATAGACGTTGCCGAGGCTCGCGCTGCTTGCGGAGATAATATCGAGTTTATTCAGCAGGTTGGAGAGTTGTTCCTGGATGTCCGTGGCGACGAAAAATTTTATCTCGATCTCAGTTTGCATAGTCATTCCGGGCTGGCTGGCAACTTTGGGGGGCATGATCCCCGCCACGAAGATATAATGCCAGCGAAACATCAGGATTAATTCACGGTTTTATTGAGGGCATAGTTCGGTTACCATGCGCCCCTCATGAAATAGTATCGAGTGTTTTTTCACCGACACAGGTTTGGCCATGCCAGTAAATACTATCCTGGGACTTTTCGCGAAGTCCCCCATCAAGCCGCTGCAGAAGCATATCGTCAAGGTTCACGTGTGCTGTGAGCAGCTGATTCCGTTCTTTGATGCCGTTGCCGAAGACCGCTGGGATGATGCCGAGAAGATCCGGCAACAGATCGCCCAGCTGGAGAAAGAAGCGGACATTCTCAAACGTGAAATCCGTCTCAAGCTGCCCCGCGGCCTGTTCCTGCCGGTCGCCCGTACCGACCTGCTGGAGATGCTGACCCAGCAGGACAAGATTGCCAACCGTGCCAAGGATATCTCCGGCCGCATGCTTGGCCGTAAAATGGAATTCCCCTCCGAGATGCGTGCCGATTTCATGGCCTATCTCAAACGTTGTATCGATGCGACCGCCCAAGCCGAAAAAGCCATCGGAGAACTCGATGAGCTGCTCGAAACCGGCTTTAAAGGACGTGAAGTTGAAATGGTTGCCGAGATGATCCACCAGCTGGATCTCATCGAGGACGATACTGACACCATGCAGATCGGGCTGCGCCAACAGCTGCAAGCCGTTGAGCACAAATACAATCCGATCGACGTTATGTTCCTCTACAAGATCCTCGAATGGGTAGGTGACCTGGCTGATCAGGCCGAGCGCGTTGGCGCCCGTCTGGAATTGATGCTGGCTCGTTCGTAATCGACTGACAGGGTAAACACTACTAATGGACATTATCGCAAATTACGGCACCACCCTGGTGCTCGTGGCGGCCTTGTTCGGCTTTTTGATGGCCTGGGGGATTGGTGCGAATGACGTCGCCAATGCCATGGGTACATCGGTCGGTACCAAATCCCTGACCATCCGTCAGGCGATCATCATCGCCATGATCTTCGAATTTGCCGGTGCCTATCTGGCCGGTGGCGAAGTGACGGCCACCATCCGCAACGGCATCATCGACAGCAACGCCTTTGCCGACACGCCGGATCTGCTGGTGCTTGGCATGATTGCCTCCCTGCTGGCGGCGGGTCTGTGGCTGATCCTGGCCTCCTACTTCGGCTGGCCCGTCTCCACCACCCACTCCATCATCGGTGCCATCGTCGGCTTCGCCGTGGTGAGCATTGGCCCGGAAGCGGTACAGTGGAACAAGTTCGGTGGCATCGTCGGCTCCTGGGTGGTGACGCCCGCCATCTCGGGGGTGATCGCCTACTTCATGTTCATCAGTGTGCAGAAGCTCATCTTCAACACCGATGATCCCCTCAACAACGCCAAGCGTTATGTCCCCTTCTACATGTTCCTGACGGCCCTGGTCATCTGCCTGGTCACCATCAAGAAGGGGCTGACCCACGTCGGCCTGCACCTGAGCAATGGCGAGGGGATCCTGCTCTCCATCGCCATCTCCATCGCCGTGGCCTTTGCCGGCTGGCTCTACATTCGCGGTCAGAAGTACAACCCGCAGGATGACAGCAAGATGCACTTCGCCAACGTGGAGAAGGTGTTCGGCATCCTGATGATCATCACCGCCTGTGCCATGGCCTTCGCCCACGGTTCCAACGACGTGGCCAACGCCATCGGCCCGCTCTCCGCAGTCGCTTCCATCGTGGCGGCGGGCGGCGAGATCGGCGGCAGCTCCCACATCGCCTGGTGGATCCTGCCCCTTGGCGGCATAGGCATCGTCATCGGTCTGGCCACCATGGGTGAGAAGGTGATGGCGACCGTCGGCACCGGCATTACCCACCTGACCCCGAGCCGTGGCTTCGCCGCCCAGCTGGCCACCGCTGCCACCGTGGTGATCGCCTCCGGCACCGGTCTGCCCATCTCCACCACCCAGACCCTGGTGGGTGCCGTGATGGGGGTGGGTCTTGCCCGCGGCATTGCGGCCCTGAACCTCGGCGTACTGCGCAACATCGTGGTCTCCTGGGTCATCACCCTGCCCGCGGGCGCCATCCTGGCCATCGCCATCTTCTACGTGCTGCAGGCCTGCTTCTCTTAAGGCACCTCGCAGCAAAAAGCCCGGGTCAGTGACCCGGGCTTTTTTATATCTCCATTGTCTCGAACGACCGTTCAGGCTTGGCCCATCGAGCCGCCGAAGGGATCTCATCACTCGTCGATAAAGGTCCACTCGTCCCGCACCCGGCTGATGGCATCGAGCCGCCGTTTGCCGAGCTGCTCGCGGATCGCCTCCCCCTTGAAGCCTGCCGCCACTATCTCCTTGACCGGCACGGCCTGGGCCGCCGTCAGTGCCTGAGCCACATAGTCCGGCTCGGCATAGACCCGCTCCTCGAAGCCGGTACGGCCGTGGAAGTCAGCGCGACAGGTGTCCAGCAACTGGGCGAAGCGCTCGGGCCTGCGCCAGGCATCCGCCTTGTCGAACAGTTTGAGCAGAGTGGCGGGTTTGAGTTCAAACGCGATGTGGATGTGGGTGTGCAGATCGCTCACCAGCAGCGCCAGATCCCGGCAATCGTTCGGCACCCGAAAACGCTCGCAGAAATCCCGGATGAGGGGCAGCCCCTTCTGGCCATGGCCGTGGTGGCTCGGCCAGAACTCAGGGGGGGTCAGCCCCTTGCCAAAGTCGTGACACAGCGCCGCGAAGCGCACCGCCAGCTCGGGAGAGCGCTGGCAGGCCTGGGTCAGTACCATCATGGTGTGGATGCCGGTGTCGATCTCCGGGTGCCACTTGGCCGGGGCCGGCACCCCGAACAGGGCATCCAGCTCGGGGAACAGCGCCTTGAGGGCACCACATTCACGCAGCACCTCGAAGAAGACCGCGGGGGTCGGCCCCAGCAACACCTTCTCCAGCTCCTTCCAGACCCGCTCCGGGGTCAGGTGGGCCAGCTCTCCCGCCGCCGTCATCTGCTGCATCAGAGCCTGGGTCTGTGGGGCCACCACGAATCCCTGGGCATGGAAGCGCGCAGCGAAGCGGGCCACCCGCAGGATGCGCAGGGGATCCTCGGCGAAGGCCGGGGAGACATGACGCAGCAACCGGGCCTTCAGGTCCTGCAGACCGCCATAGGGGTCGTGCAGCTGGCCGCTCTCATCCTCGGCGATGGCGTTGATGGTGAGATCCCGGCGCAGCAAATCTTGTTCTAGCGTGACGTCCGGCGCGGCATGGCAGACAAAGCCGGTATAGCCCTGCCCCTGTTTGCGCTCGGTGCGGGCAAGGGCGTACTCCTGCTGGGTCTTGGGATGCAGGAACACCGGAAAATCGCGGCCAACCTGAGTGAAGCCGAGACCCAGCATCTGCTCCACGGTCGCACCGACCACCAGGTGATCCCTGTCCCCCTGCGGCAAGCCCAACAGGCGGTCCCGTACCGCTCCCCCAACCAGATAAGTCTGCACGCGCACTCTCCTCAATAAACCTGCCTCGATGATACCGCTTTTGCGGCGGGGAGACGACGTCCCCGATTCCGGCATCTCCGTCAGCGGGTGTGATAATTCGACCCCGATCAACCTCGCCATTTGAGCCACTGGGTAGGATGACCCTCTTATGGTATCCGGGTCTTTGACATCCCCGGGGGGAGGCTTTAACCTGCCGCCCATAACAATGGAATGGATCCTTATGTACACACAGTTCTTCGGTCTGTCGGAGCCCCCGTTCTCCATCTCGCCCAACCCCAAATATCTCTATATGAGCGAACGCCATGGGGAGGCCCTGGCCCACCTCAACTACGGGTTGCAGGATGGGGGGGGCTTCGTGCTGCTCACCGGAGAAGTGGGAACGGGCAAGACCACGGTCTCCCGCTGCCTGTTGCAGCAGTTGCCAGTCGACACCGAGATTGCCTACATCCTCAATCCCTCCCTGACCGAGCGGGATCTGCTGGCGGCCATCTGCGATGAGTTCCAGCTGTCCTATGAGAAAGACGCGGGTCTCAAGCCGTTGTTCGACCTCATCCGCGATCACCTGCTGGCCAACCTGGCGGCAGGCAAACGCACTGTAGTGTTGGTGGATGAGGCGCAGCATCTGCTGCCCGGCGTGCTGGAACAACTACGTCTGCTCACCAATCTCGAAACCGACGAGAAGAAACTGCTGCAGGTCGTGCTCATCGGCCAGCCCGAGCTGCAACAAATGTTGCGCCAGCCCCTGCTGCGTCAGCTGGCCCAGCGCATCACCGCCCGCTACCACCTGCTGCCGCTGTCGCGCCAGGATGTGGATGCCTATGTGCGCTTCCGCCTGCAGGTGGCCGGCTGCATCCAGCCCATCTTCACTCCCAGGGCCATCCAGACCCTGCATCGCCTCTCCGGCGGCATCCCGCGCCTCATCAACCTCATCTGCGATCGTGCCCTCATCGCCGCCTTCGCCCGTGGCAGCCACAAGATAGTCCATGGCGACATCAGCCAGGCGGCCTTCGAGGTGAGCGGCATTCGTGATGAGGGAAGCTGGCAGTCCGGCCTGACCGTGGCGCTGGTCGGCGCCCTGCTGGTCGCGACCGGCTGGTGGGGTTGGCAGTTCATCGGCATCTTCCCCACCCGTCCCGTGGTCAAGGTGGAGATCCCGGTCAAGGTGGACGACACGCCGGAGCAGCAGGAGCAATTGACCCGGGCCATCAATCAGGCGATCGAGCCCGATGTGGCCATGCAGAATCTCTACAAGGTTTGGGGCTACCAGGCCGAGCTGGAGGAGGCGACCTGTGACAACGCCCCCCGCGCCGGTCTGCGCTGCCAGGAGGGGGATGCCACCCTGGCGGAGCTGCAAGCCTTGCAACACCCCGCCCTCATCAGCCTGACCGATGCGACCGGCGGTCTCTACTACGCCACCCTGGTGAATCTGGGGCCGGACAAGGCCTCCCTGCTCATCGGCAACCAGAGCTGGCAGGTAGACCGCCAGTGGCTCGCCGATGCCTGGGGAGGGAGTTACACCCTGCTGTGGCGCATGCCCAAAGGCGGCGTGTCGCTCATCGGCAGCAACGCCGGCCCAACCCAGGTGCAATGGCTGGACAATGCCCTCAGCCGCGCCATGCAACAGCCGGATCGCAAGGTGAGCCGCTTCGATGCCGAGCTCAAGAACAAGTTGCAGCAGTTCCAGCGCGAGCAGGGGCTGACCCCGGACGGGATTGCCGGCAGCAACACCCTGCTGCGCCTGAACGTGCAGGCGGGTGAACCCATGCCCAAGCTGGAGGACGATACCTTGCGCGCCGATGTCCCGGTGAAACTGGATGAAATGATGGAGGAGGCCTCCTGATGTCGACCCTGCTCAAAGCCCTGCGCCGGGCCGATCAACCCCAATTCACCCCGCACATGCCGCTCATGGGGCTGCCCGTGAGCCAGGATGAAGAGCCCAACCGCCGCTGGATCTGGTGGCTGCTGGCGCCGCTCGCCCTCGTCATGGGGGCGGGCGCCAACTATGGCTGGCACCTCTATCACCTCAAGCCCATCGAGCAGCAGATCGAAGTGAAAGAGGTGGTGACGCCGCCCTTCGTGCGGGTCGAGCCCAAGCCGATGATCACCCGCCCCCTGCCGCCCCCGCTGCCGGAACCCGTGGTGCAACCCAAGGCGGCCCCGGCACCCAAGGCAACGGCCAGCGCCACCAACAATGGCCAGAGTCTGGCGGAGCGCATCATGATGGCCCTCAACAACACTCCGCTGGTGGAAGAGTCGACGCCCCAGATTGAGCGTTCGGCCGGGGCCATTCCCCTCGGTGCCCTGCCCGCGGCCATCAAGCAGCAGGTACCACCGCTGACCTATGGTGCCCACAACTACTCCTCCGATCCGGCCAAGCGGGCCGTGGTGCTCAACGGGCGAGAGCTGCATGAAGGGAGCGAGATTGCCCCCGGAGTCACCCTGATCGCCATCGCCCAGGATGATATAGTGCTGCAGGTCGGCGGCCAGCATGCCAGCCTCAAGGCGCTGCAGGACTGGCGCGGATAACCCCGCCATATCGACAGACCACAAGAGGGAGCCCGAGAGCTCCCCTTTTTAATCAATAAGATGAGCATATCGTGAGCAACCCAGACAACGCCTCCTTCGCCACCCGGATCCTGGACTGGTACCAGATCCATGGCCGCAAGACCCTCCCCTGGCAGCAGGACAAGACCCCCTACCGGGTCTGGATCTCCGAGATCATGCTGCAACAGACCCAGGTCGCGACGGTCATTCCGTATTATCAGCGCTTTATGGAACGCTTCCCCGATGTGCTGGCCCTGGCCGATGCCCCCATCGACGAGGTGCTGCACCACTGGACCGGACTCGGCTACTACGCCCGCGCCCGCAACCTGCACAAGGCGGCCCAGACTATCCGCGATCTGCACGATAGCCTGTTCCCGGAACGGCTGGAGGAGGTCATGGCCCTGCCAGGGATAGGCCGCTCCACCGCAGGCGCCGTGCTCTCCCTGTCGCTCGGTCAGCCCCACGCCATTCTGGACGGCAACGTGAAGCGGGTACTCACCCGCTGGCTGGCGCTGCCGGGCTGGCCCGGGCAGAAGACGGTGGAGAACACCCTCTGGGATCTGGCGACTCGCCTCACCCCCAGGCTCGGCGTCGCCCAGTACAACCAGGCCATGATGGACATGGGGGCCACCGTCTGTACCCGCAGCAAGCCCGCCTGCGGGCGCTGTCCGGTCCAGAACGATTGCCAGGGGCTGTCGCAAGGCAACCCCACCGCCTACCCCAACAGTAAACCCAAGCAGAGCATCCCCGCCCGCACCGGCATCATGCTGATCATCCGCAGCGGCGATCAGCTGTTGCTGGAGAAGCGCCCTCCCCAGGGGATCTGGGGCGGGCTCTACTGCTTCCCGCAGGTGGAGGCACAGTCCGAGGTGGAGGCACGTTTGCAGACACTGGGACTGCAGGGCGCCGGCTACCGGGAACTGACTGGTTTTCGTCACACCTTCAGTCACTTCCACCTGGATATCCAACCTCTGCTGATCGAACTGACTACCCCGCCGCCCCCGCTGCTCATGGAAGCGGATTCCCGACTCTGGTATAACTTACGCCATCCTGCCGAGGTGGGGTTGGCGGCCGCTACGGCCCGCCTGCTCGCCTACCCGGACTTACAATCCTGAGTTGCAACCACAGAGGTCTACATGAGCCGTACCGTATTCTGCCAGCGTCTGAAGAAAGAGGCGCCGGGTCTCGATTTCCAACTCTACCCCGGCGAGCTCGGCAAGCGGATCTTCGACAACATCAGCAAGGAAGCCTGGACCGAATGGCAGAAAAAGCAGGTGATGCTGATCAACGAGAAAAAGCTGAACATGATGAACCTCGAGCATCGTCAGCTGCTGGAAAAAGAGATGGTGAGCTACCTGTTCGAAGCGGGTGAAGTGGCCATCGACGGCTACACCCCTCCCAGCCAGTAACAATTAGCCCTGGGCAGGGGTTCGCCTTCCAGCATCGGGCCGTCGACGGCCACTTCCCTCCTTGCTCAGGGTTCATGAATGACGGGTGGCCCGGCCACCTTGCTTGAGGATTTTATGGGTCGACTTTTTTGGCTGCTGTGCGCCGTGCTGTTTCTCTCTGCCTGCTCCTCTTCCCCCGCCCCCCGCGAAGATGACGAGGATCTGGTCAACGGCAAGGACATACGTGGCTTCGAACACATGATCAGCGCCCTCTCTCACAACGTGAACGAGATCTGGGGGCGAGAAGCCTTGTTTGCGGGCAAGTTTGACTACGTCAAATACACGGATCAGTACAAGAGCCGGGCCCACATCGACTTCTCCAGCGGCCACATCATGGTGGAAACCGTCTCCGGACTGGATCCCCGTGCCCACCTGCGCCGCGCCATCATCGAAACCCTGATGACACCGGACGATCCGGCGGAAGTGGATCTTTACTCCGACCGGGAGATCATGCCCGGCGGCGAGCCCTTCCTCTACGGTCAGGTGCTGGACAACCAGGGCCAGCCGATCCGCTCCAGCTGGCGCGCAGAGCGCTATGCGGACTACCTGCTCAACACCGCCATGAAGAAGCGTACCCTCGGCATTCGCAACATCTTCTTCATCGACATCCCCATGGTGGCGAACCATGAGGACAAGCGCGGCTACAAGTACGCCAGCATCATCCGCGACGCCTCCCGCAAGTACGGGGTCGCCGAGAGCCTGATCTACGCGGTGATCAAGACCGAGAGCAGCTTCAACCCCTATGCGGTCAGCCACGCCAATGCCTACGGCCTGATGCAGGTGATCCCGGCCACGGCGGGGCGCGACGTCTATGTGCGGGTCAAGGGCAAGAACGGCCAGCCGACCCGGGAGGACTTGTTCAATCCGGCCTACAACATCGACGTGGGCACCGCCTATCTGCACCTGCTGCAGACCGTCTATCTGGCGGATATCCAGGATCCCCAGTCGAGGCGCTATGCGGTGATCTCCGCCTACAACGGCGGGGCCGGCGGGGTGCTCAACACCTTCTCCAGCGACCGCAAGGCGGCCCCCGGCATGATAAACCGGCTCTCCCCCGAGGCCGTCTATCAGGTGCTGACAGAGCAGCATCCCAAGGCGGAAGCACGTCGCTACCTCTACAAGGTCAATCAGGCCGAGAAGGGGTTCAAGCGCAGCGTGCCCAGCCGGGCCGGCTGACAACCACCCAAAACAGGAAGGGCGCTCATGGAGCGCCCTTCTCATTGAAGCGGCTTCCGCCGCTTACTTGGTGATGAAGCCACCCTTGCTCGGGGCTGCAGCGCCTACTTTTTCCAGGCGTTCCACCTCGACCTCGGTCTTGTCCCAGCTATGATCCACTTCGCCACGGATGCGGATCAGATCGTTCGGGCCCACTTCGATGCCACGCCACACATCCCCATCCACTTCCACCTCAACCTCGCCACTGGCGTCGCGGAACATGTAGTTCTCGCCACCCAGGTGCTTGGTCAGCTTGCCTTCCAGGGTCACCCAGCTATCGTCACGCTGATCCTTCAACTGGGCAACGGTGATGACATTCTGCTCCTGTGGGCCTGTGTAAGCCGCCATGGCGAAAGAGGATACGGACATCAGGGCCACCAGGCCGATTACGCTTGCTTTGTTCATCTCATGCTCCTGTCGTTGCGGTATGAGGCTATCTTGCCCCCCTGACCGTGAAACAAACGTGAAGCTTCCCCCATGTGGGGGAGCCGAGTGTGACCGAAATCGATTTAATTATACCCCATGGATGCGAAATTAAATTCGGCCAAATACCCTGCGGTGTGGCAAACGGGTCCCCAGCCCGGTGCCATCGAGGAAAAGCCCGCAGGCAAAGCCTGCATCCAATGAGAAAGACGACATGAAAAAATGGTTTCTGTGTTTATTGGGACTCTGCGCACTGACGGCCCAGGCCGCCGAGCCGCGTCCCGCCTTCTCCCGCATCGTCATGTTCGGTGACAGCCTCTCCGACACCGGCAAGATGTACGGCAAGATGCGCGGTTATCTCCCCTCCAGCCCTCCTTATTATCAGGGCCGTTTCTCCAACGGTCCGGTCTGGCTGGAGCAGCTGACCCAGCAGTTCCCGGGGCTGACGATCGCCAACGAGGCCGAAGGGGGCGCCACCGCGGTGGCCTACAACAAGATCTCCTGGAACCCCAAGTATCAGGTCATCAACAACCTGGACTACGAGATCACCCAGTTCCTGGAGAAAGACAGCTTCAAGCCTGACGATCTGGTGATCCTCTGGGTCGGCGCCAACGATTATCTGGCCTATGGCTGGAACACCGAGCAGGATGCCAAGCGGGTGCGGGATGTCATCAGCGACTCGGCGAATCGCATGGTGCTCAACGGCGCCAAGCAGATACTGCTGTTCAACCTGCCGGATCTCGGTCAGAACCCCTCGGCACGCAGCCAGAATGTAGTGAAAGCCGCCAGCCATGTCTCGGCCTACCATAACGAGCTACTGTTGAATCTGGCACGCCAGCTGGCGCCCACCGGCCTGGTGAAGCTGTTCGAGATAGACAAGCAGTTCGCCGAGATGCTGCGTGAGCCGCAGAACTTCGGTCTGAGCGACACCGAACATGCCTGCTACGGCGGCGGTTATGTGTGGAAACCATTCGCCTCTCGCAGCGCGGCCAGCAACAACCAGCTCGCGGCTTTCAGCGAGCCAGAGCGCCTCGCCATCGCCGGCAACCCCTTGCTGGCGCAGGCCGTCGCCTCCCCCATGGCACGCCGCAGCGCAAGCGAGCTCAACTGCGAGGGCAAGATGTTCTGGGATCAGGTGCATCCCACCACGGCCGTGCATGCGGCCCTGAGCGAGCGGGCTGGCGCCTTCATCGAGCAGCAGTACGAGTTCATCCCCCAGTGAGGGTGCCAAGGCCGACAGCATGTCGGCCTTTTTTGTGTCTGCCCGCTTGAACGGCCTCAAAGTAACTCATATGACCCCCGTCACAAATCGGAGTCATACTGGCCCTCTTTCCGAATAACTCCCCTATGATGGGCATAGTTATCACAATATGTTTTATATCAGTTGCTTGAGGTTCAAAAAAAACGGGCTACGTTTAAACATGTTGTGGCCGGCCACTGGCCCAACCCATACGGCGAGGCGATACGGATCCAGCCTCCCGACAAACAAAATTGCAGAGGCTTCACATGAAAAAAACACTGATTACCTTGCTGGTTTCAGGCTTGCTTGCGGCCAACGCTCAGGCAGCCGGACAAGACAATACCTGGTATGGCGGTGCCAAATTGGGTTGGTCCAACTTCTACAACTTCGACGAAAGCAACACCATCACCACCACGGACAAGGATGACGACGAAGTCGGCGCCGGTGCCTTCGTGGGTTACCAGATCAACCGGAATCTGGGTGTCGAGCTGGGTTACGACTATCTGGGCAAATACAAATACAGCGGAACCCGCAACGGCGCGGCCTTCAACGATGCCGTAGAGGCCCAGATGGCACAGCTCTCTCTAAAACTCGGCTTCCCGGTCACCGAGAGCCTGGATCTCTATGGCCGCGTCGGTGGTGGCTATGGCTGGAGCAGCAGCGACGAGCTGGACAATGACAGCCGTGGCATCTTCGTCGGCGCCCTCGGGGCCGAATATGCCCTCAACCTGGACTGGGCCGCCCGCCTCGAATACCAGTACAGCACCCCCTATGGCAGCCGAGATGACACCGGCCTGCGCATGGACAACGGCCTGCTCTCCGTGGCCGCTGTCTATCGCTTCGGTCAGGTTGCACCGGCCCTGCCGGTCGCCGCCCCGGCCCCGGCACCCGAGCCGGTCGTGGTGGACAAGCAGTTCACCCTGAGTTCGGATGTGCTGTTTGACTTCAACAAGGCCACCCTCAAGCCGGAAGCCGGCCAGGCGCTGGACACCCTCTACAACCAGATTGAGGAAGCCAGACCCAAAGATGGTTCTGCCACCGTCATCGGTTACACCGACCGCATCGGTTCCGATGCCTACAACCAGAAGCTCTCCGAGCAGCGGGCGCAGACCGTGGCCAACTACCTGATCGGCAAGGGCCTGCCTGCTGGCAAGGTGAACGTGGAAGGTCATGGCAAGAACTCCCCGGTCACCG
Source organism: Aeromonas sp. NJAU223 (assembly GCF_051125555.1). Taxonomy (NCBI): domain Bacteria; kingdom Pseudomonadati; phylum Pseudomonadota; class Gammaproteobacteria; order Aeromonadales; family Aeromonadaceae; genus Aeromonas; species Aeromonas sp. NJAU223. The sequence goes on along the minus strand of NZ_CP144204.1, from coordinate 567,232 downwards.
GCGACAGCTGCACCAGCAAGTCCAAGCGTGAGCTGATCGTCTGCCTGGCCCCGGATCGCCGGGTCGAGGTCAAGGTGCAAGGGGTCTCCGAGGTCCAGCAGTAACCTCGTCCGTTTCTGCCAGAAAACAAAACGGGAGGCCTTGGCCTCCCGTTTTTCATGCCGGTCTCAACCGGCTTTGCGCACCTCTGTCGCGATCTGGTCCAGCAACTGCTGCCAACCCTGTCCCAGCTCGTCGACCAGGGTGCCATAACCATCGGCTGGCAGTACCCGCACCTGCTGGAAGGGCACGTCCCGCAGCACCACACCGTCCTCCGTCAACAGGCGCCAGCGGCCACTCAGCAAGGCGCGGCCGTCGTGACGCCCCTGGAAGCGCTCTACCGAGATGCTCAGCACCGGGCCCTTGCGGGCCCCGTCCTGACGTACCACCCAGCCAGGCAACCGGCTGGAGAGGCCGCTCAGGGCCAACTGGTTCAGCTGGGCATCCAGCGAGCCCGCCCAGCGGTGGTATTCGGCAAAGTGCAGCTCGTTGCCCTCCAACTGATAGACCAGGCTCACGCGATCCAGCTGCCCCGCCAGAGCGACAGGGCGCAGCACCAGCTGATGCTGGGGTTTAGTCGCCATCAGCGGCGCTGGCTGGCTGCCCGTATCGAGCGAGTAGTAGTGCAAGCTGGCAGGGGCCGAACTGCAACCCGCCAACAGGCCCAGCAAGGCCAGGGTCATCATCCTTTTTTTCATCATTTTCCTCGCTTGGGCTCAGGATCCTGGGGACGAGAGCGATCGAAGATCAGTGAACTCGGTTGCTCGTTCAGGGAATGTACCAGGGGCTGCAATTCGCCCATCAGCTGGTTGAGAGATTGCACCGACTGACGCAACTCCTGATTGGTCTGGGAGCTGGCATCATAGGTTTGCAGCGTCTCCTGCAACTGCTTGAGGCTCTCATTGAGCGAAGCCGGCAACTGCTGGGTCGAGTCCTGACCGGTAAACTGCTCCAGATTGGCACTCACGGCACTGACATGCTTGAGGGTCTTGTCCAGAGTCGCCAGGGTGCTGTTGACCTGTGTGAGCGTGGTGGTCATGTCCATGTCGACGAACTTGTCGAGGATGAGGTTCACCTTGCGCTCTATCTGATCCAGCCCGGCCTGCACGGTTGGGAACACCTGATAACCCGCCACCTTGACCGACTTGTAGGCCGGCACATCCGGGTAGAAGTTGAGATCCACCACCTTGCCACCGGTCAGCAGGTTCGAGGTCTTGAGGGATGCCCGCAAGCCTTCCTTGAACTGCTTGCTGAACAGGGCGCGCCACTGTTCCTTCTCCGCATTGGCATAGCGATGGGAAAGCCGCTGCACCTCGATGCGGGCCAGCACCGGGATCTCGCGATTCTTGAACAGCTGCACGCCCTTGTCATCGATAAGATAGGGGGCCGAGATCACGGTGCCGACCCGGATGCCGCGATATTGCACCGCCGCACCGGGATGCAGGCCGCCCACGTTGTCCTCGAACAGGAAGACGTAATCGATGAACTGATCCAGGCTACCGGCCAGCACGCTCGCCTCGTCTTGGAACAGCACGAACTCGTCATGCTGTTTGGCCGGTTCACCGGGGTACCAGCCAGGCGGCAGCCCCATGGTGATGCCGCCATCGAGCAACGTCTCCAGCGAGTCCATCTTGACCTTCATGCCCTCACTGCTCATGGAGACCTCGAAGCCCGGGGTCAACCAGAAGCGGGAGTTGCTGCTCACCAGAGTGTCATAAGGAGCATTGATGAAAAGCTGATACTCCATCTCGCTCTTCTCTGGCAGGAACTTGGCCTCTTCCACCTGACCTATGGTGAAGCCCTGGTAGTTGATGGGCGATCCCACCCCCAGGGCACGCGCATCGCGGCTGCTGAGGGAGAGCCGCAGCCCCTTGGCATCCAGCGAGGCCAGAGGCGGCCTGTCCAGCATGGCGTAGGTATTGAGTGCCTTGCCCTTCTTGCCGGGGGAGAGCTCGATATAGGCGCCGGAGAGCAGAGTGCCGAGGCCGGAGACCCCTTCCCGTCCAACCCTGGGCTTGACCACCCAGAACTGGCTGTCTTTCTTGAGCATGCCAGCGGCGGCATTGCTCAGCCGTCCCTTGAGCACGGCGTGACTGTAGTCATCGCTCAGCTCCACCGCTTCGATGCGGCCCACCTCCACCTCGCGGGAGCGGATCACCGTCTTGCCCGCGACTATGCCCTCGGCCGTGGCCACGGTCAGGGTGAAGCTGGGGCCTTGCGAATACCAATGCTGGAACAGCATCCAGGCACCGATGAACAGCGCCAGCAGCGGTACCATCCAGATAGCGGCGGCCGAGCTCAGAAAGTCCGAGCCGGGTTTCCACCTTGTCTTACGCTCACTCACGTTCGCGCTCTCCTTGTTGTAAATCCCAGATCAGACGGGAATCGAAACTCATGGCGGCCACCATGGTGATCAGCACAACGCCAGCAAAGGCGACAGCGGCGGGGCCAGGATAGATGGACATCAGATTATCGAGCCGGATGAGACCGGCCAGGATGGCCACCACGAAGACGTCGATCATCGACCAGCGTCCCACAAATTCGGTCATGCGATAGAGCTTGAGCTTGCGCAGGGGCGAGGCGCCCTGACCCCGCTGCACAACGAAACAGAGCCACAACAGCGCCAGGATCTTCACCAGGGGGATGACCACGCTGGCGAAGAAGATGACGGCGGCGATGGGATAGGAACCCAGCGCCCACAGCAGCAGCACCCCGCCCAGTATGGTCGAGGGGCTGTCGTCCCCCAGAAACACCGTGTCCATGATGGGATAGACGTTGGCGGGAATGTAGAGGATCACCGAGGTGATCAGCAGCGCCCAGGTCCGGTTCAGACCACCGGGCTTGCGCGCATGGAGGTGATCGCCGCAGCGCGGGCAGCGGTCGGTGCCGGCCTCGCTCAGGGCGCCGCAGATGTGGCAGCCAACCAGCCCGGATGCCATGGCGCTCGCCTCGGGATCCAGCTCCCTCGACTCGGTCTGGCCAAACAGCCGTTGCCACAGCCACATCCTGTCCAGCGATGACATCATCTTGATGAGCAGCAGCGTATAGCCGACGAAGGCCCAGAACGACAGCCCCATCTTGATGTCCGCCATGCCCATCAGCTTGACCAGGGAGATGAGCACCCCGATCAGGAAGACATCCACCATCAGCCAGGGCCGGATCCGGCACAGCAAACGGCCGAGGGATCGCAGTGCACGGCTGTGCATATCCTTGTCGATCCGCCACAGCACCAGCATGATGGAGCCTACATAGACCAGCGGCAGGCCGATCAGGGTCAGGCTCAACACGGCGCCGAGGAACAGATAGCCTTGCTCCACCAGGGTGGTGATGCACTGCAGGAAGGTCATCTCCTGCCCCAACCCGTTGGATGAGAACGACATGAAGGTGAAGGTGTTGGAGAGCACGAACATGATGAGGGCGGCAAAACCATAGGCCAGCGGCCTGCGCTCCTGCTCGGGCAGGTGTCGGCTCAGGGTGTGACCGCAACGGGGGCAACTGCTCGTCTCCCCCACCGCGAGGGGGGTGGCCGGGACCAGCAGATCGCACTCTTCACAGGCCGTCGCGTCATGGGTATAAGTCATTGGATTTGAAACCGGATGCAAGATAGGATCCCAGCGGAGGCCTGTCACGGCCAGAGCGGTCAATTATCGCAGCCGCCGCCCTGAACCACCAGCCCTGTTCTTGGGGGCATTAAGCCCTCATCCAGGAAAAGAGAATGGCTTTGACAAGCCTGTAACCATTTAGCACAATCAAACGCCACTTTTCTTCGCGGGACAATAATTTATGACAACTGAATCCCCAAGCTACTCCACGATTGAGCAAGCATTCTCACTTGGAAATGGGCAGGATTCCGCCCTCAACTGGTTGCGCAAGAATCGCAGTCAGGTCGCCATCTTCCTGGTGAGCGGCATCAAGCTGGAGGGGACCATCAGCGGCTTCGACCAGTACAGCGTGCTGTTGACCGATGCCCATGGCAACCAGCAGCTGGTTTACAAGGCCAAGATCTCCACCATCGCCATGCACTCCGGTCGCCCGGCCGTGAGCATCCAGCGAGCCCGCAAGCCCCGCGTCTCCATGGCGCCGCGCCCCCACGGTGCACCGAGTCGCTATGACGACAATCAGGGCGGCAACAGCGAGCAATAAGGCTCGCTCTTTTCCTGCCCCGCGCTTCGCCACGTCATCTCCTGGCGCAAGTGACTGTCCACTCTCATGTTTATCGCCTGTCCCGTATGAGAGTGGACGTTTTACCCAGGGTGGTCAGACCCGCCCCCTCCCGACTCAGTAGCTCAATCCGACCGGCTTTCCTGCCTTGACCATGCACACCTGCATGCCCGCCGCCTGACCGGCCTCAGCACCTATGCCTGTGTCTTCGAATACCAGACATTGACCCGACTCGACCCCGAGGCGACGCGCCACCAGCAGGAAGGTGTCCGGATGGGGTTTGTGCAGCTCGACATCGTCGGCGGTGACCACCACCGGGAAGTAGCGATCCAATCCGGTATTGCGCAGCACGGCCTCGGCATTGACCCGGGGAGACCCTGTCCCAATCCCCATGGGAATGAGGCCATGATAGCGCTCCACCAGTTCCAGCATGGCCGGGAAAGGCGTCGCCTTGTGCAGGTTGGCCACATAGTGCTCCGTCTTGCAGCGGGTCACGATCAGAGGATCCAGCGCAATCTGCTGCTCCTCGGCCACCAGCAGGGCTATCTTGCGGCTCGGCATGCCCCCCAGCTCATAAAACCACTCCCCATCGAAGCGGAAGCCAAATTCCTGTGCGGTATGTTCCCACGCGGCCAGGTGCAGCGGCATGGAGTCCACCAGGGTTCCGTCGAGGTCGAAAACCAGGCCTTTAAATCCGGAGAGGGTCATGATGCGGGATCTGTCATTGAAAAATGGGCCCCCATTCTAGCCAGAGCCAGGGCATCTCGCCATGCGCCCGAGGACGAGAAACGCTTGCGGCCCCATTTATGATGATGGGATCACACTCGTCGAAACCCGTGAGCCAGGCGGGCTCAATGGGGTGCGACGAGAGAGTCCACCCGATAGGCCAGGGTACAGGCCCGCCCTCGGGACTTGGCATGATAGAGCGCCTGATCCGCCTGCTCGGTGAGGGTCTGCCACCCCTTGTCCGATGAGGGAATGAGATAGCTGAAGCCGATGCTGACCGTGAGATGTGCCTCCACCCGGGAGGCGGGATGGGGGATCTGCAGCCTGTCCAGTCCCTGGTGGATCTGCTCCGCCAGCCGCTCCGCCTCTCCCGGCTGCGGCGCACACAGCAGAATGACAAACTCCTCCCCGCCATAGCGGGCCACCAGGTTGGTCCGCCGTCGCTCCGTCTCCTGCAGCAGCGCCGCCACCTGCTGCAAGCATTGGTCCCCCTTGCCGTGGCCGAAGTGATCGTTGTAGGACTTGAACTCGTCCACATCGATCATCAGTACCGCCAATACCCCCTGATGACGGCGGGCCCGCTCCCACTCCCGTTCCATGGTGATGTCCCACTGGCGGCGATTGGCGATCCCGGTCAAGGGATCTTCCAGGGACAATAGGGAGAGGCGCCGATTGGCCTCCTCCAGCGCCCTGTTGGTATCGGCCAACTGCCGGGTGCGCTCCTGCACCCTCTGCTCCAGCTCCCGATTGAAGCGCTCAAGCGCCGACTGGGTACGTTGGCGGATCAGCAACTGGGAGAGCGTGGCGGCATACTGCTTGAAGATCTCGCTCTGATAAGCCTTGAGGGGTCGGCGCCAGAGCAGGTTGTCGGCGGCGATCCAGCCGATGGGAGTAGCCCCATCCCACAGCGAGACCATGGCGTTCCAGCCCCGTCCCACCTCCTGCTGCTCGTAATAGAGGGGGGCATCCTCCAGCACCAGCACATAGTCCTTGCGCCGCAGCGCCTCCTGCACCGTGGGATGCTCCGGGATGGGGGTGACGAAATGGCGCTCGTTGGTAAGCTCCCCCGCCTCATTGGTGCCCCAGGTGCCGTGCATGGTCTTGCGGTCATTGTCGATGAGGAAGATGGCGACCCGATCGAACTGCAACTCCTCCCGGGCGAGCACCACGGCGTCGTGCAGCAGTTGATCCTCGCTGTCGCAGCGAGAGAGCCTGACCCCGACCTCATGCAGGGCCTGCAGCAGATGGAGGAAGGCATCCTGCAGGGCCTGGCTGCGAACGAGGTCCGCCTGCGTGCTGAGGCGCTGATCCCGTTCCCTGTCCACCTGGCTGGCGAGCCTTCTCCCTTCCAGTTCCGCTGCCAGATAGTGCATCAGCAGCTGAATGCTCTGTTTCTTTTGATTTGAAAGGCGATCTATGCGGCGGCGGGTCTCCAGATAGACCACGGCCTCCAGTCCCTGATGGCGTTTGAGGGGGAAGCTGACCCGCAGGCGTGGCGCCTCGGGTTCGACGCTCTCCCAGATCCCATGGGTCGGTGCCACAGGTTCCACCAGCAGTTGGCCAAGCGCCAGGGAGCGTTCGATGAAGGAAACGGGCAGCGGGAGGGTCGACAGGGCGTCGGCAGCCAGGCACAGCAAGCCCGACTCCGGCCGGTAACAGTAGAGCTGGGGCACGGGTGCCCGCAGCCATAGATAGATCTGCTCGGCTTCGGTCTTCTCGCTGACCGCCGCCAGGGTCACTTCACAGAGATGTTCAAAGCTGGTGAAGTGCTCCGGATCCCATTCTTGCATGCCCACTCATCCTTGAAATGTATCCAAGCGAGTATATCGACAAAGTCAGCGGCTAACTGACTTGGCAATCAAAAGCGCGATCCAGAGCCCATTTTTACAGCAGGTCCAGTGCTTGCATGGCGCTGCGAATACGCTCACGGGTCGCCTCGGACAAAGGCATCACCGGCAGCCGGCACTCTTCGCTGCACAACCCCAGCAAGGAGACCGCATATTTGGCACCGGCGGGGCTGGGCTCGGCGAACATGGCCTGATGCAGCGGGATGAGTTTGTCCTGCAACTCGCGAGCCGCCTGCCACTCACCGGCCAGGGCCAGGTTCTGCACCTCGGCCACCAGTTTGGGCGCCACGTTGGCGGTCACCGAGATGCAGCCCTGGCCGCCACCTATGTTGTAGGCGACCGCGGTCGCATCTTCACCGGAGAGCCAGGCGAAGGGCTTCTTGATGAGCTGGCGCTCGGTCCAGGGACGGGCCAGATCGCCGGTGGCGTCCTTCACCCCGGCAATGCGCGGCAATTCGGCCAGCCGGGCCAGGGTCGCCGGCTGCACATCGACGATGGCGCGGGGCGGGATGTTGTAGACGATGATGGGCTTGGTGGTGGCGTCATGCACCGCCTTGAAGTGATGATACAACCCCTCCTGATTCGGGCGGTTGTAGTAACCGGCCACGTGCAGGGTGGCGTCAGCCCCCGCCTGCTCGGCGTGACGGGTGTACTCGATGGCCTCCACCGGGTTGTTGGAGCCGGCACCGGCGATGACGGGCACCCGACCGGCCACCTGCTTGACCACCAGTTCCACCACCCGGCAATGCTCGTCGTGGGTCAGGGTCGGGCTCTCCCCCGTGGTACCGACCGGCACTATGCCATGGGTCCCCTGCGCTATGTGCCACTCCACCAGACGGACCAGCGCGGCTTCATCCAGTTGGCCCTGTTTGAAAGGGGTGATCAGGGCAACTATCGAACCTTGAAACATGGATTTCCTTCTCCTGACTGAATTAATGGGTCAATAAAAAGCCCCGGTACGAGGGTCGCTACCGGGGCTAGAATCGTCTCAGAGATGAGAGGTTACGCGCGCACGTCAGCAGGCCCGGGGATCAGGCTGTGTTTATGCTTTCGTTTCGATACGCGCTGACGCATGGCTCATCTCTGGATATATAAGGTGTCTGGCATATTTCGGGAAGGCGGCATAAATGTCAAGGCGAAAGCAGCCATGTATAATGGCCGCCCAAAATTGCGTGGAGAAAACCAATGAGTCGTCCTGTCAGTGCCGTCAGCCAGATGCTGGAACGTAACCAAGCCCTCTTCGTCGGCAAGCGGCTGCTCGTCTGCGGCGCCCTGGAGGATGACTATCCGCGCCAGCTGGCCGAACTGACTGACTCCCTGGCGGTCTTCACCACCGACTACTGCTACTACCTCAGCCAGCAGGCCGCCCTTGGCGAACGCATTCTGTTCGATCACCAGCTTGGCGGCGCCCCCCGCTTCGATGCCCTGCTGCTGCTGATGCCCAAGGCCAAGGCCGAGGCCCAGTACCTGCTGGCCATGATGGCCCCCTTGCTGGAGACGGGTGCCGATCTGCTGCTGGCGGGAGAAAACAGAGGGGGGATCAACGGGGCCGACAAGCTGCTGGCCGCTTATGGGGAGAAACCGGTCAAGCGGGATTCGGCGCGCCGCTGCTCCCTCTATCACGGGGAGCTCAGCAAGCCGGTCACCTCGTTCAAGCTGGACGCCTGGTTCAGCCGCTATGAATGCCAGGCCGGGGACACCTCGTTGACGGTGATGGCCCTGCCCGGGGTATTCAGCGCAGACGGCCTGGATCTCGGCAGCCAGATGCTGCTGGCGAGTCTCCCCCCCATGACGGGCAAGCTGCTGGACTTTGGCTGCGGAGCCGGCGTCATCGGCGCCACGCTGGCCAAGCGCAATCCCGAGCTGCAGGTGAACCTGGTGGACATCAGCGCCTTGGCACTGGAATCCAGCCGCCGCACCCTGGCTGCCAACGGTCTGCAGGGGAAGGTGCACGCCTCCGATGTCTACTCCGACATTGAGGGGAAATTCCAACATATCGTCTCGAATCCCCCCTTCCATGCGGGCCTCAAGACCTTCTACGCCGCCACCGAAACCTTCCTGGAAAAAGCCCCCGCCTACCTCAGCGCCAACGGCTCGCTGACCATAGTCGCCAACGCCTTCCTGCGATACCTGCCTATACTGGAGGCTCACTTTAAACAGACCGAGATCATCGGCAGCGATGCCAAATTCAAGGTCTACCTGAGCAAACTGTAAATAAATGTAAGTGCTTAATAAAACCTATAGAGAGTGCCAGACGGGATCTGTTAAGGTGACTGAAAACGATTTCCACCCCTTTTGGGGTGTTTTTTCGCAGCAGATTGAAAACCTTTTCATACAGAGAGAGAAAGACGATGGCAGGCATTTTGACCATGATCCTGGCCGGAGGAGAAGGAACCCGTCTCCAGCCACTGACCACGACTCGCAGCAAACCCTCGGTACCCTTTGGCGGTAGTTACCGGCTGATCGATTTCGTCCTCAACAACTTCGTCAACGCCGATTTCCTGCGCATCTATGTGCTGACCCAGTTCAAATCCCAGTCTCTCTATCTGCACATGAAGAAGGGCTGGAATATCGTCGGCATCACGGATCGCTTCATCGATCCCATCCCGGCCCAGATGCGGATGGGCAAGCGCTGGTACGACGGCACCGCGGACGCCATCTACCAGAACCTGCGCTTCATCGAGACCTCGGATCCCGAGCATGTCTGCATCTTCGGCTCCGACCACATCTACAAGATGGACGTGAGCCAGATGGTCAGCTTCCACAAGCAGAAGGCCGCGGCCATGACGGTCGCCGCCCTGCGCATGCCCATCGAGGAGGCGAGTGCCTTCGGGGTGATCGAAGTGGATCAGGAAGGGCGGATGATAGGCTTTGAGGAAAAACCCAAGCATCCCAAGCACATCCCCGGGGATCCGACCCAGGCCCTGGTCTCCATGGGCAACTACATCTTCGAGACCGAGACCCTCTATCGGGAGCTGAAACGGGATGCCGCGGAGGAGAACTCCAGCCATGACTTTGGCAAAGACATCATCCCCAGCCTCTATCCGCGCACCCCTGTCTATGTCTATGACTACAGCGGCAACGTGATCCCCGGGGAGAAGCCCAATGTCTACTGGCGTGACGTGGGGACGCTGGATGCCTACTGGCAGGCCCACATGGACCTGGTGGCCGATGACGCCCCCTTCTCCCTCTACAACCGCAAGTGGCCGTTGCACACCCACTACCCGCCCCTGCCCCCCGCCACCTTCATCGACACCGATGACTGCAAGGTAAAGATCGCCAACTCCCTGATCTCCGGCGGTTGCTTCATCCAGGGCAGCCAGATCCAGCGCTCCATTCTGGGCTTTAGCTGCAACGTCGGTCCCTGCAGTCACATCAGTGAATCCGTGCTGCTGGGGGATGTGAAGATCGGGGAAGGCAGCTCCATTCGGCGCGCCATCATCGACAAAAACGTTGAAATTGCACCCGGCACCGTGATCGGTGAGAATCTGGACCATGACAGAGAGAGGTTTACCGTGTCCGAAGGCGGTATCGTCGTGGTACCTAAGGGAGCAAGAGTTGGTTACTAGCCCGTTGAAAATTCTGTTTGTTGCCTCTGAGGTCGAGGGGTTGGTCAAGACCGGGGGCCTGGCGGATGTCGCCAGAGCCCTGCCACTGAATCTCGCCCGCCAGGGCCACGACGTTCGCATCATCCTGCCCTTCTACCAAACCCTCAAACGCCGGGACGAGGCGAGACTCATCGCCTCGCGCTGGCTGCCGACCCCGCCGGATCGGGCTGACATCAGCTATCGCATCTATCAGCTGGAGCTGGACGGGGTCTGTGTCTACCTGCTCGATTGTCCGCAGTATTTCGAACGGCCCCAGCTCTACGCGGAAAACAACCAGGCCTATCCCGACAACGGCGAGCGGTTCGCCTTCTTTTGCGCCGCCGCCCTGCACGCCTGCGAGCAGCAGGGTTTCGCCCCCGACATCGCCCACTGCAACGACTGGCATACCGGCCTGCTGCCCCTGCTGCTCAAGACCCGTTATGCCGGCAACCCCTTCTTCCAGCACACCCGTTCGGTCATCAGCATCCACAATGCGGCCTTTCAGGGGGTGTTTGACCGCCCGCAGTTCTGGGCCCTGCCCGAGATCACCGACTACGAACGGCGCATCAACTACGACTACGGCCACATCAACCTGCTCAAATGCGGGGTGCTCTATGCGGACAAGATCAATGCGGTCAGCCCCAACTATGCCAACGAGCTGCTGACCCACCTGGGGGCCCACGGCATGGCCAACGTGTTCCAGCAGCGGGCGAGCGATCTGTGCGGCATCCTCAACGGCTGCGACTATCAGGACTGGGATCCCGCCAGCGACAGCTATCTGCCCGCGACCTATGATGCCGATCATCTGGACGGCAAGCGTCTGTGTAAGCAGACGCTGCAACAGGAGGCAGGGCTTCCCACTGCTGACCTGCCAATTTATGGCATGGTATGTCGCCTGACCGAGCAAAAAGGGGTACATCTGCTGATCCCCACCCTGACCAAGTTCCTGCAACATCAGGTCCAGCTGGTCATCGTCGGCTCAGGCGATCCTTCGCTGGCCACCCAGCTGCAGGCCATCGCCCAGCAACATGCCGACAAGTTCGCCTTCATCAACGCCTATGACGACCGGCTGGCCCACCTGGTGGAAGCGGGCGCCGATTTCTTCCTGATGCCCTCCCTGTTCGAACCCTGCGGCCTCAACCAGATGTACAGCCTGGCCTATGGCACCCTGCCGCTGGTCCGCGCCGTCGGCGGCCTCAAGGATACCGTGGTGGACTGGGATGCGGATCCCTCACGGGCCACCGGCTTTTGCTTCAACGACCCCACCGCCAGCACCCTGCTGGACGCCATGCGCCGCAGTCTGCTGCACTACCTGCAAGAGCCGGAGCGTTTCGCCAAGGTGCAGCGCACGGCCATGCAGACCCGCTTCAACTGGGCCGACTCCGTAACCCAATACGAACAGATGTATCGGGATGCACTGGCCAGGGGTAAGCACTGATTGCTGAAGTTTTGTGCCCTTAACGCAGCTTTATCCGTCAACAGCGAAAAAAGTCCCCTTTGGCTGTTGACGCTCCCCCAAAACTCTATAGAATCCCCCACCGCAGTGATGCGAAGGTGGCGGAATTGGTAGACGCGCTAGCTTCAGGTGTTAGTGTCCCACGGATGTGAGGGTTCGAGTCCCTCTCTTCGCACCATACTGCAACATGCTCTTATCAGACGGCATGTAAATCCAGACTGATAACCCGATGTGCGAAGGTGGCGGAATTGGTAGACGCGCTAGCTTCAGGTGTTAGTGCCCCCCGGGTGTGAGGGTTCGAGTCCCTCTCTTCGCACCATGCTTTCATCAGACAGCATGTAAATCCAGACTGATGACCCGATGTGCGAAGGTGGCGGAATTGGTAGACGCGCTAGCTTCAGGTGTTAGTGCCCCCCGGGTGTGAGGGTTCGAGTCCCTCTCTTCGCACCATGCTTTTATCAGACAGCATGTAAATCCAGACTGATGACCCGATGTGCGAAGGTGGCGGAATTGGTAGACGCGCTAGCTTCAGGTGTTAGTGCCCCCCGGGTGTGAGGGTTCGAGTCCCTCTCTTCGCACCATGCTTCTGACATGTAAAACCAGAGAATGCGCTCCAACCGCATTTAAAAATCAGCTGGAGAAAATCAGTGTGCGAAGGTGGCGGAATTGGTAGACGCGCTAGCTTCAGGTGTTAGTGTCCCACGGATGTGAGGGTTCGAGTCCCTCTCTTCGCACCATCTATTCTGCAAAAGGCCCATCACGCGAGTGTTGGGCCTTTTGTCTTTTCATGCTGCGCGGCTATGCTGTTGAGACTTCAACGCCACGGAAGGGGATGCCCGATGATCCTGGATGCCGACATTCACAATTTCTACGAACACCTAGTGCTCAAGGAGATAGAGAAACAGGGGCTGGAACAGACGCTAAGCCCCCCGCAACTGGCCGATCTCTGCTGCCTCACCCTGAATCAACTGCCCGCCCACTACATCCGCCACAACGTCGACATGATCTACTTCACCACGGAAGTCGAGCGCACCGAGATGGAGCAGAAGGTCATGGCAGCACTGCGCCTGGCCCATGACAGGATCCTGGCCGTCCCCTCTCGCTGACTCGCTCGTCTGCTAGAGCCAGCTCTGCTGCCAGATCAGGGCGACAACCCCGGTCATGCCGGCCACCGGCAACAGGATCAGTGCAGGCCTCAGTCTGGGTTCCAGCATGACCCAGGCCGCCAGCAGGAATCCCAGACTCCAGATGCCATAGGCCTTTTCCTGTCCCCAACCCCACACAGCCAATCCCCCTATCAACAGCAGGCAACGCACTATCCAGATCATGATGAAACCTCCATGGCATCAGTTTGATAATAATTATCATTTGTATTTTAGGAGGGTGCAATCGAACTTTTCTATGGGTCTCGGTCATTTGAGTGACATCGACCAAACACTCAAAAAATGCTTGCGAGATCAACTAATGGCGATGTTTTTCAATCATTAATGCATTTTTGCTAAATAAGTTGGGATTTTAGGCCTTGGGTTTGTGGTAGATTGCGCCCTCTTTTTGGGTGGGCTCCTCGGGATACAAGTATCCACAGGACGAGAGGCGCCCACCTTGGCGAGCAAGAGTTTAGGAAGTATCTATGCAAAACCAACAAAACCACATCCGACTACCGAGCATGCTGCAGGTGTTTGCCTGTCTGGCCATTTTCCTGGCCCTGGCCTTCTCCTTCACCAGCGTGCTCGACCTGCCGATCCAGCTGGCACTGTTCATCGCCTGGTTCGTCATCATGGGGCTCGGTATCAAACTCGGCCACGATTACAAATCCCTGGAGCAGGCCGCCGTCGACGGCGTCGCCAAGGGGATGGGCGCCATCCTGATACTGGTCTCCGTCGGTGCCCTGGTCGGCACCTGGATCGCCGGCGGCATAGTCCCCAGCATCATCTACTTCGGCCTCAAGGTGATACACCCGTCCATCTTCCTGCTGGCGACCCTGATCATCTGCTCCCTCACCTCCTTGGCGACCGGCACCTCCTGGGGCTCCGCCGCCACCGCCGGCATCGCCATGATGGGCATAGGCCACAGCCTGGGGGTGCCCGCGCCCCTAGTGGCGGGGGCGGTGCTCTCCGGCGTCTACTTCGGTGACAAGCTCTCCCCCCTCTCCGACTCAGTGGTGCTGGCGTCCACCATGTCCAACGTCGACGTGGTGGAACACATCAAGGGCATGCTGCCCATCAGCCTGTTCTCCTACGTCATCACGGCCGCCCTGTTCACCGTGGTCGGCATGCAGTACTCCGGCAATGTCAGCCTAGAGCAGGTCAACCTGGTGATGGAAGCTCTCGACAAGCAGTTCAACATCACACCGCTGGCCATAGTGCCCGTGGTGCTGGTGCTGGGCCTCTTGGCCAACCGCAAGCCCGCCTTCCCGGTGATCAGCTTCGGCGCCCTGCTGGGCCTTATCTGGGCCATCGCCTTCCAGGGCATGGATCCGATCAAAGCGATGCACTCGGCCTACAGTCCCTTCCCCATCGTCTCCGGGGTCGATTTCATCGACAACATTCTGGGCCGCGGCGGCATGGAGTCCATGCTGGGGTCGGTGGCCGTCATCATCTTCGGTCTGGGCTTCGGCGGTCTGCTGGAGAAGGTCGGCATCCTGGCCGTCATCGCCAGCGCCTTCGAGAAGCGGATCAACAGCGCCGGCAGCCTGACCACCCACACCATAGGCACCGCCTTCCTGGCCAACGTGTTCGGCTCGGCCATGTATGTGTCCCTGATCCTGACCCCCAAGATCATGGCCAAGAACTACGACCGGCTGGGACTGGCTCGCAAGAACCTCTCCCGCAACGCCGAGTTCGGCGGTACCCTCACCTGCGGCATGGTGCCCTGGAGCGACAACGGCATCTTCATGGCCGGGGTGCTGGGGGTGGCGACCCTGGACTACCTGCCCTACATGTGGCTCAGCTTCACCTGCATCATAGTGACCATCACCCTCGCCTATCTGGGCAAGGGGGTGAACCGGCTGCCGGTGATCGAGGCGGCCAGCTCCCGCTAAGCATTCAAAGACAATGACAGAGGCGCCTGCGGGCGCCTTTCGTTTGGATGCTGTTCGCGGTTAAGCTGATGGCTCACCCAGTGGCAGGATGCCCAGATGAACTTCACCTTTCGCCAGATCCGCTATTTCGTCGCCGTGGCCGACAGCTTCTCGGTGAGCCGCGCCGCCGCCGAGCTGCACATCTCACAGTCTGCCGTCACCAGCGCCATCCGTGAGCTGGAAACCGAACTCGGTGCCGCCCTGTTCGAGCGCAACCCGCGCGGGGTCAGCCTCACCGCCCAGGGTCACCAGTTCTTGCTGCACGCCAGACGCATCCTCGGTGCCATGACGGAGGCGGGACAGTCCCTCAAGGCGGTGGCGCAGCAGGATCAGGGCCAGCTCACCATAGGGGTGACCACGCTAGTGGCTGGCTACTACCTGTCGGAGGCCCTCGGCCGCTTTCGCCGCGCCTTCCCGGCGGTGCGCATCGAGGTGAAGGAAGACGAGCAGCCCTATCTCGAGCACCAGATCGTCAACGGCGAGGTGGATGTGGGGATCCTGATGACCAACCGCACCATTCGTCAGGAGGCGTTCGATACCGAGCTGCTGACTCGCTCACCGTTGCGGCTCTGGCTCGCCGCCAACCACCCCCTCTGCGCCGAGTCCAGCCTCTCCCTCAAGGCCCTCGCCGAGGAGCCCATGATCTCCCTCACCGCCGATCAGCTGGATCAGATCATCGGCTCCGGCCTGCGCCGCTACGGAGTCTCCCCCCGTATCGTACTACGCACCGCCTCAGTGGAGGCGGTGCGCAGCCTGGTGGCCAGCCAGCTCGGGGCCGCCCTGCTGCCGGACTTCGCCTACCGCCCCTGGTCACTGGAGCAGGAACGGGTCGAGGCCCGTCCCATCAAGGAACCCATTCCCGCCATCGACATAGGTCTGGTGTGGCGCCGTGGCTCGCATCTGAGCTGGACCGCCCGGGAGTTCATCGACATAGTTCGGGATCAGAGCCGGTTGCGGGCCCGCCAACCCGCGTTTCGCTAAGAAGCTCATCTCGGAAATTCAGATTCATCTGCACTCGATATCGATTTTTCAGATACCCAGCCGGTTAAAAATTGAAATTCTCATTACGTCGCCCGTCTCCTACGCTCATGGCAGTTAACAGGATGTTAATGCCATGACGATGTCGCCATGGTTCCCGATCATGCAAGGAGCGCAAGATGAAACTGATCCCCCTGACCCTGGCCCTGATCCCGGCCCTGCTGGCAGGCCAGACCCAGGCCGCCCCCACCGAGCTCGGCAAGGGTGAAGGCCAACTCAACATCGTGGCCTGGGCTGGCTACGTGGAGCGCGGTGAGACCGATAAGAACTACGACTGGGTGACCGGCTTCGAGCAGGAAACCGGCTGCAAGGTCAGCGTCAAGACGGCGGCCACCTCGGACGAGATGGTGGCCCTGATGAACGAGGGGGGCTTCGATCTGGTGACCGCCTCCGGCGACGCCAGCCTGCGCCTCATCGCCGGCGGCAAGGTGCAGGCCCTGAACCTGGCGCTCATCCCGAGCTACGGCAAGATTGATCCCCGCCTGCAGAGCGCCCCCTGGCACACGGTGGACGGCAAGCACTACGGCGTGCCCTACCAATGGGGCGGCAACATCCTGATGTACAACACCAAGACCTTCCCCAAGGCCCCCGACTCCTGGAATGTGGTATTCGAGGAGCAGACCCTGCCGGACGGCAAGTCCAACAAGGGGCGAGTGCAGGCGTTCGACGGCCCCATCCACATCGCCGATGCGGCCCTCTACCTGATGAGCCACCAGCCTGGGCTCGGCATCAAGGATCCCTACGAGCTGAACGAGGATCAGTACAAGGCCTCCCTCGAGCTGTTGCGCAAGCAGCGCCAGCTGGTGGGGCGCTACTGGCACGACGCCTTCGTCCAGATCGACGACTTCAAGAATGAGGGGGTGGTCGCCTCCGACTCCTGGCCCTTCCAGGCCAACACCCTGATCGCCGACAAGCAGCCCATCGCCACTACTGTGCCCAAGGAGGGGGTCACCGGCTGGGCCGATACCAGCATGGTACACAGCGAGGCCAAGAACCTGACCTGCGCCTACAAGTGGCTGGAACACTCCCTCAACAACAAGCTGCAGGGGGATCTCGCCTCCTGGTTCGGCTCAGTGCCCGTGGTCCCCGCCGCCTGCGAGGGCAATACCCTGCTCGGGGCCGAGGGATGCAAGACCAACGGCATCGACAACTTCGATCGGGTTCACTTCTGGCGCACGCCGGTTTCCCAGTGCAAGAGCCAGGGTACCTGCGTGCCCTACTACCGCTGGGTCTCGGACTATATCGCCATCCTGGGTGGTCGCTGAGCCCCTTCAGGCAAGCAACCCCTGACACAGCCCTCTGCGGGCCGGACAGGAGTCCGGCCCGGTCGATGACAAGGACGTACCATGACAGCCGTACAATTTGACCGGGTCAGCCGCCACTATGGCGAGGTGAGGGCGGTCGACGACATCTCCTTCCAGATCCCGGCCGGTGAGTTTTTTACCCTGCTGGGGCCGAGCGGCTCTGGCAAGACCACCTGCCTGCGAATGATCGCGGGTTTCGAATATCCGAGCGACGGCGAGATCCGGCTGTTCGGGGAACCCTGCTCCCGGGTTCCCCCCTATGATCGCAACCTCAACACCGTGTTTCAGGACTATGCCCTCTTCCCCAACATGGATGTGCGCGACAACATAGGCTACGGCCTGATGCTCAGGGGCGTGCCAAAGACGGAACGCTATCGCAAGGTAGACGAGATGCTGGAGCTGGTGCGCCTGCCCGGCGTCGGCAATCGCCGCCCAGGCCAGCTCTCCGGCGGCCAGCGCCAGCGCATCGCCATCGCCCGGGCGCTGATCAACCAGCCGCGCATCCTGCTGCTGGACGAGCCGCTCGGCGCGCTGGATCTCAAGCTGCGCGAGCAGATGCAGCTCGAGCTGAAAGCCTTGCAGCGCCAGCTTGGCATTACCTTCATCTTCGTCACCCACGATCAACAGGAGGCGCTCTCCATGAGCGACCGCATCTGCATCTTCAATCAGGGCAGAATCGAGCAGATAGCCCCGCCGGATCGGATCTACGACGCCCCGGCCACCCCCTTCGTCGCCCGCTTCGTCGGTACCGTCAACCTGTTCGAGGGAGAGCAGGCCAGGCGCCTGTGTGGCGACAGCCAGCAGATGATGGTACGCCCGGAGCGGATCCGGCTCAGCGACGCCGGCAGCCCGGGTTGGTCGGGCGAGATCCGCGAGGTGGAGTATCTGGGCGCCTTCGTTCGCTATCGGGTGGACTTGGGGGAGCAGATCGAGATCCTCGTCAACCACCCCAACGAGGGGCAAGCACGCCTTCCCCGCGGCGCCCGGGTCAGCCTCAGCTGGCCGGAGCAGGCCATCCACCGTCTGACCGATCATGAGGCTCGACCATGAGCCTCCCCCAGAGTGCGAGTCTCCCCATGAGCCAAGCCCCCACCACCTCCACATTCAGACCGCTGCGGCGCCTCTCCACCCTGCTCTACGGCCGCCCCGGCCTGTTGCTGGGGGTGTTGCTCGGCCCGCCACTGATCTGGCTTGGTATCATCTACGTCGGCTCCTTGCTGATGCTGCTCTCCAACGCCTTCTTCGGGCTGGATGAGTTCAGCGGACAGATACGCCACGAACTGGGGCTGCAAAACTTCACTGCCCTGCTGCGAGCAGAGAACCTCGACGTCATCCTGCGCACGCTCGGCATGGCGCTGCTGGTGACCCTGGCCTGCGCCCTGCTCGGCTTTCCCATCGCCTACTACATGGCCCGCTACACCAGCGGCAAGACTCGCGCCCTGTTCTATCTCGGCATCATGTTGCCACTCTGGTCCAGCTATCTGGTGCGGGTCTACGCCTGGAAGCTGATCCTGGCCAAGGAGGGGGTCATCAGCTGGCTGGCGGGGAGCCTCGGGCTGGACTGGCTGCTGGACGCCATCCTCTCCCTGCCGGTAATCGGAGGCCCCTCGCTGTCGTTCTCTCGCCTCGGTACCTTCATCGTGTTCGTCTACGTCTGGCTGCCCTTCATGATCCTGCCGATCCAGGCGGCGGTGGAGCGGATCCCGCGCTCTCTGCTGGAGGCGAGTGGCGACCTCGGTGCCACCCCGGCCCAGACTTTCCGCACCCTGATCCTGCCGCTGGCGTTGCCGGGGGTAGTGGCAGGCTCCATCTTCACCTTCTCCCTGACCCTGGGGGATTACATCATTCCCGGCATCATAGGCAACTCGACCCTGTATATCGGCCAGGTGGTCTATGTGCAGCAGGGCACGGCGGGCAATCTGCCGTTCGCCGCCGCCTTCTCCCTGGTGCCCATCCTCATCATCGCCATCTATCTGGCCATCGCGAAACGTCTGGGGGCCTTCGATGCGCTCTAATCCCGCGGTGAATCAGGAGTATGGCCAGCGCCCATCCGGGCTGCTGAAATACGCCGCCATCGGAGGCTTGCTGTTCCTGCATATCCCCATCCTGTTTATCTTCCTCTACGCCTTCACCAGCGAGAGCAAGAGCTACCAGTTCCCGCCCCCCGGGCTCACCTTCAAGTGGTTCGAGGTGACGCTGAACCGGCCCGATGTGTGGCGCGCCATCCAGCTGTCGCTGGAGGTGGCCGGGCTCGCGACCCTCGCGGCCATGGTGCTTGGCACCCTGGCGGCAGGGGCCATCGCCCGCAGCCGCTTCTTCGGCCAGGAGGTGGTGTCACTCCTGCTGGTGCTGCCCATCGCCCTGCCCGGTATCGTCACCGGCATAGCGCTGCGCTCTGCCTACGGCCTGATGGAGATCCCGTTCAGCTTCTGGACCATAGTCATCGGCCACGCCACCTTCTGTGTAGTGGTGGTCTACAACAATGCCCTGGCACGCTTTCGCCGCACCAATCGGTCGCTGATCGAAGCCTCCATGGATCTCGGGGCCGATGGCTTCCAGACCCTGCGCTACGTGATCCTGCCAAATCTCGCCACCGCCCTGCTGGCTGGAGGCATGTTGGCGTTCGCCCTGAGTTTTGACGAGGTGATCGTCACCACCTTCACCGCGGGCCAACAGACCACGCTGCCCATCTGGATGTATCAGGAGCTGATCCGCCCGCGCGATCGGCCCGTCACCAACGTGGTGGCCCTCATCATAGTGGCCTTCACCACCATCCCCATTCTGCTTGCCTACTACCTCACCCGCGACGGCCAGGACGTCGCCGGCAGTGGCAAATAACGACTCAACGCGTGCGCAAGGATGCAACCATGAAGCTCAATACCCAACTCTTGATCGACGGCCAGTTTGTCACCGGTGACGGTCCGGCCGAGCCCGTCCTCAACCCGGCCACCGGCGAACTCATCGCTTCGGTGCCCGAAGCCTCGTTCGAACAGGTGAGCCGGGCGGTCAACGGTGCCCAACGCGCCTTCGCCCAGTGGAGCCGCACCACCCCGGCCCAGCGCAGCAACCTGCTGCTGCGCCTCGCGGATGCCATCGAACGTCACGCCGAGGAGTTCGCGGCGCTCGAATCCCTCAACTGTGGCAAACCCTATCTGGCGGTACTGAACGACGAGCTGCCTGCCGTGGTGGACTGCTTCCGCTTCTTCGCGGGCGCGGCCCGCTGCCTGCAAGGACCGCTCGCCGGAGAATACATCGAGGGACACACCAGCATGATCCGCCGGGATCCCGTCGGCGTGGTGGGCAGCATAGCCCCCTGGAACTATCCGTTGATGATGGCGGCCTGGAAGATGGCGCCGGTGCTCGCCGCCGGCAATACGGTGGTGCTCAAGCCTTCGGAGCAGACGCCGTTGACCGCCCTTCGCCTCGCCGAGTTCGCCAGCGAGCTGTTTCCCCGTGGGGTCATCAACATCATCTGTGGCCGGGGTGAGAGTGTGGGGGCCCCGCTGGTGGAACACCCGCTGGTGCGCATGGTGTCCCTCACCGGGGACATCGCCACCGGTCAGAAGATCCTGCAGAGCGCCGCCCGCACCATGAAACGCACCCACTTGGAATTGGGTGGCAAGGCCCCCGTCATCATCTTCGACGACGCTGATCTGGAAGCCGTGGTGGCGGGCATTCGCACCTTCGGCTTCTACAACGCAGGCCAGGACTGCACCGCAGCCTGCCGCATCTACGCCCAGGGCAAGATCTATGACAAGTTCGTCGCCGCCATGACGGACGCCGTTGCCTCCATCAAGGTGGGAGGTCCCCGCGAAGAGGGGGTGGAGATGGGCCCCCTCATCTCGGACCGCCAGCGCAACCGGGTCGCCAGCTTCGTGGAGCGGGCCCAGAGCAGCGGCCACGTGGAGGTAACCGCCGGCGGCAAGATCCACCCGGGCAACGGCTTCTTCTTCGAACCGACCCTGATCGTCGGCGCCCGTCAGGAGGATGAGATCGTACGACGCGAGGTGTTCGGCCCCGTAGTGTCGGTGACCCGCTTCAATGATGCCGAACAGGTAGTGCAGTGGGCCAACGACTCGGACTATGGCCTCGCCTCCTCGGTCTGGACCCAGGATCTCGGCCTCGCCAGCAAGGTGGCGAGCCACCTGCAGTACGGCTGTACCTGGATCAACACCCACTTCATGCTCTGCTCGGAGATGCCCCACGGCGGCATGAAAATGTCAGGCTATGGCAAGGATCTCTCCCTCTACGCACTGGAGGACTACACGGTGCCGCGCCACATCATGGTCAAACTCTGAAAGCAGCGAGGCTGGCCCCTGGCCAGCCTCGCTGCGACATCGAATCCCTATTGCCCCTTCAATCGTGCCATCCCCCTTCTTATGACAGTCGCCACAGCCAGTGGTGATCCAGGATCAACAGGCCGAACAGCAACATCAGGTGATAAATGGAGAAGTGGAAGGTGTGCATCGCCTGAACCGAGGAGGTCGATCGCTTCAACAACCAGCCGTGCCAGCAGAACCAGAAGTTCAACCCCAGACTACCAACCAGATAGATGATCCCCGACATGCCAATGAGGTAAGGCAGCAGACAGACCAGGGTCAACATCAGCAGATAGAACAGGATGGCAGTCTTGGTGAATTCGATGCCATGGGTGACCGGCAGCATGGGGATCCTGGCGTTCGCATACTCATCCCGTCGGTGAATGGCCAGAGCCCAGAAATGAGGGGGAGTCCAGGCGAAGATGATCATCACCAGCAGCCAGGGCTCGGCCGAGAGCTGCCCGGTGATACTGGTCCAACCCAGCAGCGGTGGCATGGCCCCCGCCAGCCCGCCGATGACGATGTTCTGGGGAGTCGCCTTCTTCAGCAGCAGGGTGTAGACGATGGCATAACCAAACAGGCTGGCCAGGGTCAGCCAAGCGGTCAGCGGATTCACCCCGAGATAGAGCAAGCAAAAACCCGCAACCGCCAGCCAGAGCGCGAAGATCATGGCCGCCCGCGTGCTGATCCGCCCCCGCGCCACCGGCCGCCAGCGCGTCCTGCGCATCTGGGTATCGATACCGCTCTCCAGACTGTGATTCATGGCCGCCGCCGCAGACGCCAATAGCCCTATTCCCGCGAGCCCCAGCCCCATGTGCCCAAGGGAGGCCAACGTCGGCTCAGCCAGCAACATGCCGACCCAGGCCGTCAACAGCAGCAGGGCCACCACTCTCGGCTTGGTCAGCAGGTAATAGTCCCTCAGCAACTGAGGGTCGAACGACTGAACCTGCGGCTTGCCATTCATGTCCGGCTCCTGATCATCAGGGGAGATAATGAGGGAGATGTGACGGCATGGGAGAGATGCCAACGAGCCAGCACACACACCACCAGCAGATGTGCGCCCACCAGGTTGTGGGCGAGGGCATTGGCTAGAGGCAGAGCCAGATGCACATTGGTCAGGCCCAGGGCAATCTGTGTCAGCAACAGAGCAAGAAGCAGCGCACCGAGTACTCTCATTGGAGCCCCATGGCGGATCAACGCGATGGCAAAACCGCCCACCAGCAGGGCCGTGGCCATCGCCCCCAGTCGGTGAGCGATGTGGATGGTCTGACGTGCCTCCTTGCTGAGTACGCCGAACTCATAGCTGGCATGGCCGAGCGGTAGATGAAAAGCCTCATTCCAGTCGAGCTGCTGCTGCCAACCCGAGTGGCACAGGGGCAGCTCGGCACAGGCCATGGCGGCATAGTTGGATGAGGTCCATCCCCCCAAGGCTATCTGGATCAAGAGCATGCCGCAGGCGAGATTACCCAGCAGGGTCAGTCCCTGACCACCGACAACGACCCGGTTGCCACATGTCGACTCGCAACGATAGAGCCACAGCAGGGTCAGGATGGCAAAGCCGCCGAGCAGATGGGTCGTCACCACCAGAGGGTGTAATGCCAGCGTCACCGTCCACATGCCAAGCAACGCCTGCCCAAGCACCAGCAGGAGCAACCCGCTCGCAAGATGGCGCAGACGCCCCCCTTGCCGCCAGCTCAATACAAACAGGAGGGCGATGAGACAGCCCAACATACCGGCCAAGTAGCGATGCACCATCTCACTGCGGGCCTTGTGAGGTACTAGCGGGGTATCCGGATAGAGCATGGCCGCCTGCTCGGCTTGAGCCAAATGAGGGATGGCCAGAGAGCCATAGCAACCGGGCCAATCAGGGCAGGCAAGGCCCGCATCGGTCAGCCGGGTATAGGCACCGAGCAGAATGACCAGCACGGCCAGGGCAATGGCGATCGAGGCGAGCCTCTTCTGTAGTTTCATTGCACGCCTCGCTGGTACTTGAGCAGTTGCTGCAAATCCGACAGCACTGCCTTGCCAAACAGAGGCCACTGCGTGCTGTTGTCTGGCACCTCGTAACGCAATATGGCCAGCCCCTGGGGGTCCACCAGCATCAGCTCTCCCGCCTGCAACCCTTCACCGGATCCGAGAGATGTCAACCTGAGCGGCATCAACGCCAGCTTGTCCCCATTGCGCCCCAGGGCACTCTGTATCCGCGCCATCAAGATGGGAACCTGCTGGCACTGCGCCGCACAACGATCTGCCTCCAGATAGACCAGGCGCCACTGGCTCTGATGAGCCGAGAGTGGCGGCAGCAGATAAATTTCCCTCTTCAACCACTGCCCTTTGCTGCGGGTGCCGGCCTCATACCAACCCTGGTGCAGGGTCAGCGCCGCCAGCAGCACGGGCAACAGGATCACCAACACAAAGGCGACCGGTACCTTCCATCTAGCCCATTCATTCATGATGAGACTCTCCTTGCCAGCACCAGCCCCCCCACCAGCATTACCACTGCCAGCCCCAACCATTGCAGTGCATAGGCTCTGTGCTTCTCTGGGGGCATGACGTTGTGCTGGTAGTGGTAGCAAAACGGGGAATTTTTTTGGTAAAAAACGGCATCGACGAGGGGCAAGCCCGTCTCTTCACTCAAACTGGCAACCCTGACGGACTGGATCCGGTTCGGGTATGGGCCGCCCTCTATGTTTTGGCCAAGCAGCAGGCCACCCGGTCTGGTACGCAGCAGACCATCCAGCTCCAGCAATGGTGGGATCACTGGGGCAGGCAACTGATCCCGGCTGGCTGGCGCCGCGATCCAACCCAAATTGACCAAGAGAAGAGGCTCCTTCGACGAAGAGGTGCCAGCCAAAGCTGTATCGTCATTGGCGCGAACCGGGATGATGACGTCATAGCCTATTTCCCCCTCCACAGTCTGGTTATCCAGCAGCCAGACGTAGGGCCGAAACCAGGCCGCTCGCCCACTCAGCACTGCGCCATCCAACTTGTCCAGTTCACGCCAGTCGAGCCGAACCAGCATCAGAGGTGCCACCTGCTGAGCCGCAGCCACCTGCTCCAGCCACGCCTCTTTTTCTGCCGCCCGTTGCCATTGCCAGAGTGCCAGCTTGCACAAACCAGCCGAGACACCCAGAGTGAATAACAGCACCAGCCAGCGTCGCCGATGGAGAGCCCGTTGCTTGTGCCATGTCGCCGCGTCACCCATATCACGAGGCCCCCACATGTTGATCAAAGTCGTGCTGGTATTCATGTTGCTGCTCATCATCGGACAGCTATTCCACGCCCTCTGGCTGATGATGACCACGAAGCAAGCGACCAGAAGGATGTCGGCTCCCCTGGGTAGGCGGGTATTCTTCTCCCTGCTGGTGGTCGCCATCCTGCTGTTCTCGCTGATGATGGGCTGGCTGGAACCCAATCCCCGTCCTTACTGAAACCGGGCTCACAACAGGTAGACAAAGACGAAGAGGCAGAGCCAGACCACGTCAACGAAGTGCCAGTACCAGGCCGCGGCCTGAAAGGCGAAGTGGCGCTCGGGCGTGAAGTGATCCCTCAGCACGATGCGCAACCAGATGATCCCGAGGAACAGGGTACCCAGGGTGACGTGCAGGCCATGAAAGCCGGTCAGAATGAAGAAAGTATTGCCATAGATGCCCGAATCCAGCCGCAGGCCCAGATCCCGATAGGCATGAATATATTCATAGCCCTGCAACCACAAAAAGCCTCCCCCCAGCAGCAATGTGGCAAGCAGCATCAACTTGAGACGAGTGCGACGCCCGCTCTCCAGCCCCGTATGAGCAAACAGCAGAGTCACGGAAGATGCCAGCAAGATCAGGGTGTTGATTAGTGGGATCCCGTGCCAAGGCATCGCCTGGGTTGTCGTGCCCCCCGGGGTCTTCAGCATGGGCCAGTGAGCCGAGAAGTCCGGCCACAGCAGTTGCGCCGTCATCGCCTTGTTGCCAGCTCCATCCAGCCAGGGCATGGCCAGCTGCCGCGCATAGAACAGCACCCCAAAGAAGGCCAGGAAGAACATCACCTCGGAAAAAATGAACCAGACCATGCCCTGTCTGAAGGATCTGTCCATCTGGGGGCTGTAGAGCCCGGTCATGGACTCCTGAATGATGTGACGAAACCAGCCAAACAGCATGAAGACCAACAGGGCCACGCCCCCGAGTATCAGATAACGCCCTATCCCCACCTGCTTGCTGGCGATCTCGTTGACCAGATGGCCAGCCCCGAAGGCCAGCAGGAACAGAGCCAAGGCTCCTATGATGGGCCAGCGGCTCTGTTCGGGGACATAGTAATTCTGGGTCACCTTGGCCATGGTCAATTCCTCTGTGCAATAGCCGGAGCCGGCTTGGACTCTGTGATGTCATAAAGTGAATAGGAGAGCGTGATGGTATTGATGTCATCGGGCAGGGCCGGGTCAATGTAAAACTTGAGAGGCATCAACTTGCTCTCTCCTGCCTTCAGCTCCTGGCGGTTGAAGCAGAAGCACTCCACCTTCTTGAGATAGGCTGCTGCCGTGCCCGGTGAGACCGATGGCACCGCCTGACCTACCATGGTGTCTTTTGTCGGATTGAACACCTTGAAGTTGATCTGCTTCATCTCGCCGGGTTTCACCGACAGGCGATCGGTTTCCCCGTTGAACTGCCAGGGCATCCGGGTATCGGCATGAGCCAGAAACTCGATTTGTATGGTTCGCTTGTCATCAACCACGGCGCGCTCGGTCGTGGCAGGTTGCCCAGCCGTCTTGCCATTGAGTCCGGTGATCCTGCAGAAGACGTCATACAGGGGAACCAGAGCGAAGGCGAAGGCGAACATGAGAACGATGATCAGGGCCAGCTTCCTGAGCAGCGGTCCATGATTGACCTGATTCATAAGTCCTCTCTAGTGCTCATCCGGCCGAACCTCGGGCGGAACCTTGAAGCTGTGATAAGGTGGGGGAGATGACAGGGTCCACTCCAGCCCCTCTGCCCCCTCCCACACCTGGCCAGTGGCCCGCTCCCCTCCCCTGATGCACTTGATCACGCCCCAGACGAAAAGCAACTGTGACAACCCGAAGGCAAAGCCCCCCAGGCTGATGAACATATTGAAGTCGGCAAACTGCAGGGCATAGTCAGGGATACGCCTGGGCATGCCCGCCAGCCCGACGAAGTGCATGGGGAAGAACAACATGTTCACCGAGATGAGAGAGCACCAGAAATGCCACTGCCCCAGCCGTTCGTCATACATGCGCCCTGTCCACTTCGGCAGCCAGTAGTAGGCAGCAGCCAGGATAGAAAAAACGGCGCCGGTCACCAGCACATAGTGAAAGTGAGCTACCACGAAGTAGGTGTCGTGATATTGGAAGTCTGCCGGCGTCATGGCCAGCATCAACCCCGAGAAGCCGCCTATGGTAAACAGGGTGATGAAGGCGATGGCAAACAACATGGGTGTCTCGAAGGTCAGGGAACCGCGCCACATGGTGGCTATCCAGTTGAATACCTTCACCCCGGTCGGCACCGCTATCAGCATGGTGGTGTACATGAAGAACAGCTCGGTCACCACCGGCAGACCCGTGGTGAACATGTGGTGGGCCCACACCATGAAGGAGAGCAGGGCTATGCTGCTGGTGGCATAGACCATGGAGCGATAGCCAAACAGCTTCTTGCGGGAAAAGGTCGGGATAATGCTGGAGACGATCCCGAATGCCGGCAATATCATGATGTAGACCTCGGGATGACCGAAGAACCAGAAGATATGCTGGAACATCACGGGATCCCCGCCCCCCGCCGCATCGAAGAAGCTGGTGCCAAAATACTTGTCCGTCAGCACCATGGTCACCGCCGCCGCCAGCACCGGCATGACGGCAATAAGCAGGAAAGCGGTGATAAGCCAGGTCCAGACAAACAGCGGCATCCTCATCCAGCCCATGCCCGGTGCCCGCAGGTTGAAGATGGTAACGATGACGTTGATGGCTCCCATGATGGAGGAGATCCCCATGATGTGGATGGCGAACACGAACAGCGCCGTGCTGTTGCCGCTGTACTTGGTCGACAGGGGAGCATAGAAGGTCCAGCCCGAACTTGGGCCTCCACCCTCCATGAACAGGCTCGACAACAATATCATGAAGGCGAACGGCAGGATCCAGAAGCTCCAGTTGTTCATCCTGGGCAAGGCCATGTCCGGCGCCCCTATCATCATGGGGATCAGCCAGTTGGCGAGGCCGGTGAAGGCCGGCATCACGGCGCCAAACACCATGATGAGGCCGTGTACCGTGGTCATCTGGTTGAAGAACAGGGGCTCGACCAGTTGCAAACCTGGCTGGAACAGCTCGGCCCGGATCACCATGGCCATGGCGCCACCGGTGAAGAACATGGTCAACGCGAACAGCAGATAGAGGGTGCCGATATCCTTGTGATTTGTGGTATATAGCCAGCGCCTCAGACCCGTCGCCGGCTGATGGGCGTGCTCACCGTGGGGGGTATCCATGATTCCATCACTCATGCCGACGCCTCACTTGTCCTGTTTCAAGATGGACTGCACCTCGGCAGCCTGTACCACGTCGCCGGTATTGTTGCCCCAGGCATTACGCTCGTAAGTCACCACCGCGGCTACTTCTTGCAGGCTGAGCTGCTTGCCAAAGCCGAGCATGGCCGTCCCACTCTTACCATGGAGCACCAGATCCAGATGATGGGCCCGGTTTTCAGCCATCGTGGTGACCTTGCTGCCCTTGAGGGCGGGGAAAATGCCGGGCAGCCCGGTTCCGGTCGGCTGGTGACAGGCGGCGCAGTGGCCGAGGAATACCTTCTCGCCGATCTCCATGGCCTGGGGCAGGGTCATGGTCTGACTCGCCAGATCCTGCTGTTGCGCCTTGGCGGCGGCTTGCTCCCCTGCCGTCTTGGCAATCCAGCCATCAAACTCCTCGGCAGTTTTCGCCACCACGACGATGGGCATGAAGCCGTGATCCTTGCCGCACAGCTCGGCGCACTGGCCCCGGTAGGTGCCGGGTTGGTCTATCCGGGTCCAGGATTCATTGATGTAGCCTGGGTTGGCGTCCCGCTTCACCGCGAAGGCGGGAACCCACCAGGAGTGAATGACGTCGTCCGAGGTCATCAGGAAGCGGATCTTCTTGCCGACGGGCAGTACCAGCGGCTGATCGACCTCCAGCAAGTAGTGGTCCCCCTTGGGCTGCTCACCCTTGATCTGCTTCCTGTCAGTCGCCAGCAGGGAGTAGAACTCCACCGGGTGCTCGAGATATTTGTAGTGCCACTTCCATTGGGAACCCGTGACCAGCACCGTCAGGTCAGCTTTAGAGGTGTCCTCCATCTTCAGCAGGGTCGAGGTGGCGGGCACCGCCATGGCCACCAGGATCAACACAGGGATGGCGGTCCATAACAGTTCGATACGGGTGCTTTCGTGAAATTGGGCCACCTTGGCGCCACGGGATTTTCGATGACGGATGATGGACCAGAGCATGGCGCCGAACACCAGCAGGCCGATCAGGCAACAGATGTAGAAGATGGTCATGTGCAGGTCGTAGACCTGCTGGCTGATGGCGGTAGCACCGCGCGTCATGTTGAACGTCAGGTCGCTGGCAGATGCCGTGCCGCCAACGAGGCAGAACATCCATGAGCCATGGCTGGTTGCATTTTTTCCCACATTGCACTCCCTGTGCACGTTAGAAAAGATGGCAAACATTAACCAATGATAATGCTAACCACCTGAAAATAATGCAGTTATTAAAATCATCACCACCATCAAGTATTAGACCATATTCGGGAAAAGCCAAAATGATACGGGCCCATGGGAAACTCATCCGAGCAGTGATGCGGTGAAGAGATTCAATGCGAGGAACGAACGGGGAGCATGGATATCAAGAGGGTCTGGCCGAAATAGTGTCGGCCGACGGGAGCAGCGCTTTCATCCAGGGTTGTACTACAGCGGGATAGCTATTACTCGACTGACCAATCAACAAGGGACCCGCAGGTCCCTATCAGATGACTCGATAACGTCGCTGTCCAGGCATCAGACTGACTGCTGATATAGCTAGACAGGGTGGCACTTTACCAAGTTTTCACCCCGCCTTGGCGCCCTCACCCAGCAGGCGAGCCAGCAGGTTGCGCAATGTCTTGATGATCGCGGGTTTGCCAGCCAGCCCCAGAGCCTTGGCCAGCCCGTCCCAGGGGGCATACTGCCATATGGTCGCGATAAGCAGACGCCGCTCACCCGGCTCCAGTCCACCTAGGGCCTGCGTCTGGCCCATCAGCCAGCGCTGCAGGCTGGGCTGGCACAACTCGAACGGCTTGTGATGGTGAGCAAAGCACTCCAGCTCCTCGCGCTCGAACTCATCCAGTGCGGTAACCCTGGCGACATCATCGTGCAGACATTGCCAGACGAGCTCGGGATCCAGCGATTTGAGCTCCCCCGCCAGCAGGGTCGGCAACTGTTGTGCGAATCGCTGACGCCATTGGGCCAGCTCGGGCTCCCACTCCACTTTCAGTGCCTTGAGCAACAGAGCTGCGTGACAGCCGCTGGCGGCATCCCGCTGCAAGCCGATACGCAAGGTCTTGAGTCCGGCCTTGTGCCAGAACGGCAGCAGATCCGCGCTGGCGGAGAAGGCTGACCCCAGATAGTCGACGCCCAGAGCCCGATAATGCGCCTCCAGCTTGCCCAGCAGCACGGAGCCCAACCCATGACGATGCAGGCTCGGATGGATGGCGATACGCATCACCCTGGCGTAGCTGCGCTCCCCCGCCGTCGTGAATCCGGCATGTGCCAGCAGCGACTGGGGCAGCAGATGACCTCGGGGACGTCGCCGCCCCGCCCAGATATCGCGAGCCAAGGCAGGGGCTATCTTGCCCTCGCGTACCACCAGCGCTACACCGAGTAAGCTCTGACCCTGCTCCAGCAGATGGATGTCGAGATCCGGACTCTCCAGCAGGTATCGCAGATCGCTCGGGGTCGTCTGGTAGTGGGCCAGCACCAGCAGGCCGAATACCTGCCCGAGCAGCACGTCATCCACGGCCAGCCTCTCTTGCCCAATCAACTGCCACTCGGGCGTCGTCGGCTGGGGTGGCACCTGGACATCCGTATCGAGACCAAGCAGGCGGAACACCAGGGGCTCCAGCGGATCGTGCCGGCTCCAGCGGATAGGCTCGCTCAGGTGCAGCTCCTGCCAACCCGGGGTTTGCGCATCCAGAATACGCTTGAAGCGCAGGTGAAAACCGCGTCCGGTTCCCTCATAGCCATGTTCCGTGGTGGCGAAGACGATACGGCTGTGACGGGCCAGCATGGCCTCCAACAGCGGAGTCGGGATGGCGGCAGCTTCGTCCACCAGCAGCAGATCCGGCTGCAGATCTTCGTGCACCAGCCGATCCGGCGACACATAAACCAACCCCGTCAGTTCTGCCTCACAGACAGGCAACCCGGCCCTGGCGTGAGCGAAGAGGGTGGCAACAGTCCCCTGTGAAGGAGCCGTCACCACTATCTTCAAATCCGGATTCTGACGCAGCAAATTGGCCGCAGCGAGCCCCAACACGGCACTCTTGCCCCGACCCCGGTCAGCGCTCAGCACCAGAGGGCGACGGCGGTGGCCGTGGAGCACCCTGTGGATGGCAGACAAGGCATGAGCCTGGTCCTTGCTCAGCAGACGCTCCGGCCCCAGCGGCTGCCAACGAACATTCTTTCCAATAAAGGCAAGTGAAGTAGCGGGATCTGCCGCCAGCAGCCGCACCAGGCGGGCAATAAAACCATGGCCGGCCTTGCTCGCCTCCTCCGGCTGGGCGACCAGCCGCAACCTGTCCGGATCCCCATAGGCGGGCCACCGTTCCCTCGGGGGTGTTAGCAGCAGCAGCAAACCACCAGCGCGCAGGGTCCCCGCCAGGGCGCCAAAAGCATCGGGGTGAAAACCGCTGAAGGCATTGAAAACAAGCGTGTCGCACTCCTGGCCTAGCCGTTGCAGCGCCTTGGCGGCCGGCATAGGTGCATGGCAGGCAGGCCCATCACCCAGCCAGAAGACAACCTCTCCCAGCCAGGGTTCGGTCCGGGCGATACAATCGGCCTCCTCTCCCTCCAGCCAGATCAGGCGCCGCTCGCCACAAAGCGCAAGGGTGCGGCGTAGCTCGCTTACCTCTGATGGACTCATGAGGCGGCCGGATCACCGCTCTTGACGCGAGGCTCGAACATCTTCTCCCCCATCTGATCGATGAAGGTATGGGCTTTTTGCACCATGAAGCGCTCGGCATCCGCCGGGTTGACGAACAGATCGGAGCGGATGAACCTGTGAGTCAGCACCTCCCCATCCACCTCCCTGGTGATGCGTCCGGCCAGGCGGTACTGCCCCCCTTCCGCCATGGGCTCGGGATAGATGAGATAACCGGCGTACTCGGTCGGGGTCACCTCGACGGCGGGGGCCAGCTGGCTGTTGAACAGGGCACTGAACAGTTTCTTGAGCATCGTCGTCTCCTTTCTGATGGCCGCATTGTCCCCAAGGGGAGAATGGCTGGCAAGCGAGGGAGCTTATTACCAATCGGTATTTGCACTACGAACCACTCTCATTTAGATTTCCTCTCATTCCAGTATGAGGTCAGTAATATGTACGTGTGTTTGTGCCGCGGCATCACAGATACCCAGATCCGCAAGGCGGTGCAGACAGGCAAGACCGAATTCAGACAGCTGAAAGAGTCGCTGGAAGTGGGTGCCCAATGTGGCAAGTGTGTACGCATGGCCATGGAGATCATCGCCACCGAACGCAGCAAGATAGAATCGGATCAGGCTCCGCTCTACTACGAAGTGGCTTGATACCTGATTCCTCCCCTCTCTGATCCGTCAGCAGGATCCCTATACCCTCAGGCGAGTAACATCGCCGGTTCTTCTATTGTCACTTTTCTGGACTAAGCTCTAGTGATCGCTGCCACTGGCACGAACATAAGGAGTAATGTCGATGAAAGGAGATCCCAAGATCATTGCCCACCTCAACAAGGTGCTGGCCAATGAGTTGGTGGCCATCAACCAGTATTTCCTCCATGCCCGCATCTATGATGACTGGGGCCTCAAGGGTCTTGGGCACAAGGAATACCACGAGTCCATCGATGAGATGAAGCATGCCGACGAACTGGTCAAGCGGGTACTGTTTCTGGAAGGACTGCCCAATTTGCAAGACCTGGGCAAGCTGCGCATCGGTGAGACGGTCGACGAGATGTTGCGTTGCGATCTCTCGCTGGAGATGGATGCCATCCCCGACCTGAAGGTGGCCATCACCTATGCCGAATCTGTCCATGACTACGTCAGCCGTGACCTGTTCCAGAAGATCCTGGAAGACGAGGAGGATCATGTGGACTGGCTGGAGACCCAGCTTGATCTCATCGATCGCATCGGTCTGGAAAACTACCAGCAATCCCAGTTGCACTCGGAGTCATCTTGAAGTGGTGATGGCATGACGCCGCGTCCCAACCCGCTTCGGCGGGTTTTTTCTCGCCGGTATCAGCACGAAATGCATACCTCCAACGCAGTGGACAGGGCCATCATTGCTCGGCCCGTGGCTGGCAATACGTCGATATCCCTGGTCGCAAGCGTCGAGAAGATCACAGTTACGGTGCACGGCAAGACAGCGGGCGCCGCTTTCGATTAGGATACAGCCCTATTCCCATCACTTTGCTACGGATGATCCCATGGAACTGATCGCACGTGAGATGGCGCCCCACAAACGGGTAGCCCTGGTGGCTCACGACAACATGAAGGCCCCCTTGCTGAACTGGGTGCTGAGACGCAAGGAGGAGCTCAAGCTCCACCATCTCTATGCGACCGGCACCACCGGCACCCTGCTCGGCAAGCAGGCACAACTGCCCATTACCTGCCTCTTCTCCGGCCCCATGGGCGGCGATCAGCAGCTCGGCGCCCTGATTGCCGAAGGCAAGATCGACGTAATGATCTTCTTCTGGGATCCCCTCAATGCCGCGGCTCACGATCCGGACGTGAAGGCCCTGCTGCGCCTCGCGGCGGTGTGGAACATTCCGGTCGCCACCAACGAAGCGACTGCGGACTTCATCATGGACAGTCCGCACATGCAGCGCGCCTTCAGCGTGCAGGTGCCAGACTACGCCGGCTATCTCAAGGCAAGAACCGAGTAAGCGCCCCAGACAGCAAAAAGCCGGACAGTGTCCGGCTTTTTTATTCAGGATGCGTGAAACTCAGCGCTGGAAGCTCTTCTGGGCGAACTTGGGTCTGGCATTCATGATCTGCTCCACCTGCTCATCGCTCATCTTGCCGCGAGACAACCCCAGTACCTTATAGGTGAGCAGCGGCCGTGCCGGCAGCGCGATCATCAGGGCGCGGATCTGGTTCTCGTCATCCTTCTCCCGCACCGGCTTGCCATAGGCATAGGTCAGCACCCCGGCATCCATCAGATTTTTGACGGCGGGCTCGGTGATCGGCAGGTTTATGACGCTCTTGCGCTGCAATACGAACTCGCGCAGTACCGCCTTCTCGTTGAAGTCGAGGAAGCCGATCATCTGGGCCAGTTGATCCTGCTGGCGGCGGGACTGCCACTCGTCACAGGCCCACTCCCAGAAGATCAGGAAACCCTGGCTGCAGAAATAGGAGATGGCGATCAGCATGCCGACTCCTAGCCAGGCCGCATGGGCCGTGGCCCACTGGCTGACGGCTCCCTTCATCAATCCCGCGGGGAACAGCAGGATGATGCTGCAGCAGAGCAGCAGCCAGACCATGAGCCAGTTGAGGCGGTTCAGCTGATAGAAATGTTGGATCCACCGTTTCATCGTTCATCCTTCCCAGAGCATTGTGGACAGTGGTCTATCCATAGCAATGACTGTGCCAAGGCTTGGGAATGAAAACGGGAAGCCTGAGCCTCCCGTTGAATCCATCTGATAAGGTGCGCTTAGAACTCCTGGAACCAGCGCTGGATCTGCTTGGGATCCTTGCTCTGGGTCAGGGAGAGCATCAGCAGGATGCGCGCCTTCTGCGGGTTCAGGGTGCCGGCGGCCACGAAGCCGTACTTGGCATCGTCGATCTCCGCATCCAGGGTGGTGGCGCCGGTCGGCACGCGGGCGGAGCGCACGACCCGGATGCCGTCCTCGCTCGCCTTGGCCAGGGTATCGAACAGAGTGTGATAGAGGTTGCCGTTGCCCACCCCGGCGCTGACGATGCCGTCAAACTTGGCGTCCACCATGGCCTTGGCGGGCAGGTCGGTGGCGTTGGCATAGTTGTAGACGATGCCGACCTGGGGCAACTTGTCGAGCTTGCTCACGTCGAACGGGGTCTTGCTGGTGTGCAGACGGGCCGGGCTGCGCTGGTAGTCGATCTTGCCGTTGTGGATATAACCGAGCGGGCCGAAGTTCGGGGCGGCAAAGGTCTGCACCCCGGTGGTGTTGGTCTTGGTGACGTCGCGGGCATCCAGCACGGTATCATTCATGGCGACCATGACGCCACGCCCCCTGGAGCTCGGATCCGAGGCGGTGACCACGGCGTTGTAGAGGTTCAGCGGACCGTCGGCACTCATGGCGGTGGAGGGACGCATGGCGCCCACCAGCACCACCGGCTTGTCGCTCTTGACGGTGAGATTCAGGAAGTAGGCGGTCTCTTCCATGGTGTCGGTGCCATGGGTGATGACGATGCCATCCACATCATCCTTGGCCAGCAGCTCGTTCACCCGCTTGGCGAGCTTGAGCCACACCTCGTCGTTCATGTCCTGGGAACCGATCTTTACCACCAGCTCCCCCTGCACCTCCGCCACGTTCTTCATCTCGGGTACGGCGGCGATCAGGGTCTCGATGGCCACCTTGCCGGCCTCGTAGTTGGACTGGGTGGCAGACAGGCCCGCCCCGGCGATGGTGCCACCGGTCGCCAGTATGTGCACGCTGGGCAGGGCCATGGCCAAGGGTGAAAGGGTCAGGCCGAGTACGGCGGCGAGCAGGGTCTTGCGGATAGGGAGGGTCATGCTGCAATCCTTCTGATGGGTTGATTGCAGCATTTTTATGCTTTTTAAAACGGATTTAAGTGATCATTCTCACCAATAAAAACAAGTAAACAGAATATTGGTCTGTTTTATACCTATATAGCGTTAGTTCACTCTGCCGAGAAACCCTTGGCCTCGATCAGCGCGATGATCTCGGCCTTGCTGAGGGTGCTCTCCACCACTGCCTTGCTGCTGTCGAAGTCGACCTTGGCCTGCGTTACTGCGCTCTGGGCCAGCAGGGCTTTTTGCAGGCTGGCGGCGCAACCGCCGCAGGACATACCGGATACGGTGAGTTCAATAGCCATATTCTCTCTCCTCTCGTGAATGTGATCCCAGCCTAAAGCTGCCGCCAGCGGCAAGGTCAAGCGTCAGCGCGCGACTACGGATTCACGCACCAGCAGGCGGCCGTGAAACTTCAACTGCTCGTCGGCGGGGAGCAGGCGCTGGGCCAGCTGGGCCTGCAGCAGACGCACGCACTCCTGCGCCAGACGCTCGCTCGGGTATTCGATACAGGTGAGCGGCGGGGTCAGCTGATCCGCCAGCGGGGATCCCTCCAGGCTCATCACGGAAACGTCCTGCGGAATGCTGAGGTTGAACTCTCGCAGCAGGCGCATGGCATCGGCGGCCAGGGTATCGCGCTGCACGATGAGTGCGGTGAAAGGCAAATAGCGGTTGAGCAGACCGAGCAGGGCTTGCTGATTGCCGGTGCCATCGATCACCAACTGGCTGTTGTAGGGCAGAGACTGCTGTTGCAGCGCCTGCTGATAACCCTGGATGGCATGTTTTCCGGCGGGAGAGTGTTTGTCATCGAGCATCAGCACCAACTGACGATGTCCCTTGCCGAGCAGGAAACGGCAGGCGCTCTCGGTGGCGAAGGTCAGGTCATAGCAGAGATTGAGGTTGTCCGAATCGGTGACACCATCGAGCTGGATCAGTCGCTCATCCGCTTGCAGCGCCTCTTTGGCACCGATCACCAGCACGCCGTCACAGCGGCCTCCCAGCAGCTCGTCGACCGCCTGCTGCTGTTGGGACAACCCTTCGGCGAAACGCACCAGCATGCTCTTGCCGGCCTCCGTGAGGAAGCCGTCGATCAGGGGCAACATGCTGGCCAGATGACCGCCCAACTGGGGCGAGAGGATGACGCCGATGCAGTCGGTCGCCTGGGTGGCGAGGGAGCGAGCGGTCGCATTGGGGCGAAAGTTCAGTTGTTCCGCCGCCTGCAACACGGCCAGCCGACTCTCTTCACGCACCCCGCGCGAACCGCTCAGGACACGGGAAACGGTGGCTTTTGATACATTCGCGAGGCGCGAGACATCGGTAATATTGGCCATGGCTTCATCAACGGTAACCGGTTAACAGGTTTCCATCCTAGCACAAACCGACGCCAGCCGGTAAGGGTTGCCTCGTTGCACCAACGGAAAAGGGGAGCCAGGGCTCCCCTCTGTCACGCAGGCTTGCTATCAGAAGTAGTATTTGAAACGCACCCGGCCACCGTAGCGGTCCATGTTGTCCACCTCGCCGCTGTCGACGTTCAGTTGCGACCAGTAGGCTCCCAGATAGATGTCAAAGTTGCTGAGATCCAGCACGCTGGGGATCTTGTAGGAGGCATAGACGGTGTTGATGGTGTGCTTGCCGATCATCTTGCTGAAGTCGGCGCTGGTGTTGTTCAGGTTGGCGTTCGTGATGTCGTTGATGGCATAGATGTAGCCCAGACCCGCGTTGTACCAGACGAGGTTGGCACCCAAAGTGGTATCGGTTTCATCTTCGGCGTCCATGCGAGCCGCACTGGCGTTGATGACCAGGGCATCCTGAGTCCAGCTGGTGGTGATGCCATAACCCACACGATCGGAGACGGAGACGTCGTCACTGGTGACGATGGCGTCATTGATCACGTTGCCTTCGGCCCCCAGCGCCACCTTCAAATTCTGCCCCTTCCAGGCGATGACGGGGCGAACCATGATGGAGTCCTTGGCCTTGGTCAGCTCGTAGCCGTGGTACTGCTGACCGGCGAACAGGTTGGTCCTGTCCCCGATCAGGGTAGAGAGTTCCAGATACCAGTTGCCCGTCTCCTTGTTGAGCAGCAGTTGCCCCCCCTTGCTGGCCCGGCCGCGCCCTTCCTTGAGCATATAGACGTAGCCATTGCCGTCGACGTAGAGATCGTTGGCGCTGTCGCCGGAGTGTTCGACAAAGATGTCCTGTCCCAGCGGGAACATGTCATAGGCCTCGAAGCGGCCGACCTTCATGCCCCAGTTGTTGCGCTGACCGAAGCCGAGATACGCATCGTCGGCGCCGGCACCACCATTGGTGCCTATGGTCGGCTGGATCTGGATCTGGCCATAACGCCCATCTTCCAGCTCCCGCACACCGAGGAAGTTCAGCAACAAACGGCCGTCCTCATCCCAGCGATCATCCCGGGTCTCGCTGGTCTGGCCCAGCACGTTGTTGCGGTTGGTGTTGGAGGCGTTGAGGTTGATCTCGGCATCCCCTCCCAGGCTCAGACGCCCGAAATCCGTGTTGGTTTCCACCACGGCACTGGCCATGAAGGGAGTGCCCAGGGCCAGGATGGCCAGCAGTTGGACGGACAGGTTTGTCAGTTTCATTATTATCATTCCTTGAGTTTTATGAATTTGATTTATAAGTGTTTCTTTATTTGTCTCTCCGCAGAGAGGGCAAATTCGGGCATGCCTTTCCCCCATCGCGAGGCAATGTGAGGCAAGGAACATGGGTAGTGCGGGTGAGCGCCTTGGCCCGGCCCCGCGTCTTAATTCATGGCGAACATGGGCATCTTCCCCCGCCAGGGATCAGATGGACCAGGTCGCGACCTCTTCGCTGCAACTGGGCAACCAGGCGGCGCCGCGCACACCGCTGCTGTCCCCATAACGGGCGGGCAGCAATCGGGTGATGCAGCTGTCCGAGAACAGATAAGGCGCCAGGGCCGCGGGCAGATCCCGATAGAGGGCATCCAGGTTGGAGAGGCCGCCGCCAAACACGATGACGTCCGGATCCAGCACGTTGATCAGGCTGGCCACGCTGCGGCCGAGGGCACCGATGAAGTGCCGGTAGTGGGCCTGGGCCTCCGGATTGTCCAGAGCCGCTGCCGCCATGATCTCTGGGGTGCTCATGCTCACCCCATGGGCCTGGTTGAAGCGGGCGCTGAAACCGGTACCAGAGATGAACCGCTCGATGCAGTTGTCGCGGCCGCAATAACAGGGCTGGGTGGGGCCATCCAGAGCCGGGTCGTAACCGGGCAAGGGATTGTGACCCCACTCCCCCGTGATGGCATTGGGGCCGACGATGAGCTGACGGTTGACCACCAGACCGCCGCCGCAACCGGTGCCGAGTATGATGCCAAACACCAGCCGCCCCGCCTCCCCGGCTCCGTCGACCGCCTCCGACAGGGTGAAGCAATCGGCGTCATTGGCGATGGCAACCGGCTGACCCAGCGCCTGGGTCAGATCGCCCTTGAGATCCTGACCATTCAGGAACAGGCAGTTGGCATTCTTGATACGACCCGTGTGGGGATCCATGGCCCCAGGCAACCCGATGCCGATGCTGAAGGGGCGATCCAGCTCCTGGCGTATGCCTTCCACCCACTGCGTGATGGTGACGAGGAATTCACCATAGCCACTGGTCGGGGTGGCGATGCGCTTGCGCAGCAGGCTCACCCCCTGACCATCGAGCAGTTGTGCCTCTATCTTGGTGCCCCCGATGTCGAGTCCGAGTCGCAACATGATGATCTCCCTCAGGCGGCCAGCTTGCGGTGCAGCTCGATGAGCTCGGTGACCAGCTCCCGGGCCAGCATGGCGGTCATCAGGTGATCCTGGGCGTGTACCAGGATCAACTTGACCGGGATCTTGCCCTCCCCCTCGTCCGCCTCGATCAGCCGGGTCTGCACCGCATGGGCTGCGTTGGCGGCCTCGGCGGCCTGACGCAGCAGATCGTCGGCCTCGGTAAACTGGCCGGCCCTGGCCTGGCGCAATGCCTCGAAACAGAGGCTGCGGCTCATGCCGGCGTTGATGATGAGACCCATGACTGTCTCTTCCAGATCGAACATATGTACTCCTTGATGAGGGCCGACGCGGGCCGACCCCGTGGCAGACAATCAGTTGAAGCCGTTTTCGCGCGCGGCGGTAGCGAACCACTCCCCGCTCTTCTTGATGCGGCGAGTCTGGCTACCCAGCTCCAGTTCGATGAAGCCGTAGCGGTTCTTGTAGGCATTGCTCCAGGACCAGTTGTCGATGAAGGTCCAGAGGTGATAGCCCAGGCACTGGCAGCCTTCCTCCAGCCCCTTGTGCAGCCAGATGAGGTGATCCCGAATGAAGCCGATACGGTAGTCATCCTGGATCTGGCCATCCTCTCCCTTGAACTTGGCCTCCCCCTCGACTCCCATGCCGTTCTCCGAGATGTAGCTCGGGATGTTGCCGTAGTGATCGCGCAGGTTGGTGAGGATGTCGTAAATGCCTTTTTCGTAGATCTCCCAGCCCCGATGCGGGTTCATCTTGCGACCCGGCATCTCGTAATGGTCGAAGAACCACTCCGGCATGAAGGGGCTGGCAGGATTGACCGCGTTGCTGCGTGCCTTGACCCGGCGCGGCTGGTAATAGTTGACCCCGAGCAAGTCGATCTTGCCGGCCGCCAGCAGGGCCTTGTCCCCCGGCCCGCAGGCGGGCAGCTGGTCATGTTCCGCGAGCAGGGCCACCAGCTCAGCCGGGTATTCCCCCTTGACCGCCGGATCCAGGAAGCTGCGGTTGAACAGCAGATCCGCGATGTTGGCCGCCTTCAGGTCCGCCGGGTGCTGCGAACGTGGATAGGAGGGGGTGAGGTTCAGGATGATGCCTATCTGGCCATCCTGACCGAGGATGCGGTAACGCTGCACCGCCGCGGCATGGGCCAGCATGGTGTGGTAGGCCACGGTGGCGGCGCGGCGAAAATCCACCACGTTCGGGTAGTGGAAGTCGTAGAGATACCCCCCCTCCACCGGCACGATCGGTTCGTTGAAGGTGAACCAGTGTTTGACCTTGTGACCGAACAGCCGGAAGCAGGTGTCGGCGAACTCGGCGTAGGCGGCGACCACCTCCCGGCTCTCCCAGCCCCCCAGCTCCTGCATGCTCATGGGCATGTCGAAGTGGAACAGGCAGATGAAGGGCTCTATCCCTTGCGCCGCCAGTTCATCGAGCATGGCGTCGTAGAAGGCGACGGCCTGCGGATTCGGTTCGCCACGCCCGGCGGGGATCAGCCGCGACCAGGCGATGGAGGTGCGAAAGCTGTTGTGACCAAGCTGCTTCAACAGGCCAATGTCATCGCGAAAATGCTCATAGAAACCGGATGTCTGCGCCGGCCCAATCTGCTGATGGAAACGGTTGGGGGATTGCTCGAACCAGTGATCCCAGATGGTGGGTGCCTTGCCATCTTGCTGGCTGGCGCCTTCCGCCTGGGCGGCGGAGGAGGCACTGCCCCACCAGAACTGTTCAGGAAAACGGTATTGCATCTCGTGTTACTCCAGGCTTTGAAAAAAGAGGCCGCCAGGCGGCCCCAGCAGGCAATCAACGGCTGGCAACGGCCGCCAGTGTCGGTTCTTTCGTGTCAGTCTGTTCTTCCTGCTTGAGCAGGGTGCGCTCATAGGCTTTCAGGAAGGGGTAATACATGGCCGCGGCGGAGCACATGCACAGCAGGCTCAGGATCATGGGGCTGATGGCCCAGTTGGCGGCCCAGGAGGCACCGATGGGGCCCGGTGTGGTCCAGGGAGTGAGCGACACCACCCGCTCGACCAGGCCGAAGTCCAGGGCAAACCAGGCCAGGGTGGCGTTGATCATCGGCACCAGGATGAAGGGCAGGAAGAAGACCGGGTTCATGACGATGGGGGCGCCGAACAGTATGGGTTCGTTGATGTTGAACAGACCCGGTACCACGCCCATCTTGCCGATGGATCTCAGGTGCGCCGCCTTGCTGCGCAGCAGCAGGAAGGCCAGTGGCAGAGTGGAACCAACACCGCCGATCAGCAGATAGTGATCCCAGAAGCCCTGCAGGAAGATGTGGGGCAGCGCCTCACCCGCCGCCATGGCGGCCTGGTTGTTGGCGAGGTTCGCCATCCAGAACGGGTTCATGATGCCGGTGACGATCAGGGCGCCGTGGATCCCGGCGAACCAGAGGATCTGGCACACCAGCACGGCCAGCAGCATGGCGGGCAATGAATCCGATGCCGCCACCAGCGGCTTGACCAGGGACATGATGGCTTCCGGCAAGATCATGCCGGTAGCCCCTTCCAATATCAGGTTGAGGGGATGCAGGGTCAGGATGATCACCAGCACCGGGATCAGCACCTCGAAGGAGCGAGCCACACCGGTCGGCACCTGGGGTGGCAGCTTGATGGTGATGTTGTTGCGCTTGAGGAAGGCGTAGACCTCGGCCGCATAGATGGCGGTGATCAGGGCCGTGAAGATCCCCTGGCCGGAGAAGTACTGCATGGAGATGGCGCCATCCTTGACCGGCGCGGCCACCAGCATGAAGGACATCAGGCAGAGCAGACCCGTGGTGACCGGATCCAGTCCGTTCTGACGGGCCAGGCTGGCCCCTATCCCCACCGAGATGAACAGGGTCATCAGTCCCATGCTCAGCTGGAACGGCAGCAACAACTGGGGTTGATAGGTGGCCGAGAAATCGAGCCAGGCGCGGGCGAAGCCCCACTGGGTCTGGGGCGAGAAGGGGGGGAAGATGAACACCAGCATGAAGCTGCCGACGATCATGAAGGGCAAGGCGGCGATGAAGCCATCACGGATGGCCTGCACATATTTCTGCTGACCAATCCGCCCGGCCAGGGGGCTGACCCGGTTTTCGATGGTACTGACAAAGCGTTCGTAAAGGGTGTTCATGAAGGTTTCCTTGTGACTGTCACTGGTTTGGGTCTGCTCATCAGCCGATCAGGGCGAGGGCGTGGTCGAGGACCTTGTCACCCCGCTGCATGCCGTAATCCATCATGTTGATGGTCTCGACCGGTACGCCGTGAGCGGCAGCCCGCTGCTGCAACTCGGCCAGCATGTATTTGACCTGGGGCCCCAGCAGCACCACCTGGTAATGGGGCATCTGCAGATCGAACTCCGCCGCTCCGAAGGCCTGTATCTCGGCGCTCAATCCCCGCTTGTCCGCTTCCTCTTTCATCTTCTTGACCAGCAGGCTGGTAGACATGCCCGAGGAGCAGCACAACATGATTTTTTTCATTTCCCGATTCTCCAGACGTTCATAACGGACGACGCATTCTTGATCGAACGGATTTAACTTGGAAACCGGTTTCCATTTCA
This sequence comes from Aeromonas sp. NJAU223, assembly GCF_051125555.1. Taxonomy (NCBI): domain Bacteria; kingdom Pseudomonadati; phylum Pseudomonadota; class Gammaproteobacteria; order Aeromonadales; family Aeromonadaceae; genus Aeromonas; species Aeromonas sp. NJAU223. The sequence goes on along the minus strand of NZ_CP144204.1, from coordinate 524,427 downwards.
AATCCATTGATGTGTGAGCGGGATCGGCAATTTCCGGTAAAAAGCGGTGGGAAGTGTGAGCGACCTAATGAAATGGCAAAATGGTTGCGGATATTACGGAAACAAAAACCCAAAGCCGTCAATATGGAGCCCAAGCCCCATGACAAAAAGGGGCAATGGACACACAAGGGACGGAACAAAACCTGATGAACCTGCAATGGATGGCAATGCTGGTCGGCATGATCGAGCAACGCATGGTACCGTTTGCCAATTGGCTGACACGCAGTCGCCATGTGCTCTCGCTACGAGATGGTTTCCAACTGGCGATGCCCTTCGTCATCGTCGGCAGCCTGCTGGTGCCGATCCTGTTTCCGCCCGTCTCCCCCGATACCCCGCACGCACTCGGGCAGTGGCTGCACTGGCTGTCGCGAGCGCTGCATCCCTTCCTGTTTCCGGTCTATTCCCACACCCTGGGGCTGGTGGCGCTGATCATCGCCTTCGGCTCGGCCTCCAGCCTCGCCAAGGCCTATGAGATGCCGGAGCGGCTGTGTGGTCTGGGGGGCTGCATGGCGTTTCTGATGCTGATCGACTTTCGTTCGCTGCAACCCGGGGTGTTTGGCTATCTGGGGGGAGCCGGGATCTTCACGGCCTTGCTGATGGCCTTCTACTCGGTGGAGGTGACGCGCTTCTTCTATCGCCGTGGCTGGTATATCCATATGCCGGAGGAGGTGCCGGTGATGACCCGCCGCGGCTTCCAGCTAATCGTGCCACTGCTGTTCATCATGCTCTCGCTGAGCCTGCTGCGGCTCTGGTTGCAGCAACAGTTCGGTATCAGCCTGCCAGACTTCATGGCCTCCCTATTCCGACCCCTGATCGTGGGGGCCGACACCCTGCCGGCCCTGCTGATCACCCTGCTCATCGCACACCTGCTCTGGTTCATGGGGATCCACGGTGCCCTGATCGTCACCGGTTTGCTGTCACCGTTCTGGATGGCCGGGGTGAGCGCCAACCAGGCGGCACTGATGGCGGGCGAGCCCCTGCCCCACATCTTCCTGCAGGGTTTCTGGGACTATTACCTGTTGATCGGTGGCATAGGCACCACGCTGCCGTTGGTGTTCATGGCCATGCGCAGCCGCTGCCACTCCATCCAGTCGGTGGGCAAGCTGGGCTTCATTCCCTCCATGTTCAACATCAACGAGCCCCTGCTGTTTGGCTTCCCCATCATAATGAACCCCTTGTTTTTCCTGCCCTTCATCAGCGTCCCCCTGATCAACGCCGTGATCGCCTGGCAGCTGACCCAGTGGGGTTTCCTCGACAGGTTCATCGCCCTGCTGCCCTGGTCCATGCCCTCTCCCCTCGGCGCCGCCTGGGCGGCCAACGGCAGCTGGAACAACGGCCTGATGAGCCTGGTCTGCATCCTCAACAGTTATGTGCTCTACCGCCCCTTCTTCCTGGCCCACGAGAAGATGGTGCTGGAGCAGGAGCGCGAGCGGCTGGGATAAGAGGGTTGCCCGGTATATCAACGCAATCTCTGGCAAGGGCCGCCAAAGAGATCGGGGAATCAGAGCGAGCAATATGGGCGACCAGCTCGCCCCTTATCCCATCAATCCCAGGTAGTTCATCAGTGCCGCCCCCAGGCTGGTGCTGACCAGGGAGCCCAGGGTGGTGGTGGCAATGATGTTGGCGGCGAGTACGCTGTCGCCTCCCATGGCGCGGGTCATCACATAGCTGGCGGCCGCCGTCGGGGTGGAGCTGATGAGGAACAGGATGCCGAGGGCCTGGGGGCTGAAGCCGAGCGCCCAGGCCCCCAGCACCAGCAGCACGGGGATGCAGAACAGCCGGTTGGCGGTGGCCCAGCCGGTCAGGCCGGCCCCGCCACGCAGGGCTTTGAGATTGAGGCTGGCGCCAGTGCAGAGCAGGGCCAGCGGCAAGGTCATGTTGGCAAAATAGTTGCCGGTGCTGATCACCAGCTGGGGCAACTCGATGCCGAGCAGGCCGAAGGGCAGCGCCGAAACGATGGCGATGATCAGCGGGTTTTTGACTATCCCCTTGAGGATGGGCTTGATCCCCCGCCCGCCCCCCAGGCTGCGGGTGAGGGTGATGACGGCCAAAATGTTGTAGAGCACGGTCACCGCCCCCACCAGCAGGGCCGCGGCCCCTATCCCCTCCGGGCCGTAGGCGTTTTGCACATAGGCCAGCCCCATGATCCCCATGTTGCCGCGAAAACTGCCCTGCACGAAGATGCCTCTGAGCTTCTGCTCGCTGATGAAGCGGGACGCCAGCAGTTCGAGGATCAGGAAACCGGCGAGGGTTCCCAGCAGACCGTAAAGGATGAGCCAGGGGCTCGGCATGGTGGAGAAATCCGTGCGCACCATGCTGAGAAACAGCAGAGCAGGCAAGGTGACCTGAAACACCAGACGGGAGGCGGACTCGACGAAGCTGTCTGGCAGTAGTCCCAGGCGCTTGAGCCAGATGCCGAGTACCAGCACCATACAGATGGGGCCCGTGATGGAGAGGGAGAAGTGCAGACTTGCCAACAGATCCATGATGCGCGTCCTGTGCGTAGCGAGCGGCAGGCCGTCGCCGAAATGGAGAGGGGAGCGGCCATTCTAACGCCATGGGCTTGTATTCACAGGGGTTTGTCACAACAATACGGACAATTCCCTCCCGAGCACCCGATATGGAAAAGAAACTGACCATCCTCGACATCGCCCGCCTGTCGGGTGTCGGCAAGTCGACCGTCTCCCGGGTGCTCAATCAGGATCCCAAGGTGAAACCCCAGACCCGGGAGAAGGTGGAGCAGATCATCGCCCAGCACGGCTTCGTGCCGAGCAAATCGGCGCGCGCCATGCGCAGCCAGAGCCAGCAGGTGGTGGGCATCATTGTCTCCCGTCTCGATTCGAGCTCCGAGAATCAGGCGGTGCGCGGCATGCTGGAGACCCTCTACGCCCGTGGCTACGACGCCGTGTTGATGGAGAGCAAGTTCTCCCCTGACAAGGTGAGCGAACACCTGGCGGTGCTGGCGCGGCGCGGGGTGGACGGCATCATCCTGTTTGCCTTCAACGATCTCGACTACGACGCCATGACCCCGTACCGGGAGAAGCTGGTGCTGGTAGCGAGGGAATTTACAGGATTTTCCTCTGTCTGCTTCGACGATGCCGGCGCGGTGCGTACCATGCTGGCCCAGCTGACCCGGCGTGGCGCCCGCGACATCGCCTATCTCGGGGTGGACGTGTCGGATCTCACCACCGGCCAGCGCCGACTCGACGCCTATCTCGCCCACTGCCAGGAGCAGGGGTTGATGCCCCGCCATGCCCTCGGGGATCTCAGCCTGCAGAGCGGCTATCGGCTGGCGGCCGAGCTGCTCACTCCCAGCACCCAGGCCCTGGTCTGCGCCAGCGACACCCTCGCCATGGGGGCGGCCAAATACCTGCAGGAGCAGGGTCGGGGCGAGGTGCTGGTCACCGGCCTTGGCAACAACCCCCTGCTTGGTTTTCTGTTCCCCAACGCCCTCAGCCTGGATCTCGGCTACAAGGGAGCCGGCGAGCAGGCGGCCCGTCAACTGCTCGGCCAGATAGAGCAGGACCTGCCCCCCCAGGCCAGCATCGCCCCCAGCCGGTTGCCGTGACCCCCATCACGACCCATTGAGTGAAAATCACCCGTTTTGTGAGATCACCCACGAAATGGGAACGTTCCCATTCCTGCGAAAAGAAATTGGTAGCATGCTAAATAGGAACTATACCAAGAACGCTCGGGCCGGCAGATTGGCCCTACAGGGTGATGCATACCAAACTCAATGGAGTCACAGAGGGAAGACTCATGTCCAAGATCAACGCACAACATCTGGCCCAGCTCATCGACAAGATCGGCGGCAAGGAAAACATCGCCACCGTCAGCCACTGCCTGACCCGGCTGCGCTTCGTGCTCAATGACCCGGCCAAGGCCGATTCCAAGGCCATCGAGACCATACCGGCAGTGAAGGGCAGCTTCACCCAGGGTGGCCAGTTCCAGGTGGTCATCGGCAACGAGGTGGAGCAGTGGTACAAGGCGCTCACCGAGGAGATCGGCGTGAGCGGCGGCAGCAAAGACGCCGCCAAGCTGGCGGCGCGCCAGAACATGAATCCGCTGGAGCGCGGCATCTCCCACCTGGCGGAGATCTTCGTCCCCCTCTTGCCCGCCATCATCACCGGCGGTCTGATCCTGGGCTTTCGCAACGTCATCGGCGACATCAAGATGTTCGACGACGGCACTCACACCCTCACCGAGATCAGCCAGTTCTGGGCCCAGGTTCACGCCTTCCTCTGGCTGCTGGGCGAGGCCATCTTCCACTTCCTGCCGGTCGGCGTCTGCTGGTCTGCGGTCAAGAAGATGGGCGGCTCCGAGATCCTCGGCATCGTGCTGGGGATCACCCTCGTCTCACCCCAGTTGATGAACGCCTACGGCATCGGCCAGCAGACCCCGGAAGTGTGGGACTTCGGCCTCTTCGTCATCCAGAAGGTCGGCTACCAGGCCCAGGTCATCCCGGCCCTGCTGGCAGGGGTCTTCCTCGCCTGGGTGGAGACCAGCCTCAAGCGCATCATCCCGGCCTATCTCTATCTGGTCATCGTGCCCTTCATCTCCCTGCTGCTGGCGGTGATCGTCGCCCACGCCCTCATCGGCCCCTTCGGTCGCTGGATTGGTGAAGGCGTCGGCTTCGCCGCCAAGGCTGCCATGACGGGCTCCTTCGCCCCCATCGGCGCGGCCCTGTTCGGCTTCCTCTATGCGCCCCTGGTCATCACCGGCATCCACCACACCACCAACGCGGTGGATCTGCAGCTGATGCAGAGCATGGGCGGTACCCCGATCTGGCCGCTGATCGCCCTCTCCAACATCGCCCAGGCTTCTGCGGTCGTCGGCATCATCCTGATCAGCCGCAAGGAAAACGAGCGTGAGATCTCGGTGCCTGCCGCCATCTCCGCCTACCTCGGGGTGACGGAACCTGCCATGTACGGCATCAACCTGAAATACAAGTTCCCCATGCTGTGCGCCATGGTGGGCTCGAGCGCGGCGGCCCTCATCTGCGGCTTCGCCGGAGTGATGGCCAACGGCATCGGGGTCGGTGGCCTGCCGGGCATCCTCTCCATCCAACCGCAATACTGGGGCATCTACGCCATCGCCATGCTGGTGGCCATCGTGGTCCCTGCCGTGCTGACCCTGCTGGTCTACAAGCGCCAGCAGGCCGCTGGCAAGCTGGAACTGGCCGCAGCCTGATCCCAAATAGCAGAATACGAGGCGCAGCCCGGTGCTGCGCCTCGTCATACCACGCAACACGAGAACCAGACCATGAGCCAGACACCCTGGTGGCAGAGCGCCACGATTTACCAGATCTACCCCAAGAGTTTTCAGGACAGCGGTGCCCGTGGCACCGGTGACCTCAAGGGGATCATGGCCCGCCTCGATTACCTCAAGACCCTCGGCGTCGACGCTCTCTGGCTGACCCCTGTCTACGTCTCCCCCCAGGTAGACAACGGCTACGACATCTCCGACTACCTCAATATCGATCCCGCCTACGGCACCATGGCGGACTTCGAAGCCCTGCTGGCGGCGGCCCATGAGCGCGATATCCGCATCGTCATGGACATCGTTGTCAACCACACCTCCACCGAGCACGCCTGGTTCAAGTCGGCATTGGGGGACAAGCAAAGCCCCTATCGCGACTACTACATCTGGAAAGATCCGGTAGACGGCGGCGTACCGAACAACTGGATTTCCAAATTTGGCGGCAGCGCCTGGGAGCTTGATAGCGCCACCGGCCAGTACTACCTGCACCTGTTTGCCCGCGAGCAGGCGGACCTCAACTGGGAAAACCCGGCGGTGCGGGCTGAAGTGAAGAAGATCATCCACTTCTGGGCCGACAAAGGCATAGACGGCTTTCGCCTCGACGTCATCAACCTCATCTCCAAGGATCTGCGCTTCCCGAACGATGAACACGGCGATGGCCGCCGCTTCTACACCGACGGGCCGCGCATCCACGAATTCCTGCAGGATGTGAGCCGCGACGTGTTCGCCCCCGTGGGCGCCATGACGGTGGGGGAGATGTCCTCCACCTCCCTGGAGTACTGCCAGCGCTACGGCGCGCTGGATGGCTCCGAGCTCTCCATGGTGTTCAACTTCCATCACCTGAAAGTCGATTACCCGAACGGGGACAAGTGGACCAAGGCACCGTTTGATTTCCTCGAGCTCAAGCGCATCTTCAATCACTGGCAGAGCGGCATGCACGGCAAGGCCTGGTCGGCGCTGTTCTGGTGCAACCACGATCAGCCGCGCATCGTCTCCCGCTTCGGCGACGAAGGGGAGCATCGCGTGGTGGCCGCCAAGATGCTGGCCACCACCCTGCACGGCCTGCAAGGCACCCCCTACATCTATCAGGGGGAGGAGATCGGCATGACCAATCCGGGTTATGGCAGCATCGACGACTACCAGGATGTGGAGAGCCGCAACATCTTCGCCATCAAGCAGGCCGAGGGCATGAGCGAAGCCGAGATCCTCGCCATCCTGGGGGCCAAGTCGCGGGATAACGCCCGCACGCCCATGCAGTGGAGCGATGCCCCCAACGCCGGTTTCACCCAGGGCACGCCCTGGCTCAAGCCCGCCGCCAACTACCCGGCAATCAACGCAGAGGCCGCCCTGGCGGACGCCGATTCGGTGTTCTGGCACTACCGGGATCTCATCGCCCTGCGCAAGGCGCACCCCATCTTCACCCTGGGGGATTATCAGGAGCTGCTGCCGGGCCACCCGCGCCTCTGGGCCTACGCCCGTCACTGGCAAGGCAAGGCACTGCTGGTCGTGAGCAACTTCTATGGCGAAGCGGTCGACTTTGCCCTCCCCGGCGGCCTGCCGACCGGCAATGGGCAACGGCTCCTTGGCAACTACCCGGACAGCCCGGCACAGCCGCAATCCTGCACGCTGCGCCCCTATGAGTCAGTTATCTGGCTGATGGAATGATTGATGGAACATATGAATTCAAAAATCGCATTTGAGCCAAATAAAACACCACAAAAACGGAATCCAGAATGGCTGAAGATGGTTGCCGGCGAGGACTATGATGCCGCCGACCCCGATCTCAAGGCGGCGCGAGAGCGCTGCCGCAGTCTCTACCACAGGTTCAACACCCTCTGGCAGGAAAAGCCCGAGCAGGATGCCCTGCTCTGGGCCCTGCTCGGTGGTCGTGGCAAGGCGTGTGCCATCAACCCGCCCTTCTTCTGCGACTATGGCGCCAACATCTTCGTCGGCGAAAACTTCTACGCCAACGTCAATTGCACCATCCTGGATGTGTGCGAGGTGCATATCGGCGACAACGTGCTGCTGGCGCCCGGGGTGCAGATCTACACCGCCGCCCACCCCGTTGCCGTCGTTCCCCGGGTGGCCGGGGTCGAGTTCGGCAAACCGGTGCGCATCGGCAACAACGTCTGGATAGGTGGCAGCACCGTCATCTGCCCCGGCGTCACCATTGGGGACAACAGCGTGATAGGCGCGGGTTCCGTGGTGACCAAGGATATTCCGGCGGGCGTGGTCGCGGTGGGCAACCCTTGCAAGGTGCTGCGTCCCATGACGGCGGAGGAGCTGGCGGGCGAACAGCCCGGCTGAAAAAGAAGGGGGCAGGTAGTACCTGCCCCTTCGCGCGCCTTTGATTCCCTCAAGGCAACAACCCACTCCCCCCTTTCTCAGCCGGGCAGCAAGGCGCCGCAACGCTTGTGCTGCCCCATGACGACCAGGGTCTTGAAGCTGCGCACCTGCTCCCTGGCATGGAGCACCCGCCGGGTGAACTGCTCGTAGCTCTGCATGTCCCGCGCGGCTACCTGCAGCACGAAGTCCTGCTCACCCGTCACGTACCAGAGATCCATCACCTCGGGTTCCCGCTGCAGGCTGGCGATCATCTCATCGACGATGCGGCCGTGATCCCGCTCCAGGGTCACCAGCACCAGCATGGTGATAGGCCAGCCCATGGTGGCCGGAGCCACCAGCGCCACCTCCCGTTCGATGAGGCCAGTCTCCCGCAGCTCCCGGACACGGCGGTAACAGGCAGGGGCGGAAAGACCGACCCTGTGGGCCAGCTCGGGAATGGGCAGACGGGCATCCTGCTGCAGCTCGGCCAGGATGAGCAGATCAAATTTGTCGGTCATGGGACTCAGGAGATAAAAATTATCATGTAAGGCCAGTATTAGACCGAAATTACGGCAGCCTCCAGATATATTTTCTTGCTTATACCCTACTCAGGTTTGAACAAGATGCAGCCAAACAGCCCCGCCCTCTCCTCCCTGCTAGCCGTCCTGCTCGCCATGCTGTCGATCACCCTGGGCGCCTCCCTGGCGAAGTCGCTGTTTCCCCTGCTGGGAGCCGCCGGCACCACATTATTCCGGCTGGGGTGTGCTGCCCTCCTTCTCTCCCTGGTGTTTCGTATCTGGCGAGCGCCCCTCGAGAGGCGCACCCTGCTGATGGTCATCCCTTACGGACTCTCGCTTGGGGCCATGAACCTGCTCTTCTACCTGGCCATCGAGCGCATCCCCCTCGGCGTGGCGCTGGCCATCGAGTTCATCGGCCCGTTGACGGTGGCACTGCTCAACTCCCGTCACCGGGAAGACTTCATCTGGCTGGCACTGGCCATCGCCGGACTGCTGTTGCTCCTGCCCCTGCGGGAGGCCGAGCAGGCCATAGATCCCCTGGGGGCCGCCCTGGCCCTCGGTGCCGGCGTGTTCTGGGGACTCTACATGCTGACCGGCAAGCGGGCTGGGGCCTTGCTGGGGCCGCAGGCGCCGGCCCTTGGCATGTGGGTGGGCACCCTGCTGGTGCTGCCCTTCGGCCTCGGCGGGGCGAGCGAAGCGAGCTTCACCCTCCCCCTGGTGTTGACCATAGCGGGGGTGGGGCTGCTCTCGAGTGCCATCCCCTACTCCCTCGAGATGTTCGCCCTGCGCCGGTTGCCGCTCAAGAGCTACGGCATCCTGACCAGTGGCGAACCAGCCATGGGCGCCCTGATGGGCTTGTTGCTACTGGGGGAGCAACTACCTCCGTCCCAGTGGCTGGGAATAGCCGCCATCATATCCGCGTCGATGGGCACCACCTGGCATGGGGGACGACGACGCGCCAACCCGGTCAGAAAGGGTGAGTGATCCCCATGGAAAAGGCGCCATCAGGCGCCTTTTTTACGGTGATGCACACCTTGGCTAATGCATGAAGACGGGTCCGAAACCGGATCCCCAGAGGATGGCGGTGCTCGCCAGCACGCAGACCAGCAACACCAGCCCCACGGTGACCACAGAGCTCGCATAGATGAAGCCCTGCTCCTTGGTGATGTGCATCAGGATGGGAACCCCGATATAGAGCAGATAGACGGAGTAACTGAGGCCGATGAGACCGATGATCATCACGAACCAGAGATGGGGGAAGAAGGCGGAGAAGCCGACCATGAACAGGGGCGTCGAGGTATAGGCCGCAAGTTCGAGGGAGGTGGTGTAACTGGGATCGGCCCCGAAGGTGTGACCCATCCAGTGCACCAGGTAGGAGAGGGCGAAGACGCCGACGATGAGGGCGAGATACATGGCCACCGACAGCACGAAGGCGCTGTCCGCGGTCAGCCGGATGGGTTCGCCGACCCCGATGCTCCAGCCGATGTGGACGGCGGAATAGTAAGCGCAGACTGATGGGATAAGGGCCACGAGCAGGATGTGGGTCAGGCTGTTTCTGAAGCTGTCGTGCCGCTCGTCTATGGTATGCCATTCGGTGTGAGGATGGGCATACAATCCCCATAAGTGATTCAATATCATAGCGTTGTTCCTTATCTGCAGTGATGGTTGACTGATCCGTGCCGATCCTGCTCCTCTGTCTTGTTGTCGCTTGCATCCCCATTCGGCCAAGGCTGACCCCGGCCACGCACCTTAAATAAAGTCGCTCCCCATCCCCCCCGTCAAGCCAGCCACCGCCCCCAGAAACGACGAAGCCCGGCACTCAGGCCGGGCTGGACAATTAGGGGGGCGGGTTTCATCCCCGGGGCGTGGCAAAGAGCGCAGACCCGGGCATCCCCGACATGAGCCTCAGTATTGCTTGGTTTTCGACGCGAAGCCCGCGAGGAAGAGACCGGTCAGGAACATGCCGCTGAACGCCTCTATGGCTGACAGCAGCTGGAGTGGCGACGAGGTCTGGGAGATGTCCCCGTAACCCAGGGTCACGAAGGTGACGATGCTGAAATAGAGCGAACGACCGAGATGGCCGTGGGTGACGGACTCCGGCGCCAGGAAGTAGGTCAGGGTCGCCAGCAGGATCACCCCCATGGACATCAGCAGGCTGCGGATGGGCCGCTCCCCAAAACCCCAGGTGATGAAGCTGATGAACTTGGAGGCACATTTCAGATAGCAGAGCAGGGAGAGCATCCCTTTCTTAAGCGGGCCGCTGCGCAGCCAGCTGTCCTTGTAGAGCTCCTTCGGGCTCGCCAGGGATCGCATCTCGTGCAGCTTCTCCTGGTAGTAGCACTCTCCGGCATCGACCGTATCCCCCACGCTGGAGAAGAGCCGCTTGGCATTGCGGTACAGCTTGCTCGCCTCGCTGTGGTCGATCCGGCCATTCTCGTTGTAGCTGACCTGCACCTTGTCCAGATTGGTGTGTTCCATGGTGGCATCGAAGTTCTTGGCGCTGACGTTGAAGTTCTTCAGCACGGCCCGGGACGAGTGAAAGCGGATCTCCTCGCACTCGATGGTGAAGTCCTGGAACACCCCGTCCTCCAGCGCCAGCTCCCGCTTCTTGGCCCAGGCCCTGTGATCCCACAGCAGGGAATCGAACAGATCCAGCCCTATGATGCCGCCGTTGACCCTGACCCCCTTGGCCGAGCAGTGCCACAGATAGACCTTGGAGTTGTTGACCGCACCATCCAGAGATAGCTCGTCGAGACAGGTGAAGTCGAGCAGCCGTCCCGAGATGATGGGGCTCTGCAGGGTGACGCCTCCGATATTGAGCAGACGATGCTTGCCGAGCACCTGCGCCTCTCCCTTGTTGTTCTCGGAGACCGACAGCAGGCTCTGCACCCGCTTCGCCTGATCCTTGCCATGCTTGCCGGCCAGCCACATGAGGTAGGGTTCGAAACGGGATTCGGAGCGGATGAGCCCGCTCTTGCGCAGGGACTCCAGCGCACTGGAGGCGGTCTCGTACAGACGGATCTTGTCGTCACTCATGTAGACGCAGAGGCTCTGTACACAGCGGGAGCTGATGAAGCGGGCGATGCCGATCTGGAAGATGACCGCCTTGTCTATCTTCTGCTCGCTCATCCAGTCGTCAAAATGGGGCAACGAGGCCGTCAGCAGTTCCCAAATCAGGGGATAGTCATTCTCCCGGCGCCATTCGTTGAACTGCTCGGGAGAGAGCTGCCAAAGCTCGGTTGCGTTCATAGATTACCTCGATAGCAAATAGGGTCTGCCAGGCATGATCCGGGAGAGAGGGACAGGTACTGAAAGCCCTGGCCTGCGTGACCGGCCTGATGCAAGGGGCGCCGTGGTCAACGTCCGTCTGGCCACCATACTAGGCGAGGAGCAAGAGGCAAGTCACTGATAGGGAATAAATAAGGGGCAGATGGCGACGACATGCCGCCTTGGACTGGCACTGAACACCGCAGCCTCGAGCCAGGCGGTGCCAGATCGTCACCGCCGCGCAGACAAGCAAGAGGGGATGCCATGGCATCCCCTCTTCATATCACCCGGGCAGGATCAGCTTACTGCTGGACTTCCTGCACGCCGGAGACGCGCACTTCCACGCGGCGATCCGGGGAGAGGCAGGCGATCAGCTCATTGCCCTTGACGCCGTCACACTGGGTGCCGGTCACGGGGTCGGCTTCGCCATGGCCCTCGACGGAGATCTTGCTGGCCGGCAAGCCCTTGCTCACCAGGAAGTCGGCCACGCTGCGAGCGCGCTCTTCGGACAGCTTCTGGTTGTAGGCCTCGGAGCCGACGCGATCGGAGTAACCCACGACGATGGCGCTGCCATCCTTGGGCTGGGATGCCGTGATCTGCTGATACAGACCGTTCAGGGCATCCACCCCTTCCGGTTTCAGATCTGCCTTGCCGAAGGCAAACAGCACATCAGAGCTCAGGGTGAAGTTCTTCTCGACGACTTCGGGTGCCGCGGCCTCAGCAACTACAGGGGCGGCCACCGGTGCGACATAGGAAGTGCGGAACGGATGGTAGACGGCTTCCAGGGTCGTCACGCTCTGGTTGGACTTGTACTGCTCGCCAGTGTGGGTGGTCAGGTCTGCCACATCCCACATGTAGCGGTAGCGCGCCTGCAGATCCAGTGCATCGTTGACCTTGTAGGTCAGACCGGCACCGGCCAGCGGGGAAACGCGGGTATCGCTGGTGCCCAGACCGTCGGTATGGCCCCAGTAGGCGCCCGCTTCACCGAACAGGGAGAAGTTCTCGCCAAGGGGCAGACGCGCAATACCGGACAAGGTGGCACCTTGGCTCTCGTAACGGTTGCCATCGGTGTTGCCGCGGCCGGTGTACTGGTAGCCCAGCTCGGATCCGAAGTATTCGTTGAAGTTGTAACCGGCAAAGACGTTGGCCGCCGCGGCATCTTCTTCGCCCGTGTTGACGCCTTCAATCTTGTTCAGGCCGTTGAAGTGGGTCGCACCCACGCCGGCACCGAAATAGAAGTCATCGCTTGCGTGTGCAGTCGTCGCCGCCAGTGCCAATGCAATCCATACAGGTTTCAGTCTCAAAGTCATCACAACCTCATCTATCTTGGGTTACGGGTTTGTCACCCTTATTCTTACTGAGTGCCAATTGTACCGGCTGAACCTTGTACAGAAGCTTAAGCGGCGGGACGCTTTGCCAGATACGGCTTGCTAGTCATTCACATAACTCCTTTGTTTTCAGTCCATTGCATCAGCAAAACGGCGCCAAACTGCCCGGATGCAAAACAGCGCTGATCCGGCATTCCAAACAAAAAAAGAGCGCCGCAGCGCTCCTGGTTCACATCGAAAGGTATCCGGATCAGAGGGTCAGATCCTTGATGGTCTGGGTCGGGCCATTGGTCTGGACCGACTGGATGCCATTTTGTGCCGACGCCTTGCTGGCATACATCTGGCTGGAGCCGATGACCTGATGGTTTTTGGCTTTCAGCGTGAAGTGATACTGACCATTGGCCGCCTCTTTCAGATCATATTGCCCCGCCTCCTGGGCATTGGTCTGGACCGAGGCGATGCCGTTCTGGGCCGCCGCCTTGCTGGTATACATCTCGCTATTGAGGATCACCTGATCATTGCCCGCCTTGAGCACAAAGTAGAACTGGTCGTTCTTGGCTCGCTTCAGTTCATAGCTTCCCATCGTCTTCTCCTCGCCATCAGTGGGTGCGCCTATCAGGCTAGTCCGCTTTTCAGCGATACTGATGACGGTGAGCGAGAAACATAAAAAAAGACCCTTGTCTTGCGACAAGGGTCTTTTGAATTGGCTCCTCCTACTGGACTTGAACCAGTGACATACGGATTAACAGTCCGCCGTTCTACCGACTGAACTAAGGAGGAATCGTACTTTGGAGCCCAGATATTGCTATCTCAGCATCCTAACGTGGTGCCCAGAGACGGAATCGAACCGCCGACACGGGGATTTTCAATCCCCTGCTCTACCGACTGAGCTATCTGGGCAAATGGTGCCGGCTACCGGAATCGAACTGGTGACCTACTGATTACAAGTCAGTTGCTCTACCTACTGAGCTAAGCCGGCACACTTTAAACCATTGTGCATGAACAAATTTTTATTTCATGGCACCAAATTTTGGTGCCCAGAGACGGAATCGAACCGCCGACACGGGGATTTTCAATCCCCTGCTCTACCGACTGAGCTATCTGGGCGTGGGCGCTATTAAACGGATTTTACGGCAGGTGGTCAACGGGAAATTTCACTTTTTGTCTCGTTCGTCTCTTTTTTGCGCAGCATCATCCATTTCTGTCACTTCCGTAGCAGAAGCCGCCCTGCGGCGCCCCCAGAGGCGAGACTCCTCCCCTTTCAGCAAGCGGGTGATGTTCTCGTGATGGCGGATGAGAATGAGGCAGGAGAGCAGGGAGACCGGCAGGGTGTACTCGGGTTTGAGCAGGTAGGTAAAGAGCGGCGTCAGCAGCACGGTCACGATGGAGGCCAGGGAGGAATAGCCGCTCACCACCAGCACCAGCAACCAGGTCGCGATGGCCGCGCCCCCCATGGCGAAGCCGATGGGCAGCATGGTGCCGAGCGCGGTGGCGACCCCCTTGCCGCCGCGAAAATGGAAGAAGAGGGGATACATGTGACCAAGGCAGGCCGCCACCCCGATGAAGCCGAGGTAGACCGGCTTTATCTCCAGATACCAGGCGAGGTAGACGGGGGCCATGCCCTTGAGCACATCCAGCAGCAGAACGATCAACGCCGCCAACCGACCACCGAGGCGCAACACATTGGTCGCCCCCGGATTGTGGGAGCCGTGATCCCGGGGATCCGGCAATCCGGTGAAGCGGGAAACCAGCACGGCACTGGACAGTGAACCACCCAGGTAGGCCAGAATAATCATTAAAATCGTCAGGGCCGTCATCTTGGTCGTTTTTACCACGATATGAATGGGGTATGATGCGGGCCACATTCTCTGGCCTGGGCGCGTCGCCCAAACCGACCGTCAGCGGCAATCTGCTTGCCAGGCCAGCATCCCAGCGCTGTCTTCACAGCCCATCAAGAGTAAAGAAGAAGTACTGTCATGGACAAGGTGTTTATTCGCGGACTCGAGGTTTTGACCACCATAGGGGTCTATGAGTGGGAGAAGGGCATTCGCCAGAAGCTCAGCTTCGATCTCGAGATGGGGTTCGACAACCGCCCCGCCGCCGCAACCGACGATATCAAGCTGGCACTGGACTACGCCACCCTCTCCCGCAAGATCTGTGATCACGCCGCCAACACCGTCGTCGAACTGGTGGAGACCATGGCCGAACAGGTCGCCGCGCTGGTGCTGGCCGACGCGCGCGTGCAATGGGTCAAGGTCACCCTGACCAAGCCGACCGCCGTGCCCAATGCCGCCGGCGTCGGTGTCGAGATCCTGCGTCACCGCACGCCGGCCGCGAGTGCCCAGTGAGTCAGCCCGTCGGGAGGAAGCATCCATGACCCGCATCTACATCAGTCTGGGCTCCAACATAGAGCGGGAGCGCCACATCCGGGCCGGGCTCGATGCCCTGCATGCCGAGTTTGGCGAACTCCAGGTCTCCCGGGTCTTTGAAAGTGCGGCAGTGGGCTTCAACGGCCGCCCCTTCTACAACCTTGTGGTGGGGGCCGGAACGGATCTCCCGCTGACAACCCTGTGCCAGCGGTTGCGGGCCATGGAGTTTGCCCACGGCCGCGAGCCGGATGCCAAGAAGTTCGCCCCTCGCACCCTGGATCTGGATCTGTTGCTCTACGGGAGCCTGGTGTGCGAAGGGCCGGTCGAGCTGCCCCGTGCCGAGATCCTCACCAACGCCTTCGTGCTCTGGCCGCTGGCCGAACTGGCCCCCGAGCTGCGCCATCCCCGCGATGGCCGCACCCTCGGCGAGCTGTGGCACGCCTACGACAAGGCCTCCCAGCAGCTCTGCCCCATCCCCTTCCAGTGGGAAGCCAGCGAGTTGCAACCCCATTGAGCGACGAGGGCACCCAGGGTGCCCTCGTTGTTTATCCGTCCTCCCTTATCCGTCATAAGAAAGGGTGATTGGGCTCGAGCCAGATCGGCTGGCACTATGGCCCCAGACAGGAGACCCCCATGCCACTCGATACCATTCACGACTTCAACAGCCAACTGCTGGCAGACCTTCCCCACCAGCGCTACCAGCACGAACCCATCCTGGACTACGCCACCGACGAGCGGGTCAAGGCCCGCCTCGGCTGGCAGGCCGAATTCAGCAAGACCCTGTTTCTCAAGTTCAAGGATGGCCGCTTCGCCCTGCTGCTGACCCACAGGGACGGACGGCTGGACAACAAGGTGGTCAAGGCGAGTCTGGGAGCCAAGCCCTCCATCTGTACGGCCGAGGAGATGCAGGCGGAGATCGGCTGCCTGCCGGGGGCGGTCTGCCCCTTCCTGCCCCGTGCCGACATCCCCCTGCTGGTTGACCCACTCCTGCTGACCCACGAGGCCTTCACCTGGACCCCGGGCCATCCGGAGCAGACCTTCCTGCTGGCCACCGAGCATCTGGCCGAGGTGCTGGCCCGGCTGCCCTGCCCGGTCAGCTATCTGCGCGCCTCACAGGCCTGAGCCGCGCAGCTCCCCCACCCGAATCAAGCACCGCAATGACCCTTTCTCCCCCGTCATCAGGGAGAAAGGCGTCGGCTCAGCCCCTTCTCTCCTGCTTGCCCAGCTGGGCGAAGATCAGCGCCGCCAGCATGGACATCAGACCGATGCACAGATAGGTGAGGTGGAAGCCACCGAGCCAGAATTCGCTGTCCCCCGCCGGTCTGCCGGCAGAGAAGAGGCCGAGCAGGCTGGCGGCGATGGCCACCCCCAGGCTCATGGAGAGCTGCATCACCACCGACAGCAGGCCGTTGCCGCTGCTGGCATGCTCCGGACTCAGATCCTGCAGGGTGAGGGTGTTCATGGCGGAGAACTGCAACGAGTTGATGGCGCCGAACACCGCCAGCCAGACCAGCAGCACCCCGTGGGGCACCTGGTTGTCGATGAAGTAGAAGCTGGCGATCATCACCCCCAGCGTCAGGGTATTGCCGATCAGGATGCGGCGGTAACCGATGCGGGGAATGAGCTTGTTGACCAGCGTCTTGGTCAGGATGGCGCCGATCACGGTCGGGATCATGGTCATCCCCGCCTTGCTCGGCGAGAAGCCCAGCCCCAGTTGCAGGAAGAGCGGGGTGAGGAAGGGCATGGCACCACTGCCGAGGCGGGCGAACAGGTTGCCCCAGATGCCGATGGCGAAGGTCGAGGTCTTGAACAGCGCCAGGCTGAACAGCGGCTGCTCGGCATTGGCGGCATAGAGCCAGTAGCTCGCCATGGCGGCGAGGCCGAACAAGACGGCAAACAGCGCCCAGCCAGTCGATATACTGTGCTCCCCCAACCCCTGCAAACCGACAGATACCAACACCATACCGACGCTGAACAGCACAAAACCCTGCCAGTCAAACCTGGCCGTCTGCTGTTTCAGCTCCGGCATGAAGCTCCAGCTGGCGATGAAGCCGACCAGGCCCACCGGCAGGTTGATGAGGAACACCCAGTGCCAGCTCGCCACCTCCACCAGCCAGCCCCCCAGCGCCGGACCGATGAGGGGCCCGAGCAGACCGGGGATGGTGACAAACGACATCACTCGCAGCAGCTCGTGCTTGCTGTAGACCCGCAGCACGGCGAGCCGCCCGATGGGCATCAGCAACGCCCCGCCCACCCCTTGCAGCACCCTTGCTGCCACCAGCAGCGGCAGGGTGTTGGCCACGGCACAAGCCAGGGATCCCAGAGTAAACAGCAGGATGGCCGCCAGATAGACCCGGCGGGTACCGAAACGGTCGGCCAGCCAGCCGGAGGCGGGAATGAGCAGGGCCACCGTCAGCATGTAGGCGATGATCACCGACTGCATCTGCAGCGGGCTCTCTCCCAGAGCCGCCGCCATGCTGGGCAAGGCGGTATTGAGAATGGTGCCGTCCAGCGTCTGCATGAAAAAGCCGACCGCCGTCAGCAGGGGCAGCCACTTGCGTTGTGCCGGGGTAACCAGGTGCGAGTTGTCGTCGGGCATGGAGTCACCTCTTGTGGACCTGAACATCGTTGAACCGAAAATGGTTGGCCTGAAAATACGTTGCCTAAAAATAGACCCGCACGGCGGCGGGTCATATCAAAAACTACTGGTCGGGTGTCCCCAACATGGTTCTGAGCTGCTCTTCCAGGCTGGGCTCGGGGGCCTTGAGGGTATCGAGGAACAACTGCTCTATCCCGCCCTTGTCCCGGCTCTTGACGATGAACACCAAGCGGGACTGGGCCCGTCCCTCCGGCCACTCTCCCAGGCTCTGCAACGGATAGAGCTGGCCGTGCACGCCGTGGATCACCACGGGCTGGCTCTCTCCCTCCAGCAGCAATATGCCCTTGAGCCGCAGCAGGGCATCGCCATACTGCGCCTGTATCGCGTCGATGGCCGCCAGCAGGCGGGCAGGCTTCAAGGGCTCGCCGATGCGCAGGGAGAAACTCTCGATGTCACCATGGTCGAAATGGGTCGGTGCGGCCGTGCCCACTTTGGCGGCGAAGGGCTTCATTCTGGGCTGCATCGGGGAGGCCAGCCCCTGTTTCGGGGATTCGGTACGCAGCCAGGCGAGCAACTGGCGCACATCGCGCCCCGCCGCCTCGTTGTAGGCACCGAGCGTCTCCAGCACCCGCGGCGAGAGCACGCCGTTGCTGACCCGCTCGATGGGGGCTGCCGGATTGAGGGTCGCCAGCTGGGCTTCCACCCTGTCCAGCGTCTCGGCATCCACCAGATCCCCCTTGCTCACCACCAGCAAGTCCGCCAGCGCCACCTGCTTGACCGCCTCGTACTGGGCCGCCAACTGCTGCTCGATGTGGCCGGCATCCACCACGGTCACGGTGCCGTCGAAACGGTAACGCTGGGCGATGAAGCCCTCTTCCCTCAGGGTGAACAGCACGGGGGCCGGATCGGCAAGCCCTGTGGTCTCGATGATGAGCCGCTTGAAGGGTTTGATCTTGCGCTGAATGGCCTTCATAAAGAGCCCCTGCAGCGCCTCCACCAGGGAGCCCTGCACCGAGCAGCAGATGCAACCGGAATCGAGCAGCACCACCTGCTCGTCCACCTGTTGCACCAGATGATGATCCAGCCCCACGGAGCCGAATTCGTTGATAAGCACGGCGCACTCACCAAGCTCGGGCTGCTTCACCCAGTGATTGAGCAAGGTGGTCTTGCCGCTGCCAAGAAATCCGGTCAGCAGGGTGACGGGGATACGAGTGTCTTGCGGGTCAGTCATGTCAAATCCTTAAAACCTGTCGTCATGGGGCCTGAAAGGGTTATTGTTTCCCCTCATCCCCAACCCTTCTCCCGCCAGGGGAGAAGGGAGCAAAAATGCCTCTCCCTATCGAAGAGGCCGCCCTCAGCGGTTGGCAAACAGATCGCTGAGCCAGCGGTTCTCGAAGCGGCCATGGGGATCCAGTTCGGCCTTGAGGGCCAGGAAGTCGTGCCAGCGTGGCAGCAGGGCCGGAAAGTCGTAGAGATCCATCGCCAGATGCTTGCCAAAGTGCGGTGTTCCGCCGAGCGGCACCAGCAGTTGCTGCAGTTCGCGCATCTGCTCCATGGAGCCCCCGACAAAGGTGCCGTCCGCCGCCAGATAGACCAGGAACCCTATCCAGCACACCGACTTGCCATAGGCGGCGCTGAGCCAGGCCTCGGAGGGGCCGGTGCAGCGCAGGATGAAGGGATAGTGCAGCACGCCGGGGTTGGCCTCCTGCCAGGCCTGCAACAGGGTCAGCGCCTCCCCCATCCGCGCGAGGGGCACCGCCACCTCGCAGTTGATCTGGGGCGCCGGTATCCCCTTGCAGAGGATCTGGTAGACGTTGCCCACCAGATCCGAGGCATCCTTGAAGCGGCGCACCGTCTCGAAGTGCTCCCCGGCCCTGGCCTCGTCCTTGGTGTCCTTGGCCATCTTCTGCAAGGTGGCGTCGATGGTCGCGTTCATGCGCCCGTCCACATCCCCTTCCAGCAGCAGGGGCTCGCAGCCCCCGGCGCGGTAGCGGGCCACCTCCTCCTCGGAGGCGGGATCCACCAGCCAGATGTGGCTCTCGCCAGTCCAGGCGAACCACCAGCTCTTCACGAAGCTGTGTTCACGGTTGAGCCGCTCGTTGTGCTCCAGCAGGAAGGGGTAGTCGGTGGTGAACTTGGTGCAACGCATGATGCGGTTCGGCACCGTGTAGAGGGTCACATCCAGCAGGATGCCGAGCATCCCCATGCCCATGACGAAGGCGCCGAAGCGGGGATCGGTGCGATCCACCCGGATGATGTCGCCGCTCGCCAGCATGATGGTCAGGGCCGCCACCGCATCGCACAGGGCAGACTGGTGCAACCCCTGGCCGTGGGTGCCGGTGCTGAGCGCCCCGCCCAGGGTCTGGATGCCGATGACCCCCGGGGAGGCCGGCAGCATCCGCTCCATGGCGATGAGATCGGCATAGACGGTATCAAGCGGCGTGCCCGCCTGGTAGGTGACGGTATCCGCCGTGCTAGCGAGCTGGCCGCGCAGGTGGTACAGGTCCACCAGCAGCGCCTGCTTGCCCTCGGCATAGACGCTGTGGATGGGTTCAAACGACAGGCCGGAGCCGATCAGCCGCAGCTTGCGCTCCGGGTGCTCCCGCAGCAGCGCTTGCAGCTCGTCCCGGCTCTTGGGGCGCCACACCTGATCCAGGGCGCCAAGGGGGTTGGTCCTGGACCAGTTGAACAGCACCTCCCGATTGCCAATCGCCTTGATGCTGTGAAATGCCTGGAACCTGACCGTCATACCGCGCCTCATCTGACTTCGAAGTGAGCAGCAATTCTACCGAAAAGTGCTCGCCAAGGCATGAAAAACAAGCCCCTACAGTCGTGGATGAGAAAGGGTTGGCGCCAACGACTCAGGCCAGCAGCGGCGCGGAGGCGGACTCCACAACAGTGGCGGCCTGGCGCAGCTCCCCCTGAAACTGCGGCAACGGCACCGGCTGACCAAACAGATAACCCTGCAAGAAGGTCACCTTGCCCCTGAGGTAGTCCGCCTGCTGGCGGGTCTCGACGCCCTCCGCCACCAGCGACAGGCCGAGCCGCCGCCCCAGATCGATCACGTTGTCGACGATGTGCTTGGAGAGAGACTCCGTGCCTATCCTGCCAATGAACGACTTGTCGATCTTGAGGTAATCCACGTTGAACTGCTGCAGATAGACCAGGCTGGAGTGGCCGGTACCGAAGTCATCGATGGAGAGCCTGACCCCCATCTCGTTGAGTTGTCCAAACAGCGACAGGGTCTGGGGATCCGCCACCAGCAACTCCCGCTCGGTCAGCTCCAGCACCAGCACCACCTGACCCGGGGCGAAGTGGGCAAGAAAACGGCGGCACTCATCGAGCAGCGCCATGTCCCGGCAGTGGGCGGCACTGATGTTGAAACTGATATGAAAACCCTGGGGGAGCAGCGCCCGTTCGCTCCCCAGCACCCTGGCGACCTCTTCCATCAAGAGCGTCGTCATGGGCACGATCAGGCCGCTCACCTCCGCCTGGGGAATGAAGAGATCCGGGCGGATCAGGCCTGCCTCGGGGTGGCGCCAGCGCATCAGCACCTCGGCCCCCACGATGGCCTCGCTGTCCGTGGCGACCAGCGGCTGCAGGAAGGGTTCGAACTCCCGGGCCTTCAGGGCACGCGCCAACTCGTTGGCCGGTGAGCGGGGCCGCCCCAGCAGCCACCAGACACTCAGGGCGAAGGTGAGGCTGAGCCCGACCAGCAACCAGAGCCCGAACCAGTGCTGCTGTACCATGTCTCGCCAGCTGGGGGGCTGATTGTGCCCCGCGTAAATGGAGAAGGGATAAACCTCGGATCCCAGGATGACCTCCATCCGATCCGGCAGACCCGGGGCATGCCGGAAGAAGTGGCCCTGACGGTCGAGCCAGTGGGGCCCGACCCTGAGCATGATGGTCATGGTGGGATCGTTGAGTCCCAGCATGAAGTTGAGGTAATCCCCATCGATGACGCTCAGCACCGAGTGCTGGCCCGACTCGGCCCGCACCATCAGATAGGGGTGCCCCTGCCGCACCGGACTCACGTTGTTGAGCAGCAGAGTCCCGCTGGCAAACTCCCCCATCGAGTAGGATGAGCGATAAGGACCAAAGCGCGAGGAGCAATAGATGTCATCCCGCTTGGCCAGGTTGACCGAGCGCACGAAGGGCACCAGGGCGACCTGCTCTCGCAGGGCTGCCTGAACCGGACCGCAAGGCTTGCCCAGCAGCGGCAACACCTGCCGATTGGCGGCCTCTGCGTTATTTAGCATCGTTTCAAGCAGATTGACGGTATGAGACGCTGCCTCCACGGCTTTCTTTCGCAGATTGCTCTGGTAGTGGCAATACCCCCCCCAGCTGCCAAGCAGCATGGGCGTGGAGAAGACCAGCATGGCGAAGAGCAGACGCAGCCAAGGATGGGACGCATTGATTCTGGGACGATAAGGCATAGAAGGTCCAGTGCAAAATGGCCGACCAGTTTATCCCCCGACCCTGAACTCAGCCCTAACCGCGCAAAAAACGACCAGTCAGGCGACCTTCACCCTGGCCGGCAAGCTTTCACAAAACTGCTGCAGCGGCATGGGCATGCCAAACAGATAGCCCTGCAGATAGTCGACCCCTTTCCTGCGCAGATAATCGGCCTGCTCCAGGGTCTCCACCCCTTCCGCCACCAGCGACAGCCCCAGCCGGGAGCCGAGATCGATGACGTTGTCGACGATGTGCTCGGAAAGCGACTCAGTGCCGATCCGGCCGATGAAGGAGCGATCGATCTTGAGGTAGTCCACCCGGAACTCTTGCAGGTATCGCAGGCTGGAGTGGCCAGTACCGAAGTCATCGATGGCGAGCCGGACTCCCATGTCATCCAGCTCCGTGAACAGGGCCAGCGTCTGGTCGTTGGCCACCAGCAGCTCCCGCTCGGTCAGTTCCAGCACCAGCACCACCCGGCCCGGGGAGAAGTGATCGAGAAAGGCGCGGCACTCCCTCACCAGGGTGCGATCCCGGCAATGGACGGCACTGATGTTGATGCCGATATGAAAGTCATCCGGCATCTCCCGTTGCCAGGCGCTCAGCTGCTCCGCGACCTGCTGCATCAGTTGCCGGGTCATGGGTACTATCATGCCGCTCTCCTCCGCCTGGGGGATGAAGAGGTCCGGGCGGATCAGACCCGAGACCGGATGCTGCCAGCGCATCAACACCTCGGCCCCCTTCAGGCGGCCATCGCCGCAACTCACCAGCGGCTGCAGGTAGGGCACGAACTCCCTGGCGCGCAGTGCACGCTTGAGATCCCCTTCCATCGAACCTGGCCGCCCCAGCAGCCACCATACCAGCAAGGCGATGGAGAAAGAGAAGCAGAGCAGCAGGCTGATAGTCAGATAACGAACCTGCCAGAGGCCGCGCCACACCGACGCGATATCCATGCCGGCATACATGGAGATGGGGTAGCGGCTGGAGGTGATGTCGGACGCCGCCAGGGTTGGCAATCTGGGGCTCCCCTCCATCAGGTCGCCCCTGTGGTTGAGCCACTCATCCCCCACCCGCAGCAAGATCTCTCCTTGCGACGGGGCGCTCAGGGTCAGCATGATCCTCAGATATTCCCGATCTATGGTGCTGAGCACATCCCCTTGGGTGGCCTGGCTGCGCACCGCCAACACCGGGTGCCTCGGCAGGATGCCATTGCCCGGCAGCAACCGCAGCACACCGTCACTGTAGCCACTGGCGTCATCCTGCCAACTGACGCTCCCCAGCAGGGAATTGCAGTAGATGTTGCCATCGGCGATGAGATTGGTGGTGCGCACGAAGGGAGCCAGCACCACCAGCTTGCGCATGGCGAACAGGGCCGTTTCGCAGGGGTGGTTGAGCAAGGGCAGCATGTTGCGATTGTGCTCCTCGGCATGATCCAGCATGACCTCCATCAGCTTCATCGCCCTGCTGGCCGCAAACTCTGACTGCTTGCTCAAGGTATTCAAATAGTTGGCATGTAGCTCCCAGAGCCCGAGCGTCACGGGCAGGGTGAAAACCAACAGGGCGCAGAGCAGGCGCCAGCAGGGCCGGGAGGCATCGAATCCAAACAGCTGCATAGATGAGGGTACCCATAAGAGAAACAGCAAACCCCGTCCCGATGAAAAACATGTGAGGGGCATCGATAAAAGGCTCCGCATCATATAGCGCCCTTCACGCGCCCCCTTGGCGCGAGATCATTTTTTGATCAGATGAAAGTAAAATGAAGCGCCGCCCACGGGACATAAAAAAACCCCGGCATGGGCCGGGGTTCTCATCTGATGACTCGCGCCCGTTGGCGCCAGCCCTTATACCGCTTGCTGCAGGATCACTTCATCGGCCTTCTTGGTGTAGGAGGCGATCTCGTTGAAGTTCAGGTAGCGATAGGTGTCCGCCGCGGTGGCGTCCAGGGACTTGGCGTACTGCAGGTACTCGTCCACGCTCGGGATCTTGCCGGTGATGGCGGCAACGGCAGCCAGCTCGGCAGAGGCCAGATAGACGTTGGCGCCCTTGCCCAGACGGTTCGGGAAGTTACGGGTGGAGGTGGAGACCACCGAGGCCCCTTCCGCAACCCGCGCCTGGTTGCCCATGCACAGGGAGCAGCCCGGGATCTCGATGCGGGCACCAACCCGGCCGAAGATGCCGTAATAACCCTCTTCGGTCAGCTGATCCTTGTCCATCTTGGTAGGCGGCGCTATCCACATGCGGGTCGGTAGCTCGCCCTGGTATTTCTCCAGCAGCTTGCCAGCGGCACGGAAGTGGCCGATGTTGGTCATGCAGGAACCGATGAACACCTCATCGATCTTGTCACCGGCGACCGTGCTCAGCAGACGGGCATCGTCCGGATCGTTCGGCGCACACAGGATGGGCTCCTTGATGGTGGCGAGATCGATCTCGATGATTTCGGCGTACTCGGCATCCTTGTCCGCTTCCATCAATACCGGGTTCGCCAGCCACTCTTCCATCCCCTTGATACGGCGGGTGATGGTGCGCACGTCGCCATAGCCTTCAGACAGCATCCATTTGAGCATCACGATGTTGGACTTCAGATACTCGATGATCGGCTCTTTATCCAGCTTGATGGTGCAACCGGCGGCGGAGCGCTCGGCGCTGGCATCGGCCAGTTCGAATGCCTGCTCCACCTTCAGGGTCGGCAGACCTTCGATCTCGAGGATGCGGCCGGAGAAGATGTTCTTCTTGCCCGCTTTCTCGACGGTCAGCAGACCGCGCTGGATGGCGGCGTAGGGAATGGCATGGACCAGATCCCGCAGGGTGATGCCAGGTTGCAGCTCACCCTTGAAACGCACCAGCACGGATTCCGGCATGTCCAGCGGCATCACGCCGGTGGCGGCGGCGAAGGCCACCAGGCCAGAACCCGCCGGGAAGGAGATCCCGATGGGGAAACGGGTGTGGGAGTCACCACCGGTACCCACGGTATCCGGCAGCAGCATGCGGTTCAGCCAGGAGTGGATGACGCCGTCACCCGGACGCAGGGAGACGCCGCCGCGGTTCATGATGAAGTCCGGCAGGGTGTGGTGGGTCTGCACGTCGATGGGCTTGGGATAGGCCGCGGTGTGGCAGAAGGACTGCATGGTCAGATCGGCGGAGAAGCCGAGGCAGGCCAGGTCTTTCAACTCATCGCGGGTCATCGGGCCCGTGGTGTCCTGGGAGCCGACCGTGGTCATCTTGGGCTCGCAGTAGGTGCCCGGACGGATGCCCTGCACGCCACACGCCTTGCCGACCATCTTCTGGGCCAGGGTGAAGCCCTTGCCGGTATCGGCCACCGGCTGCGGGCGACGGAACACGGTGGAGAACGGCAGACTCAGCGCTTCACGCGCCTTGTCGGTCAGGCCGCGGCCGATGATGAGCGGAATACGGCCACCGGCGCGCACTTCGTCGATCAGCACTTCGGTTTTCAGTTCGAACTGGGCCAGCACCTCGTCGGTGCCGTGACGCTTGATCTTGCCCTCATAGGGGAAGATGTCGATCACGTCGCCCATCTCCAGTTTGGAGACATCCACCTCGATGGGCAGGGCGCCGGCATCTTCCATGGTGTTGAAGAAGATGGGGGCGATCTTGCCGCCGAGGCAGACGCCACCGGCGCGCTTGTTCGGCACATGGGGGATGTCGTCACCCATGAACCAGAGCACGGAGTTGGTGGCGGACTTGCGGGAAGAACCCGTGCCGACCACGTCACCGACATAGGCCAGGGGGAAGCCGCTCTGCTTGAGTTCTTCGATGGCCTTGATGGGGCCGATGACGCCGTCCTTGTCCGGGGTGATGCCGGGGCGGGCGTTCTTCAACATGGCCAGGGCGTGCAGTGGAATGTCGGGACGGGACCAGGCATCCGGTGCCGGTGACAGGTCGTCGGTGTTGGTCTCGCCGGTCACCTTGAACACGGTGACGGTGATCTTCTCGGCCAGGGCCGGGCGATTGAGGAACCACTCGGCATCGGCCCAGGATTGCAGCACCTGCTTGGCGTGGGCGTTGCCCGCCTTGGCCTTCTCTTCCACGTCGTGGAAGGAGTCGAACATCAGCAGGGTGTGGGAGAGGCCCTTGGCAGCAAGAGGAGCCAGTGTGGCATCGTCCAGCAGATCGATCAGCGGCTGGATGTTGTAGCCGCCCTGCATGGTACCGAGCAGTTCGACCGCTTCGGCGGCGGTCAGGATCGGGGAGTGGGCCTCACCCTTGGCAATGGCGGTGAGGAAGCCGGCTTTCACATAGGCCGCTTCATCCACGCCCGGGGGAATGCGGGAGGCCAACAGCTCTTTCAGGAAATCTTGTTCACCGGCGGGCGGGTTCTTGAGAAGCTCAACCAGGGCGGCGACTTGCTCTGCATCCAGAGGCTTGGCGACTACGCCCTCGGCGGCACGTTCTGCGACGTGTTTACGGTATGTTTCAAGCACGACTAATTCCTCTTTGGTCTTTTTTTTGGGGCTCGCCCACGCTCGCGGCGATCGTCCTTGCGGGACACCCGTAGGGTGCCCCCCACTATATAAGTTTTAACGACTAATTAAAATCCAAAGCCTGTACGGTTATTCACCGGATCTACATAACCAACTAATGCCGTTCAATTTTTTTAAACACACAAAGCGTGCAGGCATGAAAATGTTAACAAAAAGGCATCATTACCCGTTTAATCGAAGGTAGTGCCCAATTGCAGGTAGAACATGTCATGCCCCCCCTCCGCCATGCCGTAACCGAGGAAGATGGGGCCGAGGAAGCTCTCCACCCCCACGTAGATGGAGCCAGCGGTGTAGGAGTTCTCCAGGCTGATCTTCTCGCCGCTATCCCAGACGTTACCTTGCTCGATGGATCCCCCGAGGAACAGCGGTGCCTTGAAGGCGCCGAAGTCGTTGTCCGACACCCGGTAGATATAGCGCAGACCCCCAAGCAGGCTGTAGCGCCCGCTCAGTTGGTAATGCTGGAAGCCGGACAACCGGAACAAGCCTCCCAGATCCTGCACATAAAGGGGCACCTCCTCCTTCGAGGTGGAACCGCCGCCTTCCAGCAACAGGTTGAGGCTGTGGCGGCCCCAGGACCAGGGTTTGATCAGCGCCAGATGGTAGTTGAGCCCCTCACCATGTTCAGTATCCTCACCGGTCTGCTCCAGCCGGACGTTGGTATATCCCCCCTTGAGATCCCAATAGATCCCCTCGTAGGGGAAGTAACGGCTGTCGAGGGTATCGTGTTCGAAACGCACATAGGGTCCCCAGGAGAGGGCATCGATGTCCGCATCCGCCAGGTTCTGGATATCGACGCCCCCAACCTGGCCCTCAAGGCCAAACGACAGCCGGCTCCAGGGTTGACGGTTCCAGCCGAGTGCCAGATCTACGCTGGTGAAGCTGTACTCCGAATCCAGATAGCGCAGCCCATATACATCCAAATCCTTCTGCTCGGTGAAGAAGACCCGCCGCGGGGTCTTGTCATAGGCCAGGCTCGCCTCGCCGTAGTAGGTCTGGGAGGGTTCCAGCGGTGTATAGAAGTCGGTCTTGAAGTGCTTGGCGGTGCCAAGAGACGCTTCCGTCAGCCACTCCCCACCCCAGTCATTGACGTTGGTGAGGGTGTAGGACATGCCGACGTTGTAGTTGGAATTGCTCTCGAAGTCATCGGAGAAACCGAGCTGGAAGTTGAGATATCCCGGCCCCCAGTTCTTCTCGCTGGCGTTGACCACCAGCACGTTCTCGCCACCCCGTTCTTCCACCTCATAGGTGATGCGATCGAAGGATTCCAGCGCGTAGAGACGGCGGATGCCGGCCTCCAGGCTGTCATAGGTCTGCACCTTGTCCGGCCGTACCTTCAACATGGCACGCACCGTATCGTCCGAGAGGCGGGACTTGTTGATGATCTCCACCTTGTCGATGTAGTAGGCCGGCTGGCCGCTGCGCTCGGCACGGCGACTCAGCTTCTGGTTGCGATACTCGGCATAGGCATCAGGGGAGAGAGAGAGCGTGTCCAGCTGACTGGAAGATTGCATCGCCACCGTCTCCCCAATCTTGATTCCCTCCGGCATACGGGCAAAATCGGCGATACCTATGTCGCCAAACTCCGGGCTCAGCAGCACATCCTTCGGTCCCAGCAGGGCTTTCTGCTTCTCTGTACCGACCTGGGTCATGTAGGTCGTGAGCTGGTCAATGATGGCCAGCCCGGATTTCAGCGATTCCCGGGTGCGCAGCTTGGCCCCGATATCCACCGCGATCACCACGTCGGCTCCCATGGCCTTGGCCACGTCCACCGGCATGTTGTTGACGGTACCGCCATCAGTCAGGATCCGGCCTTCCCAATCCACGGGTTTGAGGGCGCCGGGGATGGACATGGAGGCCTGCATGGCCTTGGCCAGGCTGCCGTGATCCAGCACGAAGGGGGTCACCGTCTCCATGTCGGTGGCCATGGCGCGATAGGGGATGGGCAGATTGTCGAAGCTCTTCTGCACCGGCAGGTTGGAGGTGGCGTGGCGCAACAGGCTGGCCATGGACTGCCCCTGGAAGAAGCCGTCAGGCAGCTGGGTCTGATCCCCGTTGATGCCGATGTCGGTGCGCAGCTGGTATTTCTCGCTCTGCTGCTTCTTGCGCAATGAAAGCTCGTTGCGGCCGACCTTGTCCTGATAGCCCTTGTTCCAGTCGATGGCGAGGGTCATTCGCTCCACCTCTTCGGCGCTGAGCCCCATGGCGTACATGCCCGCCACATAGGCCCCCATGCTGGTCCCCACCACGATGTCGACCGGGATCCGCTTCTCCTCCAGCACCTTGAGCACCCCGATATGGGCTGCCCCCTTGGCACCGCCGCCACTGAGCACCAGCGCCACCTTTGGCCTCTCCCCCCTGGCGCCGCCATGTTGCTTGGCCGGGTCAGGGTTCTGGGCTGCCACCATGAGAGGGGCGGCAGTCAGCAAGAGCATTAGCAGGTGGGTCCATCCCAGAGGAAAGATGCGCATATGAGTGTCCATGGTTCCAGTGCGAGCCGAGTGAGCCGCTGGCTCACCGTCAGATGAGGAACTGTAACCGTAACTGACTGTGCTGGCGAGATTTCATCTGGCTGCGGTCGGTGGCAAACAGGCAAACTTGGCGCCAAACCAGTCCCGACCTGCTGTGAGCGCAAACGTTAATCGGCAATAAACGCCATCGACGACTCAAGGGGAGGTATTACCGGCCGCTAATATGTACTCACCCCAGATCCACACTCCCGAGTCACCCTATGTTTGCAAGCCTGACACTCAAGCAGAAAATTCTGGCCACCGTCATCCTGGCCGTGGCGCTCTCCTGTCTCCTGGTTGGCTATTTCAGCCAGCGCTCTGCCCAGCAGCTGATCGAGACCCGCATGTTCGAGCAGGAACTGCCGAACCTGACCCAGCGTATCGGCAAGGAGATCGAGAAAGATCTGACCTCGGTCGCCGGGGCCGCCAAGCAGCTGGCCAACGATCGCTTCGTGCTGGACTGGGTGGAGCGCGGCATGCCCAAGGAGCAGGAGCCCATCCTCATCGCGCAGTTGAAAGACATGACGGCACAATACGGCCTGGTCACCGCCTCTTTCGCCGACCGGCAGAGCGCCGCCTACTACAACCAGGATGGTTTCCTGCGCGTGCTGAACCATGAGCAGGACAACTGGTTCTACGACTACACCAAGAGCCCGCAGGATCTGATGCTCAGCATCTTCCGCGAGGCCAACGGCGAGGTGAAACTGTTCGTCAACTTCCAGCAACTGAACGGTCGCGGCCTGGCGGGGCTCGCCAAGTCCCTCGACAGCATGGTGAGCATGCTCGCCAACTTCCGCATCGGTGACAGCGGCTTCGTCTTCATGACCGACGGCAGCGGCAAGGTGAAACTGCACCCTGACGCGGCCCGCATCGATCGCGACAGCCTGACCCAGCTGGCCGGTCCCGATGCTGGCAGCCTGCTGACCAAGCAGCCCTTCTCCGCCACGCACGCCGAGGTGGATGGTCAGGCCGTGGTGCTCGCCACCAGCTATATCCCGCTGCTCGACTGGTATCTGGTGGCTCAGGTACCGGAGGCGGAAGTCTATGCCGAGCTGAACGAGGCGCGCCTGCACATCCTGCTGGTGAGCCTGGTCATCGCCGTCGGCATGGGGCTGCTCGGGGTGCTGCTGGCAGGCTCCGTCAGCCGTCCGCTCAACGAGCTGGCACGCCTGTTCCGGGCGCTCGGCAGCGGTGACGGCGATCTGACCCAGCGCCTCAAGGTGGAAGGTCGCGACGAGCTCGCCCAGGTCGCCACCGGTTTCAACAACTTCGTGGCCAAGATCCACGGCTCCATCGAACAGGTCGCCAACAACTCCCGCCAGCTGGCCCTCACCGCCAACGAAGTGGCCGCCAAGGCCCAGCTGACCCAGCACAACTGCACCGCCCAGCGGGATCGTACCGTACAGGTCGCCACCGCCATCCACGAGATGGGGGCAACCGTGGGCGAGATCGCCGGCAATGCCTCGCTGGCTGCCGACGTGGCCAAGCAGGCCAACGAACAGGCCGATGCGGGCGCCGTGGTAGTCGCCCAGGCCCGTCATGGCATCGTCGGATTGTCGGACGAGATCGAGCAGGTCGCCGGTGTCATCGAGTCTCTGGCCAGCCAGACCGACTCCATCGGCAGCATTCTCGACACCATTCGCAGCATCTCGGAGCAGACCAACCTGCTGGCCCTCAACGCCGCCATCGAGGCCGCCCGGGCCGGTGAGCAGGGCCGTGGTTTCGCCGTGGTCGCCGACGAGGTGCGCAATCTCGCCAGCCGCTCCGCCGCCTCCACCGCCGAGATCCAGACCATGATCAACAGCCTGCAGGAGCAGAGCGCCCGCGCCGTCAGCGCCATGGCCCAGGGCCGCAACCAGAGCCAGGCCGTGGTCAACCAGGCCGATGAGGCCAATGCGGCACTCGGCCAGATCACCGGTCACATCACCCAGATCAGCGACATGAACATCCAGGTCGCCACCGCCACCGAGGAGCAGTCCAGCGTGGTGGGCGAGATCAACCGCAACGTGGAGGACATCAACCAGCTGACCATGGAGACCGCCGACATCGCCCACCAGCTGACGGCGTCCAGCCGCAGCCTGCAGCAACTCTCCGGCGAGCTCGACAAGCTGGTCGGCAACTTCAGGTTGTGATCACCAAGGGCGCTGCGGCGCCCTTATTTTACCGGGTCGGCATGGAGTGCCGGCCCGTTCATGACAACGATTGTCATGACAAGCCGCTAGATTAGCGACACAACAACGAACCAAGGAGTCAACATGCTGGCTGGCAAACTCACCATCAAAAACCAACTCATCCTGGCGGTCACCGTGCCTTGCCTCGCCCTGCTGCTGGTTGGCGCGGCCAGCCTGCGCAGCATGGGACACATCAAGCAACAGGCCGACGAGTTGTTCCAGAATACCGCGACCCCCATGCGGGCCATGGCGGAAGTGGCCTCCCGCATTCCACGCATGCGAGTCGGCATCGACATGATGCTGCTGCAAGACACCTCGCTGCGGGATGAGAAGGGAGTGCTGACCCGGGTCAAGGAGACCCGAGAGGAAGATATTCCCGAGATGCGTCAAGCCATGGAGCAGGCGGTCAATGCCCAGGTAGATCCCGCCGCCCGCGCCGAGGCGCAGACCCTGCTCGATCAGTTCACCGCCATGGAGCGCGACGAGCTGACCCCCATGCTGCAAGCGTTGTCGGACAACCGGATGGATGAGGCCCGCGCCCTCTATCGGGATCGCTACAGCCTGAGCTATGGGGTCATGCGCAAGGGGGCCAATGCCCTGCTCGACGGCCTGATCCAGCAGGCCCAGCAACGCAACGAGCTGAGCGAGCGCAGCTATGGCAGCGGTCGCAACCAGATGATCGCCATCATAGTCGCCGCCCTCGCCATCTCCCTGCTCGTCTCGGTCCTCATTCTGATCGGGCTGCGCAACCGTGTCTCCTTCTTGCAGCAGCATATCGGGGATGTGGCCCGCCACCTGGCACTGGACAGCAGCGCCAGCCTCAGCGGCAAGGACGAGCTGGCCGAGATAGGCCGCAGCTTCAACCAGTTTGTGGCCCGCATCCACGGTGCCATTGAACAGGTCGCCAACAACTCCCGCGAGGTCGCCGCCACCGCCAACGACCTCGCCGCCAAGGCCCAGCTGACCCAGCACAACTGCACCGCCCAGCGGGATCGTACCGTGCAGGTCGCCACCGCCATCCACGAGATGGGAGCCACGGTGACCGAGATCGCCGGTAACGCCTCGCTGGCCGCCGACGTGGCCAAGCAGGCCAACGAGCAGGCCGATGCGGGCGCCCTGGTGGTGGCTCAGGCCCGTCACGGCGTCGTCGGCCTCTCCACCGAGATCGAGCAGGTTGCCGGCGTCATCGAGTCCCTGGCCAGCCAGACCGACTCCATCGGCAGCATTCTCGACACCATTCGCAGCATCTCGGAGCAGACCAACCTGCTGGCTCTCAACGCCGCCATCGAGGCCGCCCGGGCCGGCGAGCAGGGCCGCGGCTTCGCCGTGGTCGCCGACGAGGTTCGCAACCTCGCCAGCCGCTCCGCCGCCTCCACCGCCGAGATCCAGACCATGATCAACAGCCTGCAGGAGCAGAGCGCCCGCGCCGTCAGCGCCATGGCCCAGGGCCGCAACCAGAGCCAGGCCGTGGTCAGCCAGGCCGACGAGGCCAATGCGGCGCTCGGCCAGATCACCGGTCACATCACCCAGATCAGCGACATGAACATCCAGGTCGCCACCGCCACCGAGGAGCAGTCCAGCGTGGTGGGTGAGCTCAATCGCAACGTGGAGGACATCAACCAGCTGACCATGGAGACCGCCGACATCGCCCACCAGCTGACGGCGTCCAGCCGCAGCCTGCAGCAGCTCGCCGGCGAGCTCGACAAGCTGGTCGGCAATTTCCGGCTGTAAGCTCGAGTGAAATGCAACAAGGGGACGCGATGCGTCCCCTTGTTGTTTGGCGGCAATCCAGAGGGCAGCGGCTAGTCAGCCCCCCTTCTTGCGGTCATACATCTGCTTGTCCGCCCGCTGCAACAGTGACTCGAGATCCGCCGGCTGGGCGGGATCATAATGGGCAACCCCGGTGGAACATTGCAGCCGGTAGGGCTTTCCAGCCTCCCGGTTGAACGTCGCCAGCGCCGCCTCGAAACGGGTCAATACCCGGGTCACCAGCTCGGGGCCTATGCCCGGCAGCAAGACCACGAACTCGTCCCCGCCGAGGCGGGCGAAGATATCCGCGTTGCGAAACACCCGGGAGAGCAGGAGCGCCATCTCGCGCAGGGCGTCGTCCCCCACCTCGTGCCCCAGGTTGTCGTTGATCTCCTTGAAACGATTGAGATCGAGAAACAAGAGGCTCGCCTCCCGTCCCTGTCGATGGGAGAGTTGCAGGCACTTCTGCCCCAGCATGATGAAGCCACGGCGATTGGTGATGCCGGTCAGCTCATCCAGAATAGCCAGCTGGATGGCGGCGAGTTCGTGCTCCACCATGCCGGCCAGATCGGTCAACAGCGACAGCTGACGCTCATCCAGCTGACGTGGCGTGCGATCGATGAGACAGAGGGTCCCCACCTTGTAGCCACCGGCGATATGCAGGGGACAACCGGCATAGAAACGGATATGGGGCGCCCCCAGCACCAGGGGGTTGTCGGCAAAACGCTCGTCCAGCGCCGCATCTTCCACGACGAAGACCCCCTCCCCCAGGATGGCATGACCACAGAAGGAGATATCCCGCTGGGTCTCCCGCGCCTCCAGGCCGCAACGGGACTTGAACCACTGCCGCTCCTCATCCACCAGGGAGATAAGCGAGATGGGCACCTCGAACATGTTGCGAGCCATTCGAGTAATGCGATCGAACCTCTCCTCGGCGGAAGTATCGAGAATGGCGAGGCGGCGCAGGCCATCAAGGCGTTGGCGTTCGTGTTCCGGGATGGGCGGGATCTGCATGGCGTTGTCGGTGGTTGATAGGCGAGGCCTCAGCATAGCAAATAGCCTCAAACAAATCTCTTTCAACCTTGAAAAACAAAAAAGCCGCTCCTGGGAGCGGCTCTTGTCGGGCAGGAAGAAGCTTATTTCTTCTTCTTGGCCTTGGCGTTCGGCAGGTCGGTGATGGAGCCTTCGAACACTTCGGCGGCCAGACCCACGGACTCGTGCAGAGTCGGGTGAGCGTGGATGGTCAGCGCGATGTCTTCGGCGTCGGCGCCCATCTCGATGGCCAGACCAATTTCACCCAGCAGTTCACCACCGTTGGTGCCCACGATGGCACCACCAATGACGCGGCCGCTCTCCTTGTCGAAGATCAGCTTGGTCATGCCGTCGGCGCAGTCGGAAGCGATGGCACGGCCGGAAGCAGCCCAGGGGAAGGTGGCGACTTCGAAGTTCAGGCCCTGTTGCTTGGCTTCCTTCTCGGTCAGACCGACCCAGGCCATCTCTGGCTCGGTGTAGGCAATGGACGGGATCACTTTCGGGTCGAAATAGTGCTTCTTGCCGGCGATGACTTCGGCCGCCACGTGGCCTTCGTGCACACCCTTGTGAGCCAGCATCGGCTGGCCGACGATGTCACCGATGGCGTGGATGTGAGCCACGTTGGTACGCAGCTGCTTGTCCACCTCGATGAAACCGCGCTCGGTCACGGTGACGCCAGCCTTCTCGGCATCCAGCATCTTGCCGTTCGGCACACGGCCCACGGCGACCAGCACGTTGTCGTAACGTACCGGCTCGGCCGGCGCGTGCTTGCCTTCGTAGGAGACGTACAGGCCGTCTTCACGGGCTTCAACGGCGGTGACCTTGGTCTCCAGCATGATGTTGAATTTCTTGGCAACGCGCTTGGTGTAGATCTTGACGATGTCTTTGTCCGCAGCCGGTACCAGCTGATCGGCAAACTCCACCACGTCGATCTCGGAACCCAGGGAGGAGTACACGGTACCCATCTCCAGGCCGATGATGCCGCCACCGATGACCAGCAGCTTGCCCGGTACGGTAGTCAGTTCCAGCGCATCGGTAGAGTCCCATACGCGCGGATCTTCATGGGGGATGAAGGGCAGCTTCACCGGGCGGGAACCCGCAGCGATGATGGCGTTGTCGAAGGTCACGGTCGTCTTGCCGTCGGCACCTTCCACTTCCAGGGTATTCGGGCCGGTGAACTTGCCGAAGCCGTTCACAACCTGCACCTTACGCATCTTGGCCATGCCGGCCAGACCGCCGGTCAGCTGGTTGATGACCTTCTCTTTCCACAGACGCACCTTGTCGATGTCGGTCTGCGGGGCACCAAAGACGATGCCGTGCTCGGCCAGCGCCTTGGCTTCTTCGATCACTTTGGCAACGTGCAGCAGCGCCTTGGACGGGATGCAGCCCACGTTCAGGCAGACGCCACCCAGGGTGGAGTAACGCTCGACGATAATGGTATCCAGACCCAGATCGGCGGCGCGGAAAGCAGCGGAATAACCGGCAGGGCCAGCACCCAGTACTACGACCTGGGTTTTGATTTCTTTACTCATCATGACCTCTTTGTCGTTCTTATATCCCCGGACAGCACAGTCTTATGCCAGACAAGGCGGCTGCAGCCGTGAAAAAAACGGGGCAAGTTTACAATCCTGTTAATGAAATGAGAAGCAGAAAGGGTGGGCTTTGGGCCCACCCTCTCACTTACAGGACCAGTCGACGAATGTCGGACAGCACACCACTCAGGGTGGTGATGAAGCGCGCACCGTCGGCACCGTCGATGACACGGTGGTCATAGCTCAGGGCCAGCGGCAACATCAGGCGCGGTTCAAACTCCTTGCCGTTCCACTTCGGTTTGAAGTCGGACTTGGAGACGCCCAGGATGGCCACTTCCGGCGCATTGACGATCGGGGTAAAGCTGGTACCACCGATGCCGCCAAGGCTGGAGATGGTGAAGCAACCACCCTGCATGTCGGCGGCGGTCAGCTTGCCGGCACGCGCCTTCTTGGAGATCTCCGCCAGATCGCGGGACAACTCGAAGATACCCTTCTTGTTGACGTCGCGAACCACCGGCACCACCAGGCCCCCCGGAGTGTCTACCGCCACACCGATGTGGATGTACTTCTTCATGATGAGCTTGGTGCCGTCTTCGGACAGGGCGCTGCAGAAGCGTGGATGCGCTTCCAGGGCCTTGGCGGCAGCCTTCAGGATGAACACCAGCGGGGTGATCTTCACGTCCAGCTTCTGCTTCTCGGCCAGGATGTTCTGCTCTTTGCGGAACGCTTCCAGCTCGGTGGTATCGGCTTCGTCGAACTGGGTGACGTGCGGGATCATGGCCCAGTTGCGATGCAGGGCAGGACCGGAGATCTTCTGGATCCGGGTCAGTTCCAGCTCTTCGACCGGACCGAACTTGCTGAAGTCCACCTTCGGCCACGGCAGAACGCTCATGCCGTTGCCAGTGCCTTGACCTGCAGCCGGTGCGGACTCGGCGCGCTTGACCGCATCCTTCACATAGGCCTGCACGTCTTCTTTGACGATGCGACCCTTGCGACCGGAGGCTTTCACCTTGGCCAGGTTGACGCCGAACTCACGGGCCAGACGGCGCACGGCCGGAGAGGCGTGGACGTAGGCATCGTTGGCAACGAAGTCAGAAGCGGCAGCAGGCGCGGCGGCCTGGGCAACCGGGGCAGCAGCCACAGGAGCGGCGGCAGCCGGTGCAGGAGCGGCAGCCTGGGCAACCGGCGCGGCAGCAGCAGGAGCGGCGCCAGCCACTTCGAATACCATGATCAGGGAACCGGTGGAGACCTTGTCACCCGCCTTCACCTTGATCTCTTTGACCACACCGGCGAACGGCGCAGGCACTTCCATGGAAGCCTTGTCACCTTCCACGGCGATCAGGGACTGGTCGGCTTCGACCTTGTCACCCACGGCGACCATGATCTCGGTGACTTCCACTTCGTCACCACCGATGTCCGGTACGTTGACCTCTTTGGCGGCGGCAACGGCAGGGGCAGCAGCCACGGGGGCGGCGGCCTGAACCGGTGCAGCGACGGCGGCAGGCGCGGCGCCAGCCACTTCGAATACCATCACCAGGGAACCGGTGGAGACCTTGGCGCCAGCGGCAACCTTGATCTCGACCACGCGGCCCGCGAACGGTGCCGGCACTTCCATGGAGGCCTTGTCACCTTCCACGGCGATGATGGACTGGTCGGCTTCGACCATGTCGCCCACGGCGACCATGATTTCAGTCACGTCCACTTCGTCGTCACCGATGTCCGGCACGTGCACGTCTTTGCGGGCTGCGGCAGCGGGTGCAGCGGCCGGGGCGGCGGCCGCAACCGGGGCAGCAGCCGGAGCCGGGGCAGCCGCGGCGGCGCCTTCGGCTTCGAAGATCATGATCTGGGAACCGGTGGCAACCTTGTCGCCCACCTTGATCAGGATCTCTTTGACGATACCGGCGGCAGGGGCCGGTACTTCCATGGAGGCTTTGTCACCTTCCACGGCGATCAGGGACTGGTCCAATTCGACCTTGTCACCCACGGCGACCATGATTTCGGTCACTTCCACTTCATCGGCACCGATATCCGGCACCATAATCTGTTTGGACATTGTGCTTTATCCTCTTACGCGTCTGTCGCGTTAACCTATGCAAGGGCCCATTTGGCCTATAAACCACTACCAAACCGGGTAATTGCCATTGCTTCTACTGTCACCAAAACTGGCAAGAAGCCGCCCGGCGCAATGCCGGACGGCTCCTCCGTTCTCTTAGGCGTGCAGCGGGTTAACCTTGTCGGCATCGATGCCGTATTTCTTGATCGCGTCGGCCACGACCTGCTTGTCGATCTCGCCACGCTTGGCCAGTTCGGTCAGGGCAGCCACCACTACGTAGAACTCGTTCACTTCGAAGTGACGACGCAGGTTGGCACGGCTGTCGGAACGACCGTAACCATCGGTACCCAGTACACGGTAGTTCTCGGTCGGTACGAAGGCACGCACCTGATCGGCGAAGGACTTCATGTAGTCGGTCGCGGCGATGGTGGCGTCGGTGCCCAGCACCTGTGCGATGTAAGGTACACGCGCTTCGGCAGTCGGGTGCAGCATGTTCCAGCGATCCGCGTCCTGACCGTCACGGGCCAGTTCGTTGAAGGAGGTGACGCTGAACACGTCGGAACCCACGCCGTACTCGGTGGCCAGGATCTGGGCGGCGGTGCGCACGTGACCCAGGATGGAGCCACAACCCAGCAGCTGTACCTTGGCCTTGTTGCCGGCCACGGTTTCCAGCTTGTAGATACCCTTGCGGATGCCTTCCTCGGCGCCTTCCGGCATGGCCGGCATGGCATAGTTCTCGTTCAGGGTGGTGATGTAGTAGAAGACGTTCTCCGGCTTCTCACCGTACATGCGACGCAGACCGTCCTGCATGATCACTGCGACTTCATAGGCGTAGGACGGATCGTAGGAGATGCAGTTCGGGATGGTACCGGCCAGGATGTGGCTGTGACCATCTTCGTGCTGCAGACCTTCGCCGTTCAGGGTAGTACGACCGGAGGTCGCGCCCAGCAGGAAGCCACGGGCTTGCTGGTCACCGGCTGCCCACGCCATGTCGCCGATCCGCTGGAAGCCGAACATGGAGTAGTAGATGTAGAACGGGATCATCGGGCAGTCGTTGGTGCTGTAAGAGGTCGCAGCAGCCAGCCAGGAGGACATGGCGCCCAGCTCGTTGATGCCGTCTTGCAGAACCTGACCCTGCTTGTCTTCCTTGTAGTAGGAGACGATGTCACGGTCTTGCGGGGTGTACTGCTGACCATGCGGGCTGTAGATGCCGATCTGGCGGAACAGACCTTCCATCCCGAAGGTACGGGCTTCGTCAGCCAGGATCGGAACGATACGCTTGCCGATGGACTTGTCTTTGAGCAGCACGTTCAGGGAACGCACGAACGCCATGGTGGTGGAGATCTCGCGCGCCTGTTCACCCAGCAGCGGGCCGAAAGCGTCCAGTGCAGGGATGTCCAGCTTGGTGGTGCTCTCGCGCAGACGGGTCGGTACGTAGCCCTTCAGGGCGGTGCGACGGGCGTGCAGGTACTTGTGCTCTTCGGTACCCTCTTCGATCTTCAGGTACGGCAGCTTTTCCAGTTGCTCGTCGGTGACCGGCAGGTTGAAGCGATCACGCAGGTGACGAACGGAGCCCAGATCCATCTTCTTGACCTGGTGAGCGATGTTCTTGCCTTCGGCCGCTTCGCCCATGCCATAGCCCTTGATGGTCTTGGCCAGGATGACGGTCGGCTTGCCCTTGGTCGCTGCGGCCTTGGAGAAGGCGGCGAACAGTTTACGGGGGTCGTGACCACCGCGGTTCAGGGCGAAGATCTCCTCGTCAGTCATGTCTTTGACCAGCGCGGCGGTTTCCGGGTAACGGTTGAAGAAGTGCTCACGGACGTAAGCGCCATCGCGGGACTTCATGGTCTGATAGTCGCCGTCCACGGTCTCGTTCATCAGCTGGATCAGCTTGCCGGACGTGTCTTTCTTCAGCAGCTCATCCCACTTGCGACCCCAGATGACCTTGGTGACATCCCAGCCAGCGCCGGAGAACAGGCCTTCCAGCTCGTTGATGACCTTGCCGTTACCGACAACAGGGCCGTCCAGACGCTGCAGGTTGCAGTTGACCACGAATACCAGGTTGTCGAGCTTTTCGCGCACGGCAACGGTCAGGGCACCCTTGGCTTCCGGCTCGTCCATCTCACCGTCACCCAGGAAGGCGTAAACGGTCTGCTCGGAGCAATCCTTGATGCCACGGTCGGTCAGGTACTTCAGGAAGCGAGCCTGATAGATGGCGGCGATGGGGCCC
This sequence comes from Aeromonas sp. NJAU223, assembly GCF_051125555.1. NCBI lineage: Bacteria > Pseudomonadati > Pseudomonadota > Gammaproteobacteria > Aeromonadales > Aeromonadaceae > Aeromonas > Aeromonas sp. NJAU223. Next base: position 484,498 of record NZ_CP144204.1, on the reverse strand, counting down.
AGACCCATGGAAACGGTCGGGAACTGCCAGAAGTCCGGCATCAGTTTCGGGTGCGGATAGGAAGGGATACCCTTGCCGTCCACTTCCTGACGGAAGTTGTCCAGCTGCTCTTCGGTCAGACGACCTTCGGCAAATGCACGGGCGTAGATGCCCGGGGAGATGTGACCCTGGAAGTAGACCAGATCGCCACCGTCCTTCTCGCTGCGAGCGCGGAAGAAGTGGTTGTAGCAGACTTCGTAGATGGTCGCGGAAGAGGCGAAGGAAGACATGTGACCACCGAGGTCCAGGTCTTTCTTGGAGGCACGCAGCACGATCATCATGGCATTCCAGCGGATGATGGCGCGGATGCGGCGTTCCATCTCCAGGTCGCCCGGGTAAGCCGGTTCGTCGCTGGCAGGAATGGTGTTGATGTAGTCGCGATTTGCCTTTTCAGCCACGTCCACACCGCTGATGCGGGCTTTCTCGGCCAGTTGTTCAAGGATGAACTGAGCGCGTTGCGGACCCTCTTCACGCAGCAGGGATTCCAGAGAGGCAAGCCACTCCAGCGTTTCTATCGGGTCCACATCGTTCTTCAGGATATCAGACATGGCTGGTTCCTATTTGTTGTGATTGCACGGCATTGCACGGCGAAGAGCGCAAGCATTCGACAATAAAGCCTTGTGGGATTAGTTTTCCTGCTGACGGATCCGACGCATGGATCGCTGGATCCGGCTGTCTTCCCTCTGCATATCCAACAAGGTGTCCTCGATAAAGGCCAGGTGCTCATGACAAGCAGCCCTGGCCCGCTCCGGAGCCCCCGACAGGATAGCCTCGATCAGTGACGCACGATGGCGACGGATCTTGGCGACCACTCCCGGACGGCGATTCAAAATCTCATTATTTCGTAAAATGTTCTGTTCGAGCATGGGGCCCATGGCCCGCAACAGGTGCAGCAGCACCACGTTGTGGGAGGCCTCGGCCACCGCCAGATAGAACTGGGTAACGGCAGCTGATTCAGCCACCAGCGACCCTTGCTGGCCCGCATCGATGATGGCGGCTTGCGCCAGGCGAATGCGTTCGAAATCGGCATCAGTTCCCCGCAACGCAGCATAGTAGGCACAGATGCCTTCCAGTGCGTGACGAAACTCCAGCAGGTCGTACTGGGCTTCCGGGTGCGTGCTGAGCAACTCGAACAGGGGATCGGCGATCCCCTTGCTCAAGGCATTCTGCACATAGGTGCCGCCCCCCTGGCGCCGATACAAGAGCCCTCTCGCTTCCAAACGCTGGATGGCTTCGCGCAGCGATGGGCGCGAAACCTGAAACTGGATGGCGAGTTCACGCTCGGGTGGCAATTTTTGCCCCGGCTGCAAACTGCCTTCCAGAATCATGCTTTCCAGCTCGGCGACGATGGCGTCGGCCAGTTTGGGCTGAGTAATCTTGATATAGGGCATGAGGCTACTTTGTTAAATTGGTATTACCAATTCTATGAATGGGGCGAAAATTAGCAGAGGGCTTGGGAAAAGTCCACCCGAAATATGATCTGCATCAAGATCTAAAGGCACCACTTTAGGGGTAAAGAAGAGGAATTATGACCTAGCTCAAAGAAAATGGTCAGACCAATATTTTCGGGGGGACTTGCAGATAACATTTAACCAACAGCATGAAAAATGGCTCACCTTGGTGGCAAGCCATTGATTTTAAAAACACAAACTAATGTTGCAAATCACTGTTCAAAATTGAGAAGTGACTTGTAACGATCCCATTCGAAACTCTCACCGGGATCGCTCTTGCGCCCTGGCGCGATGTCGCAATGACCCACGATCCGTTCAGCGGTAATTGACGGATAGTGCCGTGATATGGCCCTACTGAGTCCTGCCAGCACCTCGTACTGGGCATCGCTATAGGGAGCCTCGTCCGTCCCTTCCAGCTCGATGCCGATGGAAAAATCGTTGCAGGCCTCCCTCCCCTCCCAGCTCGACACCCCGGCGTGCCAGGCACGCGCACCAAACGGCACATACTGCACCAACTCGCCGTCACGCCGGATCAGGCAGTGGGCGGAGACCTTCAACTGATGGATATCGGCAAAATAGGGGTGAGCATCGGGATCCAGCTGGCCGAGGAAGAGATCGTCGATCCAGGGGCCCCCAAACTGCCCGGGGGGTAGGCTGATGCCATGCACCACCAGCAGGGAGATGTCATCCGGGCTGGCCCGCTCGTTGTGATGGGGTGAGGGCACCCGACGGGCCTGCTCGCACCAACCGTCGGCATCGATAGAGAAAAGGGCTTTGGGCTGCGTCATCGTCGGCTCATTCTGACTGAGAAAAGAGATCCCATGGCAACCCGCTCCCGTCGCCTGAAACGAGAAACAAGCCTCTGAATCCATGGATGAAATTGTGTTAGGCTCAGGCATCAACTCGCGCGATACCGGATCCTATATGCACCCGATGGCACGCCGGCTCTGGCTGCTGGCCTGGCTCTCCCTGCTGGGATTGCTGACCCTCTACTTCTACTCCAGCGCCAAGCCCACGGTGACCGCCAGCGGAGACCTGCTGCTCAAGGCCGATGCCAGCGGCCATTATCGTCTGGAGGGTGCCATCAACGGTCAGCTGGTGCAACTGCTGCTGGACACCGGTGCCACCCTGGTGACGATCCCGAGCCAGGTGGCCGAGCGCCTCGGCCTCATTCCCACCGGGCACAGCCGGGTCAAGACGGCCGCCGGTGAGATCCAGGTCCAGACTAGCCGGATCGAAAGCCTGGCGATGGGGCCGCTGACCTTGTACGATCTGACCGTCTTTATCAATCCGGCCACCGACGGGGAAGAGATCCTGGTGGGCATGAATGCCCTCGGCCGGCTGGAATTACGCCAAAAGGAGAGGCAGTTGCTTCTCAGACCCCTGCAGGAATAAGGCATGCTACAACAGGACATCAGCCGCGCCGTGCGCGCCGCGCTACTCGAAGACTTGGGCGATGCCCTCACCGCACTGGATCAACCGGATGCCAGCGCCGATATCACGGCCCAGCTGATCCCGACCGATCGCCTCTCCACCGCCCGGGTCATCACCCGTGAAGCCGGTGTCTTCTGCGGCCAGCCCTGGGTTGACGAGGTATTTGCCCAGCTCGGCGGCGAGGTCAGGGTGGAGTGGCTGGTGCAGGATGGCGAGAAGCTCTCCCCCAATCAGGAGCTGTTCCGCCTCCATGGCCCCGCCCGGATACTGCTGACCGGCGAGCGCAATGCGCTGAACTTCGTGCAGACCCTGAGTGGCGTCGCCACCCTCACCGCCCGCTATGTGGCCGAGCTGGAAGGCACCGATTGCCGCCTGCTCGATACCCGCAAGACGCTGCCGGGCCTGCGCAGTGCACAGAAATATGCCGTCACCTGCGGCGGTGGCAAGAACCATCGCATCGGGCTGTTCGATGCCTATCTCATCAAGGAGAACCACATCCTGGCCTGCGGGGGTATTCAGGAAGCCATCGCCCAGGCGCGTCACCTCAACCCGGGCAAACCGGTCGAAGTGGAGGTCGAATCGCTGGCCGAACTGGAGCTGGCTCTGGCGGCCCTGGCCGACATCGTGATGCTGGACAACTTCGACATCCCCATGATGAAAGCAGCGGTGACCCTGAACCAGGGCCGCGCCAAACTGGAGGTGTCCGGCAACGTCACTCTGGAGACCCTGGCCAGCTATGCCGCCACCGGCGTCGATTTCATCTCGGTCGGCGCCCTGACCAAGCATGTGAGAGCACTGGATCTCTCGATGCGCTTTGTCTGATCTCACCGGCAAAAACGCCATCTGACTGTACTGCCAGATATTACAGGACTCGAAACTTGCAAAAGGCGCCACAGGCGCCTTTTCTTTATGCAGGATCCCACGACATAAGGAGTGTGACATGGGCCCCCCCTGCCATTGAAAGAGTCATTAGAGGCTTTTTAATCTTTGATTTTTCTATATTTTTCACTAAACAGCAGGAAAATGGTTAACAAGGTGACAACCTCTGTTGCCAACTTTAAGCGCTCGGATAAGATACTGGCGTGTGGACAGAATTCCACCGGCACTTCTCAGGAACCATGGAAAAAAGGATATTTGACATGAACAGAGACATGAAGAAACAGTCGGGCTTCACCCTTATTGAATTGATGATAGTGGTCGCGATCGTCGCCATCCTGGCCGCTATCGCCCTGCCGGCGTATCAGACCTATACCAAGAAGGCGAAGTTCTCCGAAGTAGTCTCAGCAACAGGTGCTTTTAAAACTGCTGTCGAAGTATGTGCGCAAAGAGATGGGAGCTTAGCTAGCTGCTTCACTGCAGGTTCCAACGGTATCCCGGCAGCAGTTAGTGGATCATCCTCTGCAGATAGCTATGTCTCTGCCGTGAGTATTGGTGGTAGCAGTGCGGCTGTAAATATTACAGCTACGGGTAAAACCTCTACCTTTGCCTCCACAGAGAATACCTATATTCTGCAAGGAAGCTTCAACAATGGCCAAGTTATCTGGGCCCAAGCCGCTAGCGGCAGTACCTGCACCAGCACCGGTATTTGCTAACGCATGACCTCTAGCCCCAATAGCGGCCTGGCCACCAGCCTGGCCGCTTCTTCCCTCCTCAGTGAGCCAGACTCACAACGCTATCTGAGCCAGGCCAGGGCGCAGCGCAAACCCTTTGTGACCTTCCTGATTGAAAACGATATCCTCGACAGCAAGGCCCTCGCCGATTTCTGTGAACTGGAATATGGGGTACCTCTGCTGGATCTTGCCGCCTTCGACTTGGCCGAGATCCCGCAGAAATACCTCAATCAGAAGCTGATTGAGAAGCACCATGTGCTGCCCATCTACACCCAGGGCCACACCCTCTATATCGCCATGTCGGATCCGACCAATGTGTCGGCGCTGGAGGATTTCGGATTCAGCTTCGGGCTGCACACCGAGGCCCTGCTGGTCGAAGAGAGCAAGCTGACCACCGCCATCGCCAAGCTGATGGAGAGTGAGCAGGATGCCCTCGGCATGGATCATATCGATGAGGCCGAGATCTCCGAGCTCGAAGTCACCGATGAGAGCTCGCGGCTCGACGAGAGCGTCAACACCGCGGATGACGATGCCCCCATCGTCAAGTACATCAACAAGATCATGATGGATGCCATCAAGCGTGGCGCCTCGGATCTGCACTTCGAACCCTACGAAACCAAGTACCGGATCCGCTTTCGCATCGACGGCATACTGCACGAGATTGCCACCCCGCCGGTCAATCTGGCCAATCGCTTCGCCGCCCGCCTCAAGGTGATGGCGAGGCTCGATATCGCCGAGCGGCGGCTGCCCCAGGATGGCCGGATCAAGCTGAAACTGTCCCGCAGCAAGTCCATGGACATGCGGGTCAACACCCTGCCGACCATGTGGGGCGAGAAGATCGTCATCCGCTTGCTGGACTCGTCGGCGGCGCGCCTCAACATCGATCAACTCGGTTTCGACGACAGACAGAAAGCCCAATACCTGAACGCCCTCTCCAAGCCCCAGGGTATGATCCTGGTGACCGGCCCCACCGGCTCGGGCAAGACGGTCTCCCTCTATACTGGCCTCAACATTCTCAACACGCTGGAGGTCAATATCTCCACCGCCGAGGATCCGGTGGAGATCAACCTGCCGGGGGTCAATCAGGTGCAGATCAATCCCAAGGCGGGTCTCACCTTCGCCAGCGCTCTGCGCTCCTTCCTGCGCCAGGATCCTGACATCGTCATGGTGGGGGAGATCCGGGATCTGGAAACCGCCGAGATAGCCATCAAGGCCTCCCAGACCGGCCACCTGGTGCTCTCGACCCTGCACACCAACTCGGCGGCCGAGACGCTGACCCGGATGATGAACATGGGGGTGCCCGCCTTCAATATCGCCTCCTCGGTGACCCTCATCATGGCCCAACGCCTGGCTCGCAAGCTGTGTGAACACTGCAAGGCGCCAGAGGTGATCCCCGAGAACGAGCTGCTGGAGCTCGGTTTCAGCCAACAACAGTTGATCGCGGGGCTGCGGTTGTTCAAACCCGTGGGCTGCAAGGAGTGTTCGGGGGGTTACAGAGGGCGGGTCGGCATCTATGAGATCATGCTGATGTCCGACAATATCGCCAGGCTCATCATGCAGGGGGCCAACTCCTTGCAGATTGCCGCCATTGCCCAGAAAGAGGGGATGCGCAATCTGAGAACCTCGGGCCTTGAGAAGGCGCGGTTGGGCGTCACCAGCCTGGCTGAAATAAACAGAATAACCACAAACTAGCGTGGCGTTTTAAAACCACTTATTTCAAGAATCATGAGCTGGTCAGAATTAAAATCTGACAGCACGATGCGCCGGACAGAGGATCCGCTCCGGCTACCGCCGCCCAATTGCAGGATGCAGTGATGGCCACATTAGCGCAAAGACAGAACACCCCGAAAAAAGTCTTCTCCTTCCGCTGGCACGGGGTCAATCGCAAGGGGCTGAAAGTCTCTGGCGAATTGCAGGCCGACAGCATCAACACCGTCAAAATCGAGCTGCGCAAGCAGGGCGTCAACGTCACCAAGGTCAGCAAGCAGAGTCAGGGGTTGTTTTCCAAGGGCGGCGCCAAGATCAAGCCCATGGACATCGCCGTCATCTCCCGCCAGATCACCACCATGCTTTCCGCCGGCGTGCCCCTGGTGCAGAGTCTGCAGATCATCGCTCGCGGCCATGAAAAAGCCGCCGTGCGCGAACTGATAGGCCAGATTGCCGCCGATGTGGAGACCGGTACCCCCATGTCCGAGGCGCTGCGTCGCCATCCTCGTCACTTCGATGATCTCTATTGCGATCTGGTGGAAGCGGGGGAGCACTCCGGCGCGCTGGAGACCATCTACGACCGGATCGCCACCTACCGGGAGAAGAGCGAAGCACTCAAGTCCAAGATCAAGAAGGCGATGTTCTACCCGACCATGGTCATCCTGGTGGCCATCGTAGTGACCTCCATCCTGCTGCTGTTCGTCATTCCCCAGTTCGAAGACATCTTCAAGAGCTTCGGGGCCGAGCTCCCCGCCTTCACCCGTTTCGTCATCGCCATCTCCCGCTTCATGCAGGATTGGTGGTATTTGATCTTCGGCGGCATCGGCCTCGCCATCTTCTTGTACGTGCGGGCCTGGCGCAGCTCCCAGAAGGTGCGCGACAACACGGACAAATTCGTGCTCAGCATCCCCATCGTGGGATCCATCCTGCACAAGGCGGCCATGGCGCGCTTCGCCCGCACGCTCTCCACCACCTTCTCCGCCGGTATCCCCCTGGTGGATGCCCTGGTCTCCTCTGCCGGCGCCTCCGGCAACTATGTCTATCGCACCGCCATCATGGCTATTCGCAACGAAGTGGTGGCGGGCATGCAGATCAACGTCGCCATGCGCACCGTCGACCTCTTCCCCGACATGGTGATCCAGATGGTGATGATCGGTGAGGAGTCCGGCGCCATCGATGACATGCTCTCCAAGGTGGCGACCATCTTCGAGCAGGAGGTGGATGACACGGTCGACGGTCTCACCAGTCTGCTCGAACCCCTCATCATGGTGGTGCTCGGGGTGCTGGTCGGCGGCATGGTGGTCGCCATGTATCTGCCCATCTTCAAACTGGGCTCTGTGATACACTAGCCCCTGCGCGCGAGTGACCGGCCGGAGCGCGGCTAGTCAGGCCCGGTCATTCGCAGCCCCTTTCCAACAAACGCGGTTGATTATGGCCTCTCTCATCGAACTGGCTCAGGCGCTGCCCTGGCTCTATTTTTCCCTGATCTTCCTCTTTTCCCTGATGATCGGCAGCTTCCTCAATGTGGTCATCCATCGCCTGCCCATCATGCTGGAGCGCGACTGGCAGGCCGAATACCGCAGCTACTTCGACAGCGAACCCGCAGCAGCTTCTGTTCCCCCCTACAACCTGATGGTGCCACGCTCCTGCTGCCCTCATTGCGGTCATGCCATCACGGCCATCGAGAACATTCCCCTGCTGAGCTGGCTCTGGCTCAAGGGGCGCTGCCGCAGCTGTCAGGCGCCGATCTCGGTGCGTTATCCCCTGGTCGAACTGCTGACGGCCCTGTTGTCCGTGGTGGTTGCGGCGACCCTCACTCCGGGCTGGGGCACCCTGGCCGCCCTGGTGCTGACCTGGACCCTGATTGCACTCACCTTCATCGATCTGGACAAGATGCTGCTGCCGGATCAGCTCACCCTGCCGCTCTTGTGGGCCGGCCTGCTGTTCAACCTGCTGGGGGGATTCGTCTCGCTGGGAGACGCGGTGGTGGGCGCCATGGTGGGCTACCTGGTGCTCTGGAGCCTCTACTGGGCCTTCAAGCTGCTCACCGGCAAGGAGGGCATGGGGTATGGCGACTTCAAGCTGCTGGCAGCCCTCGGCGCCTGGCTCGGCTGGCAAGCCTTGCCCATCGTGCTGCTGCTCTCCTCCCTGGTCGGTGCCATCATCGGCATCGGGCTCATCGCGCTGCGCAAACACCATCAGGCCAATCCCATCCCCTTTGGCCCCTATCTCGCCATCGCGAGCTGGGCAGCGCTGCTGTGGGGAGATAGCATCACCCGCTGGTACCTGGACTGGGTGCTCTGACGAAACGAGGTTAAAGCAATGTATGTGGTAGCGATTACCGGCGGCATTGGCAGCGGCAAGACCACTGTCGCCAACCAGTTTGCAGCGCTCGGCATCGATGTGATCGACGCCGATGTGATTGCCCGTGACGTCGTGAAGCCCGGCACCCCGGCGCTGGCGGCCATCGCCGAGCATTTTGGCGCCGCTATGCTAGGGGAAGACGGGACGCTGGACAGACGCGCCTTGCGTGACCGCATCTTCAACCACCCAGAAGAGAAGCAGTGGTTGAACGCACTGCTTCACCCGCTCATTCGCAGCGAGATGTTGCGCCAGTGCGCCGCTGCCAGTTCCCCCTACTGCCTGCTGGTGGTGCCTCTGCTGGTCGAAAACAAGCTCACCAGCCTCGCCAACCGGGTGCTAGTGATCGACGTGGATGAAGAGACCCAGATAGTGCGTACCTGTCGCCGGGATGGCGTCAGCCGGGAACAGGCGCAGGCCATACTGGCGGCTCAGGCCAGCCGGGCAGAGCGCCTCGCGGCAGCAGATGACGTGCTGGACAACCAGAATGGGTCGAGTGAGACCATTTCTGCGCGGATTTTCGCGCTGCACCAAACATATCTGGTGTTTGCCTCTCAACAAGCCCACCAACACTGAGTACACTAGGCCGGTTTATGGCTGGCCAGGATTAGGCATGATTTACGACTTCCCCCTCAATGAAAAAAGCCGGACCTATCTTCGTCTGGAGTCCCTGTTTTCCCAGATCCGCGACAATCTGGAGAGTGACCAGCCTTGGGCACACATCGCCTTCTTCAAGGGGTTGTTCGATCTGCAGGAGTTGCTGGAGCGCGGTGATCTGCGCGCCGATCTCATCAAGGATCTGGAACGTCTCGGCCAGCGGCTGAGCCACTGGGCCAGCCTGCCGGATGTGGACCTCGAGCAAGTCCAGCGGATGCAGCAGGAGAGCACCCAGCTCTCCCGCAGCCTGCTGCACTCCCCTCGCCCCGGCGCCCGTCTGAAGGAAGATCGCCTGCTCGGCTCCATCCGCCAGCGCTTCTCCATTCCCGGCGGCCTGTGCGCCTTCGACGTGCCCCAGTTGCATCACTGGCTGGCGACCCCCGCCGTCACCCGCCACCAGCAGATGCAGCAATGGCTCAGCGACATCAACCTGTTGATGAACGCCATCACGCTCTTGCTGCGCCTGTGGCGGGAATCCGGCAACTTCAGCGATCAGGTCGCCACCAACGGCTTCTTCCAGGACACCGCTGAGGGCGCCGAGCTCATCCGCATCCGTCTGCCAGGCGGCCAGCCCGCCTACCCGACCCTGAGCGGCCACAAGAACCGCTTCGCCCTGCGCTTCCTGCCCACCGCCGAGCAACAGATAGGCGACGTGCCTTTCCAGCTCGCCTGCTGCTGAGGAGAAAACGACATGGTCACCAAGGTAAAATGCCCCACCTGCCAGGGCGAGGTTGAATGGACTCCCGAGAGCCTGTTTCGCCCCTTCTGCAGCAAGCGTTGCCAGCTGATCGACCTCGGTGAATGGGCCGATGAAGAGAAACGCATTCCCGGCGAGATCGATCCCGAGCTGTTGCCCTACCCCGAGGAAGGGGAGCAGTGGCAATAAGCCAGAGATGAAAAAGGGCCCGATGGGCCCTTTTTCATGATGTTGACGGTGGCCCCCCTGCCGGGCTGCACACCCTCATGCTTTATTGAGCGAGCTGTTGCTGCAACCGGGCAACGATAGGGCCGTTGGCATCGGGGAACTGGTACTCATGCAGGGCGGCCAGCGGCACCCAGCGGCACTCCTGCCCCTCCTTGCCGAACGGTTCTCCATGGAAGCGGGTCACCTTCCAGATATCCAGCAGCACCTGCTTGTCCGGATAGTCGTGATGCAGCTCCATGAAAGGGCTGCAGTCCTGCACCCGGATGCCAATCTCTTCCCACAGCTCCCTGTCCAGCGCGGTGAGCAGGTCTTCCCCTGATTCGACCTTGCCCCCCGGGAACTCCCAGCGATCGCCCTGGTGGCGGTCTGAGGAGCGTTTGGCGAGGAAGATATCCCCCTTCTCATTTTCGATGACGCCGACCGCCACCCAGATCCGTTTCTTCGCTTCCATTTTCGTCCTCAACGTAAAGATGACAATCTGGCCATCCAGGGTGTCAGGCGGCTGGCCTGCCGTGCCCCCTGGGCCATGAAGATATCCTGCCCCACGTGCTCGTTGCCCGCGGGTGAAGGCAAGGGCCAGGGCTCGGCTCCTTGCGGCGTGAAGCAGCGATCGTGGATCAGGCTGCTCACGCGCAGACAGGGCCACACACAGTCGCGCAGGAACCACTGATCGATGTTCGGCGTCTCCATGTTGCCCGACTGGTAAGTCGCGAGCATCGGCGCCAGAGAGGGCAGCACGCCGGCCACCCCGCCCCACATGCCCGCCAGCACCAGATCGGTGTGGCTCCACCAGTCACGCATGATATGGAACCAGTGCCCCGATGCAAGCCAGGCATCGACCGCTACGCGCTCCCTGGCATTCAGCACGGAGTCCGCATCACGGATGAGAAAACGCCCGACCCCGGGATCGTTGGCCACCTGGAAGCGCCAGCAGAGCCGCTCGCGCAGAGACTGGCCGGCGGGCTGCATCATCACCTCGGCACCGTGTTCTCGCAGACAATCCAGCAGCTCCGCCGGCACGCTCTCATCCACATAGAAGCGCACCCGCCAGCCCGGATAGAGGTAGGCAGCCGCTAGCACGTTGTCGAGCGCGCCCCTCAGATAGCGGGGCGCCTTGCCCCACAGCGAAAAGGCGATGACGCTCTGTCGCTCTCCCTGCGATGCCAGCCAGGCATCCGGGCCCATGGCGGGGAGAGACCAGCCCGCAGGCAAGGGACCTCTCGCCTCGTCTTTCAGCGTCAGCGCCTGGGTGCCCGCCACGGCCGCCTCGTCGTGACGGCCGAGCTTGGCGAGGCAGCTACAGAGCCCATCCTGCGCCAGATAATCCCCCGGCTCACGCTTTGCCAGCAGCTCAAGATGCACCAGAGCCCGCTCATACTGGTTGGCTCGGGAGAGGCAGACGCAGAGATTGCGCAGCACCTCGATGTCATCGGGGGCGCTCTTGTGAGCCTGCTCCAGCACCTGGGCAGCGGATGCGGGATCGCCGCACAGGAAGAGGTAGTAGGCAAACTGCAACTGCAGGGGGACGGGTTTGCTCTGCTGTGCATTGAGCCGTACCAGCACCTGTTGCACCGCCTGTTGGCGATCTCCTTGCGACCAGCTGGCATGAGCCGCTTTGCACCAGCCCGTTGGAACCTTGCTCATCATCCCTCTCCTTGTGCTGTCCCCTGAAATGAATGCACCGCCCGAAGGCGGTGCATGGATCATCACGGGAGCTTAGGTCAACTGACCGTGGCAGTGTTTGTATTTCTTGCCGGAGCCGCAGGGGCAAGGGTCGTTGCGCCCTACCTTCTGCTCGTCCCGCACGAAGGTGACCGGCGCCGCTTCGCCCTGGCTCTCCTCGTCCGCCAGCTGGTTCTCGGCGGCCGCATGGGTGTAAGTGCGGGGAGCGGCTTCCGCCTGCTGGCGCTGCTGCTCTTCCATCGCTTCCACGTCGCGCTCCTGGACCTGTACTCGGCTCAGGATGCTGACCACGTCGCGCTTGAGGGTTTCCAGCATCTGGGTGAACAGATCGAAGGATTCGCGCTTGTACTCCTGCTTGGGGTTCTTCTGGGCATAGCCGCGCAGATGGATGCCCTGACGCAGGTGATCCATGGCCGCCAGATGCTCCTTCCAGAGGCCATCCAGAGTCTGCAGCATCACCGCCTTCTCGAAGTTGCGCAGCACCTCCTTGCCGACCAGCTCCTCCTTGTGGGCGTAGAGCTTGGTGGCTTCTTCCAGGATGCGCTCGCGCAGCTTCTCTTCGTACAGCTTGTCATCTTCCGCCAGCCACTGCTGCAGCGGCAGATCCAGGGCGAAGTCGGATTTCAGGCGCGTTTCCAGGCCCGGCACGTCCCACATCTCTTCCAGGGACTGGGGCGGGATGTACTCGTCGATGATGGCGCCGTAGACGTCGTCACGGATGACATGGATGGTTTCTGAGATATCGTTGGTATCCAGCAGTTCATTACGCTGCTCATAAACCACTTTACGTTGATCATTGGCTACGTCATCGAACTCCAGCAGGTTTTTACGGATGTCGAAGTTGCGACCTTCCACCTTGCGCTGGGCATTCTCGATGGCCTTGGTCACCCAGGGATGCTCGATGGCCTCGCCCTCTTCCATGCCCAGCTTCTTCATCATGCCGGTCACGCGATCGGAGGCGAAGATCCGCATCAGGGTATCTTCCATGGAGAGGTAGAAGCGGGAGGAACCCGGGTCACCCTGACGACCGGAACGGCCGCGCAGTTGGTTGTCGATACGACGGGATTCGTGACGCTCGGTACCGATGATGTGCAGGCCGCCGGCGGCCAGCACGGCGTCGTGACGCACCTGCCAGGCTTCCTTGATGGCGCGAACCTGTTCCTCGGTCGGATTCTCCAGCGCGGCGATCTCCGCCTGCCAGTTGCCACCGAGCACGATGTCGGTACCACGACCGGCCATGTTGGTGGCGATGGTGACGGCACCGGTCTGGCCCGCCTGGGCGACGATCTCCGCCTCCATGGCGTGGAACTTGGCGTTCAACACCTTGTGGGGAATGTTCTCCTTGGTCAGGATGCCGGACAGCAGCTCGGAGTTCTCGATGGAGACGGTACCCACCAACACCGGCTGGCCCCGCTCCACGCAACCGCGGATGTCTTCGATGATGGCGGCGTACTTCTCTTGTGCCGTGAGATAGACCAGATCGCCCATGTCCTTGCGAACCATCGGCTTGTTGGTCGGGATGACCACGGTATCCAGACCATAGATCTGCTGGAATTCAAAGGCTTCGGTATCGGCCGTCCCGGTCATGCCCGCCAGCTTGTCGTACAGACGGAAGTAGTTCTGGAAGGTGATGGAGGCCAGGGTCTGGTTCTCGTTCTGGATCTTGACCCCTTCCTTCGCCTCGACCGCCTGGTGCAGACCATCGGACCAGCGGCGACCCGGCATGGTACGGCCGGTGTGTTCATCGACGATGACGATCTCGTCCTTCTGGACGATGTAGTCGACGTTGCGCTCGAACAGGGTGTGGGCACGCAGACCGGCGTTGACGTGGTGCAGCAGGCTGATGTTGGTGGCGGAGAACAGGGAGTCGTCTTCCGCCAGCAGCCCCTCTTTCTTGAGCAGCTCTTCCACGAAGATCTGGCCGTTCTCGGTCAGCAGGGCCTGACGGTTCTTCTCGTCCACGGTGTAGTGGCCGTCGCCGGTGTACTCTTCAGAGTCTTCCTTGTCCTGCTTGACCAGCAGCGGGATCAGCTTGTTGATCTGGATGTACATGGCGGAGCTGTCTTCCGCCGGGCCGGAGATGATGAGCGGGGTCCGGGCTTCGTCGATGAGCACGGAATCCACCTCATCCACCAGCGCGTAGTTGAGCGGACGCTGCACGCGCTGCTCCGGCGAGAATGCCATGTTGTCGCGCAGGTAATCGAAACCGAATTCGTTGTTGGTACCGTAAGTGATGTCGGCGGCGTAGGCGTCACGCTTCTGGGACGCATCCATGCCGGGCACGTTGCAATCGACCGTCATGCCGAGGAAGGTGAACAGCGGGCGGTTTGCCTCGGCGTCACGCTTGGCCAGGTAGTCGTTCACCGTCACCACGTGCACGCCGCGACCGGACAGGGCGTTCAGGTACGCCGGCAGGGTCGCGGTCAGGGTCTTGCCCTCACCGGTCTTCATTTCGGCGATGCGGTTGGAGTTGAGCACCATGCCGCCGATCAGCTGGACGTCGAAGTGACGCATGCCGAACACCCGGCGGGAGGCTTCACGCACGGTGGCGAACGCTTCCGGCAACAGCTGCTCCAGCGTCTCACCCTGCTCCAGACGCTGACGGTACTCGGCCGTCTTGGCCTGCAGTTCCTGATCGGACAGTGCCTCGAACTGAGGCTCCATCGCATTGATCTGTTTTACAATTTTGCGCAAAGCCTTGAGCGTTCTGTCGTTCCGGCTGCCGATAATCTTGGTGAGCAGTGTGCTAATCATGGGTACCAACTATTTTGGTTATATAAGCGTTCCGTCACTGGAACCTGAAGAAAAAACCTAACCCCGTCTGGCGTTCAGAAAGCGTGCGGGGTTGACCTGACGACCATCTTTCAACACTTCGTAATGCAAATGCACCCCGGTCGCACGACCGGTGCGGCCCATCAGGGCTATCTTCTGGCCTTCATCGACCAGGGTACCCACCTCCACCAACAGCTTGGAGTTGTGGGCATAACGGGTGACCAGACCATTGCCATGGTCGATCTCCACCATGTTGCCAAATTCCGGGTGACGTCCCGCCCAGCTGACGATCCCCTTGCCGGTCGCCAGAATGGGGGTGCCGGGTTTGCCCCGGAAATCCACGCCCTTGTGCATCTTGGCGCGACCGTTGAACGGATCGACCCGGCCACCAAAGCCCGAGGAGATCCAGACCCGCTCCTGCTTGACCGGCGAGCCGGAAATAAAACCGGCATCGGTGATATGGTGATTCATGATGAAAGATTCAAGTACCGAGAGCTGTTCTTCACGGCTGCTAAGCTGGCGATTGAGGTGTGCCATAGAATCTTGCAGCTCGTTGAGGCTGACTTCCAGATCCGCATCATAGGAGGGGCCCCCCATGGGTGGCAGCTCCTTGAAGTTGAACTCCTCGGGATCCAGGTCTGCCTTCTCGGTCAGGCGCTCGCCGAGGGCATTGAGGCGACCCAGCTGCCCCTGCATGGTGCCCACCTGGGCGGCCAGCATGGCAAGCTGTTCACGGGCTTCATCAGCCCCTTGGGTCGATTTTTGTTGTTGCGCGAGGACCAGCGCCACTTCCAGCGCTTCCATCTTCTGGTGCCAGCTCTGCCAGAGCCAGCCACCGCCCATTGCCAACAGGGAGAAGAGAATACCGCCGACCCAGGCCAGACGTTGTTTGGGTAAGTGCACCTTGCGGCGCTGCTTGCCGTGGAGGATCAGGGTAATGCTCATAGAAACTTGTCTGCTCGGTCAGGTGAGGCCAGAGGCCCGCACGGGTAATAAAACCGGGAGATAATCGGTATTAAGGAGTGGAATACACAAATGACAGGACGTCGGTGCGGAGAGGTGACCGACGTCCTGTTGCACAGCTATCAGGCCAGAACCAGACCGTTGTCGTAGTAAGCGATAGGCGCTTTCTCGCCCTCACCCTCGAAGGTCACCAGTTCCCAGGCCTCCTGCTTGGCCAGCAAGGCACGCAGCAGTTTGTTGTTCAGGGCATGGCCCGTCTTGTAGGCACGGAATTCACCGATGATGCTGCGGTTGCACATGTACAGGTCACCGATCGCATCCAGCATCTTGTGCTTCACGAATTCGTCTTCGTAGCGCAGGCCATCTTCGTTCAGTACCCGATAGTCATCCAGCACCACGGCGTTTTCCAGGCTTCCGCCCAGCGCCAGGTTCTGGGAACGCAGATACTCGATGTCACGCATGAAGCCGAAGGTACGGGCACGGCTGATCTCTTTCACGAAGGAGCTGCCGGAGAAGTCCAGCACGCAACGCTGGTTGCGGCCTTCAAACACCGGATGCTGGAAATCGATCTCGAGATCCATCTTGAAGCCGTTGCGATAGGGGTGGAATTCCGCCCACTTGTCGCCGTCTTCAACCCGGACGCTCTGCTTGATCCGCACGAACTGCTTGGGTGCATTCTGTTCACGAATACCCACTTCCTGCAGCAGGTAGATGAACGGATGTGCACTGCCATCCATCACCGGGATCTCAGGCGCGTCAACCTCCACATAGAGGTTGTCGATCCCCATCCCGGCCAGGGCGGCAGACAGATGTTCGATAGTCGACACACGAACACCGGCTTCGTTGACCAGAGCGGTACAAAGCACGGTATCACGTACCTGATCGGCGTTGGCTGGCAGCTCTACCACAGGATTCAGATCGGTACGCAAGTAAACGATCCCTGTGTTAACAGGCGCCGGACGGAACGTCATTGTGACTTTCCGGCCCGAATGCAGGCCCACACCGGTGGCCTGGACACTCGTTTTCAAGGTTCTTTGTCTAATCATGGGCGTATCCGCTTAACAGCTCAAATTCCTGACCAGATGGTCGTTGCCGGGCCATCATAGCACAATCCTTAAGCAACAAACAAACCAGAGCCATCAGAGGCTTAGTCAGCTTGCTTGCGCAGGAACGCAGGAATGTCGAGATAATCCGGCTCACGGCGAGCTTGCGGCTCGGCGTTCACCACCTTGGCCGGGGCTTCTTCCATCACGCGGCCTTGCATCATGTCGCTCACCAGCGGCTGACGCACCGGGCGCTCTTGCACCTGGCTGCTCTTGACCAGGGTGATGTCCGGCTTACGCTCGGCACCGATACCGGTAGCCACCACGGTCACACGCAGTTCGTCGTGCATTTCCGGGTCAATAACGGTACCCACGACCACGGTCGCGTTCTCGGAGGCAAAGGCCTTGACGGCGTTACCCACGGTCTCGAACTCTTCGATGGTCATGTCCATGCCGGCGGTGATGTTAACCAGGATGCCACGTGCACCGGCCAGATCCACGTCTTCCAGCAGCGGGCTGGAGATGGCTTTCTCGGCCGCTTCTTCGGCACGGTCATCACCGGAGGCTGAACCGGTACCCATCATGGCGGTACCCATCTCGCGCATCACGGTACGCACGTCCGCGAAGTCGACGTTGATGAGGCCCGGGCGAGTGATCAGCTCGGCAATGCCCTGCACCGCACCCAGCAGCACGTCGTTGGCCGCCTTGAAGGCGTCCAGCAGGGAGATGCCACGACCCAGCACCTTCAGCAACTTGTCGTTGGGGATGGTGATCAGGGAGTCGACGTTCTTGGACAGCTCTTCGATACCGTGAGCGGCGAAGCCCATCCGCTTCTTCCCTTCGAAGGAGAACGGCTTGGTCACGACAGCCACTGTCAGGATACCCATCTCGCGGGCGACTTCGGCCACGATGGGGGCAGCCCCGGTACCGGTACCACCGCCCATGCCGGCGGCGATGAACACCATGTCGGAACCGGTCAGCAGCTCACGCAGCGCTTCCCTGTCTTCCATGGCGGCGTCACGGCCCACTTCCGGGTTGGCGCCAGCGCCCAGACCCTTGGTGATACCACCACCGATCTGCAGCGTGGTGTTGGCACTGGAGTTGCGCAGGGCCTGGGCATCGGTGTTGACGGTAATGAACTCAACACCCTCGATGTTTTGACGAACCATGTGCTCGACTGCGTTGCCGCCGCCGCCACCCACACCTATCACCTTGATGACGGCTTCGTCAGTGTGGCTATCCATAAATTCAAACATGTTGTCTCTCCGCTTTATTTGCTGACTGACGCAAAATCTCTTAGAACTCGCCACGCAACCAGTTGCTGACCCGTTTGACCAGCCCACCTACGCTTGCCTTGGCGGCATATTCCTTGTTATTGCCGGTGGATTGATTGGTCCGGCCGTATTGCAGCAATCCGACCGCGGTCGAATACACTGGCGCCTGCACGTAATCGCTCAATCCACGTATGTTCATGGGCTCACCCACCCGGACCTGGCTCTGGAAGATCTGCTCCGCACACTCCACGATGCCTTCGATCTGGGCTGCGCCACCGGTCAGTACCACACCGGCCGCCAGCTGATGCTTGACCCCTTGAGCCTTCAACTCACTCTGCACCCGCACCAGCTCATCATTCACCATGGAGAGCAACTCGGTGTAACGGGGTTCAATCACTTCAGCCAGTGTCTGCCGCTGCAGGCTGCGCGCCGGACGGCCGCCGACACTGGGGACTTCAATATTGTCTTCCTTGCTGACCAGACGGCCGAGGGCGCAACCGTAACGCACCTTGATCGCTTCCGCATCCAGCGGCGGCGTGCCAAAGGCGTAGGCGATGTCGCTGGTGACCGTGCTGCCGGCATAGGGGATCACCTTGGTGTGACGCAGGGCGCCGCCGGTAAACAGCGACATGTCCATGGTGCCACCGCCGATATCCACCACGCAGACACCCAGCTCCTTCTCGTCCTCGGTCAGTACCGCATAGCTGGACGCCAGGGCGGAGAAGATCAGCTGATCCACCCGCAGACCCACCTTCTCGACACACTTCTCGATGTTGCGCGCCATGTCGTTGTGGCAGGTGATCAGGTGCACCTTGGCCGCCATCCGCACGCCGGACAGGCCGACCGGATTCTTGATCCCTTCCTGATAGTCGATGGCAAACTCCTGGGGCAGCACGTGCAGCACCCGCAGCTCATCGGACAGTCGCACCGACTTGGCGGTGTGGATGACGTTGTCCACGTCCTCCTGGGTCACCTCCTCGTCGGAGATGGGCACCATGCCGGTCTCGTTGCGACAATCGATGTGCTTGCCTGACAGACCCAGATAGACGGAGCTTATCTGGCAGTCGGCCATCATTTCTGCCTCTTCCACCGCACGGCGCAGGGACTTGACCACGGAGTCGAGATCGTTGACCCCGCCCTTCTCCATCCCGCGTGAGGCGTGGCTGCCCATGCCGATGACATTGAGCTCACCATCAGGCAGCACTTCGCCAACCAGTACCGCCACCTTGGTCGTGCCGATATCCAGTCCGACAATCAAATTTCTATCTGCGGTGTTGGTCATTCACTTTCTCTTCGCTTTTCTTCCAGCCAACTGCCATTCCGGTGTCGTATCGAAGGTCCACGTAAGCGACCCGCTCACGGGGTTCGATGACCGGGAAGGCATCGATAAACCGCTGCAGACGAAGCGCGATATCCGAGCGCCCCACAAACAGCTGAATGTTGCCATCCAGGGTCAGTTCCCAGGCATGGCGGGGGGTCAGATTCACCCCCATCAACTTGTATCCCCTGGCCGCCAGCAAGGTCTCGTACTGATGGCTGGCTTCCAGCACCTTGGCGGCCTGATCATCGGGCCCGGACAACTGCATCAGCGGCTTTTTCACCCTGTCCGGGGCACTGAACACCTCACCCTTGGTGTTGACGAAGCGGTTGCCATTCCAGCGGGCCGCCACATCCTGTTCGGTGAGGTAGACCTTGATCTTGTTCGGCCACTTCTTGCGGACCGACACCTGGGCCACCCAGGGCAGCGCGTTCAAACGCGCCTGCAATTCGTTCACATCCAGCTCGAAGAAATTGCGCAACTGGGCACCATCCAGCACGGCATTGCGCAGCTCATCGGCTTTCAAATATTCGTGTTGCCCCTGTAGCAACAGCTCGCTCATGGGCAACCGACTGGCATCCGTCAGCCAGTCTTTAACATCCAGCGCAGTCTGGTAGAGCCCCCACATGACCAGGATGAAAAATCCCACCCCGGCGATGAAGCCCCCCTTGGTGCGCCCTTGTGCCCTTGCCTCCACCCGATCGATCCCCGTTTAACGCGCCATGTCGGCCACTTGCAGACCGGTTCGCCATTATATAGGCGCCGGCTTGGCGGTCAAAATACTCATTGGGCCCTCAGGCACCGGATTTCATGCTATCCACGCTCAATTTCATCTCGCCGAGACGACGGGCCAGCGCCCCGACGTTCCCTGCCCCCTGGGTCAGCACCAGATCCCCCTCGCCGATGAGGTCCGCCAGCACCGCCGGGACATCGTCCGGCGTTGCGACAAAGATGGGTTCCATCGCGCCTCGGGAGCGGATGGTGCGGCACAAGGCACGGCCATCGGCACCGGGAATCGGCTCCTCACCGGCGGCATAGACCTCCAGCATCACCAGCACATCCACCTTGGAGAGCACGTCGGCGAAATCTTCGTAGAGATCCCGGGTACGGCTGTAACGGTGGGGCTGGAACACCATGACCAGGCGCTTCTCGGGCCAGCCGGCACGGGCCGCGTTGATGGTCACCTTGACCTCGCTCGGGTGGTGACCGTAGTCGTCCACCAGCATGGCCTTGCCACGACCGGTCTCGAACTCGCCATATTGCTGGAAGCGGCGACCCACCCCTTCGAACTTGGACAGGGCCTGGATGATGGCGTCGTCGCCGATGCCGTCTTCAGTCGCGACCGCAATGGCGGCAGCCGCGTTGAGGGCATTGTGCACCCCGGGCAGGTTCAG
The DNA here is from genome assembly GCF_051125555.1 of Aeromonas sp. NJAU223. Classification (NCBI taxonomy): domain Bacteria; kingdom Pseudomonadati; phylum Pseudomonadota; class Gammaproteobacteria; order Aeromonadales; family Aeromonadaceae; genus Aeromonas; species Aeromonas sp. NJAU223. The sequence goes on along the minus strand of NZ_CP144204.1, from coordinate 463,867 downwards.
GGTGACCAGCAGCTCACCGGCATCCTTGCGGCGCACCCGGAAACGGCTGCGGTTGCTGGTCTGCTCGAAGTCCAGCACCTGCACATCCGCATCGTCAGACAGGCCATAGGTCAGGGTCGGACGGGCGATCTCCGGCAGCAGGCTGCGGATCACGGGGTCATCCACGCAGACCACCGCCAGGCCGTAGAACGGCAGGTTGTGCAGGAAGTCGATGAAGGTCGCCTTCAACCTGGAGAAGTCGCCGCCATAGGTATCCATGTGATCCGCTTCGATGTTGGTCACGATGGAGACCATGGGCTGCAGATGCAGGAAGGAAGCGTCGCTCTCGTCCGCCTCGGCGATGAGGTAGCGGCTGCTGCCCAGGCGCGCATTGGTGCCGGCACTGTTGAGCAGACCACCGATGACGAAAGTCGGATCCCGGTCCGCCTCGGCATAGATGCTCGCCACCAGACTGGTGGTGGTGGTCTTGCCGTGGGTACCGGCGATGGCGATGCCGTGACGGAAGCGCATCAGTTCCGCCAGCATCTCGGCGCGGCGCACCACGGGGATGCGCAATTCACGGGCAGCCAGCAGCTCGGGGTTGTCCTGCTTGATGGCGGTGGAGACCACGACCACGCTCGCCTCGTTGACGTGCTCGGCACTGTGACCCACGAAGATGTGGGCACCGAGGGAAGCCAGGCGCTCGGTCACGGCATTGCGCGCCAGATCGGAGCCGGAGATCTGATACCCCTCGTTGGCAAGCACTTCGGCGATCCCGCCCATACCGGCACCACCTATACCGATAAAGTGGATGCGACGCACGCGGCGCATTTCGGGGATCACGGTACGCAGTTTTGCCAGTTCAACCTTGGTCATAATCTTCTCTCTTTAGTCCACCGTGCAGCCGCGCGGCGACATCAACATTCTCGGGATAAGACGGCACGGCGTTGCGGGTGCCATCTTGATCATCATTTTTGGGTCGCAAGCCGTTTGCACTCATCGGCAACCCGTTCGGCGGCATCGGTGATGGCGACGCGACGGGCGGCTTGCGCCATGTTCAGCAAGGTTTCTCTGCGCCCGGCGAGCCAGGAGAGACGGGCGGCCAGGGAGGCCGGCGTCAGCTCGGATTGGGGCAGGAACTCCGCGGCGCCACCATCCACCAGGGTCAGGGCGTTGCGGGTCTGGTGATCGTCCACCGCGTGGGGCAGCGGCACGAAGATGGCGGCGAGCCCGGCAGCCGCTACTTCGGAGACCGTCAGCGCCCCTGCGCGGCACACCACCAGATCGGCCCAGGCGTAGGCATCCGCCATGTCCTTGATAAATTCGCTCACCTCGGCTTCGACGCCGTGCTGGGCATAAGCCGCGGCGACGGTGTCCCGGTTGCCCTTGCCGGTCTGATGGCGCACCGCGATGGGCACGCCAGCGGCGGCGACGGCGGGCGGCACCTGCTCATTGAGCACCTTGGCCCCCAGGCTGCCACCGACGATCAGCAGCCGCAGGGGGTCGGCCGCACTGCGCAGCACGGGATCCGGCAGCGCCACCACTTCGGGGCGCACCGGATTGCCGACCACGGCGGTGCGGGCATTGGGAGCAAAGGCGCCGGGGAAGGCCATCAGCACCCGTTTGGCGATGCGGGCCAGCAGCTTGTTGGTCATGCCGGCCGCCGCATTCTGCTCGTGCAGCAACAGCGGGATACCGGCGATCCAGGCAGCGACGCCACCGGGACCCGAGGCGAAGCCCCCCATGCCGAGCACCACGTCGGGTTTGATGGTCTTGAGCACACGGCGCGCCTGCAGCACGGACTTGACGATGCGGTAGGGCGCGGCCAGGAGGCGCTTGATGCCGTTGCCACGCACCCCCTGGATGTCGATGAAGGAGATGGGGTAACCGTGGGCGGGCACCAGTTCGGCCTCCATCCGGTCGGCGGTGCCGAGCCAGTGAACGGTCCAACCCTGGGCCTTGAGGCGATCGGCCACGGCCAGACCCGGGAAGACATGTCCCCCGGTCCCACCCGCCATCACCAGCAACGTCTTGCTCACGAAACCTCCCGCACGCGCGCCTGGGCACTGGCCTGACGCAACTCGAAATCGATACGAATCAACATGCTCACCGCCACCATCATGATGATGAGACTGGAGCCACCATAACTGACCAGGGGCAGGGTCAGCCCCTTGGTGGGCATCATGCCGCTGGCCGCCCCCACGTTGACGAAGGTCTGGAAGCTGAACCAGATGCCGATGCCGATGGCCAGATAACCTTCATACAACCGCTCGGCCACCAGCGCCTGATGGCCCAGCTTGAGGGCCTTGATCGCCAGCGCGAAGATGAGGAAAAGTGCGCCCAGCACTCCCACGTAACCGAGCTCTTCACCGAGGATCGCGAACACGAAGTCGGTGTGCGCCTCCGGCAGGTATTCCATCTTCTGGATGGAGTTGCCGAGCCCTTCGCCAAACCAGCTGCCACGGCCGAATGCCATCAGGGACTGGGTCAGCTGATAGCCGCTGCCGAAGGGATCGGCCCAGGGATCGAGGAAGGAGGTTACCCGCCGCATCCGGTAAGGCTCGGCGATGATCAGGGTCACCACGGCACTCACCCCCACCAGGATGAGGCCGATGAACTGCACCAGCCGCGCCCCCGCGAGGAACAACATGCCAAGGGAGGTCACGAACATCACCACCACGGAGCCAAGATCCGGCTGGGCCAGCAGCAAGATGGCCACCACGAATAGCACCGCCATGGGTTTCATGAAGCCGATGAAGCGCTCACGGACCTCGCTCTGACGACGCACCAGATAGCCCGCCAGATAGACGAAGAGCGCCAGCTTGCCAAACTCGGCCGGCTGCAGGTTGAAGGGGCCGAGCGGCAACCAGCGCACGGAGCCGTTGACGCTGCGCCCCACCAGCAGTACCAGCACCAGCATGACGATGGCGAGCAGCAGCATGGGGCCGTTGTACTGCTGCCAGCGAGCCATGGGCACCTGCAGCACGAACCAGGAGATACCGAGCGCCATCACCAGGAAGAGGCCATGGCGTTTGACGAACATGAAGGGATCGTTGTTGATGGCGATCCCTTCCGGAATGGAGGCCGACGCGACGATCACCAGACCAACGGACATCAGCGCCAGGGCCAGCACCACCAGTTGCCGATCGAAGAGACCGGCGGGGCGCGCCGGTAGCAGCAGGCGTTGCAGGAAGCTGGCGACAACGCGCAGGGTATTCATAGGGCCAGCACCTGCTCGGTGAAGCGATCGCCGCGCGCTTCGAAGGACTTGAACTGATCCAGGCTGGCGCAGGCCGGGGCCAGCAGTACCCAGTCGCCTGGGCGAGCATCGGCGGCGGCCTTGGCGATGGCGGCGTCGAGATCCGCCACTCGCTCGGTCTGCTCACCCAAGGCGAGCAGTACGTCAGCATCCTGCCCGAAGCAGTAAATGTGGTCGATTTGACTACCAAGGAGCGCTTGAACAGGTCCAAAATCCTGCCCCTTGCCCTGACCACCGGCCAGCAGCAAGAGACGGCCCTTGACCGACTCACGTACCCCGGCCACGGCGGCCAGCGTCGCCCCGACGTTGGTGGCCTTGGAGTCGTTGATCCAGCGCACCCCGTTCACCTCACGCACGAAGCGGGCGCGGTGAGGCAGCCCTTCGAAGCGGCGCAGCACCCGCAGCTGTGGCTCGCGGGGGATCCCGACCGCGTCGCACAGGGCCATGGCGGCCAGGGCGTTGGCCTGGTTGTGGGCACCGACGATCTTCATCTCGTCCACCGCCAGCAGCGGCTCGCCGTGCAGGGTCAGCCAGAAGCGACCATCCAGCTCGCAGCGGCCGTAACCGTTGCAATCCAGCCCGAAGCTTTGCCACACCTGACCCACATCGGGCTGGGTCTGGGCATCGTCACGGTTGATCAGAATGTGTTGGGAGTGTTGATGGATCTCCTGCTTGGCGGCCCGGTAGTCGGCCATGCCCGCGTAGCGATCCATGTGATCTTCGGAGAGATTGAGCACCACGGAGGCGGCGGCGCGCAGGCTGTGGGTGGTCTCGAGCTGGAAGCTGGAGAGCTCCAGCACGCAGAGATCCATCGGCTGCTTGAGCAGATCCAGCGCCGGGGTGCCGATGTTGCCACCGACGCCCACTTTGAGACCGGCCTCGGCGATCATCTCCCCCACCAGGGTGGTGACCGTGCTCTTGCCGTTGGACCCCGTGATGGCGATGACCGGCACCTGGGTCTCGCGCACGAACAGCTCGATGTCGCCGACGATGCGTACCCCGAACTCGGCAGCCGCCTTCAGCTCGGGGGTCGACAGCGCGATACCCGGGCTCGCCACTATCATGTGGGCCTGCTTGAGACGATCCCCATCCAGCCCCTGGATGAGCTCCACCCCGGCGGGCAGTTGATCCTTGCCGGGAGGATTGGCACGGGTGTCCATCACCAGCGGCGTGATGCCTCGGCCGAGGAAGTAATCGACGCAGGAGAGTCCGGTTTTGCCGAGTCCGATGATGATGACCATGGCTTATCTCACCTTCAGGGTGGCGAGACCGAGCAGCACCAGCATGAGGGTGATGATCCAGAAGCGCACGATGACGCGCGGCTCCGGCCAGCCCTTCTTCTCATAGTGGTGATGGATCGGTGCCATGCGGAAGATGCGCACGCCGCGCAGCTTGTAGGAACCCACCTGCAGGATCACCGAGACGGTCTCCATCACGAAGACGCCCCCCATGATCACCAGCAGGAACTCCTGACGCACCAGTACGGCGATGGTGCCGAGCGCCCCGCCGAGGGCCAGGGAACCCACGTCCCCCATGAAGACCTGCGCCGGATAGGTGTTGAACCAGAGGAAGCCCAGACCCGCCCCGACGATGGCGGTACAGACGATCACCAGCTCAGAGGTATAGGGCACATAGGGAATGTGCAGATAGTTCGCGAAGTTGACGTTGCCGGTCGCCCAGGCGATGAGGGCAAAGCCACCCGCCACCATCACGGTCGGCATGATGGCGAGCCCATCCAGGCCATCGGTCAGGTTGACCGCGTTGGAGGTGCCGACGATGACGAAATAGGTCAGCACGATGAACATCAGGCCAAGTTGCGGCATCACATCCTTGAGGAAGGGCACCACCAGCTGGGTCTGACCGTCGTGGGTGGCCGTGGCGTAGAGGAAGACCGCCACGGCCAGCGCCACCGCCGACTGCCAGAAATACTTCCAGCGGGCAATCAGGCCATCGGTGTTCTTGCGCACCACCTTGAGGTAGTCATCGGCGAAGCCGATGGCACCGTAGGCGCCGAGCACGAACAGCACCAGCCAGACATAGGGATTGTCGAGGCGGCACCAGAGCAGCACCGAGGTGAAGATGGCGGCAATGATCATCAGGCCCCCCATGGTCGGGGTGCCCTTCTTGCTGAGGTGAGACTCGGGGCCGTCGTTGCGGATCACCTGGCCAAACTTCATGATCTGCAGGCGGCGGATGAGGCGTGGCCCCATCCAGAGCGCTACCACCAGGCCGGTGATGATCGACAGGATGGCGCGAAACGTCAGGTAGGAGAAGACGTTAAAGAAGGTGAAGTGCGGGGTCAGCAGTTCCGCCAGCCAGACTAGCATGTGGCTGACTCCTGATGGTCGGTGACCATCTTGACGATATCTTCCATGCGGGAGCCTCTGGCGCCCTTGACCAAAATCGAGATTTCCGGGTGTGTATTTATCATTTGCGCAAGCACTTCAAACAACGACGCCTTGTTATCGAAATGTCGGCCAGCCGCGGCATCTGCGGTGTGGCGACTCTGTTCCCCTACCGTCAGCACGGCATCGAGGCCGCGCTCGCGGGCGTGGCGTCCAACCCGGGCGTGCTGCGCGGCGGACTCCTCACCCAACTCCTTCATGTCACCGAACACCAGCACCTTGTAGCCACCCATGGCGGTCAGGGCGTCGATGCCAGCCAGCACGGATTCCACGCTGGCGTTGTAGGTGTCATCCACCAGGGTGAGGCCACCCCAGCGCTGGACGCAGAAGCGCCCCTTGACCGGTGCCATCTGCTCCAGGCCCGCCTTGACCGAGGCCAACGACGCGCCGAGCGCGAGACAACCGGCGGTCGCCGCCAGGGCATTGGCCACGTTGTGGCGGCCCGGCAGGGCCAGGGTCAGACTGATTTCACCGTTCGGAGTCACCAGGGTGCACTCGGCGCAGCCATCGGCATTGAAGCCGATGTCGCGGGCGTGGAACGGCTGGCTCTGATCCTCGATGGAGAAGGCGCACTGAATGCCCTTCGCCTGCCACTTCGGCCAGAATTCGTTGTCGGCATTGACGATGGCGCTGCCGCCCTCCCCCAGACCCTCGAAGATCTCGCTCTTGGCGTGGAATACCCCTTCCAGGGAGCCGAAACCCTCCAGATGAGCGGCCGCCACGTTGTTGATGATGGCGGCATCAGGCTTGGCAAGCGAGGTGGTCCAGGCAATCTCGCCCGGGTGATTGGCCCCGAGCTCCATCACCGCGAACCTGTGTTGCGGCTCGAGGCGCAGCAGGGTGAGCGGGACGCCTACCTCGTTGTTGAAGTTGCCGGCAGTGGCCAGCACTTCCCCTTCGTGACGCAGGATGGCGGTCGCCATCTCCTTGACCGTGGTCTTGCCGCAGCTGCCGGTGATGGCCAGCACTTTCGGGTTGATGCGCTCGCGCACCAACCTGCCCAGACGCCCCAGCCCCTTGAGGCTGTCGGCCACGATCAGCTGAGGCACCGCCAGTGGCAGCTCCCGCTCCACCAGCAGCGCAGAGGCACCGGCCGCGACCGCCTGATCGCAGAAATCGTGGGCATCGAAACGCTCGCCACGCAGGGCGACGAAGAGCGCGCCAGCACCCAGGGTGCGGGTATCCGTGCTGACCGCCGTGATCTCGGCGTCACCGCCGATCAGACGGGCATCGAGCGCCTGCGCCAGTTCGGCAAGCCTGAGGGTCATCATGTGAATGACTCCAATAATGTGTGCAAGGCGGCGGCGACGGTTTCCCGATCGCTGTAATGCCGCTTGTCAGTGCCAATAATCTGATAATCCTCATGGCCCTTACCGGCCACCAGGATGATGTCCTGCTTGCTCGCCTGCGCCAGCGCCAGGCCGATCGCCTTGACCCTGTCGTGCTCGATCTGCACTGAGGCGGGATCGCGAAAACCCGCCACCATGTCCGCCATGATCTGGGCCGGCTCCTCGGTACGGGGATTGTCGTCGGTCAGGATCACGCGATCCGCATACTGCTCTGCCATGGCGGCCATCATGGGACGCTTGCCGCGATCCCGGTCGCCGCCACAACCCACCAGACACCAGAGCTCGCCTTCGCAGTGCACCCGCAGGGCCTGCAAGGCTTTTTCCAGCGCATCCGGGGTATGGGCATAATCGACCACGGCCAGCGGCGCATCGCCACCGCCGAAACACTCCATGCGACCGGTCACCGGCTGCAGCCTGGGGGCACTATCCAGCAAGGCGTCGAAATCGTAGCCGAGCACCAGCATCACACCCATGGCCGCCAGCACATTGCTGACGTTGAAGCGGCCGAGCAAGGGGGCGGATAATACACCATTCCCCCAGCTGGAGTTAATCTGTGTGTGAAAACCTTGTTGGTGAAATTGGGGATCCTGCGCCGTCAACTGTCGCCCGGAATGATGGGCGATGGGGCCATTCACCCCGAAGGCCACCGCCTTGGGGTAACGGGACAACCAGCTGCGACCCAATTCGTCATCAGCATTGATGACTGCACAAGGCTCATTCACCAGCTTGATCAGCTCTTCCTTGGCCGCGCCATAGGCTTCCATGGTGCCGTGATAATCCAGATGATCCCGGCTCAGGTTGGTGAAGGCTGCCGCCGCAAAGTGCAGGGCCGCCACGCGATGCTGCACCAGACCGTGGCTGGAGACCTCCATCGCCACCAGGTCAGCCCCCTCTTGCTGCAAGGCATCCAGAGTGGCTTGCACCTCCACCGCGCTGCCGGTGGTGTTCGGCGCCTCCACCAGCTTGCCGAACAGACCGTTGCCTATGGTACCCATCACCCCGGCCTTGCCCCCCAGCAGGGTGCGCCAATTCGCGACCAGCAGGGCCGTGGTGCTCTTGCCGTTGGTGCCGGTGATGCCAACCAGTTGCAATCTGTCGCTGGGCTGCTGATAGAAATGACCGGCCAGCTCGGAGAGCCTGGCGGGCAAATCGGGGATCCCGTAGCAGGGAACGGAGAGCACGGGCGGGACGAATTCACCGTCCTCCTCAAACAGCACGGCGGCGGCTCCCCGAGCCACCGCCTGTTCGATAAAGCCTCTGCCATCCATCTGGTGACCGCGCACGGCCACGAACAGCGAACCGGGCCCGACGCGCCGACTGTCCAGCTGGATGTCGGTGAGGGGGAGCGCCGGGGCGTGGATGCCGAAGGGGCGCAGCAGTTGATCAAGTGCGCGGGGCAGCATTGGGAGCCTCCATACGGGCAAGCTTGGCGGGAACGGCAGGAGAAATCCCGTCGGGACGAATGTTGAAGAGTTGCAGCACGCCGCCCATGGCCTCGGCGAAGGGCGGGGTAGCCACGGCGCCGCCGTAGTAGGCAGTGCCCTTGGGCTCGTTGATCACTACGACCATGACGAAGCGGGGGTTGCTGGCGGGGGCGAAACCGGCGAACCAGGCCATGTAGTCCTTGCCATAGCCACCGGCGACGGCGACCTTGGCGGTACCACTCTTGCCGCCGACCCGGTAGCCGGGGATCTTGGCCTTGGGAATGGCGTTGTCGACCACGTACTCCAGCGCCTGCAACATGGCGGTGGCGTTGTTGTGATCGATGACCTGCTCCCCCTTGGGAGGCGTGGTCACCTTGATGATGGAGAGCGGCACCCGCTTGCCCTTGTTGGCCAGGGTCGCGTAGGCGGAAGCCAGCTGCAGCGGGGTGACCCGCAGGCCATAGCCAAAGGAGAGGGTCGCCCGCTCGATATCGGACCAGCGACGACGCTGGGGCAGCATGCCACTGCTTTCCCCCATCAGACCGCTGCCGGTATCCATGCCAAAGCCCACCATGCTGAGAGTGTTGATCATCTCCTGGGCCGGCATGCGCAGGGCGATGCGCGACATGCCGATGTTGGAGGAGTAGCGCAGGATGTCGTACAGGTTGGTCGCCTTGTGAATACTCACATCGCGGATCTGCTTGGCCCCGATGAACAGGGGGCCGCCCTGAATGGTGTCTTTCCAGCTGGTCACGCCCGCCTGGAGCGCACTCAGCAGGATCAGGGGCTTGATGGTGGAGCCCGGCTCATAGGTATCGGTCACCACCCGGTTGCGCACCCGGAAGCTCTGGTACTGGCCACGATTGTTCGGGTTGTAGGAGGGGGTGTTGACCATGGCGAGCACTTCGCCGGTCTTAACGTCCAGCATCACCATGGAGCCGGAGGTCGCCTTGTTCTCGTCGGTGGCGCGTTTGAGCGCCCGGTAGGCCAGCGCCTGTACCCGCTGATCGATGCTCAGTTGCAGATCGTTGGAGTTCTTGCCCTCCTTGACCAGACCGAGCCGCTCGATGACGCGGCCCTGACGGTCCTTGCGTACCCGCATCTCACCCGGGGTCGCAGTCAGCCACTCGTTGTAGCTGCGCTCTATCCCCTCGATCCCGCTGCCATCGATATTGGTCACCCCCACCAGATGGGAGCTTATCTCGCCGGTCGGATAGAAGCGGCGGGACTCGGGGCGCAGATAGATGCCACCGAGCTTGAGCCCCTTGATGTATTCCGCCACCGCCGGCGTCACCTGCCGCTGCAGATAGACGAAACGCTTGCTCGGGTTGGAGATGCGATGCTTGAGGGTATTGATGTCGAGCTTGAGCACGGCGGAGAGCGCCAGCCAGGCGCGTTCGTTATGGATAGCACCGGTCTCGTGTACCGTCTTGGGATCCGCCCAGACGGCCTCGACCGGCACCGATACCGCCAGCTGCTCACCGTTGCGATCCGTGATCATGCCACGCACCGCCTGGGTGGAGGTGGTGCGCAATGAACGCATGTCCCCTTCCTGGCGCAGCCGATCGGGATCGATCACCTGGATCCAGGCAAGACGCAGGATCAGACCCGCAAAGGCGATGCCGATGAAAAAGACCAGCGTGCGAAAGCGCCACGGGTAGAGTGACGGTGCTTTGGCCTTGGCTTTCTCTTTTGCCGGTGCCCGGGTGGCAGCCTTGCGTTTCATGGTTGAGTTATTACCTTCTCGGTGGTCACCAGGGGGCGAGCCATCTGCAATTTATCCATGGCCAGGCTCGCCACTCTGGAGTGCTCGGCCAGAGTGCCCTGCTCCAGCAGCAGGTGCCGCCACTCGATGTTGAGCCTGTCCTCTTCCGCCATCAGGTCATTCTGCTTGGCGGTCAGACCCCGGGTCATGTTGGTCACCAGGATCACCGCGAAGGCAGTGACCAGCACGGCGACAGCCAGCAGGACCTGCAGCTTGTGGCGCCAGAGATCTCCGATGATCTCCTTGGCCAGATGAACGCGCACCTCGCTCATGACTCAATCCGCCAGACGCTGGGCCACCCGCAGCACTGAGCTGCGGGCGCGGGTGTTTTCGGTGACTTCATGATCGGAAGGCTTGAGCGCCTTGCCGATCGACTTCAATTTGCGGCCACCCGCCAGCTGAGCCTCGGTCAACGGGATGCCGTGCGGTACCTCGGGGCCCTTCTCGTGTTTGCGGATGAAGTGCTTGACCAGCCGGTCTTCCAGAGAGTGGAAGCTGATGACGGAGAGACGCCCTTCCGGAGCCAGTACCTGCAGGGCACCGTTCAGCGCAGTCTCGATCTCATCCAGCTCGCTGTTGATATAGATGCGGATGGCCTGGAAGCTGCGGGTCGCGGCGTGCTTGCCCTTCTCCTTGCTCGGATTGACCCGGGCAATCATCTCCGCCAGCTGGCGGGTACGTACATAGGGCTCGGTCACCCGGTCATGGACGATGGCGCGGGCGATCTTCTTGGCAAAACGCTCTTCACCGAAGGTCTTCAACACCCAGGCGATGTCATCCACGTCGGCGCGGGCCAGCCACTCGGCCGCGCTCTGGCCGGAGGTGGGGTCCATGCGCATGTCCAGCGGGCCATCTTTCATGAAGCTGAAGCCGCGCTCGGCATCGTCGAGTTGGGGGGAGGAAACACCGAGATCCAGCAGGAAGCCGTCGACCTTGCCCAGCAGACCGCGCTCATTCAGATAAGCGGTGATGCCGGAGAAGGGGCCGTGCACGATCTCGAAACGGGGATCCTGGATCTTGGCTGCCTCGGCAATGGCCTGGGGATCCCGATCGATGGCGATGAGTCGGCCATTGGGGCCGAGCTTTTCAAGAATGAGACGAGAGTGACCACCCCGGCCAAAAGTACCGTCGACATAGACGCCGTCCGGCTTGATGGCCAGCCCTTCGACGGCTTCGTGCAACAGCACAGTGATGTGTTCAGCGGCTTGGGTCATTTATAAAGAGAAATCCTGTAGTCGTGGTGAACTCGCCCAATCGTCCTCGGGCAGGCCCTGGATATCGTCATTGATCTGTTGCTGCCAGCGGGCTTCGTCCCACAGCTCAAACTTGTTGAGCTGGCCCACCAGCATGATTTTCTTGTCCAGCCCGGCGTGATTGCGCAGCGGCTGGCTCAGCAGCAGACGGCCATTGCCGTCCAGTTCGCACTCGATGGCGTTGCCGAGCAGCAGGCGCTGCAGGCGGCGCTCCGCGGGGTTGGTGCTGGAAAGCGTCTTGAGCTTGCGCTCGATCTCTTCCCATTCATTCAGGGGATAAAGCAGCAGACAGGGGTGTGCGATGTCGATGGTGCAGACCAGCTGGCCGTCGCATTCGTCGCGCAGCCAGTCTCGATATTTGGTCGGAATCGCCAGTCGCCCTTTGCTGTCCAGGCTGATGGCGTGAGCGCCACGCAACAAATGTCAGTCCCCGAAGGTGAGTTTAAGGAGGCAAATCGCCCGATAAAACCACTTTGATCCACTTTTCTCCACCATGAAGTTTAAGGACGAGCAGAGGGCTTTTCAAGCAAGGATCTCGGGCATGGGGAACATATTGACGTAGCTGTGGGGCACAGCCGATTAAATGAATTGATTTTCCAAGAGTTATCGTGAGGCAGCCAGGAGGCGATTAATTAGAAAAAATTAAAAAATATCACGAAGATGAGTAATGGCGCGGTTCGAATACGCATTCAAGTCACCATTGTCTGCATAATGTTTCTATTAGCCATCACTATTTAAGGTGACGGCCAAATAGCGCAATACCTTTCCTACAAGACTGAGGTTTTCCCCTACAGCAAAAATGACCTACTCCCACAACGGTCATATTTCCTCACCCTGATGAAAAGAGCCTTGCGATCGCTCGCAAGGCTCTTTGTCGAATAGGTCGGAGTCGGCCTGTAAGCCGGGTTCTGTTCCGGGTTGCCCCGGTAGCAATCATTCCTCTAGGCCAGCAATCGCTCGCTGGCTCAAGCAACCTACCCGCCCCCAACGCGGGCCGCGCCAATAGGGGCCTATTTGGTCTTGCTTCGGGTGGAGTTTACCGTGCCACGAACTGTTGCCAGTCGCGCGGTGCGCTCTTACCGCACCCTTTCACCCTTACCTGATCCCTTGCGGGCCATCGGCGGTTTGCTCTCTGTTGCACTGGTCGTAGGCTCACGCCCCCCAGGCGTTACCTGGCACCCTGCCCTATGAAGCCCGGACTTTCCTCCCCTCCGCCCGTCTGTCCCGAGGGACACAACGACGAAGCAGCGATTGCCCAGCCAACTCCGGGCGCGGATTATAGCCTTGTCCCGCGTCCCGGGTAAACCCGCAATTGCGCTTTCCACCGCGAGGCGGGGTTGGAAAGCCGTCAAAGGCAGCGATTCTGCCTATAAAATGAGGAATTTACGGAGTTTCACACCATGAGTATTGAAAGCGCAGTGACTCGTGCTACCTAGTGGTGCTCCAGACCGTATTTATAGAGCGCGTTCTTTTTCACGCCGTGGATCTCGGCGGTGAGCGCGGCCGCTTTTTTCAGCGGCAGCTCCGCCACCAGCAGTCCCAGGGTACGGATCGCCTCCGCAGGCAACTCCTCATCCACCTTGCTGGCACCGGCCACCACCAGCACGATCTCGCCGCGGCAACGGTTCTCGTCCTCGCCGAGCCACACCAGCATCTCGGAGGCTGGCAAGCCATGGATGGACTCGAAGGTCTTGGTCAGTTCGCGGCACACCACCACCTGACGTTCTCCCAGGATGCGGGCGATGGCCTCCACCGTCTCCTGCACCCGGCGCGGGGATTCGTAGAACACCAGAGAGCGGGTGTCTTCGATGACGGCCTGCAGCCTGTCGTCCCGCCCCTTGGCCTTGGCCGGCAGGAATCCCTCGAAGGCGAAGCGGTCGGTGGGCAGACCGGCGGCAGAGAGGGCCGTGATGGCGGCACAGGGGCCCGGCAGCGGAACCACCTTGACCCCGGCCTCGCGACAGCGGGTGACCAAGTGATAACCAGGGTCGCTGATGAGCGGGGTGCCGGCATCGGAGACCAGGGCCACGCTCTTGCCCTCCTTGATGCGGGCGATGAGCACATCGGCTTTTTGCTGCTCGTTGTGATCATGCAGGGCGAAGGTCGACACCGAGATCTGGTAGTGGTTGAGCAGGATACCGGTGTGACGGGTATCCTCGGCGGCCACCAGATCGACACTGCGTAGAATGTCCAATGCACGCTGGGTGATATCCGCCAGATTGCCGATCGGGGTGGGGACTATATACAGGGTTGGGATGTCACTCATGGGATCTCCGAGCGTCCCGACAATTGTGTCGCCATATTGGCCCGTTTACACTATGGAGAACTTCAACACTGGTCGGGGAATGAACTTGAACCGGGTTACAAAGCAGCTAAGTGTATCACGACTCTTCGGCATCCTACTCGCGGCGCTCTTGCTCGCCGCCTGTGCGTCGGAGCCCAATTCATCCACCGGCCAGCCCGGCATGCCGTCGGCCTTCTCGGATCTGACCAAGAATGCCCAGTGGTATCTGGAGCAGGTGGATCCTGCCAAGCCGGCAGAAGCCTTCACCTGGCAGGTGATGGCGGCGCGCAGCTATCTGGCCCTCGGCCAGGCCAAGCCCGCCTCGGCGCTCTACCAGCGACTGCAAAAGCAGGCCCAGAGCGATGAGCAGAAGGCCCAGCTGCAACTGCTGCAGGCTCACCTGCTGCTGGCCCAGGGCAACGCCAACCAGGCGCTGATCCTGCTGGAAGGCAAGCCCGATGTGGCGCTGGATGCAGACACCCAGAAGGACTGGTATCGCCAGCGGGTGGTGCTGCAGCTCGACATCAACAACAAGTTTGGTGCCGCCAAGTCACTGATCCTGCTGGAGCCCTATCTCGCCAAGAATGAGCTGGCGACCAATCACCAGCAGATCTGGTCCCTGCTCAAGAGCATGACCCCCTCCACCCTGCAGGCGCTGGAAGAGGCGCCAGCTCCTGACGTGACCACCGGCTGGCTGCGACTGGCGGCGCTGGTCAACGAGTTTGGTGCTCAGCCCGGCCAGCTCTCCCGCCAGCTGGCGGGTTGGAAGCAAAGCTTCCCGAACCATCCGGCCCAGAGCGACATGCCCGCCGGCCTCGGCGATCTCGCCACCACCAACGTGGGCTCGCTGCAGCAGGTCGCCGTCTTCCTGCCGCTGTCCGGCAATCTGGAAGCCCAGGGCGCCGCCATTCGCAACGGCATGCTGATGTCCTACAAGGAGAATCAGGGTCAGTTCACCCTGAACTTCTACGACACCCAGGGCAAGGCGATGGGGGCTCTCTACCAGCAGGCGGTCCAGGAAGGGGCGAACATGATCATCGGTCCCCTGCTCAAGGACAGGGTCGAGGAGCTGCTCAAGGCCAACCCGACCGTGCCCGTGTTGGCGCTGAACGAGCTGGACAAGCCCATCGTCAATGACAACACCTACTACTTCTCCCTCTCCGCCGCCGCCGATGCGGGTCAGGCCGCCCAGTACCTCTATGCGCAGGGTTACCGCAAGCCCCTGCTGATCGCGGCTCAGGGTCGTATCGGTTACAGCAGCATCAAGGCGTTCGAACAGTCCTGGGCCGGTCTGAGCCAAGAGAAACCCGTGGTCGCCACCTTCGGGGCGCGCAACGAGGTGCAAGGCATGGTCAAGAATGCCCTGAGCGGCCGCTCTACCGCCCGTGCCGGGGAAATCGTCCAGCTGTCCGAGGCCGCGCCGCGCAGCATCGATGCCGTATACGTGGTGGCCAACAGCCTCGAGACCCGGATGATCAAACCCTACGTGGACATCTCGGTCGACCCCATGGGCAGCCTGCCCATCTACAGCAGCGCCCGCGGTTATGACAGTGGCGCCACCGAGGTCGCCTCCGAGCTCAACGGCATGCACATCTCCGACATGCCGCTGCTGCTGGGTGGTTATGAACCGCAGCGCGAGCAGATAGCCGTGCTCTGGCCACAAACCCAGGGCGATCTGCTGCGGCTGTTTGCCCTTGGTTACGATGCGGTCAGCCTGGCAGGCAACCTGCCACAGATGCGCAAGGTCAACGCCATGCAGCAGCCGGGCATGAGTGGTCAACTGAGCGTGGATCCTCAAGGCAACGTGGTGCGCATGCTGGACTGGGCCATCTATCAGAATGGCAAGCTGGTGAGCGACAGCGCCGTGCCCCAGATAGAGGAAAGTTCCCATGAAGGGTCTACTGGCACGAATGAACCAGCAGTGGCAGAACCTGTTCCCGTCACCGACGAGCAAGGGCCAGCACTTTGAGCACCTAGCGGAGCGCTGGTTGCAGGCCCAGGGCCTGCAACCCGTGACCCGCAACTACCGCTGCCGGGGTGGCGAGATCGATCTCATCATGCACCAGGGAGACACCCTGGTGTTTGTCGAGGTCAGGTACCGTGAGAGCGCCAGCCATGGCGGTGCCGCCAGCTCGGTCACCCGGCGCAAACAGCACAAGATCGTGCTGGCCGCACGCCACTATTTCAAGCAACATGCCATCAACGAGGCCAGCCAGGCCTGCCGATTCGATGTGATCGCGTTCGAGGGCGACCAGCCACACTGGATCCGGAACGCATTTTAAGAGGACCCCATGACTGATCCCATCAAAGAGAATTACACCGAGAGCATCCAGACCAAGATAGCCGCTGCCGAGGCACTGCCGGAGGCTATCCATACCGCAGCCCAGATGCTGACCATCTGTCTGCTCAATGGCCACAAGGTGATGGCATGCGGCAATGGCCCTTCCGCTGCCCTGGCCCAGCTGTTCATCTCCGAGCTGGTCAACTGCTACGAGACCGAGCGCCCCTCCCTGCCCGGCATGGCCCTGACCCCGGACATGGCGACCATCAGCGCCATCGCCACCGATCACGGCTTCGAAGAGGTCTACTCCAAGCAGATCCGGGCCCTGGGTCAGCCGGGAGATATCCTGGTGGTCATCACGACCACGGGGAACAGCCGCAACCTGATCAAGGCGGCGGAAGCGGCCCTCTCCCGCGACATGACCATCATAGTGCTCGGTGGTGGTGACGGCGGCGAGATTGCTGGCCTGCTCGGTCCCAACGACGTGGAAATCCGGGTGCCCTCAGCCCGCCGCCCCCGCATTCTGGAGGTGAACCTGTTGACCCTGCACTGTCTCTGTGATCTCATCGACCAGACGCTTTTCCCGCAACAGGAGGATTGAAACGATGAACAAGAAGATATTGGTGCTTGGCCTGCTGACTACCTCCCTGCTGCTGCAAGGCTGCGCCGCCGTCGTGGTGGGAGGCGCTGCCGGGGCCACCAAGGCGTCCGGCGATCGCCGTACCCTGGGCGCTCAGTGGGACGATCAGACCATAGAACTGAAAGCGGCCAATCTGCTGGCGGACAACAAGCAACTGAGCGCAGCCAGCAAGATCAGCGTCTACAGCAACAATGGCCGCGTGCTGTTGGTCGGCCAGACCCCTTCCGACGCCTACAAGCAGGAAGCGGGCAAGATAGTGGGTCGAATCGAAGGGGTTCGCCACGTCTACAACGAGCTGCGCCTCGGCAAGCCGGTGAGCATAGGGGTGCGCAGCAACGATACCTGGATCACCTCCAAGGTCAGAGCCGACATGCTGGGCACCAAGGGCTTTGACAGCACCAAGGTCAAGGTGGTAACCGAGAATAGCGAGGTCTTCCTCATCGGTCTGGTGACCCGTCAGGAAGGAGAGCAGGCGGTGGAGATCGCCCGCCACGTTAGCGGTGTGAAGCAGGTGATCAAGGCCTTCGAATTTGCCCAGAACGGATCTCCCGGCAAACAGCCATAAAAAAACGCAGCCAACTGGCTGCGTTTTTTCATTTGATGACCTTGAGGGTCGGGCGACCACTGGGACGCGGCGGTTCCGGCTCCGGTTCTGCCGGCGCTTCGGCCTGTTCCAGCCAGAGATCATAACCCGGCTCCGGCGGGAACAAGGTCCCCACGCCGTTCTCCCGGGCATGGATGGCCAGGATCGCCGCCATGGGGATGTAGACCTGCTGCGACACGCCGCCGAAGCGGGCGCTGAAGCTGACGGCATCATTATCCATGTGGAACTGACCCACGGCCCGTGGCGCTATGTTCAGGACGATTTGACCATCCTGAACGAACTGCATCGGCACCATCACATGGGGAATATTGGCATTGACCACCAGATGGGGGGTCAGATCGTTATCCAGCAGCCAGTCGAAGAACGCCCGTAGCAGGTACGGGCGACTGGGAGTCATGGTAGGTTCCGTACTCATATGCTGGCACGGATCTCGCGCTCGGCCTCGGTCAGGGAGGCCTGGAAGGATTCACGCTCGAACAGACGAACCATGTAGGCCTTCAGCTCTTTGGCACCACGACCGGTGAAGTCGATACCCAGGCTCGGCAGACGCCACAGCAGCGGGGCCATGTAGCAGTCGACCAGACCGAACTCTTCGCTCATGAAATAGGGCATCTCACCGAAGATGGGGGCGATGGCCAGCAGGTTGTCCCGCAGCTCGGCACGCGCGGCGTCGGCATCGGTACCCGCCATGATCTTATCGGCCAGGGAGTACCAGTCCAGCTCGATGCGGTGCATCATCAGGCGGCTGTTACCACGCGCCACCGGGTAGACCGGCATCAGCGGCGGGTGCGGGAAGCGCTCGTCCAGATACTCCATGATGATGCGCGAGGTGTACAACGCCAGTTCGCGATCCACCAGGGTCGGCACACTGTTGTACGGGTTCAGCTCGGCCAGCTCGTCCGGCAGGTTGCTTGGGTCAACCTGGCAGATATCCACGCTCACCCCCTTCTCCGCCAGGACAATGCGCACCTGATGGCTGAACATATCGTTGGCACCGGAAAACAGCGTCATTACCGAACGCTTATTGGCAGCTACAGCCATTGAACCCTCCCGTCATTAAAAAGCAGAAACGGCAATGAAGGTGTTTTATCTCCATTGCCGTGCGTCATATTACCCTGATCTGGTCGCTTAGTGAACGTCGCGCCAGAATTCCTTCTTCAACAGCACAGTGAAGATGAAGAAGATAGCGATGAAACCGAGTACCCAGAAGCCCATGCGTTCGCGCTCCTGCTGTACCGGCTCAGCCGAGTAGACCAAGAAGTTTACCAGATCCAGTACCGTCTGATCATATTCTTCGTTATTCATTTCACCGTTGCCGTCAGATTTGATGCTGACGACTTGCTGAACCGGCTGCCCGTCTACCTCGTGAGTACCGAATTCGGCTCTGGGCGTTCCTTGCAGCGGCTCCAGCACATGGGGCATGCCCACGGACGGGAAGACCGCATTGTTCACCCCGAATGGACGGGTTTCATCCACGTAAAAGGAGCGCAGATAGGTGTAGATCCAGTCCGCACCGCGCACCCGGGCAACAAGGGTCAGATCCGGCGGTGGTGCCCCGAACCAGCGTGCCGCATCCTTCTCGGACATGGCACTCTTCATCAGATCGCCAATCTTGGCGCCGGTGAAGATGAGGTTCTCCCGCATCAGATCTTCCGGAATGCCGATATCGGCAGCCACCCGGTTGTAACGTTGATACTGGGTCGAGTGGCAACCAGCGCAGTAGTTCATGAAGGTGGCGGCCCCGCGCTGCAAGGACGCCTTGTCACCCAGGTCGTAATCGGCCTTGTCGAGCGGGAAATCACTGCCGGCCGCCAGTGCCAGACTTGGCAACAGGGCAAGTACCGCAAAAATTATTCTTTTCATTTGAATGTCACCCTCTCCGGCAGCGGCTTGGTGCTCTCATTCTTGCTGTAGAAGAACAACAGGACGAAGAATCCGAAATACCCCAGCGAACAGATCTGCGCGACCAGCGTCAGGGTCGGCGTCGACGGCAGCACCCCCAAGACCCCCAGAATGATGAAGCAGACCACGAACTGGGCGATGTTCAACTTGTGCAGGGTGCTGCGATAGCGCACCGAGCGCACCTTGCAGCGATCCAGCCAGGGCAGCAGGAACAGCACGACGATGGAGAGGCCCATCATGATGACCCCCAGCAGCTTGTCCGGCACCGCCCGCAAGATGGCGTAGAAGGGGGTGAAATACCAGACGGGCGCAATGTGCTCCGGCGTCTTCAGACCGTTTGCCACTTCGAAGTTCGGCTTCTCGAGGAAGTAGCCCCACATGTCCGGCTTGAAGAAGATGATGGCGCAGAACAGAAACAGGAAGCCTGCCACCCCGATCATGTCCTTGACGGTGAAGTACGGGTGGAATGCCACCGCATCCAGAGGCCAGCCCTTCTCGTCCTTGTGCTTCTTGATGTCGATGCCGTCCGGGTTGTTGGAACCCACTTCGTGCAGCGCCAGTATGTGCATGGCCACCAGCATCACCAGCACCAGCGGCAGGGCGATGACGTGCAGTGCGAAGAAGCGGTTCAGGGTGGCACCCGAGATGACGTAGTCCCCCCGGATCCACAGGGTCAGATCGTCACCGATGACCGGGATGGCGCCAAACAGCGAGATGATGACCTGGGCCCCCCAGAACGACATCTGTCCCCAGGGCAGCAGATAGCCCATGAAGGCTTCCGCCATCAGCACCAGGAAGATCAACATGCCGAAGATCCACAGCAGCTCGCGCGGCTTCTGATATGAGCCGTAGATCATGCCGCGGAACATGTGCAGATAGACCACCACGAAGAAAGCGGAGGCACCGGTGGAGTGCATGTAACGCAGCAACCAGCCGTAGTCCACATCCCGCATGATGTACTCCACCGAGGCGAAGGCACCTTCGGCGGAAGGGTTGTAGTTCATGGTCAGCCAGATACCGGTGATGATCTGGTTGACCAGCACCAGCATGGCCAGCGAGCCGAAGAAGTACCAGAAGTTCAGGTTCTTGGGCGCGGGATACTTGGCCATGTGATCGTTGTACATGGCGGTGAGCGGGAAACGATCGTCGATCCAGCCCATGAGTTTGGTCAACATGATCAGGCCTCCTTGCCATCAGCACCCACCAGAATGGTGGTGTCGCTGAGGAATTGATATGGCGGAATAACCAGATTCAATGGCGCGGGAACGCCCTGGAATACCCGGCCGGCCATGTCAAACTTGGAGCCATGACAGGGGCAGAAGAAGCCGGAAGTCACCCCCTGAACCTGTTCACCGAAACTGTCCGGCAGGTAAGAAGGAGAGCAGCCGAGGTGGGTGCAAATGCCGACCGCGACGAAGATCTCGGGTTTGATGGATCGATAGCCGTTGTGGGCGTAATCCGGCTGCTGTGGTTCATCGGAGGCGGGGTCACGCAGCTTGTCGTCATGTGCCGCCAGGGCGTCCAGCGTCTGCTTGGTACGCTTCACGACCCAGACCGGCTTGCCACGCCACTCCACACGGATGAGCTGGCCCGGTTCCAACTTGCTGATATCGACTTCAACCGGAGCCCCTGCCGCTTTGGCTTTGGCACTCGGATTCCATGATTTTATAAACGGCACTGCGGTAAAAGCAGCTCCTACACCGCCAACGGCAACCGTTGACCAGGTAAGAAATCTGCGGCGGCCGGTATCAACTGGCACATTGCTCATCCAAAAACTCTCCCATGTGGACTCCGCTCATTCTTATTAGTGTCCCGTTTCCCTTTCGCCTTCCCCATGACAACTGCGGCGGAAGCGGAGTGGCAATTGACACAGAAAGACCATGGGAAATTTTAAAGAAAAGATAACAATTTGACAAGAAAGAGAGTCGATGGGTAAAAACAATAAATACACATTTTTTTGTCTTTTGTGACGCATGGTTAGCAATAACGTGCGGAATATTACCAATAAAAAAAGCCTGGCGATTGCCAGGCTTTTTTGACACTCGTGAGAGTGCGTACCAAAAGCGAATTAACGCTTGGAGTACTGCGGACGCTTACGCGCTTTGTGCAGACCGACTTTCTTACGCTCAACCTTACGGGCATCGCGAGTAACAAAGCCTGCTTTACGCAGTTCGGAACGCAGGGTCTCGTCGTACTGCATCAGAGCACGAGTGATACCGTGGCGGATCGCACCAGCTTGACCGGAGATGCCACCACCGTTAACGGTGATGTACAGATCCAGTTTCTCGGTCATCTCAACCAGTTCCAGCGGCTGACGAACTACCATGCGGGCAGTCGGACGACCGAAGTATTGCTCCAGGGAGCGCTGGTTGATTACGATTTTACCGCTACCCGCTTTGATGAAGACGCGAGCAGTGGAGCTTTTGCGACGGCCGGTACCGTAGTATTGATTTTCTGCCATGTTGCCAGTTCCCGTTAGATATCCAGTACTTGAGGTTGCTGAGCAGCATGAGCGTGCTCTGCGCCTGCGTAAACTTTCAGCTTACGGAACATGGCACGACCCAGCGGGCCCTTCGGCAGCATGCCCTTGACGGCAGCTTCGATTACCATTTCCGGCTTACGCTGAATCAGCTTGTCGAAGCTGATGGACTTGATACCACCCGGGAAACCGGAGTGAGCATGGTACATTTTGTCGGTAAATTTCTTACCGGTTACGTGTACCTTCTCGGCGTTTACAACGATGATGTAATCACCGGTGTCAACGTGCGGAGTGTATTCCGCTTTGTGCTTACCGCGCAGACGAGCAGCGATCTCGGTGGCGATACGACCCAGAGTTTTACCTTCTGCGTCCACAATGTACCAGTCACGTTTTACGGTTTCTGGCTTGGCAACGAAAGTTTTCATTAAGTTAAACCCAATTACCTGTTACAGACCCAATTGCTTATGGGGGCTCTCCCACAAACAACAAACGATGGCCTACCTGTACCCCTTCGAATACAAGTAAAGCTTAAAGTGTTGCTGTCTTATCGACAGCTGTAACGTGGGCCGGGCGATTATAAGTGAAGTTGCCTTAAATATCACCTGCTAATTTCACTGCCATGAAGCTAGCAAATGTCGCCCGGCCCTACCTGCCGCAGATGCCCATCCGACTGGCAGGCGCAGTATTGTGACTAAGGAAGGTGCACTCTGGCAAGGTATTCGTGCGATTGCATCTCCTGGAGCCGTGAAAGGCAGCGCTTGAATTCGAAATTCAGCAGGCCGTCTCCGTAGAGTTCAACCATGGGTACCGCTGCCGACAAGATGAGCTTGACGTGCCGCTCGTAGAACTCGTCCACCATAGCGATGAAGCGGCGGGCGGCATCATCCGTCCCCGTGCCCATGGGCTGCACATTGGCCAGCAAGACGGTGTGAAATTCCCGGGCCAGCTCGATGTAATCCCCCTGGGAGCGTGGAGTACAGCAGAGCTGCTCAAACTCCATGTAGAGCACTCCTTCCCCTTTCCCCAGCGCGCTCAGCTGACGATGATTGACTTCAAGAGGGGCTGGGATCGCCTGAGGCAACCCCGTCAACTGGCTGAAGTAGCGTTCCAGATTGCTTTTGGCTTCTTCATCCAGGGGGAAATGATAGATCTCGGCCTGCTCCAGGGTCCGCAGGCGATAGTCCACCCCTCCGTCCACATTGAGGATCTCGCAGTGCCGCTCGATGAGCGCGATGGCGGGCAGGAAACGCGCCCGCTGCAAGCCGTTGCGATAGAGATCCTTGGGTGGAATGTTGGACGTCGCCACCAGCACGACGCCGTGGCCGAACAGTTCCTGGAACAGGGTGCCCAGCAGCATGGCATCGGTGATGTCGGAGACGAAAAACTCGTCGAAGCAGATGACATCCACCTCGTCCGCCAGCCTGCTGGCGATGAGCTTGAGGGGATCGGCCTGGCCGGTCAGCCCCTTGAGTTCGGCATGGATGCGGTGCATGAAGCGGTGGAAGTGAATGCGCAGCTTGCGTGTGCCCGGCAGGCTTTCGAAGAAAGTATCCATCAACCAGGTCTTGCCTCTGCCCACTCCACCCCACATATAGAGTCCAAGGACGGGAGCCGGTGGCTTGGTTTTTTGCAGCCAGCTGAACAGGCCACGGGATCTGGTCGGAGTCGGGCTGGCGCACAAATCCTGATAGAGTCGTTCCAGCCGGGTCACGGCCATCGCCTGGGCCGGGTCGGCCAAAAAGCCGGGACGCTGCAAATCCTGCTGGTATTTTTGCTGCGGGGTCATCCTGTCAACCGTCTCCAAGTCCCTGAATGAAGGACAAAATAGTATCACGCCCTCGGGGTGCGCGGTATAGTGCCATCGAGGCACAGCGGCCATGTCGGTCGCCTCAACACTCATCGATTTAGCTGTAAAAGGAGCATCTATGACTCTGTTAAACGGGATCCTGCTGGCGGTAGCCGCCCTGATCATCGGCGTTCTGGTCGGTCGTTTTACTGTCCGCAGCCGCGATGCCGGGCGCCTGGAGCAGGAGCTGAAAAAGGCCCACAAGGAGCTGGAAAGCTACCAGGGTCAGATCAACACCCACTTCGCCGACAGCGCAGCCCTGATGGAACAGCTGGCCGATCAATACCAGACCCTCTATCGCCACATGGCCGAGCAGAGCAAGTTCCTGGCCAAGGTACAGGAGCCGCTGTTCCGCGAGTCAGAGGCCGAAGAGGTGAAGGATGAATCAGCCAATGAGCAGCCGGGTCTGCCGCCCCGTGACTATGCGGGCGCCTCGGGTCTGCTCAAGCAATCCAGCTAGCCCCTGGTGGAACTTATTACGCCTTATCGTGGTCAGACCTTGACGATTGCACTGCAACTTTTTCTGGGAGCTGTTTCTCATATGCGTAAATCTCTTTCTGTATTCAGTGTATTAGCCCTCAGTGTCGGTATCGCCCTGTCTGCGGCGCCAGCGCAAGCTGCCCTGCCCCTGCTGGCGAACAACCAGGAGATGCCGAGCCTGGCCCCCGTCCTCGAGCAGGTCACCCCTGCCGTGGTCAACATCTCCGTCTCTGGCAAAAAGATCACTCGCCAGCGCCTGCCCGAACAATTCCGCTTCTTCTTCGGCCCCAACATGCCTGACGAGCAGGTGAGCGAGCAGCCCTTCCAGGCGCTCGGCTCCGGCGTCATCATCGATGCGAAGAAAGGCTATGTGATCACTAACGCCCACGTGGTTCATGAGGCGGACGAGATCAAGGTCAATCTGAAGGACGGCCGTGAATATGCCGCCAAGAAGATAGGCGAAGACAAGCAGTCCGACATCGCCCTGCTGCAAATCAAGGCCGATGACCTGGTACAAATTAAGTTTGCCGATTCCGACGACCTGCGGGTCGGTGACTATGCGCTCGCCATCGGCAACCCGTTCGGCCTGGGCCAGACCGTCACCTCCGGCATCGTCAGTGCCCTCGGTCGCAGCGGCCTCAACATCGAAAACCTGGAAAACTTCATCCAGACCGATGCGGCCATCAACTCCGGCAACTCAGGCGGTGCCCTGCTCAACCTACGTGGCGAGCTGATCGGCATCAACACCGCCATTCTGGGACCGAACGGCGGCAACATCGGTATCGGCTTCGCCATCCCGTCCAACATGGTGCGGGACCTGTCGGAGCAGATCGTCAAGTACGGTGAGGTCCGTCGTGGCCAACTGGGGATCACGGGTACCGAGCTGACCTCTGATATCGCCAAGTCCTTCGGTTACAACAAGAAGGATGGTGCCTTCGTCAACCAGGTCATGCCCGACTCCGCGGCGGCCAAGGCCGGCATCAAGGCAGGGGATATCATCGTCAGCATCGATGGCAAGGCCATCCGCTCCTTCGGTGAGCTGCGTGCCAAGATAGCCACCATGGGGGCCGACAAGCAGGTGGCGCTCGGCCTTATCCGTGATGGCAAGGAGCAGACCGTCAAGGTCACCCTGAAGAAGGCCGATGACAGCGAGATCCTCGCCAGTGCCCTGCACCCGGCACTCGAAGGCGCCAAGCTCAGCACCACCTCAGAGCCGGTGACCGGCGTGGCCGTCTCCGATATCGATCCGCGCTCCCCTGCCGCCGCCTCCGGCCTGCAGAAGGGCGACATCATCATCGGGGTCAACCGCCTGCGCATCAACAGCCTGGGTGAACTGACCAAGGCGCTGAAGGACAAGCCGGAAGTGCTGGCGCTGAACATCCAGCGTGGCGACTCCTCCCTCTATTTGGTGATCCGTTAAGCCCCTCACACCCGCGGCAACTGCCGCGGGTGATTTTTATCCACCGATAATGTTATTCTCTGCGCGCAGCCTGTACGGATGAGAATGACATGAAAATCCCACCTTTGATCAGCTACTTGGGCAAGTCTGTCGGCTTCGGCCTCACCGTCGCTGCACTCCTGTTGTTACTGTTCCCCAATTTCCGTGGCGGAGCCCAGCTACCCGGCCTCATCACCAATGCCCGCGAGCTGAGTTTCTCCTACGCCGCTCACCGTGCCGGCCCCGCCGTCGTCAACATCTACACCCGCAGCTTTGCCGGCAACCGTGGTGAAAAGGCGGAGCTGCGACCACAGGGTCTGGGCTCCGGGGTCATCATGAGCGCCCGCGGCCACGTGCTGACCAACTATCACGTCATCGCAGACGCGGATCAGATCATCGTCGCGCTGCAGGATGGCCGGGTGTTCAGTGCCGAGCTGGTCGGCTCCGACAAGCTGACCGATCTGGCGGTGCTCTACATCGAATCGGACAACCTGCCGGTGATCCCGCAAGATCCCGACCGCCTGCCGGATGTGGGGGACGTGGTGCTCGCCATCGGCAACCCCTACAACGTCGGACAGACCATCACTCAGGGCATCATCAGCGCCACCGGCCGCATCGGCCTCTCCAGCATGGGGCCGGACAGCAATGGCCGGCAGGATCTGCTGCAGACCGACGCCGCCATCAACGAAGGCAACTCCGGTGGAGCCCTGGTCAACGGCCGCGGCGACCTGGTGGGCATCAATACTGCCGCCTATCACCTCAACGGCAATCAGGAGAGTTACGGCATCAGCTTCGCCATCCCCTACAAGCTGGCCAAGCGCATCATGGATGAGCTCATCGCCAACGGCCGGGTCATCCGCGGCTACCTCGGCATCTCCAGTGTCGAGATCAACCCCATAGTCGCGCGCATGATGAACCTGGGCGATCTGCAGGGTCTGGTGGTGGAGAGCCTGGACCCCACGGGGCCCGCCAGCAAGGCCGGCCTCAAGCGCGGTGACGTGCTGCTCAAGGTCAATGGCGAAGCCATCAGCGGGGTAAGGGCCGTCATGGACAAGATCGTCGAGAGCCGCCCCGGCACCAAGCTGCGCATCTCCGTCATCCGCAATGGCAAACCGCTGGATGTGGATGTCATCATCGAGGAGGACGTGCGCTACCAGAACCTGCCGGCCAGCAGCGCCACTTCCACCAGTTAAGCCACCATTTGGTTACCGACAGGGCCCGATGGCCCTGTTTTCATGTCTGCCCCCCTTCCCTTTGCGTGAGACGACTCACAGTTCCACACCTCGCCCACGGCCAGGTTTCGGCCGCCAAAGTGCGGCACGGATCACACTCATAGCGCCTGGAGTTCCCCTTTTGACGCCCCTGAGCCACAGAAATGGCCATTTTGGGTCTGCTTTCCAGCCGGATTTCCAGTTCGAATCGGAAAAAAGCTGCCTCCTCCATACTGCTTTGCCCCCTTAGGGTAGGGTCATTCCTTCTGCCAGCCTTGGAGAGCAGACCTTGAAGACCCAGACTGACCACACCCTGACCCCGGATAGCCCGGACCTGTTGCGCAAGACAGACCTGACTCTGGCCCGCATTTATCCCCTGCTGGCCGAACAGGGCATTCTCCCCAACGAGGTGCAAAAACAGATGCTCGCCTCCCATGTCAAAGCCATGGTGTGGCGCTCCTACAGCGGTGAATCCCTGCCGGAGGTCGATCTCAGCCTGTTTGACGAGATCTCCCCCCTGTCCCTGCGACTGGCCGAACAGGTCGTCGCCTGGCTGGACAAGCTGGCCTACGAAGAGGCCCATCTCTTGTCCGTCCATTTCGAAGTGGCCAAAGAAAATGAACTCAGTTCAGTCCTGAACCCTTAATCAAGGAGATACCTGTATGTCAGCCATCAAACTCGTGATTGGAGATCGTCTCGGCAAGGGCCAGAAAGTGGGGGCCGGCGCCGAAGCCGCCGGTGCCAGCGTCACCGTCATCCCCGGCATGGCCGCCGACATGAAGCTCGGTGATGTGATGAACAAGGAGCAAGCGGATCTCGGCATCTCCTTCTGCGGCAGCGGCGGAGCCGGTGCTATCACGGCCCAGACCAAGTACGGCTACAAGTGCCGCTACGGCATGCGATCCATCGAAGAGGGCGTCACCGCCATCAACGAAGGCTGCGTGGTGCTGGGCTTCGGCTTCATGGACAAGGAAGAGCTGGGCCAGAAGCTGGTCGAGGCCTTCGCCAAGAAGCACGGTCGCGCCTGATGAAAGAACACTTCACCACCCAGGTCATCGTCAATGGCAAGGGGGCGACACGCCAGCAGGCGTTCGCCGCCGCCCTCAGCCAGGTGCAACCCACGCTGCTCAAGGGCAGCCAGCACGTCATGCTGCGGCTCGAACCGGTCGAGGTTCAGGTGCTCAAGGCCGAGGAGTCGGTCCGGGTGGAGAAGTTTCTGTTCTTCTTCCTGCCGCGCCAGCGTCGTGAGTTCCGCGTCCAGCTGGAGATCGCCGTCAAGGTCACCAGCCTGGACGTGGACAAGGTGGATTTCAGCCTGGTTTAACCCACAAAAAGGACATGTTGGATGTTTCTAATCATTCTTTTCAAATCATTGATCATCGGCGGCCTGGTGGGCGTCGGTGTGGGGGCCGGTGCGGCACGGATGTTCCATGCACCGACCGTGCAGGGCATGGGGGCTTTCCGTACCCTGGGCGAGCTCAACTCCTGTGAGGGAGACCCGGCGTCACACTTCTCCTTCGGTCTTGGCTTCTTCTTCAACGCCTGGGCCTCAACCGTTGCGGCAGGTGCCTTCACCCAGGACGTGGATCACCGCATCCTGCCGAACTGGGGCGCTGCGGCCCTGATGATCAAGAACCGGGATCTCGCCACCACCTTGCACGATCCCAAGAAGATGGCCATCGCCTGCGGCATCATCGGCGCCATCGTCGTCGCCTTCTTGAACAGCACCGCCGCCGCCGTCCCCGCCGCCTTGCAGGTCACCGCCGTCAAGGTACTGGTGCCTGCCGCCAACCTGCTGGTCAACACCGTCATGCCGGTGATCTTCTGGCTGGCCGCCATCGAGGCGGGCAAGAAGTCCGGCTTCTGGGCCACCATCTTCGGCGGTCTGGCCCAGCTCATCATGGGCAACGCCGTTCCCGGTCTGGTACTCGGCATCCTCATCGGCAAGGGTGTGGAAGAGAGCGGCTGGAACCATGTCACCAAGGTGATGATGGCGGCCATCGTACTGCTGTTCGTGCTGAGCGGATTCTTCCGTGGCTTCGATATGAAACTGATCGAGTCCTTCCACCTCGGGGTCCCCCTGTGGCTGGACAATGTCCACAACCTGATGAGCGGAAAATAAGGACTATCCCATGGATGAGAAATTGAGAAACAACTTCTGGTATGCCGACTGGTCCTTCCCCATCTTCGTCGGTTTGCTGTCAGCCGGGGTCTTTGCCGGGACCCACATGTTCTATCTGTACGGGGTCGGTGCCTTCAACGAAGTGGCTTTCGTCGCCATGCTGAAGGCCGGGATGGACACGGGTGCCTACGGCGCGGTCGCGGCCTTTGGTGCCAGCTTCCTGTTCGCCCGCATCATCGAAGGCTCCCTGGTGGGGATACTGGACATCGGCGGCGCCATCCAGACCGGCGTCGGCCTGGGGGTTCCCGCCCTGCTGCTGGGTGCCGGCATCGTCTACCCGGTGGAGAACTTCACCGCCTCCCTGGTCACCGGCATGGGGATTGGCCTGGCCATCGGCTACGTGATCATCCTGGCCCGCAAGTTCACCATCAATCAGAGCAACTCCACCTATGGGGCGGATGTGATGATGGGGGCTGGCAACAGCTCGGGGCGCTTCCTCGGCCCCTTGATCATTCTCTCCGCCATGGGCGCCTCCATCCCCATCGGCCTGGGATCCCTGCTGGGTGCACTGCTGTTCTACATCTGGAACAAGCCCATCACTGGCGGCGCTATCCTGGGTGCCATGCTGCTCGGGACCTTCTTCCCGGTAGCCCTTGCATAAACACTGGCCGCCCTGCGGGGCGGCACGCTAGAGGCCAGCACCATGTATGACTTCATCATCAGAGCGGGACGCCAGGGAAACGGCGAGCTCATCGACATCGCCATTCTGGACGGCAAGATAGCGGCCATGGGCTCTCTCCCTGCCACGGCCGAGGCAAGAGAGACGCTGGATCTGGCCGGTAATACCTATGTGAGTGCAGGCTGGATCGATGGCCACACCCACTGCTACCCCGCTTCCCCCATCTATCACGATGAACCGGACAAGGTGGGCGTGGAATCCGGCGTGACCACCGTCATCGATGCGGGCAGCACCGGGGCCGACGATGTGGATGCCTTCCAGCAGTTGGCGGCCGGCTGCAAGACCCGGGTCCATGCCCTGCTCAACATCTCCCGCATCGGCCTGTTGCGCCAGAACGAGCTGGCCAATCCCGCCGATATCGACCCTGTACTCGCCAAGGCCGCCATTCGCCGCTACCCCTCCTTCATCGTCGGCATCAAGGCCCGCATGAGTGGCAGCGTGGTGGGTGAGAATGGCCTGCAACCCCTGCGCATCGCCAAGCAGATCCAGCGCGACAACGGCGATCTGCCGCTGATGGTGCACGTGGGCAATACGCCACCGGATCTGGACGAGATCGTCGCCCTGCTGGGTGAGGGCGATCTGCTGACCCATTGCTTCAACGGCAAACCAAATCGCATCCTGACCCCGGCCGGTGAGCTGCGTCAGGCGGTACGCGACGCCATGCTGCGAGGCCTGCGCCTCGACATCGGCCATGGCGGCGCCAGCTTCAGCTTCGAAGTGGCTGAACACGCCATCCGTCAGGGGATCCTGCCCCACACCATCAGCTCGGACATCTATTGCAAGAATCGCATCAAGGGCCCCGTCTACAGCCTGGCCCACGTGATGTCGAAGTTTTTCGTCATCGGCATGAGCCTGGAGCAGGTGCTCGCCTGTGTCACCCATCAGGCCGCCGATGCCCTGCGTCTGCCTGGCAAGGGGCGGCTCGAGGTAGGCGCCGATGCCGACCTGACCCTGTTTGATCTGGCCAAATGCCAGACTCTGTTCACGGATACCGAGGCGCAATCGCGCAGCGGCGACCTGCAACTGCTTCCCCTCGCCGTCCTGGTCGGCGGCAACCTGGTTCTGACTCACTATGGGAAATCACACCATGCCTTCTGTTTATGAGAAATATCAGCTCAAACCGGTGATCAACGCCTCCGGGCGCATGACCATACTCGGTGTCTCCACGCCGGAGCAGGAGGTGGTCGACGCCGTCAATTTTGGCCTCGGCCACTACTTCGAGGTCAAGGATCTGGTCAACAAGACCGGGGCCTATCTCGCCGCCCTGCTGGGGGTCGAGGATGCGGTCGTGGTCTCCTGCGCCAGTGCCGGCATCGCCCAGTCAGTCGCCGCCGTGATCGTGCGCGGTGATGCCTACCGCCTTGAACAACTGCATGCCCATGCCCACGATGTGCCGAGCGAAATCGTGCTGCCCAAGGGGCACAACGTGAACTTCGGCGCGCCGGTCGGCACCATGATCAATCTGGGGGGCGGCAAGGTGGTGGAGGCCGGCTACGCCAACGAGTGTTCGGCCGCCCAGCTGGCCGCCGCCATCAATCCGCAGACGGCCGCCATCCTCTACATCAAGTCCCACCACTGCGTGCAGAAGAGCATTCTGTCGGTGGCCGAGGCCGCGGATGTCGCCAAGGCCCACCAGCTGCCGCTGATCGTCGATGCGGCGGCAGAAGAGGATCTGCGCCTCTACTACCAGCAGGGCGCCGATCTGGTCATCTACAGCGGAGCTAAAGCCATCGAGGGGCCCACCAGCGGTCTGGTGCTCGGCAAGGCCCAGTATGTGGCATGGGTCAAACAGCAGGCGAATGGCATCGGCCGTGCCATGAAGGTTGGCAAGGAAGGGATCCTCGGCCTGACTCACGCCATCGAACGTTATCTGGAGAAAGAAAAGGAGAGCGGCGCCGCCATGGTCGCCAAGATGGCTCCCTTCATCGAACGCCTCAACCAGCTGTCCGGCGTCACCGCCAAGGTGGTATGGGACAGCGCGGGACGTGACATCGCCCGTACCGATATTGCCTTCGACCACGAACGCCTCGGCATGACCACGGTCCAAGTGGTGGCCCGCTTGCAACAGGGCAATCCCGCCATCTATTGCCGGGGCTACAAGGCCAACGAGGGCCATATCGAGATCGATGTGCGCAGCGTCAGCCCGGCCCAGCTCGATCAGATCCATCACGCCATCGCCCAGTTAACCCAGGAGAATCACTGATGTCCCTTATTCCCAATTACTACCGTGACCGGATCTGCCTCAATGTGCTGGCAGGCTCCAAGCAGAATGCCGTCGATGTCTATGAGGCGGCCGAGGGCCACGTGCTGGTTGGCGTGCTCTCCAAGAACTACCCGGACGTGCCTGCCGCCGTCGCCGACATGAAAGAGTATGCCGCGCTCATCGACAACGCTCTCTCCATCGGACTGGGCGCCGGGGATCCCCGCCAGTCCGCCATGGTCGCCGAGCTGGCCGGCCTGCTGCAGCCCCAGCATGTCAACCAGGTCTTCACCGGGGTCGGTGCCAGCCGGGCGCGACTTGGCCAGTCCCAAAGCCTGGTCAACGGCCTTGTCTCCCCCACTGGCACTCCTGGCATGGTCAAGATCTCCACCGGTCCCCTCAGCGCCAGTCAGGCCGACGCCATCGTCCCCGTCGATACCGCCATCGCCATGCTCAAGGACATGGGGGGCAGCTCGGTCAAGTTCTTCCCCATGGGAGGGCTCAAGAGCCGGGATGAATATCAGGCAGTGGCCGAGGCTTGCGCCCGCCACGGCTTCTGGCTGGAACCGACCGGCGGCATCGATCTGGACAACTTCGAAGAGATAGTCCAAATCGCACTGACCGCCGGGGTCGACAAGGTGATCCCCCACGTCTACAGCTCCATCATCGACGAGGCAGGCCAGACCCGCCCGGCCGACGTGCGCACCCTGCTCGATACGGTGAAACGCCTGCTACCCTGACCTGACAGTGGCACCGGTCCAACCTCTGGCCGGTGCCTGGCTTGTTGATGATTCAATTGTTAACATCCTTCTCTCCCCCCGCGATCGGAGTCTCCTTCCCCCATGACCAAGCTGCCCCACCCCAGACTCCATCAGTTGCTGACCCAGCTCCACGCCGAGGCCTTGCCGCAGGAGGAGCTGGCCCGTCGCCTCAATGTCTCCACCCGCACGGTACGCACCGACGTGGCGACCCTGAACGAGCTGATCGCCACCCATGGCGCCCACCTCATCCACCAGCGCGGCAGCGGCTATCAACTCAAGATTTACAATCAGGGGCTGTTTGACGAACTGCTGGCGGCCCAGGAGCAGGAGGCCAGCCTGCCCCGCACCAGCCGGGAGCGGGTGCTGCATCTGCAGTTGCTGCTGCTCACCGCCGAGCAGGGGATCAAGCTCGACGAGCTGGCAGATACCTGGTATCTGAGCCGGGCCGCGCTACAGGGAGACATGGCGGAAGTGAGGGAGCGGCTGATCCATTTCGGCCTGAACATCGACAGCAAGCCCCGTCTCGGCATGCGCATTCAAGGGGAAGAGACCGCCATCCGGGCCTGCCTCACCCAGTTGCTCTATCGGGAACAGAGCCGCAACAGCCCCTTGCAGGGCTTGCTGCCCAACCTTTGTCCCAGCAAGACTTTGGAAGTCATCGGCAACCGGATCCATGCCCAGCTGGGTCGCCATCAGCTCAGGCTGGCCGACGAAAGCCTGCAGCAGCTCACTATCTACTGCGCCGTGGCCCTGCTCCGCCAGGCGGCGGGTCATGAGCTGCTGACCTTCAGCAGCGAGGATCTGACCGCCCCCCTCACCGCCGTGGCTCGCGACATCTATGATGAGCTGCCCACATTGACCGCACCGGGAGAGCCGGAGCTGCTGTGTCTCGCCATCCAGATCCAGGCTCGTCTCATCGCCGATACCCCGCAGCTCAGCCCGACCATGACGGCCGAAAGTGCCCACCTGGTGGCGCACCTGCTGGATTACATCCACGAACACTATCCCTATGACTTGCGCCACGACGACCAGTTGCACGCCGACCTGCTTACCCACATCAGCGCCATGTTGCTGCGGATCAAATACCAGATAGGCAGCGACAACCCGCTGGCGGATCACATCAAGCAGTACTATCCCCTCGCCTATGACATCACCCTCGCCGCCATCTCCGAGTGGATCAGGCAGACGCCCTATCATCTGACCCATCACGAGATAGGCTACCTGGTGATCCATATCGGCGTCGGACTGGAGCGCCACTATGACATCGGCTATAGCCGTCCCCCCCAGGCGTTACTGCTGTGCGATGCCGGCAATGCCACCTTCCGGGTACTGGAGGCGCGAATCAAGCGGGAATACCCCCAGTTGCAACTGACCAGTCTGGAATCCGTACGGGACTACGAGGGGCTCTCGCGGATCGAGCAGGATTTCGTGATAAGCACGGTCAAGGTGAGCGAGAAGAATGTGCCCGTGGTGCAGGTGGCCCCCTTCCCGGCCCAATATCAGTTGGAGCAGCTCGGCAAGCTGGTACTGGTCGATCGCACCCGCCCCTACCTGCTCGACAAGTACTTTGACGCCGACCATTTCATGGTGATCGATGAACCCATCAGCCAGTCAGCCCTGTTCACACGGGTCTGCGATCAGCTGGAAAGGGAAGAGCAGGTGGAAACGGGGTTCAGGGGATCCTTGCAGGAGCGGGAGCGTATCGTCTCCACCATGCTGGGAGACGGCATAGCCCTGCCCCACTCCCTCGGCCTGCTGGCCAGGCGCACCCTGGTCTATACGGTGCTGGCCCCCCAGGGCATCGACTGGGGCAATGGCGAGACGGCCACCCTCATCTTCCTGCTGGCCATCGCCAAGGCGGACTATGAGGAGGCCATGGGCCTCTACGATCTCTTCCTGGCCCTGATGAACGAAAAAGCCAGCAAGAATTTGCTGGCCTGTCGCAGTTTCGCCGGTTTCAAGGCACTGGCTCGCACCGGCGCCTAGTCAGAGGGCGCCTACTCTTCGTTGAAGCCCGAGGTGAACAGCGCCACCACCGCGGCCAGGGCTTCCGTCTCCTCCGGTCCTTCCACCTGCACTTCTACCTGTTTGCCCTGGGCGGAGTCCAGCATCAGCAGGCCGATCACGCTGTCCGCGTCGGCCTCGACCCCGTCCTCGTTGCGCAGCAGGACATGGGCATCGAAGCCCTGTACCAGTTCGAACAGCATCATGGCCGGTCTGGCATGAATACCCAGCTTGTTTTTGACTTCTACCGAGGCGGAAACGGTCATCTGTGCATCCTTCTGAGCTGTCAGACCTGCGCCGAGCGCTTGTCCAGGGTGCGGTGGCGGATCTGCACGTTCTTGCCGAGCAGGCGAAACGCGCTCGCCAACCGTTCGGCGATGAACACCGAGCGATGCTGGCCACCGGTGCAGCCGATACCCACGGTCACATAGCTGCGATTGTTGCGTTCCAGATGGGGCAACCAGGTGCCCAGCATGTTCTCGATCTGCTGGATGAACAGCATGACGTCCGTCTGGCTGGAGAGGTAGTTCGCCACAGGTTCATCCCGGCCGGTGAAAGGCTTGAGTTCGGGGATCCAGTGGGGATTTGGCAGGAAACGGGCATCGAACACGAAGTCTGCATCCTTGGGGATGCCGTACTTGAAGCCGAATGATTCAAACACCAGCACCAGCTCGTTCTCTTTCTTGCCGAGCACCCGGGTTTTGATGAGCTCGCTGAGATCGTGAATGCTGAGGTTGGTGGTGTCGATGCGCAGGTCGGCACTGGAAGAGAGGGGCGCCAGCAGGTGGGTCTCCTCCCGGATGGCCTCGTCCAGCGACAGCTTGTTGCGAGAGAGGGGGTGCAACCGGCGACTCTCGCCATAGCGTTTGAGCAGGGTAGTGTTGTCGGCGTCGAAGAAGAAGCTGGAGAATTCCACCCGCCCCTCGCTGCGTACCTGGGCCAGCAGATTCTCCAGCCGATCCTGCTCGGTGGGCAGGTTGCGCACGTCGATGCTGACCGCCAGCTTGTCATACTGGCTCTCCACCGAGACGATCAACTGGGGCAACAGATTGACCGGCAGATTGTCTACGCAGTAATACCCCAGATCTTCCAGCACCCGCAGGGCTACCGTCTTGCCGGAGCCCGAGCGACCGCTTACCACGATTAATTGCATCTTGTCCCCCCACGCCAACCTGGCTGTGCCTTGTCCGGCATCAGGCCGAGGTCATGATCTGATAGAGTTCTTCGTCACTGGTCGCCTGGCGCAACTGGCGGCAGACGGCCTTGTCACCCAACTTGGATGCCATCAGGGAAAGGGTCTTGAGATGCTGCTTGCACTCGCTTTCCGGCACCAGCAATGCAAAGAGCAGGTCAACCGGTTGATTGTCAATCGAGTCGAAAGGGATGGGTTCGGAGAAGGTCATCAGCACAGCCGTCGGCGCAAAGGCATCGTCAATGCGGCCATGCGGAATGGCAATACCGGCACCGATCCCGGTACTGCCCATTTTTTCCCGCGCCAGCAGGCTTTCAAACAACACCTGACGGGAGGTGCCGAGGCGCTCTGCGGCCAGTTCACTGATGATCTCGAGAGCGCGTTTCTTGCTGGTACAGGGGACCGCACTCTTGGTGCAGTCCCGACTCAGTATGTGTTCAAGTTGCATAGTTATTTTTGATTTAATTTATCTTTGTGCTTGATGATCTGTCTGTCCAGTTTATCAAGCAGGGTATCAATCGCAGCATACATGTCGGCATGCTCCGAGTTGGCGAACACCTCACCGCCGCTGACATGCAGCTTGGCTTCGGCAATCTGGTTCAGTTTTTCGACGCTCAACACCACATGGACGTTGTTGATATGGTCAAAGTGACGCTCGAGTTTGGCAAATTTGTTGTTCACATAATCACGCAGAGCTTCGGTAATCTCGACATGGTGTCCGGTCAGGTTAATTTGCATAACGTCTTCCTTTTGTTTGCCTAAACCAGGCGTTTGCGCTGATTGGATGGCGGGATCAACAAGGATTCACGGTACTTTGCGATCGTGCGTCTCGCCACCATAATACCCTGTTCGGCCAGCAAATCCGCGATCTTGCTATCACTAAGCGGCTTGGCGGGGTTTTCCGCCGTCACCAGCTTCTTGATCAAGGCGCGAATAGCGGTCGATGAGCACTCTCCTCCTCCTTCCGTATTCACGTGACTGGAGAAAAAAAACTTCAGTTCAAAGATGCCACGGGGCGTATGCATGTACTTCTGGGTCGTCACCCGCGAGATGGTCGATTCATGCATCTCCACCGCCTCGGCGATGTCATTGAGCACCATGGGTTTCATGGCTTCTTCCCCGTATTCGAAGAAGCCCTGCTGCTGCTCGACGATGCAGCTGGCCACCTTGAGCAGGGTGTCGTTACGACTCTCCAGACTCTTGATGAACCACTTCGCCTCCTGCAGGTGGGAGCGGATGAACTGGGTATCCGTGCTGCTGCGCGCGTTGCGGGCCATGGCCGCATAGGTCTCGTTGACGCGAATGCGCGGCGCCGAATCCGGGTTGAGCTCCACCACCCACTTGCTGCCTTTCTTGACCACGGACACATCCGGGATCACGTATTGGGATTCGCTCTGGATGACGCCGTTGCCGGGTCTGGGTTCCAGCTGCTGGATAAGGTCCAGCACCTCCTTGAGGTCGCTCTCCTTGAGCCGGGTCTTGCGCGCCAGGGTGCGATAGTCACGATTGCCAAGCAGATCCATGTGCTCGCTGATCACTTCCCGTGCCTCGTTGAGCCAGGGCAGATCGGAGGGATACTGGCCAAGCTGGATCAGCAGGCACTCCTGCACGGAGCGGGCGGCGATGCCGAGCGGATCGAAATGCTGCACCCGCTTGAGCACGGCCTCGACCTCATCCAGTTCCACTTCTACCTCGTCACTGCTGACTGCAGCCTGAATATCCTCGAGAGAAACCGTCAGATAACCGGATTCGTCGATGGCATCGATGATGGCGAGGGCGATGGCGGCATCCAGATCGCTGAACGGCGTCAGCCGCATCTGCCACAACAGATAGTCCTGCAGGTTCTCGGTGGTTTCCCCCTGATAGACGCTCTCCTCTCCATCGTGGATGGGGCCGGCGCTCTGGGCCGTCCCGGCGGAGTAGACCTCGTCCCAGGTGGTATCGACGGGCAGCTCGTCCGGCATCTTGTCCTGCGCCATGGCGTCACTGGAATCCAGCTGACTGGCATCGGCCACTTCGACCGGACTGGTTTCCTGCGCCTCGCTCTCCTCTTGCTCCAGCAAGGGGTTGTTGTCGAGCGCTTGCTGAATTTCCTGCTGGAGTTCCAGCGTGGAAAGCTGGAGCAGACGAATCGCTTGTTGTAATTGTGGCGTCATGGTCAGGGACTGACCGAGACGCAACTGTAATGTCGGCTTCATCTACGTCGGGATATCCTTATGTTCAGCGAGGCAGTCACCTAACAAAAATGAGGGAATGCCCCCTTACTATAGACTGAATTG
This sequence comes from Aeromonas sp. NJAU223, assembly GCF_051125555.1. Taxonomy (NCBI): domain Bacteria; kingdom Pseudomonadati; phylum Pseudomonadota; class Gammaproteobacteria; order Aeromonadales; family Aeromonadaceae; genus Aeromonas; species Aeromonas sp. NJAU223. The sequence continues at coordinate 425,971 of NZ_CP144204.1, read as the reverse complement.
ATCGCCCAAATAGACGCGCTTGACCTGCTCATCGGCGAGGATATCCACCGGTGCGCCCTCGGCAATCATCTTGCCGTGGCTGACAATATAGGCCTTCTCACACACATCCAGGGTCTCGCGAACGTTGTGATCGGTGATCAGCACACCCAGCCCACGTTCCTTCAGATGCTGGATGATCTTTTTGATATCGATGACAGAAATGGGATCAACCCCTGCAAAAGGCTCATCCAGCAGAATAAATCTCGGCTCTGCCGCCAGCGCCCGGGCGATCTCGACCCGACGGCGCTCCCCCCCTGACAGGCTCTGACCCAGGCTGTCACGGATGTGGGTGATGTTGAACTCTTCCAGCAGTTGCTCGACCTTGTCCTCCCGCTCCTCGCTGCTCAGTCCCTTGCGGGTCTGCATGACCCCCATCAGGTTGTCGAACACCGACAGACGGCGGAAGATGGAGGCTTCCTGAGGCAGGTAACCGATGCCGTTGCGCGCACGGATGTGCATGGGCTGCAGGCTGATATCCTGATCGTCGATGGTGATGAGCCCGGCATCCCGCTGCACCAGCCCCACTATCATGTAGAAGGAGGTGGTCTTGCCAGCTCCGTTCGGGCCAAGCAGCCCCACGATCTGGCCGGTGCCCACTTCCAGGCTGACGTCACTGACCACCATGCGACGCTTGTAGCTCTTCTGCAAGCCCACTGCTTTTAACACTGCCATGACTGTTGTTTCCTACTTCTTCTGTTCGGCGGGCTTGTCGAAATTCTCGACCTGATCCGGCAGGAACACCGTCTTGACGCGCTGGGTCGGCCCCTTGCTCTCGGCGATCATCTTCTGTTTGACGATGTCGTAGCGGATGAGGTCGCCATTGACCTGGCTGTCTTCCTGCTTGAGCTGGCCGTTGCCGGTGATGGTCACCAGACGGTTCTTCAGCTCGTAACGGATGCTGTTGCCATGGGCGTTGACCGGCTTGCCGTTGTCCAGGATCTGGAAGAAGGTGGCCGGGCTGCCATAGGCGGTCATCACCTCGGCACCCTTCTCGCCGGAGCGGATCACCACCACCTTGTCGGCCTTAATCTTGATGGTGCCCTGGGTGATGATGACGTCTTCGCTGAAGGTGACACGGTTGTCCTGCATCTCGGCCACCTGCTTGACCGCGTCCACATAGACCTTTTCGGTGAAGTCGGACTCTTTGGCGTTGGCCGCGCCGCACAGCAGCAGGGCCACGAGGACCAGATTAGCGTTTTTCATTGAAATAAATGGCATGGCCTTTATCCAGTAATTCGAAATATTTACGTTCCAGGTGACCCTTGAGGCCTACGCCCTCGGTCTGGAATTCCTGGCCCTGAATGCGGATGTGCTGGTTGCTTCTCACGTCCTGAGTCACCATGTCCATCTCCAGATACTGGGTATCCATGCTGGAGATGAAGGAGGTCGGCAACAGGCCATCCAGATGCACCTTGTCCCGCAGGATCACGTTGTCATCGGTATTGAGTACGCCGGTCTCCGCCGTCACCTTCCACTCGGCCTCACCCTTGTCGTCGTACAGGTAGATGACCGGCTTGTTGAAGGTCGCCTGCTCGAGGATCTGGAAATACTCGGCAAACTCCGACTCCAGCCGCTCGGTCCGCTTGCCCTGCTCGTCAAAGCGGGTGATGACCAGATTCCTGGCGGTGAAATCGGGCTGATAATTCTCTACCTTGGTGGTGGAATCCGGGGCCAAGTCGATGTCACCCAGCTGCCAGGCAGCCAATGCCGCCAGGAAAAGCAGGAAGAACAGAATAGTCTGCTTCATCGCGACGCCTCGGGCAACTCATCGGCGAGCCCCTGGGCTTGCAGGATCAGATCGCACACCTCCCGCACCGCCCCGACGCCCCCCCCCAGCCGGGTGACCAGGTCGGCACAGGCCAATACCCGCGGGTGAGCATCTGCCACTGCGATGCCGAGGCCGCAGGCCTGCATCACCGGCAGATCGATGGTGTCATCCCCCATATAGGCCGCCTGGGAGGCATCGAGCCCCAGCTTGGCCAGCAGGGCCTCGAAATGGGGCAGCTTCTGATCCGCCCCCTGCACCAGGTGCTGCACCCCCAGGCTCTTCATCCGATCGCTGACGATGCGGGAATTGCGCCCGGTGATGATGGCAATCTCCAGCCCGGCATTGAGCAGGGCACGCATGCCTGCCCCGTCCCGGGTGCAGAAGGTCTTCAGCTCTTCGCCGTTATTTCCCATGTAGATGAAGCCGTTGGAGAGCACCCCGTCCACATCGCACACCAGCAGGCGGATCTGCGCCGCCTTCTCGAACTGGCTGCGCGTCACCGGACCATAGAGGGTCGGTACATCTTGCATCAAATCACCCCGGCTTTCAGCAGGTCGTGCATGTTGAAGGCACCCAGCGGCCGCCGCTCCCCATCCACCACCAGCAATCCGTTAATCTTTCTGGTTTCCATCAGCTTGACGGCCTCGGCCGCCATCATCTCTGGCCCTACGGTAACACAGTTGACCGTCATCACCTTGGCGATAGAGGTGTGATGGATGTCCACCTGCAAATCCAGGATCCGGCGCAGGTCGCCATCGGTGAAGAGACCGGCCAGCTGGCCCAGCTCATCCACCACCGCCGTCATGCCGAGTCCCTTGCGGCTCACTTCCAGCAGGGCCTGGCTGATGGTGGCATCGATCCCGACCTTGGGCAACAGCTCGCCACCGTGCATCAGATCGCCGACCCGCAGCAGCAGCCGCTTGCCGAGGGAACCGCCCGGATGAGACAGCGCGAAGTCGTCGGCGGTGAAGCCGCGGGCCTCCAGCAAGGCCACCGCCAGGGCATCTCCCATCACCAGGGTCGCCGTGGTGCTGGACGTGGGGGCCAGACCGAGGGGGCAGGCCTCCTGCTCGACCCGGATGCACAGGTGCACGTTGGCTTCCTTGGCCATGGTCGAGGCCGGGTTGCCGGTCATGCAGATGAGCGGGATGCCGCGACGCTTGAGTACCGGCAGCAGGGCCAGGATCTCGTCACTCTCGCCGGAGTTGGAGATGGCGATGATGAGATCCCCGGCGGAGATCATCCCGAGATCGCCGTGGCTGGCCTCACCCGGGTGCAGGAAGAAGGCGGGCGTGCCCGTGCTGGCCAGGGTCGCGGCTATCTTGTTGCCCACATGGCCCGACTTGCCCATGCCGGTGACCACTATCTTGCCGCCGCAGCGCAGCACCATCTCGCACGCCTTCACGAAGTGCTCGTCGAGGTACTGGTAGAGTCCATCAATCGCTTGTTTTTCAATGTCCAGCACCGCACGGGCACTGCGACGAAAATCGAACAGTTCAGACACTTTTTCAGACTTTACAGACATAAAGGCACGGCTCCGGACCGAAATTTGCTGCGGGATTATAAAAAAGTCTGCCGAGATAAGCGAATCGGATGCGGGGTACCCACTTGCTGACGCACCTTGTTACATAAAACTGTCGCGTTTTTGGGGCGGATCTGCGCTCAATAGTTGTTCCTTGATGTTGCTTAGACCTAGACTAGCCCATAAAATTCGCTCTTCTTTTATACCGGATGGACAATTGTTTGAACAATGACCTGATCACCATCTCCGACCTGACTTTCAGCCACGGAGACAGGCTGCTGTATGACGGGATCAATCTGACCATTCCCCGTGGCAAGGTCACCGCCGTCATGGGGCCGAGCGGCATCGGCAAGACCACCTTGCTGCGGCTGATCGGTGGCCAGTTGAAACCGGAATCGGGTCATATCCTGTTTGACGGGGAGGATATCCCCACCCTCTCCCGCTCCCGTCTCTACGAGGTGCGCAAGCGGATGAGCATGCTGTTCCAGAGTGGCGCCCTGTTCACCGGCATGACGGTGTTCGACAACGTGGCGTTTCCATTGCGGGAGCATTCCGGCCTGCCGGAGGAGCTGATCCACACCATCGTCATGATGAAGCTGCAGGCGGTGGGACTGCGTGGCGCCGCCAAACTGATGCCTTCCGAGCTTTCCGGTGGCATGGCCCGCCGCGCCGCCCTGGCCCGTGCCATCGCCCTGGATCCGGACCTCATCATGTATGACGAGCCCTTCGTGGGTCAGGATCCCATCACCATGGCGGTGCTGGTCAAGCTGATCAAGGAGCTGAACGATGCCCTCGGCATCACCTCCGTCATCGTCACCCACGACGTGAAAGAGGTGCTCGGCATCGCTGACTACGCCTATATCATCGCCAATCGCAAGGTGGTGGCACACGGCACCCCGGCGCAGCTGCGCGAGGAGCACAATCCCGAGGTCGAGCAGTTCCTGCGTGGATTGCCTGACGGTCCTGTTCCGTTTCATTTTCCGGCAGGCGACCTGCTACAGGATCTGTGATGTTGATAAGCCAAGTAAGCAAGTTGGGCCGGGTCGGTGTGCACTTCATCAGCGCCATCGGCCGTGCGACTATTATGCTGTTTCATGCCCTGGCCGGTCGCCCCCAGCCACGCAAGCACTTCCCGCTGCTGATCCAGCAGCTCTATGTGGTGGGGGTGCAATCCGTCGCCATCATTTTGGTGTCCGGCCTCTTCATCGGCATGGTGCTCTCGTTGCAGGGCTATAACGTATTGAAGGATTTCGGCGCCGAGCAGAGTCTGGGGCCCCTGGTCTCCCTCTCGCTGCTGCGCGAACTCGGCCCCGTGGTTACCGCCCTGCTGTTCGCCGGTCGGGCCGGCTCCGCCCTGACTGCCGAGATCGGCCTGATGAAGGCCACCGAACAGCTCTCGAGCCTGGAGATGATGGCGGTGGATCCCCTGCGCCGGGTGGTGGCCCCCCGTTTCTGGGCCGGGGTCATCAGCATGCCGTTGCTGGCCTTCATGTTCAGCCTGATCGGCATCTTCGGTGGCAAACTGGTCGGGGTCGACTTGCTGGGGGTGGACGAAGGCAGTTTCTGGTCCGCCATGCAGGCATCCGTCGACTGGCAGGATGACATCATGCAGGGGGCCATCAAGAGCGTGATCTTCGCGCTGGTCGTCACCTGGATTGCGCTTTTCAATGGCTATGATGCCAAGCCGACCTCGGCCGGGATCAGTCAGGCGACCACCCGAACCGTGGTCCACTCATCCCTGGCCGTGCTCGGTCTGGATTTTATACTCACCGCAGTCATGTTTGGATAAGGTAAAGATGAAGTTCAGCAAAGTAGAATTCCTGGTTGGCGCCTTCATGCTGGCTGGCATCGCAGCCATTCTGGCATTGGCCCTGCAAGTGGCGGGTTTGAGTTTCAAACCGGAAGGAGAGACCTATACCCTGCGCGCCCATTTCGATAATATCGGCGGCCTGAAAGTACGCTCGCCGGTCAAGGTCGGCGGTGTCGTCGTCGGTCGGGTCAGCAGCATCGAGCTGGATGCCAAGACCCAGGTGCCCGTCGTCTCCCTGCTGATGCAAAAAGAGGCCGGTGAGTTTGCCGATACCAGCACCCTCTCCATCCTGACTTCCGGTCTGCTCGGCGAACAGTACATCGGCCTGGCACCGGGTTTCAGCGATGAAGACATGGGCACCAGCATGCTCAAGGATGGCGACATGATCGCAGACACCAAATCAGCCATAGTGCTGGAAGATCTGATTGGCAAATTCCTCTACAGCCAGTCGTCTCCGGCCACCAATCCGCCTGCAAGCAAGGAGTAACCATGTTCAAGAAGATCGCCCTGTTGCTGGGCCTGATGACCAGCATGCTGTTTTCCGTGACCACTCAGGCCGCAGGGGCCAATGCCACGGATCCTTACGCCCTGGTGGATCAAGCCGCCAAGCAGACCTTTGCCCGTCTCAAGGCCGATCAGGCTCAGATCAAGAGCAACCCGGACCACCTGAGGGTCATCATCCGCGAGGAGCTGCTGCCCTACGTGGACAACCGCTTCGCCGCCTACAAGGTGCTCGGCAACCAGATCAAGGAGACCACTCCGGCCCAGCGTGATGCCTTCGTCGAGGTGTTCACCGAATACATGGTGAGTTCCTACGCCGATGCCCTCGCCCACTTCGACAAGCAGACCGTCAAGGTGCAGCCGGGCAAGGCCGTGGGTGACAGCAACATCACCGCCGTCAACGTCAGCGTGACCGAGGCCGGCAAGCCGGATATCTTCCTCGAGTTCAAGCTGCGCAAGAACAACAAGACCGGCGAGTGGAAGGCCTTTGACATGGTCGCCGAAGGGATCAGCCTGCTCTCTGCCAAGCAGAACGAGCTCGGTGGCCTCATTCGCCAGAACGGCATCGATGCGGTGATCGCCCAGTTGCGCGAACACAACGCCAAGCCGCTGGTCATCAAGTCATGACGCTCGCGGGCGAGCTGCAGGCCCCACAGGTGATTGCCCTGTGGCAGCGCCGTGCCGAGTGGTGGCAGGAAGATACGCTCGCCCTCGACGAGATCACCACCCTGGACTCCGCCGGACTCGCGCTCCTGGTCAAATGGGCCAAGGCCGTGCTGGCCCGGGGTGCTACACCGACACTGGTGGGCGCCTCCGACGATTTCTTTACCTTGGCCAACCTGTACGGGGTGGCCAATTTGTTTCAATCAACCCCGCTCACAACTGAGGACGCATAATGCAAGTCTCTGAAATTGAAGCGATACTCCTTGAGGCCTTGCCATTGTCCGAAGTCCATGTCAAAGGGGACGGTAGTCACTATCAGGTGATCGCCGTCGGTGACATGTTTGACGGCATGAGCCGGGTCAAGAAGCAGCAGGCCATCTATGCCCCGCTGATGGACAAGATCGCCAGCAACGCCATCCACGCTCTCTCCATCAAGGCTTTTACCGATGCCGAATGGAAACGCGAACGTAAATTCCTATTGCCCTCCTGATTTGGTAACGAAGTAAAAATGGACAAATTCAAGATCACCGGCCCCTGCACCCTTTCCGGTGAAGTGACCATCTCCGGCGCCAAGAACGCCGCCCTGCCGATCCTGTTCGCCACCCTGCTGTGTGATGAGGAGATCCAGCTCTCCAACGTACCGCGCCTCAAAGACGTGGGCACCACCCTCAAGCTGCTGGAGATGCTGGGTGCCAGCACCAAGGTCAACGGCAACGTGACCGTGCTGACCGGTGCCGTGAACAACCACGTCGCTCCCTACGAGCTGGTGAAGACCATGCGCGCCTCCATCCTGGCGCTGGGTCCGCTGGCGGCCCGCTTCGGGGCGGCCGATGTCTCCCTGCCCGGTGGCTGCGCCATCGGTGCCCGTCCGGTCAATCTGCACGTCCACGGCCTGGAGCTGATGGGCGCCAAGATCGCCATCGAGGATGGTTATATCAAGGCCCGCGTCGATGGTCGCCTCAAGGGTGCCCATATCCTGATGGACATGATCTCCGTCACCGGCACCGAGAACCTGATGATGGCCGCCACCCTGGCAGATGGCCGCACCGTGATCGAGAACGCCGCCCGTGAACCGGAAGTCGTGGATCTGGCCAACTTCCTCAACGCGCTCGGAGCTAACATTCAGGGCGCGGGTACCGACACCCTGACCATCGACGGGGTCGAGCGTCTGCACGGCGGCAGCTACAGCGTGCAGCCCGATCGTATCGAAACCGGTACCTTCCTGGTGGGCGCCGCCGTCACCGGTGGCAAGATCACCTGCCGCAAGACGGATCCTGCCCTGCTGGAAGCCGTCCTGGTCAAACTGGAAGAGGCAGGCGCCCTGATCGAGAAAGGCGAAGACTGGATCAGCCTGGATATGACCGGCCGTACCCTCAAGCCGGTCACCATCAAGACGGCCCCCTACCCGGCCTTCCCGACCGACATGCAGGCCCAGTTCACCGTGCTGAACGCGGTCGCCAAGGGCACCGGCATGGTCACCGAGACCATCTTCGAGAACCGCTTCATGCATGTGCCGGAACTGGTGCGTATGGGCGCCGACATCGAGCTGCAGGGCAATGTCGCCATCTGCCGCGACACCGAGCAGCTCAAGGGTGCCCAGGTGATGGCCACCGATCTGCGCGCCTCCGCCAGCCTGGTACTGGCCGGCTTCGTCGCAGAAGGCACCACCATGGTCGAGCGCATCTATCACATCGACCGTGGCTATGAAGACATCGAGCACAAGCTGCAAGGCCTGAGTGGTCGCATCGAGCGCATCAAGGAGTAAGCTCGACTCCTGGCTCGGAACATAGAAAAGGCCCCCTCACAAGAGGGGGCCTTTTTCATCGCATCGGCTTGGGGCTGAAAGGGAGATCAGTGGCCCGCCAGCTTCATCTGCTCGACCAGCACGGAGCCGGTTCGCAGGCTGGAGCGCTCATCCACGTCGGTCCCCACCGCCACCATGGAGCGGAACATATCGGCCAGATTGCCGGCGATGGTGATCTCTTCTACCGGATAGGCTATCTCACCATTTTCCACCCAGAAACCGGCGGCTCCACGGGAGTAGTCACCGTTGACGATATTGACGCCCTGCCCCATCAGCTCGGTCACCAGCAGGCCGGTGCCCATCTCCCTGAGCATGCCCTGGAAGTCCTGCCCCGTGTTCGACACCTGCCAGTTGTGGATGCCACCGGCATGGCCCGTGGTGGTCAGCCCCAGCTTGCGGGCCGAGTAGGAGGTGAGCAGCCAGCTCATCAGGCGGCCGTCACGGACGATGTCCATGTCTGTGGTACGCACCCCCTCCCCGTCGAACGGCGTGCTAGCCAAGCCTCCCAGCAGATGCGGGAACTCCTGGATGTTGAGCCACTGTGGCAGCACCTGCTCACCGAGCTTGTCCAGCAGGAAGCTCGACTTGCGATAGAGGTTGCCGCCGCTGATGGCCATCACTAGGTGGCCCCAGAGGCCGGCTGCGGTATCGGGGTGGAACAGCACGGGCGCCTGGCGGGTACTGATCTTGCGGGCACCGAGGCGAGAGAGGGTACGCTCCACCGCCTCGTCGGCGATGCGCTGGGGGCTCCAGAGCCCCTCCAGGGTACGACTGGAGGAATAGCCGTAGTCCCGCTGCATATCGCCATCCTGCTCGCCGATCAACACGCAGCTCAGGGAGTTGCGGGACGCCGCATAGCCTTTGACGAAACCGTGGCTGTTGCCATAGACCTTGACCCCCAGATGGCTGGAGAAGCTGCCACCGTCGGAGTGTTTGATGCGGGCATCGCGCCCCAGCGCCAGCCGCTCGCACTCGATGGCCAGCTCTATGCCCTGTTGCGGATCCAGCAAGGTAGGATGGCACAGCTGCAGATCCGGAGCGTTCCAGGCCAGCAGTTCCGCATCGGCGAGGCCGGCGCAGTCATCGGGGGAGGTGTGACGGGCAATCTCCATCGCCGCCTCGACGGCGGCACGAATGGCGGCCTTGCCGAGATCCGTGGTGGATGAGGAGCCCTTGCAGCCATCCCGATAGACGGCGATGCCGAGCGCTCCATCCTTGTTGAATTCGATACTTTCCAGCTCGCAGCCCCGGGTATTCACCGACAGACCGGTCTGCTTGCTGATGGATACTTCGGCAAGCCCGGCACCCAGCCCTTTGGCGATCTCCAGTGCCTCGGCCACCACGGCCTCGAGGTGGGCTTGATCCTGGCGAATTTGATCTAGCTGGTCCATAACTCACATCTGTATGAAGAAAGGAAAGGGGCTAAGCATATCAGACCCCTGCGCCCAGCGGGAGAAGCTGGTAACATATCCACCAACGTGAATGACAGGAATCAAGAGACCGATGAGTCAGTATCAAGACGACAACGAACTGGACGATTGGGGTCCCAGCAAGAGCCAGCTCAAGCGCGATGCCGAAGCGCTGCAGAAGATGGGGGAAGAGATCGTCTCCCTCAGCCACAGCGAACTGGAGAAGCTCCCGCTGGACGAAGAACTGGCAGAAGCCGTCGAGCTGGGTCGCAAACTCAAACCCAAGAAGGATGAATCCTTCCGCCGCCACCTGCAGTTCATCGGCCGACTGATGCGCAGCCGGGACATCGAGCCCATCGCCGAGGCGCTCACCATCATCAAGATGCGTCACTCTACCGTGAATGCCCGCCTGCACCGGCTGGAGCAGTGGCGCGAGCGGCTGATCAGCGAGGGAGACAGCGCCCTCAACGAGCTGATGGCCCAGTTCCATGATCTGGATCGCCAGAAGCTGCGCCAGCTGATCCGTACCGCCAACAAGGAGCGGGAGCTGAACAAGCCGCCGGTGGCCTTCCGCGAGATGTACCAGTACCTGCGCGGCGAGATCGAAGATCAGCTGTGAGTGATGACTCACCTGCGCCGACCCGGAGTCGTCGCCGACTGATAAAAAACGGGGCCAAACTGGCCCCGTTTTTTTATCTTCTGAACACAGACATCAGCTGCCTGCCATGCACTGGGTATGGGTCCCTGGCTGCAGATAGGGCATCAGCAGCGGTGCCATCCCCTTGAGCACCTGTACCGGCAGCGCCGAGGTGAAGCGGAACTTGTCGGACTGGCTGCCCGGCACGTAGGCCGTCAGGGTGCCGAAGTGATCGCCACCGATGTAGAACACGAAGGTGGCAGTACGGTTACGGGCCAGGGAGCTGGTCACGTTGCCATAGCGGCCCACCGTTTCTATCCGGTTATCCCCGGTTCCCGTCTTGCCCCCCATCGGCAGTATGGTGCCGTCCGGCAGGGCAAAGGCGCCGGCGATGCGCCGTGCCGTGCCCCCTTCCACGACTTTCGACAGGGCATTGCGCAGGGCATTCGCCACCTCGGGCGCCATCACCCGGGTACCCTGCACGTTGGCCGGTTCGAACACGGTGGCAAAGGGGGTATCCTTGGCAAACGACAGGTACTCGATGCGTTGGGTCGGCGCCCTCAGCCCGCCATTCTGGATGATCCCCATCAGCTCGGCCAGGGCCGCCGGTCGGTCACCCGAGCTACCGAGGGCGGTCGCCAGCGACGGCACTAGGTGATCGAATGGATAACCCAGCCTGGCCCAGCGCTGATGGATGTCGAGGAAAGCCTCGACCTCCAGCATGGTACGGATCCGGGTATCCCGGGCGCTGCGATGGCGGGTCTTGAACAGCCAGCTGTAGACCTCCTGGCGTTCGTCGCGACTGGCCGCCACCGCGTCGGCAAAGGTCGCCTTGTCGAACTCCTTGAGGTAGGAGAGCAGCCACAGTTCCAGCGGGTGTACCCGCGCGATATAGCCCTGATCCGGCAGTGAATACTTACCTGGCCCATAGCTGGTATAGAGCTGTTCTATCCGTTTGTCCGTCAATTTCTCCCGCGGCAGTCGCTTGGCAAGGAAGGCCGCAAAGTCTGTCTGGGAGGCTTCCGGCATTAGATAGCGATGGACGGCTGCGAGACGCACCGCGCTGGGCTTCAGACCATCCAGGAAGGTATCGAGCCGCTCATCGGGAGTCTTGCCCTGATACTTGCGCCAGAAGCGCAGCAGATAGGTCTGCCCTTCCTTGTCGGCGAACCGTGCAAGGTATTCGGTACGACGCGGATCCTTGTCATCCTTGAGCAACTGGGCGCGATTGCCTTCCTTGTAGAGGCTGTAGCGCACTATGTCTCGCATCAACCGCACGAAGGGCAGGTTGATGGACTCGCGCAGCGCATCCCGGATGGGGGGAATCCGGCCGTTGTCCTCCTTGCGGAAGTTGTTGAAGGTGTGCATGCCACCGCCGGTGAAGAAGCCTTCATAGGGGCTGGCGGAGTATTTGCGATCCAGCGCCGCCTCCAGCATGACAGGCAGACTCTTGTCCTTGGCGGTCATCAGATAGCCGATGGCCCAGCGGCTGATGTTGTCCTGATTGGAGACTTCTATCTTGCGCAGGTTCTCCGCCGGCATCTCCCCATAGCCGTCGTGCAGCTCGGTGACGATTTCCAGATAGGTGGTCAGCACCCGCAGCTTGGCGGTGGAGCCCAGTTCCAGCTTGCTGCCTTCGTTGATGTCGAACGGCTGATCCGTGTTGTCGGTCTGCACCCGCACCTTGACCCCTTCCGGCGTTTTTTCAAACAGGGTGAAGCTGTACTTCACGTCCCCCGTCTTCTCCGGCGAGAGCAAACGCTCACCAAACAGACCGACCTGAGACGCGAAAGTGGGATCGGCCAGCTGTTGCAGGTAGCGGGAGATCTCGTTTTGCAGCGGCATGTTGAGAGTGGTATCTGCGGTCAGATCCATGCGATCCAGATCGTAGAGCTGTACCCCGAGTTGACGGCTGAGACGGGTACGCGCTACCTGCAGCCCCTTGTTGTTGTTGACCCGCGTGATCGCCGGTGCCAGCAGGAAGTCCCGGAATCCCAGCTTGGCCTTGAGTGCCGATTCCATCAGCGCAGGCGTAATCATCCCCTCCTGCACAAACAGACGCAGGTAGCTATCCGTCAGGGTCGACAGCGCCTCTCGTCCTTGTGCCAGATAGTAAGAAGGGCGGCGGTGAGCAATCATCAGTGAGACGACCTGGCGCAGTGCCAACCCCTGTTCGGCCAGGGTGGCATCCTGATTGCGCTCAGGATCCAGCAGTCTATTGACTTCATCTACATTGGCGCCAAACCAGACCCAGAGCCCGTCCCCCAGACCATGAACCTCGCCGTAGCCCGGCGCAGCGGACAGCGGTACCGAGTTGAGATAAGCCCAGGCGACCAGCTTGCGTGCCTCCAGGGTCTCCGGGCCCAGCCGGTAGGCACGGACGCTCGCAGAGACCATCTGGCGGATCTTCTCGGTCGGGGAAAGGGTCAGCCCATCCGGGGAGTGGCGATACTTCTCGACCTGGGTCGCCAGCGTACTGCCACCGGCTGATTGATCCTGCATGTCCAGCGCCTTGCCGACTTGTGACAGGGCGGCCTTGCCGAAGCGGGGCCAGTCTACCGCCGGGTTGGCCAGCGGCTGCTCATTGCTCAGCAGATCCCGGTTCTCGATGAACAGCAGCGACTGGATCACCAGCGGCGGGATCGAGTTGAAGTCCGGGTAGTAGTGGGTCGGGTACTTGTACTGATAGAAAGGCTCGGCACGACAGTCGTGCAGCGTCAATCCGGCCTGCACCTTCTCGGTATAGGGGACGAAGAAGCCATGGCTGGCATAGTTGTTGAGCTCATCGGAGAAACGGACCTGCTCAGATACCTGATAGCCACGCTGGATGAGCCGCTCCTGGATCATCGGCATCAACACATAGCCGAGCCGCTTGTCGAAGGGGCCGTCATCCGGGAAGATAATCTGCTTGCTGGGACCGGCTTCAAGCTGATAGGTCAGCTTGGCGGCGTAATGAGAGATCTCCTGCGATTGCAGGCGAGAAGTCTTCATCTCATAGCCTACCAAGGCGATGACGACCGCCAGGCACAGCAAGAAGATGAAGCAGAACAGCCAACGCCACCAGGAACGGCGTTTACGCTTTTGTTGCCCGTCCGCATGCGGTACGGATGAATCCCGAGATGCCACTGTCTTCAAATCCGTCTGTTTTGATGCGCCCATATCAGCCCCACCATGGTTGCGCAATTTATTGTATTTCATTCAAGCTTAGTCGTTTCAAGTCAAGGGCTTGAAAACTATTGACCGCTTTGAAGAGATGTTAACAGGGCGATTATGAAAATGGGAGTCGATTGTTTCGGTATGCAGAGAGATCCGAGCTGATGCCCAGATGCAAAACACCGGCTACAAGCCGGTGTTTCGAGAAGGTAAAAACTCTTACTTGCTGGAGCTCATGCCCTTGAGTCTGGTGCTCAGCTCTTTGCGCTCCTTGGAGAGCTCGGCATTCTTGATGATGTGATCATCAACCCGCTCTTCATAATCGGCACGCATGTTGGCGATGATGGCTTGGACATCATCGATGCTCATCCCCGGTTTGATATAGTCACTCAGGTTGTCGAGCAGCAGTACACGTTTCTGGTTGTCACGGATCTTCTTCTCGTTGTCGACGATCTCGCGCTTGAGCTTGTTCTGGCGACGGGACATACGCACATATTCCAACACATCGTTGAAGCTAGACTTGTTTACTTGTTCCATATCGATACCACTGACTGAAGGTGAATGAAAACGGGTCGGGTCGAACTGCACCAGAAGGAAGATGAAAGCATGGTACGGACAGCCCTGAATGCCCCTTACTCTACCGAGTTATGGTGCAGATACAACCCCATCCAGTCCCGCTCGGTACGGTTGTGAGAAAGAAATCAGCAATCCAGCCAGACAGGAGCGGTGAGCAGAAGTGAGAGGGACAGGCATAAATTTCAGTCAATAAAAAAGCCCGCTCAGATGAGCGGGCTTCTTCAAATTAGGTGCCTGGCAGTGTCCTACTCTCGCATGGCGAATGCCACACTACCATCGGCGCTACCGCGTTTCACTTCTGAGTTCGGCATGGGATCAGGTGGTTCCACGGCGCTATGGCCGCCAGGCAAATTCTTAATCTAGAAAGCTGACGTGAATAACGATGTCGCTCTTGGCTCGTCGCTATCACTGAATTTGAGTAGTTCATGCACTTGCTACAAGGCCAGAAACACTTCTTGGGTGTTGTATGGTTAAGCCTCACGGGTAATTAGTATGGGTTAGCTCAACACGTCGCCGCGCTTACACACCCCACCTATCAACGTTGTGGTCTCCAACGGCCCTTTAGGACCCTCAAGGGGTCAGGGATGACTCATCTCAGGGCTCGCTTCCCGCTTAGATGCTTTCAGCGGTTATCGATTCCGAACTTAGCTACCGGGCAGTGCCACTGGCGTGACAACCCGAACACCAGAGGTTCGTTCACTCCGGTCCTCTCGTACTAGGAGCAACTCCCTTCAATCATCCAACGCCCACGGCAGATAGGGACCGAACTGTCTCACGACGTTCTGAACCCAGCTCGCGTACCACTTTAAATGGCGAACAGCCATACCCTTGGGACCGACTTCAGCCCCAGGATGTGATGAGCCGACATCGAGGTGCCAAACACCGCCGTCGATATGAACTCTTGGGCGGTATCAGCCTGTTATCCCCGGAGTACCTTTTATCCGTTGAGCGATGGCCCTTCCATTCAGAACCACCGGATCACTATGACCTACTTTCGTACCTGCTCGACCTGTCCGTCTCGCAGTTAAGCTGGCTTATGCCATTGCACTAACCTCCTGATGTCCGACCAGGATTAGCCAACCTTCGTGCTCCTCCGTTACTCTTTGGGAGGAGACCGCCCCAGTCAAACTACCCACCAGGCACTGTCCGCGAGCCCGATTCAGGGCCCTGCGTTAGAACATCAAACATACAAGGGTGGTATTTCAAGGACGGCTCCACGACAACTGGCGTCATCGCTTCAAAGCCTCCCACCTATCCTACACATGTAGGTTCAATGTTCAGTGCCAAGCTGTAGTAAAGGTTCACGGGGTCTTTCCGTCTAGCCGCGGGTACACCGCATCTTCACGGCGAATTCGATTTCACTGAGTCTCGGGTGGAGACAGCATGGCCATGGTTACACCATTCGTGCAGGTCGGAACTTACCCGACAAGGAATTTCGCTACCTTAGGACCGTTATAGTTACGGCCGCCGTTTACCGGGGCTTCGATCAAGAGCTTCGCTTGCGCTAACCCCATCAATTAACCTTCCGGCACCGGGCAGGTGTCACACCCTATACGTCCACTTTCGTGTTTGCAGAGTGCTGTGTTTTTGATAAACAGTCCCAGCCATCTGGTCACTGCGACTCCCGACAGCTCCATCCGCAAGGGACTTCACCATCAAGAGCGAACCTTCTCCCGAAGTTACGGTTCTATTTTGCCTAGTTCCTTCACCCGAGTTCTCTCAAGCGCCTTGGTATTCTCTACCCGACCACCTGTGTCGGTTTGGGGTACGATGACTTGTAATCTGAAGCTTAGAGGCTTTTCCTGGAAGCAGGGCATCAATGGCTTCCGCACCGTAGTGCGTTCGTCTCGTGTCTCAGTGTTGTGTCTCCGGATTTGCCTAGAAACACCACCTACGCACTTTCACCAGGACAACCGTCGCCTGGCCCACCTAGCCTTCTCCGTCCCCCCATCGCAATTACAAGTCGTGCAGGAATATTAACCTGCTTCCCATCGATTACGCCTTTCGGCCTCACCTTAGGGGTCGACTCACCCTGCCCCGATTAACGTTGGACAGGAACCCTTGGTCTTCCGGCGAGGAGGCTTTTCAC
>NZ_CP144204.1:282500-405000 GCF_051125555.1 Aeromonas sp. NJAU223 | reverse complement strand
ACCCCCATACTGATGAGCCCGAGGGCGGATGGGCGCCCGGGCTAATCCATCAGGAGCGGGCGGGATAGTGGATCAGGTTGTGGAAGACGGCGGGAGCAATCCCCAGATTGCGATACCCGTGGGGACGGTCGGCAGCAAAACGTACCGCCTCTCCCTGTTCCAGAGCCCGCCACTCTCCGTCAGTCAGCACCTCCATGGCGCCACTGATGACGATCACATGCTCGGTGACGCCCGGTTCGTGGGGTTCGGACTCCCGTTGATAACCGGGTAGCAAGGTGAGCTCAAACAGCTCGAACCCGAATCGCCCCTCATAGGGAAAGAGCGGCGCCACCTGCATGCCTTCCCCCGCCGGCTGTTGGCGAATGGCATCGGCGACGCGATAGAGGGTCCGCTCCTGCTCATTCGGGGCGGGCTCGATGAAGCTGGAGAAGGATACGCGAAAACCGGTGGCAATCTTCCACAAGGTCGCCACCGTCGGACTCGATTCCCCCCGCTCAATCTGCCCCAGCATGGCCTTGCTGACCCCGGTTTCCCGGGCGGCGGCATCCAGACTCCAACCCAGCTCGGCACGCAGTGCCTTCAACCGTGTCGCCAGGTGCTGACTCATCTCTTGCATCACTCCTCCCCGACATCTTCTTCCACCATCTTGTGCGTAATAACGCACAAGGCTATAGTCAGGATCACATTGTACGCAATAACGCACAGGCCGCCAGCCTGCACAAGGAAGTCCCATGCCCCTCGCCCTACCCCATCTGGCCGCAGGCCTGATCGCCGTGCTGGTTGGCTATACCAGCTCCGTCGTACTGATCATTCAGGCGGCAACCGTCGCAGGAGCCGATGCCGCCCAGGTCTCCTCCTGGCTATGGACCCTTGGGATTGGCATGGGGGTGAGCTGCATCGGCCTCTCCCTCTATTATCGCGTTCCCGTATTGACCGCCTGGTCCACCCCCGGCGCCGCCCTGCTCATCACCAGTCTGGGAAACTTCAGCCTGGCGGAGGCCATCGGCGCCTTCGCCATCTCCTCCTTGCTGATCACCCTGTGTGGCATCAGTGGCTGGTTCGATCGGCTGATGCGCCACATTCCCGCCCCTCTTGCCGCCGCCATGCTGGCCGGGGTGCTGCTCCGTTTCGGGCTCGACCTGTTCAAGGTCGCACCGCAGGATCCCTTGCTACTGGGAACTCTGTTGGCAGCATTTTTGATAGGTCGTCACTGCTTGCCACGCTATACCATGGTGCTGGTACTGGTGACCGGCATGCTGCTCTGCACCCTCAGAGGGGAACTGCAGTTGAGCAGCGTCAGCTGGCAACTCTCCAGCCCGGTCTGGACCACCCCGACATTCTCCCTTGATGCCTTATTGGGAATAGCCCTGCCGCTGTTCATCGTCACCATGACCTCGCAAAACATGCCCGGCATCGCCATCCTGCGGGCCCACGGTTATCAGCCCGCCACCTCTTCCCTCATCACCTGGACCGGCCTGACCGGCTTGTTGCTGGCTCCCTTCGGCGGCTATACCTTCAACCTCGCCGCCATCACCGCCGCCATCTGCATGGGCAAAGAGGTGGATCCCGATGCTAACCGCCGCTGGCCCGCTGCCGTCTGGGCCGGTTGTTTCTACCTCCTCACCGGCTGCTTCGGGGCCACCGTAGTGGCACTGTTCAGCGCTTTCCCCAATGCGCTGGTGACCTGCGTGGCCGGTTTGGCGCTGCTCGGCACCATAGGCAGCAGCCTGCAGGGAGCGCTGCAGCAGGATGAGGAGCGGGAAGCCGCCTTGCTCACCTTCATCATCACCGCCTCCGGGATCACCCTGCTCGGCATAGGTTCCGCCTGCTGGGGCCTGCTGATCGGCATAGTCCTGCATCAAGTCAATCGACTGCGCGGCTGACCTGACCATCTGGGGAGACCCCAGTGAGACTCCGCACATAATTCGGAGAATATTGTTCACAGCTGAAACTCATTGCCGTCTAGTGGGCTGGAGGCGTCCATTCTTCCCGGGATGTGCCTCGTCAGACTCAATACTGGAGAAAGATAATGAGGAATCAGGCTGTCATATTATTACTGGCCCTGCTGGGCACCACCGCGGCTCACGCCGCCGATCGGGACAGGGAATTGGCGCGGGAGCTGGCGCTGCAACACAAGAACCTGCATCCCCTGCTCGCCAATCAGCACTACCAGGCCCCGCTGCCGGATCTGCTGCAAAAAGCCAGCCCCAGGTTGAAGCGGCAGGCCGTGGCAGCCGACCAGGCGGCCATCAGCCGGCAGGGGCTGGAGGGAGAGGTCAAGCAGCTGATGCAGCTGAGGCTGGCCAACCCCGAGCAGGCGACTGCACTCAAGCAAGGGAGTGAACCGCTCATCGCTTATGTGCCCAGTGGCGATGAACAGAGCTGGAGCGCCATCGAAGCCTTCGATACGGCTGGCAACCCCGTCTATCTCGATGTGAACCAAGCGCCGGCACGGCCGGTTCTGGTGGTGGAGGCCGATCCCGTCAAAGCCAAGAACGCCGGGCTGCAGGTGATGCGAAAAGCGCTGGCCGTCGCAGAGTTGCAAGCTGCCCCGATGGCACAAAGCAGCACGACCCCCCTTAAAACCAGCATCCTGAAGAAGATCAGACTAAGCGATGACCAGGAGCCCTGGCTGCTCGGGGCCGCCGAAGTCTACGCCGTGGTGGCTGGCGTCAATCCCAGCCGGGATGAGCCCGTGGTGGATATCGTCGACATGCCTTATCTCGACTACGACAACACGGATTACAGCCCGAACCAGATCCTGGTGTATTGGGATCGCTATCGCTGGGGGGCCGTCGATCTCGTCATGATGGAGCAGGATGACAACGTCAACTACAAGGAGCTGAGCGCCCTGCTGATCGAGGCGCTCAAACTCGGCTTCACCGCCGGCGGCGTGCCGGAAGCCCTGCCCTTCCTCGACCTCGGTGGCCGCATCGTCAAGGCCCTGCCTGACTCCTGGATGACCAACAACGACGATTACCTGGATACCTTCTACACCCTGGAGCAAGACCAGCGTTATGACCAGTATCCGGGGGCCGCCGGCAATGCCATCATTACTCTGGAGCCCAAGGAGATACAGCCGACCCGGCCCTAACGCCCGGCCATAGCAAAAAAGCCAATGAGGTGACTCATTGGCTTTTTTCATTGCGCTGCCTGCCGGGATCAGACCTGGGACTTGGGCCGCACCCCCAGAGTGTGGCAGATGGCGTAGGTCAGCTCGGAGCGGTTCAGGGTATAGAAGTGGAAATCCTTCACCCCTTCCTGACTCAGCACTCGCACCTGATCGATGGCGATGCTGGCCCCCACCATGTTGCGGGTGGTCTGGTCATTGTCCAGCCCTTCGAAGCGCTGATGCATCCAGCGCGGGATCTTCACGTTGGTGAAACCGGCGAACTTGGCCAGGGTCTGGTAGTTGGAGACCGGCAGTATCCCCGGCACGATTTCAGCGTCGATACCGATGGCGGCGCAGCGATCCCGAAAACGCAGGTAGGTCTCCACGTCGAAGAAGAACTGGGTTATGGCACGGTTGGCACCCGCATCGATCTTGCGCTTGAGGCTCAGCAGATCGGACTGGGCGCTGCGTGCCTCGGGGTGGCCCTCGGGATAGGCTGCCACCGAGATATCGAAATCCGCCTCGGACTTGAGCAGGGCAACCAGGTCGGTGGCATACATGTCCGGCTTGTCGACACCGGGCGGCAGATCACCGCGCAGGGCGACGATATGACGGATGCCGCTGTTCCAGTAGTCGCGGGCGATGGTGCGCAGTTCGTCGCGGCTGGCATCGATGCAGGTCAGGTGCGGCGCGGCGATGAGACCGGTGCGTTCCTTGATGTCCTTGATCACCTTGTGGGTGCGATCCCGGGTACCCGAGTTGGCGCCATAGGTCACGGAGACGAACTTGGGCTCCAGCACCTGCAGCCGCTCGATGGATTGCCACAGAGTATTTTCCATCCCTTCGCTGTTGGGGGGGAAGAATTCGAAGCTGACCGAAATGTTGTTACCCAAATCCGCCAGACTCTGGTTGAGAGCCTCAACCTGACGCGCGCTGTGAAATCCCATCTGTTCTCTCCCTGTCCTGCCATCTGCTTTGGTACGTCAAAACGGATGTTTGGACGTCTAAACGTCTTGCTATCTTTATGAGAAAACCGATCAAAGTCAACATCGATTTGCATCGAATTTCGGATCGATGGTTTTTTTATTCGGCAATTCGACTTAAGTAAACATGAACCCCCATCCCAAAATGATCTCAGGCACGCTATGATGCGGGCGGATCGTCTAGGACGTTCTGAATCTGCGTGTGATTGTTTGGCCGGGTCTTCCCGGCCTTTTTTTAACTTTCCCCTCCTCCTGCCGATAATCATTTGAGTCACTTGCAGGAATCCATCATGGAAGATCACCCCGGCTTTGCCACCGACTTGCTGTTTGACCGCTATCAAGGCGAGGTCAGGGATCACGGCCAGTTCTGGGCTGTGCGTACCCCGTCGGCGCCGGATTACTACTTCGGCAACTATCTGCTGCTCCCCTCCCCACCCAATGACCGTGACAAGGGCTGGCTCGAAGCCAGTTTCGATCACTGGATAGGCCAGGATCCCAGGATCCGTCACCGCACCTTCCAGTGGCCCCTTGCCGAGGGGCAGAACAGCCGGGTCGCGGGCTTCGTGGCCTCGGGCTACCAATACATGGAGTGCGTTGTATTGGCGCTGGAGCCCTCTCGCTGGCAGGCCCCGGCCCAGACGACGTTTGCCCCCGCGCGTCCCTTCACCACCGCAGACTGGGATGACTGGCTGGCGCTGGAGATGGCCGAGCGGGAGCCGGCTCACCCCGCCGAACACTACCTCACGTATCTGCAGGCGCGGCGCAATCTCTATCAGGGCATGATTGCCGATGGGCTGGGGCAATGGTGGGGGATCTGGCAAGGGGACGAGCTGCTCGCCAGCTGCGGTCTCTTCTTCACCGCCACCCAGGGACGCTTCCAGTTGGTGCGTACCCACAGGGATTGGCGCAACCGCGGGCTCTGTCGTCAGCTGCTGAGCCAGGTATCACGCCAGGGTCTGACGCAGGTCGAACGCCTCATCATAGTTGCCGACGAGCATTATCATGCCCAGCGCATCTATCGCAGCCTGGGCTTCGTCCCCGTCGCCCGCATCGGCAGTCTGTGCCGCTGGCAGTCCTGATGAAGACCTCTTGGCCCGGGAGGATTCTGCCGTGAAGACGTCGTCCGGCCGTGAATAGAAAAGGCCCGGGCTGTGCCGGGCCAAAGAGACGTGCTGGGTTAGTTGGCCACGATGGGCCAATCCGATGGGGATCAGAAGCGGTAGCCAACGCCGAACATGAAGGCGACCGGGTCGATGGAGGTGTTGATGGTGCCCACCGCGGTATGCACATCGGTGTCGATGTCCATGACCCAGGCGGAGGCGTTGACGAACCAGCGGTCGTTGATGGCCATATCCAGCCCCACCTGACCCGCCAACCCCCATGAGGAGTCGACGCTGACATCGGTGCCATCCAGTGCGCCGCGGCCCTCTTCGTCGAAGAAGAAGGTGTAGTTGACGCCCGCCCCTATGTAGGGACGCACCTTGCTGTTGGCATCGCCGAAATAGTATTGCGCCATCAGGGTCGGCGGCAGGTGCTTGACCTTGGCCACTTCACCCAGCCCCGGGGTCGATACCGAGTGGGAGAAGGGCGTTGCCGCCAGCAGCTCGACGCCCCAGTTGTCGGTGATCATGTAGGAGAGGGTCAGCCCCAGCTGCATGTTGCTGTCGATATCCAGCTCACCCGTGCCCAGCACATCGTCGCTGCTGGTCTGGGGGGAGACAAATGCCAGCCCGCCACGCACCAGGATATCACCGGCCTGGTGTGCCATGGCGAGGGGGGAAGCAAAGGCGGCTGCGATTACCAGAGGAAGGATCTTTTTCATCACTTAATTCCCTTTTTTTGTTTTCTTTCTATGTTGTAAGCGCGAAAACTATAAAAGGATGTGAATGAAGAGTTATTGATTT
Source organism: Aeromonas sp. NJAU223 (assembly GCF_051125555.1). NCBI lineage: Bacteria > Pseudomonadati > Pseudomonadota > Gammaproteobacteria > Aeromonadales > Aeromonadaceae > Aeromonas > Aeromonas sp. NJAU223. Next base: position 399,001 of record NZ_CP144204.1, on the reverse strand, counting down.
AGCTCAATAGTTATCAAGAAATAGATGGATTGACACCGCAACTTTGCTTGATCACGAAACCATCAGCCTCCAATAAAAACTACATTGTATACATACACTTATACATGGAACGCATTTATAAATCGCGCTATAAATACCAATGAAATATATGTTTAATTTGCTGACTACCCCGCCTGGATGTTGTTTAACTGTCGCTGACGGCGTATTTTATTAATGTGGTGTAAGCAGGCTGTAATAGAAGATTTATGAAACCACAGACTCGAAAAGACAAAATACTGGGTATATTGGCAGCCATCTGGGGCATCGGCTCCTTCCTGTTTATTTTGCTGGGCTTCGTGGTTGCCCTCGCCTTCCTGATGCTGACCCACTGACCCCTGTCAGCCACCTCCCTCGAGATTTTCCGGCCTTGAGCCCCCATGAAAAAGGGGCCATAAAGGCCCCTTGTTCGTCTTGCTCGCTCTATTTTCCCAGCAGCGGTGCCAGGAAGCGCGCCGTGTGGGACTCCTTGCAGCGACTCATCTCCTCCGGCGTGCCGGTGACCAGGATGCGGCCACCGCCAGACCCCCCTTCCGGCCCCAGATCGACGATCCAGTCTGCGGTTTTTATCACATCCAGATTGTGCTCGATGATGACGATGGTGTTGCCTCTGTCCCGCAACTGGTGCAGCACCTTGAGCAGCTGCTGGATGTCGTGGAAGTGCAGGCCCGTGGTCGGCTCATCCAGGATGTAGAGGGTCTGGCCGGTGTCCCGCTTGGAGAGCTCCCGTGCCAGCTTGACCCGCTGCGCCTCGCCGCCCGAGAGCGTGGTGGCCGACTGACCGAGACGGATGTAGGAGAGGCCCACGTCCATCAGGGTTTGCAGCTTGCGCGCCACCGCCGGTACGGGGTCGAAGAACTCGCGCGCGTCTTCCACCGTCATCTCCAGGATTTCGTGGATGTTCTTGCCCTTGTATTTCACCTCCAGGGTCTCGCGGTTGTAGCGCTTGCCCTTGCAGACGTCGCAGGGCACATACACATCCGGCAGGAAGTGCATCTCCACCTTGATGACCCCGTCCCCCTGGCAGGCCTCGCAACGCCCTCCCTTGACGTTGAAGGAGAAACGGCCCGGCTGGTAGCCGCGGGAGCGCGCCTCCTGGGTGCCGGAGAGCAGTTCGCGGATGGGGGTGAACAGGCCGGTATAGGTCGCCGGATTGGATCTCGGGGTACGGCCGATGGGGCTCTGATCGATGTCTACCACCTTGTCCAGATGTTCCAGCCCTTCCACGCTGCGATAAGGCGCCGGGGTCGACTCGGTGGCCTTGTTCAGCTCCCGATGGGCAATGCGGAACAGGGTGTCGTTGATCAGGGTCGACTTGCCGGAACCTGAAACACCGGTGACGCAGGTCATCACCCCGATGGGCAGATCCAGGTTGACGTTGCGCAGGTTGTTGCCGCTCGCCCCCTTCAATTTCAACCACTTGCCGGTGAGTGGCGTGCGCTCGGCAGGGATGGCGATCTGCTTGCGGCCGGACAGGTAGTCACCGGTCAGGGACTCTGGATTCGCGATGATCTCTGCCGGCGTCCCTTGTGCAACGATGGCACCGCCGTGCACCCCGGCGCCGGGGCCGATGTCGAGCACGTGGTCGGCGAGGCGAATAGCGTCCTCGTCGTGCTCTACCACTATCACCGTATTGCCGAGATCGCGCAGATGAGTCAGGGTCTTGAGCAATCGCTCGTTGTCGCGCTGGTGCAGACCGATGGAGGGCTCATCCAGCACATACATGACCCCCACCAGACCGGCGCCGATCTGGCTCGCCAGCCGGATCCGCTGGGCCTCACCGCCGGACAGCGTTTCGGCGCTGCGGGAGAGGCTCAGATAGTTGAGGCCCACGTTAACCAGGAAACCGAGTCGCTCGACGATCTCTTTCAAGATCTTCTCGGCGATCTGGGCGCGCTGGCCGGTGAGATTGATACCGGCAAAGAACGCCAGGGCATCGCCGATGGATTGTTCGGCGATGGCGGGCAGGTTGCGGTTGTCCACGAACACGTGGCGCGCTTCTTCCCGCAGCCGGCTGCCACCGCAGCTGGTGCAGGACTTGTTGGCAATGTACTTGGAGAGCTCTTCCCGCACCGAGTTGGACTCGGTTTCCCGGTATCGGCGCTCCATGTTGTGCAGGATCCCCTCGAACGGGTGCTTGCGCACCACCACATCGCCGCGATCGTTCATGTAGCGGAACTCGATCTCGGCCTTGCCGGAGCCCCGCAGGATCACCTCCTGGGTCTTGAGGGGCAGATCCTCCCAGGGGCTTTCCAGATCGAACTTGTAGTGTTCGGTGAGGGATTTGAGCATCTGGAAGTAGTAGAAGCTGCGCTTGTCCCAGCCTCGGATGGCGCCACCAGCCAGACTCTGGCCCGGATCGCTGATCACCTTGGCGGGATCGAAATATTGCTGTACCCCGAGGCCGTCACAGGTGGGGCAGGCGCCGGCCGGGTTGTTGAAGGAGAAGATCCGCGGCTCCAGCTCCGACATGGAGTAGCCACACTCTGGGCAGGCGAAGTTGGCGGAGAAGGTCATGGGTTCCACCCCTTCTTCACCGTCCATGGGGGCCACCAGCACGATGCCGCCGGAGAGCGTCAGCGCCGTCTCGAAGGATTCGGCCAGACGCAGAGCCAGGTCGTCGCGCACCTTGAAGCGGTCCACTACCACCTCGATGGTGTGCTTCTTGTGCAGCTCCAGGGTGGGGGGATCGGAGAGATCGCACACCTCGCCGTCGATGCGGGCACGGATGTAACCCTGGGCCGCCAGGTTCTCCAGCAGCTTGGTGTGCTCCCCCTTCCGGTTACGCACCACGGGGGCCAGCAACATCAGCTTGCTGCCTTCCGGCTGGGCCAGTACCTGATCCACCATCTGACTGATGGTCTGGGCGGTGAGCGGGATGGCGTGGGTCGGACAGCGGGGTTCACCTACCCGCGCAAACAGCAGACGCAGATAGTCGTAGATCTCGGTGATGGTGCCCACGGTGGATCGCGGGTTATGGGAGGTGGATTTCTGCTCGATGGAGATGGCTGGGGAGAGCCCCTCGATATGATCCACGTCCGGCTTCTCCATCAGGGAGAGGAACTGGCGGGCATAGGCGGAGAGAGACTCCACGTAACGGCGCTGCCCCTCGGCATAGAGAGTATCGAACGCCAGCGAAGACTTGCCGGATCCGGACAGACCCGTCACCACGATCAACTTGTCGCGGGGCAGGATCAGGTTGATGTTCTTGAGATTGTGGGTGCGGGCACCCCGAATCACGATTTTTTCCATCTTCTTGCACGCTCGATACACAAACCAGAGCGAACCAGTATGGCATAGAGACTACTGGATGAATAGACAGTTAGCAGCGGAAATCATGGGGTCGACCCGCACTGGAAGGGTCGCTCTGTTTCACTCAGCAATCGCTCCTCCTGCCACAGTTGCAGCCTGAACCTGACGTGATACGGGCAGCTCAAGCCGAGGGTCAGTCGCCCCAGTCCATGGGGGCGATCCGCCGCCAGCACGAGCCGTCCTCGTTGCTGTTGATGGCTCTGTCCGGCCCCGCTCTGGCTCCAGAGATCCAGCCGAAAATAGAGAGTTTGCCCCTGCTGGCTCAGCAGCATGGGTGCCAGCGAGAGGCCATGTTTGTCCTGCAAGGCATTGAGAGTGACCTCGGGGGCCGGACCTTGCAGCGCGGCCTGCACCGGCATCAGGGCGCAGAGGCAGAGCAGGGCGCCTGCCCATCTGGCATGCAACCCCCGGCGCCGACCCACCCCCAACGAGAAAGGGGCCCGCAGGCCCCCGGATGCACACAGACTCATCAATTGCCGCCCTGATAGACATAGGCCGTGTTGTTGCTGCCATACACATCGACCTGGGCCGTGTTGTAGCTGGCGGTCTGGACCACGTCGACCAGGTTGCCACCGCCATTGCTGCCGGCGTTGACATAGACATCGGCCACATGATGGTTGCCGGTCTGGCTGACGGTCAGCACGTTGTCGCTCCCCAGATAGGATTCGACGGAGGCGTTGTTCAGCTCGCCAGTCTGGGTCACGGTAACGGTCGACCCGGAGTGGGAGGCATCGGCATAGGCCCAGTTGTCGTTGCCGGTCTGGGTCACGGTCAGCTCGTTGTCCAAGCCCCAGGTCCAGGCGCCCTTGCCTTCCACGTCACGGGCGGCCGCCACCTGGTTGCGATCCCCGGTCTGATCGATGGCGATCTGGTTGTTGCTGCCCGCTTCCTGCACCGCATTGGCGTAGTTGTCGTTACCCTGCTGATCGATGGCTACAACCCCGTCCGTACTGCTCGCCAGCTGTTTGACCACAGCCTCGTTGCCGTCACCCAGCTGATCCACCCGCGCCTGGTTGCCCGCGCCGCGCTGCTCGGTATCGGCCTCGTTGCCGTCCCCGACCTGAATGATGCTGGCCTGCTCGCCCAGACCGTTCTGATAGGCAATCGCCCGGTTGTCATCGCCCGACTGCAGGATGGTCAGCACGTCATCCTGCCCCGCCTGGTTGCTCTGGATGTCGTTGCGGTTGCCGGTCTGGGTCAGGGTCGCACTCTCGCCAATCCCGCCCTGAATGGCCGTCAGGGTATTGCCTTCACCGGCCGCCGAGCCGGACTGCGCCGTCTTCACATAGCCGTCGACGCCGCTCTGGGTGACATAGGCCTTGTTGTCGAGGTCACGCTGATCGACCACGGCCTCGTTGCCGTTGCCAGACTGGGTCACCTTGGCCAGGGTACCTTCCGGGTAGGTGTAGCCATAGCTGCCAGTGGCCTGGGTAACAGTCGCCTTGTTCAGGTTGCCACTCTGACTCACCTGGGCTTCCGCCCCGTCGGCGATCTGCTGGGAGACCCGGGCCTCATGGTCATTGCCGGTCTGGCTGACATTGGCAATGGCTTTATCGGACCAGTAGTTGTCGATACTGGCATCGTTGTTGTTGCCCACCTGGCTCACGATGGAGCTGGCACCATCACCGTTGTCCTGCTTCACATCGGCGACGTTGTGATTGCCGACCTGATTCACCGAGGCATGGGAGCCTTCGTTGAACACCTGCTGGGTCACGGTGGCGACGTTGAAGTTGCCCGTGCTCGCCACCTCGGCGAGGGATCCGGCGGTGCTGGACTCCTGCGTCACCAGGGCATCGTTGCCCGCGCCGGTCTGGGCCACCTTGGCGTCAGACTGGCTGGTGTTCTTCTGGACGGTTTTCGCCTGGTTGTCAGCCCCGATCTGGCTGATGCTGGCCTCGTTGTGGTTGCTGTTGTCGATCTGCTCGACCGTGGCCAGGTTGTTGCTGCCGGACTGGGCAACCGTCGCCTGGTTGTTGGCGGAAGCGGCCCAGACACTGGAAGTCGCCAGTAATACGGCAGAGGCGATAATGGTACGTTTGAACATGATTTCCCTCTCGTGCTTTGCGGTGAGCCGAAGCTCAGTTGGTTTGAACGATTTTCACTTGCTGGTTGGCGCCCGCCTGAATGACGGTGGCCGACAGACTGGTGCCGTTCTGCTCTATGCTGGCCAGGTTGCCATCACCGAGCTGCACGGCCCGCGCCCGATTGTCATATCCGCTCTGGCTGATCCAGGCCTGGTTATCCACTCCTTGCTGCCATAGCCAGATCTGGTTGCCGATGCCCGCCTGATACAGCTCGGCGCTGTTGCCCACGCCAAGCTGCACGGCCTCGACCCAGTGCTGATCGCCGACCTGATCCAGACTCAGGGACTGCTGTGAGCCCCGTTGCACCAGACGCAGCCGGTTGTCATTACCCTGCTGGCCGAGTTGCAGCTCGTTGTCCGATCCGAGTTGCCAAAGCTGTGCCTGATTGGCGTCCCCACGCTGAACCAGCTCGAGCTCATTGCCCGTGCCGAGTTCATTCAGCGACGCCAGATCCTGCGCCAGCACGGGCAGGCCGAGCAGACTCAGGGTCAACAGGAAGCGATGCAGGTATTTCATCGTTGATTACCTTTTTGGAGTGCCGAACCAGTATCACCAGCCCCCTGAAAGGCGGCTATCAGGCACAAAGCTGATTCGAGAATGATTCTCAAGCGGTCATTTTCTGAGCAGAAAGTGTGAGCTCATGCTGAGTCCGTTGATGGGGCAGGCAGGGTTGCGGTCAAGAGGTGCCGGGCATAAAAAAAACAGACCCCTGAAGGTCTGTCATTCTCACGTCGACTTGCGCAGCGCACGCCGCGCATCCGGATCACAGGATGGGGGCGCTGTCTTGCAGATAGCCCTGCAGGATGGGGTTTTCCAGATCGCGATTGTCGGCAAGCTGCCAGAGGTTGTCTCGCACCCCGTTGGCGATGAGCCGGATCACCGCCGATTCGATGGCGGACATGACGCACATCTGTACCGGTTCATTGGTACTGAAGCCCGCCTCCGCCTCCAGCAGCCGCTTGTACTCGACGAAGCGGAACACCCCGGCCTGCACCTGCTGGGAGAGGATGGTCTTGGAGGTGGTCACGCTGTTGAGGATGCGGCCGGAGCGGATATCCACCGCCCTCAGGTTGACCGTGACCTGATCGACCCTGTACTCCCCGCTGGCACCGATGCCAAAGTACTTGGCCCCCGCCCCGCCGGTCCGCACATTGCTGTCATAGGCCACGATGCCCCCTTCGATCAGGATATTGGCCGCCACCAGCGAGGGAAGCTGCTGCTGGTTGTTGCCGGGCACGTTGGGCTTGTTCTGGGTAGCGCGCACTATCTTGCGCTCGGTCAGCAGGTTCTGCAGCCCTTCCCGCTCCAGCGGCACGAACCACTGGGAATCCCACAACGCCGTGCTCAGCATGGCGACACCGCCCTGGGTCACGGCCGTGGAGAAGTTGGAGGCGGGCGCCGGCAGGTATTGGCCGGTCTGGTCGCGAAAATCGTAGACCGCCGCCACTATCTTGCCCTTGGGCTTGGGCAGGCTGATGAGCTCCTTGTAGGAGATGGATCTTGGCATCAGGGTCGCCTTCTCCTCCGGCTCCGGGGAGCCGATATGGGTGGCACACCCCCCGAGGAGCAAGCTGGCGAGCACGGGCAAGGCCGCGCATAACTGTATCCTTGTCATGGCATCCTCAGTCGGCTATCAGGCCGTTGACTTCGATCAGGGTGGTTTCGTTCGTTGCCCTGTCCGTGATGGAGATGGCCAGGGTGCCATCCTGATCCAGCACATTGATCGCGAACTCGTCGGTGACCAGGCTGCCGCTTTGACTGCCATCCCTGCCGATATCGGCAAGCAGCTGACTCACCAGCCGCGACTGCAGGTTGGAGGTGAGCCTGTCCAGAGCCGAGGTTCCCCCCGAGCTGCTGCCGGCAGACGGGTCCTTGTAGTCGTTCTGGGCATTCGCCGTGCCCAGCAGATGGGCACTGTTGAGGGGGTTGCCACCAAAACTGGGGTTGATGGGCTTATACACAAGCTCCGAGGCAGAGGCCGTCATGCCGACCGTCAACGCCAGGAGCAGCAGGCGTGAGCACATATGTCATGTCCTTATAGTTCATCGTGTTCCAGATCGAAGGTATCCATGAACAGCATGGCCACCTTCTGCTGCTGTAAAACCGTCTTCACCTGCCCCCAAGCCTGCTGCGCGCTCTCCTCTCCCTGGCTACGCACCGGTGAGAGGCTAGTGCGAAACAGCACCTTGCGATTGGCGGTGATCCAGATAAGGCTGCCCCAGCGTGCCGTCGGCCGCTCGTGTATGGTGAGGTTCTCCCGTCCGGCAGGATCTTCATCCTCTCGAAGCCGGCTGAAGTGGCGATAAAAACTCTGGCCAAAGCGTGTGAAAGTACGATCTATCACCAGTCCTCCGATCTCGATGCGATCGTTCTCCTGCTCGGGTTGCAGGGATTCCAGCGGGGCGTTGGCATCCTTGATCCCCCCTTCGCTGGCCAGCACGGCACCGGACAGCAGCCAGAGGCCCAGCCCCCAGGCCCGCATCAGTGGGAGCTCGTCATGTCGAGGTACTCTTTGGCCCAGCTCACTGCCTGCAGCCGGTTCTTGACGTTCAACTTCTTGAAGACGTTATAAAGGTGGGACTTGATGGTGTGCTCACTGACAAACAGGCTGTCGGCGATCTCGGTGTTGGAGGCTCCCGTCATCAGATAGCGGATGATCTCGCGCTCGCGCACCGTCAACAGGCTCTGGCTGCGCTGGGTCGGCTCGATCCCCTGACGGTAATAGCTGACCAGCTCGCACATCAGATGACGGGGGATCCAGAACTCCCCCTGCATCACCTTCTTGATGCCGGCGACCAGCCGATCCAGAGGATCCTGACGAAAGAAGAGACCGCTGGTGTTGGGCCACATCAGCAGCAGATCCCGGTCCGTGTTGGTCGGCGCATTGAGCAACACGGTATGGGCCGAGTCGAAGGCGGCGATGTCCCGATGCCAGCCGAACTGCTGGCTTGACTTGAGGTAGTCCAGATCGACCAGAAATAGGCTGCAGTTCGTGATGGTCAGCAGTTGATCCGGATGGCTGATGAGGCATATGGGCTGACCCAGTTGAGCCATCAGATAGCTCGTAAAGGTACTTGCCTGAACGTTGCCTTCGGTCACGAGTACCAGCGGAGTCTCGGTCTTCATGGGGCTCTTCCTTGAACTGTGTGCCTGTCGGCTTGAATCGTCGTTTCATACGCCAGCTATGGTCGCAAGAGAGTAACAAGTCGAAGTTTTTACACAGCATTAAAAAAGCATTAGGCCTCGTTCGAACCGCAATGAAATCGTTTTTTTATCAGACAATACAGTGAACTAGGAGATCCCCCCTATTTGGGGGGGCAAATGAGACATGATTGCACGAACTGTGATCACTCTCCTTATCCCCATAAAAATACCAGGACGTGAGCCAGCCCCAATGACCGCACTTGCCGGGATCGCGGCAACTGCGATAGCGTATTCCCATCCGCCAGGGCCCTGATTCAAACCGCTCCTGCGGCGCTAAAGATGTGCGAACCCGCACATCAACTGTTACTATGGCGAGCTAATCCGTAGGTCGATGACAGGGCCAGGCCCCATCAGCGACCCGCTGGCAATCCCGCGTCAGACAAGACGATGATGGACTTGCACGGCAGCAATATTGTGAGTGAACCCAGACCAGTCAGCTGGTCGGCATATAAAGGTGGAAGAGAGATTATGGCCAGTCGAGGCATCAACAAAGTCATTCTGATCGGTAACCTGGGGCAAGATCCTGAAGTGCGCTACATGCCGAGTGGCGGTGCCGTGACCAACATCACCATAGCCACCTCCGAGACCTGGCGTGACAAGCAGACCGGTGAGCAGAAAGAGCGCACCGAGTGGCACCGCGTCGTGTTCATGGGCAAGCTGGCCGAGGTCGCGGGTGAATACCTGAAGAAGGGTTCCCAGGTTTATGTCGAAGGCAAGCTGCAGACTCGCAAGTGGCAGGATCAGAGTGGCCAGGAGCGCTACACCACCGAAGTGCTGGTCGACAGCTTCACCGGCGTGATGCAGATGCTGGGTGGTCGCCCGCAAGGCGGTCAGGGCATGGGTGGTCAGCAATCCCAGGGCAACTGGGGCCAGCCGCAGCAGGCTCCCCAGCAGAACATGCAGCGCCCTGCCGCCGCACCGCAGCAGAACATGCAACAGCAACAGGGTGGCTATGGCCGTCCGCAGCAACAGCCGCAGTCCGCGCCGCCGGTCTACAACGAGCCGCCGATGGACTTCGACGACGACATTCCTTTTTAAGACACACAGGCCCTGACAATTCAGGGCTTTTTTTTGTCCGCTTCTGACGCAGCCAGCGCCCTGTTCCGCACGTTGGAGGGCTGCACTTCCCCATCTGGGCGTCATCGCCGCCTCTTGTGGCTACCATGAGGAAAAATCCCATCCGAGATCCCCGATGACCCGGTTCAACCATCTGCTGTACGGCATCCTGCTGCTTTATATGAGCCCGCTGCTGGCCGAGCCATTGCGCGTTGGGGTCAGCTTTGCCATTCCCCCTTATGTGATACAGGAACAAGGCCGGGGCATAGAGCTGGATCTGCTGACGACCGCCTTCGCCGGCAGCGGCTATGAACCCAGGTTCATCTATCTGCCGCTGGAGCGCACCTTCCGCATGCTGGCAGAAGGCAAGCTGGATGCCGTCATCAATGTGAGACCCGGCATGCTGACGCGGGTGCATCTCTCCCAACCGGTGATCACCTTTTACAATCGGGTGTTTACGCTGGATGAGGTCTCTGTGCGAACCCTGTCAGACCTGACCACCCTGAGGGTCAGCGCCTTTCAGCGAGCGCAACAGATCCTGGGGGAGGAGTTTGCCCGCATCAGCACACGGAATGCGCGGTATGAGGAAGTGGCACGGCAAGAGAGCCAGGTGCAGAAGTTGCTGCTGGGGCGCACGGATGCGGTGATCCTGGAGCAGCGGGTGTTCTACTACTATCTGGCCCAACTCAATCGGGATAGGCGCAACCAGGGGCTCTATCACCCCGGACGGGTACGCCAGCACGATCTGTTTCCTCCCACCCACTACCACTTCGCCTTTCGCGAGGCGGCGCAGCAACAGTGGTTCGATCGCCAGCTGGCCAGGATGAGGGAGGATGGTCGTTATGCCCGGATCTTCGCCACCTATGGCGCATCACCGAACGCTGAAAATATAAAAGCCAGCCCATGACAGGCTGGCTTGATACTGGCTCCAAAGGAACAGCAGTGTAGGAGCGTTACTTCATCGCGCCGCCATTTTTCAGATCGGCTTTCTGCCGCTTGGCTTCGCGTTTCTCTTTCAGTGACATCTGCGGTTTTTTCTTGGCATCTTTGCCGTGATGCTGTTCTTTGTTACTCATCATCAGACTCCAAAAATGTTACCCAGACAGTTGGAACCAGGGTTCCAGCATGCCATCCGAATCATAGACTTCAGTACGCTTGCAGTGACGATCCTGGATCGCACTCACCTCAGCATACCCCCAACCTCCCGACCGGATCCAGCCTCACGGCATGAGCTCGCAGGGCTGCCACCCAGCTGGTCATCTGCAACCCGTCAGACGCTGTCGGCATATTCATTTTTATGATGGAAATGGCGATTCCATAAGAGATGCTTCAGCCGACTGTGCTAGGGTGAACCATCCCTGCCAGAGGAGTGCCCCATGAAGAAACTCGAGATGAAGGATCTCACCGAGGCCGAAAAGGCCGAGATCACCTTGTTGCTGCAAAAAGCCCAGGCCAACGCGGATCACACCCTGAGCAACGGGGAACGCAACAAGATCCGCGAAGAGGGGCGCCAGAAAATCGAGGCCGATCGCAACAAGGCCGCCAAGGCAGCCTCGGCCCAGGCAAGAGAGAAGGCCAAGGCGCGGGCCAAGGAGCAATCGACGTCTGAAACTTTCAGTTGGTCAGACTCCGTCAGCAACAAATATCGAAGCAAACGCTAACCCCGCATGGCCTGTCCAGATAGGAATATGGCAATCTGGATATCAACTATCCTGCCACCGGAATGGCGGCCAGAAGCCGCCCCGATTCATGCGGTTGAACCCGGTTTTCGCCACATAAACCACTCCAAAGCGGACAAAGGCAGGCAGTTAACGCCGAGATAAAGATTGCCATGACGAGGTGTGCGTGTTCTAATCGATTCGATGGTTCGGTAGTTCAGACCTGATTATGTTAGGCAGTCATTTTAAAGCAGTGATTGGTGCATGAGCTCTTCATAGAAGATTCACGCCAAATAATTATCCTTCTTTAGTGCTCCCCATACGTATTGCTGACGAAAAATCATGGATTGCCACACCAGGTGGCGTTTCAATATCACTATTCAAGGAAATTATCATGTCCAACAAAATGACTGGTACCGTTAAGTTCTTCAACGCTGAGAAAGGTTTTGGCTTCATCTCCCCGGCTGACGGCAGCAAAGACGTGTTCGTACACTTCTCCGCCATCCAGTCCAACGGTTTCAAAACCCTGGAAGAAGGTCAGCGCGTTGAGTTCACCATCGAGCAAGGCCAGAAAGGCCCGGCTGCTGCCAACGTAGTTGGTCTGTAATTCAAGCCAGGAAGCCTTGCCGTTCATCGACAAGACCTTCTGCAAGAATTGAAAAAACCCGCTTCGGCGGGTTTTTTGTTGCCCGTTTCCTCACGCATTTTCTCCCCGTCACCGCAACCAGAGCCCGCTCTGATCAGCCCCTATTTTCATCTGTCCCTTCCCTGAATTCCCACAACAAATAAATGATATTGATTATCATTTACATGAATTAAACAGATCTCTACAATGCCGCCAACGGATTAATTAGTTATCCGTTTGACGCTTATTTTTGCGGCACACCGACCGCAGCGTCATCCTGCGGCACCGCCAAGAGCGCCGCTGTCTCTCACTCAAGAGTTCAGGCCAAGATGATAAAGATCCCCCCTCACAAGCTGACGCCTCTCCTGCTCGTGTCACTCGCCACCCCTGCCTATGCGGACGAACCGGAGGTCATGGTCGTGACCGCCTCCGGCTTCCAGCAGAAGATCGAGGACACGGCTGCGTCCATCTCCGTGGTGACCCGCGAGCAGCTGGAGAAACGCGCTTATCGCGATGTCACCGATGCCTTGAAAGACGTACCCGGCGTGGTGATCACCGGCGGTGGCAGCAGCAGCGACATCAGCATTCGCGGCATGGGGTCGAAATACACCCTGATGCTGGTCGACGGCAAACGGGTCGACAGCCGGGGCACCCGTCCCAACAGCGACGGCCCCGGCATCGAACAGGGCTGGCTGCCCCCGCTGCAGGCCATCGACCGCATCGAAGTGGTGCGCGGCCCCATGTCGTCCCGTTATGGCTCGGATGCCATGGGCGGGGTCATCAACGTCATCACCCGCAAGACCAGCGACATGAGCGCCTGGCAAGGCTCCCTGCATGCCGACTCCACCTTCCAGGAGAACAAGGCGTCAGGCGACATCTTCCAGACCGATGGCTACACCGCGGGCAATCTGGTGGACGGCTTGCTGGGGATGCGCCTGAACGGTCAACTCTCCCATCGGGGCGAGGATCAGTTCCAGAACGGTTTCGCCGAGCAGGAGACGAAGAGCGGCACCGCCGTGTTCAGCCTCACGCCGGATGAGCACAACGGCTTCGACGTCGAACTCAGCCGCACTCTGCAGGACAGGGACAGAACCCCGGGCAACTCCCTGTCGGCCACGTCCAAGCCGAGCCTCAATACCTACGAGCGCACCAACTACGCCATCACCCACAACGGTCAATACGAGTTCGGTGCCTCCAGCAGCTACCTACAGCGGGAGGAGAACACCAACCCCGGCCGCCAGATGAAGATGATCAACAGCATCGCCGATACCCACACCCAGTTCATCCTGGGGGATCACTATCTGAGCGTGGGGGGCCAGTATCGCTATGAGGATCTGCAGGATCAGGGCAATCAGCTCAAGGTGGGCAATCGTGCTGATCAGCTGACACGCTGGAGCTGGGCCCTCTTCGTGGAGGATGAGTGGTCCCTGACGGAATCCTTCGCCCTGACCGGCGGCGTTCGCATGGACAGGGACGAGAACTACGGCAGCCACTGGAGTCCGCGCCTGTACGGGGTCTGGCATCCCGCCGAGTTCTGGACCCTCAAGGGGGGCGTCTCCACCGGCTACCGCTCGCCGGATCTGCGCATGTCCGCCGCCAACTGGGGTCAGGCCAGCGGCGGTGGCACCCAGGATGGGATCATCATCGGCAACCCGGAGCTCAAACCTGAAACCAGCGTCAGCGAAGAGATAGCCCTGTTATGGGATGGGCGTGAAGGGCTCAGCGCCAGCCTGACCCTGTTCAACACCGACTTTGAAGACATGCTCACCGAGATCCGCCGCTGTTCCAGCAAGAGCGACCCGGTCTGTACCTTCAACGGCCATACCTACGACTTCATCAGCGATCGCATCAACGTCGACAAAGCCAATATGCGCGGGGTGGAGAGCACGGCCAACTGGGCCATCAACCAGGACTGGTCTCTGGCCACCAGCTACACCTACACCCAGTCCGAGCAAAAGAGCGGCCCCATGGAAGGCCAGCCGCTGAACCAGATGCCGCGCCACATGTTCAACGGTTCGGTAGACTGGCAGACCACCGACGAGGTCAGCCTCTGGTCCAGAGTCAACTTCCGCAGCAAGACCTCTGATTACCTGAGCCGCACCCGGATGGCCGAGGGCACCCCCTCCTACACCTTCTTCGACACCGGCCTGGTCTACAAGGCCAATGCGCAGCTCAATGTCACCGCCGGTGTCTACAACCTGTTCGACAAGACGGTGGACTATGGCAGCTACGGCACTGTGCTGGACGGGCGTCGCTACAACCTGGGCATGACCTTCCTGTTCTGAACAAGGGCTCACGATGCCATCGACAAGAAGGGCGCCACCGGCGCCCTTCTTCATTCACTCTTTTTCACAATGGCAGGCTGATCCTCGCCTCCAGCCCCCCGCCGTCCCGGTTGTGCAGGGTCAGCTCCCCGCCGTGCTGATGCACCAGGGTGCGGGCGATGGCAAGCCCCAGCCCCACGCTGCCGGACTCCGTATTGCGGGCCCCGTCGAGGCGCACGAAGGGCTTGAACACCTCCTCCAGCTGACCCGGCTCGATGCCAGGCCCCCGATCGCAGACCCGGATCAGCAGTTCGCCATCGGTGCGTTCGAGGGACACTTCGGCCGACCCCGCATACTTGATGGCATTGCCGATGAGGTTTTGCAGCACCCGGCGCAGGGTGTTGGCACGGCAGGCATAGACCTCCTTGCCCTGTGCCAGGCAGGTGACCGGCTGGCCGGTATCCGCATAGTCGTCGCACAGGCTCTCCAGCAGACTCACCAGATCCAGCTCCCGGGTCGCCTCCTGCAAGCCCTCCTCCCGGGCGAAGCTGAGGGTGGCCGCCAGCATCTGCTCCATCTGTTGCAGGGTCTGCTGGAAGCGATCCTTGTCTTCTCCATCCGCCAGAAACTCGCTGCGCAGGCGCAGGCTGGTGATGGGGGTGCGCAGGTCGTGGGAGATGGCCGCCAGCATCCGGGTCCTGTCCTGCACGAAGCGATCGAGCCGGGTATGCATGCGGTTGAACGCCTGGATGGATTCACGGATCTCCGTCGGTCCGGCCTCCCGCAGCGGCTCTATGTCCTCCCCGCGTCCCAGCCGATCCGCGTTGGCCGCCAACTGCTTGAGCGGCTGGGTGGCACGGCGGAACAGCCAGATCATCAGGCCGATCACCAGGCTCGCCACCAGCAGCAGGTTGAGGGTGGTCTGCCAGGACCAGCTGGCCGACTCCTTGTCCACCAGAGAGCTGAACTGCAGCCAGCCCCCGTTTGGCAACTGGATGGAGCCATAGAGCCGCATGTCCTGGGGCGGCGGCATGCCGGCGCGATCCTTCATCATGCGGTTGTGGTGGCGCCAGGCCTGGCTGCGCTGGAACTCCTGCTTGAGCTCGGCACTGATCTCCACCGCCAGGTGGGGCGGGTAATCCAGCTTGGAGCGCACCAGCCGCTCGAAGCGGGGGCTGCGGTTGTCCGGCTGCAGCGGCTCATCGGAGAGGCGCAGCAACAGGGTCTCGCTGCGGCTCGCCTTGAGGATCTCGTGATAGAGAGAGGGGGGAGAGAGCGTCAGCAGGCGCACCACGGAGACGATGCGCTGCATGGCGTTGCGGCTGTTGACGTAGCCGAGCGCCTCCTCCCGATCCGTGCGGTAGATCTGGATGCTGAGCAGCTGGATCAACACCAGCCCGGCCAGGGCCACCAGCACTATCTGGCCGGTCAGCCCCTTGGGCCACAGCCTGGCAAAGAGTCGCTTGAAGGCAGTCACCGGCTCACTCCTGGGTCACGTCGGCGGCGAACAGGTAGCCACCACCCCAGATGGTCTTGATGAGCTCCGGGTTCTTGGGATCCCGCTCCAGCTTGCGCCGCAGCCGGCTCACCAGGGTGTCGATGGCGCGATCGAAGGCCACCGCCTCCCGGCCACGGGCCAGATCCAGCAGTTGATCCCGGCTCAGCACCCGCTGGGGGCGCTCGAGGAAAACCTTCAGCAGATCGAATTCGGCGGTGGAGAGGCTCATCCCCACCCCTTCCTCATCCACCAGCTCCCGGCGATGGATGTCCAGCAGCCAGCGATCGAAGCGCAGATCCCGGGTCAGGGTCTCGGGCAGGGATTGGGGCTCGGCCTGGGTACGGCGCATCACCGCCTTGATCCGGGCCAGCAGCTCGCGGGGATTGAAGGGCTTGGCGAGGTAGTCGTCGGCCCCCATCTCCAGCCCGATGATGCGGTCGGTCTCCTCCCCCATGGCGGTGAGCATGATGATGGGCAGGCTGGATTTGACGCGCAGCTCGCGGCACAGGGTCAGACCATCCTCCCCCGGCATCATCAGATCCAGCACCAGCAGGTCGAATTCCCGTTCCTCCAGCAGGCGTTTCATCTCCTTGCCATCGCGGGCACAGCTGACCCGCATCCCGTGCTGTTCCAGAAAGCGCTTGAGCAGATCGCGGATCTCGCTGTGGTCGTCCACCACCAGAATATGAGGGCTGCCTTGGTTCATCACTGTCTCTCCCGTTATCGAGCTGGGACGATTATACGAAAATCGGTCTTGGGGGTTATGTCAAAGTGTGCCAACGCGCCTGGATGCCACACTCTGCTACAAAATAGGCTTCAACTGGCAAATTTCAGACACTTCCTCGGTGTTTACTGAGTACCAAGGCGAACGAGCCGAATCCCGCATTCATCCGAAAGGAGTTACCTATGAAAAAGCTGACCAAGACCCTGCTGACCGCCACCCTGATCCTCGGCCTGCCGCTTGGCGCCTATGCCGCCAGTGAAGCCGTGAGCACGGCGCAGCCCGGTGCCCCCATGGCCGATTGTGCCATGAAGGATGGCAAGCATCATGGCGGTCGCCACGACAAGATGGCCCGCATGAAGAACATGACCCCGGAGCAGATCCAGGCCCACCTGCAGCAGCGTTACGACAAGATTGAAGACCCGGCCAAGAAGGCCGAGTTCGTCAAGAATCTGGAGCTGCGCGCCGACGGCATGACCAAGCATGCCGAAGTGATGAAGCAGTTTGCCGAAGCGAACAAATAAGCGCTCCGACAACCCAAAGAGGGTGGCCATGGCCACCCTCTTTGTCATGGTGCCAAGGCAGAGCCCTGGCCATCGATAACAACAAGGGGCCCATGGCCCCTTGTTGTCTGGCTTATGCCTTGGCCTTGTCCGCCAGGCTCACCGTCTTGGCGGTCTCGCCGTCGAACTGGATGAGCACGTGCTTGTTCTCTATCTCGGTATCCTTGAACAGCACCTTGCTGCTCTCGGCAAGGGTGGGAGAGATCTTGTTCAGGGCAGTCAGGTCATAACGCCACACTTCCAGCCCCTCGACGGTCTCGGTGCTGGCCGGCGCCCCCAGCTTTGCCTTGATGGCTTCCTTGCTGGAACTCCCTTCCTTGATCTCCAGCGCCCGTTTGACCGCGGCATTGGCGGCGTCATCCATGGCCGTACCGGCCATCTCTTTGGCACTGTTGGTGAGGCTGCTGGTCATGGTATCGGTCAGGGAGTCCATCAGGCCGGCGTGGGCCATCAACGGCAGGGCGGTCAGGGCAATCAGGAGGCACTTCTTCATCAAGATATATCTCACAGGTATGAAAAGAGCGCGCATCAGACCAGTGAGCCGGGTTGGCGTCAAGCAGAGAGCGAGATCAAGCCGCATTCGGGGGAAGAGAGGCCCATGGCAGCCCCTCGGCCCGGACCATGTCTAGCCACAGAGCTGGTCCTTGCCCGCCAGCTTGGCCCGGTAGAGCGCCCTGTCCACCCTCGCCATCAGCTGGGCCACCGCCTCCTCGGGCTGCGACTCCACCAACCCGAAGCTCAGGGTGATGGGGTCCCGCTCCATCACCCGCAGATGCCCGAGTCGCAGGCGCAGCTTCTCGGCCACCAGCAGGGCATCCGCCAGCCGGGTGTTGGGCAGGATCAGCATGAACTCATCGCCTCCCCAGCGGGCGAGCAGATCGATCTCGCGGATCCCGCCCCGGGTTGCCTTGACGATGTCGATGAGGGTCTTGTCACCCACCCCGTGACCATGACTGTCATTGATCTGCTTGAAGTCATCCACATCCATGGCGATCACGGAGAAGGGCTCCTGGAAGCGTCGCGCCCGCTCGTGTTCCAATCGGATAGCCTGTTCCAGCCGATACCGGCTGGCGGCACCGGTCAGCACATCCGTCTCCGCCAGGCGGCGGTTCTCCTCCACCTGATGCTGCAGCGCCCGGTTGAGGCACTCCAGCTCGGCGGTGCGCTCGGCGACCTGTTGCTCCAGGCTGCGGTTGTGCAGCTCCAGCCGCACATAGAGCTCGCGCTGGGCGTGAATGTCGCGATGGGCCCCGATCATCCGGGCCACGGAGCCATCGGGGTTGCGCGCTATGATACGGCCGCTGTCCTCTATCCAGCGGTACTCCCCATTGCGGCAACGACAACGGTACTCGGCCCTGTAGTCGGAGGCCTTGCCGTTCAGGCAGTCATCGAAACAGGCCATGACGTGGGCCAGATCGTCGGGGTGGATCACGCTCTCCCAGGTGAATACCGTGTTCTCCAGGGAGTGGGGATCGTAACCCAGCATCAGATACCAGCCGGCATTGCGGTAAACGAACCCCGTGTTGGCATTCCAGTCCCAGATCCCTTCGCTGATCACCTCGAGGATGCCGTGCACCACTGCCTCATTGAGATCGGAGATCCTGATCCCGTCCGTCTCTTGTTCCATCGCAGTTCATCCTTGTCCTCTCGCGGCCCGCATCCTCTTGCGGGCCTGGCATTGAGTGTAGAAGCCACTTCTGCGGCAAGCCCCTATTGACCTTCTATTGATAGGGGAATATCCCATCAATAGCCCCATTTGAGCTGAATTTATATCGTTCAGGTCGCCCGCCAGCAAGGGAAGTCGGCGGGATGCGCCCTGCTTGCACTCGGCAACACGCAGAGGCGGCAAACGGGCGGCGTGATCAGGGCAGTGGAAAGCACTGCTTATGTCATTTTTCACAAATAAAAACCGGGCAGAAGCCCGGTTTAACATACTGATTTCACTGCCACGAATTCACTGGTCGGTCGCGGGTTCCAGCTTGATCTGGACGTTGTCAAAGCCCAGCGCGGAGAGCTCGCTGGCATCCAGGGGGATCTCCAGGCGCAGCCCGCCAGCCTGGCTGTCGACACTGCGGGCACGGCGTACCTTGCTGTCACTCCCGATGGGAACGGGCGCACCGATCTCGATATTGCCTGCAAACTGGCTCTCGGCGTGGAAGTCACCCGTGATGCTGGCGCGCACCGGACGCAGCACCCTGGCCAGGGCCTGCTTCATGGTATCGGCACCGTTCTGCTGTATGGTCCAGTTCCAGTCCCACCACTTCACCTCACCCGGGATGTAACGCTTGTCCCACTGGTAGCGGATGCTGCTCGCCTTGTCCTTGAACGGGCCCATGACGAAGCTGTGGTTCCAGGTCGGGCGGTTGTCCGGATGGGTGTGCCAGGCGTTGCCGCCCCAGCGCAGGAAGCCGTTCAGGGCGAGATCGTAGCTGACGTCCGCCTTGAACTCGTAGGGGTAGGAGATGTTCGCCTTGTAGAGCTCGATCTTCACCGGGATCCTGGAGTGGGCGGGCACGGTCGGGCGCGCCGACTGGGACAGAGAGGTGGTGGTCGCGCCCCCGTTCTGGGAGGCCCAGGACTGGCTCGCGGCGATCTCGATGGAGAGCTCAGTTTCCCCCACCAGGGGCCACTTGAACTTGTTCTTGGTGGAGACCTTCTCGCTCAGACCGTAGGTGTTGGTCTTGGACCAGTTGGTGGCCGTGTCGTAGCGCAGGGTCACATCATAGCCGGACTGGGGGGTGTCGCTGTCGTTGACGGCCCACCCTACGACCGTCTTGATCAGGGTACGATCGGACTGGGTCACCTCGCCGTGGCTGAAGCTCTCGGGATCCAGGGTGTAGGCGAAGTTGCTGACCCGGATGCTGGTTTTCTCGCCGCAGCGATAGCCGTCGCAACCGCCGCTGTTGTTGCCGCGGATGAGCCAGCTGTCGCCATCCTGGCTCACGTCCATGTCCTCACCCACATAGGGGCTGTGGTCACCCCCCACCCAGGCATAGCCGAGATAGTGGGCGAGGTAGCTGGCGGGTTTGATGAAATTGGCACTGTCATGCACCAGCCGCCATTGTACGTCCACCTCATCGCCGTCTGGAATATTCATCGCAGGCAATACGGGTATTTCACTGGTGACCGGATTGGTTGGATAACACCAGGTATCAGATGCGTTTCCGGGTTTTATTTCACCATTGTAGCCTGACCCCATAATAACCCAGTTATTGGCCAGCCCGCTGATCTGCCATTGCCCCATCATGGCCACAATATTATTGCGGACACTCTGTGCTTCCTCCCGATTTACTGGGCGGTAATTATCCCCGCATACCCCGGTCCCGAGTGAAAAGAGGCGCAACTGATCAGGGTAGATGGGCTCAGCCCCATAGGCCTGGCTCATCAGCAGCGTCGTGATGGTCAACGCCAAACCGCTTGTTTTTAATTTATCCATAGCTCCCCCAATATTTAATGTTTGGCATGCAAATTATTTTTCTTGCTGCATGCAAGAGGGAAAATATCAGCGAAGAACGAAGCCAATTGCGATCGAGCCCACAGTTTAATTTATATAAATCGTGAATCCGGCAATTAACATTGAGCTTATTTAATAATGACAAGTTTGATATCAGAGCTATTACTTTATTATTTATTTTATGAATTTCGTGGTGTTTAAGTTTTTAATTACCGACGAGCCATGTGTTCTAGTTAATACGATTAAATAATACCCATCATATCTGAATATTATTTAGCCCTATTCAGGGTCTTCTTCCGGGTTGGGGATCAATATGTCCGTCAGGTGCCCTTCTTCGTCACGGGTCAGCACCAGTTTGCGTCCCGATTGCAGGTCCGCCGGGCTGCCATTCTGCCAGCGCGTGTTCCCATCGAACACCAGCACTCCCAGCTCCTGCAGCAACAGGGTCTGCCCCGCTGCGGCCAGCAGCCTGTCCTCTGCCCGTGACCACTGGCTGTTCTGGGCCAGGGTCGGCGCCGAGGTGAGCAAGCGGATCTGCTCGGCGACGCCATGGCGACTCTCGATGGCGAGGCGCATGCCCGGCTGGAGGGCATCCGGCCCCTCGATCCCCACCAGATCGGCGCTGCCGAGCTCCAGCTCGGCCCCCTGAAACTGCAGGCGAATGCCATCGTTATGTTCCAGTTCCACCAGCCAAAGCTCGGGCTCCATGGCCAGGGCGCCGAGGGGCAGCAGACAGAGGATCAGTGGGGCGTTTGTCATGGGGACCTCGGGGTCGTGGTGACGCGAGGTTTAACTATGGGCCGGATCCGCTCTTTTTTCCGGCCTACGGTCGAGGTGGCTCAATCTTCTTCCTGGCAACGACTCAGCCGCATGCCGTCAAACTTGCACTCCAGCTCCAGCCAGCGTCCTTCAAAAGGGGCCAGGCTGCCGTCCGAGGCGGCATAGCCCCAGATCCGCCCCTGCGCCACCGGCCCCTCCAGATCCATCTCATCATCCTCTTCCAGCGCCTCCACTTCGTGGATCAGGCGGCGATCCCCTCGCATCTCCCCTTCCAGCTCGACCCAGGTTCCGCCGAGATCGTCCTCGTCCAGACCGTCTTTGAAACGGGTATCTTCATCGATGACAAAGGGGATGCCATTGACCATCAGCTGGCCAAGCTGCCAGCTGGTGCGGCCGATCAATTTGAACTCAGCCGCATGAGCCGCCCCAAAGGGCAGCAAAATCAATAGCAAGAGCGCGCAGAGGGGCTTCATCATCGGGGATCCTCGGGGTTACACTGGCACACAGCATGCCTCATCCGGTGTGAAGCGGCCGTGAAATCGCGGCCACAACCAGGAGATCAGAACATGAAAATACTGGTGGTGGAAGACAATCCCCAGGTGGCTGAGACCATCATGGACTACCTGGAGCTCGCGGGGCACCAGCTGGACTGTGCCTACCACGGCCAGGCCGCCCTGCAGCTGCTGGCGGAGCAGCGCTTCGACGTCATCATCATGGACGTCATGATGCCGCGCCTCGACGGCCTGCGCACCGTGGAGCAGCTGAGGGCCGATGGCATCCCGACCCCGGTGCTGTTTCTCACCGCCCGCGACAGCCTGGACGACAAGCTGGCGGGCTTTCGCGCCGGCGGCGACGACTACCTGGTCAAGCCCTTCGCCATGGAGGAGCTGGAAGTCCGGTTGCAGGCCCTGGCCCTGCGCGGACCCAGAGGAGACATGGGAACCCTCAGCTTCGGCGAGCTGACGGTGGATCCTGCCAGCGGCCGCGCCCACCGCGCCGGGGTGGAGCTCAGGCTCGGCAAGATCCCGTTCCAGATCCTCAGTCTGCTGGTGAAACGGGCTCCCCAGCTGGTCACCCGTCAGGAGGTGCTGGACACCGTCTGGGGGGATGAGGAGCCGGACTCCGACGCCCTGCGCAGCCATATCTATGCCCTGCGCAACGCCCTCGACAAACCCTTTCCCACCCCCATGCTGGAAACCCTGCACGGTCAGGGCTACCGGCTGACCGCCTCGTCATGAACCGTGACCACGAGGAGAGCGCCAGCAAGCTGCCCAGCCTGCGCAAACGGCTGATCCTGATACTGGGGGGAGCCGGGCTCCTGCTGCTGACCACCCTCAGCCTGCTGATGGTGGCGGCGGAGAGCAAGATGGAGGAGCTGAGCCTGCGCCACTGGCTGGAGGCCGAGGTCACCCGCTATGGCGATGACTGGCTGCGGCTGGGGGAGCTGGCCCCCGCCCCCAGCCCGCGCCAGTTCTCCAGCTACTGGACCCAGGCCGGTCGCCTCCCCGCCTGGCTGAGGCCCTACCAGACCCCGGGCTTTTATGAGCATCAGCTCGGCGAGGAGGACAAGCACTTCCTGGTGCGACCTCACCCCTCCGGCCAGGGCCTGCTCTACCTGGTCTTCAACGACGACGCCGACGACTACCTGGATCCTTACGAAGACAGGCTGCACCTGATCACCCGACTGATCGGCCTCACCCTGCTGCTCGGTTGCGTCGCCTTCGGCATCTGGCTGGTGCGTCACATCACCCGGCCGCTGGAGCGCTTGCGTCAGCGGGTTGCCCACCTCACCCCGGATCGGGCCGACTTCGTGCCGGACGCCCCCTGGCAGGAGCTGAGAGAAATCGAACAGGCGCTGCTGGCCGGCAAGCAGGAGGTCGCCGCCGTGTTCGCCAGGGAGCAGGAGTTCAGCCGCTTCGCGAGCCACGAGCTGCGCACCCCCAACATGGTGATCCAGGGCTCGGCGGCCCTGCTCGGCAAGGTCAGCGACCTGCCCGCCCCGGCGGCCCGGGCGGCGGGGCGCATCCGCACCGCCAGCGACGAGATGGCCCTGCTCACCGAAACCTTCCTGCTGCTGGGTCGCAAGGAGGCGGTGGAACGCCCGCCCCAGCTGGTCGCCCCGCTGATCCGCCGGGAGCTGGCCCGTCTCGCGCCTCTGCTGCAGCGGGAGAGCGTCGAGATCCGGCTCAATCTGGACGAACAGAGCGAGGTACAGGCCCCCCTCTCCCTGCTCGCCATCGCGCTCGGCAACCTGCTCAAGAATGCCCTCAGCTACGCCGACGGTCACATCGAGATTACCCTGAACCGGCAGACCCTCACCATCAGCAACCCCACGGCGGCGGCGCCGGATCAGATCCTGGGCTATGGCTGCGGCCTCACCATCATCCAGCGCATCTGCGAGAAGCTGGACTGGCACATCATCACCCGGCTGGAAGAGGGGGTGTTCAGCGCCAAGCTGGAGATGGGTCAGGGAGCCGTGATTGATGACGACTCGTCCCAAGCCGATGGGGCCGAGTCAGGCTTGTAACCGCCCCCTCATCCCCGGCCTTTTTCCCCGTTTCTTCAAAAAAGCGGGGGAAGGGAGCAAAACACCGATCACCTGACTCACCTCTAGGTCCCCTCTCCCTTTGGGAGGGGGCCAGGGTGAGGGGAGTACGTCTCAACGGGACGAGCAGAAACGACAAGGCGCCCTAAGGCGCCTTGTCATCTCCAACCATCGGCTTTGCCGTCACTCCGCCGGCTTGTGCTTGCGGCTCGCCTTGAGCTCCAGATATTCGATGATCTTGCCCGCCACATCCTTGCCGGAGGCGGCTTCCACCCCTTGCAGACCGGGAGAGGAGTTCACCTCCAGCACCAGAGGGCCGCGGGCGCTGCGAAGGATGTCCACCCCGGCCACGTCCAGCCCCATGATCTTGGCGGCCTGCACCGCGGTCGCCCGCTCTTCGGGGCTGATCTTGATCGCCTCGGCGGTGCCGCCACGGTGCAGGTTGGAACGAAACTCACCGGGCTGGGCCTGACGGCGCATGGCGGCCACCACCTTGCCGTTGACCACCAGGCAGCGGATGTCGGCGCCATTGGCCTCGCGGATATACTCCTGCACCAGGATGTTGTTGTTGGTCTGGATGAAGGCCTCGATCACGCTCTCGGCGGCCTTCTGGGTTTCGCACAGCACCACGCCTATGCCCTGGGTTCCTTCCAGCAGCTTCACCACCAGAGGCGCACCGCCCACCATGGTGATCAGATCCGGCACATCGTGGGTGCTGTGGGCATAACCGGTGATGGGCAGGCCGATGCCATGGCGGGAGAGCAGCTGCATGGCGCGCAGCTTGTCCCGGGAGCGAGAGATGGCCACCGAGCTGTTCAGGGCCATGGTGTTCATCATCTCGAACTGGCGCAGCACGGCGGTGCCGTAGAAGGTGATGCTGGCGCCGATGCGCGGGATCACGGCGTCATAGCCCGCCAGTTCCCGGCCCTCGTAGTGGATGGAGGGGCTGTGGGAGGCGATGTTCATGTAGCAGCGCAGGGTGTCGAGCACTTCGACCTGATGACCACGGGCCCGGGCCACCTCGACCAGACGGCGGGTGGAGTAGTTGTTGGGCTCACGGGATAAAATGGCAATATTCATGGAAATGGCAGACCTGATAATCGGACTGGAGAGTATAAGGTGCCATGAACGACTGGCAACGCCAATCCTTTCCCCTCACCATGCGCCGTTCTGCAAGAAGGGCCCAGGACAAAGAGCGCCGTCTTGCAAATGCCCTCTAAGGCCGTTTCAGTGCGGGCCGCGCAACTGCTGTTGCAGGCCGAGCAGCAGCCCCACCTCCTGCAGGCGGCGGGTGGTGACCCCGCCCCATCCCCCGACAGGGATTGGCGCCAGAAGGGTCTGGGCGATGCAATGACGATAGAGGGACCCTTCCAGCTGCCAGCGTTGCTCCACCCCGTTTTCATGATGGTGCAGCCAGGCCAGATTGCCGCTTCGCAGCAGCTCGATCACCCGGCCATCCTTGAGCATCAGGCGTAATCCCTTCTTCTCCACTCCCTTCTTCACTATGGGCCCCGCGTACTTGTCGAGCCAGAGGGTGACGGGCACCCCGGCCGCTTCCCCGCGCAGGCAGGCACGCCCCTCCGCCGTACTCAGATCGCCCCGTGCGATGGGCCGTCCCAGCCGATCGCAGACCCCTTCCGCCACCAGGTGCAGGCTGTCATCCCCGCCAAGGGCCACCAGCAGTTCGCGGATCATCGCCAGTACATGGGTGCCGATATCGAGGATGACCCCATCCGGATGGCGGAAGGTCCGCTTATCCGGCTCGCCGGTGGCAAAGTTGAGGGCGAAGGGATGACCATGTGCGTCGATGCCGCAAGGCTCCAGCAAAAAGCCTTCCACTTCAGCCACATCCTTGAGGGTCGCGGGCCGAACGGCCGCCCCCTGAGGCTGCCAGCCGGCATCCAGTCCCTCACCGAGCAGTTGCTGCGCGGCGCAGCGTGCCATCCAGTGATCCAACGCCAGCACCCGACCCGCCACGGCGGGATCCGCCAGCAGGGCCAGCAGGCGGTCGTGCTGGGCCTGACTGGCCACCACGGGTTTCTCGACAAGGATCAAGGGGATGGCGCTCGCCAGCGCCTGCTCCAGCACCGGCAGGTGCAGCAAAGAAGGCGTTGCGATGACCAGCCGGTCCAGGGGCAACGCCAGCAAGGCTGCCAGACTCGGGGCTGAGATCACTCCCGGCAGCGTCTGCGCCGGGTCAAACCCCCATATTTCAGCATCTTCTGCCAATGCAGCGAGAGCTGGCAGATAGGCCGTCTGTACCACGGCCCCCAGGCCGACAAATCCAATCTTCATAACAACCTCGATTCAGGGTCCGCAGACCCTGTCGATCAATGCAGGTTAGGCCCCAGCCAGCGCTCGGCTTCCACCAGGGTCATGCCCTTGCGCACGGCGTAGTCTTCCACCTGATCCTGCTGGATCTGCGCCACCGCGAAGTATTTACTGTCGGGATGGGAGAAGTACCAGCCGGAGACCGCCGCCCCCGGCCACATGGCGTAGGACTCGGTGAGCTTCATGCCGATGGCCTGTTCCACCCCCAGCAGCTCCCAGATGCTCCCCTTCTCGGTGTGCTCGGGGCAGGCCGGGTAACCCGGCGCGGGGCGGATGCCTTGGTAATTTTCGCGGATCAGCTCTTCGTTGCTGAGCGCCTCGTCCGGGGCATAGCCCCAGTGCACTTTGCGCACCTGCTCGTGCAGGTACTCGGCGAAGGCTTCGGCCAGACGATCGCACACCGCCTGAATGAGGATGGCGTTGTAGTCGTCGTGCTCCGCTTTATAGGCGTTGGCGATGGCCTCTTCACCGATGCCGCCGGTGACGGCGAAGGCACCGATCCAGTCCGGTTTGCCGCTCTCTTTCGGTGCCACATAGTCCGCCAGACAGTAGTTCGGGAAGCCCTGCTTCTCGCTCTGCTGGCGCAGGTGGTGCAGCACCTTGCGCACCTGGGTACGCGACTCGTCGGTATAGACCTCGATGCTGTCCCCCACGGCGTTGGCGGGGAAGAGGCCGACAATGCCGGCGCAGCGCACGCTTTGATCCTGCTCGAGCTGGTCCAGCATGGCGTTGGCATCGGCAAACAGCTTGGTCGCCTCCTCGCCGATGATTTCATCTTCCAGGATGCGCGGATACTTGCCCGCCAGCTCCCAGCTCAGGAAGAACGGCGTCCAGTCGATGTAGGGGCGCAGTACCGAGATGGGCACGTTTTCGAACTTCTGTACCCCGGGCTCGCGAGGTGCCGGGGGCTGATAGCCGACCCAGTCCAGCTGATGACGGTTGGCGCGGGCATGGGCCAGACTGACCGGTTTGGAGCGGGGCTGCTTGCGGGCATGCTGCTCGCGGGCAATTTCGTACTCCTTGTCGATGCGGGCGACGAAAGCGGGCTTGAGCTCAGGGCTCAGCAGGCTCTGGGCCACCCCGACCGCGCGCGAGGCGTTCGACACATAGACCACGGGTTCTGAGTAGTTCTGCTCAATCTTGACCGCGGTGTGGGCCTTGGAGGTGGTGGCGCCGCCGATGAGCAGGGGCAGCTTGAAGCCCTGACGCTCCATCTCCTTGGCCACGTGCACCATCTCGTCCAGCGACGGGGTGATGAGGCCGGACAAACCGATGATGTCGGCGTTCACCTCGCGGGCCGTCTTGAGAATGGTCTCGCAGGAGACCATGACCCCGAGATCCACGATCTCGAAGTTGTTGCACTGCAGCACCACCCCGACGATGTTCTTGCCGATGTCGTGCACATCCCCCTTCACGGTGGCGAGCACGATTTTGCCGTTGCTGTAGCCCCCCTGCTTCTCCGCCTCGATATAGGGCTGCAGATAGGCCACCGCCCGCTTCATCACCCGCGCCGACTTCACCACCTGAGGCAGGAACATCTTGCCCGCGCCGAACAGGTCGCCGACCACGTTCATGCCGTCCATCAGCGGCCCCTCGATGACGTGCAGCGGCCGCTCGGCGCCGGCCCGCGCCTCTTCGGTATCCTCTTCGATGAAGTCGGTCAGCCCCTTGACCAGGGCATGCTCGAGCCGCTTGCCCACGGGCCAGCTGCGCCACTCCTGATCCCGCGGATCCTCCGCCTGGGCACCGGCACCGCGATACTTCTCGGCGATGGCCAGCAGCGCCTCGGTGGCGTCGGGGTTGAGGTTCAGCACCACCGCCTCGACCTTCTCTTTCAACTCAGCCGGGATGTCTTCATAGATGGCAAGCTGACCGGCGTTGACGATACCCATGTCCATGCCGTTCTGGATGGCGTGGTAGAGGAAGACGGCGTGGATGGCCTCGCGCACCGGCTCGTTGCCCCTAAAGGAGAAGGAGACGTTGGAGACGCCGCCGGAGATCATGGCGTGGGGCAGGTTGTCCTTGATGTCCTTCACCGCCTCGATGAAGTCCACCGCGTAGTTGTTGTGCTCGTCAATGCCGGTCGCCACCGCGAAGATGTTCGGGTCGAAGATGATGTCTTCCGGCGGGAAGCCCACCTGATCCACCAGGATGCGATAGGCGCGCTGGCAGATCTCGAACTTGCGGGCGCGGGTGTCCGCCTGGCCCACCTCGTCGAAGGCCATGACGATGACGGCGGCGCCGTAGCGGCGCAGCAACTTCGCCTGCTGGATGAATTTCTCCTCCCCCTCCTTCATGGAGATGGAGTTGACCACCGGCTTGCCCTGTACGCACTTGAGTCCCACCTCCAGCACCTCCCACTTGGAGGAATCGATCATCACCGGCACCCGGGCGATGTCCGGCTCGCCGGCGATGAGGTTGAGGAAGCGCACCATGGCCGCCTCGGCGTCCAGCATGCCCTCGTCCATGTTGATGTCGATGATCTGGGCGCCGCTCTCCACCTGCTGCTTGGCCACATCCAGGGCCTCGTCATAGAGCCCTTCCTTGATGAGGCGCTTGAACCGCGCCGAGCCGGTGACGTTGGTGCGCTCCCCCACGTTCACGAACATGGATTCCGCCGTGATGATGAGGGGTTCGAGGCCGGACAACCGGCAGGCCACCGGGATCTCCGGCAAGGCGCGGGGCTTGATGCCCGCCACGGCATCCGCCATGGCGCGAATATGGGTCGGGGTGGTGCCGCAGCAGCCCCCCACCAGGTTGAGGAAGCCGCTCGAAGCCCACTCGCGGATGTGCTGTGCCATCTCGACCGCGTCGAGATCGTACTCGCCAAATGCGTTGGGCAGGCCGGCGTTGGGGTGGGCACTCACGCAGGATTCGCTGATGCGGGAGAGCTCTTCCACATACTGGCGCAGCTCGTCCGGGCCGAGCGCGCAGTTGAGACCAAACGAGATGGGTTTGACGTGGCGCAGGGAATGGTAGAAGGCTTCCGTGGTCTGGCCGGACAGGGTGCGACCCGAGGCGTCCGTGATGGTGCCGGAGATCATCACCGGCAGGGCATGGCCCAGCGCCTCGAACACTCCTTCCACCGCGAAGGCGGCGGCCTTGGCGTTGAGGGTATCGAAAATGGTCTCGATAAGGATGATGTCGGCGCCCCCTTCGATGAGGGCGTGGGTCGATTCGGTGTAGGCGGCCACCAGCTCGTCATAGGTGACGTTGCGCTTGCCGGGATCGTTGACGTCCGGCGAGATGGAGGCGGTGCGGTTGGTGGGGCCCAGCACACCGGCCACGAAGCGCGGCTTGTGCGGCTCTTTCGCCGTCCACTCGTCCGCCACGGCCCGGGCCAGCCTGGCGGCTTCCCGGTTGATCTCGGCGGAGAGCTCTTCCATCTCGTAATCGGCCATGGCGATACGGGTGGCGTTGAAGGTATTGGTTTCGAGGATGTCGGCCCCGGCGGCACAGTATTGATCGTGGATCTCGCGGATCACCGCGGGCTTGCTCAGTACCAGCAGATCGTTGTTGCCCTTGATGTCCGTATGCCAGTCGGCGAAGCGCTCGCCCCGGTAATCCGATTCACCGAGCTTGTAGCCCTGGATCATGGTGCCCATGGCCCCGTCGATGATCAGGATCCGTTCCCTGAGGCAGGCTTCCAGCTTCTTTTTTATGTTCGACACCGCTCGTTCCTCTCACATCCATGCAACTACGTGGCCTCCATCCTAACAGCAAAAAAATCAAATGGAAATCTAGCCGTCTATCTGTCCGTAACCGACCACCATATACTCACAAATGGGTAATGAGTAAGATGTGTCCCGAGAGTACCCTATGCCCGTCCTTGATAGGGATACGTGCTTGCTGTCTACTAAAACGAGAAAAAATAACTATGAGCGTCTACTACACACTCTGTTTCTTGGCAGCGTTGGCGATCTTCATCGCCTTTGCCAACCAGTATGTTGTGAAGATCCAGACCACCATCGCCATCACCGCAGGATCCATGCTGATCTCCGCCCTGATGGTGCTGTTTGGTAAGTTGGGTTGGTTCAATCTGGAACCTCTGGCCGTCAAGACCATGGAGAGCATTGACTTCCAGAACTTCCTGCTGAAAGGGATCCTGGGCTTCCTGCTGTTTGCGGGCGGTCTCGGCATCAATCTGAAGGCGTTGCGCAGCCAGAAGTGGGAGATCACCATTCTCTCCATCATCGCGACCCTGCTCTCCACCTTCATCATCGGCTACGGCTTCTGGTTCATCTCCAGCCTGCTGGGCTGGGACGTTCCGCTGATCTACTGCATGCTGTTCGGTGCCCTGATCTCCCCCACCGACCCCATCGCCGTGCTGGCCATCGTCAAGAA
This sequence comes from Aeromonas sp. NJAU223, assembly GCF_051125555.1. Classification (NCBI taxonomy): domain Bacteria; kingdom Pseudomonadati; phylum Pseudomonadota; class Gammaproteobacteria; order Aeromonadales; family Aeromonadaceae; genus Aeromonas; species Aeromonas sp. NJAU223. Next base: position 368,526 of record NZ_CP144204.1, on the reverse strand, counting down.
GATGAAGGCGCCACCCCAGATCGCCATCCAGATCGAGGGAGAATCCCTGTTCAACGACGGCGTCGGCCTCGTCATCTTCGCCACCGTCTTTGCCGTGGCCTTCGGTGGCGTCGAACCGACCTTCACCAGCGTGGCCGGTCTGTTCCTGCATGAAGCCCTCGGCGGCATCCTGTTCGGCGCCGTGCTGGGCCTCATCGCCCACGTGATGATCAGCGCCACTGACGACGGCTCCCTCGAGCTGCTGCTGACCCTGTGCATCCCGACCGCCGGCTTCGCCTTCGCCAACATGATCGGCGTCTCCGGCGCCCTGGCCATGGTGGTGACCGGCATCATGATCGGCAACTGGACCCGCCACTCCGGCTTCTCCGAGCAGAGCCGCCACCACCTGGATCACTTCTGGGAGTTGATGGATCAGTTCCTCAACGCCCTGCTGTTCCTGCTGATCGGTCTGGCGCTGGTGCTGCTGGATCTGGCCTGGCGTGACTGGATCCTGCTGGTCATCGCGGTGCCGCTCTGTCTGGCCGCCCGCTTCATCAGCGTGTCCCTGCCTTATGTGGCCTTCCGCCGCTTCCGCAGCTACAACACCTTCTCCATCCGCATCCTGACCTGGGGCGGCCTGCGCGGCGGCCTGGCCATGGCCATGGCCCTGGCGCTGCCCTCCGGCGTCATGATATTGCCGGAACACGGGGTCGACCTGCGGGAGGTCATCCTGGTGATGACCTACTCGGTGGTGATGTTCTCCATCGTGGTGCAGGGGATGACCATCACCCCCATGATCACCGCGGCCAAGAAGGCGAGCGGCGGCTACTAAGCCACTGCCTCAAGCCATGATGGCCAACAGAAAGGGCTCCCGGCGGGAGCCCTTTTTCTATCCGGCATCTCCAACATGAGCATGGCCATCACACCCTGTGGATCACCGCGGCCAAGAAGGTGAGCGGCGGCTACCAAGCCACTGCCTCAAGCCATGATGGCCAACAGAGAGGGCTCCCGGCGGGAGCCCTTTTTCTATCCGGCATCTCCAACATGAGCATGGCCATCACACCCTGTGGATCACCGCGGCCAAGCAGGCGAGCGGCAGCGACCAAGCCATTGCTCCAAGCCATGATGGCCAACAGAGAGGGCTCCCGGCGGGAGCCTTTTTTGCCTGATGCGGCAGTGAAAAAAGCGGGGGTGAAATGATGGCACCAAATATTTGTTTGCTTTTCAGGCAAATCGAGGAGAGAATGCGCGCCGGCTAGTTAATCAGCCCTGATTATGTTCGCAATGCTTCACCGTTAGATGAATCCTGCCAGTACACACATAACCTCCCTCTGATTTACTCGCCTCGAAAACCGTCAGGCTGTCTGCCTGCGTTGCCCGGTTTTCACGGCGCAGACCCGATCTGCCCACTTCCAAGTAGCATCATGCATCCGCGTGATCCTTGGCGCATTTCCTTGAAAAGTGCAGACGCCCCTGACAAGGCTGGGTATTCCTGCGTGGATCTGACCACGCCCATTGACCTGACATTTGCAAAAACAAGGAGAAAACACCTCATTGATATAGAGAAATACCATGATGAAAGCAGTACAAACACACAAACCCCTGCGTCGTAGCAAGCCCGTCAACCTGCCCCCGCAAGAGCAGGATTATGATGCCTTCCTGATCCAGTTCAGCACCCGTTTCAGCGGTGGCTTCGCCATCTCCTGTGACGGCATCCCCGGTGAGTTCTCCATCGAGGATCTCAACTGATCAGCACTGCCCCATGGCAGACCCGATGCAAACAGGCCGCAACTCACGGCGGCCTCCCTTGCCTCAGGATAAAACGCACGGCTCCTGGTCCGATGCTTCCAGCAACAGGCACTCCTCCTCACTGTCACCCAGCTTGACCAGCTTGCCCTGAGTGAGCCCCAGCTTGGCCAGCAGCGCAACCGATCGCTCATTGCCCGGGGTGACGATGGCGATGACCCGCTCGATGCCGAGCCGCTCACGCCCATCCCGGATCGCGGCCTGCGCCGCCTCGACCCCGTATCCCAAACCGCGGTAAGCCGGCAGGAAGGCGTAGCCGATGTCTTCGCACGGCAGGGTATCGCGCTTGATGAGACCGCAGATGCCTATCCTGGCGCCATCTTCCCGCCGACTCACCAGATAGAGACCATGACCATGCCGGGCATAGCTGACCGCCGGCCCCTGCTGGATATACTCTTCGGCACCGCTCAGGGTGCGCACGCCCCGATCGCCTATCCAGCGGTGGAAGTCGCCATCGTTGAGCAGTTCGAGGATGAAGGGGGCATCGGTGAGATTGAGCTCGCGCAGGGCGAGGCGCTCGGAGAGGATCATGGCAAGGCTCTTCTAGTCGGAAAACGGGAACGGGAGAAGCCAACAAGACTGCCCCCACCCTTTCCCCTTGGCAAGGGGGGCGGGTAAAAAGTGCCGCCTGACACGGATACTTGGCACCGCGCTACCTAGGCCCGGGCCGGATGCGGCTATAATGCCCGCCCAATGACACTCCTACCCTTCGACTCAGGAACAAGACATGACAGAGAGCACCGAATTTTTCGACGAACAGACCCTGCTGGAAATGGTGGATAACCAGCTCGCCGACGGCAACCCCCTAGAGGTGAAGGCCACCCTGATGCGGCTGGTGATGAAAGGCACCCCGCGGGAAGAGGCGCTGCAATACATCGCCTGCGCCCTCGGCGCCGAGCTGATGGCGATGGAGGCGGATCAAGGCCCCTTCAACCTGACCCGCTACGCCGAATTCCTCGACAGCCTGCCCGAGATGCCCTGGGCCGAGTAAGGCCATCCGTTAGGCAAGGCACGCCCGCAGCCATTATCATTACTGCCACGACCAATCACGGGAGCAGGCAGACATGCGCTGGCAAAATCGTCGGGAGAGCAACAACGTAGAAGACAGGCGTCAGGATGGGGGCGGCAGCGGAGGTGGCGGCCTGCCCATCGGCGGCAAGGGACGCCTCATCCTGGTGGTCGTAGTGATGATCGCCGGTTACTACGGGGTGGATCTCAGCCCGTTGCTCAACGATCCGGCCCCGCAAACCCAGCCACCGCGCCAGAATGTGTCTCAACCCGCCAACGATCCCCTGGCCAAGTTCACCTCGGTGATGCTCGCCTCCACCGAGGATGCCTGGGGGGAGATCTTCGCCCAGAACGGCAGCCAGTATCAGCCCCCCAAGCTGGTGCTCTATCGCGGCGCCACCCGCACCGGCTGCGGTCAGGGTCAGTCGGTGATGGGCCCCTTCTACTGCCCGGCGGACAAGTCCGTCTACATCGATCTCTCCTTCTATCAGGACATGCGCGACAAGCTCGGGGCCGACGGTGACTTCGCCCAGGGCTATGTGGTCGCCCACGAGGTGGGCCATCACGTCCAGAACCTGCTCGGCATCTCCACCAAGGTGCGCCAGCAGCAACAGGGACTGAGCCAGGTCGCCCAGAACCGACTCTCGGTCAAGCTGGAGCTGCAGGCCGACTGCTTCGCCGGGGTCTGGGGCCACTACATGGAGCGGGAGCAGGTGCTGGAACACGGGGATATCGAAGAGGCCCTCAACGCCGCCCAGGCCATCGGCGACGACAGGTTGCAGCAGCAGGGACAGGGCCGGGTGGTGCCGGACAGCTTCACCCATGGCAGCTCGGCCCAGCGTCTGGCCTGGTTCAAGAAGGGCTTCGACAGCGGCAAACCCGCCAGTTGCGATACCTTCGCCGCCCGCTAGCCACCGGCTGACGCCAACAAAAACGCCGACCCTGGGGTCGGCGTTTTGTTATCAGCCGTTTTATCTGGCTAGCTGACATCACCCTTGTCATTCATCTCGCCTGGTGGCCCGCAGGCAGCAGATCCGTAAAGACGAATCCGTCTCTTACCACGGTTTCCCCTGTCTCGATGGCCAGCGGCCGCGAGAACATGGGACCGTCATAGGCCAGGGTGTGAAACTCCCCGTTCTCGCCGCACGGATCCACCCCCTCCGGGAGGGCCGCCAGCAGAGCCTCGTCGAACTCGTGCCCCCCCAGGCTCATCTCCAGCCGCTTGGGGTCGAGGGTGCTGATCCGCGCCTTCAGCCCGGCCGCCATCATCTCTCCCGCCAGGGTGCGAGTATCGCTGCCCCAGAGCGGGAACAATGCCGAGATCCCGGTCCCCTCTAGCTGACGCTCCCGATAGGCGCGCACGTCCTCGAGGAAGAGATCCCCGAACGCCATGTGCCGAATCCCCCGCGCCACCACCCCTTCAATGAAACCGGTCATGATGCGGCCGTAATCCTCGTTGCTGCAGGGCCAGGGGAGGTCGATGGTCTCTATCGGCAGTCCCACACACTCGGCCTGCTGCATCAGCAGCTGCTTGCGCACCCCGTGCATGGCGACCCGCTCGAACGCCTGATTGAGGGTGGTGAACAGCCCCACCACCTCGATGGCCGGGTCCTGGCGCAGCCGATGCAGTGCCCAGGCGCTGTCCTTGCCGCTGCTCCAGGAGAGCAGCACCTTGGTCTTCGTCATTCTCTATCCAACCCTCGTAGATGGGAGCCACGCAACCAGCGCCGCCGCCACGGATCCGGGATCCACGGCCAGCCTCTCTCCGGCCCGCTTGTGAGCTCGGTGTTGCAAGACTGTGTTGCGAATTGTGCGATTTACATTGCAGGATACAAAAGCATACCCTCGTGGGTGAGCGTATCCCCGCAGATGATGGGGAACAATAACTAAAAAAACGATGGGAAACATAAGGATATGACTACAGTCACCACACCGCGTGAGCATAATCGCCCCCTCAACCGACAGGATTACAAGACCCTGAGCCTGGCGGCCCTCGGCGGCGCCCTCGAGTTTTACGATTTTATCATCTTCGTCTTCTTCGCCGTGGTCATCGGCGAGCTGTTCTTCCCGGCCGATATCCCCGAGTGGCTGCGCCAGTTCCAGACCTTCGGCATCTTCGCCGCCGGTTATCTGGCCCGCCCCCTTGGCGGCATCATCATGGCCCACTTCGGCGATCTCATCGGCCGCAAGCGCATGTTCACCCTGAGCATCATCATGATGGCCCTGCCCACCCTGCTGATCGGCCTGCTGCCCACCTATGCGGCCCTCGGCATCGCCGCTCCCCTGCTGTTGCTGTTGCTGCGGATCCTGCAAGGGGCCGCCATCGGCGGCGAGGTGCCGGGTGCCTGGGTGTTCGTGGCCGAACACGTGCCCGCCAAACGGGTCGGCGTCGCCTGCGGCACCCTCACCGCGGGGCTGACCGCCGGCATCCTGCTCGGCTCCCTGGTCGCCACCGCCATCAACCGCGGCATGAGCCCGGTCGAGGTGAGCGAGTGGGGCTGGCGTCTGGCCTTCGTGCTCGGCGGTGTCTTTGGCATCGTCGCCATGTATCTGCGCCGCTGGCTGCACGAGACCCCGGTGTTTGCCGAGATGCAGGCCAACAAGGCGCTGGCCGAGGAACTGCCTCTCAAGACGGTGCTCCGTGAACACAAGGGCAGCGTCATCGTCTCCATGCTGCTGACCTGGCTGCTCTCCGCCGGCATCGTGGTGGTGATCCTGATGACCCCGACTTATCTGCAGAAGGCACATGGCATCACCCCGACCGACGCCCTGACCGCCAACTCCCTGGCGATCCTGGCCCTGACCCTGGGTTGCATCTGCTATGGCCGGCTCATCGATGCCATCGGCAGCGGCCCCACCTTCATGCTGGGCTCCCTGCTGCTGGCTGCCACGACCTATGCGTTCTATCACGGTCTGGCGGCGGGCATGGATCAGCTGATCCCCCTCTACGTCCTGGTCGGCTTCGCCGTCGGCATCGTCGGGGCCGTGCCCTATGTGATGGTCAACGCCTTCCCGGCCGTGGTGCGCTTCTCCGGGTTGTCCTTCTCCTACAACGTGGCCTACGCCATCTTCGGCGGCCTGACCCCCATGCTGGTGACCCTGTGGATGAAGGAGGACATGCTGGCACCATCACACTACGTGGTCAGTCTGGCTGCCCTTGGCTTCGTTCTCGGCCTGATCTTCTGGCTCCGCCAGCGCAGCCAGCATCAGACCCGGCCACAGACAGCCTGAGCAACCCCAGGCCAGACGCGTCGTGCTGGCCTGCCGTTTGCTGAGCCCTGATCCGATTCAGACAGCGAGCCCCGGTTTTCGGGGCTCGCTGTTATGCCTCCGTTCAGGCAGGCTCAGTAGAGTAACCTACCTCTTTCGCCAGAGCCGTGTCTGGCTCCCGTTTCAGCCAACTAACTTGAGGTGCAAGATGTTCTTCCAGGTCGTATTCATCGCCTTGCTGGCACTGCTGCCCATGGTCAACCCGCCCACCACCGCCACCCTGTTGCTGGGTCTGAGCAAAGGTATGTCCCGCGAACATGTCCGGCGCCAGATCAATCTGGCCGCCCTCTATCTGTTCGCAACCCTCTGCGTCAGCTTCTTCATCGGCTCCTCCATCCTGGATCTGTTTGGTATCTCCATCCCCGGCCTGCGCCTGGCCGGTGGCCTCATCATCGCCTTCATCGGTTTTCGCATGCTGTTCCCGGTGCCGACGCAGGCTGCCGAGAATGACATCAACCAGAGCATCGCCTTCGTGCCCCTGACCATGCCCAGCATGTGCGGTCCCGGCACCATGGCGCTGGTGATCAGCGGCGCCGCCCAGATCGCCGAGCTGCCGGCTGACTACAACCGCTTCGTCATCTACTCCGGCATGGTCACCGCCTTCGCCCTGATGAGCCTGCTGAGCTGGGGTGTGCTCAAGCTGGCGGACCCGGTATGCAAGCTCCTCGGTGCCACCGGTATCGACGCCATGACCCGCATCATGGGCTTCCTGCTGGTGTGCATGGGCATGCAGTTCTGCATCAACGGCGTCAAGGAAGTGGCGCAGGACCCCGTGTTCCACGGCGCCCCGGCGGCCCAGGTCCAGCACCATATCCCCACCGACGACAGACACATTGAACCCGGCCAGGTTGCCCCCAAATCCTGAACCTTGTGAGGGCGCGGCAGCCTCGCCGGATAGTTTGTTTTTTGTACATGACGGGTTCAGCTTGTGAAGCCTAGAGTGGTATTGCCCGATTAATGACCACCTGGGAGAGATGAGATGGATAACCTGCTGACCGAGATCCGTGGCTACAGTCTGTTTCATGAGTACCTGAACGTGGTGGGCGTCACCAGCCCCAACCCCGCGCAGATCACACAGGACTGGGAGTACAAGAGCGCCAACCGGTTGATCGCCAGGATCAGCAAGGATCCTCAAGGCAATACCCATTACTACATCGACGCTCGCGCCATCTCGGTCAACTGACCCGACTCTGTCCAGCCCCGGCCTTCGCCGGGGCTTTTTATTGCCCGCCACGGCCCCCAACAAAAACCCCGGCCAAGGCCGGGGTTTGCAGGCAAGTCTGTCGACGGCGGACTTACTGGGTGCCGCCCACGGTCAGGCTGTCGAGTCTCAGGGTCGGCTGGCCGACCCCGACCGGGACGCTCTGCCCCTCCTTGCCGCAGATGCCGACACCGCGATCCAGTTGCAGATCCCGACCCACCATGGAGACCTGGCTCATGGCCTCCGGGCCGTTGCCGATGAGGGTAGCCCCCTTGATGGGAGCACCAATCTTGCCATCCTCGATGAGGTAGGCCTCGGAGGCGGAGAAGACGAACTTGCCGGAGGTGATGTCCACCTGACCGCCACCGAAATTGGGGGCATAGATCCCCTTCTTCACCGAGGCGATGATCTCCGCCGGATCGTACTGACCCGCCAGCATGTAGGTGTTGGTCATACGTGGCATCGGCAGGGCGGCATAGGATTCACGGCGGCCGTTGCCGGTCAGCGGCACCCCCATCAGCCGGGCATTCTGCTTGTCTTGCAGGTAACCCTTGAGGATCCCGTTTTCGATCAACACGTTGTAGCCACCCGGCGTCCCTTCGTCATCGATGGAGACGGAGCCACGTCGACCCGGCAGGGTGCCATCATCGACGATGGTGCAATGTTTGGAGGCGACCTGCTCGCCGATGCGACCGGCGAAGGCGGAGGAGCCCTTGCGGTTGAAGTCTCCCTCCAGCCCATGACCCACCGCCTCGTGCAGCAAGACCCCGGGCCAGCCTGCGCCGAGCACCACGGGCATGGCACCGGCCGGTGCATCGATGGCTTCCAGGTTCACCAGGGCCTGGCGCACGGCTTCCCGCACATAGCCGAAGGCGCGGCTCTCCAGACCATCCAGCTCGAGGAAATAGTCATAGCCGAAGCGGCCACCGCCACCGGCGCTGCCGCGCTCACGCTTGTCGCCCTTCTCGGCAATGACGGTCACCGACAACCGCACCAGGGGGCGCACGTCGGCGGCCAGGGTGCCGTCGGTAGCCGCCACCAGGATCTCTTCATAGACGCCGCTGATGGAGGCCATCACCTGATTGATGGCGGGATCCAGGCTGCGGGCAAACTTGTCCATCTGCTCGAGCAGGGCGATCTTCTGCTGCTTGTCGAGGGTCTGCAGGGGATCCATGGCCGGATAGAGCAGGTTCGCCTCCGTGCGGGCCCAGGCCTTCACCTTGCCCTGAGCTCCGGCCGCGGCGATGCCGCGGGCGGCGGTGACCGACTGCTGCAGGGCCAGCAGGCTCAGCTCGTCCGAGTAGGCGAAGCCGGTCTTCTCGCCGCTGACGGCGCGCACCCCGACCCCCTGATCGATGTTGTAGCTGCCATCCTTGACGATGCCGTCTTCCAGCATCCAGGACTCGTGCCAGCTGCGCTGGAAATAGAGGTCGCCGAATTCCACCTGGTGGCTCATCAGGCTGCCGAGCAGTTGTTGCAGGCGTCCCTCATCGAGATCGTTCGGGGCCAACAGGGAGGCACTAACCTGGCTCAATAGACTCAATCTTCTTCTCCAATCTCGATATGAGATGTCATGACGATTCATTCATGGGGACCACAAGGTCAATCAGCCCATGGGGATCACCGCAAGCGGGTGTGGCTCGGTACCGGCAGACAGTTGCGTTTCAATTCGCTTATATCCATCACAGCAGTCGGGCATGACTCAGCACCGGCATGGTGCGTTTCAGCTCCTCGACCAGTTCGCCATCCATCTGCGCCAGCACGGTGGCATTGCCCGATGGCTGGCAGGCCAGCACCCGGCCCCAGGGGTCGATCACCATGCTGTGGCCCCAAGTCTGGCGCCCCGTCTCATGGGTCCCCCCCTGATTGGCCGCCACCACGTAACACTGGTTCTCGATGGCGCGGGCCCGCAACAGTGGTTCCCAGTGCGCCTCGCCAGTCACGGCGGTGAAGGCGGCGGGCACCAGCAACACCCGGGCGCCGGCGAAGGCCAGCTGGCGATAGAGCTCGGGAAAACGCAGATCATAACAGATAGAGAGGCCGAGTGGACCAAAGGGGGAATCCACCAGGGCGGGCTCGTGGCCCGGGCTGAAGGTTTCCGACTCCCGGTATCGGCCGTGGTTATCCGCCACGTCCACGTCGAACAGATGGATCTTGTGGTAGTGCCCCTTGCACTCCCCATCGGGGGCAAACACCAGCGAGCTGGTATGGATATGGCTCGAACCCGGGATCCGGGTCGGCATGGCGCCGGCCACCAGCCAGATCCCGTGAGCTCTGGCCCAGTCGGCCAGCTGTCTTTGAATGGGGCCATCACCGAGGGACTCGGCACCGTCCAGATAACCCTGCCGCTCGCCAAAGAGGGCGAAGTTTTCCGGCAGCAGGGCCAGCAGAGGGCGCTGTGCCGGCAAGGCTGCCAGCTCGGCTTCGATCCGTGCCTGGTTGTCCTGCCAGTGACGGCCTGAAATCAACTGAATGGCGGCTAACCACATGACGTGCTCCTTGTCGTTGGGCAAGCCATGGGATGGGGCTCCCTATCGCTTGCCGGGGTCATTGCACTATGAGGGCTTTGGGGGCTTGGCGAAAGGGAAATACATGCTCGGCCCTTGAGACGTTGCTCAACGTTGACCCGAGCCCTGGTGCTTGGGATTGAGCAGGAAGGGGGTCACCTCTTGTGCTGGCAGACTGGGGGCCACCGCATCCACCGCCTCTTTCTGCTGCTGGTTGAGCTTGATGCGGGCGCGATCCCGCCCCGCCTCGATGAGTTTGGGATCGTCCAGCGGGCCCGAAACCCGAAAATCGATGCGGGTCACCACATCCACCACGGGCTCCAGCAGCTTGGAGAGCGCCAGCACATAGAGTCCGGTGATGGGGGTCAGGGAGAAGGCCGCCACCACCGGCAAGGTACCGCCGAGGTTGGGGGAGAAGCTCAGTTCGTAATCGAGGCGCCAGCGCACCAGGTCGGCAATGCCCTCCCCGCGCAGGTTGCCCGCCGCCCCCTTCATGTAGAAGTCCTTGTTCTCGGCCACCCCCTGCTTGATCCGGGCCGAGGCGGACATGGACTCAAAATAGAAGCCCTTGTCGAACACATCACGAAAATCGAGGCGCAGCTTGCGCATCAGCGAGTCCAGACTGAGCAGGGAGAGCAGACGCGCTCCCTTGTCGTTGACCTCCCGCAATGTGCCTCCTTCCAGCTGATAGTCCGCCGTACCGGCCAGAGTCGGCAGGTTCAGGCGATAGGGCACATCCTGCCAGTTCAGATCCAGCGCCAGCTTGCCCGGGGCGTCGCCGATGGGGGAGGTAAAGCCGAGGCGCTTGAGCAGCAGTTCGCTGTTCTGGGTGCTGATCCTGGCGCTGGCCCGTGTCTGCATCTGACCGGATTGTGACAGCCACTGCGCATTGCCCTTGAGGATGCTGCCGGCGAGCTTCATCTCCAGTCCCTTGAGCGACAGGCTGTTGGTGCCGGGGACCAGCTCCCCTTTGAGTTCCCCGAGGGGCAGTTTGCCGAAACGACAATCCACGCAGCTGAAGCTGAGCCAGGGGATGGCATCCATGATGGCCTGATCCTGGCGGGGATCGGCCTTGGGGCTGAGGTCCGACCCCTTGCCGGACCAGTAGATGCGGGCAAACTTGGCATCGATGGGCTGCTTGTCGGTGACCGGCACCCGCACTACCCCCATCACGTCCGGGCTGTCGATCATCACCTCGGTGGCCTGGCTGACCGGCCCCACGGTGAAATGCACCGCCTTGAGGTTGGCACTGCCGATGTCGGCGCGGGCCAGCTGACCATCCACCCACCACTCTTCCGGCAGGAAAGAGGGGCCGATCACGGCGTTGCCGTCCGGGCCCTGCTCTGGCAGCCACTGATGGAGTCGCGCCAACCAGCCGGCCACGTCAGCCTGCTGCTGGTTGATGGCAAGCAGCATGGGCTTGTCTTGCAGCACCCTGGCCCCTGGCTGGCCGACATCCACCCGAACCCGGCTCAGGTAAGGGGCCCCCTCGCCGTACACCAGGCGGCTTTGCATGTCCACGTCAGCCCCCAGCACGCCGCGGATATCAGCGCTGCCGTCCCGTCCTCGTACCGAGACCTTGAGCGGCAACCGGCTGTCGGCGGCCTTGGTCAGCGGAGACGGCAGATCCAGCCCCATGCCCTGCAGGTTGGAGTCCAATGCCAGCTGGAAGCTGAACGGCTTGTCATGGGGCAACGTCAGCCCCAGGGTGCCGCTCCAGTTACTGCGGCCCTTGAGCAGATCGAGGGCCGGAATATCCCGGCGCTGCCGGCTGCTGTCCCAGACCCCCTTGAGTTTGAGGTCGACCTGATAGTGGTTTGGCAGTTGCTTGCCCTGATAGTCCAGGGTCAGCGGCTGGTTCCAGAGGCTGGCCTTGAGATTGCTGAAACGGGTGTGTTCGTTGTCATACTCGAGCTTGCCCTCGACCCCCTCCAGCGGCATGTCCAGGGTGGCAATCCTGACCTTGTTGTTGTGGAAGCTGGCATCCCCGCTGGCCTTCACCTCCCCCTCGCCATCGAGGGGAATATCCAGCTTGACGGTTCCCTTCATGGGCCCACGGATCTCTATCTCCCGCAAGGCCTGTCCGACCGAATCCTTCAGTGGGGAGTCTTGCAGATAATCACTGATGGCCTTGCCCTCGCCCGCCACCTTGGCATCCACGTAGAGATGGGCGCCGGGGGAGAGATCCGGGATCCAGGCATGGACCGAGTCCGAGCTCGCCTTGCCGAGGCGTGTGGAGCGGCTGTTCATGTCCAGCCCCGCATTCTGGAACAGTAGGTCGATCTGCAGATCGGTGAGGGGTTGCCAACCGGGGAAGAACTCGTAGGTGGCCTTCTCGAGCGGCACCGCCACCTGGAAGATCCCCTGACCCTTGTCATAGGGGAAATCCCTGAACTCCCCGTACCAGAGCAGGTCAGCACTCTTTGCCTGCCCCCCCTTGATGGCGCCGCTCAGGTAGTCCACCAAACCGTCGCTCATCACCGCCAGGGGGTAGTAGCGATCCGCATGGGCCGCCGTCTTGACGTCGATGCGACCGGTAAGGGCGAGGAAGGGATGCTCGAACAACTCGAGCCGGAAGCGGCTGGCCAGATGCAGATCCGGGTTGTCCAGCACGATATCCTGACCATAGAGGACCCAGCCCTGTGGCGCCTGCCACCAGTCGAGTCGAGCCCCCAGACTGTCTACCGGAATGGGTTCCTTGAAGTGGCGGGCGGGATCCACCACACCCTTGCCGAGGGTCAGGCGAGTGCTGCCTCCCGTCGGCGTCAGCCAGAACTCGCCGTTCAAGTCCTGCAGACCCGGAACATCCTGCCAGGCCTGGGTACCCAGCCCGACGAGGCGCCCGCTGAGAGAGAGTCCCTGCCAATCCCCGCCCGCCTGCAGCAGCAGCTCCTGCAACTGGCCGGTGGGCTGGGTACGCTTGAGGGTCTCGGTCAGCTTGGGGTAGAGGCCGGAGACCAGCTGGCTCAGACTCGCCACCTGGTTGAGATCGATGGCAGGCACATAGCCCTGGATGCGATCCTTTACCCGCTCGAGCTGCAGCCGGCTGTGCAGCCAGGTCGTACCGTCGAGCTTGAAGATGACATCGTGACTGGCGAGCTGCCAGCCCTCCCCCTCGCGACGCAGCTGGATCTTGCCCCCGCGCAGCTCGAGGCGATGGAGAGCCCCCTTGCGCTCGTCCCGCCAGATGAGGTGATTGTCACCAAACGCCAGCAGGGAGTTGCCCAGCTGACCACCGGCAAATTCGCTCCAGAGCTGGAAGTCGAGCTGGCCGGCCACCTTGGGCGCATCGGCGTGGATCTTGGCCAGCATGGGGCTGATGTCGAGCTCGCTGGCCCCCAGGTAGAGCTGTCCCTTCAATCTGTCGAGGCGCACCTCGGGGGCATCCACATCCAGGATGAGATCGATGGTGCTCTCGCCGATGCCGTTGATGAGGTAGGCCTTGCCCACCCCCTGATGGCGCTTGCCCCGGTTCTGCCAACGGAGCTGGGCGATGTTGAGGGCTCGTACTTCTCCCAGCGCAGTGGTGATGCTGAGGCGAGTGTCGTGGATGTCGAAGGTGGAGAGCTGGGTCAGCAGGAAGCGCAGCAGCGCCTCCTGCTGGTCCGGGTTCTTGTCGCTACTTGGCGTCGTCGGCCGGGTCAGATCCAGCGCCATGTCGCCATCGCTCAGCATCAGCTGGCCAAAGACGGGTTTCCATTCGTTGAGGGAGCGCCAGAAGTCGAGGTGGGCCCAGACCTTGCCAAGGCGAACGGAGAAGCGGCCGGTGTCCGGGGAGATGGCGAGCCCTTGCAGCTCGATGGCGGGCCCGCGCTGGGTCCAGTCCAGGCCGACATGCTCGACGCTGATGTCGAGCTGGCTGTTGCCGATCAGGGTCGCAATGAGTGCCTGTCTGTGCTGGTTGAGCAAGGGGCCGCCAAGACGCACCACACTGACCAGGATGGCCAGCAGCACGAAGAAGACCCCGAGGGCTAACCAGCCCCGACTCAACCAGCGATAGACCAATTACATCATCACCACATCGAATTGTTCCTGCCCACAGAGCGGTTCACTCACCACCCTGACCTGTTTGCCGATGAAGACTTCCAGCTCGGCCAGACTGTGGGACTCCTCCCCTCGCAGGTAATCCGCCACGGACGGCGCCGCATAGACGGTGAACTGATCCGCATCGTAGGCGCGGTTGACGCGGATGATCTCCCGCAGGATCTCGAAGCAGACCGACTCCACCGTCTTGACCCGACCACGCCCCTTGCACTCGGGACACTCGGAGCAGAGCACATGCTCCAGGCTCTCGCGGGTGCGCTTGCGGGTCATCTCCACCAGGCCAAGCTGGGAGAAGCCATTGACGTTAGTCTTGGCCCTGTCTTTGGCGAGCGCCAGTTCCAGGCTGTGCAGTACCCGGCGGCGGTGATCCTCGGACTGCATGTCGATGAAATCGATGATGATGATGCCGCCGAGATTGCGCAGCCGCAGGTGGCGGGCGATGGCGGCCGTCGCCTCGACGTTGGTGTTGAAGATGGTCTCTTCCAGATTACGATGGCCGACGAAGGCGCCGGTGTTGATGTCCACCGTGGTCATGGCTTCGGTCTGGTCGATGATGAGGTAGCCACCGGATTTCAGCTCCACCTTGCGCTCCAGCGCACGCTGGATCTCGTTCTCCACGTCGTAGAGATCGAAGATGGGGGAGTCACCGAGGTAATACTCCAGCTTGCCGGCCAGCTCCGGCACATACTCCTCGGTGAAGCGCTTGAGCTGATCGAAGCTCTGGCGCGAATCGACCCGGATCTTGTCGAGCTCGGTACCGACGAAGTCACGCACCACCCGAAACGCCAGGCTGGGATCTTCGTAGAGGATCTTGCAGGGGGGATACTTCTGTTTGCGCTCCAGGATCTTGCGCCACAGGCGCTTCAAGAAGGCGGCGTCCTGCTCCAGCTCCTGCTCCCCCACCCCTTCGGCGGCGGTGCGGATGATGTAGCCACCGAGATCGTCCACATAGCCGGCCACGGTGCGCTTCAACCGCTCACGCTCCGCTTCCGACTCGATGCGCTGAGAGACGCCGACGTGAGCACTGCCCGGCATGAAGACGAGATAACGGGACGGCAGGGTAATGTCGGTCGTGAGGCGGGCACCCTTGGTGCCCAGGGGATCTTTGACCACCTGCACCATGATGTCCTGTCCCTGGCGCACCAGTTCGGCGATGTTGCCGGCCTGGAACTGCTCCTTCTCCTTGATCGCCACGCACTCGGTGTGGGGCACGATATCGGAGGCATGCAAGAAGGCGGCCTTGTCCATGCCGATGTCGACGAAGGCGGCCTGCATGCCGGGCAGCACCCGGCTGATCTTGCCCTTGTAGATGTTGCCCACGATGCCGCGCTTGGCCTGGCGCTCCACATGCACTTCCTGCAGCAGGCCGTTCTCGACCAGGGCAACCCGGGTCTCCGAGGGGGTGACGTTCACCAGCAGTTCTACTGACATAAGTTACCTTGCCTTTCTAGTTTTGAATTCTGGCTGGCCATCTGGCACATGAATGCACGCAAGTGGTAACGCAGCAGGCGTCGCTGGACGGGTTATCGACCCTGTTCGAGCTGCTGGCGGATCAGCAGATCCGTCTCCAGCAGGGGCAGGCCGACCACGGCGCTGTAGCTCCCCTCGATCCGGCTGACAAACTTGCCGGCGATGCCCTGAATGGCGTAAGCGCCGGCCTTGTCGCAGGGCTCACCGGTGCGCCAATAGGCCTCGATCTCGGCCTCATCCAGCTTGCGAAACGCCACATTGGTGGTGACCAGCCGCACGTCGCAGCGCTCCGGGGTGGCCAGCGCCACCGCCGTCATCACCTGATGGACCCGGCCGGAGAGTGCCTCCAGCATGTCTTTCGCATCGAGCAGATCGGACGGCTTCTCAAGCACCCGCTCCCCCAGCACCACTATGGTGTCGGCGCCCAGCACGGGCAGCGCCGTCGGTGCCGCCGCCACACCGGCCATCGCCTTGTCACGGGCCAGACGGCAGACGTAGTCCTGGGGTTTCTCACCCTCGCCACGCTGCTCGGGCACATCCAGCCTGAGCACCTCGAAACGGTAGCCCAGCTGGGTCAGCAGTTCGT
Source organism: Aeromonas sp. NJAU223 (assembly GCF_051125555.1). Classification (NCBI taxonomy): domain Bacteria; kingdom Pseudomonadati; phylum Pseudomonadota; class Gammaproteobacteria; order Aeromonadales; family Aeromonadaceae; genus Aeromonas; species Aeromonas sp. NJAU223. The sequence continues at coordinate 352,655 of NZ_CP144204.1, read as the reverse complement.
GCCGGCGGGGGGAACCCGAGGCGAGATAGAGTTGCAGTTCGTTGTGCTTGTTCATATTCACTTAGATGAGATGAGGTACGGTTACAATTTATTGTTTTTGCTCACATTCACTTGATATTGAAGTGACGGCGCACCTTGCGCAAGACCATAAAGATCCAGGGCCATATTAGCATCGTCGTCAACGTCGACCAAAAATAGGCGAAGTTGAGGCTGGCGCGGCTGAACAGGTGTTCGGCCCAGAACACGGTGATCTTCCCCACCAGGGAGAGCAGACCGATGATCAGCGCCTGTTGCCAGAGGGAGAAGTTGCGGATCTTCTGGAACTGGAAGGCCGCCAGATAGGTGGTGATGGCCATGGCCATGGCGCGCACCCCGAGCGTGCTGCCAAGCAGCACATCCAGCAGCAGACCGGCTACCCAGGCGGTGCCGACGTTGGTTCTGTGGGGCAACGCCAGCGCCCAGTAGATGAGCACCATGGCGAGCCAATCCGGCCGGAAGGGCTCGAACTGAAAAGGAAGCGGCAGGATGGAGAGGCACAGGGCCAGCAGGATCGAGACCCAGATCCAGATCCTGCCGCTGGCAGGTTGCAGCATCAGCGGGTCGCCCCCGCCGCCGAAGTGGCCGATGCGGCAGACGCTGCCGCGGGTGCATCCAGCGCCTCGTTGTCACGGACTTCCGGCTTCTTGTCGGTCCACAGCAGCAGCAGATAACGCAGCCTGTCCAGTGCCACCAGCGGCTTGGCCTCGATCTGGGCGAAGGGTTTGCCCTCCACATAGTCGGATCGGGTCACGGTCGCCACCGGATAGCCTTCCGGGAAACGGCCGCCGAGGCCCGAGGTGACCAGCAGATCCCCCACCTGCACGTCGGTGTTGCGCGGCAGATTGCGCAGCTCCAGCTTGTCCAGCTCACCACTGCCGGAGGCGATGGCGCGCAGGTCATTGCGCAGCACCCGCACCGGGATACCGTGGCTGGAGTCGGTGATAAGCAGCACCCGGCTGGTGGTGGAACCCACGTGCAGCACCTGGCCGACCACCCCCTGATCGTTGATCACCGGCTGGCCGTTGTAGACGCCATCCAGCGCCCCCTTGTTGATCAGCACCTGATGGCTGAAGGGGTCGGAATCCACCGACAGCAGCTCGGCCACCATCTTGCGGGACTCCTTGTGAACCGGCGAACCCAGCAATTCACGCAGGCGCTGGTTCTCGTGCTCCAGCTGATCCAGCTTGAGCAGACGGGAACGCAGGGTAAACAGCTGTTGCTCCTGCAGCTTGGTCTGTTCGATCAGGCTGGAGCGGGTCTGCACCTGGGTCGACATGGTGTCGAGCAGGGTACCCGGCGCGTTGGCAATGTATTGCAGCGGACTGACGAGGGAGCTCAGATAGACGCGGACGTGCGTGAACACACCGAAGCGGGAATCCGCGACGATGGCAGCAACCGAGATGATGACGGCGAGAAACAACCGTAACTGAAGCGAAGGGCCTCTACCAAAGATGGGTTTCATGAGTCGTCAAAAAAGAGCCGGCGCTCGGCCGGCTTTGGGTCTTATTCGTAGTGGAACAGATCGCCACCGTGCATATCGATCAGCTCCAGCGCCTTGCCACCGCCACGGGCGACACAGGTGAGCGGATCCTCAGCCACGACGACCGGGATGCCGGTCTCTTCCATCAGCAGACGGTCGATATCTTTGAGCAGGGCGCCACCACCGGTCAGCACCATGCCGCGCTCGGAGATGTCGGAGGCCAGCTCGGGCGGGGACTGCTCCAGCGCCACCATGACGGCGGAGACGATACCGGACAGCGGCTCTTGCAGCGCTTCCAGGATCTCGTTGGAGTTCAGGGTGAAGCTGCGCGGCACCCCTTCTGCCAGGTTGCGACCACGCACTTCGATCTCGCGCACCTCTTCGCCCGGATAGGCGGAGCCGATCTCGTGCTTGATGCGCTCGGCGGTGGCTTCCCCGATCAGGCTGCCATAGTTGCGGCGCACGTAGCTGATGATGGCTTCGTCGAACTTGTCGCCGCCGATACGGACGGACTGGGAGTAAACCACACCGTTCAGGGAGATGATGGCCACTTCGGTGGTACCACCACCGATGTCCACCACCATGGAACCGGTCGCTTCGGAGACCGGCAGGCCGGCACCGATGGCGGCGGCCATGGGCTCGTCGATCAGGTACACCTCGCGGGCGCCGGCACCCAGTGCAGACTCCTTGATGGCACGACGCTCAACCTGGGTGGAACCGCAGGGAACGCATACCAGCACACGGGGGCTCGGACGGAAATAGTTGTTGTCGTGAACCTGTTTGATGAAGTGCTGCAGCATCTTCTCGGTCACGTAGAAATCGGCGATGACGCCGTCTTTCATCGGACGGATGGCGGAGATGTTGCCTGGGGTACGACCCAGCATCTGCTTGGCGGCATGACCGACAGCAGCGACCGATTTGGCGTTCCCGCGCTCTTGGCGAATGGCGACAACTGAGGGTTCGTTAAGGACGATCCCTTGATCTTTTACGTAGATCAGGGTGTTGGCAGTTCCCAAGTCGATCGACAGATCGTTGGAAAAGACGCCTCTGAGCTTTTTGAACATGGCTACGGGAAATCCTAAGAATTTGGAGGTGCAGAAAACCGGCTAACTTTACCAATGCCCACCCCAATCGGCAAGCGCTCAAACTGTCGCCAATCAATCAGGCGCGACAAAAATGCGAGTCATCACTCACCCGCACAGGCCGACAAAGACTAAGAAACAAGGAGATAAGTCGTCACTCAATATCAAACAGCCTCATTCCCCGTCAGACCCATCCTATCAGGGCATCACTTCGCGGCGATAAATAATCCGATCATTGCCCCGATCCCGACCAAAAATCGCCTCCCCCTGCAGATGGCCCGTCGTGGCGGGATCCGCCAACCAGACGGGTTGGGATGGCTGTTGCTCCAGCACGATCCGATAGGGAATGCGCACCGCCTGATTGGGCGGCGCGAAGTGGAACCGGGTCTCGCCTGCGTCGAAACCGACCTGAGTGCCACCCGGTGCCACATTGCCGAGACCAAGGCGAATGTGGGTACCGTCTTTGAGGATCAGATCCCCCGTCGCGGCGTCATAGCGTTGATCCGCATCGGTGAAGACGATGCCACCACCCGCCAGAGAGATCTGGGTGCAGATATCTTGCGAATTGGCGCGCCACAGGCCCCCTTCGAAATACTGCACCTGCAAGGGCAGCGCCAGCGGGGCGCTGTCGACCCCCTGACGGGTGCTGGCCAGCAGACGGCCGTAGTAGGCGATCATGGTATCGCCCGATCCCTTCGGGATGGAGAGCTGCCTGGCGGTGCAGTTCACCCCGCTCTGGCAAGTGCCGCTGACGGACGGATTCATGTCGCGGTTGGCGAGGAAGCTGGTCTCGCTGGCCTCACCATCCCCTACCTTGAGCCCCAGCCGCAGCAGCCGCAGTGGCTCCTCCGGCGCGGTCAGGCTCGGAGAGAGTTCACGCAGGCGCACGAAACGGCTCTGGCCATCGAAGCGGCTCTGCCCGCTCACCCAGTTTTGGCTCAGGGGATCCAGCCGGTTGGATCTGTCGACCCCATCTCGGTTGTTGGAGGCCACCAGGGAAACCACCCCCTTGGCGAAGGCATCCCGGTAGTTCTGGGTCACCCCTCCTTCCTTGTTGCGCGCCTGTACCGTCGTCTGCACCCCAAACGGCTGGCTCATATAGCTAAAGCCGCCGCAGGCCGGGGTGACAGTGCCGCTCACCATGTTGAAGTCCCAGGGCACGAAGCGCCCCATCGGCACGCTACTGGCGGCGGGGATGGTGTAGCCAAAGTAACCTGAGATCGGTGGCGTTGCAGTCATCCGGAAAACCCCAACCTCGTTCACCGACTGGGTGACGGTGTTGAGGTTGTTACTGCCTTTCGCGTTGGAATGGTCATAACTCAGCTTGCTGACCGCCGCCTCGACACCGGACTTGGGGGCCACCAGCTGGCTGCCGAGGGCAATATTGGCCAAGGCGAAGTTCGGGGTCGTCAAGTTGCCGCTGCAGAAATCGGTATCGTTATCGGCCTGCCAGGCCACGGCTGCTATGGTCAGCGAGAACTCTTCCCCCGTCTTCCTGAACACAGGGCAGCTGGCATTCCCCGCCGTGCAGGCCCCCTGGGTAGGAGTGATGCAGAGCCCGGCCGGGCGGCTGACAAAGAGACCCGAGCCCGTCATCACCAAACCTGCGGTATCCCCGCTGCCATCATGGCGGGCATTGAGCCGCATCTGGCCCGCATCCGGGTAATTCACCGTCAGCGTGGTCTCACCCTTGGCATCGAAGCTCAAATTGCTGGTCACCGCCACCCCCTGCGAGGTGGCAATGGCGCTGCCGTTGACCGTTACCTTGCTGCCGAAGAGGTTGTTCGCCGGGCTGACATAGTCGCTCCAGAAGCTGATCGGCTTGCTCACGCTGGCGAAACTCGGCACACACTGCTGGGTCACGTTGTCCTTCCGGACCGCCTTCATCACCACCCGTTGGGGCTTGTTGGCAATGGTGTCCAGCGCATCGGTATCCGGCACATCGGTAGGCACATCGAACAGGAAGCCACTCTCGGCAAAGCTGAGGGTACAGGCAGCGGTGCTCAGGGCCCCGCTGCCCGACCGGCAGAGGGTAGTGCTGAGCGGTTTGGTGGAGGGCGTCGAGCCACTCACCCCCACCGTCATGGCGTTCGCCAGATTGTTGCGAAGCTGCAAGGTGGTGGTGCCGCCGCTGAAAGTCACGGTAGCTGTGTTGCCGCTATAGCTCACCTGGTTGCTGGCCACCCAGCCGTTGCTGCCATTTTTAAGCGGCGTCAACGTGGCGCTGACCTGCTCAGTGACCAGCTGGCTACAACTGGCGTTGGCACAGGCGCGTATGGTCAGGGTTTCCGGGTTGCAGGTCAGGGCATTGCCGCTGTGCTCGAACTCGAAGTGATCGATCTGGTTCCCCACCGGACTGGAGTTGAGGGCGCAGACCTGGAAGTTGTCTATCTGGTGTGCGTTGGTCGCGGCACCGGTAGATCCCGTCATGGAGAGCAGGAAGTTCTCCGGGATCGCCGCCTGACCGCTTTGGCTGAGCGCATTGAAACTGTCGATCAGGGTGCTGTAACCACTGCCGGTGTTGCGTTCAACCTTGACCATAGACTGACCACTGGTGCGGGAATCCACGGTCAGACGGTAACGATGGGGGCGGTTGCCGTCCGAGCCGCTGTCTACGGTCGGCGAGAGGCAGTTGCCATTGGTGCTGGCACTGCCGTTGTTGCAGGTACCCCTGAGGTAGTTGTAACCGCTGGTGCCCGAGCCCGAGCCCCGCACTGCCACGGACTGTTTGCGCCGTCCCTTGTTGGTCGCCCCGCCTTCGCCGGAGAAGTTGCCATACTCATCTATCCCCACCCCGAGCCAGCCGCCGGCGAAGCCGTTGTTGCCCGCCGTGAAGCCATAGCCCAGCGGCCCGCCCGCGGCCCCTGGCTGGGGCGTTATCTTGGCATCGGACAGCACCACCGCCATGCCATCCGCTCCGTTGCCGCCATAGGCGTAGTGGTCAAACTCAATGGTCACCAGGTTGTTGGCGGCGGGAAAGAGTCGCTGATAGGTCGTCGACGTGGCCTGGTAGGTACTGGCCTGGGTCATGCCGAGGCGACCATTGACGATGGAGGGCGTGAAGTTGCCGCTGCTGCGAGCCACGACCCAGTTGTTGCTGAGAGAACTGGCGGAGAAGTCGTCGTTGAAGCAGGCGAGCAGAGGCTCCCCGCCGTCATAGATAACCTTGCTGTTCCCCTTCAGATTGACGTTCTTGGCACTCAGCTGGCCACGCAAGACCACCTGATTCTCGAAGGTGGCATCCCCTTCCGCATAGTAGGTGCCTGCCAGCTGGTCACTACCGGTGAGCGTGATGTTGCCGACTACATAGGCCTTGAAACCGGAACCTGTCTGCAGTTGCGAGTCGTTGTGAGCTGCGATGTTGCCCTTGACATAAAATGAGGTCGTCCCGCTGCCGACCAGCTTGATGAGGCTGCCCCCGGTCAGGGTCAGACCCCCTTCGATGATATAGGTCTTGCCTGCGGTCAACGTCATGACGCCGCCGTTTTGCATGGTCAGGCTCTTGATGACATAGGTGCTGTAACTGTCCGAGAAGCTGACGTTGCCAGCCCCGCTAGAACCGGTTGAACCGTCGATCATCAGGCTGCCCAGGTCCCAGCGACTGCTGCTGGCGGCCTTGCCGTAATTGGGGGTTGTTCCCAGTACGACGGTGGGGGTGGTCCAGTTGGCAACCGTATAGCTGGCGGAATCCGTCGTCCCCGGAAAGGTGGGCCGGGTCTGCTTCAAGCTGGCCACACCGGTGATCTGACACTTGCCTGCCCCACAGGCCTGCGTGCTCATCTCATTGTCGTAACCGGTGACCTGCCTGAAGCAGACCTCCAGGCCATTGTAATTCTCCACCCGGGCACCGGACTGCATGTAAAGGGTGCCCGCCGAATCGTGACTCTGGATGGGGCCAGGGAAGATGCTGTTGCAGTCCAGTGCAGCCTGGGCAGGCAAACCAACCAACAACAAGACAAGGGCAGTACAGAGGCGACGGATCATGGGTTCACTCCATCGAAGGCTTGTGCCACCAGAGTACGGCTGACGGCAAAGTCCGGATTCGGGCCGCTGTTGGTTCCCGGGTCGCCGCAGCGCCCCTCGCTGCTGAAGTCATAGGCGGTCTGGGTGGTGCCAGCGGCACTCACCGACACCTTGCTGCAGGTGACGATGGCCTGGCAGCCCGTCAGTCCCGCATCGGTGAAACTGAGACTGGTGCTGGCGGCGCATTGCTGCCCTTGCCACTTGCCGTTGGGATAGAGTCGATAGAGGGCAATTTCCAGCCCACTCTGTGCCGCCATCAGGGCCCGCACTCCGCGCACCTCCGCAGTGTGCTTCTCAGCGCTGTCCACCAGGAAGCGGCCCATGGCCGCCGCCAGCAGGGCCATGATGACGATGACAAAGAGCGCGATCATGATGGCGCTGCCTCGCTGATGCCTGACAGAGGCAAGTTTAAGGGACATTGAGCACCTCCAGCTTGTGGTTGAAGCTGACGCTCTCGCCGCGCTGCTCAAACACAATCCCGAGCCCCACTTCGCTCTGATTGAAGGAGGCGGGATCCCGATAGAAGTAGCTGGTCGGTCGGATATGCTCGGCCATCAGGGCCGGGGTGCTCCAGAGGGCGCCAGTGCCGATGGCGGCGCTGGCCCGGGTCAGGGTCGTGCCCACCACGCAATAACGTACCTGCTGGTTGGCAAAATAGATGCGCTGGCCCGGGGAATCCTTGGTAACAGCGGCCGCCAGGGTCAGCGACAAGGCCCCGGAGGCAGGGCTCCCCACGGCAGTCACCCTGGCAGTGCAACGCCCCTGCACACAACCAACATCCAGCGTATTGGTGTTGCCAATCGTGGCATCAGGCAGTGGATAGATGATGGCCAGGTCATTTTTGGCAGGTAATTTAGCTGGTACGACAATGTTGAGGGCCGTGATCGCCGCCGGCCCCAGATAGCGACTGGTGGTAGCGATGGGCCAGAAGCGCAGGCAAGGCCCCTGCTCCTTCAAGCCGCCAGCGGCGTCCTCCACGCGCACAGAGCCGGGCACCGCATCGCGCAGCTCGCGGTTGAGCCGCTCCATGGCGAAGCGGGCATCACTCATCAGTTGCTCGCGGCTGCTGGCATCCCCGTAAATCTGGGTACCGATGCCAATAAACTGGCTGGTGAAGGTCGCCATGACCCCGAGCAGCAGGATCACCATCACCAGCTCCACTAGAGTGAAACCCCGCACCGCCCGCATCAGTAGTTCCCCCGATAGAGGGTAAAGGCCAGTTCGCTGCGATCCGGCAAGCGTACCCACAGCTCGACGCGCTTGCCGGTGAAGCAGGGGCCGCTGCAAGTGGGCAAGTCATTCTTGGTCAAGTCTGCCCCGCTCACCCGGATCCGGACCCCGAACTGGCGATACTCGCTCGCATCCAGACCAGCACCACTCCTGGCGCCGAAGAAATTGGCCGGCACCCAGCCGCCATCGCAGCTGGCCAGCCCCTTGGCGCAGATGGCGCTGGTCTGGTAGTCATCCACGTCGTTGAACTGGTAGGGACGCGTCTCGCCACTGTCCGGGCCATAGCTGGCGCTGTCGGTGCAGGCCGGGTAGGCCACCGCCGGGCTTCCGGCCGTCTCACCGCAGCGAAAACGCCCGCCGTTGTGATCGGAATGCTCATCGAAGGACTTCTCCAGCACCTCGCTGAGGAGTCGCTGGGCCAGCTGGGCGGCCCGCACCTGCTGCACTGGATCCACCGCCTGGGGGGCCTGGTTGACAAGCAGCCCCAGGATGCCGGTGAGCGCCACCGCCAGCAGCACGATACCGACGATAAACTCGATCAGGGTGAAGCCGCGGCGGGTATTAGGGAAGGGCATGAATATAGCCTTCGGGCTCGATACGCAGACGGGCACTCTCCCCACCATCGCTCACCATCAGGTTACAACCGCTGATGCAGGCTGACGGGGATAGGGGGCGACCGCTGCGCTTGTCGAAAGAAAAGCTGCCCTGAGGCAGGGAGATACTGCCGGAGGCCTTGACCACTCGCCCCCGGACCTGCTCATTCTGCCCCCAGCCCGAGATGGCCTTGGGGGTACAGTTACCAAGCTGGGTCAGATGGCCGAAGTGCTTCGCTTCGACTACCAGCTGGGTGCAACGCGTCGGCCCTTCCTGCATGTTCATGGTCTGCACCAGCCGCAGCCGGGCCACCAGTTCATCGCGCAGGGTATGGGTTTCAAAGCCGCCTTTGCCCAGCCATTTGGGCACGGCAAAGGCGGCCAGAATCCCGAGTAACAGGATCACTATCACCAGTTCTATCAGGGTAAAACCGTCGTCCTGTTCCATCATGATGAACAACCCTAGAAAGAAGTAGAGAGAGGACAACCTCTCTCTACTTTGCTTATTGGTTTGGCTTATTTACAGGCGGTAACTTCAGAGGTCGGCTGAGAACCAGAGGCTGCTTGGGTATAGGTGACGAAGCAGTCAGTCGCTGTAGCGGCTGAAATACCTGCCGGGAAAATCTTGATGCTGCTGGACGCAGGAGTACCAAAGCTCCAATCGTTAGAGCTCAGTTGCAGCACATTTTCCAAGTCTGCCTGAGTAGCCTTCGGGTAACCGTAGGCAATTCCTACATTGACACCATTACCGATATCCAGCGTATCGGAATCATTAGTGTCCTTGCCCGCAATCACGGCTTTGCTATACACCATGGCACCGGCAGAATTCAGAGAACCCTCGACCCCTTTCAGAGTGGAAGTACGCGCATCATCCTGCAGATTCAGGAACTTGGGTGCGGCGGTGACCGCCAGAATGCCCAGAATGATGATGACGATCACCAGTTCGATCAGGGTAAAACCCGCTTGCTTCTTCATTGCATTTTCCTCGGTTAATCAATTGATATTGGTAATGACCTGGCCGGAGGCCGGGCGATAACTGAAACTCATGAACTCACTCGTGCTCCCTTGCGGGTCTTGATAGCGTCCATCACTGCCTTTGCTCAGGCTGTTGACCAGATAGTAACGGCAAACCGAATCCAGTCCGTTGCTGCTCACCGTTGCATAAAACTTCAGGTCATTGCCGCTACCGCGCACTTCATCGAAGCTGGCAGTCGCCTTGGGAGGATTTTGCAGCAATCCCTCCCAAATATAGAGACAGCGCTGGGCCGTCAGATTGGCCGGATTTACATCGGCATTGCCGCTCGCAGACGTGTCCATAGGATACCCCGGGGAGAGCTCACCGTTATTGACCTGAGTGTCGGTTGGCGTCGTTAAATAGAAACGCGACCCGTCGTAGAGTACGGTATTGAGACCGTCCTGCTTGGCGCGCCCTTCCGCTTCCCACTGGGCGCGCACCAGCGACACCCCGGTCGCGAAACCGCCGGATACCCCCTCCACGCTGGCCTTCTTCGCCTCGTCGGTGACGTCGAGGAAACGGGGCAATGCGGTGACCGCCAGGATCCCCAGGATCACGATGACGATCACCAGTTCGATCAGGGAAAAACCCGCCATCTGGCCGGGTCCGCGGCCGGATATCACTCTTGTTGCTGCCATGCTGCCTCCGTCATTGTCCGCATTATTTCATGCGGTTAGAAAAAAATCATGTCACAGGTTAAGTGTCATCTGGCTCAGGGCAGCAGTTGCACCCGCCCATCCCCGAACCGGTAGTGCAGCCGTTGGGTTTCCCAGCCGTATTCACAGCCTCTCCCATCCCGGCTGACCAGGGCTTCCAGCGGCGGCAGGTTCTGCCCCCCATCACCGATCAGGGTCAACCACAGCTGACGACAATCATCAGATGGGGATTGCAGCGGCAATACCCCGAGGGGCCAGCCCCGCTCATCGAACTGCCAGGCGACCCCCTCGGCATGCAACACTTCGGGTCGTCGCTCATCGAGCCAGCGCCCGTGCAGACGCTGGACTCGCTCGGCAAATTGCTCCCCCAGCAGCGTCACGCTCACCGCCAGCGCCTGTTCCCTGTGGCTGCGATAGCTCATGGCCAGGGTGGCGATGATGACCAACAGCAGGATCACGGCGGTCAGCCGCCGATATCCTCCCAGCCAGCGCTCATCCTGTTCGGACTGTCTGCTCATCCTTGTCTCTCCGACATGGGACTGTTAAAGCTCAATCTCCCTACGCAGGGAATCACTAAATGGCGTTATCAGGTGGCTCATGATTGGCCGCGCACCGCCCGCATCATGTCCCACATGGGCGTAAAGATACCGAGCGCCAGCACCAGCACCATGACGGCGACGATGCCGATCAGGATGGGTTCGATGCGGGCGGTGAGGCTCTTGAGGTCGTAGTCCACCTCCCGCTCGTAGTATTCCGCCGCCTCGTGCAGCAGATCGTCCACCTGGCCCGTCTCCTCCCCCACCGCGATCATCTGCATCACCAATGGGGTAAACAGGCCGCTGCCACCGGCGGTGCGCAGCAGGCTCTCCCCCCGCTCGATCCCGGCACGCATGTCGCGGATCCGGTCCGCCATCCAGGCGTTGTCCACCGCATCCGCCACCAGGGTCAGCGCCTGGTTCAGCGGCACCCCGGCCTTGAGCATCATGGAGAAGCTGCGGGCGAAGCGCGCCAGCAGGGAGCGTTCTATGATGGTGCCGACGATGGGCAGGCGCAGCTGCCATCTGTGCCAGGTCAGCTTGCCCCGGGTCGTGGCGACCCAGCGCCGCCAGCCGATGACGGCGCCCGCCAGGATGGCGAGCAGCAGCCACCAGTAATGAACGAAGAAGTGGGAGGTGGCGAGCAGGATCCGGGTTGCCAGCGGCAGCTCCACCCCGAACTTGGCAAACATGCCGGCGAACACCGGGATCACCATGATGTTGAGGATCACCATGGCGATGGCGATGGCGGCCATCACGAAGCTGGGATAGCGCATGGCGGTCTTGATCCGCTTGCGGGTCTCCAGCTCCAGATCGAAATAGTTGGCGAGCTGCAGGAAGGCCTCTTCCAGCTGACCCGTGTTCTCCCCCACGTGGATGATGGAGACAAACAGGCTGCTGAACACCTTGGGATGGGATTGCATGGCGCTCGACAGGGGGCGTCCGTTGCCGAGATCTTCCCCCAGCGCGTGCAACGCCCGCTTCAGCGGCTTGCTGTGGGTGCTCTCCTCCAGCCCGGCGATGGCCCGCAGTATGGGGATGCCGGCCCGGGTCAGGGCGTACATCTGGCGGCTGAACACCACCAGCTCTTCGAGCTTGACGCTGCCTTCCAGCAGCAGGGACCAGTCGATGCTGGCGGATTTCGCCCTGCCGGGTTTGAGCTCGGTCGGCATCACGCCACGGCGCATCAGCTGCTCGGCAGCCGCCATCTCGCTCGCCGCCTCCAGGCTGCCGCTGACGGCATTGCCCTGACTGTCGCGTCCCTTGTAGTTGAAGCTGCTCATGGCTTAGCCCAGATCCTCCGCGAGCCTGAGCACCTCGTCCACCGAGGTGATCCCCTCGCGGGCGTAGTCCAGTGCCGTCAGGGCCAGGGGCCGGTAGTGTTCGTGTTCGCGCGCCGCCCGGGCGAAGCCCTCCGCATCGTTGCGGCGCAGGGCATCCATCATGGGTTGATCCAGCTCCAGCAACTCGTAGACGCCGATCCGGCCGGAATAACCGGTGAAGTTGCAACTCTGGCAGCCACGCCCCTTGTGATAGACATGCTGGCCCGGCGCCTCGCCGGAGAGCACGGAGAGCCAGGTGGCCTGCCCCTCGTCCGGCGCGCTCACCTCGACGCAGTGCTCGCACACCCGCCGCACCAGACGCTGGGCTACCACGGCCCGCAGCGCACTCGCCACCAGATAGCCGGGGGCTCCCATGTCGATGAGGCGCAGGGCACTGGTCACCGCGTCGTTGGTGTGCAGGGTGGTCAGCACCAGGTGACCGGTTATGGCACCGCGCAGACCGATCTCCACCGTCTCGTTGTCCCGCATCTCCCCCACCAGCAGGATGTCCGGATCCTGGCGCAGGGTGGAGCGCAGCACCTGGGAGAAGGTGAGGCCGATCTTGGCGTTGACCTGCACCTGGTTGATGCGTGGCAACCGGTATTCCACCGGGTCTTCCACCGTGATGATCTTGTGGCTGGCCTGATTGAGTTCGGAGAGGGCGCCATACAGGGTGGTGGTCTTGCCGCTCCCCGTGGGGCCCGTCACCAGGATCATGCCGTGGGGGCGTTTGAGCTGACGCCGGAAGCGGGTCAGGATCGCCGGCGGCATGCCGGTATCCGCCAGCGACAAGATGCCGGAGGATTGATCCAGCAGACGCATCACCACGGATTCCCCGTACTGCACCGGCATGGTCGACATCCGCACGTCCACGTCGCGCCCGCGCACCTTCATGTTGAAGCGGCCATCCTGGGGCAGCCGTTTCTCGGAGATGTCGAGCCCGGCTACCAGCTTGAGGCGCAGCACCAGCGCCTGGGCGATGCGCACCTCGTTCAGCACGTTCTCGTGCAAGATGCCGTCGATCCGCTGGCGGATGCGCAGCACCTTCTCGTCCGGCTCGATATGGATGTCCGATGCCCCGACCTGCACCGCGTCCTCGAACAAGGAGCGCAAAAGCTTGGCCACCGTCGCCTCCCCCTCGTCGGCCCCGCCGTTGAGGTTGCTGGCCCCGAGCTCGAAGCCGGTATCCTGATGCTCCTCGTGCAGCTGCACCGCGAAGTTTTCAATCTCCCGGGTGCGCCGATAGAGGCGGTCGAAATACTCCAGCAGCTGGCCTTCCCGCGCCACCGCCAGCACCAGTTCCCGCGGGCTCAGCAGGGCGGCGATGGCGTCGAGAGCGCTGAGGTCGGCGGGATCCGACATGGCCACCGTCACCTTGTCATCGCTCTGGTTCACCGCCAGCGCCCGGTAGCGACGGGCCTGCACCTCGGGCAACAGGGCCACGGCGGCCGCGTCTATGGTGAGATTGTTGAGGTCGAAGAAGGGCACATCCAGCTGGCGGGCGAGGAATTGCAGCAACTGCACCTCGCTGATGAAGCCAAGATCGATGAGGGTGGTCCCCAGCTTGCGGCCGGTCTGCCGCTGCTGCTGCAGGGCGAGCTGGAGCTGGTCATCGGAGATGATCTGCTCTTGCACCAGCAGGTCGCCGAGCCGCATTTTCAGTCTGGGTTGTGCCATGGCTACTCCGAAAAAGTGAACACTGCCCCTCAGGGGGCGAGTTGGGCGATGCGCTGATCCAGCCACTGGCTGGAGGCTTCGCCGAGGTTGCCGTGCAGCTGGGCATTGCGATAGGCATCCAGCGCCTGCTGGCGATGGCCCTGGCCATCCTCCGCCACGCCGAGACCGAGCCACCAGCGGCCCTGATCCGGCTGCTGACGCAGCAACTTGACGTAGAGATCCGCCGCCTGGGCATTCTGTCCCAGCTCCTGGGTCAAGCCGGCCCAGGTGGCGTAGTAGTCGAGGTTGGCGGCAAGATCCGGCTGATAACCGGCCAGCCAGTCCAGCGCCTTCCGGCGATCCCCGGCGCTGATGGCCACCCGCGCCAGCAGCAGGCGAAAATCGGCCTGCCGCGGCTCCAGTCTCAGCCCCTCTTCCAGCACCTGGTTCGCCTCGTTCAGACGCCCCTCCCCGTAGAGCAGCGCCGCCAGCTGTTCGCGGGCCCCCTGGTTGTGGGGATCGTGCACCAGCACCTGGTAGTAGTTGTCCTGCGCCGCCCGCATATCCCCCTTGGCCATGGCCGTGGTGGCCTTGCGCTCGGCCAGGGTCGCCAGCTCCGGCTCGGAGAGGTCCACCTGTTCAATCCTGAGCACCCCGGGCTTGCGGGGCGGAGCCGCCGCCTCCCGCTCGGCCGCGAGTTCGGCCTGCAGATCCGGTTGCAACTCTTCGTCGCTAGGCACCGTCTCGCCCTCGGCCAGCAGTGCATCCCCGCTGGGGTCGATCCCCTCATCCGCCGGGGGAAGCGCCTCCCCGTCGGCCTCGTCCATGTCGCTTCGAGTCGTGGCCAGCGCCAGGGCAGCCGGGGCGTCTGGTTCCCCTTCTGCCTCCGGCGCTTCAGCCGTGCTGGCGGCTGCCGACACCGGTACATCGGCCTGCATTTTGGCAGCGGAAGATACTGCCGGTGAAGATTCCACTGCGTTGACTGGCTGTGAAATGGCGGCCATGGCAGTGGGAGTCTCTGCCTGATGGCTCTGCTGCCAGTAGATCCAGGTGCGCCAGCCAAGGATCCCGAGTGCCAGTCCGCACATCAGGGTCAATCCCAGCATCCACCAGCCTTGCTGGCGAGGGGGCGCCACATAGACGGCGGTTCCCTCCCCCGGTTGACGCTGCTCCAGATCCTTGAGCATCTGATTGATCACGCTCATGACCAGACTCCATAAGCCAGGGCTCCGCCCAGCAGCAACAGCAGCGGCCACCAGCGGATGAATGAAAAGTGGCTGGCATCCTCGGTATCCCGGATGGCGAGGCGCATCAGCTTGCCGCCTATCTGCCGCTCACCCCGGCCATAGGCCAGCATCAGGCACTTCTGGGCCAGCACGTTGATGAGGCGCGGCACCCCGCGGGACGCTCGCCACAGCAGACGCAGGGCGCGCCGACCGAAGAGGAATGCCCCGCGATAACCGGCGGCGTGCAGTCGATGCTCCACATAGGCACGGGTCTCGTCGAGGCGCAGGGCCCGCAGGCAGTAGGAGAAGCCGATGCGCTGGCGCAGCTGGCGCAGATGGGGCTTGGCCAGGCGGGCATCCAGCTCGGGCTGGCCGAACAGCACGATCTGCAGCAACTTGCAGGACTCCGTCTCCAGGTTGCCGAACAGCCGGATCGCCTCCAGGGTGTCGTCCGGCAAGGCCTGGGCCTCGTCGAGCAGCACCACCACCCGCTGACCCTGCTGGTGCAGAGCGATGAGATGGCGATGGATGCGATCGGTGAGATCCAGCTCGCTGCCATCCCGTACCGCCAGACCCAGCTCCAGCGCCAGGGCGATGCGCAGCTCGGCGGGGCTGAGGTGGGGGTTTGGCAGCCAGGCCAGACGCACGGGGCGCGTCTCCGAGCCGAGCTCGGTCAGCAACTTGCGGCACAGCAGTGTCTTGCCGGTGCCCACCTCGCCGGTCACCTTGATGAACCCTTCCCCCTGGGCCAGCGCCCAGTTCAGCACCTGCAGAGCCTCTTCATGGGGTGGCAGGCCGTAGTAAAGGCTGGTGTTCGGGGTGAGGGCGAAGGGCGCCTCCCGCAGGCCGAAGTGGCTCAGGTACATGAGGCCTCCCCGCACCCTTCACGGCCAGCGCGGCTCAGGCCAAAGGAATTCCCCCGCAGGCCGAAGTGGCTCAGGTACATGAGGCCTCCCGGGGCCGGGAGGCAGAGGAAGCGAGTCGCTGCACTCTCATGGCTTAGCCCTTGGGCGGGTACCACTTGTCGAGCAGTTCGGAGGAGCGCTGCAACTCGTTCTGCCAGGTGCCCTTCTCCACCACGGTAGGCTTGAGCATGATCACCAGCTCCACCTTCTTGGTGCTCTCGCGGCGGTTGGTGAAGGCTTCACCGACCCAGGGGATGTCGCCGAGCAGGGGCACCTTGCTGACGATCTCCTGCTTGTCGGTCTTCATCAGGCCGCCGATAACGACGATGTCGCCATTGTTGGCCTGCACCACGGTATCCGACTCGCGGATGGAGCTCTTGGCCAGCGGCAGCACCAGAGGAGCGGCGGTGCCGACGTTGATGGTCTTGCTCTGCTCCTCGGTGTCGATGACCGAGGGATGGATGTGCAGCAACACCCGGCCCGCCTCATCGATCTGCGGCGTCACGTCCAGGGCGATGCCGGAGAAGAAGGGGGTCAGCTCCACGTTGGGGGTGACGATGGGCGCGGAGTTGCCCGAGGTGGTGGTGGTGGTGGAGGCGTTGGTGACGAAGTATTCATCCGTCCCCACCTTGATCACCGCCTTCTGGTTGTTGGTCGCGGTCACCCGGGGGCTGGAGAGCGTGTTCACGTCCCCCTGGGTCTTGAGCAGGCTGACCGCCACGTTGAAGTTGCCATCCGAGATGGTGAAGCCGGCACCGCCGCCCAGAGCCCGGAAGATCTGGTTCGGGGTGCTGGCGATGGGGCTTTTCAGCAGGGAACCGCCGCCGGTGATCCCCTTGCCGCCATCCCAGCTGGCGGAGAGGCCGCTCCAGTCTACCCCCTGCTCATACCCTTCGTTGAGGGAGACCTCGAGGATCCGCGCCTCCAGCACCACCTGGCGCTTGAGGTGTTCACCGGATTGCTCGAGGAACTCGCGCACCGCCTTGAGCTCCTTGGGGTAAGCCCGCACCGTCACCAGACCGGCCTGAGGGCTGGTGATGATGGCCCGGCCTTCACCGTTGCCGACCAGGGTCTGCAGGGAGTCCCGCAGATCGGTCCAGTAATCGTTGTTGCTGTCCGTCTCGATCCGGGTGCCGTTGCTGTTGGTGTTGTTGTCACCGTTGTCGGAGGAGCCGAAGTTGTTGTTGCCGCTGTTGTTCAGGCCGTTGTCGAAGTTGTTGTTATTGCCGTTATTGTTGTTGTCGTTCGCGGTCACGCCGCCGGTGCTGACCGAGGTGCGGGAGAGGCCGCGGCGGGCCATCATCAGGTAGTTGACCGGGATGGTCTCGGTGCGCAGACCGGCGGGATAGATGTGGAACACGTTGCCCTTGCGCTGCACATCGAAGCCGTACATGTCCCCCACGGTGGCGAGGGCCTCCTGCAGGGTCACGTCCTTGAGCTCCACCGAGATGGAACCTGCCACCCCGGGATGCACCGCCACGCTGTAGCGGGAGCCCTTGAACAGGGAGCCGAAGAACTCGACCGCATCCACGTCATGGGCCGCGATCCGCAGCCGTTTCTCGGGGATGGCCATCGGCTGCTGGGGGCGATTGAGCTGCAGCAGCTCGCTTTGCACCGAAGGGGGCAAGGTCGTCAGAGGGGTGGTCGGAGCCTGCTCCGCCATGGCCTGCTTGAGGGCATCCTTGGCCTGCACCGGCTCAGGGTGCTTGTAGGTTGTGCAACCCGCTACCGCCAACGCGAGGGGAAGCAGACAGAAATGGTGTTTTTTCATGTAATTAGCGCACCTGACTCGCAATTAAACTCGACAAACCCGGCCCGTGACATCCCGCACGGTGCCGATTTACATCCGTATCTTGCTACCAAACAGGGTCAGCGACTGACGCTTGCCACCCTTCTCCAATACCACGGCATCGGCGCTGATGGCGACCAGCTGGTAGCCCTCTATCCGCTGACCGACCCGGTAGCTCTGGCCATTGATCACCGCGAGGGCGGGGCCGTTGCCGATGATGATGCTCTGCAGCCTCGGCACGCCGGCCGTAGCGGACGGGTTCGCCCCCTTGCCGGCACTCATCCCCGCCAGCGGGGCCGTCGGATCCTGCAATACCTCGGCCTGGGCCAGGGGGCTCAGCAGGCAGGTCCACAGCAGACACCAGGCCGAGCCTGACATCCATGGAATATTATTTTTATTTATCAGCATGTTAGCCACGGATAAACTCCTTGCTGGTGCTGAGGGTGTAGATCTCCATCATCACCGCGGCCTTGGGGTGTTCCTCCACCCTGTAGTCGAACCTCTGCCAATAGAAGTGACGGGGCAATGCCTCCAGCGCCTTCAGATACTGGTAGACATCGAAGTAACCCCCCTCCAGCTGGAGACGGATCCCGTGTCTGAACAGGTTGACCTTCTGCTCTCCCGCCATCAGGGGCTCGGGTTTGAGCGAGGTCAGGGACAGCATGTGCAGGTTGGCGGAGCGGGACAGCAGGGCCTCCAGCACGGCGGGCATCTCCCGGGCCGGGATCAGATCCACCGTCTGGGCCTTGAGCTCGGCATCCAGCCTGGCGAGATCCGCGTCTACCCGCACCAGCTGCTCACGCACCTGGGCATTGGGATCCCGTGCCAGCCTGGCCTGCTTGCCCTGATTCTCGAGGTCGAGGATCTCCAGATCCCGCTGGGCGGCGGTCAGGGCGGCGCGATCCTGGCTCAGTCGGGTGTCGGCCGCATCCAGCCAGCCGTAGACCCCGATGGCCCCGACCAGCACCAGGCCGGTCAGCAGGATCAGCACCCGCTCTCGCAGGCTGAGGGCGGCCACTTTCTGGGCCCATGCCTGCCACTGTGCTTTCAACTCCATCAGGGCTTCTCCTGCTCGATGCCGCTGAGCTGGAAGGCCAGTTGGCCCTCCTTGTCCCGGCTCAGGGTCAGCTCACCGAACTGCTTGCCCGCCAGGGACGGCGTCTGTTTGAAACGGTTCACCCAGGCGGGCACATCCTGACTGCGTTCGGCGAAACCGGAGAGGTTGATGTGCCCCTCGCTTATCTCGATCCGTTGCAGGGAGAGACGGGCATCCCGCAGGCGGGCGAGATCCGCCATCAAGCCGGCGTAACCCTGGGATTTTTGCAAGGAGAGGTTGCCAAGCTGCTGCATCAGCCCCTGCCTGGCGCTCAGTTCCTCCTGCCGGCTGATCAGCTGTTGTTGCAACTGGGTATCGGCCTGATGACGGGCAAGCTCGGCGTCCAGGCGCTGGGCTTCACCACGCTTGACGTCGAGCACCACCCGCAGTTGTCCCAGCTCGCGGCTGACCCCCTGTTGCTGCCAGCCATAGAAGGCGGCGACGACGAGCAGCAGCAGCAAGGCACTGCCCCAGGCCAGGGCCATCTGGTTGAGGCTGGCCCACTGGCGCTTGGGCCTGAACTCGGCCCCGTATAGGTTGATATGACGCTTCATCATTCGCTCCTGCCCAGGACGGCGCCACAAGTCGAAAGAGACTCAACTCCGGACGGGCATGTGCCGTTCAGGATCGACAAATTGACAGTCTGCATCATCGCTCACCTCCCAGGGCGGCACCGTAGGCCGAGAGGTACTCAACCCCGGCAAGGACCGCCTTGTTGGCCATGGCAGACACCGGGAAGCCGAAGGCCTGTTCCAGATGACGCACCAGATGGCCGATGGAGGAGGAGGCGATGGCGAGCTGCATCTGGCCAGGCTCAGGCAGCTTGAGCTGACCGGCGAGATAGTCGATGGAGCGCTGGATCTCGAGGGCCAACCCATCGAGCAGATCGGGATCCGGCTCCTGGCCGCCGGTGAGGCTGCCGAAGCCGCGCAACTGGCGCGAGAAGCAGAGCCCCCCCTGATGAAACACCAGCAGTTGCAGATCCTGACCCTTTGGCTGCCAGAGCAGGATACGCACCGTCTGATCCGCCTCGTACAGGGCCGTCATGGCCAGCTCGTCGCTGACGATGGCGTCCAGCCGCGCCACCCCGTTGACGGCATCCGCCAACTGTTGCACCCGGCTCTTGGGCAGGCAGATCACGTTGACCCTGGGCCGGCCGGCCGGCGGGGTCGGCAGGTCCACATAGTCCATGGCAAGCTGGAGCACGGGTTCGTTGACGAAATCCTTGATGGCCCAGGGCAGGGCCCCCGCCATCTCGGCATCGGGCACGGCGGGTTTGTCTATCTGGATCTGTTGATAAAGGCTGGCGGCCAGCGCCACCCGCACCTTAGACTTGGCCAGCCCATGCTGGCCGAACAACTCGCTCATGGCCTGGGCCCACTCGTGGGGGCCATTGATGGCACGGCTGATGAAGAGAGGGCGTGGCTCCACACAGGCCAGCAGGATGCGATCGCTGGCCAACAGGAGTCCGACCTGATGGCTAGGAAGCGAACGACGGAAAAGTGATTTCATCGAGACCGGTCCTGGCTGCGTGAAACGGATTAAACCTTAACATAAACAGGCTATTAGCTTCCATATTTATGAAAGATGATGCATGGCAGGGCACTGCGCTGCCCCAGACCGAGGCGCCCCTCATCCCCTCCCCTCTGTACCCCGTCCAGCATCCCTTGCTGGATGCCCACGGGGTCAGGCTCTGGTGCAAACGGGACGATCTCATCCACCCGACC
This sequence comes from Aeromonas sp. NJAU223, assembly GCF_051125555.1. Lineage (NCBI taxonomy): Bacteria > Pseudomonadati > Pseudomonadota > Gammaproteobacteria > Aeromonadales > Aeromonadaceae > Aeromonas > Aeromonas sp. NJAU223. The sequence continues at coordinate 332,280 of NZ_CP144204.1, read as the reverse complement.
CTCTCCGGCAACAAATGGAGAAAGCTCAAATACCATCTGTTGCAGGCAAAGCGGGAGGGGAAGCACCACCTGCTCTCGTTTGGTGGCGCCTACTCCAATCACATCCATGCACTGGCGGCAGCGGGCCACCGCGCCGGACTGCGCACCACGGGCATCATACGCGGTGAAGCCGACTCAGTCAGCAACTCCACCCTTCGAGCCGCCAGCGAGTGGGGCATGACCCTTCAGTTCGTGGACCGACAGAGCTACCGGCGACGCCAGGACCCCGAGTGGCTGGCTCAGTTTGAGACCCAAGATACCCTGATTGTCCCCGAAGGGGGAAGTAGCCCCCTGGCCATTCCCGGCGTGGCCGAACTGGTGGCCGAGGTGCCCTTCTCGCCGGATCTCTGGGTATTGCCCTGCGCCAGTGGCGGTACCCTCGCGGGGCTGGTTGCGGGCAAACGGGAGGCGGAACAGATACTGGCCATCGCCGTGCTCAAGGGCGGCGCCTTCATTCATGACGAGGTGTGCCGGCTTCATCCCCCGGCCGCCAGCACCCCGGGCTGGCGCATCGCACTGGATCACCACGACGGAGGCTATGCCAGATTCAGCCGGGAGATGTGGCAGTGGGTGCAGGCATTCGGTGCCCAGACCGGCCTGCCGCTGGAACCCATCTACAGCGGCAAGGCGATCTGGGGGCTGTTTCGGGAGCTGGCGGCGGGTCACATTCCCCGTGGCAGCGAGATCGTCTTCATCCACACCGGCGGTCTGCAGGGGCTGGCAGGCCTGAGAGAGCAGGGCCGCCTCTGAAGGGGGCCCCAGACATAGCGGGCCCTTGAGAAGGTAACGCCGCCGAGACAGTTCAGACGCTGGCGGCCTCCGCCGGCAACCGGCTGGGCTCGGCGAACCAGGGTCCCTGCCCCGCATGCACGCCAAGGTGGCGCAACATCTTCCACTCGTCGCCGCTCTCCACCCCCACCGCAATCACCCGGGTCTGGGTATTGGCACAGCCCCCCACCAGGCTGCGCACCGCCATCTGGTTGACCTGACGCAGGTGGATCTCCCGCACCAGGCTGGGGTGCAGCCTGAGGAAGTTGATCTCGAACTCCTTGATGTATTGGGTGCTCACCACATCCTGGCCCGCATGATCGATGGCCAGCTGGCAACCCAGCATGCGCAGTGCCCGCAGCGGTCGCTTGAGGGCCTCGTAGTGACGGGTCACCTGGGCCTCCGACAACTGCAACACCAGGGTCTGGTTGGTGCTGCGCGGCAGCTGGAACAGGTCGAAGAAGAGCTCGCGCTGGAACTCCCGGTTGAGCAGGCTCTGGGCACAGAGGGAGAGGCTGATGGGGCAACCGCCTTCCGGGCGCTGGCGAAGCAGACGCAGGGTGCGGGCGACCACCAGTTTGTCCAGCGGCAACAGCAGCCCGGCTTTCTCCGCCATCGGCATGAAGACCCCGGCCTGCAGCTCCCGCTCATGTTCATCCTGGATGCGGATCAGCAGTTCCTGCTGCAAGATCACCTGATCCTGCTCCTGCTGGACAGGTTGCAGATAGAAGTGGATCCCCTGCTCCTCGATGCGGCGGGTGATCAGGGTCCGCCAGCGTACCGTCCCCTTGCTGCTCCCCTCCTCATCCAGGGATTTCTCGAACAGGAACCAGCCGCTGTGGCCCTGCAAACGAGCGCTCTTGAGCGCCAGTTCTGCTTCTTCCTGCACCTTGAGCAGTGAATCCTGTGCCTGATAGCAGACCGCACCGAGATAAATGGCGGTTTCGACGTTGACCGCTTCCGGCCAATGCAGACGCTGCAGGCTCTTGAGCAGCTGGCCGGCGCCATCGACCATCTCGCTCTCTGACATGTTGGGCAACAGCACGGCGAACACCTGGCCGGCATAGCGGGCCTGAAGAGCGCCGCTGTGCTTGCGCACGAAGGTACCGATGGAGGCGCTCGCTTCCATCAGCAGCTCCTGGCTGGGGCGCCCCGTCAGCTCGGGATCCAGCTCCTCCAGCCCGGCCAGTTCGATCAGCATGACACCACCGCTGATCACGCTCGCCTCCATGATGGCGCTCTCCATCCGGTTGTCGAAGAACAGGCGGTTGCCGATGCCGGTCACCTTGTCGACGAAGGCATTGCTGCGGATGAAGTTGTCGAAGCGGCTGCGCTCCTTGCGGGCATCGGCCAGCTCCGCCAGCAGATGATTGAGTGCCTGGCTGGCGGAGACGGGCCACTCGTCGGCCGGATCGTGAGCCAGCTTGCCGAGTTTGCCATCCAGAATAAGCTGAGCCCGCTCGGCCAGGAGCTCGGCCCCGCGCAGTTGCAGCCGCAGCCAGCGAATGGAGTACCAGAGCCCGAACACGACTATGGTCACCCCGAGGGAGATACCGGACATGGCCTGCATGGAGTATTCAAACTCCTTGAACGGCCGCTCCAGCTTGAACTCGGCCCGCATGCCGCTCTGATGGGGGATCGCCTTGCTGTAGGGGATCAGCAGGCTCTCGTCGGTCTGCTGTTGCACATCGCGAAACCAGTAGACCCGCTGCTTGTCCTGGCGGATCTCCAGCTCGACCACGTGGGAGGCACGCAGCAGGGAGGGCAGCCAGCGGGCCAGATCCTGGGGATCGTCGGCGGCCCCCACCTGCTTGTCGATGATCTCCACCAGGGAATCGACCCGGTTCTGCTGCAGCTCCATCCCCATCTGACGAAAGCTGAACACCCCGCCGAGCAGCACCATGGTCATGGCCAGGATCACGCACAGCGTAATAAAAGAGACGAGTTGAGTGGTCAGTTTCATGTGTCTTTCCGTAGCCGACGGCATCCATTAGGGCATCATGGTATCAGCCTTGGCCAAAACCCGCCTATGGATGAAGATCCCGCTTCGTAATTAAATGGCGGCAAGGAGACGAGCGTTGACGGTGCAGGCCAGACAGCAGACGGATGAGAGGGGAAAAGCGGGCAGAAAAATGGTCCCGCAGAGGGGACCAAAAGAAACACTCAATATCAAAACTAACACTCTGTGCTACTGACAAAAATAGATACAGGAGTATTGAACACACGGTGAGTCAAACCGCGGGGCTACTCTAAACCAGTTCGGATAAGCTGGACAATTGTCACTTATGACAGGTTCACGATTGAATCTTAACCACTAAATGCGACTAAACCATAATTTATCAATGACTTAGCAATTAAACACTCAAAGATTTTTTGCATTTATCAAATTGAAACAACTAATGAACCAGGGTGAGCCGCCTTGATGTTGCGCCTCCATGTTCAAGCAGGTTGATGTGAAACGCCTCACTTCTCGACTCAGCTTGCGGTAATGAGTCCTCCCCGCCCCCATCAACTCTCCATTTGCCCCCTAGTAACGACACTGTCCTCCTGGCTGCGGGATAGCGCCACTTTGTTGCCCACCCGCGGATACGCCGCAACGCATGCCCACCAGCGGATTTTGCACAGATCCCGCGGGAAAAATGCTGCGTCCTGCCGGCAACTACCCTTATCATGTGCGAATTCGCCATGGTCCATGACGGACTGTCCTGTCCCCGTCGGTCACCGCCGACCCGAGATGAGAACTACCGCCTATGAAGTCATTTATCCGGCAAGAGCTTGCCCTGCCCGTCAGCCTGCTGACCCTGCTATTCTTCAAGACACAAGGCAGCGATCTGCTGACGGAGGCCACTCCCCTTGCCATCTATCTGCCGGTCTCCCTGGCCCTGCTCGCCATCGTCACCTGGGCCATCTTCTCCGTCGTGCGACACTCCGATGCCCTGGCCATCAAGCTGGGCGAACCCTTTGGCACCCTGATCCTGACCCTGTCGGTCATCTCCCTCGAAGTGGTGATGATCTCCTCCGTCATGCTGACCGGCAAACCCAACCCCGAGATGGCGCGAGACACCATGTTCGCCGTGGTGATGCTGGTCACCAACGGCCTGGTGGGTTTCACCCTGCTGTTCGGAGGCTGGCGCTACCACACCCAGAGCTTCAACCTCGACGGTGTGAAATCCTACCTGGTGGCCATCATCCCTCTGGCGCTGCTCTGTCTGGTGCTGCCGAACTTCACCGAAGGGGGCAACCTTGGCAGCATGTCCCGCGCCATGTCCTGGATGCTGATCATCATCTCCATCCTGCTCTACGGCGTCTTCCTGCTGATCCAGACCCGCAGCCACAGCCACTTCTTCGTCGACAGCGATCACGAGGATCACGAAGAACACCACGGCCCGCTGCAGAGCAACGTCTACCACACCCTGCTGCTGCTCGCCTATCTGGTGGTGGTGATCCTGCTGGCCAAGACCCTCGCCATTCCCATCAATCACGGGGTCCATGTGATGGATGCGCCAGCCGCGTTGGGGGGCTTCATCGTCGCCTGTATCGTGCTGGCCCCCGAGGCCGTTGGCGCCATCAAGGCCGCCTTCAACAACCAGTTGCAGCGCGCCATGAACCTCTACTTCGGTTCCGTGTTGGCTACCATAGCGCTCACCGTGCCCTCCGTGCTGTTCATCGGTACCCTGATAGATCAGGAGGTCCGCCTTGGCCTCTCTGCCGCCGACATGGTGCTGCTCATCACCACCCTTATGGTCTGCAAGGTCACCTTCAGCAGCGGCCGTACCAATGCCCTCCATGGCGCCACCCATCTGGTGCTGTTCGTGGTCTACCTGTTCCTGATGTTCGAGCGGGGCTGACCCGACCAACAATGAAAAGACCGCCCTCGAGGCGGTCTTTTGTTATGGGGCTCTCTTCCCCTCTCCAATCAAGAAAGGGGGAAAAAGCAGCTTAGAGACTGGGCAGTACGCCGGCCGGGATCAGATCGTTATAGCTGGCACGGCCCAGCAGGGCGGCGGCTGCTTCGATATCCGGAGCGAAGTATCTGTCCTTGTCGTAGAAGCTGACTTCTGCACGCAAGCGCCCCTTGGCCAGTTCGATGAGTTCGGTGCTGCGCAGGGGCGCACGGAAATCCAGCCCCTGGGCCGCCGCCAGCAGTTCGACGGCCAGGATGCCGCGGGTGTTCTCGGCCATGTCCGCCAGACGGCGACCAGCGAAGGTCGCCATGGAGACGTGATCCTCCTGGTTCGCCGAGGTGGGCAGGCTGTCCACCGAGGCCGGGTGGGCGAGCGTCTTGTTCTCGGAGGCCAGCGCCGCCGAGGTGACCTGGGCAATCATGAAGCCCGAGTTCACCCCGCCGTTGTTGACCAGAAACGCCGGCAGACCGGACATGCGGGAATCGATCAGCAGCGCCATGCGCCGCTCGGAAAGCGATCCTATCTCGGCGATGGCCAGTGCCAGGTTGTCGGCGGCGAAGGCCACGGGTTCTGCGTGGAAGTTGCCGCCGGAGAGGATCTCCTCGTCATCGGCAAACACCAGAGGGTTGTCGGAGACCGCATTCGCCTCGCACACCAGCACCTCGGCAGCCTGACGGATCTGGGTCAGACAGGCCCCCATCACCTGGGGCTGGCAGCGCAGGGAGTAGGGATCCTGCACCTTCTCGCAGTTGTGGTGGGACATGCCGATCTCGCTGCCATCCACCAGCAGGTGGCGGTAGCAGGCGGCCGCATCTATCTGACCGCGCTGGCCGCGCACCGCGTGGATACGGGCATCGAACGGACGGCGGCTGCCGAGCGCCGCTTCCACGCTCATGGCACCGATAGTGATGGCGCCGGCGTAGAGATCCTCGGCGTGGAACAAGCCCTCCAGCGCGAAGGCGGTGCTGGCCTGGGTGCCGTTGAGCAGGGCCAGCCCCTCTTTGGGAGCCAGGGAGATGGGTGACAGCCCCGCAATCTTGAGCGCGGCAGCGGCATCCAGCAGCTCCCCCTTGTGGCGGGCCTTGCCCTCACCGATGAGCAGACAGCTCATATGGGCCAGGGGAGCCAGATCGCCAGAGGCACCAACGGAACCCTTCTTCGGCACCACGGGATAGACCTCAGCATTGATGAGCCGCATCAGGGCCTGCAGCACGTCCAGCCGGATCCCGGAGAAGCCGCGCGCCAGGGAGTTAACCTTGAGCACCATCATCAGCCGCACGGTGGCGTCATCCATGTACTCGCCGATCCCCGCCGCGTGGGACAGCACGATGGAGCGTTGCAGCTCATCGAGCTGCTCCATCGGGATGCGGGTGTTCGCCAACAGACCGAAACCGGTGTTGATGCCGTAGACCACGCGGTTTTGCTCGATCACCTTGGTCACGACCGCAGCCGAGGCTTCAATGGCGGGTCTGGCGGACGGATCCAGGCTGATATGAACCGGCTCGCGGCTGACGCGGCGCAGGGTGGCGAGGGTCAGCTCACCGGGCAATAGATTGAGTTCAAACATCTTGTTTCACCCCTTTGCCAGCTGAAGTCAGCATGGGCAGATCCAGTTTCGCCTCATGGGCACAATCGATGGCGATCTCGTAGCCTGCATCCGCATGACGCATCACACCGGTAGCCGGATCGTTGCGCAGCACCCGGCCGACCCGCTTGGCGGCATCATCCGTGCCGTCACAGACGATCACCACGCCGGAATGCTGGGAGAAGCCCATGCCCACCCCACCACCGTGGTGCAGGGAGACCCAGGTCGCACCGCCTGCGGTATTGAGCAGGGCGTTGAGCAAGGGCCAGTCGGAAACCGCATCCGAGCCATCCATCATGGATTCCGTTTCACGGTTAGGGCTCGCCACCGAGCCGGAGTCCAGGTGATCGCGACCGATGACCACGGGGGCCTTCAGCTCGCCGTTTTTCACCATCTCGTTGAAGGCAAGACCGAGACGCACCCGATCCTTGACCCCGACCCAGCAGATCCGTGCCGGCAGACCCTGGAAGGCGATGCGCTCGCGGGCCATGTCGAGCCAGTTGTGCAGATGAGGATCGTCCGGGATCAACTCTTTCACCTTCTGATCCGTCTTGTAGATATCCTCCGGATCCCCGGACAGGGCCACCCAGCGGAACGGGCCTATCCCTTCGCAGAACAGCGGGCGAATATAGGCGGGCACGAAGCCGGGGAAGTCGAAGGCGTTCTTCACCCCCTCCTCCAGCGCCATCTGGCGGATATTGTTGCCGTAATCCAGCGTCGCGGCACCGCGGGCCTGCAGGGTCAGCATGGCTTCGACCTGACGGGCCATGGAGTGGCGGGCGGCCTGGTTCACCTCCTGGGGCGCGGTTTTTTGCAGCTCACGCCACTGGGAAACGCTCCAGCCCTGAGGCAGGTAGCCGTGAATGGGGTCATGGGCGGAGGTCTGGTCGGTCACCACGTCCGGGGTGATGCCACGGGCCACCAGCTCGGCGAACACATCGGCGGCATTGCCGAGCAGACCGACGGAGACGGCAGTGCCGCTGCGTTTGGCCTCCTCGACCATGGCCAGCGCCTCGTCCAGGCTGTGGGCCTTCTTGTCCACATAACGGGTCTTCAGGCGAAAATCGATGCGGGTCTCGTCGCACTCCACCGCAATCATGGAGAAACCCGCCATGGTGGCCGCCAGGGGCTGGGCGCCGCCCATGCCGCCGAGACCACCGGTCAGGATCCAGCGGCCCGCCGGCTTGCCGTCGAAGTGCTGGTTCGCCACCGCGAAGAAGGTCTCGTAAGTGCCCTGGACTATGCCCTGGGTGCCGATGTAGATCCAGGAACCGGCAGTCATCTGGCCATACATCATCAAGCCTTTCTTATCGAGCTCGTTGAAGTGTTCCCAGTTCGCCCAGTGGGGTACCAGGTTGGAGTTGGCGATCAGCACCCGGGGCGCGTCCTTGTGGGTCTGGAACACCCCGACCGGCTTGCCGGATTGCACCAGCAGGGTCTGATCCTCCTCCAGCCGGGTCAGCACCTCGACGATCTTGTCGTAACAGGCCCAGTTGCGGGCGGCGCGGCCGATGCCACCGTACACCACCAGAGACTGGGGATGCTCGGCCACTTCCGGATCCAGGTTGTTCATCAGCATCCGCAGGGGCGCCTCGGTGAGCCAGCTCTTGGCGGTCAGCTCGGTGCCGCGCGGGGCGCGGATCACGCGGTTCGGATCGTGGCGGGGATCCAGATGTTGTACAGACATAGACACTCCTTGTTTATCGATACGGTCAGGCGATGCGGCGCATCGCTACTTGGTTAACTGGTGGACCAGGCGCGCGGCCACGCGGGCGCTGCGGTTGTCCTGATCCAGACTAGGGTTGTACTCGGCCAGATCGGCGAGCCTGAGCTTGCCGCTGACCCGGATATGGGCGATCAGGGGTTCGATGACCGCCAGCTCGACCCCACGGGCAGCGGGAGCGCTCACTCCCGGCATCACGGCACCGGGCAGCACGTCAAGATCGATGGTGAGATAGAGGTGATCGCAGCGGGCGATGAAGGCATCCAGCCCGTTCAGCAGTGCGGGCAGATCGCTTTGGGTCATGGCCTCATCCAGCACGTGCCAGACCCCCAACGCCTGAGCTCTGGCAAAGAGCGCCGCCGTGTTGGCGGTCTCCGCCACTCCGAGGCAGGCGTAGTGGAATGCCGTGCCCTGGGCGGCGCACTGCTCGGCAATCTGGAAGAAGGGGGTGCCGGAGCTCGCCTGCTCCCCTTTCATGCGCAGGTCGAAGTGAGCATCCAGGTTGATGATCCCCACTCGCCCCTGTTGTGCCAGATGACGATTGAGGCCGCTCCAGCTGCCAAAGGCCACCTCGTGCCCCCCGCCGAGCACCAACGGAAAATGTCCCTCACCCAACAGGCGGGCAACCCGCTCTGCCAGCCGGTCGTGGGCGGCGTCGAGATCGCCGTCTTCACAGGCCAGATCCCCGCTGTCGTAAACCGGTTGGCTCAGATGCCAGGCGCTGTTGGCCAACATCTTGCGGATAGCCTGAGGCGCAGCAGCGGCGCCCACTCGCCCCTTGTTGCGGCGCACCCCTTCGTCGCAGGCGAAACCCACCAGGGCCACACCGGGAGCGGCGTCCTCTTGCCAAGGCAAGACGTTGTCATGCCAGCGTCGCGCCAGCTCGCCATCTTCCGGATCCTGACGCCCCTGCCAGACCGACATGTCGACCGGATAGTGCTTATCCATGAAGCGTCTCCTCGCCGTTGAATACCCGGCAGACCAGCTGATCGACACCGACGAGATAGCTGATCTCCGCCGGGTGGGCACAGTTCCAGACGAGGAAATCGGCCTGCATGCCCACTCTCAACTGGCCCAGCCGCTCCTGCTCGCCGAGAGCCCTGGCTGCATGGCGGGTCACCCCGGCCATGGCTTCGAGCGGCGTCAGACCGAACAGAGTGCACGCCATGTTCATGGCCATGCGCAAAGAGACGATGGGGGCCGTGCCCGGGTTGATATCGGAGGAGACCGCCATGGGCACCCCGGCCCGGCGCAGCGCCTCGACGGGGGGCTGCTTGGTCTCCTTGAGGAAGTAGAACGCAGTGGGCAGCAGGGTCGCGACCACCCCGCGGTGGGCAAGCGCCTGGATCCCGGCAGAGTCCAAATGCTCCAGATGATCCACCGAGAGGGCGCCGAAGTGGGCGGCGAGCGTGCTGCCCCCCAGGTTGGAGAGCTGCTCCATGTGCCCCTTCACCGCGAGATCGTATTGATTGGCCGCCAGATAGACCTGCTCGGTCTGGGCAAGGGAGAAACCGATATGCTCGCAGAAGACATCCACCGCATCCGCCAGCCCCGCCTCGGCAGCGGCCGGGATGATCTCCTGACAGATGGTCTCCACCCAGGAGTCGGGATCATCGCGATACTCGTGAGGCACCGCATGGGCCGCCAGCAGGGTGGTCTTGACCCGGATGGGTTGCGACTCCCCCAATCTGCGGGCAACCCGCAGCATCTTGAGCTCATCCGCCAGGGTGAGGCCATAGCCGGACTTGATCTCCACCGTGGTGACCCCTTCCCGGATCAGGGACTTGATCCTCGGCAGTGCCAGCTCATAAAGCTGATCCTCGCTGGCGGCGCGGGTGGCCCGCACCGTACTGAGGATACCGCCTCCCTTGCGGGCAATCTCGGCATAGGGCACACCCCGCTGGCGCAGCTCGAACTCCTCGGCGCGACTGCCGGCAAAGATGAGATGGGTATGGCAATCGATGAGACCCGGCGTGACCAGTCGGCCCTTCATATCGCGCCAGTGAGCCGGATAGGGCCCCTTGCTGACGAGGGGAAGGTCCTGCATGGGCACCAGGGCATGGATCTTGCCGTCATGGATCCCCAGGGCATGGGGTTCCAGCAGGCCGTAGTCCGCCAGATCCGGGCGCAGGGTGGCGGGCGTCACGTTGAGCCAGACCCGCTCGCAGTTCAACAGTTCCTTGTTCATAGCGACCTCAAATGTATATACAATAATTTATAGCCGATCTCGAAAGAGAAAGATAGGATCTATTTCACATCTTGATAACAGCCTGTTTATTAGAGTTTAGGCACAAAAAAGCCCACCGGATGGGTGGGCTTGTTTAGCACTATTTGTATATACAGCTAGCTGAGTTGAGTCTTTGAACTCAACTTGTAGCGAGAGCCGGGTGACAGCAATCTGGCGTAGGAAACCAGATAACCGTCCGACCAGGTACGCCTGTGCAGCAGCAGACAAGGTGTATCGACCCGCACCTGCAACAATCCCGCTTCACCGGCGCTCGGCAACACGGCCTCCACCACATGCTCCATCTCCGAGAGAGGGCAGACTTCCATCAGATAGCTGTTCGGGGTCTGGCGAGTGAAGTCCTGACCGCCATACTCCGGCAGACGCTCCGCATCGACAAAGCGCTCCTCCAGCTGCAACGGCTCCCCATCCGCCTGATGGACAATGAGGCTGTGGAAGGTGGGTGCCCCCACCCGCAAACCGAGCCGTACCGCCACCTTCTCGTCGGCAGCCTGGCGCTGCAGACGAATGACCCGGGCGCTGTACTGACTGCCCCGCTCGGTGATCTCGTCGGCGATGTTGCGAATGGCCAGCAGCGGGGATTCTGTCCGTCTGTCCGCCACGAAGCTGCCGGAACCGGCGGTACGCACCAGCCAGCCCTCGGTCACCAGCTCCCGCAGTGCCTTGTTGACCGTCATCCGGCTCACGGCAAACTGCTCGCACAGGGCCGCCTCGGTCGGGATCCTGTCCCCCGCCTGATAGTGGCGTTCGCGGATCCCGTCGAGGATATGTTGCTTGATCTGCAGATAGAGGGCTGGAGCCAAAGACGGGATCCTCAGCGGCGGCGGGGCGGACGGGTGTCCGGCCAGGCGCGGTAGACGTCGGCAATCTGATCCGGGCCGCTGATGCAGAGATCCAGATCGTGCAGCAGGCCGTCCTTGATCCCGTAGATCCAGCCGTGCACCGCCAGCTCCTGCCCCTTGCGCCAGGCGTTCTGGATGATGGTGGTGTGGCAGACGTTGGCCACCTGCTCGGCCACGTTCAGCTCGCACAGGTAGTCGTGGCGCTCGTGCTCGTCTTCGATGGCATCGAGCTGCTCGCGGTACTTGAAGTAGACATCCTTGATGTTGCGCAACCAGTTGTCGATGAGGCCCAGCTCGGTGTTCTTCATGGCGGCCAGCACACCGCCACAACCGTAGTGGCCGCAGACGATGATGTGTTTCACCTTGAGCACCTCGACCGCATATTGCAGCACGGAGAGGCAGTTGAAGTCGGTGTGTACCACCAGGTTGGCGACGTTGCGGTGAACGAACACGTCCCCCGGCAGCAGCCCCATCAGCTGGTTCGCGGGCACCCGGCTGTCGGAGCAACCGATCCAGAGATATTCAGGCGCCTGCTGGGCGGAAAGGGTCGCGAAGAACTCGGGATCCTCGGCCTTGATCTGCTCCGCCCACTCGCGGTTATTGGTAAACAAGTCGTTTAACAGTTTCACTTCAACTCTCCCTAGAGTGTTAACGACGGCAACATAACACATTCAAGGCCATTGGGGGCACCGCGTCACCACTGATCCGAGCTGGTAACGCAGATACAAAAACAGGGCCATCAGGCCCTGCTTCGTCTCGGGAGTGCCCTCAGGCATCCATGGCATCTTTCAACTTCTTGAGCGCGTTCTTCTCGAGCTGACGCACCCGTTCCGCGGAAACGCCGTAGGTATCGGCCAGCTCCTGCAACGTGGTCTTGCTCTCTTCATCCAGCCAACGGGCACGGATGATGTGCTGACTGCGCTCATCCAGGGTCGCCATGGCCGCACTCAGACGACGGGTGGCGTGGTTGTCCCAGTTGTCGTTCTCGATGGTGGCAGCAAGATCGGAAGACTTGTCTTCCAGATAGTGAACCGGGGCAAAGCCACCCTCGTCTTCATCGTCGCCGACCAGATCGAAGGCCTGATCATAGTTGCTCATCCGCGCTTCCATCTCGGTCACGTCGGACGGAGACACGCCCAGCTCGGCGGCAACGGCCTGCACCTCATCGTGGCTGAACCAGCCCAGACGCTTCTTGGATTTGCGCAGGTTGAAGAAGAGCTTGCGCTGGGCCTTGGTGGTCGCCACCTTGACCATGCGCCAGTTGCGCAGCACATATTCGTGGATCTCGGCCTTGATCCAGTGCACGGCGAAGGAGACCAGACGCACGCCGACACTCGGGTCGAAGCGCTTGACGGCCTTCATCAGGCCGATATTGCCTTCCTGCACCAGATCGGCCTGGGGCAGACCATAGCCGGCATAGCTCTTGGCCACGTGAACAACAAAACGCAGGTGAGACATGACCAGCTGACGGGCAGCCTCGAGATCGCCACCCTGCTGCAAACGCGTCGCCAGTTCACGCTCTTCCTCTGCGCTCAGCACAGGAATCGAGTTAACTGCCTGGATATAGCCTTCCAGACTACCTTGCGGGATCAGGGCCATAGTGCGTTGCAATGAAGTTCCCATGTTCTACCTCTTACTTTTCAATCGAATCAGTCTAACACCCTGAGAGGGTCTGTCTACTGACCGGATGCCATTCTGGGGCCTGAATCAAACATCGGCGGCCACAGCGCGAACCCGGCTTATCTTAGGACTGGGGGATGAATCATAAATGAACAATCAAAAAAAAGGGGTCACAGTAAAGGACCCCTGAAAAGTAGCATGCTAAGTCCATTGTTGCGGAGCTCGCAACCTTCACATGCTTGCCAAGTCAGACGAGCAAGGCAGAGGGGCCATACCCGTATACATTCTGTCGCACTTAATAGACTGCTTATAAATCAAAAGGTTCACGGGACTCAGATAAGATCCTGCGATCAGGTATCATTCAGATTACTCTGAGAAACTGGCCCGTGCCAGAAACGGGCCCTTCTTTTACTTGATCCAGTTCTCAAAATCCAGCGCTTTGCATCGCTGGTAAATCAATCAGGAGGGTTCTATGTCGCGAATGTGTCTGTGTACCGAAAACCAGGACGCAATCAGCCCCAACAAGGCCCCCAGCAGTATCAGATTGAAGCCATCGATGGCCCCCATTCCCACCAACCGGAAATTGCTGTTGTAGAGACCGGCCAGCTCCTTCACCACGCCCTCGCTCCAGATCACCATTACCTCGGTCAGCCACCAGGCCAGCATGCCGCCGATGACCCCGAACCAGATGCCGGTATAGAGGAAGGGACGATGGATAAAGGCATCGGTCGCCCCCACCAGTTTGAGCACTTCGATCTCGGATCGCTGGTTGAGGATATTCAGCCGCAAGGTGTTGCCGACAATCAGCAGTACGGCGGAGAGCAGCAACACGGCGATACCGGTGATGGTATGGCGCAGCAGGTTCATGATCCCCTGCAACCGGGTCAGCCACTGCAGATCCAGCTTGCCCTGCTCGACACCTGGTTCGTTTTCCAGCTTGGCGAGCAGCTCGGCGGCCCCTTCCGGGTTCTGCCAGCGGGGATCCGGGATCACGCTGAGCACAGGGGGCAAGGGGTTGCTGTCGAGGTAGTCGAGGGCATCGCCAAAGCCGGAGATCTCCCGAAACTCCTTCAGCGCCTCATCCCGGTTCATGTAGGTGACGGACTCCACCTCGGGGTAGAGCAGGACGCGCTGCTTCATGTCGAGGATGCTCTGCTCCGGCAAGTCCTTGCGCAGATAGAGAGAGATCTGGGAACTGGTCTGCCAGCTGCCCTCCACGATCTCGGCGTTTTTCAGCAGCACGTGGAAACAGGAGGGCAACGCCAGGCTGACCCCGAGCACCGCCAGGGTCATCAGGGAGGCGAGCGGATTGCGCCACAGCTCACCCATGCTGGCAAACGCCTGACGCAGGTGATCCACCCAGTACATGACGAGGCGGCGCAACAGCGGCTGTTTATGACGAACGATGGCCATCAGTAGCCCTCCCCGTTTCGTGAGACAGTGACCACTAACCAGGGTTGTTCATGGCGGCTCATGGACATCACGCCTCCTCCTGCTCTTGCGAATACATGCGACCCGCCTTGAGGGTCAGGGTGCGATAGCGCATGCGGGCGATGAGGCCCAGGTCATGGGTGGCGATCAGCACCGAGACGCCGAAGCGGTTGAACTCCTCGAACAGTCGCATGATGTCCATGGAGAGCTGGGGATCCAGGTTGCCGGTAGGCTCATCCGCCAGCAGCAGTGGCGGCTTGTTGACGATGGCACGAGCGATGCCGACCCGCTGCTGCTCACCACCGGAGAGCATGCGTGGCTGGTAACGCTCCTTGCCGAGCAGCCCCACCTTGTCCAGTGCCGCCGCCACCCGCTTGTTGATGTCCCCATGGCTGTAGCCATCGATCACCAGAGGCAGGGCCACGTTGTCGAACACGGTTCTGTCCATCAGCAGCCGGTGATCCTGGAAGATCATGCCGATCTGGCGACGCACATAGGGGATCTGGCCCCGCTTGATCTGGCTGACATCATCCCCGTGGAAGAAGACCCGGCCATCGGTCGGCCGCTCCATCACGCTGATGAGCTTGAGCAGGGTACTCTTGCCTGCCCCGGAGTGACCGGTCAGGAAGGCCATCTCTCCTTTGCGCAAATGGAAGCTGACTTTCTGCAGCGCCTGATGACCGCCGCTGTATACCTTGCTGACCTTATCGAAACGAATCATTCGGCTCCCTCATATTGACCAGTCCCGACCGGGATTGAAGCTCGGGATGCTCATTCAATGGCATCACCTGACAGCTTGCATGCCGTCACCGCGACCGTACACCTTGTTGATCTTGTCCCTGTGAGCCATCACAAACCCTGATAGCGACATGCCCCGATCGGGGTCGGGGCATGGCACAGGTTCATCACGACGGGACTTACTCGTCCCGGCTGAACAGCGCCTCGATAAAGTCGTTGGCGACGAAGGGACGCAAGTCGTCGATCCCTTCGCCCACCCCGATGTAACGGATCGGGATCTGGAACTTGTCCGCCACCGCGAAGATGACCCCGCCCTTGGCGGTACCGTCCAGCTTGGTGAGGGTGATGCCAGTCAGGCCCACCGCCTCGCTGAACAGCTTGGCCTGGCTCAGGGCGTTCTGGCCGGTGCCCGCGTCCAGGGTCAGCATGACCTCGTGGGGGGCTTCCTCGTCCAGCTTCTTCATCACCCGCACCACCTTCTTGAGCTCTTCCATCAGGTTGCTCTTGTTCTGCAGGCGGCCGGCGGTATCGGCGATCAGCACGTCGGCGCCACGGGAGCGCGCCGCCTCGATGGCATCATAGATGACGGAGGCGGAGTCGGCGCCGGTGTGCTGGGCGATGACCGGAATGTTGTTGCGCTGACCCCAGACCTGCAGCTGCTCGACGGCAGCGGCGCGGAAGGTGTCACCGGCGGCCAGCATGACGTTCTTGCCCTCGGCCTGGAACTGCTTGGCCAGCTTGCCGATGGTGGTGGTCTTGCCCACCCCGTTGACGCCGACCATCAGGATCACATAGGGCTTCTTGCTGGTGTCGATGACCAGAGGCTGCTCGACCTTGGTCAGCATCTCTCCCATGTCCTGCTTGAGCAGACCGTAGAGCGCCTCGGCATCCTTGAGCTGCTTGCGATCCGCGTGCTGGATCAGGCCGTCAATGATACGGCTGGTAGTATCCACCCCGAGATCCGCCGTCAGCAGCTGGGTCTCCAGCTCCTCGAACAACTCGTCGTCGATCTTCTTGCCACTGAACAGGCCGAAGAAGCCGGAACCGATGTTCTCCTTGGTACGCACCAGGCTGCGCTTGAGGCGGGCGAAGAAACCCTCCCGTTGCGGCTTCTCCTGGGTATCGTCATCGACCTTGGCAGCCAGTGGCAGCGCGGCCAGGGCGGCAGCTTCCGCCTCCATCGCGGCGACCAGGCGCAGATCTTCCGCTCGCTGGGCCTCTTTGGCGATACGAGCTTCTTCGGCAGCCTGCGCTTCAACAGCAATACGGGCTTCCTCGGCAGCCTGCGCTTCAGCGGCAATGCGCGCTTCTTCGGCAGCCTGCGCTTCGGCGGCAAGGCGAGCCTCTTCGGCAGCCTGCGCCTCAGCGGCAAGGCGAGCCTCTTCGGCAGCCTGCGTTTCAGCAGCAATGCGAGCTTCTTCGGCAGCCTGCGTTTCAGCAGCAATGCGAGCTTCTTCGGCAGCCTGCGTTTCAGCAGCAATGCGAGATTCTTCGGCAGCCTGCGCTTCGGCGGCAATGCGAGCCTCTTCGGCAGCCTGCGCTTCAGCAGCAATGCGAGCAGCTTCCGCTGCCTGCGCTTCGGCGGCAATACGAGCCTCTGTGGCGGCCTGCGCCTCGGCAGCAACGTGAGCAGCTTCCTTAGCCTTTTGACGTGCGGCCTCCTGGGCCTCGGCCGCCTCATCAGCGATCAGGGCCTCGTTGACGATGACGGGCTCCAGCTCGGAGGCGCACTCTTCCACCACCAGCGGACCTGCATCCGGCGTTTCGGGGAACTCTTCGGCGGTAGTAACGGCTGCCTCGGGCAGGGGAGCATCAGCAACGGGAGCGGGGGCGGCACTGCCCTCGGGCTCTGCGATCACCGGGGTGGCTGCGGGGGCCTCTGATGGGGCGACCTCGGCCTCTTCTTTCTTGCGGCCGAAACCCAGCCAGGAAAACAAACCTTTTGCCATCTAAAAAATACTCACTTCGTTGGCTGACTGCTAAGATAGCCGTCCCTCGGTGGGCCGACATAAAAATGAACCGGCTTATACTACCACTTTATTTTCTGACGACGAAACGCGATGCCCAGAGTGAAAACCAGCCGTAACAACCCCAACCCCAAGCCTTCTTCACAAGGCAAAAGCGGGTTCGTAAGAATCATCAGCGGCCAATGGAAGGGGCGTAAACTGCCGGTCAGGGACCTGGATGGACTCAGACCCACCACGGATCGCGTCAAGGAAACCATCTTCAACTGGCTGGCCCCCCATGTACGCGGTACCCGCTGTCTCGACCTGTTTGCCGGTAGCGGCAGCCTGGGGCTGGAGGCGCTCTCTCGCTACGCCGAGCAAGTGACCCTGATCGAGATGGACAAAGGGGCCGCCGAACAGCTCAGAAAGAATCTGGCGGTGCTCGGCAGCCAGCAGGGCAGTGTCATCCAGGCTGATGCCGTCAGCTGGTTGCAGGGGCCGGCGACCCCCTTCGATCTGGTGTTCCTGGATCCACCCTTTCGCCGTGAGCTGCTGCCCCAGGTGTGTGACCTGCTGGAGCAGCGGGGCTGGCTGGCGCCGGATGCCCTCATCTATCTTGAACGGGAAAAAGAGATGGCCGATCTGGCGCTGCCCGCCAGCTGGCAGCTGCTCAAGGACAAGCAGGCCGGCCAGGTTTGCTATCAGCTCTATGTACGGGACACCCGGCATGACTCTGCGGTGTGAATGCCGGTGGACGACGGGCGCTGGGCCCTCCCCGTCCAGGCGGACAACAACTCAAGGGCAAGCAGACCGATCGGGTCTGCTATCAGCTCTATGTACGGGACACCCGGCATGACGCTGCGGTGTGAATGCCGGTGGAAGGCGGGCGCGGGACCCTCCCCGTCCATGGGGACAACGACTCAAGGACAAGCAGACCGATCGGGTCTGCTATCAGTTCTATGTACGAGACACCCGGCATGACGCTGCGGTGTGAATGCCGGTGGAAGGCGGGCACTGGGCCCTCCCCGTCCAGGCGGACAACGACTCAAGAACAAGCAGACCGATCGGGTCTGCTATCAACACTATGTGCGGGAGGTAAACGATGAAGCGGGTGTTCAATCTGTTGGCGATGGGCGTATTGCTGTTCTTCTGGCTCGGCGTAATCCTCGCGCTGCTGGGTACCCTGCCGGGCAAGCTGAACGGCTTCCTGCCGGTCTGCGGCCTGATCGTGGCCCTGATGCACTGGGTACAGGCCAGCCTCATCAAGGCTGCCTGCAAGCCCTACTTCGCGGTCACCCGGCTCGAGTTCACCCAGGTGCTGGTCTTCGGCATTTTCGGCATGATGGAGATCCGCGCCAAGCTGCAAGCCATCATCGACGCCAAGCAGAAAGGCACGCCCCCGGAGGGCAACTGATCTTTCATCCCGCTTTTCAGCCCCGCAAAGGAGTGATTCGTCACTCCTTTGCTTTTTTCCCCACGCTGATGCCGAGTTTGATGGAGAGCACCGCCAGCAGCAGCAACATGGTGATCAGGGAGAAGAAATTGCTGCCAAGCTCCGGGTATTGCACCTTGATCAATGCTGAATGGCCGAAAACACCGATGAAAAAGCTGAGAAGCATGCAGGTCGGGGTATTTCCCACCATGGGTTCATGACGATAGTGCTGGTAGAGCTGATAAGCCGCCAGTACCAGGGCAATCAGGGGGAAGAAGGAGAAAGGCACGGCCGACTCGGTCACCACCGACAGGAAGGCATCACCACAGATGCCCACCAGCATCGCCAGCAGCAGGGGTTTCTTCGGGATAGGGTTCGGTTCATGCATGTCAGTCCATCCTTGCGTTAAGAGAGTGATTCACGACGCTTGCGATTCAGTACCTCGGCCCCCATGGCGATCATCCGCAACTGGCTGATGGTGCGATCGGAGAGGGCCTTGCACTCCTCGCTGGTCATGTCGAGGGCATCTGCGCCTGCACTGAAGACGATGGTGACCATGGCCTCGGCCTGAATGAAGGCCTCTTCCCGCGGCGCCTCCGTGGTCGCCTCCAGGTAATCGGTCAGCTCGGCGATGAAATGCTGGATCTCCCGGGCCACCGCCTGACGGAAAGCCGCCGAGGTGCCGGAGCGCTCGCGCAGCAGCAGGCGGAAGATGTTCGGGTTGTTTTCCACGAATTCCATGAAGGTCTGCACCGAGGTGCTGATGACGCTGCCACCCCCGGCGATACGCTGACGCGCCTGACGCATCAGCTGGCGCAGGGTCAGCCCGCCCTCGTCCACCAGGGTCAGCCCCAGTTCTTCCATGTCACGAAAATGGCGGTAGAAGGAGGTCGGCGCTATGCCCGCCTCCCGTGCCACTTCCCGCAGGCTGAGGTTGGAGAAGCTGCGGTTGGCACAGAGTTGACTGAATGCAGCCTCGATCAGCGTACGCCGGGTTTTTTCTTTTTGTTGCGCGCGAATACCCACGAAAACAGTCACCTTGAGGTTAGCGAGGCCAAATGATAACCCGAAGGCAGGGCCGGGATCAGGTTTGTCTCCCACTTTTTTACCATTGACCCACATTCCGGCTCAATGGAGAATAGCGCACAGCTGTTCGCTGAAAGGAACCGAGTGAAATGGAACGTCCCCCGATCATCATGACCAACACCCTGCTGTTCACCCTCTCCGGGCTGACGGCACTGATTGCTGTGCCCTGGTACGGGCTGACCCATGGCTACGATCTCTGGCAGTGGCTCAGCTTCCTGCTGCTGTTCTGCTATTGCGGCATCTCCATCACCGCCGGTTACCACAGGCTCTGGTCCCACAAGGCCTACAAGGCACACCCGATCCTGCAGTGGATCTTCGCCATCGGCGGTGCCCTCGCCCTGCAGAACTCGGCCCTGCACTGGTCCTCGGATCATCGCCGCCACCATCGTCACGTGGATGACAACCATCAGGATCCCTACAGCGCCGGTCGCGGCTTCTGGTACTCCCATATCGGCTGGATGTTGCGGGAGTATCAGGGCGAGGTCTACCACGACTACAGCAACGTGCGGGATCTGCAGAACAACCCCGTCGTCGCCTTTCAGCACAGGCACTACCTGGCCCTGACCCTCGGCACCAACATCGGCATCCCGCTGCTGCTGGGGCTCATTCACGGGGATCTGCTCGGCATGCTGCTGCTGGCCGGGGTGCTGCGCATGGTGATGACCCACCACACCACCTTCTTCATCAACTCCCTCGCCCACATCTGGGGCAGCCAGCCCTTCACCGATCGCAACAGCGCCCGGGACAACGGCATCCTGGCCTTCTTCACCTTCGGCGAGGGGTATCACAACTTCCACCACCTGTTCGAGAACGACTACCGCAACGGCATCCGCTGGTGGCAGTTCGATCCCACCAAGTGGCTGATCCGAAGCGCTGCCTGGTGCGGGCTGGCGAAGGATCTGCGCTCCTGCCCGGAGGAACGCATCGAGCAGGCCAGGTTGCAGATGCAGTTGAAACGGGCCCAGGCCAGGTTGCACAAGCAGGATGACAGGGAGCTGTGGCAGGCCTTGCTGCAGGAGGAGTACGACAAGCTGAGCCAGCAGATCCAGCACTACTACGCGAGCCGCAAGCGGCTGCTGGAGCTGCGCAGGCGCAAGGCGCTGGCCCGTTACGACAGGCTGAAGCTGCAGCTGGAATACCGCACCCTGCGCGATGGCTTCATCGCCAGCAAACGCAACTGGAGCCGATTGCTGGCTGGCATCGCCTGAGGCAAGTCCCACAAAAAGACCGCCAGTTGGCGGTTTTTTTGTGGGCGACACGCCAGACAGGCATAAAAAAATGGGGCGACATTCGCATGTCACCCCCTCGCAAATAGCATGTTCCATATTGGGTTCCGAGCCTTGGGAGAGACTGTTTCACCTCACGGGTTTCCGCTCCCGATCCGAGGTGACGCCTGCCGGAGCAATCCGGTCGACCCATTCCCTCCCACTCTCTTCGCCCACACGACGGCACGCCGCCGTGTTTGTCCTTGCGCTTGAAATAGTACGCAGTTGGATAAAATAAAAAACCGTTTTGTGGGGCTCGATATGCAAACCACAACCAGACCTACTGCTTTCACATCAGGCAAAAAACGATTAAAAACAAAGCGATAAAAAGGCCAAGAGAGATTGGATGGCAAACGTTATCCACCAAGGCGCACAAGGCTTTGCGAGATCTCGCACAAGAGCGCCGTCACAGCCAGGGATGCAATGGCAACCAGTCGCTCAGCTTCGCCAGCAGACGCCGCACCGCCGACGGGGCCGCAACCCGCTGGACGGAGACCTGCAGCCAGCGCTCCAGCCACTGCTGCAGCTCGGCGCACAGCAAGGGACTGTGCAGGTGCAGCATCAGCTCGGTGTTGAGCATCAGGGAGCGGGGATCCAGGTTGAAGCTGCCGAGCAGGGCCTCTTCCTCCCCCATCAGCACCAGCTTGGCGTGCAGGCTCAGGGCCTCGTCATTCAGCTCGAACAGCGCGATCTGCTGGCGCGCCAACCAGGGTTTGTGCCGACGATAGGCCCCATAGACCAGGGGCACGTCCGTGCTGGCCAGGGAGTTGGTCAATATGGTGATGCTCACCCCCGCCTCCCGCTGCCGTCTGAAACTGCGCCGCAGGCTGCGGGTCAGGATCAGGTAAGGACTCACCAACCGCAACGCCCCCGGATTGCTGAGCAGGCGACGACTCAGCTCCCGCGCCATGGTTGGCCGGGCCACCAGCCCCTTGCCCGGTCTGTCGAAGCAGAGTTCGCCCTGCCCCTCATGCCAGCGCAGGGGGACGGGCTCATCGTCGAACAGGGTGGCGGGCAGATCATAAAGAGCCGCCACCCCGGGTTCGGTCAGGGTGAGCAGGAAACCATTGACCGCCGTCACCTCGGCGGGCAGCAATTTTCGCCGCAGCAGACGGCGGATGGGGCGACTCCAGCGGCTGCGCCAATAGAGTGAAAAACCCTGCTCGGCCTGCCGGCAGATGGCCCCCCGGCAGGCCAGATCCAGATCGACGAAGTGAGGGGCCTCCCCCAATCCGAAGTAGCGATCGCCGATGTTGCGACCCCCGATCACCCCCTGACAGCCATCCACCAGCAACAGCTTGTTGTGCATGCGGTGGTTGATCCGTCGAAAACTCAGCAGCCCTTCGAGCAGCAGGGTCAACCGTCGCCAGCCCCGCAGCCAGAAAGGGTTGAACAGGCGCACTTCGATCCCCGGTTCATGGGCCACCATCTCCAGCAGGCGGTTGTCACCGACATAGAGATCGTCGATCAGCAGTTGCACTCTCACCCCGCGCCTGGCGGCGTGCAGCAGCTCGGCCAACAGCAACTTGCCACTGCCATCCTCGTCCCAGCTGTAATACTGGGCCTGGATCCGGCTGCGGGCACTGCGGATCAGCTGGCAACGCAGCTTGAGGGCGGCGCCAGGATCGTCCAGCAGGGCAAATTCAGCGGGGATCAAGGTTCATCTCCTTGTCATGAGGTCGTGGCATAACCCGGGCAAGAGCCCCAAACACACTGTGCCAAGGAGTCGATCATGGAGCTTAGTGACAGCCCCACCCTCAGCCACAGACCTCAGCTTTGCCAGCCGGAGCCCGTCACCAGAGTGCTGTCTCCCTGGTATCTGCAGCACAGGGATCGGGGCTGGGATGAGGATCAGGGTCGCGCCGCCTCGATGGCCTCGGTCTTGCCCTCCAGCTGAGGCAGGCTGAAACGATAGGCCACGTAATACTTGTAGATGGTGCCGACGTAGTTGATGGGCCCTTGTCCCACCTCGTTGGCCACCAGTTGTTCCACGTTGCCAAACCAGACATTCGGATCCAGCCCCCTGGCTTTCGCCTTGGCCTGCAGCGCCTGCACCCGGTTGGGCCCTGCATTGTAGGCCGCCAGCGCGAACAGATGGCGGTTGAGGTTGTCCATTGCAGGGTCGTTGAAATAGATGTCCAGGATGTGGCGCAGGTAGCGGCAGGCCGCCTCCACATTGCCCTCCAGGCTGGTGAGCCTGGCCCCGCGGATCCCGACGGCACCGCCGGTGCTCGGCAGCAGCTGCATGATGCCGACCGCCCCCTTGTTGGAGCGGACATTGGGGTTGAGCCCCGACTCCTTGTAGCCAAGGGCCGCCAGCATCAGCCAGTCCAGCTGGTATTTGCCTGCCTGGGTTTCTATCACCTTGCGGATGGTCGACAGCCGCCCCAGGGGATCCGGCGCCAGTATGTTGCTCATCTGCTCGCTTCGGGCCAGCAGGCGACGCAGTGTCATGTCGCTGTAGAGAGTGCGCTTGCTCGCCTCCGAGATATAGGCGTTCACCGCCTTGAGCAACTCGGGGTCGTTCTTGCGCAGGGCCCAGGCGCTGCGGCCCTTGTCCCGCAGGGGGATCAGCTTGTGGGCCTTGAGCCCCCCTATCATGTCGAGCCAGATCCGCCCCTTGAAACTGTCGGTCACGGTGAGCGGTATGATGCCGGCCGCCACCATCTCCATCAGGTCGCCATCTTGCAGGTATTCGGGCACCGTCTCGATATAGACGGGGGGCAACCCCAGCTCGCGGAACAGCCAGTTCAGCTGGGTCAGGCTCTCATGGTAGCTGGAGCTGGCACGCACCCAGATCCGCCGCCCAGAGAGCTGGGTGATGCGGTTGAAGGCGGGCAGATCCCGCTGGCTCACCACCCACTCCTCGATCGGGGCGATAAGGGGCTGGGAGAAGGTCACCTGTTCGCGTCGGGTCGGGGTCACCGTCATGTTGGCGGCCACCAGATCCCCGCGCCCCTCGGTGAGGTAGTCCAGCAGCTTGTCCTGACGCACCGAGATATAGATGATCTTGAGTTTCAGTTTCTCGTTGGCGAGATAGGTCTTGTTCAGCCAGCGCTCGAAGCCCTGCAGCTGATTGACCAGAATGCCGTACTGGGTCCCCTTGTCGAAGAAGAAGAAGCCCCGCTCATAGACCACCAGGGCCCTCAGTTCTTTCTTTTCCAGGATGTGGGCAAGATCCCCGGGCTGGGGCAGGAGTTTGGGCCTGACGTCCACAACCCGAGACGCGGTCGCACTGGATGGAGGGGCGGGATCCGCCGCCTGCAAGGGAAGGGAACAGAGTGCCAGCAGGAGCCAGATCCATAGCCGCATGTCATCTCCTTCTGCTGGCCGACGCCCGGAACAGGGGTTGCCCACGGGATAACTCAATATAGAACGGGAGAAGCGGCTGGAGGTCAAGACGGCAGGCGAGCCTGCCGTATCATCACTGGGCTCAGAGGGAACGGGCACGCATCTCGAAGATCAGCTTCTCGGCGGTGCAGGTGAATTGCAGACGAGCCTTGAGGATCACCCCATCGGCGCCTTGTGTCAGCTCACTGTGGCACTCGGCCTCGGCACTGACCTGTTTGGCCAGCGCTTCGTAGCCGGCCAGCTTGGCGCGAGCGTCGGCTTCTGCCGCGGCCTCGATCACCAGCTCCATCACATCATCACCTTCCCCGATGATGGTTCCAATCTCGGCCATGCTGCCGCAGCTGTCACAGGTTTCCAGCACTTCATCTTTTACAGACATCATTCAACTCCTACTTATTTCGGCTGCGTATCATCGTCACGCAAAGCCTTGCGAAAGTCCTTGATGGCGGTACCCAGATCCTCGCCGGCACCGGCCAGGCGCTTGCTGCCAAACACCAGCACCACGACCAGCAGCAGGATCAACAAATGCCAGATATGAATTCCACCGAGTCCCATCGGGATACTCCTGACTGATAGATACCGATTGTTTGTATCAAAAGAAAGCGTAGAGATTGTTGGGCGAAATCAAGACAGGTGCAAGTTTGCGAGTCAATCGGCAAAAAAATACGGCGACCATGGCCGCCGTACGAGTCAGTGCTACTTGTCCCCTCAACCGCTACATCCTGTACCAGCCGCCACAAGGCGAGAGACAGGATCGAGCATAGGGTCGCCAAGATATGAAAACAAATGGTATAAATTCATCTGAGAATTGACGAGGATTCATATCATGTTGTTGGAACAGCTCGGGCGCATCGACCTTAATCTATTGATCATTCTTCAGGTATTGCTGGAGGAGCGCAACGGCAGCCGGGCCGCCCGTCGGTTGCACCTGAGCCAGTCCGCCGTCAGCAAGGCCCTCGGCCGCCTGCGGGAAACCTTCGACGATCCCCTGTTCGTGCGCTCCGCCTACGGGCTGGATCCCACCCCCCGCGCCCTGGATCTGCAACAACAGCTGCAGCCCATACTGCTCTCCCTGGACAACCTGATCCAGCCGCCCGCCTTCGATCCCGCCAGCACGGAGCGAGAGTTCGTCATCGCCAGCATGGACAGCGCCTTCACCCTGTTTGCCCCCCTCTACCTGAGCGAACTCAAGCGCCAGGCCCCCGGCATGCGGTTGCGTTACGAGGAGTGGACAGAGCACAGCCTGACCGAGATGAGCCAGGGCCAGGTGGATATCGCCTTCACGGTGCGGGAGAACTGCATCAACTCGGATTTTCGCCTCGATACCTTGCCCAACGCCATCTGCCAGCGCTTGCTCGCCATCGATGACCTCACCTGTCTGGTGCAGCCGGATCACCCGGCGCTGCAGGAAACCGACTGGGATCTTGCCCGCTATCTGGCCTATCCCCATGTGCAGACCTACTGCGAAGGGCGGGATCGCTGGATGCTGGATCACAAGCTGGCGGAGCAGGATCTCTATCGCCGGATAGAGGCCACCGTGCCCACCTTCGAGGCGGCGCTGCGCATGGGCATGCACTCGGACATGATAGTGACCCTCTCCCGGCTCTACGCCCGCCACGCGACCCAGGTCTATCCGCTGGTGCCGCTACCCCTGCCGGTGGCGCTGGAGAGCATCTCCCACCTGCTGATCTGGCATCAGCGCCACGACGCGGATCCGGGTCATCGCTGGCTGCGGGAGACTCTACTCACCCTCATCATGGGCAAGCTGGAGACCCCGACGGTCGAGGCTGCCTGAACAGAGCCCCGTTCAAAGACGGGGTTTATCCCTTGCCGGTCACTTCCAGGTAGTGGTGTACCCCGTCCAACAGCATCTGCACCGAGATCATCACCAGCAGCATGCCCATCAGCCGCTCAAGGGCGGTGAGTCCTCGCTCACCCAGCAGCTTGTTGAATACCTCGTAGAACATCAGGATCACGGCGCTGGCCCCCCAGGCCATCAGCAAGGCCAGGGACCAGTCCGTCATCCGGGTCGGCTCCTGATTCGCCAGCAGCAGCAGGGAGGCGAGGATGGAGGGGCCCGCGATCATGGGGATGGCCATGGGCACCAGGAAGGGCTCCTCACCGGCGGCAAGGCCGGTCACCCCACCCGGGGTCGGGAAGATCATCTTGATGGCGATGAGGAAGAGGATGATGCCACCGGCGATGCTCACCGCCTCCTGGCGCAGGTTGAGGAAGCTCAGGATCTGCTGACCGACGAACAGGAAGGCCAGCATGATGGCCAGGGAAAAGAGCAGCTCACGGATCATCACCTTGCGGCGCCGCTTGGGATCGACGTGGCGCAAGATGGAGAGGAAGACCGGCAGGTTGCCCAGCGGATCCATGATCAGAAACAACATGACGGCAGCGGAGAAAGTATCCATACAACGTCCTGGCTAAGCCTTCAGCAGGAAAAGAGAGGTCGGAATACTAACAAAGGGCGGGAGATTGCGCGAGCCACCGGGGGCGGCTCGCCGTCGGCCTCAGCCGTGATTGCAGATCTTGTCGGCGCTGGTCTGGAAACCCTCTTCGGATTCGATGAACTTGCCGCGCTTGGCCAGAAAATCGATCAGGGCATCGGCATCCATCTCGCTGGCGCTGCAGGTGTGAAAGCGGGCATCGGCACCGAAGTGCTGACCGATCGCCAGCTTGAGGCTGGCACGGCTGAACTGCCCCCCCTGTTCCAGCATCATTTCCATCACTTCGTGACCATGTATCGATTGGGACATCTGAAACCTCGTTAATTATCATGTCAGATGTCAATTAAACCCCCGGCGACCATTCCCGATCTTGATATAGACCAATAAATTGCCCTTTTTCATGCTACCGGGCTGGTCGTGGCCGCCGCATTGTCGATAATGTGGCAACTCGATCGAGGGATGGCTACACTAGCGCCCCTTTTTGCCCTCGCAGTCAGAAAATAAGGACATTGGCGTCATGCTGTTCCATGGATGGGCCTTCAAGCCCTGGCGGATCTGGACCCGCCGCCCGCTCTGGTTGAAGACCCTGCTCGGCATGCTCGGCGGTATCGGGCTCGGACTCTGCTTCAGCGAGCAGGCGTTGCTGCTCAAGCCCATCGGCGTGCTCTTCGTCAACACCATACAGATGCTGATGGTGCCCCTCATCTTCTGCTCCGTCATCGCCGGTCTGACAGCCCTGCTCAGAGGTAAGGCCCTGGACAGGATCAGCGGCAAGGCCATCACCCTCTATCTGTTCTCCACCGCCATCGCCATCTGCATCGGCCTGATGATGGGCTGGCTGCTGGAGCCCGGCATGGGCGCCAATATG
Organism: Aeromonas sp. NJAU223; assembly: GCF_051125555.1. Taxonomy (NCBI): domain Bacteria; kingdom Pseudomonadati; phylum Pseudomonadota; class Gammaproteobacteria; order Aeromonadales; family Aeromonadaceae; genus Aeromonas; species Aeromonas sp. NJAU223. The sequence goes on along the minus strand of NZ_CP144204.1, from coordinate 304,980 downwards.
GGGCCCTACGAACGGGTCGGCGCCATGGCACAGCCCACCCTGGCCAGCGTGCTGAGCCATCTGGTACCCCGCAATCCCATCCAGGCCATGGTGGATGGCAAGGTACTGCAGGTATTGGTCTTCGCCATCGCCCTGGCCCTGGCCCTCAATGCCAGCGGTCGCCGTGGTCGTCCCGCCATCCGCTTCTTTGCCTCATTGGCAGAGGGCATGTTCAAGCTGACCCAGATGGTGATGGTGCTGGCCCCTTACGGCGTCTGTGCCCTGATGGCCTGGATGACCGGCAAGTACGGGCTGGATCTGCTGCTGCCCCTGCTCAAGGTGATCGGCGCCGTCTACCTCGGCTGCCTGCTGCACGTGCTCGGGGTCTACAGCAGCCTGCTGCTCCTGCTGGCTCGCCTCAATCCCCTGCACTACTTCAAGAGCATCCTCGATGCCCAGGCGGTGGCCTTCACCAGCAGCTCCAGCAGCACCACCCTGCCCATCAGCCTGGCCTGCGCCGAGCGCAGGCTGGGGGTCTCCCCCGCCATCACCGCCAAGGTGCTGCCCATCGGCGCCACCATCAACATGGACGGCACCGCCCTCTATCAGGGAGTTACCGCCCTGTTCGTGGCCCAGGCTTTCGGGGTGGATCTGCACGTGGTGGATTATCTGACCATCATCAGCATCGCCACCCTGGCCAGCATCGGCACGGCGGGAACCCCGGGCACAGGGCTGATGCTGCTCACCCTGACCCTCACGGCCGTGGGCCTGCCCCTGGAGGGCGTCGCCCTCATCGCCGGCATCGACCGTTTGCTGGACATGGCCCGCACCACGGTCAACGTCTCCGGGGATATTCTGGTATCCGTGCTGATCGCCCGCAGCGAGGGGGAGCTGGATCTGGCGACCTATCACGACGCCAACGCGGGTGAGGACATCGACTTCACCCTGCGCTGAGGTGTCACAGGGTACAGGCGAACGCCTGAGGCTCCTCTGTTACCCAAGAGGATCGAGGAGTGGAAGGGGGTCAGTGGTCGTGGGGATCGTGGTGGCAGTGCCAGCAGATATCGAAGTTGGCACCATTCTCCTCCCCACACTGACCGCAGAGCCAGCCGTTGCCCTGACGCTGCTGATAACGCTCGATGATCCGCCCTGCCCGGCTGCGATCCGCCTCGCACACCATCAGGGTCACCTGCAGCAGATCCACCGGCAACTCCCCCAGCGCCCCCGACAATCCTTCCCCGCTGAGCCGCACCCGCACTCCCTCGACCTCCAGCGCCCCCTTCAGGGCGTGAGCCTCCAGGGAGTGAGAGGCCCGATACAAATTGATCCACTCTTCCATCGCGTCTCCTCCATGCAGCCTGTCGATGCCGCAGCCACTCACAACAGGTTGTCGATGCCGTAATCAGGCCCGTTCGCAACCAGAAAATCGATAAAAACCCGTAACTTGCGCGGCATCAGCCGTCGCTCCGGGAACAGAAGATAGATCGGCACCTTGGGCTGACGCCAGTCGGGCAACAGGGCCACCAGGGCGCCACTCGCCAGCTCATCATGGCACAGCATGGCAGGCAGGGAGGCCAACCCCAACCCGGTCTTGGCCGCCTCCCGGGCACAGGTAATGTTGTTGACGGTGAATCTGGCAGGGGGATCGACCAGCACCTCCCGACCATCCAGTTCAAAGCACCAGTGCGATGCGAGAAACCCGGTGCTCACCGTTATCCGTTCATGGCGCACCAGATCCTCAGGCCGCTCCAGACCCGGGTTGCGCGCCAGGTATTCGGGGCTGGCGCAGAGCAGGCGCTCCGTGCTCCACAGCCGACGGGCCGCCAGATTGGAGTCGTTCATGTCGCCGATCCGCACGATGGCATCCAACCCCTCGCTGATGGGATCCACGATGCGGTTGGTCAGCTCCAGCTCCACCCTCAGCCCCGGATAGGCCTGCAGAAAACGCGCCACCAGCCGACCCACCACCAACTGCCCCGTCTCGATGGGCACCGCCAGCTTGAGGGTGCCGGTCACCTCCTGCTGGCTCGCGCTCAGCATCAGTTCCGCCTGGGCCAACTCCTCCACCGCCTTGCTGCAGCGCAGGTAATACTGCTCACCCGCCTCGGTCAGGGTGAGCTGGCGGGTGGAGCGATAGAGCAGGCGCGCCCCGAGTCGCTGCTCCAGCTCGGCGATGCGGCGGCTGACCGTCGCCTTGGTCATCCCCAAGTCCTGGGCCGCCGCGGTAAAGGAGCCCTTGTCGACGATACGCACCAGGATCAAGGCAGCATTCAGGTCCATTGTCTCACCAGTGAAACTGTATATCTCATGCAGGGATACTAATCGAAACAGTGGGCCGATGTTAGCCTGCACCCCACAGTTCAGGAAAACCAATATCATGAGTCAACACAAGAAGATCCCCCTGCTGGCCGCACTGGTGCTGGCCGTGCTCGGCACGCTGTTCGCCGCCTACTGGTATCTCCATGGCCGCTATTTCGAGAGCACCGACAACGCCTATCTGCAGAGCGAGGTGACCGGTATCGGCTCCAAGCTGCCCGGCTACATCGGCGAGGTGCTGGTGACCGACAACCAGGAGGTGAAAGCGGGCCAGCTGATCGCCCGGCTGGATGATCGGGAGTACAAGACCAAGGTGCTGGAAGCCGAGGCGGACTTGCGCCTCAACCAGGCTACCGCCGAAAACCTGGCCGCCACCCGCACCCAGCAACTGAGCCAGATCCGTCAGGCCGAGGCCAAGGTCGCCTCCGCCAACGCCGAACAGGTGCGGGCCCAGCAACAGGTGCGCCGCGTCAGTCAGCTCAATCAGCGCCACTACAGCTCCCAGGACAGCCTGGACGAGGTACAGGCCGGCCTGCAGGTCAATCAGGCCCTGTTGCAGGAGGCCAGCGCCGCCCTGCAGGCAGCCCGTGAGCGACTGCTGGTACTTGACGCCGAGGCCAAGCAGAACCAGGCCAGACTGGCCCTGAGCGAGGCCCAGCTGCAGCAGGCCAAGCTGGAGCTCGGCTACACCGAATTGCGGGCGCCCGCCGATGGCATCATCGGCAAACGCAGCCTGCGGGAAGGGCTCTACGTGCAGTCCGGCATGCAGGTGGCGAGCCTGGTGCCGCTGCAGCAGGTCTGGGTCGAGGCGAACTTCAAGGAGACCCAGTTGCAGCACATGCAGCCGGGCCAGAAGGTGGAGGTGATCCTGGATGCCTATCCGGATCAGCCGGTAGAAGGCATCATCGACAGCCTGGCCCCCGCCACCGGCGCCAAGTTCGCCCTGCTGCCGCCGGAGAATGCCACCGGCAACTTCACGAAAATTGTGCAGCGGGTACCGGTCAAGATCCGCATCCCCGAGCCCGGGGTACTGACCGGCAAGCTGCGGCCGGGCCTCTCCACCGAGGTGATCGTGGATACCCGCACGCCTGAGCCCCAGGTTGCGGCCCACTGATGGACGCCATCCCGCGCCGTAACTGGATCGCGGTCATGGGGGGCCTGATCGGCGCCTTCATGGCCATCCTCGACATCCAGATCACCAACGCCTCCCTGAAGGACATTCAGGGAGCGCTATCCGCCACCCTGAGCGAGAGCTCCTGGATCTCCACCTCCTACCTGGTGGCGGAGATGATCGCCATTCCCCTGAGCGGCTGGCTCAGCCGCGGCCTGGGGGCGCGCCGCTATCTGCTGTGGACCACGGGGGCCTTCATCATCGCCTCCGTGCTCTGTTCGTTCAGCTGGAACCTCACCAGCATGATCGTGTTCCGGGCCCTGCAGGGGTTCACCGGCGGCGCCCTCATCCCCATGGCATTCTCCCTCATCATCAGCCTGCTGCCCCTGCACAAGCGGGCCACCGGCATGGCGCTGTTCGGTCTGTGTGCCACCTTCGCCCCCACCATAGGGCCGACCCTGGGGGGCTGGCTGACGGAGCAGCTCTCCTGGCACTACATCTTCTACCTGAACGTGCCCCCCGGCCTGCTGGTGATGGCCATGCTGGCCCACGGTCTGGACAAGAAGATGGTGGACTGGGAAGTGATCAAACGGGTGGATCTCGTCGGGATCCTCACCATGGCGGTGGGGTTGGGGCTGCTGGAGGTGGTACTGGAAGAGGGCAACCGGGAGGACTGGTTCGGTTCCAGTTTCATCGTGCGCCTGAGCGTCATCTCCGTGGTGGCACTCATCTTCTTCGTCATCAGCCAGCTGCTGCGCCGCCACCCCCTGGTCAACCTGCGACTGCTGCACAGCCCGCGCTTCGCGCTGGCCTGTTTCGCCTATCTGGTGCTCGGCATGGCGCTGATGGGATCCATCTATGTGCTGCCCCTCTACATGACCCAGATCCACAACTACAACGCGCTGGAGATTGGCGAAGTGCTGATGTGGATGGGGTTGCCCCAGTTGCTGGTGCTGCCGCTGGTGCCCAAGCTGGTGACCAAGATAGACCCTCGCTACCTGGTGAGCTTCGGCTTCCTGGTGTTCGCCATCAGCTGTTTCATGAACATGCACATGAGCGCCGATTATGCCGGGCCCCAGCTGATCCAGTCCCTCGTCGTGCGGGCGCTGGGCCAGCCTTTCGTGATGGTGCCGCTCTCCCTGGTGGCCACCGCCAGCCTGACCCCGGACGAGGTTCCCTCCTCCTCCACCCTGCTCAACGTGCTGCGCAACCTCGGCGGTGCCATCGGCATCGCCATCATCGCCACCATGCTGGACAACGACACCCGCATCCATGCCAGCCAGATCGGCAGCACCCTGGCCGCCAGCAGCATCGAAGGGCAGAGCTACCTGCTGCAACTGGCCCAGAACATGATGGCGCAGGGAGCCGGCCCCGAGCAGGCGCAGTTGCAGGCCCAGGCCATGCTGGCAAACACCATCAATCGGGAAGCTACCATCATGGCCTACAACCAGGTGTTCTACGTGATGGGGGTCTTCCTGCTCATCGCCAGCGCCCTGATGCTGCTGCTCAAGCAGCCGCCCCCCAAGGCGGCCGATGCCGAGCCCATGGAGGCGTGATACAGCAACGAAAAACGGGCCATCTGGCCCGTTTTTTTATGGTCGGAATAGGCGGTTCTCAGCCCGCCAGGGAGGCTGCAATCAGGAACTGGGCGGCGTAGTAGCTGCTCATGATCCAGGCCTTGGCGTGGGGGAAGGGGCGGCGGAAGCGATCGAGGGCCAGCATGCTGTCGGAGAAGAGGAACATCAAGGCCCCCACCAGGGCGGCGGCGCTGCCCGCCGTCAGGGAGGCGTGCCAGGCACCGGCGGCCACCCAGGCCATGGCGATGATCACCAGCATGTAGCAGAACACCGGGATCTTCATCTCACCCAGCTTGCTCCACAGCAGGCCGAACACCATGCCCGCCACCGCCAGCAGCAGCAGGCCATCCACCAGCTTGAGCACCAGGGGCCCCTGGGCGAAGCCCACGATGTAGCACAGATGCGCGACAAGAAATGCCGCCAAACCCTGGATGAAACGATCCCGTGGCAGCATCAGCAGCACGTCGCCGGCCAGCGACAGGCAGAGGCCGAGCAGGATCCAGGCGTTGGATCCATTGTGATCATCACTCTGGTAACCGAAGGCGAGGGCGATGATGAACAGCATGGTCAGCGGCTTGCTGATGTAGAACTGACGGGCATCCGAGCCGTAGGCTGCGCGGATGTGCCACCAGCCAGATGCGATGATCAAGAAACTCAATAACATGCCCTGCTCCTCACCGGCTGCCCACCCTGAAGCGGCTGCCTCTTTAATGACCGACAGATTAACAAATTCCCGTGAGCAGTGGCAGGGGGCGCAACAGATGGAACCCTACGCCTAAAGTCTAATTGCCCCCTTTCCCCGGCTCGGGCATAAGAGTCCACTCAGGAGGATCACCATGGAAGACGCAATGACCAACTATCTGCCCGCCATCGACATCATGATGTGCCATCTGGGGATCAGCTTCGAGCAAGCCTGTGAACAGCTGGGCCTGAGCCAGCAAGAGCAACAGACCCTGGATCTGCTGCAAAAGCAGCAGCAGGCTCAGCCAAACTGAGCCTGCCGACAATGGCACGCCCTGTGCCATCTGGTGGACGCAGCCAACCGTGCTGACCCCATATTGAAAACGGCGCCCGAGGGCGCCGTTTTGCTTAGTGACTTGTTTTGCGTCTGCGTTGCAGCCAGACCACCAGGCCGAACAGCAGGAAGCCGGGCAGCCACATCAGCTCCTTGTTCCAGCGCTCGGTGGGTGCCTTGACGGAGAGGATCTGCTGATCGATCTCCAGCCCCAGCTCGGCGGCCGGTGAGCCGAAGCCCACGTTGTCCAGCAGCACCTTGCCATCCTGCTCATAGAGGGCAAGACCCAGATGCTCGAGGCGTGCCTCGCCACCCGCACCGTCCGGCACCGGCAGCAGCACGGTGAACTGGCGCAGCTTGCCGACCGCATCTTCCCCTTCCATGCGCAGGCGCAGGGTGCTCTCCGCATCCACCTGCCCCATGGTCTGGACCAGGGCGGCGGGATCGGTGTCGCGATAGGGGTCGTGCACCATGTCCATCCAGAAGCCCGGACGGAACAGGGTGAAGGCCACCAGCAGCAACAGCACGTTCTCGTACCAGCGGCTCTTCACCAGGAAGAAGCCCTGGGTGGCGGCGGCGAAGATCAGCATGGCGGCGGTGGCCACCGCGAAGATCAGCACCCCGTGGGCGAAGTCCACGTTGATGAGCAGCAGATCGGTGTTGAAGATGAACAGGAACGGCAGCGCCGCGGTGCGCAGGCTGTAGTAAAACGCCGTCACCCCGGTCTTGATGGGATCCCCTTTGGAGACGGCGGCCGCGGCGAACGAGGCCAGCCCCACCGGCGGGGTCACATCCGCCATGATGCCGAAGTAGAACACGAACAGGTGCACGGCGATGAGCGGCACGATGAGGCCGTTCTGCTGCCCCAGGGTGACGATGACCGGCGCCAGCAGGCTGGAGACCACGATGTAGTTGGCGGTGGTCGGCAGACCCATGCCGAGGATCAGGCTCAGCACGGCGGTGAGCAGCAGCATCAGCAGCAGGTTGCCCATGGAGAGGAACTCCACCAGATCCGCCAGCACCAGACCGACCCCGGTCTGGGAGACGGCCCCGACGATGATGCCCGCGGTGGCGGTGGCGATGCCGATGCCGATCATGTTGCGGGCGCCGGCGATCAGCCCCTCACGCAGATCCACGGCCCCGTCGACGAAGCTGCCGTAATCGTGCTTGCCGTCGGTACGCAGCCAGTTCAGCAGCGGCCGCTGGGTCAGCAGGATCACCACCAGCATGACGGTACCCCAGAAGGCGGACAGGCCGGGGGAGAGACGCTCCACCATCAGGCACCACACCAGTACCACCACCGGCAGCAGGAAGTGCAGGCCGGAGAGCAGCACGGCGCGGGTGTTCGGCAGCTCGTCCAGGGGCTTGTCCGGATCTTCGGCAGGCAGGGGATCGTTGCTGGCGGCGATCTTGAGCAGCCCCAGGTAGGCGACGGCCAGCAGCACGGCTACCCCCGGCAGGGCGTATTCACCCAGGGCAGGCTTGAGCCAGCCGAGGCCGTAGTAGACCGCCATGGAGAGGCCGCTGATGAGGGCCGCACCGAAGGCGAAACCGGTCAGGCGACGCAGCCAGGGCTTGGGCTGGTGATTGCCGATGGGCTCCATGCCGAGCTTGAGCGCCTCCAGGTGGACGATGTAGAGCAGGGCGATGTAGGAGATGGCCGCCGGCAGGAAGGCGTGCTTGATGATCTCCACATAGGGGATGCCCACATACTCCACCATCAGGAAGGCGGCGGCCCCCATGACGGGGGGCATGATCTGGCCGTTGACCGAGGAGGCCACCTCGACCGCTCCGGCCTTCTCCTTGGAGAAGCCGACCCGCTTCATCATGGGGATGGTGAAGGTGCCCGTGGTCACCACGTTGGCAATGGACGAGCCGGAGATGACCCCGGTCAGGGCCGAAGCTACCACGGCCGCCTTGGCCGGGCCGCCGCGCAGGTGGCCGAGCAGGCTGAAGGCGAGCTGGATGAAGTAGTGACCGGCACCGGCCCGCTCCAGCAGGGCGCCGAACAACACGAACAGGAAGACGAAGCTGGTGGAGACCCCGAGGGCGATGCCGAACACCCCTTCGGTGGTGATCCACTGGTGGTTGGCCAGCGCATGCAGGCTGACCCCGCGGTGTGCCAGCAGGGACGGCATCCAGGGACCGGCCAGGCTATAGGCCAGGAAGACGATGGCGATGACCGCGAGGGCCGGCCCCAGGGCACGGCGGGCGGCTTCCAGCAGCAGCGGTACGCCGATGCAGGCGACCACGAAGTCCATGGTGGTCAGGTTGCCGGGGCGCTGGGCCAGCTCGGCATACATGATGAAGAGGTAACCGGCTGCGGCGGCACCGATGAGGCCGAGGGCGATGTCCGCCAGTGGCACCCTGTCTCGCGGCGACGTGCGCAGGGCCGGGAAGACCAGATAGGCGAGCAGGATGGCGAAGGCCAGATGGATGGAACGGGTCTCGGTGTCGTTGAACACACCGAAGCCCAGGGTAAAGGGCAAGGGGGAGGCGATCCACAGCTGGAACAGGGACCAGAGCAGGGCGAGGCCGGCGATGGTGGCGCCCATGGCACCGATCGGCAGGCGGGCTCCCACATCCTGGGCGATCAGCTCTTCGGCCGACAGCGCCTCTTGTTGTTGTGCTTGTTGCATAGTGTGACTCTGTTGCTACCGCTTATAAGCAAGACTCGCCCCGGGCGGGGCGAGTCTGGGGGGATGAGACACCGGGGCCGTTACAGCCAGCCACGCTCCTTGTAGTAGCGCGCGGCGCCTTCATGCAGGGGAGCGGAGAGGCCCACCTTGATCATGTCGGCTTCCTTCAGATCGGCGAAGGCCGGGTGCAGACGCTTGAAGCGATCCAGGTTGTCGAACACCGATTTCACCAACTGGTAGACCACTTCCGGATCCGCCTTGGCGCTGGTGGAGAGCACCGCCTTGCCACCGATGGACGGGGTCGGGTTCGGGCTGCCCTTGTAGAGGCCACCGGGGATCTCGGCCTTGGTGTAGTAGCTCTTCTCCGCCAGCAGCTTGTCGATCTCCGGGCCGGTCACCGGCACCAGCACGGTGGCCGTGGTGGTGGAGGCTTCCTGGATGGCACCGTTCGGGTGGCCCACGAAGTAGCTCATGGCATCGATGTTGTTGTCACCCAGGGCGGAAGCCTGCTCCGCCGGTTTCAGCTCGGAGACCAGGCTGAAGGCGGACTTGTCCCAGCCCTTCACCGCCATGATCTCTTCGAAGGTATCCCGCTGGCCGGAGCCCGGGTTGCCGATGTTGACGCGCTTGCCCTTCAGATCGTCGAAACCGGTGATCTTGGCATCCTGACGGGCCAAGATGGTGAAGACTTCGCTCTGCAGGGAGAAGACGGCGCGGATGTCCTCCATGGCACCTTCGGCCTGGAAGGGTGCCAGCCCCTTCATCGCCTTGTACTGGTGGTCGGACTGCATGATGCCGAAGTTGAACTCACCGCTGCGGATGCCGTTGACGTTGGCCACGCCACCACCACTGGCCGGAGCGTTGCACTTGATCTGGTGATCGGCTGCGCCACGATTGAGGAAGCGGCAGATGGACTGACCCGCCACATAGTAGACACCGGTCTGACCGCCGGTGCCGATGGTCACGAACCGCTCGGCGGCCTGTACCTGGCCACCGAATGAGGCCCCGACCAGGGCAGCAGACAAGGCGCACGCCAAGGATAATCCTTTCATGTTGTTCTTCCTTTTCATCGATTTATCTCACCCGATTCCCGGGTGAATATGAGTCAGGCCCGCATCAAGGCCGGGCCTGTCTATATGACCTCATACGAGGAAGGGGTCGGGCGAAAACGGATGCCCTTCCCAAAGCCACCATCGTCCTGTGGTGAGATAATCAGCATCATGCCGATCGAGGGTGATTCGACCAGAAGAGGGTCGGATCAAAAGTTGTAACCACTCGATTAAGCACAGGGCGCCAACATTAATCAAACAAAACAGCAAAATGGCGGATTAAAATAGCGAGAAATTTGAAGCGGATCATCAATTTTTTGCTGAGGGATCCATTCACGCTGTCGGTGGGTCGGAAGGTCGGTGACGGAAAGAAGATTCCTTTGCAGCCCTTTCAGGACAAGGGGCGAGAGGTAAGTCAGTTATGCTAACCATGTATGAAATGGCAGAATAAAAACAACGTTTAGCGTGATTTTTGCAGCAGAACATCATATCGCAACCGGGTTGCCGCCAGCGGGCTCCCCATCCCGTCGCGTTAACATCCGCGCATCATCCCCGCCCGGATCGGTCCCATGCCCCCATGTGGGACCTTTCTGCGCAGCCGGGCCCCAGATGACAAGGCCCGGCTCACCAGGGTCGCTGGCGGCCGGGCCGGGATCATCGGAGGGTCACGCCCAGAGGTTTATGCTTTGGGCTTGGCCAGATCCAGGATAAACGCGAACTCCAATGCGATATCTTCATCGGCCTTGCAATCACCCGGACTTGCCTGCGGCCAGTCACAGGACATTGGCACCAGCCCTATGCCTTCGGCTTGGCCAGATCCAGGATAAACGCGAACTCCAGCGCGATATCTTCATAAGCCTTGAAGCGGCCCGATTTGCCACCGTGACCGGCGTCCATGTCGGTGCTGAGCAGCAGCAGGTTGTCGTCTGTCTTCAGCTCCCGCAATTTGGCGACCCACTTGGCCGGCTCCCAGTACTGCACCTGGGAATCGTGCAGGCCGGTGGTGACCAGCAGGTTCGGGTAGGCCTGGGCCTTGACCTGATCGTAGGGGCTGTAGGCCAGCATGTAGTCGTAGTAGCGCTTCTGGTTCGGATTGCCCCACTCGTCGTACTCGCCGGTGGTGAGGGGGATAGACTCGTCCAGCATGGTGGTCACCACGTCCACGAAGGGCACCTGGGCAACCACGCCGCGATAGAGCTCGGGCGCCTGGTTGATGACGGCCCCCATCAGCAGGCCGCCGGCACTGCCCCCCATGGCATAGACCTGATCCCTGGCGCCGTAACCCTGGGCCACCAGGGCCTGGGTCACGTCGATGAAGTCGTGGAAGCTGTTCTGCTTCTTGAGCAGCTTGCCGTCTTCATACCAGCCGCGGCCCAGCTCCTCGCCCCCCCGAATGTGGGCGATGGCGTAGACGAAGCCTCTGTCCAGCAGGCTCAGACGGGCGGTGCTGAAGTCCGGATCCATGCTGGCGCCGTAGGAGCCATAGCCGTAGACCAGCAGCGGATTGTGGCCATTCTTCTTGAACAGATCCTTGCGATAGACCAGAGAGACCGGCACCTTGACCCCGTCGCGGGCGTCGATCCAGAGCCGCTCGCTGGCATATTTCTCGGCCTTGAAGCCCGCCACCGCCTGCTGCTTGAGCAGGGTGCGCTTGCCGCTGTCGAGGTTGAGTTCATAGGTGGAGGACGGCGTGGTCATGGAGGAGTAGCCGTAGCGCAGGGCGCTGGTGTCAGGCTCGGGGTTGTAGCCAAGCCAGGTGACATAGGCCGGATCATCGAAGGCGATCTCTTTTTGCTCGCCGCTCTGCCAGTTCACCTGACGCAGCCGGGTCAGCCCCTGGCTGCGCTCTTCCAGCACCAGCCAGTCCTTGAACAGGGCATAGCTCTCCAGCAGCACGTCCGGGTTCGGGGCGATCACCGCCTTCCAGCGGTCCACCGGGCTCTCCTTGGTCTCGTAGAGGCCGAAGTTCTTGCCGTCCTTGTTGGAGCGCACGTAGAAGCGGCCACGGTAGTGATCCAGGCTGTACTCATGATCCACCTGGCGCGGCAGGAAGAGGCGCGGCTTCTGGCTCGGGGTGTTGGCATCGATGAGGCGCGCCTCCCCGGTGGTAGTGCTGGAAAGCGCGATGACGATGAAGTCTTCCGAGGTGGTGGCGTAGAGGCTGACGTAGAAGCTGTCATCCTTCTCCTCGTACACCAGCTGATCCTTGGCTGGATCCGTGCCGAGCTCGTGGCGATAGACCTGATAGGGCAGCAGGGTCTGGGGGTGCTTGCGCACATAGAACACCGTCTTGCTGTCGTTGGCCCACACCAGGTTGCCGGAGGTGTTCTCAAGTTTGTCCGTCGCCCACTGGCCGCTCTCCAGATCCAGGAACTGCACCTGGTACTGACGACGGGAGAGGAAATCTTCCGCCACCGCCAGCCAGCGGTTGTTGCGGCTCACCTCCAGCGCGCCCAGGGCATAGAACTCGTGCCCCTCGGCCCGCAGGTTGCTGTCCAGCAGCAAACTGGCCTTGGGTTCAGGCTGCCCTTTCTCTCCTACCGGCGTGCGGGAATAGATGCCGTACTCCTTGCCCGGCTCGTAGCGGGTCTGGTAGCGGTAGCCGTTCTTCACATAGGGCACCGACTCATCCTGCTGGGGAATGCGGGCGACCATCTCCTTGTAGAGTTTCTCACGCAGGGGCAGGGTCGGCTTGAGCATCGCCTCCGTGTAGGCATTCTCGGCCTTGAGGTAATCCAGCACCTCGGGCTTCTGGCGTTCGTCGTCCCGCAGCCAGTAGTAGTTGTCGATCCGCTCCTCCCCGTGTTTCTTCAGTGAGTGGGGATGCTTGGCAGCCACGGGCGGGAGAGGGGCGGACTGAACGGTGGAATCGGGCATGGCGGACTCTTCATTGGCATGGGTGAAGGGGGCGGCGGCCAGGCAAGCCAGCAGCAGCAACCCTCGGGAAACGTTGAACATCTCGCATCCTTTGCGCACGGACAGGATGGGTGAAACCCGGGCCAGGCGCCACGGCGTGAGGCCCGTAGGCTGGCATGGGCACCGCGCAGGCGGCAACCCGGATCCTGTAGGAATAATTTGGCGATCAATCTGCCCCTTGTCGCCCCGGGTTGCAAGTGATCCCCCTTTATTCCCCCCAAAACAACGAAAAAGGGTCACCCTCTCGCGATGGTGACCCTCCTTCTCTGGCCATGAGCGACACAGATTCGCTCAGGTGTGCCTCACATGATGGAGTAGTGCCGGCTCATGACCAGTGTTCGTCAGCCGGGATAGCTCGACCAGACCTTGGTCGCGCCCTCCTCACTGATGCTCAGCACCTGGTAGGGCTGACCGGGGATATCCATGCCCGGCGCACTCTGGGGCATGCCCGGAATGGTCAGGCCGCGGATCGCCGGTTTCTCCTTGAGCATCTTCTGCACGTCGGCGGCGGGCACATGCCCCTCGACCACATAGCCATTCACCACCCCGGTGTGGCAGGAAGCCAGCTGCGGGGTGATGCCATGCTGCTGCTTGACGGGATCCAGCTGCTCGGTTTCCACGACCTTGACCTCAAAGCCGTTCTCTTCCATGTGCTTGACCCAGCTCTTGCAGCAGCCGCAGTACTTGGATTTGTAGACTGTCATCTGCTCCGTTGCCAGGGCAGAGAAACTGACGGTACCGGCCAGCAGGGCCAGTAACAGGGATTTGTACATAACTCACCTCAGATAAGAAGAAATACCCAATGAACAGGGGACAAATCGACTCAACCGAAGGTGCGGGGGGGACGCTCCAGCCGCGCCCTGGGGGCGTCCGGCACATAGAGAGAGGGGGAGAGGAAATCCGGGGAGTCAGGCTCCAGCATGGCCACCGTCAGGCTGTCGCCGGTCAGCACCGTCATGGCGAGGGCCGAGGTGAAGCTGCCACAGGGCATGGCTTTCTCCAGGGTGCGCTCGCTCTGGCTGCAGTGGGGCGTCAGGGTACAGAGGTCGGTCGCCGCCCGGCTGCCAAACGACATCAACACCAGCAGCAGACTCCACAGGGGGAGCCAGCGACGGGCGTGAACGAGTTGGCGACGGGTCAAAACCATGAGATGACTCAGCAATCAAAGGAGGCCTATGGTAACCCCGGGCCCTGGGGGAGGGTCAAGCCTGCCACCTGAGGGAGATCAAAAGAGGGTGAGATAGCTCGGGGGCCGTGGCACACTTCCCCTGATTAGGCAGTGCCAAAAGAGACGCGGACTACCACGGCCTTCGCGCCCGCCACTGGCGACTCGGGATGCTTCTTGCTAACGTCGCCACTCGATGCATCTTATTCGCAGACACGAATCCCGCTCAGGTTATGACCCCATGAAACGCATTCTGGTTATCTTTTCACACCCGGCGCTGCAGAGCTCCCGGGCCAACCGGCAACTGTTGCAGGCCATCGACGGCCTGGAAGGGGTCACCCTGCACGACCTCTACCAGCAGTACCCGGACATGTATATCGACGTGAAGCGCGAGCAGGCGTTGCTGGCGGAGCACGATCTCATCGTCTTCCAGCACCCCTTCTACTGGTACTCCTGCCCCGCCATCATGAAGGAGTGGATGGATCTGGTGCTGGAGTATGGCTATGCCTACGGCCCGGAAGCCCATGCCCTGGCGGGCAAGCAGTGGCTCTCCGCCATCACCACGGGGGGAGCGCCCGAGTCTTATTGCAGTGCGGGTTACAACCAGCGGCCCCTGCTCGACTTCCTGTTGCCCTTCCAGCAGACGGCCCAGTTGTGCGGCATGGCCTGGCTGCCCCCCTTCGTGTTGCACTCCTTCCACAAGCTGAAGGATCCCGAGGCCCTGCGCCGCTGCGGCCAGGATTATCGTCAGTTGATCTGCGCCCTGCGCGATGAGCAGCTGACCCCGGCCCAGCTGGGTGCAAGCCCCTATCTGCGCGATCTGCTGGAGGTGCTGTGATGGGACACGGAATCCTGCTCGATGCCCTGATCTATCTCTGCGCCGCGGTGATTGCGGTCCCCCTCGCCAAGCGCTGGGGACTGGGCTCCGTGCTCGGTTATCTGCTGGCCGGCATCATCATCGGCCCCTTCCTGCTGGGCCTGGTGGGAGAACAGAAAGACGTGATGCACTTCGCCGAGTTCGGGGTGGTGCTGATGCTGTTCCTGGTCGGTCTGGAGCTGCGCCCCGCTCTCTTGTGGCAACTGAAGGGCCCCATCCTCGGCACCGGCGGCCTGCAGGTATTGCTCACCACGGCGGCCCTCACCGGAGTCGCCACCCTCATCGGGCTGCCCTGGCAACAGGGGCTGGCCATCGGCCTCATCCTGGCGCTCTCCTCCACCGCCATCGTCTTGCAGAGCCTGCAGGAGCGCAAACTGATGCAGAGCGAGAGCGGGCGATCCGCCTTCGCCGTGCTGCTGTTCCAGGACATCGCCGTGATCCCCATTCTGGCGGTGCTGCCCCTGCTGGCCATCACCCCCGTGGTCAGCAACGGCAACTCCGATCTCGCGGGCTGGCAGCACGGCCTGCTGGTGGTGGCCGCTATCGCCGGCATAGTGCTCGGCGGCCATTACCTGATGCGACCGGTGTTCCGCGCCATCGCCCAGTCCCACATGCGGGAGATCTTCGTCGCCGCGGCCCTGCTGCTGGTCATTGCCATCGCCGTGCTGATGGAGTCGGTGGGGCTCTCCCCCGCCCTCGGCTCCTTCCTGGCCGGCGTGGTGCTGGCGGACAGCGAGTATCGCCACGAGCTGGAAGCGGACATCGAACCGTTCAAGGGGTTGCTGCTCGGCCTCTTCTTCATGTCCGTGGGGGCTGGCATCGATTTCAGCCTGTTCGCCCAGCATCCCCTGCTGATCCCGACCCTGGTGGTCGGCCTGATGGTCTTGAAGTGGTTGGTACTGATGGTGCTGGCCCTGATCCTGCGGGTCTCCCCCAGCCAGCGCTGGACCTTCGCCCTGGCGCTGGCTCAGGGGGGGGAGTTCGCCTTCGTGCTGTTCTCCTTCGCCGCCCAGAACAAGGTGCTGCCGGGCAGCACCATCTCCTTGCTGACCCTGGTGGTGGCCCTCTCCATGGCGCTGACCCCGCTGCTCTTGATCCTCAACGACAAGGTGATCCAGCCCTGGTTCGATTACCGCAACCGGGAGGATCTGCCCAAGCACGAGCAACCCGAGCTGGTGGAGCATCCCGTCATCATCGCCGGCTTCGGCCGTTTCGGTCAGATAGTGGGTCGTCTGCTGCACGGCCATGGCATTGGTACGACCATCCTTGAACAGGACGCCAGCCAGATAGAGATGCTACGAAAGTACGGTTACCAGGTGTTTTATGGGGATGCCAGTCGACTCGATCTGCTGCATGCCGCAGGGGCCCACAAGGCCAAGCTGCTGGTGCTCTCCATCAATGATCCCGCCACCTCCCTCACGGTGATCGAGATGGTGAAGAAACACTTCCCGCACCTTAAGATACTGGCGCGTGCCCAGGACAGACCGACGGCCCACGAGATCCTGCGCCTCGGGGTCGAGAGCGTGCACCGGGAAACCCTGGGATCGGCGGTGGATCTGGGGGTCGAGGCCCTCACCCAGCTCGGTTTCAGGGCCAACCAGGCCTGGCGCGCCGGCCAGATGTTCAAGCGGTATGACAACCGCCTGCTGCGCGAGCAGGTCAACTATCTGGATGACGAACACACCTATATCAACAAGAGCCTGCAATACCGGGAGATCCTCTCCGATCTGCTGCAAGACGATCAGGAGGGACAGGAGCGTACCCACGCCCACAACTGGAACAGCGGTCTGCACGACAACGACAAGGAAGCAATATGATTGCCTATTACCCCCTGCTCAAACACCTGCACATGACACTGGCGCTGGTCAGCGTGCTGCTGTTCCTCTATCGCTGGCTGCTGGCCCTGGGTGGCAGCGCCCGCCTGCAGCAGAAGTGGCTGAAGATCCTGCCCCACCTCAACGACACCCTTCTGCTGGTACTTGGCGTGCTGCTGGCCGTGACCCTGCAGATGAGCCCGGGCCAGCAGCCCTGGCTGATGGCCAAGCTCGTTGCCCTGGTGCTCTACATCGGCCTTGGCGTCATGGCCCTCAAGCGTCCCGCCCGCAGCCAGAAGCTGGTAGCCGGCATCGCCGCCCTCGCCGTGTTTGGCTACATGGTCGGCGCCGCCATGACCAAGTCCCCCTGGTCCTGGCTGCTCTGATCCCCGCAGCAGGAGGGTGAGAGCACGGCTCTCACCCTCCATTTCACAACCTCTCCCCGACCACTGCACCCTGACGATCCCGTCCCTGCAAACCTCATATCCCATCCCAATCACGGATAATCCGCTGTCGCCACTGTCATTTTTTCAACCAAAAAAGGCTTCATAAGGAGCCTTCATTGGCGTATTTTATTATCTCCATCAATAAGTTAGCCACGCATGTATGAAAATGGCGACAGTTGTCGCAGCAAAACTTGCGACATATATTGTCGCAAGTGCTGGCTAGGATAAACTCAACGCTAAACCAGTGAAGGCAAGCACCATGAGTAAGAAGCTGTTACGACAACTGACCTTGGCGCGTTGCATCCCGCACCGCCCTTACAAGCTGACCGCCAGCCAACTTCAGGTAAAACTGGAAGAGGAAGGCATACACGTCAGTCTGCGTACCGTGCAACGGGACCTGGAAGAAATGTCCGGCATGGGACTGTTCGACCTCACCTCCGATGAACGCAGCAAACCCCATGGCTGGTGCTTCGAGCGCCACGGTCTGAACGACTTCGCCAATATCATGCCGCTCTCCCTGGCTGTGGCCCTGAAAACCTGGAGCGACCAGGCGAGCCAGCTGTTGCCAGCGAGCGTGCTGACCGAATTGAACCCCCTGGTCGACAAGGCTGGCCAGGTGATCCGCGACAGTCAGAGTGAACTGGCTGAGCGCTGGCTCGAGAGCGTGCATCAGTCTCCGCGCCCCTTCGCCGGCAACCCGGAGATCCGTCGCAGCACCTTGATCCGCGACGCCCTGTGGCGTGGCCGCAAGTTCAGCGCCGAGATCCAGCGCGTCATCAAGGAGCGCACCGTGTGGCTCTGCTATGACCGCATCAACCCGCTCGGCATCCTGAATCAGGCCGATGGCCCCGTGCTGCTCTGTACCCTGTCCGAGCTGGACCCCAAGGTCTACGGCATCCCGTTCGATCACATCAAGAACGTGGAGCTGACCAACTTCAGCGCGACCCAGCCCAAGGAGTTCAACATCCAGAAGCTGATCCGCGACCAGGGCTACCAGGACGTCAGCGGCCCCATCCGCTTCGTCGGCCGCATCGATGCCAACTGCCCTACCCTGATCGATGGCCAGATCCCGGGACACAACCCGCGCATGACCCGCTACGACAAGCGTAGCGTGGTAGTGGAGACCGAGGTGCAGGACACCCCCGAGTTCCGCTCCTGGCTGAACAACATGAGCGGCAATCTGGAAGTGCTGGCGCCCGAGTCACTGCGCAAGGCATATCCGGCTCCCACCACCCGGGTCAGCTGATCGGATAACATCGTCAAACACCAAAAGCCGGGAGATATCCCGGCTTTTGGTTGATTTATCAGCATATTCATTCAATAAAATTTGAACGTTTACACCCCTCATTGAATCTCTTGTACCATCGTTTTCCTGCCAATTTCTCCTTGTGAGAGATCCGCCATTCCCCCTGTAAGACCCCACAGTGTTGAGCCGTACGCGAAGCCATCCCGAGTGCATGATGCTTTCCATGGAAACAAAATAACCATATGATATTAAAGATAATTTCCATCGTCAGTCTAAAAAACATCCGGCAGAATGCCCAGCTTGAAGGGGTTTCATGCCTTGTTCCCCCCCATGGTTACCTTAATATGGGTCTCACAAGGACGGCGCTGACTCGGCAGGATGCAGAAACAGCGCATAAATAGGACAAGCCGCAGGATGTGGCAGGACTCCTCAGGATGAGGCCGATAACCCGGACGGTTATCACAAGGAATGACAGGACAACCGCAGGATGCGGTGTTGGACACCTCGGGATGAGGCAGAGCAGCAGGACAGCCGCTCTTCAGGATGACAGGATACTCGCCGGAGGCGACAGGAATGGCTTCAGGATGAAGCGAGATAATCGGGATGATTATCTGTCAGGAAGACACAAGGAACACCGCTGGATGCGGTAATGGACACCTCCAGGATGGAGAGGGTGAAGCAATCAGGAGCGATTGCCAGGCTAGGATGGCCACAGGACACCCCAACGGAATGGGAAGGGGAAATTCCAAAGGAAAGGATAGAGTCAAGGATTGCAGGGAGCATGGCAGTTCAGGGACTGGACGAGATGACTTGAGGGGACGGCAACTGCCGTCCCCTTTTCTTTTTAAGGTATTCCTGGAATTAAAGTATTCCTGGAAAGGGGGTCCTTCTCCGCTTCATACCCTTTACCTGGCTGAGCAACAACCAGAGCCAATCATATGAGTGCCAGCCCCTCTCCAGTCGCTTTCCCTGATCGGGGTAACCCCTGGCCTCCAGAAACATGAAAGGGGTGCTTGAAGCGTTTGAGAGCGCGAGTGCCCTCGATCAGCCCGATGCCTCACGACTGCTCTGCGTGTTCTACTGAGCGATCCTGGGGTGCAATCAGCCATCTGCGGTGAGATATGCAAGACATGGAGATTCACCAAGCAGGAAGGGAAGACTCGCCCGGGTGAGCATGAAGTCGAAAACGCATAAACGAAAAAAAGCCCAGTCGTTAGACTGGGCTTCTTAAGTAGTGGCGGAGCGGACGGGACTCGAACCCGCGACCCCCGGCGTGACAGGCCGGTATTCTAACCGACTGAACTACCGCTCCGCATTCGGTTAGCTTTCGCTAAATCTTTTGCCGCTTATCTGAGGTGTCATCCTCGCAGCCAATCGCGCAATGTGTGCACAACTGTTTAATTGGGTGCCTGGCAGTGTCCTACTCTCGCATGGCGAATGCCACACTACCATCGGCGCTACCGCGTTTCACTTCTGAGTTCGGCATGGGATCAGGTGGTTCCACGGCGCTATGGCCGCCAGGCAAATTCTTAATCTAGAAAGCTGACGTGAATAACGATGTCGCTCTTGGCTCGTCGCTATCACTGAATTTGAGTAGTTCATGCACTTGCTACAAGGCCAGAAACACTTCTTGGGTGTTGTATGGTTAAGCCTCACGGGTAATTAGTATGGGTTAGCTCAACACGTCGCCGCGCTTACACACCCCACCTATCAACGTTGTGGTCTCCAACGGCCCTTTAGGACCCTCAAGGGGTCAGGGATGACTCATCTCAGGGCTCGCTTCCCGCTTAGATGCTTTCAGCGGTTATCGATTCCGAACTTAGCTACCGGGCAGTGCCACTGGCGTGACAACCCGAACACCAGAGGTTCGTTCACTCCGGTCCTCTCGTACTAGGAGCAACTCCCTTCAATCATCCAACGCCCACGGCAGATAGGGACCGAACTGTCTCACGACGTTCTGAACCCAGCTCGCGTACCACTTTAAATGGCGAACAGCCATACCCTTGGGACCGACTTCAGCCCCAGGATGTGATGAGCCGACATCGAGGTGCCAAACACCGCCGTCGATATGAACTCTTGGGCGGTATCAGCCTGTTATCCCCGGAGTACCTTTTATCCGTTGAGCGATGGCCCTTCCATTCAGAACCACCGGATCACTATGACCTACTTTCGTACCTGCTCGACCTGTCCGTCTCGCAGTTAAGCTGGCTTATGCCATTGCACTAACCTCCTGATGTCCGACCAGGATTAGCCAACCTTCGTGCTCCTCCGTTACTCTTTGGGAGGAGACCGCCCCAGTCAAACTACCCACCAGGCACTGTCCGCGAGCCCGATTCAGGGCCCTGCGTTAGAACATCAAACATACAAGGGTGGTATTTCAAGGACGGCTCCACGACAACTGGCGTCATCGCTTCAAAGCCTCCCACCTATCCTACACATGTAGGTTCAATGTTCAGTGCCAAGCTGTAGTAAAGGTTCACGGGGTCTTTCCGTCTAGCCGCGGGTACACCGCATCTTCACGGCGAATTCGATTTCACTGAGTCTCGGGTGGAGACAGCATGGCCATGGTTACACCATTCGTGCAGGTCGGAACTTACCCGACAAGGAATTTCGCTACCTTAGGACCGTTATAGTTACGGCCGCCGTTTACCGGGGCTTCGATCAAGAGCTTCGCTTGCGCTAACCCCATCAATTAACCTTCCGGCACCGGGCAGGTGTCACACCCTATACGTCCACTTTCGTGTTTGCAGAGTGCTGTGTTTTTGATAAACAGTCCCAGCCATCTGGTCACTGCGACTCCCGACAGCTCCATCCGCAAGGGACTTCACCATCAAGAGCGAACCTTCTCCCGAAGTTACGGTTCTATTTTGCCTAGTTCCTTCACCCGAGTTCTCTCAAGCGCCTTGGTATTCTCTACCCGACCACCTGTGTCGGTTTGGGGTACGATGACTTGTAATCTGAAGCTTAGAGGCTTTTCCTGGAAGCAGGGCATCAATGGCTTCCGCACCGTAGTGCGTTCGTCTCGTGTCTCAGTGTTGTGTCTCCGGATTTGCCTAGAAACACCACCTACGCACTTTCACCAGGACAACCGTCGCCTGGCCCACCTAGCCTTCTCCGTCCCCCCATCGCAATTACAAGTCGTGCAGGAATATTAACCTGCTTCCCATCGATTACGCCTTTCGGCCTCACCTTAGGGGTCGACTCACCCTGCCCCGATTAACGTTGGACAGGAACCCTTGGTCTTCCGGCGAGGAGGCTTTTCACCCCCTTTATCGTTACTTACGTCAGCATTCGCACTTCTGATATCTCCAGCATGCCTCTCGACACACCTTCGCAGACTTACAGAACGCTCCCCTACCACTCACGCTTAGCGTGAATCCGCGGCTTCGGTGCCTGGTTTGAGCCCCGTTACATCTTCCGCGCAGGCCGACTCGACTAGTGAGCTATTACGCTTTCTTTAAATGATGGCTGCTTCTAAGCCAACATCCTAGCTGTCTGAGCCTTCCCACATCGTTTCCCACTTAACCAGAACTTTGGGACCTTAGCCGGCGGTCTGGGTTGTTTCCCTCTTCACGACGGACGTTAGCACCCGCCGTGTGTCTCCCGGATATTACTTACTGGTATTCGGAGTTTGCATGGGGTTGGTAAGTCGGGATGACCCCCTAGCCCAAACAGTGCTCTACCCCCAGTAGTATTCGTCCGAGGCGCTACCTAAATAGCTTTCGGGGAGAACCAGCTATCTCCGAGTTTGATTGGCCTTTCACCCCCAGCCACAGGTCATCCCCTAACTTTGCAACGTTAGTGGGTTCGGTCCTCCAGTTGATGTTACTCAACCTTCAACCTGCCCATGGCTAGATCACCCGGTTTCGGGTCTACACCTTGCAACTAGACGCCCAGTTAAGACTCGGTTTCCCTACGGCTCCCCTATACGGTTAACCTCGCTACAAAATGTAAGTCGCTGACCCATTATACAAAAGGTACGCAGTCACCCCGAAGGGCTCCCACTGCTTGTACGTACACGGTTTCAGGTTCTATTTCACTCCCCTCACAGGGGTTCTTTTCGCCTTTCCCTCACGGTACTGGTTCACTATCGGTCAGTCAGGAGTATTTAGCCTTGGAGGATGGTCCCCCCATGTTCAGACAGGATGTCACGTGTCCCGCCCTACTCGATTTCACATCAAGGTTGTTTTCGTGTACGGGGCTATCACCCTGTATCGCCGGCCTTTCCAGGACCGTTCCACTAACTTCCAAGATGCTTAAGGGCTAATCCCCGTTCGCTCGCCGCTACTGAGGGAATCTCGGTTGATTTCTTTTCCTCGGGGTACTTAGA
>NZ_CP144204.1:157500-280000 GCF_051125555.1 Aeromonas sp. NJAU223 | reverse complement strand
GTCGATGGAGGCGCATTATAGGGAGCAGAATTCTGCTGGCAACCCCTTTGCCGCAATAAATCGTCAAAAATACGCATTTAGTTAGTTATTCATAATGAAGCACAGCTTTTATACAGACTTACCCACAGGCAGCGTCCATGCGGGAGCATCATCATCCGTATAGATACGGAACAACCAAGACATATCACCCCACGTAACATGCTTCCTCGCTCAAGGTCAGGAGAAAGCGAAATACCGGAGTGGAACATAAATAAGTCAAAAGAAGGACTGACCTGGTTGAGGCAGTTGAGGCAGTTGAGGCAGTTGAGGCAGTTGAGGCAGTTGAGGCAGTTGAGGCAGTTGAGGCAGTTGAGGCAGTTGAGGCAGTTGAGGCAGTTGAGGCAGTTGAGGCAGTTGAGGCAGTTGAGGCAGTTGAGGCAGTTGAGGCAGTTGAGGCAGTTGAGGCAGTTGAGGCAGTTGAGGCAGTTGAGGCAGTTGAGGCAGTTGAGGCAGTTGAGGCAGTTGAGGCAGTTGAGGCAGTTGAGGCAGTTGAGGCAGTAAAAGAATCCCTTAAAAGAAAAGCCGGGACAAGCCCGGCTTTTTCTTTATCACTCAGCAGCTGCTTCAGCAGCGGCCGGGCGGTCTACCAGCTCAATGTAAGCCATAGGAGCGTTGTCGCCTGCACGGAAACCGCATTTCAGAATGCGAGTATAACCGCCGGCGCGCTCCAGGTAGCGCGGGCCCAGTTCATTGAACAGCTTAGCCACGATCGCGTTATCGCGAGTACGGGCAAATGCCAGGCGACGATTAGCAACGCTATCAGTCTTGGCAAGGGTGATCAGCGGTTCAACTACACGACGCAGCTCTTTTGCCTTAGGCAGAGTCGTCTTGATGATCTCATGACGAACCAGGGAGCTGGCCATGTTGCGGAACATAGCCTGACGATGGCTGCTGTTCCGGTTCAGTTGACGACCACTCAAACGATGGCGCATGACCTTATCCTTCTAACTAAATCTGTGAAACCCGTAATCTGGATTACTCGTCAGCGATGCTGGCGGGCGGCCAGTTCTCAAGGCGCATGCCAAGAGACAGACCACGGGAGGCCAACACGTCCTTGATCTCAGTCAGGGACTTCTTACCGAGGTTAGGAGTTTTAAGCAACTCGACCTCGGTACGCTGTACCAGATCACCAATATAGTGGATAGCTTCTGCCTTCAGACAGTTCGCTGAACGAACTGTCAGCTCCAAATCATCGACAGGACGCAGCAGAATCGGATCAAACTCGGGTTTCTCTTCTTTCTTCTCGGGCACGCTGACATCGCGCAGATCCACGAAGGCTTCCAGTTGCTCAGCCAGGATAGTGGCAGAACGACGGATGGCTTCTTCAGGATCCAGAGTACCATTGGTCTCCATGTCGATAACGAGCTTGTCCAAGTCGGTGCGCTGTTCCACACGTGCCGCCTCAACATTGTAGGCGATGCGAACGATGGGGCTGAACGCGGAGTCCAGCAGCAGGCGACCAATAGGACGCTCTTCATCATCGTTGTGAACACGAGCAGAAGCAGGCACATAACCACGACCGCGCTGAACTTTCAGGCGCATGCTGATCTCAGCATTGGCACCTGTCAGGTGGCAGATTACGTGCTCCGGGTTTACGATCTCGACTTCATCACCGTGAGTGATATCACCAGCGGTAACGGGGCCTGTTCCAGACTTGGTCAGGGACAGAGTTACCTCGTCCTTGCCTTCCAGCTTCACAGCGATACCTTTCAGGTTGAGCAGGATTTCAAGAATGTCTTCCTGTACACCTTCTTTGCTGCTGTACTCGTGCAGTACTCCGTCGATCTCGACTTCAGTAACCGCACAACCGGGCATAGATGACAGCAAAATACGACGCAGAGCATTGCCCAGCGTGTGACCAAAGCCACGCTCAAGCGGCTCGAGAGTCACTTTCGCGTGAGTCGGGCTAACTTGCTCGATGTCAACTAGCCGCGGTTTAAGAAAATCTGTTACAGAACCCAGCATTGTGTCCTCTCTTTAGAAGCTAGCTTTACTTGGAGTAAAGCTCGACGATCAGCTGTTCGTTAATGTCGGCAGACAGGTCGGAACGCTCTGGCAGGCGCTTGAAGGCACCTTCCATCTTAGCAGCGTCAACCTCTACCCAAGTCGGCTTCTCGCGCTGACCAGCAACTTCCAGGGAAGCTTTGATACGCGCTTGCTTTTTAGCCTTCTCACGAACGCAGATCACGTCCTCAGGGGATACCTGGAAAGAAGGAACATTCACGACACGGCCGTTTACCATGATGGCTTTGTGGCTCACCAGCTGACGAGATTCAGCACGAGTGGCGCCGAAGCCCATGCGGTAGACGACGTTGTCCAGACGACCTTCCAGCAGCTGCAACAGGTTTTCACCGGTGTTACCCTTTTGACGGGCAGCGTCGCGGTAGTAGTTGCGGAACTGTTTTTCCAATACGCCGTAGATACGACGTACTTTTTGTTTCTCGCGCAGTTGCACACCGTAGTCGGACAGACGCGCTTTACGCGCACCGTGTTGACCAGGAACGGTGTCAATCTTGCACTTAGAATCAATCGCACGAACACCAGACTTCAGGAAGAGGTCGGTGCCCTCACGACGGCTAAGCTTAAGCTTAGGACCGATATATCTTGCCATCTTCTTTCTCCAACAATCCTAGACCAAGTAGCTACCAGCGTTACACGCGGCGCTTCTTGGGAGGACGACAACCGTTGTGCG
Source organism: Aeromonas sp. NJAU223 (assembly GCF_051125555.1). NCBI lineage: Bacteria > Pseudomonadati > Pseudomonadota > Gammaproteobacteria > Aeromonadales > Aeromonadaceae > Aeromonas > Aeromonas sp. NJAU223. Next base: position 277,269 of record NZ_CP144204.1, on the reverse strand, counting down.
GGATCGGAGTCACATCAGTAATGTTAGTGATGCGGAAACCAGCCGCGTTCAGAGCGCGGATGGAAGACTCACGACCGGGACCCGGACCTTTGACCATGACTTCCAGGTTCTTCACGCCGTATTCTTTGGCGATCTCACCAGCACGCTCAGCAGCTACCTGGGCAGCAAACGGAGTGGACTTACGGGAACCACGGAAACCGGAACCACCAGAGGTAGCCCAAGACAGAGCATTGCCCTGACGGTCAGTAATGGTCACGATTGTGTTGTTGAAAGATGCATGAACGTGCGCAATACCGTCGCTCACTTGCTTTTTAACGCGCTTGCGAGCACGAGTCGGAGTTTTAGCCATTTTCTACCTTCCCGTTACTTCTTGATAGCCTTGCGCGGACCCTTACGGGTACGAGCATTGGTCTTGGTACGTTGACCACGAACAGGCAGGCTACGACGGTGACGCAAACCACGGTAGCAACCCAGATCCATCAATCGCTTGATGTTCATGGAAATCTGACGACGCAAGTCACCTTCAACGGTGAATTTACCTACTTGCTCGCGCAGACTCTCGATCTGAGCTTCGTCCAAGTCTTTAATTTTCACATTCTCAGCAATACCGGCTGCGGCACAGATGGCCTTGGAGCGGGTACGACCGACGCCATAAATTGCAGTCAACGCAATGACTGCGTGCTTATGGTCAGGAATGTTAATGCCAGCGATACGGGCCACTGTTCACTCCTACGTAGCGTAGATAACGACCACCACAAAGCCCGTGAGCGGATACGTGGCGGTCAACCAATACACAACAAAAGTTGGCTGGCTATATTAGCCAGCACAACTATTTGTTGCAAGTACTAACCGTAAAAAATTAGCCTTGGCGCTGTTTATGCTTTGGCTCACTGCAAATCACACGCACCACACCGTGACGCTTGATGATTTTGCAGTTACGGCAGATTGCCTTAACGGAAGCACGAACTTTCATTGCTTAACTCCGTAACTACGCCGACCTTTAGCGGCCGTAGCCCTTCAGGTTGGCCTTCCTCAGGACGTCGCCATATTGATGAGACATCATATGGGTTTGTACCTGAGCCATGAAGTCCATGATAACCACCACGATAATCAGCAGCGAAGTGCCACCGAAATAGAACTGTACGTTCCAGGCAGTCATCAAGAACTGAGGTACCAGACAGATAAAGGTTATATAGAGCGCACCTGCCAATGTCAGGCGTGTCATAACCTTATCGATGTAACGTGCTGTCTGCTCGCCCGGGCGAATCCCCGGGATAAAGGCTCCACTCTTCTTCAGGTTATCTGCTGTCTCGCGGGGGTTGAATACCAACGCGGTATAGAAGAAGCAGAAGAAGATAATGGCTGCTGCATAGAGCATTTCATACAGGGGCTGACCCGGCTGCAGGACCATAGAGACCTGTTGCAGGATATCAGCGACCTTGCCCTCGCCCTGACCAAACCAAGAGGTAATGGTCCCAGGGAAGAGGATAATGCTCGATGCGAAAATCGCAGGAATCACACCGGCCATATTCACTTTCAATGGCAGGTGTGTGCTTTGCGCGGCGAATACCTGGCGGCCTTGTTGACGTTTGGCATAGTTAACGACGATACGACGCTGACCACGCTCCACGAACACCACAAAGTAAGTCACTGCGAAAACAATCAAGCCCAGCAACAACAACAGCAGGATGTGCAATTCCCCTTGACGTGCCTGTTCGGCCGTAGCGCCAATGGCATGAGGCAGACCGGCAACGATACCTGTGAAGATAATCAACGAGATACCATTACCAATCCCACGCTCGGTAATCTGTTCACCCAACCACATCAAGAACATGGTACCGGTGACCAGACTCACAACGGCTGTGAAATAGAAGCCCAAACCCGGATGAGTCACGAGTCCTTGCATCATATTCGGCAGACCGGTTGCGATACCAATGGCCTGGAAAGTTCCCAAAACCAGCGTGCCCCAACGGGTATATTGGCTAATCTTGCGACGGCCGGCTTCACCTTCCTTCTTGAGTTCAGCAAGAGCGGGGTGAACCACAGTCAGCAGCTGGATGATGATCGACGCCGAAATGTACGGCATGATCCCCAGCGCAAGAATAGAAGCACGCGAGAGTGCACCACCACTGAACATGTTGAACATCTCAATGATGGTGCCCTTCTGTTGTTGGAACAACTCGGCCAGTACGGCGGCGTCAATACCAGGAATCGGCACATAAGAGCCTGCACGGAAAACGATAATCGCCCCGAGAACGAAGAGCAGACGGCTCTTCAGTTCACTCAGACCACCTTGTGCTTTAACATCCAATCCTGGTTTCTTAGCCATTGTACTGATTATTCCTCGATTTTACCGCCAGCGGCCTCGATGGCTGCACGTGCACCCTTGGTGACGGACAGACCATGAACAGTCACAGCACGGTCAATGTTGCCAGACAGAACAACTTTAGCGAACACGATGTTTTTGGTAATAACACCGGCTTGCTTCAGAGTGCTCACATCGACCACATCACCTTCTACCAGGGCGATTTCGTTCAGACGCACTTCGGCAGACACCAAAGATTTGCGGGAGAAGAAACCGAACTTCGGCAGACGGATTTTCAAAGGCATCTGGCCACCCTCGAAGCCGTTGCGAACTTTGCCGCCACCGGAACGAGAAGTTTGACCTTTAACACCACGACCACCAGTTTTGCCCAGACCAGAACCGATACCACGGCCCGGACGGTGCTTAACGCGCTTGGAACCAGCGGCCGGAGACAGAGTATTCAGACGCATGCTTAGCCCTCCACCTTAACCATGTAATAAACCTGGTTGATCATGCCGCGTACGCAGGGAGTATCTTCCAGCTCAACGGTGTGACCAATGCGACGCAGACCCAGACCACGCAGAGTCGCCTTGTGCTTTGGCAGACGGCCGATAGAGCTGCGAGTTTGAGTTACTTTTACAGTGTTAGCCATGTCGCATTACCCCAGAATTTCTTCAACGCGCAGACCACGCTTGGCAGCGATCTGTTCCGGCGATTGGCCGTGTACCAGAGCGTCTACAGTTGCGCGAACAACGTTGATTGGGTTGGTGGAACCGTAGGTCTTAGCCAGCACGTTGTGGATACCAGCCACTTCCAGCACGGCACGCATGGCGCCGCCGGCAATGATACCAGTACCTTGGGAGGCCGGCTTCATGAACACGGTGGAGCCAGAGTGAACACCACGCACCGGGTGGTGCAGAGTGCCGTTGTTCAGCTCAACCTTGTTCAGGTTACGCTTAGCCTGTTCCATTGCCTTTTGAATGGCAGCCGGAACTTCACGGGCTTTACCGTAACCGTAACCTACACGGCCGTTACCATCACCCACCACGGTCAACGCGGTGAAGGACATGATACGACCACCTTTAACAGTTTTCGAAACACGGTTTACTGCAATCAGCTTTTCTTGCAGTTCGCCGGCTTGAGATTCGATTTTAGCCATCTTCGACTCCTAGCTTAGAACTGAAGACCAGCGTCACGAGCAGCGGCAGCCAGAGCGGCTACACGACCGTGATACTTGAAACCGGAACGATCGAAAGATACGTTCTGAACGCCTTTGGCAATCGCACGCTCAGCGATAGCTTTACCTACAGCGGTAGCTGCATCAGCATTACCGGTGTATTTGATAGCTTCACTGATGGCTTTCTCTACTGTGGAAGCAGAGGCCAGAACTTCGGAACCGTTGGCTGCGATAACCTGCGCATAGATATGACGCGGGGTACGGTGAACAACCAGACGGGTAGCTCCCAGTTCCTGCATCTTTTTCCGAGCACGAGTAGCACGACGGAGACGAGCTGCTTTCTTGTCCATAGTGTTACCTTACTTCTTCTTAGCTTCTTTAGTACGCACTTGCTCATTGGCATAGCGTACACCCTTGCCCTTGTAGGGCTCCGGAGCGCGGTAAGAACGGATATCGGCGGCGACTTGGCCAACCAGCTGCTTGTCCACACCACGGAGAACGATCTCAGTAGCGGTCGGGCATTCAGCGGTGACACCAGCCGGCAGCGCATGCTCTACCGGGTGAGAGAAGCCCAGAGCCAGCGCGACAGCATTGCCCTTGATGGAGGCTTTGTAACCTACACCAACCAGCTGCAGCTTGCGCTCGAAGCCTTGGGTAACACCGATTACCATGTTGTTGACCAATGCACGGGCAGTACCGGCCTGAGCGTCAGCACCAGCGATGCCGTCGCGCGGGGCGAACTTCAGTACATTGTCTTCTTTGGTCACTTCTACACCGGCGTGGATGGAACGAACCAGGGAACCTTTACCACCTTTGATGGACAGTTCCTGACCGTTCAGAGTCACCTCTACGCCAGCAGGAATAGTGACGGGTGCCTTAGCAACGCGAGACATTTCCGACCTCCTATTAAGCGACGTAGCAGATGATCTCACCACCCATGCTTGCCTTGCGGGCAGCACGGTCGGTCATCACACCTTTAGACGTGGACACGATAGCAACACCGAGACCGCCCATGACTTTCGGCAGATCAGTAGTGCGCTTGTAAATACGCAGGCCGGGACGGCTCACGCGTTGGATCAGTTCTACAACCGGCTTGCCCTGGAAATATTTCAGTTCAATTTCCAGTTCCGGCTTCACGTCACCAGCTACGGAGTAGCCAGCGATGTAACCTTCTTCTTTCAGCACTTTGGCAATAGCCACTTTCAGCTTGGAAGAAGGCATGGAAACCGCAACTTTGCTCGCCGCCTGACCGTTACGGATGCGGGTCAGCATATCCGCGATCGGATCTTGCATGCTCATAGTCTAACTCCCGAGATTCTTACCAAGAGGCCTTTTTGAGGCCTGGAATTTCGCCCTTCATGGCATGCTCACGCACCTTGATGCGGGACAGACCAAACTTGCGCAGGAAACCGTGCGGACGACCAGTAATATTGCAACGGTTACGCTGGCGGGACGGACTGGAATCACGGGGCAGCTGTTGCAGTTGCAAGACAGCGTCCCAACGCGCTTCTTCAGAAGCGTTCATATCAACGATGATAGCTTTCAGCTCGGTACGCTTGGTCGCGAACTTGGCTGCCAGCTTCGCACGCTTTGCTTCGCGCGCTTTCATGGATGTTTTAGCCATAACCCTAACCTTACTTGCGGAATGGGAAGTTAAAGGCAGCCAGCAGAGCACGGCCTTCTTCGTCGGTATTCGCGGAAGTGGTGATGGTGATATCCAGACCACGGACGCGATCGACCTTGTCATAGTCGATTTCCGGGAAGATGATTTGCTCACGCACGCCCATGGAGTAGTTACCACGGCCATCGAACGCCTTGGCGTTCAGACCACGGAAGTCACGGATACGCGGTACGGAGATGCAAATCAGCCGTTCCAGGAACTCCCACATACGCTCGCCACGCAGGGTTACTTTACAACCTATCGGGTAGCCTTCACGAATCTTGAAGCCCGCAACAGATTTGCGTGCTTTGGTGATCAGCGGTTTCTGACCGGAAATGGCAGCCATATCGGCAGCCGCATTTTCCAGCAGTTTCTTGTCAGAGATCGCTTCACCAACACCCATGTTCAGGGTGATTTTCTCGATCCGAGGGACTTGCATGATAGTCTTGTAACCGAACTGCTTGGACAGTTCATTTACTACATCGGATTTGTAGTAATCATGCAGTTTCGCCATCGTTAAACTCCAATTACTTCACAAGTTCGCCGGTGGATTTGAAGAAACGGACTTTCTTGCCGTCTTCAATCCGGAAACCAACGCGGTCAGCCTTGCCAGTGGCAGAGTTGAACAGCGCGATGTTAGATACATCGATGGGGGCTTCTTTGGTGACGATACCGCCAGCCTGACCCAGTGCGGGTACCGGCTTCTGGTGTTTCTTCACCTGGTTGATGCCTTCAACGATTACCTTACCTTTTGCAATCAGGACTTGAGTGACTTTGCCACGCTTGCCCTTGTCTTTGCCGGTAAGAACAATTACTTCGTCTTCGCGACGGATTTTAGCTGCCATCGTTCGACTCCTTACAGTACTTCGGGTGCCAGGGACACAATCTTCATGAACTTCTCATTACGGAGTTCACGGGTCACCGGGCCAAAAATACGAGTACCGATTGGCTGTTGGTTGTTGTTAAGCAACACAGCCGCATTGTTGTCGAAACGGATGACAGAGCCGTCCGGACGACGAACGCCTTTACGGGTGCGTACGACCACCGCGTTATACACATCACCTTTCTTCACTTTACCGCGAGGAATAGCTTCCTTGATGGAAACCTTAATGATGTCGCCGATGCCGGCGTAACGGCGGTGCGAACCACCCAGAACCTTAATACACATTACACTGCGAGCGCCGGAGTTGTCGGCAACACCCAGCATACTTTGCATCTGGATCATCTTAGTGCTCCGCTTTGTTTACTTCTTATCCCTTGCGGGGATCTGGCTGCCTTCAAAAGGCGCGAAACTATAACACAGCTGTTTTTGAAAAGGTAGCCTAAAAAACAAACGGCCCCGATACGGGGCCGTTTGAGCTAAAAAGTACCGATTAGGCCTTTTCTACGACAGCAACCAGGGTCCAGGACTTGGTCTTGGACAGCGGGCGGCACTCGCGGATTTCCACGAGATCGCCAGCTTTACACTCGTTGTTCTCGTCGTGTACGTGCAGCTTGGTAGTGCGCTTGATGATCTTACCGTAGATCGGGTGCTTTACCTTGCGCTCGATAGCAACAGTGATGGACTTGTCCATCTTGTCGCTGATTACACGACCTTGCAGAGTACGGATCTTGTCAGTCATTACGCACCTGCCTTCTCAGTCAGTACAGTCTTGATACGTGCGACGTCACGACGCACTTGTTTCAGAGTGTGAGTCTGAGCCAGCTGGCCGGTGGAAGCTTGCATGCGCATGTTGAATTGCTCACGCAGCAGACCCAGCAGCTCCTGGTTCAGTTCTTCGACGCTCTTTTGACGCAGATCTTGGGCTTTCATCACATCACCGTCTTGATTACGAAAGTGGTCTGAACGGACAGCTTAGCAGCGGCCAGGGCGAATGCTTCACGGGCCAGAGCCTCGGGAACACCGTCCATCTCGTACAGAACTTTGCCAGGCTGGATCGGGCATACCCAGTATTCGACGTTACCCTTACCTTTACCCATACGAACTTCGAGGGGCTTTTCGGTAATCGGCTTGTCCGGGAACACACGGATCCAGATTTTACCCTGACGCTTAACGTGACGGGTCATGGCACGACGGGCTGCTTCGATTTGACGAGCAGTCAGTTGACCACGGGATGTCGCCTTCAGGCCGAAGGTACCGAAGGATACTTCGTTACCGGAGTTGGCCAGACCGCGGTTACGACCCTTGTGGGTCTTGCGGAATTTAGTACGCTTTGGTTGCAACATTTACCGAATCTCCTTACTTGGCAGCGCGGCGCTTGTTGTCACGCTTGGGCTTCGCAGGAGCTTGCTCTTGAGCAGCGGCAGCATTGACTGCAGCCAGACCGCCCAGAACTTCGCCCTTGAAGATCCAAACTTTAACGCCGATCACACCGTAAGTGGTGTGGGCTTCAGAAGTTGCGTAGTCGATGTCGGCACGCAGGGTGTGCAACGGCACACGACCTTCACGGTACCATTCGGTACGCGCGATTTCAGCGCCGCCCAGACGACCGGACACTTCAACTTTGATGCCCTTGGCACCCAGGCGCATGGCGTTCTGTACGGCGCGCTTCATAGCGCGACGGAACATTACGCGACGTTCCAGCTGAGAAGTGATGCTGTCGGCAACCAGTTTGCCATCCAGCTCCGGCTTGCGGACTTCGGAAATGTTGATCTGAGCAGGCACGCCAGCAATAGTGGCTACAGCTTTGCGCAGTTTCTCAACGTCTTCGCCTTTCTTGCCGATCACGACACCCGGACGAGCGGTGTGAATGGTCACACGGATGCTCTTGGCCGGACGCTCGATAGTGATCTTGGACAAGGAAGCGTTTTTCAGCTCCTTGGTCAGGAACTGGCGTACTTGGAAATCGCTGTACAGGTTGTCAGCGAAGTCTTTGGTGTTCGCGAACCAGGTAGAATTCCAAGGCTTGGTAATACCCAGGCGAATGCCATTAGGATGTACTTTCTGACCCATTGCTTATCTCCCAGCCTTAGCGTCGGATACCACTACAGTGATGTGAGCGGTACGCTTGAGGATACGATCCGCGCGACCTTTGGCACGCGGGCGGATGCGCTTCATGGAGGGACCTTCGTCTACCATGATGGTGGCAACACGCAGGGCGTCGATGTCGGCGCCTTCGTTGTGCTCAGCGTTGGCAATGGCAGATTCCAGCACTTTCTTCACCAGAACAGCAGCCTTTTTCGGGCTGAAGGTCAGGATGTTCAGAGCCTTGTCTACGGACAGACCACGTACTTGATCGGCTACCAGACGAGCTTTCTGGGCAGAAGTACGGGCATAACGGTGTTTAGCGATAGCTTCCATCATTTATCCCTTAGCGCTTCTTAGCCTTCTTATCAGCAGCATGGCCGCGATAAGTACGAGTCGGTGCGAATTCACCCAGTTTGTGACCGATCATTTCTTCGGTAACGAAAACCGGAACGTGCTGACGACCATTATGGACAGCGATGGTCAAACCGATCATGTTCGGGATGATCATTGAACGACGGGACCAGGTCTTAACCGGCTTTTTATCCCCGCTTTCCACCGCTTTCTCTACCTTCTTCAGCAAGTGCAGGTCAATAAATGGACCCTTCTTGAGAGAACGTGGCATGGTGATTCCTCTATGTTAACAATTACTTGTTACGACGACGTACGATGTACTTGTCGGTACGCTTGTTCTTACGGGTCTTGAAGCCCTTAGCCTTCTGGCCCCATGGGGACACAGGCTGCATGCCCTTGTTACGACCCTCACCACCACCGTGCGGGTGATCAACCGGGTTCATCGCCATACCGCGAACGGTCGGACGAATACCACGCCAGCGGTTTGCACCGGCTTTACCCAGTTGACGCAGCATGTGCTCGGAGTTACCGACTTCACCGATGGTAGCGCGGCACTCGGCCAGAACTTTACGTACTTCGCCGGAACGCAGACGCAGAGTTACATAGTTACCTTCACGAGCCAGGATCTGGATGAAAGTACCAGCGGAACGAGCCAGCTGGGCACCTTTACCAGGCTTCATCTCTACGGCGTGAACGGTAGAACCGACCGGGATGTTACGCATCGGCAGGGTGTTACCTACCTTGATCGCAGCATCAGCACCAGAAGCGATAGCATCACCTGCTTTCAGGCCTTTCGGAGCCAGGATGTAACGACGCTCACCGTCTGCATACAGCACCAGGGCGATGTTTGCGGTACGGTTAGGATCGTATTCCAGACGCTCTACTTTGGCCGGAATGCCGTCTTTGTCGCGCTTGAAGTCGACCAGACGGTAGTGTTGCTTGTGACCACCACCGATGTGACGAGTGGTGATGCGGCCGTTGTTGTTACGACCACCGGACTTGCTTTTGCTGTCCAGCAGAGCGGCGAAGGGCTTGCCCTTGTACAGCTCTTGGTTGACGATCTTGACGACGTGGCGGCGGCCCGGAGAAGTAGGCTTGCACTTAACGATTGCCATTTTTGAGAACTCCTCTTACTCGGCTGCGCCCATGAAGTCGATGTCCTGACCCGCTTTCAGGGTGACATAAGCCTTCTTCCAATCGGAACGACGGCCTACGCGTGCACCTGCGCGCTTGGTCTTACCCTTCATGTTCAGGGTACGGACGGTCTCAACTTCGACCTCGAACAGTTTCGCAACTGCAGCTTTGACTTCCGCCTTGGTGGCATCAACAGCAACTTTGAACACGATAGTGTTCTGCTTTTCTGCAACCATGGTGCTCTTTTCAGAGATGTGCGGAGCCTTCAGAACTTTCAACAGACGTTCTTCGCGGATCATGCCAGCATCTCCTCGATTTGCTTCACTGCATCAGCAGTCATCAGAACCTTGTCGAAGGCGATCAGGCTGACCGGGTCGATACCGGCAACGTCACGCACGTCAACTTTGTACAGGTTGCGAGCAGCCAGGAACAGGTTCTCATCGACTTCAGCGGTCACGATCAGAACGTCAGTCAGTTCCATCTCTTTCAGCTTGGCGATCAGTTCTTTGGTCTTCGGAGCTTCGATGCCGAATTTCTCAACAACGATCAGACGCTCTTGACGTACCAGCTCGGACAGGATGCTACGGATAGCGCCGCGGTACATCTTCTTGTTTACTTTTTGGCTGTGATCTTGCGGCTTAGCAGCAAAGGTCACACCACCGGAACGCCAGATGGGCGAACGGATGGAGCCAGCACGGGCACGACCAGTACCCTTCTGACGCCACGGCTTTTTGCCGCCACCAGACACTTCAGAGCGAGTCAGCTGCGCACGAGTACCCTGACGGGCACCAGCGGCATAAGCAACGACAACCTGGTGAACCAGGGCTTCGTTGAATTCGCGCCCGAAGGTAGTCTCGGAAACTTCAAGAGCGCTCTTGGCGTCTTTCATTACCAATTCCATTACTATCTCCTCAGACGTTACGCTTTGACGGCAGGTTTAACGATCACGTTGCCGTTGGTTGCACCCGGTACTGCGCCTTTGATGAGCAGCAGGTTGCGTTCAGCGTCAACACGAACCAGTTCCAGGTTCTGAGTCGTTACACGCTCAGCACCCATGTGACCAGCCATCTTTTTGCCCTTGAATACACGGCCCGGGGTCTGGTTTTGACCGATGGAGCCAGGTACACGGTGGGACAGAGAGTTACCGTGGGTCATATCCTGGGTACGGAAGTTCCAGCGCTTAACAGTACCGGCAAAACCTTTACCCTTGGATGTGCCGGTAACGTCTACCAGCTTAACGTCAGCGAGAAGATCTACTTTCAGCTCGCTACCAACAGTGAAAGTTTCACCGTTGTTCAGGCGGAATTCCCACAGACCGCGACCGGCTTCTACACCAGCTTTGGCAAAGTGGCCAGCTTCCGGCTTGGTTACACGGCTGGCTTTCTTGGCGCCAGTGGTAACCTGAATAGCGTTGTAGCCGTCGGTTTCTACAGATTTGACCTGAGTTACACGGTTAGCTTCAACTTCGATAACAGTCACCGGGATAGAAACGCCATCTTCGGTGAAGATGCGAGTCATACCCACTTTGCGACCTACAAGACCGATTGTCATTGTTATCAACCTCTTTCCGTAATTAACCCAGGCTGATCTGGACGTCTACACCAGCTGCCAGATCCAGACGCATCAGAGCGTCTACGGTCTTGTCAGTCGGTTCAACGATGTCTACCAGACGCTTGTGAGTGCGGATCTCGTACTGATCACGCGCGTCTTTGTTGACGTGCGGGGAGATCAGAACGGTGAAGCGCTCTTTGCGAGTCGGCAGCGGAATAGGACCGCGAACCTGCGCGCCGGTGCGCTTTGCAGTTTCAACGATTTCCGCAGTGGATTGATCGATCAGGCGATGATCAAAAGCCTTCAGGCGGATACGGATTCTTTGGTTCTGCATTGACAGAGCTCCAATAGATAAAAGAACATAAATCAACACCGCCCGACCGGGATTACTCCCGCCAGAGGTGTGATTTTTCACGTTTCCCCCCATATCGGGAGGACTGTATGGCTGGCCCGCGTAAACGAGAAGCTCAGCATGCAGACATATCGTCTGGCTTACCTCATGGGTAAGCGGAGGGGATTATACGGATTTTTTCAATTCATGCAAGAGAAGGCGAACAGATTGTGCACAATCATCCGTCGCGGACGGATCTCGCCCAGGCGGCCTCGCCTGACCTCGATACCATGATGACGACAAGGTGCCGAGCGGACTGCTAGACTGCGCCCCTGCCTCTGTCAACGGAACGACCGCGATGCTCAAAGATCAGAAAAAAGCCTACCAGTATGGACTTTGCGCCGTGGCGCTCTGGTCGACAGTCGCCACCGCCTTCAAGATATCCCTCACCTATTTCGAGCCCGTGCAGTTGCTGCTCGTCGCCGCCTTCACCTCGACCCTGACCCTCACCGCCATCGTCGCCAAGCAGGGCAAGCTGCCCCTGTTGCTGAACTACATCCGGGCTCGCCCTCTCTATTATCTGGCCCTGGGGGTACTGAACCCCTTCCTCTATTACCTGCTGCTGTTCAAGGCCTATGATCTGCTACCCGCCCAGCAGGCTCAAACCCTCAACTACACCTGGGCCATCACCCTCAGCCTGCTGGCGGTTCCCTTCCTCGGCCAGAAGCTGCGCCGCCGGGACGGGGTCGCCATCGTGCTGGGCTACTTCGGCGCCCTGGTCATCGCCACCAAGGGAGACGTGTTCGGCCTGCAGTTCGACAGCCCCCTCGGCGTGACCCTGGCACTGGTATCGACCCTCATCTGGGCCGGCTACTGGATCCTCAACACCCGCAACCAAGGGGATCCCATCGTCAGCCTGCTGCTCGGCTTCCTCATCAGCCTGCCTTTCATCGTCGTGGCGACCTGGCTGATGGCGGGCTTCGCCATGACCGCATGGCAGGGCTGGGCCGGCGCCATCTACGTGGGACTGTTCGAGATGGGCTTCGGCTTCGTGCTCTGGCTGATGGCCCTGCGTCACGCCACCAACACGGCCCCCATCAGCAACCTCATCTTCATCTCACCCTTCGCCTCGCTGGTACTGCTGAATCTGCTCATCGGCGAGACCATACACCCGGCCACCCCCATCGGATTGGCGCTGATCGTGGCGGCCCTGCTCATCCAGCAACTCAAATACGGCAAGCGCTACCGCAACAAAGTCGGCTCGGAAGGCTGAAAACACAGAGGGCGCATCCTCCGATGCGCCCTCTGTCTCAATCTATCCACTCCAGCGGCTGCTGCTTGGGCAGCCGTATCTCCACCAGCAGGCCCCCGAGTGCCGAGCCACCGAGCCGTATGGTGCCGTGATGCAGGGAGACTATCTTGGCGACGATGGCCAGCCCCAGGCCACTGCCGCCGACGGTACGCGCCACATTGCCCTGGGTGAAGGGTTTGAGCACCCGCTGATAATCCTGCTCCGCGATGCCGGGGCCATTGTCAGAGAGTCGCAGCCGTACCCAGTGGCCATCATCCTTGAGCTCGGCCTGCAAGCGGCTCGCCCCGTAGCGCAGTGAGTTGCCCGACAGATTGTTGAGGATGCGCCTCAGGCTGACGGGGTTGCAGGCCACTCGCACCGCCTGCTCCGGCAACAGCAGCTCCACCTCCAGGCCCTGATCGGTCTGCATCAGCAGGGCATCGTGGATCAGCTGGGTCAGGTCGATCTGCTGGATGTCCAGCCCCTCGTCCGGCCGGATGTAGTCGATGAACTGATCGATGATGGCGTTGGACTCGTCGATGTCCGCGTTGATGCTCTCCTTGAGGTACTCATCCCCGGAGGACATCATCTCGGTCGCCAGCCGGATACGGGTCAGAGGGGTTCGCAAGTCATGGGAGACCCCCGCCATCATCAGGTTGCGCTCCTCTATCAGGCTCTTGATGGAGCTCGACATGTGGTTGAAGGTGCGGGTCAGACGGCGCACCTCCCGGGAGCCCTGCTCACTCAGCGCATCGGGGAAGTTGCCGCGGGCCACCGCCACGGCCCCCGCCTCCAGATCCTCCAGCGGGCGCACCAGCTGGCGGGCAAATCGCCAGGCCGCGAACAGGGTCACCACCAGCAGCACGCTCATATAGAGCAGCAGCGGCTCGATATCGTCATCCTCAATCTCGGTCAGCGGGATCCGCACCCACATCTGGCTGGCCTGGGGCGGCTGGATCCAGATGATGTAGTGATCCTGGATCTCGACCCTGACCTTGGTCTTGCCCTTCAGCTCGTTGCTGATGTTCTCTTCCAGATAGGGATAGGGTTTGGAGTCATTGAGTCCGTGCTGCTCCGCCTCGCTCTGGGTATAGATGTCGCTGCCGGTCGCCACATAGACCAGGGCCTCGGCGTCTTCGCTCAGGGCCAGCTGATTGCTGTCGACGGGGAAGATGAGTTTGACCTGGTTGGCCAACAGATGACTGATCTGATTGACCGCCGGCGACAGCAGATAGTTGTAGAAGGTGACATAGGAGACAAACTGATAGACCACCAGCACGGCGGCCAGAAACCAGAGCATGCGGGAAAACATGCTGCTCACTCGTTTCATGCGCCATCACCATCCGGTACGAACACATAGCCCAGACCCCAGACGGTCTGCAGATAGCGCGGCTGGGCCGGATCCTGCTCCAGCAACCGGCGCAGGCGGGAGACCTGCACATCGATGCTGCGCTCGGTGGCGGTGTACTCCCGCCCCCGGGCCAGATTCATCAGCTTGTCGCGGGAGAGCGGCTCGCGCGGGTGGCTCACCAGCACCTTGAGCACGGCGAACTCGCCGCTGGTCAGGGCGACCGGTTCTCCGTCCCGGCTCAGCTCCCGGGTCGCCAGGTTGAGTTGATAGGCACCGAAGGTCACCATCTTCTCGGCGGCGGAGGGGGCACCGGGCAGCTCGACGGTATGGCGGCGCAACACGGCGCGGATCCGGGCCAGCAGCTCGCGGGGATTGAACGGCTTGGGCAGATAGTCATCGGCCCCCATCTCGAGACCGACGATGCGATCCACCTCGTCCCCCTTGGCGGTGAGCATGAGCACCGGGATCTGGTTGCCCGCTTCCCGCAGGCGGCGGCAGATGGAGAGGCCATCTTCCCCCGGCAGCATCAGATCCAGCACCATCAGGCTGAAGTTCTCACGCGTCAACAGCCGGTCAGCCTGCTCGCCGTTGGCAACCCCCCGCACCATGAACCCCTGCTCGGTCAAATAACGCTCCAGCAGGGAACGCAGTTTCAGGTCATCGTCGACCACCAGGACCTTGTATTGCTGACTCATGCTTGCCACTCCTCTCTCGCTGCCCCCAATACTAGGGCTCCCCCTCCCAACGGCAAAGCATAAATATGTTACCGGTTATTACCCCGGACGCGGCTAAAACTCCGGGCTATGGTCAGAGCCCGGGCCTCTCTGATACCTTTGCCCCCACAGCCGGGGCGCCATCACCAAGACTCCGGACAGAACAACCTCCCTTATCAGGTCGTAACAGGGGCTGATTACGCCATGAAAACCAAACTCATCACGCGAGAAGGCTACAACAGGCTGCGACAAGAGCACGACATGCTGTGGCGAGAGGAGCGGCCCGAGGTCACCAAGAAGGTGGCCTGGGCGGCCAGCCTCGGCGATCGCAGCGAGAATGCCGACTACCAGTACAACAAGAAGCGGCTGCGGGAGATCGACCGCCGGGTGCGCTACCTGCGCAAGTGTCTGGAGGAGCTCACCATCGTCGACTACGCCCCCTCCCAGGAGGGCAAGGTGTTCTTCGGCGCCTGGGTCGAGGTGGAGAGCGAGGAAGGGGAGACCAAGCGCTTTCGCATCGTCGGCTATGACGAAATCTTCGGTCGCAAGGATTACATCTCCATCGACTCCCCCATGGCCCGCGCCCTGCTGAAGAAAGAGGTGGGTGACGAGGCCATAGTGCGTACGCCAGTGGGTGACGCCTGCTGGTATGTGAACGAGATAAGCTACCCCCGCTGAACCACCGAGGGAGCCCCCTTCCCGGCCCCCATGCAGGTTGACCAGTCCGCCATGCCCCCGGCCGGGCTGGCATCCACCGCCCCTAGCCCCTATAGTGCTCCCACCCGGCGCCCAGGGCGCAAACCGGCCGAGTGGTGCCCCTTGCTGAGCCAGGGCGCCACCTCAGGCCAGTTGGATAGAACCGACCATTAGAGATCCCCGATGCAGAGCCAACTCATAGAGAGACAGATCGCCACCGAGCTGAATGCTCGTCCCGATCAGGTGCAGGCCGCCGTGAGCCTGCTGGACGAGGGGGCGACCGTCCCCTTCATCGCCCGTTACCGCAAGGAGGTGACCGGCGGGCTGGACGACAGCCAGCTGCGTACCCTGGAGAGTCGCCTCGGCTACCTGCGGGAACTCGAAGATCGCCGCCAGGTGATCATCCGCTCCATCGAGGAGCAGGGCAAACTCACCCCGGAGCTCGCCCGCGACCTGCGCGAGGCGGACAGCAAGACCCGGCTGGAAGATCTCTATCTGCCCTACAAGCCCAAGCGCCGCACCAAGGGGCAGATGGCCATCGAGGCCGGGCTCGAGCCCCTGGCGGATCGGCTGCTCGCCGATCCCATGCGTGACCCCGAGCAGGAAGCGGCCGCCTTCCTCAATCCCGAGCAGGGCATCACCGATACCAAGGCCGCCCTCGACGACGCCCGCTACATATTGATGGAACGCTTCGCCGAGCAGGCCGACCTGCTGGAGAAGCTGCGGGACTACCTGTGGCACAACGCCACCCTGCGCGCCCGGGTAGTGGCGGGCAAGGAGCAGGAAGGGGCCAAGTTCAAGGATTACTTCGAACACGACGAACCCCTGCACAAGGCCCCCTCCCACCGGGTGCTGGCCATGCTGCGCGGCCGTAACGAGGGGGTGCTCAACCTGGCGCTGGTGACCGGCGAGGATGAGAGCGCCAGCCCCTGCGAGGGGATCATCGCCCATCACCTCAAACTGAACCTGCAGAACCGCCCGGCGGACAAGTGGCTGCAGGGGGTGGTGAGCTGGACCTGGAAGATCAAGCTTTCGCTCCAGATGGAAACCGAGCTGGTCGGCCGCATCCGTGAGAGTGCCGAAGAGGAGGCGATCCAGGTGTTTGCCATGAACCTCAAGGATCTGCTGATGGCGGCACCGGCCGGCATGCGCTGCACCATGGGGCTGGATCCCGGCATCCGTACCGGCGTCAAGGTCGCCGTGGTGGATGCCACCGGCAAGCTGGTCGATCACGCTACCATCTATCCGTTCGAGCCGAAAAAACAGGTGGATCAGAGCCTGCGCACCCTGAGCGAGCTGTGCCAGAAGCACAAGGTCGAGCTCATCAGCATCGGCAACGGCACCGCTTCCCGGGAAACCGACCGCCTGGTGAGCGATCTGTTCGAACGCTACCCGACGGCCAAAGCCCAGAAGATTGTCGTGAGTGAAGCCGGTGCCTCCGTCTACTCCGCCTCCGAGCTCGCCTCCCAGGAGTTCCCGGATCTCGACGTCTCCATCCGCGGCGCCGTCTCCATCGCCCGCCGGTTGCAGGATCCCCTGGCCGAGCTGGTCAAGATCGATCCCAAGAGCATCGGGGTCGGTCAGTACCAGCACGATGTGGGCCAGAGCCAGCTGGCCCGCAGGCTCGATGCCGTGGTCGAGGATTGCGTGAACGCGGTCGGGGTGGATGTGAACACCGCCTCGGTCGCCCTGCTCAACCGGGTCTCCGGCCTCTCCCAGACCCTGGCCCAGAACATCGTCGCCTACCGGGACGACAACGGCGCCTTCCACAATCGCCAGCAACTGCTCAAGGTGAGCCGGCTCGGCCCCAAGGCATTCGAGCAGTGCGCCGGCTTCCTGCGCATTCGCGGCGGCAGCAACCCGCTGGATGGCTCGGCGGTTCACCCGGAGTCCTACCCCGTGGTGGAGCGGATCCTGGCACGGCTCCAGCAGCAGGTGGAGAGCCTGCTCGGCAACGCCACCCTGCTCAAGAGCCTGAAACCCGCCGACTACACGGATGAGCGCTTCGGCGTGCCCACCGTCACCGACATCATCGGCGAGCTGGACAAGCCGGGCCGCGACCCGCGCCCCGAGTTCAAGACCGCCACCTTCAAGGAAGGGGTCGAGAAAATCAGCGACCTGGTGCCCGAAATGGTGCTGGAGGGGGTGGTCACCAACGTCACCAACTTCGGTGCCTTCGTCGACATCGGGGTCCATCAGGACGGCCTGGTGCACATCAGCTCCCTGACCGATCGCTTCGTGAAAGATCCCCGCGAGGTGGTCAAGGCGGGTGACATAGTGCGGGTCAAGGTGC
The DNA here is from genome assembly GCF_051125555.1 of Aeromonas sp. NJAU223. Lineage (NCBI taxonomy): Bacteria > Pseudomonadati > Pseudomonadota > Gammaproteobacteria > Aeromonadales > Aeromonadaceae > Aeromonas > Aeromonas sp. NJAU223. Next base: position 259,448 of record NZ_CP144204.1, on the reverse strand, counting down.
TGGAGGTGGACGCCCCCCGCAAGCGCATCAGCCTGACCATGCGTTTGCAAGAGAAGGCCGGCGAGAAGAGTGGGCCAGGGCGCAAGCCGGCGGAGCCACGCCAGGGCAACGCCGGTCGGGACAAGCCTCGAAGCGAATCCCGCCAGAGCGCGCCCCAGACCGGCATGGGGGGCGCCATGGGCAACGCCTTCGCCGCCGCCCTCTCCAAGGCCAAGAAGTAAGAGAGCAAAATGCAAAAAGCCCCGCGAGGGGCTTTTTGCTGGGTATGCAGATTGAATGCCTTGCCAGCGGCGCGGCGGATGTGGGCTCCCAAACTGCAACTCTACTAGGCGCGATTTAACTCGTAATACCTTGATTTAATAAAGTTACGTTGTTTCAAGTTGAGGCAATCTTACACACTTCGTACATTTTTAATCACCAGGCACATACGACAACAACATAACGACATCTGGCACCCATAAGCAGCAAAGTGGAAATGTAATGACCCCAATCGGGTCCACCTCATGCGTGACAAGACTCTCCCTTATCCATATTAACCCTGCGCCCATACTTGATAATTTTAACGACGGCCCACATGTCCATGTAAGAGGGTCGTCCTCTGAACAGTTAAAGGAGAACTGTTATGGGTCTTAAGCCTGGTCCAAAACCAATCGCTAAATCGACAGGGAAACCTGATCAACGTCGCCGCGATAATAAAGATACTCCGGGGAATACCCCGTCGTTAAAGCCAAGTAAATCCACAAAAAAGTAAGCCTACTGGGAATAGATAAAGCATTTCGATAGTAGGAAAGTGGGGCCAGCGGCCCCACTCATTGTCAAGCTGCGACTAACAGTAAGAAATTTAACGCCAATACCGCTGCCATGAAACTAAGATGGTTAGCAAGAATGTTGGGCTGATCCCGCCTCAATAGGCGCTTCAACACTAGAGTTCGAATGGCATGACTGTCAGATATCCTGGCTGAAATAGTGGCGGGGGGCGGGACGGCTTGCCTGCTGATAATGCTGCGCAATCACCTGGTTGCGTCTGTCCATATAGGCCCCGAGCGGGCTGGGCGACGTCTCGGCATCGGCGGCCATCAGCGCCTTGCGGGCCTGCGCCTCCTTGACCGTGGCGCTGCGGGCCACACTCAGATCCTGAGAAGAGGGTTCGACCGGCGCCAGGGCGGCCGCCCGCACCTGCTGCATCTTAACCAGGGTAGCGGCCGGATCTCCGTGGATGACGCCGACATCGATGGCGACCTCCCCCCCACTGGCATAGCGTCTGCCATCCGGCCCCTGGTCATACTCGTAGGTCGGGCTGCCCGCGTGCTCACCACCGGCCGTCTGGTGGGCCTGCTCATGCTTGCGTACCTCGAGATCCCGCTCCGCCAGCGCCTCTGTCTGCCGCCGCTGCTTCTGTTGTTCCTGCTGACCGGACTCCTGCTGCCTGCGCTTGCCCTCCTCATCCGTGGCCTCCACGAAACGATGGGGCAGGGTTGCCGGATGGCCGGTCTGGGCACTCTCTCTGCTGGACTGGGACTGTGGATTGGCATTGCCGGGGGCCGATCGGGATCGATCTTTTTGGGAGGCGACACCGGATTCGGCATTGGCGGCCTCCCCTTGCCGCAACTGGGGCACCAGCTCGGCACGGCGATTGTCAGTCTGCGCCGCTTCCGTCTGTGGATGCAGCTGGTTCGGCACCATGGTTGGCAGACTGACATTGATGTTCATCTCAGACCCGGATGGCGATCAAGGCACCCATCCATGCCGTCTGCGGATGCAGCGGATTGGCAATGATGGGTGACTGGCTGACGTTGATGTTCATCTCAGACCCGGATATCGATCAGGGTACCCATCATGTCGCTGGCGGTCTGGATCACCTTGGCGGAGGCGCCGGCCTGCAACTCGGCGACCTTGAGGTTGACCAGCTCATCCGACAACTGGACCTGATCACCCGCCGGCGTATTGAGGCGGGCTATCTGGCTGGAGGCCTGGGCGGCCTGCTGCTCCGCCCGCTGGAAACCCTGCACCCCCGTGGTCATGGCTGAATCGATACGCATGGCTTCTCTCCTCTGTCGTTGGCCAATTATCAACCAGAACGGGGCGTTATTGAAGCCTGGAGCGCATTATTCGACCAATGTGCTCAGCCGACAAACTCCCGCACCAGGGCGACGAACTGATCAGGATGGGAGATGAAGGGGGCATGGGAGGCTTTGTCCAGCATCCGACTCTGGCTGTGGGGATAACGCTCGTCCAGCAGCCCAATGCTGGCCTTGGGCACCAGGGAATCAAGCCGACCATAGATGCGCAGCCAGGGCAGGCTCAGCGTCGTCAGCTCGTCGCGCAGATCGATCTCCGCCAGCAAGCCGAGACCGGCTTCCAGCGCGGCCAGCTGGGGGGCCGGGCGTTCTGCCAGCCAGTGGCGCAGCTGGCGGATGTCGTCACGGGCGTGCTCGCTGCCCATGGCCTGGATCGCGAGGAAGCGCTCTATGGTCTGCTTGAAATCCCCCGCCAGCATCTGGTTGAAACCGGCCAGCACCTTGGGTGCTATGCCCGGCCAGTCATCCCGCGCCATGAAGCAGGGGGAACTCGCCACCGTGATCAGGGATTGCACCCGTTCGGGCTGCATCAGGGCCAGCTGGCTCGCCACCAGGCCACCGAGGGACCAGCCGAGCAGATGACAACGTGCGGGCATGACGGCGGCAACCTGCTCGGCCAGCCAGGGCAAGGAGTAATCACTTCCTGCAGGCAGGGGACTGTTGCCAAACCCCGGCAGATCGATCAGGTGCAGATGATAATGCTGCGCCAGAGTCGGCATCACGCCATGCCAGACGGCCCCGTTCATCCCCCAGCCATGCAACAACACCAGATCCGGCCCCTGGCCAAACCGTTCAACCGATATGCTCATCTAGACTCAAGATCCTGTTTCTCTGCGTGGATGAGCGCATGTTAAAGCGGCTGCTCGCCAAAGCAAGTCCGATCCTCGGCGACCCCGGTGACTGGCTGGGGTTGTGCCAGCTCTGCCGCCAACCCTGCGATGAGCATCCCCTGCTGTGTCGCTGGTGCCAGGCTGCACTGCACCAACCCCAATGCCGTTGCCGGCTCTGCGCCGCCCCGCTGTCAGAACATATAAAGGAAGAGGAGCAGATCTGTGGCCGCTGCCAGCGTCGGCCGCCCCCCTGGCAGCGGCTGCAGGTGATCGGGGACTATCTGCCCCCCTACCCTCTGCTGATCCCCGGCTTGAAATACGCGGGCCAGATCCTGCTGGCGCCACCGCTCGCCCGGGTGCTGGCGGATCACCTGGACCTGACCCAGCCCCCCGAGGTCATACTGCCGGTGCCGCTGCACTGGTGGCGCCAGTGGTGGCGCGGCTTCAATCAGGCGGAGGAGATAGGGCGGGCGCTTGGCGAGATCACCGGCATCCCCTGCGATGGCAGACTGCTGCGCAGAGCCAAAGCCACGGCGCAGCAGACCCACCTCAGCGCGGGTCAGCGACGGCGCAACCTGCGTGGCGCCTTCCAGATTGCCCCTCATGCATATCGTCATGTAGCCCTGCTCGATGATGTGGTCACCACGGGCGCCACCGCGGGGCAACTCAGCCGGCTGCTCCATCAGAGCGGCGTCGAGCGGGTGGAGGTATGGGCACTCTGTCGAACCCTGAGACACATCAAATAGGAAGGGACAGGCGATGTCGGCGAGATCCAGCGTCACGGCCGGGAACCCCGGCGTCGATTGGCCACTGCGCATCACAAGTGGCCGCCGTCATGCTACCCAAGCCCTGCCAAGAGAGTTATCATGAATACCTTAGTCGTACACTCAGGTTTATGAGGATAGTGATGATCAGCATTTCCGACACCGCCCAGGCCCACTTCCGCAAGTTGCTGGAAAAGCAGCCTGATGGCACCAACATCCGGGTGTTTGTGGTCAATCCGGGAACCCAGAATGCCGAGTGCGGCGTATCATATTGCCCACCCGACGCGGTCGATCCGGAAGATCAACACCTGCCCTTCAGTGGCTTCGACTGCCTGGTCGATCCCCTGAGCGCCCCCTTCCTGGTGGATGCCACCATCGACTTCGTCACCGATCAGATGGGCTCCCAGCTCACCCTGAAGGCGCCGAACGCCAAGATGCGCAAGGTCGCTGACGATGCCCCCCTGGCCGATCGCATCGAATACGTGCTGATGTCCGAGGTGAACCCCATGCTGGCCAGTCACGGTGGCAAGGTGACCCTGATTGACATCACCGACGACAAGCTGGCGATTTTGCAGTTTGGCGGCGGTTGCAACGGCTGCTCACAGGTGGATTACACCCTGAAAGAGGGGATCGAGAAGCAGCTGCTGGAGAAATTCCCGGGCGAGCTCAACGGTGTGAAAGACGCCACCGAGCACCAGCGTGGCGATCATTCCTACTATTGATTGCCTGCCGCCCATGAAAAAGGCCCTGCCAGAATCTGGCAGGGCCTTTTGCTATCCGGCGCACCGCGCACCATGACGATTACTCGTCTTTCTTGTCTCGCGACAGCAGGGCGATGGCAGCCTCTTTCGGGTTCTTGCCCTCGTAGAGCACCTTGAAGATCTGCTCGCAGATAGGCATCTCGACGCCACAACGGGCGGCCAGCAGATGCACTTCCTTGGTGTTGCGATAACCTTCCACCACTTGACCTATCTCGGTCATGGCAGTGTCCACGTCCTTGCCGGCACCGAGCGCCAGACCGAAACGGCGGTTGCGTGACTGGTTGTCGGTACAGGTCAGCACCAGATCCCCTAGCCCCGCCATCCCCATGAAGGTCTTGGCATCGGCACCCAAGGCGGCGCCGAGACGCTGCATCTCCACCAGACCCCGGGTGATGAGCGCGGTTCTGGCGTTGGCGCCAAAACCCAGCCCGTCGGAGAGCCCGGCACCGATGGCGATGACGTTCTTGACCGCGCCACCGAGCTGCAGGCCGGTGAAGTCCGGATTGGTGTAAACCCGGAACGAGCGGCCGCAATGGAGCAGCAGGGAGAGATCGTCGGCAAAGTCGTCGTGGGTCGAGGCGACCGAGATGGCGGTCGGCAAGCCGGCAGCCAATTCGCGGGCGAAGGTCGGGCCTGAGATCACCGCCAGCGGTATCTCGTCACCCAGCACCTCGCGCGCCACATCCTGCAACAGCCGACCGCTGTCCGGTTCCAGCCCCTTGGTGGCCCAGGCGATACGGGTATCCGGGCGCAGGAAGGGCTTGACCCGGGCCAGCACCTGGCCGAACACATGGCTCGGCACGACCAGCAGCAGCACGGGGGCGGCTTGCACCGCCGCCTGCAGATCCGAGGTCAGTTGCAAGTCGGCCGGGAAGGGCACGTCCGGCAGGAAGGCCTTGTTGCAGCGATCCTGTTCCAGCTCGGCGACATGGGCGGGGTCGTGACCCCACAGCAGGGTCGGATGACCGTTGCGCGCCAGAGAAATGGCAAGGGCGGAGCCGTAAGACCCCGCCCCCAGGACCGAGATAGCGATCTGGTCGGCCATTATCAGGCTTCCGCAGCCGCCTGCTGGGCCTGTGCTTGCGCCATGTGCTGGGCAAACAGGGCATCGAAGTTGACCGGTGCCAGGTTCAGCTGCGGGAAGGAACCCTTGCTCACCAGATTAGCCACTGCTTCACGGGCATACGGGAACAGAATGTTCGGGCAGAAGGCCGCCAGGCAGTGAGCCAGCTGGGGTTCCGGCAGGTTGCCGATGGTGAAGATACCTGCCTGCTGCACTTCGCACAGGAAGGCGGTCTCGGTTTCCAGCTTGCAGGTCACGGTCAGGGTCAACACCACTTCGTACACGCCGTCGGCCAGGACGTTGGTCTTGGTGTCCATGTCCAGCTTGACGTCCGGTTGCCACTCTTTCTGGAAGATGTGCGGGGTGTTCGGTGCTTCGAAAGAGACATCCTTGGTGTAGACACGCTGGATGTGGAATTCCGGTTGTACTTCCTGGTTGTTGATTTCGTCAGCCATTTCGTTTGATTCCTTTTATGAAAATGAGTGGGCGCGGGCCCTTAAATCAGCGCTTTTTGGTCACCGGCAGATTCTCTGCCCGCCATTGGGCCATGCCGCCGCTGAGGGTATAAACCTGCTTGAAGCCGGCCTTGCTCAGTTGGCGACCCGCACCACCAGCGGTCATCCCCGACTCGCACACCACTATGATGGGGGCGTCTTTGTGCTTTTCAACCGGGCCCAGATTGTTGGCCTGGATCTGGGTGAGGGGCAGGTGGTGAGCACCGGCCAGATGACCCTTGGCGAACTCATCCTGACTGCGAATATCCACGACGGCGGCATTCTCACGGTTGATCAGCAGGGTGGCCGCGTGGTTGTTCACCGACTTCACCGGAGACAAACGAGCACGCACCGTGGTGTAAACCAAGGTGCCTGCCAGACCCAACCAGGCTGCGGTCAGCAGCGGGTTGCGGGTCGCAAAATCCAAATACTCTTGCATCTTCTACTATCCAGGGACCAAGACAAGTGCCCGAGTATACATGGGGCCCTTGATAAGATCAGCCACCTTGGCGGTAAAGCGGGAGCAAGCTCCCATCAGGGATTGGCCGTCGTTTGCAGGGCGGAAAGGGTGGCCGTCAGGCCATGAAAATAACGAAGCAAATCCCGCAACGGGACGAAAAAACCGAGGGACGGACAAGCCGGCAACATGCCCAATACAGCGGGGCAACAGTTAAAAAACCTGGTGGCAGAGGGACTTGGCTATCAGGTGACTATTTCGGCAGATGTAGTAATATTACGCTAGTTTCAGTTCCCGCAATTCATTCCTATCCGAGAGGACATAGCCTTATGTCAACAGCTAAGAAACCGTTGGTTCTGGTCATCATGGACGGTTGGGGCTACAGCACCAAGCAAGAGTACAACGCCGTCGCTGCCGCCAAGACCCCCAACCTCGACCGCCTCGCTCGTGACTACACCAGCACCCTGATCTCCGGCTCCGGCCTGGACGTGGGTCTGCCCGATGGCCAGATGGGCAACTCCGAAGTGGGTCACGTCAACATCGGCGCCGGTCGCATCGTCTATCAGGAACTGACCCGCATCTCCAAGGAGATCCAGGACGGCGACTTCTTCCAGAACGTCGAGCTGGCCAAGGCTGTTGACGGCGCCGTGACCAAGGGCAAGGCCGTGCACATCATGGGCCTGATGTCCCCGGGTGGCGTCCACAGCCACGAAGAGCACATCATGGGCATGATCGAGATGGCCGCCAAACGTGGCGCCGAGCAGATCTACTTCCACGCCTTCCTGGATGGCCGTGACGTGCCGCCGCGCTCCGCCCAGTCCTCCATCGAGCTGTTCGACGCCCTGTTCGCCAAGCTCGGCAAGGGTCGTTTCGCCTCCATGATCGGTCGTTACTACTCCATGGACCGTGACAACCGCTGGGATCGCGTGCAGCAAGCCTATGACCTGATGACCCAGGGCAAGGCCGAGTTCACCGCCGACAGCGCCACCGAAGCCCTGGCCAACGCCTATGCCCGCGACGAGAACGACGAGTTCGTCAAGGCCACCCGCATCGGTGCCGCCGCGCCCATGCAGGATGGCGATGCACTGATCTTCATGAACTTCCGTGCCGACCGCGCCCGCGAGATCACCCGCGCCTTCGTCGACAGCGACTTCACCGGCTTCGCCCGCGCCGCAACGCCTGCACTGAACTTCGTGATGCTGACCGAGTACGCGGCCGACATCAAGACCGCCTGCGCCTACCCGCCCACCGCCCTGGTCAACACCCTGGGTGAATGGCTGGCCAAGCAGGGCAAGACCCAGCTGCGCATCTCCGAAACCGAGAAGTACGCCCACGTCACCTTCTTCTTCAACGGTGGCGAAGAGGATTGCTTCACCGGTGAAGATCGCGAGATCGTCGCCAGCCCGAAAGTGGCCACCTACGATCTGCAGCCGGAGATGAGCTCGGGCGAGCTGACCGACAAGCTGGTCGGCGCCATCAAGAGCGGCAAGTACGACGTCATCATCTGCAACTACCCGAACGGCGACATGGTCGGCCACACCGGCGTGTTCGATGCGGCCGTCAAGGCCTGTGAAGCGGTCGACCACTGCATCGGTCGCGTCACCGAGGCCCTGGCCGAAGTAGGTGGCGAATGCCTCATCACCGCCGACCACGGCAACGCCGAGAAGATGATGGACGAGGAGACTGGTCAGGCCCACACCGCCCACACCAATCTGCCGGTTCCTCTCATCTACTTCGGTCGCAAAGCCGAGGTGGTCGAAGGCGGCAAACTGTCCGATCTGGCCCCCACCATGCTGACCCTCATGGGTCTGCCGGTGCCGCCGGAAATGACTGGCAAGCCCCTGATGATTCTGAAATAATCCTTCCCCATGCGGGGATGCGAAGTTATTTCAACCAAAACCAGTCGCGTCGGCCTGTTGGCCGGCGCGCTGTTTTTTTGCCTGCTCGGCGGCGCCGGCAAGGCGCAGGCTGCCAACCAGCAGCTCGGTGCCATGCAGACCGAAATCAAGGCGCAGCAGAAGACCATCCGGCTGAGCAAGCAGGAGCTGGCCAAACTCAATACCCAGCTCAAGGCGGATGAACAGGCCATCTCGACCGCCGCCGCCAAACTCGATCAGACCAAGCTGCAGCTGAAACAGAACCAGCAGAAGCTGGTGAAGCTGCAACAGGACAAACTGGAACTGGAGCGCCAGGCCAGCCACCAGAAGCAATTGCTGGCCAGACAGGCGGAGAGCGCCTTTCAGGCGGGCAACCACGACTACCTCAAGCTGCTGCTCAATCAGCAGGATCCGGCCAAACTGAGCCGCGCCCTCGACTATTTCGACTATCTCAACAAGGCCCGTATCGAGGCCATCGAAGCCCTGCGTGCGACCCGCACCAAGCTGGCCCACAACCAGCAGGCCACCCAGGAGACAGAGAGCAAGCTGCAGAGTCTGCTCACCGAGCAGCAAGCCACCCACCAGAGCCTGCTGGCCAGCCAGCAGAGCCGCGCCACCGTACGCAACCAGTTGCAGCAATCGGTGCAGGATGACGAGCAGAAGCTGAGCAAGCTGGTGAAGGCGGAGAAGGCCCTCAAGGCACGACTGGAAGAGCTGCGCCGCCAACAGGAAGAGAAAGAGCGACGCGAGCGGGCGGAGCGGGAACGCCTCGCCAAGTTGAAGGCGGAACAGGAGCGCCAGCGCAAGCTGGAGGCACAACGCCTGGCGGCCGAGCAGAAGCGGATCGCCGAGCAACAGCGTCTCGCGGCCCAGCAGCAGAAGGTGGGGGAGCAGCAGCGGCTCGCCGCCGAGCAGCGCCGGGTCAGCGCACAGCAGGATCGGGTGGCGCAGCAGCAAGCCGCCGCCCGCAACAGCGCCAAGGCAAGCAATGGCTACAGCGGCCTCAAGACCAACGGCAGCCTGCGCTGGCCGGTGCAGGGCCCCATCCTCATCTCCTACGGCTCGCCGCGCACCGCCGAGCTGAAATGGAAGGGCACCCTGATCGGCGCCAGTGAAGGCACCCAGGTCAAGGCGGTCGCCCCGGGTCAGGTGGTCTACGCGGACTGGCTGGACGGCTTCGGCATGCTGCTGGTGATCGATCACGGTCGCGGCTACATGAGCCTCTACGGTCACAATCAGTCGCTGCTGCGCCAGGTCGGCCAGAATGTGGAGCAGGGGGAGCCCGTGGCCCTGGTGGGTGACAGCGGTGGTCAGGACAGGCCCGGCCTCTACTTCGAGATCCGCTATCAGGGCGAGGCTATCAACCCCACCAAGTGGCTCGCCAGACGCTAACCTGACCTTCACGAAAGCCTGCATGATGCAGGCTTTCTGGTGTTGGCGGGTGGTAAGGATGATGAAAACTTACCGACTATTCTGTCCATCCGGGCGGCTCATCAAGCCGTTCGCCCTCCCCATCTCTCACATCATCCAGTCATTCAAGGGAAGACGATCAGGCCTATCTGCTCCAGCAAGCCCTGTTGTTGCTCCTCGCTGATCTTTACCCCCTCCAGATTGACCCGCCGCAGATCCAGACCCGGCAGATCGCACTGGCGCAGATCGCAGCCCTGCAGGTTGAAGCTGGTCCAGTCTATCTGTCCGAAGGCTGAGCCGCCGAGATCGGATCCCGCGAGGGAGGCCCCCAGCAGATTGGCCCCCTGCCAGCGGTTACCACCGAGCTCGCACTGCTCCAGCAGGCAGCCCTCGAAGTTGCCGTAGCTGAAGTTGTTGCCGGTCAGGTGCGCCTCGCAGAAGTAGCTCTTCCGGGTGATCTGGTTCGCGAAGCTGGCATTGGCGAAGTTGATGCCCATGGCCTGACAATCCCGCATCTCCAGCCCCAGACACTGGCTGCGGCTCAGGTCGGCCAGGGTGAGGTCACAGCGCAGGAAGCTGGCTTCCCGCAGATCGCAGCCCTGCAGCTGGCAACCCTGTTCGTGCTCCCTGTCGTAGAAACTGCAGTCGACGAAGCGGCTCTCGCTCAGATCCAGCCAGGAGAAATTGCAGTCGATGAAGCGGCAATCGCTGAAATCTTCATCGTCCACCTCCTGCTGTTCGAACCGTTTCCCGTTGAAGCTCTTGCCCTTTATCAATTGAAACCTCCCAGCGGCAGCGCCATCGGCTGACTTTGCTACCCAAAACCGTTAATGTTACCTGTAACATTCTCGCCGGACCCCCAGATGAACGATACCCGCAAGCGCCGCCCTACCCTGCAAGACATCGCCGACCTGACCGGGGTGACCAAGATGACCGTCAGCCGCTATCTGCGGGATCCCCAGGCCGTGGCCGAGGGCACTCGCGAACGGGTCGCCGCCGCGGTGGAGACCCTGGGCTACATCCCGAACCGGGCACCAGAGATCCTCTCCAACGCCACCAGCAAGGCCATCGGCATCCTGATCCCCTCCCTCTCCAACCAGGTCTTCTCCGCCGTGGTGCATGGCATCGAATCGGTGACCCGACCTGCCGGCTACCAGACCCTGCTGGCCCACTACGGCTACAGCCCGCTGCGAGAAGAAGAGCAGGTCGCCTCCCTGCTCTCCTACAACGTGGATGGCCTGATCCTCTCGGACAGCCAGCACACCGAGCGCACCCGCAAGATGATCGCCACCGCCGGCATCCCGGTGGTGGAGACCATGGACCTGCCCCAGGATCCCATCGACATGGTGGTCGGCATGGATCACCGGGCGGCCGCCCGGGCCATGGTAACAGAGATGCTGCGTCGGGGGCGGCGCAAGGTGGTCTATCTGGGGGCGCGGCTCGATGTGCGTACCCAGTTGCGGATGGAAGGCTATTACCAGGCGATGAATGAGGCTGGCCTCGAGGGGCGCCACCTGCTGACCGAGCAATCCTCCACCTTCACCCTGGGAGGCCAGTTGCTGGACCAGGCGCTGGCGCGCTATCCGGATCTGGACGGCCTGTTCTGCACCAACGATGACCTGGCGGTGGGGGCCCTGCTGCAGTGCCAGGCCAAGTGGATCCCCGTGCCTCAGCAGGTCGCCATCGCCGGCAGCAACGCCCTCGACATCAGCCATGCCATGACCCCCAAGCTCGCCAGCATCGTCACCCCGCGCCAGGAGATAGGCCGCGAGGCGGCCGCCATGCTGCTGGCCCGGCTGAGCGGCCAGCCCCACCCCGAGAACCGCCGGGACATGGGTTTCTCCCTCTATGAAGGGGAGAGCCTGGGTTAAACGGCGCCCGGCCTGACCCTCGGGAGGCGACAGGGGGAATAAAAGCGCCCCGCCTCCCCTGCTTTGCACGAAAAACGACAGGCCACCCTGAGGTGGCCTGTTTAGTTTTGCTAAACGATAAAGACTTAGCGTTTAACCAATTCAACCGCTTCACGGGACAGGCGGGTCACCTCATCCCAGTTGCCGGCCTTGACGGCCTCTGCCGGCAGCATCCAGGAGCCGCCAACGGTGGCGACACATTTCAGTGCCAGATAGTCGGCCACGTTTTTCGGGCCGATGCCGCCGGTCGGGCAGAACTTGACCTGGGGCAGGGGCGCGGCGATGGCGGACAGCGCCTTGGTGCCACCGTTGGCCTCGGCCGGGAAGAACTTCAGGTGATCGTACCCGGCTTCCAGCGCCTGCATCACCTCGGACGGGGTGGCCACCCCGGGGATCAGCGGCGCCGTGCTCTTGGCCGCATGGGCCAGCAGGGCCGGGGTCATGCCCGGGGAGATGACGAAGCGGGCACCGGCGGCCACGGCGGCATCGAACTGGGCGCTGTTGAGCACGGTCCCCGCCCCCACCATGGCTTCCGGCATCTCGCGGGCGATGAGGGCGATGGCATCCAGCGCCACCGGGGTGCGCAGGGTGATCTCGAAGACCGAGATGCCACCGGCCAGCAGGGCCTTGGCCATGGGCAGGGCCTGATCCAGCTCATTGATGACCATCACGGGCACCAGCGGGGAGGCGGCAAACACCTCGGCGGGAGTCACTTTCCAGTTTTGCATTGCTCTTCCTCAGTCAAAGATGGTGGCGCCACACTCGGCGCTCGATACCGCGCGACGCATCACGCTGAACAGTTCACGACCCCAGCCCTCTTGCTCCAGGGTCAGGTCAATCTCGGCCTGGCTGCGACCACTCAGGTCGGTCAGGCAATCCAGAGTACCGGTTTCGGCATCCACCCGCAGCATGTCGCCATCACGCAGCAGGCCGATGGCCCCGCCGTGCAGTGCCTCCGGAGTGACGTGGATGGCGGCCGGGATCTTGCCGGAAGCCCCGGACAGGCGGCCATCGGTGACCAGCGCCACCTTGTGACCCGCCTTTTGCAGGTTGCCGAGCACCGGCATCAGCTTGTGCAGCTCCGGCATGCCGTTGGCGGCCGGGCCGTTGTGGCGCACCACGATGACCGCATCCTGATTGAGCTCGCCAGCCTTGTAGGCCGCTTCCACCGTGTGCTGGGAGGAGAAGACCCGGGCCGGGGCCTCGATGACGCGATATTCCGGCGCCACCGCAGAGACCTTGACCACGGCGCGGCCCAGGTTACCCGCCAGCAGCTTGGTGCCACCGGTGACCTGGAACACTGAGCCGGAAGGAGAGAGGACACTCGGATCCGTGCTCTCGCCCACCGGTTGCCACACCAGCTTGCCATCCACCAGCTGCGGGCGACTGAGGTAGTCCTGCATCTCGCCGAAGGTCGGGGTGGCATCCAGATGGATCAGGTTGCCTTGCGCCAACCGGCGCATCAGACCGGGCACGGCGCCGGCCTGCTCGAAGGCGTTCACGTCCGCCGGGCCGTTCGGGTACATGCGCACCAAGAGCGGCACCACGTCGGAGAGATCGCTCAGATCATCCCAGGTCAGCTCCAGACCGGCGGCGCGGGCCAGCGCCACCATGTGGATGCTGTGGTTGGTGCTGCCGCCGGAGGCGAGCAGGGCCACCAGACCGTTCACCAGGGAGCGCTCGTCCAGCACAGTGATCAGGGGGCGGTAGGCCGGGGAGCCGGGGATCATGGCGCTGATACGGCGAGCCGCCTCGGCGGTCAGGGCCTGGCGCAGCGCGCTGTGGGGATGCACGAAGGCAGAGCCCGGCAGCATCAGGCCCATGGCCTCGAATACCAGCTGGTTGGTGTTGGCGGTGCCGTAGAAGGTGCAGGTACCGGCCGAGTGATAGGCACCACACTCCATCTGCAGCAGGGCGTCACGGCCCACTTCGCCGGCGGCGTACTGCTGGCGCACCTTGACCTTCTCGTCGTTGCTGATGCCGCTGGCCATGGGGCCGGCAGGGACGAAGGCGGTGGGCAGGTGGGCATGGGAGAGCGCCCCCATGATCTGGCCCGGGGCTATCTTGTCGCAGATGCCGAGCAGCAGGGTCGCATCGAAGGTGTTGTGGGACAGAGAGAGCGCCGTCGCCTGGGCGATGAGATCCCGGGAGAAGAGGGACATGTCCATTCCCGGCTGGCCCTGGGTGACGCCATCGCACATGGCAGGCACGCCGCCGGCCACCTGGGCGCTGTGGCCGAGCTCGGCCAGCACCGCCTTGATCTGATCCGGATAGCCCTGATAGGGCTGATGGGCGCTCAGCATGTCGTTGTAGGCGGTGACGATGCCGACATTCGCCCGGGTCATGTCGAGGATGCGGCCCTTCTCGTCGCAGCTGGACGCCGCCACGGCATGGGCAAGGTTGCCGCAGGCCAGGGCGGCACGGGTCTTGCCCTGCTCGGCCTGGCGTTGGATGCGGGCCTGGAAGGCGGCGCGGCGAGTACGGCTGCGCTCGCGGATACGGTCGGTGACCGCCTGGATCACGGGATGGATCATGACGCTTGCTCCGGTGAAATCATGGGTCGGCGGTCGGCAACCGCCGGGATCAGGGGGCGGCTCACAGGGCCTGCTCCAGTGCCGTGACGGCCCGATCGACCACCTGATCGAAGGTCCCGTCTATATCGATGTGGAATACCCCGGCCTCGCCATCTGGGCGCTCCAGAGTATCAAACTGGCTTTGTACCATGCTCTCTCGCATGAAGTGGCCCTTGCGGGCACGCATCCGTTCCAGGATCAGGGGCTGGTCGCCGTCGAGGAACAGGAAGTGCACAGATTCGTTGCCGTCGCGGATCTGATCCCGGTACTGGCGCTTGAGGGCGGAGCAGACGATCACGCCCACCTCGTTCTTCTGCTCCAGGCTGTAGGCCGCATCACGGATCCGCTCAAGCCAGGGGGCGCGGTCCTCGTCGTTGAGGGGATTGCCCCCCGCCATCTTCTGGATATTGGCGCGGGGGTGCAGGTCATCACCGTCGATGAACTTGGCACCGAGGATTTCAGCCACCCGAAGGCCGACGCTGGATTTGCCGCTACCACACACACCCATCACGATAATGCTCTTGCCCGCCATTGTTTGACCTCTATCTCATTTTTCAAAAAACGTGTCGTTGATGGGTTTTAACTTACCACGTTACCGGTAACATGTTACCGGTAACAACGAAAAATGTGAAGTCTGCCACAGACTGAACAGTCTCGGCGCCCGGCCAGTGGCATGGGGCAGAGATAAAACAATAAATATAAACAAATCATGTAGATATGCTTGGATAACGCGCGCCAGGCTATCGCAATCGAACTTGGAATAAGGAACGCATAACAATGTCAGACCTCTCCCTGATCATGACGGCCGCCGGCTCCATCGTGCTGCTGCTCTTTCTGGTGATGAAGGCCCGCCTGCACGCCGTCGTCTCCCTCATCTTGGTCTCCATGGTCGCCGGCCTCGCCGCCGGCATGAACCCGGCCGAGATCGCCACCACCATCCAGAAAGGGATGGGGGGCACTCTCGGCTTCGTTGCCGTGGTCGTGGCCCTTGGCGCCATGTTCGGCAAGGTGATGGAAGTGACCGGTGCCCTCGACCGGGTTGCCCACACCCTGCTCGGCACCTTCGGCGTCAAGCGCGCCAGCTGGGCCATGACCCTCACCGGCTTTGTCTGCGCCCTGCCCCTGTTCTTCGACGTGGCCGTGGTGCTGCTGATCGGCGTCGCCTTCGCCATCGTCCGCCGTGGCGGCGGCAGCGTGGTGAAGATCGGCATCGCCCTGCTGGCGGGCATCGCCACCTGCCAGGCCTTCCTGATCCCGGCGCCCGGCCCCATCCTGGTGGCCTCCCAGCTGGGTGCCGACTTCGGTTACATGATCCTGTTCGGCCTCATCGCCGCCATTCCGGCCATGATCCTGGCGGGCCCGCTGTTTGGCCAGCTGATCAGCAAGGTGGTGGATGTCCCCCTCCCCGCCGATGCCCAGAACAGCGTGCACGACGACAGCAAGACCCTGCCCTCCTTCGGGCTGGCCATGGGCCTCATCGGCCTGCCGCTGCTGTTGATCGGCCTCAAGACCATCGTCAGCCGCTTCGTGGAGGCAGGTTCCACCTTGCACGACTGGCTGGAGTTCATCGGCCACCCCTTCACCGCCATCATGGTCGCCTGTCTGGCCGCCTTCTATCTGCTGGGGGTGCGTCGCGGCATGTCCCGTGACGAGGTGATGAACATCTGCAACAGCGCCATCCAGCCTGCCGGCGTCATCATCCTGGTGACCGGTGCCGGTGGCGTGTTCAAGCAGGTACTGGTGGACTCCGGTGTCGGCGCCGCCCTCGGCAATACCCTGGCGGACTCCGGCCTGCCCATCGTCGCGCTGGCCTTCATCCTGGCCGCCGCGGTGCGGGTCATCCAGGGCTCGGCCACCGTCGCCATGCTGACCGCCTGCGGCCTGGTGCTGCCGATGCTGGAACCCCTCGGCCTGAGCGGTGCCCAGCTGGCCACCATCACCATCGCCATCGGTGGCGGCGCCATCGTGCTGTCCCACGTCAACGACTCCGGCTTCTGGCTGGCCAACCGCTACCTCGGCCTCAGCGAGAAGCAGACCCTGCAAACCTGGACCGTGATGGAAACCATCATTGGGACCACGGGCGGGATCGTGGCGATGATCATCTACAGTTTCCTGTAAGGCGATCTCCCCTCGAAAAGGCCTCCGTTGTGAGGCCTTTTTCAGCTTCTTGATGATTCTTTTACTTTGGCTGAGGGAGTGAGGTTGTTAGAATCGCCTATTCATTGCCCCGAGTGGAACGCTTAACCCCGTGATATCAGGTTTCTCTATGCATTCATCGGCACATTATCGACAGTCGCTGACACGTTTGCCCCAGATCGCGGTCTCCGCCGATCAGTTTCAGGTACTCAGCAGCGCCAAGGAATTCAAGAGCCGGATCCTCTCCCTCATCGCCGGTGCGACCCAGCGTATCTATCTGATCGCCCTCTACCTGCAAGACGATGAGGCAGGACGGGAGATCCTCTCCGCCCTCTACGCCGCCAAGCAACGCAACCCGGCCCTCGATGTCAAAGTCTTCGTCGACTTCCACCGCGCCCAGCGCGGGCTCATCGGTAAGGGCAAGCAGGGTGGCAACCATCTGCTGTATCAGGAGATGGCCGCGCGCCACGAGCACCCCATCGAAATTTACGGAGTGCCGGTAAAGGGGCGCGAGCTGCTCGGGGTGCTGCACCTCAAGGGCTTCATCTTCGACGATGTGCTGCTCTACTCGGGCGCCAGCCTGAACGACATCTACCTGCACCAGCAGGATCGCTACCGTTTCGATCGCTATCACCAGATCCGCAGCCAGGCGCTGACCCGCAGCATGGTCAACTATGTGGATGACGTCTTCCTGCGCAGCGACGCCGTCCAGCGGCTGGATCGCACCGGCATTCCCGGCGCCAAGCAGCTGAAAGGGCAGATCCGTCGCTTCAAACAGGCACTGCGTACCAGCCAGTACCGCTTCGAAACCATACTGCCCAACAGCCAGGAGATCGCCATCACCCCCATGGCGGGCCTGGGCAAGCGCGGCAACCAGCTCAACCGGATGATCCGCAACCTGGTACGGGCCACGGAGCGGGAGATCTTCATCTGCACCCCCTACTTCAACCCACCCAAGGAGTTGAACAAGGATGTGGAGGCACTGCTCCAGCGCGGTTGCAAGGTGACCATAGTCGTGGGTGACAAGACGGCCAACGACTTCTTCATCCCGCCGGAGGAGAAGTTCTCCACCATCGGTGGGTTGCCCTACCTGTACGAGACCAACCTGCGCAAGTTTGCCGAGCGCAACCAGCGTCACATTGACAGCGGCCGCCTCAACCTGATGCTCTGGTGCTGCGAGAAGAACTCCTATCACCTCAAGGGGATCTTCGTGGACGAGGAGTGGGCGTTGCTCACCGGCAACAACCTCAATCCCCGCGCCTGGGCACTGGATCTGGAGAACGGCCTGCTGGTGCATGATCAGCACCACCATCTGCGTGCGCGCTTCGCCGAGGAGCGGGACAACATCCTGACCCATGCCCGTCGCATCAGCCGCTTCGACCAGATTGAGCAGATCCAGGATTACCCGGATCAGGTGCGCAAACTGCTGGCCCGGATCCACAGGGTCAAGGCACACCTGTTGCTCAAGCGCATCA
Source organism: Aeromonas sp. NJAU223 (assembly GCF_051125555.1). Classification (NCBI taxonomy): domain Bacteria; kingdom Pseudomonadati; phylum Pseudomonadota; class Gammaproteobacteria; order Aeromonadales; family Aeromonadaceae; genus Aeromonas; species Aeromonas sp. NJAU223. The sequence goes on along the minus strand of NZ_CP144204.1, from coordinate 241,620 downwards.
TCTAACGTCTGTGAAGCCTGCATCCCAGGCGCACAGCCATGCACCCAAAGGCCTGCCGATTTCGGCGGGCCTTTGTCATTCATGGCCTGCCGCCATCGCCCCCTGCCGGCATCTCTGCGACAGCAACGCGGCTTGCATCGCAACATCAATAACCCCTATCATCTGGACATATTTACAGTGTTTTCGGGCATCTAATTGATGAAATTGGATAAAATCTCCCTCGATAGCCTCAAGGGCGTCGGCAGCAAGATGCTGGAGAAACTCGAACGGCTGGGACTCGCCACCGTGCAGGACCTGCTGTTCCACCTCCCCTTGCGTTACGAGGATCGCACCCAGGTGTGGCCCATCGGCGATCTGCCGCCGGGTCTGCACGGCGCGGTCGAGGGTGAAATCCAGGATACCCAGCTGGTCATGGGTCGTCGCCGCATGCTGGTATGCCGCATCAGCGATGGCACCGGCACCCTGACCCTGCGCTTCTTCAACTTCACCGCCGCCCAGAAGAACAGCCTGGGCCAGGGCAGGTTGATCCGCTGCTTTGGCGAAGTGAGACCCGGCAAATACGGGCTGGAGATGGCCCACCCCGAGTACAAGCTGCTCGGCGAGGAGCAGGCCGGCCAGACCGAGGATGCCCTCACCCCCGTCTATCCCACCACGGAAGGCTTGCGCCAGCTGACCCTGCGCAGCCTCACCGATCAGGCCCTGGCCCAGCTCGACCTCTACGGGGTAGACGAACTGCTGCCTGCCGGCCTCTATCCCCATCAGATCGAACTCGCCGCCGCCCTGCGTCTGCTGCATCGCCCACCTCCCTCGGTGGCGCTGGCGTTGCTGGAGAGCGGCCAGCATCCGGCCCAGCAGCGGCTGGTGCTGGAAGAGCTGCTGGCCCACAACCTCTCGGTATTGAAGGTACGTGCCCAATCCCAGACCCAGCTCGCCCGCGCCCTCAAGCCCGCTCCCACCCTGATCAGGCAACTGCTCGGCGCCCTGCCGTTCAAACCGACCGGGGCCCAGAACCGGGTGGTGGCGGAGATAAGCCAGGACTTGCAGCGCCCCTACCCCATGATGCGGTTGGTGCAGGGAGACGTGGGCTCCGGCAAGACGCTGGTCGCGGCGCTCGCCGCCCTGCAGGCCATCGGCAACGGCTGCCAGGTGGGGCTGATGGCCCCGACCGAGCTGCTGGCGGAGCAGCATGCCATCAACTTCGCCAACTGGCTGGCACCGCTCGGCATCAAGGTCGGCTGGCTGGCTGGCAAGCAGAAGGGCAAGGCGCGGGAAGAGGCGCTCGCCGCCATTGCCGACGGCAGCGTCAAGATGGTGGTGGGCACCCACGCCATCTTCCAGGAGCAGGTGGTGTTCCAGCGACTGGCTCTGGTCATCATCGACGAACAGCACAGATTCGGGGTGCACCAGCGCCTCGCCCTGCGGGAGAAAGGGGAACGGGAGGGGGTACACCCCCATCAGCTGATCATGACCGCCACCCCCATCCCCCGCACTCTGGCGATGACCGCCTATGCGGATCTCGATACCTCCATCATCGATGAGCTGCCGCCGGGCCGCACCCCCATCACCACGGTCGCCCTGCCGGACAGCCGCCGGGACGATGTGATAGAACGGGTCAGGCTGGCCTGCGAGGAGGGCAAGCAGGCTTACTGGGTCTGCACCCTGATCGAGGAGTCCGAGGCGCTGGAATGCCAGGCCGCCGAGGATACCGCCACCGAACTGCAAACCCGATTGCCCGGTCTGCATATCGGCCTGGTACATGGCCGCATGCGTCCCGTCGAGAAGCAGCGGGTGATGGAGGAGTTCAAGGCAGGCATCCTGCAACTGCTGGTCGCCACCACCGTCATCGAGGTGGGGGTGGATGTGCCGAACGCCAGCCTGATGATCATCGAGAACCCGGAGCGACTCGGGCTGGCCCAGTTGCACCAGCTGCGCGGCCGTGTCGGGCGGGGATCGGTGGCCTCCCACTGCGTGCTGCTCTATCACGCCCCGCTCTCCAAGACGGCCCAGAGCCGGCTCGGGGTGCTGCGCGAGACCAACGACGGTTTCCTCATCGCCCAGCGGGATCTGGAGCTGCGCGGGCCGGGAGAACTGCTCGGCACTCGCCAGACCGGGCTGGCGGATCTCAAGATTGCCGACCTGGTGCGGGACCAGCCGCTGATCCCCCAGGTGCAGAAGATGGCTCGCTTCCTGATGGACAAGCACCCGAGCCATGTCGAACCCTTGATCCGGCGCTGGCTCGGCTTGCGGGATCACTATTCCAATGCCTGATCCGTCACCGGTTTGACCTGCAGGCTCACTATGCCAACGCCTGACCGGCCCATAGAAACAGGAGAAAAGCACCGATGAATTCCTGGCTACGCGCCCTGCTCTATCTCTTTGCCTTCCTGTTGCTCTTCGTCTGGATGGGGCTTGGCCTGTTCGATGCCGATCGTGCCAAGGGCCCCATCGCCGACTGGCTGAGCCAGCAGACCGGGGTGCCGGTCAGCATAGGCCGGCTGGTGTTCAATCCGCTCCATCCCTACACCCTGCTGGCGGAGCAGGTGCACTACGGAGATGCGGTGCAGCTCGACAAGATCTATCTGGAGATAGACAACATCGACTGGCTGAACCGGGACGTGCGCATCGCCCACCTGGATCTCATCCGCCCCGTCATCAAGCTGCCGCTCCCCAACCAGCTGCCCACCCTGCCGGTGCGCACCCTCACCATCAGCGACAGCACCGTCGACAATCTCAGCTTGCTGAGTCCGGAGCTGACCCTGCGTGGCCTGAGCGCCACTCTGAGCGACTGGGAACTGATCGATCCTAAACGCCAGCCCCAGGCCAATCTGACCCTGGCCATCAATCAGCTGGAAGTGCCCCAGTTCACCCTGGCTCGCCTCAACCTGACGGGGCGACTGGAAGCCCAGGTGCTCAGCACCGACAAGCTCACCGCCAGCCTGTTCGACGGCGGGCTTGCAACCGGCATGGTGCTCGACTGGCCTGCTCGCAGCCTGCGACTGCACGATCTCAAGGCGCGCGCCATGCGAGTCGAGCTCGGCGATATCCCACAAGGCAACTTCCCCCTGCGCAAGATAAGCCTGGACAAGGGCCAGTTCGAGCAGCTCAACGTCAATGCCATCAACCAGGAGATCGCCTTCAACAACTTCAACGGCCAGCTGACCGCCTTCGACTGGCAGGCCGGCCATCGTCCCAGCGGCTACCTCATCGGCACCCTGGCGGACTTCGGTCGCGGCCTGTTCCAGCTGGAGGCGATCAAGGGACGGCTCGCCTTCTCGCCCCAGCAATACGATGCTGAATTGCAGGGCAAGGCCTATGAGGGGGAGTTCAATCTGGAGCTGGCGTTGGACCCGGACCTGCAGCGGCTCACCCTCAAGGAGATGAGCCTGAGCGCCATGGACATCAGCCTGCCAGACGGTTGGTGGCAGGATTGGCAAGGCTGGCGCCCCCAGCAGATCGACGTGCGCAAGCTCACCTTCGACAAGCTCAAGGTGCTCTCCTTCGACGATGCGCTGCCACTCTCCCTGACCGGCTGGCAGTTTTACCTGACCGATCTCAGCCTGCGGGGCAATCAGCCGGGCCCCCTGCTCGGCCGCACCCGGGTGGAGAGCAAATGGTTCGAACTGGTGTGGGACGGCCTCAGTGCCCGCAACGGCGAGCTGGATGGGGAGCTGACCCCCAGCTCCTGGCAACTCAACCGCCTCTCGACCACCCTGCCTGACGAGGGCTCCCTCACCCTGAGCGGCCAATGGGGCAAGGAACCGGGCCAGAGCAGCCGGCTGCAACTGCAGGGCAAGCAGCTGGACATGGAGCAGTGGAACAGCTTGCTCCATCCGGACAAGCCCTCCCCCCTCTCGGTGGCGGGCAAGCTGGACATCAGCGCCGATCTGCAGGCCGTGACAGGGGAGACCCCGGACAGCTGGCGCAGCACCCTGCAGGGCAGCCTGAGCCTGGATGCCAGGGATCCCTTCTGGGACAAGGTGGGGATAGACCCCCTGCTGGATGAGTGGTTCAAGGAACCCCAGGCACCCGCCATGACGCCAGAGGCGCTGTGGCAGGCGCTGCAAAGAGGGGATACCCCCTTCTACCACATCACACTGCAGGCCAAGGCCGAGCAGGGCAAGGTGACCGTCGAGCAGGCCGGCGCTTCCACCATCACCCACCTGCTCGCCCTGCAGGGCGGGCTGGATCTTGCCAAGAGCGAGTGGCAGCTGGATCTCGGGGTGCTGAACAAGCAGCGCTGTGCCGAGCTGCTGGCCCAGTGGCGCGGCCCCCTCGATGACCCGACTCTGGAGTGGCACTTCCCCACCGGGCAGAACACCTGCGGCTGGGAGCCCGGGGTTCGCTACCCGGCCCAGGGCAACAGCAGCCCGCTCTGGCGTCCGGCCCAGCCCAAACCGGCGCCCCAACCAACGCCATAAACGAACAAGGCCTCATCATGAGGCCTTGTCGTCAGCAGGTCGGCAAGATCCATCTACTGGCCAGCCCGCTTGATGGGTTGCACCACATACTGACCGGAAAACTCCACCGCCAGCTTGCGGCCGCTGAACAGCTGCACCCTCAGGCTGAACTTGGCAGACTCCTTGTTCTTGAGGGGATCCAGCACCGCGGGCATCCCCTCGCGGGCCACCCTGGCTTCCGGCTCCTCGCTCACCGGACGGTAATATTTGATGTTCCCCTCCGCCAGCACTATGTCACCGCCCAGTCCGGCCTCCTTGAGCTGCAACCAGATGAGGCCCCACCCCGCCAGCACGCACTGGCTGTAAATGCTGCCGGCGAACATGGTGTCGTGAACATTGAGGTTGGCCGCCAGGTTGGCCTTGAGGTGGAAGGTCTGCCCGTCGTAATGGGTGATGTGGACACCCATCTTCTCGCTGATGGGGATGCCCCTCGACCAGCGGGTGGTGAGATCCTGACACCACTCCGATCGGTACTGGATGGTCTGCAAAGGACTCAGGGACTTGATCATCTGCCGATGAGGGATGCGGCCAAAGGAGACGGGGCCTTCCCCCACCTCCAGAAAACCGCAGCGACGGTAAAACTCGACCGCCTCCTGGCGGGCGTTCATCACCAGCCGCTTCACCTTCTCGTCCCGGGCGAGCTGCTCGAGGTCTTCCACCATGCGGGCCCCGAGTCCCTGGCCCCGGTACTCGGGGCGCAATGCCATGAAGCGGATCTGGGCCTCGTCCCCCCCGACGAACAGGCGGCCAACGGCGATGGGGGTGTCGTCTTCCGCCAGCATCAGACGGTGGATGGCGACGGTGTCATATTCGTCCCGCTCGGAGCCGATGGGCAGATTGAAGGGCTTGCGCAGCAGCTCCCAGCGCAGTTGGTAGTAAGCATCCAGCTCGGCTGCCGTTTGGGGGGTGACTACCCGGTACATAAAGCGATCCTTGAGTTAGCGCCGCAGGGCAGAATGAAGGGCTTGCGCACCAATGCCTCCCAGCGCCACTGGTAGTAAACATCCGGCTCGGCTGCCGTTTGGGGGGTGACCACCCGGTACATAGATACATCCTTGAGTTACACTGGTCGAAAACCATCTTGCCGTGCAAATTCATGGACTTCAATCTGCAAGCGTACCAAGCCGATCACTTATTGCACCTCAGTGTCAAACCCGAGCGCCGCCTCAGCATCCTGGAAAATGGTCAGCATCGCTGGCTGGAAATGGACGGCGTGGTGCAGTCGGCCATGAGCCTCGCCCAGCCAGAACGCCTCTGTCTGCCCCATCAACGCAGCATTGCCGTACACCTGCCCGAACGGGCGAACCGGATCCTGGAGCTGGGCCTCGGCGGCGGCGATCTCACCCGCCATCTGGCGGCCCGCTGGCCCGAGGCCGAACACGATTGCGTGGATCTGGACGCCGAGATCCTTACCCTGTTCCAGCAATTCTTTCAACCCTCGGCCCTGCGAGCTCCCCGGCTGCACCAGGCCGATGCACTCCACTTCCTGCTCCAGCATCAGGAGCGCTACGATCTGGTGCTGCTGGATCTGTTCAGTCAGGACGGCAACCCCCTGCTGCTGTTCCAGGCGCCCCTCTACCAGGCCCTGGCCCAGCGCCTCGCGGGCACCCTCATCATCAACCTGCTGCCACGCACCCAGCTCGAACAGGCGCAGGCCCTGCGGCTGGCGAGGGAGTGGGTCGGTCCCACCGAGCTGCATGCCGTGCCCGGCTACCGCAATGTCATCCTGCACACTACCCGCGAGCCCCATCACGGCTCATAGGGGCTGAAAACGTACCGACAAGCCGGGATCGCCCCCTGGCAGGCAGTGGTTATGTATTGCACAGCGATTTTCTGCCATACAAAACGCCATAAAAACAGTCTTTGGCAGCATGAAAGGTAGCTATCAGACCTGCAGCCAGAAGGTCACGGGGCCGTCATTGAGCAGCCGCACCTTCATGTCGGCGGCAAAACGGCCGCTCTCGGTCGGCAGACCGCTCTTTCGCGCCTTGTCCACGAAATAGTCATAAAGACGCTCCGCCTCCACCGGGTGCGCGCCGCCGGAGAAGCTCGGCCGCATCCCCTTGCCGGTATCCGCCGCCAGGGTGAACTGGGAGACCACCAGCAGGCTGCCGCCGGCCTGACCGACGTTGAGGTTCATCTTGCCGTTCTCGTCGGAGAAGATGCGATAGCCGCTCACCTTGTGCAGCAGCTTGTCGGCCTTGGCCTCATCATCCCCCTGCTCGACCCCGAGCAGCACCAGCAGGCCCCCCTCGATGGCGCCCACCACCTCGCCGTCCACCGTCACGCTGGCCTCGGCAACCCGTTGGATCAATGCAATCACCCGCAACTCCTTTGTCTTGTCAGAAACGAACGACCGCCCGAAGGCGGTCGTTGATGGTAGCAATAAGCGATGGGCGCAGGCCAATGTCACATCAGCCTTGCGCATCTCCTCCCGCCGGATGGACCCTGGCGCAACTCAACCCAGCTCCTCGGCCCCTGGCTTCTCATATTCACCGAGGCAGGCGGTGGTCTCGGCACCGAGCAGTATCACCAGCCAGCTCAGATAGACCCATACGAACAAGATAGGAATGGTCGCCAGCGCCCCGTAGATGGCCTGATAGGAGGGGAAGTTGGTGATATAGATGGCAAAACCACGCTTGGCCAGCTCGAACAGGGTGGCCGCCACCAGGGCGCCGATGAAGGCGTGGGTCAACCGCACCTTGCAGTTCGGCACCACCGTATAGATCAGCAGGAAGGTGAGCACGGAGAACAGGAACGGCAGGCTGCGCAGCAGCAGGAAACCGATGCCGAACAGGCTGTCACCGGAGAACAGCTTGAGGGACAAGATATAAGAGGAGATGGCGAGGCTGGCACCGATGAGCACCGGGCCCAGGGTCAGGATCATCCAGTACATGGCGAAGGCCTGGGCCAGGGGCCGGTTCTGGGTCGAGCGCCAGATGTAGTTGAGGTTCTTGTCGATGGCCGAGATCAGCATCAGGGCCACCACGATCAGGGCGCCAATCCCCACCGCCGTGGTGTTGGTGGCATTGGCCACGAAGCCGTCGATGTACTCCTTGAGCATCTCACCGGCGGTGGGCACGAAGTTGTGATAGACGAACTGCTCTATCCCCTGCTTCAGGCTCTGGAACACCGGAAAGGCGGACATCATGCCGAACACCACGGCGATCATGGGCACCAGGGAGAGCAGAGTGACATAGGCCAGGTAGCCCGCGGTGACGGTCAACCTGTCCTGTTGGAAACGGCCCCAGACAAACTGGGCGAAGTGGCCACCATCGTGGCGCAAGAAGGAAACGGCATGGCCCAGACGGCCACGGATTTTCTGCAACATCGCAATTCTCGAACAATTCATCATGCCGATATTGTGTCAGATAGGGTGGCCATTTGGCCACCTGCGTGCAGCCCTGACCCGTCAGCGTGGCTCGCACCCGGGCAAGCGCCCATAAAAAAAGAGGCCATAAGGCCTCTCTTTGGTCTGTCGATGAACAGCTATCAAGCACGACCGGCGCGCTTGCGATCCATCTCGGTCAGCAACTTCTTACGGATACGGATCGCCTTGGGGGTGATCTCGACCAGCTCGTCGTTGTCGATGAACTCGAGGGCCTGTTCCAGGGTCATGCGGATCGGCGGAGTCAGCACCTGGGCTTCGTCGGTACCGGAGGCACGCATGTTGGTCAGCTGTTTGCCCTTCAGGCAGTTGACGGTCAGGTCGTTGGAGCGGGAGTGGATCCCGATCACCTGGCCTTCGTACACCTCGGTCGCGTGACCGATGAACAGACGACCGCGGTCTTGCAGGCCGAACAGGGCGAAGGTCAGAGCCTTGCCGGTGGCGTTGGAGATCAGCACGCCGTTCTGACGCTCACCGATGCTGCCACCCTTGTGCGGACCGTAGTGGTCGAAGGTGTGGTACAGCAGGCCGGTACCTGAGGTCATGGTCAGGAACTCGGTCTGGAAGCCGATCAGACCACGGCTCGGGATCATGAAGTCCAGGCGGACACGGCCCTTGCCATCCGGGGTCATGTTGGTCATCTCGCCCTTACGCAGGCCGAGTTGCTCCATCACGGAACCCTGGTGGATCTCTTCCACGTCGACAGTCACGGTTTCGAACGGTTCTTGCAGAACGCCGTCAACGGTGCGCAGGATAACTTCCGGACGGGATACGGCCAGCTCGTAACCTTCGCGACGCATGTTTTCGATCAGGATGGACAGGTGCAGTTCACCACGGCCGGAGACGCGGAACTTGTCCGGATCTTCGGTCTCTTCCACGCGCAGGGCCACGTTGTGGACCAGCTCCTGGTTCAGACGCTCCAGGATGTTGCGGGAAGTCACGAACTTGCCTTCTTTACCGGCGAACGGGGAGGTGTTCACCTGGAAGGTCATGTTCACGGTCGGCTCGTCAACGGAGAGCGGCGGCAGGGCTTCGACGGCGTTGTTGTCACAGACGGTGTCGGAGATCTTCAGCTCGCCCAGACCGGTGATGGCGATGATGTCGCCCGCTTGCGCGTCGGCCACTTCGGTACGGGACAGACCCAGGTAACCCAGCACCTGACCGACCTTGCCGGTACGGCTCTTGCCGTTGGCACCGACGATGGTGACCTGTTGGTTGGTCTTGACGCGACCACGGGTGATACGGCCGATACCGATGACACCGACGTAGGAGTTGTAGTCCAGCTGGGAGATCTGCATCTGGAAACCACCGTCTGCGTCAGCCTTGGGGGCTTCCACGTTGTCGACGATGGCCTGGAACAGGGGTTCCATGTTCTCGGACGGCACGTCCTGATCCATGGTGGCCCAGCCGTTCAGTGCAGAGGCGTAAACAACCTTGAAGTCCAGCTGCTCATCGGTGGCACCCAGGTTGTCAAACAGGTCGAATACCTGATCCATTACCCAGTCAGGACGAGCACCCGGACGGTCGATCTTGTTGATGACCACGATCGGCTTCAGGCCCTGGGCGAACGCCTTCTGGGTCACGAAACGGGTTTGCGGCATCGGGCCGTCGACGGCGTCGACCAGCAGCAGCACGGAGTCAACCATGGACAGTACGCGCTCAACTTCACCACCGAAGTCGGCGTGACCCGGGGTATCAACGATGTTGATGCGGTAGTCGTTCCAGCGGATCGCAGTGTTCTTGGCGAGAATGGTGATGCCACGTTCCCGTTCCAGATCATTGGAGTCCATGATCCGTTCCTGACCTTCGCTGGTGCGATCCAGAGTGCCGGATTGCTGCAGCAGCTTATCAACCAGAGTCGTTTTGCCGTGGTCAACGTGCGCAATAATCGCAATATTGCGTAAATTCTCTAACATTCTCGCCTCAAATCACCGGGTAAAATTGGGCGCTAATTGTACTCTCGCCTTTGTGATCTGCCTAGCAGAATTGCAGACCATTCGTGCACGACAGGGGATCAGGATCATAGACCCCGTTTGAAAAGCCTGCTTAGATGGGGGTTGGAACGCTGGCGCACCATATTGGTGCACCAAAAGGATCCAAGGTTGCACCACTATGAGGCGCAACACTGCACGAGAGCGGGTGACCCGACAGCCTGAAACGGTGCAAATGCCCTGAAATCAAGCTGTCACAAACTTGGCACGATACTGGCTTATGTGAATATGACGACGCATTCACCCAAAGAGTTTTAACACCGGAGGTTACTTAGCATGTCAGCCCAGAACGTTTTGGCCCTGATCCAGGAACACGAAGTCAAGTTTGTTGATCTGCGCTTTACCGACACCAAGGGTAAAGAACAGCACGTATCCATTCCTTCCCATCAGGTCGATGAAGACTTCTTCGAAGATGGCAAGATGTTCGATGGTTCCTCCATCGGCGGCTGGAAGGGCATCAATGAGTCTGACATGGTGCTGATGCCGGACCCGGCCTCCGCCAAGCTGGATCCCTTCACTGAAGAGACCACCCTGAACATCGTCTGTGACGTGCTCGAGCCCGCCACCATGCAAGGCTACGACCGCGATCCGCGCTCCATCGCCAAGCGCGCCGAAGATTTCCTGAAGTCCAGCGGCATCGCTGACACCGTGCTGTTCGGGCCGGAGCCGGAATTCTTCATGTTCGACAACATCACCTTCTCCAACACCATGGGCCACAGCTTCGTGAAGATCGAATCCGAAGAAGCTGCCTGGAACTCCGGTACCGACTACGAGCACGGCAACAAGGGTCACCGTCCCTTCGTCAAGGGTGGTTACTTCCCGGTTGCACCGGTTGACTCCTCCCAGGATATCCGTGCCGCCATGTGTCTGGTGCTGGAAGAGATGGGCCAGGTGGTCGAAGCGCACCACCATGAAGTGGCGACCGCCGGTCAGAACGAGATCGCGACCCGCTTCAACACTCTGACTCTGAAAGCGGACGAAGTGCAGGTGCTGAAGTACGTGATCCACAACGTGGCCCACGCCTACAACAAGACCGTTACCTTCATGCCCAAACCCATGTTCGGTGACAACGGCTCCGGCATGCACTGCCACCAGTCCCTGGCCAAGAACGGCGTCAACCTGTTCGCCGGCGACCTGTACGGCGGTCTGTCCGAGATGGCGCTGCACTACATCGGCGGCATCATCAAGCACGCCAAGGCCATCAACGCCTTCGCCAACCCGACCACCAACTCCTACAAGCGTCTGGTACCAGGCTACGAAGCCCCGGTCATGCTGGCCTACTCCGCCCGCAACCGCTCTGCCTCCATCCGTATTCCGGTGGTGCCGAGCCCGAAAGCCCGTCGCATCGAGGTTCGCTTCCCGGATCCGGCAGCCAACCCCTACCTGGCCTTCGCCGCCCAGCTGATGGCCGGCCTGGACGGTATCATCAACAAGATCCATCCGGGCGATGCCATGGACAAGAACTTGTATGACCTGCCGCCGGAAGAAGCCGCCGAAGTGCCGACCGTTGCCGGCTCTCTGGACGAAGCCCTGTCTGCCCTGGACGCAGACCGCGAGTTCCTGACCCGTGGTGGCGTGTTCAGCGATGACTTCATCAACTCCTACCTGGAGCTGAAGCAGCAGGACGTGGATCGCGTACGCATGACCCCGCACCCGCTGGAGTTCGAGCTGTACTACTCCGTCTAATCGGTGTCCTTGCGTCATCAACATGAAAACCCGCCAGCTGGCGGGTTTTTTTATGGTGGGCCGGCAGCCCGCACACGCGCCATTCACGGAAGAAACCGCCAGCCCATCGATCGATATCCGCCCCATATTTCCGACAATCGGTCTGGCCGTTTTTTCTCTGATAGGATTAAGCTGAACCCCGTCAAGGAGAGATGGATGAACACAGTGCCATGGATGCTGAGCCTCTTGCTGATGCTGCCTTTCGCCGCCCAGGCTGCCAGGGTCTACTCCTGGGTCGATGCCAACGGCGTGACCCACTACACCGATGCTCCCCCTCCCGGCAAGAGTGCCAAGGAGCTGGATCTTCGGGTCTCCCCCCTCATCGGCACCGCCCCCCACTCGGTGCAGGTAGACAACTTCAATCATCTGACCGGGGTTGATGACAAGAAGGCACAGGCGGCCGCCACGCTGTCTGTCGAGCTGCTCTCCCCCGAGCCAGGCAGTACCCTGCGTGACAACACGGGCAACATCGTCTTCCAGGCCGAGGTCAATCCCCAGGCACCGGTACAGTTCGATCTGCGCCTGCTGCTCAACGGCAAGGCCGTCCCCCTGGTCCATAACAGCCTGGCAATCCGGGTGGAGAACCTCGATCGCGGCGCCCATCAGGCGCAGCTCGAGCTGCTCGCCAAAGACGGTACGATCCTTGCTAAATCCAAGCCAACCACCTTTTACCTGCACAGAACCACGGTGGATCCGGCTCCCAAGGCCACCCCCAAAGCGGATTAGGGGTGATGTGATGCACCGATGCGGGTAAACTCAATGCACCATATCGGTGCATAATCGGTGAGCAGCACCGTTTTAGGGAGAAACCAGTGCCAACCCGCTCGGACAACGCCAAGACACTCTTGGACAACCTGCTGACCGCCGTCATCCTGATGGACGAGCGGCTCTGCATTCAATTCGTCAACCCGGCGGCAGAGCAGCTGCTCTCCCTCAGCGAGCGGCGCCTGATCGGCATAGAGCTGCCCTATCTGCTCGAACACATCTCCCTCGATCTGCAGCGATTCAAACAGTGCCTCATTTCGGGGCAAGGCTTCACCGACAGCGAAGTGACCCTGGTGGTGGAAGGGGAACCCAGGCTGGTGGAGATCAGCGTCAGCCCCATGGCCGACACCCAGGGCAGCGGTGAACAGCGGCTGATGGTGGTGGAGCTGCGCAAGATCGATCAGCAGAAGAAGATAAGCCAGGAGCTGCAGCAACATGCCCAGCAGCAGGCGGCCAAGGAGCTGGTGCGCGGTCTGGCCCACGAGATCAAGAATCCCCTCGGTGGCTTGCGCGGCGCCGCCCAGTTGCTGCAAAAGGAGCTGCCGGATCCCGCCTTGCGGGAATATACCGGCATCATCATCGAGCAGGCCGACCGGCTGCGGGCCTTGGTCGATCGCCTGCTCGGCCCCCAGCGGCCCGGCCGCCACCAGATGCACAATGTGCACTCGGTGCTGGAACAGGTGCGCCGCCTGGTGGATCTGGAGCTGCCTCCCCAGATCCGGATCGAGCGGGACTACGATCCCAGCATTCCGGAATTCGAGATGGAGGCGGATCAGCTGCAGCAGGCCTTCCTCAACATAGTGCGCAACGCCGCCGAGGCGCTGGGGGAGCAGACCGGGCTCATCCGCATCAAGACTCGCACCGCCTTCCAGATCACCATCCACGGCCAGCGCTACCGGCTGGCGGCGGAGATCAAGATCATCGACAACGGCCCCGGCATTCCCGATGCCATCCGCGACACCCTCTTCTACCCCATGATCACCGGCAAGGAGGGAGGGACGGGGCTTGGCCTCTCCATCGCCCAGAACCTGATCGATCAGCACAAGGGGCGCATCGACTGCATCAGCTGGCCCGGCCATACCGAATTCACCATCTATCTACCGCTTCGCAAATAAGGGAACCTCATGACAGCAAAAGTGTGGATCGTCGATGACGACAGCTCCATCCGGTGGGTCCTGGAGCGCACCCTGGGCAGCGAAGGCTTCGATTGCGAGAGTTTTGCCGATGGTGAAGCCCTGCTGAGCTCCCTGGAGATGCGCTCGCCCGACGTCATCCTCTCCGACATTCGCATGCCCGGCATCGATGGTCTCAGCCTGCTGGAGCAGATCCATCGCCGTCAGGCGGATCTGCCCATCATCATCATGACCGCCCACTCGGACTTGGACAGTGCGGTCAACGCCTACCAGCGCGGCGCCTTCGAGTACCTGCCCAAGCCCTTCGACATCGACGAGGCCGTCAGCCTGGTACGCCGCGCCGAGAATCACCTCAAGGAGCAGCGTACCAAACGCAAGGGTCGTCAGCAGGAGCCCGGCAACAGCCCGGAGATCATCGGCGAGGCCCCCGCCATGCAGGAGGTGTTTCGCGCCATCGGCCGACTGTCACGCTCCAGCATCTCGGTGCTCATCAACGGTCAAAGTGGTACCGGCAAGGAGCTGGTCGCCCATGCCCTGCACAAGCACAGCCCCCGCTCCCACAAGAACTTCATCGCACTCAACATGGCGGCCATCCCCAAAGATCTCATCGAATCCGAGCTGTTCGGCCATGAGAAGGGGGCCTTCACCGGTGCCAACAACATCCGTCACGGCCGCTTCGAGCAGGCCGATGGCGGCACCCTGTTTCTCGACGAGATAGGGGACATGCCCCTCGAGGTACAGACCCGGCTGCTGCGGGTACTGGCGGATGGGCAGTTCTACCGGGTCGGCGGTCACCAGCCGGTGCAGGTGGACGTGCGGATCATCGCCGCCACCCACCAAAATCTGGAGAAGCGGGTGGCCGACGGCGAGTTTCGGGAGGATTTGTTCCATCGCCTCAACGTCATTCGCATTCACATCCCGGCCCTCAAGGAGCGGCGCGAAGACATTCCCCAACTCGCCCAGCACTTCCTGTTGCGAGCGGCCAAGGAGCTGAACGTGGAGGCCAAGAGCCTGCATCCGGACACCCAGGCCTATGTCAGCCGCCTGCCCTGGCCGGGCAACGTGCGCCAGCTGGAGAACGTCTGCCGCTGGCTGACCGTGATGGCCTCGGGTCAGGAGGTGCTGGTGAGCGATCTCCCTCCCGAACTGCTGACCCCGGTCACCAGCACGGCAGAGCCGGGGCAACCCGCCCTCGCCGGTGGCTGGCAGCAACAGTTGCAGGATTGGGTGGCTGGCAAGTTGGCGCTGGGGGAGACCGACATCCTGGCCGACGCCCTGCCCCAGTTCGAGCGGATCATGCTGGAGACGGCACTGGAACACACTCGCGGTCACAAGCAGGAGGCAGCCCGCCTGCTCGGCTGGGGTCGCAACACCCTGACCCGCAAGCTCAAGGAGCTCGATATTCCCTGAGCCTCAGGGGAAAACGATTCCCATCACGCCTTGATGAATATATGCCCGCCCAGTACCCCGTTTGCCTGCAAACGGGGTATCTTTTTCAGGAGTCCTGCCTAGAATGGCAGGCTTTCCAACCCGACTCGCAGAAGGCGCCACCATGATTGACAGATCCCTCCCCCTGACCGACCTGCACCGCCATCTGGACGGCAACATTCGCCCACAGACCATTCTCGAGCTGGGTAGACAGCACAACATTCAGCTGCCCGCCACCGAGCTGGAGGCGCTGCGCCCCCACGTGCAGATCGTCGAGAACGAACCGAGCCTGGTCGCCTTCCTGAAAAAGCTGGACTGGGGCGTGGCCGTGCTGGCCGACTACGATGCCTGCCGTCGGGTGGCCTACGAGAACGTGGAAGATCTGCTGCGCGCCGGCATCGACTATGCCGAGCTGCGTTTCAGCCCGGCCTACATGGCCATGGCCCACAAGCTGCACCCCCAGGGCGTGGTGGAGGCCGTCATCGATGGCGTGGCCGCCGGCAGCCGCGATTTTGGCATCAAGACCAACCTCATCGGCATCATGAGTCGCACCTTCGGCACCGAGCAGTGCCGAGTCGAACTGGAAGCCTGCCTGGCCCACCGGGATCAGCTGGTCGCCGTCGATCTGGCGGGGGATGAGCTGGGCTTCCCTGGCAACCTGTTCACCGACCACTTCCGCAAGGTGCGGGATGCGGGCATGCGGGTTACCGTGCACGCCGGTGAAGCCGCAGGCCCCGAGAGCATGTGGCAGGCCATCCGGGAGCTCGGCGCCGAGCGCATCGGCCACGGCGTCAAGGCGATCCAGGATCCGGCCCTGATGGCCTACCTGGCGGAGCACCGCATCGGCATCGAATCCTGCCTCACCTCCAACCTGCAGACCACCACGGTGGCGAGCCTCGGCGATCACCCGATCCGCCAGTTCCTGGCCGCCGGCGTACTGGCCTGTCTCAACACCGACGATCCTGCTGTTGAAGGCATAGATCTGCCCTACGAATACGAGGTCGCAGCCCCTACCGCCGGCATGAGTGCGGAAGAAATTCGCACCGCGCAGCGCAATGGTCTGACACTGGCCTTCCTGAGCGACGCCGAGAAGGCCGAACTGAGCGCCCGGGCTGCCCGCCGCCAAGGCTAGTCGGCATCCCGACCCAATAAAGAAACCGCCTCTCGGCGGTTTTTTTATTGTCCGGCAATCGAACGATTCAGATCACCCGGGAGAACTGCTGCTGACGCGCCTTGCTGCGCAGGTAGACGTCGAAACACATGCAGATGTTGCGAATGAGCAGCTGACCGGTGGAGACCACCTCCAGCCCCTCGGCCGTCATGCGCACCAGGCCATCGTCGATGAAGGTCTGCAGCAGCTTGAGATCCTCGGCGAAATACTCCTTGAACACCAGGCCGTGGGCCTGCTCGACGGCAGCGAAGTTCAGGGAGAAGTCACAGATGAGGCGCTTGATCACCTCCCGGCGGATCAGGTCATCCTGATTGAGGGAGCACCCCTTCCACTGGGCATGACCCAGCTCGTCCACCTGGGCGTAGTAGGCCTTGAGATCCTTCTGGTTCTGGGAGTAGGCGTCGCCGATCATGCTGATGGAGGAGACCCCCAGACCCAGCAGGTCGCAATCCCCCTGGGTGGTGTACCCCTGGAAGTTGCGGTGCAGCTTGCCTTCCCGCTGGGCCACCGCCAGTTCGTCGTCCGGCTTGGCGAAGTGATCCATGCCGATGAACTGGTAACCCTGGCCGGTGAGGAAGGCGATGGTGTCCTGCAGCATGGCCAGCTTCTCGCGAGGAGCCGGCATGTCCGCCTCTTTCAACTTGTGCTGGGCGGCGAAGCGGCTCGGCAGATGGGCATAGTTGAAGATGGAGAGACGGGCCGGATCGGTTTTGAGCACCTCTTCCAGGGTGTGATGGAAGCTGTCCCGGTTCTGGTGGGGAAGGCCATAAATCAGATCGAGGTTGGTGGAGCGGAAGCCCAACGCACGGGCGCGCTCCAGCATGGCGCGGATGAAGTCGTTGTCCTGCTCCCGATTGACCGCGATCTGGACCTGCTTGTTGAAGTCCTGCACGCCGAGGCTGATGCGGTTGAAGCCCACCTCTCGCAGCACATCCAGCATGGAGAGTTCGATCTCCCGCGGATCCACTTCGATGCTGATCTCCCCTTCGCCTGCAAACTGGAAGTGTTCCCGCAGCATGGCCATCAGGCGCCGGGTCTGGGCTTCGTTCAGATAGGTCGGGGTGCCGCCGCCCCAATGCAGCTGGGTCACCAGCCGGTGCTTGAACAGCGGGGCCTGGGCCTTGATCTCCTGCTCGAGGAAGTCGAGATACTGATCGGCCTTGTGCTGATGACGGGTGATCACCTTGTTGCAGCCGCAGTAGTAACAGAGCTTGTGGCAGAAGGGGATGTGCACGTAGAGCGACAAATTGCGGGTCGGGTACTGGCCGGCGGCGTGGACGAAATCCGGATAACCGAACCCTTCGTTGAACTCCAGCGCAGTGGGATAGGAGGTATAACGCGGGCCACTGTAGTTGTATTTCTCGATCAGGGCCTGGTCCCACACAATCTGTTCTACTTGCACGCTTGCTTCCTCTTTCTTTTATATCAACGGCTTAACTGGAAGTCCTTCAACAGGGCGACGTCCTTGAGGATCTGCGCCTCCAGCTCGGCTTCATAGCCGCTGCGCTCGAGATCCATCCTCATCACTTCATTGCGCTTGAGCGCCCGTCTCGCCTCGTGAGTCGGCATCTCTTTCACCTTCTCATAGAGACCATAGAGACCGGGGAACTCCTCGGTGAAGGCGCGTCCGCCCTTAATCTGCAGGGCATCCAGCAGATTGGTCAGGCGAATGGCCCCCTCCGAGTAGTCGCACTGACCGTCCCGCACCGCATGGGCGATCACCCTGACGCTCTCGAGGATACGCTCATTGCGGGCCGCGATGGCCTGTTGCTGCATCTCGTGCTGACGCTTGAGACGAGCCAGCAGGGTACCGGCGTAGACCGCCAGCCCCAGCAAGACAAGGCCACCCAGCAGGGCGGCCAGCATCCATCCACTCATCACTTTTTCTTCGGCTCAGGCTTGGGTTCAGGCTGATAGTCAACCTGGGTGAAGCGCTCCCACAGCTCCTCTTCGGAGGCAGGCTGGCTCGGCTCGTCGAAGTCGGCGTCATCGAAGTCGTCGTCTTCATCGGTATCGATGATCCCGAGCTCGTCCATCAGCTCCTGGTAGCGGTCGACCCACTGATCGACCCAGATTTGCTCGTCCGCGGCCAGGGTCTCGCCATTGTCCAGGCGATCCAGCAGATCGTTCAGACGATCATCGTTCTCGATGGACGCGAGTTCCTGCTCGGGGGTCATCACCAGCTTCTTCTCTTTCAGCGGCTTGGAAACGACCGGCTTGCTCTTCTTCTCTTCCACGACCAGCACGACCGGCTTGCGGGAACCGATGCGCGGATCCTTGGCTTGCTTGCCGCTGCCGCGCTTCTGCTCTTCCCCTGCCTGTTGGCGGGAGCCTGCTTTCAAACCCTTGCGCTTGGCGGCGCGCTTGCGCTCACGACCTTCCTGGGCACTGGCATCTGATTCTTTGCGCTTGCCGGTAGGCTTGCGGGTGGGTTGTTTGGCCGACATGAATGACTCCGACAAATATCTGGATTGAAGCCCGATCCCGTGATGGATTCGTGCGGGAAGGATGCTGAGGCGGGAACAGTAAATCTGGAACAAGAAGGGGATCCTGCACCAATTCGGCCATATTGACCGCTGAACACCGCAGGATCGGCATCCTCTGGGCATGTTGCTGCTATTTTGACACAGAATGCCTGAGCGGGTTAATCACCCAATGGAAAAAAGGCAGCCGAAGCTGCCTTTTTATATTTATGCGAGTCCCATTCCCTGGTTGCAAAACGCCTGTCCCTGGGCGTACATCTGCGCATCGTGTTGTGGGGTCTTCCTGACCCTTATTGGTCGTTCCTGAATGTGCGTGTGCTTGCCTGACCCATCTCGATGACATCCTGCCATCCATCCGGGGTGGTTGCCTCCCGCAGCCTCGCCCATCCCGAGCGATCACCATCCTGGTCTTGCTATCCCGTGCCCATCACCTGTGCATGCTGAGCAGACTTCCTGTCCGACCCGATGGGACAATCGCCCTCGCGTCACTCCATGCCCCCACTGTAACAACTTGGCAGAATGGCTCAATCCACTCAAGATCTCTTCAAATGAAGACAAAACTGCCTATTCATGCCTAAGTATTTGAAAGTTATGGTTTCGAAAATGAAAGCTGAGGGTCGTTTCAGCCGGGGCCGAACCAGAAAATAGGAGATCTCTTACAACAACCCAGGCCATTTATGGCCAATGGTGTTAAAGGCGAAAAAGAAACGGGGAACAATTGAGTTCCCCGTACTTTTCAACAAGATAGGTTTCAGCTGTTATCAGTGCAAGCCAGCCACATACCTGGACAGCGACTCTATGTCTTCATCCGTCAGCTTCTTGGCCACGTCCCGCATCATGCCGTTGGGATCATTTTCGCGGGTTGCGCTGCGGAAGGCGATCAGCTGGGCCTTGATATAGGCAGGATGCTGCCCGGACAGGCTAGGATACTTGGCCTGCTCGACACCGGATCCCCGCGGCCCATGGCAGGCGGTGCATGCCGCCAGACCCCGGCTCATGTCGCCCCCCATGTAGAGTGCCTTGCCGGCGGCCACGACCTCATCCGGCACGGCCAGGGGCGTCACCTTCTGGCTGGAGAAGTAAGCTGCCAGGTCATCCATGTCCTGATCGGACAGGGGCAAGGCCATGGGCCCCATGATGGGGGCAACCCGGCCAGTTTGGCCAGAAGCGGCAGCCTTCAGTTCAACTAATTGTTTTTTGATATATGATGCGTGCTGACCAGCAATCTTGGGATACATGTCGACTGGGCTGTTGCCGTCCGGTCCATGGCAAGCTGCACAGATAGCAGCCTTGGTTTGTCCCGCTGTGGCATCGCCCTTGGCTTGTGCCATCCCAATTACGCCAACCATCAGAGCAAGTGTAATGACTAGGTTCTTCATGGCGTTCCAACTTTCTCGTTATTAGGCTTCCAGATCCCATGCCGCCGAAGGCATGTTAAAATAAACGCGTATAAGCGACGCTATTTTACACGATTTTACAATAAAGTAACTCATAACCCTCTCTCTCTATAGGGAATTTACGTTGGATACACAAACTCTGAATTTCAATAAGGTGCATTTTGTGACCAGCGCACCCGATATCCGCCACCTGCCGAATGACGGGGGTGTCGAGATTGCGTTCGCCGGTCGCTCCAACGCCGGCAAGTCGTCAGCATTGAATACCCTGACCAAGCACAAGAACCTGGCCCGCACCAGTAAGACCCCAGGCCGCACCCAGCTGATCAACCTGTTCGAGCTGGAACCGGGCAAGCGTCTGGTGGATCTGCCGGGCTACGGTTATGCCCAGGTCCCGCTGGAAATGAAGCTGAAGTGGCAAAAGTCGCTGGCAGAATATCTCCAGCGCCGTGAGTCCTTGAAAGGGCTGGTGATCCTGATGGACATCCGCCACCCGCTCAAAGAGACCGACATGAATATGCTGGAGTGGAGCGCCCACCGCGAACTGCCCGTCATGCTGCTGCTCACCAAGGCAGACAAGCTGAGCCCGGGCCCTCGCAACAATCAGGTCATCAAGGTTCGCCAGGCGGTGGCGGAGCTGGGTCCGCAGATCCAGGTGGAAGCCTTCTCTTCCCTCACCAATATCGGTGTCGAGAAGCTGGCCCAGACCCTGACCGGCTGGTATCTGTCCGGAGCCGACAACGAGCCGGCAGACAGTGATGAAGAGGATCAGATCGAGGAGTAAGCACTCCCCACCTCGGTGCAATGAGCGGAGTTGGTTCTCCGCTGATTGAAAGACTTTCAGTTTCTCTCCCGCCTATCTCCCCCGTATCTCGACACGCAATGACGCCCCCTCTCAGGGTATGGAATCATTGATAATCAATGTGATAGCCGCTTTAAATGTAGCAATAATTAACTTATTGCCGCTCTGGTAGCGTTTTCAGAATTCTTGTCGTACAGAGCCTTTTTGAGGCCAAACAAGAACAAAACTGAAATTTTATTACAACACAACGAAGGGATGGGCGGGGAGAGGACAAAAATGAGGCCAGTGCTGCGATCCGCAAGACTGGCCCTAAGCAATCAATTCAAAAAATTGGGAAAAAGCTAATTCTCGAGAACAAAGACGATTGGTTTTCCTCAAGAAAGGCCCTCATTCTAGCAAAAAACTGGGTGAATTAAAGCATTTACTCTAAACAACTAGCATAAAAAAACGCCCCGACGATGACTCATCGGGGCTGCTATTCAGCCACATTCAATTACGTGAAATAAAAGGTCTGAAAGATAGAACATCTTACCTCTGTACCCTACGCAGAGAACTGTACAGCAAAGCAGCAGAAAGTGAAAGTAATTTATGTAATTTAGTTTCACGAAAAATAGATTACATAAATTCTCTTAATTTTCATGTAGATAAAAAAATCCCCAGTACGAAGACCGGGGCGTTATAAAAGGTGACTAGCTAGCACTTCCTCAACTATCTAGTTAGTCAGCCATTTCCCTCTCAAGTTCCGCTGCATCAGAAAAAAACTTGAAGAATCTATAAACAGATGGCGCCATCTTCACCAAACGATTGTTCTTCAATGAGTTTTTCAGTCATTTCCTCGATGTCAAAGCGCAGGGCCTCAAAAGCTTTGAGGATCTCCTCCTCCCGGGCTAGGCTCAGACCTGCCAGTTTCTCCAGTCTCCGCCGACTGATGTAGCAGTCGATCCTTGCCACTGGGCCGGGAAATGGACTCGCTGCGCCTGTTCTTCCCAACTCATCAGATCGGGAAAGAGTATGCCTTGATTCACAGGATCCCCAGATTGCGTTTCAGTTCTCTCAATACCTGTTTAGTTCCGGGACGCAGACCGCGCCACACGGTAAAGGCCTCCGCCGCCTGCTCCACCAGCATGCCGAGCCCATCCATGGTGAGCCGTGCTCCGTGGGACTTGGCCCAGGCGATGAAGGGGGTATCGGTGGCTCCATACATCATGTCGTAGATGGCAATATCACCGTGGATCAGAGCAGGGGAGAGAGGAGGAAGATCCCCCTGCAGGCTGGCGGAGGTGGAGTTGATGACGAGATCGAAGGGCCCCTGCAATGCCTCATAAGCCACGGCCTGAATAGCCCCCAGATCCTGAAACTCCTCGGCGAGTCGGGCCGCCTTGGCCTGGGTACGGTTGGCGATCACCAGCTCGCTCGGCCTCTCGGCCAGCAGAGGGGCCAGACAGCCCCTGGCGGCACCACCGGCGCCGAGCAGCAGGATACGGCTTCCTGTCAGGGCCACCCCGTGAGACTTGAGATCCGCCACCAGCCCGGCCCCATCCGTGTTGTCCCCCAGCAGCACGCCGTCATCGGTCAGCTTGATGGTATTGACGGCCCCCGCTCGCCTGGCTCTTGGACTCAACCTGTCCACCAGGGCGAAGGCCTGCTCCTTGAAGGGGACCGTCACGTTGCAGCCCTTGCCCCCCTCGGCGAAGAAAGCGCGCAGGCTGGTCTCAAACTCAGCAGGGGCGGGCTCGGCCAGGCCATACTCCAGCGCTTGCTGAGTCTGGCGGGCAAACAGGGTATGGATGAAGGGGGACTTGCTGTGGCGCACCGGGTGGCCAAAAACCAGATAACGATCCATCGGGGAATTCCATCAGAAGGGTATGCCCCGATTTAACGGGTTTTCCTGCCCTGGAACAAGCCAAAAATCGGCAACGAAAAGGGGCCTGCCGGCCCCTTGCGTCACACCCATTCCCTTGGCGTGAGGTAATCACGATAGAGCGCGGCTTCGGGGCTTCCCGGCTCTGGTTGCCAGTCATACTCCCAACGAGCCAGCGGGGGCATGGACATCAGAATGGATTCGGTGCGACCGCCGGTCTGCAGGCCGAACAGGGTGCCCCTGTCGTAGACCAGGTTGAACTCCACATAACGACCACGGCGGTAGAGCTGGAACTCACGCTCACGTTCGCCAAAGGGTTGTGCCTTGCGTCGCTCGACGATGGGCAGGTAGGCCGCAAGATAGCCCTCACCCACCGCCCGCATGAAGGCGAAACAGTCATCGAACGGCCAGCGGTTCAGATCATCGAAGAAGAGGCCGCCGACGCCACGGGTCTCTCCCCGATGCTTGAGGAAGAAGTAACGATCGCACCAAGACTTGAACTCGGAGTAAACCCCTTCACCAAAGGGCTGACACAGGTCACGGGAGACCTGATGCCAGTGCCGCACATCTTCGTCGACAGGATAGAAGGGTGTCAGATCGAAGCCACCGCCAAACCACCAGATGGGATCTTCACCCTCCTTCTCGGCGATGAAGAAACGTACGTTGGCGTGACTGGTCGGCACATGGGGATTGTGCGGATGGATCACCAGGGAGACCCCCATCGCCTCGAAACGACGACCCGCCAGCTCGGGGCGGTGGGCGGTCGCCGAGGCGGGCATGGCATCCCCATGGACGTGGGAGAAATTGACGCCCCCTTGCTCGATCACGGCGCCGTGGCGCAGCACCCGGGTGCGGCCACCACCACCGCCCTCTCGGGTCCAGGCATCTTCGACGAAGTGCCCTGCCCCATCGGCCTGCTCGAGGCCGTGACAGATCTGATCCTGCAACTGCAGCAGGAAGGCCTTGATCCCGGCCACGTCCGGTTTGCTCATCTTGTCTCCAGTCAGGCGGGATCGCGTCCCGCCCGTTTTATTATGATGCCCTGGCCAGGGCCAGCCCGCCGGAGCGGGAAGGTTCCGCCCTCAGGAGGGACGGATGATGGCGCCGGTTCTGGCGTCCTTGATCTCGGATGGATTGGCCTGTCCACCGACGCTCCCCGGCAATACATAAGCCAGCATGTCTGCCAGCGGGGCACCGATCTCGGCGGTGCTGCGGGCGGGCTCCTCACCGGTCAGGTTGGCACTGGTGGAAACCAGGGGCTTGCCATAGGTGCGACACAGGGCCTGCACCTGGGGATGGCCACTCACGCGCACCGCCAGGGTATCGAAACGGCCGGTCAGCCAAGCAGGGGTAGTGGGGCGGGCCGGCATGATCCAGGTGAAGGGGCCAGGCCAGCTCGCCTCAACCCGTGCCAGCTGCTCGGTGCTGAGCTGGCTGAGATCGACGTACGCCTGCAACTGCGCCAGATCGGCGGCGATCAGGATCAGTCCCTTCTCCACCGGCCGCTGCTTGATGGTCAGCAGGCGCTGTACGGCCTGCTCGGAGTCTGGATCACATCCCAGGCCGAACACGGCCTCGGTCGCATAGGCAATCACCCCGTCCGCACGCAGAGCGGCAACCGCTTGTTCAAATTCGTTTTGCATAGGAAATGCGGCAGTCTGGCTGCCACCTCGTCACAGGTTCAGGTTGAGCCGACATCAGACAGGGGAATGGCACGGCAGACAGGGGATCCCCCATGGGGCAACCCTGATACCGCCAGGCGCTGGTACCCATGATGTTTCAATTTGGTTACGGCGGCGGGATTATACCCGCTCGCTCTGATGGCCGCATTTCTTTTGCGGACAGATCCAGCTCAGCGTCCCCCGCACTTTTTTCTCCACCATGATGCCCCAGCCACACTGGGGGCAGGGCATGGGGATCGGCTTGTCGTTCACCACATATTTGCAGTGGGGGTAGCCGTCGCAGGAGTAGAACTGTTTGCCATAACGGGAGGTGCGACTCACCAGGTGACCCTTGCCGCACTCGGGGCAGAGGATCTGGGTATCGTCACTCTCCTGCAGGGATTCGATATGCTGACAGGCCGGGTACTGGGTGCAGCCGACGAAGAGGCCGTAGCGCCCCTTCTTGATGGCAAGGGGCTGACCGCAATCCGGGCAGGCCGACCCCTCCAGCACCTTCTCGATATCGCGGCCAGACGGAGTGAGGGAGCGGATATGGTCGCAGGCGGGATAGGCGGAACAGCCCAGGAAGGGGCCATGCTTGCCCTGGCGGATCACCAGCTCGGCACCACACTGCGGGCACGGCTCTCGCTCGAACGCAGGCTCGTGGGCTGAAAACAGGTGGTGATCGATCTTTGACATGGGCCGCGCCTCGAAATCCAGATGGCCTGAATTCTACCAGCGCGGCGCCGGACTGTCAGTGAATGACGCCGTCTGACTCATCAAACACCAGCTCTTCCATCTGCTGGTAGGCGTTTTCACTGCCTGGCACGTTGAAAAGAACCATCATGACTACCCACTTGAGATCATCCAGCTCGATATCCGGTTTATCCAGTTCGAGCAGGCGTTCAATACAGATCTCGCGGGTTTCGGCATTGAGCACCTGGGCCTGTTCCAGGAACAGCAGGAAACCACGGCACTCGGTGCTGAGGCGGACCAGCTCTTGCGGGGCATAGATCCGCATCGAGCCTTGCGCGCTGGCGGTCACATAGACCTCCCGCTCGCTGTCGTGCAGATTGGCCAGCCGTTCCAGCCAGTTGAGCGCCTTCTCGATTTCGTCCTGATTGAAACCGGCCCGGCTCAGTTCGTCGGTGAGTTCATCCTGCTCGACCATCACATCTGCATCGCTGTGGATGTAGGTCTCGAAAAGGTACATCAATACATCAAACATGATTCGCCCTCCTCGTTCTGACGTATCCACCGGCTACCGCCATCACTGCACCGGCCAGCTCCAGCTCTACCAACCTGCCGAGAACCTGCTCGACAGGAAGCCGGGACCGCTCGGCAACGGTATCCACGCTCGTGGCTTCATAATCTACGTTATCCAACAAATCGGCATAAGGCAATTCGCTATTATGCGAAGCCTCGGGGACGGGGCGGGTGGCCCCCACTGCGGCTGCCAGCATCGGCAGCTCCTCCAGAATATCGGCCGCTGCCAGCACCAGCTTGGCCCCTTGCTGAATGAGCCGATTGCAACCCGCCGCCTGGGCGTTCTGCGGGGCGCCGGGTACGGCGAACACCTCGCGCCCCTGTTCCAGGGCATAGCGGGCCGTGATGAGAGAGCCGCTCTGTTCCGCCGCTTCCACCACCAGGGTACCCAGCGACAAGCCACTGATGATGCGGTTGCGACGTGGGAAGTGTTCGGCCAAGGGCCCCTTGTCCGGCGCCAGCTCGGAGATGAGCAGGCCACCTTGCGCCAGGATCTGTTCCGCCAGTCCCTGATGGCGCTTGGGATAGAGGCAGTCGAGCCCAGAGCCCAGCACCGCCAGCGTCGCTCCTCCTGCCGCTAGTGCCTGTTGATGACAGACACCGTCGATGCCGAGGGCCAGCCCGGAGGTGATGGCCAAGCCGCACGCTACCAACTCCGCACACAGGCGGGCGGCGTTGTCCTTGCCCGCATAGGTGGGGTGACGGGTGCCCACCATGGCCAACTGCGGCAATGCCAGCGCAGACAGATCCCCGCGGCAATAGAGCAGCAAGGGGGCAGCCGGGATCTGTTTCAACAGGGAAGGGTAAAGCGGAGAATCGAGGCAGATGAGATGATGAGCGGGCTGACTGGCCCAGCGCAGCCCCTGTTCCACCTCGGGGCCCGGCCACCTGAGTTGCCGAAGCTGATGCTCATCGAGCCCCATGGCTCGCAACTGACCATCGTCGCCCTCGAACAGGGCCGCAATGTCATCATGGCAGCGGCCCAGCAGGCGGGCGGCGGTCACCGGCCCTATGCCACTCACCGCATTCAGGGTCAACCACAGGGCGAGGCGATCGAGAGGCGCCGACACGTCAGAAGTTGCTGACCTGGTAACCCGAGCTCACCAGCTCGCGGCTCTGCAGGATGAGGCCATAGCTCAGCTTGTCATACACCTTGAACAGCATGACCCTGGCCACGGATTCTGACGGCAGGGAAGACTTGCCGGCAGAATAGAACGCCTTGTCATAGACGGAGGCGTATTCGCGGTAAGAGACCTTGCCATTCTTGTCCACCATCTCGGCGCCGGGGCGCTGGATGTCCAGCACATCGCCGGGAGAGACGCTGTCTCTGAGCCCCTTGTTGATGAGCACCACGTCAAACTTGCCACCTCCGCGAGCCTTGCTCGGCAGCTCGATCACGTAGCCCGGGCTGATCACGGGCGCCTCCTTGGGCATGAAGACGGCGGTGAGGGCCTCCTGGGGCGGCAGCGGCATCACCTTGTCCCCCTGATAGACTTCCCGCCGACTCTGGGCCAGGGTCACTCTGGTGGTGTTGTCGGGCAACTGCTCCTCGGCCCGCACCACACCGACGAAGACCGCCTCCTGCCCAAGCGACTCCCCGGTCTGCTTGTCCTTGTAGACTGTTCCGGGATGATAGACACCGTAGTGCTGACCCGGGATCAGCGTCCCCCGCACATAGAGGGTATCCCCTTCCAGCATGCCGATGTGCTTCTCGTTGTTGCCAAGCACATAGGGCATCTCTTTCGCCTGCTGACTGTTGGCCAGGATGTGATCCGTCTGCAGGAAGGGGCCTATCTCGCTGAGCGGCAAGGTCGGCACCGGATTGGCCTTGTTCTCATAGCGGTTCTTGGGAGAGAGATGGATGACCTGCTTGCCCCCCTGACTGGCCTTGCCGAGACGAGGCTCCCCATTGACCCAACTCAGTTGCAGCACATCGCCCGGATAGATCCAGTGGGGATTGGCAATCTGGGGATTGATGTTCCAGAGCCGTGGCCATAGCCAGGGTTCGGCCAGAAACTGGCCCGAGATGTCCCAGAGGGTGTCGCCCTTTTGCACCACATAGTTGTCGGGATGACCGGCTTTCAAGGCCAGTGGCGCCGCCAGAGCGCCGCTCGTCAGGGCTGCCGTCAGGCACGCGAGGATGGTTTGCTTCAGATACATAACACTCCCTGTTATTTCTGCTCGCAAAGTGTTGCTGTTTTTTGTCGGCGTAAATGACTAGAATTACGTCAATATTGACTGCATTTATACGAAACCAAAGAAAAAATTATGGCCATTCTAGATGTATTGCGTTTCCCCGATGAGCGTCTGCGTACCATCGCAGCCCCTGTCGAGACCATTACACCCGAGTTACAACAGATTGTAGATGATATGTTCGAAACCATGTACGCGGAGGAAGGCATCGGCCTGGCCGCGACTCAGGTGGACATTCATCAGCGCATCATAGTGATCGACGTCTCCGAAGACCGCGAGGATCAGCTGGTGCTGATCAACCCCGAGATCCTGGAACAGTCCGGCAGCACCGGCATCGAAGAGGGTTGCCTCTCCGTTCCCGGCAGCCGTGCCCTGGTGCCGCGCGCCGAGTGGGTCAAGGTGCGTGCGCTGGATCGCAACGGCCAGCCGTTCGAGCTGGAAGCGGACGATCTGCTCGCCATCTGCATTCAGCATGAGATGGATCATCTGGTCGGCAAGCTGTTTGTGGATTACTTGTCCCCGCTCAAACGCCAGCGCATTCGCCAGAAGCTGGAAAAGATGGCACGTGAAGATCGCAAAGTCCTCTAAGGATCTGCCCCATTGAATAAATTGAAACTGATTTTTGCCGGTACTCCCGACTTCGCCGCCCGTCACCTGGCGGCGTTGTTGTCTTCCGACCACGAGGTCGTCGCCGTCTACACCCAGCCCGACAAACCGGCGGGTCGCGGCCAGAAGCTCACCGCCAGCCCGGTCAAGGAGCTGGCCCTCGCCCACCAGCTGCCGGTCTACCAACCCGCCTCCTTGCGCAATGAAGAGGCTCAGGCCGAGCTGGCGTCCCTCGGTGCCGACCTCATGGTGGTAGTGGCCTATGGCCTGATCCTGCCCAAGGTCGTGCTCGATACCCCGCGTCTTGGCTGCATCAATGTGCACGGCTCCCTGCTGCCGCGCTGGCGCGGTGCCGCCCCCATCCAGCGTTCCATCTGGGCTGGCGATGCCGAGACCGGCGTCACCATCATGCAGATGGATGTGGGACTGGATACCGGTGCCATGATCCGCAAGGTGAGCTGCCCCATTGCGGCCGACGAGACCTCCACCAGCCTCTATGACAAGCTGGCCGAGCTCGGCCCCCAGGCACTGGTCGATACCCTGAATGCCATGGCCGCCGGCGACACCCGGGCCGAGGAGCAGGACGACGCCCTGGCCAACTACGCCCAGAAGCTCTCCAAGGAGGAGGCGCGCATCAACTGGTCCATGGAGGCCGTCGCCATCGAGCGCTGCATCCGCGCCTTCAACCCCTGGCCCATCAGCTGGTTCGAGGTGGCTGAGCAGACCATCAAGGTGTGGCAGGCCGAGGTCATCGATCAGGAGCACGGTCAGGCGGCCGGCACCCTGCTCAAGGCCGACAAGCAGGGGATCGACATCGCCACCGGCAAGGGCGTGCTGCGCCTGCTGGCCCTGCAACCTCCCGGCAAGAAGGCCATGTCGGCTGCGGATCTGCTCAACTCCCGCCGCGACTGGTTTGCCCCCGGCACGCAATTGAATTGAAACAAGCGGGGCCCGGGCCCCGACTTGCGCATTTAAGGTAACGCTATGAAAACACGTGCACAGGCCGCTCTCGTTATTCAACAGGTGCTGGATCAGGGTCAATCCCTCTCCGCCGTTCTGCCTGCTGCCCAGGAGAAGGTGGCCCCT
Source organism: Aeromonas sp. NJAU223 (assembly GCF_051125555.1). NCBI lineage: Bacteria > Pseudomonadati > Pseudomonadota > Gammaproteobacteria > Aeromonadales > Aeromonadaceae > Aeromonas > Aeromonas sp. NJAU223. The sequence continues at coordinate 212,210 of NZ_CP144204.1, read as the reverse complement.
CGCGATCGCGCCCTCCTGCAAGAACTCTGCTATGGCACCCTGCGCTGGCTGCCCCGCCTCGACGCGGCGGTGGGCGAGATGATGGACAAGCCCCTCAAGAACAAGAGCCGCATCTTCCATTACCTGATCCTGGTGGGTCTCTATCAGCTGATTTACACCCGCATTCCGGCCCACGCCGCGGTAGCCGAGACGGTCAATGCCGTCAAGCTGCTCAAGGGCAGCTCATTGCGCGGCCTCATCAACGGCGTGCTGCGCAACTTCCAGCGCAGCGCCGAGGTCATCCTGCTGCGCATCGATCGCGTCCCCAGCGTCCGCCTCGGCCACCCCGAGTGGCTGACCAAGCGCCTGCGCCAGGCCTATCCCGACGACTGGGAATTCATCATGGAGGCGAACAACCAGCGCCCCCCCATGTGGATCCGCAACAACAGTCAGCGCCAGAGCCGTGAGCAGATGCTGGCGCGCATGGCGGAAGCCGGCATCAACGCAACGGCCGGTGAAGAGGGCGAGGATTGCATCCTGCTTGAGCGCCCCTGCGACGTGACCAAGCTGCCGGGCTTCGAGCAGGGCGACTGCTCGGTGCAGGATGGCGCCGCCCAACAGGCTGCCCGATTGCTCGACCCGCAGCCGGGCGAGTGGGTGCTGGATGCCTGCGCCGCCCCCGGCGGCAAGACGGCTCACCTGCTGGAACGCCAACCCGCGCTCGCCGGGGTGGTTGCCGTCGATGCGGACGAGCACCGCCTCAAGCGGGTGCAGGAGAACCTGGATCGCATCGGCCTCGTGGCCAAGGTGATCCACGGGGATGCCAGCACCCCAGAGCTGTGGTGGCCAGAAGGCCAGTTCGATCGCATCCTGCTGGACGCCCCCTGTTCCGCCACCGGCGTCATCCGTCGTCACCCGGACATCAAGTGGTTGCGCCGGGATCAGGACATCCGCGAGCTGGCCGAGTTGCAACGCCGCATCCTGAACGCCCTCTGGGCCAAGCTGAAGCAGGGTGGCACCCTGCTCTACGCCACCTGCTCGGTGCTGCCCGAGGAGAACCGGGAGCAGATCCGCGCCTTCCTGGCCGCCACCCCGGATGCGCGCCTGGTGCCCCTGCACGAACAGGACAACCCGGACAACCCGGGCCGCCAGTTCCTGCCGGGGGAAGCCGAGATGGATGGCTTCTACTACGCCAGGCTGATCAAACAGTAAGCTGCAGATGAAGGGCAGGGGCGCCTGCGGGCGCCTTCGTTTCGAAGCAACCTTGAGCAAGATTTCTCTATGAAAATCATCATTCTTGGCGCAGGCCAAGTCGGTGGCACCCTGGCGGAGAACCTCGCCGGCGAGAACAACGACATCACCATAGTCGACACCGACAGCGAGCGGTTGCGGGAGCTGCAGGACAAGTTCGATCTGCGGGTGGTGAACGGCCACGGCGCCCACCCCAGGGTGCTGCGCGAAGCCGGTGCCCAGGATGCAGACATGCTGGTTGCGGTCACCAACAGCGACGAAACCAACATGGTCGCCTGCCAGGTGGCCTACTCATTGTTCAACACCCCGAACAAGGTGGCGCGGATCCGCTCCCCGGCCTATCTGGTGGAACGGGATCGCCTGTTCCTGCCGGAATCCGTGCCGGTGGATCACCTGATCGCCCCCGAGCAGCTGGTGACCGACTACGTGCGTCGTCTCATCGAGTACCCGGGTGCCCTGCAAGTCGTGGACTTCGCCGGTGGCAAGGTGGGTCTGGTGGCGGTCAAGGCCTACTACGGCGGCCCCCTGGTGGGCAATGCCCTCTCCACCCTGCGGGACCACATGCCGAACATCGAGACCCGGGTCGCCGCCATCTTCCGTCAGGGGCGCTCCATCCGTCCCCAGGGCACCACCATCATAGAGGCGGATGACGAGGTGTTCTTCGTCGCCGCCGCCGGCCACATCCGCGCCGTGATGTCGGAGCTGCAGCGCCTCGAGAGCCCCTATAGACGCATCATGATCGTCGGCGGTGGCAACATAGGCGCGGGTCTCGCCCGCCAGCTGGAGAAGCGCTACAGCGTCAAGCTCATCGAGCGCAACCAGAAGCGGGCCGAGCAGCTCTCCGAGGCGCTGGAGAACACCATCGTCTTCTGCGGTGACGCGGCGGATCAGGAGCTCCTGGCGGAGGAGCACATCGATCAGATCGACGTCTTCATCGCGGTCACCAACGAGGACGAGGCCAACATCATGTCGGCCCTGCTCGCCAAGAAGATGGGTGCCAAGAAGACCATGGTGCTGATCCAGCGCGGCGCCTACGTGGATCTGGTGCAAGGTGGCTCCATCGACATCGCCATCTCCCCCCAGCAGGCCACCATCTCGGCCCTGCTGACCCATGTGCGCCGGGCCGACATCGCCAACGTCTACAGCCTGCGCCGGGGGGCCGCCGAGGCCATCGAGGCCATCGCCCACGGGGACGAGAACACCTCCAAGGTGGTCGGCAAGACGGTGGGTGAGCTCAAACTGCCGCCGGGTACCACGATCGGCGCGGTAGTCCGGGGGGATGAGGTGCTGATCGCTCACGATCGTACCCAGATCCAGCAGGATGACCACGTGGTCATGTTCCTGGTGGACAAGAAGTACATCCCGGAAGTGGAGCGCCTGTTCCAGCCAAGTCCTTTCTTCCTCTGATCTGCCATGCAACAGGCAACGACAACCAGACCCGGACACTTTCGCAGAGAATTGTCCGGGTTTTTTGTTAATCAACGACCAGGTTATCCTGCATGATCAAGCTGCGTCCCATCGTCTTCACCCTCGGCCTTGTGCTCTCCAAGCTGGCTCTCTTCATGTGGCTGCCCACCCTGCTGGCCCTGTTCACCGGTTCGGAGGGGTTCGTCGAGTTTCTCAAGTCCGTGCTCATCACCCACGGCGCCGCCCTGCTCTGCCTGCACTATGGCCGCAAGGCGGAGTTCCACCTCGGCGTGCGGGAGATGTTCCTGCTCACCACCTCGGTCTGGGTGGTGGCCTGCATCTTCGGGGCCCTGCCCTTCGTCTTCATCAACCACATCAACTTCGCCGACGCCTACTTCGAGACCATGTCCGGGGTCACCACCACCGGCTCCACCGTGCTGTCGGGGCTCGACGGCATGGCGCACAGCATCCTGTTGTGGCGCTCCATCCTGCAGTGGCTCGGCGGGGTGGGCTTCATCGTGATGGCGGTGGCGGTGCTGCCCTACCTCAACGTGGGGGGCATGAAGCTGTTCCAGACCGAGAGCTCGGATTGGTCCGACAAGAGCGCTCCGCGCGCCAAGACGGTGGCCAACAACATAGTGCTGGTCTATCTGGTGCTCTCCATGCTCTGCTTCCTCGCCTACTGGGTGAGCGGCATGAACCTGTTCGAGGCGGTCAACCACGCCATGACCACCCTCAGCACCGGCGGCTACTCCACCTCGGACCAATCCATGTCCCACTTCTCCCACTCGGCGCACTGGATTGGCACCCTCTTCATGTTCCTCGGTGGCCTGCCCTTCCTGCTCTACGTGCAGGCCCTCGCCCGCCGTGACAACAGCCTGCTGCGAGATGCCCAGGTGCAGGGCTTCTTCTGGCTGGTGGTCTGGGTGACGGTGGTGGTCACCTTCTATCTGTGGGTGCGGGACATCTACGGCTTCATGGATGCCCTGCGGGTCAGCAGCTTCAATATCGTCTCGGTGCTGACCACCACGGGTTTCGGCCTGGGTGACTTCGGTGCCTGGGGGCCACTCACCAGCATCATCTTCATCATCTTGCTGGCGCTGGGGGCCTGCTCCGGCTCCACCGCTGGGGGGCTCAAGATCTTCCGGGTGCAGGTGGCCTTCGCCCTGTTCAAGAAGCAGATGCGCCAGCTGATGCACCCCTCCGCCGTCTTCCCGCAAAAATACAATGGCCGACCGGTCAACGACGCCATCATCCGCTCCCTCATCTCCTTCGTGCTGGCCTATTTCGCCATCATCTTGCTGATCGCCGCCCTGCTCGCCGCCATCGGGCTGGATCCCCTGACCGCCATCTCGGGCTCCATCACCGCCGTCGCCAACGTGGGCCCGGGCATGGGTCCGGTCATCGGCCCCAGCACCAACTTCGCCAGCCTGCCGGACTCGGCCAAGTGGATACTGTCGTTCGGCATGCTGCTGGGACGCCTCGAGATCCTGACGGTGGCCGTGCTCTTCTTCCCCTCCTTCTGGAAACAATGAACGACCGGGGCCGAGGCCAACGAGTTTGTGGATTGGCAGGGTCGAATCGCGCGGCGCATTCCCACGCGAAAATGAAGAAGGGCAGCCACGGCTGCCCTTCTTCATGGGATGAACGACTCACATCGCGCTAGTCGGCGGAATCTTCCCGCTCAAGGGCGCGATTGATCAGGGGCTCCGGCAGGGGCTTGGTGACTTCCACCCCCAGCTCGCGGAAGCGCTCGGCCTGGGCGATCAGGTTGCCGCGACCGTTCACCAGCCGCCCCATGGCCTTGTCGTAACTCTCCTGCGCCTTGTGCAGGCTGCCCCCCATCTGCTGCATCTCCTCCACGAACAGCCGCAGCTTCTCGTAGAGACGCCCGGCCCGCTCCGCTATCTGGCGCGAGTTCTGGTTCTGTCGCTCATAGCGCCACAGGTTCTCGATGGTGCGCAGGGCCACCATCAGGTTGGTGGGGCTCACCAGCAGGATGTTGTGATCCAGCCCGTAACGCACCAGGGAGGGGTCTGCCTCCACCGCGGTCAGAAACGCCGGCTCCACCGCCACGAACATCAGCACATAGTCCAGGGTGCGTACCCCGGGCAGCTGCTGGTAATCCTTGCGGCCCAGCTCGCGGATGTGATTGCGCACCGAGGCGACGTGCTCCTTGAGCGCCACCGCCTTCTCCAGCTCGTCATCGCTGTTATACCAGCGCTCGTAGGCGGTCAGGGAAACCTTGGCATCGATAATGATGTCCTTGTCCTGGGGCAGATGAACGATCACGTCCGGCTGGTAGCGCTTGTTCTTCTCCACCTCGATGTTGACCTGGGTGTGGTACTCGTGACCCTCCCGCAGGCCGCACTCGGAGAGGATCCGGGCCAGCACCACCTCCCCCCAGTTGCCCTGCTGCTTGCTGTCCCCCTTGAGGGCGCGGGTCAGGGCCGCCGCCTCTTCGGTCATGCGGGCATTGAGTTCGGCCAGACGCTCCAGCTCGAACTTGAGGCTGTGGCGCTGGGCTGTCTCCTGGGCGTGGGTCTCCCCCACCTGGCGGCGAAAACCCTCCAGCTGCTCTTTCAGCGGAGTCAGCAGCAGATCCAGGCTGTTCTGGTTCAGTTCGCGGAAGTTGCCTGAGTTTTGTTCGAAGATGCGATTGGCGAGGTTTTCGAACTGCTGGCTGAGGCGAGCCTCCGCCTGCTGCTGCAACTGCAGCTTCTCGGCACTGGCGAGGCGCTCACTGCGCAGGGTGGCCTCGGCGTCCTTGAGGCGGGCGGTGAGCTTGAGCAACAGGGTCTGCTGCTGCTCAAGCTTCTGCTGGCCCAGCATCTTCTCGTCCTGCAACTCGTCGAATCTGTCTTGCAGCACCTGGTAGCGCTCCTCGGTGAGCAGGCTCTGCTCACGGGCGCCACGCCGCCCCACCAGCCAGCCGAGCCCGAGGGCAAGCCCCCCCGCCAGCAGGACAGGCAACCAGAGCGTCACCGGTATCATCGACGGCCTCGCTGGCGCAGGAAGAGTTCGAGATAGCGGTTAAGCAGCAGCCAGAGCAGGACATAGATGAGGTAGGCGGCCAGCACCACCCACTTGTGGCTGTTGACCCCGGTATCGAGCTCGGTGAACTCGATGCCCTTGATGTGACAATAGGCCCACATCAGCAGCGGGAAGGCATAGAGCAGGGAGGCACGCCAGAGAAATAACCACATGTGTATGTTCAACCACGTAAAAAGACTCGCCTAGCTTACACAAGGGCAACCCGGCTTGCGATCCTGGGCCGTGTGATTCTCTGGCTTGTCGCCAGATAACTGGCTAAAATTAACCCCTATTGGGTATTCTGGGTGGGCATGATGCATTTTTTCTGCCGTTGGTTAAGACAAACGCTGGGAGACACCGCCAAACCGGCCGTGGCCTGCCTGGAGGCGCGCCCGCCCTGGGCCATCGAAGAGTCGCAGTTCCTCTCTCTGTGCAGCCGTTGTGGCGACTGCTTCGAAGCCTGTCCGAACGGCCTGCTCAAACCCGCCGATCGTCCCGAGTATGACGGCAGCCCCGTCGCCGGTACCCCGGTACTGGATCTCGCCTGCGGCCAGTGCAGCTACTGCGGCAGCTGCGCCAGGGCCTGTCCCACCGGGGCGCTGGATCTGCGGCTCGGCCGCCAGGTGCAGACCCGGGTCCGGATCGAAGCGAGCTGTCAGGCCCGCCAGGGTTTCTACTGCCTGTTGTGCGAGGATGCCTGCCCCCAGCAGGCGATCAAGGCCTGCTGCGACGGCATCAGCGTCAACATGGCGGCCTGCGACGGCTGCGGCGCCTGCGGTCTCGCCTGCCTGCACGGGGCCATCACCCTGATCCCCCAGCTCTGACGGCGTCGGCAGCTCGCCCACGATGCGCCTTCCCGGCCCGATCCTCTCAGCTCCCGACATCGCTCCCGGACAGCAAAAAGGGCCCCGAGGGGCCCTTTCTCCGCCATGACCCTCAGGCCATCGTCAGGATATTATCCTGCTCTATGCCAAGCAGGTGGCATAAACGAGTGGGGTCGCGCACCGCATCCGCCAATGTGTACTCCCCCAGCACTTCCAGGAAGGCGTTCATGGCGCGGCGCAAGATGCCCTGGATGCGGCAGCCTCCGGAGAGGCGGCAATTCTCGCGTTTGCAGTCCACCGGACAGAGCACGTGTTCCATGTCCATCACCACGTCCCGCAGGTTGATGGAGACGGCGGAGCGTCCGAGCCGGATCCCGCCGTGCTTGCCACGCACCGTCTCGATGTAACCCTTGATGCCGAGCTGGTGCACTATCTTGACCACGTGATTGCGGGAGATGGCGAAGGTGTCGGCCACCTCTGTGATGGTCGACAGGCGATCACCGGGCTGGATCGCCAGAAACGTCAGGGTACGCAGGGCGTAGTCGGTAAATCGTGTCAGTTGCATGGTCGCACTTGCCTCTTACTACAAGCCAGAAATCAGGACGACAACCGGGGGCCAGGAGGGGAGATAACAGGTGCAACCGCACAGGTTCCGCTTCTTCGGCCGAGTCGTGGAATGACAAGGTTAAGAGCAGCCCGGACGGGTGTCGACGAAGATGTACATAAATCGACACTTTCTTTGATTGATCGCAAACTTGCAGGCTGAACCCGGGGTTTCGGCCCTTTCTGGTGGAGAAGTCACGTCATCAGGTCGGAAGGGCAACACCATGATCGGGTTGCCATCCGCTCGTCAGTGAGGTTGTTTCAGCCAGCTTTTCAGCGCCTGGGAGGGGATGGAACTCTCGGAGGCGACCGCGAAGGCCCCCCAGTCCACCGCGCACTGCAGGGCATCCTTGATGGCCATCCCCCGCGCCAGACCGTGAATGAGACCACCGGCGAAGGCGTCCCCCGCCCCCGTGGTGTCCACCACGGAAACGGGCCGCGCCGCCACCCGGATCTGCTCCTCACCGTGCAGGGCCAGAGCCCCCGCCTTGCCTTCGGTCAGCACCAGCCACTCCAGTTGATCACCGGCAAGCTGGCGCGCGTGTTGCCAGGGGTCGCTCACCTCGGCGAGGTCGGAGCGGGAGGCCACCAGCACGTGGCAAGGGCGGCGAGCCTGCCCCCCCTTGGGGTACTGGGCCACCACGAAGCTCTTGCCGAGCATCTGGCGCATGTAACCGATGATGGCGGTGCCGGGGTAGTTGACGTAGAGGCAGTCCACCCCCTCGGTCGGCAGGTCGCCGGGCAGATCCGGGCGGCGGGGGCGCCGCAGTATGGTGCGCTCCCCGGTGGAGTCCACCAGCACCAGCAGCTCCCCGGTCTCGCCACCGAAGCGCTCCACATGGGCGCAATCCAGCCCGTGGCTCGCCGCCTGTTCCAGCAGCCAGTCGCCGGTCTCGTCCAGCCCGACCCGGGAGGCGATGCGCACCTCGTGCCCCGCCCACACCAGACCGATGCCGGTATTGGCGGCGCCGCCACCCAGCCTGCGCCCCTGATCCACATACTGCAGCCGCGCCCCCGCCACCAGGGGTTCGGCCAGGGAGAGCACGTGATCACAGTTGAGATTGGCGAGCAGCAGGATGCGGGACATGGGGACCTCGAAGAAACAAAGGGCCCCACCGGGGCCCGAACAGAGACATCAACACGGGGGCTGAAGGCCGGCTGATTCAATAGACGGGCAGTTCCACCCCGGCCAGCAACTCGTCGATGCGCGCCTGGGTCGGCTGCTGCATGACGTTCTGGATCACCTCCTTGGTGAGGTGGGGGGAGAAAGAACTGATGAAGTCATACATGTAGTTCTGCAGCAGAATGCTCTTGCTGAAGCAGATCTGGGCCGGACAGGGGGCGAACAGGTGCTCCAGATTGATGGCCACGAGGCCAGGGGCATCGGTGTCGTTGGCCACCAGGGAGGAGATGATGCCGATGCCAAAGCCGAGCTCCACGTAGCGCTTGATCACCCCGGCGTCCATCACCGTCATGTAGTAGTTGGGGGTCAGCCCCGCCGCCTGGAACACCGCATCCTGCGCCTGACGCCCGGTGGCACCGCTCTCGTAGCTGAGGATGGGGTACTGGCAGAGCTGCTCCAGGGTCGGCTTCTTCACCTTGGCCAGCGGGTGATCCAGAGGCACCACCAGGGAGAGGGTCCAGAGGTAGGCGGGCAGCGCGATCAGCTCCTTGTCGAAGCCTATCTCGTGGGCAACGATGGAGAAATCCGAGTAGCCCTTGCTGATCTGTTCCTTGGTGGCCGACATCACGGGGTGCAGGTGGAACGAGATCTTGGGGTACTTCTTGGTGAAATAGGTGACGCTTTTGGGCAGCAGATGCCGCGCTATGGTGTGGGTGGTGTGGATGTTGAGAGTCCCCACGGTCGGATCCAGGTACTCCCGGGAGATCGCCTTGATCTTGCTCTCGATGTTGAGCATGGCCTCGGCGCACTTGATGATCTCCTCCCCCACCGGGGTGATGCGATGCAGGTGCTTGCCACGGCGCTCGAAGATGCGCACCCCCAGCTCGCTCTCCAGCAGGCCGATCTGTTTGCTCACCCCGGGCTGGCTGGTATAGAGCGCATCGGACGCGACGGAGACGTTGAGGTTGTGGTCCCGCACCGCGATCAGATACTTCAACTGCTGTAGTTTCAAGATTGCACCCTCACAGGCTGGCGCGGCTGCCAACATCGGAAAACAAGGCCGCCACAAATGGCGGCCAGTGTATCATCCGAACTTGGCATATCGCCGCTTGATCCTTCATTTTGCTACAAAATCTAGCATCAGCAGGGGGGATATGACAAACCGGCGGCGGTGTCAGGCGGACTCGACCGGCAAGATGCCGAGAAACTGCAGCAGCCACTGCATCATGGTGGCGGAGTCCACCTCCCCCTCGAGGGAAGAGAGGCTCCGCTGGTAGTAGGCATCCGGCAACCGGTCCCGGCGCCGCTCGATCAGCGCCCGGTTGTACTCCACCGAAAACTCGGGGTGACCCTGGATGGCCACTATGTTGTCCCCTTGCAGGAACATGAAGTTGGGGCAGAAATCATTGCCCGCCAGCCGGGTCGCGCCCGGCGGCAGCTGCTCCACCTGATCCTGGTGGCTCGCCAGGATCCGGATGGTCTCGAGCCCCGGCTGCATCCAGGGTTCGGACTCCAGCATGGGATGGACGGAGACGCCGAGCCCCCAGCCCTTGGTGGACTTCATCACCTCGCCCCCCAGCGCCTGGGCGATCACCTGATGACCGAAGCAGACCCCGGCCAGTTTGACGTTGACGTCGTGGGCGCGGCGGATCCACTCCCGCAACGCCAGGATCCAGGGCAGATCGCTGTAGGCGTCGTGACGGGATCCCGTGATGAGCCAGGCATCGCACTCGGTCAGATCCCCCGGCAACTCGCCGTCGAGAGCCGACCAGACCCGATATTCCAGCGCCGGGGCCAGCGCCCGGAAACCCTTCATAAACATCTCGGAGTAAACGGGGCCAAAATCACCCACCAAGTCGGGGTCAAGCCGGTCACAATCGAGAATTCCCAGTCGCATCTGTCACTCCTTCACAGGGATAGCGGGACAAGCCGGCGGATCCCTTCCGCCGGGCCATGCCAGGGCTAGCTGCTGCATGTTGTCATTTCATGGTCGGCATGGAGAACTCGGCGCCGGCGCGCAGGCTCTGGGGCCAGCGGGCAGTCACCGTCTTCATCCGGGTGTAGAAACGCACCCCATCCGGCCCGTGCATGTTGAGCGGCCCGAAGATGGATCGCTTCCAGCCACCGAAGCTGTGAAACGCCATGGGCACGGGAATGGGGACGTTCACCCCTACCATACCGACCTGCACCCTCGTGGTGAAGTCCCTTGCGGTGTCACCGTCACAGGTAAAGATGGCGGTGCCGTTGCCGTACTCATGTTCGTTGATGAGTCGCAGGGCCGTCTCGTAGTCCGGCGCCCGCACGATGGCGAGCACGGGGCCGAAGATCTCCTCCTGGTAGATGCGCATCTCCGGGCCCACCTTGTCGAACAGGCTGCCACCGATAAAGTAGCCCTCACTACCGCTATGAGAGCGGCCATCCACCACCAGCTCGGCTCCTTCGGCCACCCCCTGATCCACGTAGCCGCGCACCTTGGCCAGGTGTTCCCGGCTGATGAGGGGCCCCATCTCGTTCTCCGGGGTCTGACCCAGGCCCGGACCGACCCGCAGGGCCGCCACCAGGGGTGAGAGCCGGGCCACCAGGGCATCGGCAGTCTCGTCGCCCACCACCAGGGCCACCGAGATCGCCATGCAGCGCTCACCGGCGGCGCCGTAGGCTGCCCCCATCAGGGCGGCGACCGCCTGATCGAGATCCGCATCCGGCATCACCAGCATGTGGTTCTTGGCGCCGCCCAGCGCCTGCACCCGTTTGCCGTGGGCCGAGGCGGTGGCATAGATGTACTGGGCGATGGGGGTGGAGCCGACGAAGGAGACCGCCGCCACCCGCGGGTCGGTCAGCAGCACGTCCACCACCTCCTTGTCGCCGTTGACCACGTTCAGCACCCCGTCTGGCAGGCCCGCCTGCTTGAGCAGCTCGGCCATGCGCAGGGAGAGGGAGGGATCTTTTTCCGACGGCTTGAGGATGAAGCTGTTGCCGCACGCCAGCGCCACCGGGAACATCCAGAGCGGCACCATGGCCGGGAAGTTGAACGGCGTGATGCCGGCGCAGACTCCCACCGGCTGCATCATGGAGTGGCTGTCGACCCCGCGGCCCACGTTGAGGGAGTGTTCCCCCTTGAGCAGATGGGGGATGCCGCAGGCAAATTCCACCACCTCCAGCCCCCGGGTCAACTCCCCCAGGGCGTCGGAGAACACCTTGCCGTGCTCGCGGCTGATGAGCCGGGCCAGCTCGTCCCTGTGCTGCTCCATCAGCTCCTTGAAGCGGAACATCACCCGGGCCCGTACCAGGGGCGGGGTCTGGGACCAGTCGGCGAAGGCGCGCTCGGCGCTGGCGATGGCCTGCCGGCACTCATCGGCGCTGCTCAGCACCACCTGGCCCTGCTGCTGGCCGGTGGCGGGGTTGAAGATGGCACCGACGCGCTCGCTGCGACTCTCCGTGGTCTCACCGTCGATGAAGTTGTTGATCCTGTAAGCCATAAATCCTCCGTGAAATGGGGTATACCTGTGCGGCCATGGCCCGGGCGCAAGGAGGGGCACCCGATCGGGTGCCCCGAAAATGGGAATGGGTGATCAATCCTGGGCTTGCAGCGCGTCCTGCAGCAGGGTGAAGAGATCGTCGATCTCGCTGCGCTCGATGATGAGGGGAGGCGACAGGGCGATGATGTCGCCGGTGACCCGGATCAGGGCCCCCTTCTCGAAGCAGCGCACGAATACCTCGTAGGCTCGCTTGCCCGGCGCATCGGGGATGGACTCCAGCTCGATCCCCGCCACCAGACCGTAGTTGCGCACATCCTTGACATGCTTGCAGCCCTTGAGGGAATGAGCTGCCTCCTCCCAGTAGCCCGCCAGGGAGGCGGCGCGGCTGAGCAGGTTTTCATTGCGGTAAATCTCCAGGGTCGCCAGACCCGCGGCGGCCGCCACCGGGTGACCGGAGTAGGTGTAGCCGTGGAACAGCTCGATGGCGCCCTTGCCCGCGGCCATCATGTCGTCATAGATGCCATCGCTCACCAGCACGGCCCCCATGGGGATGGCCCCGTTGGTGAGGCCCTTGGCGCAGGTGATCATGTCGGGGATGACGTCGAACTCCTGGGCGGCGAAGGGGGAGCCGAGGCGACCGAATCCAGTGATCACCTCATCAAAGATCAGCAGGATGCCGTGCCTGGTGCAGATCTCGCGCAGCCGCTTGAGGTAACCCTGGGGCGGCATGATGACCCCGGTGCTGCCGGCGATGGGTTCGACGATGACGGCGGCGATGTTGCTGGCATCGTGCAGGAACACGATCTTCTCCAATTCATCGGCTTGCGTGAGATCTTCTGCTGGCAACCCCTTGGTGAACGCATTTTTCCCTATGTTGAGGGTGTGGGGCAGATGATCCACCCCACCCAGCAGGGTGCCGAACCATTTGCGGTTGCCGGGGATGCCGCCCACCGAGATGCCGCCAAAGCCCACCCCGTGATAGCCGCGCTCGCGGCCGATGAGCCGGGTACGGGTTCCCTGACCCCGGGCCCGTTGCCAGGCCAGGGCGATTTTCAGCGCTGTATCCACGGATTCCGAGCCAGAGTTGGTATAGAAGACGTGGCCCAGCCCCTTGGGGGCGATCTCCACCAGCCGGTTGGCCAGCTCGAACGGCAACGGATGACCCATCTGGAACGTGGGGGCAAAGTCGAGGTGGGAAATCTGCTGGGAGACGGCCTCGGCTATCTCCCGCCGACCATGACCCGCGTTGCAACACCAGAGACCGGCGGTGCCATCCAGTATCTTGCGGCCATCCTCTGAGTGATAATACATCCCCTCTGCCGACTTCAGGATGCGCGGCGCCGCCTTGAACTGCTGGTTGGCGGTGAAGGGCATCCAGAAGGCGGACATGTCGGGGGTATTGATGTCGCTGACAGGTTTCATGGTCACCTCATCCTTAAGGCGTTTAGTAACACTTGGCCTATGCCTATTAAATTAAACACCTAGATCCGTAAAAAGGGGCCGTCTATCGCCCCGCTTGGTGTCACCCCGGCTAGATGATAGCAGCGAGGTGGTATAAGATATTTAACACAATTTTAATAATAGTAAACAGTCAAGGAGTGTCTATCGATGGATATCGGTCACCGCCTCAAGGCGGTTCGCACCAAGGCGGCCCTCTCCCAGCGTGAGCTGGCCAAGCGCTCCGGTGTGACCAACGGCTTTATCTCCCAGATCGAGAAAAATCAGGTGAGCCCCTCGGTGGCCTCGCTGCGCAAGGTGCTGGAAGGCATTCCCATGTCGCTCGCCAGCTTCTTCACCGATGAGACGGAGATGGATTCCGAGGTGATCTTCCGCGCGGACGACATGCCGGATCTCGGCACCCACCCCATCAGCTACCGACTGGTGGGCCACAGCCGCGCCAACCGCGCCATCGGCATGATGCAGGAGATCCTGCCGCCCGGTGCCGATACCGGTGACGACATGCTGAGCCACGAAGGGGAAGAATGCGGCATCGTCATCCAGGGCCAGGTCGAGGTCACCGTCGGCGAGCAGATCCATCTGCTGGCACCGGGGGATGGCTACTACTTCGACAGCCGCACCCCCCACCGTTTTCGCAACGTCGGCGAGCAGGAGTGCGTGCTGATCTCCGCCAACACCCCCGCCAGCTTCTGACCACAAACAGAGGCTGCCACATCACGCCAGCCCGGCTGGCGGCACCCGATCCTCCCGTCAGCCCCTGACCGCTCGCCACGGCGGTCAGGCCTGCGACACAGGCCCGATCCCGGCCAGCGCCCTCGTCAGTTCCCCGGACTGATGAGGGCGAATGTTTAATAAAATGTTACAGGATGGATTTACAAGCGGCGGCATGTTTAGCATATTGATACGCAGAGTCCATCTTTGCCGGTTCAAGGAGTGAACATGAGTGATCTGACCCTGGCCCAGTGGCAACACAAGGCCGCCCACCTGACCCTGCCCTCCCAAGCCTTTATCGACGGCAGCTACCGGGACGCCGTGAACGGCGCCACCTTCGATTGCATCAACCCGGCCAACGGCCAGTTGCTGACCAAGGTCGCCGCCTGCGACGCCGCCGATGCCGAGCTGGCGGTGCAGGCCGCCCGCGCGGCCTTCGATGACAAACGCTGGGCCGGTCTGGCCCCCAAGCAGCGCAAACTTATCATGCAGCGCTTCGCCGAGCTGATGCGCCTGAACCAGGTGGAGCTGGCCCTGCTGGAGTCCCTGGACATGGGTAAACCCATCGGCGATGCCATGGGCTATGACGCCCCCGCCGCCGCCAACTGCATCGCCTGGAACGCCGAGGCCATCGACAAGATCTACGATCAGGTCGCCCCGGTGGAAGAATCCGCCCTGGCGCTGGTGACCCGGGAGGCGCTCGGGGTCGTGGCCGCCATCGTCCCCTGGAACTTCCCCCTGGTGATGGCCTGCTGGAAGCTGGGCCCGGCGCTCGCCACCGGCAACTCGGTGATCCTCAAACCCTCCGAAAAATCCCCCCTCACCGCCCTGCGCATCGCCGGGATCGCGAAAGAGGCGGGCATCCCGGACGGCGTGTTCAACGTGCTGCCGGGCTTTGGCCACACCGTGGGCGAGGCGCTGGCCATGCACATGGACGTGGACTGCATCACCTTCACCGGCTCCACCCGCATCGGCAAACATCTGGTGCAGTGCTCCGGGAAATCCAATCTGAAACGCGCCTTTATGGAGTGCGGCGGCAAGAGCCCGAACATAGTGCTGGCGGACGCGCCGGATCTGGACGCCGCCGCCAGAAGCGCGGTGGGCGCCATCTTCTACAACCAGGGGGAAGTGTGCACCGCCGCCTCCCGCCTGCTGGTGCAAAACAGCATCAAGCCCCAGTTCATGGAGCGGCTGCTGGCCCATGCCCGGGAGTGGATCGCCGCCAACCCGCTGGATCCCGGCACCCGCATCGGCGCCATGGTGGACGGCATCCAGATGGATCAGGTGCTCAACTACATCGAGGTCGGCAAACAGGAGGGGGCCAGGCTGCTGCTGGGGGGCCAGCGCACCCATGCGGAAAGCGGCGGCTTCTATATCGAGCCCACCATCTTCGATGAGGTGACGCCCCGGATGCGCATCTTCCGGGAAGAGATCTTCGGCCCCGTGCTGGCAGTGACCGGCTTCGACACCCTGGAAGAGGCCATCGCCCTTGGCAACGACACCGACTACGGCCTGGCCGCCGCCATCTGGACGGCGGACTTGAACAAGGCGGTGAAGGGTTCCCGCGCCCTGCGCGCCGGTACCGTCTTCGTCAACAACTGGGATGGCGGCGACATGACCATGCCGTTTGGCGGTTTCAAGCAGTCCGGCAACGGCCGCGACAAGTCCCTGCACGCCCTGGAAAAGTATACCGAGCTGAAAAGCACCTGGATCCAGCTCGATTAACATCGAATATGACGAGATCAGGCAACAAAGGGGGAGAAATCCCCCTTTTTCATTTTTATCCTTTCATCAGGAACGCCAATCGATATAATCATCAAATAGCAAGCCGTTAAATTTAAAGATAAAAATGCTGTTTTTCCTGGGAAGTGTCCTGTTTCTGGTAGTGGGATTGCCGCTGTTGTTCTTCGTGATGGGTCAGGGTGAAGCCTATGTGACCTGGGGCCCCTGGATCTCCGCCATCGTACTCATGCTGTGGCTGTTGCGGGATGTGGAGAAGATCCGCCGCGGGGGCCGACGCTGACCCCGGTCATGCTGTAAAAATCGCCTCCGACCAATTTATTAACTTCTTTCCCCCCAAAAGGATCGTTACACTGACTTTTTGCGATGTTGTCCAACATCCGCTCTCCAGTGAAGGTTATCCGCATGCAGCAACACATCCAGCGCCAGGGCGTCATCTATGCCCTGTGCGCCTATTTCCTTTGGGGTCTGGCCCCCATCTACTTCAAGACCATCGCCGCCGTACCGGCCGCCGAGATCCTGACCCACCGCATGATCTGGTCCTGCGCCCTGCTGCTGGTGCTGACCCTGCTCGCCCGCCAGTGGCACAAGGTACAGGCGGTGCTGCGTCAGCCCAAGGTGCTGCTCACCCTGGCCTTCACCTCGGTCACGGTCGGTGGCAACTGGCTGCTGTTCATCTGGGCCATCAACAACGGCCACATGCTGGATGCCAGCCTCGGCTACTACATCAACCCCCTGTTCAACGTGCTGCTCGGCATGGTGTTTCTGAGCGAGCGGCTGCGCCGCCTGCAGTGGTGGGCGGTGGGGCTCGCCGTCATCGGGGTCGCCATCCAGCTCATCGCCTTCGGCTCCCTGCCCTGGATAGCCCTGGTGCTGGCCTCGAGCTTCGCCATCTATGGCCTCATCCGTAAAAAGCTGGCGCTGGATGCCCTGACCGGCCTACTGATCGAGACCATGATCATGCTGCCCCCCGCCGCCATCTACCTGTGGGGAATCGCCGACAGCCCCACCAGCCATCTGACCCAGAACGACTGGCACCTGAACCTGCTGCTCATCGCCGCCGGCGCCGTGACCACGGCCCCCCTGCTCTGCTTCACCGCCGCCGCGACCCGGCTCAAGCTCTCCACCCTCGGCTTCTTCCAGTACATAGGCCCCAGCCTGATGTTCATCCTGGCGGTGACCCTGTACGGGGAGGCGCTGGCGCTGGACAAGATGATCACCTTCGCCTTCATCTGGAGTGCCCTGGTGCTGTTCACCCTGGACGGACTGCGCAACGGCAGGCAGAAGCCAGCGGCCTCCTGAGGGGTCGCAATAATCTACAAGCCTGTGAGCGGGATTTGGGGTATCAATAAGTCATGAACGCGCCCCAATCCCGCATCCACTACTGGCAATCCCGGCTGCTGCCGGGGGTCGAGCTCTCCCACTCCCATCACAGGGAGTTCAGCTATGGCCGCCACGTCCACCTGGACTATCACATCGGTCTGGTGCAGCGGGGTGGCCAGAAGTTCATCCACAAGGGCAGCAGCCACAATCTGGTGCGCGGCGAGCTCTCCACCGTCAACCCGGACGAGATGCACGACGGCCTGAGCCTGCTGCCGGAAGGCTACGAGGTGCGGGTATTCGCCATCGCCCCCGAGCAGCTGGCCCGCTGGCTGCCGGACAGCCCTGAGCCCTTCTTCGACAAGGGCCTGCAGAGCCGACCCGACCTCTATCAGGGCTTCGCCCGCCTGCACATGTATCTGGACAATCCCGAGCCGGACGGCCTGCGGGCGGAGAGCGAACTGCTCGGTCTGCTCGGCGAGCTGCTGCATCTCTCCCCCGAGCGCCACGCCCTGGCGGATCCCCAGCTCAGGTATCTGCGGGACTATCTGCTGAGCCAGCTGGACGGCCACCACAGCCTGGAGGATCTGGCCGCCCAGTTCGGGCTGGATCGCTTCGCCTTCCTGCGCCAGTTCAAGAAGAAGACCGGCATGACCCCCTACGCCTGGCTCAAGCGGCTGCGCCTCGAACAGGGCAAGCGCCTGCTCGGCAGCGGTCTGCCGGTGAGCGAGGTGGCGCTCGCCGTCGGTTTCTTCGATCAGAGTCACTTCCACCACGGCTTTCGTCAGGCGTTCGGCCTCACCCCGGCGGATTACCGCCAGCAGATGCAATCGGTTGGCCGCTAACCCGCTCGACCCCTGCCAAGCAGGCAGTGCATCGAACTAGATTAAATCAACCCTAAGAAACAAAATCCTACTAAAAACACATAACCAGCATCTTTCACTGCCATCCTGATGCTACGGCGAGGCTCCCGCCCGCCACCCGCCGCGACCGTGCAATCTTTTACAAGCCAGCCCCGCGGCTCATGCCCCATGCTCTGTCCTCTGTTGTCGTCGAGGTATGCCATGTTTACCAGCCTGTTCCTGACCATAGGTCTCATCCATCTCGTCGCCCTGGCGAGCCCGGGCCCGGATTTCGCCCTGATCCTGCGCACCAGTCTGCATAGACCCACCGCCCTCGGGGCGGCGCTCGGCATCGCGATCGCCATCCTGTTGCACGCCACCTTGAGCCTCACCGGCATCAGCCTGCTGATCGCGAGCCACCCCTGGCTGTTTCTGGCGGTGAAAGTGGTGGGAGCCCTCTACCTCGGCTGGCTCGGTTATGGGGCACTCAAGGGCGCCTGGCAGGGCGCGGCCGGGCAGGCGTTCAAGGCGGGAGGTGAACGTCAGGGCTGGCGCAAGGGCATCAAGAGCGGCCTGGCCACCAATCTGCTCAACCCCAAGGCACTCCTGTTCTTCATGGGATTGCTGGCGGCCATGGTGACCCCGCAGGTGGATGGCCTGACCCGGGGCCTGCTGATCCTTGAGCTGTTCCTGCTCTCCCTGGCCTGGTTCGGCCTGCTGGCCTGGAGCCTCTCCACCGCCCGGGCCCAGGGGTTGCTTGGCCGCATCCAGCGTCCGCTCAACCTGGTGACCGGCCTGCTGTTTTGCGCCGTTAGCCTCTCCATCCTGGCCGAGCTGGTCGTCGAGGCCGGCGCTTATGTCTGAGGCGTAGGGCATATGGAAACAGCCCGGTTCCACCGAGCGGGCTGGCATTGGACTCATTGCGGGATTAGGATGCACGCCTTTACCACAACAATGTGAAGGACATATCGGCATGACTCGACAATGGTCGCTCCCCATCGTGATTCTCGCGGGGGGAGCGTTGTACTATCTGGGCGCTCAGTTCGGCATGAAATGGGCCCTGATGGCCCTCATCGGTTTCGGATTCGGCTTCACCCTCTCCTTCAGCCGCTTCGGTATCGTGTTCGGCTGGCGCGAGATGCTGACCCGGCGCAACAGCTACTATGTGCGCATTCACCTGCTGACCATCGCCATCGAGATCCTGCTGTTCACCAGCTTCCTCTCCTTCAGCCATGCCCTGTTCGGGGATGCCATGGTGGGCAACATCATGGCCATCGGCGTGCCCTTCATCGTCGGCGCCTTCCTGTTCGGTATCGGCATGCAGCTGGCGGGGGTCTGTGCCACCGGTACCCTCTATTGCTGCGGCGAGGGGCAACCCCGCTTCTGGCTGGTGCTGGTCTGCTACGGCATCGGCACCCTGATCAGCAGCCAGTTCCGCCCGGCGCTGGACGCCACCTTCACCAGCCAGACGGTGCTGTTCAAGGATCTGACCGGCAATCACTGGAGCGGCATGGTACTGAACCTGGCGCTGGTCGGTGCCCTGTTCTGGCTGTTTCGCAAGAGCGAGCGGCATCGCACCGGCGAGATCCAGCCCATCTTCGGCGGCGGCAACCCCTTCTGGCGCGATGGCCGCTTCACCGTACTGACCGGCGGCATCCTCATCGCCCTGCTCAACTCCGCCGTGGTCGCCCTGCACGGCTCGGCCTGGACCATCACCGGCGCCGTACACGAGATGGCCCTGCGCGGCGCCGCCGTGTTCGGCCTCTATCAAGACAGCCCCAAGCTGGCGCAGCCCTTCTTCCAGAACCCCATGGTGGGCATGTTCTGGCTCGGGATCCTGGGGGCGGCCCTGGCCCGCTGCCTGAGCGGCGGCGCCAGCTTCGCACCCGCGCGCCTCGGCAACACGCTGGCGGCGGTATTGGGGGGGTTATTGATGGGAATGGGGGCCATGTACAGCGCCTGCAACCTCGGCGGCTACTTCGACGGCACGGCCTCCGGCAGCCTGCACGGCTGGGTCTGGATGTTGATGGCGCTGGGCGGCAGCCTCATCGGCATTCGTCTGCGTCCCCTGTTCGGGCTGGCACGCTGACGGCCCTCACCCGCCATGAATGGACGGGGTGCCCTGCATCCCGTCACTCTCCCCGCTGTTTCACCCGCCGCAGATAGACATAGCCTTCACCCGGGCTGCCCCAGCGCTGGTGCGCCTCGTTGTCGTAGGCTCTGTCCAGCAGCCTGATGCTGTCGGGGCCAATCCAGAGGTACTGCACCAGAGTGCTGGCGCCGCCGAAGTTGGTGGAACAGCTGCCCACCTTGCTGCTCCCCTTGTACTCCCCCGTGGGTTGGCGGCTCAGCCAGATCTCGCAGCCCTGACGCAGGGAGAGTTGTTGCGGGGTGAGGGTATCGAGCAGCTCGGGCCTGCGCCAGGCACCGGCGAAGTCGGTGGCCCTCGGCATGGTGAACTCGGCCATCAGGATGCGGCCATCCGGTACCGGCGAGAAGCGGTAGATGCGCTGGCGAAACGGGCGCACCGCCCGCTCGGTCAGGAACTGCTCGGCATAGACCCAGCGAAAGCCCCGATAGTCGGGCCAGATCTCCACCAGTCGCAGCTCGGCACTGGTGAAGCGCTTGTCATAGCTGGCCTGCTCCCGGCTGGAGAACTCGCCGGAAAACCAGGAGAGCAGGGGTTCCATGCTGACCTGATTCAGGTGTGGTGTGGCCGGCGGCGTCACAAAGGGAGCGGGGGCCGCCCATACCAGGCAGGTATAAAACAGCCCGAACAGGGCCGTCATCAGCTTTATCATCGAATCCTTCCGAGTCGCTTGCATGGCGGCGATTATATGAGCGAACGCCCGCAATAACCTCTACCTTGATCAACTCCTTCAAAATCCGATGAAAAATCACGGTGTTAGCGAACAACTGCGACGCAGCCCGCGCCTGTGCCCCGTCAGATCAGCATCCGAATCGCACAGTAGACCAGCAGGGCCGCCAGGGTCAGGTTCAGGATGCGGCCGTGGCGCTGGAACAGAGGCTGCAATAGATGACCCGCCAGGGCCCAGCAGAGGTTCCCCAACGAGCCGATCAGCGCCAACAGCAGGCTGACGGCCAGCACCCAGACAAGTTCTGTGGTGTGGGGCAGTACGAAGGTGGAGAGCGCCGTGATGCCGTAGAGAATGATCTTCACGTTCACGAACTGCAGCCAGAAGCTGGTCCAGAAGCCGGGCAAGGCCCCATCGGCGCTAGACAGACTGGAGCCACTGGTCGCAATGCGCCAGGCCAGCCAGAGCACATAGGCCGCCCCGGCCCAGCTGAGCCAGCCAACCAGCACGGGGGAGAGGCTGATGAGGGTGAAGGTGAACAGGGCACACAGCAGCATGATCAGCAGGAAGCCCGCATTCATGCCCGCCAGCACCCGGCCGCTGCGGCGCAAACCATGCTGATTGGCGGCGCTCAGGGCCAGGATATTGTTCGGTCCCGGCGTCATGGCCGTGATCAGGGTGTAGGTCAAAAATGCGCTGACAAGGGTCGAGGTCATGGTGTTTCTCCGAATGGGAGTGATACCTTAACGCGGCCACTGGCATCAAAAAATCGAATGTTTTAGCATTCTAGATTCAACCATTTCGATGAATTGGAGTCCCCATGGATCTGCGACGTCTCATTACCCTCAAAACGGTGATCGAGGAGGGCTCCTTCGTGAAGGCATCCCGCAAGCTCTGCTGCACCCAGTCGACGATAACCTTCCATATCCAGCAGTTGGAACAGGATCTTTCGCTGCAACTGTTCGAAAAAATAGGCCGTCGCATGTGCCTGACCAAGGCCGGGCAGAATATCATGCCCCATGTGTACGAGATGATCCGGGTGATGGCCGGTCTGCGCCAGGCGGCGCAGCAGGACGCCGAGCCGAGCGGCGAGCTCAGGGTTGCCATCGGCGAAACCCTGCTGGCCTACAAGATGCCGGCGGTGCTCGCGCGCTTCAAGCGGCTCGCTCCCGGGGTGCGCCTGTCGCTCCAGTCCCTGAACTGCTACGTCATTCGCGATGCGTTGCTGGCGGACGAGGCCGATCTCGGCATCTTCTACCGGGTCGGCAACGATGCCGCCCTGCAGATGGAGAGCTTTGGCGAGCAACCCCTGGTGCTGGTCGCCTCCCCCGCCCTCAGCGGTATCGACTTCACCCGCCCGGATCAACACCTGCCGGTCAGCTTCATCATCAACGAGCCCCAGTGCATCTTCCGCCAGCTGTTCGAGAGCACCCTTCGCCAGCGTGGCATCACCCTGGACGGCACCATAGAGCTGTGGAGCATAGAGAGCATCAAGCGCTGCGTGGCCAGCAACCTCGGCGTCTCCTTCCTGCCCCGCTTCACCGTCGAGCGGGAGCTGAGTTCGGGGGAACTGCAGGAGCTGCCCTTCTCCCCCACGCCCCTCGTCATCACGGCCCTGTGCGCCCACCACGCCGGCAAGTTTGTCAGCCCCGCCATGCGGGTATTTATGGCGTGCGTGCAGGCGTGCCTGACAGAGGAGGAGCCGCCAGCGGCAAATGCGGCCACTCATGGCGACCAGGACGCGCGCCGCCTGACGACAAGCTGACCCCTTCATGGGCGCCACGACGCCCGGCCGCCGGTTGTCCTTCCCCCGAGCGGCTATCCTTGCTCCGACACCACAGAGAGGGAATCCATCATGAGCACAGGCACAGTGACACTGCATCGCGTCCTCAAGGCACCGCCGGATCGGGTCTATCGCGCCTTTATCGAAGGGGCGGCGCTGGCCAAGTGGCTGCCGCCACACGGTTTTACCTGCAAGGTGGAGCACCTGGAGGCCCGGGTCGGCGGCACCTTCCGCATGGCATTCACCAATTTCGGCACCGGCCACTCCCACGCCTTCGGCGGCGAGTATCAGGAGCTGGAGCCGGGCAAGCGCATCCGCTACACCGACCGCTTCGATGACCCCAACCTGCCGGGGGAGATGCGGGTCACCATCCACCTGAAAGCGGTGCTGTGCGGCACCGAGCTTGCCATCGAACAGGCGGGGATCCCCGCCCTCATTCCGGTGGAGATGTGTTACCTCGGCTGGCAGGAATCCCTGGCCCAGCTGGCCGCACTGGTGGAACCGGATATACCGAACGAATAATCGTTAAAACAGGGAAAAAGGCAGATAACACACTGCCCGTTCCCGAAAACAGACAGCCCAAAAGCAAGAGAGCCTGCCAAACTGGCAGGCTCTCTTCATTTCGACAGACCACAGCTGACAACCTGTCCCAATAGCCGTCATTGTCGACGGCAGTCTGGACACAGCCAGTGCGCAGAAACCGGAACGTACATGAGCACGTGAGGATGTCGAGCACGGCCTGGGTTCAACATGGCGAGTTAAACAGCCTGATGGGTGGGTGCTTATTGCAGGTTCAGGCCACCCAGATAATCCCCCTTGCCGAGGTTGACCCCCGCCTTGCGCAGCAGGGCATAGGCCATGGTCAGGTGGAAGTAGAAGTTCGGAATGCCGTACTCGTGGACGCAGGTATGGCCGTCCATGCCCTTGCCACCGGCCCAGTAGGGGAAGTATTTCGCACTCGCATACTGACTGAAATCGGCCTCCAGCTTGCTTTGCAACAGGGCGACCGTGCTCTGGATATGGTGCCGCAGATCCGCCAGCGTCTTGGGATCATCTTCCATCACCGGCAGCGCGCTGTGGCTGGCGGTGGCCACCACGGCGCGGGCCGTGTCGCAGCAGATCAGCACCTGCTTGGAGAAGGGCAGCATATCGGTGATGAGACGCTCGCCGACGAAGTTGTCCGCGTTGAACTTCTTCCCGTCTGCGTGGGCTTCGGCCTTGGCCAGGCACTGGTCGAGGTTGGTCAGCATCTTGATGAACTGGGCTGCAATATCACGATTCATAATGGATTCCCGGTTGGTTGAAGGCAGTGAAACGAGCGGCATCCACTATAGCGCATCCCCTCCCCGGTTCGAGCCCTGGCGGGTAAAAAGCACAAGGGCAACGGCAGAGGCGACAAGGGATGACAAGCCCGGCCAACGTCATGCTGCCGACGCTCCGGAGCCCGACGCGGCGATGAGTTCCTCTTTGCCTCTTTTTTGATCTGTGACATGCATCACCCTTTTATGGGGGCGTAGTCTGGATCTGCTCCTTGGGCACAAGCCCTCACACAGACAAGGAGGATGCAATGAAGATCTATGACCGAAACCGCAATGTGCTGACCCTGGGCCAGCGCGTGATGATCGCCGCCACCGGCGCCGTCGATACCCTGAAAGAGGCCCACACCGACAATATGACCCCCTATCAGGCAGAGCATGAGAAGTGCGTGCTGCTGGCCAACACCCGAGAGCGTTACGCGCCCATCGAGTTGATTAGACTAGGCTGATACCCCGCATAACCTGTCACCCTACTCTTTACAATTCACCCGGCCGCCGCGCCCCGTCAGTGGTCGGGTTTCTGGTTTCCCCCTCTCAACTTTCCCCAATTTTTCATTGCGTAGGTTCGATTAGCGAAGCGTAATCGGACGATCGCGTCATCAGTCCATCGTGTCACCACAGTCTCCCGTAACCTACCACCCAACTCATCAAACTCCTGCAAGGCTATCCTTGGCTTTCACCCCAAGGGAGGAAAACAGAATGGCAAACTGGCGTCGGGCTTGGTGTCCCGGAGGCACCTGGTTCTTTACCGTCAACCTGCTGGAGCGACGCGGCAATCGACTGCTGGTGAAGCAGATCGACCTGCTGCGCCACAGCGTTGCCAAGGTGCAACAGGCTCACCCCTTCGCCATTCACGCCTGGGTAGTGTTGCCCGACCATCTCCACTGCATGCTCTCTTTGCCCGAGGGTGACACCGATTTCCCCCTGCGCTGGCGGCTCATTAAAAGCCACTTCTCCCGCGCCTTGCCGGTGGCCGAACGGCGCAGCCAGACCCGGTTACGTCACGGGGAACGTGGCATCTGGCAACGCCACTACTGGGAACATCTGATCCGGGATGAACAGGATTACCGCCACCATATGGATTACGTCCATATCAATCCGCTCAAGCATGGTCATGTCACCCGGGTAGCTGATTGGCCTTACTCCACCTTTCATCGCTATGTTGCAAGTGGCGTCTATCAGCAGGATTGGGGCGGATCGGTTGAGGGGGTGTTGGGGAGATTGGAGTGAACATCTAAAGGATTTTTCCTTCGCGAATGCCCGAATACGCGATCGTCCGATTACGCTTCGCTAATCGAACCTACGGACCTACGGACCTATGGACCTATGGACCTATGGACCTATGGACCTATGGCAATATTGCTGCATATCACATCCCCAGATTAAAAGGTTTCAGACAAGACCTATGCTGCTGTAGACTAACTACACATCAAAGTTATTGCTCAGACAAATAAATAACCTAACCTTATTAATCAACAGGGATGTTATATGGTCATTAATAAAAACTGGAAAAGTATTTTAGAACTAAAAGAACCATTTAATGACGCAATTAACTATTCAAGTAAAGACCAAAAACAATTCTTCTCAAAAGTATTTTTAAGAACTATAGATCTAGAGCGATGCTTATTGCCAACGTCTTATTACTTGATTGGGGAAAAAGGTTCCGGGAAGACTGCATATGCAGTATATTTAGAAAATAATTCGGTAGGCAATAATCAGTGCAAATTGACAACTATGACTGAAACGCAATATAAAAGATTTATTGCGATGAAGCAAGATGGTAGACTCGCATATAGCGACTATGCAAATATTTGGCGCTCCATGCTTCTACTTCTTGTCGCACAGATGATTGTTCAGCATTCGAAAGGAATGTTTGATCTTATAACGAAGAGGTTTTC
This sequence comes from Aeromonas sp. NJAU223, assembly GCF_051125555.1. Lineage (NCBI taxonomy): Bacteria > Pseudomonadati > Pseudomonadota > Gammaproteobacteria > Aeromonadales > Aeromonadaceae > Aeromonas > Aeromonas sp. NJAU223. The sequence goes on along the minus strand of NZ_CP144204.1, from coordinate 186,630 downwards.
TAAGATAGAAAAGGCCATTGATAAATGGAACCTTAATGCATTGAACCCAGAGATTGAGTCTGCTTTCGAATTGCTCAGCACCCAGAATGCCGAGTTGAGTACAGGTGTTAATGATGTCGCAAAAGTAAAAATGGGGGTAAAAGAACAGACTACCGATAAGACCAAAAAGATAAAGCATCACCTTTTAGAGACAGAGCATGAACTTAAAGATGCTATCAAAAATTTAAAGCTGGGTAAAAATCAGACTATATTCATCGATGGTCTTGACTATAGGCCTGAAGGTGTTCCTTATAACGAATATATTGAATGTGTAAAGGGTTTATCTGAAGCAACCTGGCAGTTGAATACGGAGTTTTTTAATTCAATTAAAGACTCTAAGGGCCGTATAAAAATCACCCTCCTAATTAGACCTGACGTTTTCCACAAGCTTAATCTTTATAACTCTAACTCTCGCCTACAAGATAACTCTGTCTTCTTAAATTGGACAACAACAGAGAAAGATTTTAGAGGATCAGATCTACTTGGTGTTAGCGGAAGATACTTCTCCACACAGCAAACATTCCCTATAACACCTTATGAGGCTTGGTCAAATTATCATGGGGGTGAACGCCATGGTGATGAAACCTTTAAGTCCCTATTGAGATATACATTTCAAAAACCTAGAGACATTCTCACTTATATACGTATAGCAAGACGTTATCATAGCGACAAAACAGAGTTTCCCAAAAAACCATTTAGTGATGCAAATATAACAAGGGAGTTTTCCGACTATTTACTTGGTGAGGTAAAGAATTATGCTTCATTCTACATGAAACAAAGTGATTTTGGAGTGTATCTAAAGTTTTTCCAATATCTTAATGGCAAGTCAATATTCTCCATGCAGGATTTTATTCAAGCTTTTGATAAATTCAAAGGGTGGGCTTCAGGTGAAACAATATACGCCAAGGAGTACCTACATGATTCTGAGTCATTACTACAATTTTTCTACGATGTGAATATTATCGGCTATAGAGAGAAGATGTTAGAGGATGGTGATAACTTCTATCACTGGGCATATAGGGAAAGAACCATAAACAATATATCACCTAAGATAAAAGGGGCTGCAGAGTTAATTCTTAACCCTGGGATATCTAAAGCTCTAGACATTGGTAAAGTTGCAGAGGAAGTTAAATCACAAGGTGGAAGTCCCGCTACAAGGAAAAGAAGAAACCGTAGAAGGTACAATAAATACAAACCCGCAAATTCGATGAGCAAAACGTAATCTAACCAGCGTCTATAACAATATATTGTGCCACGAAAGCAACCATCTTGTTTGAGCTGGGCACGGTATTGATCCCCCTCCAATCCGCCGAGGGTCAGAGGCAACGTCAGGGACGCCATCAGGGATGATGGCGTAGCCGCAGTCGGCACATGGATGTGCCGTCTGCGGCGGTCCGTCCGACGTTGGCTCTGAACCGAGGGCACTGGCGAAGCCAGCGGATTGGCGGGGGTGGCCTTTCTTTTGGTGACTTTTCTTTGGCCACGCAAAGAAAAGTCACTCGCCCAAGCCCGAAGGGCGGGCGAAACCCTGTCGAGGGCAACACCCTCGCGTCCTGCATGGCGCCAGCCGTGCCATCAGGTAAGTCCCGACACCATTTGCCAATGCTCCCTCATCCCCAACCCTTCTCCCACAAGGGGAGAAGGGAGCAAAGACGATCTAGGGAAAGAGCACGTCTCCCGCGGTGGGAAAAGGGGACAAAGACTATCTCGGGGATGATCCCCTCTCCCGCTGGGAGAGGGTCAGGGTGAGGGGACGTTACAGCACCTCAAGGCGGGCATATGCCGTCACCAGCCACTTGGCACCGACGTCATCGAACTGGATCTGTACCCGGCTCTGCTGGCCGACCCCTTCGAAGTTGAGCACGATCCCTTCCCCGAATTTCGGATGGAGCACCCGCTGGCCGAGCTTGATGCCGCTGGCGTCGAAGCTCTGCTGCACCTCGTTCTGGCTGAAGCGGCCGTATTGGGTAGGTCTGCTGACCTGGGTGCGCAGCCGGATCTCTTCGAGGCACTCGGCGGGCATCTCGCGGATGAAGCGGCTCGGCTTGTGGAACATCTCGCGGCCGTAGATGCGGCGGCTCTCCGCATAGCAGAGGTAGAGCTTCTCCATGGCGCGGGTCATGCCCACGTAACAGAGGCGCCGCTCCTCTTCCAAGCGGCCCGATTCCTCGGTGGATTGCTGGCTCGGGAACATGCCCTCCTCCAGCCCCACCAGCAGCACCAGCGGGAACTCCAGGCCCTTGGCGCTGTGCAGCGTCATCAGCTGCACCGCATCGGCGTATTCGTCCGCCTGGCCTTCCCCCGCTTCCAGCGCCGCGTGGGCGAGGAAGGCGGAGAGATCGCTCATGTCCTCCAGCTCGTCCGGGCGCTGGTACTGGCGACAGGCGGTGACCAGTTCGTCCAGGTTCTCCACCCGCGCCTGGGATTTTTCACCCTTCTCCGCCAGGTACATCGCCTTGAGGCCGGAATGCTGGATGGCGATGTCCGCCTGCTGATGTAGCGGCAGCATGGCGACCTGCTCTTCCAGCGCGTCGATCAATTCCACGAAGCCGCGCACCGCGTTGCCGGCGCGGCCGGTCAGCACCTTGTCATTGAGCAAGGTCTTGGCGGACTGCCACAGGTTCTGGCCCTGATCCCGGGCGTTGCCCCGCAGGATCTCCAGGGTGCGCTCGCCGATGCCACGGGTCGGGGTGTTGACGACCCGCTCGAAGCTGGCGTCGTCGCCGCGGTTGTTGATGAGGCGCAGGTAGGCCATGGCGTCTTTAATCTCTTGCCGCTCGAAGAAGCGCAGGCCGCCGTAGATGCGGTACGGCATGGCGTCCTGCATCAGCGCCTCTTCCAGCACCCGTGACTGGGCGTTGGAGCGGTAGAGGATGGCGCAGTCGGTGAGCAGGCCCCCCTTCTCCTTCCAGTCCTTGAGGCGACCGACCACGAAGCGGGCCTCGTCGACTTCGTTAAACGCCGCATACAGCGAAATCGGCTCGCCTTCGGCCCCCTCGGTCCAGAGCTCCTTGCCGAGGCGCTCCGCGTTGTTGGCGATGACGCTGTTGGCCGCTTTCAGGATATTGGCGCTGGAGCGGTAGTTCTGCTCGAGGCGTATGGTCTCGGCCCCCTGATAGTCGGTCAGGAAGCGCTGGATGTTCTCTATCTTGGCGCCGCGCCAGCCGTAGATGGACTGATCGTCGTCACCGACGATCATCACCCGGCCGCTGTCGCCGGCCAGCATCCGCAGCCAGGCGTACTGGATGCCGTTGGTATCCTGGAACTCATCCACCAATATGTTCTGGAAGCGATCGCGGTAGTGTTCGAGGATGTGGGGCTTGTTGAGCCACAGCTCGTGGGCGCGCAGCAATAGCTCGGCAAAATCCACCAGCCCGGAGCGATCGCAAGTCTCCTGATAGGTCTTGTAGATCTGCTGATAGGTGCGGGTGACGGGGTCGCCGTAGAGATCGATGTCGCCGGGACGCAGCCCCTCGTCCTTCTTGCCGTTGATGTAGCCCATCACGGCGCGGGGGGCCCAGTGCTTCTCGTCGAGATTCAGCGCCTTGAGCACCCGGCGGATCAGGCGGTACTGATCGTCGGAGTCGAGGATCTGGAAATCCTGGGGCAGGCCCGCATCCAGGTGGTGGGCCCGCAGCAGGCGGTGGGCGATGCCGTGGAAGGTGCCTATCCACATGCCACGCACGCCGTCGCCAATCACCTTCTCGACCCGGCCGCGCATCTCGGCAGCGGCCTTGTTGGTGAAGGTCACGGCGATGATGGAGAAGGGTGAACAACGCTCCACCTGCATCAGCCAGGCGATGCGGTGCACCAGTACCCGGGTCTTGCCCGAACCGGCACCCGCCAGCACCAGCAGGTTGCAACGGGGGGCCGCCACCGCGTCTCTTTGCTTGTCGTTGAGCCCGTCGAGCAAGGTTGAAACGTCCATCACCACTCCTGTTTATTTATACAGGCGGCGATTATACGGCCTGAGCGGCCAGAGACCAAATCTCGCTGAGATCGAACCCGGTGCGATCCCCAGGAGCAAAGATGCATGCCACATGCCATATATTGGCGCCAATGGAAACCTTGTTTTTCATCACCGCAGGAAAACGCTTGCGCATAACCCAATGAATATAAACAAAAATGTCATTTGAGCCCTATTAATCACAGCATTTAGTTCTGAAAACAAGGTTAAAAACAAACACTTATAAAGCAAATTGCTTATATTTCAAACCGTTAACGCAAACGTTTTTCCTTTATGATCTCCTTGACCCACAAGTTGGCTCACTTACAGTTAGCCAGCGTGCTTTATAGCCTGCTGCTACGGCGGGTTGTGGACCCTCAACATAACAATCAAGGATACGATCGTGACTAAAGTGCTCAAGCTGGCCACCGTGGCCGCCCTCACCCTCGCAGCCCTGTCTGCCCAGGCTGCCTCCGATCCTGCCGTCATCTATGACACCGCCGGTAAATTCGACAAGTCCTTCAACGAAGCCGTGTTCCGCAACGGCGTCGAAGTCTACAACAAGGACAAGGGCGTCAAGGTCAAGGAGTTCGAACCCCAGAACGAAGCCCAGCGTGAGCAAGGCCTGCGCCGTCTGGCCAGCCGTGGCAACAGCCCCATCGTCGCCGTCGGCTTCAACATGGGTTCCGCGGTCGAGAAAGTCGCCACCGAGTTCCCGAAGACCCAGTTCACCATCATCGACATGGTGGTCGACAAGCCGAACGTCCAGTCCCTCATCTTCAAGGAGCATGAAGGTTCCTTCCTGGTGGGCGCCCTGGCGGCCATCGCCTCCAAGAGCGGCAAGGTCGGCTTCGTGGGCGGCATGGACATCCCGCTGATCCGCAAATTCCAGTGCGGCTATGAGCAGGGCGCCAAGTACATCAATCCGAAGATCGACGTCTATCAGAACATGACCGGCTCCACCCCGGCAGCGTTTGCTGACCCGGCCAAGGGTGCCGAACTCGCCAAGTCCCAGTTCGCCAAGGGCGCCGACGTGGTCTATGCCGCCGCCGGCGGTACCGGCATCGGTGTCTATCAGGCTGCCAAGGATGAAGGCAAGCTGGCCATCGGCGTGGACTCCAACCAGAACCACCTGCAACCGGGCACCATGCTGACCTCCATGGTCAAGTCCGTCGGTCTGGCCGCGTACAAATCCTGGGATGACGCTGCCAAAGGCGAGTGGAAGCCGGGCATCCAGTCTCTGGGTCTGGCGGAAGGCGGTGTGGATTGGGCGCTGGATGAGAACAACAAGGCGCTGATCACCCCGGAGATGAAGGCCAAGGTCGACACCATCAAGGCCGACATCATCGCCGGCAAGATCAAGGTGCATGACTACATGAGCGACAACTCCTGCAAGTACTGAGTCTCTGCTACGACTCTCAACCTATGACCGACCGGCCCGCACGGGCCGGTTTTTAGTCTCTACTTCATGACCCGCAAGGACTGCATCATGGACCAGACAGATCGCTATGCCATCGAATTAAGAGGTATCGATAAGCGCTTTGGCGAGGTTTACGCCAACAAGCAGATCGACCTTCAGGTTCGTAAAGGCAGCATTCACGGCATCGTCGGCGAAAATGGCGCCGGCAAGTCGACGCTGATGAGCATCATCTACGGTTTCTACCACGCCGATAAAGGCGAGATGCTGATCGACGGCAAACCCTTCAAACCCCATGGCTCACAAGACGCGATTGCCGCCGGCGTGGGCATGGTGCACCAGCACTTTATGCTGGTGAACAACTTCACCGTGCTGGAGAACGTCATCCTCGGCGCGGAAAACGGCTGGCACCTGGGCAAGAGCCTGGCGGCGGCCGAGAAACTGCTCGGCGAGCTGGCCCGGGACTATGGTCTCGAGGTGCCGCTGCACGAGAAGATCGAGGATCTGCCGGTGGGCCTGCAACAGCGGGTCGAGATCCTCAAGGCGCTCTATCGCGGCGCCCGTATCCTGATCCTGGACGAGCCGACCGGGGTACTGACCCCGCAAGAGGCGGATCACCTGTTCGAGGTACTGAAAAAGCTGCGGGATCAAGGTGCGACCATCATCCTCATCACCCACAAGCTGCGGGAGATCCTGGCCATCACGGATCAGGTCTCCATCATGCGCCGGGGGGAGATGGTGGCCCACGTCGCCACCAGGGATACCGATAAAGAACAGCTCGCCGAGCTGATGGTGGGCCGCAAGGTACGCCTCAAGGTCGACAAGGGTGCCGCCCAGCCGGGCGAGGCCAAGCTCAGGGTCGAGGGGCTCAGCTACTTCGATGAGGCCAAGGTGGAGCGGGTCAAATCCGTCAGCTTCGAGGTACGAGCAGGGGAAGTGGTCGGCATCGCCGGCGTCTCCGGCAACGGCCAGTCCGAGCTGCTCAGCCTGCTCGGCGGCATCCTCAAACCCAGCAAGGGCAGCTTCACCATCAAGGGCAGCAGCGCCGTCCATCTGGTGAATCACGACCAGCCCGCCGATCCCGAGATGGTGCGCAACTTCGGCCTCGGCCACATCCCGGAAGACAGGCACAAGATGGGGCTCATCAATCGCTTCGAGGCGAAAGAGGCCTTCATCCTCGGCTATCACAGGCGTGCCCAGTACAACAAAGGGATGCTGCAGGACAAGGCGGCGATCCTGAAGGATTGCCAGGAGAAGATGGACAAGTGGGACGTGCGCCCGCCCCATCCCGAGCACAAGACCGCGAACTTCTCCGGCGGCAACCAACAGAAACTGGTGATCGCCCGGGAAGTGGAGCAGGACCCGGATGTGCTGCTGGTCGGCCAGCCGACCCGCGGGGTCGACATCGGCGCCATCGAGTACATCCACCAGCAGATCATCGCCATGCGCGACAAGGGCAAGGCGGTGTTGCTGGTCTCCGTGGAGCTGGACGAGATCATGAGTCTGTCTGACCGCATCCTGGTCATTGCCGATGGTCGCATCGTCGGTGAACTGGACGGCGCCAAGGCGGATGAGCGCACCATAGGGCTGATGATGGCTAACATCGTTCCCGACGAAGTGGCGGCAAGCCAACCCGAAGGAGCCACCTCATGAGACTCGTACCATCCTGCGAAACAATGGACGTGATGATGGTCAACGCACCCGTTCCCGCCAAGATCCCCGACGCGATTGCCAAGGAGGCTCGCCCATGAGCCAAGCCCGTATCCCTGCCTGGATATCCGTGGGTGTGCTGCCCGCGATCAATATCCTGCTGGCCTTCCTGGTGTCGGCCATTCTGTTCTACTACCTCGACATCAACCCGATCGATGCAGCCGAAATAATGTGGTATGGCGCCTTCGGCACCGGCGAGGGCATAGGCTTCACCCTCTACTACGCCACCGGTTTCATCTTCACCGGTCTGGCGGTGGCAGTGGCCTTCCACGCCGGCCTGTTCAACATCGGCGGTGAGGGGCAGGCCTACATCGGCGGCCTCGGCGTCGGCCTGGTCTGTCTGCTGCTCGGCGATGTGCTGCCGTTCGCCCTGCTGTTGCCACTGGCCATCATCGCCGGCGGTCTGTTTGGCGCGGCCTGGGCCTTCATCCCGGCCTGGCTGCAAGCCAAGCGGGGCAGCCACATCGTCATCACCACCATCATGTTCAACTTCATCGCCGCTTCCCTGATGGCCTACCTGCTGGTCGATGTCTTCAAGCCGCCAGGATCCATGGCCACCGAGAGCAAGGTGTTCGCCGTGGCGAGCTGGCTGCCGAAGATGAGCGAGCTGGCGGCCGGCTTCGGCCTGGAGATGCCCAACAGCCCGCTCAACATCAGCTTCTTCTGGGCGCTGATCTGCGCCCTGCTGGTGTGGGTCTTCATCTGGCATACCCGCTGGGGTTACGAGATCCGCTCGGTGGGCGCCAGCCAGAGCGCCTCCGCCTACGCGGGCATCTCCTATCCCAAGGTGGTGATCCTGGCCATGGTGATCTCCGGCATGCTGGCGGGCTTCTTTGCCCTCAACGTGCTGCAGGGTGAGCTGCACCAGATCAAGTTGAACTTCGTGGAGGGCTTCGGCTTCACCGGCATCGCGGTGGCCCTGATGGGGCGCAACCACCCGGTCGGCGTCATCATCGCCAGCTTGCTGTTCGGCTTCCTCTATCAGGGGGGCGCCGAGCTCAGCTTCGAGTTCGGGGTGGATCGCAACATCGTCGTGGTGCTGCAGGGTCTGGTGATCCTGTTCTGCGGCGCGCTGGAGCACATGCTGCGTCCGCGCATCGAGCAGTGCTATCTGGCCTTTGCCAACCGTTCAGCCGCGCAAGTCAAAGGAGCCTGACCATGTTCGAAACCCTGATCTTGATGCTGGATGCCACTATCCGCACCGCGCCGCCGCTGATCTTGGCGGCCATGGCCGGCATGTTCTGTGAGCGCTCCGGGGTGGTCAACATCGCCCTGGAAGGCAAGCTGCTGGCGGCGGCCTTCGCCAGTGCGGCGGCAGCGGCCGTCACCGGCTCGGCCTGGATTGGGCTGGGTGCCGGGGTGGGGGTCTCCATCCTGTTCGCCCTGCTGCACGGCTTTGCCACCATCACCCACCGGGGTGATCAGGTGGTGAGCGGCATGGCCATCAACATACTGGCCGCCGGCCTGACCGTCACCCTCGGCCGTTACTGGTTCGATCAGGGCGGTCAGACCCCGGCGCTGTCCGGCGCCGCCCGCTTCGCCCCCATCGACCTGCCTTATGCCAAGGAACTGTATGACGTGCCGGTTATCGGCCAGCTCTACAGCGAGCTGCTGAGCGGTCACTCCCTGCTGGAGTACGTGGCCTTCGCCGCCGTACCGCTCGCCTGGTGGGTGCTGTTCCGCACCCGCTTCGGGCTGCGTCTGCGCGCCGTGGGCGAGGCGCCGGCAGCGGTCGATACCGCGGGCATCTCCGTGGTGCGCATGCGCTACACGGCCCTCATCATCGGCGGGCTGCTGGCCGGTATCGGTGGCACCTACCTCGCCGTGGCCCAGACCGCCCAGTTCATCCCGAACATGAGTGCGGGCAAGGGCTTCATGGCGCTGGCGGCGCTGGTGTTCGGCAAGTGGAAACCCTGGAGCGCCATGGCGGCCTGCCTGCTGTTCGGCTTCCTCGACGCGGTCGCCATCCGGCTGCAAGGGGTCAGCATCGGCGACTTCCCGATCCCGGTGCAGGCCATCGAGGCGCTGCCCTACATACTGACGGTGTTCCTGCTGGCCGGTTTCATCGGCAAGGCGGTGGCCCCCAAGGCCCTCGGCACCCCCTACGTCAAGGAACGGGAATAGCTTCCCTACGTGCAAACCATGCAAAAGGCCCACGAGAGTGGGCCTTTTTTATGCGAGGTTCATCGCCTTCGGCCTCAGTGTATCTTGCCCATCTCAACGGCGAAGCTGGTCGCCAGCTGGGCAAACTTGAGGGCATGGGTGGCCGAGGGATCCGAGTTCTGCAAGGTGTCCTGGGCGGTGTGGATGTGGGGGTTGTAGTCGTTGAAGCGCGATTCGAACGGCATGGCGGCCGGGTAGCCCTGATTGTGCCAGGAGGCATGATCCGAGCAGCCGTAACCACAGCTGTCGTAGCCATAGCGGATCTGGGGCAGATAGGCGTCGAGCAGCTGGGCCAGATAGCCAGTCAGCCCCTTGTCGGTGTAGTCGGTCATGAAGACGATGTCTTCCGCCGAGCCCTGGTAGTTGGTCATGTCCAGTTGCAACGCCGCCAGCACCTTGGTGTTGGCCGCTTTATAGCGGGTGGCGATGTCCTTGGAGCCACGCAACCCCACCTCTTCCGCCGCATAGCCGATGAACTGCAGGGTGCGTTCCGGCTGGCGACCCTGCTCGGCGATGACCCTCAGCACCTCGGTCAGGGTGGCGATGCCGGAGGCATCGTCGTCGGCGCCCGGTGCCAGGGTACGGCTGTTGGGGGCGGAACCCGCGGTGGAGTCGAGGTGGCCGCCGAGCACCACCACTTCGTCCGGATAGCGGCTGCCCTTGAGGGTCAGCACCACGGATTGCTGCGGGTAGCCGCTGTGCTTGACCCGGCTGACGCTGGCCCAGGGCAGGCCGCTACTCAGACTCTGCCACTGCGCAGCCACCCAGTCCGCCGACTGCACCCCTGTGGTGGAGGTGTAGTAGCGGTTGCGCCAACTGGCGAGCTGGCTGATGGTGCCAACTATGTTGCCCTGATCCAGATAGGGCAGCAGCCGATTGACGCTGGCCCCCTGGGTCAGTGGCGGGGCGCTGAACAGGTTCTGGCTGATGGGCTGGGCCATGCTCTGCAGCGCGTCGGCCAGGGTGCTGTGCACCACGTAGCCACCGCAGCGCTGATGACCTTCGTGCATCAGGTGGGAGAGAGTGCCGAGTTCGCTTGCCTCGACCTGGGCCAGCTGGATGGGGGCGCCGCTGGCGCTGAACAGGGGGGCAAGCTTGGCCTTGACCTGCTTGAGTTCGACGCCGCTGTCAGCACCGACCGTGATCCAGACGGGGTCGGCGGCTTGTGCGGCGAGGGGCATCAGGGGGAGCAAGAGGGCGGTCAACAAGGGTTTCATATCGGATCCTTCCAGATAGGGTTGCAGGCAACTGTGCCAAATGGGTGTCATAAGACGACTGGCCCAGTCTAGCCAAGGGTGGATTCGTGTGAATTTGTCCATCTGGTGCGACCGTCCCCCCGGACGGTGGGGGCCGCTGCAGGATCTGCTGTCTACTGTGCCGGTTCGAAGGGATCGGGCGGAGCTTTGTGCTGGCGGGACGGTTCCACACAGCGAGCCCGCCGGAGTGGACGACGGCAGCCCAGGCTGGGGGGCTGACAAAGGGAGCCAAACTGTGCCATGTGCGGATAGCCTGGGGTGTTGAAGGGTGGGGGTATCCATGGCATCGGCCCTCACTGTGAGGACCTACAACAAGACTGGCCTTTCAACATGCAATTGGAACAGTGCCTTTTGATGGGGCTCGCGTCAGCCGATGGGCCGCACCAACGCGGGCTGGCCGGGCGCCCCGAGCCGTTCTGCCAGATAGTCCACCAGCAGTCGCACCTTGGGGGAGAGGTGGCGGTTGTGGGGATAGAGTGCCCAGATCCCCTCCTCCGGCGCTCTCAGCTCCGGCAACAGCTCGATAAGCTCGCCTTTGGCCAGATGGTCGCTCACGTAGTAATCCGGCAGCTGGATGATGCCGATCCCCTTCAATGCTGCATCCAGCAGGGCGTGGCCGCTGTTGCACTGCAAGATGCCGCGCACCCGCACGCTGTGGGGACGGCCGGCCAGATTGAAGTGCCACTCATCCCCATTGCCCACCAGACAGGTGTGGCGGGAGAGCTCCGAGAGGCTGTTGGGCATGCCGTGGCGGGCGGTATAGGCGGGGGAAGCGCATACATAGGGCACCCGACTCGCCAGCCTGCGGGCCACCAGGGTCGAATCCTTGAGGTGACCGAGCCGGATGGCGAGATCGAACCCCTCGTGTACCAGATCCAGCAGCTGGTTGGTGAGGTTGAGGGTCACCTCCAGCTGGGGGAAGCGCACCATGAAGTCGTTCACCAGGGGGGCGATGCGGCTCTCACCGTAGGAGACCGGGGCCGTGATGCGCAGCAGTCCTTGCGGCTCGGCCTGGTGCTGGCCGAGGGCCAGCTCCGCTTCGTAAAGGTTGTCCAGCAACTGGCGGCAGTGGCGATAGTAGATCTCGCCGAGCTCAGTGAGCCGCACCTGACGGGTGGTACGCAGCAACAACTTGGCCTGCAGCCGGTCTTCCAGCTGCGCCACCTGGCGGCTGACCTGAGCCACCGATACCCCCAGCTTGCGCGCCGCTGGGGTGAAGCCCCCCTGCTCTGCCACGCTGACGAACTCGCAGATCCCTTCCCAGCCGAACATTATTACCTATCTGTAAAAGTGATTTGATATTTCGCCTTATTATCACCAAATCGGCGGGAAACTACACTGGATCTCCGAACCCATTTCCGTTCAATCATTCAACAAGAGGATGTCATCCATGGCACAGGTTCAAAGCATCAAGTGTAAGGCCGCCATCGCCTGGGGCCCGGGCCAGCCCCTCTCCATCGAGGAGGTGGAAGTCATGCCACCCCAGGCTGGCGAGGTTCGTGTGCGGATCGTCGCCACCGGCGTCTGCCACACCGATGCCTTCACCCTGTCCGGTGAAGATCCGGAAGGGGTCTTCCCCTGCATCCTAGGCCACGAGGGTGGCGGCATCGTCGAATCCATCGGCGAAGGGGTCACCAGCGTCAAGGTCGGCGATCACGTGATCCCCCTCTATACCCCAGAATGCCGCGAGTGCAAGTTCTGCAAGTCCGGCAAGACCAACCTGTGCCAGAAGATCCGCGCCACCCAGGGCAAGGGGCTGATGCCGGACGGTACCACCCGCTTCTCCAAGGACGGCCAGCCCATCTATCACTACATGGGCACCTCCACCTTCAGCGAATACACGGTGCTGCCGGAGATCTCCATCGCCAAGGTCGACCCGGCCGCCCCGCTGGAAGAGGTCTGCCTACTGGGCTGCGGCGTCACCACCGGCATAGGCGCCGTGATGAACACCGCCAAGGTGAAAGAGGGTGAGAGCGTCGCCATCTTCGGGCTCGGCGGCATCGGCCTCTCCGCCATCATAGGCGCACGCCTGGCCAAGGCCGGCCGCATCATCGCCATCGACATCAACGAGAGCAAGTTCGAACTGGCCCGCAAGCTCGGCGCCACCGACTGCATCAACCCGAACGATTTCGACAAGCCCATCCAGGAGGTGATCGTCGAGATGACCGACGGCGGCGTCGACTTCTCCTTCGAGTGCATCGGCAACGTCAAGGTGATGCGCGCGGCGCTCGAGTGCTGCCACAAGGGCTGGGGCGAGTCGGTCATCATCGGGGTGGCCGGCGCGGGTCAGGAGATCAGCACCCGCCCGTTCCAGCTGGTCACCGGCCGGGTCTGGCGCGGCAGCGCCTTCGGCGGGGTGCGCGGTCGCAGCGAGCTGCCGAGCTATGTGCAGCGCTACATGCAGGGCGAGTTCCGTCTCGATGACTTCATCACCCACACCATGGGCCTCGAGCAGATCAACGAGGCGTTCGAGCTGATGCACGAAGGCAAGAGCATCCGCAGCGTCATCCACTACTGATACCATGAGGGCCCCGCCCGCAGGCGGGGCCCGGGAGTTTGTCGATGAATCTGGACATCATCAGCAGCAACAAGAGCTTCGGTGGCTGGCACAAGCAGTATCGCCACACCTCCACCGTGCTCGGGTGCGAGATGCGCTTCGCCATCTACCTGCCCCCCCAGGCCCTCACCGGCCAGAAAGTGCCCGTGCTCTACTGGCTATCCGGCCTAACCTGCACCGATGAAAACTTCATGCAAAAAGCCGGTGCCCAGCGCATCGCCGCCGAACTCGGCATCGCCCTGGTGGCGCCCGACACCAGCCCGCGCGGGGAAGGGGTGGCGGATGACCCCGGTTACGATCTCGGCATGGGGGCGGGGTTCTACATCAACGCGACCCAGAGCCCCTGGCGGGATCACTACCAGATGTATGACTACGTCACCCGGGAGCTGCCCGAGCTCATCGAGACCCATTTCCCGGTTTCGACCCGGCGCGCCATCAGCGGTCACTCCATGGGGGGCCACGGGGCGCTGATCGCCGCCCTGCGCGAACCCGGGCGCTACCACTCCGTCTCCGCCTTCAGCCCCATCAGCCACCCGAGCCGCTGCCCCTGGGGTCAGAAGGCGCTGGGGGCCTACCTCGGCAACAACCCCCTGCTGTGGCAGGAGTGGGATGCCTGCCAGCTGTTGCGCCATCACGACAGCCCGCCCCTGCCGACCCTGGTGGACGTGGGGCTGGACGATCCCTTCCTCGCCGAGCAGCTCGGCATCGATACCCTGGCCGAGGTCGCCGCGGCCAAGTCCTGGCCGCTGGAGCTCAATCGCCACCCCGGTTACGATCACAGCTACTACTTCGTGGCGAGCTTCATCGAGGCGCACCTGCGCTTCCACGCGCGTCATCTCGGCGACTAACCCATGACCGCTCCGGCCCCATCTTGGTCGGAGCGGCACCTATCGCGGGATCGCCGCAACCGGTGGCGACCCGCCTCACCCAAGGAACGGGAGACAAGGATGCATCTCTTGACCAGCCTGCAGGCCATGCCGGATCGGTTCGAACAACTGCTGGCCCAGGTGCCTGCCGACTATCTGAACTGGGAGCCCGCCAACTGGGCCGGCATCCCCTCCGAGCGCTTCAGCGCCCAGGGTCACCTCTGCCACCTGCTGGACATAGAGGTGCTGGGGTATCAGGTCCGCTTTCAGCGCACGCTGTCGGAGAGCCTGCCGGAGCTCGCCTCCCTCGATGGCTACCAGCTGGCGCTGGACAACGACTATCGCCAGCAGGATCCCGCCACTCAACTGGCCCGTTTTCGCGCCGCCCGCAGCGAGACGATCGCCTGGCTCAGGGAACAGCCGACCTCCGTCTGGGCGCGGCGAGCCCGCTATGGCAACTATGGGGAGGTGACGCTGGACGGTCTCGTGCGCCTGCTGGTGAGCCACGACCACCAGCACCTGGCCGGCATGCAATGGCTGCTGATGCGGCTGAACGCGGATCTGCGTCTCGCCCTGCCCCTCGCCTGAGACAAAACCTCGCGACAACAGAAAACAAAACAGGCCCAGCAGGGCCTGTTTGTTGATCAGGAGCGAACCGGATACTCAGCTTCCGACCCGGGAGATGGCCCCGGATCCGGCGATCTCGCTCTCCAGCCTGGGGTTGCCGAGATAGCTCACCGAACCGGAGCCGGCAATCCCCACCTTCAGCCGCTCGCTGGCATTCACAGTCACGTCGCCGCTGCCCGCGATATTGACCTCGACCGCCTCTCCCTTGAACTCAGCCCCCGACACGCCGCCGGCACCGGCAAGGTTCAGCTCCACTTCCCTGGCCGAGCCGGTTCCCAGATCCAGGCTGCCCGCCCCGGCGATGTTGCCCTCCAGCCGGTTCAGGGTCAGCTGGCTGGCAACGATGTCCCCCAGCCCCGCCACCGACAGCACCAGCGCATCCCCCGAAAAACCGCTCAGATCGCCGCGCGCCAGACCCGCCAGCGCCAGCTCTTCCACCTTGGGCAGGGTGATGGTGATGTCGATGGGGTCGAACTGCTCAAACCGATAGCCATCCTTGACCTTCAGCTCCAGCTTGTCGTCTCGCTCGGTCAACGCCAGATAGGGCAGCAGATTCTCCTGTCCCCGGATCACTATGCTTCTCGCTTCCCCCACCACCAGGTGAATGTTGGCGGGCACCCCGGCCAGCACCCGGGTCACCGGCTCGCCCAGCGGGCGGTGCTGCTCGATGACGGGACCATCACCCTGCACCAGGGTCTCATCCAGCTTGCTGCAGCCACCGAGCCCAAGGGCCAGCATCACTCCCAGCATCCATTTCATTTCTCTCTCCTTGTTGATGGCCCGCTCGGCCTGTTTGTACTCATCCGGGAATCAAGATGGCAATCCGCATGCCATAAACTCAATCGCATGATTTTTATCGGTTTTACTGCTTTTATTGCCTCTGTCATCAGGTTGTAAGGCGCCATTCTGACTATATAGTGGTGAAACTGACCATGCCCAAATGGGAATGCTTCTGCCCGGCGGGCGACCGCCATCATGACGAGCGTTGACAGTTTTTTGTTGTCGCGCCGGTCTGTTGAGCCAATAGTGATACTTCGTGCATCTGCTGCACCCGTCCGTCTTCACTGCCCACAAGGAGTCAGAGCGTGACCCAAGCCCATCATCCCTTCGCCGCACTCGGCGGCCTGCCCGCCCCGACCCGCACTCCGCTGCTGACCGGCGAGGATCCCGAGCAGAAACGCCGCGAGCTGCTCGCCTACTTCTGCCAGACCTTCGATCTCTACGACGCCCTGTTCGACTGCCTGGCGGACGAGCGCGCCTGGTTCAACAAGGCGATCTCCCTTCGCCACCCTCTCATCTTCTACTACGGCCACACCGCCGCCTTCTTCGTCAACAAGCTGCTGGCGGCCCGCCTCATCGAGGCGCGCCTAGATCCCCGCATCGAGGCCATGGTCGCCATCGGGGTGGACGAGATGAGCTGGGATGATCTGGACGAGACCCACTACGACTGGCCCGCTATCGCCGAGCTGCGCGACTACCGCAGCCGGGTGCGCACCCTGGTGGTGGACTTCATCGAGCGCATGCCGATCACCCTGCCCATCGACTGGCAGAGCCCGGCCTGGGTCATCCTGATGGGGATAGAGCACGAGCGCATCCACCTCGAGACCTCCAGCGTGCTGATCCGCCAGTTGCCTCTGGCATGGGTGCGACCCCAGCGTCACTGGCCCGCCTGCGAGGTGCGCTGCCACCAGCCAGACGCCGTGCCCGCCAACGACCTGTTGCCGGTGGCCGGTGGTCGGGTGCGTCTTGGCAAGCAGGATGCCACCTACGGCTGGGACAACGAATACGGCGAGCGCCACATCGAGCTGGCCCCCTTCCAGGCGAGCCGCATGCTGGTGAGCAACGCCGAGTACCTGGCCTTCGTGCAGGCCGGCGGCTACCGGCAGCAAGTCTGGTGGGACGACGAGGGGTGGGGCTGGCGCCAGTTTGCCGGGGCGCGGATGCCGAGTTTCTGGGTCGGCAACCCAGAGGATCCCGATCAGTTGCAACTGCGGCTGATGACGGAGCAGGTCGACATGCCCTGGGACTGGCCCGCCGAGGTGAATCAGCTGGAGGCCGCCGCCTTCTGCCGCTGGAAGTCGGCGCAGACCGGGCTCTCCATCCAGTTGCCGAGCGAGGCCGAATGGCTGCTGCTGCGGGAACAGCTGGCAGGGGATCAACCGGACTGGATGGAGGCCCCCGGCAACATCAACCTGGCCCGCTTCGCCTCCCCCTGCCCGGTCAACGCCTGCCCCCAGGCCGGTTTCTTCGATCTGGTGGGCAACGTCTGGCAGTGGACCAGCACCGCCATCGACGGCTTCGAGGGCTTCAAGGTGCATCCCCTCTACGATGATTTCTCCACCCCCACCTTCGACGGCAAGCACAGCCTCATCAAGGGGGGCAGCTGGGCAAGCACCGGCAACGAGGCGCTCAAATCCTCCCGCTATGCCTTCCGTCGCCACTTCTTCCAGCATGCGGGCTTCCGCTATCTGGTCTCCCGTTATCAGGAACCCGTTACCGTGAATCCTTATGAAACCGACACGCTCGTCGCCCAGTATCTCGACTTCCAGTACGGTCCGACCCACTTCGGAGTTCCGAACTACGCCAAGACGCTCGCGGATCTTGCTGGCGAGCTGTGCGGCCATCACCAGCGGGCGCTGGATATCGGCTGCGCCACCGGCCGCGCCAGCTTCGAGCTGGCCCGCCACTTCCAGCACGTGGACGCCGTGGACTACTCGGCCCGCTTCATCGACGTAGCCCTGGCCCTGGCGGCTCAGGACAGCTTCCGCTACGCCATGCCGGTGGAGGGAGATCTGGTGGAGTATTGCGAGGCACGGCTCTCTTCCCACGATCTCGGCAGCGAGCAGGCCGGACGCATCCACTTCAGCCAGGGGGATGCCTGCAACCTCAAGCCCAAGTACGCGGACTACGATCTGGTGCTCGCCTCCAACCTCATCGACCGGCTGCGCGAACCCGCCCGCTTCCTGCGCGACATCGCCCCGCGCCTGCGCAGCGGCGGCCTGCTGGTGCTCACCAGCCCCTACACCTGGCTGACGGACTACACCCCCAAGGCGAACTGGCTCGGCGGCATCCGCGAAAACGGCGAGGCGCTCTCCACCTATCAGGCGCTGCAACGGCTGCTGGTGGCGGAGTTCGAGGAGCATATGCCACCGCGGGACGTCCCCTTCGTCATCCGCGAGACCGCCCGCAAGTACCAGCACACCCTGGCCCAGCTCACGGTCTGGCGCAAACGCTGAGGCGAATGCCACAAAGCAGAGAGGGAGGCACTGGCCTCCCTCTCTCTTATCCGCGAGTCACGCTCCTCGCGCAGGGCCGTGCGGGCCCTCACCCCTCCTGGGTGGCAAGCCCGGCGTTTCGCTCACGGTAGCGGCGTGCCAGCACGGCGCACACCATCAGCTGGATCTGGTGGAAGATCATCAGCGGCAGCACCATGACCCCGACGCTGGCGGCGGGGAACATGACGTTCGCCATCGGCACGCCGTTGGCGAGGCTCTTCTTGGAGCCGCAGAAGACGATGGTGATCTCGTCCGCCTTGTCGAAGCCGAGTCGGCGGCTGATCCAGACGTTCCAGCCCAGCACCAGCGCCAGCAGCACGCAGCTCAGCACCACTATGCTGGCCAGATCATACCAACCCACCTGATGCCAGATCCCCTGCACCACCGCCTCGCTGAAGGCCACATAGACCACCAGCAGGATGGAGCTCTGATCCAGCTTGCCGATGAGGGGGCGATGGGCGTCGACCCAGCGGCCGATCAGCGGCCGGGAGAGATGCCCCACCACGAAGGGCAGCATCAGTTGCACCAGGATGGACTGGATGGAGTGCCAGGTATCGATGCCCTCCCCCTGTACCTGGATCATCATGCCCACCAGCACCGGGGAGAGGAAGATGCCGAGAATACTGGAGGCCGAGGCGCTGCACACCGCCGCCGACACATTGCCGCCGGCCAGCGAGGTGAAGGCGATGGCCGACTGCACGGTGGCGGGCAGGGCGCAGAGATAGAGGAAGCCGAGGTAGATGGCCGGACTCAGCCACTGGGGCACGAAGGGGGTGAGCAAGAGCCCGAGCAGCGGGAACAGCACGAAGGTGCTGAGCATCACCACCAGGTGCAGCCGCCAGTGGCCGAGCCCCGCCAGCAGATTCTGGCGCGACAGCTTGGCGCCGTGCATGAAGAACAGCAGGGCCACCGCCAGCTTGGTGAGCCAGCCGAACCAGACGGCGACCTCTCCCTCACAGGGGAAGAGGGAAGCCAGGGCCACCACCAGCAACAAGACACAGGTAAAAGGATCCAGACGCACGGAGAGTCTCCATCGAAGGCGCATCCCGCCTGGCCGAGGGTTCGGACACGGGACGACAGGAAAGACAACAGGAGCTGTTTGACAGCTCCCGTTGCAACGAGGCTCCAGCTTACCCCGAGAATCCGATGGTGCAAAGTTGAGCGATGCGCCCACGTGTTTAATAAAATTAAACGCTTTCACATCATCAGCATGTGAAATTGAACAACCAGCACGGCCAGCGGGGTGACAAAGCATAAAAAACGGGTGGCCCGGGCCACCCGTTTTACAACGTGCCGCGATGTCGTCAGCTCTGTTTGGCCAACGTGCTCCCCTTGCCCGGCTGCTTGCCACCCGCGGCCAGTTTGGCGGCCTGGCGCTTCTCGAAGCGGGAGATCCACCAGTAGGCGATGGCCGAGAACACCGCCGTCATGAAGACGTTGATGAAGAAGGCGCGCACCAGATCCACCCCGGCCGGGAAGGCGGAGGCGCTCATGCTGACCACAAAGATGAGGATCAGCACCGACACCACGGCCATGCCGAAGGAGCGCGAGCCCATGCGAAAGTCCCGCGGGGTGTCGTCGTGTTTCCAGCGGAACACGAAGTAGGCCACCATGATGAAGATCGGCGGCAGCATGGCGGTACCGGCGGTGAGGTTGATGGCGGTGTTCATCATCTGCTGCACCGACTCCGAGCCAAAACCGTTCACCACCAGCATCACGAACACGAAGACGAACTGCCACCAGGCGGCGCGCACCGGCACCCCGTGCTCGTTGAGCTCGGTGGTCTTCTCGCCATAGACCCCCTTGGGGATCTCGGAGAAGTGGATCTTCACCGGCGCCGCCGTCCACATCATCATGGAGCCGAACATGGCGATGAACAGCACCACGCCGACGAAGCGGCCCACCAGCGCCTCGGAGACCTGGAAGTACTGGGCCATGCCGGTGAAGATCTCCACCATGCCGCCGGCGTAGGTGAGGCTCTCGCGCGGCACGAACACGTTCACCAGCAGGGAACCGAGCGCATACATGGCACCGATGACGATACCGGCGGTGATGATCACCCGGATGAAGGACTTCTGACCGCCCTTGACGTCATTGAGGTAGGCCGCCGCCGTCTCGGCGCCCCCTGCCGCCTGGAAGATCCAGCACATGATGCCGAGCGTCGCCCAGTTGATGGTCGGCGTCATGGCTTCCAAGGTGATGGGCTGGGCCGGCGCATGGTCGCCGCCGAGGGCCATCAGGGCCCCCAGCACATAGATGGCGAACAGGGCGAACACCCCGTAGGCCACCAGCTCCGCGATCTTGCCGAGCCAGCTCGCCCCCTTGGTGGAGATGTGGGTCGCCGCCGCGAACAGCACGATGGAGATGAGGGAGGTCACCATGGGGGAGAAGCTGTACTCGTACCCCAGCATGGCGTAGGAGGCGTAGGCGATGACGTTCGGCAGCAGGGAGACGAACCAGAACAGGTTCACGAACCAGTAGAGGAAGGAGCCGAGGTAGGCCATGCGGGTGCCGAGGGGCTTTTTAAGCCAGTCATACATGCCCGACTCCGACTGCCTGTTGGCGGAGACGAACTCGGAAATGATGAACACGAAGGGGATGAAGTAGACGAGGGTCGCCAGCAGGAAGATGGGGGCCGAGCTCAGCCCCAGCTCGATGTTGTTGTTGACGATATTGCGCACGTTGAACACGGCGGCAAAGGTCATCGACAGCAGGGCAAACTTGCCTATGGTGCCGCGTATTGAATCCGACATATTGTCCTCCAGTGGACTCGCGCTCCCTGCGGGTAACGCTGTGACTCTGTGATGTGTTCGGCAAGGGTCTGTCGGCCCCGCGCTTTGCTCTCTTGTTATGATCGGGCCGCCTGGGCGGCCTCGTTGGTGAACCGGTGCAGCCGCGCCGCACCGGCTCGCCATACCTTTCAGACGATGGGCGTGCCCGGCGCCATGGGCACCCGGGGTTGCAGCAGCACGCTCTGGCTCTCGTCCGGCGTCTCGGCGCACAGCAACATGCACTCGGAGCGCTCGCCGCGCATCTTGGTGGGTTTGAGGTTGGTGAGCACCACCACCTGGCTGCCCAGCAGTTCCGCCTCGCTGTAGTGAGGCACCAGACTGGTGACCGTCTGCAGCGGCCGCTCGCCGCCCACGTCG
Organism: Aeromonas sp. NJAU223; assembly: GCF_051125555.1. Classification (NCBI taxonomy): domain Bacteria; kingdom Pseudomonadati; phylum Pseudomonadota; class Gammaproteobacteria; order Aeromonadales; family Aeromonadaceae; genus Aeromonas; species Aeromonas sp. NJAU223. The sequence continues at coordinate 165,625 of NZ_CP144204.1, read as the reverse complement.
ATCTGGACGATGTAGAGCTTGTCGGCGCCAGGGTGGCGCACCACCTCCAGCACCTTGCCCACTTTCATCTCGACCCGTTTGAATTCGGCAAACTCGATCACCTCGCTCATGTTCTTTTCCTTTTCTGATTAACGGTTTGCGGGTGGCCACTGGCCACCCGGGTGGATTGGGGGATGGTGCTCATGACACCTGGACGGGAACCTGGGCGGCAGGCTGCGCCTCTATGGCGCGCGCTTCGGCGCTCAGGGAGGCTTCGTATCGGTTGTATTTCCACCAGGCGAAGCCGAGGAAGATGACGATCCCGCCCACGTTGTAGAAGACGATGGTCATGATGTCGGCACCGGTCGGGAAGGTGGAGGCCAGGAAGCCCACCGAGAAGATGGCGATCAGCACCGAGACCACGGCGATCCCCATGGTGCGCGAGCCCATCTTGAATTCCCGCGGCAGGTGATCCAGCTTCAGGCGCAGGTTCAGGTAGGCCAGCATGATGAACAGGGGGGGCAGCATGGAGGCGGCCGCCGTCATGTTGATCACGGTGTTCATCAGATCCTGGGCGGTGTTGGAGCCGAGCGTCGGGATCACCATCAGGGGCAGTACGATCAGGTACTGGATCCAGGCTGCGCGGGCGGGTACGCCGTGCTCGTTCAGCTCGACCGTCTTCTTGCCGAAGATGCCCGCCGGGATCTCGGAGAAGAAGATCTTCACCGGGGTGGCGGTCCACATCAGCAGGGAGCCGAACATGGCGGTGAAGGAGACCAGGCCCACGAAGCGGTTCATCAATATCTCCGGCAGGCCGAAATGGGCCGCCAGCCCTTCGAACACCTGCACCGAGCCGCCGGTGAATTTCAGGGTGTCGCTGGGGGCAAACACGTTGATCAGCAGGGAGGCGACGGAGTAGAGCACGCCGATGAAGAGGCCGGCGACGATGATCACCTTGACGAAGGATTTGGATCCGCCCTTGACGTCATTGACGTAGACGGCGACGGACTCCGCGCCGCCGGCCGCCATAAAGATCCAGGTGGTGATCCCGAGGAAGGCCCAGCTGAAGTCCGGGATCATGGCCTCTACCGTGATGGGATCCGCCGGCTGCACGCCACCCACCAGGGCCGCGCCCGCCAGCAGTATGTAGGAGAGGGTCAGCAGCAGCATCAGGGACGAGGTCACCGAGGTGATGGGGCCCAGCATCTTGGCGCCATTGGTGGAGACATAGGTCGCGAAGGCGAACAGCACCATGCTCAAGGCCGTGGTGGCCAGCGGGGTGAGTATGTATTCGTAGCCGAGGAAGGCATAGGAGGCGTAGGCGATGACCCGCGGCAACAAGGAGGTGAAGAAGAACAGGTTCACGAACCAGTAGGTGTAGGCGGAGATGAAGGCCCAGCGCCCGCCGAGGGAACTCTTGACCCAGGCATAGACACCCGCCTCGGAGTTCTTATTCAGAGACACAAATTCCGCGATGATGAGGCAGAACGGGATGAAGTAGAAAATGGTGGCCAGGAAGAACATGGGGGCCGAGGCCAGGCCTATCTCGATATTGTTGTTGATGACGTTGTTGAAGCTGAATACGGCGGCAAAGGTGAGCGACAGCAAGCCAAACTTGCCTATCGTGTTACGTTTGGTATCAGACATTTCCATCTCCAGACCTGTATTTATTGTCGGCGCAAGGGCGGGGCATTGGCTGTAGGGTGAACCCCGCCCTTGCGGCTGTTGTCAGTACGAAAGCGGCGGCGGATTATTTGTTTTTGAAGTAGCCGCCTTCCACCGTGACCTTGATGATGAGCTTGCGCACCTCGCCATCCCCGACGAAGCGGTAGGCCTCGTGGTTCTCGAAGATCACCAGCTGGCCATTGCCGACCCGCTGGCGCCCTCGCACCTCGCCGGCCAACCACTCGCGGTCGCTGGTGTCGTCGTAGGCCCGCTCGGTTTGCAGCTCCCGTTTCTCGGCCCACTCCACCGTCTCTTCCCCTTCCAGGTAGTAATGGATGTCGAAGTAGCGGCGCTGCCCCTCGAACAATGAGGTGGCCGGGCTGGCCCCCTCCTGCAAGCGGTAGGTGAGGGAGTCACCGATGGAGTGGCAGATGCCGGGCTTGAGGTTCGGCAAATTGTCGATGGCCTCCACGCAGCGCCCCCACTTCTTGCCTTCCCGGTAGATGTTCTTGAACAGGGTCAGGTTATCCAGGGTGATCATGCGAGGTTCCTCCCGCCGTTGATGCCAAGGTCGAGCCCGGCCAGCGCGGCCGGATTGAGGTTGCCGCGGGCGATGGGCAGCAGGGTCAGGCCGAAGCTGAACGGCTCGAAGCGTACCCGCCAGGAGTCCAGCACCTCTGAGCCCCAGGAGTTGGAGCCGAGCCCCAGCACCTTGTGATCCAGGTTCAGGGTCAGATAGCCGCTCGGCTCCAGCTCATTGATGTGCTGGGCGGCGTGGATATGCTCCCAGCTATAGGGCCAGACGCTCAGGTTGATGGGGGCATCGGGCCGCACATAGAGGCCATCGCCGTGGCGATTGGTCAGGGTTGCCCAGCGCACCTGCTGGCGGTTGCCGTTGTCCTGAGGGAAGGGATAGTGCTCCCACATCTCGGCCACCGTGCTCTGAAAGCTGTCGATCCAGTTGCTCTGGCGGCTGTCCTGGTAGTTTTCACCCGGTCCCATGCCGAAATAGTGCACCCGTTCGAGATCCTGACGGATACCCAGCTCGAAGCCTATCTTGGGGATGATGTCGTCATAGCCGCCGTAGGGCTGGCCGCACAGCTGAACGTGCAGCTGGCCGTTCGGGCTCAGGGTGTAGACGTAGCAGCAGCGCATGCCGAAATCGAACACCGGCGGCGCGATCAGGCTCTCCACCGTCACCTCGACCGCCTCACCCAGCTGACGCCAGCTCAAGGAGCGGAAATGCTCCTGCATGATCTGCAGGTGGTTCGGGTGCCACAGGCTCTCGTACTCCTGCTTGTGGTTGTCGATCATCGGCTTGAAGAAGGTGAGGCGCGGTGAGCGCTCAATCAGCTCATTGCCATCCTGCTGCCAGCTCACCAGCTTGCCGTCCAGGCGCGAGAAGCGCAGGGCGAAGCCGTTGCCGGTCAGGGTCAGGGCGAGCCGTTCATCGACAATCTGCAGCGCGGTGGCGTTGGGGTTGCGCAGCGGTTGCAGCTGGCGGGTCGATGCCTTGAGCTGGAACTGATACTGACCGAGCTCGTGATCCGCCGGGCTATGGCGGGTGGTACTGGCCTTGATGACCCGGATCTGGACGAAGGCTTCCCGCTCATCCAGGCTCGGCAGTGCCAGTTGCAGAGGCGTGATGGCGCCGGGGGCAATGCCCTCCAACCGGATCTGCTGGCTGACTAGCAGCTCCCCTTCCGCCTTCACCTCGACCAGCAGGCGAACGTCGTCCAGGGTCGAGAACCAGTAACGGTTCTCCACTTCCAGCTTGCCGCTGGCTGCATCGGCGGCGCGGATCTTGACCGGGCAGATCACCTGCTTGTATTCACGCAGGCCGGGCCCCGGGGTCTGATCCGGGTAGATGAGGCCATCCATGCAGAAGTTGTAGTTGTTGGGATAGTCACCGTAGTCGCCACCGTACTTGTAGACCGGGCGGCCCTGCTCGTCCTCATCCAGGATGCCGTGATCGCACCACTCCCAGATGTAGTGACCCTGGATGTGGGGATGACGGTCGAACACCTGCTGGTATTCATTGAGGCCACCCGGGCCGTTGCCCATGGCGTGGGCGTATTCGCAGAGGATGCGCGGCTTGTCCATGGGGAACTCGCCGAAGCAGTTCATCTGGGAGACCCGGGAGTACATGGTGCTGACCACGTCCACCACCTCGGCGTCGCGGTCTTCCTCGTAGTGCACCAGCCGGGTCGGATCGATCTGCTTGCAGCGGCGGTACATGGCCCTGATGTTGCAGCCGTAGCCGGACTCATTGCCCAGCGACCAGATGATGATGGAGGGGTGATTCTTCTGGGCGTGGACGTGACGCTCGATGCGATCGACGAACACCGGCTCCCAGCTGGGATCGTCCGTGATGCGGCTGAGATCGCCGACGTTGGCAAAGCCGTGGGTCTCCACATCCGTCTCCGCCATCACGAACAGGCCGTACTGGTCGCACAGCTCGTAGAAGCGCGGGTCATTCGGATAGTGGGCGGTACGCACCGAGTTGAGGTTGTGCTGCTTCATCAGCACGATATCCCGCTCCACCCGATCCATGCCGACGGCGCGCCCCTTCAAGTGGTCGTTGTCGTGACGGTTCACCCCGTGCAGCTTGAGATACTGGCCATTGACGTAGAAGAGGCCGTCTTTGACCTTGATCTCGCGCACCCCGACCCGCTGCGGGATCACCTCCAGCAACTCGCCACTGTCGTCATAAAGAGAGAGTTGCAGCTGATAGAGATAGGGGTCTTCGGCATTCCACAGATGAGGTGCCGCCAAGTCCAGGCTGAAGCCACAGGTCAGTTCACCGTCGATGGCAAGGTTATCGAGAGAACCGCTGGCTACCTCGCTGCCCTGATCCAGCAGGGACCAGGTCAGCCGATGAGCCCGGGCAAGCTGCCCCAGGTTCTCCAGCTGGATATCGCAACTCAGGGTGGCGCTCTGGTTGTCGTCGGCCAGGGTGGTCTGAATGAAGAAGTCCTGCACATGGACGGGGGTCTTGCCCACCAGGTAGACGTCGCGGAAGATCCCCGCCATCCACCACATGTCCTGATCTTCGATATAGGTGGAATCCGCCCACTGCATCACCCGCACCGACAGCAGGTTCTTGCCGATCTGGGCATAGGCGCTGATGTCGAACTCGGCGGTAAGGCGGCTGCCCTTGCTGAAGCCCACATAGTGGCCGTTCACATAGACCTCGAAGTAGGTCTCCACCCCGTCGAACTTGATGAGTATCTGCTCCCCATCCCAGGCCGGGCTCAGCATGAAGTTGCGTTGATAGGCGCCGGTCGGGTTGTTGCTCGGCACGAATGGCACGTCGATGGGGAAGGGGAAACCTTCGTCCGTGTATTGCAGCTTGCCGTGACCTTCCATCTGCCACATGTTCGGCACGGCTATCTGACCCCAGTCACTCATGGGGCTGTGATAGAAGGCCTCAGGCACCGCCAGGGGATGCTCGAAGTAGTGGAACTGCCACTGCCCGCTGAGGGAGAGGAAGCGACGGCTCAGCTCCCGCTGCATGGACGAGGCAGCATGGGCATCCGCATAAGAGAAGAAATAGGCACGGGGTGCCAGCCGGTTTTCACCGACGAGTTGAACGTTTTCCCAGTTATTCACATGTCCTCCCGGAACAAGACATCCTAGACTGGGTAAACCATAGATAAATATTTACTAAATATCAGCTCTGCATTGGTAAAGTTTTAACCGGATCACAGCTCATCGCCTAAACTGTGAGCGTGATCAGAACTACAAGATAAAAGAGGGCATGTGCTGACTGAATGGCATAAATGTTGAAAATCAGAAGCTACAGATAACAAAATCTTTTAATAACAGTATGTTATTTTCAATCATGGAGGAAGGGAGATACACAGCGGGAGGAGAAGGAAGCAACCATGCCCTGTGAGAGGGCATGGTTAAAAAAAATATTATTTTACTAAATCTAGCGTGTCGTACCACGCAATGTCAGTCGGCTGGGCACCAGTACTCGCAGGGGCACGTCTCGCTCGTCCCGCAGCCGCTCAACCAGGAGATTGACCCCCTGGGAACCCATCAACTCGGAGTGGATGCGCACGGTGGAGAGCGGCGGGAAGGTGAACTTGGCGGTCGGGATGTCGTTCACGCTGATGAGCTCGAGCTGCTGGGGGATCGCCAGCCCTTTCTCGTGAATGGCCCTCAGCACGCCGATGGCGATGGAGTCGGAGGCAACGAAGAGCGCGGCCGGCCAGTCACCGGCCAGCATCTCCTTCGCCAGTCGATAGCCGGAGGCGCTGGAGAAGTCCCCGCGATAGAGATCCCCCTGCTGCACGACCCCCAGCCGCTGGCCATAATCGAGGAAGGCGAGCTCCCGCAGATCCGGCAGCTCGTCCTGGCCGCCAATGTAACCGATGCGGTTGTGGCCACGGGCGATGAAGAAGTCCACCACCTGCTGGCTGATGAGCGCGAGATCCACATCCACCGAGTCATACTCCCCCTCGGAGCGGCAATCGATGAACACCAGCTTGGCGGAGAGAGAGTAGAGCGCAGCCAGGCGCTCACCAGGCAGATGACCGATAACCAGGATGCCGTCGACACTCGTCAGATCCCGCCCCTCGGCCCCGTTGTAGAAGTGGGTCAACTCGATGTTCAGGCGGGCGCACTGGGTCTCTATGCCATAGCGGATGGCGAGATAATAGGGGTCGTTGACCTCGGTGCTCTGGGGATAGGCGTAGACCGCCAGGAAATGCAGCCTGTGCTTGTGCAGCCCCTTGCGGGCACTGCTGGTCTTGTACTCCAGCCGTTCGGCGATCTCGAAGATCTTCTGCTTGGTCTCTTCCTTGACGCTCAGCGTCGGATCCTCATTGAGCACCCGCGACACCGTCGCCTGAGAGACCCCCGCCTCCTGTGCAATTTCCTTCAACGTGGCCATTCATACTCCTCTGGCGATGACACCCGGCCCATGCCCCCAGAGTAACGGGCAAGTCGCTGACAGCCCAGCATTTTTACTAAAAGAAACAGTGACGGTGGCGAAATTCCAAAGCAAAAAGGCCTCCCGGATGGGAGGCCTCTTCTGAATGGGTGCCTGACAGTGTCCTACTCTCGCATGGCGAATGCCACACTACCATCGGCGCTACCGCGTTTCACTTCTGAGTTCGGCATGGGATCAGGTGGTTCCACGGCGCTATTGCCGTCAGGCAAAAGCTGTTACTGCTTTGAAAATGGTGCTGATACCCAGAATCGAACTGGGGACCTCATCCTTACCAAGGATGCGCTCTACCGACTGAGCCATATCAGCACACTAACCGGTAAAGACCACGCTCATCGCGCAATCTTGAAATGGGTGCCTGGCAGTGTCCTACTCTCGCATGGCGAATGCCACACTACCATCGGCGCTACCGCGTTTCACTTCTGAGTTCGGCATGGGATCAGGTGGTTCCACGGCGCTATGGCCGCCAGGCAAATTCTTAATCTAGAAAGCTGACGTGAATAACGATGTCGCTCTTGGCTCGTCGCTATCACTGAATTTGAGTAGTTCATGCACTTGCTACAAGGCCAGAAACACTTCTTGGGTGTTGTATGGTTAAGCCTCACGGGTAATTAGTATGGGTTAGCTCAACACGTCGCCGCGCTTACACACCCCACCTATCAACGTTGTGGTCTCCAACGGCCCTTTAGGACCCTCAAGGGGTCAGGGATGACTCATCTCAGGGCTCGCTTCCCGCTTAGATGCTTTCAGCGGTTATCGATTCCGAACTTAGCTACCGGGCAGTGCCACTGGCGTGACAACCCGAACACCAGAGGTTCGTTCACTCCGGTCCTCTCGTACTAGGAGCAACTCCCTTCAATCATCCAACGCCCACGGCAGATAGGGACCGAACTGTCTCACGACGTTCTGAACCCAGCTCGCGTACCACTTTAAATGGCGAACAGCCATACCCTTGGGACCGACTTCAGCCCCAGGATGTGATGAGCCGACATCGAGGTGCCAAACACCGCCGTCGATATGAACTCTTGGGCGGTATCAGCCTGTTATCCCCGGAGTACCTTTTATCCGTTGAGCGATGGCCCTTCCATTCAGAACCACCGGATCACTATGACCTACTTTCGTACCTGCTCGACCTGTCCGTCTCGCAGTTAAGCTGGCTTATGCCATTGCACTAACCTCCTGATGTCCGACCAGGATTAGCCAACCTTCGTGCTCCTCCGTTACTCTTTGGGAGGAGACCGCCCCAGTCAAACTACCCACCAGGCACTGTCCGCGAGCCCGATTCAGGGCCCTGCGTTAGAACATCAAACATACAAGGGTGGTATTTCAAGGACGGCTCCACGACAACTGGCGTCATCGCTTCAAAGCCTCCCACCTATCCTACACATGTAGGTTCAATGTTCAGTGCCAAGCTGTAGTAAAGGTTCACGGGGTCTTTCCGTCTAGCCGCGGGTACACCGCATCTTCACGGCGAATTCGATTTCACTGAGTCTCGGGTGGAGACAGCATGGCCATGGTTACACC
>NZ_CP144204.1:65000-152500 GCF_051125555.1 Aeromonas sp. NJAU223 | reverse complement strand
CCAGCATGGCATCCACGATTTTCCGCGTTTGCCCGTCCCGAGAAGAATAAAGCACCAAAATCTTGTCCATACCTACCTCAACTACGCCAGAATGCTGGAGTAAACAGTACCAGAAGCGTGAAAATTTCCAATCGACCAAACAACATGGCCACGATCAATATCCACTGGGCAGTGGCCGAGATATTGCCAAAGTTGGCTGACACTTCCCCCAGACCGGGCCCCACGTTGGTAAACGCGGCCGCCACGGCGGAAAATGCGGTCACCTCGTTCAGTCCCGTCATCAGCAGCAGCAGCATGAAGATGAAGAACAGGATGATATAGGTGGCGAAGTAGCCCCACACCGCTTCGACAATCCGCTCAGGCACGGCACGGCGCCCCAGTTTCAGGGTGTAAATGGCGCGCGGGTGCACCAGGCGTTTGAGCTCGCGCATCCCCTGCAGGAACAGGATCATGAAGCGCATCACCTTGATGCCGCCACCCGTGCTGCCGGCGCAGCAGCCGATGAAGGCAGAAAACATAAGCAACATGGGCAGGAAGGAGGGCCAGTCCGCGTAGCTGGTCGTGCTGTAGCCCGTGGTGGTACCCAGCGACACCGCCTGGAACAGGCCGTGATTGAGCGCCTCCTGCCAGGTGGCGTAGTGGCCGTGGAACAGCAGGGATATGAAGCAGATGAGTACCAGCACCCCCTGGATCCCCAGGAACACCTTGAGCTCGGAGTCGCGCAGATAGCTGCTCAGCCGCACCGGCTTGTGGGCAAACACCATGAAGTGCAGGGCGAAGTTGACGCTCGCCAGCAGCAGGAACACCACTGTGATCAGGTTGATGGCCGGACTGTTGAAGAAGCCGATGCTGGCGTCATGGGTCGAGAAGCCTCCCACCGACAGGGTGGAGAAGGAGTGGCAGATGGCATCGAACAGGGTCATGCCCGCCATCCAGTACGCCAGGGCGCAAAGAGAGGTGAGCAGCAGATAGATGAACCAGAGCGCCTTGGCCGTCTCGGCGATGCGCGGGGTGACCTTGTTGTCCTTGACCGGCCCCGGGATCTCGGCGCGATAGAGCTGCATGCCCCCGATGCCGAGCAGCGGCAGTATGGCGACCGCCAGCACGATGATCCCCATGCCCCCCAGCCACTGCAGCAGCTGACGATAGAAGAGGAAAGCCTTGGGCAGGTTGTCCAGCCCCGTCAGCACGGTCGCCCCCGTTGTCGTCAGGCCGGAGAACGACTCGAAGAACGCCTCCGAGACCGTCATGCCGGGCACCTCGCCCAGCAGGAAGGGCAAGGCCCCCACGCTGCCCAGCACGACCCAGAACAGCACCACGATGAGGAAGCCTTCCTTGGATCTCAGGTCTTTCTTCTGATGACGGTTGGGGAACCAGAGCATGGCGCCCAGCAGCAGGGCGATGAAGAAGGCGTTGACGAACTCGGCACCACCACCATCACGATACCCAAACGCCACCATCGCAGGCAGCAACATGGTTGAGCTGAACAGCGCAACCAGAAGGCCCACGATACGAATGATGCTCAGGATCTGCATTTCGGCTCCCTTTTCGGACTAAAAGAGCGATGGATTCTAGCCATCTAAGGGACGAAGTGATACCCGGCCGTGGGTTCTGTCGGTCAATTCCTGAGCCACCTGAGCCCAGATCTCGGCATCCCAGGCCACCTGGAGACTGACCCGCTGGCCATAATCCGCCGTCAGCAGTTGCCCCTGACGGACGCTGATCAGCGCTTCCACCGTGCCCATGTCGCCGTAGTCACACTGGATGAGGGAAGGGCGTTGCAGCCGCTTTTGCTCGGTCACCAGCACTTTCAAGGCGGCGCCGACGCCGCCCCCATAGGCTTTGACCAGGCCGCCGGTACCGAGCAGCACGCCACCGTAGTAACGCACTACCACGGCCGCGATCTCGCCGATGCCGGAACCCATCAGCTGGGCCAGCATGGGTTTGCCCGCCGTGCCCGAAGGTTCGCCGTCATCGCTGAAGCCGTAGACCTGGCTATCGTACGGCGCCCCTGCGACAAAGGCCCAGCAGTGATGCCGGGCCGTCGGATGTTGCCGCTTGATCTCTCCTACCCAGGCTTTGGCCTCGTCCACCGTCGCCTTGTGTGCGATCAAGGTGATGAAGCGGCTCTTCTTGATCTCCTCGCTCAACTCCAGTGGCGCCGCCGGAATGGCATAGGCTGCCGCCATCAGAGCCCCGCTTGCCGGGTGAGGTTCTCCACCCCGTCCCCGTGCAGCACCACGTTGTCCTCGATGCGGATACCGCCGTAGGGGCGCAGTGCCTCCACCTTGTTCCAGTTGATGCGCTTGCCCTGCTCACCCTGGCGCAGCGGCTCCAGCAGGCTGTCGATGAAGTAGAGACCGGGCTCGATGGTGAACACCTGGCCCACCTCCATCACCCGGGTGCAACGCAGATAGGGGAACTGCTCGGGAGCGGACAGGTGAGTGCCGCGCTCATCCTGCATGAAGCCCCCGGCATCGTGCACCTGCAGGCCGAGGAAGTGACCCAGCCCGTGAGGGAAGAAGACATTGGTGACGCCGGTATGGATCATCTCGTCCACCGACATGTCTACCAGTTCGACCGATTGCAGCAGGCGCGCCAGTCGGTGGTGCATCTGCAGATGCAACTCGCTGTAGCGACGACCCGGCTTTATTTCGCCGATGATCTCCTGCTGCTGGGCATCCAGCGCGGCGATGAGGTCGGCAAACTCGCCACGGCGCCAGGCCCAGGTGCGGGTGATGTCGGAGGCGTAGCCTTGGTAGTCCACCCCGGCGTCGATCAGGAAGGAGTAACGCTCCGCATCCGGGATCCGCTGGGTGGAGAGGTGGGTGTAGTGCAGGATGGCAGCATTGCGGTTGATGACGATGATGTTGCCATAGGGTGCCTCGTTGGCCCCCTGCCCCACCGCCTTCATGTAAGCCAGGTTGATCTCGAACTCGCTCGCCCCCGCCATGAAGGACTCCTTGGCGGCGATGTGTCCGCGCACGCCGATGCGGTTCGCATCGCGCAGGCATTCGAGTTCATAGGCTGTCTTGTAGGCACGGTGATAGTGCAGGTAGTTGAGTACGGCTTCGGGATTGGGATGACCCAGCCCCAGCAGTTCGGCCACCTCGAGGTGTCCCCCCAGATAGGCCCACTCCTGTTTGTTGGCAGGCAGGTGATCGGCGACCTGCTCCGGCCTGGTCAGGAAGCGGATGTCAAAGAAGTCGACCCAGAACGCAGTGGGCAAGTCCGCCACCTTGTGCCAGAAGTCCACCGGCCGGTAGAACAGCAACACCGGCTTGTTCACCCCATCCACCAGCAACCAGCAATGGGGGTTGTCCAGCACGGGCAGCCAGGCCTTGAACTGCGGATTGACCTTGAAGGGATAGTCCTGATCGTCGAGGAAGATGCGATGGGTCTGGCCCGAGTGAATGGCCAGGCCACCCAGTCCCTGCTGTTGCAAGATGTCGCGGGTGCGCTGCTGCAGGGTATTGAGATGCTGGGCAAAAAGTTGGCTGTAACTGCTCATGGCGTCCTGCTCCGGGCAAATGTGGGATCAGCATAACATCAAGCGGATCAAGGCTCGAGCCGTCAAGCTTTCCCTTCGTGAGGTAACGCATAGGTTACAGGGTTTTGTTATGAAGCAAAAACCAGGCATTAACAAATTGAGAACAATTCAATACACTGCCTCCAGACAGTAGAAATCAGCCGTCAGGAACGACTCATGCAAAACCTTTGTCTGTGGCAGCCGGATCAGGACAGGATGCAACACTCCAACCTTCATCAGTTCATGGCCGAGGTCAACCACTTCCACGATCTGCAACTGCGCAGCTACGCCGACCTCTATCAATGGTCGGTGGAGAAGACCACCCGCTTCTGGCCGCTGGTCTGGCAGCACTGTGGCATCAAGGGTGAGCTGGGAGACATAGTGGCGGAAAACCGCCAGGAGATGCAGCGCGCCCGCTGGTTCCCGGACAGCCGCCTCAACTTCGCCGAGAACCTGCTGCGCCGCCAGGACGAGAGCCCGGCCATTGTCTCCCGCATCGAGGGGAGCGCGAGCCAGACCCTGAGCTGGGCCGAGCTGGGGGAACAGGTTGCCCGTCTGAGCCAGTGGCTACGCAGCCAGGGCATAGGCCGCGGTGACGTGGTGGCCGCCTATCTGCCCAATATCCCCGAGACCGTGATCGCCATGCTGGCCGCCACCAGTCTGGGGGCGGTCTGGACTTCCACCAGCCCGGACTTTGGCGAGGCCAGCGTGGTGGAGCGCTTCGGCCAGACCCGGCCCCGCGTGTTGTTCGCGGTGGATGGTTATCGTTACGGCGGCAAGGCCATCGATATCCAGGCCAAGGTCGCCGGCGTGGTCGCCCAGATCGACAGCATCGAGCAGACGGTCATGATCCCCCTGCTCGGCAATCCCTTGCAACTTGGTCAGGAGTGGGGCCAGATCCTGGCAAGCCAGACAGGCGCAACCCTGCGGTTCGAGTCCATGGGCTTCAACGACCCTCTCTACATCCTCTATTCGTCCGGCACCACGGGCAAACCCAAGTGCATCGTGCACGGCATCGGCGGCACCTTGCTGCAGCACCTGAAAGAGCATCAGCTGCACTGCGACATCAAGCCGGGGGAGCGGATCTTCTACTTCACCACCTGCGGCTGGATGATGTGGAACTGGCTGGTGAGCGCCCTGGCCTCCGGCGCCACCCTGGTGCTCTATGACGGCTCCCCCTTCTATCCCGACGGCAACGTGCTCTGGGATCTCGCCCGCGACGAAGAGGTCGCCCTGTTTGGTACCTCGGCCAAGTATCTGGATGCCCTGCACAAGCAGGGTTATGCCCCCATAAAGAGCCACGAATTGCCCAGGCTGCGCCTCCTCTGCAGCACTGGTTCCGTGCTTTCTCCTGAAGGATTCGACTACGTATATCAAGGTATAAAGCAGGATGTGCTACTGAGTTCCATGTCCGGCGGTACGGACATCTGCTCCTGCTTCGTTATCGGCAACCCCATCAGCCCCGTCTACCGCGGCGAGAGCCAGGGTCGCGGCCTCGGCCTCGCGGTACAGGTGTTCAATGAATCGGGCCAGCCGGTACAGGGAGAGAAAGGAGAGCTGGTCTGCACCAAACCCTTCCCCGCCCAGCCCATCTACTTCTGGGGGGACGAGAGCGGTGACAAGTATCACGCCGCCTACTTCGAGCGCTTCCACAACGTCTGGTGCCACGGCGACTGGATCGAGCTGACGAACCATGACGGCATCCTGTTTTACGGCCGCTCGGACGCCACCCTCAACCCGGGCGGCGTGCGTATCGGCACCAGCGAGATCTACCGCTACGTGGAGCAGCTCGATGAGGTGGAAGAGAGCATCGCCATCGGTCAGCAGTGGCAACAGGACGAGCGGGTGGTGCTGTTCGTCAAGCTCAGGGCTGGGCTCAAGCTGGACGAGCCCCTGCGCGAGCGCATCCGCCAGCAGATCAGGGATCACTGCACCCTGCGCCATGTCCCCGCCCGCATCCTGCAGGTGGATGCCATCCCCCGCACCAAGTCCGGCAAGATAGTGGAGCTGGCGGTGCGCGAGGTGGTGCACAACAGGCCGGTCAACAACACCCACGCCCTCGCCGATCCCGAGGTGCTGAGCCAGTACCGCGACCGGCCTGAACTGGCCAGCTGACCCGGATACCCCACGTGAAAGGCGCCCAGAGGCGCCTTTATTCTGCCTCCTCCCCGGACAAGAGCTTTTACACCAAAAGTGTTAAACGAATGTTTTAAATAGGTGTTGTAATTGTCTCGCTTTGGATCAATATTGAGCCTCGCCCCCTGCTGGGGAGAAAGGAGCAAAGCCCCCCACCACGTGGGAACAAGGAGACACTCTCATGATCTACCAAGGCGAAACCCTGTCGGTCAGCTACCTCGAACACGGCATTGCCGAACTGAGGTTTGATGCCCCGGGTTCAGTCAACAAGCTGGATCGCGCTACCCTGCTCTCGCTGAGCGAAGCGATCGCCACATTACAACAAGAACGTGAACTAAAAGGTCTGATCCTCACCTCCGGCAAAGACGCCTTCATCGTCGGCGCCGACATCACCGAATTCCTGGAGCTCTTCGATCTGCCGCAAGAAGATCTGCTCGGCTGGCTGAAAAAGGCCAACGACATCTTCAGCGCCATCGAAGATCTGCCGGTACCGACCCTGTCCGCCATCAAGGGCCACGCCCTGGGCGGCGGCTGCGAGACCATCCTCTCCACCGACTTCCGTCTGGCCGACACCAGCGCCAAGATTGGCCTGCCCGAGACCAAACTCGGCATCATGCCGGGCTTTGGCGGCACCGTCCGCCTGCCGCGGGTGATCGGCGCCGACAATGCGCTGGAATGGATCACCACCGGCAAGGATTACCGTGCCGATGACGCCCTCAAGGTTGGTGCCGTCGATGCCGTGGTCGCCCCCGCCGCCCTGCAGAGCGCCGCCCTGCAAATGATCAAGGACGCCATCGCGGGCAAGCTGGACTGGCAAAAACGCCGTGCCGCCAAGAAGGCCCCGCTGCGCCTGTCCAAGCTGGAAGCCATGATGAGCTTCAGTACCGCCGCCGGCATGGTTGCCGCCGTGGCGGGCAAGCACTACCCGGCCCCCATGACGGCGGTCAAAACCGTCGAGGCCGCCGCCGGCATGAGCCGTGACGAGGCGTTGGTGGTCGAGGCACAGGGCTTCATCAAGCTGGCCAAGACCGACGTGGCCAGGGCCCTGGTCGGCATCTTCCTCAACGATCAGCACATCAAGGCCCTGGCCAAGAAGGCCGCCAAGCAGGCGAGCAAGGCCACCGGCCACGCCGCCGTGCTGGGTGCCGGCATCATGGGGGGCGGTATCGCCTACCAGTCCGCCAGCAAGGGCATTCCCGCGGTGATGAAGGACATCAACGAGAAAGCATTGGCGCTCGGCATGGGTGAAGCCACCAAGCTGCTCAACGGCCAACTCGAGAAGGGCCGCATCGACGGCATCAAGATGGGCCAGGTGCTCAGTGCCATCACCCCGACCCTGAGCTACGACAACGTCAAGCACGTGGATGTGGTAGTCGAAGCCGTGGTGGAGAATCCCAAGGTGAAGGCCGCCGTGCTCGGCGAAGTGGAAGGCATCATCGGCGATGACGCCGTGCTCGCCAGCAACACCTCCACCATTCCCATCTCCCTGCTGGCCAAGGGCCTGAAGCGCCCCGAGAATTTTTGCGGCATGCACTTCTTCAACCCGGTGCACCGCATGCCACTGGTGGAGATCATCCGCGGCGAGCAGACCTCGGATGAAACCATCAACCGCGTGGTGGCCTACGCCGCCGCCATGGGCAAGTCTCCGGTCGTGGTCAACGACTGCCCGGGCTTCTTCGTCAACCGGGTGCTGTTCCCCTACTTCTTCGGCTTCACCAAGCTGGTCGCCGATGGCGCCGATTTCGTGGCCGTCGACAAGGTGATGGAGAAAGAGTTCGGCTGGCCCATGGGCCCCGCCTACCTGCTGGACGTGGTCGGCATCGACACCGGCCACCACGCCGGTGACGTCATGGCGCAGGGCTTCCCGGCGCGCATGAGCAAGGACGGTCGCACCGCCATCGACGTGATGTACGAGGCGAGCCGCTTCGGTCAGAAGAATGGCAAGGGTTTCTACGCCTACGAGCAGGACAAGAAGGGCAAGCCGAAGAAGGTGGCGGACGCCGCCGCTTACGAGCTGCTGGCTCCCATCGCCAAGACGCAGCAAGCCTTCGACAAGGACGCCATCATCGCCCGCATGATGATCCCCATGATCAACGAAGTGGTGCTCTGCCTGGAAGAGGGCATCATCGCGACCCCGGCCGAGGCAGACATCGCCCTGGTCTACGGTCTGGGCTTCCCTCCCTTCCGCGGCGGCGTGTTCCGCTATCTGGACACCATTGGTCTGGATGCCTACGTGGCCATGGCCGACCAGTATGCCGACCTGGGCCCGCTCTACCGCGTCAGCGACAAGTTGCGCGAGATGGCCGTCCAGGGCAAAACCTTCTACTGATTGCGGAAAGGAGATCCATTCATGAAAGACGTAGTCATTGTCGACTGTATCCGGACCCCCATGGGCCGGTCCAAGGGCGGCGCCTTCCGCAACGTGCGTGCAGAAGACCTGTCCGCGCACCTGATGCAATCCATCCTGCTGCGCAACCCCAACCTCGATCCGAACGAGATCGAGGACATCTACTGGGGCTGCGTGCAGCAGACCCTGGAGCAGGGCTTCAACATCGCCCGCAACGCCGCCCTGCTGGCCGGCATTCCGAAGCAGGTCGGTGCGGTCACCGTCAACCGCCTGTGCGGATCCTCCATGCAGGCGCTGCACGATGCCTCCCGCGCCATCCAGGTTGGTGATGGCGACATCTTCATCATCGGCGGCGTGGAACACATGGGCCACGTGCCCATGAGCCACGGGGTGGACTTCCACCCCGGCATGGCGAAATCCGTGGCCAAGGCCTCCGGCATGATGGGGCTGACCGCCGAGCTGCTCGGCAAGCTGCACGGCATCAGCCGAGCGCAGCAGGACGAGTTCGCCGCCCGCTCCCATCGCCGTGCCCATGCCGCGACCGTGGAAGGACGCTTCGCCAAGCAGATCGTCGGGCTGGAAGGCCATGACGCCAGCGGCGCCCGTTTCTTCTACGACTATGACGAGGTGATCCGCCCGGAGACCACGGTCGAAACCCTGAGCCAGCTGCGCCCTGTGTTCGATCCGGTCAACGGCACCGTCACCGCCGGCACCTCCTCGGCCCTGTCCGACGGTGCCGCCGCCATGCTGCTGATGAGTGCGGACAGAGCCAAGGCGCTGGGGCTGACCCCGCGCGCCAAGGTGCGTTCCATGGCCGTGGCCGGCTGCGACGCCGCCATCATGGGCTACGGCCCCGTGCCCGCCACCCAGAAGGCGCTCAAGCGTGCCGGCCTGACCGTGGCTGACATCGACCTGTTCGAACTGAACGAGGCATTCGCCGCCCAGTCCCTGCCCTGCGTCAAGGATCTGGGGCTGATGGATCAGGTAGACGAGAAGGTGAACCTGAACGGCGGCGCCATCGCCCTGGGTCACCCGCTCGGTTGCTCCGGTGCCCGCATCTCCACCACCTTGATCAACCTGATGGAGGAGAAGGATGCCACCCTGGGGGTCGCGACCATGTGCATCGGTCTGGGCCAGGGTATCGCCACCGTCTTCGAGCGCGTGTAACGAGAGGCCCTGCGTCGACCGGATAGGTCGCGCCGGGCATCGTCAGTCCCCCTGCGAGGGACGCTAGTCTTGTCAATTTGCGGGCCGCTCTTGCGGCCCTTTGTCGAGTCTGTGGAGCCCACCACACGGGGTGGCTCCTGCCGTCGGCATCTGCGCATGGCCGCCCCGTTTGGGTCGGCCTTTTTTCCTTGCCGCCACTGAAGATCCGCGATTCCGGGGTTATATTGCCCATAACTTCACATTCGAAGGGGGCCTTGCTTGCTTTTTACTCCCCCGACAGGTTCAATCTGCACAAAAAAATGGGTGGATGCACATACATATGTCAACGAGCAAACAACTGCTGATCGTCGACGACGACCAAGAGATCCGCGAGCTGCTCAACGAATACCTGACCCGGGCGGGCTTCGAGGTATTGACCGCGGCCGAAGGCAACGAGATGCGCAAGCAACTCGCCCAGCACAGCCCGGATCTGATCATTCTGGACATCATGATGCCCGGCGACGACGGTTTTACCCTCTGCCAGCAGATCCGCCGCGACTCCCAGGTGCCCATCATCATGCTGACCGCGGCCTCCGACGAGGCGGATCGGGTGATCGGCCTCGAACTCGGGGCAGATGACTACATCGCCAAGCCCTTCAGCCCCCGCGAGTTGCAGGCCCGCATCAAGGCGCTGCTGCGCCGCGCCGAATTTCGCCAGCCGGAGAAAGAGAAGGAGCCGAGCCGCCGCCTGCGCTTCGCCGACTGGACTCTGGACACCCTGAGCCACCAGCTGACCCACGACGATGGCAGCCTGCTGGATCTCTCCGGCAGCGACGCCCTGCTGCTCGGCATGTTTTTGCAGCAGCCCGGCGTGGTGCTGGACAGGGACACCATCTCGGACGCCACCCGTGGCCGCGAGAGCCTGCCCATGGAACGGGGCATCGACGTGCAGATCAGCCGCCTGCGCCAGAAGCTGGGTGACAACGGCAAGAGCCCGCGCATCATCAAGACCATTCGCGGCAGCGGCTACATGCTGATCGCCGAAGTCCACGAGATCCCCTGAGCTCAGGCTGACGCGGCGGGATCCACAACAGGTGCACCAGACCCCATGACAGGCAGACTCCACGGTAGCGACCCGATGCAGGCAGACAAGAGGCACGAAACCCCATGAGAGGTCGGCGATTCTGGCAAGCCCTGGTGCCCCGCTCCCTGCTGTCACGGATGTTGCTGCTGTTGCTGCTCGCCATCCTGCTCTCCCAGACCATACTCACCGGCATCTGGATGCAGCAGATCCAGAAGCGGGAGCTGGAGGGCATGCTCAGCACCACCCGCAACCTGGCACTGTCGGCGGCCTCCACCGTCAACTTCTTCAAGTCCCTGCCCCTGCAATACCGCCACATCGCGCTGGATCAGCTGCGCAACATGGGGGGTAGCCGCTTCTTCGTCTCCCTCAATGAAGAAGAGATCCACATCAGCGCCATTCCGGACAGCGAACGCAAGACGCTAGTCCTGAAAGAGGTGCAGGATGTGCTGGGCCGCAAGCTCTCCGATGCCATGGCCATCAAGGTGGACTTCTCCCGCCCCGAGGAGCTGCACGTCTTCAACAACGACACCCTGCTGGCGGACTTGCCCTCCTCCTGGGCCCGCTACACCCTGTCGCTTGAACCCATCAACCCGCCGGTGCTGGTGACCCAGATCGAGATAGAACCGGGGGAGTGGCTCTATCTGGCGGCCTTGCTGCCCGCCCCCTACATGACCCTCGACGACACCGTGATGCCGAGCAACCAGGTGCGCTTCATCGCCCTGATGACGGTCTTCCTCTGCTTCTTCACCTTCATGCTGGTACGTTGGCAGACCCGGCCCCTGCGCCGGCTCGCCAAGGCGGCGGCCAACCTCGGCAAGGACATCGACCAGCCCGCCCTCAAGGAGGAAGGAGCCTCGGAGATCGTCGCCGCCACCCGCGCCTTCAACATCATGCAGCAGCGCATCCGCCGCTTCATCGACGATCGGGAGCGGCTGTTCAGCTCCATCTCCCACGATCTCAAGACCCCCATCACCCGGCTGCGGCTGCGGGTCGAGCTGCTGGACGACGAGGTGC
The DNA here is from genome assembly GCF_051125555.1 of Aeromonas sp. NJAU223. Classification (NCBI taxonomy): domain Bacteria; kingdom Pseudomonadati; phylum Pseudomonadota; class Gammaproteobacteria; order Aeromonadales; family Aeromonadaceae; genus Aeromonas; species Aeromonas sp. NJAU223. Next base: position 141,244 of record NZ_CP144204.1, on the reverse strand, counting down.
AGATCGCCAAGTTCAACAAGGATCTGGACGAACTGGAACTGATGGTGAAGGGGGCGCTGCAGACCGTCAAAGAGACCGACATTCACGAGAACATCGAGCAGATCGACGTCAACGCCCTGCTGGAGCAGATGGCGGAGTCCTTGAACCTGCACGAGGACCTGCTCTTCATCGAGGGGCAGTGCAAGTGGCCCTATCGTGGCAAGCTGCTGGCGCTCAAACGCTGCATCGGCAACCTGGTGGACAACGGCATCAAGTACGGCAACCGGGTGCGCATCATCATCATGGATGACGAAGAGATGCTGATCCTCTTCATCATGGATGAGGGTCAGGGCCTGCCGGAGGATCAACTCGAACGCATCTTCGAACCCTATTACCGGCTGAGCACGGACCCCTCGGGCACCGGCCTTGGCCTTGGCATCGCCCGCAACATCGCCCATGCCCATGGCGGTGATCTGGTGCTGGAAAATCGCCCCCAGGGTGGCCTGCAGGCCACTCTCTCCCTACCAAGGCAGTAATCATGAAGTGGTCCCCGTTTGCCGTCGTCACCCTGCTCTCCCTTCCTGTCAGCGCTTCGCAAGTAGAGGTGCTGCACTGGTGGACTTCGGGTGGTGAAGCCAAGGCCGTGGAGGTGCTCAAGTCAGAGTGGGCCGAGCGCGGCAACCAGTGGAACGACTTCGCGGTACAGGGCGGCGGCGGCAAGAGCGCCATGACGGTGCTGAAAAGCCGGGCGCTCGCGGCCAACCCGCCGGAGGCGGCCAATCTCAAGGGCTATGAGCTGGATGAATGGGCCAGCCTCGGCTTCCTGCGCGACCTCAGCCCCATGGCCGAACATCTCGGCTGGTATCCCAAGATGCCGCCCATGGTGCGGGATACCCTCAGCCACAACGGCACTCTGATGGCCGTCCCCATCGGCATCCACCGGATCAACTGGCTCTGGCTCAACCGCGCCGTCTTCGAGCGGCTCGGGCTCACCCCGCCCACCGACTGGGAGCAATTCGTGACGGTGGCCAAGCAGCTCAAAGCCAAGGGGGTGACACCGCTCGCCATCGGCAATGAACCCTGGCAGCTGACCGTGCTGTTCGAAACCGTAGTGCTGGGGGAAGGAGGCAAAGCCTTCTATCGCAAGGCCTTCCTGGAACAGGATCCGGCCACCCTCACCGGCCCCGAGATGGTGCGGGCACTGACCCGCTTCCAGCAGCTGCGCGACTTCGTGCCCGAGAAGTACGCCGGGTTGAAGTGGCATCAGGCCACCAATCTGCTGGAGAGCGGCGGCGCCGCCATGCAGATCATGGGGGACTGGGTGAAAGGGGAGTTGAGTGCTGGCAACTATCGTCCGGGGGAAGACATCGAGTGTCTGCCGAGCCCCGGCAGCGCGGGCCTGTTCAGCTACAACCTGGATTCCATCGCCATGTTCAAGCAGCGGGACCCCGCCCAGTTGCAGGCTCAGGGGGAGCTGGCCCAGCTGCTGATGACCCCCGAGTTCCAGGCCAGGTTCAACCGGGTCAAGGGCTCCATCCCCGCCCTCAGCCAGCCGGACATGCGCCAGTTCGATCGCTGCGCCATCCGCTCCTATCAGGACTTCCAGCAGGCGGAGCAGGGCGGCAACCTGCTGCCCAGCATGTCGGACGGCATGGCGGTGCCCACCAACATGCGCCAGGCGATCATGGATGTGCTGAGCAGCTTCTTCAACGATCCCAGGGCCAACCCGGAGCAGACGGCACTGCAACTGGAGCGGGCCATGCGCTCGACCCGCAGCGGTACCGGCGCCGAGCAGAAATGACAAAGGCGGACCGGGTCCACCTTTGAGTCATCGACACCTGAATGTTCAGGAGCGATCGTTCTCGTCCTCATCCTCGTCGTAGTAGTCGCTGAGCTCTATCCAGAGTCCCAGCCCTATCATCACCATGGACCCGAACCAGGTGCCGGTATTTCCGATGGGGCTGCCCAGCACTATCATCGCGAATGACAAGAACCCCATGCCTGCGTAGGCTTGCAATCTGCCGTAGGAGACCTGCATATTCACACCTCCTTGTTGAATATGGTTCAATTTTTATATTACTCATCGGGCGGGGTGTGAATAGAGCCAGATCACACTTTGGTTACATATGCTGCCAAATGGCCTCCCGATTTGATTATTTTTTCGCCTTGAGTATCATTGGCAGCTGAATTGGTTGAAGGTTTATTATTGATGAGTGCTTTATTCTGCGACGCGACTCATGAGTTGGACGCAATTGGGCTTCGTTGTCCCGAACCCGTGACGATAACGCGCAAGAAAGTGCGGCTGAAGGTTGATTATTAATGAGTACTTTATTCTGCGATGCGACACATGAGTTGGACGCAATTGGGCTTCGTTGTCCCGAGCCCGTAATGATGGTGCGTAAAAAAGTGCGGCTGATGGCCGAAGGCGAGACCCTGCTGGTCAGTGCCGACGATCCCTCCACCACCCGCGACATCCCCAGTTTCTGCCGCTTCATGGATCACACCCTGATCGCCAGTGAAACCGAGCAGGCCCCATACCGTTATCTGATCCGCAAGGGTCAGTGATCCCACAGCAGGAAGAGCCCATGACAGCCATTACCCGAGTCGGTACCACCCAGCGTTGGTCAGATGTCGTCATTCACAACGGCACCCTCTATGTGGTGGAAGTGCCCGCCACGGATGAAGCCGACATCCATGAGCAGACCCGTGAGGTGCTGACCAGCCTGCAACGCCTGCTGGAAGCCAATGGCTCAGGGGTCGACAAGATCCTGATGGCCAACATCTATCTCAAGGACATTGGCGACATCGCCGCCTTCAACGCCCAGTGGGACGCCTGGATCCCGGCAGGCACCGCCCCGGTTAGAGCCTGCGTGCAGGCCCGCCTCGCCCACGAAGGCTACAAGGTTGAAGTGCAGCTGACCGCAGCGGTCTGAGGCAGGGTTAGCCCCTCATCCCCAGCCCTTCTCCCGCAAGGGGGAGAAGGGTGCAAAGAACACGGGCCATATCCCCATGAAAAAAGCCCCGCCAGATTGGCGGGGCTTTTTTGTTTGAACGAGCCGCAGCGCTATCAGGCGGTCGGGGTCAGGGTGATGGTTACCCGACGGTTCTGGGCCTTGCCTTCGGCGGTGCTGTTGGTGGCGACCGGCTGATCCGGGCCCACCCCGGTGGTGGAGATGCGGCTGCCGGTGACACCCTGGCCGATCAGCTGGGCGGCGACGGCGTCGGCACGCTGGGCGGAGAGCTTCATGTTCAGCTCGCGGGAACCGGTGCTGTCGGTGTGACCGACCACATTCAGGCGGGTCTTGTCGAACTCGGCGACCACCATGGCGACGCCGGACAGGGTGTTGGCACCGGCAGCCTTCAGCTGGGCGCTGGAGCTGTCGAAGGTGACATTGTTCGGCATGTTGAGGATCAGCTGATCGCCGTTGCGGGTCACGCTGACGCCGGTGCCCTGCAACTTCTCGCGCAACTTGGCTTCCTGCACATCCATGTAGTAACCGATACCGCCGCCCAGGGCGGCGCCAGCGGCCACACCGGTCAGGATACCCTTCTTGCGATCCCCCTTGCTGGAGGAGAGCGCGCCCACGGCGGCACCGGTGGCGGCACCGGCCAGCGCGCCCCAGGCACCCTTGGAGGTCTGGGATTCACCGGTGTAGGGATTGGTGGTGCAGCCAGTGATGGCGATGGTCAGTGCAAGGGCGGGAACAAGTTTCTTGAAATGCATGGGACAACCTCTGAAGAAGAATGACTCTGGCCAATGGCCCGGCATTCTACCCGAGAGGGGCGCCAGAATGTGACGCTCGAAAACAAGAATCACCACGAGGGCGCAGGGCTCCCTCGTGGTGACATGGCAGGCGAGCCAGCCTCACCTCAGTATTTGATTTCCCGGGCCTTCTGACGACCTTCCTGCTTGTCATGACGGTGATCCTGACGGCAATCGGCATTGCCCACCAGGCCATCGCGGCACTCCTGCTTCTGCTCGCGAGACTCCTGGCGCGTATCCTGGCGAACGTCGCGAGCCTCGCGGCGCTGCTCACCTTGAACTGTGGCCTGGGCGGGCAGGGCGGCGGCCAGCAGCGTGGTGGTGGCCAGCAACATCAATACAGACTTTTTCATAAACACTCCTCGACTCGGTACCCCGACACGGGCACGGCATCTGTGCGATCAAAAGAGATATTTTGGCTCTTCAGGCTGTATCCAGGCTGTACCAAAGGCAAGAGAGCCCTATGAATGCTGACACTCGGCGTGGCAGGGGCAGGTCACCAGATGATCGTTCACCATGCCCACCGCCTGCATGAAGGCGTAGCAGATGGTGCTGCCGACGAAGGTGAACCCCAGCTTCTTGAGCGCCTTGGACATGGCATCGGATTCGGGTGAAGTGGCGGGAATGTCGCCGTTGCCCTGACGCTGGTTGACGATGGGCGCGCCGCCGACGAAGCCCCACAGATAGTCAGCAAAATCGATACCCTGCGCCTCGAGCGCCAGATAGGCGCGGGCATTTTTGATGACTGACTGTACCTTGAGGCGATTGCGGATGATGCCGGTGTCCTGCATCAACCGCTCCACATCCTGCTCATCGAAGCGCACGATGAGGTTGGGATCAAAATCCGCATAGGCGCGATAGTAGCTGTCGGTGCGTTTGAGAATGGTGATCCAGGAGAGGCCCGCCTGCTGGCCGTCGAGGCAGAGCTTGGCGAACAGCTCTCGCGGATCGCGCACCGGCCGCCCCCACTGTTTGTCATGGTATTCGATGTATTCCGGGTCCTTGGTCACCCAGGCGCAGCGCAGTTCCATTCTTTGTCTCCTGTGATTGAATCGTCGCCTCTCGGCGGGATTTCGACGATGAGATCAGGCCGCCATCACTCCGGTCCCACCAGGCCGGATGCAGCATTCCCCCACTAATCCCCTGTAATTTCGCCTATTATCCGACCATGCCAGACGGTATACTCCTTCGGTTCACATTCAGCAAATCTTGCTCTGATTTCACTTCGCGCGAAAAACACTATGCAAAAATTCGATGTCAAAACCTTTCAGGGCCTGATCCTGCAGCTGCAGGACTATTGGTCCCGCCAGGGCTGTACCATCATTCAGCCGCTGGATATGGAAGTGGGTGCCGGTACCTCCCACCCCATGACCTGCCTGCGCGCCCTGGGCCCGGAGCCCATCGCCTGCGCCTACGTGCAACCGTCCCGCCGTCCCACCGACGGCCGCTACGGTGAGAACCCGAACCGCCTGCAGCACTATTACCAGTTCCAGGTGATCATCAAGCCGTCCCCCGACAACATCCAGGAACTCTACCTCGGCTCCCTGAAAGAGCTGGGCATGGATCCCGAGATCCACGACATCCGCTTCGTGGAAGACAACTGGGAAAACCCGACTCTGGGTGCCTGGGGTCTGGGTTGGGAAGTGTGGCTCAACGGCATGGAAGTGACCCAGTTCACCTACTTCCAGCAGGTTGGCGGCCTCGAATGCAAGCCGGTCACCGGCGAGATCACCTATGGTCTCGAGCGTCTGGCCATGTACATCCAGGGCGTGGACAGCGTCTATGACCTGGTGTGGTCCGACGGCCCCCTGGGCAAGACCACCTACGGCGACGTGTTCCATCAGAATGAGGTGGAGCAGTCCACTTACAACTTCGAGCACGCCGACGTGGACTTCCTGTTCCACTGCTTCGAGCAGTACGAGAAGGAAGCCCAGCACCTGCTCGGCTTGGAAAAACCGCTGCCCCTGCCCGCCTACGAGCGCATCCTCAAGGCCGCGCACTCCTTCAACCTGCTGGATGCCCGCAAGGCCATCTCGGTCACCGAGCGTCAGCGCTACATACTGCGCATTCGCACCCTGACCAAGGCCGTGGCCGAGGCCTACTACGCCTCCCGCGAGGCACTGGGCTTCCCCATGTGTCAGCGCACTGAGAACAAGCAAGGTTAAGGAACGGACATGGCACAACATACATTTCTGGTAGAGATCGGCACCGCCGAGCTGCCCCCCAAGGCCCTGCGCTCCCTGGCCGAAGCCTTTGCCGACAACTTCAAGGCCGAGCTGACCAAGGCCGATCTGGCCTTCGGCGACGTCGAGTGGTTCGCCTCCCCGCGCCGTCTGGCACTGAAAGTATCCGAACTGGCCAGCGATCAGCCGAGCAAGAGCATCGAGAAGCGCGGCCCGGCCGTGGCCCAGGCGTTCGATGCCGATGGCAAGCCGACCAAGGCTGCCGAAGGCTGGGCTCGTGGCAACGGCATCACCGTCGAACAGGCCGAGCGTCTGGTCACCGACAAGGGCGAGTGGCTGGTCCACAACGCCAAGGTTGAAGGCCGCCCGGCCAAAGAACTGCTGGGTGATCTGGTCGCTGCCGCATTGGCCAAGCTGCCCATCCCCAAGATGATGCGCTGGGGCGACAAGACCATCCAGTTCGTGCGTCCGGTGTTCACCGTGACCCTGCTGCTGGATGGCGAGCTGGTGCCCGCCACCATCCTGGGTATCGACTCCGCCCGCACCCTCCGCGGCCACCGCTTCATGGGTGAGAGCGAGATCATCATCGACAACGCCAGCCAATACCCGCAGATCCTGCTGGAAAAAGGCAAGGTAGTAGCCGATTTCATGGCCCGCAAGGCCAAGATCAAGAGCGATGTCGAAGCGGTCGCCGCCGCCTTCGGTGGGGTCGCCGATCTGGACGACGCCCTGCTGGAAGAAGTCACCGCCCTGGTCGAATGGCCGGTGGTGCTGACCGCCAACTTCGAAGAGAAGTTCCTGGCCGTGCCCGCCGAGGCGCTGGTACACACCATGAAGGGTGATCAGAAGTACTTCCCGGTCTACGACAAGAACGGCAAGCTGCTGCCCAAGTTCATCTTCGTCACCAACATCGAGTCCAAGGACCCGAGCCAGATCATCAGCGGCAACGAGAAGGTGGTTCGCCCCCGTCTGTCTGACGCCGAGTTCTTCTTCAAGACCGATCTGAAGCAGACCCTGGCCTCGCGCCTGCCACGCCTCGAAACCGTGCTGTTCCAGCAGCAGCTCGGCACCGTCAAGGCCAAGGTCGAGCGCATCGAGACCGTCGCCGGCTTCATCGCCGAGCGCATCGGTGCCGACGTGGCCAAGGCCAAGCGTGCCGGTCTGCTCTCCAAGTGCGATCTGATGACCAACATGGTCGGTGAGTTCGCCAGCACCCAGGGTGTCATGGGGATGCACTACGCCCGTCATGACGGTGAAGACGAAGTGGTGGCCGTGGCCCTGAACGAGCAGTACATGCCGCGCTTCGCCGGTGATGCCCTGCCGTCCGGTCTGGAAGCCTGCGCCGTGGCGCTGGCCGACAAGTTCGACACCCTGGCCGGCATCTTCGGCATCGGCATGCTGCCGAAGGGTGACAAAGACCCGTTCGCCCTGCGCCGCGCCGCCATCGGTGCCCTGCGCATCATGACCGAGAAGCAGCTGGATCTGGATCTGGTGGAACTGGTTGAAGAAGCGGTACGCGTCTACGAAGGCAAATTGACCAACAAAACCGTCGTCACCGACGTGGTCGACTTCATGCTGGGCCGCTTCCGCGCCGCCTATCAGGACGAAGGCATCGGTGCCGACGTGGTGCTGGCCGTGCTGGCCCGCCGCCCGACCCGTCCGCTCGACTTCGATCGCCGCGTCAAGGCCGTCAGCCACTTCCGCAGCCTGGATGCCGCCCTGGCCCTGGCCGCCGCCAACAAGCGCGTGAGCAACATCCTGGCCAAGGTGGAAGGCGAGCTGCCGAGCGTGGTCAAGGCTGAGCTGCTGCAGGATGCCGCCGAGAAGGCGCTGGCCACCCAGGTTGCAGCGCTGCAAGCCGAGCTGGCGCCGCTGTTCGCCGCCGGCGACTACCAGGCCGCCCTCACCCGTCTGGCCGCCCTGCGCGAACCGGTCGACACCTTCTTCAACGAGGTGATGGTGATGGCCGAAGATCCGGCCCTCAAGGCCAACCGTCTGGCACTGCTGAACAACCTGCGCAACCTGTTCCTGCAAGTCGCGGATATCTCGCTGCTGCAGTGATTAGGGTTGAGTAAGTGATATTAAAAACGGCACCTCTTGGTGCCGTTTTTACAGCAAAATGGGATTGATACCATGCAGAAAATTATTGAGTTTAATTTGGGAAGATATAGTCGATTGTCAGAGATTTCTCCTGATGAGGATATAAAAATACAATCCCAAGATGACATCTTATGGCAAGAAATCACAAACAAACTTAGTAATTATTGCATTTTATATAAAAGTTTGTCGGCCTCAGTTGAGGTTAGCTGGTTACCTGTTGTGAAACATAAGAAAGCTCTTGATGAGGTGACAAATAGAATAAGTAATCAAATCACCACTGAGAGTTATGACTCTGATTTTCTCAACCAATTCTCTGCACTATACTTTAAAAAAATACCATTAATAGCAAAAATTGATATTGATGGCACGCTTACAGAATCTGAAGAAGCATTTTTACCAAAAATAATTTTGGAAAAATATCTTTATGATGTATTTATGATCGCTAACCTAGCATCTCCTGGTTCTTGTGACTTTCTGAACATTGAATTCCCAAGAAAAAATGGACATCCAGAAAAACTGTTTCTATCGTCTTACTTCTTCGAATGTATGTATATGGAAAACATAAAAAACCAATCTTTACCAATTCATCAGTTAGATTTTAATTTAGTTATGTTTTGGTATAAGAATGTAAACTCAACACTTAAGACAATATCAGAAACAAACATTGAAAAAGCTTTATTTTCGACCATGCACATTTGTAAAAGAGAAAGCTTCGATGAAACGACCATAGTTTGGATTTTTCATGCTCTAGAAGCTCTTTTTGGCACAAAGATTGGCGAAGGCTTTAGCAATATCATAAATAGAATGGCCCTTCTCCTTGAATTGGATGATAAGCAAAAAGAAAAAACCAAGAAGACCTTAAGAAAAATGTATGATTTCAGGAGCTCTTTAGTTCATGGAGGATACAAAGTACCACACCCAATAAGACCAGTTGATATTGATAATCACATAGAAAATAAAATTATGGATAACCATGAACTCTGTGAAAGTGGATTCAATATGATTATTTCGTCCATACAAAAGATGATTAGTAATAACTGGCAGGATTTATGTATAAATGAAATGTACAGATCTAGTTATCACCTGACACCGGCCTCAAACCGGTGTCTTGTTTACGCTACTTTAGTGCGCACTTCCTTCGGTATCAATTTCAGACCCTTTTTGAACATGCTGTAGGGGGTTTGACCCTCCATCATCCTGCCCTGATGTGGCCGCTGGGTGTTGTAGTGCTCCAGGTAGCTGTCCAGGTCTGTCTGCATCTGCTCTACCGACTCATACCAGGTTGTCCTCCCCTTGATACGGAAGTGTTCATCCAGCAGGGTACGATGTAGCCGCTCGATAAAGCCGTTGCTCTGCGGTCTGCGTACCTTGGTGGTCCGGTGCTCAATCCCCTCCAGTTGCAGGAACAGCTCGTAGGGATGATGGTCAGGGCGCCCACAGAACTCGCGCCCGTTGTCCGACAAGATGGTATAGACCCGCGCCTCGTGAGCCTCGAAGAACGGCAGGACCGTTTCGTTGAGCACATGAACCGAGGTCACCGGCAGCTTGCTGGTGTAGAGCCGTCCCCAGGCGTGGCGGCTGTAGCAGTCCAGCACGGTTTGCAGATACACCTTGCCTACCCCCTTGAGTGCGCCGACGAAGAAGGTGTCGACCGCCACCAGTTCCCCGGTGTAGTGAACCTCAATTTGGCGTTCGCGAAACTCGGGGCTGAAGCGCTCGAGCAGGCGGATCTGCTCGTCATTGAGCTCAATCGTCTGTTCCCTATGGGTTTTCTCGAGGCGCAACAAGCGGTCATGCTTGGAGAGCAAGTCGTGACGTTGCCACACGCCGCGCACACCGCCCGCACTGACGTTGATGCCTTGCAGAGCCAGTTCTTGCGCGACCCGCAGCGGGCCATGGGTTGGTCTGGTGAGAGAGTAATCGAGGATGGCTTGCTCAATCTCGGGAGCGACCCGGTTGGGATGAGCGCCTTTACAGCCGGGGAGTTTGTCGAGCAAGCCCTCGGCGCCATAGGTCTGGTAGTTACGGCGAATCTCGTAGAACTGCTGGCGGCTGTAGCCGATGAGCTTGCAGGCTTTGCTGACGTTATTGAGCTCTTTGGCGAGCTCTAGCAGGCTGAGTTTACGACGTGCTACTTTCTCGTTGGTGGTCATACGGTGACTCCGGATAACACGGTAGGGGTACCGTTTTGTTATCCGGTTTGAAGCCGTATGACCACTCCCTTTTGTGGGCAACTGTCAGGTGAATACAATCTCCATACAAATGAAACAATCCAAGGAACGCCTGTAGGTTCGATTAGCCGTCAGGCGTAATCGGACGTTCGCGTAAATGGATTCTCCCGCCATCACGGCCATCCCAAATTTCCCCTCCGGCTGGCGGCCCCTGACTCGCCAAAACAGCCGAAGCAACGGCCTCTCGTTCGTCCGATTACGCTGCGCTAATCGAACCTACAAGGGCGGTGGCTTGGACACATGCTGCCTGGCGCCAATAGACGCCATTTATTTCAGCCAGCGTTGACAAGGCGGCGATAAATACGCGGATCCTTGGTGCACAGCCCACCTTTCCAGATACAGTGGTGCCGTTATCACTTCCATCAAGGATAAGGGAATTAGCCATGCTGGAATCACAGTTGACGACCCTGCACGTGGTCTCGCTGGCGCTCGATTACCTGTGCGAGGAGGCCTCCCCCCAGCAGCAGGAGCGGATCACCGCCGCCCTGCTGGCCCACAGCGCTATCGATGTGACCGACGTGCACAACAACGACGCCCGCATCACCCGCCAGCAGGAGCTGACCGTGTGCGCCAACGGTCTGTCTCACCACCCGGATCTCGGCCTGCAGCTGGGACAGCGCATGCACATCTCCGCCTATGGCCTGCTCGGCTATGCCGCCATCTCCAGCGCCACCCTCGGCGACGCGCTGCAGTTGATGTTTGCCTACCCCTCTCTGCTTGGGACCTACTTCCACCTGCAACTGCGCATCGATGGCGATCTGGCCTGGATCTGTGCCAGTCACTACCGCCAGCGTGAAGACTTGCGCCGCTTCAACATCGAGATGTGTCTGGCGTCGCTGCGCCAGACCTGCAGCGATCTGGTCGGCCAGCCGCTGCCGGTGCGCCGCGCCGAGTTCAGCCAGCCCGAGACGAGCTACGCCGATAGCTACCACGCCAGTTTCGGCCCCCACATTCGCTACGACAGCGAACAGGATGCCTTTGCCATCGACACCCGTGCCCTGATGATGCGGCTGCCGCTGGCCAACCCGGTCACCCACAACGAGATGCTGGTGCGCTGCCGCAAACTCAACGCCGAATTCAACACCCGCCAGCGCTGGCTGGCCCGGGTTCGCGAGCTGCTCGGCACCCAGCTCTCGGCCCCGCCCAGGCTGGAGGCCCTGGCCGACCAGATGCACTGCTCCGCTCGCACCCTGCGCCGTCACCTCTATGAGATGGGCACCAACTACCAGGAGCTACTCGACGATCTGCGCTTCGAGCGCGCCAAGCAGTTGCTGGCGGAGAAGCGCCACGCCATCTATCAGATCGCCGAAGAGCTGGGATTCAGCGAGAGTGCCAGCTTCCGTCACGCCTTCCAGCGGTGGAGCGGTGTGCCCCCCAGCCAGTTTCGCCATTGATGTGCGCATAAAAAGGACAATCAGGCCGTCCAGATTGGCCTGATCTATCCCCTTTTGGCCGCAGCCAGCATTCACATATTTGCAACACTCTCCAACAATGGTGCCGTCACCCCAGCAAAAGGAGAGCCGCAATGCTCACCATCTACAGCGATGATCACCATCTGCACCACGGAAGATGCGAGCTGATCGACGGTCAGTTGATGCCCTGTTTCGAAAAGCCGGAGCGGGCCGATTTCATCCGCGAACGCCTGCTGGCACGCCAGCTCGGCCCCATACAGCCAGCCCGGGATTGGGGACTGGAGCCAATCCTTCGAGTACACGATCAGGGGATGCTCGACTTTCTGCAAGGCGCCTGGGCACGCTGGGCGGCCCTCGGGCAGGAGGGGGATCTGCTGCCCTACACCTGGCCGACCCGTACCCTGCGCCAGCAGAAACCGGACAGCGTGCACGGCCAGTTTGGCTACTACAGCTTCGATGCCGGCGTCCCCATCACCGCCGGCACCTGGCAGGCGGCCTACAGCTCGGCCCAGGTGGCGCTCACCGCCCAGCACCATATCGCGTCCGGTGCCAGCAGTGCCTTTGCCCTGTGCCGTCCCCCCGGCCACCATGCCGCCGCCGATCTGATGGGGGGCTACTGCTATCTCAACAATGCCGCCATCGCGGCGCAGGCCTTCATCGATCAGGGCTATCGCAAGGTGGCCATCCTCGATGTGGACTATCACCACGGCAACGGCACCCAGTCAGTCTTCTATGAACGCAGCGACGTGCTGTTTGTCTCGATCCACGGCGATCCGGCCATCGAGTTCCCCTTCTTCCTTGGCTATGCCGACGAAACAGGGACCGGGGCGGGAGAGGGTTGCAACCTCAACCTGCCGCTGCCCGCCGGCAGCGACTGGCCAGTCTGGAGCGCGGCGCTGGAGCAGGGTTGCCAGGCCATCGACGATTATCAGCCCGAGGTGCTTGTGGTCTCGCTCGGGGTCGACACCTTCGAGCAGGATCCCATCTCGCGCTTCAAGCTGACCAGCCCGGATTACCTGACAATGGGCAAGCGCATTCAGGCGCTGAGCCTGCCGACGCTGTTCGTGATGGAGGGCGGTTATGCGGTGGAAGCCATCGGCATCAATGCCGTGAACGTGCTGGAAGGGTTTGAACAACGCTGATTTGCGACCGTTTTTGCAACATGGAGATTACTGTCATGAAGACACTCACCCGTTTGTATGCCGCCAGCCTGCTGGCTGGCACACTGCTCTCCCCCGTCGCCCAGGCCAAGAGTGGCGAGCTGCATGTCTACAACTGGTCAGACTATATCACCGATCAGGCGTTGACCGATTTCAAGGCCCAGACCAGGATCAAACTCACCTATGACGTCTTCGATACCAACGAAGCGCTGGAGTCCAAGCTGCTGGCCGGCCGCTCCGGCTACGATGTGGTGGTGCCGTCCAACATGTTCCTGGCCAAGCAGGTGCAGGCGGGGGTCTTTCTCAAGCTCGATCGCGACAAGTTGCCCAACTGGCAACACCTCGATCCCAAGTTGATGCAACTGCTGCAGACAAACGATCCCGGCAACGAGCACGCCGTGCCCTACATGTATGGCACCGTGATCATGGGTTACAACGTCGACAAGGTAAAAGAGGCGCTCGGTGACCAGGCGCCGGTGGACAGCTGGGATCTCATCTTCAAGCAGGAGTACGCCAGCAAGCTGGCCAAGTGCGGCATCACCCTGCTCGACTCGCCGGCCGAGATCATCCCCATCGCCTTGAACTATCTGGGCTTGCCCCCCAACAGCACCAACCCGGCTGACTACGAGAAAGCCAAGGCGCTGCTGCTCTCTGTCAGGCCCTATATCCGCTACTTCCATTCGTCCAAATACATGAACGACATCGCCAGCGGCGATATCTGCGTGGCCGTGGGCTACTCCGGCAGCTTCTACCAGTTCGGCAACGTCGCCAAGGATGCCGGCAACGGGGTCAAGGTGGCGATGCGCCAACCCAAGGAAGGGGCCCCCATCTGGTTTGACATGCTGGCCATCCCCAAGGATGCCCCCAATGTCGACGAAGCCTACCAGTTCATCAACTTCCTGCTGCAACCCAAGGTCATTGCGCCCATCAGCGACAAGACCGGCTATCCCAACCCCAACAAGGATGGCATCGGGCTGGTGAAGGCCGAGATCCGCGACAACCCGGATCTGGTCCCCACCGCCGCGCAGATGGCACACCTGTTCCCGCTCAAGCCGCTGCCGGCCAAGGCAGAACGGGCACGCACCCGTATCTGGACCGCCATCAAGTCAGGGGTCTGACACAGGCACACCGAAGGGGCCGTCCGGCCCCTTCACTTCAGCCATGCCCTCCAGACGGCCTCCCCCGTCCGCACCAGGACGCCCGTCTCTTCGCCCATAGGCAGCCCATCGATTTAGGCCTATCTTGTCTGGGTGGCCCTGCCAGAGTGACAGGGCCCTCCTCACGAGGTGCAACAATGAAGAGAGCGATCCAGGCCGCCCTGCTGGCCATGACGCTGGTGACCGGGGCCCAGGCGGCCGACAAGGTCACCACCGTGCCGGTGCAATTTGCCAAGGGGGCGCACAGCGCCCAGATGAAGGGCAACTTCAAGGGCTACGACAGCATCAACTACACCCTGGTCGCCAAGGCGGGCCAGACCATGACGATCAGCATCGCTGGCAGCAGCAATGCCAACTTCAACGTCTTCGCACCAGGGGCCGTGCCCGGTGAGGCCGAGGCGCTGGGATCCGGTGCGGTCGGCGAGAAGTGGCAAGGCGCCCTGCCCGCCGCCGGCAAGTACCAGATCCAGGTCTACCAGATGCGCGCCTCCGCCCGCCGCGGCGAACAGGTGCCTCACACCCTGTCGGTCAGCATCCAGTAAGACCCCATATGCGCTCTCGGCTCGTCCGGGCCCGTTCGCCGCAGAGAATGCCGCCATGCCCCCCAGACCGGGATGGGCATGGCGGCGTTGCGCTGTTAGGGTGGGGCATCATTTCATCAACGCGCGAGGCATCATGCAACGCAAGACAATCGCCCTGCTGCTGGCCACTCACCTGCTGGTGGGGGGCGCGGGCTTTGCCGCCGGCATCTATCTGCTGCCGATCCTGATAGCACCGCCCGGCCCGAGCGGCGAGCAGGTGGCGGCCAGCCAGGCGCAGGCGACCTATCAGGGCACCTTCAAGCGAGAGCTCAAGGACAGCGATCGGCTGCACTGGGGAGAGGGCCGGGTGAGCGTCGGGCCCACCGCCATCAGCCTGATGGGCAGACTGGCGCCCGGACCCGACTATCAGCTCTATCTATCGCCGGAATTCGTGGAAACGGAGGCGGATTTTGCTCGCCTCAAGGGTCGGATGGCGCACGTCGGCGCGGTGAAGACCTTCGACAACTTCATCGTGCCGCTGCCGACCGATGTGAACCCGGCCGATTACAACAGCGTGATCGTCTGGTGTGAGACATTTGGACAATTCATTACCGCTGCCCAGTATCAAGATCGCCGATCACCCTGACTACAGCAGCCATAATGACAGCGCGAAACGCTGCAATACCCCCTCTCGTCTTTGCACCAATCAGGTTTCCGCCTCACCACTGAGCTAGGCTGGTAACTGTCGCGCCAGAGTAGGCTGGCGGACATTCAGGGAGCCGGTATGGCATTTGTATCGCGATGTTTCATGCTGATGATGGCACTGCTGGCCCCCTTTGCCATGGGGGCCAGCGGACCGGATCAGATCACTCTGGTGAGTTCCACCGAGACCAAGGAGTCCATGTACGGGCGCTGGCTCGAACTTATCTATCGCGATGCCTTTACCCGCCTCGGTTATCGCTTCACCTATCTTGGCTATCCCGGTGGACGGGCTCCCTATCTGGCGGCCAGGGGAGAGGTCGATGGCGAGATCCACAGACCGGCGATCTACCAGAGCCAGACCCAGGCCCTGTTGCGAGTGCCGGAGTCTCACTTCCCCCTCTCCTACGAGGTCTACACGGCTCTGCCGAACATACGGCTGTCAGGATGGCAGAGCCTGCAACCGACCTCCTATCGGGTGGAGTACAGGCGCGGAGCCAAACTGCCGGAGATCGAACTCGGCAAAGTGGTCAGCGGGGAACGACTCTCCACCATCGGCACCGTGGCCCAGGGCATGAACAAGCTGCTCAAGGGCCGCAGCGATATCTACGTAGAACAGTCCATGATTGCCCGCCAGGCTCTGCAACATCTGGTGGTTCACTCTGTCGACTACCAACGGATCTACTCCGCCGGCGTCATGATCACGGCGGATTCTTTCGTCTATCTGCACCGGCGCCATCAGAGCATGCTCGGCCCTCTCGCCGCCGTGCTGAAACAGATGAAGCAAGAAGGCGTCATCGAACGATACCGGAAGCTGGCACTGCAAGAGAGTGGCACCACCACCTTGGCGCCTCCCTCTGCCCCCACGTCCCCATAAAAAACGGCGCCGGGGCGCCGTCATGATGACTCGTCCGTCACTCAACTCGGCGGGAAGTGGCCGCCAATGCTGATGACATTGACCTGCTGCAGGGTGCTGTTGAGGGTAAAAGCGACCCTGTGCTCCTGGCTGAGGCGGATCGTGTAGATCCCTTTATTCTTACCGCTCAGCTGCTCGTAGTGCATGTCGCCCACCTTGTCGGCAGCGTTCTTGGGATCGGTACCGCGCACTATCTCCCGGCGCCACTCGTGGTACTTGCTCATCCCCGCAGGGGGCACGGCCACGTGCTTGTCCTTGTTGTAGAGGATGCGGGGTTGCGAATCATCGATAGTCCATGCCATGGTCGGCTCCTTGTTTAGGCTCAAAAGAGAACCAAAGCATAGTCAAGGCATGGAGGGTGGGGATCAATCAGATCCCAAAATGTTGTCACGGCAGGCGTTGGCCGACGGGTGTCAGGCTCAGCGCGCAGCGATCGAGTACGCGTACCAGCAAAGACGGCGCCCGCAGGCGCCGTCTTTGCTGTTCTCCGGCGCACACGCCGGGGGTCATCGGCCTCAGCCGGTGTAGGCAGGTAGCCAGCCCACCATGTTGAGCAGATGGAAGGCGGCGGTCAGCACCCCGAACAGGATGATCAGGCCTATCATCAGCACCCCGCCCGGCGCCCGGAAGCCTTCGCCCTGATCCTTGGCCGCCCGTACCTTCCAGGCCAGCAGGGGCGGAATGATGCAGGTCCAGAGGGTGGCGACGGCACCGGCGTAGCCGATGGCCACCAGGAAGCCGAACGGGAACAGCAGGGAGAGCACCAGGGGCGGCAGGAAGGTGGCAGCCCAGGACTTGGCGCGGCCGCCCCGGCTGTTGTCGAACTTGAACAAGTCCGCCAGATAGTCGAACACCCCGAGCCCCACCCCGATGAAGGAGGAGAGGATGGCTGCCATGGAGAAGGCATTGAGGGCGCTCGCCACCGCCTTGGATTCGATGACGGAGCCGAGCGCCTTGAGAAGGGCATCCACGTTGCCCCCCTCGGCGATCACCGGGCCGAACTCGCTGCGGGGCAGGTTGCCAAACACGCTGGCCAGCCAGACGAGGTAGAAGGCGAGCGCGATGACGGTGCCCCCCAGGATGGCGCGGCTGGCGCGGCGCTCCTCGCCGTAATAGGCGCGCATGGAGGAGACGGAGTGGTGATAGCCGAAGGAGGTGAGGGCCACCGGCAGCATCACCAGGGCATAGGGAGCATAGTGGCTCTCGCTGCCGACCCGATCCAGCAGCAGATCGAGGCGGATGTTCATGGACATGCCGGAGATGCCAAAGGCAAAGCTCAGCCCCATCAGGATCACCAGCAAGATAGAGATGCGGTCCACCGCTCGGGTGGAGTGCCACACCACCAGGGAGAACACCAGGGTGAAGAGGATGGAAGAGAGCTTGCTGCCGAGCCCGGTCATGCCCTCAATGATGAGGCCCGCCGAGGTGATGTAGGCGTAGAGCAGAATGCCGCCGACGAAGTAGACGCTCAGATTGTTGAGGGCATTGACCTTGTTCCCCAGCAGATCCCGGGTCACGGTATCGAAGGAGACGCGCAGGGGATAGCCCCTGTAGGACTCCAGCAGCATCCAGCCGGAGACCGTCATCACCACCATGGTCAGCGCCACCGCGAGCATGGACCAGAGGGTCCAGGCGCCCGCTCCCGCACTGGGCAGCCCCAGCATACCGGCTCCGACACAGACGCCGGCAATGATGCATGCCCCGCCCACCAACGATGGTTTATGTTCCATTTATTTCCCCAAAGACGATTGTTGATCTGGTCGCGACCGCGGACCGTTGCATCTGCTACGCCGGTTGTCATCGTAAGATCGCGCTCATCTGTCTATCGGTGCCCAGCCGCTTGCTGCTGTATCGGCGGCAGAAGCTCTGGCCGCTTGTTGTTGCGTCAGCGAGACAAGACGTGGCTGAGGCTGGCTACCGATCTCAAGATGGCAGCAGGGCCGCCATTTTTGAGGGTGAGACTTTACCCTGCATGCCCCCGGGTATCAAACCCGAAGGACACAGAGAGTGAGGTGCAGGCGGTTTTCCACCAGAAGGGGAGTGGGCAGGAGGCAACGCAAGGGCGCCCGCAGGCGCCCTCTCGATATGACGGGAGAGGGACGACTCAGCCCCCATAGACGGGCAGCAGACCCGCCATGGCCAACAAGTGGAAGATGGCGGTCAGCACCCCGAAGGCGATGACGGCAACCACCATGGGTTGTCCCCCCGGCGCTTGGAAGCCGACCTCTCCCCCCTCGCTCTCCCGTGACTTCTTCGCCAGCAGGGCGGGGATGATGCAGGCCCAGACGGTGGCGGCCGCACCGGCGTAGCCGATGGCGACCACGAAGCCAAACGGGAATAGCAGCGAGAGCAACAGGGGCGGCAGGAAGGTCACCGCCCAGGACTTGGTGCGACCGGCGCGGCTGTTGTCGAACTGGAACAAGTCCGCCAGATAGTCGAACACCCCGAGCCCCACCCCGATGAAGGAGGAGAGAATGGCCGCCATGGAGAAGAGATGGATGGCCTGGGACACCTGGCTGGACTCGACCACCGAGGCCAGCGCCTTGAGCAGCACATCCACGTCTCCGCCCTTGGCGATGACGGGGCCAAAGTCGCCGCGGGGCAGGTTGCCGAAGATGCTGAGCAGCCACAGCAGGTAGAGCGCCAGCGCGATCAGGGTGCCACCGAGGATGGCCTGCTTCGCCTTGTGCTCCTCCCCGTAGTAGGCCCGCATGGAGGCGACCGAGTGGTGATAGCCGAAGGAGGTGAGGGCCACCGGCAGCATGGCCAGGGCGTAGGGGGCCTGGCGCATCTCCTCGGCAAGGCTGTTGAACAGCAGGGCGGTGTCTATCTTGGCCGCCAGGCCCGACACCCCGAACACGAAGCTCAACACCATGAAGACGATGAGCACCACCGAGATGCGATCCACCGCCCGGGTCGAATGCCAGACAAACCAGGAGAACGCCAGCACGAACAACACGGAGGCAAGCTGGCTGCCGATGTCGAACAGGCCGCTCAGAATGAGGCCGGACGACGTGATATAGGCGTAGAGCAGAATACCGCCGACGAAATAGACGGTCATATTGTTGAAGATATTTATTTTATGGCCGAGCAGATTCTTGGTCACCGAATTGAAAGAGGCGCTCAACTCATAACGCTTGAATGCCTCCAGCAACATCCAGCCTGAAATCGTCATTATTATCATGGTCAGAATAATGGCCAGGGATGACCAGGTGGTCCAGGCACCGGCGCCCGCACTCGGCAGGCCGAGCATGCCGGCACCGACGCACACGCTGGCAATAATACAGGCCCCTCCTGCAACGGATGGTTTGGCTGTCATCTTGTGTTACTCCCAAATATTCACAGAGCTGTGAAATAAAAGGGGCACCCAATAAGGTGCCCCTGACTCGTTATGCTTCTATTAATTTTTCGCTCTTGCTGGCGGTCGTTTTCTGATGATTGTCGACTTCTTTGAGCCTGGCGGTGAAGTGGCGCAATACCGCCGGTTCGTAGATGAAGTCCAGACCCTTCACGTTTTGGGCGTTCTTCTTCACCTCGCCGAAGGCCTCGATGACGAAGTCCATGTGGGTTTGGGTATAGGTCGCACGGGGGATGGTCAGGCGCAGCAGCTCCGCCGGGCAGGGATGCTGCTTGCCGGTGGCGGGGTCGCGCCCCAGCAGCAGGGAGCCAATCTCCACCGCCCGGATGCCGGCCACCTTGTAGAGCTCGCACGCCAGGGCGTGGGCCGGGAACTGATCCGCCGGAATGTGGGGCAGCAGCTTGCCCGCATCCACGAAGGCCGCATGGCCCCCGGCCTGCTGGCACACCACGCCGATGGCCTCGAGGCCATCCACCAGGTACTGCACCTGACCGATGCGATAGGCCAGCCAGTCCTGGCGCATGCCGTCACGCAGTCCCACCGCGAGCCGCTCCATGGCGCCCCCTTCCAGGCCGCCGTAGGTCGGGAAGCCCTCCTGCACCACGCACAGGGTGCGGCACTCGGTGTAGACGTCCAGCATGCTGTCGTCCTTGAAGCAGAGCAGGCCGCCCATCTGTACCATGGCATCCTTCTTGGCAGACATGGCGAGACCGTCCGCGTACTTGTAGGACTCCAGGGTGATCGCCTCTATGGACCAGTCGGCGTAGCCGGGTTCGCGCTGCTGGATGAAGTAGGCGTTCTCCGCGAAGCGGGCCGAATCCATGATCACCGGGATGTCGTACTTGCGGGCGATCGCGTACACCGCCTTGAGGTTGGCAATCGACACCGGCTGGCCGCCGGCGGAGTTGCAGGTGATGGTGCTGACGATGTAGGGCACGTTGGCCGGACCCGCCTCCAGGATCGCCTCCTCCAGTTTCAGCAGATCGAAGTTGCCCTTGAAGTCGGCGGTGACCGAGGTATCGAACGCCTCCTGGGTGTAGACGTTCTTGGCCACGCAGCAGTTGATCTGGGTGTGGCCCTGGGTGGTGTCGAAGAAGTAGTTGGAGAGCGCCACCATCTTCTTGCGATCCAGCCCCTTCTCCTGCTCCCGCTTCTTGATGAGCACGGGAATGTAGATCTGCTCGGCGCCGCGCCCCTGGTGGGTGGGGATGGTGAGGGCATACCCGAAGATGGCCTGCACCGCCTGTTGCAGGGCGTAGTAGCTGCGGCTGCCGCTGTAGGCCTCGTCACCGCGCAGCATGGCGGCCTGCATGTCCTGGGTGATGGCACCTGTGCCGCTGTCGGTCAGCAGATCGATGAACACATCCTCGCTGTCCAGCAGGAAGGGGTTCATGCCTGCGCGGACGATCACCTCCTCCCGGTAGGCGCGGGTGGTGCGCTTGACCGGTTCGATGACACGGATACGGAACGGCTCGGGCAGATGCTTGAAGTTTTCCATGATATGAAGATCCATATTTCAATATTCAGGATGAATCTCACCCTCCACCAGAAATAAGATTCAGGCAGATATATATGAATGAGATAAAGGGGCACGTCAGCGTCTCGCCAATCTATTTGGCGAGCAAGCTTGAATGCTATTTAAAATCGGGATGGGTGCGGACCATCATATTGTCAGCAATATGAAAGACACCGCGGGATATTACAGCGGGAAGAAGAAGGCGATCTTGTGATCCAGGGTGAACCATTTCGGTGAGGCGATCATGGTAGCCATGTTTTTGCTCATCTGGTTGGAATGAATAACGCTCAATTAACGTACTCCATTATGGTGTACGTTAATTGATTGGCAATTATGAAATGAGCAATTTGGGATGACGCTAACAGTTTTATCGGCGCCGCTGATCTTCCTCGCCGCCCCCTGGGGCGGCGAGTGTCCAGTCAGTGGCTCAACCCGGGCAACATCTGCAGCAGGTAGGCGCGATCGGACAAGGGAGTCTGGCTGACCCAGGTATCCAGCAGGCCATGGGAGAGCAGTGGCAGCACCAGCAACAACAGGCAGAGCAGGGCCAACAGCCAGGCTGGGCTGAACCGGCGTTGCCGGGTGCCGAGGTGGAGCGCATCGGCTCGCTTGGGGCAGGCGGCCACGCAGCTCATACAACTGGTGCACTCCAGGCTTCGCACCGCAATCAGCTGATGCACCTGGATGCGTGACGGGCAGGCCCGGCTGCACTTGTCACAGTCGTGACCCTGGCTTCGCAGGCAACGAGCCGGGTCACGGCGGATGCGCAGGGGCGTGAGCAGCCCGAGCAGGGCCAGCCAGGCGCCATAGGGGCAGAGGTAGCGGCAGAATCCCTGCCTGAAGGCCGCCGTGAGCAGCAGCACCCAGCCCAGGCAGAGGCCGGAGATCAGGGTCAGGTTGAAGAAGAAGGCCCCCATCTTCATGTCGGCGGCCTGGTGATAGGGGCTGGCGAGATAGCCCGGCAGGGCGGCGGTCGGCACCGCGATCAGCACGATGAACAGCAGGAAAGCCAGCACCAGGAATTTCTGGCCACGCAGGACGAGATCCAGCCAGCGCGGCGGCGTCCACTCTCCCGGCAGCAGGCGCGCGCGCAGGCCGTGCAGCCACTCCCCCACCAGCCCGAGGGGGCAGAACCAGGCACAGAAAGCCCGCCCCAGCAGCAGGGCCGACAGACAGAGCACCAGCACGGTGACGGTGGCCGCCGGATGGTGGGGATCCACCAGCCCCTGGGTCAGCCAGGCCCGCAACCCGAGCCCGCCGGCAATGGGCAGGAAGCCGTCCACCACGTCCGGACGCATCAACCAGGGGGTCATCCCCGGCCCGAGTCGCTCGATATGGACGACATATTGCACTGCCACCAATCCCCAGTACAGCAGCAACAACTGCCTGGTCGTGGTTCTAAGACGCTGGCTATCCATGGAAGCCAGGATTGGCAGGGGTTGATGGCGCCGCCACAAAGCAAGCCCCGTGGCGACCAGCCCCAGCGCGAGCCAGAGCACCGAGTCCGCCGCCAGCAACCAGAGGACAGCGGCCAGCAACAGGGAAAGCGTCCAGCCCCAACCACGGCGACGCTGCCATAGCAGCAGGATCAGATAGACCAGACCAGTGGTCATGGTCAGGGCTTCCAACAGGCTCATGTTTCCCTCACAGTGCTCATCCGAATCGAGGGGGCAGGATAACGAACATCTGAATTGACAATTTTGATCTGCATGGGCAGGGGGAGCGATTTATCCCCCTGCCCCACGCTCGCGCTTTGTGACGGCCGAACGCGGTTATTGGCGGCTGTTGAACCCTATGCTTTTCGGCTATTGAACAGCGGCTGATCCGATTCGGCCTGCTCGGCCCAGAAGTGAATGTTGAAGCGGGCATCCTCCGACAGCTCGACCCTGTGCCAATACTGGGGCGGGCTGGTGGCGAACTCCCCGGCCCGGATCACCAGGCTTATCTCCGGCTCCTCGGCCTGCTCGTCGGCGAAACCGTGGTAGGTAACGCTGCCCTCCATCACGCAGAGCTGACCGAACACCCCGGCGGCGGTGTTGTGATGGGTCAGCAGGGCGGCGGGCACGTTGTCACGGGTGAAGAAGGGGGTGGAGCGACGCACCACCCAGTGGGACGGGATCAGTTTCATGGACATGGTCATTCTCCTCAATCTGGCCGGGTCATCCCGGCCTTGGCATATTGAACAATCAACGGGGCAACTGGCGCAGCAGGGGGAAGGCCGCGCTCATCTGATCGCCTCCCACCACGAAACCGCACAGCTCTCCATCGGCACCGCGGGCCTCGGCCACCATACCCAGGTGGTTCCAGCGGCACTGCCAGGCGAGATCGTCGCCCCGGGTGCGGCCCGCCAGTTGCAGCGGGTAGTGCGGTGTCTTCACCTTCACCAGCATGGGGGGCAGGGTCAGCGCCGTCGGGGTGCCGAGCAGGGTCTTGGCCAGGGCGTTGGCCCCCAGCACGATGGGCTGCAGGAAGGGTAGCAGCTCACCCCGCCATTCGATGCCATCCCCCAGGGCATAGATATGGGGATCGCTGGTTCCCAGGCTGTCATCGACCCGAATGCCCCGTCCCACCTCGAGTCCGGCATTCTCGGCCAGGGCAAGATTGGGGCGCAGGCCGATGGCGGCGATCACCAGATCCTGCGAGCTGGTCTGGCCGTCATCCAGGGTGACTCGCAAGCCCTCACCGGGCAGCGGGTCGATCCCGCTGATGCCCTGCCCCAATTTCAGGCTCACTCCCAGCGCGCGCAGCGCCTGTTGCAGCGGCTGACTCAGGGTCGCTGGCAGCAGGCTGGCGAGCGGGCTGGGAGCCATATCCACCAGAGTGACCGCTTTCCCTGCGCTCGCCATGTCCATCGCCAGCTCGCAGCCGATGAGGCCGGCGCCCAGTACCAGGATGCGGTTGGCCCCGCGGATCCGCTCCTCGGCGGCGGCATACTCCTGCTGGCTGTTGAGGGTGACCAGGTAGTCGCTGCCCGGAATGTCGGGACGCACCGCACTGGCCCCCGTGGCCAGCACCAGCTTGCCGTAGGGATGCTCCCCCGCGGCGGTCTGCACCAGACGGCGAACGGGGTCGATGGCGAGCACGGGGCTGTGGGGCAGCAGCGTGATGCGCTGCTGCTCGGCGAATTCGGCTCCGGAGAGCCGGGTCATGGCGGCGGCGCTGCAATCCCGGCTCACCACATGGCTGAGATCGGGCTTGTTGTACTCGTCACCACCGTCGGCGGTGATGAGGCGGATGGGCCTCTCACCGTCGAGCTTGCGCAGGCTCTTGACCAGCTGCTGGGCGGCGAAACCGCTGCCGATCACTACTATCTCGTCACTCTTGGGAAGCGGGCTCATACGCAGGCCTCCACCGCGCAGGGTTCGAACACCTCCTTGCCGATGCCGCAGCCCGGGCAGAGGAAGCAGTCCGGCACCTGGGCCCAGGGGGTACCCGGCGCCACCAGCTGATCCGGCTCACCCAACGCCGGGTCATAGACCCACTGGCAGACGGTGCAGAGCATGGCCTGGTCGTCATCCCACTCTGCTGCCACCGGTGCGGCTTGCGGCGCCGGGGTCACCGCAGCCGCCATCGCGGGAGCCGGTGCCTTTTCGGCCTGGGTTGTGGTGATCGGGCGGGGCGCGTCCAGGGGATGCAGCGCCCACTGGCGAGCGATATGGCGGCCGTGCTCGCGGCATTCAGCCAGGGCAGAACCGTCAGGGCGCCACTTGGCCTTGAGGGAGAGGCTGATGTCGAAGCCTGCGTCCATCAGCCGGGTCTGGATGCGATCCACGGCACCGCCGGTCCAGCCGTAGCTGCCGAAGGCGGCGGCACGCTTGTTTCTAAAGCGCAGGCCGGTGATCTCTTCGAGCATGCCCGCCACCTTGGGCATCATGACGTTGTTCATGGTGGAGGAGCCCACCAGAATGCCCTTGGAGCGGAACACCTGGGTCAGGATCTCGTTCTTGTCGTGGCGGGCCACGTTGTAGATCTTCACCGCCACGCCCGGGTCCACCTCGTGGATCCCCTGGGCGATGGCGTCGGCCATCATGCGGGTGTTGTTGGACATGGAGTCGTAGAACAGGGTGATGCGATCCTCCTGGTAGTTGTCCGCCCACTCCAGGTATTTGAGGATGATCTGGGTGGGATCCTCGCGCCAGACGATGCCGTGGGAGGTGGCGACCATGCTCACCGGCAGGTTGAAGCCCAGCACCTCCTTGATCTTGGCGGTCACCAGGGGGCTGAACGGGGTGAGGATGTTGGCGTAGTAGCGCTGGCACTGCTCCATCAGTTCGGTCTGATCCACCTCGTCGTTGAACAGGTGCTCGTCGCAGTAGTGCTGACCGAAGGCATCGTTGGAGAAGAGCACGGCGTCCTCGGTCATGTAGGTCATCATGCTGTCGGGCCAGTGCAGCATGGGAGTCTCGATGAACACCAGCTGCTTGCCGTTGCCGATATCCAGGCTGTCACCGGTCTTGACCGGCTGGAAGTTCCACTCCGGGTGGTGATGGTGGCCGGTGATGGAGTCGATGGCGTTGTGGGTGCAGTAGATGGGGGTGCCGGGGATACGGGCCATCAACTCGGTCAGGGCGCCGGCGTGATCCTCTTCGGCGTGGTTGATCACCACATAGTCGATGGAGGCGAGATCGATCTCGGCGGCCAGGTTCTGCACGAACTCGCGGCTGAACTTGTGATCGACGGTATCGATCAGCACGTTCTTCCCTTCACGGATGAGGTAGCTATTGTAGCTGGTGCCCTTGTGGGTCTTGTACTCGGTGCCGTGGAAGTCGCGCACTTCCCAATCCCGTTGACCGACCCAGTGGATGTTGTTCTTGACGTGAATGCTCATCTGGCTGTTCCTTGAATGCAAAGTGTATGTTCGACTGAACTGGCTATTGCAGAGGACGTGCCAACTTGTAACCCATTGTTTTTAAACAACACCCATATCAATGATTGTCATTAAGACACATCACGAATATAGTCAAAACAACAAATACACTGTCATTTGGACAATTATAGTGATCTCGACCGACAGCCTGGCGCGCATCGCCCTCGACCTACAACTCGGCATCTCCCATCAGGACAGATTCCATCGTCTGATCCAGAGCGTGCGCAGCCTGCTGAACTCCGATGCCTCGGCCCTGCTGCGCTACGAGGGGGGGCAGTTCGTGCCGCTCGCCATCGACGGCCTGATGCAGGACGTGCTGGGGCGCCGTTTCGCCTTGCGGGATCATCCGCGCATGGAGGCCATCGCCCGCGCCGGCGACGTGGTGCGCTTCCCCGCCGACAGCTTGCTGCCCGACCCCTATGACGGCCTGATCCCGGATCACGACGACTTCAAGGTGCACGCCTGTGTCGGCCTGCCCCTGTTCGCGGATCAGACGCTGATCGGCGCCCTGACCATAGACGGCATGAACCCGACCCAATTCGACGACATCAGCGACGAGGAGCTGCGGCTGGTGGGCGCCCTGGCGGCGGCGGCCCTCAGCAACGCCCTCTTGCTGGAGCGGCTCGCCCGCCAGAGCAGCGAACCCATCGCGCCGGGCCCGCAGGCCGGCCAGGGCCAGCCGGAGATGATCGGCCAGTCCCCCGCCATGGCGAGGTTGCGCCACGAGATAGAAGTGGTGGCGAGTTCGGAGCTGAACGTGCTGATCCTGGGGGAGACGGGGGTCGGCAAGGAGCTGATCGCCAAGGCGGTGCATCAGGGCTCCCAGCGGGCGGACAATCCCCTGGTCTACCTCAACTGCGCCGCCCTGCCCGAATCGGTGGCGGAGAGCGAACTGTTCGGGCATGTGAAGGGGGCCTTCACCGGCGCCATTCACAACCGGGCGGGCAAGTTCGAACTGGCGGACAGGGGCACCTTGTTTCTGGACGAGATCGGCGAACTCTCCCTGGCGCTGCAGGCCAAGCTGTTGCGGGTGCTGCAATACGGCGATCTGCAGCGCATCGGCGACGATACTCCCCTCAAGGTGAACGTGCGCATCCTGGCGGCCACCAACCGGGACCTGAAGCAGGCAGTGGTGGAGGGGGCCTTCCGGGCCGACCTCTACCACCGGCTGAGCGTGTTCCCGATCCATGCCCCGGCCCTGCGGGAGCGCACCGGCGACATCCCCTTGCTGGCGGGTTACTTCTGCGAACGCTGCCGGGTCAGTCTGGGGCTGGAGCGGCTGCGCATCCAGCCCCAGGCCCTGCAACTGCTCGAGCACCACGACTGGCCGGGCAACGTGCGGGAGCTGGAACACGCCATCCACCGCGCCGCCGTGCTGGCGCGGGCCGAACAGGGCAGCCAGACTCCCAGTCTCGCCAGCCACCACTTCACGCTGGGAAACGGTACCCCGCCGTCCACCAGCCCCAGTGTGACGCCCATCCAGCCACCCCTGCCCGCAGGCCAGGGACTGCGCGCCGCCACCGACGCCTTCCAGCTCGCCCTGATCGAGCGCACCCTGGCCGCCCACAATGACAACTGGGCCGCCACCGCCCGGGCCCTCGAACTCGACAGCGGCAATTTGCACCGCCTCGCCCGGCGGCTCGGCCTCAAGGCCTGAGCGTCCTGCAGCAGACGATAAATCCCAAAAACAAAAACCCCCTCGCGAGGGAGGGGGTCTGGGGCAACCGGGGTGGGGTCAGCGCAGGGATTTGACCGAGCTGCGCACGATGAGCTCGGGCTGCACCGTCATGGACTCCACTTCCAGCTCCTTGTTGCGGATCCGGCTCACCAGCTGCTGCACCGCCAGCAGACCGAGTTCGGCCTTGGGGTGACGGATGGTGGTCAGCGGCGGGCTGGAGAAGCGCGCCATCTCGATGTCGTCATAGCCGATCATGGAGATGTCGTCCGGTACCTTGACCCCGGCTTCCCAGGCGGCGCAGATGGCACCGATCGCCATGGGATCGTCGAAGGCGAAGACGGCGGTGGGACGCGGCTGGAGTGCCAGGATGCGCTGCATGGCATCGTAGCCGCTCTGGCTCTCGTAATCCCCCTCGAAGATCTGCTCGTCCTTCAGGGTCAGTCCCTGCTCGGCC
The DNA here is from genome assembly GCF_051125555.1 of Aeromonas sp. NJAU223. Lineage (NCBI taxonomy): Bacteria > Pseudomonadati > Pseudomonadota > Gammaproteobacteria > Aeromonadales > Aeromonadaceae > Aeromonas > Aeromonas sp. NJAU223. Next base: position 113,250 of record NZ_CP144204.1, on the reverse strand, counting down.
AGGGCGTCGCGCACCCCGTCCAGCCGCTGCTGGGTGGTGGGCTTGGCGAGATGGCCGGTGATGCAGACGATCTCCCGGTGGCCCAGCTCCAGCAGATGGCTCACCGCCAGACGCGCGCCGATGCGGGCGTTGTCGTTGATCACGTTGGCAAAATCACACTCGTTGCCCCAGTCCAGCACCACCTGCGGCACATTCTTGTGGATCCGCAGCATGTCCCGGAACTGGGTATCGATGTCGGTCCCCAGCACCAGCAGACCATCCACCCGCTTCTCCATCAGCATGCGCAGATAGTGCTGCTGACGGGGCGGCTGGTTCTCGGTGTTGCACAGGATCAGGCTGTAACCCTGCTCGAAGCAGTAGGCTTCCACTCCCTGTACCACTTCCGCGAAGAAGGGGTTGGCACTGGTGGTCACCAGCATGCCGATGGTCTTGGTCGAATTGATCTTGAGACTGCGCGCCACCGAGTTGGGCGCGTAGTTCAGCTCTGCCACCGCCTCAAGCACCTTCTGGGTCGCGTCTTCGCTGACCCGGCGGGTGTGATTGAGTACATGTGAGACGGTGGAGATGGATACGCCTGCGCGCGAGGCGACATCCTTGATAGTTGCCATCTCTGTCTCCTGAATAACAAAGGCGGAACAGTAGCAGATTTCCCGAATAAAGGCTTGGTTTTAACGGGCACTGCCAGTGAATTGTCAATCTCGGCTAATCTAGGCGGTCGTTTCTATTTGCGCAAACGAATTTTGGTCAAAATGAGAGCAAGCGCAGAACGAAATGTCGTCAGTTTTTTACTCTGAAAATTGTCACCATGACAATTTGTTGTCAGTATGTTAACTGGCTTGTGCGATATTAAATTCTAAAAACAAAACCTACACAGGGCTTTTGTTTCATAAAACCCCTGCCCGACCCGCTCCGGTTAGTATCTTTAACATCTTGTTATTGCCTGGCGAGGAATGATAGAACCTTATCTATTACCGGGCCCGCCGGATACAGGCTCGGAATGATGCCCATAAAACGAAACAATTCACTGATTAAGGGACGAATCAATGCATAACTTCAGCAAAATTGCAGTCAGAGCAGCGGTTTCTTTGGCTCTGTTTGGCTCGGTTTCCATGGCCAATGCCGCCGATACCATCAAGATCGGCATCGCCGGCCCCCTGACCGGCCCGGTCGCCCAGTACGGTGACATGCAGTTCACCGGCGGCAAGATGGCGGTCGAGCAGATCAACAAGGCGGGTGGCATCAAGGGCAAGCAGATCGAAGCCGTCATCTATGACGACGCCTGCGATCCCAAGCAGGCCGTGGCCATCGCCAACAAGGTGATCAACGACGGCGTCAAGTTCGTGGTCGGCCACCTCTGCTCCGACAACACCCTGCCCGCCTCCGACATCTATGAAGATGAAGGCGTGCTGATGATCACCCCGGCCTCCACCAACCCCAAGATCACCGAACGTGGCTACCAGCTGACCATGCGCACCATCGGCCTGGACAGCGATCAGGGTCCGACCGCCGCCAAATACATCATCGAGCAGGTCAAACCCCAGCGCGTGGCCGTCATCCACGACAAGAAGCAGTACGGTGAAGGCATTGCCTCCAGCGTGAAAGCCGCGCTGGACAAGGCCGGCGTCAAGGTCGTGGCCTTTGAGGGCATCACCGCCGGGGACAAGGACTTCTCCGCCCTGATCGCCAAGCTGCAGAAAGAGAACGTGGACTTCGTCTACTACGGTGGCTACCACCCGGAACTGGGTCTGATCCTGCGCCAGGCTGGCGAGAAGGGTCTGAAGGCCAAGTTCATGGGTCCGGAAGGGGTGGGTAACAAGGACATCTCCGCCATCGGCGGCCCGGCTTCCGAAGGCCTGCTGGTCACCCTGCCGAACAAGTACGACCTGGTGCCGGCCAACGCCCCCATCGTCGCCGCGTTCAAGGCCAAGGGTCAGGACTCCTCCGGTCCGTTCGTCTGGACCACCTATGCCGCGGTACAGACCCTGGCTGCCGGTATCGCCAAGGCGGGTGAGGATGATCCCGCTGCCGTGGCGGCCGCCATCAAGGCCGCGCCGATCGACACCGTCATGGGCCCCCTGAGCTGGGCACCGAACGGTGACCTGAAAGGCTTCGAGTTCGGCGTCTTCCAGTGGCACGCCGACGGCACCTCCACTCAACTCAAATAATCTGCCGGTCGGGGGTGACAAGCGTCACCCCCTCCTTTCTTTGCGGGCAAGTACAGGGAACGCAGTATGTCCGAACACCTTCTTTATCTGGTTCAGCAGTTGCTGAACGGATTGACCATAGGTAGCACCTATGCGTTGATCGCCATCGGCTACACCATGGTCTACGGCATCATCGGCATGATCAACTTCGCCCACGGCGAGGTCTACATGATCGGGTCCTATGTCGCCTTCATGGTGATGGCCGCCCTCATGATGATGGGCATCGACAGCACTGTCCTGCTGCTGGGGGGCGCCTTCTTGGTCAGCATCATCATCACCGGCAGTTATGGCTGGACCATAGAGCGGGTCGCCTATCGCCCGTTGCGGGGCGGCAACCGCCTCATCCCTCTCATCTCCGCCATCGGCATGTCTATCTTCTTGCAGAACATGATGCGGATGGCCCAGGGCTCGCGTGACATCGCCATGCCCAACCTGATCTCCGGGGGCTGGTCCCTCGGCGCCGAGGATGGCTTCCAGGCCAGCCTCTCCTACATGCAGCTCATCATCTTCGTGGTGACCTTCGTCACCATGCTGGCGCTGACCCAGTTCATCGGCCGCTCCCGCATGGGCCGCGCCTGCCGCGCCTGCTCGGAAGACATCAAGATGGCCAACCTGCTGGGGATAGACACCCACGTGGTCATCTCCATCACCTTCGTGCTGGGGGCCACCCTGGCCGCCGTGGCCGGGGTGCTGCTCGGCATGTATTACGGCGTGATCAATCCCTACCTCGGCTTCATGGCCGGGCTGAAGGCCTTCACCGCCGCGGTATTGGGCGGCATCGGCAGCATTCCTGGCGCCGTCATCGGCGGCCTGCTGCTCGGGGTGGTGGAAGCCCTCACCGCTGGCTACCTCAGCACCGAATACAAGGATGTGATGGCGTTCGCCCTGCTCATCTTCGTGCTGCTGTTCATGCCCACCGGCATCCTGGGTCGCCCGGAGGTCGAGAAGGTATGATGAAACGTCAATTTATCCATGCCTGCATCTCCAGCCTGATGCTGCTGGTGCTCTCCTTCTGGCTGCTCGGCTTCAAGCTCGAGACGGAAGGCTCCCGCCTGCTGCTGGTGAGTCGCCTCGATGTCTCCCTGGCCTGGCTGCTGGGGGGCGCCACCATCGTCTTCTGGTTCCAGATGCTGCGCGGCCAGATTTCCAAGCTGTTCCAGGCTTCCATCAGTGGCTTCTCCGTCGGCTTCACCAAGCTGGTGCTGCCAAGCCCCGAGGAAGCGCCCAAGCTCTACAACCTCACCGCCGTGCTGGTGCTGTTGTTCGCGGTGAGCTGGCCCTTCATGGCCTCCCGCGGGGCCATCGATCTCGCCACCCTGGCGCTCATCTACATCATGCTGGGTCTGGGCCTCAACGTGGTGGTGGGCCTCGCCGGCCTGCTGGATCTCGGCTACGTCGGCTTCTACGCGGTCGGTGCCTACAGCTATGCCCTGCTCAACACCTACTTCGGTCTGAGCTTCTGGGAGTGCCTGCCCATCGCCGGTCTGATGGCGGCCACCTTCGGCTTCCTGCTCGGTTTCCCGGTGCTCAGGCTGCGAGGGGACTATCTGGCCATCGTCACCCTGGGCTTTGGCGAGATCATCCGCATCCTGCTCAACAACATGACCAGCCTGACCGGCGGCCCGAACGGCATCTCCGGCATTCCCAAACCGACCCTGGGGGGCCTGGAGTTCAACCGCACCGTCAAGGACGGGGGCTTCGAGACCTTCCACGAGTTCTTCGGCATCGCCTACAACGCCAACCACAAGGTGATCTTCCTCTACCTGATGGCGCTGGTGCTGGTGATCGCCACCCTGTTCGTCATCAACCGCCTGCTGCGCATGCCGCTCGGCCGCGCCTGGGAGGCGCTGCGGGAAGACGAGATCGCCTGCAAGTCCCTGGGCCTCAACCCCACCATCATCAAGCTGACCGCCTTCACCATCGGCGCCTGCTTCGCGGGGTTCGCCGGCAGCTTCTTCGCCTCGCGCCAGGGCTTCATCAGCCCGGAGTCTTTCGTGTTCATCGAGTCCGCCATCGTGCTCGCCATCGTCGTGCTCGGCGGCATGGGCTCCCAGATCGGCGTGGTGCTGGCCGCCATCGTCATGACGGTGCTGCCGGAGCTGGCCCGTGAGTTCAACGAATACCGCATGCTGATGTTCGGCCTGCTGATGGTGTTCATGATGATCTGGCGACCCCAGGGTCTGTTGCCCATGAGCCGTCCCCATCTGGAGATCCGCAAATGAGCCGCCATCAAAGATTGCCGACAGTCTCCGCACTGTCGATGCGCTCCCTTGCAGGAGTGCTGCCCATGAGCCGTGCCCCCCGTATGCTGGAGATCCGCAAATGAACAATCATCAGAAGTTGTTGGAAGTCTCTGATCTGTCCATGCGTTTCGGGGGATTGCTGGCGGTCAACGGCGTCAAGCTGGACGTGGACAAGGGAGAGGTGATCTCCATCATCGGTCCCAACGGCGCGGGCAAGACCACCATCTTCAACTGCCTGACCGGCTTCTACCGTCCGAGCGGCGGCGTCATCCGCTACCGGGGAGAGGAGATCCAGGGGCTGCCCGGCCATCTCATCGCCCGCAAGGGCATAGTGCGGACATTCCAGCACGTTCGTCTGTTCAAGGAGATGACGGCAGTGGAAAATCTGCTGGTAGCCCAGCATCGCCACCTCAATACCAGCTTCATCGCCGGTCTGTTCAAGACCCCGTCCTTCCGCCGCGCCGAGAAAGAGGGGCTGGAGCAGTCCGCCTTCTGGCTGGAGAAGGTGGGCCTCAAGGAGCTCGCCAACCGCGCCGCCGGCAACCTGGCCTATGGTCAGCAGCGTCGCCTCGAGATCGCCCGCTGCATGGCTACCCGTCCCGACCTGCTGATGCTGGACGAGCCGGCCGCCGGCCTCAACCCCAAGGAGACCGATGAGCTCAACGAGCTTATCTCCAATCTGCGGGACGAGTTCGGGGTCTCGGTGCTGCTCATCGAGCACGATATGAAGCTGGTGATGGAGATCTCCAACCGCATTTTCGTGGTCAACCAGGGCACGCCGCTGGCTCACGGCAAACCGGATGAGATCCGCAGCAACCCGGACGTGATCAAGGCCTATCTGGGCGAGTCATAGGAAGAAGCAAGATGTTAGAACTTCGCAACGTATCGACCCATTACGGCAAGATCCAGGCGCTGCACGATGTCAGCGTCGAAGTCAAAGAGGGCGAGATAGTCACCCTGATCGGCGCCAACGGCGCCGGCAAGACCACCCTGTTGATGACGCTCTGTGGGGAACCCAAACCCAGCAGTGGCAGCATCTGGTTCGAGGGGGAGCAGATAGACTCCCTCACCACCGCCAGCATCATGCGCAAGGATATCGCCGTGGTGCCGGAGGGGCGCCGCATTTTCTCCCGCCTGACGGTGGAGGAGAACCTGATGATGGGGGCCTTCTTCGTCGACAAACAGGAACAAAACGGGCTGCTGGATCAGGTGTTTACCATGTTCCCGCGGCTGCATGAGCGACTGGAGCAGCGGGCCGGCACCATGTCGGGGGGCGAGCAGCAGATGCTGGCCATCGGCCGCGCCCTGATGAGCAAGCCGCGCCTGTTGCTGCTGGATGAACCCTCCCTGGGGCTGGCCCCCATCATCATCCAGCAGATCTTCGACATCATTCTGAAGCTGCGGGATCAGGGCATGACCATCTTCCTGGTGGAACAGAATGCGAACCAGGCCCTGCGGCTCGCCGATCGCGGCTATGTGCTGGAGAACGGCCGGGTGGTGCTGCAAGACACCGGCGCGGCCCTGCTGGCCAACCCGGCGGTGCGCCAGGCCTACCTCGGTGGCTGACCGCCCAGATCGGTTCATCCGGGTCGCCAAGCCAGGATGAGCCGCTCCCCTTCAGGGCCGGATCGCCATCACTTCTGGTGCGATCCGGCCCTGCCATTCATCGAGACCCGGGCGGTGCAGGATGGCCGTCAGGTCTGCTACGACAAGCACAGCCATCCCCACTTCTCCATCGGCGCCATCACCGGTGGCCACAGCCACTACCTCAACCAGCGCAGCCGACAGGAGGTCGGTACCGGCAGCCTGGTGCTGATGAACCCGGAAGAGGTGCATGCCTGCAATCCCATCGCGGATCATCCCTGGTCCTATCTGATGTTCTATCTCGACACCCGCTGGCTGCACGATCTGCAGCAGGAGGCGGGGCTCGGCGGTGACTTTCGTCCATTCGACATGACCGCCAGCCGTGACCCCGTGCTGTATCTGGGGTTGCAACAGCTGCATCACCAGCTGGTGGAGGGTCGGGACCCGCTGGCCAAGGCAGTGGCTTGCCAGATGTTCGGCCACCAGCTGCTGACCAGGCTCACCCCTGCCCGCTGGGATGACAGACCGCCACTGCACCTGCAGCGCGCCGCCGAACTGATGCAGGATGAGAGCACCAATCCGCTCAGCCTGCAGCAGCTGAGTGCCGTCGCCGGGCTCAGCCCCTCCCACTTCGTGCGCGCCTTCAATCACCATTACGGCATGACCCCCCACGCCTATCTGCTCGACAGGCGCGTGCGCCACGCCCGCCAGCTGCTCAGACTGGGGCACCCCCTGGCCGAGGTGGCGCTGGCAAGCGGCTTTGCCGATCAGGCCCACTTCCAGCGCCAGTTCAAACGGCGGGTCGCCGCCACCCCGGGGCAATACAGGTTGCAGTTCAACCCTCTGCAAACAGCAGATAGCCGGCACTGAGCAGCAGCAACAGGGCCATGACGCGGTTGAACCAGCGCAATCGCCGGGGGCTGAGCAACGCCTGTTGCAGGCAGCTGCCGACATAGGCCCAGCAGGCGATGGAGCCGAGACAGATCACCAGATACAGCGCCGTGAACACCACCATCTGCCCCCACCCACCCGCGCCGCCGTAGGCCCCCATACCCATGCTGGCGGCCAGCCAGGCCTTGGGATTGAGCCACTGCATCAGGGCGCCATACCAGAAGGCGGGCCGTTGTCCTGACTCCCCCTCCAGCTCTCCCCCGCTCCTGACCAGCTGCCAGGCCATGTATCCCAGGAAGAGAATGCCACCCCAGTGCAAGGCACCGACCACCAGGGGCCAGCGGGACAGAAGGGCCCCCAGCCCCAGCCCCATCAACAGGAGCAGCAGGATGAAGCCGAGTGTGGCCCCGACCACGTGGCGCAGACTGGCACGAAAACCGTGCTGAGTCCCGCTGCCGAGAGCGACCAGGTTAACCGGGCCGGGGGAGATGGACATGGCGAGAGCAAACCCGCACATCGACAGTAACAGACTCGTTTCCATGGATAAAGCTCATGCAAGGGATAGAGTCCCAGCCTATCCATCCACCCAGGTGCGATATTGAAGGAAATTGCGCTCAAGCGGTCATTCACAAAAAGCCCCGCCAGAGGGCGGGGCTTGCGCGGGATCAGCGCCAGGCTCAGGCGATCTGCCATCCCTTGGCGCTGTGGCGCTGGTTCAGGAAGTCGGCGTAGCGACCCCGTAGCGAACAGAGCTGTTCGTGGGTGCCGGACTCAGCCACCCTGCCGGCTTCCAGCACCACAATCTGGTCGGCCATGGCCACGGTCGACAACTGGTGTGCGATGACGATCAGTGTGTGTCTGCCACGCAATCGTGCCAGCGTCTCGGCGATGGCGGCCTGATTCTCCGCATCCAGCGCGGCGGTTGCTTCGTCCACCAGCAGTATGGGGGCTCCCTTGATCAGAGCGCGGGCGATGGAGATGCGCTGCCGCTCGCCACCGGAGAGGCGGGCACCGCCCTCCCCGACCTGCGAATCCAGCCCCTGCGGCAGGCGCGAGACGATCTCGGCCACTCCTGCCTGTCGGGCCGCCTCCATGACTTCGGCATCCGTTGCATCCGGTTTGCCGATGCGGATGTTGTCCGCAATGCTGCCCTGGAACAGATAGGTACTCTGGAAAATCTGGCTGATCTGGCCAGCCAGGCTGGCGCTGTCGATGGCGCGCACATCGGTGCCACCGATGCGCACACTCCCCTCATCCACGTCGAAAAAGCGCGCGATCAGCTGCATCAGGGTGCTCTTGCCCGAACCCGATGCTCCGACCAGCGCCACCATCTGCCCAGGCGCGATGCACAAGTCCACCCCACGCAGCACCTCGGGCGCCCCGGCGCCATAGGAGAAGCGCACATCCCGCAGCTCCACGGAGCCATCGGACGGCGCCTCGCCGTTGACCGGCTCCGGCAGGGGTTGCTCGTCCATCACCTCGGCGACTGCCTCGAGCTGACCCCGTGCACTGCGCAGCACTTCCCCATAACCGGCGATGTCCAGCAGCGGATCGATGAACCGGTTGACCAACAACAGGGAGACCATGGTGGTGATCGCCACCTCGCCCTGCCACTGCGTTCCCAGTTGGCTGTTCAGCCACATGACAGCCGTGATGAACAGGGCCGCAAACACGGCCTGCACCGCCCAGCTGTTGAGCACCACAGAGGCGGTAGAGACATAGATCAGCCGCGAGCCGGCCGCGTACTGTTTGTCGATGGCACGCTCCAGAAAGCCCATGCTGTCCCCCTTGCCACTGAAGGCCCGCAGCATCGACTGGGCCTGGGCGAACTCGACAATGCGCTGGCTGGTATGCGCTGCATGGTTGTGGAATGCGGCGTCGGCACGGCTGCCGAGGCGAGCGCTGATGACGAAGACTCCGGCCAGTATGGGCAGGGCCACCAGCATGGTGAGGCCGAGGGGCCAGTGCAGAACCAGCAGGGCCAGCACCAGTACCAGCGGCGTGACCAGACCGCTCAGAATAGGGGTAAACAGGTGGCCGGGCAGTTCGGACAGCTCAAACATGCCGTGGGTCATCACATGGTTGAGCCGTGCCGTGTTCTGCGGGGTAAACCAGCCCACCGGCAGACGGGCGATGTGATCGCCAATCCGGTGGCGGCAACCCTGCAACACCGCCACCCGAACCGCCACGCTGGCCTGCTCGACCCGACGACGCCAGGTCCAGCAGAGCAGCAGCCCTGCCGCCAGCGCAGTCAACCAGAACCCGGCCCCCCGCACATCATGCGCCAGCAGGCGTTCGAGCACGGGCACCAGAAGCGTGAGAGTCAGGCCGTTCAGGATGCCGAGGGTGATGGCCATCCAGCCATAACGACGGAAAACATGGGCATCTTCACCCAACAGTCGAAGGAAAGTCATGAGCATGGTTATACCGCCATCCGTTGTTGATCTTGCTGTTCATGTCCACCCAGCGCCCACAGGCGAGCGTAGCGGCCACCCTGCGCCAGCAGCGCGTCGTGACGACCCTGCTCGACGATGGCTCCGTCTTCTACCACCAGGATGCGATCGGCATGCATCACGGTATCGAGCCGGTGGGCGATCACCATCAGAGTCCGCCCCTTGGCGAAGTGGGAAAGGGCCTGCTGGATGGCCACCTCGTTCTCGGCGTCGGCTGCGGCGGTCGCCTCGTCCAGCACCAGAACGGGCGGATCCAGTAGCACGGCGCGGGCTATGCTGACCCGTTGGGCCTCACCGCCGGAGAGCTGAGCATCCTCGCCGATGACGGAGTCATAGCCCCGTGGCAGGCTCAGGATGCGCTCGTGGATATTGGCGGCCCTGGCGGCCTCTTCAATCTGCTGATAGGTCGCGTCGGGAAGACCGAGCGCGATGTTGTCACGCACGCTGGCGTGGATCAGACGCACCTCCTGCAGCACGAAGCCTATGTGTCGATACAGCTCACGGGTATCCAGGTTGCGTAAATCCACCCCACCCAACGTGATGCGCCCCTCGCTCGGATCGAAGAAGCGCAGCAGCAGGCGGGCCAGCGTGGACTTGCCCGCACCGGATGCCCCCACCACGGCCGTCACAGTTCCGGCGGCCAGGGTGAAGCTCACCTTGTCGAGCACCTTGTGGCCACCGTCATAGGCATAACTCACCTCTTCGGCGCAAACCTCTACCCCCCTCGGGTGCTCAACCTCGTCATAAGCGGGTTGCTCCAACTGCGGCGTCTGCAACAGAGTCTGGACCCGCCCCGCGGCAGCCTTGGCGGGCTCCAGCCCGTGGGCCACAAACACCAGCAGCATCAGGGGTGCCGAGATGCAGGGGGCGACCAGCACGAACGGCAACACTTCCACCGGCGCCATCCAGCCGAGACCGACAAAGAGGGTACCGGCAGCCAGCACGACCCCCAGCACGGCGACGGGGGACATCAGGGCATTTGCGATGGCCATGATGCCCAGCATCGGCTTCAACAGGCCGAGGAAGGCTTCCAGAAAGCTCTCCACCGCCGTCCGGTAGTTGCCGTGCGCCTTGCCGCTGGTGCCGAAGGTCTTGATCACCGGGATCCCGTTGACGAACTCCACCACGGCATCGTTCACCCTGGCCTGGCCTTCACCAAAGGCACGGGTCTGCGCCTCGCTGAACTTCATGGCCGAACCGATCAACAGAAAGCCGGCGACGTAGGGCAGAATGGCGACCAGAGCCAACCCCCAATGCATCGCAAAGAGATAGACGAGTGACGCCAGGATGGCCCCCAGGGCTCGGCCCAGGGTGGTGTAGAAGTGGGCAGTCAGCTCGTGCAGGGTGCCGATGTCGTCCTGCATCGCCTGTTTCACTTCACCGGATGCGTGGGAGGTGAACCAGCCGAGAGGCACCCGGGCCAGACGGCGCGCCGCGGCAAGCCTCAGATGACGGGTGATCCTGTTGTCTGCCACATGGGCGCAGGTCTCCGCTACCAGCGACAGCAACAGACCGAGGAACAGGCCGACGAGGCTGAACATCACCATCAGCCACACCTCTCCCTTCAGCAGGGCCAGGCTCTGTACCACAGACTCCTCGCCGCCGAGCACGAACCGGGCGATTTGGGCTATGCCAGCAAGGGGGGTCAAGGTCAGCGCCGCGCCCAGGCCTGCCAGCAGGGCGGCCACGATGAGACGACCATTGATGGGCTTCAATATCTGACCCAGTGGATCCGGGGTGTTTGGCAGCGTCTCTGCCAGGTTACTGGTACTCATAGGAACTTCCTGAAGGCTTGTGCAAGGGGGCATGGATCTGGGCGGTACGCTCGGCGAGGAAGCGCTTTGGCGGAGCCCCGACCGCCTTGTGGAACATGGTGATGAAGGCACCAGAGCTGTCGTAACCAAGCTCGTCTGCAATGGCCTGGATCAGCCGACCCTGGGCCAGCATCGGCAAGGCGGTGATCACATGCATCTGACGGCGCCAGCGGCTCACGCTCAGACCGGTCTCGGCACTGAACAGGCGCGACATGTTGCGCTCGCTCATGCCGATCCTGGATGCCCATTGCTCGAGCGTCGCCCGGTCGGCGGGGGCGGCCAGCATACCGTCCGCCAGCTTGCGCAGCCGCAGATCGGCGGGCATCGGCAGGTGCAACCACTCCAGTGGGGCGGCGATGAGCTCGTCCAGCAACACCGACATCAGCCGTCCCGGTGCTCCCTCGATCCGATAGTGCTCGGGCAGCGCCGCGGTGCGCTCCAGCAGTGCTCGCATGAAGGGAGAGACCGAAATAGTGCAACAGCAGTCCGGCAGCCCGGGCACGGCATCCGGCTCGACGAATGCCACAAAGCCACACGGTTCACCGCTGCTGCTGGCCCGGTGGACCATGCCACCTGGGATCCATACCGCCCCCTGCGGCGGCACGACCCAGAATCCCGTATCCGTCTCCAGCGTGATCAAGCCGCTGTCGGCAAACAGTAGCTGTGCCTTGCGGTGCTGATGGAGCGGCAGCTCCCAGTTTTCCGTGACCCTGCCCAGGCCGATCACGACCACGGGGCGCTCAATCTTGTCGGGATAGTCGGACTCGATATCGGTCATGTCATTGTTATCGGTGATGTACATGGGAGACTCTCCGCTATCCGGTTCAGGCATTGGCCAGCAAGGCGCTGGCCTTGGCCCGCGCCTCTTCTTCGCTGGCAACGACAAACATGGGGTAACCCCAGAATTTGGCGAAGACGACCGCGAAAGCCCGCATCGCCACGCGCTTGGTCGCCTCCGGTACTATCTGCACGTGGCCAAGGGCAAACCGCCGGATCGCGTGCTTGTTGCTCTTCATCCAGAGCGCGACCGTCCGGCGATCCTCGGCCCTGGCCTTGTCGTTGCCATTGCCCGGCTCCCCGGTGGCGAGAAACACCAGGGGCTGGCCGCGGACAAGCAGGGTCGAGATGTCGGCAAGTGCCGCTTCCACGGATACCCCCCGGGCCGGTTCGTAATCCATCCAGACGATGGGGTACTCTGTTGCATCAATGTTCATGACTGGCTCCTGGGTGCAGGCAATAACGGCACCTAAATGATAATTATTATTATATCCACCTCTGTGGTGTGCTTCATTGGCGAATTCGGACATTAAAGTTCTCAATCCAGCCAACGCGACTCACCTGCACACCCAGAACCCCAGCCCGCATCTCTTGTGCCGTCACCCAGACCAAGCCACCCAAGTGCAGCTTCCTACCTTCCCTCTGCTTTATTGAGTTCGCTTGGGGTAAACTGACCCCCAATCATCTATTTGCAGGACATCTCAATGGACCAGTTTGCCCATATCAGCGCCCAGGATGCCCACCAGAAGCTGGAGGCCGGTGAGGCCCGCCTCGTGGATATTCGCGATCCCCAGTCATTCGAGACGGCCCACGCGGTCGGCGCCTTCCACCTCACCAATGGCACCCTGGTCCGCTTCATGAATGAAGTGGACTTCGATACCCCGGTGATCGTGATGTGCTATCACGGCAACAGCAGCCAGGGGGCCGCCCAGTACCTGCTGCAACAGGGCTATGACGCCGTCTACAGTCTGGACGGTGGCTTCGAGGCCTGGCGCAGGGAGTTCCCGATCCAGGCGGGCGACGCATGACAGGAGCTGGCAGTGCCTCCCCGGCCGGCATGATCCAGCTGCTGGTGCTGGACAATGCCCGCATGGCCCAGGCCCTGGTGGACTATCTGGCCACCCTGGGGATCTCCTGCGAGCTGACCCAGTCCGAGCTCGGAGTCTCGGTCTGGCTGGCGGACGAGCAGCGCCTCGCCCAGGCCCAGCTGGAAGTCAAACGCTTCCTGAGCGAGCCCAATCACCCCCGCTACATGGAGGCGTCCTGGCAGTCCGGTCGGGCGGATGCCCGCATCGACTACAGCAAGGGAATGACGGATCCGGTCACCGATTTTCTGCATCAGGCGGGGCCCCTGACCCTGGTGGTCATCATCGCCTGTCTGGCGGTCTATGCCCTCGATGCCATCGGCCTGCCCATCTTCGACGAGCTGGCGTTCCACCCCACCCTGGCCCAGTTCACCGACTGGCAGGCCTGGCGCTACATCACCCCCGCCTTCATCCACTTCTCGGTGCTGCACCTGGTGTTCAACCTGCTGTGGTGGTGGTATCTCGGGGGGCAGATAGAGCAGCGACTCGGCAGCGGCAAGCTGTTCATCCTGCTCATCGTCGGGGCGGCGCTGCCCAACGTGGCGGAGTTCTTCGCGAGCGGCCCGCTGTTTGGGGGTCTCTCCGGCGTGGTCTATGCCCTGCTCGGCTATTGCTGGCTGCGCGCCAGGCTGCAGCCGGACTGCGGCCTCTGCCTGCCACCGGCGCTGATGGGCTTCATGCTGTTCTGGCTGGTACTCGGCTTCATGGATTTGCTCGGCACGCCCACCGCCAACATCGCCCACCTGACCGGCCTGCTGGTGGGTCTGTTGCAGGGCTGGCTGGACAGGCATCACAGGCCCGCCTGATGCCCTGCCATCCTGTGTTCTGATGGCCGACAACGAAAACGCCGCCCAGAGGGCGGCGTTTTTATATGGTTGGCTGACGCTTACTGCTTGAGCAGGCTGGCGTCTGTCACCGCGACGGCCGCACCGCCGCTGGCGAAGAAGCTGCCGAACTGGGTCTGCATCTCGCTCGTCACGGCGCCAGTCTGATCGAAGTTTTCATCCGGAGCCAGCAGCGAGCTGTGACCACCCGCCACGAAGCGGGCCGCATGGTGGTTGGCCGCCCCCGTCGCGGTCAGGGGTTGCAACCCCATCACCTTGAACAGCGGCTCGGTCCCCGCCAGCGGCGCAGAGGCGACGCTGTTCGGGATCACCTGATCCGGCAGGCTCAGGGCGCCATCACCCACCACTTCCGTGGCAAACAGCGGGAAGTCCGCCTTGATGCCGCTCGCCAGGTTGATCGGATCAGCCGAGTCCAGCACCGACTGGGCCGCGAAGACGTAGCTCTGCAGGGTGCTGGCGGCGCTTGCCTGCGTGGTGCCATCCAGGCTCGGCAGGAACTCGTTGACGAAGCAGCTTGCCACCGCGCTCTTGCAGGTCGGGGCATAGGCAGTGAAGGCCGTCATCAACTCGGGACTGCCGTCGGTCAGCACGCTCATCTGTATGGTCGGGCCGAAAGTGGGGGAGTTCAGCAAGAGCGGCGCTATGCCGCCACCCGGCATGGCCAGGCCGCCGGTGGTGAACTTGAACAGGGCATCGGCCGTCGGGTTGCCCAGCGGCTGGTTGGCCACCGCCAACAGGTTGGCCCCGGAAATGGCGCCGAGGGAATGACCCAGGAAGTGCACCTTGAGGCTGCCGGCGGTGCCGATGACACCCTTGGCATTGGCCAGCCCCACCGCCAGACGCAGGCCCAGCAGATCCGCCACGCTCTGTTTCAGGTTGTCCCGCGCCACCGTCAGATAGCTCAGGTTCAGATAGGGGGTCGGGTTGTCCGAGGTGGTCACCGAGTCCAGGCTACCGGTCAGGGCGAAGCCACGCTCCCCGTGCAGCGGATGATCGATCACCACCACGGCGACGTTCTTGCTTGCCTTGGCACCGGCACCGATCTGACCCAGGGCCAGGGCATAGGCATTCTCCTTCACCGAGGTGACGCCATGCTGATAGATGATGACGTCGGTGATAGCCGACAGCGGCGCCGCGGCGAAGATGCGCATCGGCACGGACTGCACCTCTTCCAGCTTGGGCAGCGAGTTGAAACGGCCGATGTTCATCTCGGGATCCAGCGCCTTGCCACCTGAGGTGAGGGTCACCCCGATCAGCTTGCTCGCCTCCGCCAGCAGCTCGGCCTGACGGGTCGGGTCGGCGATGAGCGTACCCAGCAGGGCCGGATCCACTCCCGCCCCCACCAGACCGCCGATCACCTCGCTGTCGCCCGCCTTCAGGGCATTGGCGATGGCGTACAGGCTGGGGATGGCCCCATGCCAGGACTGGGTTCTGGCCTTGTCCCAGGAGCCGGCGCTGGCCGGAGAGGAGAGGAAGTAGGGCAGCTTGACCGCACCGGTATAGACAGTAGTGCCCAGCGCCAGATTGTGGAGAGGCGTACCGGAGCCAAAGGCGGCGGCAATGACATCCTTCTGCTCCTGCGGCAGGAACTGCTCGGCTTCCAGCTTGGTCAGGAAGGCAGTACCAGCATCCAGACTGGCGATAGTGTAGGTACCAGGCAGGCTGGTATGGCCCAGCGCATCCTGTTTCCACAGGGCCGCCGCATCCAGGGTCGGGCTCTTCAGCACGGATGCCGCCGCTCCTTTCACCGCCACCAGCACATCGGCGCCGGACTGGGTACCAAACCAGTCGGAGAAGATCACGTGATCGCTGGTGATGCCGGTGGCGGCCTTGAACAGCCCCTCCTGCAGGGTGATCAGACCGTTGATGGTCTGATCCTGGGCACTGCTGCCCGGGTTGCTCTTGTAGTTGCTGTAATCGGAGCCGGCACGCACGGCATTGCCGTTGCTGTCCTTGAGGGTATCGGTCGCCACGATCATGTAATAGGAAGAGGGATTGAGCGGCTTGAGGGGCACCAGATTCAGCTTGCCACCCGCCTCGGCCACCACGAAGTCCACCCCGTAGGTCAGCTGCTTCTTCACGCCGCTCGGGCGCAGGGCCGCACTGTCAAACTCCAGTTCAAGCAGGTAGAGCGGGGCGACGGACGCCGAAAACTCGGCCGCGGCCGGAGCCTTGATGCTGATCCCCGAGGCGGTCACGGGCACGACCTGGATGGCCTGGGTCGTGGACCAGCCATCCAGGGTGGAGAGGGCGGAGACGGGGTTGGAGAGATCCGCCGTTTCGGTGGAGAACTTCAGGGTGCCGTCGGAGGCACGGGCAGCCAGGGCACTGGGGCGAACGGCATTGGAGCCGCTCAGCAGGTAGTCGAGATAGCTGGAGGTATCGCCTTTGTTATCGTCACTGCCACCACAACCGCTCAATAGCGCACTGAGGACGGCTGCATAAATCAGGTTTTTTTTCATATCCTTATCTCTTTTTATGTTGTTATCCATGATGAGCCTGACGGGGTAGGGTTCAAACCCGACCGAAACATATTAACAGCAACGCAACAATTGATAAGCCTCTGGTCGGTCATCTGATCTGCTTTTTTTGTGTACAACATCAAGGAATTGGAATTGTCACCCCGGCGGCGGAGAGTAACAGCATCCGGCGCAACACCAGACCCGACCAGAGCCAGCGTGCCCGCGAGGCGCAAAAAGCCAGCCCCGATCTCGGCAAAGGGAGGGATTTGTCGGTAGAATGGCCCATCGCTTAAGGAGAACCCCATGATCGACCCGAAAAAACTGGAAGAGATCGCCAAACAGGTACACAACGCCCTGCCCCCCGGCATTCGCAGCATGGGTGAAGAGGTGGAGAAGAAGACCCGTCAGGTGCTGCAATCCCAGCTGAACAAGCTGGATCTGGTCAGCCGCGAGGAGTTCGACGTGCAGACCAAGGTGCTGCTGCGCACCCGGGAAAAGCTGACCGCCCTGGAGGCCAAGCTGGTCCAGCTGGAGCAGCAGCTCGCCGCCAAGGGCGAGTAAGCCCCTTCCGCGCGCGAACGGCCCAGCCCTCGACGCACATAAAACAAACCCCAGCCAGGCTGGGGTTTGTTGTTTCTGGAACAGGGAAGAGGTTCAAGGGCCGTTGCGAGAAGCAGTCAACAAGGCGCAGCGCAGGAACCGGAGTGTATCGATATACATGAGCACTCTTTACCGCACATAAACGAGCAGCACCTGAGCCTTGATCACGGCTTCGCAGTCGGCGCTCAAATGAACTCGTAGGCATCACCGAAGATGCGCTCGGGTTCGGCCCCCAGCACCTTGAACTCTTCCCGGGCGGCCCCCGCCATCTCGAAGCGACCCGCCACATAGATGTCGTAGTCATGCAGACTGACGAAGTCGTCCATGATGGCCTTGTGCACCAGCCCGGTGCGGCCGGTCCAGTCCCCTTCCGGCTCCTGTACCACGGGCACGAAGGTGAGCGGGGCATAGTCCTGCGCCCACTGCTGCATCTGCGCCTGCTCGTACAGCCAGTGCGCCTGACGCACGCCCCAGTAGAGGAACACCGGGCGCTTGCTGCCGGTCGCCATCAGATATTCCAGGATGGAACGGGCATAGGAGAAACCTGTGCCGCCCGCCATCAGGATCAGGGGGCGCGGGGATTCGTCCCGCAGGAAGGCCTTGCCCGCCGCCAGTTCGATCTCGATCTCCCCCTGCTCACGCATGCGCGCCAGCACCTGGCCGGCGTAGGCGTTCTCCGGGGTGGCTCCTATCTGCAACTCCAGCACACCGTCACGGGTCGGCGAGTTGGCGATGGAGAAGGGGCGCTTGTCCGAGTCACTCATCACCACCAGCAGATACTGGCCGGGCTTGAAGCTGATAGCCTGCTGCGGCGCCAGGGCCACATGCCAGACGGTGTCGACATATTCGCGCAGTTCCTCTACGCGGCACTTGATACGTTGCATTCTTGTCCTTTTGACGGGCCAGCCCGGCCCGTTTTCACTCATTGATTCACTGTGTTCTGGCGACCCGCCAGGGGTCCGGTCAGTCGAGCATACCCAATTCAGGTCGGCAATACCGCTCTTTGTGCACCGACTGGCCGGAAACAGGCGCCATTGCATCATTCAACCCGGCCCGGCACCGCCCTTTTTCATCGAACGGGCGCGCCGACCGCCTCAGCGGCTAGTCCAGGATCTTCAATTCATCCCAGATGGCGTCGATCTTCTGCTTCACCGCCTCGTCCTGGACGATGGGTTGACCCCACTCGCGGTTCGTCTCTCCCGGCCACTTGTTGGTGGCATCCAGCCCCATCTTGGAGCCGAGCCCGGAGACCGGTGAGGCGAAGTCGAGGTAATCGATGGGCGTATGCTCGATCAGGGTGGTGTCCCGCGCCGGATCCATCCGGGTGGTGATGGCCCAGATCACGTCCTTCCAGTCCCGGGCGTTGATGTCGTCGTCGCAGACGATCACGAACTTGGTGTACATGAACTGGCGCAGGAAGGACCAAACCCCCAGCATGACCCGCTTGGCATGGCCGGGGTAGCGTTTCTTGATGGTCACCACCGCCATCCGGTAGGAGCACCCCTCCGGCGGCAGGTAGAAGTCCACGATCTCGGGGAACTGCTTCTGCAGCAGCGGCACGAACACCTCGTTCAGCGCCACCCCGAGCACGGCCGGCTCATCGGGGGGACGGCCGGTATAGGTGCTGTGATAGATGGCGTCGCGGCGCATGGTCATGTGGGTGATGGTGAACACCGGGAACTCGTCCACCTCGTTGTAGTAACCGGTGTGATCCCCATAGGGGCCTTCCGGCGCCATCTCACCCGGCTCCAGATAGCCTTCCAGCACGATCTCGGCGCTGGCGGGCACCTCCAGCTCGCAGCTCAGGGCCTTCACCACCTCGGTGCGACTCCCCCGCAGCAGACCGGCGAAGGCGTACTCGGAGAGGGTATCCGGTACCGGCGTCACGGCGCCGAGTATGGTGGCCGGATCGGCGCCGAGCGCCACCACCACCGGGAAGCGTTCACCAGGGTGCGCCTCCTGCCATTCGCGAAAGTCGATGGCCCCGCCCCGATGATCCAGCCAGCGCATGATCAGCTTGTTCTTGCCGATCTTCTGCTGGCGGTAGATGCCGAGGTTCTGCCGTTTCTTGTAGGGGCCGCGGGTGATGGTCAGGCCCCAGGTCACCAGGGGGGCGACGTCACCGGGCCAGCAGTGCTGGATCGGGATCTGGTCGAGATCGACCGCATCGCCTTCCAGTACCACCTGCTGACAGGGGGCCGAGGAGAGGCGCTTGGTCGGCATGTTCAGCACCTGCTTGAAGATGGGCAGCTTCTCCATCAACTCCTTGAGGCCACGGGGAGGCTCGGGCTCTTTCAGGTAGGAGAGCCAGGTGCCCACCTGGCGCAGGGCGCCGACATTGGGCTGCCCCATGCCCATGGCAACCCGATCCGGCGTGCCGAACAAATTGGTCAGCACCGGCATGGCATAACCCTTGGGATTTTCGAACAGCAGGGCCGGGCCACCGGCACGCAGGGTGCGATCGCTGATCTCGGTCATCTCCAGATAGGGGTCTATCTCGCGCGTGATGCGCTTGAGCTGTCCGTTCTGTTCCAGCTGCGCGATAAAATCACGCAAGTCCTTGTATTTCATGCGGGTACCCTGTGTGCAGGCGATGGGGCATTATAACCCCGGCTGGCCATCTGGTGTACCCGTATCGGGCCGCAGGACGGACATGGTGTGACGCCGCTCCTGATGGGTGAGCCTGTCCGCCAGCTGGGCCAACAGCCTGGGTTCGTCCAGTTGCAGCAACACGCCGGCCACCAGCCCGCTGTATTGCTGTTTGCCGAGCTCCGCCAGCAGGTATTGGCGGGCCTCGTCCGGCAGGGGGGAGAGCCGGCTCAGCTGATGCAGGGCCGGGATCATCAGCCGTTCATTGCGGCTGGCGGCGATCAGCATATCGCTCGCCATCTGACCATGGTAGAAGCGGGGTATGCTGCTCAATGCAGCCAAGCTGTCGTTATCCACTGGCTGACGCCACAGTTTATGGTACAAGTCAGGGTTGCCGGTCCGCTCGATGAGGTGCAGCAGCAACTGGTTGTCCGGCAGGAAGAGGGTCAGGGCGGCCAGCCGCTGAGCCTCACGACGCTGTACGGCGGTCGGCTGGCTGTCCAGCACCGTCAGCAGCGCCTGCTGTTGCTGCGCCAGCTCCGGGTTGCGGCTGTAGTAGAGCTGTTTGAAATCGAAGCTGTCTCGCGCCAGCTGCTGGCGATAGTTGTCCTGCCAGGCGAGCTGTTGCCAGCGGTTCAGCACCAGCCGCGCTTCGGCGGCGAAATCATAGGCGGGCAGCTGCACCAGGAAGCCGTCCACCTCCCCTTCCACCAGCCATTGCGGCGCCTTGGCGGCCTGCGCCCGCACCCAGGCATGGAGTGCAGGGCTCGGATGACTGACCGTCTTGAGACCCGCCAGCACCTGATATTGCAGGTATTCACGCTGACCCAGGGCCAGGGTCTCCAGCAGGGAGTCCATGGCGGCAAACTGTTCGAGCGCGAGCCGGCTGTGCAGGTAGTCGAGGTGCCCCTGCAGCCCTTCGTCCGCCACCAGGGGGGCATTGCGTTGCGGGGGAGAATCGGCCTGCACGGGTGCGGCCAGCAGCCACCCAATCCATAGCAAGAAAATCAGCTTCATGACGTCTCTATCCTTGTGACATCCGGCCTTGTGGCGTCCTGGCCCCATAGTACTAAGGGCACCGGCAAATAGATAAACAAAAACCGCGACCTGGGCCGCGGTTTTGTCATTCTGCTACATCATCACTTCTGCTGACGCTTCATGGAGTCGAAGAACTCGTCGTTGGTCTTGGTGGCAGAGAGTTTGTCGATGAGGAACTCGATGCTGTCGATCTCGCCCATGGGGTGAATGATCTTGCGCAGTATCCACATCTTCTGCAGCTCGTCCGGCGCAGTCAGCAGCTCTTCCTTGCGGGTGCCGGAGCGGGTGATGTCGATGGCCGGGTAAGTGCGCTTCTCGGCGATCTTGCGCGAGAGGTGCAGTTCCATGTTGCCGGTACCCTTGAACTCTTCGTAGATGACTTCATCCATCTTGGAGCCGGTGTCGATCAGCGCGGTGGCGATGATGGTCAGACTGCCGCCTTCCTCGACGTTACGGGCCGCACCGAAGAAGCGCTTGGGTCTGTGCAGGGCGTTGGCATCCACACCACCGGTCAGTACCTTGCCGGATGAGGGGATGACGGTGTTGTAGGCGCGCGCCAGACGGGTGATGGAGTCCAGCAGGATGACCACATCCTTCTTGTGCTCGACCAGGCGCTTGGCCTTCTCGATCACCATCTCGGCGACCTGGACGTGACGGGAAGCCGGCTCGTCAAAGGTGGAGGCGATGACTTCGCCCTTGACCATCCGCTGCATCTCGGTCACTTCTTCCGGACGCTCGTCGATCAGCAGCACGATCAGCTCACAATCCGGGTGGTTGTAGGCGATGCTCTGGGCGATGTTCTGCAGCAGCATGGTCTTACCGGCCTTGGGCGGTGCGACGATGAGGCCACGCTGACCCTTGCCGATGGGGGATGCGAGATCCAGCACACGGGCGGTGATGTCTTCGGTGGAGCCATTGCCGCGCTCCATGCGCAGACGCTCGTTGGCGTGCAGCGGGGTCAGGTTTTCAAACAGGATCTTGTTGCGGGAGTTTTCCGGACGATCGTAGTTGACGTCGTTGACCTTGAGCAGAGCGAAGTAGCGCTCGCCCTCTTTCGGCGGCCGGATCTTGCCGGAGATGGTGTCACCGGTGCGCAGGTTGAAGCGGCGGATCTGGCTCGGGGAGACGTAGATATCGTCCGGGCCGGCCAGGTAGGAGCCGTCTGCGCTACGCAGGAAGCCGAAGCCATCGGTCAGGATTTCCAGCACACCGTCGCCAAAGATGTCCTCACCGCCCTTGGCGTGCGCCTTGAGGATGGCAAAGATGATGTCTTTCTTGTGCGCCCGAGCCAGATTTTCCAACCCCATGGATTCGCCAAGCTGGACCAGCTCGGACACAGGAGTGTTCTTAAGTTCAGTCAGATTCATAGTGGTGAAAGTCTGTAAGCAAGGATTGAAATGAGGAGACAGTCTGCTGGATTGATGCTGATCGGATTTGACTTGCCAGGCTGATGTGAAGCAAAGAGTCAGGCAAAAAGGTTAGCAAACGAGCGATAAACTAGCACCAATCGGGATGAGCGTCTAGGTGATAAAACACAAGGAGCGCATTATTGCAATGCGCTCCTTCTTGATTATTACAGGTTACCGTCCAAGAACTCTTTCAGCTGAGTCTTGGAGAGGGCACCGACCTTGGTCGCTGCCACTTCGCCATTCTTGAACAGCAGCAGGGTCGGGATACCGCGAATGCCATACTTGGGCGGCGTGTCGGCGTTATGATCGATATTCAATTTCGCCACGGTCACGCGACCGGCATATTCTTGGGCGACTTCGTTCAGGATGGGGGCAATCATCTTGCACGGACCGCACCATTCAGCCCAGAAATCTACCAGAACGGGGCTGTCGGCTTTGATTACATCAGCCTCGAAGCTGGCATCGCTCAGCTGAACAATCTTGTCACTCATCTCCAACTCCAGTCAGTAATTAAGGCTTTATTGACGGATCAACAAAGGCAATAGTTGCCCTATTTGAAATGATCCTGTTTATTATTGCAAGCCTAACCTGATAACCTACCGCCATGAGCAAAACACATCTAACGACCGAAAAATTCGCCCAAATGGGCCTCGAACCCGAAGTTCTGGCTGGTCTGGAATCAAAGGGATTTCACTATTGCACCCCCATCCAGGCGCTGTCTCTGCCACTGCTGGTAGAAGGCCATGACCTGGCCGGTCAGGCCCAGACGGGAACCGGCAAAACCCTCGCCTTCCTGGCTGCGACCTTCAACTATCTGTTGACCCATCCGCTGACCAAACCGCGCCTCATCAACCAGCCACGCGCCATCATCATGGCCCCGACCCGTGAGCTGGCGGTGCAGATCCACAACGATGCCGAGAGCATGGCGGCCTCGACCGGCCTGAAGCTCGGCCTCGCCTACGGTGGCGAAGGATACGACAAGCAGCTGGCCGTGCTGGAGCAGGGTGTCGACATCCTGATCGGCACCACGGGCCGCATCATCGACTACTTCAAGTCCAAGGTCATCGATCTCGGCAACATCCAGGTCATCGTCTTGGACGAAGCGGATCGCATGTTCGATCTCGGCTTCATCAAGGACATCCGCTTCCTGTTCCGCCGCATGCCCCCCGCCACCGAGCGTCTGAGCATGCTGTTCTCCGCCACCCTCTCCCTGCGGGTGCAGGAGCTGGCCTACGAGCACATGAACCACCCGGAACACGTGCAGGTCGAGCCGGAGCAGATGACCGGTGTGCGCATCAAGGAGGAGCTGTTCTACCCCTCCAACGAAGACAAGATGCTGCTGCTGCTCTCCCTGATGGAAGAGGAGTGGCCGGAGAAGGCCATCGTCTTCGCCAACACCAAGCATGTATGTGAAGACGTCCACGCCTGGCTGGAGAACGACGGCCACCGCGTTGGTCTGCTGACCGGCGATGTGCCCCAGAAGAAGCGGATGAAGATCCTGGAAGAGTTCACCAAGGGTCAGCTGGACATCCTGGTCGCCACCGACGTGGCCGCCCGCGGTCTGCACATCCCGGACGTGACCCACGTCTTCAACTACGACCTGCCCGACGACGCCGAAGACTACGTACACCGTATCGGTCGTACCGGTCGCGCCGGCAAGAGCGGTCACTCCATCAGCCTGGCCTGTGAAGACTATGCCTTCAACCTGCCGGCCATCGAGGAGTACATCCATCATCCCATCCCGGTCAGCAAGTATGACCGCGAGGCGCTGCTGGATGATGTGACCGCCCCGAAACGGGTGTTCCGCAATCGTCAGCCGGTGAACCGCAACATGCGTGATCGCCAGGGTGGCAACAGCAACAACCGCCGCCGTCCGCCCCGCAAGAACTGACAGGACAGGCCCAGTTGCACAACTCGCCGCTCTATGCCGCCATCGACCTCGGCTCCAACAGCTTTCACATGCTGGTGGTGCGCGAGGTCGCCGGTGCTCTGCGCACCGTCACCAAGGTCAAGCGCAAGGTTCGCCTCGCCGCCGGTCTCGATTCGGAATTTCGCCTCAGCCGCGCCGCCATGGAGCGGGGCTGGGACTGTCTGCGCCTGTTCTCAGAGCAGTTGCAGGACATTCCGTCCGACAACATCCGGGTGGTGGGCACCGCCACCTTGCGCCTCGCCACCAACGTCGACGAGTTCCTGAGCGAAGCGGAACGGGTGCTCAACCACAGCATCGAGATCATCTCGGGCGAGGAAGAGGCCAAGACCATCTACGAGGGGGTCTCCTGGACCTCCGCCGGGGAAGGCAACCGGCTGGTGATCGACATCGGCGGCGCCAGCACCGAACTGGTGATCGGCGAGCACAGCGAGGCCAAACTCCTCAACAGCCTGCACATGGGTTGCGTCACCTGGCTCAACAATCACTTCGGTGACGGCGAGCTCTCCGAGACCCGTTTCAACCAGGCCATCGCCAGCGCCAAGACGGTGCTGGAAAACGTGGCCGAGGATTACAAGACCCTCGGTTGGCGCACCTGCGTCGGTGCCTCCGGTACCGTACAGGCGCTGCAGGAGATCATGCTGGCCCAGGGCAAGAGCGAACGAGTCACCCTGCCGAAGCTGCAGGAGCTGATGGGTCAGGCCATCGCCTGCGGCAAGCTGGACCAGCTTCAGCTGGAAGGGCTGGCAGCCGAACGGCTGACCGTGTTCCCCTCCGGCCTCGCCATCCTCATAGCCATCTTCGAGACTCTCGGCATCGAGAGCATGACCCTCGCCGGTGGCGCATTGCGAGAGGGGCTGATCTACGGCCTGCTCGGCAACAATCACGACTGTGACGCCCGGGATCGTACCGCCGACAGCCTGATCAACCGCTATCAGCTCGACAAGGAACATGCCGAGCGGGTACGCGACACCGCCGTCGAGGCCTTCAACCAGTTGCAGCCGGCCTGGCGTCTCTCCCGACGCTATGGTCGCCCCATACTCCGTTATGCCGCCCTGTTGCACGAGATCGGGCTCTGCATCGAGTACAAGAAGGCCCCGCAACACGCGGCCTACATCATCGACAACATCGACATGCCGGGCTTCACCCCGGCCCAGAAGAAGCTGTTGTCGGCCCTGCTGCTCAACCAGCGGGATGATTTCAAGCTGGAGCAGCTGGAGAAGCAGGGGGCCGT
Source organism: Aeromonas sp. NJAU223 (assembly GCF_051125555.1). Lineage (NCBI taxonomy): Bacteria > Pseudomonadati > Pseudomonadota > Gammaproteobacteria > Aeromonadales > Aeromonadaceae > Aeromonas > Aeromonas sp. NJAU223. Next base: position 88,095 of record NZ_CP144204.1, on the reverse strand, counting down.
CACCGGTCGCCAGGCGATCCGGCTGGCCCGCATCCTGCGCATCGCCCTCATCCTCTGCATGCGTCGCACCCAGGGCACGGTCCCCCGTTTCACCCTGGAGGCCAGCGAGGATGCCCTGACCCTGACCCTGCCCAAGGGCTGGCTGGACGAACACTACCTGCGGGCCAGCGAGCTGCGCCTGGAAGTGGAGCGCCAGCAGAAGATGGGTTGGGCCACCCGTTTGCTGGAAGCCTGAACACTCCCAAAGGAAGCACCATGACGGATTATCAACCCATCAGCTGTGACCTCTATGACTGGCTCGAAATCGCCGCTCGCTGGCAACTGCCGGTGACGCTCACCGACCGCAGTGGCCGGCAGTGGGAGGACAAGGTGCAGACCATAGTGGCGAAAGAGGGGATTGAATACCTGTTGCTGACCAGCGGAGAGCGGCTCAGCCTGGCGGAGCTGGCGACCCTGGCCCTCGTCTGGCAGGGGGAAGAGAAACTTGTCCGTTTCTAGTCGGATAATGTAAAGAGGGCCCGCACTGCGGGCCCTCTTCGTATGGGGTCACGGTCAACCGGCCAGCGCCGCCATCACATAGACGTCGAAGCGGTTGCTCTTGGTCTCGATGGCCATGCTGGGTTTGTGCTCGTTGAGCCAGCCCGCGTAGTCGGGCCGCTTTACCACCACCCGTCGGGTCGCCATCTTGAGCGCCGCCGGCAGCAGCGCATCCGCATCGAGATCCGGCCCCACCAGGGACTGGAACACCCGCATCTCTTTTTTCACCAGCGCGGATTTCTGCTTGTGGGGGAACATGGGATCCAGATAGACAACCTCCGGCCGTTCGCTCAATGCCAGCAGGTTGTCCACCGCCGGCCCTTGCAGCAACTGCATCCGCTCGCTCACCCAGCCCCCGATCTCGGGATCCCGGGCCGCCCGCGTCAACCCATCCTGCAGCAGGGCCGCCACCACGGGGCTGCGCTCGATCAGGGTCACCCTGCAACCAAGAGAGGCCAGCACGAAGGCATCACGGCCAAGCCCGGCGGTGGCATCCACCACGGTCGGCATGGCCCCCGCCTTCAGTCCTACCGCCTTGGCAATGGACTGGCCACGACCACCACCGAACTTGCGCCTGTGTGCCACCGCCCCTTCCACGAAGTCCACGTAGACAGCCCCCAGCTTGGGCTCGTCCAGCTTGCGCAGCTCCAGCCGCGCCTCTGTCAGTACCAGGGCGAAGGGAGCGGGAAACTCCACGTCGGCCAGGCGCTGGCGCAGGGCGTCGAGCTCCCCTTCCCGGGCGGGCACTTCACTGAAAACCTGAATACGGGGCATAACGATGACTCATGGCGGCATGGAGCCGAGCATGATAACAGAAGCGGAAGATCAGCTCACGATGGTGAGATTGGCCAGGTTCATTCCCTGCCGGTTGAGGGTCAGGTACTCCGTCAGATCCTCGAATGGCAGCGGCCGGCTGAGCAGATAGCCCTGGGTGAAGGCGCACCCTTTCTGACAGAGGAAGTTGAGTTGCTCCCGGGTTTCCACCCCTTCGATCACCACCTGCATGCCGAGGTTGTGCACTATGTTGATGATGCCGTCCAGCAGCAGCCTGTCCTGCTCGTTGAAGGGAATATGGCGCACGAAGGAGCGATCTATCTTCACCAGATCCACCGGGAAGGTACGCAAATAATTGAGCGCCGAGTAGCCGGTACCGAAGTCGTCGATGGCCAGCTTGCAACCCGCCTCGCGCAGGGCGTCGATCCGCACCCTGTGCTGATCGCTGCTCTCCATCAAGAGAGATTCGGTGATCTCGATGATGATGTCCCTGGGGTCCAGGCCGAAGTGACGGATCACCCGCAGCCATTCGTTGGCCTCCGGATCTATGGTCTGGAACTCCAGGGTGGAGCGGTTGATGGACATCTGCAGATCCGGGAAGCCGGATTTTTGCAGTCGTGCCAGATCCCGGCACGACTGCCACAACACCAGAGCGCCCAGCCCCTGCATCAGCCCGGCCTCCTCCGCCAGCGGGATGAAGTCCGCCGGTGACACCTGGCCCCAATGGGGGTGATACCAGCGCACCAGCGCCTCCAGCTTGGCCACCCGGCCGCTACGGTTGTCCCAGATGGGCTGATAGGCCATGGTCAGTTGCGACAGCTTGATGGCCTCCGCCAGATCCTGCTGCATCTGGTGGCGCTGGCTCACCTCCTCCCGCATGGAGGCGCTGTAGGTGCCCAGGGTTCGGCCCTGCCGCTTGGCGACGAACAGCGCCTGTTCGGCGTTGCGCAGCAGCTCGTCGCTGTCCGCCCCATCGTAGGGACAGAGTGTGATCCCCAGGGTTGCCGTCACGTAGAGGTGCTGATTGGCCAGCATGAAGGGTCTGGCGAAGCCGCCGATCACCTGTTTGGCGAACACCTCGGCCTGGCGGCGGTTGACGATGCCGGGCACCAGGAAGGCAAATTCATCCCCGCCGATGCGGGCCACCAGATCCTCGGTGCGCACCCGGCTCACCAGCCGATCCGACACTTCCCGCAGCAGGGCATCACCCACGTGGTGATCCATGCTGTTGTTGACCGCCTTGAAGTTGTTGAGGTCCAGCACCATGAGAGCGAAGCGCTCCCCCCGCTCGCAGAAACGGGCAAGGCAGCGACCAAACAGCCAGCGGTTGGGCAGGCCGGTCAGGTTGTCGTAGTTCGCCTGGGCCGCGATTTTCTGCTCCGCCAGCTTGGTCTGGGAGAGATCGCTGAAGATGGCGATGTACTGGCTGATCCGGCCCCCTTCCCGCAGGGCGCTGACCATCAGTTGCTGGGGGTAGAGCTTGCCGTTCTTGCGCTTGTTCCACACCTCCCCACGCCAGATCCCTACCCGCTCCAGGGCGTGGTACATGTCGGCGTAGAAAGTCTGATCGTGCAGTCCGGATTTGAGCAGGCTGGGGCGCTGGCCGCAGGCCTCCTCCTCGCTGTAACCGGTGATCCGCTCGAATGCGGGATTCACCGAGATGATGCGGCTCTCCCCGTCACACACCAGGATGGCTTCGGAGAGGTTGTCATAGACCCGGTGGGAGAGCTTGAGCTGCTCGCTGTGACGCTTGATGGGATCGATGTTCTCCAGCACCAGCATCAGATAATCGGGGTGCAACTGCTCGTTGCGAATGAGGGTGACGGTCACGCGCCCCCACAGCACCGAACCATCCCGGTGTCGGTAACGCTTCTCCTGGGTGAAAGCGGGGCGTTCTCCGCGCCGGATCTCCTCGTAGAGCGGGAGGCTCGCCTGCCAGTCTTCCGGGTGGTTGAACTCGGCGGCGGTGCGGTTCAGCAACTCGTCCGGACGATAGCCCAGCATCTTCTCGATGGCCGGGTTGATCCAGAGAATCCGCCCGTCCAGGTCCATCTTGCCGATGCCCACGGGGGCGTGGGACATCATGGTATCCAGCACCTGCATGGCGCCCGGCCCCATGGATTGCGAAGGGGCCTGCTGCTGGTACATCAGGGCCAGCTCGCGACCGGCGATGGGGGCCAGCAGCCTCAGCAGCTGCATGATCTTGTCCATGCTCGGCATCGCCTGCTTGAACATGACGCTGCACAGCCCCAGGGTCTCCCCCTGGGCATTCTTCAGCGCAATGCCGGCATAGCCACGGATCTGCCAGAACTCCAGCACGGCGGCATGGGGAAACAGCTGGCAGGTGCAATCGTTGAACCAGGCTTCCCCTTGCTGCATGACGATCTCCCCCGGGGTACTGGCGAGGGGAAAACTGTAAGAGCCGATGTCGAGGGAGGCGGGATAGGCGGCATGGATGGTGAAGAACAGGCCGGTCTGGTCCTGTCCCGAAATCAGGACGAGATCCGCCCCCACCGAGCTGGCGATCTCACTCACAAAAGTATCGAAAAATCCCTTGCCACTCAGATGAGACAAGCTGGAGATGATTTGATAGACAGACTCGAGTGCTCGCCTCATGGCAAGTGGCTTTCTCTCCTTGGAAACTAGAACCCGACTCTACTGGAAGAGGCGGTGGCTGTGCAAACATGCTATCGGCAAGATATTAAAAAGCCTTGAAAAAAGGGACCATGCGGTCCCTTTTTATCTTAAAAATCATGCCGGGATCCCACTCTGCCCAAGCCAAGTACCTGCTTGAAGCTCATCTCGGCGCAGGGCTGACACATCAGGCGGCGATACCGCTGTGTCGCAGCAACGCATCCACCTGGGGCTCTCGGCCCCGGAAGGCGCGGAACAGCTCCATGGGTTCTTTCGACCCGCCCTTCTCCAGAATATTTTTCAGGAAGGCCTGGCCGGTGGCCGCGTTGAAGATCCCCTCTTCCTCGAAGCGGGAGAAGGCATCGGCGGAGAGCACTTCCGCCCACTTGTAGCTGTAGTAACCCGCCGCATAACCGCCGGCGAAGATGTGGGAGAAGCTGTGCTGGAAGCGGTTGAACGCCGGCGGCGTCATCACGGCGACCTGGCTGCGCACCTGATCCAGCAGGGTCGGCACCAGCTCGGGATTGGCCGGATCGAACTCCTGGTGCAGACGGAAGTCGAACAGGGCGAACTCCAGCTGGCGCAGCATCTGCATGGCCGCCTGGAAGTTACGGGCGGTCAGCATCTTCTCCAGCAGATCCGCGGGCAGCGGCTCGCCTGTTTCGTAATGACCGGAGATAAAGGCCAGCGCCTCGGACTCCCAGCACCAGTTCTCCAGGAACTGGCTCGGCAACTCCACCGCATCCCAGGCCACGCCGTTGATGCCAGCGACCCCGGCCACGTCGATCTGGGTCAGCATGTGGTGAATGCCGTGGCCAAACTCGTGGAACAGGGTCACCACTTCGTCGTGGGTGAACAGGGCGGGCTTGCCATCCACGGGGCCGTTGAAGTTGCAGGTCAGATAGGCCACCGGCTTTTGCAGGGAGCCATCCTGGCGATAGCGACGACCCAGGCAGACATCCATCCAGGCGCCGCCTCGCTTGTGCTCGCGGGCATAGAGATCGAGGTAGAAGCTGCCACGCAACTCGTCCTCTCCGTCAAAGATGTCGTAGAAGCGCACGTCCGGATGCCAGGTATCGATACCGAGGCGCTCGCGCACCTTGACCCCGAATACCCGGCGCACCACCTCGAACAGCCCTTTCACCACCTTGCCGGCGGGGAAGTAGGGGCGCAGTTGCTCGTCGGAGATGGAGAACTTGTGCTGCTTGAGCTTCTCCGCGTAGTAGGGGATGTCCCAGGCCGCCAGCTCGCTCTGACCGAAGTGCTCGGCAGCGAAGGTCCGGATCTCTTCCAGCTCGGCCTTGCCCTGGGGCAGGGACTTGGCGGCGAGGTCGGTGAGGAATCCCACCACCTGTTCAGTCTTGTCCGCCATCTTGGTGGCCAAGGAGAGCTCGGCATAGTTGCCAAAGCCGAGCAGCTGGGCCAGCTCCCGGCGCAGGGTGAGCAGTTCCGTCATGATGGCGGAGTTGTCCCACTTGCCGGCGTTGGGGCCCTGATCCGAGGCGCGGGTGGTGAAGGCCTCATACAGCTCGGCACGCAGGGTGCGGCTGTCGGCATACATCATCACCGGCAGGTAGGAGGGGATGTCCAGGGTGAACAGCCAGCCCTGCTGACCCTTGTGCTCCGCCAGCTGGCGAGCGGCGGCCAGGGCGCTGGCGGGCAGACCGGCCAGTTCGGCCTCATCGGTCACCAACTTGTTCCAACCCATGGTCGCGTCCAGCACGTTGTTGCTGAAACGGGAAGCCAGGTCGGAAAGACGGGCCTGGATCTCGCCATAGCGCTGCTGCGCCTCGGCAGGCAGACCGATACCGGACAAGCGGAAATCACGCAGGGTATTCTGGATCTCCTTGCGCTGGGCACCGCTCAGCAGGGGGAAGTCATCGCTCTCAGCCAGCTCGCGATACGCCTGATAGAGTCCTTCATGCTGGCCGACATAGGTCTGGAACTCGGAGAGCAGCGGCAGGCAGGCATCATGGGCCTCCCGCAGTGCCTCGCTGTTCTGCACGGCGTTGAGGTGGCTCACCGGCGACCAGATGCGTCCCAGCCGGTCATTGACCTCTTCCAGGGGGGCGATCAGGCTGTCCCAGGTGTGGGGCTCGCGCCGGGCCAGCACGTCATCAATCTTCTGTTTGCAGTCGGCGATGGCCTGCATGACGGCAGGCTGCACCTGTTCAGGCTGGATCTGGCTGAAGGGAGGCAGCGAGTCCATGGTCAGCAAAGGGTTGTTCATCTGCGGTACCTCTAAAATGCTCTGCAGCCCCTGCCGTCCAGAAGCTTGCTTGGACCATCTAAGATGTAGGCAGAAACCCCATTTATCAAGCCTTTGCCGCCAGTAACAGGGCCAAGTACCCACTTTTCGCGACCTCTTGCCTATTAAACCGTCCGATCTGGCATAGATGGCGGGGAAAGCGCACCCTCCTGGCCTGCGCCTTGCTCGATCTGTCGCATCAGCTGGGTGCAGCACGCCTCCAGCCCCTCTTGCGGCAGATTGGTGATCCCCAGCAGCAGACCCGATCTCGCTCGCGCCGGGTCTGCGAACCAGACGGACAGGGGGGCTGGCGCCAGTCCGGCAGCCTGGGCCCGGCGCACGATGGCGACATCATCGCAGCCCTGAGGCAGGTGAAGCAGCAGTGCCAGCCCCGCCATGGTGACCGTCTCGGCAGACACCGGCAAGGCCTGTTGCAGCGCCGCCGCCCGCGCACGGTAGATACGCTTCATCCTGCGCAAGTGACGCAGATAGTGTCCCTTGCGCATGAACTCAGCGAGCGCCCACTGGCTGGCCACCGAGGCGGCAGGGGCGAGTGCGGCGGCCACCTCCCCCATCTTGCTGGCCAGGGCCGGTGGCACCACCATGAAGCCGAGACGCAGGCCCGGACTGATAGTCTTGCTGAAGGTACCGACATAGATGACCCGGCCATGGCGATCCAGGGAGGCCAGGGCTGGCGCCGCCCGGCCGGTGAGTTGCAGCTCGCTCAGGTAATCATCCTCGATGATCCAGCCGCCGCGGCTGGCGGCCCACTCCAGCAACCGGTGGCGGCGGGCGAGGGAGAGGGTCATGCCCAGCGGCGCCTGCTGGCCGGCAGTGACTATGGCCAGCGCGGCGTCCGCCGCACGGGCTATCCCCTCGTCAACATCGAGCCCCTGTGCATCGACCGGGACAGGCACAGGCGTCACACCCGCCATGGCGAGCGCCATCCGCGACAGTGGATAGCCAGGATCCTCAATCCAGGCCTCTTTCCCCTGCAAGCCGAGGCCGTGGACAAGCAGTCCGAGGGCACCGCTATACCCCGAGGTGATGAGGATCTGGGCTGGTGAGCTGCTGATCCCGCGAGCCACGGACAGATAGGCGGCGATCTCGGTGCGCAGTGTCAGCTCGCCGCGGGGATCCGGATAGCTGACCGTTGCCATGGCGGCCTGACTGGCAGCCTGGGCCGCCACCCGGGACCAGAGCTTGCCGGGAAAACCGTCCTGCGCAGGTACGCCGACCTGGAATACCCGAGGGCGCTCGCCGAAGGGATGTTGATAGAGCTCGGGCAAGGGGTTGGATTGCCCCCCGAGATCGGGCGGCGAGTCCATCGGCAGGCACTGGCCGACGAAGGTGCCCGCCGCCCCCTGCGAGACGATCAGCTGCTCATCGATCAACCGCTCATAGGCGGCACGGACTGTGCCCCGCGCGACCCCGAGCTGGATACTCAGATCCCGCCATGAGGGCAGCCTGGCCCCCGCGTAGAGCGAGCCCTGGCGGATCGACTGGCCGATGGCCGTGGCGATCTGGTCAGCCAGCGAGCTCCCGGCTTCGCGCCGCAGCGCTATGTGCAGCTCAGTCATGGGCACTGGCCAATGTCCGCGACGGTACAGTGAAAACAGACATTCATGGTCCTTATTAATGGACTGTCAAACTGACTAAAATGTGTCATTAAACCATCCTCGGTACATGTTCGAAAGTCGTAAGGAGTCCATCTTGCCCCTGCCCTCACTGACCAAACCCCTCGCCACCCTGTTGCTCCTGCTCGGCATCAGCCAGCCAGTCTGGGCGGACGACAACAGCTACGACGCCGAAGGCGAGCGACGCGCCAAGAGCGCAGGCAGCGCCCTGATCGGCCAACCTGCCCCGGCGGTCAAGCTGACCACTTTGGACGGAAAACAGCTCGATCTGACCGAACTCTACGGGAAAAAGCCGGTCTATCTGAAATTCTGGGCCACCTGGTGCGTGCCTTGTCGCCAGCAGATGCCGGGCTTTGAGGCCATAGAGCAGAAGTTTGGCGACCAGATCCAGGTGATCGCCGTCAACACCGGCTTCTCTGACGACGCCGACGCCATCCGTGCCTACCGCAAGGAGCTGGGCCTGACCATGCCCATCGCCATCGATGACGGCACCCTGGCAACCGCGCTGAACCTGAGGGTCACCCCCCAGCATGTGGTGATCGGGCGCGATGGCAAGATCATGCATGTGGGCCATCTGGAGGATCAGGCACTGCACACAGCGCTACAACAGGCTATCTCCGAAGAGTCACAGCCCATCGCCCGGGCCACCAGCGCCAGCACTGCCCCTACCTTCGCCGTGGGCGACAAGGTGAGCGGTCTCGGCATCACCACGCTGGGCGGCCGCAAGCTGGACCTAGGCGCCGCGAACCAGAAGCCGCGCGCCATCGTTTTCTTCGCCCCCTGGTGCGAATCCTACCTGGCCGAGAGCCGTCCGCAGACCGCCAAGAACTGCCAGTTCGTGCGCGAAGAGGCCGAGAAGCTGATGGCGAACGAGAAGGGCGTCGAGTGGCTGGGGGTCTCCTCCGGACTCTGGGTCTCGGTGGCCGATCTGCAGGATTACCGGAAGAGTGCGGGCAGCACTCTGCCGCTGGCACTGAACGAAGATGATTCCCTGTTCCGTGCCTTCGGGGTGCGCGACATCCCCAGCGTGGTGCTGCTGGATAGCCAGGGCCGTATCGCCCGCATCCTGAGCCCGCAGGATCGCGACCTGGCCGACGCAATCAAGGGCCTGAAGTAACCGTCAGCCGTCATGGACACCGGCCCCACTGGCTGGTGTCTTTTTTTCTCCCGCACGAAGAGACCCATGAAACTCGACACCCTGAAGCGGTTGCTGCTTTGGCTCTGCCTGAGCGCCCCCATGCTGGCCGCAGCCGATATGCCCGGCGCCGAGGAGGTGCTGATCGCCTCTTCCCTGCATGCCGCCAGCCCCACCCCCGCCGCCAACGGCACCACCACCCTGGCGATCAGGATGACCCCCCAAGGAGAATGGCACGGCTACTGGAAACAGCCGGGGGATGTCGGCCTGGCCCCCAGGCTGACCTGGCACCTGCCCGATGGCGTCAGCGTCGGCGAGGTGGCCTATCCGCTCCCCCAGACCCTGCTGATCGACGGCATCATGAACCATGTCTACGACCAACCCTACGCGCTGCTGGCGGAGCTCTCCATCGCCGAGGGGATGGCCCTGGGCACCCAACTGCCGATCCGCCTCGACATGCAGTATCTGGCCTGCCGTCACGACGCCTGCGTCCCGGAGCGCGCCAGCCTGCAGATCACGCTGCACGTCGGCCACGGCGAACCCGACGCAGCCCTCGCCGCCGACTTTGCCAAGTGGCGTCAGGCGCTGCCCAGACCGCTCGGCTCCCCCGTCGGCTTCACTGTCGATGAGCAACGGCTGCGCCTCGAGGTACCGCTCCCCGCCAGCATAGAGGTCGACGAGCCGCACCTCTTCAGCGCCACCAGACAGGCCATCGTCGATGCCGCCCCCCAGCGGTTTGAACGCCGGGGCGATCTGCTCATCGTCGAGACCCGGGCAGGAGCCAAGCCGACCGAGGCATTCGAGGCGACCCTGACGCTCGGCAACGGCCTGGGGCTGGATCTGGACGCCCGGCTTGCCGCCGCTCCGGCCAAAGGTGGGAGCGGTGCAACCGCCCTGCTGCTGGCGCTGGCCGGGGCGATCGCCGGTGGCCTGCTGCTGAACCTGATGCCCTGCGTCTTCCCCATCCTCAGTCTCAAGGCGATGAGCCTGGCACGGGCAGGAACCAGCGCCCGTGCCGCGCGGCGCGAGGCGCTGGCCTACACCGCCGGGGTGATGGCGACCTGCATGCTGCTCGGTGGCGTGCTGCTGGTCATGCGGGCGGGCGGTGCCCAGCTCGGTTGGGCCTTCCAGCTGCAGGATCCACGCATGATACTGCTGTTGCTGCTGCTGACCTGCGTCATCGCCTTCAACATGGCCGGCCTGTTTGAGCTGAGCACTCTCGACGCCGGAGCCGGACTGACCCGGCGCGACGGCGCCGCCGGGGCGTTCTGGACCGGCGCCCTCGCCGCCTTCGTCGCCACCCCCTGCACCGGCCCCTTCATGGCGGCGGCGCTCGGCACAGCCCTGATCCTGCCACCCCTGGCGGGCATGCTGGTGTTCGCCGGGCTGGGTCTTGGCATAGCCCTGCCCTTCCTGTTGCTGGGATTTGTCCCGGCCCTGCAGCGCCGGATGCCGAAACCAGGGCTCTGGATGGCGACCCTTCGCCGCTTGCTCGCCGTCCCCATGTTCCTGACCATGCTGGCGCTGTCGTGGGTGCTCGGCCAACAGGTGTCCGCCAACGCGCTGACCGCCAGCCTTGGCTGTGCCATGCTGCTGACGTTCGGCCTCTGGCTGACCGGCCTGCGCCAGCGAGCGATGAAGCCGCGGGCCTGGCTGCCTGCGCTCTTGGCTGCCGTTCTCGTCATCCCTCTCGGCCTGAGCCAGATGAGCGAGCGCGCCACCCAGCCCCAACCCGCAAACAGGATCGCCTTCGACCCAGCCAAGCTGGAAGCCCTGAGAGCGGGAGACAAGCCGGTGTTCCTCTACTTCACCGCCGATTGGTGCATGACCTGCAAGGTCAACGAGCGGGTCGCCATCGATCGCCGCGCCACGGAACAAGCCTTGGCCGAGGCGGGCGTCGAGGTGATGCGGGGGGACTGGACCCAAGGCGATCCCGGGATCACCGCCTTCCTGGCACAGCACGGTCGCTCCGGTGTGCCGCTCTACCTCTGGTATGTACCTGGCCAGCGCGAGCCCAGGGTACTTCCCCAGGTGCTCGGCCCGGACAGCCTGATCGATCAGGCTCGCGCCCAGCCCTGAAAAGCAAAATGCCAGTCGTATCGACTGGCATTTTTTCATTCGCTCAAACCGTTCAGCTCCGGCGAGCGTCTTCCTGCAGCCACTGGGCCACCCGCTTGGCGAAGTAGGTGAGGATGCCGTCGGCCCCTGCCCGCTTGAAGCAGACAAGGGATTCCAGGATGCACTCCTTCTCCTTCAACCAGCCGTTCTGGATGGCGGCCATGTGCATGGCGTACTCGCCACTCACCTGATAGGCGAAGGTCGGCACCCCGAACTGGTCCTTGACCCGGCGGATCACGTCCAGATAGGGCATGCCCGGCTTGACCATGACGCTGTCGGCCCCTTCCTGGATGTCCAGTGCCACCTCGTGCAGGGCCTCGTTGTCGTTGGCCGGATCCATCTGATAGGTGGCCTTGTTGCTCTTGCCGAGGTTGCCGGCGGAGCCCACCGCATCGCGGAACGGGCCGTAGTAGCAGGAGGCGTACTTGGCGGAGTAGGCCATGATCTGCACGTTGACGAAGCCGTTCTCCTCCAGTGCGGCGCGGATCGCGCCGATGCGGCCATCCATCATGTCGGACGGTGCCACTATGTCGGCGCCGGCGGCGGCATGGGAGAGCGCCTGCTTCACCAGGATCTCGGTGGTGATGTCGTTTTGCACATAGCCTTCGTCATCGATGATGCCGTCCTGGCCGTGGGTGGTGAAGGGATCCAGCGCCACGTCGGTGATGACCCCGAGTTCCGGGAAGCGCGCCTTGAGGGCACGGGTGGCGCGCTGGGCCAGGCCGTCGGGGCTGTAAGCCTCCTCCGCCATCAGGCTCTTGCTTTGAAGCGGCGTCACCGGGAACAGGGCGATGGCGGGCACGCCGAGAGCCACCAGTTCCGCGGCCTCTTCCAGCAGCAGGTCGATGGAGAGGCGATCCACTCCGGGCATGGAGGCGACGGCCTCGCGCTGGTTCACCCCCTCCAGCACGAACACCGGATAGATGAGGTCATCGACGGTCAGCGTATTTTCACGTACCAGACGACGGCTGAAGTCATTCTTGCGCACCCGGCGCAGGCGGCGGCCCGGGAAGGCGCCCGGAAGAGTAGTTGCCATGAGTCACTCCTGGAGTGGAAGTTGGAAGAACGCGGCTGAGGTGGCCCGGGTGTGGGCCAGCAAGGCCTCGGGCGTCTCACCACGACAGGCCGCCACCACCTTGGCGATGTGCGGCAGATAAGCAGGTTCGTTGCGTTTGGGTCTGGGCTTCAGATCCCGTGGCACCAGATAGGGGGCGTCGGTCTCTATCATCAACCGGCCGGCCGGGATCCGCGCCACCTGTTCGCGCAGCAGCTGACCACGGCGCTCGTCGCACAGCCAGCCGGTCACGCCGATATGCAGCCCCAGCGCCAGACACTCGTCCAGTTCGGCATCGGCGCCGGTGAAGCAGTGCAGCACGGCGCCGGGCAGACGCGGCAACCAGGGCCGCAGGATCTCGATGAAACGCCCGTGAGCATCCCGGCAGTGCAGGAACACCGGCATGTTCAGCTCGGCAGCCAGCGCCAGCTGGGCGTCGAATACCGCATCCTGTACCGGCCGGGGCGAGAAGTCGCGGTTGTAGTCGAGACCGCACTCGCCGATGGCCACCACCTGGGGCAGGGCAGCCAGCTCACGCAAGGCAGGCAGAGTCTGCGCATCGACGCTCGACGCGTCGTGGGGATGCACCCCGGCGGTGGAGAAGCAGTAGCCCGGCCAGCGGGCGGCCAAGGCGGCGCTCTCCCGGCTGCCCGCCAGGCAGGTGCCGGTGAGGATCAACCCCTCGACCCCGGCAGCGCGGGCGCGGTTCACCAGCTCGACCTGTTCGCCGGCAAACTGGGGACTGGTGAGGTTGATTCCGATGTCGATCATGGGATGAGCATTTCCAGATAAAGAGGCTGTATATCAGGCATTTGAAAACCATCTACAGGATGGGGCCTTACCATACGCTTGTGCGGGGGGCATGAAAAGAGGAAGGGAGCCTGGGCTCCCCTCCTGTGTCGGCAATTAATGCTCTTCGTCCACCTGCGCCTGCTCGGCGGCATCGTCCTTCTTCACGTAGAAACGGGCGAAGAAGAGGCCGAGCTCCCACAGCGCCCACATGGGGATCGCCAGCAGGGTCTGGGAGAAGACATCGGGAGGCGTCAGCAACATGCCCACCACGAAGACCCCGACGATGACGTAGGGGCGCTTCTCCTTGAGGCTCTTGGGCGTGGTCACTCCGGTCCAGCACAGCAGTATGGTGGCGATGGGGATCTCGAACGCCACCCCGAACGCGAAGAACAGGGTCAGCACGAAGTCCAGGTAGCTGGCGATGTCCGTTGCCACCGTGACCCCGGCGGGAGCCGTGCTGGTGAAGAAGCCGAACACCAGCGGAAACACCACGTAATAGGCGAACGCCATGCCGGCATAGAAGAGCACGGCACTGGAGGCGACCAACGGCAGGACCATGCGCCGCTCATGCTGGTACAACCCGGGCGCGATGAAGGCCCAGGCTTGATACAGCAGATAGGGAATGGCCACGAAGAAGGAGACCATCAGGGTCAGCTTGATGGGCGTGATGAAGGGGGTCGCCACGTCCGTCGCTATCATGCTGGTGCCTTCCGGCAGCTGGCTGAGCAGCGGCTGGGCCACGAAGTCATAGATGTTGTTGGAGAAGTAGATGAGCCCGACAAACACCAGCAAGATGGCCAGAATGGAGCGCATCAACCGGGTTCTCAACTCCACCAGGTGGCTGATCAGGGGTTGCTCGGCCTGACTCATGACTTCACCTCCTGGTTCTCTTTCACCAGAGGAGTGGGCACGGCGTCGAGCTGAGGAACTGCCTCTGCCTCCGCTTCTGCCTCAGGCAGGGCCTGGGGCGCCGGAGCGGTAATGGGCTCAGGCGCTGGCGTCACCGGGGGACGGATCTCGTTCTGTGGCTCGGGTTGCGGCTGGTAGGGGCGATTCACCGACTGGGCCGCCGTCTTCAACTGCTCGATGGACTCCTGCAGCTCGGGGCTCAGGTTGCTCATCTTCAGGGTTTCGGCCTTTTTCAGGTCATTGTGCAGCTCTTGCAACTTGAGCTCCTGCTCCAGCTCGGACTTCACCGAGTTGGCCGTGCTGCGAATGAGCTTGATCCAGTGGGCTGCCGTACGGATGGCGCCGGGCAGCCGTTCCGGCCCCAGCACCACCAAGGCCACCACGGCGATGACGACCAGCTCCCAAAAACCGATGTCGAACATGGCTTAGGCCTGATCTTTGTCTTTCTGCTTGGTGGTGTCGGCGCTGTTGGCCGTCTCGTTCAGTTGCTTTGGCGGAAACTCCGCATCCTTCTGCTCGGGCTTGGCATCGGCCGGATCGTCGGACAGCGCCTTCTTGAAGCCCTTGACCGCCGCACCCAGATCACCGCCGATCCCGCGCAACTTCTTGGTGCCGAACAGCAGCACCACGATGACTGCGATGATCAACAACTGCCAGATACTGATACCACCCATGATATTTCTCCAAAATTGGCGCCAGTCGGCGCATTTGAGCGTTTAGCGGAAAGATTAGTGTGAGCGGGCCTTCAGCCAGCCGAGTACCCAGCATACACCGGCGCCGGCTAGCGTTATTTGTCCCCACTCAATGTGTTGTCTCTGGGTCAGCAAGAATACACCCGCAAGCAACAGGCTGGCTCCAACCCCTAAGAGGTAGCGCGCCTGCCCCTGGCGGCGGCTGTGCTTACGAAAATCGGCGAACATCTGATCGAAATGGTGTTGCTGATGGCGCGCCTGACGCAGGGTCTCGTAGACCAGCTCAGGCAGTTCCGGCAGCTTCTCGGCCCAGAACGGCGCCTTTTCTTTGATGGCGTTCAGCACGGCCTTGGGGCCCACCTGCTGATGCATCCAGCTCTCCAGATAGGGCTTGGCGGTCTGCCACAGATCCAGCTGGGGATAGAGTTGACGCCCCAGCCCTTCTACGTAGAGCAGGGTCTTCTGCAGCAGCACCAGCTGTGGCTGCACCTGCATGTTGAAGCGGCGGGCGGTGTTGAACAGGTTGAGCAACACGTGGCCGAAGGAGATCTCGGACAGGGGCTTCTCGAAGATGGGCTCCAGCACGGTGCGGATGGCGAACTCGAACTCGTCCACCTTGGTATCGGCAGGCACCCAGCCGGACTCCACGTGCAGCTCCGCCACCCGGCGATAGTCCCGGTTGAAGAAGGCGAGGAAGTTCTCCGCCAGGTAGCGCTTGTCTTCCCGGTTCAGCGTCCCGACGATGCCACAGTCGATGCCGATCCAGAGGGGGTTCTCCGGGTGCTCATACGAGACGAAGATGTTGCCCGGGTGCATGTCGGCGTGGAAGAAGCTGTCCCGGAACACCTGGGTGAAGAACACCTCCACCCCGCGCTCCGCCAGCAGCTTCATGTTGGTGCCGTTGGCTGCCAGCGCCTCGATGTCGGACACCGCGATGCCATAGATGCGCTCCATCACCAGCACCTGCTCGCGGCAGTGTTCGGTGAACACCTCGGGCACATAGAGGGCGTCGGAGCCGGTGAAGTTGCGGCGCAGCTGGATGGCGTTGGCCGCCTCGCGCATCAGGTTCAGCTCGTCGAGTATGGTCTTGCGATACTCCTCCACCACCTCCACCGGACGCAGTCGGGCGCTCTGGGGCACGAAGCGCGCGGCCAGTTTGGCTACCGCCTGCATCAGGCGCAGGTCCGCCTCGATGATGGGTTCGATGTCCGGGCGGATCACCTTGATGACGATCTCGCGGCCATTCTCCTTCAATCTGGCGGTGTGCACCTGGGCGATAGAGGCGGACGCCAGCGGCGTCTCGTCGAAGTCGTCGAACAGGGTCTCGATGGGGCAGCCCAGGCTCGCCTCTATCTGACGGCGGGCGGCCTGACCGCAGAAGGGAGGCACCCTGTCCTGCAGCAGCGCCAGCTCCTCGGCGATGTCCGGCGGCAACAGATCCCGCCGGGTCGACAGCATCTGGCCAAACTTGATGAAGATGGGGCCCAGCGCCTCGAAGGCGAGGCGGATGCGGGCACCGCGATTGAGGGTCGGCTGCTTGTTCTTGAGCCAGAACAGGCTGCGGCGCAGCAGGCGTCCCGGCCAGGGTTGATAGCGGGCGGGCACCAGCTCATCGATACCCTGCTCCAGCAGAATGCTGACGATGCGATAGAGGCGTTTGAACTCTTTCGGAGTCATCAGCTCACCCGTTGTTCGAGGCGGGCCAGTCGCAACTCGACCGCCTTCATGTGCTGGGCCAGCAACTCGACATCGTCGTTGAAACTGGCGACCTCCAGCGGACCCGGCGCGACTCTGGCCTCTTCGGTCAGGTACTCCGCCAGCTGACGCTGGCTGCGGCACAGCTCGCGCCCCACCAGACGACGCGCCTGACGGGCACCGCTGCACAGGGTATGGGCCAGCACGTCACCGGTGTAACGGGAGAGCTCCTCCTCCCAGTCGATATCCAGCTCCCCCAGCAAAGCGCTGAAGGCCTGTACCAGCTGGGGATCGCCGCTCAGATCGAGCCGCTCCTCGCGGATATAGCGGGTCAGGGAAGAGGGATCCTTGAGCAGACCCAGGGCCGTCAGGGAGAGGCTCAGCACCGCATCGGCCTCCCCTTCAAACCGGGCCAGCACATCGAGGCGACGCTCGGAGAACACGAACCAGAGTGGCTTGAGCTCACGCAGCTCCAGCTTGAGCACCTTGCCCGCCAGCTTGCGCAGCCGCTCAGAACTCTGCTTGTCGAGGGCCAGCAACTGGTTGAGGCTGGTTTCGATCACCGCGGTGACCATGGCATCCATCGGCATAGGCAACCTTAAAACTTGTAACCACGGTGCAGGGCGACCACGCCCTGGGTCAGGTTGTAGAAGTCCACCTGATCGAAACCGGCATTCTCCATCATCCCCTTCAGGGTCTGCTGATCCGGGTGCATGCGAATGGACTCCGCCAGGTACTTGTAGCTCTCGCTGTCGTTCGCCACGATCTCGCCCATCTTGGGCAATAGCTTGAAGGAGTAAAGGTCATAGAGCTTGGCGATCACCTCGCTCTCGGGCTTGGAGAACTCCAGCACCAGCAGGCGTCCACCTGGCTTGAGTACCCGGTACATGGAAGCCAGCGCCTTGTCCTTGTCGGTGACGTTGCGCAGGCCGAAGCCAATGGTGATGACATCGAAGTGATTGTCCGGGAAGGGCAGCGCCTCGGCATTGGCCTGCACGTAGGAGACGTTGTTCGCCACCCCCAGGTTGCGCAGCTTGTCGCGGCCCACCTTCAGCATGGAGTCGTTGATGTCCGCCAGCACGACCTGGCCCGTTTCACCGACGATGCGGGAGAACTTGGCAGTCAGATCACCGGTACCACCGGCCAGATCCAGCACTTTCTGTCCTTTACGCACACCGGAGCAGTCGATCGTAAAGCGCTTCCAGAGGCGGTGGATGCCGAACGACATCAGATCGTTCATCAGATCATACTTGGCCGCCACCGAATGGAAGACGCCGGCAACCAGAGTTTCCTTCTCGGTCGTCGCCACGGTTTTATAGCCAAAATGCGTAGTATTCGTCTGTTCCGACATCCCTCAAACACCCATAGAGCAAAGAATGGCCGTCAGTTTACCAGAGCAGTCAGCGTCCGGACACCTCGGAACCTGTTTACTGCCCGCTCAGAGGGCGGCCGGTCGGATGATATGGAGTGAGCCTTATCTTCCGGCAAGGGGACAAGGCATGCCTCAACCCCGGCTTGCCACCAACTGCATACCCAGCATCACCATGGCCAGGCAGAGGAAGAGGTTGAGGCCCATGTTGAGCAGCGCCTTGAGATAGGCGCCCTGCTGGGCCAGCAGCACGGTATCCAGCGCGAATGAGGAAAAAGTAGTCAACGCCCCCAGAATACCCACCATGAGCAGTGGTTTCATCGGGTGATCCGGCACATAGCCGTGGCTTATCAGGGCATAGGCCAATCCCATGATGAAGGAGCCGATGACGTTGACCGCCAGGGTGCCGTAGGGAAAATGGCGCCCCAGCAGCAATGCCATCAACTCGCCCATGCCAAAACGCAGACAGGCGCCGATCGCCCCGCCGGCGGCCACACATAACCAGGTTTGCATATCGATGGATTCCGTTGTGCCAAGCCAGTATTCGGGGATTATGCAAAAGCGCCGTCAGGGATGACAGGGCCAGGATCAATTCATCCAGGGTTAACGGCGAAAATCGACCGCCTCTTCCCTCGGCAGGTGCAGAGACGTCTGCGCGGGCCGGGTCTGGGCGATCACCCGTCCTCCCCGGACGGAGTAGCGCACCGGCACCTGCCGCCGCACCGCATCGAAGCCATTCTCCGCCGGCAGGATCACCAGGTTGGCGGGCTTGCCAACCTGGATGCCGTATCTGTCCTGCACGTTCAGGGTGCGGGCGCTGTGCTCGCCGATGAGCTTGAGGCTATCGTTGATCTGCTCGTAGCCCATGATCTGACAGACATGCAGTCCCATGTGCAGTACCTGCAGCATGTTGCCCGTCCCCATGGGGTACCAGGGGTCAAACACGTCGTCATGGCCGAAGCAGACATTGATGCCCGCCTCCAGCATCTCCTTCACCCGGGTGATCCCCCGGCGTTTGGGATAGGTATCGAACCGCCCCTGCAGATGGATATTCACCAGAGGGTTTGCCACGAAGTTGATCTCCGCCATGCGCAGCAGCCGGAACAATCGGGAGGCATAGGCGCCGTTGTAGGAGTGCATGGCGGTGGTGTGGCTGGCGGTGACCCGCTGACCCATGCCGCGCTCGTATGCGAGGGTGGCCAGGGTCTCGATGAAGCGGGACTGCTCGTCGTCGATCTCGTCGCAGTGCACATCGACCAGCACCCCGTATTGCTCCGCCAATACGAAGATGTGATGCAGGCTCTGCACCCCGTACTCCCGAGTAAACTCGAAGTGAGGAATGGCGCCGATCACATCGGCCCCCAGCCTGAGTGCCTCTTCCAGCAAGGCCTTGCCGTTGGGATAGGAGAGTATCCCCTCCTGCGGGAAGGCCACTATCTGCAGCTCGATCCACTCCTTCATCTCCTCGCGCACCTCCAGCATGGCCTTCAGCGCCACCAAGTGAGGATCCGAGACGTCCACATGGGTGCGCACGAACTGGATGCCGTTGGCCATCTGCCACTTGAGCGTCTGGATGGCACGACGCTTGACGTCCTCGTGAGTCAGCAGCGCCTTGCGCTCGGCCCAGCGTTCGATCCCCTCGAACAGAGTGCCCGACAGGTTCCAGTTCGGCTCGCCCGCCGTCTGGGTGGTATCCAGGTGAATGTGAGGTTCGATGAAGGGCGCGATGGCAAGACCGCCTTCCCCGTCCAGTTCGGCAACAGAGGGGAGAGGAGTCCCCATGGGCTCGATGGCCCGGATATGGCCACCTTCACAAAGGAGCTGCCAAAAACCCGTCTGCCCGGCCAGGCTCACATTCTTTATCAGCATGTTTTTATTCCCTATTTTAGGAAAATTCCGCCTTTTTCAGCCCATAACTTAGCTTGGATCAATTTACTAGAAAAGCGTTCACATTGAATACATATGAAATCGCCACCATTGATAAATATATAAACAACACAATAAAGAGGTGACGAGGATGAAACCTGGAATGACCGAAATAAGAAGTGCCGGCCTGTTTCACGAGTACTTGCAGACGCTGGGTATCGTCAAGCCCCCTTTGACATCGATCGAAAGGAGCTGGGAATACAAACGCGGTGAAAAGCTGGTCGCGGCCATCCAGATAGAGAAGTCGGGACAAGCCCGTTTCTACCTCGACGCCAGAAAGATATCGGTGAATTGAGAATGCAAAAAAGCCTCCCGACTGGGAGGCTTTCTTTTTAATGGTGCTGATACCCAGAATCGAACTGGGGACCTCATCCTTACCAAGGATGCGCTCTACCGACTGAGCCATATCAGCACACTAACCGGTAAAGACCACGCTCATCGCGCAATCTTGAAATGGGTGCCTGGCAGTGTCCTACTCTCGCATGGCGAATGCCACACTACCATCGGCGCTACCGCGTTTCACTTCTGAGTTCGGCATGGGATCAGGTGGTTCCACGGCGCTATGGCCGCCAGGCAAATTCTTAATCTAGAAAGCTGACGTGAATAACGATGTCGCTCTTGGCTCGTCGCTATCACTGAATTTGAGTAGTTCATGCACTTGCTACAAGGCCAGAAACACTTCTTGGGTGTTGTATGGTTAAGCCTCACGGGTAATTAGTATGGGTTAGCTCAACACGTCGCCGCGCTTACACACCCCACCTATCAACGTTGTGGTCTCCAACGGCCCTTTAGGACCCTCAAGGGGTCAGGGATGACTCATCTCAGGGCTCGCTTCCCGCTTAGATGCTTTCAGCGGTTATCGATTCCGAACTTAGCTACCGGGCAGTGCCACTGGCGTGACAACCCGAACACCAGAGGTTCGTTCACTCCGGTCCTCTCGTACTAGGAGCAACTCCCTTCAATCATCCAACGCCCACGGCAGATAGGGACCGAACTGTCTCACGACGTTCTGAACCCAGCTCGCGTACCACTTTAAATGGCGAACAGCCATACCCTTGGGACCGACTTCAGCCCCAGGATGTGATGAGCCGACATCGAGGTGCCAAACACCGCCGTCGATATGAACTCTTGGGCGGTATCAGCCTGTTATCCCCGGAGTACCTTTTATCCGTTGAGCGATGGCCCTTCCATTCAGAACCACCGGATCACTATGACCTACTTTCGTACCTGCTCGACCTGTCCGTCTCGCAGTTAAGCTGGCTTATGCCATTGCACTAACCTCCTGATGTCCGACCAGGATTAGCCAACCTTCGTGCTCCTCCGTTACTCTTTGGGAGGAGACCGCCCCAGTCAAACTACCCACCAGGCACTGTCCGCGAGCCCGATTCAGGGCCCTGCGTTAGAACATCAAACATACAAGGGTGGTATTTCAAGGACGGCTCCACGACAACTGGCGTCATCGCTTCAAAGCCTCCCACCTATCCTACACATGTAGGTTCAATGTTCAGTGCCAAGCTGTAGTAAAGGTTCACGGGGTCTTTCCGTCTAGCCGCGGGTACACCGCATCTTCACGGCGAATTCGATTTCACTGAGTCTCGGGTGGAGACAGCATGGCCATGGTTACACCATTCGTGCAGGTCGGAACTTACCCGACAAGGAATTTCGCTACCTTAGGACCGTTATAGTTACGGCCGCCGTTTACCGGGGCTTCGATCAAGAGCTTCGCTTGCGCTAACCCCATCAATTAACCTTCCGGCACCGGGCAGGTGTCACACCCTATACGTCCACTTTCGTGTTTGCAGAGTGCTGTGTTTTTGATAAACAGTCCCAGCCATCTGGTCACTGCGACTCCCGACAGCTCCATCCGCAAGGGACTTCACCATCAAGAGCGAACCTTCTCCCGAAGTTACGGTTCTATTTTGCCTAGTTCCTTCACCCGAGTTCTCTCAAGCGCCTTGGTATTCTCTACCCGACCACCTGTGTCGGTTTGGGGTACGATGACTTGTAATCTGAAGCTTAGAGGCTTTTCCTGGAAGCAGGGCATCAATGGCTTCCGCACCGTAGTGCGTTCGTCTCGTGTCTCAGTGTTGTGTCTCCGGATTTGCCTAGAAACACCACCTACGCACTTTCACCAGGACAACCGTCGCCTGGCCCACCTAGCCTTCTCCGTCCCCCCATCGCAATTACAAGTCGTGCAGGAATATTAACCTGCTTCCCATCGATTACGCCTTTCGGCCTCACCTTAGGGGTCGACTCACCCTGCCCCGATTAACGTTGGACAGGAACCCTTGGTCTTCCGGCGAGGAGGCTTTTCACCCCCTTTATCGTTACTTACGTCAGCATTCGCACTTCTGATATCTCCAGCATACCTCTCGATACACCTTCGCAGACTTACAGAACGCTCCCCTACCACTCACGCTTAGCGTGAATCCGCGGCTTCGGTGCCTGGTTTGAGCCCCGTTACATCTTCCGCGCAGGCCGACTCGACTAGTGAGCTATTACGCTTTCTTTAAATGATGGCTGCTTCTAAGCCAACATCCTAGCTGTCTGAGCCTTCCCACATCGTTTCCCACTTAACCAGAACTTTGGGACCTTAGCCGGCGGTCTGGGTTGTTTCCCTCTTCACGACGGACGTTAGCACCCGCCGTGTGTCTCCCGGATATTACTTACTGGTATTCGGAGTTTGCATGGGGTTGGTAAGTCGGGATGACCCCCTAGCCCAAACAGTGCTCTACCCCCAGTAGTATTCGTCCGAGGCGCTACCTAAATAGCTTTCGGGGAGAACCAGCTATCTCCGAGTTTGATTGGCCTTTCACCCCCAGCCACAGGTCATCCCCTAACTTTGCAACGTTAGTGGGTTCGGTCCTCCAGTTGATGTTACTCAACCTTCAACCTGCCCATGGCTAGATCACCCGGTTTCGGGTCTACACCTTGCAACTAGACGCCCAGTTAAGACTCGGTTTCCCTACGGCTCCCCTATACGGTTAACCTCGCTACAAAATGTAAGTCGCTGACCCATTATACAAAAGGTACGCAGTCACCCCGAAGGGCTCCCACTGCTTGTACGTACACGGTTTCAGGTTCTATTTCACTCCCCTCACAGGGGTTCTTTTCGCCTTTCCCTCACGGTACTGGTTCACTATCGGTCAGTCAGGAGTATTTAGCCTTGGAGGATGGTCCCCCCATGTTCAGACAGGATGTCACGTGTCCCGCCCTACTCGATTTCACATCAAGGTTGTTTTCGTGTACGGGGCTATCACCCTGTATCGCCGGCCTTTCCAGGACCGTTCCACTAACTTCCAAGATGCTTAAGGGCTAATCCCCGTTCGCTCGCCGCTACTGAGGGAATCTCGGTTGATTTCTTTTCCTCGGGGTACTTAGATGTTTCAGTTCTCCCGGTTCGCCTCCGTTAGCTATGTATTCACTAACGGATACCCAGCTTGTGCTGGGTGGGTTTCCCCATTCGGAAATCTGTGAGTAATAGCGTCTCTTACCGACTTCTCACAGCTTATCGCAGGTTAGTACGTCCTTCATCGCCTCTGACTGCCAAGGCATCCACCATGTACGCTTAGTCA
>NZ_CP144204.1:0-62500 GCF_051125555.1 Aeromonas sp. NJAU223 | reverse complement strand
AGCCTATGATTTCAGCCCTGTTTTAAAGGCACTTTATTGACAATTCCTTGTCAGATGGATGCCATACTGAAGCGGATAATGTCTCCCGAGTCGTCCATGGTAGCGTCCGGCCATAAAGCTGGTTACCATGGAGGTGAATAGAGTGTTGCACCTTTTTTGCTTTCATTTACAAAAGGTCTTTAAAGATGAATTTATCCAAGTTTCCTGCTTATGTGCAGGCTGCCGTACTCGCCCTGGTATTGGCGCTGGTCGGCTACCTGGTTGCCCAAGCCCTACAGTTTTCTCTGAAAGCCGAAGTTATTTTTGCCGTCGGTCTGGCCATTGGTGGTTTCGTCGTACCGCTGTTTCTCAACCGGGCTCCCGCCAGTGCGGCCGAGCCAGGTACGAATCAGGAGACCTGCACCTTATATGTAGGCAACCTGCCCTATCGCGCCAACGAGATCGCCGTGCGTGAACTGTTTGCAGAACAAGGCCAGGTGATTTCAGTCCGTTTGATGAAAGACAAGGCGACCGGCAAGCGTCGGGGCTTCGGCTTCGTGGAGATGCCTGCCGCCGATGCGGCCAAGGCGATCGTCGCGTTGAATGACAAGGAATATCAGCAGCGTACCCTCAAGGTACGTGAAGCGAATGACAAGCGGGACAGGGATGAGCGGGAAGGCGGCGACGTCGACGCCTGAGAACTCAGAACTCAACCTCTTCCAGTGATGACAACCCCCAAGCTTGCAAGGGGGTTGTCAGTTTCTGGGCCTGGGCATCCAGCCGGGTGCAATATGCCCGCCCCTTCCCCTCTGCCAGCATGGATGTCGGCACATCGGCCAACAAGTGGGCCACTCGTCTTGCCACCGCACTGCCTGAATCCACCAGCTGGCAATCCGGCATCAGTTGCCGGATCTCGTCATCAAGCAGCGGAAAATGGGTGCAGCCCAGCACCAGGGTATCCGGTACCACCGCTTCGTCCAGCCAGTCCGCCAGCACCTCGCGCAACAGCACCATGTTGACCGGTCGTCCCGCCAGCTTGTGCTCGGCTTCGATCACCAGCTCGGTCGCACCCTTGAGCAACACCCGCTTGCCCGGGGCGAACTGTGCGATCAGGGTATGGGTGTATGCACGGCTGACGGTGCCAGGGGTCGCCAGCAGGCCGATGCAACCATTGTGGGTCAGGGCGGCGGCGGGCTTGATGGCTGGAACCACCCCCACCACGGGGACTTTCAGGGTCTCCCGCAGGGCGGGAAGCGCTATGGTGCTGGCGGTGTTGCAGGCGATCACCACCAGATCGATGGCATTTGCCGCCACCATGTGGCTGACCAGGCGACAACAGGCGGCGATAAGCGCCGGCTCGCTCAGTTCGCCATAGGGGAAGTTGGCATTGTCGAAGCAGTAGACGTAGTTGTGCGCAGGCAAGGTGCGACGGATCTCGCGATAGACGGTCAAACCGCCCATGCCTGAGTCGAACACTAGAATATTGGCCACCTGAGCTCCCCCTTGAATGCAAGGCGGCGATCATACTCCCGCGGACGGCCAATAGAAAAGGCCCCGCACATGGCGGGGCCTCGCTTTTTCCTCTCTATATAAGCAGAGGAAGGATTACAGACGATAGTCGGCGGTCAGCTTGAACTCGGTACCCGCCGCGGCATAGCCATAGGCAGGCACATAGTTGCGATCGAACAGGTTGTCGATGCGACCGCCCAGAGTCAGCTGAGGCAGCACATCATAGCTGGCCCCCAGGTTGACCAGGGTATAGGAGCCCAGTACCACCCGCTCGGCCGGGAAGCTGTTGAAGTTCTTGTCATCCCGCTTGCCCACATAGAGCAGCTCGGTCGACAGATCCACCGGGCCCAGCTGTGCCAGGGTCAGCCAGCTCGCCTTCTGCTTGGCGCGGCGCAGCAGCTGCTGATCCCCGTCGTTCTTGTCCTCGGTCTTGGTGTAATCGAAGCTCAGATCGTGGCGCAGCGGACCTGTCTCCAGCCCAAGGGCTACTTCCACCCCCCGGATCTCGGCGTCCGTGTTATCCGGCTTGCAGCTGGACGAGGCGCTCTGGCAGGAGATCAGGTTCTGGATCTCGTTGCGATACAGGTTGATGGACCAGTCCCAGGCGGTGTAGCGACCGGAGAAGTCCAGCTCCAGGTTCTTGCTCTCTTCCGGCTGCAGGTTCGGGTTCTCATAGCCCGGGTAATAGAGGTCGAGGAAGGTCGGCGCCTTGAAGGCAGTGCCGTAGCTCAACCGTACATTGTGATTCTCGTTGATATCCAGCCCGGCCGCCGCGGACCAGGTGTTGTGGCGACCATACTGCTCGTTGTCATCGGTACGGCCGGACAATTCCCCCAGCAGGGCCTGCCAGCGGTAGCTCGCCACGGCGAACAGACCGGTATTGTCCCGATCCGGTGCATTGAACGACTGGCCATAGCTGCGAGAATCGGACTTCATCTGTTCCTGCTGCCAGTCGGCGCCACCGGTCAGAGACAAGCCTTCCACACCGCTCCAGTTGTTGATCCAGGAGAAACGGGTCAGCCCGGTGTGAATGGGCTCGGCGCTGGACTCGCCATTGCTCTCCCACCAGCTCTTCAGCTTGTTCTCGCCGTAGCTGGCCTCCAGCCGGCTGCTCAGGGCGCCACTCTGGTACTTGAGACCACCGTCGTACTGGAAGGCCTGTACCCGGCTCTGATCGGACGACATATAGGGATCGTCCATCTCGGTCTGGTTGTCATAACCCTGAGCGTTGAAGTCGGCGCTCCAGGCCTCGTTGAAGGCGTGATTCAGACCGAACTGGCCGTTCAGGCTGTCGAAACCATCCCGATCAGGCTGCTGGGCACCGGCGACCACGTCGAAGCCATCGGTACGCTCATAACCCACCAGCAGGTTCAGGTCGGTCTTCTCGCCCAGAGCCTGCACGGTACGCACCTGACCCTGGCCGTAACCATGGCTGCCCACCCCGCCTTTCAAATGGGTTTCGCTGCCATTCTTGGCGGAGGTCTTGGAGATGAGGTTGATGACTCCCCCGATGGCATTGGCGCCATAGACGGCGGCACGGGGGCCACGGATGTATTCGATGCGCTCGATGTTGCCAAGGGGGATCTGGCTCAGATCCGGCGTGCCCGCCACCATGGCGGCAATGGGACGACCGTTCATCAGCACCAGCGAATGGTTGGAGTTGGTACCACGGATAAACAGGCTGCTGGCATGGCCACGGCCACCCAGGGTGGTGATCTGCACACCCGGCAGGGTCTTCAGCAAGTCCGGCAGGCTCTGTACCTGACGGGATTCGATCTCGGCACGATCGATCACCATGATGGGAGCAAGTACGGTGCTGGCGGGTTGTTCCACCCGGTTGGCGGTCACCACCAGGGTGTCATTGGCATTGGGGGTCTGGGCGAAGGCTGCTGCCGGCAACAGGGCAACCGCCAATAATGTCTTGGACATGAGAGATCCTTAAGTTCGCGTAAGCATCTTCCGTGGCCGGTTTCTCTCGGCCCGAAATACGAACTTTGGCAGGTCTTCGGGCTCGGGGGCTGATGACCTAGGCGACGGCTTCCCACCCGATGGCAGTGCCTGATGTCGCTTCGTTCCCCCTTACCGCTGCGCGCCAGCTCCGGATTCTCACCGGATTCCCTATTAAGCATGATGCGCCAAAGCGGGGGGGATTATAGGCAGAGTCTCATCGGATGTATAGCCATCTGGATTTCTAAACCAACTTCTGCATTTCACCACGCCATGGCCACCAACGATCCCGCCAGACAGGATCACTCGATGGCCGGAGTCGGCTACGTCACCCAGCACCTCGTGACACAAGTCGTTGAACTGTTTCATGTTGGAGGAGAACTAGCCGAATCACGGCTCCCCGAACCAACCGGCACGGCCCCTCAGCGACGAGGCAAGATACGCTGTCCCGTGAAATTTTGAACCAGCCTGCACGGCTTTTTGGTAACATGCGGCAAACGTTTGACATCCAAGGAAGCCGTAATGACGAACCCCCCTTTGATCGGCCTGGTGATGGGCTCTGACTCCGACTGGCCCGTGATGCAGGCGGCCGCCCGCATCCTCAAGGAACATGGCGTCCCTTACGAGGCGAGAGTGGTCTCCGCCCACCGCACCCCGGACCTGCTGTTCGAGTATGCGGCCAGCGCCCGCGAGCGCGGCCTGCGGGCCATCATCGCCGGGGCTGGCGGCGCCGCCCACCTGCCGGGCATGCTGGCCGCCAAGACCACGATACCCGTGCTCGGGGTGCCGATCCCGACTCGTCAGCTCAAGGGGATGGATTCCCTGCTCTCCATCGTCCAGATGCCCAAAGGGGTGCCGGTCGCCACCTTCGCCATCGGTGAAGCGGGCGCCGCCAACGCCGGTCTGTTCGCCGTCTCCCTGCTCTCGGTCGCCCAGGACAGTGACGCTCCCCGCTATCAGCAGCAGCTCGACGGCTTCCGCGCCAAGGAGCGTGACCGGGTACTGGCCCTGCAACTGGAGGAGCCGGCATGATACTGCCTCCCGCGACTCTGGGGATGCTCGGCGGCGGCCAGCTCGGCCGCTACTTCGTCATGGCAGCCCATCGCCTCGGTTATCAGGTCGTGGTACTGGATCCGGACCCCGCCAGCATCGCCGGTGCCGCCGCCGATCAGCAGATAGTGGCGGCCTATGACGATGCCGAGGCCCTGGCCGAACTGGCCCGTCGCTGCGTCGCAGTGACCTGCGAGTTCGAGAACGTGCCGGCGGCCTCCCTGGCCCTGCTGGAGCAGCACCTGCCGGTGCGCCCCGCCGCCAGTGCGGTGAGGGTGTGTCAGGATCGCCGGGAAGAGAAAGCCTTCCTGGCCCGCGCCGGGGTACCGGTTGCCCCCAACCTGACTCTGCTCCCCAATGAACCGCTGCCCGCTCTGCCAAACGACCTCTTCCCCGCCATCCTCAAAACCGCCCGCGAGGGCTATGACGGCAAGGGGCAGTGGACGGTGACCAGCAACGCCGAGCTGACCGCCGCCCTCGCGACCAGCGGCGTACCCTGCGTGCTGGAGAAGCGCTTGCCACTGGCAGGTGAATTTGCCCTGACCCTGGCCCGCAGCCCGAGCGGTGCCATCAGCGCCCTGCCCCTGGTGCAGAACTGGCACAGCGGCGGCATCCTGGATCAGACCCGATCCCCCGCCAATGTCCCGGCTCTCGAGGCCGAGGCCAAGCGCATCGCCGAGCACCTGATCGCCGCCCTCGACTACGTGGGCGTGCTGACGGTGGAGTTCTTCCTGGTGGACGGCAAGCTGCTGGTGAACGAGATGGCCCCCCGCCCCCACAACTCGGGCCACCCCAGCATCGACAACGCCGGTTGCTGCCAGTTCGAACTGCAGGTGCGCGCCCTGTGCGATCTGCCCCTGCCCAAGCAGGCCGAGGTTCAGCCCGCCATCCTGCTCAACCTGCTCGGGGATCTGTGGCAGCACGGCACCCCGGACTGGGCCGGTGCCCTGGCCCTGCCGGGGGTGCACCTGCACCTCTACGGCAAGGGCGAGGCGCGCCCCGGTCGCAAGATGGGCCATGTCACCGTCACCGGCCTGGATTGGCCGACGGTGGAGGCGACCGCCAGCCAGCTTCGCACCCTGCTGGGGCTGCCGCCGCGCTGAGCGTCACCCCTTCAATGCAAAGACCCGGGCCAAGGCCCGGGTCTTTTTTTACTGCTTGCGAAGGCGCGCGGGGTTGTCAGGCCCGATCTGCTGCCACCATCGGGGACGGCAGACGAATGGTGAGGGAGAGCACCAGCGCCACCACCATCAGCACCAGGATGAGGTTGAAGGTCGCCATGAAGCCGCCGAACAGGGACGCGACGATGGAACCTATGATGCTGCCCAGACCAAAGCCCAGGTAGATGACGCCGTAGTTCTTGGTCAGGTTGTTCAGGCCGAAGAAGTCGCTCACCAGGGAGGGGTAGACAGTAATGGTGCCGCCGAAGCTGAAGGCCACACAGGCCACCGCCACGAAGAAGAGGTTCGCATTGAGGGGCACGAACAACAGCAGCCCCATGCCCACCAGCGTGATGACCTGGGCGATGGTGATGACCCGGATGCGGGACATCTTGTCAGACAGGATGCCCAGCACCAGACGGCCACCCAGGTTGGCCATGGCGATGATGGCGACGGCGTTGGCGGCCACCGAGCCCGGCAGACCCACCATCTTCTCGCCGATATCCTTGGCCACGCCGATGACATAGAGGCCGCTCATGCAGGCGGTGAGGAACATCAGCGCCAGCATCCAGTACTGGGGCTTGCGCATCGCCTGTGCCAGGGTGAAGTCACGGCTCTCCGCTTGTTGCTGGGAGGCCGCCTGCTGGGGCGCATCCTTCATCAGCATGCCGCCCACCAGCACCATGGACATGGCGATCAGGCCCCACAGCTGGAAGGTGGCTTCCAGGCCGTTGTTCGACAGCAGCAGCAGGTTGATGTACTTGAAGCCCAGACTACCGAGGCCGTAAGCCCCGATGGAGCAGGCAGAGATCAGCCCCTTGCGCTCCGGGAACCACTTCACGCAGTTGGAGAGGGTCATCAGGTAGCCGGTCCCGTCGGCGAAGCCCACCAGGATGCCGGCGCAGAGGTAGAGCATGGCCAGGTTGCTGGCATGGGCGGTGAGGAAGAAGCCGATGCCGAGCAGCACGCCGGCCCCCAGGGTGACATTGCGTACCCCGAATCGCTCCTGCAGCTTGCCCGCCATGGAGGAGGCGACCGCCAGGGAGAGGCTCAGCAGACCGAAGGCGAAGGCCACCTGGCTGACCGGCTCGTCCAGCTTGTCGGAGAGCTGGGCGTTGAACAGGCTCCAGGTGTAGACGGAGCCCAGGGCGAACTGGGTGATGATGGTACCAATCAGGGTCAGGTACCGGGTGCGGTTCAGATCGACGGTCATGATGCGCCTCGGGCGGTGGACTCGGGAAGTTGAGCCCACTATAGGAGCGGCGCACGAATTGCAGACCGATTAAGGCATGAAATGCAGATCGGCGGGAATGAATGACAATCAGAGCCGCATCAGCTGACGGAACGCCTTGATGTTGCTGCGACTGACCGGCACCTCGAACGGCAGATCATGGAGCCGGATGAGGTAGGTACTGTTGAACCAGGGCACGATCTCGCGGATCTTGTTGATGTTGACGCAGTAGGAGCGATGGCAACGAAAGAAGCCCTCCGCCGGCAACCGGCTGACGAACTCGCTGATGGTCATGGTCATCACGTAGCGATCGGTGCGGGTATAGACATGGGTCAGTTTCTCGTCCGCCTCCACGTAATAGATCTGCTCGCAGGGGGTGACTATGATGCGCTCCCCCTTCACCAGGTTGACGGTACGATTCTGGCTCGGACTCCCCTCCCCGCCGGGCTCGGTCCCCGAACTCGGCTGCTGCCGACCGGCATGCTCGAGCTTTTGCAGCAGGCTGATGAGGCGCGGCTCGTTGTAGGGCTTGAGGATGTAGTCGAACGCCTCCAGTTCGAACGCCTCCACCGCGAACTCCTTGTAGGCGGTGACGAACACGATGTGGGGCGGATGGCTCGACTTGTGCAGGTTCTTGGCCAGCAGCAGGCCGTCGATGGAAGGCACCTGGATATCCAGAAACACCACGTCCACCTCGTGATCCTGCAGGTACTTGAACGCCTCAAGACCATCCTCGAAGCTTGCCACTATCTCGATGGTGCTGTGCTGCGCCACCAGATAGGCCAGCTCTTCCCGGGCCAGGTATTCGTCTTCGACTATGATGGCTCTCAACATGACACCCCCTCCAAACCCGGCAAACAGGCCAACACGCCCGGACATTCCTCTTTCACTACGATAGCGTTCAGCACGGCATGGCCTCCGGATCCGGCAGATAGAAACAGACTTCGGTGCCGGGTTCGAGCCGCTTGAGCTGCAGGCCGTCGCCGTACAACAATTTGACCCGTTGGTGCACGTTCATCAGGCCGATACTGCGGCTCTCCACCCGGCCGGCGGCCACGCCGTCGATCACCGCCTGGCTGATGCCATAGCCGGTGTCGCGCACCGCCACCCGTATGCCCCCCGCCAGCTGTTTCACCTCGATGGTGACCCGGCCCGGCGCGCTGCGGGGCTGGATGCCGTGCAGGATGGCGTTCTCCACCAGCGGCTGCAGCAGCAGGCTCGGCACCTGAATATGCACGTCGTCCACCTCGAACACCACCTCCAGCTTGTCGCCGAAGCGGGCCTGCTCGATGGCCACGTAGTCGCGTACCTGCTGCAGCTCCTCCTGGATGTCGATGAGCTCATCCCCCTTGTTGAGGTTGTAGCGCAGATAGTCCGCCAGGTTGGCGATCAACTGGCGTGCCTGCTGGGGCCGGATGCGGATGAGCGACGAGATGGCGTTGAGGGCATTGAACAAAAAATGCGGGTTGATCTTGCTCTGCAAGGCGGTGAACTCCGCCTTGCGGGTCATCTCTTTCAATTGCTCGATGCGCGACACCTCCATCTGGGTGGAGATGAGCTGGGAGAGGCCCACCGCCATCTCCCGCAACGAGCTGGTGATGCTGTGGGTGCGGCGAAAATAGATCTTGAGGGTACCGCTGACCACGCCGTTCTCCCGCAGCGGGATGATGATGACCGAGTGGAAGTCCGACAGATGGTACTGGCGCAGATCGTTGTTGATGATGATCTGATCGAGCAGCACGGCCCGCTGGGTCATGTCGCTGATGGCGTGGTGTTCGTCCAGCTCGTAGTAACCCTTGCCGACGCCCACGTAGGCCAGCACGTCCCGGGTGTCGGTGATGGCCACCGCGTCCGCGCTGATCTCCCGTCTTATCACTTCGCACACCTGGCCGAGGGAGTGGCGATCGATCTTCTGGAAGAAGGGCAGCGTCTGGTTCGCGATGTCCAGCGCCAGCTTGGCCTGCTTGGCGGCAATCAGCTCCTTCTCGTCGTCCAGATCCTGTACCAGCTTGATGATGAGGCCGATACACAAGGTTCCCGCCATCATGGGATAGGCGATATGACTGACAATCTCGACCCCGACAGCATGAGGTTCTGTTAGCACCCATATCAGCAGCATGGTCAGCCCCTCGCAGGCCATCCCCGCGAGGATCCCGTACAGCCAGAGCCGCGACTTGCGGCAGCGCAGGTGCAGCCAGGTTGCCAGCAGGCCGGCGATGATGCTGGCGATGAGGCAGGGGATGGAGGTGTGACCATCCATGTCGATGAGGTAGCGGTGCAGGCCGGAGATGACCCCGGCCGGGATGCCGACCCAGGGGCCGAACAATATGCCCCCCGAGATGATGGCGATGATCCGCACGTTGATGAGGGCCCCCTCCACCGGGATGCCGGTGTAGGTGCTGAACACGGCGAACAGGCCGAAGATGGCGGCGACCATCACCAGCTCCGCCGGGGTGTGATCCCGCTTCTGGAACAGCCGCTGGAACGGCCGGGTACGGGTCAGCAGGAAGAGCGTCATCAGCATCAGCGCCGCCCGCTCGAACACCGCCAACAACATCATCTGATTTTCGAGCATGGCCCCTCCGGCCGGCGGCCATCTGGGCGCACTATTAAGGATTCAAGAAGGGCTGCCAGGAAGAGAATGCATCGAGATGGCAGCACGGGAGGCACCCAGTTTACCTCAGAGTGACCGCCAAGGGAGCCTGCGGATGGGGCTGGCCGGACTGACCAGCCCCCGGGTTCAGGAAGAGAGGGTTGCCAGCCTGGCCGCGAAGCCCATGAAGAAGAGCCCGATCAGCCCATTGCCCAGTCTGGCGAGGCGCACCTTGCGTGCAAAGAAGCGGGCCATCAGGGTGCCGCCGAAGATAAGCAGGGTCAGGTAGACGAAGCTCATGGCCTCCAGCATGCCCGCCAGCACCAGATAGGAGACCCAGGTGTGGGCATAGTTGAAGTCGACAAACTGCACGAAGAAGGAGACGTAGAACAGGATTGCCTTGGGATTGGTGAGGCTCAGGGTCAGGGCCTTGCCGAAGTAGTTCTCCTCGGGCACCGCCTCCTTCTGTTCGGTCTCCTGTCTGGCGACGAAGTTCGCGTGCAATATCTTGATACCCAGATA
The DNA here is from genome assembly GCF_051125555.1 of Aeromonas sp. NJAU223. Classification (NCBI taxonomy): domain Bacteria; kingdom Pseudomonadati; phylum Pseudomonadota; class Gammaproteobacteria; order Aeromonadales; family Aeromonadaceae; genus Aeromonas; species Aeromonas sp. NJAU223. Next base: position 52,509 of record NZ_CP144204.1, on the reverse strand, counting down.
GAGCAGATAGAGGGCACCGAGGTAGCGCACCAGGGTGAACAGCAGCGGCGTGGTGCGAATGAGGGAGGCGATGCCGAGATAGGCGCAGAAGATGAGGATGGCGTCGCCGACGAAGACCCCGAGGGCCGCCTTGTAACCGGCACCGATGCCACGGGTTGCCCCGGTGCGCAGCACATAGAGGGAGTTGGGACCCGGCGCGATGATGATGAAGAAGAGGCCGACCAGGTAGGTCCAGACGTTGATGACCCCAAGACTTTCAAACATAACTTCCCCCGATGCGAGGAAGGGTCCCGGTCTTCGGGGTCCCTCCCGGATGATTAAAGCGTGACCGTCCTATACTATGCCTCCGCCAACAAATCACAAGGGCGCAGCAATCAGGCGATGATCGGTCATCGGCGTCTCCTCCGTCAGAGGGCACCTTGCCCACTTTTGTAATATCCACCGGCGCCGGGATCGGGCATGGTAGAGGGATCCCGGATCACAGACACATCACCATGGACAAGCCTCTCAGTACCGACACCCTGCTCGCCATGCCAGCCGTGGCCGAACCCAGGCACGGCACCACCTACCCGGTGATCGCCGCCATCAGCTTCTCGCACCTGCTCAACGACATGATGCAGTCGGTGCTGCTGGCCATCTATCCCTTGCTCAAGCTCGGCCTCAACCTGTCGTTCGCCCAGATAGGCCTCATCACCCTGACCTACCAGTTCACGGGCTCCCTGCTGCAACCGCTGATCGGCCTCTACACCGACCGCAGGCCCATGCCCTACTCCCTGCCGTTCGGCATGGGATTTACGATGCTGGGGCTGCTCTCCCTGTCGCAGGCCGGCAGTTTTGGCGCCGTGCTGTTCTCGGCCATGCTGATCGGCATGGGTTCCTCGGTCTTTCACCCGGAATCTTCCCGGGTCGCCCGCATGGCGGCTGGCAACCAACCCGGCCTGGCCCAATCCCTGTTCCAGATCGGCGGCAACCTGGGATCGGCCATAGGTCCGCTGCTCGCCGCGCTCATCATAGTGCCGCACGGACAGGCCAGCGCGGCCTGGTTCTCGCTGTTCGCCCTGGTGGGGGTCGTCGTGCTCAGCTTCGTCGGACGCTGGTCCAGCCAGCATGCCGCCAGCTTCCACAAACGGATGAGGGCCCATGCCGGCAACGGCCTGAGCCGCCGCCAGATCGGCTGGACCCTGACCATCCTCGGCCTGCTGATGTTCTCCAAGTTCTTCTACATGGCCAGCCTGAGCAGCTATTACACCTTCTACCTGATGGACAAATTCCACCTCTCCCTCGACAGTGCCCAGTTGTATCTGTTCGCCTTCCTGTTCGCCGTCGCGGCAGGCACCGTGCTGGGCGGCCCCGTCGGTGACCGCATCGGGCGCAAGCGGGTGATCTGGATCTCCATCCTCGGTGTCGCCCCCTTCACCCTGCTGCTGCCCCACGTCGACCTGTTCTGGACCTCGGTGCTCTCGGTCATCATCGGCCTGATCCTGGCCTCGGCCTTCTCCGCCATCCTGGTGTATGCCCAGGAGCTGATCCCCGGCAAGGTGGGCACGGTGTCAGGTCTCTTCTTCGGTCTAGCGTTTGGTCTGGGTGGCATAGGGGCGGCCCTGCTGGGCCAGCTGGCGGACGCCACCAGCATAGAGACCGTGTACCAGATCTGTGCCTATCTGCCGCTGATCGGCCTGCTGACCGTATTGCTGCCGACGCTGAAGAAGGGTTAGCCACCGCTATCCTCGGGTGAGGCTGCGGGAAACCATCGGCAGGGAAGGAGATTCAAATAGAGAGCGGAAGTCGCCATCAGGCGGGAGAAACACAATCGGGCCCAGAGAGGGGCCCGATTGTGGCGTCGTTAGACCTGTTCGTCAGCAGTACTGCCCTGCCACCCAGCCCGATGACCAGGCCCACTGGAAGTTGTAGCCGCCGAGCCAGCCGGTCACGTCCACCACCTCGCCGATGAAGTAGAGCCCCGGCACGGTGCGCGCCTCCATGGTCTTGGAGGAGAGCTCGTTGGTATCCACCCCCCCCAGCGTCACCTCGGCGGTACGATAGCCCTCGGTGCCATTCGGCAAGATCTGCCAATCCCCCAGCAGGTCGGCGATGGCCGCCAGCTCCCGCTCGTTGTACTGGCGCATCGGCTTGTTGCTGAGCTGACCCAGCTCCACCAGCTTGTCGACGAAGCGTTTGGGCAGCTCGCGGCCCAGCACGGTTTTCAGCTCCTGGGCCGGATGGGCCTCAGCCCAGCCCTTGATGGCAGCAGAAATATCCAGATCCGGCAGTAAATTGATGTGTATCTTCTGCCCAGGTAGCCAGAAAGAGGAGATTTGCAGGATGGCCGGGCCGGAGAGGCCGCGGTGGGTAAACAGCATGGCCTCCTTGAAGCTGGTGCCGTCTTCTGAGGTCACCGCCACCGGCAGGCTGACTCCCGCCAGATCGGCGAAGGCCTCCTTCTGTGCCTGATGCAGGGTGAAGGGCACCAGGCCGGCGCGAGTCGGCAGCACGTTGAGGCCGAACTGCTCCGCCAGCTTGAAACCGTAGGGAGTGGCGCCGAGCTTGGGCATGGAGAGACCGCCGGTGGCCACCACCAGGGAGTGACAGCGGATAGCCCCCTTGCTGGTGTCGAGCAGGAAGCCGTCATCGCTCTTGCTGACGGCAAGCACCTCGGTCTGGTACTGCTGGCTCACCCCGGCCCACTCGCATTCGGTGAGCAGCACCTCGACGATCTCTTTCGCGCTCTCGTCACAGAACAGCTGGCCCAGGGTCTTCTCGTGATAGTTCACCCTGTGCCTGTCCACCAGGTCGATGAAGTCCTGCTGGGTGTAGCGCGCCAGCGCCGACTTGCAGAAGTGGGGATTGCCCGAGAGGAAGGCATGGGGGCCGGCCTGATGATTGGTGAAGTTGCAGCGTCCGCCGCCGCTGATCAGGATCTTGCGGCCCGGCTTCTTGGCGTTGTCCAGCAGCAGCACGGAGCGCCCGCGATAGCCTGCCTGGGCCGCACACATCAAACCGGCCGCACCGGCCCCGATCACCACCACATCAACCTGCGTCATCATCACTCACTCATCCAAAGAAAAACGGCCCCTGCATAAGAGGGGCCGTCATTGTACTGGCTGAACATTAAGTGTCCACGACTATCAGGCGTTGCCGTCCATGATGCTGGTCGGTGCGCCCTTGGCCAGCTCCGCCAGCTCCTTGTCGATGAAGTAGAGGCCCTTGCCATCCTCGCCCACCAGGGAGAGACGGTCGACGACGCTCTTGAACAGCTTCTCTTCTTCGTGCTGCTCGGCCACGTACCACTGCAGGAAGTTGAAGGTGGAGTAGTCCTGGGTGGTGAAGGCCACGTGGGCCAGACCATTGATGCACTTGGTGATGTGATACTCGTGCTCCAGGGTGGTGCGGAAGATGTCACCCAGGGAGTTGAACTCGTGGGGCGGCGCCTCGATGGCTCCCAGCACCGGCATGGAGCCCGTCTCGCTCACATAGGTGAACAGGCGCTCCATGTGCTGGCGCTCCTCGACCGCGTGCTGGCGCAGGAAGGTGGCAGCCCCTTCGAAGCCCTTGTCCTCACACCAGGCGCTCATCTGCAGGTAGAGATTGGAGGAATAGAATTCCAGATTGATCTGCTCGTTCAACTTCTCGATCATGGCTTTGGCCAACATGATGATTCTCCAGGGTGATGTGTTCCCGATTGTCACCACTGTTTTACCACGAATCAACTCCGGGTGTGTGATGCGTCCCGAGTTGTGACCCTGCCCCTCTCATCTTTCCCCCCATACGGGCATAGAGAAGCAAAGAATCATGGTGTACCCGGACTCAGCCTCTATGATGGCGCCAGTGGTCAGGAAGAAGATTCGATGAGACTGGTGATGGCTCTGGTGCTGCTCTGGATGACTCAGGTGCAGGCGGCTCCCCCCTTGTTTGACGAGACGGAATTAGCGGCGGCGCGCGATCCTGCCGGCTATTTGCAGCGTCTCGACGCCGAGCCACGCCAGGGGATGGAGCTGTTCCACGCCAGATCCCTCGCCAAGGCGGCACTGGGACGCCATCCCGACGCCCTGGTAGACAACGCCCGCGCACGCTCCCTCGCCGCCGCCCACAAAGAGACCAGCCGCTTGCTGGACTTCCGGTTGCAGCAGGTCGCCCTCACTCTGGAGACGGAAGCCCCTCGCCAGGCCCTCAGGCTGCTGGCGCAGTTGCAACCCGCTCTCATGGGCCATCCGGCCAGGCTCGCCCAGTGGCATGCTCTCAACGGTCTCGCCCTCTATCGCACCGGTCAGCTCAAGGAGGCCATCGGCGAACTCAAGACCGCCTATCACCTCAATCAGCAGGCACAGGAGACGACCCTCTCCAGCCTGCAACGGGCCCGCCTGCTGATGACCCTTGGCAACCTCTACGCCGATCTTCGTCTCTATCAGGAGTCGGAAACCTATTATCAGGATGCCCTGCGGCTGATGGTCCGGCTGGACGAGCCCAACAGCCAGGCCATCATCAAGGCCAACATGGCGCGGCTCTACATCGACACGGACCAGCCGGCCAAGGCGTGGCAGTTGCTCGATACCCTGCTCGGGCAGCCCGGCCTGCCACCGGACTACCGCGCCATCGTGCTCGGCTATCAGGCCATAGCCCTCAATGGATTGAAAGAGTGGGAAGCGGCCTGGCAGAGGCTGAACGAGGCGCAGGAGATCTACCTGAGCCTCGGCTACCCCCAGGCGGCGTCACGCCTGACCGAAACCCGGGCCAGGACCCTGCAAGGGAGCGGCGAGAAGCAGCTCGCGCTGCAACTGCTGACGGCCCAGACCGAGGCCACCACCATAGAGGGCAAGGCGCTGCAAGCCAGCCTGCTGGCGGATCTGGGGCGCTACCCCGAGGCCTACCGGGCCATGACCGAATACATGCAGGATTACCAGCAGCACTTCAACCAGACCCTGAGCCAGCACGCCAGCGCCTTTCAGGCCGAGCGGGAACTGGCGCGCAGCGAGGCCAGCAACCGCGCATTGCAGCAGGAGAATGACCGCAAGCGCCAGCAACTGCTGTATCAGCAGAGCGCCCGTTACTATCAGCTGATGCTGGTCTTCCTGCTGGGGGTGGCCCTGGTCCTGCTCGGGCTGGCGACCCACAGGTTGCACCGCAACTCGCGTCACCTCTACAAACTCGCTACCTTCGATCAGCTGACCGGGCTGCCAAACCGGCGTGCCCTGATGGAGCGGCTGGCGCACCAGTGGCAGCAGCACCAGCCGCTGACCCTACTCATCATCGACATCGATCACTTCAAGCAGATCAACGACAGGCACGGCCACCAAACCGGGGATCTCGCCATCCAGCGACTGGCCCATGAGCTGAAACGCTGGGCACCGGATCTGCAACAGATTGGGCGCTGGGGAGGAGAGGAGTTTCTGGTGGCCATGCCCCAGGACGGTGCCCGCTGCCGGGAGCAGGCCGAGCAGCTGCGCCAGCGGATCGAACTGCTGCACCACCCCACCATCACCGTCAGCATCGGGGTGGCAGAGCGATCCCCCGCCGATACCAGCCTGAGCCAGCTGATCCACAGAGCCGACATGGCCATGTACCAGGCCAAACGCCAGGGGCGCAACCAGACCATACTGGCGCACTCCCCCGACGCACCCGCCGAGTCAATTCCCAGCGTGGCCTGAGAGTGGCCCTTGCTACCCCCCCCATGGGCTCTCATCAGGCAACACGCACCATCGTCAGATGCGTACTGACGCACGCCCCGACACACCAGTCGAGTCGATTCCCAGCGTGGCCTGATGGCTCAGGGTGTCAGCTCGGTCAGGGCCGCGACATTGACCGGTGCGCCATAATCGACCTCCGGCAGGTCGAAACCGTTGAGCCACATGAAGTCCCGCTCCAATCCGCCGAAATCCCCGAGACTCTGGAAGTTGTCCGGCGTGACCTTGGACCAGAGGGCGGAGACGGCAGCCTGAATGGCCGGCTCCAGCTCATGATCGTCCATGCGGATCAAGCGGTTGCCATCGGCCACCACCCCCTTGGGGCCATACATCTTGTCGGCGAACAACCGCTGCATCTGCTCGATACAGCCTTCGTGCACGCCGCGCTCCTTCATCACCCCCATCAGCAGGCCGAGGTAGACGGGCAGCACCGGAATGTAGGCGCTCGCCTTGGTCACCAGCGCCTTGCACACCGACACCCAGGCGTGGCCACCGAGGGCTGCCAGCTGCAAATTGATGCTCTCGGCACTGGCATGCAGGTGCTCCTTGGCGTAACCGATGGTGCCGTCACGGTAGATGGGATAGGTGGATTCCGGGCCGATATAAGAATAAGCCACCGTCTGTACGCCTTTTGCCAGACAATCCGCCTGCTGCAGCGCCTGTAACCAGAGCTGCCAGTCCTCTCCCCCCATCACGGTGACGGTGTCGCGGATCTCCTCCGGACTGGCCGGCGCCAGGGTCTGCTGCACCAGGGCCTCCTGCTCCAGATCCAGGCCCCAACCGGTAAATGGCTGGCCCGTGGTCTTGAGTACGGAACGCACCTGGGTGCCATCAGGCATCACCCGGATGCCGCTCGCGAGGGAATAGACCACCAGATCCACCTGCCCCAGTTGCTGGCGGATGACATCGATGGCCTGCTGGCGCATGGCATCCGAGAAGGCGTCGCCGATCAGGTTGACGGCGATACGCCCCTCCTGCTCCGCCGCCTGGCGAAACCAGATGTTGTTGTACCAGCCCGCACTGCCGAGCCCTTTTTCCGAGGGGCCTCGCTCGAACGAAACACCAACGGTGTCGGCCCCTGCCCCGAAGGTCAGGGCGACGCGCGACGCCAGGCCGAACCCGGAAGAGGCTCCCAGCACCAACACCCGTTTTGGCCCGTCGAAACGGCCCGCCGCTCTGACGCTGGCGATCTGCTGGGCGACGGCGGCACGGCAGCCGATGGGGTGGCAGTTGCGGGCGACACAGCCCTGGATTTGTGGACGAATAATCATGGGCATCTCTCCAAACGAGGGGATCAGGCGGCGGGCCATCCCTATCCGGCCCCGAGTGGGATCATCATAGACGGCTTCGACGAAGAAACTGGCTACAGCATAACCATGGCGAGGTGACAAACCTTGATGCGAACGGGGATAAACGGAAAAAAGGGGCAGAAAAACAAGAGGGAGCACGAGGCTCCCCAAAGCGGTATTCAGATGCTTTTTGTTGTTTTGTGTTCATTGCGAAGCACGGGCACATCCTATTCCCCTGATCTTGTCACGGCAATAGGCTGGCGTGATCGGCCTCAAATTTCTGGCTAATTTATATGCAACCCGCAAATGGGGGCGGCAAGCTGGCTTCACAGGACGCCCGTGCCAATGCCCCACATTGTGACGACGAGGTCGTTTTAGTTTCAGCAGACATTGGTATAGTGGACTCAGGATCGATGAGGAGAACTCCCATGAATGGAACCTATTACAAACACGTACTGGCCGCGATCGACCTGTCGGAAGACAACCGCAAGGTGATCGAGAAGGCGGTCGACCGGGCCCGCTCCAACGGTGCCAAGCTGTCGGTGATCCATGTGGATGTGGACCTCAAGGATCTCTACACCGAGATGATCGATATCGACATCGACAACGTGCAGGATCAGGTAATCGCCGAGGCCAAAGAGAAGCTGGAAGCCTTCCTGGCATCCGTGGACTACCCCATCGAGAAGAAGCTGGTGATCTGCGGCGATCTCAGCGAGCGGGTCAATCAGGCGGTCAAGGATTACCAGATAGACCTGCTGGTGTGCGGCCATCGCCAGAGCTTCTGGAGCCTGCTCACCTCGAGCGCGCGCCAGCTGATGAACACTGTCCCCTGCGATCTGCTGGTCGTCCCCTTGCAGAAGTGATCAAAGGGACGTAGCTTGATTGACCATGAACACGACCGCTTTTAATCACAACAACTGGTGGTGCTGCTCTTAACAGGCGGCACTGCTTTTCTATGTGATATTTACGACAGAAAACACCGTGACCGCCGAGAGGCGGTCATTGTTTTTGTGTCCCATGTCGCCTCCCGGCCCACCCCCAACTGGAGAGAGTGACATGCATAACCCCATCATACTGACCGGCGATCGCCCCACCGGCAAACTGCACATCGGCCACTACGTCGGCTCCTTGCGCCAGCGAGTGGAAGCCCAGTCCCATTACCGCCAGTTCGTGATGATCGCCGACCTGCAAGCCCTGACCGACAACGGCCACAACCCGGCCAGGGTGACCGACAACGTGCTGGAGGTGATGGCCGATTATCTGGCCGCCGGTCTGGATCCCGCCCGTACCACCTTCTGCCTGCAGAGCGCCCTGCCCGCCCTCGCCGAGCTCACCTGCTACTACCTCAACCTGGTCAGCGTCGCCCGGCTGGAGCGCAACCCCACGGTGAAGGCCGAGATCCAGCAAAAAGGGTTCGAGCGCAGCCTGCCCGCCGGTTTCCTGGTCTACCCGGTCAGTCAGGCCGCCGACATCACGGCGTTTCGCGCCACCCATGTGCCCGTGGGGGAGGATCAGCTGCCCATGCTGGAGCAGACCAACGAGATAGTGCGCCGCTTCAACACGCTAGTCGGCAAAGAGGTGCTGACCGAATGCCAGCCGATCCTGAGCGACACCGGCCGTCTGCCCGGCATCGACGGCAAGGCCAAGATGTCCAAGTCCCTCGGCAACACCATAGAGCTCGGCATGTCGGCGGATGAGGTGAAACAAGCGGTGTTTTCCATGTATACCGACCCGAATCACCTCAAGGTGAGCGATCCCGGCCAGGTGGAGGGCAATACGGTGTTCGCCTATCTGGATGCCTTCCACCCGGACAAGGCCCTGGTGGCACAGATGAAGGCCCATTACCAAGGCGGCGGCCTCGGCGACATGCGTTGCAAGCAGGTGCTGAATGACTGCCTGCAGAGCCTGCTCGCCCCCATGAGAGCGCGCCGCCAGGCCGCCATCGCCGACAGGGGTCAGCTGCTGGCGCTGCTGCACAGGGGCACCCAGCAGGCCCGCACCCTCACCGACGAGGTGCTGGCCGAGGTCAAGGGGGCCATGGGGCTGGATTACTTCGCCGGGTTGCGCTGAGCCGCTGTGCCCAGGGCGGCCTCGCCGTAGCGTTCGAAGGCGAGCAGGTGCAGCAGGCTCTTGAACCAGCGGATCGCCTCGTCGTGGGCGCTCAAGGGGTGGCCCGCCATCAGGTAGACGATGGGGATGGCGGGTTCCAGCTGATGGAGCCGCAGCGGATAGTAGCGGCAGAAGTGGCGCCCGATCATCTCCGGCACCACCACCAGGTAGCGGCCGGTCGCCATCAGCTGGGGCACCGCCATGAAGCTCGGCAACCTGGCCCCCAGCTCCCGCGCCACCCCGAAGCGGGCCAGCCAGAGTTCCACCATGGCCTGACTGTGACCCCAGCTGGAGGTGTAGATATGGGGGCGGCTCACCAGCTCCTCCGGCCCCAGCACGTCCGGCAGAGCGCTGCCGAGCGGTGACAGACAGACCAGGGGATTGGTGAACCACTCCTCGCGCCACAAGCGGGGAGAGAGGTGATTGGCATCGGCAAAGCCGATCACCAGATCCAGCTCCCCCTTCTCCAGCTCCCGCTCATAGTCGCTGTTCGCCAGCTCGCACACCTCCAGCCGGCAGGCGGGCGCCAGCTGGTGCATGCGCTCCACCAGGGTCGGCACCAGGCCGTGCTCCACCGAGCCCGGGGTGGCGATGCGAAACACCCGCTGGGCGCTGGCGGGCTCGAAGCCCTTTGCCTGCCGCAAGCCCTGCTCCAGCATGGCCAGCGCCTGGCGCACCGGCCCCGCCAGCGCCTTGGCGCGATCCGTGGGCATCATCTCCCGCCGGCTCATCACGAACAGGGGATCGTCCAGCGCCTGCCGCAACCGGCCGAGGGCGTGGCTGACGGTGGACTGGGAAAGATGCAGCCGTTCGGCGGCACGGGTGACGTTGCGCTCCTGCATCAGCATATCGAACACGGTGAGCAGGTTGAGGTCGAGGCGGGAAAGAGGCTGTTCCATCGATAATGGCCATAGTCGGATGACGACAATTCATTTAAGGCATAGTAGCAGATTGCATAGAATGCGCGGGCAAATACCATCGGAGATTAAAATGCGTAGCTATCTGTTGTTGCTGGCGATCGGCCTGTTGTGGGGCTCCCAGTTCATCTTCATGCACCAGGCCGTGGCCGAATTGCCCCCCATCATGGTGGCCGCTATTCGCGCCCTGTGCGGCAGCCTGACCCTGGGTCTGCTCTGCCTGTTCATGCGTCTCAAGAGCGAGCACACCCGCTGGCGCACCTATATGTGGATCGCCCTGCTCGATGCCACCATCCCCTTCATCATGGTCGCCTGGGGTCAGCAATACGTGGACAGCGCCATCGCCGCCGTGGTGATGGGTTGTATCCCCTTTGTCACCATCTTGATGGCACCGCTGTTGGTTTCCGGTGAAAAAATCACCAAGGGTGGCCTGATCTCCGTGGTCATCGGCTTCATCGGCGTGCTGGTACTGTTCTGGCCGAAGCTCTCCAACGGTATGGATGCGGGCCTGCTCGGCGCCGTCGCCATCCTGTTCGGCGCTAGCTGCTTCGCCATCGGCCTGCTGATGATCAAGCGCTTTGCCAAGGATCACCCAGTAGTAGTAGCCCGCAACATCCTGATCTCCTCAGCCGTGCAGCTGCTGCTGGCAGCCCCCTTCGTCACCGATCTGGGCGCCCTCACCCTGCCGAGCAGTCAGGCCATCAGTGCCGTGGTGGTACTGGGTGTCTTCTGTACCGGTCTGGTCTACTTCCTCTACATGGCGCTGATCCAGAAGGCGGGTCCGACCTTCGCCTCCTTCAGCAACTATCTGGTGCCGCTGTTTGGCGTCATGCTGGGTGCCCTCTTCCTCGGCGAGCAGATCCAGTCCACCACCGGTGTGGCACTGGCACTGATCCTGGGTTCGGTCGCCCTCAACCAGTGGGCCCAGCAACGCCGCATCCAGCGGGAGGCGGCCCTATGTCAGGCATCCTGACCACCCTGTGTGGCGGTCTGGTGCTGATCGCCGGCTGGCAGTACAAGCACCGGCTGGCCGGGCTGCTCGGCCTGCTGATGCTGACCCTGCCCTGGCTGTTCGACAGCAAGCTGCAGGCCATGCTGAGCTACGCCCTGAGTGCCTGAGTGCTCCGTCTGATTGTGTGACCAGAGTGTATCTCTCTGTTTTTTGGGACCGTTTTAAAAAAAAACCTCCGATTTGTCCCTTCAACCGGCGCCCTGCGCCGGTTTTTTTATCCCTGCCTCCCGGCGCATCACACCCTGTAGCGATAGCTCAGTCGCTCGTTTTTGCGCGGGCCGGTGATCTGCCATCCCAGCAGAAAACCGTCGGCGGTCAGGGACAGCTCGGCGCTGTAGTGATCCTGCCCGCACAGGTGCGCCTCGGCAGTGAGCCAGCGCCCATCCGGCCCGGGCTGCAGCTCGAACAGCAACACGGGTGCCTCGTGGCGCAGATGGGAGAGGCTGACGCCCCCCTCGACGCGCTGCCACCAGAAGCTGTTGTGCATGGCAAGCGCCTTGCCATGCGGGGTGAGATAGCGCCCCTGCTCGGCAAACAACCAGCCTCCCCGATGATCGGTCACCTTCACCGCCCCCTCGCCCCGCCCATTCCAGTCGGTGGCGGATCCCGCCCCGTTACTCGCCTCGAAGGCAAATGATCCGATCTGTGGCAGCAAGCCCCATAAACGCTGGATCGCGACGTCCAACTCGGCCATCATAGCGCCCTCCAAATTGACAACTGACGACATTTCAATCACATGAACTACTTGATAGGGGTTACCCTGCTCTGGTCATTCTCTTTCAGCCTGATCGGGGTCTACCTCGCCGGCCAGGTGGATGCCTATTTCTCCGTGCTGACCCGCATCGCCCTCGCCAGCCTGGTGTTCCTGCCCTTCCTGCGCCGCCGCTGGCTGCGCCCCGATCTGGTGGCCAAGCTGATGGCCCTCGGCGCCATCCAGCTCGGCATCATGTATCTGTTCTATTACCACTCCTTCCTGCTGCTGACGGTGCCGGAAGTGCTGGTGTTCACCATCTTCACCCCCATCTACGTGACCCTGATCCACGATCTGCTGGAGTCCAGGTTCAAACCCACCTACCTGTGGGGCGCCCTGCTGGCGGTGCTGGGGGCGGCCGTGATCCGCTTCGATGGCCTGACCGAGAGCTATGTGATGGGGTTCCTGGTGGTGCAGGGGGCCAATATCTGCTTCGCCCTCGGCCAGGTCGGCTACAAGGTGCTACTGGCACGGGAGAAGGAGCAGCCGCCCCAGCTCGCAGTGTTCGGCTGCTTCTATCTCGGGGCCCTGGTGATTGCCCTGCCCGCCTGGTGGCTGCTGGGGCAACCCCAGTATCCCAACAGCAACCTGCAGTGGGGCATCTTGCTCTGGCTGGGGGTGGGGGCATCCGGGCTCGGCTACTTCCTGTGGAACAAGGGGGCGACCCTGGTCAGCAGCGGCGTGCTGGCCATCATGAACAACGCCCTGATCCCGGCGGGTCTGCTGGTCAACCTGGTGCTCTGGGGCAAGGATACCGATCTGCTCAGGCTCAGCCTGGGGGCCGTGCTGATGCTGGCTTCCCTCTGGATCTGCCAGCGCCAGCCGGTTCGTGGCACGTAGTGACAATGAGTCAACCGATGGGCCTGCTGATGCAGGCCCTCTTTTTACCCACCAGCCTCAGCCGGTGAGTGAGTACTGACTAAAAATCAGCCTACGACGGCGTTGTGCTCCCGTTTGGCCTGACCATGACAGGAGGCCAGACGCGCCAGCAGGTGATCTATCTGCTCGGCATTCTGGCTCTGTACCAGACCGATGCTGACGGTCACCGGCCGCTCCGGCAGCAGGCTGGCATCGGCGATTTCGAGGCGCAGCCGCTCGGCGATCTCCAGACCGCTCAGCCGATCGGTCTGGGACAGCATCAGGATGAAGCCATCCTCATCCCAGCGGGCGAAGGGGTCTTCCCGGCGCAGCTCGTGGCGCACGATGCGCGCCAGCTTCGCCATCATGGCGTCACAGGCCACCTCGCCAAACAGCTGCAGGATCTTGCTGCGGTGATCCACGGTGAACTGCAGCAGGCAGAAGCTGCCGCTCTCGCTGGCGAGCCGCTCATCCAGCAACAACTCGAAGTGACTGCGGCTCTCCAGCCCGGTGAGGGGATCCGTATCGTGACGACTCTCCTCCTGAGGCACCGCCGGGTCCAGGTGGCGCACCACTCCCAGCAGCTCCCCCCGGGCATTGCGGCGCACCCGCTCCTCCAGTCGCACATAGTGGCCCTGATGATGCAGGATGCGATACTCGAGGCGCAGCCCCTGGTTGTGCCCCGCCTGACAGGCCCGAATGGCGTCGGCCAGTCGGGTACCATCGTCCGGATGCACCCGCGCCAGCCAGCCGAGGTCATCCAGGGCATTGCCCTCCAGCCCCAGCAGTTGCAGGCAGGAGGGATCACGCCTCAACCCCTGCTCCGCCGACCAGGTCCAGATCCCGGCCTCCAGCATCGCCATCGCCTCTGTCATCAGGGACGCATCGAGCCGGGTCACGGCCTCTGTCCAGGGGGTCTCATACCTTTCCATCAATTGCCTCAATACCGGATTTGAATATCTGCTCAATAAGTAACATTGGCCCTTGTGCCGAGCAACCGTCTCGGCCCGCTTTTCCCTGTTCACCCGCCATCAACGCCAGCCGACCCGGCGTCACGCCACGGGGCCGCAAGGCTATCGGGTTCAGCCTGCCTTTCCCTGATAACCCTCCATCAGCGCCTGCCAGTTTTCCGGCACGAAATGGAAGCTGGTATGGAGCTGGGACTCCTTGTTGAAGGAACGCAATAGCCGCTCCAGATTGGCCTGCTGCCAGCTGCCCGGCGCGCGGATGGCGCCCTTGTCGAAATCGATCACCCACACCTTGCCCTCCTTGTCGAGCAGCAGGTTGTGGCTGTTGAGATCCGCATGATAGACGCCCGCATCGTGCAACTGCTTGATGGTCTTGCCGACCTTGTGCCACACCTCGCAGGGAATGGTGCCCTGCTTGAGCAGAGCCACCAGATCCTTGGCGCCACGAATGCGCTCGATCAGGATGTCGGCGCGATAGAAGGGTCCCTGCTTGGCCATGCGGGCCGCAAAGGGACGGGGCACCGGCAGCCCCTGCTCGCTCAGGGTCGCCAGCAGGCTGAACTCGGCCATGGCCCGGCTGGTCTCCACCCCTTCGAACCAGAAACGATCCCGCACCACCTTGCCCACCATGCCGCCCCGGTAATAGTGGCGCAGCACCAGATGACGGGACTCATCCTTCACGAACCAGGTCACCCCGCGGCCGATGGAGGAACCCACCACCTGTCGATGGGTCTGCCACCATGCCGGATCGAACAGGGCGGGAGAAGGGTCACGAAATACCCCTTCGGCATACCAGCAAGTCTGGTTCTGGACTGTCTGTGTCAACATTATCAAGGTTCCGATCGATAGTGAGCGCGGTGTGATGGGTGCGCACGTCCTGCAGGAGGGCCTGCCGGGCAGGGTTGGCGCAATTTTACAATCCACAAGGGAGTTTGCATAATGCCATCCATCCATTCTGCCACCCTTGCGCCACATCATGCCGTTGTTCCAAACGCCACCATCCTCCCTCTGCATCCTGCGGCTCTCCGCCATCGGAGACTGCTGCCACGCGCTGGCGCTGGTACGCGTCATCCAGCGGGAGTGGCCTGCAACCCGCATCACCTGGATCACCGGGAAAATCGAAGCGAAACTTTTTGCCGACCTGCCCGGGGTGGAGGTCATCGCCTTTGACAAAAGCAAAGGCTGGCGTGGCTATCGCGAGCTGTGGCAGCAGCTCAAAGGACGCAGGTTCGATGCCCTGCTCCACCTGCAGGCCGCCCTGCGTGCCAGCATCGCCACCCTGGGCATCAAGGCCGACATCAAGCTCGGCTTTGACAAGGAGCGCGCCAATGATGGTCAGTGGTTGTTCACCAACCATCGCGTGCCTTCTCCCGATTCTCCCCATGTGCTCGACGGCTTCCTCGCCTTCGCCAGGGAGCTCGGCATCCGGGACCTGACCCCGGACTGGCAATTGCCCATCAGCCAGGAGCATCTGGCCTGGGCCAGGGAGAAGATCGCCGGCAAGCCCACCCTGCTCATCTGCGCCGCCGCCAGCAAGGCGTTCAAGAACTGGACCGCGCAAGGCTATGCCGATCTCGCCGATCACGCCGCGGCCAAGGGTTTTCAGGTCTATCTGTGCGGCGGCCCCGCCAAATTGGAGCGAGACCTGGCCGCAGAGATCCAGCAACTCAGCCAGAGCAAGCCGGTGGATTTGGTGGGGCAGACCAACCTCAAGCAGTTGCTGGCACTGATCAAGGAAGCCAGCCTGGTGCTGGCCCCGGATACCGGCCCCACCCACATGGCGACCCTGGCGGGCACCCCTGTCATCGGCCTCTACGCCCATCACAACCCGGCCCGCACCGGTCCCTATCTGTGCCGGGAGCACGTGGTCAGCGTCTATCAGGAGCAGATCGAACAGGAGACCGGCAAGCCGCTGGCGGAGCTCGACTGGCGCACCCGCCTCAAGGATCCGGACGCCATGGGCAAGATAAGCAGCGATCGGGTCATCGCCGCCTTCGATCGGATCTGCGCTGTCCACGGGTTGCCGAACGGGCAAAAACTCGAAAATCCCGAGGAATGAGGCAGGGATAACCTGCTGGCCGTCCCTGTCCGATCGAGGCAGAATCCCGCCTTGTGGGTAACGCTCCCGCAGCAAGCTACGAATACTTTGATCGGCTGGAATATGATTCCGGCCGTTTTTTTATCCGCCACCATCTGCTAAAATTCGCCGCCTTTACATCCTACCGGCTCCAACTTTTCCGCGTTTTGTGAGCGACTGTCTCCCTCTCGGGCACAAGACGGCGGCCTCTGCTACAACCAAAACACGGCAACGCTTAAAGGTACAGACATGGCGCAACAAGGCACCCTCTATATCATCTCCTCCCCGAGCGGGGCGGGTAAGTCCAGCCTGCTCAATGCCTTGCTGACCCAGCATAACGACGCAGGCAAGATGCAACTCTCCGTCTCTCACACCACCCGCGCCACCCGCCCGGGGGAAACCCACGGGGTGCACTACCACTTCGTGGCGGTGGACGAGTTCAAGACCCTGATAGAGCGCGGCGATTTTCTGGAGTGGGCCGAGGTGTTCGGCAACTACTACGGTACCTCCCGCGCCGCCATCGAGGCCTGCCTTGCCCGGGGCATCGACGTCTTCCTCGACATCGACTGGCAGGGTGCCCGCCAGATCCGTAAACAGATGCCGACCAAGTCCATCTTCATCCTGCCCCCGAGCCGGGAAGAGCTGGAGCGTCGCCTCGTCGGCCGCGGCCAGGACAGCGCTGAGGTGATCCGTGGCCGGATGGAGAAAGCCATTGCCGAAATGGTGCACTACGACGAGTATGACTATGTCATCATCAATGAAGATTTTGAGCAGGCACTGTTCCAGCTCAGAGCCATCATCGAGTGCCAACGGCTGGAATTGCACCAGCAGCAGCAGGCCCAACAAAACTTGCTGCAACAGCTACTGGCAGAATAGGCCAAAAACAAGTAAACTTTTGCGTCATTTTTAAACACCGCTTTTTTAAACCGAGAAAGCCCAAACACTGGAGTCCTGCATGGCACGCGTTACTGTAGAAGATGCTGTAAAACAGGTAGGTAACCGTTTTGACCTGGTGCTGGTCGCCGCGCGCCGCGCCCGTCAAATCGCGGTACAAGGTAAAGATCCCCTGGTCGACGAAGAGAACGACAAGCCGACCGTGATCGCCCTGCGCGAAATCGAACTGGGTCTGGTGAACAACCAGGTGATGGACACCCAGGACCGTTACGAGCAGCAAGAGCAGGAAGCCGCCGAGCTGGCTGCCGTTGCTGCCATCGCCGAAGGTCGCGGTTAAGTTATCTTGCCGGTCGGCCCCCGCCCGGGTGCCGACCGCTCTCCCCCATTTACAACCGCTCGAAAACCTCGCAAACTCAGGGGCATACCCTCAATTTCACGGATTGCCGTATCACCGCTGCGGGGACTGTCTTGTATTTATTTGAAAACCTTAAAGAAATAGCCAGTTCCTACCTGCCATCCGAGCAGGTCGAGAAGCTCAGGCAAGCCTATGTGGTGGCCCGTGACGCTCACCAGGGACAGATGCGTTCCAGTGGCGAGCCCTATATCACCCACCCGGTTGCCGTCGCCCGTATCCTGGGGGACATGCGTCTCGATCACGAAACCCTGATGGCCGCGGTGTTGCACGACGTCATCGAAGACACTCCCGTCACCAAGGACGATCTCGCCGAACTGTTCGGCAATGCCGTGGCCGAACTGGTGTCCGGCGTCTCCAAGCTCGACAAGCTGAAATTCCGCGATCGCAAAGAGGCCCAGGCCGAAAACTTCCGCAAGATGATGATGGCCATGACCCAGGACATCCGGGTCATCCTGATCAAGCTCGCCGACCGCACCCACAACATGCGCACCCTGGGCTCACTGCGCCCGGACAAGCGTCGCCGCATCGCCCGCGAGACCCTGGAGATCTTCGCCCCCATCGCCAACCGCCTCGGCATCCACACCATGAAGAACGAGCTGGAAGAGCTCGGCTTCGAGGCGCTCTATCCCATGCGCTCCCGGGTACTGCGGGAATCCGTGCGTCGCGCCCGTGGCAATCGCCGGGAGATCATCGACTCCATCCACAGCGAGATAGAGGGACGACTGCGGGAGGCCGGGATCGACTGTCAGGTAAGCGGTCGGGAGAAGAACCTGTTCTCCATCTACAACAAGATGGAGAAGAAAGAACTGCAATTCCATGAAGTGATGGATATTTATGCTTTCAGAGTACGAGTGAAAGACATAGATACCTGCTACCGGGTGCTTGGGCAGATGCACAGCCTCTACAAGCCCCGCCCCGGTCGCTTCAAGGATTACATTGCCATTCCCAAGACCAACGGCTATCAGTCCCTGCACACCTCCCTGGTCGGCCCCCACGGGGTGCCGGTGGAGGTGCAGATCCGCACCGAATTCATGGATCAGATGGCCGACAAGGGGGTTGCCGCCCACTGGGCCTACAAACAGGATGGCGACAGCTCGGGCACCACGGCCCAGATCCGCGCCCAGCGCTGGATGCAGAGCCTGCTGGAGCTGCAACAGAGCGCCGGCAGCTCGTTCGAGTTCATCGAAGGGGTCAAGACGGACCTGTTCCCCGACGAGATCTACGTGTTCACCCCGGAGGGCCGCATCATGGAGCTGCCCGCTGGCGCCACCCCGGTGGACTTCGCCTACACGGTACACACCGACATCGGCCACGCCTGCGTCGGCTCCCGGGTCGACCGCCACCCCTATCCGCTGAGCAGCCCGCTGCACTCGGGCCAGACGGTGGAGATCATCACGGCCCCCGGTGCCCGCCCGAACGCGGCCTGGCTCAACTTCGTAGTGACCACCAAGGCCCGCTCCAAGATCCGCCAGTTCCTGAAGAACCTGCGTACCGAAGAGTCCGTGGTGCTGGGTCGTCGCCTGCTCAACCACGCCCTGGGTGCCAAGAACATCGAGGACATCCCGGAGCCGCGCATCAAACAGGTGCTGGCCGATACCAAGCACGAAAACCTGCAGGGCCTGCTGGCCGATGTGGGGCTTGGCAACGCCATGAGCGTCATGGTGGCGCGCCGCATGCTGGGGGATGAGCTGCCGCCGGAAGAGCAGCCGAAATCCACCAGCAAGAAGATGCCGATCAAGGGTGCCGACGGCATGCTGGTCACCTTCGCCAACTGCTGCCGCCCCATCCCGGGGGATGCCATCATCGCCCACATCAGCCCGGGCAAGGGACTGGTCATCCACCAGGAGTCCTGCCGCAACATCAAGGGCTACAGCCGCGAACCGGACAAGTACCTGCCGGTGCAGTGGGAAGTGGACAAGGAGCAGGAACAGGAGTTCCGCACCGGCATCAGCATCGAGATCATCAACCACCAGGGTGCGCTGGCGGAGCTGGCCAACGTGATCGCGGCCACCGGTGCCAACATCCACGCCATCAGCACCGAGGAAAAGGATGGCCGTGTCTATCTGGTCACCCTGCTCATCACCACCCAGAGCCGGATCCACCTTGCCAACATCATGCGCAAGATCCGGGTGATGCCCAACGTGCTCAAGGTGAGCCGACAGAAGAACTGAACACAGGCGGCGCGAGCCGCCTGCTGCTTTTAGAGAGACAACCCATGACCCCCGAACGTGGCGCGGACAGGCTGGCCATGTGCCTGTCAGCCTGCATGGGAAGACGTCCATCAGCCCCATTCGATAGAAACTGACATGACACCTGAACGCTTTAAACGGATCTCCGACATGCTGGCCATGCGCCAGCTCGACCTGACCGTCTGCATGGAAGAGGTCCACAAGCCCCACAACCTGGCCGCCATCGTGCGCACCGCCGACGCCATCGGCATCCATCGGGTGCACGCAGTCTGGCCCAAGACCTGGATCCACAAGCGCAAGGGCACGGCCCGCGGCAGCCAGAACTGGGTGGATGTAAAGCTGCACCCGGACATCGGCAGCGCCGTCGGCGAGCTGAAGGCGGCCGGCATGCAGATCCTGGCGACTCACCTGTCGGAGAGCTCGGTGGACTTTCGTGCCATCGACTACACCCGTCCCACCGCCATCCTGGTCGGGCAGGAGAAACACGGCATCGGTGACGAGGCGCTGGCCCTGGCCGATCACCATATCGTCATCCCCATGGTGGGCATGGTGCAGTCCCTCAACGTCTCGGTGGCCGCCGCCGCCATCCTGTACGAGGCCCAGCGCCAGCGGGAGCTGGCCGGTTGCTACCAGCGCGGCTGCCCCTTGAGCCTGGAGGAGCAGAACAGCATCCTGTTCGAGGGGGGCTACCCCATCTATGCCCAGCTCTGCAAAGAGAAAGAGATGCCCTACCCCCAACTCGGCCCGGCGGGCGAGATCCTGGCGGACGACGCCTGGTGGCAACAGATGCAACTGACCCGCAAGGGCTGGGCCGCCGCCCAGCAAGAAGATGAATCATGGCAGGAGGAGTGATGGAGAACCCGTTCGGCAGCTGGCTGGAGTCCCAGGTCATCCGGAATCACCTGACCAATCCCAATATCGAGGCGGGTGACTACAGCTACTACTCCGGCTACTACCACGGCAAGCCGTTCGAGGATCACTGCGTACGCTACCTGCTGGGAGACGGTTCGACCCGCGCCAGCTGGGAGAGCGGCATCTGGGGTGAGGTGGATCGCCTCATCATCGGCAAGTTCTGCTCCATCGGCTCCGGCGCCACCTTCATGCTGGCGGGCAATCAGGGCCACCGGATGGACTGGGTTTCCACCTTCCCCTTCGATGCCGCCCGTTTCGGTGATGGCGCCCAGAGCGGTTTCCAGCGCAAGGGGGATACCCGGATTGGCAACGATGTCTGGATAGGCTCGGAAGCCATGATCATGCCGGGCATCCAGATCGGCGATGGCGCCGTCATCGCCAGCCGGGCCGTGGTGACAAAAAACGTGGAGCCTTACACCATAGTGGGCGGCAACCCGGCCAAACCTGTCCGTCGCCGCTTCGGCGATGAGCAGATCGCCCTGCTGCAGGCCATGCAGTGGTGGGACTGGCCCCTGCCCCGACTGCAAGCGGCCATGCCCCTGCTCTGCGCCGGCGATATCGCTGCCCTTCATCAACATTGGCTGCAGGAGTGCACCCCATGAAATTACTGCCCTTGCTGGCCCTGACCCTGTTTTCTGCCGGAGCCCTCGCCGTGAACAACCCCTATCAGCTGACCACCGAGGCCGAAGTGCCTGCCCTCCACCAGCAGACCCTGCCGACCTTCTGGCAGGAGCACGCGGCCCCGGGAGAATTCAAGGGCAAGAACGGAGTCAGCATCCGCTACGTCGCCCTGCGCCAGCCCAAGGTGGACAGAGCCATCCTCATCGTCAACGGCCGGGTCGAGAGCTACCTCAAGTATCAGGAGCTGGCCTGGGATCTGTGGCGCCAGGGCTACAGCCTCTACCTCATCGATCACCGTGGCCAGGGGCTCTCCGGCCGCCTGCTGAAAGACCCCGAGAAGGGTTATGTGGCGGACTTCGACGACTATGTGCAGGATCTCAAGCAGTTCCACGACGAGGTCGTGCTGGCGGACAAACCCGCCAAGCTGTTCCTGCTGGCGCACTCCATGGGGGGCGCCATCTCGGCCCGTTATCTGGAGCGCTGGCCGGATGACATCCAGGCCGCCGTGCTCTCCTCCCCCATGATGGGCATCAATCTCGGCGGCATCCCCAAGTGGCTCGCCAAGGGGTTGGCCGCCACCATGGACACTGTGGGCAGCTGGTGGGGAGAGCCTCCCTACGGTCCGGGTCAGGGGGGTTATGTCTCCCACGAGTTTGCCGACAATGGCCTGAGTCACAGCACTGCACGCTACCAGGCCTTCCGTGAGCTCTATGAGCAGTACCCCCAGATCAAGCTGGGCGGTGTCACCGCCCACTGGATCCGGGAAGGCATCAAGGCCGGGGATGAGGCCGTGGCACAGGCGGATCGCATCAAGACCCCGCTGCTGCTGATCCAGGCCGGGGATGACGGCATCGTCGACAATGAGGCTCAGGACCGCTTCTGCGAGCGGGCCCGCTGTGAAGGAGGCAAACCGCTGCGCATCCTGGGGGCCTGGCACGAGCTGTTCATGGAGGCGGATCCCCAGCGTATGCCTGCACTGACCGCGACCCTGGACTTCTTCGATCGCTTCTAAAAGCGGTTATTTTTTGTATCCCTAAATAAATGGGGTGACGCAGGACGCTGGGGTACACTGCCCCGGCGTTCCATTCATGCCGAGGTAAAGATGTTCAAGGTAGTCGTATCCGATCTCGATGGTACCCTGCTCAACAAGCAGCACCAGATCTCCCCCCGCACCCGTGACACCCTGCACCGCCTGGTGGATCAGGGGATCAAGTTCGTGGTTGCCACCGGTCGCCATCACGTGGACGTACGCAGCATCCGCGATGCGCTGGGGCTGGATATCTACCTCATCACCTCCAATGGCGCCGTGGTGCACGACAAGCAGGACCAGCTGGTCTACAACCAGGCACTGCCGGCCACGGTGGCGGCCGAACTGATCGCCCTCGAGCGCGATCCCTCCATCCATATCAACGTCTACTACGGCGACGAGTGGCTGGTGGAAGAGGAGCTGCCCTGGTTGCTGCAATTCCATCATGACTCCGGCTTCACCTATCGCCTCGCGGATCTCGCCAGCCACCCCACCGACAAGGTCAACAAGGTGTTCTACATCGGCGAGCACGAGAAGCTGCTGCAGATAGAGGCGAACCTCAACCAGCATTATGGTGATCGGCTCAACGTCACCTTCTCCCTGCCGGACTGCCTCGAAGTCATGCACGCCGGGGTACACAAGGGCAATGCCGTGCGCGCCGTGCTGGAACAGCACGGGCTGGAGATGTCCCAGGCCGTGGCCTTTGGCGATGGCATGAACGACTTCGAGATGCTTAGTATGGTGGGCCGCGGCGTGGTGATGGGCAATGCCCACGATCGCCTCAAGCGGGCCCTGCCAGAGCATGATCAGACCCTGAGCTCGGACGACGATGGGGTTGCCGTCTATCTGGAGAAGCTGTTCGCACCGAGCCTCGCCTGAACCGGCGATGCCCCAGATATGCAGAAGGGTGACCCAGGGTCACCCTTCTTGTATTCAGCCCCCCGCCCCTGTTGCCTCGTACCAGGCGTTGTCGGCACGCCATGCCAAAGGTGGGTCAATCTCACCAGGCCAGCTTGGGCAAGCCCAGGTTGTCCAGCAAGCCTCCCTTTTGCTTCCACTCGAAGCTCTGGTTCGCACCGCCATAGCACTCCGCCAGACGCAGCGGGGTGCCTGGCTGATGACGGCGGCCAGCCACATCCAGACAGAGGGACAGCTGACGGTTGAACAGCCGATCCGCCTGCCACTGCCACTGATGGCTGTCATCCCGGCAATCCGCCACGCCGAGTTCGTCATCCCCCCTGGCGATCAGGCAGCCCCGGGCCAGTTGCAGCGCCCCGGCATCCCAGTCGAACTCCTGCCGGGTACCCTGATCGCAGTCCTGTGTCAGCAGGGTATTCTGCTCGCTCAGCGTCACACAAAAGCCACCGCTGGTGATCAGATTTGCCATAGTGGTTTTCTCTGCCTTGGGGGCTGCCCCCAGCAGGATCGCATCAGGATCGGGTTGCAAGGTGGTGCACCCACCCAAGGTCAGGGTGAGCAAGGCCAGCAGGCCGGATTGTCGAGTCATGTGCTGCATTGGATAAGTGCCTGAAGCGGGGCCAGGGTGACCGCCGGCGCGTGAATCAGGCCCCCAGCATAGCGAATTCGATGCGCGCAGGCGCCAACAGAAGTGTAAAGAGACGTGACAAAGTGGGCGGAGGCCGGAAAAGCAAAAACCCCGCCTAAGCGGGGTTTTCAAATGTGGTCGGTGATAAAGGATTCGAACCTTTGACCCTCTGGTCCCAAACCAGATGCGCTACCGGGCTGCGCTAATCACCGATGGGGTATTTCAAAAACACAAAGATGACCTCATGGTCACCTTCGTCATACAGCAAGTATGGTGCGAAGAGAGGGACTCGAACCCTCACACCCGGGGGGCACTAACACCTGAAGCTAGCGCGTCTACCAATTCCGCCACCTTCGCGTACCTGACAAGCTGTAAAATGGGGTGGCTGATGGGGCTCGAACCCACGACAACCGGAATCACAATCCGGGACTCTACCAACTGAGCTACAGCCACCACAGCTGTTTTGTTCCACAACAACGCCCGTTTAACTGGCGCACGTTTGATGGTGCGCCCGACAGGATTCGAACCTGTGACCTCTGCCTCCGGAGGGCAGCGCTCTATCCAGCTGAGCTACGGGCGCTACGCTGTCGAACGGGGCGCATTATTGATGATGGCGCCGGCCTTGTCCACTGTTTTTTCATCCCCTTGAATCAACCGACTGTTTTTCCATCGTTTTGTGCAGTTTTATAGCTTTTCTACACCTCCTCGGCCGGAATCGTCTTCAGTCGACCCACTTTTGTCGACTTATCGTACCGGGAACTTCTCCCCTCCCCTTGACTTGCCCACTTCTCAATCTAGAATGAATGAACGTTCATTCAGCCGTTGCAATCGGAAGAGTCATGGATAAGAAAGAGCGCATTTTCGAGGCAGCGCGCGAAGTCCTCGGCGAGCAAGGCTTCTTCGGCCTTTCCATCGCCGTGGTCGCCAAGAAGGCCAATGTGGCGGCGGGCACCATCTATCGCTATTTCAGCGACAAGGATGACCTGATCCGCCAACTGTACAAGCACACCATTCTTCAGTGTCATCCTCTAGTCATGGAGGGTGTGCAGATAGAGGACGTGTCATTTCGGCAGTATCGGCGCCTGTGGTTCAACATAGACGCCATCTTTATCAACACCCCCAACGCACTGAAATGTAAATTGCAGTACGAAAGTTCTCCATTGGGGGCTGAATTAGAACAGGATCCGGTCATAATGGCGGCATGGGCGCCGCTTGAAAACTTTTTTGAACAGGGTCGCCAACAAGGATTGTTTATCGATCTACCCGTCCCGGTGTTGCAGACACTGAGTCTGGATTGTGTGGCCAACCTGGCGCAGTTGCGCCGGGCACACCCATTTGAATTAACGCAAGAACAGCTGGAAACCGTGATAAGAGCCAGTTGGAATGCCATTTTAAACCCTCAAATTTCCACCACAGGAGCCTGTTCATGAAAAAGTGGATGGCCATCATGTTACTGATAGCACTCGTTCTGTTCGGCAGTGTCATCGGTTTCAATATGTTCAAGCAGAAGAAGATTGCGGAATTTCTGGCCAGCCGCCCCGAGCCCGAGTTCCCGGTGACCGCCATGGTGACCAAGGCACAGGATTGGGTGCCGACCATCGAGGCTATCGGTTTCATCGAGCCCAACCAGGGGGTGACCCTCTCCAGTGAACTGGCAGGCACCATCGACAACATCAGCTTCGAGTCTGGCGCCCATGTGAAGCCGGATCAGCTGCTGTTGAGCCTGGACTCCAGCGTGGAAAAGGCCAACCTGAAATCGTCCCAGGCCAGGCTGCCGGCGGCGCGCGCCAAGTTCGAACGCTACCAGAACCTGTACCAGAAGAACTCCATCTCCCGGGACCAGCTGGATGACGCCGAGGCCAGCTATCGCTCGCTCGAAGCCGATATCGAGAGCCTGAAGGGCACCATCGCCCGCCGCGAAGTGCGCGCCCCCTTCGGCGGCGCCGTGGGTCTGCGCAACGTCTTCCTCGGCCAGTACCTGGAACCGGGCACCGAGATTGTGCGACTGGAAGACACCAGCGTGATGCGTCTGCGCTTCACCGTGCCCCAGACCGACATCTCCAAGATTTCCCTCGGCCAGACCATCAAGATAGGGGTGGATGCCTACCCCAACGACCAGTTTGAGGGCCAGATCACCGCCATCGAACCCGCGGTCAACTACCAGAGCGGTCTGATCCAGGTGCAGGCAGCCATCCCGAACAACAGCGGCCAGCTCCGCTCCGGCATGTTTGCCCGTGCCAGCATCATCTTGCCGACGGTCAAGGAGCAGATCGTGATCCCGCAGTCCGCCATCTCCTTCACCCTGTATGGGGAGAACGTCTACATCATTCATGAAGTGGAGGGTGCCAAGCGTGCCAAACAGGTCGTGGTCAAGGCTGGTGAGCGTCGCGGCAACGATGTCCATGTGCTGTCCGGCATCAAGGCTGGCGATGAAATCGTGTTGTCGGGTCAGGTTCGCCTGAGCAACGATACCAAGGTGCACGTGGTCAAGAACGATGCCCTGGCCGTTCCGGCACAAACCCCGATGCTGTAAGCGCGGAGATCTACGATGCGATTTACCGACATATTCATAAAACGGCCGGTGCTGGCAATCTCGATCAGCTTCCTGATCGCCTTGCTGGGCTTCCAGGCCATTTTCAAGATGCAGGTGCGGGAATACCCCGAGGTCACCAACACGGTGATCACGGTCAGTACCAGCTACTACGGGGCCAGCTCGGATCTGATCCAAGGCTTCATCACCCAGCCGCTGGAGCAGGCGGTCGCGCAAGCCGACAACATCGACTTCATGACCTCCTCAAGCCAGCTGGGCAGCTCCACCATCACTGCCTACATGAAGCTCAACACCGATCCCAACGCCGCGCTGTCTGACATCCTGGCCAAGGTCAACTCGGTGCGCTCCCAGTTGCCCAAAGAGTCGGAAGACCCGTCGGTCACCTCCTCTACCGGCTCCACCACGGCGGTGCTCTACATGGGCTTCACCAGCCCGGAGCTGAACTCCAGCCAGATCACCGACTACCTTGAGCGAGTCATCAAGCCCCAGCTGTTCACCGTGGGCGGGGTCTCCAAGATCGACATCTACGGCGGGGTCGAATTTGCCCTGCGGGTATGGCTGGATCCGGCCAAGATGGCGGCCTTCGATCTCACCGCAAGCGACGTGATGACGGTGCTCAACAGCAACAACTATCAGTCGGCCACGGGTCAGGCGACCGGTTACTTCACCCTGTTCAACGGCAACGCCAAGACCCAGGTCGAGAGCACGGATGAGCTCAAGCGACTGGTGGTGGCCACCCGTGACAGCAAGGTGATCCGTCTCTCCGACATCGCCAAGGTGACGCTGGAGAAGAGCCACGACATCTATCGCGCCAGTGCCAACGGCAAAGAGGCCGTGGTGGTCGCCGTGAACGCGGCCCCGACTGCCAACCCCATCACCATCGCCCACGATGTGCTGGAATTGCTGCCGGACCTCAAGCGCAACATGCCGAGCACCCTGCAGACCAACGTGCTCTATGACTCCACCATCGCCATCAACGAGTCCATCCACGAGGTTATCAAGACCATACTGGAGGCGGCCGCCATCGTACTGGTGGTGATCACCCTGTTCCTGGGATCGTTCCGGGCCGTCATCATCCCCATCATCACCATACCGCTCAGTCTGATCGGCGTGGTCATGATGATGGACATGTTCGGTTTCTCCATCAATCTCATGACCTTGCTGGCCATGGTGCTGGCGATCGGCCTGGTGGTGGATGACGCCATCGTGGTGCTGGAGAACGTCGACCGGCACATCAAGGAAGGGGAAGAGCCCTTCAGGGCCGCCATCATCGGCACCCGGGAGATCGCCATCCCGGTTATCGCCATGACGGTCACCCTGGCCGCCGTGTATGCGCCCATCGCCCTGATGGGGGGCATCACAGGCTCCCTGTTCAAGGAGTTCGCGCTGACGCTGGCAGGGGCGGTGTTCGTCTCGGGCATCATAGCCCTGACCCTCTCCCCCATGATGTGCTCCAAGATGCTCAAGGCCAACGCCAAGCCGAACAAGTTCGAGAGCACGGTGCACCATCTGCTGGACCGGATGACGGATCGCTACGACCGCATGCTGCATGCCGTGATGCAAAAGCGCATCGTGGTGGTGGTGTTCGCCGTCATCGTGTTCGCCAGCCTGCCGCTGCTGTTCAAGTTCATCCCCAGTGAACTGGCACCGTCGGAAGACAAGGGGGTCATGGCGGTGCTGGCGACGGCACCCTCCAACGCCAACCTGGATTACATCGAAAACACCATGAACGATGTGAACAAGATCCTGGATGAGCAACCGGAAATCGCCTATGCCCAGGTCTTCTCCGGGGTGTTCAACTCCAACCAGGCGTTCGGTATTGCGTCCATGGTGCCCTGGAGCGAGCGTGAGGCAAGCCAGAAAGAGGTGCTGGACAGGGTCGCCGGTCTGGTGACCGACATCCCGGGCATGGCCATCACCACCTTCCAGTTCCCCGAGCTGCCGGGTGCGTCGAGCGGTCTGCCCATCCAGTTCGTCATCACCACCCCGAACAGCTTCGAGAGTCTGTTCCTGATCGCGGGTGAGATGCTGTCGGCCACCCAGGCCAACGGTCAGTTCGTCTATTCGGATCTCGATCTGAACTACGACTCGGCCACCATGAAGATCAACATCGACAAGGACAAGGCCGGTGCCTACGGCATCACCATGCAGGACATCGGCACCACCATGGGCACCATGATGGCGGATGGCTACGTCAACCGTATCGATCTGGATGGCCGTTCCTACGAGGTGATCCCGCAGGTGGAGCGTAAATTCCGTATGAACCCCGAATCCATGAAGGGCTATTACGTGCGCGCCGCCGACGGCAAGTCGATCCCGCTTGGCAGCCTGATCAGCATCGAAATCAAGGGGGAGCCACGTGCCCTGCCCCACTTTAACCAGCTGAACTCCGCCACCATAGGCGCCGTACCGGCACCTGGCGTGGCCATGGGGGATGCGATCAACTGGTTCAAGGCCACCGCCGAAGAGAAGCTGCCCCAGGGCTATCGCTACGACTTCATGGGGGAGGCTCGCCAGTTCGTGACCGAAGGCAATGCCCTCTACGCCACCTTCGCACTGGCACTGGCCATCATCTTCCTGGTGCTGGCCATCCAGTTCGAGTCCATTCGTGACCCTCTGGTCATCATGGTCTCGGTACCACTGGCCATCAGCGGTGCCTTGATCGCGCTGGCCTGGGGATTGGCGACCATGAACATCTACTCCCAGGTGGGCCTCATCACCCTGGTCGGTCTGATTACCAAACACGGTATTCTGATCTGTGAGGTGGCCAAGGAGGAGCAGCTGTTGCACGGTCTGAACCGGATGCAGGCGGTGATGCAGGCAGCCAAAGTGCGACTGCGCCCCATCCTGATGACCACGGCGGCCATGATCGCGGGCCTCATCCCGCTGCTCTACGCCTCCGGCGCCGGCGCGGCACAGCGCTTCAGCATCGGCATCGTCATCGTCGCGGGCCTGGCCATCGGTACCCTGTTCACCCTGTTCGTGCTACCGGTGATCTACACCTTCCTGGCTTCTCAGCACAAACCGCTGCCGGAATTCGATGAATCCATCCCGGCCAAGGCGAAGGGCAACCACTGATCCAGCATTAATATCAAAAAGGCCCCGAAAGGGGCCTTTCTTATATCCATTTCATGACACACGACATCAGTACATGAAGCAGTTACACTAAACCGCACTCAATCCAGACCGCAAGGACGCCATGTCAGGAATCTTCTCCAAGGCCGTCGGCCTTAACGGACTCTCTTACCGTCTGCTTTCCTACATTCTGATCTGCAGTACAGTGCTGGCGCTCATCATTACCGTGCTGCAGCTCGCCTGGGACTACAACAAGGATGTGACCGTCATCGAAGCGAGCATCGATCAGATCGAGGCCTCCTTCTTGCAGCCCATTTCCGCCAGTCTATGGAACCTGGACGAAGAACAGGTCAAGGTACAGATAGAAGGCATCATGAATCTGCCCAACATGCAGTTCGTGATGGTCAAGGAGATGCTGGGCAACTCCGAGGTGCCGCTGCTCACCCAGGGCGTGGAACGAGAACAGTACGACATCTCCCGGGAGTTCAACCTCACCTATCAGGGGGAAGTCGTCGGCAAGCTGTTTGTAGCCGCCTCCCTGGATCAGATCTATCAGCGCCTCATCGAAAAATCCGTGCTCATCCTGGTCAGCCAGACCATCAAGACACTGCTCGTCTCCTTCTGCATCCTGGTCATCATCTACTATCTGGTGATCCGTCATATCAACCGCATCGTCAGCTATGCCCAGCGCCTGAGCCTGGATCGACTGACCCTGGAGCTGACCCTGGAGGGCAGAACCCAGCCTCGCAAACATCCGGATGAGTTCGATCTGCTGGCCGCCACCCTCAACCAGATGCGCACCCGTCTCAACGACGAATTCACGGCCCGTCATCAGGCGGCCGATCAGCTGCAGCAGGAGCGGGACTTCTCCGCCACCCTGATCAACTCGGCCAACATGGTCATCTGCTGCATGGAGCCGGATCTCAACATCGCCAGCATCAACCCCGCCGCCATCATGCTCACCGGCTATCACCATCAGGAGTTGTTGCAGCACAACTGGCTGGATCTGTTCGTCACCCCGGCGCAGAGAACCGAGCTGGCCGAACTGCTGGCCGAGCAGGGTTCCCTCTCGGATCGCGAGATCGTCATGCATGATCAGCAGGGAGAGGAGCTGACCCTGCAATGGACCTTTGCCCCCTTCTACGAGGGCCCCAACCTCAAGTATCTGATTGGATTCGGTTATGACATCACTCGCCTCAAGAAGGTGGAGCGGGAGATCACCCTGTTCAACGAACAGCTGGAAGGCAAGGTGGCCGACCGCACCCGCAGCCTGAGTGATGCCAACGACCAGCTGGGCAAGGCCTATGACGATCTGAAGCAGGCGCAGCAGACCCTGGTGGAATCGGAGAAAATGGCCTCATTGGGGTCGCTGGTGGCCGGGGTCGCCCACGAGATCAACACCCCCATCGGCATCAGTGTCACCGCCTCCTCCTACCTGCAGGAGCGGGTGATCGACTTCAAGCAGCACATCGATGCCAAGCAGCTTTCCCGTTCCTATCTGAACGAATTCACCCAGAACCTGGACGAGTCGATGCAGTTGCTGCAGGGCAACCTGAGACGCGCCTCCGAGCTTATCGCCAGCTTCAAGCAGGTGGCGGTCGACCAATCCTCCGAGGCCCGCTACAACTTCAACCTGGCGGACAACCTGCATCAGGTGGTGGTGTCACTCGGCCACAAGCTGAAGAAGGCCCAGTGCGAGGTCGACATTCAGTGCGATCCCAAGCTGACCCTCTACTCCTTCCCGGGCAGTTTCACCCAGATCTATTCCAACCTCATTCTCAACTCCATCCACCACGGCTTCGATGGTTGGGACAGACCCAAGAAGATCAGCATCAAGGTGGAGCAGCACGGCAGCGAGCTCGTCATCGACTACAGCGACAACGGTCGCGGCATTCCCCCCGAGATACTGCCACGCATCTTCGATCCCTTCGTCACCTCCAAGCGGGGCCACGGCGGCAGCGGGCTGGGCACCCATATCATCTACAACCTGGTGGTACAGCTGCTGCGCGGTCGCATCAACTGTGCCAGCGAGTCGGGCCAGGGAGCCCAGTTCCATATCCACCTGCCCATCACACAGAAGTGAACGCTGGCTCTTGTGAGCCAGCTTCTTTGTCCCCATCATGCTGTGATAGCTTTTTTAACCAGCGGAGAACCACACCATGGCACAGCATTTTGACTACATCGCCATCGGCGGCGGCAGCGGCGGCATCGCCTCGGCCAACCGGGCGGCCATGTATGGCAAGAAAGTCGCCCTGATCGAAGCCAAGGCGTTGGGCGGTACCTGCGTCAACGTCGGTTGCGTTCCCAAGAAGGCCATGTGGTATGCCGGCCAGATCGCCGATGCCCTGCGTTATGGCGCCGACTATGGTTTCGACACCACCCTCAATCACTTCAGCTGGGCCAAGCTGGTGGAATCCCGTCAGGCCTATATCGGCCGCATCCATCAGTCCTATGAGAATGTGCTGGGCAAGAACCAGATTACTGTCGTCCGGGGCTTCGCCCGCTTCATCGACGCCCACACGGTGGAAGTCGATGGTGAGCAGTACACGGCCGATCACATCCTGATCGCCACCGGCGGCCACCCGGAAGTGCCCAGTATCCCGGGCGCCGAACTCGGCATCGACTCCGATGGCTTCTTCGCACTGCAGGAGCAGCCGAGACGGGTCGCCGTGGTGGGTGCGGGTTACATCGCGGTGGAGATCGCCGGTGTGATGCAAGCCCTCGGCTCCGAGACCCACCTGGTGGTGCGCAAGCAGGGCCCATTGCGCAGCTTCGATCCCATGATCCAGGAGACCCTGGTGGAGATCATGGCCACAGAAGGCCCCAAGCTGCACACCCATGCCATCCCCAAGGCGGTGATCAAGAATGCCGACGACAGCCTGACTCTGCAGCTGGAAGATGGCCGCCACCTCACTATCGATTGCCTGATCTGGGCCATCGGCCGGGCCCCGGCCACCGACAAGCTGAACCTGGCCGCAGCCGGTATCGAACTGGATGAGCAGGGCTATATCCCCACCGACAAGTTCCAGAACACCCGGGTCAGCAATATCTACGCCGTGGGCGACAACACCGGCCGGATCCAGCTCACCCCGGTGGCGGTCGCCGCCGGTCGCCGCCTGTCCGAGCGGCTGTTCAACAACAAGCCAGACGAGCACCTGAACTACGATCTGGTGCCGACCGTGGTGTTCAGCCATCCTCCCATCGGCACCATAGGCCTGACCGAGCCGGAAGCCATTGCCCAATATGGGGAGGATCAGGTGAAGGTCTATCGCAGCCAGTTCACCGCCATGTACTCGGCCCTGACCCAGCATCGTCAGCCTACCTGCATGAAACTGGTCTGCGTTGGCCCCGAGGAGAAGGTGGTCGGCCTGCACGGCATCGGCTTCGCCATGGACGAGATCCTGCAAGGCTTCGGCGTCGCCATGAAGATGGGGGCCACCAAGGCGGACTTCGACAACTGCGTCGCCATCCATCCGACCAGCGCGGAAGAGTTTGTGACCATGCGCTGATCAGGATGGTGTCAGTGACGCCCGCCCAGCCAACCAGCATTCAACCCGGCCCAGGCCGGGTTTTCTTCACCCCAGTCCCATCGGCCCCGTTTTTACGCCGACTTTACGCCCCCCACACCCCGCTTTATGGCGCCTTTACGCCCACCCTACGTACCCTTGTGGTGTCAATTACACCAAGGGAATCGATATGAATTGGCTATATCTGCTGCTGGTCCTCGCCCTGCTGGGCTATCTGCTGCGTGCACTCACACGCAGTCATGAGTGAGGGACCCCATCATGTGGCAAGAGATCATCTACCCAGTCGCCTTCGTGCTGCTGGTTCTGCTGCCTGCACCCCTGCTAGGCAGTTATATGTATCGTGTATTCGAGGGAAAAACCCGCTGGCTGTCACCCATCGAACGGGCAACCATGGCCTGTACTGGATCCGATGGGCGGGAGCAGGACTGGAAGTCATACGCCATCAGCCTGCTCGCTTTCAACGGGGCGGGATTCGGCCTGCTGTTTCTGATCCTGATGGCGCAAGGCTTGCTGCCCCTCAACCCGCAGAACCTGCCGGGACTGAGCTGGGAGCTCGCCTTCAACACCGCGGTCAGCTTCATGACCAACACCAACTGGCAAGCCGATTCCGGTGAGGCCAGCCTCTCCTATTTCAGCCAGATGGTGGGGCTCACCACCCAGAACTTCGTCTCCGCCGGTACCGGGGCTGCCGTGGCCGTCGCCCTGTTCCGCGGCATCAGCCGCCAGCAGACCACCCACCTTGGCAACTTCTGGCAGGATCTGGTGCGTTTCTGCCTCTATGTGCTGCTGCCCATGGCCTTCATCATGGCGCTGCTGCTGGTCTGGCAGGGGGTCCCCCAGAGTCTGTCGGCCTACCTGCCGTTCCACAGCCTGGAAGGTCAGGAGCAGCTGATGCCGCTCGGCCCGGCCGCCTCCCAGATCGCCATCAAGCAGCTCGGCTCCAACGGTGGCGGTTTCTTCGGCGTCAACTCGGCTCACCCATTCGAGAACCCCACCGCCCTAACCAACTGGCTGGAGATGGTCACCCTGCTGACCCTGCCTGCCGCCCTGGTCTGCACCCTGGGTCGCTACGTGAAGCACAGCGGTCATGGCCGCGCCATCCTCACCGCCATGACCTTGCTGTTCGTGCTGGGCCTGACACTCTCCCTTTATCAGGAGTTGCAACCGGATCCAGCCCTCGCCCATCTGACCCAGCAAACGGGCAACTGGGAAGGCAAGGAGAGCCGCTTCGGGCCTGTGCTGTCCAGCATCTGGGAGGTGGCGACGACCTCGGCCTCCAACGGTTCGGTCAACGCCATGCACGACAGCTTCACCCCCCTCGGCGGCATGATCGGCATGATCAACATGCTGCTGGGTGAGGTGGTGTTCGGCGGCGTGGGGGCCGGTATCTACGGCATGATGCTGTTCGTGCTGCTGACCGTGTTCCTGTGCGGCCTGATGGTGGGGCGCACCCCGACCTACCTGGGCAAGCGCCTCGGTATCACCGAGATGAAGTGGGTGGTGGCCAGCATGCTGGTCATGCCGGTCGGGGTATTGGTGATCGGTGGCATCACCCTGCTGACGCCGAGTGCCAGCACCATCATCGGCCATGAGGGCCCCCACGGTCTGTCTCGCCTGATCTACGCCTACGCCTCCGCCGCCGGCAACAACGGCTCCGCCTTCGGTGGTTTCGCCGCCGCCGACAGCTGGCAGTGCATCGCCATCGGTCTGGCCATGCTGCTCGGTCGCTTCGGCTACATCATCCCCGTGCTGGCCATCGCCGGCCAACTCTCCCGCGCACCACGCCAGGAGACGGGCGCGGGGGACTTTCCGATCAGCGGCCCGCTGTTTGTGACCCTGCTGATCATCACCGTATTGCTGATAGGTGGCCTCTCCTTCCTGCCCGTGCTGGCGCTGGGACCGGTCGCAGAACACCTCACCCTGATGCAGGGAGCCTTCCAATGAGCAAGTCCATTTCAGTGACCACTGGCACCGACAAGATCAAGGCCAAGTCACATCGTTCACAGGTCGTCCAGGCCATGATTGAAGCCCTGTATCGCTTCAATCCCAAGGCGCTGTTTGGCAGCCCCATACTGTTCACCCTCTGGCTGGCCGCCGTGATGGCGACCGTCGAGTCCCTGATGGGCCAACCCCTGTCCGGGGTCGCCCCGAGCCTGGCCTGGCAGTTGACTGCCTGGCTCTGGCTGACCCTCTGGTTCGCCAACTTCGCCGAGACCCTGGCCGAAGGCCGTGGCAAGGCCAGGGCCGACAGCCTGAAGGCAGGTCTGAGTCAGCTCAAGGCCCGCAAGGTCAGCCATCCGCGGGATGACAAGGGGGAGTGGGTGCCCGCCACCAGCCTGCTCAAGGGCGATCTGGTGCTGGTGCGCAGCGGCGAGATGATCCCGGCGGACGGCGAGGTCATCGCCGGCATCGCCTCGGTCAACGAGGCCGCCATCACCGGGGAATCCGCCCCGGTGATCCGCGAGTCAGGCACGGATCGCAGCGGCGTGACCGGCAACACCACCGTCGTCTCCGACGAGATCTGGATCCGGGTCAGCAACAACCCCGGCGAGAGTACCCTGGATAGAATGATTGCCCTGGTGGAAGGGGCCAAGCGCCAGAAAACCCCGAACGAGATGGCGCTCGACGCCCTGCTGGTCGGTCTGACCCTGATCTTCCTGCTGGTGGTGGCTACCCTGCCCTGGTTCCTCGACTACAACGGCACCCAGGTCCCGCGGCTCTACCTGATCGCCCTCTTCATCACCCTGATCCCGACCACCATAGGCGGCCTGCTCTCCGCCATCGGCATCGCCGGCATGGACAGACTGGTCAAACTCAACGTGATCGCCAAGTCCGGTCGCGCCGTGGAAGCCGCCGGTGACGTGCGCACACTCTTGCTGGACAAGACGGGCACCATCACCTTCGGCAACCGCATGGCGGACGAGCTGATCCCGGCACCGGGAGTGGACCCTTCTCTGCTGGCCCAGGCGGCCATGCTGGCCTCCCTCGGTGACAACACCCCGGAAGGCAAGTCCATCCTGACCCTGGCGGGCAAGAGCATGGCCAAGCCGAGCCAGCTGGAGAGCGACAAGGTGATCCCCTTCAGCGCCGAGACCCGGCTGAGCGGGCTGGATCGCAACGGCCACCAATACCGCAAGGGCGCGGTGGATGCGGTGCTGAACTACCTCTCACTCGATCGCAAGGGGGTGCCCGAGCTCATCCTCAAATCCGTCGATCACATCGCCCGCCAGGGGGGCACACCGCTGCTGGTCTGTACCCACGAGCAACTGCTCGGGGTGGTGTACCTCAAGGACATCATCAAGCCCGGCATCAAGGCACGCTTCCAGACCCTGCGCCATATGGGCATACGCACCGTGATGATCACCGGGGACAACCCGCTGACCGCGGCCGCCATCGCCGCCGAGGCCGGGGTGGATGACTTCATCGCCGAGGCGACCCCGGAGAAGAAGCTGGCCTACATCCGCCAGGAACAGGCCGATGGCCGCCTGGTAGCCATGTGCGGTGACGGCGCCAACGACGCCCCAGCCCTGGCCCAGGCCGACGTGGGGCTGGCCATGAACGAGGGGACCCAGGCCGCCAAGGAGGCGGGCAACCTGGTGGATCTCGACTCCAACCCCACCAAGCTGCTGGACGTGGTACTGGTGGGCAAGCAGTTGCTGGTGACCCGGGGAGCCCTGACTACCTTTTCCATCGCCAACGATGTGGCCAAGTACTTCGCCATACTGCCGGCCCTGTTCATCGCCGCCTACCCGCAGTTGGGCGCCCTGAACCTGATGCAGTTGGGCAGCCCGCAGAGTGCCATCCTGTCGGCCATCATCTTCAACGCCCTGATCATAGTGGCGCTGGTACCCCTGGCCCTGCGCGGCGTCAGCCTGCAGGAATCGGCTGCCAGCCTGCTGCGTCGCAACCTGCTCATCTACGGGGTTGGCGGCCTGTTGATCCCCTTTGTCGGCATCAAACTCATCGATCTCGTCGTCACCGGCCTCGGCCTGGTGTAGCCACGGCGGAGTGCGGGCCTGACCCGCACTCCATGGATTTTGTTCAGGTATTAAGGACATATCATGATTGCAATCAGAACCCTGCTGACCCTGACGCTGCTGCTGGGGGTTGCCTATCCCCTGGCAGTGACCGGGTTGGCCCAGGTGCTGTTCCCCTGGCAGGCCAACGGCAGCCAGCTGACCAACGACAAACAAGAGCTCGTCGGTAGCGCCCTGCTGGCGCAGAAGTTCGAGCGGGCGAACTACTTCCACTCCCGCCCCTCTGCCAGCGACTTCGCCACCGTCGGCAGCGGTGCCACCAATCTCGGCATGAGCTCCCCCCTGCGGGCCGAGTTCGCCAGTAACGCCGCCAAGGCCCAGCCCGGCAATCCATCACCGGCCATGCTGACCCGTTCAGGTTCCGGACTGGACCCCCACCTGCCGCTGGACGCCGTGTTGTCTCAAGTGGACAGGGTGGCCAGAGAACGAGGGCTGGATCCCGCCATGCTGACGGAGCGGGTCAAGTCCGCCACACAAGCTGGTATCCTAGGTCCACAAGTGGTCAACGTCCTCGAGCTGAACCTGCAGCTCGACAAGGACGCCTGATGAGGACGACCCGGCATCCGTGCCGGGTCTGTTGTTTGGCCAAGATGGATCAACGCGATGACACGCCGGGCTGACTCGCTGCTATGCAGACAGTAATACGGATTCTTGAGCCGAACCGGTTGTTGCTCGATAGGGACTCTCGATGGGGACTAAGGGATGCGTGATGAGGTGAGGGCCGACGCCTTGTTGGCTAGCCTGGAAGAAGAACACAAGGGCAAGCTGAAAGTCTTCCTCGGCGCCGCTCCCGGCGTCGGCAAGACCTACGCCATGCTGCAGGCCGTGCGGGAGCAGGCCAAGGACGGGATCGACATCCTCATCGGGGTGGTGGAGACCCACGGTCGCCAGGAGACCCTGGCCCTGCTGGACAAGTTGCCTATCCAGCCACGCCAGCCTTTCTACCACCGCCAACAGCGGCTGGAGGAGATGGATCTGGACGGCCTGCTCGAGCGCAAGCCGGCCATCGCCGTGGTGGATGAACTGGCTCACACCAATGCCCCCGGCAGCCGCCACGAGAAACGCTGGCAGGATGTGGAGGAGTTGCTCGGTGCAGGCATCGACGTCTACACCACCCTCAACGTCCAGCACCTGGAGAGCCTCAACGATCTCGTCTGGCAACTGACCGGCGTCAGGGTCAAGGAGACCCTGCCGGATCAGGTCATGCTGGAGGCCGACAGCCTGGTACTGATCGACCTTCCCCCCAAGGAGCTGCTGGGACGCCTCAAGGAGGGCAAGGTCTATGTGCCCCATCAGGCCAAGGCGGCCCTGCAATCCTTCTTCTCCCTCAACAACCTGACCGCCTTGCGCGAGCTGGCGATGCAGACCGCGGCCAGCCATGTGGAGGGGGATCTGCAACTGCAGTGGCAGGCGGCAGGCAAGAGCACGCTTCCGCTGCGGGGCAAGCTGATGGTCTGCCTCGGGGATCAGCACAGCGCGTCCCTAGTTCGCTATGGCCACCGCTTCGCCCAGCGTCGCCAACTGCCCTGGCTGGTGGTGCATATCGACAGCAAGGGACGGCGTTCGGCCGAACTGGAGCAGGCACTGGCGCTGGCATCGCAGCTTGGCGCCAAGGTACTGACCCTCTCCAGTCCGGCGGTAGCCGATACCCTGCTCGAAACCGCCGAACAGCAACAGGTCTCCCAGCTGTTGCTCGGCAAGCCCCATCAATCCCCCTGGCGTCGCTCCCTGGTACAACACCTGCTCAAACAGGCTCGCGGGTTCGAGATCACCCTGGTGGACACGGAGAAACGCAAGCAGAGCCTGGGGCTGCATCCCTCCGGTCGCAAGGAGGTGCGTCAGAGCCTGATGGCTATCTTCATCATGAGCCTCACCTCGGCCCTGGCCTGGGGTCTCTCCCACTGGTTGCCACCGGCCTCCTTGCCCCTGCTGTTCGTGCTGGGGGTGCTGGCCACCGCACTCTCCACCAGCCTGATGCCCGCCATATTGGCGGCCGTGCTCGGTTTCGTGGCTCACAACCTGCTGTTTGTCGCCCCCCACTTCTCCCTCAGCGTGGCCAGCCACAGCGATCTGCTGACCCTGTTCGTGCTGCTCATCGTCGGTGTGACGGCAGGGCGGCTCGCCTCTCGCCAGCGCCAGCAGCTGGTGGGATTACGCGAGACTCAGCAGCTCGGCAATGCCCTGCTCTCCCTGAGTCAGGGACTGGCCACTGCCAGCAGTCCGACTGACGTGCTCAGACAAGGCACTCAGGCCATCTCCCTGGCTTTGGGCCAACCCGTGTTCGCCCTCGACAAGGATTACCAATATCGGGCGGGTGACGCCCCGCCCGGCCCCGGCCAGACCGACAAGGCGGCCATCGACTGGTGCCTGGCCCAGAAGCAATATGCCGGCGCCCACACCGCCACCCTCAATGCGGCCGAAGCCCAGTACCACCCGCTCACCGATGATCTCGTGCTCGGCATCCGGCTGACCAATCCCCTGGCCTCCTCCGCCGAGCATCAATTACAGGCGCTGCTCACCGATATCCGTGCCGCCCTCGCCCGTATCGATCTCAGCGAACGGCTCGCCGACAGCCAGTTGCAGGCCGAAACGGACAGGCTGCGTGCCGCCCTGCTCTCCTCCGTCTCCCACGATCTCAAGACGCCGCTCGCCACCATCATGGGAGCCGGCAGCACCTTGCTGGAATACGGTGGCAGGATAAGCCAGGAGGATCGCAGCGAACTGCTGCATTCGGTGCAGGACGAGGCTCGCCGCCTGCACAGCTATGTGCAGAACCTGCTGGATATGACCCGTATCGGTTCGCCGGACTTCCAGCTGAAACGGGACTGGGTCGACCTCGCCGATCTGCTGGAAAGCGCGCGCAAACGGCTGGACTCCTCCTGGCGCCAACACAAGCTGCTGGTGCACTTCGATCAGCAGCTCCCCGCGCTCTATGTGCACGGCGCCCTGATCGAGCAG
This sequence comes from Aeromonas sp. NJAU223, assembly GCF_051125555.1. NCBI lineage: Bacteria > Pseudomonadati > Pseudomonadota > Gammaproteobacteria > Aeromonadales > Aeromonadaceae > Aeromonas > Aeromonas sp. NJAU223. The sequence continues at coordinate 13,098 of NZ_CP144204.1, read as the reverse complement.
GTGCTGGTCAACATCCTCGACAACGCCTCCCGCTATTCACCGGCCGGTACTCCCATCGAGTTCAAGGTGATGGTAGCCAGTCCGGATCTCATCATCGACATCATCGACATCGGGGTGGGCATCGCCGAGTCCGACCGGGACAAGATCTTCAACCTGTTCTACACCCAGCCGGTCGGGGATTGCGGCAGCCGTGGCACCGGGCTTGGCCTCGCCATTTCCCGCGCTATGATAGAGGCGCACGGCGGCCGCATCTGGGCGTTCGCCGGTCCCAACGGCAACGGCACCTGCATGCGCCTCTCCCTGCCGCTCTCACTCAACGCACCCGAGGTCATGGGCTGATGACACACCACCAGGTACCCATGATGGGCACCCCACCTTTCAGCGCAGGAGGCTAGATGGCACATATTCTGGTCATTGATGACGAGGCAGCAATCCGCCGCTTCCTGCGCATCAGTCTGGTTGCCGAGGGGCACCAGGTCAGCGAGGCCGTGGGGGTCACGGAAGGGTTGATGCAGTACCGCCATCTCAACCCGGATCTGGTGATCCTGGATCTCGGTCTGCCGGATGGGGACGGTATCCAGGTTCTGCAAAGCATCCGCGAGCACCACCAGCACCCGGTGCTGGTGTTGTCGGCCAGAGATTCGGAGCAGGAGAAGGTACGGCTGCTGGATGCGGGGGCCAACGACTACATGAGCAAGCCGTTCGGCATCCAGGAGATGATGGCGCGGATCCGCGTGTTGCTCAGACAGCGGGCCGGTGCCAGCAGCGGCGAACATCGCCACTTTCCCCAGTGTGGCCTCAGCCTGGATACCAGCAGTCACAAGGTGAGCCTGCACGGAGAGGATGTCCCCCTCTCCCGCAAGGAGTTCGCCCTACTGCAAGCCCTGGTGTGCCATCCCGGCAAGCTGGTGCTGCAGACCCAGTTGCTCAACGACATCTGGGGGCCGAGTCACAAGGAGGACACCCACTACCTGCGCATCGTCATCGCCAGCCTGCGCAAGAAGCTCGGTGACAACCCCCAACAACCCAGTCTGATCGAGACCGAATCCGGCATCGGCTACCGCTTCATCGGCAACTGATGTTTCACGTGGAACGGCGACCATGGCACAACCAGGCCAAGCCCCCGCAACCGACGAGCAGGATCCCCAGATCCTGCAGGCTCGCCGCCACCGCCAATCCCAGACTGAGCAGCAGGTAGTAAGCCAGCCCGAACAGGGCGCCGGCACTGCCCGCCACCTCCCCATATGCCAGCAAGGCCTGGCTCAGCACATTCGGGATCGCCACCCCAAAGGCCACCACAATTCCCATCATGGGCAGCAGGAACCAGAGGCTGCCCTGACCGAGCCATACCCCAGCCCCGCAGATGAACGCCAGGATGCAGGCCAGCCGGACGAGGGATGATGGTGCCCAGCCCTTCCCCAGCAGCCCCTTGTTCAGCAGGCTGCCGACCAGTGTCGCCAGCGCCAACCCGCAGCCCGAGTAACCAAACTCCCCGACGCTCAGCCCCAGACCGGCAAACAGAAAGGGAGCCAGGCTGTAGTAACCAAACAGCATGGTGTTGAACAGGGCAACCAACAGGGCACTGCGCCACAGCGTGATATCGCGCAACATCCGGCATGCCAGGGGCCAGAGAGCAACCCCTGGCATATCGGCCGGGCGAGTCTCCGGCAGCCAGCCGAGGGCAAGCAGCCCGATCGCCAGGGCCAGCACCATCAGTCCCCCGAAGACGCCGAGATAACCCCACACCTCGACCAGCCAGCCCCCACTCATCAGCCCCAGCACAGGGCTGAGGGAGAGCGCGACCCCCATCACCGAGAAGACCTGCGCCAGATCGCGTCCCCGGTAACTGTCACGCAGCATGGTCTGGGTAACCACGGAACCGACGGCGGCCCCGAAAGCCGAGACGATGCGCGCCAGCAGCAGAACCTCGAACTGGTTGGCCAGCAATGCCATCAGGGTGCCGAGCCCATAAGTCAGCAGACCGGCCAGCATGGCAGGTCGTCGCCCGATGAGATCGCAAAGCCGCCCCCAGCAGACGACCCCCACCGCAAATGCCAGGAAATAGACCGACAGGGTCTGGGATGCCTGCCCATCGCTCACCCCGAACCGGGTGGCGATCCCGGTCAGCGCCGGGCTGTAGATGGTCTCGACTATCTGGGGAAACATCATCAGTACGACCACCAGCCAGAGTGGTGGCAACTTGTTGTTCATGACAAACCTCCTTCACAAGAGGCTGTCAGTCTAGAGAGGTGTGAGCTGTCTGATTACAATAAGCAGGACTATAAACATCGGAAATAGGACACATGGCCTTCATTCAGCCCGATGACCCTTTTGATCCCGATCGACTCAGCGGCACCGTGCTCGGCATCGCCTCCGATCTCGGCTGGCACGACTCCGGCCAGCATCGGCATGGACACCATCAGTTGCTGTTTGCCCAGGCGGGCTGCATGAGCATAGAGCTGGACAACCGCCTCTGCCTGCTCCCTCCCGGCAGGGCGGCCTGGATACCGGCTGGAACTTTCCACAGGGTGCAGATGCGTGGCGTGGTCGCCTACCGCTCTCTCTATTTCACCCCGGATCCCGTCCTGCCCGACGCCTTGCAAGTCATCGCCATCAACCCCCTGTTGCAGGCGATCATAGAACGGATGGCATTCTGGCCATGGGACAAACCGGCCGCCGAGCAGTGCCGGACGGTGGCACTCTTCATGGAGGAATTGGCGCAGGCACCGAGGGAGTCGTGGCAGCTGCCCCTGCCGGCAGATCCGCGCCTGGCCAGCTGGTTGCAAAGTCTCAAGGGAAGCAACACCCTGCCCGATCGACTCAACCGGCTGGCCGAGCGGGTGGGTGCCAGTGACAGGACCATAGGCCGCATCTTCATGCGGGATACGGGTATGCATTATCAGGCCTGGCGCCAGCAATGGCGCTTGTTGCGCGCCATGGAGCTGCTGGCCGAGGCCGAGCCCGTCAGCCGGGTGGCTACCGCCCTGGAGTTCTCCAGCGACAGTGCCTTCATCGGCTTCTTCAAGCAGCACACCGGGCTCACGCCCCTGCGCTACCTCAGCTCTCGGGGTGAGTTCCATGAGCCGAACTCACCTCCACCACCAGGGTCTCCAGCACCAGCGGCTTGAGGTGATGAATGGCATCCAGGGTGACGGCATGGGAGGCTTCCTGCTGCTGGGCCAGAACCTCCTGCTCCAGCTTGGCACTGTCCAGCTCGGGTCTGGGGTTCTCGTCAGCCATGACAGTCAGGCTCAGGGTACTCAGCATCAGGGTAGCGATCAGGGTTTTCATCTGGCGTTCTCCGGTATGGTTGAGATGACCAGATAGTTAGTCCAATAGTTGTGCCATATTTATAACCACATGATTTTGTTATTTTTATCTTGTTTTTGGCATCAATTGGAAAGATTTTTAACGATGGTGTGGTCATTTTTAAACCGATAAATGGTGATTCTTGCCATGTTTAATTTTTACGCGCTGTTCCACGTGGAACGTCCGGTTATTTAGATCGACACCCACTTTTAAACTGGGCTATGGTGCTACATCCCCATCATCAATCTGGATCTGCCACCGAATGGAATTTTCCTTGTTCGGCGAGAAGTTCACTCGCCACGCCGGCATTACTCAACTCATGGATGACCTCAATAAGGGGCTGCTCAATCCGGACGCCATCATGCTGGGAGGCGGCAACCCGGCCCCCATTCCCGCCATGCTGGAGCGCTTTCAAACCGAAGCCAAGAGCCTGCTCGACAACGGTGAGCTGGTCAAAGCCATGGCCAACTACGATGGTCCCCAAGGCAAAGACAGATTCACCCAGGCGCTGGCCACTCTGCTGCGCAAGGAGCTGGGCTGGGATATTTCCGCCAGGAACATTGCCCTGACCAACGGCAGTCAGACCGCCTTCTTCTATCTGTTCAACCTGCTGGCTGGCGAGTTCGCCGACGGGCGCAAGAAGAAGGTGCTGTTCCCCCTGGCCCCCGAGTACATCGGCTATGCCGACTCGGCCCTGACCGATGATCACTTCGTGGCCTACAAGCCCACCATCGAGAAGCTGGCCGATGGTCAATTCAAGTACCATGTGGACTTCGAGAGCCTGGAGGTGGGTGACGACATCGGGGTGATCTGCGTCTCCCGCCCCACCAATCCCACCGGCAACGTGCTGACCGATGAGGAAATAGAACACCTGGATCAGATTGCCCGCGACAAGGGCATCCCCCTGCTCATCGACAACGCCTACGGCGTGCCCTTCCCGGGCATCATCTTCACCGAGGCCAGGCCGTTCTGGAACGCCAACACCATCCTCTGCATGAGCCTCTCCAAGCTGGGATTGCCGGGTACCCGCTGCGGCATCGTCATCGCCGATGAGAAGATCATCCGGGCCATCACCAACCTGAGCGGCATCATCAACCTCGCGCCGGGCAGCCTGGGGCCGGCCCTCACCATTCCCATGATCGAGAGCGGCGAGATCATCGCCCTGAGCGAGCAGGTGGTGAAGCCCTTCTACCGACAGAAAGCCGAGCTGGCGGTACAGCTGCTGCGTGAGGCGATCCCGGATCCGCGCTTCCATATCCACAAGCCGGAGGGGGCCCTCTTCCTCTGGCTCTGGTTCGAAGATCTGCCGATCCACAGTCAGGAACTCTATGAGCGGTTGAAGGCCAAGAACCTGCTGATAGTGCCGGGCCACTACTTCTTCCCCGGTATCGACGACCCCGAGTGGCGTCACAGCCAGGAGTGCATCCGCCTCAACTACTCCCAGAGCGAGGAGCTGGTGCGTCGCGGCATCACCATCCTGGCGGAGGAGATCAACGGCCTCTACCGCTGAGCCCGACGTCAGACAACAAAAAGGCCTGCGGTTGCAGGCCTTTTTCATACTCGGGTCTAGGGAATGGATCAGCTCGGCAGCGCCAGCGGTTCACCCTGACCGATGGGGATGGCGCGCGGCTTGAGCGCCTCCGGCAACTCGCGGGCCAGATCGATGACCAGAAGGCCATGCTCCAGGCGGGCATCCCGCACCTCGACATGCTGGCTCAGCTTGAAGGCAAGCTCGAAGTCACGCTCGGCGATCCCCTGATGGAGGAACTGACGCTCGGCGGGAGCTGCTACCTTGCGACCCTTGATCTTGAGGGTGCCATTTTCGGTCTCCAGCTCCAGCTCTTCACGCCCGAAGCCCGCCACCGCCAGGGTGATGCGGTAGCCATCTTGCTCCCGCTTTTCGATGTTGTAAGGGGGATAGGCCGCTGTCTTCTGTTCGAACAGGCCTTCCAGCTCACGGGCCATCCGCTCGAAGCCGACGGCATTGGAATAGAGATGAGAAAAATCGAGGTTACGCATAATCCTATCCTTCTAATAAGCAACAGGTTTAAAGACTGTGGGCCCATATCGGCACCCGATAAGCAGAGTCAGAGACGGGCTTAGCCGTTGATCTCTATCTTGCGCGGCTTCATCGCCTCGGGCACTTCGCGCACCAGGTCGATGTGCAGCAGACCATTTTTCAGATCGGCACCCTTCACCCGCACATAGTCGGCCAACTGGAAGCGACGCTCGAAGCCTCGCTCGGCGATCCCTTGATACAGATAGTGACGTTCACCGTCAGCCTGTTTGCTGCCCTTCACCGTCAGCAGGTTTTCCTGGAAGCTCAGCTCCAGCTCTTCCTGGGTGAAGCCTGCCACCGCCATGCTGATGCGGTAGTCGCTGTCGCCCAACTGCTCGATGTTGTAGGGGGGATAACCGGCATTGCCGTTGCTGGCTGCAGACTCGATGAGATTGGCCAGACGATCGAAACCGATGGCAGAACGATAGAGCGGAGAAAAGTCGATAGAACGCATAGTATTATCCTCTTGTGAGCGATAACTGATCATTTGCCCTCCAGTTGGACGGGCGCCTGGTCGAAACCTCTGTCGAGCGTTCCGGCCTTGTTACCTATATAGGGGCCCGCTTTCGGCTTTCAAGGGCCCTGATCGAAAAATCTTCTTGCCGCCCGTTGCAGGCTTTTGCCACATTCAGCTTTCTCCCCCAGTCGCAAACATGGCACCCTGAGCGGAGATCTTGAGGAGCCATATCATGTCCCGTTCAGAACGCCTGCTAGCCCTGCTGCAACTGCTGCGCGGCCACCGCTACGCCATCACCGGCAGCGAGCTGGCCAGCCAGCTTGGCATCAGTCTGCGCACCCTTTATCGAGATATCGCTACCCTGCAGGCACAGGGTGCCCACATCGAGGGGGAAGCGGGCATCGGCTATCTGCTGCGTCCCGGCTTCATGCTGCCGCCGCTGATGTTCAGTGAGGAGGAGCTGGATGCGCTGGTGCTGGGATCACGCTGGGTGGCAGCCCATGCAGATCATGCCCTCAGCACCGCCGCCAGCAGTGCGCTGGCCAAGATTGAGGCCGTGCTACCCGCCGACTACCGCCAACAGCTGCATACCAATGCTCTGCTGATCGGTACCTCTCGCGGTGACAGCCCCGTCGACGAGGCTCCGCTGCGCAGCGCCATCCGCCAGCAGCGCAAGGTGAGCCTGAGCTATCGGGATCTCAAGGAGGAGAGTTCGGAGCGCACTGTCTGGCCCTGTGCCCTCGGCTACTTCGACCAGGTGCGGGTACTGGTGGCCTGGTGCGAGCTGCGCCAGGGCTTTCGCCACTTTCGGGTGGACAGGATCAGCGCGATGCGGCTGGAAGCGGAACCTTATCCAGGCAGCCGGGAGCGGCTGCTCAAGGAGTGGCGCGACAGCCAGCAGATCCCGCAGCCTAGATTCATTGCTGACAGAAACTGACAGCAGGCAGCGCCATGCTGACGGGGTCGGCGCCGATGCGTCATCCCATCAGCAAGGAGCATTACCATGTTAATCCCCCAGTTCACCATCCTCTACGTTGCCAACCCGGCTCGCAGCGCGCTCTTCTATCGCGAGCTGTTCAGACGCCCACCGGTGGAGGAGTCCCCCACCTTTGCCATGTTCGTGTTCGAATCGGGCACCAGACTGGCACTCTGGTCCAGTGCCACGGTCGAGCCCGCCGTGACCCAAACAGCCGGGGGCATGGAGCTGGCCTTCGCCCTCCCCGACGATGCCGCCGTCGATCGTCTGTCTGTCGAGTGGCAGGCGCGCGGGCTCCCCCTGATCCAGGCACCGACCCGGATGGAATTTGGCTACACCTGCATGGCGCTCGATCCGGATGGCCATCGCCTGCGCCTCTACTGCCCGGCCCCAGAGCTGGTCTGACACTGGCGGTATCGGAGCGGGTGTTTCACGTGGAACGTGACATCGTCGTCCAATCCTGAAAACAAAAAGCCGGTCACTGGGACCGGCTTTTTTATCTTCTGCTGATGCGTCTTAAACGTCGAGGTTCGCCACACGCAGGGCGTTGGTCTCGATAAAGTCGCGACGCGGTTCGACCGCATCCCCCATCAGGGTGGAGAACAGCTGATCGGCACCGACCGCATCGTCGATGGAGACACGCAGCATGCGACGCGCTTCCGGATCCATGGTGGTTTCCCACAGCTGATCCGGGTTCATCTCGCCCAGACCTTTATAGCGCTGGATATAGATGCCGCGCTTGCCTTCGCTCATCAGCCATTCGACCGCTTCCACGAAGTTAGCAACCGGCTTCACCTTCTCGCCACGCTTGATGAAACCACCCTCCTCGATCAGGTTGGCGATCTCCTTGCCCAGCGAAACCAGTTGACGGTATTCGGCAGACTGCAGGAAGTCATAGCTCAGAGGGTATTCACGATCGACCCCGTGCTGGCGTACCACGGCGTGGGGCACAAACAGGCTGCGCTCCTCGTCACGACGTACCTGCATCTGGTACTGCACGCCCTGGTTGCTCTCGTTGAGCACGGCTTCCATGGCCTGGCACCAGGCCTGCAGTGAGCTCTCGCTGGCCAGCAGGGCTTCGGTCAGCTCAGGCTGATAGATCAGCTGGGTCAGCACGGCGTCCGGCGCACGGCGGGACATGCGGGTGATCAGGTGAGAGACGGCGCGATGCTGGTTGACCAGACGCTCCAGTGCCTCGCCACCAATGGCCGGGGCAGACTCGTTGACGTGCAGGGTCGCACCGTCCAGTGCCATGGCAGTCTGGTATTGCAGCAGCGCATCTTCGTCTTTCAGATACTGCTCCTGCTTGCCCTTCTTCACCTTGTAGAGCGGCGGCTGGGCGATGAAGACATAGCCACGCTCGATGATTTCCGGCATCTGGCGGTAGAAGAAGGTCAGCAGCAGGGTCCGGATGTGCGCACCATCGACGTCCGCATCCGTCATGATGATGATGTTGTGGTAGCGCAGCTTGTCCGGGTTGTACTCGTCACGACCGATACCACAGCCCAGGGCGGTGATCAGGGTGCCCACCTCTTGCGAGGAGATCATCTTGTCGAAACGCGCCTTCTCCACGTTCAGGATCTTGCCCTTGAGCGGCAGAATGGCCTGGTTCTTTCGGTTGCGACCCTGCTTGGCGGAACCGCCTGCAGAGTCCCCTTCCACTATGTAGAGTTCGGACAGGGCCGGGTCTTTCTCCTGGCAATCCGCCAGCTTGCCGGGCAGACCGGCGATGTCGAGTGCACCCTTGCGACGGGTCAGTTCGCGGGCCTTGCGAGCCGCTTCACGGGCACGGGCCGCGTCGATGATCTTGTTGACCACTATCTTGGCATCGGCCGGGTTTTCCAGCAGGAAGTCTGCCAGCTTCTCGCCCATCGCCTGTTCGACCGCGGTCTTCACCTCGGACGAGACTAGCTTGTCCTTGGTCTGGGAGGAGAACTTGGGATCAGGCACCTTGACGGAGATAACGGCAATCAGACCTTCACGCACGTCGTCGCCACTGGCGGCAGACTTGGCCTTCTTGCTGTAGTCCTCTTTGTCCATGTAGGTGTTGAGGGTGCGGGTCAACGCGGTACGGAAACCCACCAGGTGGGTACCCCCATCCCGCTGCGGGATGTTGTTGGTGAAGCAGTAGACCCCTTCCTGATAGGCGTCGTTCCACTGCATGGCGACTTCGACACCGATGCCATCCTGCTCGGTGGTGAAGTGGAACACCTTCGGGTGGATCGGGGTCTTGTTCTGGTTCAGGTATTCGACGAAGGCCTTGATGCCACCCTCGTAGCAGAAATGCACCTCACGGCCGTCACGCTCATCGTGCAGGCGGATGGACACACCGGAGTTGAGGAAGGAGAGCTCGCGCAGACGCTTGGCCAGGATCTCGTAGTGGAACAGGGTATCGCTGAAGATGGTCGGGCTCGGCCAGAAGCGCACCTCGGTACCGGTGCCGGAGGCACTGTCGCCGATCTGCTTGAGCGGCGCCTGAGGCTCGCCCAGGTGATAGGTCTGCTCATAGACGTGGCCGTTGCGGCGAATGGTCAGCAGCAGCTTGTCGGACAAGGCATTGACGACGGAGACGCCCACGCCGTGCAGACCACCGGACACCTTGTAGGAGTTGTCATCGAACTTGCCGCCCGCGTGCAGCACCGTCATGATGACTTCGGCGGCGGAACGGCCCTCTTCCGGGTGGATGTCCACCGGGATGCCCCGACCGTTGTCACGCACCGAGACGGAACCGTCCGAGTGGATCTTGACCTGGATCTCGGAGCAGTAGCCAGCCAGAGCCTCATCGATGGAGTTATCGACGACCTCGAACACCATGTGGTGCAGACCCGAGCCATCATCCGTATCGCCGATATACATCCCCGGGCGCTTGCGGACCGCATCCAGGCCCTTCAGCACCTTGATATTCGAGGAGTCGTAAGTATTTTCACTCATAGCTTACTCTCTGCCTTCTCTAATGTTTCGGAGATCTTGCCTTGTTCCACGTGGAACAGCTTGCAGTCACTCGCATCCATCATGTCTGCGAGCTGACCGGTGTCGATGGCGGTGATAAACACCTGGGACGCACACTGCTTCAGCCTTGCGGCCAACAGGCGGCGCTTGTCGACATCCAGTTCAGAGGCAAAATCATCAATTAAAAAAATACAGCCACGGCTGCTATGTTGATTCAAATGGAGCCCTTGAGCCAGTCGCATGGCGCAGACCAGCAACTTCAGCTGACCCCTGGACAAAATATCCTGAGCGGGCACCCCGTTCGCCTTGAGCCGTACATCGGCCTTCTGCGGGCCAACCCCTGTATAACCCAGTGAACGATCCCGCTCGAACCCCGCCTCCAGCAAGTCGCCGAGGGGAGTCTCTCTCTCCCAGCCCCGATAGAAACCGAGACTGATGTCGAATTCCGGCAGGAAATCCGCCGTCATCTCCTTGATCAGGGGCGTAATGGCCTGACAATAACTGGCGCGAAACTCGGCCAACTCGCCCCCCAGCCGCACCAACTCCTGATCCCAGAACGCCAACTGGCGATACTGACTGCTTTGACGCAGCAGGGCGTTACGTTGTTTCAGCAAGCGCCGCACCCGTCCCCACAGGGAGAAGAAGCCCGGCTCCTGATGAAAGACGCCCCAGTCGAGCCAGGCCCGGCGAGCCTGGGGCCCCCCGGTCAGCAGGTTGAACCCATCGGGATGGATCAACTGCACCGGCAGCAACTCGGCCAGATCGGCCAGCCGCTGGGCCTGGGCACCCGCGATCTTGAGCTGGGTCTCCCCGCCCTTGTCCTTGGCGAGCCCGATGGGCACCTGACGCCCCTCCAGCTCGCACTGGGCAAACAGGGTAAAGGCCCGCTCGCCCTGGCGGATGACCCGCCCGGTCAGGTGAGTACGAAAAGAACGGCCGAGACCCAGGTAGTGAATGGCTTCCAGCACGCTGGTCTTGCCGCTGCCATTGCACCCGACCAGGATATTGAGGCCGGGGGACAGCACGAGACTGGCCTGCTGGATATTGCGAAAGTCGCTGAGCTGGAGTTTGACCAGGGACACGACTAGATCCGCATCGGCATCACCACGTATTGGGCATCTTGGCTCTCAAAATCCTCAATAATGGCGCTGCTGATGGAATCGCTCAGGCTGATCCGGATTTGGTCACATTTTAACGTATTCAGCACGTCCAGCACATAGGAGACGTTGAAGCCGATCTCCATCTCGCCAGCCTCGTATTGTACGTCAAGCAGCTCTTCCGCTTCTTCCTGTTCCGGGTTGTTGGCGGTGATGCGCAGCAAATGTTGTTGCAAATTGAGACGCACCCCACGGAATTTTTCGTTGGAGAGAATGGCGGCGCGGGCGAAGGCCTGGCGCAAGTCTTCACGACCGGCGATCAGGGCCTTGTCGCTGCCCCGCGGGATGACACGGCGCCAATCCGGGAAGCGGCCATCCACCAGCTTGGAGGTGAAGATGAAGCCATCGAGGGCGGCGCGCAGGTTGTTGCGACCGATCTGCAACCGGACCGGCTTGTCTTCCGCTTCCAGCAGACGGACCAGTTCCAGCACCCCTTTGCGCGGCAGGATGACCTGATGATCGGGCAGCGATTCCTGCACCACCTCGCGGCGACAGGTCGCCAGCCGGTGACCATCGGTGGCGACGGTGCGCAGGCCGTGGCCCTCGCTCTCGAACAGCATGCCGTTCAGGTAGTAGCGCACATCCTGGCTGGCCATGGAGAACTGGGTCGCGTCGATGAGTTTCTTAAGCTCCAGCTGGCTGATGTCGAACTCGAGCACCGACTCCCAATCCTCGATGTTCGGGTATTCGGTCGCTGGCAGGGTCGACAGGTTGAAGCGGGAGCGGCCGGAACGGATGATCAGCCGCTCACCTTCGGTGTTGAGACGAATGTCCGCCCCTTCCGGCAGGCCACGGCAGATATCCAGCAGCTTGCGGGCCGGCACTGTGGTGCGGCCATCCTGACTGTCGTTGTTGAGATAGACCTGACCGATCATCTCCACCTCGAGGTCGGTCCCGGTCAGCGACAGCAGACCGTTGCTGACATCGAGCAGCACGTTGCCGAGGATGGGCAGGGTCGGCCGGCCACCCAGGGCACCGGACACCAGTTGCAGAGGACGTAACAGGGCCTCACGGCTAATTTCGAGCTGCATCTGTGCTCTCCGTAGTTATTGGGAGGAAAGGGTTCGGATCAGGCTGGCATATTCGCGCTGCATCTGTGCACTCGGTTCCGTCAGGAAGAAAGGGTACGGATCAGGTTGGAATAGTCTTCCTTGATGTCGTGACTCTCCTCCTTCAGCTGCTCAATCTTGCGGCAGGCATGAAGGACTGTGGTGTGGTCACGGCCACCGAAGGCATCCCCGATTTCCGGCAAACTGTGGTTGGTCAGCTCCTTGGCCAAGGCCATCGCCAACTGGCGCGGCCGGGCGACGGAGCGGGAGCGGCGCTTGGACAGCAGGTCCGCCAGCTTGATCTTGTAGTACTCCGCCACCGTCTTCTGGATGTTGTCGATGGTGACCAGCTTCTCCTGCAGCGCCAGCAGGTCGCGCAGCGCCTCGCGCACGAAGTCGATGTTGATGGCTCGGCCGGTGAAGTTGGCGTTGGCGATCACCCGGTTGAGGGCCCCTTCCAGCTCACGAACGTTGGATCTCAGTCGCTTGGCTATAAAGAAGGCCACTTCGTCCGGCAGGTGGATCTGGTTCTCGTCCGCCTTGCGCATCAGAATGGCAACCCGGGTCTCCAGCTCTGGCGGCTCGATCGCCACGGTCAGACCCCAGCCGAAACGGGACTTGAGACGATCCTCCACCCCGTTGATCTCCTTCGGATAGCGATCCGAGGTCAGGATGATCTGCTGGTTGCCCTCGAGCAGGGCGTTGAAGGTGTGGAAGAACTCCTCCTGGGAGCGCTCCTTGTTGGCGAAAAACTGGATGTCATCGATGAGCAGGGCATCGACGCTACGGTAATAACGCTTGAACTCTTCAATGGCGTTATTCTGCAGCGCCTTCACCATGTCCTGAACGAAACGCTCGGAGTGCATGTAGATGACTTTGGCGTCTTTCTTGCGATCCTTGATGGCATTGCCGACGGCGTGCAGCAGGTGGGTCTTGCCCAGACCGGTGCCACCGTAGAGGAACAGCGGGTTGTAGGCGCCACCCGGATTGTCGGCCACCTGACGGGCCGCCGCACGGGCCAACTGGTTGGACTTACCCTCGACGAAATTCTCGAAGGTATAGTTCACGTTGGTGTTGCTCTTGTGGTTCGGCTCGGGCTTGGTTTCGGTCTTGCTTTCCCAGCTCTTGTGAGAGTTATTCAC